>NZ_JAEKER010000001.1:0-3062500 GCF_016651015.1 Bacillus sp. TH22
CAGATTATGTTGATATTCCGTATAAATAATATCATTACATTAATTTTCTTTCGGAAGTACAATTCCTTTATACAATTGAACTGTAATCAAATAGTAAATCGAGTAAATCACTACGAAAATAATAATTGGTAGCCAAATACGAAAGTACGGATCAGCCAAAAGAACGCTGAACATGTTCATACCAACTAATACGTGAACAATACCCACAATTGTTCGGGACTAAAAATATAAAGAATAACTCCTTATAAATCGATTGTATTAATAACTCCCGGCGAACACCGATTTTACGAAGCATTTGATAACGTGTACTATCTTTGGATGCACCGGATAGAATTTTAAACATTAAGCAGCTTGCCATCATTGCTAAAAATGCAACTCCAACGAAAAAACCCATAAACATTAGTCCGCTGGCAAAATCATGACTCACAATATACGCTTGATACTTACTATCCAATTCTTCCGCTTTCACATTTTTATATTTTGATATCTGTAATTCATCAAGTTTTTTCCATTCTTTTATGTATGATCCAAAATCATCTGTTTTCCCCATAAACACAGTACTTTCTTTACCCTTCAACCCATCGTATATGTTTTGATTTACAATTTTCATTTCATAATCAGGATATAAATAATTTGGCTGGATCGTTCTGAAAGCCTGGATCCATTGTTTTGTGTCGGTCTCTCCTTTAACCCATTTTATTGAAAATGCACCAATGGGTAATCCTTCTGAAACTTTTTCTATTTTCATACCTTGCAAGAAAGGGCGATTTTTTTCTAAATCTTCTTTAAGATAATAAACATACCTATCATCAACTTTGTAATGATATTCAAATTTTTCTTGAAATAAGATACCACCCAAAATTTTCTTTTCTTCCGCTGTTGGATTATGAATGACTGAATCGTAAATTCGCATTTGATCTGTCATTTTTAGGATGTTGTTTTTAAATGCCATACCACAAGCAATTCCACCAGCACCAAGAGCCACTAAGATTGCTACTGTTGCAAGCACATTTGTTAGACCATTAATGCGGAAATTTAATTGTGCAAAAGTAAAAGCATTAAGGCCTTTCTCACTACGTTTTTTATTACTCTTTAACTTGTTTATCATAACTGGGAGAAGTGATCCAAATATAAGGTAAGTACCAATGGTTGCTGTGATTAATCCAACGGCCATTAATCCCAAAGCAATTAGCGGATTTGCATATGACATATAGATCAGTGATGCATAACCAATACCCACTAAAAGAATACCAAGGAATGCAACTACAACGGTCATTTTTCCTTTTACGGCGACACGTTCTGTTTGTGCATCTGCATGTACAAGTTGCAGTACAGAAATACGCGATAATTTAATACTATTCATAATTGCTGATAATATAAATAGTGCAAAGAAGAAGACGCAAGTAATAGTTATTGATGGCAGATAAAATGCTTTATAACCTTCACCAGCAAACTCGAGTTGTTTCATTAATAATTGACCGATACCTTCTGCAAGTCCTACACCAATTGTAATCCCAATCACAAGAGAGACCGTACCTAATACGATTGTTTCGATAAACATAAGTAAGGTAACTTTATGCTTTTTTGCTCCTAACATCATATACATACCAAATTCTTTTTGACGAAGAGCTGATAAGAAAGAGTTTGCATATAAAATATAGAAAAATGTGATAACCGCTAACAAAAAGGAACCAATTTTAAATACAGACACAATATCCCTAATAGAAGAGTTAGATTCAAGGAACGTTTTATTGGATGCTAGCGTTTGAAACATATAAAAAGTCGAAATAGAGACAATAAGACCAACAAGTAAAACAATATAATCTCGCAACTTACTTTTTAGGCCTGACATGGAAAGCTTAAATAACATGATTGAACTTCCTTCCTTACGCTTTTTGTGTGCCTAAGTTTGCAAGCACATCTAAAATTTCTTTATAGAACTCCTCACGTGTACCACCGCGATGAATTTCTTTATATAGCTCACCATCTTGGATGAATAAAATACGCTGACAGTAACTTGCACTGTACGGATCATGTGTAACCATCATGATAGATACACCTTGTTCTTTATTTAAGTTTGTCATCGCATCCAGTAAACTCGTTGCATTTTTAGAATCAAGAGCTCCTGTTGGCTCGTCCCCTAAAATAATTGCTGGTTCATGAACTAACGCACGTGCTGCTGCCGAACGTTGCTTTTGTCCACCAGACCAGATACTTCAGATGGATACTTTTGAAGTATTTCTGTAATTCCTAACATACCCGCTACTTTCTCGACTTTGGGTCCAATATTACGTGATGGAACACCTTGAAGAGATAGTGGAAGTGCGATGTTTTCATAAATAGACAGGTTTTCTAACAAGTTAAAATCCTGGAAGATGAATCCTAATTTTTGCGAACGGAAATCAGAAAGCTCACCTTGCTTCATTTTCGTAATATCCGTTCCTGCAATTTCAACAACGCCGCCTGTCGCTTTATCTAACGTTGAAATCACATTTAATAATGTTGTTTTACCAGAACCAGATGGCCCCATAATACCGACAAACTCCCCCTCTTGAATTGAGAATGATACACCTTTTAACGCGTACGATTGATTCTCACCTTTTTTACCGTACAATTTTTGAATGTTTTTTACATCTACAACTGGTTTTATCATATATATCCTCCTATGTTTGCTTTTTCATTTCTTTAAAATAAGCTGCTATTCATATTTGCTACTAACAAAATAGTCATGTTGCATTTACCTTTTCCATAAGGCTGTCACGATGTATCCAATTGAAAGCTGTAAAGAAAATTTTATTTTTAATTTCTCCACTCACCTCATTGCTTTGAATACATACATGATAAACTATGAAAATTAGGAAACACCCTGTAAAATCCTTAAGAATTCTTAAGTTTTATAAAAAAAAGCTTATGGAACCTGTAATTCCATAAGCCAATCTATTTGATTGGATGTTCAACAATAAAGGATATCCAACCTTCTTTATATTCTGCATGTATATTACCATGATGAAGTTCAACAATTCTTTTTGAGATAGCAAGTCCCAGTCCATTTCCTTGATCATTTTTTCTTGCCTTATCACCCCTGAAAAATCTTTCAAACAATTTATTAGGGTCGCTAACAGGCGGCTTCTCGACTTTATTTGATACTTTCAAAATTGCTTTGTTACCTATTAATTCAAGACATACGGATAATTCGGAAGGTTTCATGCTGTACTTTATCGCATTCATAAACAGATTTTCATATACACGTACCATTTTTTCTACATCCATGAAAATAGGTATTGTTTCTTCCGGTATTGATTTTTGAACGATTAAACTTTCCTTTTCAAATATAGGAATGTATTCTCCAACTATTTGCTCCAACAAACCTGATAAATCAACTTCATTAAAGTTTAACTTAGCATCTATGCCTGATAAACGAGTATATTCAAATAGCTCATCAATTAAATATTTCAGTCTCTGTGACTTTGAATAAGTGGTTTCAAGGTATTCCTGTAATTGTGTTTTACTGTTGTATTGCCCTCTTTTTAATAAATCTATATAGCCAATAATAGATGTTAACGGTGTGCGTAAGTCATGAGATACATTGGTTATAAGTTCATTTTTTGTACGTTCTAATCGTCTTTCTTGTTCAAATGTATTTTCCAATTCCTTGGACATATAGTTGATATTTTGAGCAAGTTGGGTCAATTCGTCCTTCCCCTTAATCCCAATTGTCAAACCCAGTTTTCCATTTGCAATATCATTTACATTATCCGAAATGAGCTTCAAATATACTATTTTCTTTCGAACCAATATCAAAAAAATTATTATAAAGTTAAAGATTGCGAACGCGAATAAGAACAACAATGCCAAATTGAATTCAAACATACCAAATTCTTCGTGTTTTACAAAAAATGGATCTATGACGTATGCCAAAATGAGGATTGTTAAACCAAATGAAATAAAAAAACTAACTGCAACAGCACCAAGAAGTTTTATAATGATCTTATTTCTAAAACTAACATTTTTCATATTTTATATCCAATTCCCCAAACAGTTTTAATATAAATAGGATGTTTAGAATCCTCTTCAATTTTGTCTCTTATTTTTGTAATATGCACCATGACGGTATTATCCGATTTATAAAAAGCATCTTTCCAAACTGCTTCATATATTTTTGCTACACTCAGGACAATCCCTTTGTTACGGGCAAGTAGTTCGAGTATATCAAACTCTTTTGGAGTTAGCCTTGTTTCCTTTCCCCTTACCCATACTTGACGTGTATCTGTATTCACGGCTAAATCACCAATTTCCAGGATACTTTTATTATGATCTATTGACGTATTGTATTTTTTAAACCTTCTTAATTGGGATTTTACCCTAGCGATTAATTCCAATGGGTTAAACGGTTTTGATAAATAATCGTCGGCACCAGAGGCTAGACCCTGAATTTTGTCTATATCCTCTGATTTTGCAGATAGCATAATGATAGGCATATTGCGGTCTTCCCTAATCTTCATGCAAGCTTCAATACCATCCATATCCGGCATCATAATATCTAAAATAATAAGATCAAACTCCTTTTCTTCTAACAGTTGTAAAGCTTCCATAGCATCTTCTGTTTTTTGAGTTTTCAGTCCTTCATTTTCCAAATAAACAGAGATAAGATTTCTAATCTCTTTATCATCATCAACAATAAGAATTTTTGACTCCATATGATTCCTCCACATTTTTTCTCGTATTGAACAACTAAAGACATAAGCAGGGGAAACATTTCTATCTTACTTTCTTCAAATTAATTCTTTCAATTATTTTGTCTCCAATAAACCTTGAATTTGGAAGGGCTGCAACAACTGATTTCTAGTTCATTATATACATAAAATAAGAAAGTTAACTATTTTCATACTTAACCCCTCACAGGTTTGAATTCATAATCATACACTAGCATCCAAATCTTAAGAAAAAGGGGGAAAAGTTCTTAAGAATTCTTAAGCTTTCTACAGCATTTTGTCATAAGAATATGTGGTGAAAGGGAAATTAAGTTGTCTTAGTTTAAAAAAGGCAGAAAGGATAATGAATTGAATGGATAAATGGGAATGTTTAAAGCAACAAATAAAAGAAAAGTATAAAAAGCATAATGTAGATAGGCCCTTTGTTCTTGCGATAGATGGTTTAAGTGGTGCTGGGAACACGACACTAGTACATCAACTAAAAAATATCTTAGATGATATAATAATTATCCATATAGATGATCATATTGTTGAGAAAGCTAAGAGGTATAATACAGGGCACGATGAATGGTTTGAATATTATCAGTTACAATGGGATACTAATTATCTAAAAGAACACTTATATGACAAATTGTATCAAAATGAAAAGTATCTATCTTTGCCATTTTACAACAAGGAAAAAGATACATTTACACAGAGAACGATAAAGATAACATCTAAAAGTATTGTAATTATTGAAGGCATTTTTCTTTTGAGGGGAGAATGGAAAATATTTTATGATTAGGTAGTATTCTTAGATTGTCCTAGGGATATAAGATACGAGCGTGTACTTCATCGTGATACATACATAGGGGATTTGGAAGAGCGATTAAAGAAATACCAAAATAGATATTGGGTAGCAGAAGATTATTATTAAAAAAGCAACAGCCTTTAGAATTTGCTCATTACGTTCAACAACTAGAGGGGGCTAATTAATAATTATTCGCTATTCTAAAGAATAACCGTATTCAAATTTCATTATTTAATGCTTACAAAAAGAGCACTAAAAATCAGTGCTCTTTTTTATATTTAATTGGGGGTCTCATCGCATGTCTATCAAGCTAATATTTTGAAGTATCCCAAAACGAAAATTTTATATTACTACAACAGTTATTTATGAGAATTTAGGTCATTTTTTTCGTTCTGGGGAATAATGAATTTCTTAGCTTGATGGTGATGGGGTAATACCCCAATAGGGAGAATATTGTATTAGGGGGAGGAATTTGACGTGTGTTATTTATGAGAGGCTCATTGTACATATACATGTGTACAATGATTGGGACATTCATATTTCTAGAAAACTTGAAAAAATGTCTTGATAAAATGGCAACCGTTTGCTAGTATGCCAGAGCAGTTCGTCTGCATTAAAGAAATGATACAGGAGCAAACGAAAGTCCCGCGTCCAATTTTAACGCAAGATGCAAAAGAAAGGATTGAAAATAAGCTGTTAATTTCATATTTAGGTGAAGAAGAGGTTTTACTTACATATTATAAAGAGGGCTATCTATATAAAAATTACATAACAGTAGCTGATATAAATCCATTAAATAAGACGATTACTTGTACCGATGCTTTTCATAATCAAAGGATGTTTAAGTTTGTTGATGTAATTGAAGTGAATTAGAGGGGGAGAAATAAAAAATCATCTCTTCCTAACTTAATTATATCATGTAAATCAAGTTCGAAATAGACTGTTTATTCTCATTTACTACTGCTACAATCAAGAACACACACATAGTAAGGAGAGATGTTACATGAGTTCTTTCGTTCTCGATTTTCAGGAAATAGAAAAAACGCAGCTTTCACTTGTTGGCGGAAAAGGATTGAATTTAGGGGCATTATCAAACATTCAAGGTATACAAGTGCCAGAAGGTTTTTGTGTTACAACGGTAGGGTATGAAAAGGCCATCGAGCAAAATGACGAGCTTCAAACTTTGTTGCAGCAGCTAACAAAGTTGAAAATGGAAGAGCGATCCCAAATTGGTGGAATTAGTAAGAAGATTAGAGACGTCATTATGGCAGTAGAAATCCCTTCTGAAGTAGTGGAAGCGGTAGCTCATTATCTCTCACGTTTTGGAAATGAACATGCGTATGCCGTGCGTTCTAGTGCTACGGCTGAAGATTTACCGTATGCCTCATTTGCTGGTCAACAAGATACGTATTTAAATATTATCGGAGAAGAAGCGATTTTGCAGCATGTAAGAAAGTGCTGGGCTTCTTTATTTACAGATCGAGCAGTCATGTACCGCATGCAAAATGATTTTGAACATAATCAAGTTTCTATATGTGTTGTCGTTCAAAAAATGGTTTTCCCTGAGGCTTCGGGCATTTTATTTACTGCTGATCCGGTTACTTCTAACCGAAAGGTAGTATCAATCGATGCCAGTTTTGGACTTGGTGAGGCGTTAGTATCAGGACTGGTCTCTGCCGATAATTATAAAGTAAAAGAAGGCAAAATTACCGGAAAGATGATAGCAACTAAAAAATTAGCTATTTATGCTTTAAAAGAGGGTGGAACGGAGACGAAACAGGTTGATCTGGCTCAGCAAAAGCTTCAAACATTGTCTGAACAACAAATTTTACAACTAGCACAGATTGGAAGACAGATTGAAGCTTATTTTGGTTGTCCGCAAGATATTGAATGGTGTTTAGTTGATGATACATTTTATATTGTCCAAAGTCGCCCAATCACGACTTTATATCCAATACCAGAAGTAAATGATGGGGAAAATCATGTGTATGTATCGGTTGGTCACCAGCAAATGATGACCGATCCCTTGAAGCCATTAGGAATGTCTTTATTCCAGTTAACATCTTTTGGACAGAGGTTTCAAGCTGGAGGAAGGTTGTTTGTTGATGTTGCACAAAGATTGGCTTCGCCTACTAGTAGAGAACTTTTATTAAATATGATAGGGAATTCGGAACCGCTTATTAAAGATGCATTAACGACTGTAGTCGAGCGAGATGATTTTATTACATTGTTACCAGATGATGAAAAAGAAAAGAGTGTTGGTAAAAGTGGACCACCTGCAAGTTCACAACCAAAAATCGAAAACAATCCAGCGATCGTTACGGATTTAATAAAGATGAATCAAGCATCAATCGAAGAGTTAAAACGAAACATGCAAACGAAATCAGGGGTGGATGTACTTGATTTTATTTTGGAAGATATGCAGCAATTAAAGAAAATATTATTTCATCCGCAAAGTATGGCTGTCATTATGGCAGGTATGGATGCTTCAACATGGATCAATGAAAAAATGGAGCAATGGTTAGGCGAAAAGAATGCAGCAGACACACTTTCTCAATCAGTACAAAACAATATTACGTCTGAAATGGGGCTAGCATTACTCGATGTTGCTGATGTGATTCGGCCATATCCAGAAGTTATTGCGTATTTACAACATGTAGAAAATGATAACTTTTTAGATGAATTCGTTCAATTTAAAGGCGGGGAAAAAGCTCGAGATGCCATTCTAACTTTTCTAAATAAATACGGAATGAGATGCAGCGGAGAAATCGACATTACGAAAACGCGCTGGAGTGAAAAGCCAACAACCATTATCCCAATGATTTTAAATAATATAAGAGACTTTGAAGCTGGCGCTAGTAAACGGAAGTTTGAAGAAGGGTTGCAAGAAGCTTTGCAAAAAGAAGAAGAGTTAGTAGATCGATTGCAGCATTTGCCGGATGGTAAACAAAAAGTAGAAGAGACGAAGCGAATGATTCGTAACATCCGGAATTTTATCGGTTATCGTGAATATCCAAAATACGGTATGATTAATCGCTATTTCATATATAAGCAGGCAATATTGAAAGAAGCCGAGCAACTCGTGCAAAATAAAGTTATTGATGAAGTAGAAGATATATACTATCTAACTTTTGAAGAACTTCACGAAGTTGTCCTTACGAATAAACTAGATTACGAGCTTATTCATAAACAAAAAAATGATTACAAATTATATGAAAAACTAACGCCTCCACGTGTAATGACGTCTGATGGAGAAATCATTACAGGTAAATATAAACGAGAAAATCTTCCGGCTGACGCGATTGTAGGTTTGCCTGTTTCTTCAGGAGTGATTGAGGGGAGAGCACGCGTTATTTTAAATATGGAAGATGCGAATTTAGAAGATGGAGATATATTAGTTACTGCCTTTACTGACCCTGGCTGGACACCGTTGTTTGTGTCTATAAAAGGGTTAGTCACCGAAGTTGGCGGATTGATGACACATGGAGCAGTTATTGCACGTGAATATGGATTACCAGCAGTCGTCGGGGTAGAGAATGCTACGAAATTAATAAAAGACGGAAAACGAATTCGGGTACATGGAACAGAAGGCTATATTGAAGTGTTGTAATGAAATAAAAGATCATCCGCTATTATAGTGGATGATCTTTTATTATATAGCGGACTTATTTCTTTAAACCAGCCGCATAAAAAGGTCCATGAACTGCGATTGTTGATAAAATACGAGCAATCTCCTCAGGTGTTTCTTTTTGTCCATTATTTAACCATTGTTGAATGACACCTATATGAGCAGATGCCATATAAGAAGCTAAGTATTGGCTTGGGACAAGTAAATTCTCCTTATTAATGAGAGGACCATTCGTATCTTCAAATAGTGTTTTCCACATAAAGTCTTTCAGTTTCGTTTGGAAAGATAAATCTCCTTTTGGGCTTAGTACAGCTTTCATAAAATCACTATTTTCATTTAGAAATTCAAGAATAGAAGCGATAAGTATAAATGGCATTGTTGGGGAAGGGCTTGATCCAAGATCAGCAATAACTTCCGGTAATCTCTGTTTAGCAATGCTAGAAAATTCATACATAATTTCTTCTTGGCATTTTGTCATTAAATCAAATTTATCTTGGTAATGTGTATAAAATGTACCACGATTTATGTTTGCTTTCGTAGTAATATCTTTCACTGTTATGGCGTCAAAACCTTTTTCCTCAATTAATTCCACTAATGCATTTCGTATGGCAGTTTTCGTACGAATAACACGTAAATCTAAATTACTATCGCGCAAAGTATGTCCCTCCTTAATTTTAGCCAACACATTTCAAGGATGTGTCTTATAACCGACACATTCACGATTTTTGATTATTGTATAAGGTTCAACTCGAACATATAATTCAAATATAAATAAACAACACGTTGTTGGTTATTATAAATCAAATTAAAGGAGGAGAAAAGAAAATGTTTAAAAACAAACTTTTATTGTTATCTCCAGTTATTGCACTACTTGTTGTTTTTATTTTTTCATTAACATTATTTCCAACCGTTCAACCTAAGCCGAAAAACTTACCAATCGCAATTGTAAATGAGGATCAAGGAGTAGAAATTCCGAATCAAACGAAGATGAATATGGGGAAAACAATTGTTGATAATATGAAAAAGACATCAAAATCAGAGGAAGACCCTGCGGTAAAGTGGGTAGAAGTGCAAAATAAAGAAGCAGTTCAAAAAGGCTTAAATAATCAAGAGTATTATGCAGCATTGGTTATTCCGAAAGACTTTAGCACAAAACAAGCATCATTACGAACACCACAGCCATCTTCGCCAGAGGTAGAAATATTCATCAATCAAGGAATGAATACAGCAGCATCAACTATGGCAGGACAAATGTTAAATGCGATCGTTGATAATATGAACAATACTGTTCGTACACAACTATTAGAAGGATTGAAAGCAAAAGGAGCTACATTAACAGCAGACCAAGTTTCAAATGTAGTAACACCTATTACGAAGAAAGTGACAAATGTGAATGAAATCGGCAAAAATAGTGCGAACGGTAACTCGCCAATGTCTTTATTCCAGCCGTTATGGATTGCAAGTTTAGCGAGCGCAGCAATTATCTTTATTGCGATAAGTAAAACGCAAGTGGGTACAAGAAAAGAGAACTTCGTATTGAAACTAAAACAAATAGTAACAGGAGCAATTGCTACACTTGTAATTGGATTTGGTCTTACATGGATAGCTGATGGAATGGTAGGATTAAATATCCCGAATTTCACGGATACGGCTCTGTTCTTATCCATTACTTCTTTTTGTTTCTTCTTAATGATTTCTGCGGTGCTTTCATTAGTTGGTTTAAAGGGAATCGGGTTATTTGCACTGTTACTTTTCTTTGGTGCACCGCTATTGGCGCTAGCACCTGAAATGATGTCTCCATTTTATCAAGACTGGGTGTACGCATGGTTGCCAATGCGATTTATGATTGAAGGGCTTAGAGAAATATTCTTCTTTGGAAAAGGATTAGCTTGGAATACTCCTCTTACTGTACTCGTTTGGATTGGTGTAGTAAGTATGGTTATCATACTTGGAACAGCTTTAAAGCGTAGTGTAGGAAAGGAACATAAAACGGAAGTAAATGCTTAAAAAATAGTCGAGGAAAAACCGTTTCACTAGTAGTGGAGCGGTTTTTTGTGGGGAATTACAAGGAAGGTTATATAGTAAATATATATAAGATGTAGTAATTACTTACGTTATATAATGTATTAAACAGAACAGAAAATATAAAAGAAAGGAGCAAACAAATGAAAAGAGGAATTACAGTAGATATTCCAAATGAAAATGATAATTTACTTTGGAAAGTGTTAAAGCCGATTGATATTTCTTCATTTGATTGGTGGGTGGGGAGTGAGGAGTCATACTTAGTAGCACGTGGTGGATTGGATGAGGCATTATTTCCAGAAGAACCAAGTATAGTGGAAGGATTAGATTTGAAAAGATTATTTAAAGACAATATATATTATGTTATTTTTGCAGATTTAAAAGCGTATCCAAAAGGAGGGAAAGTAGTAGATATTGAAACATATGAAGAATTTAAAGAGAGTAAGTGTGAATTAGTTTTACTAGTTGCGGATTGTACATACGTCACAGTTTACGCTAAAGACCAAGAAGCGATTGAATTGATGTATGAAAACGCAATTGATCAAGGGTTTTATGTTGAATATGTTACAGACGAAAATGACGGTAGAACGCGTTTATCCGTGTGATAGGTATATAAAGGGGGAAGTAAATGAATTATATTAATGCTGATTTAGTTAAAAGGTTAATAAGGGCACAATTTCCAAAATGGGCTCACTTAGAAGTGAAACCTGTAAAATTTAGCGGTCATGATAATAGAACGTTTCACTTAGGGGAGGAGATGAGTGTAAGATTGCCAAGTGATGCTGCATATGCACCGCAAGTAGAGAAAGAAAATAAGTGGTTACCTATATTAAGTAAGGAGCTTTCTTTACCGATTTCTACACCACTTGCGAAAGGAAATCCATCTGAATCGTATCCATGGCCTTGGTCTATTAATAAGTGGATAGAGGGGGAAACGGTTACGAAACAAAATGTCCGTGACTTAAATGAATTTGCGGTGGACTTAGGAGCATTTTTAATAGAGTTACAATCAATTGATGTGAGTAACGGGCCATTAGCTGGAGAACATAATTTTTACCGAGGCGGACTTATATCTGTATACGATGAAGAAGCGAGAGTGGCTATTGAAAATAATAAGGATGTTTTTGATGAGACATTGTTAAAGCATCTTTGGGATTTAGCACTTAGGTCAACATGGGATCGCAAACCAGTTTGGGTTCATGGAGATGTAGCGCCAGGTAACTTACTTGTTAAAGAAGGAAAACTTTGTGCCGTAATTGATTTTGGTATTTTAGGAGTAGGAGATCCGGCTTGTGATGCAGCGATGGCATGGACATTTTTTGATAAGAATAGTAGAAACGTATTTAAAGAAGTATTGCGCATAGATGAAGGAACGTGGAATAGAGCGAGAGGATGGGCACTTTGGAAGGCGTTAATTACATATGATGCGAATAAGACTAGTAATAAGATAGTGGCAGAAGAATCTTATCGTGTAATTCAAGTAATTGTGGATGATTATAAGAGGTAATAGAAAAAGCTTATTTTGATTGTATATTTCAAAATAGGCTTTTTTGCATGATTAAATATTCAGAATTAAAAGAAGGGATCTGGCGTTATTATACATAATATTTAGATAATTGGAGGTGTCGAATTTTGAATGAAATTGAATTAAAAAGTAATGTAATTAAGACAGGGCGAGAGAGGGGGATTATACTTCGGTTTATACTCGCAAGTTTAGTAGGTGTGTTTATGTTTTTCGTACCAGTTACGATAAAAGGTGCTTCGTCTATTATGATTGATCATATCGTATCGTGGATAAGAGCTACGGTTCCTTCGGTAGTACCTTATTATGCACTGCTTGTTATGGTAATTGGTGCGATTTATCCATTTTATACGAAGAAGTGGAATGCATCTATCGTAGACATTTGTTTTTCTTTATTAAAAGTAGTTGGTGTTGTTTTTGGCATATTATATTGTTTGAAAGTAGGACCAGCTTGGTTCTTTGCGCCAGATGTTGGACCGTTTTTGTATGAGAAGTTAGTTATATCAGTAAGTTTACTCGTTCCAATTGGCTCAGCATTTTTAGCGTTATTAGTCGGGTACGGATTGCTTGAGTTTATCGGCACGTTTTGTCGTCCAATTATGAGACCGTTATGGAAAACACCTGGGCGATCAGCAATTGATGCGGTTGCTTCCTTTGTAGGAAGCTATTCGTTAGCCTTATTAATTACGAATCGTGTTTACAAAGAAGGAAAGTATACGACGAAAGAAGCAGCAATTATCGCTACAGGTTTTTCTACAGTATCTGCAACATTTATGATCATCATCGCAAAAACATTAGACATTATGCATTTATGGAATGTTTATTTTTGGACTACTCTTGTTGTAACATTCATCGTGACCGCTATCACCGTAAGAATCCCGCCTCTTAGTAGAAAACCAGATACATATATTACGAAAGAAGGGTTCCCAGAGCCCGTTTATAAAGAGAAAATGTTAGAGCGAGCTTGGGAAGATGCATTAGAAGTATCGAAATCTGCGCCAAGTATTATGAAAAATATCGCAGTGAATTTAAAAGATGGATTTATAATGACGATGGGGATTTTACCATCTATTATGTCAGTAGGATTAATTGGTATCGTCTTGGCAAAGTTTACGCCAATATTTGATTGGATTAGTTATATTTTCTATCCATTTACATGGTTACTGCAGCTTCCAGAAGCGGAACTAGCTGCAAAAGCAGCATCAGTTGGTATTGCAGAAATGTTTTTACCTTCTCTTTTAGTTGTAAGTGCACCACTCGTGACAAAGTTTGTTATTGCGGTTGTTTCGGTATCATCTATTTTGTTTTTCTCCGCTTCAATTCCTTGTATATTATCAACAGATATTCCGTTAAAAGTATCTGAGCTTATTATTCTATATGTGCAAAGAACGATTTTAACGTTGCTTATTATTACGCCGATTGCTTATTTGTTGCTTTAAAAAGAAAAAGTATTATCAAAAAGGTATAGTGAATGAAAAGGGGAAAGCTGGAAAATTATAAAAAAAGTAGATTTGAAAATTAATATTTGTGATAAAAATATTAGTAATATACATGTGTTATATAAATGTGGGAACAGTTATTTCTGAGTTTTAAAGAGATAAATCTATAAAAAAGAACCCTTCCGTAAAGGTTGGGTTCTTTTTGTTTGTTATTTTTTATTAAAAGCAGGGTGTTCCCAGTATTGGTTAGAAATTTTCGGTAGATTATCATATGAGAAATTATCGAAATTTATTTTATCCAAAGTGTCACGGTTAAGGTTGATTTTCATGACAGTATCTTTTTTCTCGTTACCATAAGCATCAATCAGTGGGTATTTGTAAAAGAAAGTAATTTCACTGATATTTTTTCTTTACTTAAATCTTTTAAAATAGATACTGTATCTGTCCACATACCTTTTTTTGTATAGTTTTTAGATACATTTTCTTTACCTTCAGCGGTAATTAATACAATCTTATCATTTTCGTTTTCTGTTCCTAAATTATCGTTTATTTGGATAGACTCTACTTTTTTCTCGCCAAATTTTTTATTAACAACTTTTTTGACGTTATTTTCGAATGCAGCTGCTTCTTTTTCTTGTTTTTTTAATTCTTCTTGAGCCTTCTTCTCTTGTTGCTCTTGCTTTTTCTTTTCTAATTCGGCTTGTTTTTGTTGTTCTTCAGCCTCTTTTTTAACTTTAGCCTCAGCTTCTTCTTGAGCTTTTTTCTCTTGTTGCTCTTGCTTTTTCTTTTCTAATTCGGCTTGTTTTTGTTGTTCTTCAGCCTCTTTTTTTACTTTATCTTCAGCTTCTTCTTGGGCCTTTTTTTCTTTAGCTTCCTTTTGTTTACGCTCATTTTCTTCTTTTTCTTTCTTTTCGTTTTCTTGCTGGATTTTTTTCTCTTCAGCTTTTTTCTTTTTTTCTTGCTCTTTAGCTAATAGTTGTTCTTCTCTTTTTTTATCCATAGCTAATTTTTCTTCCGGTGTAATAGATTTAGAAGCGAAATAACTAGCGAATATAAACGAAACAAGAATAGTAGGTACTGTAATTAATAATACCCGGGGGCGAGTACGAGTAGCACCCCAACGGATCACTTTTTCCGGCTTAATAAGACCTACCACTAAAGCTACTATCGCACTAATAGAAAGTAGCAAAAATAAAAACATAAATACAGTTAACAAATAAAAACAACTCCTTAAATATATTCCGATATTCAGTATAACAATTATACTGATGTAATTTAAGGGATAATTTGTGGAAAGTAGAAAGAACCTACCAATAAAACGCCTAAACTATCAAATAAAAAGGTGACAAAAAATACTATAGCGTTAAATAGTATTAAAAGTGTTAAAGCTTTCTTGGACCAGATAAAAACAAAGCCTTCGCGGAAATCGTTCCAAAACCCACTGACTAAAGCACCACTTTATCGTAAAACATAGGTTTGTGAAATGTTTTTAATCCATTCGTATTATTAAGTAACGATGTGGTATTACTTTAGTTTTCGAATATTCCTTGACGGGAATATTCCTATTTGGTTATAATCGATTCAACAGGAAAAAAATATTAGTGATGATATTGATGTGTTATAACCGGAGACCATCACTTAACGAGGTGAGTGATATGTCGGGGAAAATTCCGGGCGTGAATATGACGACGTTGAGCGCTTTATCTGAACCGAATCGTATGAATATCGTTGAACTCTTGCGTGACGGTCCCTTAACCGTTGGGGAAATCGCCGAACATTTGGGATTAAGGCAACCACAAACTTCGAAACACCTAAAAGTGTTAAGCGATACAGGGATTGTGGAAGTGCAGGCTGAAGCTAATCGCCGGATTTACAAGCTCCGACCTGAGCCTTTCCAAGCACTTGATTGTTGGGTACAGTCATTTAAGCGTGTGATGGAAGAGAGATTCGATAATTTAGATGAGTATTTGAAGGAATTGCAAAACAAGGAAAAGTCATAAAATCAGTTCATATTTAAGGAGGAATTAAAATGTCAAATAATACAATGGTATCGAGAGTAGAGAACGATCGGGTATTAGTACTGGAGCGCGTTTTCGATGCGCCGCGCGATTTAGTATTCAGTATGTTTAAAGAACCAGAGCATTTGAAACATTGGTGGGGACCAAGAGGTTGGGAAATTCCAGCATGCACTGTCGACTTCCGTCCGGGAGGCGTTTGGCACTACTGTATGAAGTGTGTCAATCAGAACTTGGAGCAATTTTTTGGTATGGAATCATGGGGAAAAGCAGTCTATAAAGAGATTATTGAGCCAGAGAAAATCGTCTACACTGATTACTTTTCAGATGCTGAAGGCAATGTAAATGATTCTATGCCGTCAACCGAGATGACATTGGAATTCATCGATTTAGGTGGAAAGACAAAGCTAATAAACCGTGCTGAATATGTTTCCGAAGAAGCCCTTAAGACCGTTATGGACATGGGCATGCTACAAGGTATCACCGAAACTTGGGATCGTTTGAACGAGCGATTGGAGTCGCTGAAATAGATTTTTGTACCGCAACTTTATTTTCGATGATAATTAGGTGTAAGTGTATGGAGTTTAATAAAAATTGTTTATAAAGGAGCGTTAAAATAAATGATTAATAATGTTGGTCAAATCATGTTGTATGTAAATAACCAAGATGAAGTGAAGGAATTCTGGACAGAAAAAGTAGGATTTATTGTAATTTCAGAGGAAGATAACGGTCAAGGAATGCGATGGATTGAAATTGCTTCAACTAAAGAAGCTGAAACAAGTATTATTCTCCATAATAAGGAGCTAATTGCTAAAATGCAGCCGGAGTTAAATCTTGGCACACCTTCTTTAATGTTCTTTTCAAAAGAATTCGATCGTTTATATAGTGATTTAGTAAACAAAAACGTTACAGTCGGAGAAATTGTAAATATGCCTCCAGGTAGAATATTTAATTTTGCAGATAGCGAAAATAATTATTTTGCAGTAATGGAAAAGAAGTAAATTTCAATTCAATTTATGAGTGCGATGCTTGAATAAAAGGCATCGCACTTTTTATTTTAAAGATATATTTTATTCTTTGATATAAAAATAATTTTATGTTCTTATATAAGGATATAACGGTGATAGAGTGTGATATAGTTACAACAAAGGGGGCTTACAAATGGAAATTATTCACGAAAGAGCAAAGTTACGGTTAATGGATAGCAATGATGTCGAAAAAATGTTTTCAATCGTGGAAGGAAATCGAGATATTTGGGCGTATTTAATCTCTAAAATGGATACTGTTCAAGATATGCAGCAATATGTTCAAAAGGCGATAAAAGCTTATGGGGCAGGGAAGGATTTGCCATTTGTTGTTGTTGATCAAAAGACGAATGAAATAGTAGGGAGTACACGCTTATATAACATTTCAGTTGAAGATAAGACGGTGGAATTAGGGAAAACGTGGTATGACCCGAGTGTGCAACGTACGAGTATGAATACAGAATGTAAGTATATGTTATTACAATATGCTTTTGAAAAATTGCATATGCGGAGAGTACAAATTAAGACGGATGCACGAAATGAAAAAGCACAAAGAGCAATTGAAAGACTGGGCGCAGTAAAAGAGGGTGTGCTTAGAAACGAAAGAAAATTGCCGAGTGGACATGTTAGAGATGCAGTTGTATACAGTGTAATTGCAAATGAATGGCCGACTGTAAAGGAACGGTTATTAGAAAAATTAGAGTCATATAAAGAAAAACGATAATTCATATTAAGAAAGGTGTATTGATCGTCAAGATGAAAAATATACCTTTTTTCTTACAAAATAGTTACTTCTTTTGTTTCATCATTCCATTATGATAAAAAATTCGTTACAATGTAGTTGTATGGTAATAAACTTATAAATTACACAAATGTAATGAAAACCGCAAACGAAAAATGAATTGATAATCCTCAATTTTAAATGAAAACCCTTTAATGAATATATATGATAAGAAAAATTCCTTCTTTTAAACAAATTCAAACAAAATGATTTGATATATACGTTTTTATATAGAAGTATGGATGATGTACGGAGGCAGTTATAAATGAAAGAAAATAAGAAAAGTAAGAAAAGAAGAATCTTGCAAGTATTCTTGCTTATGATTTGTTCTATTATTTTATATGTAAGTTATGCAGCTTACGATATTTGGAGTTATCGCTTTAAAACAGATGATGGTGTGAAGACAGATGCTGGTATCGTGCTGGGAGCAGCTTCATGGAACGGAAAACCATCTCCTGTATTTAAAGAAAGAATTAATCATGCAATTTCCTTATATAAGAACGGTAATATTAAAAAGATTATTTTCACAGGTGGTACAAAGTTTGAGGCAGAGCTTGAGGAAGCGCGTACTGCTAGAGTGTATGCACTGAAACATGGTGTGAAAGAAGAGGATATTCTAATTGAAACAAAATCCCTTTTCACAGAGGACAATTTAAAGAATGCAAAGCAAGTTGGAATAGAGAACGGAATACGCACATATACGATTGTGAGTGATCCACTTCATATGAAACGTGCAATGAAAATTGCAAAACATATTAAAATTGAAGCGTATGCATCACCAACTCCAACGTCAGCGTATAAAACGTTAGATACAGAAATCCCTTTCTTTTTTAAAGAATTATGCTCGTATATTGGATATGTAACCTCTTTGCCATTAAAGGCATTGAAAGGGGATTAATATAAGAAAAGAACCTATCTTTTTTATAGGAACTTTTCTTATTGTTCAAAAGCATTGTATTTTTATCGGAATAGTGAAACAATAGAGGAGTAACTTCATATAATCATAATGACAAAATGAACGGTTTATGAATCGGACATAAAGGAGATTATGTATGGCACTCTCATTTGTTGAAACAGAAAAACAATCTTTAGTTATTGAACAAATAAATAAATTGATTCCGAAGTTCATGGAAAGGGAGCATCAACTAAGTGAATTAGGATCATTTCCGTATGAAAATATTAATAATTTGAAAGATATCGGATATACGAAATTAACGTTGCCAAAAGAATTGGGAGGCAATGCGATTTCTTTATATGACTTCGTTTTATTTCAAGAGAAAATAGCAGAAGGCTGCGGTGCTACCGCATTATCGATTGGATGGCACCTTGGCATTGTAAAGGAATTAGCTGAAAATCGTTCTTGGAATGAGGAAATGTTCACTTGGTTTTGTGAAGAAGTACGTAATGGTGCGCTTTTTAATCGAGCAGCGACAGAGCCGAATACAGGTAGTCCTACTCGCGGCGGGAAACCAGAGACGTTAGCTGTCAAAAAAGGTGAGAAGTGGATTATAAATGGAAGAAAAACGTTTACGACAATGGCACCAGTACTTGATTATTTTATCATTTCAGCAAGTATTGAAGGCCAGGAAGATATCGGAGAGTTTGTCATTCCAAAGAATACGCAAGGCGTGACAATTGAAGAAACGTGGGATAGCATCGCAATGCGAGGAACTGCGAGCCATGATCTCGTTTTACAAAATGTAGAGATACCAGATCGCTTTTTCACTGATATAAAGGGTTCAAAAGTTAAAGCTAAGGGTATTGGCTGGTTGCTACATATACCAGCATGTTATTTAGGAATTGCACAATCAGCAAGAAATTATGCAGTTCAGTTTGCGGTATCATACAAGCCAAACAGTTTAAATCATTCTATAAGTTTATTACCGAATGTTAGAAGGTTAGTTGGAGAATTAGAACTTGAGCTTATGCAAGCTCGTGTCTTTTTATATCAAATTGCGAAAAAATACGATGAGGCAGAAGATAAATTATCATTGCAAGCCGAACTAGCAGCTGCAAAATATGTTGTAACGAACGCGGCAATATCTATTGTAGATAAAGCAATGCGCATCGTAGGCGCGAAAAGTTTATCAGAAAAAAATCCGCTTCATCGTTATTACTTAAACGTCAGAGCAGGACTACACAATCCGCCGATGGATGATGCAACACTATCTATGCTGGCGGATGCGGCGTTTCGGTCGTAGATTTTTTAAACTTACATTTTATTATTTATGGACAATATAGTTGTTTTGAAAGCACGTGTTTGATTAGTAATCGAACACGTGCTTTTTATGTGTACGACGTACCAAATTGAGATGTAGATTTTTAATATAAATGGTTATCATGATTTGGGATTGTTATTGGCTGAAAGAATATTTATTGCAATGTTAGTTTGGCAACTTTTAATCCCAAATTAAAGGTCTTTCCAAGTTTATCATTCGTAAATATTGTAAAAATTGACCTGCATGGACCGCATCATGATAGGCAATTCGTAATAGCATGTCGCCTAAATATCTTTGATAGCCAACATCGCTTCGATCAATAAGTCTTGAGTCTAGCTCTGCTATGCTTATTGATTGAACATATTCTATGAAGTCAGTAAAGTATGATTGTGCCAATTCAATTTCTTTTTTTACACAAGTAATTGGCTCGTCATCATATGGGATATGTATGTCATTTATTGAGCCATTGTTTTTTAAAATCATATGATAGTAAAAAGTTGAGCTCCATACATGACGAATTATCTCACCAAAAGACATAGCCTCATTATCAGGCTTCCAATTAAGAAAATCATCGGGAAGAGAATTCCATAATTTTTCTGAGCGCCTTCTCGTTTCTTTCAAATTTAATATACTAAGATCAATTGCATTCATAATAAATTCTCCTTTACTATTAAACTTAAAATAATTGTATCAATTTAACAGTTAGGGTATCATCGAAATATGAATGTCTATCCGAATATCTCATATATAGCTAAACTAATTGCTGAACCTACAAGAGCAATCATCTTAGATTGTCTAATGAATAATCAGGCACTACCTGCTAGCGAATTGGCTTATATGGCAAAAGTGTCACATCCAACGATTAGTTCTCATCTTTCTAAATTAGTAGAGGGGAATCTACTTACAGTTGAACAACATGGTAGACATCGTTACTATCGACTTGCTAATCAAGAGGTAGCAGAAGTTATTGAAAAGTTAGGGACAATCGCACCAACAGTTGAAGTTCGCTCTTTAAAACAATCGGGTCAACTAAAACAAGTTCGCTATGCTCGAACTTGTTATGATCATCTTGCAGGCAAACTCGGTGTAGAGATAGCTGAAAAATTACTAGATAGGGAATTTATAATTTTAGAGGACGGAGAATATATTGTAACGGAACAAGGTAAGGATTGGTTTCTGAATTTTGGAATAAATATTGATAAGGCCGATATAAAAAGGAGGGTATTTGCAAAACCTTGTCTTGATTGGAGTGAACGACGCTACCATATTTCTGGTTGGTTAGGATCTGCAATAGCAAAACTGTTTTTTGAACAGGAATGGATTACAAAAATGGATAAGAATCGAGCCGTTCATCTTACAAAAAAAGGTGTAAAGTTATTGGAAGATCAATTAGGCATTGATATGAAAACTGAGGAAAGAAACGCTTGAAATTATAAAAGTCCGTCAAAATGACGGACTTTTTCATTGGGTGAGTTTAGATTCGATGTAAGTAAGTATTAGACTGAAATATGTTTAAACATCCATCTTCACTTTTAGCGATATACTCTCCATTATATTACTTTTTGCATTATTCCGGTTGCACCTCAAGCCTCATACTACTCTCAGATCCATCTTCATTATAAGCGGATAAATAATAGTACCCTGGCTCAGGAGAGGTAACTAATGAACGCAAAGTAAATGTTTTACCTTCGTTTGGTTTTATTGTATGTCTTACTAGTTTCTCTTCATCTTTTGATTTGATTGAATATGTAAATGCATTTGTACCGGTATTTTCAACTGTGACTTTTAGGTCACCGAGACCACTAAAGTCAAATCCAGTACCCATGTCCCCGCGGAATGTATGTGAATTATTAAATGAAGACGAATGAAATGTTTGGATTTCTTCTTTATTACCTGATGAAAGGGTAATAGTTTCTTTTTCTATACTTGAAGGTGAGGAAGCTAGTTTTGTAGTTTGCTTTGTTAATAAAGTAATCGCGCAAAGTGATGCAATTACAATAAATGAACTAGAGATAACGAACCGTTTTTTTGTAAGAATCATATATTCATCTCCTTTTATAGGGATATAAGAATGTGTAATTTTAAGAAAAACATAACATATATGATATTTATTATCAATTCAATAAATCTTTCTTTTCATTCTTCTTTTTATAGTTTTATAGTGGAATGCTATGTTTCTTATTTCACCTACTGTATAATAAGAAAAAAGTACGAAAAGAGGTTATCTCATGCTAGAGGTTATTGCAACTTGTTTAGAAGATGTGAAGCGAATTGAAAAGGCTGGTGGAAATCGAATTGAACTCATTTCATCATATACAGAAGGTGGTTTAACACCGAGTTATGCTTTTATAAAAAAAGCAGTAGAAGCAGTGCAAATACCAGTTCATGTTATGATTCGTCCGCATGCGAAGTCTTTTACATATACGGAAGAAGAAATCGAAATGATGAAAGAAGATATTGTAGTTGCTCAAAATCTTGGAGCTGCTGGTGTTGTATTAGGTGTATTAAACGTACAAAATGAAGTTGATGAAGAGAAATTAGTAGATTTATTATCTGTTGTAGATGGAATAAATGTAACGTATCATCGTGCGATAGATGATACAGAAAATCCAGTAGAAGCGATGAAAGCTTTGAAAAAATTCAATAAAGTTACTCACGTGTTAACTTCAGGCGGACAAGGAAATGTAGTAGATAATATTCCGGTGCTTCGAGAGATGCAGAAGGAAAGTGAAGGGAATATACAGCTTGTTGTCGGAAGTGGAGTAACGAAAGAGAATGTAAAGCAATTGCTAGATGAAACTGGAATTTCTCAAGCTCATGTCGGTACAGCGGTAAGAGAAGGGAAATCATGTTTTTCTGAAATTGATCCTAATTTAGTACAAGAATTAGTTCAAATCATAAAATAAACACGTAAGAAAGAGGAGAAACGATGAAGGAAAATACGAAGAAAGAATTATTCTCATGGGCTAAAACGATAGGATTTACACTTGTATTAATCGCTATTATTCGCGGTGTTTTATTTACACCTTCATTAGTACAAGGGGAATCGATGATGCCAACTTTAGAAAATAATGAGCGAGTTCTCGTGAATAAGATTGGTTATAGTATAAGCGGGTTAGATCGTTTTGACGTTATCGTCTTCCACGGAAAAGAAGGGTACGATTTAGTAAAACGAGTAATTGGTTTACCAGGTGATACAGTTGAGTATAAAGATGATGTTTTATATGTAAACGGAAAAGCGATGGAAGAACCGTATTTAAAAGAATTTAAAGAAAAGGCGTCTGGTCGTGTATTAACTCCTGATTTTACGTTAGAACAAATCACAGGGAAAACGAAAGTGCCAGAGGGCCAAGTGTTTGTTTTAGGAGATAATCGTGAAGTATCTAAAGACGGTCGTATGTTTGGATTTATTTCAGAAGATGAAATTGTCGGAAAAGGACAAGCTGTTTTCTGGCCATTGAAACAAGTGAGAGCGTTATAAAGTAAAGCAAAAGTATGGGAGAAATATTCTTCCATACTTTTTTGTTTGTGAAAAATATATTGATAGAATTGAAAGAATATTTTATAATTTTAAATTATATGTTTGTTTCGAAAAACGGAATTGAAGTTCCGAAATTCGGAACGAGAAGGAGATAGGATGAGTATAAATAAAACGGCAGTTAAGACAATGGATATTTTAGAGTTGTTTTATGAGCATGAGGAGCTAAGTTTGACAGAGATGGTTCAGCTTACGAATATGCCGAAAACATCTGTTTATCGTTTAATTGGTTCGTTAGAAGAAATGGACTTTTTACAAAAAACAGAAAAGGGAAAGTATCGTCTCGGAGTCGTTTTTTTACGATTTGGTCAACTTGTTTCACAAAGGTTATCCGTAAGAAATACTGCGATTCCTTATATGAAAGAGCTTAGGGATAGTTTAGGGCAGGCAGTAAATTTAATTATTCAAGATGGTAATGACGCAATTTACGTTGAGAAGATGGAGGGAGTTCAGCCAGTACGTGTTTATACGGCGGTTGGAAGAAGGGCACCACTGTATGCGGGTGCATGTCCGAGAATTTTACTATCGTATTTTTCTGAGGAAGAGAAAAGAAAGTACGTAGAGGAAACGGATTTAAAGCAGTTTGCAGATGGAACAATCGTGAATAAGGAGCATTTGTTAGAAGTATTACATATGGCGAAAAAAGAAGGGTACACAATTAGCTACTCTGAATTAGAAAATCATACAGCGGCTATAGCAGCACCAATTTTTGCAAGTGATGGAACGGTTGTAGCCGGCATTAGTATTTCGGGATTAGCAATTGAGTATAGCGAAAGTAACATTTCATATTTTACTGCGAAAGTGAAAGAAACAGCATACCGCATTTCGAAAGAACTCGGCTTTTTGGCATAGAAAGAGGGAGTGGGATGAAATTTTCTGCGTTAGGGGATCAAGCAATTATTGTTACATTTGGTGAAGAAATTGGGATGGATATATATGAAAAAGTGCAACGGTTATTTCAAGCGCTAAGGCGGCATCCATTTGCAGGAATGGTTGAATGCGTTCCGTCGTTTACTTCATTAGCGGTTTATTACAATTTGTACGAAGTATGGAAGGAAAATGATAGAAATATAAGACCATATGATTACGTTTGCCAGTATATACGGGAGCTGTGTGATTCTTATAAAGAAGAAGTGAACCGAGATGTGAAACATATTTCTATACCAGTGTGTTACGGGGGAGAATATGGACCTGATTTAGAAGAGGTTGCACATTATCAAAGATTACAAGTAGAGGATGTTATTCGAATACATAGTGAAACAACATATTTCGTGTACATGTTAGGCTTTACGCCTGGCTTCCCTTATTTAGGGGGATTATCAAAAGAACTAGAAACACCTAGAAAAGAAACACCACGGTTACAAATCGCTCCTGGTTCAGTAGGTATTGGCGGAAATCAAACAGGTATTTATCCGCTAGAAACACCAGGAGGCTGGAATATTATCGGCCGAACACCTATTTCTCTATTTAATCCAAAAGAAGAAACACCAACATATATTCAAAGTGGTATGTATTTACGATTTATACCAATAACAAAGGAAGAGTACGTATCGCTTGAGGGGGCTAAAGAATGGATGTAGAGATTTTGCATGCAGGAATGTTTACAACAGTCCAAGATTTAGGGCGATTTCATTATCAACAATACGGTGTACCTGTTGGCGGTGCTATGGATAAAAGTGCGCTCAGGATGATTAATATGTTAGTAGGTAATGAGGAGAATGAGGCTGGACTCGAAATTACAATAATGGGACCTAAATTGTTAATAAAGAAAACGACTTTGCTTGCGATTGGCGGTGCGGATATGGAACCGTTATTAAATGGAGAACGCATTCCATTATGGCGCCCTATATTAGCTGAAGAAGGAAGCATGCTTTGCCTCGGAAAAGCGAAAAGCGGTTGCAGAGCATATGTGACTTTTGCGGGCGGTATAAATATTGATCATACGATGGGAAGTAAAAGTACTTACATACGTGCTGCTCTTGGCGGTATTGAAGGGAGAATGCTGAAAAAAGGCGATTATTTTCAAATTGGTACAGGGGCAGAAGTTGCAAGTCGTTTCATTCAAAATTTACAAGAAGAAAAGCGTATAAAAACGAAGTGGGCAATTTGTAACAATGCTTTACCAAAATATAAGAAGCATCCTATTCTTCGCGTCATAACAGACTTTGAATATGATCAATTTACAGAAGAAAGTATAAAGTCGTTTTTTTCGAAAGAGTATAAAGTGTCCAATTATGCTGATCGCATGGGATATAGGCTTGACGGAGATGTTTTAAATAGAGTTGAAGAGATAGAAATTTTATCGAGCCCAGTTACATTCGGAACAATTCAAGTACCGAATGGTGGACAGCCTATTATATTAATGGCGGATAGACAAACGACAGGTGGTTATCCGAGAATTGGAAATGTAATTTCAGTAGATTTACCTCTTCTAGCGCAGCTGAAACCAGGAGACTATGTAACTTTTGAAAAAATAACTATGGAAGAAGCTGCACAATTGTATATAGAACAGGAAACAAGTATGAGTCTATTAAAGAAATTCATCGCTTTACGAAGCTGAGATTAGGAGGAAAACATCGTGACTACGATCGATTTAAACTGTGATTTAGGAGAAAGTTTTGGAGCTTATAAAATGGGGAATGATGATGAAATTCTTCCGTTCGTTTCCTCTATAAACGTTGCTTGTGGTTTTCATGCTGGTGATCCGACCGTTATGCGGCAAACAGTTGAAAAAGCATTACAACATAATGTAGCAATAGGAGCACACCCTGGATTTCCTGATTTAATTGGATTTGGGAGAAGGAACATGCACGTTTCAGCAAGTGAAGTATACGATTATGTTTTATATCAAATTGGCGCATTAGAAGGATTTGTTAAAGCTGCCGGTGGGAAGATGCAACATGTAAAACCGCACGGTGCCTTATATAATATGGCGGCAATTGATTCGGAAATTGCGGATGCAATCGCAAAAGCAATTTATCATATTAACCCTGGATTATTACTTTACGGATTAGCGAATAGTGAAGCGTTCATACGGGCTGCGGAAAAATATAATATAACTCTCGTACAAGAAGCTTTTGCTGATCGTACGTATAAGCAGGATGGAACTTTAACGAGCCGTACAGAAGAAAATGCTCTTATAAAAAATGAAGATGAAGCGATAAAACAAGTACTTCAAATGGTGAAAGAAGGGTATGTAGAATCGGTTAATGGGGAGAAAGTAGCAGTTCAGGCGCAAACGATATGTTTACATGGGGACGGAGAGAAAGCAGTCCAATTTGCGGGAAAAATATACAGAACATTCAAACTTAACGGTGTTTCTATATGCGCACCGAAATAAAGTGAAACTTTAATTAGCGGGATTAAAAATGAGAGGAAGTGTTAAAATTGATAAAATTAATTGGGATTTTACTTGTTGCGGTTGGTTTTTTATTTAGATTAAATACACTGTTAGTAGTTATGGTTGCAGGTATTGTTACTGGTATGGTTTCAGGCTTAAGCTTTTATGATGTGATTAGCATGTTCGGTAAATTTTTCATAGAAAATAGATACATGTCTATGCCGATTATACTAACTTTACCGGTAATCGGAATTTTAGAACGTTATGGTTTAAAAGAAAGAGCAGAAGCACTTATAACGAAATCAAAAGGCGCAACAACTGGAAAAGTATTAATGTCATATTTTACGATAAGAGAATCATCAGCAGCACTTGGACTTAATATTGGTGGTCATGCGCAAACGGTAAGACCGCTTGTTGCGCCAATGGCAGAAGGAGCTGCGCAAGGTAAATACGGAAAACTCCCTGAAAAATTGAGAGAAAAAATTAAAGCAAATGCAGCAGCTGCGGAAAACACAGCTTGGTTTTTCGGAGAAGATATTTTTATCGCAACTGGTGCCATTTTATTAATGAAAGGGTTCTTCGATTCAGTAGGTATGCATGTCGGTGTATGGGATATGGCGCTTTGGGGCATTCCAACTGCGATATCTGCCCTTATTGTGAGCTGGATCAGGTTTAGAAGGTTTGATAAGTATATAGAGAAAACAATGAAAGCAGAAGAAAAACAAGAGAAGGAGGCTATATAAGATGAACATCATAACAATGGATACAATTTATTATGTATTAGGTATAATCGTTGCATTTATCGCCGTTCGTATTGCATTTGATCGTGAACATCCAAACCGATTTGGTTCTAGCTTATTTTGGGCATTGTTTGCAGTTACATTTTTATTCGGAAATGTAATCCCTTCGTTTTATGTTGGCTGTATTGTGCTCGCTATGGTCGTGTTAGCTTCATTGAATAAAGTAACAAAATCCGAGGAGAAAGAAGTACCAGTACAAGAACGTGTGAAACATGCAGAGAAATTAAAGAATAAAATTTTTATGCCTGCACTATTAATTCCTATTTTTACGATAATCGGTACGTTAACGTTAGGGAAAATTAAATGGGGAAATGTCGCACTTGTTGATCCAGATAAAGTGACATTAGTTGCATTAGCGTTAGGAGCATTACTCGCATTCATTGCGGCGATGCGTATTACGAAATCCAAAATAACAACGCCTGTTCAAGAAGGAAGTAGGTTATTACAAGCTGTTGGTTGGGCAGTTATTTTACCACAAATGTTAGCGGCACTTGGCGGTATTTTCGCGAAGTCTGGCGTTGGACAAGTTGTTTCTGATTTAGTCGGACAAGTGTTACCGACAGAGTATCCATTCGTTGCTGTTATGGCCTATTGTTTAGGAATGATGCTATTTACAGTCGTAATGGGGAATGCATTCGCGGCGTTTGCCGTTATTACTGGCGGAATCGGCTTACCTTTAATTGTGCAAATGCACGGAGGAAACCCAGCAATTATGGCAGCACTAGGTATGTTTGCTGGATATTGCGGAACGCTGCTTACTCCAATGGCAGCAAACTTTAACATCGTTCCGGCAATGCTTTTAGAATTGAAAGATAAGAATGCAGTCATTAAGGCGCAAGTACCGATTGCTCTTTCCATTTTCATTATAAATATGTTTATCATGTACGGCCTTGTATATCGTTTCTAATTAGGAGGGTGAAACTATGAAAACAGTATTATTAACAGGATTTGATCCGTTCGGGGGAGAAAGTATCAACCCAGCTTGGGAAGTAGCAAAAAGTTTGCATGAAAAAACAATCGGAGAGTACAAGATTATTAGTAAACAAGTTCCAACCGTATTTCATAAATCGATACAAGTATTAAAAGCGTATATAGAAGAACTGACTCCTGAAATGATTATATGTATTGGACAAGCTGGGGGCAGACCAGATATTACGATAGAGCGTGTAGCAATTAATATTGATGATGCAAGAATTGCTGATAATGAAGGAAATCAGCCGGTGGATATGCCGGTTGTAGAAGAAGGACCTAATGCGTATTGGTCTACACTTCCGATGAAAGCAATCGTGAAAAAACTTCGCGAAGAAGGTATACCGTCATCAGTTTCACAAACTGCAGGTACATTCGTTTGTAATCATTTATTCTATGGTCTCATGCACGAACTAGAGAAACATGATAAGAAAATAAAAGGCGGATTTATTCATATTCCGTTCTTACCAGAGCAAGCGAGCAACTATCCAGGTCAACCGAGTATGTCACTTTCTACGATTAGTAAAGGGATAGGATTGGCAGTTGAGGTAGCGACGGAAGTGGAAGTAGATATTGTAGCGTGCGGCGGTGCGACGCATTAAATAAAGCGGATTGTACAACACCTACTGTAAACAACTGGTATAATAAGTATAGGAATATACATAGAGGTGATTTTTGTGCAACAATTTGAGGAAGTACGTTCGATATTAGAAAAAGCGAAGAAAATTACGGTGCTGACAGGTGCTGGTGCAAGTACGGAAAGTGGTATCCCAGATTTTCGTTCAGCAAATGGATTATATGCTGATGCGAATGTAGAGATGTATTTGTCGAGAGGCTATTATAATAGAAATCCGAAAGAGTTTTGGAAGCATTATAAAGAAATCTTTCAAATTAATACGTTTCATCAATATAAACCAAATCGTGGGCATCGCTTTTTAGTGGAGCTAGAAGAACAAGGGAAAGACATAACGATTTTAACGCAAAATATTGATGGTTTGCATCAAGTAGGTGGTAGTAAACATGTAATTGATTTACATGGAACACTTCAAACTGCACATTGTCCGAAGTGTAAAACGGGATATGATTTACAATATATGATTGATCATGAAGTACCGCGTTGCGGGAAGTGTAATTTCATTCTAAACCCAGATGTTGTTTTATACGGAGATACGTTACCACAATATCAAAATGCGATCAAACGTTTATATGAAACAGATGTACTTCTCGTAATGGGAACGTCATTAAAAGTGCAACCTGTCGCTTCATTCCCAGAAATCGCAAAGAGAGAAGTAGGCGCAACAATAATTTTAGTAAATGAAGAGTTAACAGGGCAAGAATACAATTTTGATTTTGTTTTTCAAAATAAGATTGGTGAATTTGCCAAAGGGTTATCTTCGATTAAATAAGTTTTTGTTTTCGTAAAGAAACTGAGGTGAATGATGTCCACCTCAGTTTTTTTGTATGAATTATATTCATGTTATTGCGTATAAGGGGAATGGTAATAAATAGGATGATAAAATCAAAAACTGAAAATTAAATCTTTTATTTCTTTTGTAATTAATATAAAATTCTATATATAGCATATAAATAAATTTAATACATAATGGTTCATGCGTAGAAATGTTAATAGAATGAAGCGAGGGAGCAAAATGAGACAGAAAAAGGAGAAACAGAAACAGTCGAAAAAGAAAAAGACTCATATTCCATTTCGGTTAAATGTACTATTTTTTATCGTTTTTCTTTTATTTTCAGCTATTATTATTCAATTAGGTAAAGTACAAATCATCGACGGAGAAACGTATCGAAATGAAGTGAATAAAAAGGAAGATATAACGGTGAGTACTCCAGTTCCGAGAGGGAAGATGTTTGACCGGGAAGGGAAAGTTATTGTAAATAATAAACCGTTACGAACTGTTACATATACGAAGATGAAAGGAGTGGACTCAAAAGAGGTTTTAATAGTGGCAAGAAATTTAGCACAGCTAATTGAAATGCCGCAAGAAGATATGGACAAGTTAACAGAGACAGATAAAAAAGATTTTTGGATGCAGTTAAATGAAAAACGCGCAGCAACAAAAGTAACGAAAGAAGATGAGAGTAAATTTAGGAAACAGGAAATAGAAGGGAAAGACTTAGATAAGAAAGTAGAAGAGTTGAGACGAGAAAGAATTACACAAGAAGAATTAAACGAGCTTTCGAAAGAGGATATAGAAGTACTAGCAATTAAAAGCAAAATGAATGCGGGATATAAAATGACGCCACAAATCGTCAAAAAAGATGTAAGTCAAAATGAATATGCAGTAGTGAGTGAAGGATTATCGAGCTTGCCAGGCGTAGATACGACTGTGGATTGGGAGCGCGAATATCCAAATGACAAAATACTACGTTCTGTACTTGGTAGTGTTTCTACTGAGAATGAGGGATTACCAAGGGAGCAATTAGACTATTATTTAGTGCGAGATTATAACCGAAATGATCGTATTGGTAAGAGTTACATCGAAAAACAATACGAAGATGTGTTACATGGAACGAAAGAACAGTCTAAAAATATTACGGATAAAGCTGGAAATATTATTCGGACTGAAAAAGTGACAAAAGGAAAAAGTGGAAATAATTTAATGTTAACAGTTGATATGGATTTACAGAAAAAGGTGGAGGAAAGTCTTGAAAGGAATTTAAGGGCATTTCATTCTTCTGAACCGATGATGGATCGTGCATTCGTCGTTATGATGAATCCGAAAAATGGTCAAATTCTATCATTAGCAGGAAAGAAAATTGTAAATAAAGATGGCGGGATGCAAATAGAAGACTACGCTTTAGGAACGATGATAAGTTCTTACGAGTTAGGATCAACGGTGAAAGGAGCTACGGTATTAGCGGGATATCAAACAGAAGCGATTAAGCCATATACGCATTTCTTTGATGCACCAATGTACTTTAAAGGAAGTTCGAAGCCGAAGAAATCGTGGAAAGACTTTGGAGATATTGATGATTTAAGAGCATTGCAAGTTTCATCCAATGTCTACATGTTTAATACGGCGTTAAAGATTGCGGGGATTGATTATGTACCAAACAATCCGTTAGATATTAGGCAAGAAACATTCAATAAAATGCGCTATTACTTTAGACAATTTGGTTTAGGTGTACCAACCGGTATTGACCTTCCAAATGAATCGATTGGTCAAATGGGTAGAACAGATAATATACCTGGTTTTTTACTTGACTATGCCATTGGACAATATGATACATATACGCCGCTTCAGCTTGCGCAATATATGTCAACGATTGCAAATGGTGGTTACCGAATGAAACCACAAATTGTACAAGAAATTAGAGAGCAACCGAATAGACCAGAGGAAGTCGGGAAAGTTATGCAATCGATGGAACCAGTCGTGTTAAATCGATTGGATATGGATCTTTCATATATAAATCATGTGAAAGAAGGGTTTAGAAGAGTTTTCCAAGAGGTAGATGGGACCGGTGCTGGAACTTTTAAAGGATTACCTTATAAACCGGCTGGGAAAACTGGGACAGCAGAAACAGTGTACGGTGGAGAAAGTGATATTGGAAGAGATGAAAACAACTATCGAAAAAAATGTTATAATTTAACTCTCGCCGGGTATGCGCCATATGATGCTGATCCGGAAGTTGCTTTTTCTGTTGTTGTGCCATGGGTAAATAATGATAAATCAGGTATTAATTCTGCAATTGGTAAAGAGGTTTTGGATGCATATTTTGATTTAAAAACGCAGAGATCGGGTGTAAGTCCAGTCCCAGTAACACAATAGCCGAGTAAGGCACAGTAAAAAATTCAAATTGTAGTATATCACTGCGCAAATGAACAGGTGCAGTGATATATTTTTGAGTTAAAAAGTGTTTTGATAAGGTGGGAATGGATATGAAAGAGGAGAATAAGAGAGGTTGGGGAAAGTACATACTATTTATATTTGTCCTAGTAGTAACGTACCAGTCTTTCACTTTATGTAAAGTGGAAGGAAAATCAATGCAGCCAACTTTACATGAAGAAGACTACGTATTTGTAAATAAAGCTGCGGTACATTTTTCTAGCTTACAGCACGGAGAAATCGTCATTATTAAGGAAGAGGATGATTCGAAATATTATGTGAAACGTGTAATAGGGCTTCCTGGTGACGTAATTAACATAACGAATGGAACTGTATACGTAAATGACAAAAAGCAAGATGAACCTTATATAAATAAAGATTTATATAACAATACACAAGTGTTTTATAATTTTCAAAAGACAAAGATTCCGCCAAATAAGTTATTTGTAATGGGAGACAATCGTGAACAAAGTAAGGATAGTCGAAATGGTTTAGGATATATTGAAGAAGATAATATAATAGGAAAAGTGGAATTTGTGTACTATCCTTTTTCGAAAATGAAAATCATAAAATAAGTGGGGATTCACAAAACCCCACTTATTAAAGTTTCACTTTATCCCGCATTAACGGGCAGTAAGACTCCCACTTTAAAATTCAGTCAGGGCAAAGAAGTTAGGTGGGAGATCAACTGCCCGTAAAAGCCCGATTGGTGAAGGCTAATAATCAGTGGGGGATGGACAAAACTCCCCCACTGATTAAAGTTTCACTTTATCTTCTTTAAAAAACCTTTTGGATTAAATGATATGAAAAACTTATGTTTAGATTCATCGATTATGAAATTGCTATTTTTAGTTAAAAACTCTTCCACAGCTTCCATTGGGCCAGGTCCCCAATCAGGAAGGAGAGGATTTCCGTTAATACTTGTATCTTCTACAATAATGTAACTGCCAGTGGTTACAATAGATTTATAAAGTAAGAGTTCTTTCGATACATGTTCTTTACTATGATCAGAATCTAAAATAACTAAAATCACATCATCAGGTTTGCGCATACTTAATATTGATTGGACGGCCTGTACAGAAACAGATGAAGCTGTTAAATACGTAATTCGATTATGGGATGGCCGATTTGGTTGCGGAGTTATATCGATAGTAAGTACGTGACCTTTTCCAATTAAATCTAACATAGAAGCTAAAAACAGTGCACTACCACCGTGAAAAGTTCCGCATTCAATAATTAAATCAGGCTTTAATTCGTATAATATTTCTTGATATAAAAAGAGATCAGAAGGAAGTTTGCAGATTGGAACCCCGAACCAGTGTGTACCATGTAACCAAACGTTGCTGTCGTAATATTGTTTTAGAAATTCGCTACTAATGTTATCGATTTTGAATTCTCCTTTCTAAAAAGGATTCTTTCATACGTAAAGAGTTTACGTATGAAAGTTGTACTATATATTATGTGGTAAGGGATTATAAGGCGAGTGTTTTCACGTGAAAATAAGCCAAATAACACATGTGGAAAATGAATTGCTTGCAAAAGAAGATGTAAATGAAAGGAAATGATCGTATGTATAAGTACACAATTTGCTTCATTAGAAAAGGAGATAGAATACTTTTACTAAATAGAAACAAGAAGCCGACAATGGGAATGTGGAATGGTGTCGGAGGGAAAATAGAAGAGTATGAAACGCCATATGAAGGAGTCATTAGAGAAACCTTTGAGGAAACAGGAATAGAGCTTCCAAGTGTAACGTATAAAGGGAATGTTATTTTTAAAGTTAAAGACGAACCTTTGGGTAGTGAGGGAATGTATGTATTCCTAGCTGATTTACCAGATGGAGTACATATTGATACGCCAGTAAGCACTCATGAAGGTATATTAGAATGGAAGTCAATTGATTGGATATTAGATGGTGATAATAGAGGTGTAGTTAGCAATTTGCAAAGATATTTACCGACATTATTAAGTGAGGACAACAATTTAGAGCATATATTCATATATGATAATCGGAATATTATTGATTACAAAACTACACTTTTGATAGAAGATAATACGAAAAAACGATATGAAAAATATCTCGTTTCTCAATAAGAGAAGAAACGTTAAAATACGAAGAGAAAGCCAAATTCTTTATGGGAATTTGGCTTTTTACAAGGAATGCTAATTCAAATTTTACTCTTCATAATTTGCTTTAATAATAAAGCGGTGTTGCTTCACATCGAAATATCCTTTTTGCAAGATGATCTCATGTATGCGATATAATTCCTCGTTATAGCTTTCTACTGTAAAATCAGGAATTTGCCACGGAATTGCTTGCAAGTAATAGACAACAGCACCGACATCATAAAAACGCTGAAGAGGGAATTCTTCTTTCGCTTCTAAAATAGTAAATCCATTTTTCCTCAATTCACTACATGCCGTTTCGAGTGACCAACTTGAAAATTCGCTATTCAGCGGTGTGCCAAACTGCTCATTCAGTTCCGCACAATCAAGACCACCGACTTGTTGTGTAAGAAATGTTCCATTAATGGAAAGACTTCTTTTCACTTCAGAAGCAGAATAGGATTCATGTTGATTCACAATTAAATCAAACTGACCATCTTGAAATGGTAAAGCAGTATCATCAGTCACTTCTACGACTATAACTCCTAAAGGTTCTAATTTCTTTCGTGCAATTGGGACATTCGGAGCATAGCCCTCAGTCGCATAAATAGTTGACGGGAACGGTTGTAACATAGATAAAAACTCTCCGCCACCAGTCCCCATATCTAGCATTGATTTTGCACGTTGCATAAGCTGGAAAGCAGTGCTACCGTATGACCATGATAGGGGCTCGCTATTCATACGGCCAGTTTCTGAAATGAAAGAGAAATCCCAGCCGCTAAAGTTAGTCTTTGCACTTTCTAATAGTGCTGAAAATAATGGATCACGTTTCATATTGTTGCCCTCCTATTTCGTTAATAAATGATATAGTAAGAAAAGAAAAAGGGAGGACCTCTTATTAAAGTGGAACGGTTTTATGTTTCGTGTTCGAATAGATTCATATAAATTAGCTCCTTACGAGAATGGTTATTTATATATTCGGGAGTATCGAGTGAAAATCCTTTGAAATTATAGGGGAAGGCAGTTGTTTAATGAAAAATTGGATGGAGTTTACAGACAAAGAGTACGACCAAATATGGGATAGGGTATATAGTGATTTTGAGTTTTCGCCAAGTGATTCTACATTCCCATCATTTAAGGTGCCAAGTCCCTTTATAACATATGATATTTCTCATTACTTCAGAGAGTCGGTAGATTTAGATGTATATGACGACCTGGAAGAAAAAGCATTACTAGTTTTTAAAGAGAATACGGTATCGAATGAATATATAATGGCACTTGATTGGCAACATGAATGTTACTGGGTAAATCCACATTTAAAGTTTGATAGAAATGAATTTGATGAGTGGACAATCCCGATTTTTCCAAATGGAGATTATTATTTCTTTATTCAGAAGGATTTTAAGTGGGGCTATTTAGGGCATCCGTGGGAGGAGAGTATAACGATATTTGGAAAAGAATTAATAGATGCTTTTGATCAACATAAACCGGAAATATTTCATAAGATTTTAAGGCAGGGTTAATGTTTAAAAAAGAAAAAACGTTTATACTTCCAAATGAAGTATAAACGTTTTTATTATTAGCTGTTTTTATATAGATTGTTGCTTTCTTTACAAATACTTAAAAACAAAAATCTTTTGGTAAAGTGCCATTTTTTATCATCGTTCTTAATCCATGTTTCATAATCCAAGGATTAACAGGATGGTTTTTATCGAGTAATTGTTGCAACCATTGAAAAACGAGTTCGTTATCTTCCTTCGTAATATCATTAATGTGATTGGCTACAGATTTTTGAACATACTTAGAAGGGTCATTCATTAATGGCTCAAGAAGTTTTAAATTATTTCTGAAGTCACCTTTCAAAGCTCCTATTTTTTTTGCCCAAGGAAGTCTTGGTCTAGTACCTTCTGAAACTAATCTCCTGATGTGGCTGTTTTCATCACGTAACCATTGCTGCAATATGTCTAAGGTTTCTTCAAGGTATTTTTCAAGATAAGGACGAATGGCATATTCAGCAGTATTTCTTTTTGTTATTTCATACATTGCATTGAATGAGGATTCAAAATCGTTAAGTCCATATTTTTCAACGTATTTTGCGATAGGCATATACATATAACCCTTTGTAAATGTGCCGACTTCTGTTGTATTTTCTGGTCCTAATGTTTTCAGTAATATATGTATTGCTTCATTAAAATCTTTTTGTAATGCATTGTGTAATTCATCTGCTATTACTTCTATACGTTGCTTTAACTCTAAATTTTCAACTTTATATGTTACGGTAGATACAAAGTTTCTTTTAGAGAAATTAGGATCGTGTTTACAAATAGAATCAGCCATTTTTTCTGCTAATTCTTTGTTAAATAAAAATTTTAACGGAACATATTTGCCCATTTTTTCACCCCATTGGTCGGATAAAAACAATGTTTATTTTTTAATCGACAATCCATACACCAAAGTCTCACTAGGAGTCGTAATACTAAAACCTGTCGTCTTATAATCAAGTTTCACCGTATCACCAGTGTAATCTGTCGTGAATGAATCCATTTGTACGATAAGCTCCGCATCTTCATATACAACATCATCCGCATTATATGTATCCCAAATTAAATCGACATCAACGAAAATACTGCAAGAGTTTGTCATAGTTCCTCTAATGCGAATGATCTTTTTGTCTTCACGTACTAGTCTATGTATAGCTGCTTTTGCTTCATCAGTAATACGAATGTTCATGTAATCCCAACCTTTATTTATATTTCCTCTATTATTGCAAAAACAGGAGAAATAGGGAAGGGAGAAGCATTGCATTAAAAAAACGAGCAAACAATTTTGTTTGCTCGTTTTACTTTATTTCAGTTCACATTTATCAAGTGGAATGACTTTCGTTTTCTTAGTAAATTTATAACCTAACCATAGTACTAAGAAGAGTGGTAAACCGATGTAAGAAACGAGTACACCGTTCCAGTCGATAGATGCTCCTGTAAATGCTCCGTAGTTTTGACCTAAAATAACAATAACACAAAGTGTAAATGCAAAGATTGGACCGAACGGGAACCATTTCGCTTGATATGGTAAATCTTTCAAATCTTTCCCTTGTGCAATATAAGCTTTACGGAAACGGTAATGACTAATAGCAATCCCTACCCAAGCAATAAATCCTGACATCCCTGAAGCATTTAATAACCAAATGTATACAACACCGTCACCGAATAAAGAAGCGATGAAAGCGACGCTACCAACTACTGATGTTGCGATTAATGCGTTAACAGGTACACCGCGGCTATCTAATTTCCCTAAGAACTTTGGTGCTTTTCCTTGGCGAGCTAAATCCCAAAGCATACGAGTTGATGCATACATTCCAGAGTTACCAGCAGATAGAACTGCAGTTAAAATAACAGCGTTCATAACAGAAGCAGCGAAGGCAACGCCCGCTTTTTCAAATACAAGTGTAAATGGACTTACTGTAACATCACTTGCTGCAAGGCTTTCAGTCGTATAAGGAATTAATAAACCGATAACGAGAATTGCTAAAATATAGAATAATAAAATGCGCCAAAAGATAGAACGAATTGCTTTCGGAATATTGCGTTCTGGATCAGCAGTTTCACCAGCAGCTACTCCTAATAATTCAGTTCCTTGGAATGAGAAACCAGCAGCCATAAATACACCGATAATTGCCATGATGCCGCCATTAAATGGTGCATCTGCAACAGTGAAGTTTTTAAAGCCAACAGATTCGCCGCCCATAATTCCAAAAATCATCATAAAACCGACAATTAAAAAGATAATAATAGTAACTACTTTAATAAGTGCGAACCAATATTCAGATTCACCAAAACCTTTAACAGATAAATAGTTTAAGAGAAAAATAATAGCTAAACAAAGTCCACTCCAAATAAGAGAAGGGGTATCTGGGAACCAAAATTTCATAATTAATGTTACGGCCGCTAGTTCAGCTGCAATCGTAATCGCCCAGTTATACCAATAGTTCCATCCAAGTGCAAAACCAAGTGATGGATCAACAAATTTTGTTGCATAAGTACTAAAAGATCCAGTAACAGGCATGTAAGCCGCGAGTTCTGCTAAGCTTGTCATTAAAAAATAAACCATAATTCCAATTGCGGCATATGCGACTAATGCACCGCCAGGACCAGCTGAATGGATAACACCACCACTGGCAAGAAATAATCCGGTACCGATTGTACCACCGAGAGAAATCATCGTAAGGTGACGAGATTTTAATCCGCGTTTTAATTCACCTTGTCCTTGTGTAGTTTGCGTTTTAGAGGTAGATTGATTTGTTGCGCTATTCATGTTCAACACTCCTTTTCTTGTAGGTTAGGAAGGAGCGGGGGAGAAAAATACAAAAAACCGCCAAAGGAATTAGGCGGAACGTTTCACAAATAACCACCCCATCATACCCTTCCGTTAAGATAGCACACCACGTTTACACGGTAATTTTGTAAACGTGACAGTTCTGTTCCTTTCGGAGACAGCCCCAGCTCATATTTCCAGAGAAGAAATATAAACTTCGGCAACTTTTCCTTTCAAACGGAGTCAGTGACATTCGCTGTGTCTCGTCCATTTTACTTTTAAAAATCGCAACCTCTACCTCATCGGATTGATGAGGATTTATATATTGCTAAGATATTTAATATATGGCAATTGTAATGACTTTCTGAATATATTGCAAGGAATTTTGTTAGGAAAAGTCAAAAAATATCGGTTATTGTATAGGAAACGCTTGCAAAACTCCACCCGAACCTACTATTATGTAGCAGTAAGCAAAGAAAAAATTGTTATACAAATGTTTCGCAAAAAATATTGAAAAACCCTTTAAAATTAAAAGAAAATTCAGAAAATATAATTCGACATAACTATCAGAAGGGGATTATTCCTTAAATTCGTTTCAAAGAATAAGTATAAATTCGATAAATAGAATGAATATTCTTTTTATTTCTGATAAAATTGAGGTATTGTTTAATTGAAAAGGGGATATCATTATGAAATTAGAAACGGAAAGATTATATATAGTACCGTGTACAGAAGAATGGATTCAAATTGCGGATAATCAAGGATACAATAGTGGTCCGCATATTGTAGGACATATAGAAAATATGAAACGAGATGCGGCTTCATTACCGTGGGGACCGTGGTATGTTATTCGGAAAGAGGATGATGTTGTTCTAGGTGATATAGGATTTAAAGGGAAACCGAATGAGCAACATACGGTAGAAATTGGTTACGGATTTACCCGGAAATATTGGAATAAAGGGTATGCAACAGAAGCAGTTAGTGAATTAATGAAATGGGCTTTTCAAACAGGGGAAGTGGAAACGATTATAGCGGAGACAATCCTTGATAATTATAGCTCTATTCGTGTCTTAGAGAAATTACATATGAAAAGAGTAAATAGTACTGAAACGATGGTCAATTGGAAAATAGAAAAATAAAAAATACCGCTCGAAGTAAATCGGGCGGTATTATTATTAATTATGGTAGCATTTGTTTTTGATCTTTCGGATAGCCGGCTGTCGATACGTTAGAACGATTGGAATGATTACGAACAGCAATAAAAATAGATATAATAACGATAAGACCAACTGCAACGTAAGAAAGTGTAATAATAGTTGGATCAACTTTAAATGATGTAAGTAATGTACGAATATTCGTAAAGATAATAAGTCCGCCAACGAGTACGCCAAGTAAATGAGAAGGAACGATGCGTACTAACCATGCGGCGATTGGTGCGGCAACAATACCACCAAGCATGAGGGCAAATACCCAAACCCAGCTTATTTGTTCCCAGCCAAGTGAGATGAAAAAGCCGATTGTTGCAGCGAGTGAAACAGGAAATTCGCTCGTATCTACAGATCCAATAACTTTTCTAGCATCATTTCCTTTTGCAAGTAGAACGGGTGTCGTAATAGGTCCCCAGCCACCACCGCCAGTTGAATCAACGAATCCTGCGAACAGACCGAGTGGTACAAGTTGTTTAGCAGACATACGCTTATTTGAAGAAACAATTTGTTTTTGAATGATGAATCGTAATAAAATATAAACCCCTAAAGTAAATAAAAATATGGAAATGTACGGTTTAATTACATCACCAGGTAAATTGCTTAAAAAACATGCCCCAATAAATGCGCCAATTGCTCCTGGTAATGTAAGTCTGGAAACTGTATATTTATCAACGTTTCCAAATTTGATATGAGATGCACCAGAAGCGGCGGTTGTAACGACTTCAGCTAAATGAACTGATGCGGAAGCTACAGTCGGTGCGATACCAAACATTAATAATAGTGAGGTAGACGTTACCCCGTACGCCATACCAAGTGCGCCATCAATCAATTGAGCGAAAAATCCAATAATAGCAAAGACAATTAATTTCTGCATAAATAATCCCCCTGTAATAATAAATGAAAAAGACACTTTTCCCGTATGAGAAAAGTGCCTTTGGTTTTTCCAATCAGCAATAATTAAATTTGTTTTATTATAATACACATTAATCGTATAAATCAACTGGGTTTTAAAGTTTTTTGAATTGAACGAAAGAAAAATAAAATATACAATAAAAGGATGGAGAGAAAGGGGAGAAAGACTATGTTAGCATTTGATCATCTCGTTCACGCAGTGCATTGTACACCGGAGGAAGCAGCAAAACAAATGCAGGAACATGGATTTCATACTGCATTAGGCGGTGAGCATACGACTTGGGGTACTTGGAATAGTTTATGTTATTTTGATTTATCATATATAGAATTTTTAGCAGTTCAGCATGAAGAAAAAGCGAAAGAAGCAGAAAATCCATTAGTACAAGAAACAGTGGTGAAATTAAAAAATGGAGAAGGGATGCTACAAATCGCAATTCGAACAGATGCAATTGAAGAACTAGCAGTTAAATTTAGTAAGCACGGCTTACATACGATAGGACCATTTGAAGGGAAACGGATGAGAAAAGATGGCCGGCTTTTAGAATGGAAAATGTTATTTGTAAAGCAAGAAGAGAATGGACCGAAATTACCATTCTTTATACAGTGGAATGAAACGGATGAAGAAAGAAGAAACGATTTACGTAAAATAGGGACGATCACTGAACATAAAAATAAAGTACAAGAAGTTGAAACGATTCATTATACGGTGAAGAATGTTCGAGAAACAGTGCGGAAATGGAAAGAAGTAATGGAGCTAACTGCAAATTCAATCATACAAAATGAAGAATGGAATGCTGAGTGTCAAAGTGTATCGTTTGGTGATGTTCATGTGCAGTTTTGTGAACCAGTTGGAGAAGGGCTAGTACTAGAACGTTTGAAGCATCATGGCGAATATCCATTTGCAGTGGAGTTTAAAGGGGAAAATAAACGAGAGTATGAAGTGTTAGGTAGTTTGTTCGTATATTGATAGAGGTGAGTTTTGTGGAAGAAATGTTAAGAGAGATAGAAAGAAAACTAGAGTGGTCACGTATTGTAAAATGTACAGCTATTACAAAAGGTTTTTCACATGAAGAGAAGTATAAAATTGACCTAGAGAATCGAGAAACTTATTTTGTAAAAGTGTGTGATTCTTCTAATTATGAACGAAAACAAGAAGAATATATGTATATGAAACAATTGGAGTTATTACATATTCCAACGCCGAAGTTAATTCATTTCATAAAACTTGAGGGATTAAATAAATGTGTTCAAGTATTTGAATGGACCCAAGGTGTAAATGGTGAAGAGAGCTTAAGCAAGCTATCGGTGGAAGAACAGTATAATGCAGGAAGAAAAGCAGGGGAAATATTAAAGAGAATTCACTCGATAGAAAGAGAAAGTGCAAGTAATAAATGGGAAATATTTAGGTGGAATAAGTATGAAAGGTACATAGAGGCATTAGCAGATTATGAGGTGAATTTTCTGGATTTGAAGCCAGTATTCACCTTTGTAGAAAATCATAAAGACTTATTGAAAAATCGGCCTATCACATTTTTACACGATGATTACCACCCAGCAAATAGTATGATTCACAATAAAGAGTTTATCGTTATTGATTTTGGTGGATATGATTTTGGCGATCCAATACACGATTTTTATAATGTGGCGATTTTTACTACAAGAATAAGCAAACCATTTGCGGTTGGACAAGTTCACGGTTATTGCGGAGGCGATCCGTCAATCCGCTTTTGGAAACTGTATTCATTATATGCAGCGATGACATTCCCAGCGGATATCGTATGGACAAACCGAACTACACCACATTTAGTAGAGGATATGAAAGAAAGATTGAACCGAATTATAGAAGATCATAATCATTTTTCATCTTATATTCCAAAATGGTATCAATCACAACATGAGGATATAATAAACAATAAATAACGGAGGGATTCATTTGGATAAAATTGCGGTAATTTCAGATATACATGGTAATATTCCGGCATTAGAATTAGTACTGAAAGATATTAAATTAAGAGGAATTGAACGTATTATTTGTCTTGGAGATTTAGTAGGAAAAGGTCCGCATTCTAGCGAAGTAATTGAAATCGTTCGTAAAGAATGTGAAGGAACCGTAATGGGAAACTGGGATGATTTCATTACAAAACCGACTGAATTTGAAGCGTTAAAATGGCATCAAAAACAATTGTCAGAAGAACAAAATGAGTATTTAAGAAGCTTACCATTTTCAATCGAGTTTTATATGAGTGGGAAACTGATTCGTATGTTCCACGCTTCACCAAGAAGTTTATATGAAAGAATTCAACCACATGCAACAAGAGAAGAGCGTATTAGTATGTTCGAAAATAGTGAGCTCACAGAGAATATAGAAGGGGAAAGAAAACCAGATGTCGTTTGTTACGGTGACGTTCATCAGGCGTATGTGCAAAATTTTAGAGGGAAAACGTTATGTAATGCTGGTAGTGTAGGTAATCCACTTGAAATTACACAAGCTTCCTATTTAATTTTTGAAGGAACATACAATGAAAAAGAAGCAGCAAGCTTTTCGATTCAACTCGTACGTGTACCATATGATATTGAACTAGCCATCAGACTAGCAGAAGAACTCGATATGCCAGAAATTGAAGAATACAAACAAGAATTACGGACTGCTTTATATCGAGGTTTTAAGGGGAAATAAGGAAAATATAAATCAATAAAAATATATCTATCATAACTTAAAATATATCAACGATTTTTTTAATATATCGATTTACCAACAAATAGCGATAAAATTAATTTACTGCAATTATATTATGTAAACAATATACAGGAGGGAATGTCATGCTCCGAAAACAATACATGAAAGAAATTGCTGATCATATTTTAACGTTAAAATTAACCCATCCAATAAGAGTTGGAGTAAATGGTATAACAGCTTCAGGAAAGACAACATTTGCAAACGAACTGGCAGAGGAAATGAAAAATCGGGGAGTACAAGTAACACGCGCCAGCATTGACGATTTTCATAACCCGAGAGTGATTCGTTATGCACAAGGAAAAGAGTCTGCAAGAGGGTATTATGAAGATGCACACGATTATACCTCTTTTAAAGAAAGGCTATTAAAGCCTTTAGGACCTAACGGGAATTTACAGTATGAAACGATTTCTCATAACTTAATAACGGACATCCCTGTACATAATACGCCGCTAGTGGCCTCGCCAAATATGGTGCTAATAGTAGATGGAACATTTTTATTGAAAAAAGAAATTGAGTATCTATTTGACTATAAAATTTTCGTAGATACAGATTTTGAGATTGCGAGAAACCGTGGTGCAGAGCGCGAGACTGAGGCTTTTGGAAGTTATGAAGAAGCAGAGAAAATGTTTATAAACAGATATCATGCAGCTTGTAAGATGTATATAGATGAGCATAATCCGAAAGAATGTGCGAATGTCATATTTCAGAATAGTAATTTTGATGATCCGGTAGTTGTATTTAAATGAATTTAAAATCGTTTATATAGCAAAAAGTTCGTGAAAGGGGATGCGTCGGGTGGATAAAAAAGATAATCCGAACGATTGGCCTGTATGGGCGAATGAGTCAGTAGAGATAGTTAATGCAAATCCTGATTGGCAAGATAAAGGCCGATATGAAGAACAGCAACTTTATGAACTGCTTACTCCTCTCGGTATTAGCAAAGTAATACATATAGGAAGTACATCCATACCTGGTTTACCTGCAAAACCTATCATTGATCTAATGGCTGAAACAGACTCATTTGATAGAGTGCTCGATATTTCAGCAAAATTGGCTATATATGATTGGCATTATGTAGGCCCGGAATTAGATGAAAGACCTTGGAGAAGGTTTTTTGTGAAAGTGAAGAATAATAGGCGTGTAGCTCATCTGCATTTGATGGTTAAAGGAACTGAACGATGGGAGCAACAACTTTTATTTCGTAACCGCTTACGAGAAAATCCACAATTAGTTTATGATTATTCAAATCTGAAACAAGATTTAGCTAAAAGATATAACCAAGATAGAGAAGCATACACAAAAGCTAAAACAGAGTTTATTAAACAAGTTCTAAAATGATTTGATTTTTGATTGCAAATACGTTTGAATACAAATGAAAAAAATACTTTATTTTATAACTTAAACTTACATGAAATGCATGTAAACAAAGTGAGAAGCTTTGGTGTTCCAATGTATTTCCTTTTATTTCTCGGGAGAAATTTATATAATTGAATCAAGTTCATAGAAAGATAGGGACTAAAACTATATTAAAAGTCGACTTAATTTTATGAGGGAAATTACAGGGGATAAGGCGAAAATAAGTTGAAAAACGTAAAAAGGGGACAGGAAATATAATGACAGAAGTACTAGAACTAAAAGAAGAATTACAACAAATTCAAAATAATAATTATGCTGTGCCAGAAGACGTAGACGCATATCCATATGCACAGTGGATGTTAGATTATATCGGATCACCTGATGCTGAATTACGTGATGATTTGATTTATAGTACGCTTCACACATGGATTACAAATGATGTATTTAGACAAAAAGAATTACGAGGATTAATGTTACAAGCGATTAGTCCTGATTATTTATTTTATAAAATTGGTGAAAAGGGCACAGATTCTGTATTTAAACGTGCGTTCTCCGTATTAATTCCGCCGCTTATTTTATCTGTTCATGAAAGAGAACCACTGTTATCTGAAGAACAGCTGTATAGTGTGGCAGAACAAGTTCTGGAATATGTCTATTTAGAAGAAGATGTAAGGGGTTACGTAGAAGGAAAAGGCTGGGCGCATTCTACTGCACATGCGGCAGATGCACTAGATGCTTTAGCACGTACAATACAAAATCGTGAGTTTTCATATGCAATACTAGCTGCTGTTCGTCAAAAAGTTCGTATGAATGACTACGTATACATACACTTTGAGGATGAGAGATTAGTAACGCCAATTATGTCGTTACGTAATCAAAATCTTTTAACTGAAGAAGAGTGGAGCAACTGGCTACATAGTATAGCAATTGTTGAAGATATCCGACATCCTCAGCATGCTATTTTAGTACAAAATATTAGAGCTTTCTTAAGAAGTTTATATTTCAGAGCTTTAGAGACAGAGGGTATTACAGCCTTTACAGATGATATATTGGAGACTTTGAAGGAATCACGTAGGTATTAAAAATCGTCCATACTTAGAAACACAGAGAAAATATTAATTTTGAAAAATTTATTAGAAATTTATTTTTACATTGTACCCTTTCATTATAGGCTGAAAGGGGTGTCAAATGAAAAAAATATTGAAGATAGGAAAGATAATATTTTTTGTGTGTAGTAGCATTATTTTTCTTGGAACAGGCGCTGTATTCATATATCATAACTATCAATTAAGAATGGAATCGAAATTAATGAACAATGAAGGGGAACTTGTTAATTTCAATAATAAAAAAGTGAATGTTTATAACGAGGGGAGCGGGAAGGATACTTTTGTATTTATGGCCGGATCTGGAATTGCCGCTCCTGTTTATGAATTGAAAGGATTATATAGTGAATTTTCGAAAGAAAACAAGGTTTCTGTAATTGAGAGAGCTGGTTATGGATACAGTGATGTTTTTCATGATGATAGAGATATTGATACGATATTAGAACAAACGAGAGAAGCGCTTATTAGAAGTGGAAATAAACCCCCCTATATTTTAGTGCCACACTCTCTATCGGGTATAGAGGCTATTTATTGGGCACAAAAATACCCAAGTGAAGTAAAAGGGATTATTGCGTTAGATATTGGTTTACCTAATCAGTACGTAACTCATAAAATAGACGAGGTTGATTCATTAATAATAAAAGGGATGAATATTTTAACGAAAATTGGTTTTCAACGCTTAGTTCCTTCTATTACTTATAATCCCGAAGTAATTCAGCAATCCTTTTTAACCGAACAGGAAAAAACTATTTATAAAGCCCTCTCATATAAACAAGCTTTTAATGATGATATGAAGCAAGAACTTTTACAAAGTTACAATAACAGTAACAAATCTAATTCTTTATCATTCCCAAAAGAAACACCAATTTTATTTATAGATGCGATTGCTAGGGAAAATAAAAACTCGAAATATACAAAGCAAAAAAACAGAGATTATGAGGAGTTTGCTAGCAAGTTATTGATAGCTGATGTGAAAAAAATTGAAGGTACACATAGTATTTATTTATACGCTCCTGATGAAATATACAAACTTGTAATGGATTTTATTAATAATAAAGTAGTGAAGAACTAAGCTATTGTTATTTTAGTGATGGAAGGTCTACATAATGAAAGAATATAACATATTAATTGTTGAAGATGATTTGATGATAGGAGATTTATTACAAAAAATTTTGCAGCGTGAGAAGTATAAAGTGTATTGGGAGAAAGAAGGAAAGAATGTTCTAGATGTAATCCATGAAATAGATTTAGTCATAATGGATGTTATGTTACCAGGTGAAGATGGTTATCAAATTACAAAGAAAATAAAAAATCTAGGATTAAATATTCCAATCATATTTTTATCAGCTCGGAATGATATTGATAGTAAACTAAAAGGTCTTACCATTGGAGAAGAATACATGATAAAACCTTTTGATCCTCGAGAATTATTGTTAAGAATTCAGAAAATGTTAGATAATCAATATGGTACTTTCACGCAAATTAAACATTTATTTATAGATGCAGAATATAAAAGGGTTTTCATTAATGGTTTGCGTGATGAAGTTGTGTTTACAGCGATTGAGCGTAAAATATTTTTCTATTTGTATGAAAATAGGGATAGAATTCTAACAAAAGAACACTTCTTTGATTACTTATGGCAACTCGAAGATAGAAATCAAAATATCATGAACGTACATATAAAGAAAATTAGGACCAAAATCGATGATAAAACAGGTAACATAATTCAGAACATATATGGAGAAGGGTATAGATTAAATACCTTTATGAAGAAATGAAATTAAAGAAGAAATATCAGTTATTACTATTCACTGCTATTATTAGCGTACCATTGTTATTATTGTCGATTAGTATCTTTGTATCAGTTATTTATAATGTTGCCTTTAAAACTGAAAACAAGAACATTCCTTTTCATGAATCCTTTGCATATCCTACTATGTTAATCATATTTTTATTATCACTATTAGTATTAGCTTTTGTATTTTCAAAATCGATTAATTCATTATTAAATAAAATTAATGTATTAAATCAAACGATTCGAGATTTAGCAAGTGATAAAAAAATCCCTAATATAATAGATGTCAAAAGCGATGATGAAATGGGGGAACTGATTAGATCAGTAAACTTGCTAATAGAAAGAACGACTTATCGAGAATTAGAACTACAACAACAGGAACAAATAAAAAAGGAACTATTAAATAAATTACGGCATGATATTAATACACCCTTAACAGCGGTTAGATTACAATTATATTATTTAGAAGGCGAATACGAAGGACAAGCACAAGTACTTGAATCAATGTATGGGCAGATACAATATATAAGTGATTTAACTAACGAATTTAATATTCAATCTACAGAGACCTTAGAAAATACTTATATTGTGAATGATGAAGTGAATATACATAATTTAATAGAAAATATGATTAAAAAATGGAGCTATTTGTATAGCATTCATAAAATTGAATTAGTATATAATCCACAAGATAAAGAGTTGGTATGGAATAGTAATGAGTTATGGATTCAAAGGCTATTCGATAATATTTTTCAAAATGTGCTTAAACATTCACAAGCTAAAAAACTTGAGATCCTCATAGGCAATGATATTGTTTTCTTTAGAGATAATGGGATTGGCTTTGATATAAATGTCAAAGGAATGGGAATAGGATTGAAAAATATTGGAGATATATCAAAGATGTTCAATGTAAAATACACTTTACAATCAAATAGTGAGGGGACTATGTTTTCATTTAAAAAAACTCAAAAGAATATTTAAATTTCTAGTGTAAGTTTTATTAGTAACATCTATCAGGTCGTTACAGAACCAAAAATTTTTAACTGAAGAAGAGTGGAGTACGTTTTTCACACAGATGCTATATTGGGAATTTTGAAGAAACGGCATAGATATTAAAAAAGGCTATCGAATTAGAGCGTGTGCTTCATCACCGGATTCCATCATAAAAGAGCAGATAAATAAAGAATAAAATTTTTTAAACGATCATTTCTGTGGGTTCCCTACAAAAATGATCGTTTTTGTAATTGAATTGAAATATTAGACTTAACTATACACGAGTTTATTACATATGTAATTGTGGATGTTCTTCATATAAACTATTCACATACTGTTTTAAATTCTTGATGAATAATAGAATCTCTTGACTAGGCATTCTAGCATGTTGAAGATGAAATATGTTTCCTTTTCCGATTTCTAATTCATTTGAAGTCAAAGTAATAGGGATATTCCTAAAGACATGCCATGGAAAATACAAGTGTACAAAAGTTTCTCTAAAATATATACCTGATTGACAAATTAATACTCCATCGGATCCTTTCCCAATATTTCCAAGGACAGATGTATCTAAAAAAGCAACGATTTCTTCTTCTTTTGAAACAATGTATCGTGCCCCAATTTCCTTTAATTTTTTGTGTGAAATATGAGTGTCTACAAATAATCCATTATCAGGTTCTAATAATTCATCGTACGTCTCAAACAAAGAACAGATTGATTTTATCTCATCAACTTTTATAACTGGATGTATATTATTTTGCTTTGAATTTTGGAATGAATTTGTAAGAGTTATAAGTAATTCTTTAAATAACAGTGGAGGATAATCACTTCCGTTAATATTAAAGCTTTTTTGTGCATTAAAAGATAAAAAGCTATCTTTATCAATTTCAATTTGTTGCACTTTATTTAATTGATCCCATTTTATATGTCCTTTACCTAACAGCCAATTTTTCCAGTATAGACCTGAATTTGTAAAGTAAACGCCATATTTTCCTGATCCAAACAAGTTACAACTTAAAAAAGCGATAATTTGGTCATCTGTTGGTATAGAAAAACGTGTATTTGCAATTGATAAGAAATCTTTAGGTATTCTAGTAACATAAAATCTAGACTGCTGATAGTCTAAACAAATATCAGTTAAACGATTAATATCTATATTCAACATAATCATTCTCCATTTCATATTTCTTTTCGATATAAATAAATTATAATATTACTAGGAAAATATTAACACTTAAATTAAGAGATACTCTATAGGATTCTAAAATGAATTTGTATTAGATTGAAAAAATTATGATTCGGGTTATCTTTTTGAGGGAGTGTATTTTTGTGAACTTGATGGAAGAAGTACATAAAACTAATACCTTCCAAACATACTAATAAAATGTGTTGGAGGTGAAATTTATGGACAAAAAAGACTTTGAAAAAGTTTATAATGATTACTTACATCAAGGAGAAGAGCAAGCTCAATTTGAAGTAGACAATGAAGTCAATTCAGGAGCAGAACAAATTGTTGCCGTTCGTAAAAATGATGATGGGGATTTAATTGCTTTTAAGACAAGTAGCGGGAGAGAGTTAGATTATATTACTGCTCTTAGTGAAGCGAAATCAGGGAAGTTAGTTCATGTGGACGTATTTCATAAGTATGGTAGAGATATTATACGTAGTGAACCTGATGGAATAAAGGAAAATAACTTAGATAATTTACCTTCATTTTAAACAGGTAAACCTCAAGAAGAGAATGTTCATTTGGATATTCTCTTCTTTGTTTTGCGAAGTTTTCCTTGCAAATAGACGGTTCATTTTTAAAGTGCGATTATACTTTTAAAGAGCACTCTAAACTTCTCTTTGTCTTCTGCTGTAAATGGTTTCGGTCCCTTTGTACGCTTACCGCTTTTTCGAACCATTGCACTTAAATACCGTGTTTGTAACAATTGTTCAATGTTTTCATTCGTATACTTATAGCCTTTATGGTGTAGAACGATACAGCCTTTTGCTAAAGCAAGCGAAGCAAGACCATAATCTTGCGTTACGATTAAATCTTCTTTTTTTGCTAACTGCATAATCCGGTAATCCGCAGCATCCGCTCCGGAATCAACATAAATTGTTTCTACTCCTGATGGCTGTTCCGCATTAGAATAATGAGAAAAGCTAGTAACGAGGGTAACAGGAATTTCAGCATTCGTAGCTTCATAAATAATCACATCTTTTACAGGACAAGCATCTGCATCAACGTAAATTTTCATTTTATCACTCCTAAAACTAGGTTCGAGTTGATGATAATGGTAGATTTTTCTTTTGTCAAACGAGAAAGCTTTATTTAAAGTTATTTTTCACAAACTAAAATAGCCTCACGCAAACGAGAAATACCTTCCTCAATTTGATTAATATTCACTTTTCCATAAGATAAACGAATATAACCATCTTTCGCGCCGAAAATACTACCTGGCATAAAAGCAATTTCTTGTTTTAAACTTTGCATAATGAGTTGTTTTTCGTTTATCGGTTCGTTTAATTTTCCCCATATGTATATACCACCGGTTGGGCTTGAGAAAGAGATTTTATCGTGAAGTTGCTCGTTTAGGGCACGAACGATAATGTCTCTTTTTTCTGCTAGTTGTTTTCGTAACGGTACGATATGCGACTGAAATGGTACAGTTTCGAAAAATTGTTGTATAAGCCACTGCGGGAATATACTCATTCCTAATTCCATTTGGTGACGCGCATCTGATAATCGCTCTACGACAGACTGCGGAGCGACAAGCCAGCCAACTCGTAACCCTGGCGCAATCATTTTTGATAAGGAATGAACATAAATGACTGTTCCGTTTTCATCAATCGATTTTAAAGTAGGGCAAGGTTGTTTATTTTCTAACGTAAGTAAACTGGACGGGTCATCTTCAACGATCGCGATTCGTAAGTCCGCACAAAGTGATAAAAGTTTTTTTCTACGGTTTGGATGTAGCATTGTTCCCGTAGGATTTTGGAAATTTGGATTTAAAAAAATCATTTTAATACGATGCTTTCTATACAACTCTTGCACATCATCTGGATTAATACCATGTTCATCGACAGGTAATGGGAAAATACGAATACCTGCTGATTGGAATAGTGGTAATGAGTAACAGTGTGAAGGACTTTCGAAAGCGACTGCATCTCCTGGGTTTAATAAACATTGAACGATAAGGTGGAGTGCTTGTTGGGCACCGGATGTAATCATAATCGATTGTTCGGTCGCTTCAACTTTTAAATATTCCTTCATATATTTTACGACCGCTTGTCTTAGCGGGAGATACCCCTGGGGATGATCGTAACTTAATGACTGCGTTAACGGTTGTTCTCGCAAAATTGTTTGTAGTTGATCGTGAGGATAGAGATTACAACCGAGCTCTCCGTTTGCGAAATCTATAATGTTCTCATTTTGTTGTACTTCTGCCCGAATATGGCGAAGTAACGGTAAGTTTGGTAAGAAAGTCCCGCCTTCTACGAAACCTCTCCAGTTCGGCGTTAATGTTGGAGAAACACCCCACATATGTGTACTCACACGTGTACCTTTACCAGTCGTACTTTCTACAATTCCCATAGCACGTAGTTCATTATAAGCAGTTGTTACCGTACTTCGGTTTACATTTAACTGCGTAGCTAATTTCCGTTCTGAAGGGAGGAAGCTACCTGGGGGAAGTTCTCCGTATGTAATACGTTTTTCAATAAAGTCAACAACTTGCTGATAAATTGGGATTTTACTGTCGTTATCTAGCTTCCATTCCATACAAACGCCTCCGCAAATCTTATATACATTAAGTATAACAAATTGGCTGGGTAAAAAAACAGCCAATTGGACGGTGTTATATCCAGCCAATTTTACTATGCTAAATAGGGAAGGGGAGATTCGGATGAAACGATGGCAAATGGAGTGGCTCCTAGTATCAGTTGCATTAGTATGGGGAGCAAATTATACAATTGGAAAGTATGGCGTGGCATATATGTCATCCATTCAATTTAATAGTTTACGATTTTTAGTAGCATCACCGGTATTATTACTTATTACATTTATTATGGAACGCTCATTACGTATTGAAAGAAAAGATTGGTTACGATTAGTAGCAGTCGGTATCGTTGGTACGGCAATGTATCAAACGATGTTTATGCTATCTGTAAAATATACTTCAGCAACGAACGCCTCATTATTAATTGCGATGTCACCTATATTTACAGGGATATTAGCAGTATTGCACAAACAAGAACGTTTTTCGATGAAAGTACAAATTGGTTCAATAGTAGCATTTATTGGTGCAGCATTCGTTTTATTAACAGGTCATACGGGAGGAGCTACATACGAGTATGCGTGGCTCGGAAATCTAATTGGATTAGTCGCAGCAATTGCGTGGGGATGGTATCCCATTTTAGCGCAACCACTTATCACAAAATACTCCGCAATGAGAGTCACATCATGGTCTACTTTAATTGGAATTGTACCTCTCGTTATATACTGTTTATTCAACGTAAATACATTAACGTGGCCAGTAGATACGCCAAGCTGGGGATCACTAGCATATTCAATCGTCTTTGCGACAATCTTCGGACTTGCAATGTGGTATGTCGGTATTAGTAAAATCGGCTCAACGAAAGTAATGGTTTATATGTATCTCGTACCATTGTTCGCAGTTATCTTTGCGGCTGTAACTATTGGAGAGCAAATAAACATGATGCAACTAGTTGGCGGTCTTATTATCTTTATCGGTTTATATGTTGTAAAAAAAGGCGGAATCAAAAAGCCAGCTCTCAATTTGAAAAAAGTAAGTTAGTAGTAAAAATGATCTCTTTCATATAGAAGGAGATCATTTTTTATTTCGTAATAAAAGTGCTTGTTCAACAGCCAATTTTTGATGATCATGAAGTAAATGTTCTATAGCAAGCGATGGAGGCATCCATTGTAAAATATGGTCTTCTTCATGAACTTCAACTTCATGTATCTTTTGTACAATGTAAAAGAACCCATCATTTAAATAATATGTATCTTCTTTTTCGGCATAAAAATATCGTGCTGCATTACCGATATAACGATCAATTTCAATCGCCCAACCTAATTCCTCTAGTAATTCACGATGCAAACATGCTTCTTTCGTTTCCGTACCTTCCATACCGCCACCGGGTAAAAAATAACGTTCTCCATTTTGAATGATAGCTATGTTTGAAGTAGTTGGATCAAAAATAACCGCATAACAGCTTGGCCGTAATACATACTGAACAGTAGGTTTTTTATAACCAAATGTGAGTTTCGAAATCATAAAACACGACCTTTCTCTATAAAATACATAAAAGGAATATTAAGACAAATATAGAATTATATAAGTATAATCTTATAGGAGTGGAGTGATAACAACATGATAAATCGAAAATGTTCAAGGTGTAAAGAAATAACGGGTACAATACATGGGGGTAAAAAAATAAAGGAAGAATTTTTGTGTGAAGATTGTCTACAAAAAGGAATTGCGAGCGGGGAAATCGAATTATCACAAGTGGAGCAAGAACAAACTTCGTATCTTTCTATAAAAATATTAAAAATAATGAGTGTTATTTATTTAATGGTATCTATTATAACTGCTTTTTCTGCTCGGAGCACTTATACAGGATCCAGGGCTTGGTGGAATATCATTTTCAATAACAGGTGCAGTTGGTTTTATGATAATTGGATCGATATTCCAGTCTGTTCTTGTATTTTCAGGTATTTGGGTATTCATTCTGTTAGTCGAAACGGTTATTAAAATATATGAAAAAATGAAGTGAGTGAGAGGGAGAAATACATGCGAGTAAGAAACATTCAAGGGGAAGATTATGTAAAGATTCATTCTGTATTAAATGATTGGTGGGGCGGAAGAGATATGGCTAGTATGTTGCCGAAGTTGTTTTTCGTCCATTTTCAAGAAACGAGTTTTATCATTGAAGAAGATGGAAAAACGTTAGGTTTCTTATGTGGATTTTTTTCGCAAACGCATAAAGATGAAGCGTACGTTCATTTTATCGGTGTAAATCCGAAGTTTAGACGAAAAGGAATCGCATCGACGTTATATTCTTATTTCTTCGATGTCGCTCGTGCAAATAACCGTAAAGTTGTAAAAGCGATAACGTCACCAGTTAATAAAAAGTCGATTGAATTTCATCAAGAAATCGGATTTTAAATTGAAGATGGGGATGATGAAATAGAAGGTGTATCCGTACATACAAATTATGATGGGAACGGCGGGAGTAGAGTTTTATTTTTAAAAAATGTGTAAAGTAGGCTGACGTAAAGTTAGCCTTTTTGTTGTGAGGAGGGATAAATATGGAGAGTTCTCAAAGTAGAAACGAGTATTTACGACGTGTTTATAAAGTGCAAGACTATATAGAATCACATATAAATGATTCACTTTCAATTGAAGATTTAGCTAATGTGGCAGGCTTCTCAAAATTTCATTTTCATAGAATTTTTAAAGGGATGATGGATGAGCCGTTATCTCGGTATGTGAATCGTTTGAAGTTAGAGAGGGCAACACACCTTCTTACTTATCGTACAGATATGACGATTACAGACATTGCGTATTACTTCGGGTTCACAGATTCAGCAGTTTTCTCCCGTACATTTAAAAGTTATTACGGAGTAAGTCCGTCTCACTATAGAAATCACAATAGCAAGAATTGCAAAGACGTTAGCGAAGATTCTCAATACAATGAGTGTAAGAAGGTTCGAGGAGAGGTCGAAATTGTAGCAGCGGACAAAGTAAACGTCGCATACATAAGACATGTAGGTACATATAAAGATTTAGCTATAGACTTTCCGAAAATGATAGAAAAACTATTTCATTACGCAGCGGAGCAAAACTATCATGCATTCGAGGATACGAAGGTATTAACCATTTACCACGATCATCATGAGTTCACAGAAGACTATCATTTAAGAACAAGTCTATGTATAACAATTCCAGATGAGTCCGCAGTAGAAACGAGCGACATTGGAATAATGGTAATACCTTCTGGAAAGTATGCGGTAGGTCATTTTGAAATATTCCGAGATGAATATAAAGGAGCATGGAATTTCTTGTACGGTGAATGGTTGCCAAATAGCGGATATAAACCGAGAGATTCGTATCCTTTTGAAATGTATAAAAATGACCCAAGGCAGCATCCCGAACATAAACATATAGTTGATATATATGTACCTATCGAACCTTTTTAATCATAGATTAAGGGGGAAGAACGATGAAAACTGCTGAAGAGTTAGATTGCATTATAAAAGAAGAATACAAAAATATTAATGGTATGTTAGTAGTGCAGAGAGGTAATGTTGTTTTTGAAAATTATTATAATGGTTACGGTCCAGATGATGCATGTCATGTAGCATCGGTCACAAAAACGATAATCTCCGCGTTAATTGGGATATGTGTAGATAAAGGGTATATAAAGAGCGTTGATCAAAAAGTAATAGAATTTTTCCCAGAATATAATTGTAATTCATCTGAAATAACAGTACGACACCTTCTTACAATGACAGCGCCACATCCTTTCGTAGATTGGCAGGAACCGTTAGAAGAATTATGCACACAAAAGGATTGGGTGCAGTATACGTTAAATAGGGTAGGGAAAGGCGGAGAAATTGGATTTTTTAAATATTCATCTGCAGGAGCTCATTTATTATCAGCAATTATTACGAGCGCAACAGGAAAAAGTGCGCGTGAATTTGCGAATGAATACTTATTTCAGCCGCTTGGCATGAGAGAAATTCCAAACTACAATATGAAATCTTTTGAATTCGATGACTTATTCGGAAAAGATGTGAAAGGATGGGTTCACGATCCAAATGGTATTTCGACGGGCGGCTGGGGACTAACGTTAACAGTTAAAGATATGGCTAAGTTTGGACAGATGTATTTGAATGAAGGTATTCATAATGGAAAGGAAATTCTTTCAAAATCGTGGGTACAAGAATCAATAGCGATGAATTCAAATCAATACGGTTACTTATGGTGGTTACGAGAAGAGGATGGAATCTTTTCATACTGTGCAATGGGTGATGGTGGAAATATGATTTGTTGTATTCCGGAGAAGGAATTGGTGGTGGCGATTGCATCTGAGATTATACCGGAAGCGAAGGATAGATGGGGGCTAATTACGAAATATATTCTCTCTAGTGTACATTCAAATAATTAAATTTAGTTCAAAACATGTTATTAATTGGGATTTTATACCATGTTTTTTGCTATTATATATAAGTAAGAGATAGAAAGAGATTTCACTAGATGGATAAAAGACGTTGTTTGAAAGGTGAGGGTATGATGACAAAGTCTAATGTTGTAGAAATCATTTCAGCTTTAGTAGCTATTATCGGTGTGTATGTACTAATAAATGCACCAGAAATGGGGAGTAAGGCAACAAGTGAATCTGTTGCAGAGCAGGGCGGTCATATGGATACAAGTACGTATTTAGCTTTATTACAAGGATACGGAAATTCTTATACAATTCTAGGCGCGACTTGTTTATTTATGGGGTTGCTCAGTTTAATTTCTATAATTTCAATTCAAATGTATAAAAGTAAATAGAGGTTGAGAAATAAACGCTCTTGCCAATCTGGTAGGAGTATTATTTGTTTAAATATGTATGGTTTAGATTAGATGTACACTATAGATTAATGAGTGGACATGAGCAACTAAAAATTAATATTAATAAGGTGCTAAGGAAGTATTGAAAATTAAATTTTCCGGATAATTACAGAATGTTTTTTTATTACAAAATAATCCAGGGTATATTATTCGGGTATTAATGACCTGGAAGTTGCTCATTTGAAGATACAGAGAGAAATAAATCAGGATTAGGAAAAATCTTAGTGTATGAAAATCAAGGGTCAATTTTAAAAATATCTTAACTTAGATTTCATGACGTTTTTCTGGAATGAATGTAAAAATTATGTAAATAATGTTAATTTAAAGAATATTCTTACTCCGTTGTTGTTTTTTCTTATATAATTAGGTCACGGCCTAAAAATACTTAAATATTTAAGTGACTATTTTAAACAAGGGGGATTAGGTATATATGAAAAGTCTAATGAAAAAGACATTAGCTACTCTAGGTATAACAGCTTGTGCAGTAGGTGCGGTTTCTTCAGTTTCGTTTGCCTCAATCAGCTGGGATTCAAGTGCATCATGGGTGGGTTCCGGAGCTAAAGCTTCTGCATCTGCTTATACGGCGAAAACAAATGAACCTCATTATTACAAGATGACTGTAAGTGCTCGTTTTAATGATGGATCCTCAGGTTTTAGACAATTGCCTAATGCTTCAAGTTCTGATCGTGTAAATGTTAATTTTACATCAAGCGGACCAGTAAGCAGCGGTAACTCATCCCATGAATGGATAATGGTCGGCGATAGTGCGTACACATCGAAGGTCATGACAATTAAGTAAGAACTATACAAACAATAATAAAAACCGTGAAAAAAAGGACCTATACCTCTTTCACGGTTTTTAAAATTCGGAGGATATATGAATTTAGTATTAAAAGAAATAGCAGTGAACAAAAAAATATTCATTATGTTATTTATTGGGTTTGTATTAACGATATTGCCGATACTTATAGCTATATCAACTCGAGATTATTATGATGAGAAATTTTATGATAGTAAAAATGGTTATTTTAATTATTACTACTCCATTCAGCTAACTGGTATGGGAGAATTAAATTTTAAAGAATTTCAAGAGTTAGCAGAATCAGATTTTATAAACTCTAGCGTTATTACAAATGATATCCGCACTACTATTCCAGATATCGGTCAAGTGACTATCATCGGTCTTATTAATATGAACTGGTCTCCGCCATTGCTAAAAGGTTCTAACATGAAACAAGGTGAAGAGAATAATGTAATTGTGGGAAAGAAAGTTTATAAGGATTCTGCAATAGTAAAATTATTTAGTAAGGAATATACAGTTAAAGGTGTGAGTGGAGCAAATACTGGATATGAATACAATTATAAAATTTACGTATCTCTAAACGACATGCCAGATGAGGTGAAACGAAGTATACAAAATGAAAACACATTTCAAATGTTAGTTAGGTCTAAAGAAGATCCTAAAAAGGAGATAGATACTTTCATTCAGCATGTTAAGCAGAATAGAACAGATACAAATACCAAAGTGATAAATGAAAAAGAGAATTATGAGAAAGAAAAAAACTCAAGTCAAGCAGTGGAAGAACTACTAAGTTTTCCATATAGACTTCTCTTCATAGCTTTAATTAACTGCATAATTGTAAGTTATTTTTGGGTTTATACGAAGAGAAAGAATCTATCTCTAAGGAAAGCTTTGGGAGCAAGTAGTTTGAATCTGTTTATATTTATATTTAGCCAATTATTCATATGTGCAATCACTGCAGCGGCTTGTGCAATAGGTATACAATGGATTTTAAGCACTCTGAGTAAAAGTATTGTAGAATATACAAGCTATAATATTAGTTTAGATTTTTTTCATATTGTAATGAGTGTGTTTATCGCTCTTTCTATATCTTTCATCACCTCTTTAATACCATTCGTCTATGTGCTAAAAAGTGAATCTGCTAAAGCCTTAAAGGAGTAAAAAATATGATGAGAATAAAAAGCGCTTTAATAGCTTTAAAAAAGAGATTTCTATTTTCACTGCTTCTACTAATACAATTTACGTTTGGATTATCAACTATAACGAGCTCTATTAATGTATTTTATAATTTATATTATCTTAACGACAATTCCAGTTCAGTGTTAGATTTGAACAACACATACTTAATTTCTTTTGATATGGCCACAGATAGGTTAAGAAGCGATCAATTTAATAAAGAGCAAATTCAAGAGATTTATAATAAACTCCAACAAAATAAAGATGTGATTTCGTATGGTACATACGAAGAGAGGATAATAGAACTAGAATCAAGTAATAGATTACTCAAAAATAGTATGCTTGCTGATTTGAAAAATAAAACATTTCACGATGAAAGACCCACTATCAATACAATTATAGTAGATGAAAACTACTATAGATTACTTAATTTTCCTTTAAAAACTGGAAATGGTTTTTCACACCAAGATTTTCAAAAAAAAGTGAAGAGAGAATGAATGTTTTAGTTGGTTCTTACTTTAAGGAATATTTTCAGGTGGGGGATACAATTAATGATCAATATAGGATTATTGGTTTTTTACCAGAAAATAAATTCATTGTAAATAATAATTCAACGAATACATATTTGAAGTTGGATAAAGCAATGATACTGCCTATGCCGTCTGAAAGGTATGGAGAATATGAATCAATGTTTTTAAGGTTACATCAAAGCACCATATTAACTTTACGAAAAGATGCTGATATAAAAAAACTACAAGAAACGATTCAACTTAAAGGAAACGACGTTACGTTATATCTAAAAAATTTAGGGGAAGAAATAAATAAAGATGTTACTGTTAATAGCTATTCTGAAATTCCACAACTTATAGTAGGAATTCTATTTATATTATTTTCAATAGCGGGAATTGTTGTAACCACCATAGTCTCCATTTTGATGAGGAAAAGGGAATTTGGTATAAAATTGGTTCTTGGAGACAGTAAAATTGGAGTTTTTATTCAAATTGTTTTAGAAAACACTTGTGTAGGAATAGCTGGCATGGGGATGTCGCTAGCATACTTTTTATTGAGATATGGGGCTCTTCTACAAACAGCAAAAGATCTAAATGTGGCGTCTGTATTAGACTTTAAATTAAATCTACCAATATTATGCTTAGTATTCCTATTCTTACTTCTTATCATCATTGTCTCAAATTTCATTGTCTTCTTATTTATTAGAAAGCTTGAACCGAAAACATTAATAGGTGGGATGGAATAATGAGTTTAATTGTATTGAAAGACATTAAGAAGGTGTATAGCAACAAGAATCACAATACGTTCGCATTAAACGGTATAAACTTAACGATAAATAAGGGCGAAATTATAGCGATAATGGGTCGATCAGGATCGGGGAAAAGTACGCTATTAAATGTTATAGGGTTAATTGATTTGCCAAATGAGGGTGAATATACGTTAAATGAAAAAACATTAACTGAAATTAGAGCAAATAAAGTTCATAAAACAAGAAATGAAATGATTGGATTTGTTTTTCAATATTTTGCGTTGTTAAAAGAACATACTGTACTGGATAATGTAGCACTACCACTCACATATAGAAAGCTAAAGCAACGTGAAAGAGAAAATAAGGCGAAGTTCTATTTAGAAAAAGTAGGTTTAAAAGAACATACGCATAAAACACCGGACGAGCTTTCAGGTGGACAACAGCAGCGAGTCGCAATTGCTAGAGCGTTAGTAGGCGAACCAGAAATAATTTTGGCTGATGAACCGACAGGGAATTTAGATAGAAAAACAGGAGAAGAAATTATGGATCTGCTATTACAACTAAATGAAGAAGGAAGAACGATTATTATTGTAACGCATGATATTGAAGTAGCGAATCAGTGCAATAGAATAATTGAGTTAGTTGATGGGGAAGTTGTGCGGAGTTAAATGTAGAAGTAATGAGAGTTAAGGAAAAGGGGATAATGCTATTAAGTTTCAGGAATAGAGAAATTTCTTGTAATGTATGGAGGCATTTCATACAGCCAATGTTAATCAGTACAAGAACGAGTTTGCTCTTGTGCTCATTGACATCCACTGGAGATAACAAACCTGAACTCCAATGCCTGCTGTAAGCCTCATAATAAGTTTAAATTACTTTTGATTTTGTATTCACTTTTTGTTTTTTCTTTTGCATGGAAGCAAGACTAGCAAATAAAGCCATTATTACTAGCATGCCACCTATTACAGCATTCGCTTCAATACCGATACGTTCAATTGCAATACCACCAATTGTCGAGCCAAACGCCATTCCTACATGGACTGCTGAATTGTTTAGACTTTGCTGAATGTCCGATGTATGAGGTGCAGATACGATTAAATAGCTTTGAATAGCTGGTTGAAGTGCCCAGCTCAGCATACTCCAAACTATCATAACGATAAGGAAAAGTGCTGTGTTAAATGTTGTAAAAGGAAGAATGGAAATGGATATTGCAAATACAGGAATTACAGTAATGATCGTTTTCTTAGGACCTATACGATCTGACAACAATCCACCTATACCTCCGCCGATGATAGCAGCGATACCGACAATCAAATACATTACGCTTAGCCAGTTTCCATCAAGACCAAGTGTTCCTTGTAAGAAAGGAGTAAGGTAGGCATATAGTGTTAAATGGCCTCCAAAGAATAAAACAGACGTAAGTTGAATGCGTATGATTTTTTTGTTTTTTAATGTTTGTAGTTGTGCTTGAATCGATATACTTGGTTTCGGTTCCATTTTTCCTAATAATAATTGGATACATACAATTGAAATTGCAGTTAAAATGACAATAAAGACAAATGGAGCGCGCCATCCAAAGGCGTTACCGAGCATTAATCCAAAAGGAACACCTAAGACGAGAGAAGCACTAACACCCATTAATACTAAACTAATCGCACGAGCACGGTAAGCTTCTGAACTAATATTGGACGCGATTGTTAAACAAAGGGAAATTAAAAGTGCTGCGCACATTGCCGAAATGATTCTAGTAACTAAAAGTAAAGTGTAACTTGTGCTTAAGACAGTTATCATATTGGCAAACAACGCCACAGATAAAGTCAAAAGCATGAGTCGTTTTCGTTCAATCTTTGATGTTGCAGAAAGCAGCAAGGGCCCTGATACGGCAAAAGTTAAAGAAAAAACGGAGATTAACATCCCTGCTTGCCCTAAGGAAATACCGAGATCATTTGCGACTAAAGGAAGAATACCGCCGAAAATCATCTCTACTAGACCGACGACAAAAGAAACAATCGTCAGTAAATAAACACGTTTGTTCATAAAACACCTCTCTTTAATAATTTTTTAATAATGTACTTCAGTATGAAAGGTTACCATTCTATTATTTAAAGAGCAAGCTCAATCATAAAAAAGAATTTATAGTAATTTTATAAATTGAGAAATAATATCTTATTCCGAAAAAACGAATTATCCCGTAACTTTTCACAACAAAAAATCGTTTAACAAAAGAAAGGATTTTTAATCATGAATGGGGGAGAAACATGAAGATTCTAATTATAGGTGGTACACGTTTTTTAGGGAGAGCTTTCGTAGAAGAGGCTTTAAAAAGAGGGCATGAAGTTACATTATTTAATCGCGGAACGAATAAAGAGATTTTTCCTGAAGTAGAGCAGTTAATCGGTGACAGAAATGATGATATTTCAAGTTTAGAAAATCGAAAATGGGATATGGTCATAGATACGTGTGGATTTTCTCCTCATCACATTAGGAATGTAGGAGAAGTACTTAAAGATAATATAAAGCATTATACATTCATCTCAAGCCTTTCCGTATATAAAGATTGGATTCCGTATCACATAAAAGAAGATTATAAATTACTACCTGAACCACCAAGTGATAAGGTAAAAGCTGTAGAGAATGGTGAAATATCTCCTTATGAGTATTACGGTGCGCTTAAAGTATTATGTGAAAAAGAAGCAGAGAATTATTGGCCGGGGCGTGTTTTACATGTAAGAGCAGGACTTCTTTCAGGGATGTTTGATTATACAGATCGGCTTCCATACTGGATTGGGCGTGTAGTAAAGGGAGGAGAAGTGTTAGTTCCAGGAAGAAAAGAGCGTCCAGTGCAGATAGTTGATATAAAAGACGTGGCAAACTGGGGACTAAACATGGCAGAAACCAATAAAGCAGGTACATTCAATGTTACAGGTCCAAATTATGAATTGACGATGGAAGAGCTATTAAATATGTGTAAAAAGGGTACGAATAGTGATGCTGCATTCGTTTGGGTTGATGAATCGTTTATGAATGAACATAAAGTGCAGCCTTGGACAGAGATACCTTTATGGCTTCCAGAAACTTTTTCATTGGAAGGTGAAACGAAGCCGTGGAAAGGTGGGTTTTCTATAAGTATTGATAATGCTGTGAAAGAAGGGCTTACTTTTAGGAAATTAGAACATACAGTTACAGATGTATATGAGTGGATGAAGAGTGTGGACGAATGGGAATTAAAAGCAGGTATTTCAATTGAAAGAGAAAAGGAGCTGTTAGATAAGTGGAATGAAACAAAGAGAGTGTAAATAAGGATTCTATGAAAACAGGACTCTGTCTATTGGTTAAACAGAGTCCTAATATTTATCTACCATTCAATTGGTTCTTCCCCATATATTTCCCATAACTTAGGAAACATCTTTTTCAAACCGTCTTCGTCATCTTCATTCCAGTCAAACTCGATATCTATATCGTCGAATTTTTCATTAGATAAGACATGATAAAGTGTAAAGTAAGTATCATTTTCATCCCCGGTTTTTTCTGCATATACAGTGTATCCAAAGTATAATGAAAGTTCTTCAATATTTGGTACGTCATACTCACTCAAATTTTCTAATACAGGAATTAACCGTTCTGGATCTTCAATACACGCTTCGTATGTTTCTTTTCCTTGATATAATAACCACCCGCGGAAGTAATCAAAACTATCATCTGAACAACCGCCCATAATTATATAAGCAGCTGCCCATAAGTGAGGCGTATAGGAAGCTTTTAAAGTACGATGCATATGTGTATCAAAAGCTACAATTTCATGTACTGTACGTTTAGCAAGGTGAGAAGTGAGCCATTCTATTTGTTCTTCTTGGTCTTCGCCTTTCGTTTTTGCACGAGCGATTATCTCCCAAAATTCTTCTTCTGTTATCGTTTTTTCTTTTATGTAATCTTCCCATAGAATAGGGTCGGTATATCCTTTTTTTCGTTTGGAAGCGATTAGTTTGTTAGCTTCTTTTATGCATTCTTCTTCTGTTTCAAATTCTTTCGCTTTCACACTACCAGCTGTGCCAATTTTTCCGTAAAACACAACGTAGTCTCTATCTTTCACAACGATTTTCCAAAACTTATTTGATTTCTCAGTTTGCTGGATTAATAACGTTTCCATTCGTACCCCCATATTGCTTTTCTAGTATGCATTGTGATTGTAACATATGTATAAATACCTGTAATGACAAAAAGGTAAGTGTAGTTTTCGGAAAGTTCGAAAATCATTGAATGCAATAGAAAAATTTAGTAATCTTATTTGTATAGCACATACATAATAGTTTTGTAATGATTTGATATTTAAATAATATATAGGGGGCATTCAGGATGGATCTTACGTTTAAAGTAGAGGAAACATGTTTTAATTATCGAGTCGGAGCAATTTGTAAACAAGGTAGTAAAATACTTATCCTTCAAGATGAAGGTGAAGAGTATTGGTACGTACCAGGCGGAAGAGTGAAAATGCTAGAAAATAGTGAAGATGCGTTAAAACGAGAGCTTGCGGAAGAACTAGGCGTACCTATTGAAGTGAAGAGATTAATATGGTCAGTAGAAAACTTCTTTACACTTTCTGAGCGAAAGTTTCATGAGATTAGTTTTTATTATGAAGTAGAATTGCATGAATTACCTGCAAATGGGGCGGATCAATATATTCTTGAAGAAGAAGGTAGAAAATATTTATTTAAGTGGGTGCCGGTAGAAGAGTTAGATGCATATAACTTACAGCCAGCGTTTATAAAAGATAAAGTAAAGGATGTATCAGTTCATACAGAACATATCGTGTTACAAAAGTAAGCGTGTTTGGAGGGAAAAACGGTGAAGGGGACTAAAAAAGAGATACATATAGATGATAAAGTCATTCGTTACACACATATCGAAAAAGGTTCTAATACAATTTGTTTTATGTTCTCAGGTTCAGGCTACAATTATGACAAGCCGTTATTTTATTATGCAACGATGCTTATGCTTGAAAATAAAATAGATGTAGTACATATTCATTATTCCTACGATAGACAATTAATGGAAAAACCAATGGAAGAAGTAACGAAAGTAATGGTGGATGATATTAATCCTATCATTAATGAAGTGCTAAGAAATGGACAATACAACGATTCGATGTTTTTAGGAAAATCACTCGGAACAATCCCAATTGCGAATGATTTATTGAAGAGAGAAGAATTTGCACATTCAAAAATGATATTGCTTACACCATTACTAACTGTTGATTCGATTTTTGATTCGATCTTACATAGTCGTCACGAAGGGATTTTAGTAATTGGGGATAAAGATCATCAATACAATGCAGGTCAAATTGAGCAATTAGATCAATCGAATTTAAAAATCGAGGTTGTGAAGAACGCAAATCATTCTGTAAATATTGGGGAATTTGAAACGGAAAATTCAATTGAAGCTATAGCGAAAGTAATAGAAAAACTTAAAGAAGTTGTTAGGACAAATTAATTTAAGTTTCAATACAGGCAAAAAGAGGTGCAATTTGCACCTCTTTTTTATTTAATAAGCCTTCAACACATGAAGTAAATAATCTTTCCGATTTAGCGGATTAAAGTCAACACGTTTTCGAGTAGGGAAGGGAGCCGTCAGCTTTGTGAAACCAGTTGGCTTTGTTATAAAGATACCTTCTCCTTCAGTAAATGAATGGAGCATTCGTTTAAAATCCTCTGTTTTTGCAACAGGTAATGATCCTGTTAAATGGTAAGAATCATTATGCAACGTAGGCTCTGCAAAAGTTGCTGGGATAGCAGCTAGTTTATACATTGCGGTACTAATTGCGTGCTCTGGAACAGTTAATTCAAATTCATTTATTGGTTCAAATACACATGTTTTGGCTTGTTTTAAAGCATCCATTAATACGAGCGGTGTTAAATTTCTAAAGTCACTCGCTGTTGTAACAGGACTGGCATAGCCGGTATGTGTTAATGTGACGATAATGTCCGTAACTTCCCATCCAAATAAACCTTGTTTTAACGTTTGAAATACTGTATCTTCAATCGCTTTATGAAATGCTAAAGGTAGTGATCCAAGTTCAACACCTAAGTTATACGTTATGCCAGAGTTAAGCGCGCCACGTTCAACTTTGAACCCAATTGTTGCGTAAAAAGGATTCTCTTTTTCACCCATTACTTCAACGCTATTCCCTAAGTCAATTGGTTTTTCAATACATACAACTCGCGTGTTTGAAAAGGTAACTTGTAGACGGTATTTTTCATAAAGTGTTGTTTCAATAACTTCTTTTTGCACTTCACCGAAAAGGCGAATGTATAGTTCATTATGGACATTGTCTTTCCAAACCTTAATGAGAGGATCTTCTTCGCATAGCTCCATAAGTGCAGCGTATAAATCATGAATTCGTTCTTTAGGCACTGCTTCAATAGCAGCTTCCATTTGTGGTTCGGCAAAGTGAAGATCCTTTATATAATCCGTCCGCTTACCGATAATATCACCAATTTTAATATTCGTAAGTCCCCACACTTTGCAAAACTCTCCGCTTTGAACAGTAGAAGATTGAACGGCATCTCCATTATGAAACATGCACATTTTTTTAATCTTTTCCTTATGTGGTAGAGACTCTCCACGCTGTATATCAACATATTTTCTAACGTGTAAACAACCAGAAAATAGTCTTACGTAAGCAATCTTTTCGCCAGAAGATTCACGTTCAATTTTAAAAACAACACCGGATAATATTTCATCTTGTGCCGATTTAGTAGCTGGAATTAAGGCTGAAATATTTTTAAGTAATTCAGTTACTCCTATACCTGTCATTGCTGAACCAAAAAAGATAGGAAACACATTTGCTTGCTGTATTTGCTTTTCGAGTTCTTTTCTTAATAGTGCATCCGGTATTATTTCGTTATTTACATATGACTCAAGCAATGATTCGTTAAATGGTGCTAATCGTTCAATACAATCGTCATAGGATTTATATTCAATAATCCGTACTTCCTTTGTACCTTCGTTTTCTACAGAATAGAAGGGGGATGCTTCATTTGAAAGAAGCTCTTTTATTTGTTTCACAACTTTTTCAGTATTTGCGCCACTACGGTCTATTTTATTAACAAATAATATAGTAGGTATGTTTAATTTCTGTAATGTCCGCATTAAAATCTTCGTTTGTGCTTGCACACCTTCAACGGCAGATATAACTAAAATGGCACCGTCTAAAACACGGAATGATCGCTCCACTTCAGCGATAAAATCAGCATGTCCAGGTGTATCAATAACATTTACTTTTAAATCATCAATAAAGAAAGAAACGACAGATGCTTTAATCGTAATTCCGCGTTGTCTTTCTAATTCCATTGAGTCAGTTTGCGTATTGCCACTATCTACTCGGCCAACTTCTTTAATCACATTCGTTTCATAAAGAATACGTTCAGTCAAACTCGTCTTGCCAGCATCTACGTGCGCGACAATCCCTATATTTATTGTTGTCATATATAAATATCCTCATTTCATTTTCCATTTTCATTTCCTCATTTCTATTTGTGTATTGCCGCATTACAATCACTCTCCAGTCATTTAAATTATTACTATTATAATGTAATTTACATTTTTTGTAACGCGACAAAGCGCCTTAATTTGGAAAAAATAAAAAAAACAAAATGCTTGCATTCTAAATCGATATAGATTATATTAATTGACATATCAACTATTGATGCATCAAATGTTTTTTGTATTGGATGTAAAGGAGGGGTAGTTTGACAAGTTCATGCTCAAAAGAAGCAATAATTTTATATAAATTACACTTTCTAAACAAAGAAGTAAGTTCAAAATTTGAAGGGTGTACGGGTATGAGTCAGTCTAGATTAGAGCTCATACTTCAGTTATATGAAGTAGATGAAATTAGTCAAAAAGCACTTCAGCAAGAAGTGAATATTGATAATGCCGCGATTACGAGGCATTTAAAACAGCTGGAAGCAAACGGAATGATTACAAGACGTAAAAATCCAGATGATAACAGAATTACGTTAGTTTCTCTTACAGAAGAGGGACGAAATAAAATTCAAGTGTATCAAGAGGAAAAAGAGCGCTTCGCTACTTCAGCATTTAAAGGATTAAGTGAAGAAGAACGCGACAATCTTTTAACGATGTTAGACCGCATTCAAGAAAATATAAAAGAACTTTAAAAAAGGGAGAATACAACTATGACTAACTCAGTAAAAACAAATGATTTTAACGAAATTTTAACAGGACGCCGTTCAATCCGTAAGTACGATTCTTCAGTGAAAATTAGCAAAGAAGAAATGACTGAAATTCTTACAGAAGCAACACTTGCACCATCTTCAGTAAACATGCAACCATGGAGATTCCTTGTTATTGAAAGTGACGAAGCAAAAGCAACACTTGCGCCACTAGCGAAATTCAATCAATCTCAAGTAGAAACATCTTCAGCGATGATTGCTGTATTTGGTGACTTAAACAACTTTGATAACGCAGAAGAAATTTACGGTACAGCAGTAGAGCGCGGACTTATGCCAGCTGAAGTAAAAGAAGATCAAATGAAAAAACTTTCAGGTTACTTCTCAATGGTTACACCAGAAGTAATGAAAGATACTGTACTAATTGACGGTGGTCTTGTAGCGATGCAATTTATGTTAGCAGCACGTGCTCACGGCTATGATACTTGCCCAATTGGTGGATTTGAAAAAGACCAAATCGCAGAAGCTTTCGGATTAGACAAAGAGCGTCACGTACCAGTTATGTTAATTTCAATCGGAAAAGCTGCTGACAGTGGTTATCCATCAGTACGTCTTCCAATTGAAAAAGTTGCTGAGTGGAAGTAATTTTATAACAAAACAGAAATAAGTGAGATATGAGAGGGGAAACACCATGATTATTATTCACGCAATATTTCAAGTAGATCCAGCAAAACAACAATCATTTTTAGAAGAAATTCAGCCACTACTTCATGGTTCAAGAGAAGAAAGTGGAAATGTATCTTACGATTTATATAAAGATACTGAAAAAGAAAGTGTTTATACGATGGTAGAAGTATGGAAAGATGAAGCAGCAGTTGCGAGTCATAATACGAGTGAACACTTCACATCTTTCGTTAGTAAAGCATCACAGTTTTTAACTGCTCCGCTTGATATAAAGGTTTATAGCGGTGAACTAGTAAAATAATATGGTTATAGAAGATGACTTTGGCGTATGCTGAGGTCATCTTTTTTATTTACTTATATTTAATTGCATGTTAATGTATACTTAATTTTTTAATATCTCTACCAATGGAAAAAGAATATACAAGCTATATGGAACTCTTTGTAGAGTATTGCTTCTTTAATTGTTCATGAGTATATCTTTGTTTTATTAATATAGAATGAAAAAAGGATACGTTAGAGCTAAACGATTAATGGGTAGCATGTTAATAAAAAATTACATGAGTTTAGTAAAAACTTATAATTTATTTTTAAGGGTGTGAAAATATAATGAAACCGGTATTGAAAAGCATACTTATTTCCTTTACTTTTTCTGCAGTAGGGATGTGTCGGTTGCTGTTCATGTTATTTAGAGGAGGCGGAGACTGGTTATTGTCTTGGGTAGGTGTATTAATGGCATATTTATCTTTATACACTTTAATAGATTTATATTGTAAAAATACATACGAAAAAACATTAAATATAGTGCTTATAAAATCAACAGTTACTACCTTTAGTTTTGGAGTATTAGGAATCATATTTGGTATAATACACGAGCTATTAACACCATGGAGTCTCAGTTTAATGGTTTGGTATTGGTTGCTAACTCTACTTTTATTTTTAACGACCATAATATTATTAGTTATTTTAATATTTGTAAATCGTAAAGATCAAAATTTCCCCGGGGTATATAGATTACTTATACTTCTAAATTTACTTCTTACGTTAGGACCAGTATTGTGGCCACTATTTCTTACTATTATTGGAAATGGTATGAATGCTAGTGCAGGGTGGTAAAAGTGAATGAAATGAAAAGTTGATATAGGGTTTTAAGTATGTAAGAGAACGTGTTTTGATAAATTGAAAACACGTTCTTTTTTATTGTTAATCTTAATATAAACTCCTTAAATTTATAAGATAATTCGATTGGGAAAAAGATATGTTACTGGAACAAACATATATGTACCTTTGAAACGAACACAATTAATGAATCATCTTAAAAATAATAAAGACGAGGTGAAATGAAAATAAGGGCAGTTAAGTGGCTGTCCTTATTTTATATGCCCTTTTTATTTTCATGCATAGCTCTTTCTCAGTTTATCGTATCAAAATTTGAACGTAAGTATTTCGTAAGAAATGGATAAGAAAAAGAGAGTTTTATCATATAGGATTAAAGTATAACTTGAATTAATCCGATATTAATAGAGAAGAGGGAGCCTTATGAAAAAATGTAATTCAATTAAGTTAGCAAGTTTAGCAAGTTTAGCAATTTTATTAGCGGGTACTACTCTATTCACACCAGGTTTTACTGTGAAAGCAGAGTCTGTTCAAAATTTATCTAGTCCGTCACAATCACATGATCAAAAGAATCGGAATGGTTGGAAACAAGTAATGCAGGAAACAGTACAGCTTGGAACCCCAGGAATATTAGCGAAGACGTCTAACAATGGAAAGATTAGTAGTTATACTGCTGGCGTCGCGGATTTAAATACAAAGAAAACAATGAAATCGGATTATCGTTTTCGGATTGGGAGTGTGACGAAGACTTTTACCGCTACGACTGTTCTTCAATTAGTAGGAGAAAATCGCGTGCAACTTGACGATCCAATTGAAAAGTGGCTACCGGGTCTCATTCAAGGTAATGGGTATGATGGCAATCAAATTACGATACGTCAACTTTTGAATCATACGAGTGGTATAGCTGAATACTTAAAGTCAAAAGATGCTGACATAATGAATTCGAGAAAAACGTTTACAGCAGAAGAAATAGTGAAAATAGGACTTTCTCTACCTCCAGATTTTTCACCAGGTAAGGGATGGCTGTATTCAAACACAGGATACGTAATATTGGGAATGCTTATTGAAAAAATAACTGGAAATAGTTATGCGGAAGAAATTGAAAAGCGAATTATTGAACCTTTGGATCTGTCAAATACGTTTTTACCAGGGAATTCACCCGTTATTCCAGGAAAGGATCATGCTCGTGGGTATATGAAAATAGACGAAACAAGTGAATTGAAAGACATGACTTATTATAATCCGAGTTTAGCTAATTCAGCTGGAGATATGATTTCTAATGCGGACGATTTAAACAAATTCTTTTCATTTTTACTTGGTGGTAAGTTACTGAAAGAACGTGAGCTAAAAGAAATGCTTACTACAGTTCCTATAGAAGGAAAAGGTGTTGGTGATGGATATGGCCTTGGGATCTATGAGACGAAACTTTCAAACGGTGTTTCAATTTGGGGTCACGGAGGGGCAATTCCTGGATTTACAACTTTTGTTGGCGGAGTAATGGGAGGCAAACATACATTGGCTATTAGTATTAACTCTTTAGGTGCGATTGATATTAATACGCAGTTTAATAAAATGATGCAAATTGAATTTAAGAAATAGATGAAAAGAAAGCGAATGAGATACTGCTTTAAAGGACAGTATTAGCATTCATGGTATGGCAGCAATCAAGTATATGTAGAACATAAATACGGATACAAGTGTAATCCAATCTTATAGTCTAGTATAAAAAAGATGTCAGTTGCATGATATCTTTTTTATTTTGGATCAAAGAGATATATTATGAATTTTGAAAATTGTTATTTTTGTAATTATTCCATATAATAAAGGGTATAGGGGATATACAGGGGAGTTATGAATGGATAATACTTTAGTTAGTTAATTATTTTTGTTTTAATAAATAAAAGTAAATTGATGTGGAGTGAAATACATTGGGACAAAATCAGTTTAGATGGAGTAACACACAATTACGAGAACATGTTGAAGTAATAGATGGCACAAGAAGCCCGCACATTTTATTCAAGAATGCAACATATTTAAATTCCTATATGCGCAAGTGGGTGCAAGCAAATATTTGGATCTATGATGACCGCATTATATATGTAGGAGAAAAACTACCAGAGCAACTACACGAATGTGAAGTGATTGATTGTGATGGAAAGTATGTAGTTCCTAGTTACATTGAACCGCATGCACATCCATATCAATTGTATAATCCAGAAACTTTAGCGACTCATGCGATGCAGTTTGGGACAACAACTTTTATTAATGATAATTTAACTTTATTTTTTACCTTACAACGTGAAGAAGCATTTCGTTTATTAGATGAATTTGAAAAGATTCCGGCAAGTATGTATTGGTGGTGTCGTTTTGATGGACAGACTGAACTACAAAATGGGGAATCTTTATTTAATAGTGAAGAAATAATGGAGTGGCTGAAGCATGAAGATGTTCTTCAGGGCGGCGAGTTAACAGCATGGCCAAAACTATTAAATGGCGATGATGAGATGTTAAATTGGGTACAGGAAACAAAGCACTTACAGAAAAAAGTAGAAGGTCATTTTCCCGGTGCGTCTGAATCAACGTTAGCGAAGTTAAAGTTACTAGGTACTGATTGCGATCATGAAGCGATGACAGGGCAGGAAGCTTTCGCTCGTCTTATGCAAGGTTACACGGTTTCTCTTAGGAATTCTTCCATACGTCCAGATTTAGAAGTTTTACTGAAAGAATTGCTGGAATTAGGTGTCAAGCAATTTGATAGATTCATGTTCACAACAGATGGTTCACATCCGTCATTTTATGAAAACGGAATGACGAATAGGATGATAGAAATCGCGATAAAGCAAGGAATACCAGTAATTGATGCCTATAATATGGCAAGCTATAACATTGCTTGTTATTATAATATGGAGCATTTACACGGCGCGATCGCGACAGGAAGAATTGCAAATATTAATATTTTGGAAAGTAAAGAAAATCCGATTCCAATAAGTGTAATTGCAAAGGGGAAATGGATGAAGCGTGACGGAATAAACAAAAATGCATCATTACATATAGACTGGAGTAAATTCAAAGTAACTCCATTATCATTAGACTGGTCTTTAAAGAAAGAAGATATGATTTTTTCTGAAACAACAGGTATAAAATTATTAAATGATGTTATTTCAAAACCATATGTAACTGAAATCGACTTAAACGGTGAAGAACTTTCTATTGAGCATGATGAATGTTTCCTTATGATGATTGCTCGTGACGGGACGTGGCGAGTGAATACAGTTGTGAAAGGTTTTGCGAATGGATTAGGAGGTCTTGCTAGCTCTTATTCCGGTACAGGTGACATCATTCTTATTGGAAAAAGGAAAGAAGATATGCTTACAGCTTTTCATAGAGTAAAAGAGCTTGGCGGGGGAATGGTAATAGCTGAAAGAAATGAAGTGTTACACGAAATTGCATTACCATTGCTCGGGATTATGTCTAATTTGAAAATGAGTGAATTAATACAGAAAGAGAAAAAAATGGTGGAATTACTGCAAGAGCGAGGTTATTCTTTTAACGATCCAGACTTTCACAATACTATTCTTTTCAGCGACTCATCTACCTTTCATTAGAGTGACACCAGTTGGTTTATATGATGTGAAAAGTGGTAAGGTACTTGCTACGTCGATTAAATGTTAAATATAAATCCCCTATAAAAATCAATTTTATAGGGGATTTATTATTTACAGCATAAGAATAGAATTACCTCAAAAACAAATAATATAGTATCTAAATCATTTGAGGTGATACTTAAATATGAAAAAACTATTGTATGTTTTAAGTGTATTTATTTTGTGCGTATCTATACAGCATGTGGTACATTCTCAGTCAAATGCACCAAGGTTATCTTCAGATTGTCTGGAAGAAAGTAAAATTCGTGATGAAAAGTATGTGAAAAACATTATGAATGACATTATATCTACATTTGATTTAAAGATTGATGAAAATAGTTTTTGGGAAATTAGTAAAAGAGACCTAGAGGCTGCGCATTTGATGTATGGCGGAAGGGAAAATGATTCTTATTATAATTCGCTAACTAAAGTTTATGATAGTGGTGGATATAGGGGAGAGCCTAGATTATTTGTGAAGGCGCAAGAAGCATTTTTACTTTATAAAGAAATAGACGATACTAATGTAATGAAACGCCTAAACCTTGAAAAAGGGGAATGGATTGTTACCGAAACGAAAAAGAAGCAAGGGAAAATCGTGGAATACAAGCCGTTACAATGTGAAAAGGATTATCTGGAAAAGAGAAATGAATATCATAATATAAAATGATGTAATGAAAATCTTGAAGGGAATAGTTTTTGTTAATAAATGATAAAAAGCAAGCAATCATATTAGTTTTGTAAATATGGTTGCTTGTCTTTGTTTTAAACAGAATTTCAAAGTTTAATTAACTGAATTTTCTAAAATATATTTATCAAATATTATATAAGTCGCTTAGTATTAGGTTGAGATAAAATATAGTTATTATACAAGAAAGAGGGGGAAGAGTGTGATGACAAATACAAATGAGGAAATCATGTACGTGCACTTTTTTCAGAGGCTGAAGCACACTTTAAGTTGGGAGAAACTCTGCGTGCAGAAGAGCTTATTAATCGCGGAATAAATGTCAGTAAGGAAATTGATAATAAAGAATACCTCCATAGATTTTTAATCCTTGAACAAATGAATAAATTATCAAATACAAATGAACTAGAGAAGGTTGTAATTGAAGGTATTCAATATTTTGAACAGAATAATCTATTAGATGCTGTTTATGAATATACTGAAAAACTTGCAATAAGATTTCATGAAGAAAATAATTATCGAAAAGCTAGTGAATATTTTTATCAAAGTACAGTGTCACAAAAAAAATCAATGGAAAAAGGGGCATTAAAATGATAAAAAAAGTCAAAATATTTTTAATGGGCATTGTATTTATTGGAACAGTCGCTTTTGGTGGGTCCCAATTTATTCAATATGCAAATCGAGGAGATACACCTGCACCGGTAATTCCGACATACACAAAATCTTCACATGATAGCCTGAATTTATCATAGAAATCACAAATAAGTTCGCCATAAAAAACGTCATTTTCATCATTGAAAATGACGTTTTTTTTATTATTAAAGCCTTTGCATCGTACTCTCAATCCTCTTTGCTAAATCAGCTGACACTTCATGGAAATACCCTAAAACTACCTTTCTTATATCATTGGAGATAACTTTCAAATCACTAGCTAAGTTTTCGGCAAGATGTTCTTTTTCAATTTGTGATAACTTCGCATAATATTCACCAGGCTGCCCAAAGTCGTCTTTCTTAGTTATAGAAGCTCTTTCAAGTTTTCCTTCAACGTATCTTCCGTCACCGCTAGTTGCTTGATTAGCAGGTGTCCAATCTTGCTGTTGGTTGATCGCTAATTTACGAAATTCGGGTCCAATTCTTCTTCTTTGAGAATCACTATAAATGTTAGCACGACCTTGTAGCATTTTATCATCTGATAGTTCTGCACCGTCTAGTAAATTAGAAGGGGAGAAAGCGACTTTTTCTACTTGTTCTTTATAGTTTTCAGGATTTTTATTTAATACCATTTTGCCTACTGGTATAAGAGGATACTCCTTTTCATCCCATACTTTTGTATCATCTAAAGGGTCATAAGAAAGGTGTGTTTCATCTTTAGGATCCATGAGCTGGACATATAAACCATATTCCACTGCTTTACCAGCCTCAATTGCATCGTATAAATCTTTCCCGCTATAATCAGGGTTTTCGGCAGCTAGTTTATTTGCTTCCTCACTAGTAATGAATTGCACACCTTCAAATGGATACCAATGATACTTTACATACTTTCGATAACCTTGAGCATTTCTCCAAACATATGTATTTACACTATGTCCTGGGATGTGGCGAAGACTTTTTGCCGTACCAGCATCAGAGTATAAACGGACAACAAAGTGAATGGATTCGGGTGCTCTAGCAACAAAATCCCAAAATCTATCAGGGTCTATTAAGTTATTTTTAGGTGAAGGCAATAACGCATTAATAGTTTCAGGGAAACGCATCGGATCACGAACAGAAAAGACAGGAAGGTGATTACATAAAAGATCAAATACGCCTTCTTTTGTATAAAATTTTGTAGCAAAACCTCGTACATTTCTAGAAGTATCAGGTGTTCCTTTCGTACTAACAGCTAATGAAAATCGAACCATAACAGGAATTTTCTCATTAGAATTTTGTAAAAAGCTTAGTTTTGTATGTTCAGACATCGGATATATCGTTTGAAAATAACCGAATGCACCAAATCCTTTTGCATGAACAGGTCTTTCTAAAATTTTTTCGTGAATAAATTCTTGTAACGCCTCGTGCAGTACATTATCTTGCTTTAAAATAGGTCCACGTGAACCAACTGTTTGAGAGTGAAGTTTAGCTTGTTCATTACGTTCTCCATTTTCATTAAAGCCTTTTCCTAGTAAAGATTGTCTCTGTTTATCATAGTTTTCATCCATCGATATAGCCTCCAAATCTTTTTTTCCATTGTTACTAAATATGATTTTATAGCCTTGATTATGTATGACACGCAAAGTTCAAAATAGTAACAGACCGCTAGATGAAAAAAACGTGTATGTAGTGGACCTGTTGAAATAGAAGAAATTATGGAAAAATGAATATCGGGAAGAAAATTACTATTAAAATTACAATCTTAAAAATGAATTTATACATGACTTTATAGAGAATGAACATAAATAAACAGGGAAAATAACTAGGAGGAATTTAAAATGTCGGATTGGTTTCAATTAGATAAAGAATATATGATGCCTACGTATTGTCGTACGAAGGTTGCAATAGAAAGAGGAGAAGGGTGCAAGCTTTATGATGTGGATGGTAAAGAGTATGTAGACTTATTTTCTGGTGTCGGAGTGAACGTATTAGGGTATAATCACCTGAAAATCGTGCAAACGACAATGGAACAAGTTACGAAATCTCTGCATCTCCCATTTCATTTTTTAAACCCAGTTGCGATTGAGTATGCAAAGAAATTAGTTGATTGCTCTTTAAAAAATGGAAAAGTCTTTTTTACAAACTCTGGTACGGAAGCGACAGAAACAACGTTGAAATTAATTGATAAATATAGAGCGAATACGCATGAGGAACGTGAAGGAATCGTAGTGCTGAAGAATAGCTTCCACGGGCGTACGTTAGGGGCACTTCATTTTACGAGACAAGAAAGTGTATATCAAAATTTCCCTAAAACATCGATTCCTGTATATGAAGTAGAGCGCGAGAATATAGAGCAATTAGAAGAAACAATTGTTAAAGAAAATCCAATTGCGATTATGCTAGAGCCTGTATTAGGTAGCGGGGGGATATACCCTTTATCGGGTGAATATTTACATGGTGTTCAAAACTTATGTGATAAATATAATGTCATTCTTATCGTTGATGAAGTTCAAAGTGGTATGGGGAGAACTGGTAAACTATTTGCTTATCAAAATTTCAATATTACACCGGATATTATTCAAATTGGTAAGGGAGCAGGAGGCGGGATACCGCTTGGCGGAATTATTGTAGGTGAAAAGTTATGTGATGTATTTGCACCAGGAGATCACGGCACAACGTTTGCTCATTCTTCAATGGGAACGGCTTTAGGGTTAACGGTTTTAAATACATTGATTGACGATGGTTTAATGCAAGAAGCGTATGAAACATCACACTATCTAAATGATAAATTGCAAGAAATTCAGAAAGAAAATTCTTATTATATTCAGGAAGTACGTCATGCTGGAATGATGTTTGGAATTAGTTTGAATGATAAGAATGAAAATGTTAAGAAATTACAGGTGGAGCTAATGGAGAAAGGAATGTTAGTTGATGTTACACAAGGGAACATCATCCGTTTACTTCCTCCATATATAATTACTAAAGAAGAAATTGATGCATTTATTTATGAGTTTATCTCCTGTATTCATAGCTTATCAGCTATAGCGAGTGTTTAAAAAACTTTATAAAAAAGCACCTTATTTTTAATTCAAATAGGAAGAAAATAGGGGTGGAAAAAATAAATTTAGATATTAAAATAAAAAGCTGAAAAAGGTACTCGTATAGCGCCTTCTTCAGCTTTTTAAAATAGTAAATTACTTAATCTAGGAAGCATCTCGTTGGACAAATAATTAATTATGTGAAACAATAATAACAGATAAGGAGACGTTGCTTTTCCTTAAGTGCTTCGTATTGAATTTATTCTAGTAAGAGAAGGTGTGCTTAAAGAAGTTAAATTAAATAAGGGGCTGTTTTACTATATGCAACAAAATAATGATTTGAATTTTGAACCTCAAGACGTTAATATTGTCAATTCTAAACAAGCGAAAAAAGCAGTTATTGCTACTGGCATTGGGAATGCAATGGAGTGGTTTGACTTTGGATTATACGCGTATTTAGCGGTAATATTAAGTCAATTATTCTTCTCAGGTGTGGATAATAGTGGTTTGCAACTTGTACTAACATTTGGTACATTTGCGGCGGCCTTTCTCGTTCGACCAATCGGAGGTATTTTCTTTGGTAGAATAGGAGATAAATACGGCCGAAAGATTGTTTTAAGTACAACTATTATTTTAATGGCACTTTCTACATTATTCATCGCATTACTACCAACCTATGAACAAATTGGTGTATGGGCACCAATACTACTTTTAATTGCTCGAATGATTCAAGGCTTCTCTACAGGCGGCGAATATTCAGGAGCAATGGTTTATATCGCAGAATCTTCTCCAGATAAAAAGCGTGGTATACTCGGTAGTGGTCTTGAAATTGGAACACTCTCAGGTTACATTGCTGCCTCGGTAATTGTTACCATTTTGACGTTATTATTAACAGATGAGCAAATGCTCAGCTGGGGATGGCGTATTCCTTTCTTAATTGCTGCACCAATTGGTTTGGTCGGTTTATATTTACGACGTCATTTAGATGAATCTCCAATCTTTCAAGAGATGGAAAAAGCACAAGAGGAATCTGAAGACAACGAACAATTTTCATTTATGGATATATTAAAATATCACAAAAAAGACTTCTTATTAAGCACAGTAATTGTTGCCTTCTTTAACATTACAAACTATATGATCCTTTCGTATATTCCTTCTTATTTAACACAAGTACTAAAAGTCAAAGAAACAACGGGCTTATTAATTATTTCAATTACGATGGCACTTATGATTCCACTGGCACTTTATTTCGGTAAATTAAGTGATAAAGTAGGTAATAAACGAGTAGTACAAATTGGCTTACTTGGTTTAGCATTATGTTCAATTCCAGCATTTTTATTAATTGGTAACGGACATATTGTAGCCATGTTTGCGGGTATTTTCATTTTAGGTTTCTTCCTTAGTGTATATGAAGGAACATTGCCTTCGTTATTACCAGCACTCTTTTTCACCGATGTACGTTATCGTGCGCTTTCTATCTCCTTTAATATTTCTGTATCTATATTCGGTGGTACAACACCGCTCGTATGTTCATACTTAGTTCATGCTACTGGTAATCCACTGGCACCAGCATTTTATTTAACAGGTGTAAGTGTAATTGGATTAATTGTGTTTAGTGTACTGTTTGTCACAACATCAGGACGTGCACTAAAAGGTTCTTACCCTACTGTAGAATCGAAAAAAGAAGCACATCAAATTGCTAAAGAGGATCCTGAAGAAACACTTTGGTGGCATGAAGAATCTTTAGAAATTGAAGCAGGAAAAAAAGCATAATTTGTGAAAAGCAACGTGGACTTTTACACAAAAAGACTCCTAGTTTAATAGGAGTCTTTTTGTATACATCATTTTCTCTTCTTCTTCAAACTCTTCTGATACGCATAAAGCTTATGAACCTCTTCCTTAAATTCATGCAGAAGTACAGTGTTTTCACCATTTGAATAACGCACTGCATTATACGCGTCTATAATAATATGACTCTGAATATTTACCTCTTCTTCATCATTAATTCTCTCTAGCCAAGCTTCAACAGTTTCTCCTCGTTCTCGGTTTAAAGGAGGAGATAGCTTGCTCTCGAGTTTGAAAATTTCTTTCCGAATTTCGTTATTTGGTGGTTTATTTCGTTTGAAGCGTTTTTGGCTAATGCCTTCTTTATCAGTAATGATTGTAGATTCAAAGACAGGCATATTTGGTAAACTTAAATGTTTTCGTTTTTTTACTATTTTCCAAACGACGTAAATAGCGATGGCTGTACAGGCTATTATTGTAATGCTATTTATGAGAGTTGGATCAAAAGGACGTTGCCCCAATTCCTCTTTAATTTGAGGATCTTTTAAATTTCCTTTATTCGACCAAAAGTCGTCTGTATCTTTTAATGCAGCTGCCGAGAACAATGGATTTAAAGCATAACCAAATCCTAAGGCAACTACTTGTATGATATAAGAAAAAAGAAGCCGAATATAAGGAAATACCGGAATAAGTAAAGCGCTAATTATTCCAATCGTAATAATAGAAGTGAAACGTAATAGCTGTTGATTACGATTGGAACCTGTTAACCAAAATGTAATCATAATGTGTAAAGTTAATAGTAACAATTTCCACAATGGCGGAAAGGGGGCATAAAATATAGCTGAAACGACAAACCATACAATACCGCCTAACGATTTTTGTACTGGATATCCCGGTCCAACAGAGTGTACGATAAAGAAAAACAGTGGTAATAATATTGTGCCTAAAATAGAGAAAGGTAAAAATAAAGAACAACCGATTATTTGAATAACTAACAGTAGTACAAAACCTGTTGTTTTTTTATTCATAAATTTATGAATAAAAAATACTCCTACATAACCGGTCACAAAAAATATAGCAATACCAACTAGTTCGTCCCTTTCTGTTAATAACGAAAGGAGGAGGAGCAGAATAAAGTCATTAACGTGATAGAGCCAAGTTTTCAAGCTTTTCCACCATCCCTTCATTATTAATGAGGAACGTAGGCTGAGATAGAAGAGGGAGCTCCTTTTTCTGCAAACCAATGTATATCATTGTAGATGAGCGTTCCCTTTTTCTCGTTACATAATGAAGAAATCCTTGTTTCGGAAGTAACGTACTATCATCTGAAATACGTGCTAATTCCTCTAAAGCCTTCCCGTAATGTGTTTGTCCTTCGTTTAATGGTAAATGTAATGCACCAGTTTCTGCTAAAACACTAATAAATAACTCAAACGGAATTTGATGCTGCGTTGCGTATTGACAAATGTATGTTGTAAAAGAAATAAGGTCTTCTACATTTTCTTTCCAACCAAACCCACGATCAGCAGCTAAAGAAAGACAAATTGTCCAACTATAATTTTTTACAGGTTCATATTGCTTCGCTTGTAACGCCTGCATTTTAGCAGATGCTTTCCAATGAATAGAGCGGAAAGATTCACGTTCATATCGTTTAACACCGATAATGGATGTTTCATCATTGTAAAAAGAGAAATTCGTTCGATACGAACCTGTTAATAGTTGCTGAAGTTCTTGTAAACCGGCTATCTCTTTAGGAGAAGGGTACACAATAATTTCAGTCTTTAACTTATCGAAAACAGGTAAATGTACAGTTAAAAGATGAAAAGGATCTTTTAAAACACATTCAAATTGTTCAATTTGAAAGACACCACGCTTCGTTGCGGTTAATGTTAAATCCCATTTTTGTGCCGAATGAGCAGGTTGTGAAAATGGGAAAGAAAATAACGTTTTTGATATTTGTTCAATCCCTTGATCTTTATGCGGTATAAGGGAAGAATCTAAATGAAAATAACAAACACCATTAACGAGTGGTATATTTGCCCCATTTTTTAAATGAATAAAAAACTGTCCAGATTCATCAGGGAAAAGCCGAGTTGTTTGTTTCTCGTTTATTACTTGAAACTTTTTCTCTATGTAAGCGACATATTTATAAATAAAAATCGCAAATAAATAGTAGAAGAAAAAGAGAAACATAATAATTCGTTGCGGCAGAAAAAACGTAAATAGTATAGCGCCTGGCACAGTTAATTGAATAATATGGAGCTGAAAAAATAAAGGTACAGTTACAACGCGCTGTCCATTCATGCTTGTTCAATCTCCACAGGTACGTCTACTTCTTTTAAAATCCTTTGCATTAATTCATTTTTTGTCGTACGTAAAGCTCCTTCCATTGACAAGACGATACGGTGATTCCAAACAGAAGGAACTAAAAATTGTATATCTTCAGGCGTGCAATATTCTCTCCCGCGTAAAAAGGCTAATGCTTGAACGGCACGTACTAAAGCTAATGTAGCACGCGGGCTTACACCGTTAGCAATGTAATCATGATTTCTTGTAGCGTGAGCAAGCTTAATAATGTAATGTTCTAACGGTTCTGATACGAAAATTTCTTTCACTTGTTTCTGTGCTTCTAAAATGTCTTCTAAAGAAATGACAGATGTGACGCTTTCTAACGGTGCATTGTTACGAAAACGGCGCATCATTTTTAATTCATCTTCAGGAGACGGATAACCAATTGAAATCGTCATTAAAAAACGATCAAGTTGTGCATCTGGAAGAGGGAAAGTTCCTTGTGATTCAATCGGGTTTTGCGTCGCAATAACAAAGAACGGTTTCGGAAGAGGAGTAGACTGCTTTTCAAGCGTTACTTGTCGTTCTTCCATCGCTTCTAACAAACTAGATTGTGTTCTCGGCATCGCACGGTTAATTTCATCTGCAAGTAATATGTTTGTCATAACTGGTCCAAGTCTTAATTCGAATTCACTAGTTTTTGGATTGAAATATTCAATACCTGTTACATCACTCGGAAGTACATCAGGGGTAAATTGAACGCGAGAAAAATTACCACCAATGCTTTTAGAAATTGTTTTTGCTAGTAATGTTTTTCCAGTACCAGGTACGTCTTCAAGCAGTACATGTCCATCAGCAAGCAGTGAAACGAGGAGTAAATCAATTACATTTTCCTTACCGACAAAAACAGATCCTATGTTTTCTTTCAATTTAGTTATCATATGTATCATTCCTTTCAAAATAAAAGCGGATATTTCTATATTTTAACAAATTATTCAGAAAATTGATATGATTTTTTAATTCAAAGAAATGGATATTTAATTTTAATATTACACTTGCATATTTTGGAATATGATTATACAATATCGTTATACGATGTATCGCGAGTCGATATATCATGAAGCGATGTATCGGAGGTAGTTATAATGAATGCGAAAGCGCAAAAATACATTCCATTAACTGAGGCGACATATTACATATTGTTGTCACTTGTAAAGCCAATGCATGGTTATGGAATTATGCAAATGGTAGAAGAGATGACAAATGGGGAAGTAAAGCTCGGTCCTGGTACTTTATATGGGAATACTACGAAGTTATTAAAAGAGAAATTGATTGTTGAAGTTGCCTCTACAGACAGAAAGAAGTGCTATGAGTTAACACCGTTTGGGAGAGAAGTGTTAGAGCTAGAGTATAACAGGTTACAGAGATCTGTAAGAAATGGAAACAGTATATTAGGGGAGTGAATGGAAGATGGAGACAAAGAAGGTATTTAAATTTTTTACGGCATGGAATTTAGAAAAAGAAGAAGTTTTTTTACGAAAGATGCATCAGCAAGGCTGGGCGTTACAAAAATATAATATGATGTATACGTTTAAGAAAACCGAGCCGAAAGATGTAATATATAAAGCGGATTTTAGATTGGTTTATAGAGATTCAAAAGAAAAACAACAAGAGTACTTCGAAATATATGAAATGTCTGGTTGGAAACGCGTAACGAGTTTTACAAGATGGAATTATTTTTGTAAAGAAGTAGAAGAGGAAAATGAGTTACCTGACATATATTCAGAGAAGGACACGAAGGTGCAAAAAATGAAGGAGTTATTACAATTTTTTGCATTTATTTCAATAGCTATGTTACCGTTAATGTTTAACACATTTTTAAATTCAACAGAATCAATAGTGCCAATGTGGGCGAAAGTTATGATGGGGCTTGTTAGTTGTATGTATGTTTATTTCTTTATAAGGATCTCTTGGAAAATTAAGAAATTGAAAAGCGAAATATTATAATAAAGAGTGGATTTTAAAAGAAGATGATTTCGTAGATATTATACGGGAATCATCTTCTTTCATTTCTATGTAATTTTATTTTGTTCACTCTTTTTTACATAATAAAAGACTATATATTTAAGGTATAGAAGATAATACTAGTAATAATACCTAAAAAATCATAAATGATGAAGAAATGATTAATAATAATGAACTACTGATTAATACTATTTTATTAGAGTTTTGATGTTTAAAGTGGTAATAAAGTAAAAAGCCGCAAACAGTAGAAACAATCCATATAGCTAGACCGTAAGGAGTTGTTATCTTCTTCCAATCGAAAATCCAAAAGTAGAGTATGATCATGTGGCAAACTAATCTCTTATGTAAATATTACCAGAAGAGTATGGAGTTTAAAATATAATAAGGAAGAAATACGTTTTGTACTACCTCATTAAAAGGAAAAATCCCTTAAAGAAAAATCTATTTCTATAAGGGATAGTAATGATTTTATGAGAAAGACTGATTTTGCGCAGGTTTTATAAATTGTTCTGGGTTTTCAACAAGCCCGCATACAGCACATTGGACGCGGTAAGTAGGTCCTTGATAAGCCATATGAAAAGCGTTCATCGTTTCATTTGTGTATTCTTCTTCTACATGACCTGTTTGTGGATTTAATTTTACTGGTTTTACTTGTTGCTCAAGAATATTAAAGCGCGTTCGGTTCGTTTTACAGCTTGGACATAGCATTGGTTCCATATGTATACACCTCCATTTGTAGCATTTCTTAAGCGGTATGATTTTATGCAAGTAAAAAAACTTTCTCAATATAAATAGGTGTTTATTATATTTAAAATTCAGAAAAAATAAAATATAATAAATGTAAGAACTGGTTATGTCCAAACCAAATCTCCTGTTTTATGCCAATAAGTGGGGGCCGAGAAATCGGCCTCATTTTTTTGTGCTCATCTCAATAAGGTACAAGGTTTTTAAAAACATTTGTCGAATTTTTAGAGGTGAAGGTTAAGGGGGAATAATTATGAACTTAAAAATGAAATACATTATTTTATATGTAGAAAAGTTTGAGCAATGTCTTCAGTTTTATAAAGAAATTTTAAGATTGCCAATAAGAGCAGAGCACGGTACATATATTGAATTTGAAACAGGAGCAACAATTTTAGCGATGAATACACGAGAGGATGTTAAGGAGTTAACGGGACTACCTCTTACAGAAGGTGTACTACAATCTTCTCATTTTGAGTTAGGGTTTGTTGTAGATGATGTTAAGGAAACGATTGAGAAATTAAAAGAACAAGGGGTTAAAGTTCTAGTTGAGCCAATCATAAAACCGTGGGGACAAACAATTGCGTACATTGCCGATCCAGACGGTAATTATATTGAAATTTGTAGTTCATTAGAATAGAAGGAGAAAAAGAGGATGGGGTTTCCAAAATTAGAAACAGAACGTTTACTATTAAGAGAACTTACACTATTAGATGCAGAAGCGATGTTCCATTATTTTTCAAAAGAATCCGTTATTCGTTATTTTGGAATGGACTCTTTCGAAAATATTGAGCAAGCGAAAACAACTATTCAAACGTTTAGAAAGCGTAATGAAGAGGGAAGTGTATTTCGCTGGGGAATAGAGAAGAAAGGAACGGATCAATTAATTGGTACGTGTGGGTTTCATTTAATTAACAAGCATCATAAACGAGCTGAAATTGGTTATGAGCTAGATGATACATATTGGGGACAAGGATACGCAACCGAAGCACTGCAAGCAATGCTAGCTTACGGATTTGAAACGTTGCATTTTATAAGAATTGCAGCTGTCGTATATATAGAAAATGAAGCTTCCCGTAATTTATTAAAAAAATCCGGATTTCAAGAAGAAGGATTACTTCGAAAATATATGATTCAAAATGATGTTGCTCATGACACGGTCGTTTATTCATTATTAAAAGAAGATTGGCAAAAGTAATGAGCACAAATGAGATAATGAAGGTTATTAAGGACCATAAAGATGAGCGATTTATATTAGGTATAGACGGACTAAGTCGTTCGGGTAAAACAACGTTGGTTAAAAAATTAGAAGAAAATATGAAACGAAATGGAATCCCGTTTCATATTTTTCATATTGATGATCACATAACCGAGCGTAACAAGCGATATAATACTGGATTTGCAGAGTGGTATGAGTATTGCAACTTTCAATGGGATATCGATTGCTTGCTGCGAAACCTTTTTCAAAAGTTACAAAGCGCTATTGAATTAGAATTACCTTTTTATCATGATGGAACAGACTCATGTGAAATGAAAGAAATACAGCTTCCTTTAGTAGGTGTAATAATTGTAGAAGGAGTTTTTCTGCAGCGAAAAGAATGGAGAGATTTTTTTCATTATATGGTGTATTTGGATTGTTCAAGAGAGACAAGGTTTCTACGTGAAAGTCCGGAAACGCAGAAGAACCTTCCAAAGTTTCAAAGTAGGTATTGGAAGGCTGAGGAGTATTATTTGGAAGTGGAATTGCCGAGGGAGAGAGCGGATTTAGTAATTACAAAATGAAGCTAAGTATCAAGAAATGCATGAAAAATTTGATAGCAAGATGAAAACCGCATTATCAGAGGAGAAAATGAAAGATCTTACTCCTGTAATGTTAAGAGATAATAAAGTTGTTTAATTCTTATAGAGCTAACCATGCAGGTTAGCTCTATAAAAAAAATTCAATTTATTACAAAGGGTAGAAAAGCATAATTTTTCAAAGGCAAAGCAAGAATGGGTATATTATGGAATGGTAGACAATAAGTTAACTGTCATCTATGTTGCCATGAAAGAGTTTAACTGGCATGAACTACAATTTGTAGGGCAGTTTATGAGTTCACAACAAAGAGAACGCTATAATATCATATTAAAATAAAAGAGGGGTAGAACATGCCATTCCATATAGGTAGTGCAAGAGCAGGTTTTACTAAGGTAAGTGGTACTAGGGGTAGGTGCATTCTATAAGTATTTAGGATATAGAGAAAACGGTAAAGATGTAATGGAACGACACGAAGCTTATGTTGAGGATATTCATGTAGAAACTGTAACGAAATACGGTAAAGTATACTGGAATACGATTGATAGTGAACTAGAATATGCAAAAAAAAAGATTAGTGAACTAGGATATACAGAAAAGGAAACTCTTAGAGATGTATTACTTAGGGCAGATAGATGTTTGAGAGACTATGGTTACGCTATAAAATAGTAGACTTTAGGAGAAATAAATCTATTTAAAGGGGTACCAAGGATGGGGAAATTCAAGAAAGACCAAAAAGTAGTTGCACTTACATTTGAGGGGTTAACGCCATGTACCATTGTAAGAGTTGGTTGGATTTTTATTACGGTACAGGTAGAGGAAACAAAACATCTGTATTCGATTACAAAAGGTAAGATAGTTCCTTTAGAAGAAGACAAATACTACTTATTAGAAGAGTGTATAAATGAAGAAGGTAACTTTGAAATAGGCGATGTGTTTGGTATTATTGATTCATCGAACTTAGAAAGTGTAAAGAAAGAATTTGCTAACAACGGTGAATTCGAGAAGAAAGATGGACAATATTATACAAGACTTAAAACAGGTAGTGAGTTACTGAAACAATACTTCAACTAATATTTCACAAAGGAGTATGCAATATGATTGAGATGAAACAGGTAAAAGTAGGGAGAGACCAAAAGGAGTCTCTTTTTGTTTTAAATGGTGAAGGTGACATTATATTAAGTACAGAGAAAAGGTCCATCTTAAACAGTTGGTGTAATCTATTAGGGATAGAGATACCGACTAATGTAAAAATAACAGAAGTAGACAATGTACATATAACTACATATCAAGTAGAGAAGACTGTCATGTGTAAGGAATTTATAGATAAGAAAGAAGTACCTTTAGGGGTATCTCCTTGTCTAACCTTTGTACCTATGAAAGACTGTGATGAATACATGGAAGTAATTGCTTACGTACATATTGACGAGAAAGTCACAACAATCTATATACCGCATGAAACTTCAAATGTATTTGTAGAGTTGTATACAGGAGAAGTAGACACTAGTGTAAAGTTACCATTTTTAAATTATAATTTCTAATTTCTAATAGGATGGTAGGAACATGATTCCAAATATAGAACTAGGTATCAAAACGGTAAAGGGTCAAGACTTAAAATTAGGTGATATATTAAGTGCAGATGGGTTAATAGACACAGTTGTAGTAATAGACGAAGAAGGTAACTTACATACACAAGTAAATAGTGAACCATCAATGGCATTCGAGTTAGAAGGTTTTATCATAGTAGAGTGAAAATGACCTAATTTTGATATTTACGTACATATTTCAAGTGGGAAAATATGCTCAACTCACCCTATCAATAATTACAATGGGATTATCTGCTTACATTTGCTTGAACAAAAAGATGAAATGAGGCTTTCGATAAAAGTGAATAATCTTATTTATGTTAGGTATATAGACTAATAAAAAAATTTTATATTTTATTATTGGGAGGACGAAATAATGGATTTGGTAAACAAATTTTTAAACGGCTTGAGAGCAGCATTATCAACAGATGATCTCGAGGCACTAAATAAAGCGTACGGTGCTACAAAAGATGATATTGATACATTAAGGTCAGAATATCCAAATTGTCCAGAATCACTAATCTCTTTACTTGAAAATATTGATGGTACATATTGGCGGAAATATGGAGAAAACAAAGTTGCGGTATGTATTTTAGGCTCAGATGTTGAAGAGTATCCATATTATTTGCTTTCTACACAGCAGATGCTCGAAAGTTCAAAAGAAGAAGAAGACGTCTCTTATCTTTTAGAATACCAAGATGACGAGGATACTGTTGATTCTAAGATAAATCCAAAAGGACTTCTCCCTGGCACTTATATTCATTTTTCAGACTGTATGAACAATGGTGGAACATCAAGACTCTATATTGATTTTAACCCTTCTGATGAAGGTGTATGTGGTCAAATAATTCGTTTTTTGCACGACCCTGATGAATATGAAGTGATTGCAAACAGCTTTGATGAGTATTTACAGGATCTTATTGATGGTGATTTTAATTTTCTAGAAGAAGAATCTCAATAATTTGTGAAGAATTACACTTCAACTAATGGGAGCTTTAGTTGAACAAGATTTAAACAAATTTATTATTTATATTTGTCTACAAACTCATTTAAAAGGTTAGAAATTAAACAACTTTAAAGAGTCTTACTACAATATGATTTGTAGCGAGGCTCTTATATTTTTAAATCAGAATTAAATAACATTATTATCACTTTACATGTAATTGAAAAAGCTGGTATATTCGAAAAGATTGAAAAAAAGTCGATTGAAGAAAAAGATGGTTTATATACTGTTGTTCTTGTAGCAAAATATAGTAAAGAACAACGTACCTTTATCATAACTTATAATGATAAAGAGGAAATAGCAGGTTTATATATTAAATAAAAACAGATACAGTGGAAGTTTCCACTGTATCTGTTTTTTAATTATAACCAAATTATGGTTATTTGTGCTAATATGAACACATAGCTATATAAAAGGGGTGGGTATTATGAAAACCGAAATAGTTCCCAAAAAGAAGTACAGTATAATAAGCTATTTATCTTTACTCATCGGAATTATGTGTTTTTTATTCGTTTTTATAACTCCGACGAGAATAGCGAATGCGGGAAATATAGTTGGAGATTATGTAACGATTGCTCTTACAGGTGTAGGTATTATCCTTTCAATAATCACAATGACGAAACAAACAGAGAAAAAGGGGATAGCTATTATTTCATTAATACTGTCCTCATCATTTTTTATATTTTGGATTATCGCGATTATCTTATTGTTTACTGGTCAAATAAATTTTGCGCCGTAATGAGCAATAAAAAGAGTCCTTCATTAATAGAAGGACTCTTTTTTATTCGGTATCTTCAGGTTGATATTCTAAAATATCCCCAGGTTGGCATTCTAATGCTTTACAAATAGCATCTAAAGTTGTAATTCTAATTGCTTTTGCTTTTCCATTTTTTAATATAGAAAGGTTAGCCATTGTAATTCCAACCTTCTCCGAAAGCTCTGTTACACTCATTTTTCTTTTAGCTAACATTACATCAATATTAATTATTATTGCCATGTTATTCACCTCAGACCGTTAAATCATTTTCTGATTTTATATCTATCGCATCTTTTAAAAGTCTTTGGAGAACGGCAGCAAAGACTGCGATAACCATTGAAGCAAAGATTAGGAGCATGCCAAGTATAATAATACCTGGTGCATCATCTCTTTCCGCTACAAGATAGAAGAGTGGCATACCTACCACATATAAAATACTGATTGTTACTGCGCAGTTTTTTATCTTTTTTAAAGCTCTAACAGATAATTTCGAGAAAGCGTTACCCTTGTCAATGAAGCTTACAAGTTTAAAAGCTTGATACAGAGCAAAATAAAAAGGTAGCACCGTTGCATATAGATTGATTAAAACAAGATATTTTATAAATGCAATATCCGGGAACAATTCCGCTGCATATTTCCCTATGTTAGGAACTAAAAATATACATAAAGCAAGAACAGGGATTCCAATCAGAATAATAGCTGTCTTTAAAAAGAGTGTTGATCCTTGTTTCATATAAAGCACCTCATTTATTAATTATCTATTTAATCTAACATGAAATTTATCGTTTAACAATAAATTTTTATTTATTATAATCTTGTTTTTATTGTTAAACCAATTTTGTATTTTAATGAAGATAATCATTCCTTCTTTCTGTAAATGATGTTATGTTAAAAGTAACGATTAAGTCGTTCTTATCCCGCTATTTGTGGGAGTCGGGCTGCCCGTAAAAACCCGATTGGTGAAGGCTAATAATCAGTGGGGATGGAAAAAACCCCCTCTGATTAAAGTTTCACTTTATAGATAATAATTAATATGATTATACCTTTAGAATTTCTTCAACTACTACAAATAAATGAATAGTAAAAAGCCGATTATCCTTTAGATTACAAGAAATCGGCTTTTTTATATAAAAGATCGCTTAGCTTACGAAAATCGCTTTTTGTTGGCAGTGCCCTGTCACAATCAAGCTGAGAAAAACAAATAATCCAAACTGAGAAAATTCTTAAGTTGATGGATGTGTGATGCTACTCCTATGTTAGGGTTCGAGTCATTTGAAACAGCAACCTCTATATTGAGTGGTGTTAAAGCGACGTATATGATAAAAAAGATGTATCACTTGTAAAAAAATTGCATCACCTTGAATGAGCTAATACGACAAGAATCCGTTTCGGGCCTAATTAGGGAATGCAGTACAGATCAGTATATAGTATACAAGCATTCCCTTTCTATAAATACGGTATGTTTTTAATATAATTAAAAGAAAATTTTTGTGTTCTTTAATATGATGTGACATAATACCAGTTTTTTTCTATTTTTGTGATTTCTTTATATTCATTATTAAAGTCGTATTTGTTTGGTCTAGTATCATTTGGTGTATAAATAAATCCTGAAAAATTATCTAATATACCACGATAAGTAAAAAAGAAAACAGAAATACCATTTTTATTTTGTTGAATAATTACATCCCCACCGTTTTTGGAAGTGGATGCAAACTGTTTAGGTAAATGAATTTGTCTACTATCATAATGAACATTAGGAGTTAACTCTTTATGTTCTATAAGTGCTATAACTTTTTCACGGTCTTCTTTATAGATAATAAAATCTAAATTTATATAAATCTCATTAAATGGTATACATATCCAAGTAATTATTATGATTAATTGAATAATTAACGGTTTCCAATTTTTGTATTTGATAAGATGTATGATTGTGAAAATTAATATTAAGAAAAACAATCCATGAACTATTATTGAAAGAAATGGCATAACAAATGGGGTAAGGAATTCAACTAAATACCATTTAAAAAAATGATAAAGTATAAGAGCGATACCGCTTATTAATGTAATTTTGGTTAAATTCTTATTCAAATTTTGAAGCTCCTTTCTATACTAAAAACTATGTGATTTTAGTATGAATATAAAATGCGTTTTTTCATAAATTTCCCTTGTTTTCATTTTATTAACTTTGTATGATTAACATTTTGAATATATCATATATTTAAAATTAAATAAACGACATTAAATTTTTATATTTTATATAGAATAACAGTTAAATAAAAGTGAAGGAAGTTTTCAAAATAGACTAGTTTTTTATTTTAAATGTAATTTGATTTGTTTCATGAAATAGATCCAGTTCCGATAAAATCAGTTGCAACAAGTGAACATTACGTTCACCGACTTATGATATGCTCACTTCTTATTGTGGAAACGGGGCAGTACAGAAGTGAAAAAACTCTGTGTTTCTTTTTAATTAATATATTTATTGGGAAAAATTTCGGAATTTCCGGCACAAATGCTCCTTCTATCCTATAATAGAAGCTATTCTGGACGTAAGCAATTTGTAAGGAATGAGTAAGAAAAAAGAGATTTTCATAGTATAAAATATTTATTATACCTGCGTATAACACCTGCTACTAATAATGTGTTATAATACGAATTAGCAACATAAAGGAAAGGAATTAGAAAAAATGACATTACAAAATACTAAAAATTTAAAAAAACAAGTTGCTCCTTTTGAAAAATCAACGGCAAAAAAAAGTGTTTGGCAAATCATCAATACGGTAGTGCCATTTATTATCTTATGGTACCTTGCTTATAAAAGTTTGTCCGTTTCTTATTGGTTAGCATTAGTTCCATCTCTGTTAGCCGCTGGATTTATGACACGGGTTTTCATTATTTTTCATGATTGTACCCATCATTCTTTCTTTAAAAGCCGTCGTGTAAATAGAATAGTAGGGACATGTATGGGTGTTTTAACTTTATTCCCGTTTGATCAATGGGGGCATGAGCATTCCGTTCATCACGCTACAAGTGGTAATTTGGATAAGCGAGGTACAGGAGATATTTGGACGCTTACAGTGAATGAATATTTAGCAGCGCCATTTAGACTCCGTTTAGCATATCGTTTATATCGCAACCCATTCGTTATGTTTGGGTTAGGTCCGATTTATGTTTTTCTACTTAAAAATAGATTTAACAGAAAAGGTGCTAGAAAGAAGGAACGCATGAACACCTATTTGACGAATGTTTTAATTGTTGCTTTAGTAGGGTTACTTTGCTGGGCAATCGGATGGCAATCGTTTCTTTTAGTACACGGTTCTATATTCTTAATAGCAGGTTCAATAGGTATTTGGCTGTTTTACGTACAGCACACATTCGAGGATTCTTATTTTGAAGAAGATAAAGATTGGGAATATGTGAAAGCGGCAGTGGAAGGAAGTTCGTTTTATAAACTTCCCAAAATCCTGCAATTTCTAACTGGTAATATTGGATTTCATCATGTTCACCATTTAAGTCCAAGAGTACCTAACTATAAACTAGAAGAGGCACACAATAATACGCTTCCTTTAAAAAATGTACCAACGATTACTCTTGCTACAAGCTTGCGGTCAATCCGTTTCCGTCTTTGGGATGAGCAAAACAACAATTTTGTTACCTTTAAAGACGTTAAAAAATTAGTGAAAAACAATGTTTCTATTCCAGTAAAATCAAAACTATAACTTCATCAAATATGACTGACTCCCCTTAATCATTTTCGATTTAAGGGGAGTTTTTGTTTAACTAGTAGATGCACGATATGGAGAAAACTTGAATGATTTAAATTGTAATGGAGGTGGATTAGGAAATAGTAGGTATTAATATAAGAAGATGATAAAATTATTATGTTAATAATTTGAGACGATTGATACCACAACCTTTTTTAATGGATATTATGCTTAGTCCCTGAGAATATTTCAATAGACATGAAAATGATGTTAACGTAATAACAAGAGTATCTTAATCTGCAAAATAAATAACAATAAGAGTCATTAAGTTATTTTGAGATAATAAAATACAAAACGGACAAACTCAATTATTCATGAATTTGTCCGTTTATCTTTTAGTGGAAACAGGGGAGTATGTAAACCACATGTGCATAAAGTGTAAAGCTGTTTAAAGATTTGTGTATTCAGCTAATCTGGTCTTTTTTGCAGTTGTTACTTTTTAGTTTGCCTAGATAGTTCAACAGACTTTTGTGTACAACGCTGCATAGCTGAAATGATGGCTGTTCGTAAGCCTTTTTCCTCTAATGTTGCTACAGCTTCTATTGTCGTTCCGCCTGGGGAACAAACCATATCTTTCAATGCACCTGGATGCATTCCTGTTTCTAGTACCATTTTTGCAGAGCCTAATACAGCTTGAGCTGCGAATTTATATGCTTGATTTCGTGGCATACCATCTAGTACAGCAGCATCTGCCATCGCTTCTATAATCATATATACATATGCTGGCGAAGAACCACTTACAGATGTTACAACATCCATTAATTTTTCGCTTACGATCTCTGTTTGACCAAAACTATTGAAAAGGATTAATACATCTTCTAAATCTTTTTCCGTCACCATTTCATTAGGACATAGCGCAGACATTCCTTCTCCAACAAGAGCAGGTGTATTAGGCATTACTCGTACAACCTTCAACTTTTTATCAAAAGCATCTTCAGTACTTTTAATGCTTTTTCCTGCAGCGATCGTTACGACGATAACATCGTTTTTGATTACTTCTTTTATTTCGTTAATTATTGATGCGTATAGGTCTGGTTTAATTGATAAAATCAAAATATCAGCATTTTTAGCTACTTCATTGTTGTCAGTAGTTGTAGTTAGTCCATATTTTTCACTAGCATGTTTTAAATTAGTAGTGTTTAAATCTGAACAAATGATTTTATTTGAAGACACTATATTTTTGTTTATCATCCCGCCAATTATAGCCATCCCCATATTTCCGCATCCGATGAATCCAATTTGTTTGTCCATAATAACTCAATCTGGCTCCTTTTATCATAAATTATATCGGTTTCAAATTATTATTCTAAAATAACAATAACATCCAAGTGCAATATAAAGAAACATTCTAAGAGAATACGTTCTTTTTTGCAATACAAAAAATAAAGAAATCAATTTTATTCTGTACTAAACAAGTGCATTCTCAATTATTTAATATTTTATGTTATTTACTATTTGGTAACGTTTAAAAGCATGTTGGAGAATAGGTATAGTTATATCAACTTTTTCTAGATATGGTGATATTCATAAATGTGTACATAATTTCATACTTAAAGCTTGTCGCTCTATTCATTTTGCAAAATACCTCTTGACACAAAAACGAAATATATAGCATAATATAAAAAATCAAATGGAAAATCGTTGAAGGGAAATAGTACATATGTCTTCTTGCGAAAGAGAGTGGAATTCACCGGCTGAAAGATTCCTCGTATAGAATGTATCGAACCTATCCCTGAGTCTTAAATGAAAGTTTAGGCGTACGCCTGCGTTATAGGCGCCAAGTGGATATCTGTGTATATCAATTAAGGTGGTACCGCGGAACAATGACCGTTTCGTCCTTTTTATTTTATTAAGGGCGAAGTGGTCATTTTTATTTTGCTCTTTAATAGGCTAGGTGCAGCACTGATAAGAATAGAAGCCGCTGTAAGCTGTATGAATAGAAGTGAAATTTATCCCGCATTAACGGGCAGTAAAACTCCCACCTCAAAATTCAGGTGGAGCAAAGAAGGTAGGTGGGAGATCAACTGCCCATAAATGCCCGATTGGTTCAACTAATAATCAGTGGGGGATGAACAAAACCCCCACTGATTAAAGTTTCACTTTATAAAAACTTTGATTTTAGACTTGGGGGATACAAAAGTGAAAAAACAACGAATTGTTGTAAAGATTGGGAGTAGTTCCTTGGCAGATAGTCACGGAGGCATTTCTAAAGAACAACTTTCAGATCACGTTGCCGCATTGGCTCGATTGAAAGAGGAAGGGCATGAAGTTTTACTAATTACATCCGGGGCAGTCGCTGCAGGTTTTTCTGCTCTAGGGTATCCTAGCAGACCTGTGACAATTAAAGGGAAACAGGCTGCTGCGGCTGTCGGGCAAAGTTTATTAATGCAGGCATACACGGAGGAATTCCGTAAATATGGTATCGTTACTGCACAACTTTTACTAACGAGAAGTGATTTTTCTAGAAAAGAACAATACAGTAACGCTTACGCTACTTTAGGAGAGCTACTAAACCGTTCTGCTCTTCCTATAATCAATGAAAATGATTCCATTTCTTTAGAAGAGCTAACGTTCGGTGATAATGATATGCTGTCAGCTTTAGTAAGCGGACTTGTTTCGGCAGATATGCTCATGATTTTTACCGATGTGAACGGTTTATATGACCAAAATCCTCAGAAAAATGCGGATGCGAAAAAATATCATTTCCTTCCTGAGGTAACGGAAGAAATTGCTTCTCTTGCAGGAGATGCTGGCTCAAAACTTGGGACTGGCGGTATGAAATCAAAAATCGATGCTGCAAAGACGGCACTATCTCTTGGAGTGAGTGTATTTATCGGAACGGGATGTGGACAGGAGAAGTTTTTAGATGTTATGAAGGGCAAAGGTGATGGAACATATATCGGGAATGCTCCTCAAAAAGTGATTAAGATGAACAAGCAATGGATCGCCTTGCATTCGCTTGTTAGCGGACAAATTGAAGTAGATGCGGGGGCAGCCACTGCCATCATTCAACATGGAAAGAGTTTACTTCCTGCTGGTGTTACTAGTGTGTCTGGATTTTTCCAAGTGGATGAAGTCGTGGAAGTAATTACGCAACAAGGGCGCGTAATAGGAAAAGGACAATGCACATATAGCGCAGAGGAACTAAGGAATTTAAAAGGTATGCAAAGCCAAGATATTCAAGCAAGAGGCGAAAGGCATAATTATGAAGTCATCCATAGAGATCACTGGGTTTCATTGTAAGCTTTAATTCTAGTACAAGAAAGATTTAGATACTGGTGTTAAAGGGCTCTCAAACTGTAACCTTTAAAAAGGAGGAAATAAAATGAATGAAGTATTGGCAAAGGGAAAAAGAGCAAAAGAGGTTGCTCGAGAACTTGTTCTTAAATCTACGAGTCAAAAAAACGAAGCACTTGCTGCGATTGCTGATCAGATGATAGTAGAAACAGCTTATATTTTAGAGGAAAACAAACGGGATATTGAAGAAGGGAAGGCAAAAGGATTTTCTGATTCTCTTCTTGATCGTCTTATGCTCAATGAACAGCGTATCATTGATATGACTGAAGGTATTAAGCAACTAATTGATTTACGTGATCCTGTTGGAGAATGTGTTAGTGCATGGGAACGACCAAATGGACTGTTTATTCAGGAGATGCGCGTACCACTTGGTGTTGTCGGAATGATTTACGAGGCAAGACCGAATGTAACGGTAGATGCTGCTACGATTTGTTTGAAAACAGGAAACGCAGTCATATTACGTGGTAGTTCTTCTGCTATCAATTCTAACAAAGCCATCGTTAGCGTTATTCACCGAGCGCTCAAACAAACAAGCTTGCCTCCAGAAAGTGTACAGCTCATAGAAGATACAACGCGAGATAGTGCAAAGCAGTTGTTTACATTGAATGAGTACTTAGATGTTCTTATCCCAAGAGGCGGCAAGCAGTTAATAGATACTGTAGTGAGAGAAGCATCTGTTCCAGTACTTGAAACAGGTGCGGGAAATTGTCATATTTTCATTGATGAAACAGCGGATAAACAAATGGCATTTGATATTATTATAAACGCAAAAACGCAGCGTCCATCTGTATGTAATGCAATAGAAACGATTGTACTTCATGAGAAGTGGGCGCAGCAATTTGGTAGCGAGCTGTTTTCTTCTTTGAAGGAAAGAGGTGTGGGGCTACGTGGAGATAGTAAATCATTGGCAATTGATTCTTCTATTGCATTAGCTTCAGAAGAAGATTGGGAAACAGAGTTTTTATCTCTCACACTGGCAGTTAAAGTGGTTTCCACTACAGAAGAAGCGATTCATCATATAAATACGTATGGATCCATGCATTCCGAAGCGATTATTACAGAGAACGAGGAAAACGTCAGTAAGTTTTTCACATCTGTTGATGCCGCAGCACTCTACCATAATGCATCGACTCGTTTTACAGATGGATCTGAATTCGGATTCGGTGCAGAAATTGGCATTAGTACACAAAAGCTACACGTAAGGGGACCAATGGGGCTACCTGCATTAACTTCTACAAAATATGTGATTCGTGGAAATGGTCAGATTCGAAGATAAAAGACACGCAATTAGTTTTATATATGAGTAAGGACAGTAAGGGACGATGTTCCTAATGTCCTTTTTTTATGCATAATTTTAAATTGGTAATAAAAGGTAGTTTAAGGAACTTACCTAAAAAATGAATGCTTAGCTTAGTAAAAGGTCGTGGATGAAGAAAACAAAAAACTAAAAAAGACAATGCCATTTTACTTGGTAAATTGTCAAAATTGTAGACGTAGTAAAGGAGGATCGGCGCATTTTGAAAAAACAAGCTAAGACAAAAATACAATAAGCTGCCCATATGGACAGCTTATTTACATAATTTTCGATATAGGAAGTTATTGTATTTAATTTATTCAATACTTATTATTGCTCTACAAGTAAATAACGTTAATTCATTGACCTTGCGATTTCTAGCATTTTTTCCTTTGGTAATCTTGTACTTTGCATTTTTACATATGTTCCAGCTTGTGTCCAACAGAGTAAACCACCTGTAATGAGTTCTCCATTCTTGTCCAATGTTCCACTATTTCCCCATGCTGAAAAATAACCTTTATTTCCGTTAATCACAATTTGTTCAGCATGGGTGAAGTCTTTATCAGATAATGGAATTCTCCTACTCAAGTGAATAGCAACCATTAGCTTTGTATCCTTGCTATCCATATAATGTAGGCTTATCCAAGGAGATGTTTTTGTATCTAATGTCCAATCATCTGGAATCTTTTTTGGAGATAAAATAGTGAAATTAACTTTTTTCTGTATTTCTGGAATAGTAGTGCTGTTGTGATTATACTTAATTTCTTTAGCAATGATTGTCATTGGGTAACTAATTAAAAGTATTAAGGTAATGAATAAACGAAATGGAGCTATCAATTTATTACCTCGATTCTAATTTGATTTTCTGACAGGTAGTATTTCCAAACTATTATTTTTTATTAAATAACCTGTCTCTTTTGTTTAACGAGGAATCATGTATATTTCATACATATTCAGTTAACGCATCATTATCGGTAGAGAGGAAAAAGAAGGAACCCTGTAAAGTAGTATTCAATTTTTTGGATGAATATAGAGCGACCTAAATAAAAGGAGCCTCTATCAAAAGTTACTTAGTAATTTTTGATAGAGGCTTTTAATTATAATACTTAATTGTAGTTATATATCTTTAACATATAGTGAGTGTCTTTTATTTTAAAGATTATTTACCATACAAATAGCCCAACGAGCATAGCGCTTAATAAGGAAACAGCCATTCCGCTAACAAGAAGCTTCCAAACATTTTTACCGATTATTGATGATTTTTCCCCGCCAAATAAAGAATTGTATGTTCCATAAATCATACCTACTGTACTAAAGTTTGCAAAAGAAGCTAGAAATGTAGTTGCAACTGCAATTGTATGTGGCTGTAAAGACTTTAGGTTTGATTTTAAATCCATCATTGCAACAAATTCATTCGTTGTTATTTTTATCCCCATTAATTCAGCTACATACATAGCATCTTTTCCTGATAAACCGAGTAAAAAAGCAAAGGGGCTAAAGATAATCGAGAAGATTTTTTGAATTGTTAAACCTGTTACAAAAAAGCTCAAAATACCATTTAAACATGCTGTTAATGCTACATACCCAATTACCATCGCTAAAATAACAATAACCATATTCATCCCAACTAACATACTGTTTGAAATAGTAGAAAAGAAATCTTTTTTTTCATTTTTTGAAGGTGAATAAATAACATCCTCTTCTTTAGTAACTTCTACAGGATTTAAAACATTAGCTAAGATTAATGCGTTAATACAGTTTAAAGGAATAGCGCTGAAAATATATGTTGCTGGAACCATTGATAGATAAGCACCAAGAATGGATCCGCTGACGCTACTCATACTCATAATTCCAAAAGTCAACAAACGATTTTCTTTTAACACAGATAATTGATCACGAACAACTGCAAGTGCTTCCGTATTTCCTAAAAACATCATTTGAATGGAAAAGAAGCTTTCTAACTTTGGTAAACGAGAAATCTTTGAAATGATTGCACCAACTTTATCAATAATCCAAGTTAAGATTCCAAAATACGAAAGAATATCAAAGAAAGTGATAACAAAAATGATAGGAAGTAAGGCGCTAAAGAAGAAATCAACTGTTTGATTTTCCATAGCTGAAGGAAATACAAATCGAATTCCTTCATTCGCACATGATAGTAGCCAACTGAAAAATGACGCAATTTTATTAATGATAATACTGCCCAATTTCGTGCCTAACATAAACCACGTAATAAAAAGCTCCAATATTATTAGAATAACAATTGGTCTCCATTTTATTTTTCTTTTATTAGGCGAACATAGGAAAACGATTAATATTACAACGAAAATCCCTAACATATTTAATATGAAATGCATGTCAACAACTCCTTGAGGCTTATTATTTGTATATAAAAAAGCCCCTATTCTTCCAAATTTGGATTATGATCAGAAGTTATGAAGAATGTAAATTATGTTTGGGATTAGTCTATTTCAATTTATGTACTAAAAATTAATGTTTTTTCGCTTTATAAAGGATATGTATTAATAATGTAAAGCAACAAAATAAATCTATTGGTAGAACGAAGGACAATTAATAGCTGCATCCATTTTTAAATTGTTTAGGTGAAATACCAGTATATTTTTTAAAGATCTTTGTAAAGTGACTTTGGCACGCTGAATATATTCATTTAGAGAAATTCTAACTTCCTTTTTGAAAAGGGAAGATAGATAACTAAGGTTTAATGTGACTATTTCTGCTAGATGGGATAGTGATGCTTCTGAAATGATGGACGATATGCCATTACGAGCATTAGTGAACTTTAGCGCAGGTGCTTTTACAGAAGAAATGTTGAGTGAAATAATTGGGCTATTGAACGATGCACAAATGAATTAATAAGCGGGGAATGCAAGGAAGTTAGGCGGGAGATAATGGCCCGTAAATGCCTAATTAAAGTTTTACTTTATCCATTGAACATTCTTTGTTGAATTTTAATTAAGCTTAATAAATCATTGCAGGACGTTTCTCCAGCATGCAAAAAGGCAAATGAGAGTTAGAATCTCATTTGCTTTTTTGCGTGCTTATTTTGCTAAATGTAGAATCATATGCTTGTCTATCATCTTTAACCATTGCTTATAAATATGAACGATGAGATGGCCATGAACCTTGGAGTTTACGAAGTTGTATAATTTGACCTGTATGATAAGCATCATGCAATAGGATATTCAGATATTGTTGCCAAACTGGTAGAGAAGGACTTGGTTGATCCAGTTCTGTTTCTTGAAGGGATGTTAATGAAGATTGTAAGGCATCATGTACTTAAAGCGTTCGCTTCACTATTTGTTGCCACGCTTCATCATCATTAGGTCCACCTTGGACAAACGTGTCATCATTATTTTGTGGAGCAACAAATGTGTCATCCTGATGTAAGCGGGAAAGTAAACGCTCTTTAAAGGTTAGTAAATGGTTTGCATTTTCCCAAATCGTATTACTGGCCGTTCCTTCTGGGTACCAACATGCTTGTGCAGCAGTAAGATTCTTTAACGCTTCTGATATCGGTGGGTACCATTCTTCTTCGTAAAAAACTTGCTTGACTCCATTTTGTAATATTTCTTTTTTACTCATTCGTATAGCCTCCTTAACTATGAGATAGACCAACAACAAGTGTTAGAGAAATTAGAAACGTACCTACTTATCATCTGATTGATGTTTGGAAGTTTTTAAAAGAACAATACGGCGCCGTTGTAGTAATTGCAGAAATAAACTTATGCTTTCCAAATCATTTTTATAAACGTAATAAATTCTCCTTTCTCTTCAATAAACCTGCCTCATAGTTGAACAAGAAAATTAACTGCAGCTTAAATTTAAAAACTTGTAGCAATATAAAGTTTCAGAGAGTTTTAAAATTCTAAAAATTTAGAAGGTATAATTCGATGAATATAGAATTTAATACATAGCAAATAAGGAGGGGATAAAATGGAAGTCTTTCACGTGACGAGTAGAAAAAGGGAAACATACAACGTTCAAATGAAGTATTCGATACTTTTCGAATGCGCACTTGGCATTGCGGCAATTACTCATAAGAGGTTAATCGACACGCTTGAAAAATCTCAAAGCGAATGGGAAGAAATAAGACAATCTTTATCACATGAAATGATAGAACATTTACAATTTGTTGAGAAGCATAATACGTGGAAAGCGTTGCTACAGTTACTGTATGATGGAGATTTTACGGATTTATCTCAGTTTGTTCACAATATCAATTCGTTATCGGAAGTAGATTTTAAATATGTGTGCTTACCGTTTTTAGGAGAAATGCATCAAGGAAAAAGACGTTTAGCAGCAAATGGAGACGTAACTGCAATACATGAATTAAAGGAACTGGCACATGATCACCAGTTTTTCTCTACTTATATTGGCTTTATATGTGATGCAGATGTACAAGAACTAAAGGGTCATTTAATCGCGGTTATGACAGGATGGTATGAGGGTGTTATTAAGAAAGAAGAGGAGCAACTGCTCTCTATATTAAAGCGAGATTATGAAGCGAAAAATGAAATGAATAAAAAGATGAAACCGGAAGAGTTTGTCGAGTGGGCTACAGGTGGCGTTACATATATGCCAGAGCCAAGTGTGCATCACGTACTTCTTATCCCGCAAATTACATACAGACCGTGGAACATAGAAGCTGATATTGAAGATACGAAAGTGTTTCATTATCCGGTCGCAAATGAAAGTATACATCCGGAAGATCCGTATGAACCGAGTTATTTTTTAGTTCATAAACATAAGGCGCTCGGGGATGAAGCGAGATTACGAATTGTAAAAATGTTGTTTGAAAAAGAACGTACATTGCAAGAAATAACGGAAAGATTACAACTAGGAAAATCGACAGTACATCATCATTTGAAATTGTTACGTTCAGCAAAGTTAGTAGATATTCATGACGGAAAATATGTATTGAGAAAGAAAGTAGTACAGTCGTTAGCGAAAGAATTAGATGCATTTTTGAATAGATAATATACAACGGGAATGTACATAAAGGGAGGAATTTAATAGAAAAGTTGGTGAGCTATAGTGAATAGTGTATTGAAAAATCGTTCATTCTTTTTTATGTGGATTGGCAGTGCAATTTCAGAATTAGGCGGGGCTTTCGGGACGTTATGTAATTCAATTCTCGTTTATGAATTAACAGGATCAAAAACAGCATTAAGTAGCATGTGGTTACTATATTTTATCCCGTCACTCATACTGCAACTTATAAGCGGGCCATATATTGATAAATGGAGCAGAAAGTGGATTATGATTTTTTCGCAATGGATGCGGGCATCTGTTTTCTTACTGCCTTTGGCGATGCTAGTTACTAGCAGTATAGAAGTTTGGCACATTTACGTTGTCCAAATTATAGTTGGTCTCATTACGCCTCTTTATACCCCTGCGAGCCAAGCGATTACACCAACTGTTGTGAATAAAGAGCAGCTTCAAGATGCAAATGCATATATAGATGGAATGAATCGTCTTATGATGTTTCTAGCGCCAGTATTAGGTGGTATCGTCATTCATTTTATTGGAATGAAGCTTACATTATTTTTTGTGTGCGTTTGTCTATTTATAAGTGGAGGATTATTACTTTTCATTACAGAAAAGAGGATAAAGCAAGAACTTCCAAAAACGTGGCTAGAAGAGTTTCTTCACGGCTTTACATACTTTTTCACAAAACCAGTTATCGTTTGGCTTGGTATCTTTCTAACATTCGTTCAATTTGGAGTAGGAGTAACGATGGTTACGAATCTTCCTTATATTAAAGATGAACTATCGGCAGGGTATGCTGAATACGGTTATTTTATGGCAGGATTCCCACTTGGCTATGTAGTTGGTTCCATATTAGTTGGGAAAGTGAAGTATAGGAGCCGTAGATTACTTATGCTTGGAGGATTATTCGTAGGGGGCCTTACTTACATTTCACTAGGTTTAAATAATAGTATTATTATTGCGATTGTAATCGAGGTAATTGTCGGTATATGTATTGCATTTTTCAATGTTCATAACACGACGATATGCCAACAAACTGTCCCAAGTAATATGATAGGAAAAGTATTTTCAGTGCGATTATTTTTCATACGATTGGCAATGCCATTAGGTGTGTTATTAGGGGGAATACTGAGTGAAATGTGGGGAGTGAGAGTACTATACTTTATCATTGGCTCGATTATATGTTTCACTTCTTTAATAGGAATATTGGTTCCGTATTTCAAATTTTTAGATGAGGCAATTGAGGAGAAGTCAGCATAATTCTAAAGATTTGAAACTTTATAATTGAAAACAATTATCATAATCAATTATAATAGAAGAATACTAGTATTCGTATTACAAAGAGGGAGTGGAATATATGTTTATCGAAACGAAGACATTTACAGTAAAAGAAGGTACATCTAATATAGTTGTAGAGCGTTTCACAGGAGAAGGCATTATTGAAAAATTTGAAGGATTCATCGACTTAAGTGTTCTCGTTAAAAAAGTAAGACGCGGAGATGAAGAAGTTGTAGTTATGATTCGCTGGGAATCGGAAGAAGCATGGAAGAACTGGGAAACGAGTGAAGAGCACTTAGCTGGACATAGAGCGGGCCGCGGTAAGCCAAAACCAGATCATATCATTAAGGTTGAGCACGGAGTTTATTATGTGAAATCATCGAAATCGGCTTATCAACAGTCGTAAAAATACATTTGTTTAATTATATTCTTTCGAATAAATAACCATCTATCTGCTTACTGATAGATGGTTATTTATATTGAATAAAGAGAATGATTCGCATGTGATGTAAGAATAATTAACGGATAAGTTAAAACTAGAAATGTTATAATATAAACTCGATCAGTGAGTAAGATTAGGAGGAACAATAATGGTTCAATCGATAGTTCATATCGCATTAGTAGTAAAAGACTATGATGAGGCAATAGAATTTTATACAAAGAAACTAAATTTCACATTAGTTGAAGATATTTATCAGCCAGAAGAAAACAAACGGTGGGTAGTGGTATCTCCTCCAGGTTCAGTCGGCACAACAATATTACTAGCCAGGGCATCTAAACCTGAACAAGAGCCCTTTATTGGTAACCAATCAGGCGGTAGAGTATTTCTTTTCTTAAATACTGACGATTTTTGGAGAGATTATAATGAAATGATTTCAAGAGGAATAGAATTTGTGAGAGAACCGAAAGAGCAATCATACGGAATTGTTGCAGTATTTAAGGACTTATACGGGAATTTATGGGATCTACTGCAACTAAAGGATGATCACCCAATTGCACAAAGAATTAATAGTAAGCAATTTGACTAGGCATTTTACAAGTATGTGAAAATAAAATAGAGCTCGGCATGTAACAATTAGCAGTGTGTATAATGGAAAGGTATGAGAAAAAATATAATTCAATATCGTTTAAAAGGTGTTTGCTTATTTTAGAAACTGAGAAATATCGATCTATTCTTATAAGAATAGATCGATAACTTGGAGGATAGAAATGTTAGAAAATCTTTCATTTATTACATATGAAAGCCATAAAGAGTTAGTACATAAAATTCTAAATGAATATATCGCTAGGAATGAAGTGAGTGGGTTAATGCTCATCGGATCTATCGCAAGAGGTGACGCATACCCCGAATCCGATATAGACGTATATGTTCTTTTAGAGAATGGACAAAAGAAGGATTTTCATTCAGAAATGAGAGAAGGTATTTTAATTGAATATAAGTATGCAGATTTTAATAGAATTCAATTAAACCTTAAAAATAATCCAATGGAATTATACTCTTTTTTAGAAGGAGAAATTTTATTTGATAGTAACGGTGAGTTGAGAAGGTTAAAGGAAATAGCTCAACATACATATGAAAATTATTCTGTTTCTAGTGATAAAGTAAAAGGCATTTCTCATTGGTTACATAGTTCGCTTATTAAAATTCAGGCTGCTTTGAAAGCAAAAGATGAGTTAAAAGCTTCATACATAGTTCACACATCAACTTGGACCATTGTAGAAGGAATATGGGCTATTAATAACAAACCAACACCTTCAGCTGGATCTGTTTTAAGGTATATTCAAGCATTACCTAGTAGACCGACTAATTTTGATGATTTGCTTAATAAAGTGTTCTTAGGGGATACGAAGGAACGTATTCATTCGGCAATTATCGTGATTGAGTGGGTTTTAGTGAATCTAGAGAACAAAAAATAACGGACATATTAACCGTATAATATGTCCGTTATTTTAATCTAATCTAACTTAATTTCAAATTCAAGCCGTTCATGCTTGTCCGAAAAAGGCATACTACGTTCTGTAAATAAAAAGCTAATACCAGACGGGTTATCAGGAAGAGCAGGGGAAACTACAAATTGGTAGCTCACATGTCCATCTGTTCCAGTCCATCCTTCTGCCCAGCAATCGTATGTATCATTTATCGATAATTCAACAAGGCTATGTGTATTATTCTCATTAAGTGTATTGTTTTTTGGATCCCATTCCTTATATAAATTAATTACACTAGCGTTAGAATATTGACGAATAAAGGTTACAGTATACACAGTTTCTTTATGTTCATAAGTTTTTAAAACGGGTATATGTTTTTTAAACTTAGTCGGTTCGACGCGAGGTTTAAACTCATCTTCGTCCATCATAGATGAGAATAATGAATTTAAATAATCGGGATATAACCCGTTCTGCTTTGCCCAATTAGAAATGGCTTCATCTGGTGGGAAACCCGGATTCCCATTCGAAAGTTCTTTCCGTTCTTTTAATAAAGAGCAAATTTTTTCATCAATAGAAGATAAGCGTTCATCATAATGATCAGTAGGGCGTTCAAAAGGCATTCGTTGCATAATCATTCCTCTTTTCCTTTATTTTGTTTTCATATTTTATTATAACTGAAACAATTCTCATTTTTTACAATATAATCAATTAATTTAAATATTCAGAAAAACAGGATATTTATGTGTTAAAATAAATATAGAAAACCATTTATTAACTATCGGCAGGTTAATAGAAAAAGGGTGTAAATAGTTAATAATGTCACAATTAAAATGCAACTAGATAGTTAGGAGGAATGATTATAATGGATACTACACAACAAAACAGTAATGCATGGGATAAGAAGGTTGAAGAAGGTTCTAGATACACTGAGCCTGTAAGTAGTGAGGTTATTGAAAAAAGTAAATCAGGTGAATGGGAAATCACAGTCACCACAGAAAAATCAGTTCCTAGAGGTTGGTTTCCAAAGTCATTAGAGGGATTAAAGATACTTTGTTTAGCATCAGGTGGAGGGCAACAAGCACCAGTACTGGCTGCTGCTGGAGCAGATGTAACAGTTACTGATATATCTAAGAAGCAATTGGAACAAGATGAAATGGTAGCGGAACGGGATGGATTAACTTTAAAAACAGTACAAGGAGATATGTCAGACCTTAGTGATTTTGAAGATGAATATTTTGATATTGTCGTAAATCCTGTTTCTAATTTGTTTGTAAAAGATGTTCATCTTGTATGGAATGAGATTTCAAGGGTTTTAAAGAATAAGGGTATTCTTATTTCTGGATTTACAAATCCTTTACTATGGATTTTTGATGACAACCAAGAACAAAAAGGTATTTTGGATGTTAAACATTCAATACCTTCATCAACATTGGATTATTTACCAGAGGATGAAGTTCAAGATTATATTAATTTAAATCAAACAATAGAATACGCACATACTCTAGAAAATCAAATCCATGGTCAAGTTGAAGCTGGTTTTGTTATAACGGGTTTTTACGAGGATGATTTTGGTGGAACAAGGATATTAGATAAGCATATTAAAACTTTTATTGCTACAAAAGCTATAAAGTTAAAGGTTGATTAAAATTTTTGGCTCGTTAGTCGAAGAAGGAAACTTGAAAACAGTAAAAGTTCAATGTATGTCAAAAAGGATGGCACTTGCCATCCTTTTCCTTGTGTAGTTTGAGTGTCAAAACAAGTTTTACTCTTCTTAACTGAACCCGTTATAATAAATAGTCCATCTTTTTACATTAATTTTTCACATCATTATATAGTTCCAGCGCCTCTTTCACATTCAATCTATTTTTCACAATGCCATGAATCGCTTGAATCATCGCAGTTGGATGGTCGGATTGCCATATGTTTCGGCCCATGTCTACTCCGATTGCGCCTTCTTGGAGAGCGTTGTACGTAATGTTTAATGCATCTTCGATTGAACCTAGTTTTGGTCCTCCCGCGATTACGACTGGAGCAGGGCATGTGCTCGTAATTTTTTCGAATCCTTCGCAGTAGTACGTTTTAATAATGTCAGCTCCCATTTCAACACATACGCGGGAGGCGAGTGCTAGAAAGCGAGCTTCACGTTTTTGTAGTTCTTTCGCAACGGCGGTAATACCGAGTACTGGCAGGCCGTAATCGTGAGCTTCAGAGACTACATTTGCGAGATTTGAAACAGTTTGTGTTTCATAGTCTGATCCGACAAAGACAGAAACGCCGACGCCAATTGCATTTTGTTTTACTGCTTCTTTCACAGGTGTAACGATTGTCTCATTCGCTAAATCTTTGCCTACTACAGTTGCCCCGCCTGATACACGCATAACCATTGGTGTGTTGCAGTTTTCAGGAATACAGGAACTTAATACGCCTCGTGTTAAAAAGAGGGAATCAGTATATGGAAGCAAGTTTTTAACTGTTTCTAACGGTTGTTCAAGTCCGTGAATTGGCCCTAAAAAGTAGCCGTGATCTATCGCTAACATAACCGCTCTGCCGTCAGGTAAAATTGTGTTTAATCGATTTTTAAATCCCCAAGTCATTAGGAATCACTCCTTCGTTAATGTTGGATTTTCAGTTTGTACAGTATCTTTATTTGGTAAATGTGGTGACTTTATAAAAACAGCTTTAAAAGGCTTATCAGAATGGTTAATAAGATAATGGGATTCATGAGGTCGAACTTGCAAGACATCCCCTTGTTTGATCGGAACTCTCTCGTTATTCACATAGAAATCTATTTCGCCTTCTAACGCATAGAAGACCTCTTCGCACGTTGTATGATAGTGATTTTGAAACTCTTGCCCAGGCTGAATCACGACTAGGCCAAGATCGATATTTGGACCTTGTATTAAATATTTAGGCCCGTTATCACCGAAGCGATAGGAGAAATCATTTTCATTCGCTTTTAACATACATTTCACTCCTTTATCCCGCGTTAACGGGCAGTAAAACTCCCATTTCAAAATTTGGCTGGAGCAAAGAAGTTAGGGGGAGGTCAACTGCCCGTAAACGCCCGATTGGTGAAGGCTAATAATCAGTGGGGGAGGAACAAAACCCCCACTGATTAAAGTTTCACTTTATGTAATGTGTTACAGCGCACCGGGTGCAATCCACATATGTGAGGTGAGCCCTTTATCGGCTAAAGCGAGCTGACTGTTATACACAGTTTTCCATGTTTCATAGAATTCCTTATATAGTTCATGATTTTCAGTGACTGGCTCAAATGTTTTTTCCCACTGTACAAACTGTTCGGCAGTCGCTGCCATAGATGAATATATGCCAGCACCAACCCCAGCAGCAATTGCAGTTCCTAAAGCTGCCGCTTCTTTTACAACTGGTACTTTCACTGGGATTCCAAGAACGTCTGAAAGAATTTGCGGCCAAAGTTTTCCTTTAGCAGCGCCGCCAGCAAAAATCACTTCAGAAGGAAAGTTACCTGTGAGAGCCTCTATTAATTTCAAGTTGCCGAATGTAACGAAGGCGGCATTTTCTTCTATTGCCCGGAACATTTCTTTCTTCCCACATTTATCAGCATCTAAGCTCAAATTTAAAAAGGATGGTGCAGCATGTCGCCAAGAAATATAATTCATTACATTTGAAAAAGTGGGGATTATGCCATGTGAGCCTACAGGAACTTCTTTCGCTTGTTCTTCTAGTAATTCATAAACATCTACACCGAGTTTTTCAGCGAGCCGTTTTTCTTCATGGCAAAAGGCATCTCGAAACCACCTCATAACAAGGCCAGGGAAGAAAGCAATTGTTTCGTATTGCCATAGGTTAGGAATGACGTGGCAATTAACACGAATCGCCGCATTTGGATCAGTTTCTGGTTTTGTTATATTTACTTCTTGTTGCCAAAAACTGCCTCCGCATATAAATGTTTGTTCAGGCTTTACAACTCCAGTTCCAAGCGATGCCATTTGTGCATCTCCGCCGCCAGCAACGACCGGTGTTCCTTCATGTAATCCTGTTAACTCAGCACTTCGTTTTGTGATATTCCCGATAACTGTACCAGCTTCATTTACTTTTGGAGAAAAGGCTAGAGTAAGACCGCATTGCTCAGCAACCCAGTTATCCCAAGCTCTATTTTGTAAATCGAATATACCGGACGTACATCCGTTTGAAGGATCAATTTGTAGTACGCCGCACAATTTATATAAAATCCAATCGTTTAACATCGTGAAAGAATGAATGCTCCTGTACACGTCTGGTTCATGTTTTTTAATCCAAAGTAAGCGAGGTAAAGCACCTAATGAAAAAGTTTGACCAGATTTTTTATATAAATCCTTTTCAATTTCGGAACGAATTTGTTTTAGTTCACTAACTTCCGCTGACGCGCGGCCATCAACATTTGCACAAGCCCATATTTCCTGCCCGTTTTTATCGTATAAAACAAAGCCTTCACGCATACTCGTTGCACTAATACCTTTAATAGAAGAGGAGGACGTATTACTTTTTTGAAGAACCTCTTTCGTACATTGTTGAACGAGCTGCCAGTTTTCAGTTACATCAAAATTCATAGAACCAGGGTAACGACTATCTGATTTATGAATCCATTCTTTTTGACTAACAGCAAGTTGATTACCGCTTAAATCAAAAAGAACTGCTCGAATGCTCCCTGTACCAGCGTCGTAAGCTAATAGAGTAGACATTAAGAGTCACCTTCCTTTCTTAATAAGGAGAGGGCAGTTTCTTCATCGGTAATTAATGTATGAATGAACTTTCCTTTTAAGGCGCCGTAAATTGCAGCTATCTTTTCCGTACCGCCAGCTACACCAACGACATGTTTCATATTTTGAAGAACAGAGAGTGGTGTGCCGATAAGACGGTTATGATGGGGAAGTTCTAATTGTTTTCCGTCAGTATTATAAAATTGCCCTAAAATATCTCCAGCCCCGTGTTGACTACGTATATAAGTCATTTCACGTAGTGTTAATTTTTCTTCTTTCACAATTGTGGCGTCTTGAGATAAGCTGCCAATGCCAACTACTGCTGTATGAGCGAGTGAAGCGACGTGAAGCATATCTTTCACGCTCGGTTCAGATAGAATAATTTGCGTCATTTCGTTTGTAGATGTTAGAAAAGGGGTAGGAATAATATGAAGATCACCTTGCATGTAGTTTAAATAGCTTTGGTTTCTTGGAACATAGTGATTTACGCCTCCTGTAAGAGTAACGATTGAAAGATTCATAGAGCTATCAAAATGAATGTTTTCTAGCATTTTACTTATCGTCTCTCCCCAGCCAATCCCAAGTAAATCTCCTTGTTGCAGATGAGTTTCTAAATATTGTGCGGCAGCTTTTCCGAGTGAAAATGCATAATCTTCTGCTGGCGTTGGAATAACGAAAGCATCTTTTAGAAGGAATTTTTTCATAAGGTCACGTTCGATGCTTAAACAGTGCAAACCAGTACCTTTTACGTGAAATGTGACGACACCTTCCGTCCGTGCTTTATCTAACAACCGAACGACTTTATTTCTTGAAATGTGAAGAAGTGAAGCAATTTCTTGCTGGGTTAATTGATCTTTATAATAGTACCAAGCTACTTTTGTTAACAAATTGTCTTCAAAGCTCAGCTGTGACATGCTCTTCATCCCTTTCAACAATTGACCACTGCTTAAACATATGTGCTCGTTATTTTGTTTATTCCAGTTGAGGCGATAAAGTGAAACTTTAATCAGTGGGGGAGGTTATTCATCCCCACTGATTATTAGCCCTCACCAATCGGGCGTTTACGGGCAGTTGATCTCCCACCTAACTTCTTTGCTCCAGCCGAATTTTGAGGTGGGAGTCTTATTGCCCGTTAATGCGGGATAAATAGCCCAGTGAAAAAAGTGTTCTAGATATGAAAAAAGAAATATACAATGCTACAAAACAAGTAGAACAAAAAATCATTTTCTCAAAAAATGTTCTGCATAAAGGCAGGTGACAACATGTGGAGAGCGTGCCCTTATTACAAGTTACAAAGATGAGTAAATCATTTGCAGATCAACTCGTATTAAAAGAAGTCAATTTACAATTAGAGCGTGGAGATATATACGCTTTAGTTGGAGGAAATGGTGCCGGGAAATCAACGTTAATGAAAATACTAACGGGCTTGTATTCATACGATGCTGGCAAAATTTATGTGAAGGGGGAAATACAACAGTTTTCAAACACAGCAGAGGCGCATCAACATGGTATTTACTTAATACCACAAGAGCCGCTCATCTTTCCTCATATGACAATTGAAGAGAACATTTGTATCGGAATGAAAGCGAAAAAGAAAGAGCTTCGAAATAAAATTAAAAAGTTGCTAGAAGACTTAGGGTGGAACATTCAACTTCGTGAGCTAGGGGTATCGTTATCCATCGCACAGCAACAATTAGTAGAAATATTGAGGGGATTAATAAGAGAAGCTGAGATTCTTATTTTAGATGAGCCAACATCGACATTAACAACTCACGAAATTAAGAGTCTTTTTGTGTTGATGAAAAGTTTAAAAGAAAAAGGAATTGGCATGATTTATATTACGCATCGTTTTCCAGAAATCTTTGAAATTGCGAATAAAGTAGCAATTTTACGTGACGGAATGATTGTAAGTCAAGGTGATGTATCAAGGTATACATATGACATGTTAATGGAGGGGTTATTACCGAAAGGATATAAATTTGAGGAGAAAAAAGAGATCATACAAGAGGAAACAGAGCATGCGGAAAAACTATTAGATGTCACGAATGCGTCAAGCTATGCGTTTCAAAATGTATCATTTACTGTACACGCTGGAGAAGTTGTTGGGATTGCTGGGATCGTTGGATCAGGTAGGACTGAACTAGCTGAATCGTTATGTGGATTAAAGCCTTTGAAATCAGGTTCTGTTTTATTAGATGGGAAATCCATTACAAAGTATTCGGTACATAAGCGAATAAAGGAAGGTATGGTGTATGTACCGGAGGATCGAGCAGGGAATGGTATTTTTTCAATTGCGTCTGTTAAGGAAAATATAACATCTGCATCTTTAAACAGTATGAGTAGCTTCTTTTTAAATAGTAAAAAAGAAAGCGCTTTATCCGAATTGTATATAAAACAGTTTAGAATTGTTGTCCCTCATATGAATGAGAAAATGACGTCTTTATCAGGTGGGAACCAACAGAAGGTTGTGCTAGCAAAATATCTTGCATGTAATCCGAAAGTGATTATTCTTGATGAACCGACCCGTGGTATTGATGCGAAAGCAAGATTAGAAGTATACGAAAGGATACAAAGTTTGAAGAGAAAGGGACTTGCGCTCATATTAATTTCTTCAGATATGGAAGAAATCGCTCAATTAGCGAATCGTGTTTATGTGATGAGAAACGGAGGATTCGTCTCTCATTTGGAGAAGAAGGAAATTTGTATTGATGAAGTTACACGCCTTGCGTACGGAGGAAAGGGAGGTGTAACGGAGTGAACCGTTTATTTAAAATGCATGAGACGTCTATTATTATTTTATTACTTCTTTACATAGCCTTCGTTGGAGTAATGAATCCTAGTTTTGTTCAGTTTAGCTCTTTATCTTTAATTATGAAATCAAGCGTTATTTTAGTTATTTTGGCAATTGGTCAATCTTTCGTATTGTTTACGAAAAACATAGATGTATCAGTAGGATCTATTATGGGATTAAGCGCTGCGGTTTGCGGGATGTTGTTAACAGATGGATACAGTGCCTTTATTTCAATATTTGCGGCAATTATACTTGGTGCTCTTATTGGTATGGTAAATGGAATTGGTGTTACGAAATTTCGAGTGCCAGCTATCATTATGACATTAGGAATGCTCGGTATTATTAGAGGTGCAATGTTACTATTCACGGGCGGAAAGTGGATTGAAGATATTCCGAATGAGTATAAACAAATTTCTTCTATTATGATGTTAGGCATTCCGGTAACGGTATGGACCGTTCTTATCATATTACTACTACTATATTTCTTTTTAATGAAAGTACAAATTGGAAGATATTTTTATGCTGTCGGTGATAATGAAGATGGTGCAAGGCTTATTGGAATACATGTAGATAAAGTGAAAATATACGTGTTTATCATATCAGGCATAAGCGCTGGGCTCGCTGGATGCATATTCGTAATGAATATTGGATTCGTTCCAAATCAAACAGGTACAGGGATAGAATTGCAAGTGATCGCCGCTGCTGTTTTAGGTGGTATTCATTTAAAAGGAGGAACAGGTTCTATATTTGGAGCGGCATTAGGTGCATTTTTTTTAGAAGTGATAAGCAGTTCACTCGTCTTTTTAAAAATACCTGCATTTTGGAATAGTGCTATTTCAGGATTTTTACTTTTACTCATCATCATAATAGATAGTGTCTTAAAAAAATGGAAGAAACTCCGGCAACTAGAAGAAAGAAGGGTGAATCTATGAGGGGAATACGTAGCTTGTATAGATGGGAAGGGGTTCTTCTCATATTGCTTCTCGTAGAACTCATTCTCTTTAGTTTCATAAATAGTGATTTCTTAAACATTAGTAACCTCCTTTTTAGTATGAACGATTTCCTCATTATTTCAATCGCAGCTATTCCGATGACATTTGTCATTGTAACTGGCGGAATTGATGTATCAGTAGGATCTATTATGGGGCTTACTTCGATTCTTATCGGAGCACTTTGGATGAATGGCATGCCTATACTGTTGGCCGTTATCATTGCGCTCGTAATAAGTTGCATAGCGGGCGGATTAAATGGACTTATTATAAAAATGACAGATGTAGAACCTCTTGTCGTTACACTTGGAACGATGTTTTTATATGCAGGAATCGCCCTTGTTATTTCAGGTGGTTCGGGTGCAGCGGGCTATGAAGGAATAAGTGGTTTACCAGATTCGTATGTGCAAATGGCAAATGGTAGTTTTATCGGTATACCTAATCTATTATGGCTCCTTGTCATTTTAACGATAGTATTTACGATATTGTTTCACCGTACAACATATGGTCGCTACGCAAAATTAACTGGCGCAAATGAAAGTACGGCGAGATATTCCGGCATTCGAACGAAGAAAGTAGTGATTATTGCTTACGTACTTTCTGGGTTAGGAGGTGGATTAGGAGGAGCTTTCTTAACAGCGTATTTCGGTTCAGCTCGTGCAGATATTGGAAGTGAAACGATTTTGCCAGTAATTACGGCAGTTGTATTAGGCGGCACACTTATTACAGGCGGAAAAGGGAGTATTATTGGGACAGTACTAGCGAGTATTTTTATAGGACTCATGCAGTACGGTTTACAAATGACGGGCTTAACGAATGAACAATCTAATGTAGTAATAGGTATTATCCTTATTGTTTCTGTTATTATGAGACATTTCAAATTACAACGATTCACTACGGGGAAAAGAAGGAATTTGCATAAGGGGGAAATGTCATGAAGAGAAAACTGGGGATTGTTATTATTATGTGTATTTGTTTAATCGGTTTAATTGCTTGTTCTAGCCAAACAGCGGATAAGAAAAAAGCAGATGATGTGAAATTTGCATTCATTCCGAAATTAACGGGAGTTGGCTTCTTTACATCAGGCGGTGAAGGTGCAAAAGAGATGGGAGATAAGTTAGGTGTACAAGTGAAATATGATGGACCTTCTGAAGCGAGCGTATCAGGGCAAGTAAAATATATAAACAATTTTATTAATCAAAACTACGATGCAATTATGGTTTCATCTACGTCAGTTGATGGTCTCTCGCAATCATTACAACGTGCAAAGAAAAAGGGGATGACCGTATTAACGTGGGATTCTGATGTGAATCCGAAAGACCGTTCGTTTTATATTAGCCAAGGTACACCAGACCAACTAGCAAAGTTATTAATAGAAATGACATCTAAGCAAATTGGAGATAAAGGGAAGGTCGCATTCTTTTATTCAAGCCCGACTGTAACAGATCAAAATCAATGGGTAACGAAGGCGAAAGAGATTATTAAAGAGAAATATCCGAATTGGGAAATTGTAACGACGCAATACGGTGAAAATAATGCTCAAAAATCTTTATCGGTAGGGGAGAGTATTTTAAAAACGTATCCAGATATTAACGCAGTAATATGTCCAGATGCAACAGCACTACCAGCAATGGCGCAAGCAGCTGAGAATTTGAAAATGGGTAAGAAAGTAGTCGTAACGGGATTTTCGACACCGAACGTTATGCGTGATTATGTAAAACGAGGAACAGTACAACAATTTGGATTATGGGATGTAAAACAACAAGGTGCCCTCGCAACGTATGTTGCAAATGAAATTGTTGTAAAAGGGAAGAAGTTAAAAGTCGGGGATAGCTTTGAAGTAAAAGGAATCGGAAAAGTGAAAGTAGAGCCGAACTCTATTCAAGGGTATGATTATGAGGCAGAAGGAAATGGTATTATCGTATTACCTGAACGAGTTGTATTTACGAAGGATAATATTGATAAGTATACTTTCTAGTAGAAAATAAAAACGTCCGAATATATCGGACGTTTTTATTATGTCGTTTTTTTAATCTATTCATTAATTGTGAACAGCTTCTTTTTCATTTAACCCAAGTGTGCGTCCTGTTGAAGCGTGAAGCTCTTGGAACAGTCTTGGATTTTCCGTAAGTGACACGCCGTAAGAAGGGACCATTTCTTTTATCTTTGGCTCCCATTCTAGTATACGTTCTGGGAAGCATTTTTCTAATACTTCAAGCATAACGTGAACAGCAGTAGAAGCACCTGGAGAAGCGCCAAGTAACGCAGCGATTGATCCGTCATTTGCACTAACAACTTCTGTACCAAATTGAAGTGTTCCTTTCCCACCTGCATCAGTATCTTTAATTACCTGCACACGTTGTCCAGCAACGACAGTATCCCAATCTTCACTTTTAGCGTTCGGAATAAACTCACGTAATTCTTCCATACGCTTTTCGTGTGATAACATAACTTGTTGGATTAAGTATTTTGTTAATCCCATTTCTTTTACACCGGCTGCTAACATCGTTAAGACGTTATTCGGTTTTACAGAACCAATTAAATCAAGGTTTGAGCCAGTTTTTAAGAATTTAGGTGAGAAACCTGCAAATGGTCCAAACAGTAAAGCTTTTTTGTTGTCTATATATCTTGTATCAAGGTGAGGTACAGACATTGGCGGAGCACCAACTTTAGCTTTTCCGTATACTTTTGCATGATGCTGCTCTACAATTTTTTGGTTTTTACATACCATAAATAGTCCACTTACTGGGAATCCTCCAATATGTTTTGACTCAGGAATACCAGTCTTCTGAAGTAGAGGTAGGCTACCGCCACCGCCGCCGATAAAGACGAATTTTGCAGTATGGTGTTCGATTTTACCACTATTCATATCATGTACTTTTACTTCCCACAAACCGTTCTTCGCACGTTTAATATTTTCGACACTATGTTTGTAGTTAAGCTCCACATTTTTAGTTTTTAAGTAATCAAATAACATACGTGTTAGCGCACCAAAGTTAACATCTGTTCCAGAATCAATTTTTGTTGCAGCCATAGGTTCATTAGAATTACGACCTTCCATAATGAGTGGAAGCCATTTTTTTAATGTGTCAGGTGCATCAGCAAATTCCATTCCTTGGAATAGAGCATTTTTTGAAAGCGCTTCAAAACGTTTTTTTAGAAACTCTACATTTTTTTCCCCTTGTACCAAACTCATATGAGGTAGTGGCATAATAAAATCTTGTGGATTACGAATTAAATTTCTTTTTACAAGATACGCCCAGAATTGTCTTGAAAGTTGAAATTGTTCGTTAACTTTTACAGCTTTACCAATATCTATAGATCCGTCGGATTTTTCGGATGTATAGTTAAGCTCACATAGCGCAGAATGTCCTGTACCGGCATTATTCCATTCGTTAGAACTTTCTTCTCCGGCATTTGCGAGTTTTTCAAATACTTTAATTTCCCATTCAGGTGCCAATTCTTTCAGTAATGATCCTAACGTTGCGCTCATAATTCCTGCGCCAATTAAGATAACGTCTGTTTTTTGCTGCATGTTGCTCATGATAATCTCTCCATCCCCTATATTGGCAAAAAAGAGTAGGTGTTTTTTATTTCTAAGCCGTAAAAAGAAAACACCGCCTAGGCCCCACCTAGGAATCTATCTTTTTTGTCTCAATTATATAACCATCTCATACTCTATTATAATAATTAATAGAGTAAAATATCTAGTGTTATCTGATAATTTTAAACTATTTAACGTTTTATTTCTTAGAATTCTTCTGCCATAAGGGTAAACTGCATAGTAGTAAAGCTAGATTTGGAGAAGAATTCCAGTTTGATGTTATCCCAAAAAAGCTTATAAATACTTAAATTCTTTATCTTTGAGAACTAGTAAAATTCTATTTTGAAACATTTAATGTGAAAAAATAGTATAAATAACATTTTAATGATAAGATTATTCAGAAAATTAAATAGGAGGGATACCATTGCTTACACGTGAACAAATCGCAAACTTATTTCGGGATTTTTCTGCGAATGAATGTAAAGGATCGAGTGTTTTATACGAATACTTATCAATAAAAATTTCTGAAGATGAGGAAGTTCTTACGTTAGCTTCCTACGCACAACCTGGTCAACCAGTCCCAAACTTATTATTAGGTGCAGTCCATTATTTATTGCTAAAAGGAAAAGAGCACAGTTTAAAAAACTATTATCAAAGTTTAGTTGAAAATGCTGATATAAATTTTGAAAATGCCTTTTACCAATTTAAAGATTTTTGCCATGTATATCGAGAAGAAATTATCTCTTTATTACAAACGAAACTTGTTCAAACGAATGAAGTAAGACGATGTGCCTATTTATATCCAAGTTTCTGTTACATATTTAATAAAGTGAACAAACCATTGGCGTTAATAGAAATTGGTACAAGTGCGGGATTACAACTATTTTGGGATCAATATCGTTATTCATATGGAATGGAAGAAGTGTATGGAAATACACAATCGAATGTTCATTTAACCTCTGAAATAAGAGGGGAGAATATGCCGAATCTGCTAAAACAAAGTCCACCTGTCGTAGAAAGAATCGGACTAGATTTACATGTGAATAATTTAAATGATGAAGAAGATTATTTATGGTTACGCGCGCTTATTTGGCCAGAACATAAAGAAAGACTTGAACTATTCGATCAAGCAGCAACGCTTGTAAAAGAAAAATCAGTACAATTAATTGAAGGGGACGGTGTAGCACTTCTTCCAGCCATTGCAAATCAAATAAGGGAAGATGCTGTAATCTGCATTTTCCATACACACGTCGCAAATCAAATACCTGAAAATGTAAAACATAAGCTAGAAAAACAAATTAAAGAAATAGGTGCAAAACGTGATGTATTCCACCTATATAACAACATGTGGGACCGGGACCTTCATATTGATTATTATATTAACGGAAACGAATATTGTGAAACTGTTGGGGAAACGGAAGGGCATGGAGGATGGTTTAGTTGGGGGCTTGGGGATAAGCCGCTTTGTTAATGTAATCCTATAGGATGGGGACCTTTTGTTTTAAAAATAAATTTTTTGATTAATATGATAATAATTTATGATAAGTTGTATATAAGGATAAAAATAAAAAGGATGATGAGCATGCAAAAGAGACCAGAGGCAAATGAATATAACCCCTATTATTCAACGTACATAAACTTAATACCAGATGGAGATATCATACATATTTTAGAGCAACAAATGAAGGAAACGAATCTTTTGTTGAAGGATATTTCTGATAGTGAGGGACATTTTAGATATGCTCCTAATAAATGGAGTATAAAAGAAGTAATCGGTCATATTGCGGATACTGAACGTATTATGGCGTATCGATTGCTTTCCATAGCAAGAGGCGAGACAGCAGAACTTCCTGGATATAACGATGATATGTATGTTCTTAGAGCAACTTTTGATAAGCAATCTATGCAAGATCTTCTTGAGAATTTAATAGTTGTTCGCCAATCTACTATGCATTTGCTTAAAAGTTTAGATAAAGAAGCTTGGTTACAAAGGGGAATTGCGAACAATTCTGAAGTCACGGTTCTTGCATTAGCAAACATTATTGCTGGTCATGAGCTTCATCATCGTCAACTTGTAAAAGAACGTTATTTGGGTTCTAAGGCATATCCAGCATGTTAAAATATGAAAATAAAAAGAGAATGATTCATAGGGAATTTCTGAATTATTCTCTTTTTATTTTTCTGCGTATCAGTGGAATTATAAATGTTTTTTTACAAGGTCTATTCCTTCTCGTTGATGCTAATAGGGGGCACTATACATGCCCATCAAGCTAAGGGTGGGTATTGGGGTTTGTGTAGCAATGGAACCAAATCACGCAATAAGCATTAGCGAACATTAGAAATAGTAAAAATGCCACTTTTTCCTGTTAAAACGAGGTGATTTTAAATTTCAAATTCTTCTTTTACAACAGTCGCTAGTCCATCAATTGATTTACGTAAATCTGTTGCCCCTTGTGCAAGATATACTTTTTATATTGTGATTTCTGACAGCTTATTTATTAGTAAATTCATAAGGAGTCCAAGTAGCGATTTCATTTCCAGGTGCAGCAACTACAAGCCAATCCTCAAATTGGACCCCAGCTTGCCAGCATTCATAGTGATCATGAAAACCATTTACAAACATGATTTGTCCGTTCTCAAATGTTATAAATAAATGCGGAGATTCATTAGCAAGTTGTATGTTTGTAACTTTTTTTCTTCTTACTTCAAAAATTCTCTTATATTCTTCCTCCTCAGTATAATCGTCAAATTCCTCCTCATTAGAAGGGTACTTTTCTGGTGGATTATTAAATAAAAACCATTTCGATTCGATGTTGACATATAATTGCCCATCATAGTCAACATCGAATCGAAATTTGTAAAATGAATCTTTATAGTTGCTGGAGAAATACCAAATTGCAATCCATCAACTTGTGCTCCTATGAAGAGATGTTTTAATACATTTTCAGCATAAAGTTTGTCTTCTTTGTTCATTATACGAATCATCCTTTCTGTAAAATATATAGTATATCTTTATTGTAATAAATAAATTTTTATGTAAAATGAACCTTTTGTGAGAAACGGGCGAATATAGTGTGAAAGATCATGAGAGGGTAACGTAATTTTGGATGAAGTAGAATTAAAAGAATGGCTGTATAAAATGGAGCCTAGGGACCAAGAAGCCTTTCGAGTTATTTATAAATTAACAAGTAAAGATATTTATAGACAGTAGTATTTTTATTAGGGAATCAAAAGCAAGATGTCAAAATTGATGAATGTACAGCTTGTTAAATAGTTCAATATTTTTGATTTTTCTCTGACTGCATAAGTATGATGTTTGTAGGAGGGGATCATATGAGTATACACAAAAAAATCATAGCGATTTCAGAAAGTATTAGGGAAGGATCATCCAACACAAACATATTAAAAACTTTAGCAGCATTTATTCCAGAAGGTATAGATTACACTATTTATAATGGGATAGAGGAACTACCTCATTTTAATCCGGATGTAGATCGAGTTGGAGCACCGGTTGTTGTTGAAGAATTTCGAAAGACATTAAGTGAAGCACATGCACTTATTATTTGTACACCAGAGTATGCAAAAAGTATTCCAGGAGTTTTGAAGAATGCTTTAGAATGGCTTGTTTCATCAGCGGAACTTTATAAAAAGCCAGTGGCTATTATAACAGCTTCACCATCAATTGCGGGAGGGGATAAAGCCCATGAATCTTTATTACTTACACTAGGTATGCTAGATACAATTGTCGTTCAAAATGGCTCGTTATTAATCCCATCTGTGCGAACTAAATTTAGTGATGATGCAAAAGTAACAGATGAGGATACAAAGAAAGCTCTTATCTCTTTAGTTCAAAGTGTAGTAGACGAGATAAAGAAATAGTGATTTAGTTCGTATTAAGGTGAAAATGGGACTTTTATAATAAAAAAAGATAAAGGCAATGCTACGGTTAGTTCAAATGTAGCATTGCCTTTTTATATAGTTAAATATATGTACTCAAAATCTCCCCAGGCAATCCATCAATCTCGCAAACTTTTTCAGATGTAAAACCAACGTTTAGTAAAATCTTCCGAGAGGGGGTATTGCTCGGATCGATAATTGCTTTTAGTACGCTTACATCTGTCTGCTTCGCTATTTCAATTAATTCTCTTGCGATATAACTACCATATCTTTTTCCCCAGTGCTCTGGCAAAATCATATACCCAATTTCAGCTTCTTTTACATTATCTTCATTCACTGTTACATGTCCAAGGCCGATAAATTCATTTGTTGCACTGTCATAAACTTTATAAGACCCAAACAGTTTATGCTTTTCATTGCGCCTTAACAATTTTTCATAGTCGTTTTGTGCCTCTTCTAGCGGAATAGCACGCTCTGTAATTTGTGCCATCACTCTTTCATTTGATACGAGCTGGAAATATGGACTAAAATCTGTTGCTTCAAATTTTTTGAAATGCAGTTTATGCATAGGGTTCCTCCAAACGAATTTTTATTAGTTCTTCAGAAAAGATAAACGATAGTTAAATAGTGATCTCTATTTGATTGCCTTCCGGATCACTAATTACACTTTCGTAATAGCCATCTCCAGTGAAACGTGGTCCATTTAATAAAGGAGAACCAGCTTCTTTTAACGTTTTTGTTAGTTCATTTACACGTTCTTCACTACCAACAGAGAAAGCCATGTGTGCATAGCCAGTGATATTTAGGTTAGGCTCGTTTTCTATGCCTTTCTTACGCATAATTTCAAGGCGCGCTCCAGATTCGAACGTAATAAAATAAGATTCAAAGTGTTTCGCTTCATTATGATATAAAGAGTTTGCTTTACCGTTAAAGTACTTTGTATAGAAAGTACGCATTAATTCTAAATCATTTACCCAAATTGCTATATGTTCGATTTTCATTCGTTTCACCAATCCATTCTTTATGTAAATTAAAAAATATGTACTCTGTAATAATTAGCGAAATTCAACAACACTAATTAGATGTTCACTTTATTAAATTTGCATGCATAGTGCAAGAAATAAGAATGGACGTTAGGAAAAAGCGGATTGTAATGAAAAATTTTTATTAATGGTATTAGATAATTTTTAAGTCATAACATGCATACAATGTCTAATTAAGTGAATTACGTACGTCAAAATTTCAAATAAGGAGGGACATTTGTGGGGCAATTTGAACAAATGGTGATTGTCGGTATTTCCATGTCTTTTATACTGTCTATTATGATATTAGGGTCTGCGTATTATAATCCTCGCCTTTGGTTAAATGATTATCCGAAAGATATTCAAAAAGTAGTTTTGCCAAAATCGATAAATGAAAAAAAACAAACATTTTATTTCGGAATTATTTACAATATTATTCTCTTCGGAACGCCTTTAGTTTCTACATATATACTACATCACCATGTGAAATTATTGTATATTGAAGCCTATTTACATACTTTTGGGATTGTAATGATTTTCAATTTAGTAGATTTATTAATAATCGATTGGCTTATATTTTGTTCGGATTACTCCAAGATTTGTTGTTATTCCTAGTACTGAGGAAATGAAAGGATATAAAGACTATAAGTTTCACTTAAGAGGTGCAATAGTCTGGAACGCCATTTTTAGCAATTGTAAGTTTATTTTTGGCAGGAATTGCGACAACTATCTAGTGTGAAGTAGAAGGTCATGAAGAGTTTATAGAAGATAAGTAGATTTATAATGTATAGAATTAGAAATGAAAATTTGATAATATTGGAGTAGAAAGTTTTAAAAACAGTATATTAAGTGGTATTAATATACTGTTACAAATGTTTTGATACTCTGTGGAATTCCCTAATTTTATGGAAGGATTTCATAGAACTCAAAAAAACGCAATGGAGGCTAATATGAAAAAAATAATTGGCGCAGCAACAGCAACAGTTCTTGGATTGGGGGCTTTTACCACATCTGCTATCGCAGAAACTATCGTAACAGCGGATGTACTTAACGTACGTGAAAAGCCAACTACGGAATCAAAAGTTGTCGAAAAAGTAAAAGAAGGACAAAAGTTAAAGGTCATACATACTGAAGAAGGATGGTCAAAAATTGATTTAAATGGTAAAGAATTGTTTGTAAGTTCGGAGTATACAAAAGATATTTATCATGTAACAGCAAACCTATTAAATGTACGTACTGAAGCAAACACAGAATCAGAAATTCTTGGCAGACTGAAACAAGATGATGTAATTGAATCAACACATCAAGTAAAAGATGGATGGCTGCAATTTGAGTATAAAGGAAAAACAGCTTATGCAAATGTTTCTTTCCTATCAAGTACAGCACCAATTGAAAAGAAAGCTGAAGAGAAAACGAAGCGAGTAGCGAAAGTACAAAAAGCAGTTAAAGCAAAGGAAGAAGTAAAAACGCAGAAAGAAGCAAAAGTACAAGAAATAGCAAAAGCGAAAGAAACAACAAAAGAGCAGAACGAAGTGAAGGTAAAAGAAATAGTAAAGCCTAAAGAAGAAGCAAAAGTAACAGAGAGAGTAAAAGTTAAGGAAGAAACGAAAGCAGAAGAAATAGTAAAGCCTAAAGAAGAAGCAAAAGTAACAGAGAGAGTAAAAGTTAAGGAAGAAACGAAAGCAGAAGAAATAGTAAAGCCTAAAGAAGAAGCGAAAGTAACAGAGAGAGTAAAAGTTAAGGAAGAAACGAAAGCAGAAGAAATAGCAAAGACCAAGGAAGAAGAAAAAGTAACAGAGAGAGTAAAAGTTAAGGAAGAAATGAAAGCAGAAGAAATAGTAAAGACCAAGGAAGAAGAAAAAGTAAAAGAAGAAGCAAAAGCACAAGAAATAGCAAAAGCTAAGGAAGAAGCAAAAGCACAAGAAATAGAAAAGGCTAAGGAAGAAGCAAAAGCACAAGAAATAGCAAAAGCTAAGGAAGAAGCAAAAGCACGAGAAATAGAAAAAGCAAAAGAAGAAGCAAAAGCAAAAGAAGAAGCAAAAGCGCAGGAAATAGCAAAGGCTAAGAAAGAAGCGCAAGCACGAGAAATAGAAGAAGCGAAAGCAAAAGAAGCAACAAAGACACAAGAAGTATCTAAAAATAACACACAGTCTGCTAAACGTGAATTAACGGTAGTAGCGACAGCATATACTGCTGATCCAAGTGAAAATGGTACATATGGTGGACGCGTTTTAACTGCGATGGGTCATGATTTAACGGCAAATCCTAATATGAGAATTATCGCAGTAGATCCGAAGGTAATCCCATTAGGATCTAAAGTATGGGTAGAAGGTTATGGAGAAGCTATTGCTGGTGATACTGGTAGTGCTATTAAAGGAAATCGTATTGATGTTTTAATGGGTTCAAAAAGTAAAGCTATGAATTGGGGAAGGCAAACTGTTAAAGTAAAAGTTTTATAATAATGGTTATCCAAATAGAAGTCAGTTCTCTTTATTGAGACTGGCTTTTATTTTTTGCCTTAATGTGATTCATTGAAAAAATTTGAAGGATATGTAAAAGAATTAATTTTGCTGCTGAGTACAGTGAGCGGTCAAAGTAACCCTATTGAAGTATTTAATCCTTATTTGTATTTCTGACAACCATATTGTTCTTCTATCACTATTAAAATACAATTAGATAAATAGGAGAAAAATATTCATAAAATAGTAATTATTTTATTTAGTCTTATACTAGAGTTTAAAACGTTCCAAATCCCTATAGCGTCAGAATGGATACAGAACTCAGTCTTCTTGTAAATTGTTATTATTTTATTATCGTATTCATACCAAAAAGATAACGGTGATAAGAATAAGAAAAATGATGATTAGCAACAATAAAAAATGTTTTATGTACCGAAAGTTATTAAAAGATTAGTATCGAGGATCACCTTTATAAGCGAGAAGAGGATTAAATATGACAACAGAATTATATGGCACACATTATAATGAAATAAAAGGGTATAGAGTAATGGAAGGGAAAGATTCATATAATCATTATTTTGGTGGTCAAGATTGTGACTTACCACTATGTAAGCTATGCAATGAGAAAATGCATCAAATCTTTAGTTTAGATTTGAAAGATGATAGGCTTGTTGAACTTAAAAATGATGAAATGAATGTTTTACCATTCGTTTCTTGCTTGAATTGTTCGATGGTGTGGGAGCCGCAATATTTTCAGTTAAGTAATGGTGGTAAAACGGTATAAATAATAAAGCAGGACAATACGGAAGATTGGATAATGGAAAATGAGGATAAACTACCGGTCGATCTACCAAAAACTAATGTAAAGCTAACAAATATGAAAAATGAAGATATACCTACTGATGAAGATCGTTACTGGGAAGCTTTTGACTTATTCGGTTCGGAATATATATGTAGATTGTTAGGAGCGCCTTTATACGATGAAGTTCCAGAAGATTTAGGATGTCCAGCTTGTTCTAAAGAGATGAAATATGTTGCTACAATTACACAAGACCTTGAAGAACGGGAACTTATTTCAGTAGTTGATTTTCAGTTTGGGGAAATGAATATATATTATTACTTATGTAAAGATTGTTCCGTTATGAAAACTGAAATACAAGGAACATAATAAAATAAGACTGACAAATGATTCAGTCTTATTTTTGTTGTGTAACGTCATTAAGAATAGTGTGAAATACATCTTTTTGCGTGAAATCATCTGTAAATACAGTTTCTCTAGCAACTTCAATTGTATCGTGAGGATTATACCATTTCCGTAATGCATCCTCACCAAATTCATGCCTTTTTCCCCTTGTGTTATGGCGTCTAATTGTTTCCTCTAATGATAAATCGAAGTAATATGTAAACGTATTTTCATCAAAAAAATGTATTAATTCTTTCAGCATATCACCGTATCTACGACTGCTCAGTATACCTTCTAAAATAACAAATTCACATTTTCCTTTTCCGTACTTCGTAATTTCAAATAATAAATCATGAGATAAGTTACCTATTGTATCGTGAACTTTTAGCATATCTCTGCGCACAACGTCTTGTGAGACTAGAAGTGTTCCTTGCCCGAAATGTTCTTGCAGTTCCTTTGCGATAGTTGTCTTGCCGCTTGCGGAGTTTCCTCGAAGAATAATTAATGTTGATTTCAAAGTCTCATCTCCAAATTGTTTTAGTTTTTTAGGTCCTGTTACAAAAGAACTTCATTATGGGAAACATTCTTTTAGTTAGTTAAATAATAGTTTATGATACTCAGTATAGGTTGAACAGAATAATTTCTTATTGTGGGATTATGCAAGTAAAGCTGTTTGGAAAATTTACTATTCGCATATAGAAAAGTTATTATAAGAGTAACTAATAAGGAGGTGACCTATGTTATTCCAAAAGGGACAATTATTAGTTAGATACGTAATAAAAAACGATGCACCTATCATTTCAAAATGGCTAACAGACCCAGAAGTCCTGCAGTATTACGAAGGACGAGATAGTCCGCAATCTGTAGAAAAGGTGCTTGATCATTTTATACATCATCCAAACGGTCATGAAAAAAGATGTTTAATAGAATTTGATGCCGTTCCAATCGGTTACATTCAAATGTATCCAGTTGATTCTGAATGGAAAGCGTTATATGGATATGAAGAATCGCAGAATGTATGGGGCATGGACCAATTCATCGGTGAGCCAGTGTATTGGGGAAAAGGAATTGGCACAAAACTTGTTCAATCAGCAAGTGCATACATTATGGAGAGTTTAGGAGCAGAAGCGATAGCGATGGATCCTAGAGTAAATAATGAACGTGCGATAAAGTGTTATGAAAAATGCGGATTTAAAAAAGTGAAGGTTTTAAAGGAACATGAATTGCATGAGGGGAAATTAGAAGATTGTTGGATGATGGAATATAAACAATTATAATGATTTATGAAAGGGCTTATACAAACAAAGGGAGCTGTGTGAGATGAAAAAAGCATTAATAGTTATTGATGTGCAAGCTGGAATGTATACAGCGGGAATGCCAGTATATAATGGGGAAAGGTTTTTACAAACATTACAAGAACTTATTGGGGCATGTCGTTCAAATGATATTCCAGTTATTTATGTACAACATAACGGGCCGAAAGATCATCCTTTGGAAAAAGGTACAGATGGTTGGAAAGTGCATGCGGCAATCGCACCACAAGAGGGTGATAGTATCGTTGAAAAGACGACACCAGATTCATTCTATAAGACAAACTTAAACGAAGTGTTACAAGAAAAAGGAATTGAGCACGTAATAATTTCAGGAATGCAAACAGAGTACTGCGTGGACACGACAACGCGCAGAGCATGTAGTGAAGGGTACAAAGTAACGTTAGTGAGTGATGCGCATAGTACGTTTGATACTGATGTATTACGTGCTGAAGATATTGTGAAGCATCATAACGTAGTGTTTGGAGCATTTGCGGATGTTGTTGCATTTAAAGATTTGAAAGTGGAAGCGTAAGTGGGAAAGTGGCTGTCTCTAAAAGAGTGGCCGCTTTTTTATTTGAAAACAAGTTGTCGAAGTGAGTCGATAAAACGATTTCAAATAAAAAAATGCCAGAAAATTTCGATTTACGGTCGATATAGATTGAGGGAATCATTTGCTACGTGTTGATTAATCCAAATACATAAAGCGACCAAATCCCGAGCACCGTACTTACTTTTACGTTTTACGAAACCCGTCTCCTGCGCGAGCTGTTGAAGGATGTTTGGAGATAGAAATCACTGTAGTTTTTCAGCGAATAAATGAAACTCATCTTGAATCGATAGAGTCATACAAAACACCATTATTTCTGTATATTTCTAAAAAAAATAGCATCTTTTTTGATTATATGCATACAAATTAATCTTAGCTTGATAGCGATGTGGTGCTATGCCTTGAAGAAAAAATTCACTATCACAATCCGTATAATTAGTGTTTTGCACTTCTCTACTAAATACACATCTACAAATTAGACATTCCCCTGTTCCTATACTTTATTATGACTCCTTAGGCAGTTTTATCTGTTTTAAATACCCAGTGTAGAAGAGTGAGTTGATAATCTGGTATCATCAACTCAAAAATTTTGCCTATAAAAGGGGCGGCAATTAGTGTACCGATTCTAATTGAGCCTAATGATTGAATGAAAATTACACATATTGTACCAGCCACACAAATATTTATTAAATCGCTTGAAATTTTGGCTTTACCGAATTTCAAATTAAATTTTTCACTAATTGCATAAGTTAACGCATCGTACGGCATTAATGGGAGTTTCGCTGGTGTATAGCCCATATAAAAAGCTCACTTCTCATATAAAAATAGATGAGGAGTGATTTTTTTATTATGAATAATGACAGATTATAATAATTAGAGTTATAAGAGATGTGATTTTTAGTATATTTTTCTCTGTGGGTGTACATATGTTGTTTTTATTCTTTTTGGATTTCAAATGAAATTTCTTTAGCTGCTTCTAAAGCTATTTTTTTCGCTTCTGTTTTAAAATTGGCTGCTGCTAAAACGTATCCACATCGATGTCCCATTGATGAAGGTGGTTTTAAGATAGTTCCTTTTTTAGGTTTTATATAAACTTTCTCTACACCAGGATATTTAGAACTACGGTTTTTCCCTGTAACTCGAATTAGTTTTCCTTTAGATTTAACTGTTAGGTAATGAGCGTACACATATTTATAATGTTTTTTATTTAGTGAAGGTTGATTTCCTAACATTAACTGAATAGTCTCTTGCACTAAGTTGATTCCATGTCCAATTTCAATTATGTCATTCATTGCTCCACCTGATATTCTGGGATTTATCTCAATTAATTTCCAAATATCTTTTATTCTCCGGAGTTCTAGATGACACGCTCCATTTTTCATATTAAAAGCCTGAATAACAGAATTAACTGCATTGAAAAGACTATTATATAGTCTTTTGTCTACCTGTCCTAGTAAAGAATAACCAGTAACAATAAAGCGTTCAAAAAGTGTAATTTCTTGTTCAATTACTGCTATAATATGGACTTTTCCATCTTGAACTAAAATTTCAACTAAGTACTGAGGTCCATCTATATATTCTTCAAGTAGAATTTCTTCATTAGGTAGTTTTTTTAAAAGACTTTGTATAGATAAGATTAATTGATCTTTATTTTTTACTAATAATACATCTTTGGATCCTGTTGATTTAGGGGATTTTACAATAAGAGGGAAATTCATCTCTTTAGTTTTTTCAAGAAAAGATGATAATGATTCTGTTGGTTTGTAAATTAAATATTTGAGTGAGATTGGTAATTCTTTAAGTACATTACGAGTTAATATTTTGTTTTCCATACGATAGATAGCTTTAGTAGATACAGTATGTGAGTTTGAGCAAAATTTTTCTGATAAACGCGCAGCCACATAAACATAAGGATCAATAAAACTAAATATCCCTTTTATGTTTTTTCCTGATTTATTTAATTTTTCAATTGTTGTAATTATATTATCATAATCATGTATATCAGTGAAAATCATCTGATGTACATCAGGGAATATAGTGCGTTCATTAATAAATTTTGTTTTTTTAGTTAATAAAACAGTAAAGAAATTAAGTTTTTCAGCTGCTTTGATTGCTTCCCTACTTGATCCAGATTTATTTGTTTCAATGAAAACGATAGTATCCATTTTATGTCACCTTAACCTTTATCATTTATCATTTTATAAAACCTGAGGTTTATTATTTCTATAGGTAGAATATTAAAATGAGGTTAAGCTTGTTCTGGATTTTTCGAAAAATGGTTGAATGAGGGAGAACATGAATATATATATTATGAATTTGATATTTGTTTTGAAAAAAATCTTTAGAAAGAAGGGAAGAAGAACTAACATGACTATAATTGGTATGCTTCATCATCGGAAAGATCCGAATGACGTAAAGAAAGCATATACTTATGCTGCTGTAGCTAAAGCTGAAGGTGTGGACTTTTTTTATTTTACTTTAGGGAAAGTAAATTTAGAAACGAAGAAGATTTTAGGTAAAACTTATGAAAATGGTAAATGGATGGAACAAGAATTTTCTTTTCCAGATGTTATTTACAATGCAAGTGTTCATGTTAGTGATAAAAATCAGCAAATCTATGATTATCTACATGAAAAAGTTCCTTTTACAAGTCATTCAATTGGAAATAAATTAAGTGTATATAACAGAATAAATAGAGCGAAAAAATTTAAGCAATATCTTATTCCTTTTTATGAATTAAATGATGTTAATAAGTTTTTTGACATGATTAATCGTTATGAAAAACTTATTATTAAACCTATTTCTGGACATCAAGGTAGTGGTATTGTTTTCATTGAAAAAAATGGGATGAATTACAGTATGAATGAGTCAGAACAAATTTCATCTATTAATAAAAAACAATTACGGAGCTTTATATCTGATAAGATTCAAGAGCAAGGTTACATAATTCAACAGTTTATTTCATGTCAAATGAAATCTGGTCATGTTTATGATTTTCGATTGCATGTTCAAAGAAATGGGGAAGGCAGGTGGGTTGTTACTTCTATATTCCCGAGAATAGGTCCATTAGGAAGTATTGTATCAAATATGGCTAAGGGTGGTTATAGTACTTATTTAGATGTTTTTTTAAAAGCGGAGTTTGATAACGATTGGTATAATATTAAAAGGTATTTAGAACGATTTGCAGTAACTTTTTCTAACCATTTTAATTCTTTATTTAGGGATGTATTATTTGATGAGTTAGGAATTGATGTAGGGATTGATAAAGATCAAAAATTGTGGTTATTTGAGGTGAATTGGAGACCAGGGGTACCTAATATATTTAATCTTGAACTAGATGTAGCTAGAAATTTAATTCACTATGCTAGATATTTGGCTGATAAATCTAAATAAGAAAAGGAAATAGAAAAATATAATCAAACCTAGAAACCTTTATATACCAATGTTTCTACTAATCTCTCTTTCTATATCTCCTATAAGGTTTTTCGCCATGCATCAAAATTTGGCGGATGCTGGACTGTCGCCAAGCCAACGTACCTAATACGAGGAAAATACCGGAACCTGGTAATACATCTTTCATTGTGGGCGGGGGCACATATTTATAAAAAAAATACGCTTGTCCAATCCATTATCATTCTCCAGTCATTTAATATTACAAAGGGGGAGAATATGGAAAACAATGAAAAAATCACGTTTCGATTTGTAAAAAAAGATGGAGAAGAAATTAATTTGGGAAATCTTGCTGATAAACGAAAAATTGTCATTGTCATTAATAATCAGATTACATTTGCACCGAATACAACACAAATTGCCAGTGGAGCCGGACAAAATAGTGCAGCAGGAAGTAATGCAGCAATCGATTCATCGAATACTCGACAGCAAGAAACGGTGGGCGCTGGAGGCGAAGCCATAAATAAGGGAATTAGTGGGGACCAGATTGAGCCGCATAAAATGAAAAAAGAAACTTCGGATGAAGAGGCGGAATTTGTACTTATCATCAATAATCAAATTAATAAAACCCGTAAGGAACAGGCTGGTGCTACTCAAGTGGCAAGTGGTGGTGGAGAAGACAGTGCAGCGGGAACCAATGCTGCCATCGAAAGTTCTAATACTAAACAGCAACATGCAGTGGGAGGCGGAACGGATAGTTCGGCAGAAAATGCAGGTGAAGAAGGCGACCAAATAGAAAAATGCGATTAAAGAAAAGGGCAGAATCTGTATCCGAAGATCCAGATTCTGCCCTTTTCTTTAATTAGTTATTACAGTTAAGATGGTTTACTCTCGATAAACACTGTTTTTTACTTTTTTAGAAGGGGTAGCACACATGCCATGCTCATCAACATAAGCGTTTTATTACACCAAAAAACAAAAAAATGTACAATATCTCTTGGAGATATCAATTTATTCATTTTGGGGTATTTGCTTTTTTTAGCTTGATGGCGATGGAGCTCCTTCATCAAAACATTACTTCTTTTTATCTTTATCCAACACATTCTGTTCTTCAGCAAACTCCGTGCCATATGCAAACCGGCGATTAATTCGAATGTTATCATTGCTGTGCCTTGTGTGGGAATTAGAAAAGCGATGGACGATTACTTCTGATAATGTAAAGACGATGGCAGAAAGGATACTGCCCCATGCAATTTGCATGTAGTTGTCTAATAAAATGTTACCGAAAATCCAAACACTTAAGTACGTAAGTAAGAAATCCGTCATAATGGCAGCGGAATTGCCAATTCGATTTAAAATAATTTTATCAACAAACATATAAGAAACGATTGTGACGAAGAGACTAAAAGAAATGATTTGGACGAGCGTTGCTGGGAAAAATAGAGCTAGTCCGATACTAAAAGCGATGATGCATGATATAAACTTGATAAGTATTACAGTAATATCACTCAATATTTACACCTCCCATTTATACATAGTTTTACAATAAATGCAGGAGTTCATACATTGGAACGGTTTAATTTAGATAAAACTTTATCATGCTGAAATTTTATCTAAATATTAAAAAAACATTTAAAAAATGTTATAGTGAAATGAGAGCGTATGACATTTTTAGGTAAGGGGGAATCCGGGATGTGGATAACTTCAGAAGTAGAAATTCCAGATGAGTTAATCGATCACCTTGAACAAGGTAAGTTAGTATTATTCGTTGGAGCAGGAGTTTCTATGAAGGGGAAATCAAACTTACCGAATTTCGATGATTTAGTTGATGAAATTTCGAAAGCTTTATATGTCGAAAGGCGTGAGATGACAGAACCCCACGATTATTATCTCGGTAAAATTGCGAAAACGAAAGATGTGCATCAAGTTGCAAGAGACCTCGTTAATATAGAAAAATCAAAACCAAATCCATTACACTATGCGATTCCAAGGCTGTTTCCGTTAGATACGGATGTTCGAATTGTAACGACAAACTTTGATCAACATTTTACGTCTGTAATTACAGAAATGAATAGAGAGCTGAATATTTATTATGCACCTGCTTTACCGACAGGGAGAGCGTTTAAAGGGTTGGCTTACATACATGGTAATGTAGAACAAGAGAAAGAAGCTTTAATTTTAACGGATGGTGATTTTGGAAGGGCTTACTTAACAGAAGGGTGGGCGAGACGATTTTTAGTTGATCTATTCTCAAATTACACTGTTTTATTCGTTGGGTATAGTCATAATGATCCTGTAATGAAATATTTAGCAACAGGCTTACCACCGAGTACAAGGCGTTATGCTTTCGTCGCACAAGGTGATAATACATATCATTGGGAGCATTTAGGGATAAGACCGATTGTGTATCCGAATAAAGCAAATAATCATCAGGCGCTTGTGAAAGCGGTGAAGCGGTGGGCGGAATTAATGGGGGATAATTATATTACGAAAAGAATGCGTATTCGTGATATTGTAACCGTTCCTCCATCAGTAGAGCAGGAGCAATTATCCTATATAAAACAGTCAATAAAAAAAATTGAAACCGTTCGGTACTTCGTTGAATTTGCTCGTGATTATGAATGGGTGGAATGGCTTGAAGCAGAAGGGAAACTAAGAAATTTATTTCTGCTTACAGCAAATTATGATGAAGTAGATGAATTGCTTGCGGAATGGTTGGTGGAGCAATTTCTATTTAGTCATCAAAAAGAACTATTTCAATTGATTTTTAAAAATCATTCTAAAATATCCCCGTTATGGTGGCGAACAATTTGTACTTACTTAAACGAAACGAAAGAAACGATGGACCCTTTGTTGTTTGCAAGATGGACATTGCTTTTATTAGAAACAGCAGAGAAAGATAGTAGCTCTATTGAAATGATCACATATTTATTGCAAAAATGTTCTTTCCCTGAGCATAAAGAAATTGGCTTGTTGCTATTAACGTTTATTTTAGACGGGAAACTTAAATTGAAGCGTGTAAGAAGATGGGGAAATGATACGCAAGAATCGATTGAACTCGAGGAATCGAGTCGTATACCAATGCCTATTTTTTCCCATGTGGAGCGAATTTGGAAAGAGAAAATGAGACCACATATTACTTACTACGCAAATCCGATTATGGTTACGGGGTTAGAAAAGATACAACTATTGTCATTAAGACAAAATGCACTGAAAAGAAGAGATAGAGAAATTTCAGAGCAGGAGTTACAGCAAAATGATTTTACATTTTTAATTCAAATTGTAAAAGAGTGTCTTACATATTTATGTGAAAACAATGAGAAAAAAGCAAATCATTATATTACAGAAATGATAGAAACTGATAGTGTACTTCAAAAGCGAATTGCAATTGAAGCAATGATTAATAATGTATTCGTTACAGCGGATGACAAACTGAAGTGGCTGTTACATGTAGATGTTCTGTTAGATTTCACATGTAAACATGAAGTGTTTCAACTTTTAAAGAATTATTACGCAGATGCTTTAGAGGAAACGAAAGAAGAAGTAATTCAACATGTATTAGAGTATCTTGCAGAAGAGAGGGCGTTTGATGCTTGTCTTGTATTAGACTTACTATTCACGTGTGATTCGAATAGTAAGTGTACGGCGGAAGGATACGAGCTAATGAAACAGAAACACCCCCATTTTTCTTCAGATCTATACAGTGTTCCAAAGAAAGAGGCAAATGAACAACGTATTACATGCAATGTAACAGCTGATGGATTACTGCAGCTGAAAGACGATGAAATAATGGAGCAAGTTCGGCATTTTTCAAGAGACGGTGTTTTTGAACAACGCCATTTTTTAGAGATGTTATCAAAAGCGTGTAAATTGAATGTAGAGTGGAGTATTTCGTTTGCTTATCAACTAGTAGGCGTGCACGAAATTAGTAATGAAGTATGGTTTGTATGTATTAGAGAATGGCGAAATAATAGGAATTTAACGAGTGAGCAAATTCAAAGGATTATTCCGTTATTGCAGAAGTTTTCTCGAAATACTACTTTTCATTGGCTAATTAGTAGTTTTCTATATGAAATTAGCAATCGATTAGAAGAGCTAGAAGAAAACAGTATACGGGTTATAAAGCGCTTTGCTTTTTCAGTATTTCCACATGTTATGAGAGGGGGAACAGATTTTAAAATTGGAAAACAAGAGTTTTACAATGAGTCTATACAGCATCCTGTTGGGAAGATGACAGCTGTATTGCTAAAACTGTTAGCGTACGATCACTTATATGATCGCAATGTATATGAATATTTATTTTTATTTGAAGAACAGGTAAGGGTTACTTCGGAACGAACGAACTTTATGTTAGCTCGTTTAACAGCAGATATTACGTTTTTATACCATATTGAGAAGCAATGGTGTCGGAAAAATGTACTACCTTACTTAGATTTAAAGAAAGAAAGTGAGCTTACGAAATATGCGTGGGCGGGATTATGTTATACGCAAATTAATGTACCTTTGTTTACAGAAATAAGACGATATATTAAGTATGCAGTAGAACATTTAGATGCACTACATCCATATACGAGAGAAGCATTTTTAAAATGGCTTAGCTTTGTATTTATTAAATGCGTATTATATTGGGAGCAAAAAACAGATTGGTTATATCCACTTTTGATGCAAGAAAACGAAGAGAATAAAATTAAGTTTATGCAGTATTTATGCTACTACGTAAAAACGTTAAGTGGTAAGGAACAACAAAAATTTTGGACAGCGTGGCTTAGTGTGTTTTTAAGAGAACGTCCGAAAATGGGCGTAATAACAACGAGAGAATACATGATGCTTTTACGTATTGTTTTATGCATGGATGAGGTTTTAGAAAAAGGATTAAATATTATTTCTAGTAAATTTCAAGGTGTGGAAGGACAATCTAATCAAGAAGAAATGAAACAGTTGTTTATAGAGATACTTGAAAAGAAAGAACGTATGAAAGCGTATAAAGAATTGTATGCAAATGTGTTTTTTACTTTACTTCAGACGTGTCAAGAAGCCGATTTACTTGAAAGTGAGATCATACAAATAAAAGAACTATTAACCAGGTATGAAGTAGAAAGACATGTATTAAATTTAATCGAAAATGAAATAATTCGCATCGGAATCGTAACGGAGAATTTACAAGAGGAATCATAGGGCGGAAGTGGAATTTTTAAAAAATATATAAAAAGTTATTGACAGTGTTTTGAAAAGCGTTCTATAATACGAATCATACTTATTCAATTTCAAAAACATTTGAATAAACAAAGTGCAATGAAGAGATCACAGTAGTGGTTAGTCTTACTGTAACAGAGAGTCTGGTGGTTGGTGTGAACCAGTACAGGGATAATCATGAATTACAGTCTTGGAGCATCTTTTTCGTAGTAAAGATAGTATTGTCTTTATGAAGGAAAAGCGGTCAATTGATCGTTAACAGTGAAGAGAGGTAGACGGAAAGTTAGTCTACAACTAGGGTGGTACCGCGATAAATATCGTCCCTACTGATTTATTCAGTAGGGACTTTTTGTATTTTAGTGGTCCAACTTGAAAATAAAATAGTCACGCGTTGAAAGGAAAAGAAGTAGTTGTTGTTTCCCTGTAACAGAGAGCTGGTGGTTGGTGCGAACCAGTACAAAAACAAGAGCGAATTACAGTCCTGGAGCATCTTTTTCGTAGTAAAGATAGTTATTGTCTTTATGAAGGGAAAGACGGTCAGATGATCGTTAACAATGAAGAGAGGTAGGCGAAATAAGTCTACAACTAGGGTGGTACCGCGATAAATATCGTCCCTACTGATTGAATCAGTAGGGCTTTTTTGTACAAAAAAGTGGCTTATTAACTAGTAGTTAGTGTCTTTATGGTAATTATTAGTTTAAAATAAGAAGAGGTATCGATTCCACTTTAAATTTGTATAATTAACCAGTTCAGAAAATAGAGAATTTTTTATTCTCTTACTATACTTTTAAAACATTAGAGGAGGATTTCCAAATGGCAAATCACGAATTAGATCAATTACGTAAACAGGTAGATGAAATTAACTTACAATTATTACACTTATTAAACAAACGCGGTGAAATCGTTCAAAAAATTGGGGAACAAAAGCAAGTACAAGGTACGAAACGCTTTGATCCAGTACGTGAGCGTGAAGTACTTGATATGCTTGCAGAGCATAACGAAGGACCATTCGAAACGTCAACGATTCAACATATTTTCAAAACGATTTTCAAAGCAAGCTTAGAATTACAAGAAGATGATAACCGTAAAGCATTACTAGTTTCACGTAAAAAGAAAAAAGAAAATACAATTGTTAATGTTAAAGGTGAATTGATTGGAAACGGAACACAAACGTTCATCATGGGACCTTGTGCGGTAGAAAGTTTAGAGCAAGTTCGCCAAGTAGGGCAAGCTATGAAAGACCAAGGCTTAAAATTAATGCGCGGCGGTGCTTTCAAACCGAGAACATCTCCATACGATTTCCAAGGTTTGGGAGTAGAAGGTTTACAAATTTTACGACAAGTAGCAGATGAGTTCGACTTAGCGATTATTAGTGAAATTTTAAATCCGAATGACGTAGAAATGGCGCTAGAATACGTTGATGTAATTCAAGTTGGAGCACGTAACATGCAAAACTTCGATTTACTACGAGCTGTAGGTAAAGTTAACAAGCCAGTATTACTAAAACGTGGATTAGCAGCAACAATTGATGAGTTCATTAATGCAGCGGAATACATTATTGCACAAGGTAATGACCAAATTATTCTTTGTGAGCGCGGTATTCGCACATACGAGAGAGCGACACGTAACACATTAGATATTTCAGCAGTACCGATTTTAAAGAAAGAAACACATTTACCAGTTATCGTTGACGTAACACATTCAACAGGACGTAGAGATTTACTATTACCAACAGCGAAAGCGGCACTTGCAATTGGAGCAGATGCAGTAATGGCGGAAGTACATCCAGACCCAGCAGTTGCGTTATCAGATTCTGCGCAACAAATGGATATTCCAGAATTCCATAGATTCATGGATGAGTTAAAAGGTTTCAAAAATAAATTATCTTAATTCCATATCATAAATGCGCTGAAGAGGAAACAGTAGTGCTTATCTCACTGTTAAAGAGAGCTGATGGCCGGTGTGAATCAGTACAAAGGTAAGCATGAATTACAGCCTTGGAGCATCTTTCCCGCCAACTTTTGGAGAGAAAGACGGTCAAACGATCGTTAAAGAAGAAGAGAGGTAGACGAAAGAAGTCTACAACTAGGGTGGTACCGCGATAAACATCGTCCCTACTGAGCGCTCAGTAGGGACTTTTTTGTACAAAAAAAATAGTAAAGGGGCAAGAGAAATGAGATACATTACAGCTGGAGAATCACATGGGCCGCAGTTAACAGTTATTTTAGAAGGTGTACCAGCAGGTTTAACATTAACAGCGGAACATATTAATAAAGAATTATTAAGAAGACAAAAAGGGCATGGGCGCGGAAGACGCATGCAAATTGAAACAGATACAGTTGAAATTGCAAGTGGTGTACGTCACGGAATGACACTTGGTTCACCAATTACGTTAATCGTAAAAAATGATGATTTCAAACATTGGACGAAAGTAATGGGTGCTGAACCAATTTCGGAGCAAGAAAGTAAAGAAATGAAACGTACTATAACGAAACCACGTCCAGGACATGCGGATTTAAACGGGGCAATTAAATACGGCCATCGTGATATAAGAAACGTATTAGAGCGCTCTTCTGCAAGAGAAACGACAGTTCGTGTTGCTGCTGGTGCAGTTGCGAAACAAATTTTGAAAGAACTAGGTGTGGAAATTGCAGGGCATGTTCTTGAAATTGGTGGGGTACAAGCGAAGCGTATTTCAAACTTACCAATTGAAGAAATTCAAACGATAACTGAAAATTCACCAGTTCGATGTTTAGATAAAGAAGTAGAACAAGAGATGATGAATGCGATTGATGATGCGAAAAGTAGCGGAGATTCTATAGGCGGTATTGTCGAAGTCATTGCAGAAGGAATGCCAATTGGAGTTGGTAGCTACGTTCATTACGACCGAAAATTAGATGCAAAACTTGCCGGTGCTATTATGAGCGTGAATGCGTTTAAAGGTGCTGAAATCGGAATTGGTTTTGAAGCGGCAAGACAGCCGGGAAGTAAAGTGCACGATGAAATTTTATGGGATGAAGAAAAAGGATACACGAGAAATACGAATAATGCCGGCGGTTTAGAAGGCGGTATGACAACAGGTATGCCAATTGTCGTAAGAGGCGTAATGAAGCCAATTCCTACATTATATAAACCGTTAGCAAGCGTAGATATTGATACGAAAGAAGCGTTCCAAGCGAGTATTGAGAGATCTGATAGCTGTGCAGTACCAGCAGCAGGTGTTGTAGCTGAAGCTGTCGTTGCATGGGAACTTGCCGGTGCACTAGTCGAGCAATTCGGAAAAGATCGCATGGAATTACTAAAACAAAATATTTCGCACCATAACAAATACGCAAAAGAATTTTAATGAAAAGGTGGATTTAACATGCGAGTAAAAGATCAACTATCATCATTACAACCGTATAAACCAGGTAAATCACCAGAGCAAATGAAAGAAGTATACGGGAATCATTCATTTGTTAAGTTAGCATCAAATGAAAATCCATTTGGCTGTTCACCTCGTGTTTTAGGAGAATTACAAAAATCGTGGCAGGAACATGCTTTATATCCTGACGGAGGTGCTGAAGTACTCCGTCAAACAATTGCAGAGAAATTACAAGTGCAAATGGAACAAGTGCTTTGTGGTAGTGGACTTGATGAAGTCATTCAAATTATAAGTCGTGCAGTGCTCTGTAAAGGAGATAATATCGTAACTGCTGGCGCGACATTCCCTCAGTACCGTCATCATGCAATTATTGAAGGCTGTGAAGTGAAAGAAATTGCTTTAAAGAACGGTGTATATGATCTAGATGAAATTTCTTCAGCAGTTGATGAACATACAAAAATCGTATGGATTTGTAATCCAAACAACCCGACAGGCACATATGTGAATGAGCGAAAATTGACTCAATTCATTGAAAGCATTAGTGAAAATACGTTAATTGTCATTGATGAAGCGTACTATGAATACGTAACAGCAAAAGATTTCCCTGAGACATTACCGCTTCTAGAAAAACATAACAACATTCTTGTACTTAGAACGTTTTCTAAAGCGTACGGATTAGCTTCTTTCCGCGTTGGTTATGCGATTGGACAGGAAGAGTTAATCGAGAAATTAAATGTCGTACGTTTGCCATTTAACGTATCTTCATTAGCGCAAAAAGCAGCGACGATTGCTTTTAACGATGAAGCGTTTATTGAAGAAATAGTTCGTGTTAATACAGAAGGATTACAACAATACGAGAGTTTTTGTACAGAAAATGAAATTCCATTTTATCCGTCGCAAACGAACTTTATCTTCTTGCCGGTAGATAATGCTGGGGAAATTTATGAAGCTTGTGCGCATGCAGGGTTTATTATTCGTCCGTTCCCAAATGGTGTCCGTATTACAATCGGAACTAGGGAACAAAATGAAGGAGTGATTTCAGTGTTAAAACAACACTTTGAAAATAAAAAAGGTAAGTCTCGAGATGAGGCAAATGTGTAAAAAGGTAGTATTAATCGGTACTGGATTAATAGGAGGCTCTCTTGCATTAGCGATTAAAAAAGAGCACGATGTAACGATTATCGGTTATGACATATTTAAAGAGCAAGTAGAGCGCGCAAAAGAATTACATGTAGTTGATGAAGTAGCAATAGATTTACAGCGTGCATGTGAGGAGGCAAATTTAATTGTATTTGCCTCTCCAGTTGAAGAAACGAAAAAGTTGTTACACAAACTTGCATCATTTCATTTACGAGAAGATGTCATTGTTACCGATGTAGGAAGTACGAAAGGGACAATCATGAATGAAGCGGAAGCTTTATTAACAAAGAAAGTTTCATTTATCGGCGGTCATCCGATGGCAGGTTCTCACAAAACAGGAGTTGAAAGTGCAAAGGCACACCTTTTTGAAAACGCATTTTACATTTTAACGCCAATGAATCACGTGCAGGCGGATCAAGTAGACGAGCTAAAAGAATGGTTAAAAGGAACAGGCTCTCATTTTCTTGTATTAAATACAAAAGAACATGATTATATAACAGGAATAGTTAGTCATTTTCCGCACCTAATTGCAGCAGGATTAGTAAAACAAGTTGAGAAACATGCTGGTGATAATCCGCTTATTCATCAACTAGCGGCAGGCGGATTTAAAGATATAACACGTATTGCATCAAGTAGTCCGAAAATGTGGAGTGATATCGTAAAGCAAAATCGCGGGCATTTATTGGAACTATTAGAAGAATGGATTTCAGAAATGGAAGAGCTATATAAGACGGTTTCTAAAGGAGATGCAGGAGAAATACAAAGTTATTTTGCAGATGCGAAAGAATATCGTGACTCTTTACCAGTTCGAAAAAGAGGGGCGATTCCTGCCTATCACGACTTATACGTCGACGTTTTAGATAAAGTAGGGGCATTAGCCCATATCACAAGCATTCTAGCAGAAGAAGAAATTAGTATTACGAACTTGCAAATATTAGAAGCGCGAGAAGGATTGCTCGGAGTTTTACGAATTAGTTTCCAAAGAGAAGAGGATCGAACGCAGGCAAAAATTGCGCTCGGAAAAAAAGAATACCAAACGTATGAAACAATTTAATGAGGAGGGTGACAACGTGAAAGAAAAAAGAGTACAAACTGTAAATAACGGATTGAATGGCACAATTACAATCCCTGGAGATAAATCAATTTCCCATCGCGCTGTCATGTTTGGCGCAATCGCGGAAGGTAAAACAACAATTAAAGGATTTCTTCCTGGTGCGGATTGTTTAAGTACTATTTCTTGTTTTAAAGAAATGGGAGTAGAGATTACACAAAATAGAGACGAAGTTACGGTAATTGGAACAGGATTAGAAGGTTTACAAGAGCCAAAAGCTGTATTAGATGTTGGTAATTCTGGTACAACGATTCGATTAATGTCAGGAATACTTGCAAACATACCATTCTTTTCTTGCGTGCAAGGTGATGCTTCAATTGCGAAGAGACCGATGCAACGTGTAACAAATCCACTAAAGCAAATGGGTGCAAAAATTGATGGCCGAAAAGAAGGAACGTTTACGCCGCTCACAATACGAGGCGGGAATTTAAAGGCGATTGAATATACTTCACCGGTAGCAAGTGCGCAAGTGAAATCAGCTATTTTACTTGCAGGCCTTCGCGCAGAAGGTGTAACAACTGTTACAGAACCTCATATTTCCCGCGATCATACAGAAAGAATGCTTGAGGCGTTTGGCGTTACAGTAACTCGCGTGGGGAAAACTGTAAAACTAGCTGGTGGACAAAAGCTAAAAGGAACAGATGTTCAAGTGCCAGGTGATGTATCATCAGCGGCATTTTTCTTAGTAGCAGGTGCAATTATTCCAAATAGTAAACTACTATTACAAAATGTGGGAATGAATCCGACTCGTACAGGTATTATTGATGTTCTTGAGAAAATGGGCGTTACGTTTACTGTAGAGCAGATTAACGAAGGAGCATCAGAACCTGCTGCAAATATTACAATTGAAACATCGCCGTTGAAAGGAATCGAAATCGGTGGAGATATCATTCCACGACTGATTGATGAAATCCCAATTATCGCTTTAGCGGCAACACAAGCAGATGGAATTACAGTCATTAAAGATGCACACGAGCTAAAAGTGAAAGAAACGAATCGTATCGATACAGTCGTTGCTGAACTAACGAAACTAGGAGCTCGTATTGAAGCGACCGACGACGGAATGATTATTTACGGTAAATGTAAACTAAAAGGAAATACAGTACATAGTCACGGTGATCACCGCATTGGAATGATGCTTGCGATTGCCGGCTGTATAGCTGAAGGAGAAACAACGATTGAAGATGCAGAAGCAGTAGGTGTATCGTATCCTACATTTTTTGAAGAACTGCAAACGTTAGCTAAATAAAGTGATGAGAAGCAGATATGCAATGTATCTGCTTTTTTATGTTGGCTTTTTTCGTAAATAATGTTGCTTTATTGTGTAAGAATTTTATCCTTATTGATTTTATGAGATTTTTACGCATAATTGTAACTAAGGGAGAGGATTCTAAGTTAGGTAAACAGAATATTAGCACAACGGTTTCGGGGGATTTAATTGTTACCCATCTAATTGGCAAGATTAATACAGCTGATGTTTATGAATGGTTTCATGGTTTCGAGCAGGTTTGTCAGCAATTCATTTCCGAGGGGCGGAAATACAAATTGTTGGTGGATAGAAAAGGATACACGCCAGATCATTTTTCTGTTCAAAAAGCATGGAAAGATAAGTTCTTCAATGAAACCATTTTGAATCACAGTAAGGCAATTGCGTTTCTCCTTGAAGAAGGGGAGATAATGAATTATTTACAACAATCCAATACGAAAGAATCCGTAAAATTTTTCGATGATTATGAACAAGCATTAATTTGGTTGAATGAATATCCAATATAAAAACTTTATTGAACCAGTTTCTCTCAATCAACTGGTTTTTTTATGCCCGTAATGTTGCCGTTGTTATAAGTTTCATCACTTTCAATGGTACCTCTTAGCTTCGCAAACCCAAGAGAACGCAAGGCGTTTAATATTCTTATGCCGCCAATATAAAGCAGTTGAAAAGAGCCTTTATGTTAGATTTTTTCTAAATCGATATCTTTTGTTGAAACATCCTCTTAATTTCACTTACCGAACTATAATAGTTTGAATTATGATATAATTCAAACGAGGAATGGAGGAGAAATATATGAACGTTATAAAATTAAAAGAAGATAAGTTTAGAGAAGCATTACGTTTATCAGAATATGCTTTTCAATATAAAGCAAATGAAGAATGGATAGAGCAGAAAATTGCAAGAATGAAGGAAAGCCATCAAATATACGGTATTATGGAAGGAGAAGAGTTAGCTGCAAAGTTGCACTTAATTCCTTTTCATATTTACATAGGAAAAGAAAAGTTTAAAATGGGCGGCGTTGCGGGGGTAGCGACGTATCCGGAACATAGAAGAAGTGGATATGTAAAAGAGTTACTTCAGCATTCACTGCAAACTATGAAAAGAGATGGATATAGTGTATCGATGTTACATCCATTTGCCGTTTCATTTTATCGTAAATACGGCTGGGAACTTTGTGCGAATCGAATCGTATGTCAGATGACAAAGAGCGATTTAATAATTAAAAAACAAGTGAATGGTACAGTGAAACGTTTTAGTAAAGATAATCATCCAGAAGAAGTAGAGAATCTATATGAAACATTTGCAGAACGATTTTCTGGTATGTTAGTTCGCGGACGTAAATGGTGGTTACAAGCGGTGTATCATGATTTAACATTGGCAGTTTACTATGATGAAAATAAAACGGCGGCTGGTTACATTTTATACAAAATAGAGAATTCTAAAATGAAAGTAGAAGAATTTGTCCCATTACATAATGAAGCAAGAATTGGTCTTTGGAACTTCATCTGCCAACATGATTCTATGATTAAAGATCTAGAAATGATACTAAGTGAGACAGAACCACTTCTTTACACATTACAAGAACCACGAGTAAAAGCAGAAGTAACTCCATATTTCATGGGAAGAATTGTAGATGTAGAACAGTTTTTCAAACAATATGAATGGAACTGGAACAACGAAGAGCAAGAAGTAATATTACATATTACAGATTCATTTGCACCGTGGAATAACGTAACGGTTCAACTTAAAAATAACGAAATAACAATCGTTAAAGAAGAAACAGCAAAAGAAAATGGAATTCAAATCGATATTAATGCGTTATCTACTATTATGTTTGGTTACAAGCGACCGCTAGAATTAAATGAAATAGACTTAATAAGCGGTAGCGAAGAGGAGATACGTGCATTTGAGAATGTAGTGCCGGTGCGTAAGCCGTTTATTTATGATTTCTTTTAATTTTGTAAAGCTTTGTGCGGCATACTAATGTGTAAATAGCAATGTACTATAATTAAACATAATTAGTTATAGTACATTGCTGCTTTTAACGAAGCATTATGAATGTTAACCACTTGACTTTTAATTCATGTAATTTATAATTATAAACGGAATGAATTTTCATTCCTGAAAATTGAGGTGAGAAAAATGGCTAAAAATAAGCAAGAGGATATTTTTGATGCTGCTATAAAACTTTTCGCAGAACGTGGTTACGATGGTACGACAATTCCGATGATCGCTGAAAAAGCAAATGTCGGCGCTGGTACTATTTATCGCTATTTTGAAAATAAAGAGGCACTCGTTAACTCATTATTTTCAAAAAGCATGCTACAGCTATCTGAAACAATAAAAACTGATTTTCCTGTTGAAGCAAATATTCGAGAACAGTTTAGTCATACGTATAACCGTTTATTTGAATTTGCGAGAAACAATGTGGATGCTTTTCTTTTTACAAATTCGCACTGTGATAGTTATTTTCTTGATGAACAGAGTAAGAAAATATTTGACGATTTTATAGGCTTCTTTATGAATATTATTGAAGATGGAATCGAAAAAGGTTTTCTTCGTCCATTGCCTATAATTGCTTTAATTATTATTGTATATCAACCGCTTGAAAAATTAATAAAAGTAATGGCGACAGGGCAGTTAGAATACTCAAAAGAATTAGTAAAAGAATTGGAAGAGAGCTCTTGGAATGCTATTAGAATCATTTGATTCTATAGCTTTATAAGGACAGGAATGAACATTCATTCCTAAATAAATATAAAAAACGATTACAGGAGATGATATATCTGTACAATTAAAGGAATGAATATTCATTCCGCTGGTAGTGATTTAATAGAATTGAAAAATAATTTAATAGGATAATAGGAATGAACGTTCATTCCGAAATGATATTTTCAAAAACAGGGAATGAATATTCATTCTCTATGCACCATGAAACTCTAATAACAGGAGATGATTCAAATGAGCAAGCTAAAAAGTTGGAGAAGTTTATCTTTTCTATTATGGATAGTTATTACTATTGCAATGATCGTAACGATGCCTAATATGGATCAGTTAGTGAAGGAAAAAGGGCAAATCACGATTCCTAATACAGAACAAAGCAGTATTGCTGACAAGATGATAAAGGAGATGGATAAAGAAGGGGCTGAAAAGTATGAAATTATAGCTGTCTTTAATAGTGGAAGTAAGAAGGCTTTAACAAATGAGCAAAAAGAGGAAATAACGAAAACAATCAATGCCCTGCAAAATGAAAAAGAGCAATTAGGAATTAAGGAAGTCGTTTCACATTTAGATAATAAAGAACTGGAGAAACAATTAGTTTCTAAAGATAATACGACTATTTTAACGCAAATATCGGTAGATAAAAAACACGGTAAAATACCAAAAATTGTAAATAATCTTCATGAAAAAGTACAAACGAAAGGAGTTACAACGTACTTAACAGGAAGTGATTTAATAGCGGGTGATTTTCTTACATCCTCTCAAGAGGGCGTGAAAAAGACAGAAGTTATTTCGATCATTTTCATTCTTGTAGTATTAATCATTGTATTCCGTTCACCAGTTGTTCCGATTATTTCTCTTCTTACAGTTGGTGTTTCGTATTTAATTTCAATGGGGATTATTGCCCATCTTGTTGATCAATTTAATTTTCCGTTTTCAAACTTTACGCAAGTGTTTGTAGTTGTCGTCCTGTTTGGAGTAGGAACAGACTATAACATTTTATTATATACGAGATTTAAAGAAGAATTAAGTAAACAAGAAAATGCATATTTAGCTACGCAAGAAACTTTTAAATCGGCAGGTAAAACCGTTTTATATAGCGGGATAGCAGTACTAATTGGCTTTGCATCTCTTGCTTTAGCAAGTTTTAAATTATATCAATCTACTTCAGCGGTAGCAATTGGTGTCGCAGTACTACTACTCGTATTAACCACTTTAAATCCGTTTTTCATGGTGCTATTAGGAAAAGGAATGTTTTATCCAGTTAAAACATTTAAAGGACATGAGGATAGTCGTTTATGGGGATTCTTTGCGAAAAATTCAGTAGCAAGACCATTTATCGCTTTAATTATCGTATTCGTGATATCGATTCCATTCGTATTAAAATATTCTAACACGCTTAATTACAATGATTTATTTGAAGTGGATAATAAATATGAATCAAAAATGGGGATTAACGTAATAGAAGAGCATTTTCCGCCTGGTTTTTCTTCACCAAGTACGTTAGTCATTCAATCGGATAAAAAGTTAGATGAGGCGACTTCTTTACAAACTTTAGATGAACTTACCGATAAAATCTCGAAAGTTAAAGGAGTCTCAGAAGTATATTCACCGACGCGTCCAACTGGAGATAAGATTAAAGAATTATATATAAATAAACAAGCCGGAGAATTAAATACAGGCTTAGGAGATGCAAATGGTGGCATAAAAGAAATTAATGAAGGATTAACTGATGCGAAAGATAAAATGGGTAGTAATGACTCAAATAGTCTTGCAAATGTTCAAAAGTTAATTGATGGAACAAATGAAGCGAAAAATGGCGTATCAGCATTAGGGACAGCTTTAAATCAATTATCGAATGGAATAAACAATGGAGCACAAGGAGCGAAGCAAATAGAGGATGGGCTAGCATCATTAAACGGAAATATCAATGCCCTGTCAAATGCAACTTCGCAGCTTCATGCTGGTTATGCTCAGTTAGAAAAAGGTTTAAGTTCGTACGATCAATATTTCGGAAGTATTTCTCAAGCGATTGATGGTGCGAAAAAAGGATATGAACAAATTGAAACGTTAATGAACAATTTCATTCAAACAAAACCAGAATTAGCAAATGATCCTAATGTGCAGCAAACATTAGGAATTGCAAAAGAAGCTCAGAAGCAATTGAGTGTTCTTTCAAATGAATTAAATCAATTAGCGACGCAGCACAAAGCAGCGATGAGTTCATTTAAAGAAGCAAATCAATCATTATTAAAAGTAGATAATGGTTTAAAGGAAATGAACAATGGAGTAACGCAACTACAAAAAGGAGCTGCTGAACTGAAAAATGGATTGAACGAAGGAGCTACAGGTTCAAAACAAATTTCGAACAAATCGGCTGACTTACAATCTGGATTAACGAAAATAAACGATGGGCAAGGACAGTTATTAACTGGACTGAAAGATTTACAAGAAAAGATGGGGCAATTGCAATCAGGTTTATCTAAAAGTACAGAGGGTTTAGGAAAAGTAAGTAACGGTCTAGGTGACGCTCAAAAATATTTAGGAGAGCTAAATGAGTCGAAAAGCTCTGAGAAATTTTATATTCCGAAAGAAGTTTTAGAAGGAGAAGATTTCCAAAAAGCATTGAATACGTACATGTCACATGATAGAAAGACTGCTAAAATGACAATTATTTTAGACGTAAACCCGTATTCAAAAGAAGCGATGCCTATCATTCAAGAAATTAATAAAACGATAGATGGTACGTTAAAGGGAACAGAACTAAATGATGCGAAAAAAGCAATTGGAGGGACAACAGCTAGAAACGTTGATTTAAAAGAAGTAACCGGGCAAGATTTCCTACGTACTGCTACGATTATGTTATTAGGGATTTCGCTTGTATTAATCGTGATTACACGCTCATTCTTAAACTCAATCTTTATTATTGGGTCGTTAATTTTAGCGTACTTTGCATCACTTGGTATAAGTGAACAAATTAGTGCACATGTATTAAACGTAGAGTCATTAAGCTGGAATGTTCCATTCTTTAGCTTCATTATGATTGTCGCTTTAGGAGTGGATTATAGCATCTTCGTTATGATGCGATACAATGAGCTAGAAGGGGATTCAGTAACGAAAATTGTAAATGCATCTCGTCACATAGGAGGAGTCGTATTATCAGCGGCACTTATTTTAGGAGGAACATTTGCAGCGTTAATTCCTTCAGGAGTATTGACACTTATACAAGTAGCATCCGTTGTTGGCGTTGCTCTTTTACTATTAGCTTTAATTGTAATGCCGATATTGTTACCTGCTTTAATAGGATTGACGAGTAAATTGAAGAGTTATAAAGAGAAAATAATAAATACGAAATAAGAAAAACCTGTAGGGAATGTTTTCTCTACAGGTTTTTTGTATATAAAATATGAAATGAAAAAATGATTCAATGTATTACAGAATGAGAAGCGAATAGGGATATTAGAAAGAGGTCGATGATATACAAAAAATAGCTAGGGGAATGGATAAAAACTATTCGATTTCGTTGTAGAAAGCTAATCAACCGTTGCTATTCATCCAGCTTCTACTATATAATAGCTATAGTCTACAATAATTGAGTCGTAATATGCGATTTTTTAAGACAATCGGTGAGAAAACGCTGAAATAAGCGGTATTAGTAGGAGGACACAAATGATTACAGTAAGTAACGTTAGTTTGCGTTTCGCAGATCGCAAATTATTTGAAGATGTTAACATAAAATTCACGCCAGGTAATTGCTACGGTTTAATTGGAGCAAACGGTGCTGGTAAATCAACATTTCTAAAGATTTTATCTGGAGAAATTGACCAATCAACAGGTGACATACATATTACGCCAGGTGAGCGTCTAGCAGTATTAAAACAGAATCACTTCGAATATGAAGAGTTCCCTGCACTAGAAACAGTAATGATGGGTCACACACGTCTTTATAAAGTAATGCAAGAGAAAAATGCAATTTACATGAAAGAAGACTTTAGTGATGAAGATGGCATGCGTGCTGCAGAACTTGAAGGTGAGTTCGCTGAGCTAAACGGTTGGGAAGCTGAGTCAGAAGCTGCAATCCTTCTAAAAGGATTAGGTATTGGTGAAGATATTCATGATAAAAAGATGTCTGAATTAACAGGGGCAGAGAAAGTAAAAGTATTACTTGCTCAAGCTTTATTCGGTCAACCTGACATTCTATTACTAGATGAGCCTACCAACCATTTGGACTTAAAAGCGATTCAATGGTTAGAAAACTTCTTAATGAACTTTGAAAATACAGTTATCGTTGTATCCCATGACCGTCACTTCTTAAATAAAGTATGTACGCACATGGCTGACCTTGATTTCGGTAAAATTCAATTATACGTTGGTAACTATGACTTCTGGTATGAATCAAGCCAATTAGCATTAAAACTAACGCAAGATTCTAACAAGAAAAAAGAAGAAAAAGTAAAAGAGTTACAAAACTTTATTGCACGCTTTAGCTCAAATGCATCTAAAGCGAAACAGGCAACTTCTCGTAAAAAATTGTTAGATAAAATTACATTAGATGATATTAGACCATCATCACGTCGTTATCCGTTCGTTGGTTTCACACCAGAACGTGAAGTAGGAAATGACCTATTAACAGTTGAAGGTATTTCGAAAACGATTGATGGCGAAAAAATATTAGATAATGTGAACTTCACTTTAAATAAAGGTGATAAAGTTGCATTTATCGGACGTAACGATATTGCCATGACAACATTATTTAAAATTCTTATGGGTGAAATGGAGCCAGATAGCGGTTCATTCAAATGGGGTGTAACAACATCTCAAGCTCATTTCCCAAGAGATAACTCTGAGTACTTCGAGAACAGTGATTACACTTTAATTGATTGGTTACGTCAGTTCTCTCCACAAGATGAATCAGAAAGTTTCTTACGTGGTTTCTTAGGCCGTATGCTATTCTCTGGTGAAGAAGTAAAGAAAAACGTTTCTGTTTTATCTGGAGGAGAAAAAGTTCGCTGTATGTTATCTAAAATGATGTTAAGCGGTGCAAACGTATTAACACTTGATGATCCGACGAACCATTTAGACCTTGAGTCTATTACAGCATTAAACAACGGTTTAATCACATTTAAAGGAACATTACTATTCACTTCTCATGACCATCAGTTCGTACAAACAATTGCAAACCGTATTATCGAAGTAACGCCAAACGGTGTAGTTGATAAGGTAGCAACGTATGATGAGTTCTTAGAAAGTCAAGAACTTCAAAAACAAGTTGATGCAATGTACAAAGGTCAATAATAAATGATTAAAACCCCCGCTCTCTTTTATGAGAGCGGGGGTTTTTTAAGTAAACAAATATTCGTTTTAATATAAAGTGGGGGAGGATTAAAATGAATAATTATTCAAAAATAACATTAGCGATGGTAAGAAATTTTTGAAGCGTGAATAAACCCTGAAATGATGAAGAAATGGTTTTTACATTGGAAGGGATGGATAAAGTAACGGGAAATACTCCTGAAGTAGGAGGGAGTTGGGAAATTATTGATCATCGTGGCGGAAAAAATCATCGAGCAATTGGGGAATATATCGAAATGAATCGTCCTAAAAAAAATTAGTATTTACATTAAAAACGCTGCAGTTTAGTGAATTATTAGATAAAATCACAGTTGAAATAAAAGAGAAACAACAAGGATTTAAAATGATATTTTCACAAAATATAATCGTTGCTCATGAAGAAGATTGGACAAAATATGATGTTGAAAAAGCTTTAAAGGGGTGTCATGATGGCTCTGAGCATGGTTGGAATGTAATATTCATGGGACTGAAAGAATTGGTTAAAAGAAGAGAGAATAGCTACGATGATAAACGGTAGTCGAAGAAGTGTAGTTTGAGCAAATTGCCCAAACTACATTTTTTATTTTATGAAATTGGGTAGTTTACATGAATGTACCAAAATTGGAGATAGGTTAGTTTGCAAATGAGGAAATAAAGGATTATAGTTTGTGGAGTCATAATTAGTGGATGAGCCTCTGGGAGAAAACAGGAAATATTACAAATGTATTTTGTTAAATAGAAACCAAGGTCAAAATGTTTAAAAAGAAATAGTTGAATAAATAAAAGCTACAAATTATAATTACTAATATTCTTCATATAGTTAAACAAATAAAATCTATTTGAAGAAGAAAAATTGAATAGAGAGACAGACTTATATAAAATAAGCCTTGGATGATCAAAAGAGGTGGAGAGATGCAACAATTTTTATTGAAGAGTAAACGAGTATTAAGTAATCATTTTGGATTTTTCGTATTTGCCGTTATTTTACTTTGGTTAAAAACATATGCCGCATATGTGACAGAATTTAATTTAGGGATATCGAACACAATCCAAAAGTTCTTACTGTTTTTCAACCCGTTAAGCTCAGCAGTTCTATTTTTAGGGCTCGCATTATTCGCAAAAGGGAAACGAGCTTACATTTGGTTAATTATTATTAATTTGCTAATGTCTATACTTTTATACGCAAACGTAGTATATTATCGCTTTTTCAGCGACTTTATTACGTTCCCGACATTAACACAAACGAATAACTTTGGAGATTTAGGTGGTAGTATTTTTGCATTGCTACACTTATATGATCCACTATATTTCTTAGATACAATCATTTTAATTGTTTTAGTAGCAACGAAATTTGTAAATCCTAAACCAATTCGTGTTGCGAAGCATAAATTATCTCTAGTATTTGTAGCAGGTATTTTATTCTTTAGCGTTAACTTAGGTCTGGCAGAATCTGACCGTCCTGAGTTATTAACTAGAACATTTGACCGCAATTATATCGTGAAATATTTAGGGGCGTACAACTTTACGATTTATGATGGTATTCAAAGTGCGAAAGCATCAACAGAACGAGCATTAGCGGATGGAGATAATATGACAGAAGTTAGAAACTATCTTACATCAACTTATGCAAGTCCAAATCCTGAGTATTTCGGTAAAGGAAAAGGAATGAACGTAATTTATATTCATTTAGAGTCATTCCAAAACTTTTTAATTGATTATAAATTAAATGGGCAAGAAGTTACACCGTTCTTAAACTCATTTACAAAAGATGCGAATACGTTATACTTTGATAACTTCTTCCATCAAACAGGACAGGGGAAAACATCTGATGCGGAGTTCATGTTAGAGAACTCAATGTTTGGATTACCACAAGGATCTGTTTTTACAAATAAAGCTCATAACACGTATCAATCAGCACCAGCTATTTTAGGTCAACAAGGATACACATCAGCAGTGTTCCACGGTAACTATAAAACGTTCTGGAACCGTGATGATATTTATAAATCATTTGGTTTTAATAAATTCTTTGATGCGTCTTACTATGATATGAACGAAAAAGATGTAGTAAACTATGGCTTAAAAGATAAACCGTTCTTTAATGAATCAATTCCGTTATTACAAACGTTGAAGCAACCGTTCTATACGAAGTTCATTACGTTATCGAACCATTTCCCTTATCCGATTGATAAAGCGGAAGCAACGATTGAACCAGCTAAAACAGGTGATTCATCAGTAGATACGTACTTCCAAACAGCACGCTATTTAGATGAATCTGTAAAAGGATTCATTGATTACTTGAAACAATCTGGTCTATACGATAACTCAATTATCGTTATGTACGGTGATCATTACGGTATTTCAGATAATCATAGTGCAGCAATGTCTCAAATAATGGGTAAAGAAATGAACGCATTTGAAAATGCTCAATTACAACGTGTACCATTAATCATTCGCGTACCAGGAATGGAAGGCGGCGTACAACATCAATACGGCGGAGAAATTGACGTTCTTCCAACGTTATTACACTTACTAGGTACAGATACGAAAAATTATGTCCAATTCGGATCAGATTTATTATCACCAGAGCATAAACAAGTCGTTCCGTTCCGTAACGGTAACTACGTAAGCCCAACAGTTACTGCACTTAACGGCAAATACTATGATACAGCGACTGGGAAACCTGTAGAATTTACAGATGAAATAAAACAAAATGAGCAAATGGTTCAAAAATCACTAAAATACTCCGACCAAGTTGTTAACGGTGACTTATTACGATTCTACACACCAGAAGGATTTACACCGGTAGAACCTTCTAAATATAACTATAACAATCGTGATAAAGATAAAACGAAAGTGAAGACGACTGAAGACGGGGAAACGAAATAAATAATAAAAAATCCTACTCGTATAGAAAACGAGTAGGATTTTTTGTTTTAAGATTTACTTTCGGATTTTTGGAGTGCTACTTTTTTAGGCATAAAACATGCAATAATCAAAGCTACAAAGGATAAGACTAACATAAATACGTAGGCATCACTTGAGCTGAAGATAGAAGCTAATTTCGTTACTTGCATAGCTGATATGCTTCCATTCTCACTAGATAACTGTGAAGTATGTGAAGTGGATTGAATTGTATACACTGTGATAATGACTGCTGTTCCAATAGCACCTGCTAATTGGCGAATTGTATTATTTACTGCTGAACCATGTGAACCCAGTTCTCTTGGTAAAGCATTTAAGCCTGCTGTATTTAAAGGCATCGAAATGAAACTTAATCCAATTCGTAGAATAATGGTACGAACCATTAAATACATATAAGTTGTGGATTCGGTCAAATCAATTACACCCGACATCGAAATAATGATACATATTAATCCTGTAATGAATAGTGGTTTTGCTCCGTACTTATCAAACATTTTCCCTGTGATAGGTGATAAGAAGGCATTAATCACAGCTCCAGGTAATAGAAGTAAACCTGATTCAAATGCAGTAAAACCTCGTCCATTTTGCAAGTAAATTGGTAATAGAATTAAATCTGCATACATAATCATCGTAATGAGTACGTTAATGACTGAAGTAAGAGTGAAAACTTTATAGTTAAATACTGATAAATTTAATAAGGGATCGTTAGACTTTATTTGACGTAAACAGAATAAAGAGGTAACGATTATACCAATGATAATTATTGTAACAACAACTGGATGATCCCATCCTTTACTTCCTGCACTACTAAATCCGAATATAATACAACCAAAGCCAATCGTTGATAAAATGACACTTACGATATCTAATTTTGCTTTTGTTGTCTCAGCAACATTCATTAAATATTTTAGCGCGAGAATAATAACGATTAATACAAATGGAGCGAATCCAATAAATAACCATCTCCATGATACATATTCAATAATAAAGCCAGATAATGTTGGAGCGATGGCTGGCGCAAAAATTATGGCAAAACCGATGGTTCCCATAATACTGCCACGCTTTTCACTAGGGTATAAATATAAAATAACTGTCATCATTAGCGGCATTATAATTCCTGCCCCAACTGCTTGAATCATTCTTCCAGTTAACAGAGTGCCAAAATTCATGGCGCATGCACACAAAACAGTCCCAATAAACAAAGAGAGCATTGAGCTAATAAATAGCTGCCTAGTTGTAAATCGTTTCATTAAAAATGCAGTAATTGGCACGAGAACACCATTTATGAGCATAAATCCTGTCGATAGCCATTGCACTGTTGCAGCTGTAACATCAAATACTCCCATTAAATTACTCATCGCTACATTTAATAGCGTCTGATTTAATGTTGATAAAAAACAACCGGAAATGAGCACAATTAATATAATTTTTTTATTTCTTTCTGATATTTCCTTTTGCATCAGTTAACTCCTTCATTGTTTTCTTGATTTATCAACACTGTGTCGATAAAATTAATGGTAACAAAATAAATTTTCTTTGACCATGAACAGTTTTGTTGAAAATGTTCACTACTCGACATAGAAGGTATGCACTGTCGAGTAAGTAAAGAGAAAATCTATAAAGGAGTTTCAAAATGTCTACACCTAAAAAAGAAGATCCTCGTACAGTTCGTTCAAGAGAAATGTTTAAAAATGCTGTTTTTTCTCTCCTATGTGAGAATCCTAGTATTTCAAGTTTAACGGTTCAGAAAGTCGCAACAAAAGCAGGATTAAACCGAACAACCTTTTACTTACATTATCAAGATATTCAAGATGTACTAGACCAAATCACGAATGAGATTTCAAATGAACTTTCAAATAAAATAGCTGATTTAATACATGCAAAAGATTTATCAGAAAAACAAAAGCTAACACAATTACTTGATTATTTATATATCCATCGAAATTATTTATTTATATTATTTAAAATGAATCAATTTGAGGAGCAATTATTTTTATTTTTAAAAGAGTTAATAGAAACGAGAAGAGAGAATACGAAAAAGGATTTACCAGACGATTATGTTGCAGTTGATATTAAAACAGCTTCATTAGTAGGTATCATCATGTGGTGGATAAGGAATGGACTTCACTTTAGTTCAGATTATATCGCAAATCAAATTTATTTTATGTATAAAGGGTAATAAATGCAAACAATTTATCCGTATTAAAAAAAGATTAAAATAACCTAGTATAATTTAAAGTATCGGGATTAATAAAAATTTATAAAACAAAAGATCCAGAGATAGAAGGGGGATATGCATGAATTTTCAAAATGAAAAAATATCATTACATTTAGAGGTTGTAAATTACCAATATAAAGATGCAAAAGACGAGTGTGATAGAAATTGGTTAAGAGTAAAAGCGAAACTATCAGAAGAAAATAAAGTTTTTGAAACGATGGATCCTTTTTTACAAACTGCCGACTTACAGTACATGATAAAATGGTTTCAAGCATTACCAAACCCTACATATAACGAACTAGCTTTCATGGAACCAAATTTAGAGTTTGAATTTATGGGAGAAAAAGAAGAGGAGTTTCACCTTGTTATTCGCTTATCGCTGGAACTTAAACCCGAATGGTGTAAGGAAGAGGAGTACGAATTTTCTATCAGTATAACTCAAGAGGATAGAGAGAATATGATTCGTTCTATTGAAGAGCAACAAAGGAAATTCCCAAAACGATAAAAAAAGACTTGATAACCTACAAGAGGGAATCAAGTCTTTTTATTACATACGATTATCATGCCAGAAGTTTAATGGGAAGTGTTCGTTCTCATTATAGGCTTCTAATTCATATCCTCTTTCTTTCAGTCCTTTAATAATTCCAGGTACTGCTTTAACTGATTGTGGATGAATATCGTGCATTAGAATAACTTCTGTTGGGTTTGTAGCACCATGTAGAACGTTTTCTACGATTTTAGCAGATGCAGCGTCTACTGGCATTTTGTTGTATTTCCAGTCTAATGAATCAATTGTCCAGTCCCAAACTTTTAAACCATTTTCAACAACTTTGTTGCGAAGAGCTTCATTTAACCCTGGCATTGAGCCGTAAGATGGACGAGTTAATACTGGAGATTTTCCTAGAACGCCAGCGATTAAGCCTTGGTCTTCTTTCATTTCATCAACGTAATGACCTTCTGTGTAAAGTTTCTTGTAGTTATGAGTCATACTGTGCATCCCAACATAGTGGCCTTCAGCATCTTCACGTTTTACAAGATCAGGGAAAGCTTTTACGTTTGAACCAATTAGGAAGAATGTTGCTTTTGCATTTTCACTCTTTAACATATCTAAAAGCTCAGCTGTGTATTTTCCAGGACCATCGTCAAATGTTAAGTAAGCGACTTTTCTAACTTGCCCGTTATAGTGCTTTGGAGCTTCTTTCGGAGCAAGGGACGTTTGAATTTCACTTACAAGTTGAACAGATTTCGCTTCATCCTCTGTACTTGCTAGAGCGATATGTGTTGATCCGTAAGCAGCTTCGTATGTAAATAATACCCCAGCGCAAATCAACAGAGCCCTTTTCACTAAAGTTGTCATCCGAATTCCATTGTGCATAATTTTCCTACTCTCTATAAAAGTTCTACTCTACTATATTAGCAATTTTAGAGGGGGAAATGCAAAAAAACTTTTTTACAAGCGCAAAAAAGTTTGTTAAAAAGTATGTAAGATTTCACTGTTTTGCAGGTTTGAAAAAATGAAACAAGAATTAAATGAATGGAACTGCATGTAAAATGGTTCATTCACGTTTTTTTTTTAGAAAGGGAGGATAAGTATGAAAAAATTAGCTTGTTTACATGCTCATCATTCAAATATTGAATACATTGACCGAGCATTGCAATCTTTTGGAATCGAAATACTCCATTTTGTAGATCCCATCTTATCACGCATATTAAAAAAAGATTGCGATTTTGAAAAAGAACAAGCACGGAGTAATTTAAAAGATATTATAAAGTATATAGCCAAAAGTGATGTAGATACACTTTTATTAACTTGTACAGATTATATTACGCTATTAGATGAGAATTTCAAAATAGACATACCTATATTGAAAATTGATGAGCCATTCTTTGAAATGATTTGTCAGGTTGAAGAGCCACAGACAATCCTATTTACAAATAACCGTACTGTTTCAGGAACGATGGAACGTTTAAGTCTATACGCTCAGCAGAATAATAAATCCATACAAGTAAAAGTAGAAGTGATAGAAGGGATATTTGAGTTAATTATGCAAGGGCGTAAAGAAGAGCATGATGCTAAATTAGAAAAGTATTTATATGAAATTATGAAAGATAGAAACGAAATGCTTTCAGTTGCACAATTATCTATGGTAGGCGCTACTACAAGGGTAGAAAATATAATAGGAAGGAACATAATAAATCCGTTGAATGCGCTTGTGGAGTATTGTATACAGAGTGTGAATGAACTACCGTGTGAAAAATAAGGAAGAGGATGTTTGTTGTTTTAAAGAAAATCAATAAAAATTTCACATACCGTATTTAAAAAATAAATATAGGAAAACCAAAAAGTAATGTAGAATATATCGTACATACATATGTGAAGTCAACAAAATATATAAAAGAGGTGGACCTATGTTACTTGAAGAAGTAATGCAGCAACTAGAAGAATATGGAACAGAACAAAACCGTAAAATCTTTAAAAATCATGGGGCAAAAGAGCCGTTATTTGGAGTTAGTTTTGCAAATTTAAAATTGTTGAAAAAGAGGATAAAAAAGGATCATGATATAGCAATCTCATTATGGGAAACGAAAAATATGGATGCAATGACTTTAGCAACGATGATTTTTGATCCGAAGAAACTAACGTCAAAACAACTAAATAGATGGGTTCAGGATGTTGATTACTATTGTTTAATGGACGTTCTTATGACAGCTATATGTACGTCACCAATCGCGATAGAAAGAATGGAAGAATGGACGAAGTCTGATGATGAATGGATTGGAAGAGCAGGTTGGTCTTTATTAGCAAATATAGCGATTAAAAATAAAACGTTACATGATGAATTCTTCACTCCGTATCTAGAAGAAATTAAAGCAAATATACATAATGAAAAAAATAGAAAAAAAGAAGCGATGAATAGTGCTTTAATCGCGATAGGGATTCGAAATGAAGCTTTAGAGCAACAAGCAATTGAAATTGCACGTGAAATTGGAAAAGTAGAAGTTGATCATGGTGCAACGTCATGCAAAACACCAGACGCAGAACCGTATATAAAAAAAGCGAGAGAAAGAGCTGAAAAAAAGAAAGTGAAATAAGAAAAGGGGAACGGTTATGAAACCAATGGAAGCGGCACAAAGCATAATTACATCACAATTTTCGAATTGCGATGTTGCTTTACTAGGGGGAAGTGTTGCTAGAGGAGAGGCTACAAAAACATCTGACCTTGATATTGTAATATTCGACCAAAGTTTGTCATCTTGTTATAGAGAATCTTTCTATAGTAATGGCTGGCCTGTTGAAGTATTCGTACATAATTTTGAAACGTATAAAACCTTTTTTAAAAGTGATTGTGAGCGTGGGAGACCTTCATTACCTCAATTAGTTTCAGAAGGGATTGTGCTAAAAGGAAAAGATGAAATTGTAGATATACTTAAAAGAGAAGCGAATGATTTATTAAATAAAGGTCCTGAAAAATGGACAGAAGAAACGATGAAGCAGAAGCGTTATTTTATTACGGATACTTTGGATGACTTCATTGGTGCAACAAAGAGAGAAGAAGAATTGTTCATTGCCAATTTATTAGCTGATTTAGTACATGAATATGTTTTAAGAGTAAATGGTCAATGGCTTGGAAATTCAAAATGGTTTATTAGGGTGTTAAGAAGGTATGACGAGCAATATGCAGAACATTTTGTAGCGGCTTTTGATCATTTTTATAAAACAGAGGAGAAAAATGAATTAATTACTTTTGTAGAAAACACGCTAGATCAATACGGAGGAAGAATGTTCGAAGGATTTTCTATAGGGAAATGAAAAGGGGATAGCAAAATGAATGTACCATTCGTTCAATTAAGAGAATTGACACAAGACGATGTAGAAGATCGATATCAATGGTCATTAGATACAGAAGTAACAAAACATTTAGTTGTACCAGATCAATATCCACCGTTCACTCGTGGCGATACGAGAAGATGGATTGAAGCATGCATAAGTCGAAAGAATGGTTATGAACAACGAGCTATCGTTACAAAGGAAGGTATACACATTGGATGGGTAGACCTAAAAAACTTTGATAATACAAATAAAAATGCTGAACTAGGGATTGCAATTGGAAATAAAGAATATTTGGGTAAAGAATATGGAATGGCGGCCCTATACAGTATGTTACAAATCGGTTTTTCTGAATTCAAATTAGAAAAAATTTGGCTACGAGTAGACGAAGATAATTTACAAGCTAGAAAGAGTTATGAAAAAGCAGGATTTGTTTGTGAAGGAATAATGAGAAATGATAGATTACGTCATGGTAAATTCATTCATCGCTATCGTTATAGTATGTTAAAAGAAGAATATCAATCAAATAGTCTATAAAAATATTATGTAAACTTAAAGGGGGTAGAGAAATGATTCGATTACTTACGAAAGAAGATGCGGAAAAATATTGGGACTTACGTTTACAAGCTTTACAAGTAAATCCAGAGGCATTTGTAACAACTTATGAAGAGGCGATTCGCCAGGAAAATCCTATTAAGCGAGTGGAAAGTAATTTAACAGCTACTACTAGTTGTACATTTGGTGCATTTAATGAAGAAAATCATTTGGTTGGAGTTGTCACTTTACTAACAGAAGAGAGGGAGGCGTATAAACATAAAGGTCATATCGTTGCGATGTATGTAGATGCACAAAACAGGCGGAACGGATTGGCACGTGAGTTAATAACAAATGCCATTCAAAGAGCGCGAGATATAAAACTAGAGCAATTGACATTAGGTGTTGTATCTACAAACGAACCAGCAAAAAAATTATACGGATCAATGGGCTTTAAAACTTATGGAATTGAAAAGAGAGCTTTAAAGATGAAGGGTGTATATAGTGATGACGAATATATGGTGTTGTTTCTTTAAAGAATAAATATATAATAAGGATTCCGAATTTTAATTATATTCATTTTGTTGTATAGTATAACAAGAAACTAAACAAGGGGTTTTAAAATGAAAGCTATTGCTGTAGGGATATTGGCATCGTTTTTCTTTGCCTTTACCTTTGTGTTAAACCGGTCGATGGACTTAGGGGGCGGGAGTTGGATTTGGAGTGCATCACTACGGTATTACTTTATGGTTCCAATGCTACTACTTATTGTCATGTATAGAGGGAATTTAAAACAACTCTTGCAATATATGAAAAACAATCCGAAAGAGTGGTTGTTATGGAGTATTGTAGGGTTTGGTCTCTTTTATGCACCGCTTAGTTTCGCGGGTGCGTTTGGACCGGGGTGGCTTGTCGCTTCGACTTGGCAAATTACAATAATTGCAGGGATTTTGTTAACACCATTTTTTGCGGTAGACCCATTACATAAAAAACTTCCAATGAAAGAATTAGTAATGTCAGGCATTATTTTATTCGGTGTTGTTCTTATGCAAGTAGAACACGCTTCTTCTTTAGGGATTCGTGAAACCATTTTATGTGTGGTTCCTGTACTCATTGCTGCGTTTGCATATCCACTTGGAAATAGAAAAATGATGCAAGTATGTAAGGGCGAATTAGATGTCTTCCAACGAGTTCTCGGTATGACATTAGCAAGTTTACCATTTTGGTTTTTACTATCTGGTTATGAAGTATCAACAGGCGGACTACCGTCAAGTAGTCAAGTTTTCCAATGTTTTATCGTTGCGATTAGTTCAGGTTTAATTGCAACAGTATTATTCTTTTATGCGACAGATCTTGTAAAAGATGATCCGCAAAAACTAGCAACAGTCGAGGCGACACAGTCTGGTGAAGTTTTATTTGCATTAGTAGGAGAGCTGCTCTGGTTATCGGCTCCAATTCCGTCTTCTTTATCGTGGGTTGGAATGAGTCTTGTAATTGTCGGAATGATACTTCATAGTTATGTAGCTGTAGTTGTGAAAAAAGAAGAGAAAATAACGGCGTAATGAGATTAGCTCTTTTTATAAAGAGCTAATCTTTTTTCATAGAAAGGCATGGAGATATGAATTTACAACATGTTGAACAAATTGAAAGTGATACAATTCTAAATGTACTACAGTATGCAGTCGGTCCGAGTGAAATAAGCTTAAAGAAAGCAGTATTATTTTATAAAAGTAATAAAGGGACATTATATAAATATGAAGAAAAGGCTTGTATAGGCATTGAAGTAATTGGGGCAACTAAAGCAAGAATATGCCACATAGCAGTCGCTCCACAATATCGTCATAAAGGAATTGCGTTGAAAATGATAAAGGGAGTAGTAACGATGCATCAGTTGACTTATGTAGAAGCAGAGACAGACAATGAAGCAGTTGAATTTTATAAGAGAATTGGTTTTCAGGTTAAAAGTTTAGGAGAAAAATATCCGGGGATAGAAAGATTTCATTTGTATTTTAAAAATAAAACATATTGAAATAATCTTAGAATATAATATCCGGAATAGGGCTTGCAGAGATAGTTCGTTTTTTATTTATCTGTTCTGATTTTTATAGCAACTATTTATTAGTTTTCAACAAAAATTTAAGAAAGATTGGAATATTTATTTGAGGCTAAGGAAGGAAGTAAAATATGAGTAGTTCATTAAACAATGGAACAATTGAGAAAAAGCGTGCAATCTCATTAGATTTAGCAAGGGGTACTATGTTGCTGTTAATCGTACTTGCTCATGCACCGCTGTATTTGTATGCTGCAGATCCTGGAATTATGCATAGAGTGGAAAGCAGTAGTTTCTTTGATCAAATTGTAAATCTTTTTGGTATATTCATAATTGATAACCGTGCAAGAGCAATGTTTGCCGTATTATTAGGCTACGGTTTAGTTCTAGCATTTGAAGGGCAAATATCAAAAGGGAAAAATGAAAATCAGGCTTTAAAAATAGTAAGAAGACGCTCTTTGTATTTAATACTGTTTGGGATTGTGTTAGCGGTCTTAATTGGAGGACAAGATATTCTTATGGCCTATGGTTTAGCGGGTATTTTTGTTTGTCCACTATTAAAGTGTAAAATGAAAACATTAATTCGAACGTTTATGATTATCGCTATATTATATACCATTTTCATCCCAATAATATGGGGATTTAATATGCAATCAATAGGCGATTATGGTTTTTCACCAGATGTTTCGGCAAAAGACACGTATCTTAGTACTACAATGATACGATTACTTTTCTTTCCTATTATACCTGTACTCATCCATTTTATGTTCCCAATTCTTCCTTCTGTAATTCTTGGTTTGTGGATTGCTAGATATAAGTTATTAATAAAACCAGAGCAACAGTTAAAAAAATTATATTTTATAACAACTATAGGATTAGCAATTTCTATAATAGGCGCTTTGCCTTTATCTTTTATAGGGACTATATGGTATCCAAGTGTATTTACAGCTGGAATGATAAATGGAATCCATATTTTAACTGGAATTGCTGGAGGGTTAGCATATGCAACAGGTTTCGGGATAATAGGGAGTAGATTGAAAAATCCAGGGTACTTTAGCCTTGCATTAATCGCTCTAGGAAAACGCTCATTAACATTTTTTGTTTTAAATGAAGCACTGCTTGTTATATTTTTATCACCAGTAGCATTTAATTTAGGAGGGCATGTAAGTAACACTCTTGCTGCATTGATAGCAATAAGTATTTGGATATTGTCTGTCATATTAGCTTTAATAATGGAAAAAAATAATCTTAATGGACCATTAGAAATTTTATTGAGACGTTTAGTATATAAAAAATAAATAAAGTGAAAGACGACATAATACACGGTCGTCTGTCATCATAATCACCTCTTGTAAATTTTTTTAGGTTATTTCAAAATATATTCAATTAAGAAATTTAAATAATGTGGATGGACAAAGCTCTATGCGTGCAATAGTAAGGGATGAAATACTCGATAAAAGAAATTTACAAAATTAATTAATCTAGCATGGAAAATCAAATTATTATAATTATAAGATTGAAACCAATTTCTTACAGTAAGTGGAATCTTGAATTAAATGTAAATCTAAATCTAAATCTAAAAAATAAAACATACGCTCGTGCATTTTTCATTTTACATCTATGAATATTTTAAGGGAGATGAACATAATATCCTAAAGACAGGGGAAGTTCATTTTATCTTTTTGTTGTCTTTTTTTATATTCTGTTATACCCATTTATAATTTTACAGAAGAGCACCTTGAGTTTTGGGGTGCTCTTTTCATTTTGTCTGGATTTTTAATTTAGTTTGTGAGTTTTATAAGTTCTATAGTCTAAACGAAATTGGCTTCTGTATCAAGAGCGTACGTTCTTCTGAAGGGGAATATAGGACTTACGAAAAAGGTATATTATTGCTAAAGATAAAAATGATACAATTCAGTTAAATATGTGTTTTTTCTTTATGTCAAAGGATTATTATTGCTCCTAATTTATATACAAACTTAGATATACGCCACTTAAATAAGGACAAAAATTCTAATTATTATTATAACAAAATAGAGGAATTTTAAATGGAAAATGCAATGGAATTCAATTAATATTTGAAATGGGAGAATAAATATATGAAAATTAACTATATTTCTAAAACTATCTCACCTAGTACACAAATGCTAAATCAAGGAGCGGTACTTGCTGCTTTAGAACATTCACTTGCTAGGATAGAATTTGATTCTTACGGAAAGGTTATATGAGCAAATCAAAATTTTGCAAATGCGATGAGTTATAAAGCTGATGAACTACTAAACATACATCATCGACAGTTTTGTACATTACAATTTAGCCAAAGTCCAGAATATGATACCTTTTGGAGAAATTTTTGAAATGGAATTTCTTTTCAAAGAAAAATACAGAGAATTACAAAGCAAGGTGAAATTATATGGCTAGAAGCAACGTATACTCCTGTTTTAGATCAGAATGGAGAAGTTCAAGCTGTAATTAAAATTGCTACAGATATTACTGCACGTGAGAATGGAACGGCCAAGATAACGCATGGATTACAAGAAATGGAAGGGAATCTAAAAGAGCGTGCGCAAGAAGGAATTACGCGGAGTCATATGGTTGCCACGGCCATTAAGCAAATTGTTGAACAAACTAATGACAATATGAAATTGTTACAAGAACTTAGCGCTCAAACTAATATTATTCGGGATATGGTGAAAACTATTAATGAAATTGCCACGCAAACTAATTTATTAGCCTTAAATGCTGGAATTCAGGCAGCACATGCTGGTGTCTATGGTAGTGGTTTTAATGTTGTTGCAAATGAAGTTCGTAATTTAGCAAATAAAGTTAAAATCGTAACTAAAGATGTACATTTTAATGTAGAGAATATTACCAAGCAGGTGCAAAAGATTAGTACAGGGACTCTACAATCAGAAAGGACAGTTATTGAAAGTAACTCTTGTATAGAACAAGCAGTCCATGAATTTATTGGTATTGGTGAGGCTGCCCAGAGGCTTGATACGCAAGCTAAAACTATGGTAGAACAGCTACAAGGTCAAAAATAACTACAAATATTCCTAAATCTCGGCAAAATTCTATAATGTTTATATAGAACCATCATAATTTTTTATTTTTAATTTTTTGAGGGGAGAAGTCGGAAATTGATAATACTTTATATAAACCAAAATTATTTAAAAGAAGCACATTTTTAAAATTACTAGAACAAATAATATTGCAATGACATATGCTATATTATCGTTAAAGCGAGACATTATTCTCTCATAGAAAAGGAATCACTAGCAGAATATGTGATTCCTTTTTTTTGATATAATTTTTATGCTTGATTTGGAATAATTCAAGAAATAATATTGTTATTACTTAATAAACAACCGCATGTGTCTAGGTGGTATAGTAGGATATATAACTATAAAAAAATTATTTTTATAAATCGCCATATTGTTCGATTTGGCTAACACACAGTTTTATCATCTCTGTGCTAGAAAAAGAATTATAATTTTTATACCATTCTATTGTATTTTCTAAAGTCTGTTGTAGAGACCACTTTGGTTGCCAATTAAGGGAGAATTTTGCTTTACTAATGTCAAGATTTAGTAAATTTGCTTCATGAAAATTTACTTGGCCTAAATTTTCTGTTGTCCAATCTCCACACCCCCAAGTATCTATTATACTAGTCACTAGTTTTTCTACTGGAACAATATTGTTTAGGGATGGTCCGAAGTTCCATGCTCCGGAAAAAAGGATGCCATTATCTATAATTTTTTCTGTGAGAAGTAAATATCCGCCTAAGGGTTCTAGTACATGTTGCCAGGGTCTAATTGCATTAGGATTTCTAATGAAAATTTTTTTGTTTGATTCTAGTGCTCGTATACAATCGGGAATAATCCTATCTATTGACCAATCGCCTCCGCCAATTACATTTCCAGCTCGAACGCTTGCAATTATTTTCTTGTGTTGTGAAAATTTTTCTTCCGAAAAATAAGAGTTCCGATAGGACGAAATTAAAAGTTCACAGCATCCTTTGCTTGAGCTATATATGTCATGACCACCCATAGGATCATTTTCACGATAACCCCAAGGCCATTCTTTATTTTCATAACACTTATCACTTGTCACCATAATTCCTATTTTAGCTGACTCATGTAATCGAATTGCTTCTAAAATATTCATAGTTCCTATAATATTTACCTCGTATGTTTCTTTAGGTTTTTCATATGAATATTTAACGAGAGGTTGTGCAGCTAAATGGAATACAATTTCAGGTTTATAATCTGTAAAAACCTTATTTAATTTATCAAAATCCCTAATGTCTCCGCGAATATCAATTACATTATTTTGAAGGTTGGTAATATTAAAGTTATCGTTTTTATTTTTAGGATCCAATGAATATCCGATTACAGTAGCGCCTAATTGATTCAACCATAGGGATAACCAAGAACCTTTAAAACCAGTATGTCCTGTAATTAAAATTTTCTTTCCGTAAAAAGCGTTATTAAAGTTTTTATTTAACAATTAGTCCACCTCCTTTAGTACTATATTTTCAGGGAGTTAGGTATATATTTGTATTATTTTTATACCAATTAATAGTTTTAATAATTCCTTCTTCAATATTAATCCTAGGTTCCCAGGAAAGAGAGTTTTTGATTTTTTGAATATTTGCTTCAGGAATCCATCTTTCATTTGTTCTAGAGGAAATTGCACCGTAGCTTGGTCTGGAATGGGTGTTCAAATGTTTGAACAATAATTCTACATAATGTTTTAAGGGATAAATATTACCACTCCCAATATTAAAAATTTCATTCTGTACATTAGTGTTTTCAATTGCTAGGATACAGGCATCTATTATATTTTCTATATAACAATAATCTCTTAATTGATTGCATAAAGTTAAATTTACATCTTTGTTTTGTAATACTTGCAAGATTATATAGCTGAATAATTTATGTGGCTCCTCTGCTTCTCCGAATATGCCAAAAGGTCTTAGAGTTATAAGGTTAATATTGTTTTCGCTAGCGATTTGATGGGCAAGTATAGTGCTGGCAGCCTTGGTGCTTCCATAAATATCTACAGGAGTTAGTAGCATATTTTCATGAATAGGTTCCATCTTGTTGCCGTATTCAGAACTACTTCCCATATTAATGATTTTTTTACAATTCACGAATTTTGCTGCTTGAATAATGTTACATGTCCCTATAATATTTGTTTCTATAGCATGCATGTAATCTGTATGGGCAGAATTTACTCCATAGGCAGCCAGATGAAAAATATAATCGGGATTAATTTTCTTTATTGCGTCTTGTACTTGTGCTTTGTCTCGTATATCTACTTCATAGGTTTCAATATTTTTTAGAATATTTTTGAGTCGCCAAGAATCTGATGATGCTCTTATAAATAGAACAATTTTTGCTTGTAAATGTAAAAGTCTTCGTACCAAATGAGAACCAATAAAACCGTATCCACCCGTGATAAGAAAAGTTTTATTTTTAAATGAAGTAATCATAGTGTTATAATCTATCCTTTATTTATTAAGTTGTATTTTTAGTTAATGGAACAAATAGATGTATTTATAAAAAAGAAGAAAATGAACCTCAATTGTGATGCGAGGAGGAGTATTTAAAATGATTTTTTATTGTTGATGTATCAATTTGATCCGCAAATAAAGGGGATAGGGATATTTCAAAAGTATTATGAAGAATACTACATGTCTTGTTCAATTGTTCAATATAAGGAAGGTATATATAATCTAAAATCGTTGGAGGTAATTCTAAAGTTTCTTGCTTCCATAAATCGAATTCATTTGGATTAATAATCTGCATACTTCCAAAATGAAAAGCAATTAATTCATCTTGATCAATAAGAATTTTGTTATCTGTTTTTGATATAGAACTGCTATTTAGAATTACATTCCAAGGTGCTGCATCAATCCCTTTTTGAGTCATGATTTTTATATTAGAAAAAATGTTAGGAATGTGATTTAAATATTTTTGGTCGCCCCATCTATTCATTTCAACATCATAATGATTTTTGCAATATTCTAGGCATTTATCTTTCCACCATGTTAAAATTTCTTTACTATTTTGATCGTTTTTGAAACCTACTAAACCAGCTTGGTATATACCGTGTTTATTTTCAATTTCAGCAGAACTTCTTTGTGGGCAAATAAATACAGAATATTTCCACCATTCGTCAAGGATGATATTAGGTGCTGTAAAGAAATACATATCAGCATCACAATATACAATGTGATCAACTTCCGGATAAAGACTAAGGATATGGAGACAAAGAGGCGCTTTTAATGTCCAACAATATTCTTGTAAACTCCGCTCATTTTTTATACTTAAGAGTTCATGATTTTCAATATCTTTTATCGGAATTAGTATGGCATGCTTTAACTTTAATTTCTTCAATATTTGATAAGTTGAATCATCCATACAACAGATCCATACAATAAATTTGGCATTGAAATTTTCTAAGGAATAATAAGAAGTCAATCCTTGGATTAATCGCTCTTTACTTATAATCATGGAAAAGTTCATAAAATGATTGGATTCATTCATTTTTCTTCTTAATTGTGAATCTTTATATAAGGTTTGAGCTTCATTTATATCTTTTTTACTTAAAAATTGTTTATTATTTTTATTGAATTTTTCTTTTAATCGCTTTAAAACAAATTGGATTCTTTCTATATATGGGGTGTAAATATGGTTTAATATATTGTTGGGTATTGAAATTGCTCCTAAAGACCAAAGATCAAAATCATTTTCAGTAAAGATGGTAATACATGCAAAATGGTAAACAACTAGTTTATCGTTCTCAATAAATATATCGTTATTGGTCCTCTCAATTTTGTAATCGTTATTATATATACAGTTCCAAGGCGCAGCATTGATACCTAAGTTATTTGAAATTTTTACTTTTGGAAAATAAATAGGGATATAATCTAAATACTTTTGGTCGCCAAACTTTCCCTCCTCAGGTTCGGCACTGCACCAATCTAGACATTTATGTTTCCACCATCTTACACTTTTTAGTCCGTAGAGATCATTTTTAAATCCAATTAGACCAGCTTGATATTTTCCGTACATTTTTTCTACCCAATCACGATCTCTTTGAGGGGTAAGAAAAATAGAATGTTCACCCCATTCGTCAAAAATAATGGTAGGATCAGAGAAAAAGCATAAATCACCATCACAATATAGAATAGATGGCAAATCATAATTAACCAATAAATATTCAATCAAGACAGATTTTAAAGTCCAACAATATTCATTTACTTTTCTTTTTTTCTTAATTGCTTTTAGTTCACTATCTTCTAGTTCTTCAACTTGTAAAAGATTTACGTTACTTAGATTCATTTCTTTTAATAGTGAATATGCAATAGAGTCTATACAACAAATCCACAATGTGAATTTTTGTGAGTACTGCATTAATGATTGTTGTAAGACAATGATTTTCAAGACGTATTCACTACCTACTATGACACAGAAATGATTATTTAAGTCATGTTTTTGTTTAACGAATTGGGTATTGACCCTTTTTTGTGTGTTTTTTTTGGAGAGATTTAAAGCTTTAATTCCTGCTGGAAGTGGACTAACTATTTTCTCATTAGAGGGGATATACAAGCGCGGTAAACTTATTTTTTTATCATTAGAGTACAAACTTTATTCAGTCCTCTCCACTAGTTTTTATTAGGATTCCAACTTTCATTTACAATTTTTAAATCTTTAGGTGTATCGACACTAGCCCAAAAATCATTGTGTTCATATACCGCGAGCTCATTATCTTTTATTAAATTTCGAAGAGGTTCTTCTTCTAGGATACAATCCTCGCTATTACTTAAATAATCAAATATTTCTTTGTTAAATACAAAATATCCCCCGTTAATTACTGCATCAAGTAATGGTTTTTCTTTAAAATCAATAGCAATTCCATTTTCGACTGCCAATAGGCCATACTGACTATTCTTTTTAATTCCAGTTAATGTAGCAATTTTTCCTTTTGTTTTATGGAATGTTATAAGTTGATCAATATCTATATTGGCTAATCCATCGCCATAAGTTAATAAAAAGGTTTCATCCTGTACAAATGATTTAAGTTTTTTTAATCTTGCGCCTGTCATTGTATTGATTCCTGTATCTATAAAGTGTATATTCCACGGTTCTAATTCCTGTAGTAACTTATATTGATTGGTTTTAAAATTCAAACTAAAGTTATGCTCTTTCCAGACTATAGTCCATAAAATATTCTTTAATTTTCTCACCTTTATATCCTAAGGGCAAAATAAAATCAGAATGTCCATATTCTCTATACCAATTCATTATATGCAAGAGAAGAGGCTTTCCTTGAACTCGAACTAATGGTTTTGGAATATCCTCTAAAATTCCTTGCATCCGAAGTCCTTTTCCACCACACAAAATTATGACTTTCATAGACCTATCTCCTTCCTCTCAATATATTTTATTAATTTAAACTATGTGGTTTGTTTGTTAAATGTATACACGGTTGTACCATAATGATAATCATCTAAAAAAAATGTTGGATTATATAATTAAAATGCGGATTAGATGTGAGGAATACGTATTGCAGTTAAATGAAGGATGTATTACATTACTGCACATTAAAAAGCATGATTTGGAAATATTATATTTGTTGTTTACATTTCATAGGCATGTAAACCGTAAAGTATGATATTTCTGGAGTTATTGACAATGGTGCAAAAAAAGGCGAAGAAATCGGTAGTTGGTAAAGAAAAAAAGCAAGGCGGTAAAAGAGGAAGATCATGAGGGGAATAAAATAACGGCAAGTGAAGAAGGGCATAAAGAAGTGGAGAATAAACAGAGTAAGGATGAAAGTCAGCATCATCATGATGACGGAGAAAAGAAAGAACACCAGGCGAGTGAAAAATCAGAGCATGAGGCTGAAAGTAATAGTCAACAAGAAAGAGAACATCGTCAAGGTCATAAAGAATATAGTGATAGCGGGCATGAAGTAGAAAGTAATAATAGTGAAGAAAATGTAAGTGAAAGAGCGCATAAAGAATCAAGTAATAACGAGCATGAAGCAAAAAGCAATCAGCACAGTGAAGGTGCAAGCCAAAAGGCGTTCGAAATGTCTAGTAATCGAGCTCATGAGGATACTTCTCATTCTCAACATAAGAATACAGATGACAAGGGTCAACACAGACATACTCATAGTGAAAGCGAAGCAGAAAATGAAAAGGTAAGTAGTCGTGAACACACCGCAACGGCATGAACATGAGCATTATATAAATAATTTCAAAGAAATTATTATGGTTTAAGCAAGATCTGAAAAGTTATACCGAAATATATATAATGAAATTGTAGACACTTTAGTAAAAGTTTATGCTGCAGAAGATATTCAGCGATTAGCAGTAAAGATATTGTTATGTATTGATTGAATAATTTATTAATCGTAGAAATAATTAGAATGGATTTGCTAAAATTAATTGCTCAAAGATTTTCGAAGGGAGAGGAAACAAATACTTTATTCTAAGTTTACTCGAAACATAAAAAGAGCACCGCATAAAGGTGCTCTAGTGATGAGATTTAATTTGTAAAGAACTATTTATCCTATAAAGAAAGTACTATGGAATATTATATGAACTTACTTTTAATTAAGTGCGTATCAATTTAATGGGAATTTTATTTCTCAACACCCGTGTAAATGCAACTAAGGATGCAATAATGTTAAGAATAAGCAAAAAGTTAGTAAGTTAATGTTATTTTATTTAAAATTTTATCCCAGTCTGAATTATCACCTTCCCATCTATCCTGATAACGTGGGATTTCAATCGAACAAACCCTTGCTATTCCCCAATTTAGTTCAACAACATCCGGTATGCCCTCTGCAAAATTAACAATAAGAATATTAAAATCTTTATTTGTAATTTTTGATAATACCTTTTGTAATTCAACTGCTTCATCTCGATTTCCCCATATCCTAACGAACAAAATTGTTTCACTGGTAGTTATTTTTTCAAGAAATCGATTAATTCTAGTAGTTAATTTAGCATTAAATAAAGGGTAGGTGACTTTCCAATCGACTTCTGGTTCAATTGGAAAGTCATGCATTGAAAAACAATTATAATAAGTGTCCTTTATACAGTAGGTAATTCGTTCTGCCCATTTAGTTTGATTATCAAATTCTGATTCAATAAGGCCGTAGCTTTCTGAACCTTCTACGACCATATTTTCAAGTTCCATAAACTTTTTAAATCGATTTTGAAGTAATCTGTTTGCATCCGAGAGTGATGGATAATAAAACCAATCTAATGGTCCTGAAAATGTTCTTAAATTATGCCTTTTTAATTGATTGGTGACTTGACATAAACCTCCTAAACTCACGACTACATCATATGAGTTTTTTAGATCTTCTAAATTCATCCTCATCATCCTTTTTGGTTAATGATAACTAACTATAAAATATCATCATGTATAAAACCGTTTTAATAGATAAGTTTATTTGTTCATTATTAACAATGAATACCTGTAAATAGAGATTTCATGAGGGGAGGAGAAGAATATAGTGATTTTCAAAAGAATATAAGAAAGTTATATAGCTGAATTTTTTGCGCACAAACAGTGAAGGAATGAGTACAATTTCTTTTTTGTTTGAAATAAATTCACGAAATTTAAAATGGATATGAATTGTATGAAATATAACAATGCATATAGATATTTGTTTTTTATTATATTTTATGATATTTTTTTGTTCTGGTGTAAAAAATATATAAAATCAATCTAGTGACCTTAAGCATACTGATAGTAATAATCTATAAAAAGGCTTTTGAAATGAATACTTAAAAGCGGATTTCATTTGGAGTTTCTGATTTTGTAATCTTTATTTATTATTTGCATTAGAACCTTCTATATGAACCATGTACATACAAACCTTATAAGTACTTAAAGGAAAATGAAACATCATATATAGAAGTTAATAGAAAGAATTAAAAATTCATTTTTAAATATAAACAACTGTCTAATTCCTTCCTTAAAGTCAGTCGTTAAATTTATAATTCTTATTAAGTTAATAAATTGATTTAGTTAGAAAATAATACAAGTTTTCATAATATATCAGAGATGAAAAAGGTGCGCGTAGAAAATGCTAGTATTTAACGTTAGCAGGATATGCGCCATATGGCAATTCGGGAGTAGCACTTTCTATTGTTATGCCGTGGATTAGAGATGATAAATCAGGTATTAACTCTGCAATTAGAAGAGAGATATTAGATGCTTATTTCGATTTGAAAAACCAACGATTAAACGGAGAAACTACAAAAATAGACAATTCAAAAGACGTTTTTATATTTTCATAGCATTATTTCTTAGGTCTCTATTCTCTGTTATTGGTGGTAATGTAAATGTGAAAAGCTTTTTCGTCTTTAACTTCTTTTACTGTAATTTTTTCGTTTTTATACTTTTCTCCCAATGCTAAATATACCATTCTCTTTCCTTCACTAATGCTATCATTTGAGTAATGAATCATAGTTGGATCTTCTTGTGCTTTTTCGTATAAGTGTGAAGGACTATATCCACCTTCGTTATATCTAGATTTTTCTAACACCCGAAAATTTCCATATTTATTATTAGAAAAAGTACAGCCACTTAAGTTAATCATCCCTAATATGAAAAGGGATAATATCATTTTTTTCATCGTGTTCACCTTTCTATATTGATTTCAAATTAATACACCATAATTTAACTGTTTTCGATATGATAAGAACGATAGGTGTATAGTAATCTATATGATTATGTTAAAAATTGAGAAAAATATGATAATATATGTATGTATTAGTTTAAAGCAAAATGGGGGAACAATCGTGAAAATGAATGACATAGTGGCGAATACACAATTTCCAAATACAATCGAAACAATTACAAATGATTTAAAAGCATTAGGGATAGAAAAGGGAATGACAGTTATTGTACATTCTTCATTAAGTTCAATCGGTTGGATATCAGGCGGTGCAGTTGCCGTAGTAGAAGCGTTAATGAAAGTTGTTACAGAAGAAGGAACGATAGTTATGCCGACGCAATCTTCGGATTTATCCGATCCAAAACATTGGTCAAGACCACCTGTACCAGAAGAATGGTGGCAAATTATTCGGGATAACGTCCCAGCATTTGATCCGCGTATAACACCAACAAGGGCAATGGGAGAAGTAGTTGAATGTTTTCGTACATATCCGAATGTATTGCGCAGTAATCATCCACTCAGTAGTTTTGCAGCATGGGGGCAACACGCAGAAGAAATTACAGCGAATCATTCACTTTCCATAAGTTTTGGTGAAGAATCGCCATTACGAAAAATATACGATTTAGATGGATACATATTATTACTTGGTGTTGGTTATGACTCTAATACGTCTATACATTTATCTGAGGTACGTACAGGTGCACGCGAGTTAATAAAGGTAGGAGCACCTATTATAGAAGAAGGTGTAAGAGTATGGAAAGAATTCGTTGAAATGGATTACGATTCTGATACGTTTGTAGAAATCGGAGTTGAATATGAGCTTAAAGGAACAGTTACGCGTGGGAAGATAGGGAATGCGACGTGCCGTTTTATGAGGCAGCGTGATGCAGTTGACTTTGGAACAGAGTGGTTTCGTGCGAAAAATCAGTAAGGGATGGTTATTATGCAGGGGAAAAAAGTATTAATTACGAGCGGCGGCTGCCTAGAAAAATGGGATCAAGTACGTGGGCATACAAATTTAGCAAAAGGTACGATTGGAAGAATTATTGCAGAAGAGCTAATGAAAAAAGGAGCAAATGTTATATATTTGCATGGCTATTTCGCTGAGAAGCCAATGGATGTAAAAAACCAATTAGAATTGCACCCATTTGAGGGGATTATTGATTTACAAGATAAGATGAAAAGTATTATTACACATGAAAAAGTAGATGCAGTTATTATGGCTGCTGCTGGCTCAGATTGGGTTGTCGAAAAGATTTGTAATCAAGATGGAAATGTTCTTAATATGAACGGAAAGATTTCAAGTGATATCGCTCCAATTATTCATTTTCAAAAAGCACCAAAAGTATTAAAACAAATAAAGAGTTGGGATCCAGAAACGATACTCGTTGGCTTTAAACTGGAAAGTGACGTAAATGAAGCAGAACTTATTGAAAGAGCAAGCAAAAGAATGGAAGGTGCAAAAGCGAGTGTAATGATAGCGAACTCACCGCATTCTTTATATTCTCGCGGCGCTGTGCATCACGTTATTGGACAAGACGGTAATGTGAAGTTATGTAATGGGAAAGATGAAACTGCAAAAGAAATTGTCAATATGTTAGAGCATTTATGTAATCGTATCACTACTATGTAGATTTAAGCTTTTAGAAAGAGATGCAGTCGCATAGTATATAATGGAGTTAATATTAAATTAGTGGGGGAACGTATCCCTCACTAATTATTAAATTGAATCAAATCAATGAAATAGGCCATTAGCTGCTCGTAAATGTGTAATACATGATATATGCATAATGAACATTTTGTGAGGAGTGGATTGTATGGAACATTTATTAAAGCAAGCCATTAAACTTAGAAATGAAAAGAAATATGCGCAGTCTAGAGAGATACTTATAGGATTAACAAACTTTACGAGGGATGCAGAAGTGCTATATCAATGCGCTTGGATACATGATGTAATGGGTCTTGAAACGGAGGCGGTTCCGTATTATGAACAGGCAATTGCGAACGGACTTGATGGTGAATCCCTTTGCGGTGCGTATATCGGTCTTGGCAGTACGTATCGTTGTATAGGGGAATATGATAAAGCGATTACTGTATTAGAAGCAGGGATAAAGAAGTTCCCGGAAAATGACGTGATGAAAGTGTTTTTATCATTAGCAAAATATAACGTAAACGAACATGAAGAAGCGATGAAATTACTGTTAGAGACAGTTGTGAAAGTAGATGAGGTAAAAGAATTTGAACGTGCTATTTCATTTTATAAAGACCATTTAAATGAGGTTTTTGAATAGAGGAGAGAAGGAATGAATCCATCAATTTCACGAAGGAAAAAAGGCATTTGGATTGGACTCGTATCTTTAATTATGTTATCAAACTATTTATTGTATGCCCTTCCAATGGTGCCGACTGCCCCGAAAGAAGTAGTCCTCGGTTCATTATTAGATTTTATGTTTGTAATTCCAGTCATCACATATTTCTTTATTATACGGAAAAGATATTCGTTAACGTATATGTTTCCTATAGTTATAGTCGGATATGTATTCGCAAGATTTATAATTCCTAGTGATTATTTACAAGCTTTTTCATTTGTTTCGTATGTAATAGTTGCTTCGGAGAAATTGTGTTCGTATGTTTTGAACTGTTTCTTATATATAAAATTATAAGAGTACTTCCTAAAATAATAAAACGATATAAAGAATATAGAAGTGAGTATTCTTCATTTTCTTATGCGATTGATGCAGCGTTTGATGCTAATATGAAGAGAAGTAAGGCAGTAAATATCATTCTTACAGAGTGTAAGTTACTCTATTATGCTTTTTTATCGTGGCGTGAAAAAGTATTAGAAAGTGAATTCACATACTCATATCATAAAAAGACCGGTGCAATAGGTGTTTATATCATGATTATTCATGCAACATTAATTGAAAGTATCGGTTTTCATTATTTACTTCATCAATGGAATCCAGTAATAGCTTGGGTTTTACTCATCTTAAACATATATGCGATGTTTTATTTTTTAGCTGAAATACAAGCGATGCGTAAAAATCCAATTATCGTTGCGGAAGAAAAAGTGATTATTCAAATTGGATTAGGAAAGAAAATCGTTATATCATTTACACAAATTGATAACATTGCGTTTTATAAAGGCGAACCTTTAAAGAAAGAAGAAGAGAAAGAGGTTCTTGACGCAACTGTTATGGAATTTATAAAGGAACCTCCAACTTTTGAAATAACGTTAAAAGAGCCAATTAAAGCGCAGTTGTTATATGGATTTTCTAAAACAGTAAGTCGTATTCACTTAAATGTAGACGATGAACGGAAATTTTATGATGTAGTTAAGGGAAAGTTAAAACATGAGTAAAGCTCCTAAATATCATCGTGCGTTTGGTGTATATGGAGTTTGTATTGAAAAAAATAAAAGACCATATATGAATTGTGGTTAATAAAATAGTAGTAGTTCATTAACTCCTTCCATTATAGAAGGAGTTTTTATGATGCGGAATACGGTATACTTTCTTAATCAGGAGCGTAAAGGATATAATTAAAAACGGACTATAGTTTACGTACATCAAGGATTGAAATTATAGAAAGAAAAATACGTTATGATTCTACAACTGTAGATCACGTTTGTTTATTAGTAGAAGCACAGCCGAAGAGAATCGTACTATTTCATGAGGTACAGTATCCTTTTACTATGACAGCAAACGAAATAAAATTAACTATTCCTAAAGGTAGTTATACAACCGCATATTATTGGGAAGATCGTCCGTATAACCTATACATATGGAGAGATGATGCTGGGCATTATTTAGGGTCATATTTTAATATCATAAAAAACACACATGTAGGAAATGAGTTAGTAACATTTGAAGATTTAATCATTGATATTATGGTTCTTCCTAATGGTGAGTATTTCATATTAGATGAAGTCGAATTACCTGAGTCATTAGATCAATTTGAAAATGGTTATGTGAAAGAAGCTCTTAACGTATTAACGGATACAATTCATGTCTTCTTACCTCAAATGATTTTAGAAACGGAGACTATATTTAAACAGAAAGAGATTTTTTCTACATGAAAAATAAAAAAACTCGCAGCTTACTAGCTTGCGAGTTTTCGTCGTAAACAATTAAAAAATATGATAAAATTAAGAGGTAACTTATGGTACGGTTGGTTGTTCAATTATCACTTCTCCAAAGTAGGAGGGGGGTGATAATAAGTGAGTGAAATTGCGTTGTTATTGCAAGGTGGACTGTTTCTCATTGCATTGTTAACGTTTATTGTCGTCTTAATTGACAAGCTCAAAAAATAACAACCCACCTATGCCTATAGAAAGTGGGTTGTTGTGTTTGTACGAAACAAATAGGATAAATGAACAATCCAATCTGCTAAGTTACGTGGACTAGTGTGTAGCCGCACACTAGTCTTTTTTATTTATATACAGGTTTTAATTGTTTTATGTGATTGTATTGTTCTTTTCACACTCATTATAACACAGTGTCTTTTCATGAAGAAAGGAGACCGTATGTTCCTATATGGATTAAATAGAACGTGTAGTTTCTTTAAATAGCCCATCCATATACTGTTTTAAACTTTCCACAAAAAATCCTTTTTTGTCTACATTATTTACGCCGACAATTGGTGATGGAAGATTGTATCTTTTTTCTGATAAATGAACAACAACATCAAAAATATCAAATAGGCGAATGAAGCAGAATAGACCGTCTTTATCACTAAGTAAAATAAAGTAATGGTTTTCGCTCGTTGTATTTAATGTATTCCATAAAGAGCTTTTGCTTAAGTCACGAACGATACTCTTTTCCTTTAATTCCATGAAATCGGCATTTAATAGAATGGTAGAAATATCAATCGCATCTGGATCGTCAAAGTAGCCATCAATTGTTTGTACAGCAAAAGTATAAGCCATTTTTAATACACTCATTTTATATTTACGGTTATCTAAAAGCAATTCACGTTGAATAGAACTAGCTACTTTTGTTACGCGCTCTTCTTTCCAAATTTCATTATGTAATGAAATATCGTGCTTTTTACATAGTTTCATAATTAATGCATTGGAATAAAGTATCTCATCACTTACTTCGACTACATCTGTCTCAGCGGCTGCTAGCTCCTCACCATGTTCATTCGTATAGAGAGGGGAGTCGATTTGTTTTTTCATTTGCTCAATCTTATATTGACTTAATTTATGTCTAATTAAAGGACGGTCAATATTTGTTGTCATATGTTCATGACAGGAATCACAAATTGAGTTTATGAAATAATATCCACATAATATCTCTGGAATGACATATTGTTCACTAAGTTCTTTCGTATCTTTTCTGCAAATGATGCATTGTGTCATATTTATCACCTTTACCTGCAAATTTGTCTGTAATCTCATTGTAGTGTATTTAATGGGATTTTGGAATATTGTAAAGGAAAATATTATGTGAAATCTAAGTTTAATTTGGTACAATGAAGAGAAGTGCTAGTTTAAAGGAGGACGTTTTTTTGAAATCGAAAGTGCACTTTTGGACATTAGAAGTGCTGATGGTTGTAGGAATTATATTTATTTGCACAAAAATATCGTTTCTATTTCAACCGATTGGTATCTTCATATCAACATTATTTTTCCCAATTTTAATCGCGCTATTTTTATACTTCATATTTAACCCTGTGTTAGTCTTTTTGGAGAATAAAAAAGTACCTAGAGGTTTAGCGATCTTACTACTGTACCTTTTTATCATTACATTAACTGGAGTTGCTATTGGAGTAGTCGTTCCAACCATCTCACAACAGCTAATGGATTTAGTAAAAAATATGCCGACTTACATAAAAGAGGGAAAAGTATACATACAAGATCTATCCCATCATAGATTATTTGAATGGCTATCTACACAAAACTACGTTTCCATTGAGACAATTGAGAAAAATGCAATTGAATACTTAAAGGAAATACCAAACACACTTACGTCGAGTGCAACGGCTTTATTTGGTATTATCACGAACGTGGCGTTAGTTATCTTTACAGTACCGTTCATTTTATTTTATATGTTTAAAGATGGACATGCATTTCCAGGAAAAGCTGTTAGTGTATTACCAGAGTCTTACCGTGAAGAAGGACTTCGTATCATAAAGGAAACGAACGAAACATTATCTGCATATATTCAAGGTCAAGCGCTCGTTTGTATGTTCATTGGTGCCTTTACATTTACTGGTTATTTAATCATCGGTTTACCGTATGCTTTCGTTTTAGGAATTATCGCAGCATTTACAAATATAATTCCGAACTTAGGTCCATTTATCGGAGCAGCACCAGCTGTCATTATAGGTCTGTTCGTATCTCCGATGCAAGCTCTGTACGTAATTATTATAGTAACAATCGTACAACAGTTTGAAAGTAACATCATTTCACCGCGTATTATGAGTTCAAAATTAAATATCCATCCGTTGACAATTATCATCCTTATTTTAGGGGTAGGTAATTTCGCGGGAATTATCGGAATGATTTTAGCAGTACCAGCTTATGCGGTAACAAAAACAGTTGTTTCGAACTTAGTGAGATTGTTTAAGACGAAACGAAGTAAACGGAAATAGAATATGTTGAGAAAGATACACCGCTTAATAAAAGGGGTGTATCTTTTATTTTTTAGTGTATGAAATACTTATTATTGTATATTTTTCACACATCAAATCAGGCGGTGAATTTTTGTTAAATGAACTATGTGGAATCCCTCTGAACTATCCAAATCATTTCTTTACACCGCGTTATTAACATCATAATCGACTCCTTTCATTTCTAATATAAGTTCAAACAATTATAGGTGAGTGTAGTACTTGCTTCTACGATCACGAATTTCATCTATAATCTTTTTATACTGTTCCTCTTGTTTTACTTCATTTGCAGATATAGTTTCTTTTTGAATCGTAATGGTTAAAAAGAAAAGGTGAAACCTCATACATGAATTCCTCCTTTCGAATAGGAATTACAGGTGACTACAATAATGACTTTGTCGTTCTTTTACGTTGTACATAGCCTGCTCAATTTGTCGGTCGTGAAGCATATCAGACTCAGACAGTTTGTTTTTTTGAATGGTAATCGTTAAAAATAATACTCTGAATTTCATTGGATATTACCCCTTTATAATGTATTTAGTAAAGACGATTGTAATAAGAGGACTGGCGCTCTTTCACATCATCCATAATATTTTTAATTTGTTGTTCACGAGAAATTTCATCTCTTGAAAGTTTACGCTTTTGAATGGTAATCGTTAAAAAGAAAGCTTTAAATTTCATTAGGATATTACCCCTTTATAATGTATTTAGTAAAGACGATTGTAATAAGAGGACTGACGCTCTTTCACATCATCCATAATATTTTTAATTTGTTGTTCACGAGAAATTTCATCTCTTGAAAGTTTAAGCTTTTGAATGGTAATCGTTAAAAAGAAAGCTTTAAATTTCATTAGGAAATTACCCCTTTATAATGTATTTAGTAAAGAAGATTGTAATAAGAGGACTGGCGCTCTTTCACATCATCCATAATATTTTTAATTTGTTGTTCACGAGAAATTTCATCTCTTGAAAGTTTGCGTTTTTGAATGGTAATCGTTAAAAAGAGAGCTTTGAATTTCATTAGGATATTGCCCCTTTACAAAATATTTTTAATACATTTGTGTATAATACGAACTTTTAATGTCCGTTATTTTATCCATAGTTTGTTTTAATTGTTGTTTACGAAAGATTTCAGCTTCAGATAACGTTTTTTTCTGAAGTGCTGCCGTAAAAAAGAAAATATGAAAAGTCATAGACGAATTCCTCCTTTCGAAAAGGAATTACAGGTGATCGCAATAAAGCACTTGGCGCTCCTTAACATCATTCATAGCTTTTGTAATTTGCTCATTATGAAGAATTTCAGCTTTGGAAAGTGTATTTCTTTGAATCGTAATACTTAAAAACAATACGCTAATAGTCATCGAATGTTGCTCCTTTCTTTAAAAAATAATGTATGAGACTAAAAAATCGCACAAAAAAGCCACAGGAAGATATCGTTCTCCTATGGTCGGGCGTGAAAAAGCCACAGGAAAGTATACGACCTCCTGTGGCGAATTTATGAATTAATAGAAATAAAGTACGATTTTCAATTCTCCGTTAGGGTGGTCGAATTCATATTTAATTGTCCGAAAAACACAGGTGCAGTTAACGCTAAAGTTAAAGCATGTAGTTGTAATTTCATCATTTCCTTCGACCTCCTTTTAGAATATTTTTCTTACGTTAGTAATTATATACAATTAATGGATAATTGTAAACATGAAAAGTGAAAATTTTTAATTTTGATTAAAATGCGTATATTTAAAAGGGCTTTTTAAAGGATACATTGTATGGATTGGATAATAAATAGAACTTGGTGGTGTCTAATGAACTATATGAATAGAATAGCAGGTATTATGCTAACAATTTTATTAGTTGTTACTGCTTGTTCTAATGGGGAGCAAATAAAAGAAATATCACATATTGAACCTGGGGCTTTTAAAAAATATACGGGGACATACGTTGGAAATAATTCCGACGTTATTGCGATTGTTACAAACTTACCTGGTGGTGAAACAGTTCAAAGTTTAAATTTAGAAAATGAAAATATTAAAGTGGAATATGGTGCAAAAGAGAATGGAAATCTTACAGAAGAAATGATTGAGACGTATTGGTTTGATGGGAAGGATACGATGAAGAAGAATTTACTCTTTAATGCTATTTATCTTGCAGTTTTAGTACCGAATGCGAAAGGGTATGAGTTTCAGATTGAAAATCAAAGTTTTGCATTAAAAAGAGAAGAACTTTTACCCATACTGTATAAAGAATTTAATGATTTGCCAAAGGATGATCTTATATGGAATAAGGGAATCGTAATGAATTTCTTTTACGGTAATCAAGAAAAAATAGAAAAGCTAGTTAATAATAAAGATTTTCGAAAGCAATTTTTTAATGAACATCCTGTGCGGGAATTTAAGTGATATGGAGGAAGATGTGGTTATTTTACGATTGAAAATACGGACATTTTTTAAAGGGAGTCATTCAGTATCGAATGATTCTTTTTTTGATGAAAATTATGGAAAAAAATATAACGTTGTGCTATGGTTAATTACACAAGTGATGAACCTATGAACCTAAGGTGGTGAAATCGTGAAACCTACTCTAGAACAAAATAAGTTAATATACATACAAATTGCAGAAACAATTGAATCTGATATTTTAAAAGACATATTACTTGAAGAAGAACAAGTTCCGTCGACAAATCAATTTGCGAAGATGTTACAAATTAATCCGGCTACAGCTGCAAAAGGAGTAAATCTACTAGTAGATGAGGGGATTTTATATAAAAAGAGAGGGATCGGGATGTTTGTTACAAAGGGAGCAAAAGAAGTTGTACTAAAAAAAAGACAGCATGTTTTTATGACTGAGTATTTACCTAAAGTGTGGGAAGAAGCAAAAGTACTAGAAATATCAAAAGACGAATTGATGGACATGATACACAAAATTACGAAGGAGGGGAAAGAGGGATGATTGCACTTGAAACGAAAAACTTGTCTAAAAAATATAAAAAGAAATTAGCTGTTAACGAAGTAACTATTTCATTGGAAGAGCATAAAATATATGGTTTGCTTGGAAGAAACGGAGCGGGGAAAACGACATTATTAAACATACTTATCTGGTCAAATTATTTCAAGTAGTGGAAGCGTAGCTGTATTTGGTGAAAATGTTTTTGAAAATAGTAAAGCGATGCAAAATATTTGTATCGTAAAGGTGAAAGAAAACATTAATTTAAGTAGTAAGGTAAAAGATGTTTTTTATTTGTGTAACATGTTTTATGAAAATTGGGATCAAGAATATGCTGAGGAACTTATTAAAAAATTTCAATTGAATGCAAAAGAAAAATATTATGATTTATCCCATGGTATGCAAACAATTGTTGGTATTATTAAAGGTTTAGCTAGTAGAGCACCAATTACTATTTTTGATGAGCCGACTACCGGTTTAGATGCAGCACATCGAGAGTTGTTTTACGAATTACTATTGGAAGATTATAGTGAATATCCACGAACAATCATCTTATCAACACATTTAGTTGAGGAAGTGTCCCATGTTATAGAAAATGTAATCATATTAAAAGAAGGATCATTAGCTGTTCAATCCTTTGTGGAAGATTTTTTAGAAAAAGGACACATAATATCAGGACATAAAGATAAAGTGACAAATTTTTTAATGGGGAAAAATGTTGTAAAGCAAGAGTTGTATGGGAATAAAGAGATTTCTGTGATATGGGAAGATCTTTCTGCTAGAGATTATGAGCTGTTAGAAACTGAAGGGTTAGAAATAGACAGAGTAACACTGCAAAAACTATTTATTTATCTAACAGATAGTGAGGTGAAATGAAAATGCTTTTAAAACAATTAAAGTTACATATGAAATTTCATTATAAGGCTGTTCTTATCTTTTGGTGTGTGGCATTACTTATAAAATGGACAACAACTGCAACTGATATAAAGGGACTAAAGGTAGCATTTTTACATGACATCTTCAATAATTCATCTATTGCAATTGCAATATTTATTGTGGCAAGTGTTTTTCTTGTTCAAGATGACATATTTCGTACAGTTGTCTCATTTGGCGTTACTAGATTACAATTCTTTATTGGTTCAGTATGTTTTATCATATTACAATCAGTAATTTTTTCATTTCTTCAGGTTTTGCTTTTACAAGGTACATTTTATGAAACGAAACATATAAATTTAGGAGCACATACAATCGAACAATTCTTTGCACAGTTCGTGTTCTATCTTTTATTAGCTAGCTTATTTCAATTAACAACTATTTTTCAGAAAAGATTTAATTGGATAGGCTTTGCTTTTAGTGTGATTTTTTTCTTGGGGTTGACGAGTACAATTTATGGTAAGGTAGGTTTGAAAGAATTGGTATTTATTGATAGTAAATCGTTACTTGATATACCTAATTTTATATCAATTTCGATAGTGCTTATTTTAATATACTTTATAATTGGCGCTCTATTTATTCGTAAAGTTTCTTTTGAGGATACGATTTAAGCACAATTACTTGAAGAGAGAAGGAAGACTGTATGGGAGATACTTCTTCACTAATAACCGTCTTTTTATGCGTAGCACTGCTAATTTTTTGGCGCCGTTATCGTTCTATGTATAAGCCGATAAAGGGAACGGGAAAACGTATTTTGTGTCCATTACTATTTTTAACACCGGGCATTTTATTGTTTTTTGGTCCAGTACATCCAGCTATAGTACAAGTGACTATAGCAGCATCCATTGGGGTGATTTTCGCAATCCCACTTATATTTCTAACAAACTATGAGCGAAGAGAAGACAGAAACATTTATACGAAAAAAAGTGCTGCCTTTTTAATTACTTTTATCGGAATTGTTATTTTAAGATATGGTTCAAGACAATATATTGTTGACTTAGATCAGCAAACAATAGGTTTATTATTTTACGTAGTTGCAGTATCGTATATTATTCCGTGGAGAATTGCTTGTTATATAAAGTTTAGGAAAGTTTGGCGAGAAAATAATAACCATGCTATATGAAAACTTCTCAAATGAGAAGTTTTTTATTTTTATATGCAAGCAAAATAATTTGTTGAGGTTCACGCTACCATACAATATGATAAATATAAAAAAATTGAGGGGAAGTAGGGGATATAAAAGTGCGTACAATTCTACTGTTTTTACATAATATGCCCATAGATGAAATAGAGAGTATGAGAGAAAATCATGATCCTTTATTTGAATTAATTTCTCCTCATATAACAATTGTATTCCCGTTTGAAAGTTCCATTTCAAATGATGAGCTGGAATTACATATTTTGAAAGTGGCGAAAGGGGTTCATCCGATTGAAATTGAGTTTGCTAACCGGATAAGTAGCAAGGGAGAGTATCTATTTTTGGAAGTTGAAAGAGGGAAAGAAAAAATAGAAGAATTGCACGATAGATTGTATACAGGTCCTTTACTACAATTTTTTAGAACGGATATTCCATACATACCACATGTAACAGTTGGGAGAAAAGATAGCGCGGAGTTAGCGGCTGAAATAGCGAAGGATATTCCTAGTTTTCATGAGAAGTTAAATTGTGTAATTGATAAAATTAGTGTGGAACGAATTGGTGAGAATGGAGAATCAATTATTGAATTTGAAGTACCATTGCAAAAAAGCTGACAAAAGTCAGCTTTTTTATTTCATACCATGAAGTAAAGTACCAATCGAACCACTATAACCGCCGTCTTGTAAAAAGACAGGTATTTTGTTTTGATATTCTGTATAGCTACTTATAATATTTTGAAGATGTACGTTATTACATAGAGTAGAACCGATGTAAATGATATGGTCAATGTTTTTTGCTTCGGCGAATTGAAGACTTAATGCTGTGACGACTTCACCGACAAGTCCTTGAACGGTAGCTAGTATATCTGAACTACTATAATTTGAGTCTGTAATGGTCGCTTTTCCGAAATTGCTAGCAGTTAAGTTATTATCAAGAGGGGAGAGAATCCCGCCATAAATATCTCCAACTGTAATATCTAGACTGTTTCTTGAACCAATTTTCGTAAGTGGAATCACGTCTTCAAAATGATCTATATTTGTTAATAGTTTTGAAAGACCCATAATAGTACCACCGCCAACTCCAGTTCCACCAGCGCGAACATATTGCTTGTCGTGAACATAGTGAATGGAAGTACCTGTACCGATATTTGTTAATACAAAGTTGTTTATAGCACGTTTTTCTTCTTTTAGTATGTAGCGTACTCCTACTAAAGTTGCTTCAAACTCGTTTAACTCTACTATTTTATATGAACCTGAAAGTAGTTCTTCTAACTGTTTAGCTTTACCACCTGTAATGCATAATTGTGTAATTGAATTATGATTTTGAAGCCATTCTTTAATTCTTTCTTGTTCATATGAATAAAATTTTTCAAAACATAATTTTTTCTCTAGGTTAAAGTAAGCAATTTTTGTTAATGTTCCCCAGACATCAATACCAACAATATTCCGCATTTCCCTACCCCTCACTATGTAATCTGTTTAATCAGCTTGATATATTAATAGCTTTTCAATGGTAACGATTGATTGACCGTTTACAGAGGCAATTCCTTTCCCAAGAACAAAACCTCGTCTGTTACGTGTTAATTCATAATGTAAGTCAAGTTTATCACCGGGATACGCATTTTCATGAAATTCCACCCCATCTAAAGAGGAGAGGAAACCAAGTCCTTCAGATTCACCTGTACTTACAAAAGCACTAAGTTGAGCGAGTGCTTCTACAATTAGCATATGAGGCATATAGTTTTGATTTTTATTAATAAACCACTCGTTATTTGTGATCAGTTTGTATCCTGTAGCCGATTGAGATTCTTTAACGTTTGTAATTTTATCAATCATTAAAAATGGATAGCGATGGGGAAGAGTATCTTTAATATTCATATCGTACCTCCAGGAATAATAATACCCCTGCTAAAGTTAAGCAGGGAGTTATTATTAATTCTTAACTAATTCTTCTATTTTTTCAATAGAGAAAATACCGCTGTTTTTAATGTTTTCAACTACTTCTTGTAATACTACTTTATCTTGAACAAGTGCAATACGTACAAAACCTTCGCCATGAGGACCAAATGCATGGCCTGGTGTGACAACGACATTTGCACGATCCATAAGTGCATAAGCGAACTCTAGCGAAGTCCATCCTTTCGGAATTTCAGCCCAAACGAACATACTTCCAGCTGGTTTATCGACATTCCAACCGAATTTGCGGAATCCGTCCACTAAAGTATCTCTACGTTCTTGGTAAATTCCACGGTTTTTTTCGCAAAATGCAGCGCCGTGTCGTAATGCAGCGGATGCAGCTTTTTGAATTGGTAAAAACACACCGTAATCTGTATTAGACTTAAATTGCGTAAGCGCGCCGACAATTTCTTCGTTACCAATCATATAACCAATACGGCTACCAGCTAAACTATAACTTTTAGATAAAGAATTAATTTCAACGCCAACTTCTTTTGCACCAGGTACAGATAAGAAGCTAATTGGCTTTTGACCATCAAAATAAAATTCAGCATAAGCAAAATCATGGACAACGATAATATTATGTTTTTTCGCGAATGCGATTACATCTTTAAAGAAATCTTCATGTGCCATTGCTGGAACTGGATTTCCTGGGAAGTTCAAAATCATCATCTTTGCTTTATTGGCGATTTCTTCAGGGATAACTTCTAAGTTAGGTAAGAAATCATTTTCTTTTTTTAATGGCATGTAGTAAGATGTTGCACCGGCCATTTGAATTCCTGTTTCATAAGCTGTATATCCTGGATCAGGAACTAGTATTATATCTCCCGGATTTGCAAAAACCATAGGTAAATGAACGAGTCCGTCTTGTGAACCCATTAATAATAAAACTTCTTTTTCAGCATTTAATATAACATTATGAGTGTTGTTGTAATATTCAGTTACAGCTTCGTGAAATTCTTGAATACCAGATAACGTATATCCGTAACTTTCTTTTGCACTTGCTGTATGTACCATTTCTTCTCTCACAAAATCAGCAGGAGGCATATCAGGATTCCCGATACTTAAATCGATCATTTTATGACCTGCTGCAATTTTCTCTTTTTTATAGGCCCCTAATTCACTAAATATAGAAGATTGGAATGCTTTCATTCTAGTTGCTAAAGTGTAAGTCATCAAAACCCCTCCTAAAAACAGTGTTTTCTGTCTGTATTTTTAATTATTCTGAAAACACATGTTTACATTTTATCATTTTTTTATGAAAATTAAAACGATTGACAAATTTAGAGGGAGGATAATAAGGGGAAATATAAAAATAACGTAGAAAATATTTTCTACGTTATAAATGAAGATTAATTGTTTGTTTTTTTATATGTACATGTGTTTTCAGTTGTAAAAAAGTATACATTTAATTCATTATCGACAACTTTTAAAGATTGATCCGATGTAAACGAGTTACCATAATCAATACGATACACGTTAGAATTTTTAACAAACGATCCTTTAAATAAATCCTCTTTTTTATTTGTTGTTTGCATTTCCACTAAATTGTGAACAACCTTTTCTTTCTTTTCTTCTTTCACAACTGTTTCAAATTTATAATATACAGGGCATTCACCTTTTTTATTATCAATGACTTCCCAAGAGCCGTATATATCATTATTGCTACATCCACTAAGTAGAACGATTAATATAGGGAAAATAAATAGAAACTTTTTCATTGTGTACTCCTTTCTTATTCGTTTTTATAAACGTGCGAATACGATAGGAATATTGTAAAAAATAAAGTTTAAATTTTCATAAAGAATTTTTAAATTTCACATAAAAATTTGGAGAAAGGTGAGATTTTTAAAATGAAAAGGCATGAATCTAGTGTAATGCTAGATTCATGCCTAGTACTCTATCTTATGTTATGTCTTTTGAGGATAAATGAAGCGGAAAGAAGAATGACAATTCCATTTACAATATATACATTTAAAATAACGAAGACTAGGTTAGCTACTCCCAAACCACCTTTATCGAATATAGATGTGAGTGCTGTATTAGTCAAAAAGATAATGGGAGTTAACAATAAAAATAGGAAACCTGCAACAATCCTTCTTTTAAAGTTATTTTGAGATAAGGAAATGGCTAAAAAATTAAGGACGCCAAACATGACCAATGAAAAAAGAAGGATAATTAATAATTGGATGCCATAAGACATTTCCACAGCTCCTTTTTGAAAAATCTATAATTTATTTTATTCGAAAGTAGTAGGGGATACTCCTTTAAATATTTGAACTACATAAAGAAAATAGATTTTAATCCCTGAAATTCAAAAAGAATGGACCCAGTAAAATACGGGATCCATTCTTAAGAAGTATTAGTTTTATATATTCGCAGATTGTGACGTTTGTTTTTTAAATTGTTTCTGCTTAGATAAGGAAATAAAAATAATCAACAACGAAATAACTCCGAAGATGAGAACCATATATTGTAACCCAATCGTATCTAAGAAGAAGCCAGTTCCAAGTAAGACAATTTGGAACATAACTCTTTCAAACATATTACGGAATGAGAAGAGACGTCCGTGATAGCTTTTTTCGACTTTCGTTTGGAAAATTGTCGACATAATAGGGAAGAAGCAGCCTACACTAAATCCAAACAAACCAAATGAGGCAAGTGCCATCCATTTAATATCGCTAAAGAACAACGAAAGGTGTGCAAAAGCGGTACAAATTGCGAAGAAGTATAGTAACTTTTCAGGTTTGAAATGATCAGATAAACGTTTAATAACGAAGGCACCTAACATAAATGCTACACCTTCAATTGTATATATGAATCCTTTAATCGTTGGGTCATGTTGCATTTCGCTAATGTTAATAACCATTAAATTGAATCCAGCTATAAATAATAGAGGGATAATACTTAATATAAGTGCTGTAAAAGCAATAGGAATTCCTTTTAATATACGAAATACTTCCATAAAACTATTATCCTTAGCTGATTGTTTACTTGATGTAGCGGATTTTTTATCTTCAAATTGTAGGAAGAAAGTTGAGAGGAATAATAAAGCGTATGCTGCCATTGAGAAGGCATACATATACTGTAAACTCATTACAACTAAAAGAATGCCACCTAGTGAAGTACCTGCAATACGAGCGATTGTACCGATATTCATATGTACACCGTTCATTTGTAATAGCTCATGTTCATTAACGATGAGTGGAATTACAGATTGTAATGCAGGGAAATAAAATGCCGCGGAAATTTGAAGTGCAATCATAAATGCAATCATGAAAGCGATACTTTCATATTGAATAGCGAAAAACATGAAAATAACACTAATAACACGACCAAATCCAGCGTAAAGAAGAACTTTCTTTTTTTCATATTGATCAATGACACGCCCAGCCATTGGACCGACTAGAACACCAGCTAACAGTCCGATAAATAATATAACGGATTTCATAAAATCAGAAGGGACGTATTTTTGCATAAATTCAAGATTACCAAGAATACCAAGCCATAACCCTAGACCAGCAATAAACTCCCCAATTAATACGATCCAAACATTTTTATTACGCCACATAATTTAAACCTCTCAGTCTTTTAAAATTAACAACTCGTATATAAAACCTCCTAATTTATTCATTATTTTTTAACGCGCTATTTTTAGAGTCAGAGTCTATATTACGTGTTTCATTAGTGAATTTCAATCTTTTTGATTTGTTGAAAATTTGATTAATTATATGATGAAATAAGTAATTCAAAATGTGAAAAACTCTTGATTAAATACAAATTGAAAATAAAGAAAAACATAGAGAAAATAAAAAAGTGAGAACGTAGTAAAATGTACCCTATAGAATAGACACTGAAAAAAAGTCTATTCTATAGGGTATTTCTTGTATAATGAGAGAAAATTGGGATCGGAGAAAGTTCAAAATGACAAAAAAGCTATTTACAGAAAGAGACATTCAAATTCTATCAAATAACCCCTACATAAAATCTGTAAGTCAGAAAGGTATCACTTATACAGATGAATTTAAGCGTATTTTTATTGAGGAAAATGAGAAAGGAAAACTACCTCGAAATATTTTTGAAGAATGTGGTTTTGATATAGATATGATTGGAATGAAACGAATTATGTCATCAGGAAGTAGATGGCGTGCTGCTTACAGAAAAAATGGTGTATTTGGTTTGCGAGATACACGCCAAAACGCGGGAAGAACTCTTGAGAGAGAGCTTACGTTAGAAGAGAAGTATGCTCGTTTAGAAGCCGAACGGAACTTACTAAAGGCAGAAAATGAATTGTTAAAAAAGATCAAACTTATGGAAGGGAGGATGAGAAGGAAATAACTTTATCACCTAGTCAGAAATATATCCTGATTCGTTCTGTCATCATAAAATATAACTTAAGAAATATGGTGAGTTATTTGTGTAAAGTAGTCGGTGTATCCCGTTCGGGATACTATAATTATTTTTCCATTTCATCTCAAGAACAACGGAAACAAAAGAACAATCAAGATGAAATCGTGAAAGAAATCATATTAAAAGCACTTCGATTTAGAAATCGAAAGAAAGGGGCTCGTCAAATAAAAATGACATTGGTGGGTCATTTTCAAGTTGTCTACAATTTAAAGCGTATCCGTAGAATCATGAAAAAATATGAGATTGTCTGTCCGATTCGGAAAGCAAATCCTTATAAAAGAATGCTGAAAGCTTCAAAAGAACATCGAGTAGTGCCGAATCAATTAAATCGAGAATTTAAACAAAACACCCCAGGAAAAACGCTTCTTACAGATATCACTTATTTAGTTTACGGTAAGAATAAAAGAGCTTATTTATCTACAATTTTAGACGGCTCAACCAATGAAATTTTAGCTTACCATGTTTCAGAACAGATGACATTAGACCTCGTAACAACAACTCTTCATAAACTAAAACGGAATAAGAGGATTCGATTGACTGAAGGTGCATATATTCATTCAGATCAAGGAGCCCACTACACAAGCCCTACCTACCAAAAATTAGTCAAAAAGCTAAAGCTCGGACAATCTATGTCAAGAAGAGGGAACTGTTGGGATAACGCTCCACAAGAATCATTTTTTGGTCATCTGAAAGATGAAGCACATATAAAACCTTGCGAGTCTTTTACTGAGTTGAAACAAGAGATTAAGAAATATATGACGTACTATAATCACTATAGATATCAATGGAATTTAAAAAAGATGACTCCTGTTGGATACAGAAATCATCTTCTTGATGTTGCCTAACTTTTTTCAAAATGTCCTTTACAAAGGGTACAGATTATAGTTACTACGTCTCACTTTTCTCAAATGCAACATCAAACAATAGATTCCTTTAGCAACACTTATGATCTTGTCCAATAGCTAAACCACTAAAAGATAGAGGGCCAACAACGTCTGCACTTGCAGCATTTGTTAGATTTTCCACAGTTAATGAATATTCGTGAGTCCCGCAGCTTACATCTTTATCAATAGCTTGAAATGTTTGAGCGTAGAATTGCTCTGAATCTGTAGATTCAATACCTACTTGAGCGTTGAAGATTTCTGTATTATCACGGAAAATTCTAAATAATATTTGTGCTATGTCAGTTATACCTTTAACCCCAACTGTAGCAAAATTCTACTCGATTATCACGTGAATCTTTTCTTGAAATTTTCAATTTAATATTTGCTAGAATTGCTTTGTTTGGGGAATGGGGAATTACAAAAGTTGTTTCACCCGTTTTATTTATTGGTTGAGTAGCTTGGTAATCAATGATATGAGTCATATTTGTTACCTCCTCATATACTAAAATATGAAAGTAACGATAAATTAGCTTAGACATATACTAGAAGATGTTAATAGAATTGAGAATAAAGTTGAATATGGGGCGATAATATAAAAGCATCAAGAAAGAGTCACAATACTGTGAGTTGTTTCTCGATGCTGTTTGTACATTAGGCAGAGTATTCCTCTTTACGTACTTCGAAGAATTCATTCCGTCGTAAGTAATTAAAAATTTTCTCTGAAACCTCTTTTTCTTCGGATATTAAGAAACGATGATCAAAAGCATAGAAAGATTGACCTTTAATTAGTTTTACGTAGTATATTTTACACGCCTCCTTTAAATTAGGATTCTTAAATACTTTATATTATGATGACCTATCTGGTTGTTAATAATACTTAAAGTTTCAAAGGGGAGAAGTATAAATTCAAAAAAACATTGAAATAGCTTACAAATCTGTAATGTTTTTGTCACCTTTGCCGATAGTTAAAATTAACCAGTATCTTCTATACTAAAAATAGGTTCCATAAAACAAGGGGGTAGAAAGATGGAGGAAGTAATTGGAGAAGTTGTAGCAGGGATTTGTGAATTTGTAGTTGAAGTTACGGTGGATGTTTTAGGAGATTTAGTTTCCGGAAATGATGAAGAGAAAGAAACATTATAAAATTTGTAAAAAGGTTTAAAGATAAACAATGTGTAAAAGCTGATTTCTAAAGGGAAGTCAGCTTTTATATTTTTTACATTATATTAATAATATCTAAATATTAACCTGTTACGATATTAATGAAATCAATAAAGGAGCTGACCGATATGAATATGCCGAATTCTAGATGTGATGTACCTGATTCTAATACGATTGTAGCGAATATAAATGAAAAAGAATATCACTTTATAGTTCGTATACATCCACTTGCAGGAAAGATGATAGCACTATTTGAAAATGGGAAAGAATATGGCTTGCTTGATAAGGAAATCGCTAGTAGGGATAAATTTATTAGGTCAGAGCTTACTAAGTTGAAGCATTTCAACATAGATATTCTTTATGATAGTCCTGGGTGGATATGGATTGGCATGGACCAATATGGATTGCATGCAAGAGAGGCTACTAATAGCGAAGTAGAAGTTATTGTGAAGTTACAGGGGGATTAGACGTGTAAGAAGATCCTCAAATATAAGAGATACTTTGTGTGGGTGTGGGATAATTCCCCATAACCTTTTTTGTTTTGTGCTTAAAAATAAAAGAGTTAAATTTTTTTGATAGAAGGTCTCTAATACAAGAGACGAGACTAAACTAAAAGAGGATTTGAAATTATATAAAGAGAACTTATAAATTAAATATAATACTTTATAGAAAGAAGATGATAAAAATGAGTAAAGAAGAACTTGTGAAACAACAATTTGGTAGTAATGCAGAGAAGTATGTAAAAAGTAAAATTCATGCAAAAGGACTGGATTTACAATATGTAGTTCAGCAAGTTGAAACTCGTCATAATACTCGTCTTCTTGATATTGCTACTGGTGGCGGACATGTTGCTAATTTGTTAGCCCCAATGTTCAAAGAGGTAGTCGCTCTTGATTTAACAGAAAAAATGTTAGAAAAAGCAAAAGGTTTTATAGAAGGGAACGGACATGAAAATGTATCATTTGTAGCAGGACATGCAGAAAGGTTACCATTTGCTGATGAATCCTTTGATACAATTACATGCCGAATTGCAGCACATCACTTTGTTGATCCTTTGCAATTTATTTTTGAAGTAAATCGAACGTTAGAAGATAATGGGTTATTTATATTAATTGATAACGTTTCACCAGAAAATAATGAGTTTGATACATTTTATAACTTTATCGAAAAGAAGAGAGATCCAAGCCATGAACGAGCTTTGAAAAAAACAGAATGGATTACTTTATTAGAAAAACATGGTTTGCAAATGCAGTCATGTCATACTTTTGACAAGAAGTTCGATTTTGATTGGTGGTGCGATATGATGGATGTTCCTATGCAAAAACGTGTAAAGTTAACAGAGTGTATGATGAAAACATCAAATGAAATGCAAGAATTTTTCGAAATTCAATTTGAAAACAATAAAATAGAATCGTTTTATACTGAAATGGCACTGTTCGTATGTAAAAAAAGTTCAACATTAAAAAGATAAATTTCTTGCAGTCTTTCTGATGTACGATATACTTAGTACAGAGAAAATGAGAATTGAGGAATAGTAATAATGATTCGTGTACGTATTGAGGGAACTGAGGAAGAGATGCTTGAATTTTTAGAGAAAATGCCTGACATTCCTGGGTTTGAAAAAACACATATGAGAGAACCGAGAAAAGGGAATAATCCGAAATATGATTCAAGCAAAAGTATACTAGCATATTTATCTTATAAAAAGATTGAAGTCGCCAATAAATAGGCGGCTTTTTTAATTATCTCCGTTTCACCACCTTGTCTTTTTCGCATAATAATGATAGTAGATTATGCTGGAGAGGGGTGAGGAATGTTAATAAAAAAATAATCTTTTTCGGAGATTTTGGTATTGATGATGCAGTAACCTTAATTTATGCGAATAAAACATGCAAATTAGATATTATAGGTATCGTTGCAGAGTATGGAAATGTGTCAAGAGAAATTGTAACGGAAAATGTTTATTTTTTAGAAAGATACTATGCTACAAAAGTGAAGATTATTGAAGGTGCCAGTAGACCAATGACAGCTGAAGAACCTTTGTTTTTCCCTGAAATTCATGGGGATCACGGTTTAGGTCCAATTATTCCACCGAAAATGAGAATTTGTGACAGAGAAAATTTTTGTGAATTGATTAAATTAATTGAGCCTTGTCCAGAAGATATTATTATAGTCGCGACGGGACGATTAACAACACTTGCAACATTATTTTTATTGTACCCCAATTTAATGAATCGAGTATGTTCTTATTATATAATGGGCGGTGCTTTTCTATTTCCGGGAAACGTTACACCTGTATCAGAAGCTAATTTTTACGGCGATCCAATTGCCGCGAATATCGTTATGAAATATGCGCAGAATGCTACAATATATCCGTTAAATGTAACGCAGCGTGCTCTTATTACCCCTGAAATGGTCGATATTATTGATAAAGAAGGAACAGGGCAGGCGAAACTCATAAAGCCAATGATCGATTTTTATTACGAGAACTTTTACAAAAAAGAATATCCAGGTATTGCTGGGAGTCCGATTCACGATTTACTTCCGTTCATTTCATTTATAAATGATGATATTTTTGAATATAAAAAATCAGCAGTTTGGATTAGTACGACGAATGATGTAACGAGAGGTCAAAGTGTTGCAGATTTTAGAAAAATAGCTGAGCCAACGACGTTTGATAATCGTCCTATACAAAAAATTGCCGTTGAATTTAATTATCAAGCGTTTAAAGACGAATTTATGAGAACAATATTGAAGCCAGATTGTCCTTAAAAGGGTGAGCAGATTTGAATGATTTTCATAAGACGAATAACTTACGAAAAATGTAACATAACTAATGGTAAGCAATTGTTTCTGATTATAATTTTTATTGGTCAATTATAAAGGAGGAAATGATATGATTTGGTCTTTAATCGTTGGTGGTATATTAGGATGGTTTGCAAGTTTAATTACTGGGAAGGATGTACCTGGCGGTGTAATCGGTAATATTATTGCAGGTATTGTCGGTTCTTGGCTTGGTACAGCGTTACTTGGTAAATTCGGACCTGTTATAGGCGGATATGCGATTGTTCCGGCTTTAATAGGCGCGATTGTTTTGATTTTCATCGTAAGCTTTATATTCCGTGCAATGCGGAAATGAATACAGGGGACTGTTTACATTTGTAAGCAGTCCCTTTGTATTATGTTGTCTAATCTGTTATGCTACTGTTATACAATCAGGAGGTGTCAGCATTGAAATCATTTACAGTAAATTTTCATCAAGAGGATAATGCAAAGGCAACAACAGTACATAAATTAAGTGAAGAGGACTTCGAGAAAGCAACAGAAAAAGGTACTCGTCATCTATTTGATTTAGATACAAACGTTGGTTTCTTCGTATTCTTTGATGCTGAAGATACAGAAGGAAACGAGCAATACTTAATGTTACAATATGAAGGAGATCATGAAGAACCAAGTGCTTGCTACGGATTTGATTTGAAATTGTTCTATCAATTTTTAGCACTATACTTAAATGATCTTGAATTCCAAGGTGAGACAAATGAAGAAGAGGAAGAAAATGGTCCAATTCATCATTTAGCGCACTTACTTTACCATATCGTTGAAGATGGTAAATCTATCGAAGTATAAAAATACATAATTGAAGCTGTCCTTTAATAGGACAGCTTTTTTAATTATATAAATAGTTAATCTTAATGGATTTCTGATCATGACAAATGATTTGAATAAGATTCAGAAGGAACAAAACATTAAACCAGCAGAGAATGAGTATTCACTTTCTGCTGGTTTTTTGCATTTAAAGGAGATTTTGTAGCAGTTTAATTCAAGTTACAAAAAGGATATAGCGAGTATGGAGAGAAGGTGTATACAAGGAGATGAATAAGATGATTAACAATACAATTCCAAGCTTTTTGAAGCTTTTGGAAAGCGATGATATAGGATTACATGACTTGGACAAATATTATGATATGTATCCAGAAGCATTTGAAGAGTATTTTAATTATCATTGTCCTAAGACGGAAGAACGTCTTTCTAGTGCAATTAAAAAATATCCTGAAAAACTAAAAGACATCCGTATTATTTCGGAAACTTTACCATCTATTATTCAAGAAATTAGTGAGGAGTATCACATTCAATTTGGTTTTAATATAGATTTGACTTTTCATCTATTTGTAGGTGGGTTTGGCTCCAATGCATTTGTAGAAAGAGATATTATTGGGGATATATTTCTTTCGGCAGAAAAATTATCTCCTGAAAGGGAGCATCTTCGTGTTATCGTTGCTCATGAAATTGGTCATATATATCATAATTTCGTATTGCAAGAGAGTGGAATGGATTGGACTAAAGCACAATGGACTGATGCAGCGGTTAGTTTATATCGTGAGGGAGTCGCGACATATTTATCGCAAAGAATAGCTAAAGGATTAAGTAAATCAGTCTATTATTCATATGATAATGATGGTGACGATTGGTTGTATTGCTATGAAGAACATAAAGATCATATTAAGAAACATTTTTTACAAGATTATGTTAAAGGGTGGACAGATGAAAAAGAGAAAGAATGGTTCCGTTTATCAGGAGGGACTTATTTCGGATGCAACCGACTCGGTTATTTTTTAGGAACATCGTATATGGAGTATATTGTGAATACTTTCGGGGAAAGCGAAGCACTTACTTTTTGGACTAAAAATAATTTAAAGAGTAGTGTAATGGAATGGTTACAAAAGTGAATATGTTGAAGAGGGAGGCTGAAAATGATGAAAGTATATATGAAAGTACTTATATTTTTTCTAACTTTAACGTGTGTAGCGGCTTTAACCGCATGTACTAACGCTGAGGAAAAGAAGCAAACTAATTCAACATCAGAAAATAGTACGGAAAAAAAGAGTGATACGTCAGAAACGGATAAAAAGAATGAAGAGACTGCTCCCAAAAAAGAGAAAGAACCAGTGGAAAAACCAAAAGGTCATGATTCGGTAAAACCTTCAACGGAGTCTAATACGAAAAATACAGTACTTAATCAAAAATCAATTAACCATGTAAAAGATTTATTTGAGCAAGCGAAAGAAGGTAAAGTACCTAACGTACCATATGCAGCACATACAGGTGACATCGAGGAAATAGAAAAAGAGTGGGGAAAAGCAGATAAAACTGATCAAGCAGGCAACGGGATGTATGCAACTTTTACAAGTAAAAATGTAGCATTTGGCTTTAACAAAGGATCTCAAGTCTTTGACGTTCGCTCATATCATTCAGAACTCAAATCGATTACGTTGCAAGAAATCGAAAAGGCTTTAGGAAAACCAGCGTCTGTTAAAGTAAATAGTAATGACAAAATATACGTTTATAAAGTAAATGACCAATTTGAATTGAAATTCGTTATTCCAAAGTCAACTGGTAAAGTACATCATATTTCTGTGTTCTCACCGGAGGATAGTATTAATAAAATGGCAGGTTAAATGAAGAGCTGTTCCTATAGGGACAGCTCTTTTGTTTTGTTTCTTTCTAACGATTGAACAAAAAAAGCTTGAATGATACCACCGATTATTAATAAGAAGGCGCAAATATAAAATAGAGTACTACCGTTTAATTTACTTAATAACAATGCACCTACAAAAGGCCCGAAAGTTCTTGAAATATCCCAATGTATACCGTATATAGAAAAATATAATCCGCGTCTATGACTTGGAGCGATTTGTGAAACGAATCGTAGTAAGTGATTCAAAGCTATACTTTGCCCAATTACTAAAAAGAGCAATGTGAAGAATAATGACCATATTGTTGTGGAATAACCGTAGCCAATCGCAGCTAACGTATAGCAAGTATAGGAAATAACAATGATTTTAGGCATAGAAAATCGTTCAGACCATTTCACAAGGAAAATTTGGAGCATAACTTCCATGATTGCTTTACAAGTTGAGATAAATACGAGTATGAATAAAAAATTTGGAAATACACTTTCGGCGAATATACGATAATTTGATTCGGTTTGAGCGTAGAAAAAACTAATAGGTAGTGTAGAAACCATAAGTCCAAACACAGCATAATGCTTTGAAATAAATTGTTTTGGCGAATATACTTCTTTAGTTTTATTAACGCTTTGTCTGAGTGGGACCGTTTCAGGAAGCTGCGTCCAAACGAGAATAGCATATAGCGTAAGGGCTACACCTTGCAAAATAAATAAATACTCAGGGTGACTAGTATAGAAAAAGGCGCCGATTAATGGGCCAATTACAGAGCCTATTGCTCCCGTAGTATGCAGAACAGCAAATATTTCTGCCTGTTGTTCTTCCTTCGTTAAGTCAGCGATTTGTGCTCGCTGTGCCGGAATATATAAAGAGCGTCCAATACCATTTACTACATACAATAAGGCGAAAAAGGCGACCGATTCAGCAAAAACGAAGCCGCTTACGGCAAAAGCTTGTAAAAGTAATCCGAGTAACATTATTTTCTTTCGGCCGTATTTATCTGTTACACCCCCAGCGATTAATGTAAACACAATATCAGCGAGAGGCTGTAATCCGAAAAGAAGCATTGTAACGATGACATTACCATTTAACGCTTTATTAACATGAACGATAAAAATGATAGCTAACATCGCTTCAGTCGTTCGGACTAACAATTCACCGAACAATCGAATGAGAATAGGCTTATTATAACGTTTTAAAAGATACTTCATTTTTATTTCCTCCTTTCTATATTGAAATGATAAGATGGAAGCCAGAAATGAAAAAGGGTAGAATGAAAGAGGAAGATTTTTCATCTTTTAGGGGGCGTTTTATGATTATTTTGGAGCAATATATGCACCTGTGGCTCCAGTATGGAAATGGGAGAGCAGAGGGAGAACAATTAGAAATAACTATACAAAATATATCTGAAACATTATTTTGTACAGAGCGAAATAGTAAATTAATCATAAAAAAATTAGAAGAATTTAATTGGATTATGTGGTTTCCAGGCCGAGGGAGAGGAAATCGTTCAAAGTTGTTATTTCAAAAACATCCACTTTCTTTAATTTTAGAAAGAGGAAAAGAAATAACGAAACAAGGGGACGTAAAAAGTGGAAGTGCATTTATTGAAAGATATAGCTCGTATTTTCCATCACTTCAAACGCAATTTCAAACGTGGATTGATTCGATATTCGGTTATCAAGTCGAAAGGACATCTAAAGGGAGAAGAGATGTGCTACGTTTGCAAGTCCAAATGAATCTAGATATTGCATTAGATCCTGTATACGCTACGATGCGTTCGGAATGTCATATGGTAAAGCATATATACGACACGTTAGTGTATATAGACGGAAATACAAACAGTGTAGAGCCAAGACTTGCGTTTTATTGGGAATATGATGACCAGAAATATATATGGACCTTCTACTTACGAAAAGGTGTTCAGTTTCATAACAGGAAAGAATTTACTGCTTATGACGTTGTACATACATTTAAACGATTCTTGAAAGAGAAAAATAACCCGCATGCTTGGATGTTACAGCACATTGAAAGTTTACATATTCTTGATGACTACATTGTGCAGATTCGTTTATCTACAGATAATAAGTTGTTTTTACATGCTTTAAGTACAGAACAGTGTTCTATTGTAAATGAAGATGGAGATGGAAGGTTAATCGGTACTGGACCGTTTCGATTATGTGAAAAGAATGAGGATGTATTCGTATTAGAAGCAAATGATTTATATTTTCGCGAGCGACCATTTCTCGATCGAATTGAATTATGGAATGTAGAGCACAGCGTAAATACGTGCGATATTTTAGCGAAAGCACACTATAACAATATAGAAAAGCATCATAAAGAACTAACTAGACTTGAGTCGAATGTAACATACATTACATTAAATACCGCAAAAGAAGGACCTATGCAAAACACGATGTTTCGGAAAGCTCTACATAAAATCATTCATAGCAATGCGCTTATCGAGGAATTGCAAGGAGCGCGCGGAGAAATAGCAGAAGAATTGGTTCTAACAAAGGGTGGCACTATACATATAAATGAGGACATATATACGCTTATTAAAGAGAGCTCTTACCGTAATGAAACACTGCGACTATATACATTTACAGAACAAGATCATGTTGAAGACTCATATTGGATACAAAAAGAGTGTGCGAAGTATGGTGTCACTATTGAAGTCATTTTTCTTGAAACAAAAGAGTTATTGCAAACAAGTACGATACAAAAGGCTGATATAATACATGATAGTGCGACAATTAGTGAGCGTATTGAAGAAAGTTTACTATATATGTTTCTTACAAAAAACAGCTTTATTCATCAACATAGCAATATAAAATTTAACGAAGTATTGCAGTCTTATTTTATAGAGAATCAATTAGAGAAACGGATGACACTGTTACACGATATTGAAGACACATTGTTACGTCAAATTCATATTATTCCTTTATATCGTAACAAACAGCAAGTAAGTTCACACGAAAAAGTGCAAAATATAATGATCAATCCACAAGGTTGGATTGATTTTTATCAAATATGGTTTAAGGCTTGATATATAAAGGTTTTTATGCATTTTTGTAAGATGTGTAAGAACCTTTTTTGTATGGAAATGAAGTTTGTTTTGCACATTGTTACGCTACATGTTATAAAAGTTCATTTACAGCGTAACAGTGTTATGTTACATTGTTATTAGGAAGGAGTGATATACAGTTGATTACAAATTTAATTTCAAAAAAAGATTTATTAGAGTTAACTGGTATTTCATACGGACAGTTATATAGGTGGAAGAGAAAAAATTTAATACCGGAAGATTGGTTTGTACGGAAGTCAACGTTCACAGGTCAGGAAACATTTTTTCCGAAAGAAAAGATATTAGAGCGTATTGATAAAATTCAAACGATGAAAGAGGATCTATCGCTTGATGAATTGGCAAATATGTTTTCACCAAGCGTAACAGAGATTCTTTTAGCAAAGGAAGATCTCATTCGTAAAGAAATTACATCAGAACCTGTTTTACAATTTTTCATGGAGCAAACGAACAAAACGGAAGATTTTCAATTTGCAGAGATTCTTTATGTATACGTGTTAGAAGAACTTCTTCAATCAGGAGACGTGAGTTTAGAAGAAGGGAAAATGGTTTTACAAGTTTTACGTGAAAATTATGAAGCGATTAAACATAAAAATTGTGACTTAGTTATTATTCGGAAGTTAGGGATTTCTACATGCTTCTTAGTATCAAGCGTTGAGGATTTAATTTTTGAAAAGGGAACAAAGATTGTTTTACGTGTAGCAATTATGAAATTTACCGAAGCATTAAAAACTAAACTGTTGTAGTGGAGGAGAAATAATGCGTACAGAAAATTTAATTATAAACGGATATGGTTCATCAAACGGTGGAGAGTTTCATAAAGTGCAACTAAATGGAAAAGGAACTGTTAATGGAAACGTTGAGTGCGACCAATTTGAATGTAATGGTTACGGAATTGTTACTGGTGATTTGAAAAGTAGCGATGCGAGAATTAGCGGATCAGGTAAAGTTGAGGGTACAGTTAGTGCAGAAATGATGCGAATCGATGGGAAAGGGACAATTACACAAGATGTAAAGGCGACCACTTTAAAAATTGCAGGAAAAGGGACGATAGGTGGTAATGTCACCGGTGAAGAATTTAAAATCAATGGTCAAGCGACGATTGATGGTAATTGCGAGGTTGATGTTTTTTCTTCTGAAGGACAATTTACAGTTGGTGGATTATTAAGCGCAGATGAAATTAATATAAATATTCATGGTACATGTAGAGCGAAAGAAATTGGTGGCCAAACCATTAAAGTAAAACATAGATTGAGTGCTTTTAGTAGACTATTTAAAACAGTATTTGGCTTACAGTTAGAAGCTGAACTGCTAGAAGGTGACAATATCGATATTGATTATGCTCACATTAAAACAGTAAGGGGAAACAATGTTACTGTAGGGCCGAACTGTGAGATTGAACTAATTGAATATACTGGGGTTCTTACTGTTGATAAAAGCGCAAATGTAAAAGAAATTAAGCAAGTTTAAGTTTAAAAGGGAGAGAGGAATCGGTATGGAAAATCAACATAGTCTTACTGTAAATGGATCAGGTAGCTCAGCAGGTGGAGATTATAACAAAGTAAAGATACGCGGCGAAGGAACAATTTCTAATCATATGAGTTGTAATGATTTTAAAACGTATGGTACGAGTGAAGTACGTGGCAATATGAAAGCGAAAAATTATGTCGTGTATGGAGATAGTGAAGTACAGGGGAATATGGAGGCGGAATATGTAAAAGTATATGGCAATGCCCAAGTACAAGGCGACGGACAAATTAATAAAACAAAAGTTAGAGGTATGATAGAGTTTAAAGGGAAGCTATCCGGTGATTTCGTAGATGTGAAAGGCGCTTTAAATGTAAAGGGAGATATAGAAGTAGAGGAATTATTACTAACTGGTGGTCTTGAAAGTGATGGTTTGCTTAATGCTGAAAATATTGAAATCTCACTTCGTTATGAAGGAAGTAAAGTGAGAGAAATCGGTGGGAAAAAGATTACAGTACGTAAAAAAGCGAGAGTTATTCCTTTTACAAGTCATGCAGGAAGCCTTCAAACATCAATTATTGAAGGGGATGATATTTATTTAGAACATACAATAGCAGACGTAGTAAGAGGAAATCATGTTATAATTGGCCCTGGCTGTGAAATTAGTGTAGTAGAATATCATACTAGTTTTAATCAGAAAGGTAATGCAGTCGTAAAAGAGCATAAACAAATATAAGTAGTATGAGGGAGAGCAAGGTTATGGTTGAGAAGAATAATAAGCTCGGTTTTGTTGTAGCGGGCTTATTGCTAGGGATTTTAATGGCATCAATGGATAATACCATTGTCGTAACAGCGATGGGAACAATCGTTGGTGATTTAGGAGGCCTTGAAAACTTTGTATGGGTCGTTTCTGCCTATATGGTCGCAGAAATGGCAGGTATGCCGATTTTCGGTAAACTATCAGATATGTATGGTAGAAAGAGATTCTTTATTTTCGGTTTAATCGTTTTTATGATTGGTTCGGCACTTTGTGGAACTGCTGAAAATATTACACAGTTAGGTATTTATCGTGCCATTCAAGGTATTGGCGGCGGGGCACTAGTGCCAATCGCATTTACTATCGTTTTTGATATTTTCCCTCCAGAAAAGCGCGGGAAAATGGGTGGTTTATTCGGAGCAGTATTTGGTTTATCAAGTATTTTCGGGCCATTACTTGGCGCATATATTACGGATTATATTAGTCGGCACTGGGTGTTTTATATTAACTTACCACTTGGAATTTTAGCACTTATTTTTATTACATTATTTTATAAAGAGTCACGAGTTCATAGAGAACAAAAGATTGATTGGTTTGGCGCAATTACTTTAGTTGGTGCAGTAGTTTGTTTAATGTTCGCCTTAGAATTAGGCGGACAAAAGTATGATTGGGATTCTAGCTTTATTTTAAGTTTATTTGCTGGGTTCGCTATTTTAGTAATTGCTTTTATTGTTATTGAACGAAAAGTAGAAGAACCAATCATTTCATTTGAGATGTTTAAACAACGTCTATTCGGAATGAGTACAATTATTGCCTTATGTTACGGGGCGGCATTTATGTCAGCAACTGTGTACATTCCGTTATTTATTCAAGGTGTATACGGTGGTACGGCAACAAACTCAGGATTATTGTTATTACCAATGATGTTAGGATCAGTAGTTACAGCGCAGTTAGGTGGATTTTTAACATCGAAACTTAGCTACCGAAACATTATGATTATTTCTGCTGTAATTATGCTAATCGGATTATTCTTATTAAGTACATTAACGCCAGAAACAAGTCGTATATTATTAACAATTTATATGGTTATTATCGGTTTTGGAGTTGGTTTCTCATTCTCTGTACTAAGTATGGCTGCTATTCATAACTTCGGTATGGAGCAACGCGGGTCTGCGACTTCAACGAGTAACTTCATCCGTTCATTAGGTATGACACTTGGTATTACAATCTTCGGAATGATTCAAAGAACTGGTTTCCAGGATCAATTAGAAGAAGCGTTTAAAGGTATGAGCGGGGGAATGAATACAAACGCTTTAGGAGATTCAAGAGCCATTCTATCAGAATCGGCAAGATCTCAAATTCCGCCGCAAATATTAGATAAAATTATTGAAGCTCTCTCTAGTTCAATCGTTCAGACATTTATGTGGGCGTTAGTCCCCGCAAGTTTAGCGTTCGTATTCGTATTCTTTATGGGAAATGAGCGCATGGTATATAAAAAAGAACAAAACAAGGTGAAAAGTGAAACATCAAAAGCGTAAAGAAAAAGCTCCTTTCAATTTTGAAAGGAGCTTTTTCTTATGTACGGAGTCGAATTAGCCTTCGATAATTTCGTATTCTTCGTCTGCTAATAATAAAATTTGTGTTTTCTTACCTTTGTTTTGAACTTCGATTACATCATATGTACCTAAGTCTCTTAGCTTGCTTTGAGAAGCGTTAACCATAACTTCCATAGAATCAATTAAGATATCTTCTTCAACGTATGATTCAGGCAATGCCATATCTTCAGTATCTAACACACATGCGTATAGATTTTGTAAGTTTTCAGCAGTTGGGTTTTGTTCCTCAACATCAATAATGTTTTTTACTGCTTCCATATTTTCTTCTTTTACTTGATATACTTTAATTTTAGTCATTGTTTTAATCTCCTTTATTACGTAATCTTAGAGGCTGCACCTCATTATAACGCTTTTTCATTGAAAGATGAAATTGTTATATGTATTTATAGTAAAAATTATGTGTTATTACTTATTATTGGTGTAATTTCCATATTGATGTTAGGCGTAACAAATTATATCCTTACGTTAAAATTATATTGTCCAAGCTTTTCATATATCCCGCTCATATTATGTGTATTAGATAAAAACATATAGGGAAGGGATTGAATGTAAGTGGATTGCGAGCCGAAACGAAATTGTCAATGTTGTCAAAATAGTATATGTGAATTTTTGAAAAGTTTAGATCCTTATTCTAGGATTGAGAGTATCACAATAGACGGAAACGAAATAGTTGTATCATATTTCATTTCATTTAATGAGATAAAAGGTATAGTTTCATTTGCACAAGAAGACAATGAGGTAATATTTGTAGATTGTTCAAGGATTGATGCGATTCGAATAGGAAAAGTGTGTAGTTGTAAAGCGAAAGTTAAATTTATTGAAGAGGATTTTAGTCTCCTTGGAAATGTTTGTCCACAGTGTTTAACGGAGGGAAGTACACTCTTTTTCGATTTTTATAATTCTGAATTGAATTTATCTCTACAAGCAAAAACAATTAATGCGCCTAGATGTATTGAATTTACAGATGAACTTGGGAATGTAGTAAAGCAAATTACAATAGTAGGTGAAGCGATTGTTTCTAAAGATTTTGTTCAAGTGCCAGAACTACTAGATTTCCGATTGCTTTTATCGCATCCAGCTGGGGATCCTTTGAACTATGGATTGCTATTTATTAATTTCCTTGATGTTACTTTTATTATTATTTTAGTATCAAGCGGATACCTTTCCATTTCGAACTGTTTAAAAATAGAGAGTGGAACTGGCAATGCCGAAATAGAAGAGATGAAAAAAATGATAGTGGATGACAATAATACGTACAAGTCGATTATTAAGTTGACCAAAATATATAAAAATGGTGCGACGGAATCTTTTATTTCTAAGAAGGAGCTATAACGTACCTATTGATTAATCCTCTTAAAATATACGAGGCGGATTGTAGTAACGGAAGAAATCGCTTTGTTAGTATGGATGTTAGAAGTAAATAGGATGGCTAGTTGTACTAATAATTGCTATTTGTAATTTAAATATAGTGACGGAGGAACATACAATATTGGTAAAGCAATTAAGAAAAGGGCTATTAAAGCAGCCCTTTTCTTAATTATGTAAAATAGCTATTGGTAGTGTTTATTGAGTTTACATAGTTATTCAAAATTGATATCAAGTTTAATCAAGAATTAATTTATTTACTAAATTCTTTTTGAGCTCCCATATAGCTTCCGATGATATTTTGATAACTTGGAAGATGCTTAGCAAGTAAAGCTCCAAAGCCTTCAACATCATTTCGCCAGTCACGCTGTAATTCTGCTGCAACGCTAAACCAATTCATTAGCTGGACTCCTCCGTGAGCCATGCGCATAAGGGCAGCATCAGCAACTTGTTTACTAAAAGTTCCAGATGCATCCGTTACAACAAATACCTCATACCCTGCATTTATAGCTGATAGAGCTGGGAACGCAACACAAACATCAGTAACGACACCTGCGATAATTAACTGTTTTTTACCGGTTGCTTCAATAGCTTTTACAAATTCATCATTGTCCCACGCGTTAATTTGTCCAGGACGTGCTATTTTAGGCGCATTCGGAAATAGTTCAATTAATTCTTGCATAAGTGGACCGTTAGGACCATCTTCGAAGCTAGTCGTTAAAATAACCGGTAAATCAAAAAAATTAGCGGTATTAGCAAGCGCTAAAACATTGTTCTTGAACTCATCAACACCATAGTCACGCACTAGGCTGGAAATAAGGCCAGTTTGATGATCCACTAGAAGAACCGCGGCATCACTTTTTGAAAGACGAGAATACAAATCAGACATTTAATAATCCCCCTTAAAAAGTTTATTTATAAATCAATCTTACAGTTATTTATCTTGATTTGGTATACATGCAAAAATTTATCAATAAATAGGTTTCATTAGAATATTAAGATGCTTTTATTTTATGTTGAGGAATTACAAATTTTTCGTTTTGGTGAACAATGTATTTATTGAGTAAATAGTAATGTTTTTACCTGTAAATAGAAAATGAGATATGAGGATTAAAATGAATCTGAAAATAGCAATTCTTGATTGGAAAATCATTTCAATGTAATTAGATGTTATAATAAATTTGCATTTACGTATAATTTATAATTATTTGATATTTGAGAGTTGAGTTTCATAGACATTTACTTAGATAATAAATAAGTGTGTATAAGAATACTAATAAAAGTTAACTCATGAAAATGTTGAGCCTAGTTGATTTTAAGGAAAGCGGGAATGTAAATGATATATGAAGCGAATATACATACAAGAAAAAAATTATTTTCTATGTTTGAGGATTTCAATAATGTTGTTTTACTTTCTTATTTACAAGGACATATGGGAACTGCTTGGGTGAATGATCTTGAAAATCCGACAGTAGCGCAAATTACGGTAGGGATTTTCACATTTTACGTCGGGGATCCAAATGCAAAAGAAACAGAAGAGTTATTACGTAACATCCCTGAAAGAATTCTAGTAATCGTAAATAGTGATGAATGGAAAAAGCGTTTAGAAGCATTCTCTGAAAGAAAAATAGATAAGTTTTTACGATATAAATTTAAACGAAATCCAGAAGTATTTAATGGCTCAAAATTAAAATCTTTTATAACTGCACTTCCAAAAGGATATGAATTGAGAAAAATAGATGAGCATATTGTGAATAACCCAACATTACATAAGGTTTCTGAAGATTTTACAAGTCAATTTCGATCAATAGATGATTATATAGATCGTGGCATAGGCTATAGTATTTTATATGATGGAGAAGTCGTATGTGGCGCATCATCATATAGTATTTATGATGGTGGTATTGAAATCGAACTTGCTACTGATCCGAATCATAGAAGAAAGGGTTTAGCGACTGTAGTTAGTGCGGCCTTAATATTGAATTGTTTAGAACAGGGGAAATATCCAAACTGGGATGCAGCGAATAGTACTTCTGCCAAATTAGCAGAAAAGCTAGGTTATGTTTTTGATAAGGCGTATGATACTTATTTTGTGAATAATAGATGAATGAGCAGGGATTGTACGATTTGTACAAAATAAAGAACTTAAAGGAAAAGGCAGATGACTAGAATAAAATAATTAGTTCAATAATAAGAGGATTTTACAATTTATTGAGTACAAAAACCGGCTTTTTTAGTCGGTTTTTATTTTTTTATTGAAGGGGACAATAGTCGTGATGTTCTATTTTATGGATTTTATTAAGTGGGGAAATGATTCTTATTAAATATATCCTTTGCTAGATAGAGTAAAAGACTCTTTAAAAATTAATTTTAGTATTCTTATTAGTTCTATCGTAAAAAGATCGAGAAATTCTATTTTATATAGGTAGATATTCGTATAGGCTCCGTATATTAATTTATGTGTTTGTAACTATCAAGAAGAAATGAATCTCTTACTTTGTAAATGATAAAAATGACTATGATACAAACCCACGCATTAATAGAAAAAGTACATATACAGTAAAGAGAGTTAAAAAACTCTAAATTTTTTATATAAAAGGAGATTATAAAATATGAGTGAACAATGTCCGATTAATGTACCATGCCAAGTTGGGGCACAAAATCAAATACCTTTAGCTGATCAGGCTGCAGCACCAATTGTTACGCCAAATGCATTAATTAAGGTGCCAGTTGTCTTAGCGGAGAGAACAGTACAAATCGTTGTAGAAGCAGATATTCCACTTGATCCTCCAGCTGTTGAAATTAAAAGGGTATTGAAAAATGTATTTTTAACTCAATGTAAGTTAGTTCCAGTAGCATTCTCACCAATTCCGGGTACAAATTATCGCCGAGTTACAAGAGCGAAACTATTCGTAGAAGGCTATATTCGTAAAAATATTGAATATGCATCTAACGAATGTAATGCAGCTTTATATGATCGCATTGCTAATGTTAATTTTTACGGATTTGCAGACTTAACAGCAGCAGATTTCCTTACGCAACCTATAATTGCAGCTTCTTCAGACGCAGCTTCTCATTTCATTAACCCTAAGAATGGCGATTTGCCTCGTTTGGACAAGTACTTCTTTGAAAACACAGTTTATTATAATGAGCAACCGTATTGTGAATTAATTGCTGCTAATTTCTTTGAGTTAGATTTTTCACCATGCCCTACACCTTTAAATGATTCGTTTGATACACTACGTGAAAAAATTGTATTAGACCTTACTTTAAAAGTGTTACAAGTACAACAAGTACAAGCCTAGTAATAGAAAAGGCATTGTCTTTCGTAACGAAGACAATGTCTTTTTTTATTATAAAACATATATAAAGAGGAGAATGATGTGAACATAAAAACATAGATCTGTTCAAAATTTATTAAATGGAGACGGGGGCGGATGATCATGAATAAGCCATGGGTTGGTGCCGAAGTGGGGCACAAAATTTATAAAGCAAAAAAGCTAAACACACCGGGTAATTACAGTCACAAGGTAAAACTAGAAAATAAGGAAGTATCTGGATCGGAAGGTCTAGCTTCAGATTCAGAGAAAGAAGTTGAAGTTGCGGAATTAGAAAAAGAAGTTGTAGATTCAGAATCAGAAATAAATAATTCAGTACGTTCCATTATAGTGAAAACCCCATTTTCCATTATTTCCGAAGTGTCTAGTTTTTTAAAGTTTCCTAATATTAGTGTGGGAAATCAAGAAGAATTTGTATTTCAAAATGAAAAAAATGCAGGGTGTAGAGAATTAGATTCAAAGTTATTAACTACAGTGCATCATTATCATGGAGAGGCGTATTGTCATTTAGTTTCTTCAAATCTTCATGAAGAGAGAGTACTTTTAGAGTTCTCTAATCAAAAAGTCAAAGGTGATATTGAAGAAAATAGGATAGAGACATCTTCGTGGGTTCCTATCCACAGTAGGATATTAGAAAAGGAAAGGGAAGGAGAATTAAATAAATATGTAACAGCGAAACTACCAATAGAAATAGGTAGGTATAAAGGTGAAATTAGTTTGCAAGAAAAGATAGTATTTAAAGAAAAAGTAATAGGAATAAAAGAGGTGTCACAGGAAATTATTTTGACAAAAAATGAAATTTCATTACCAAAAATAAAAAAGAAAGGAAAGAATCCGCGTACCTTTGAAAAAGGGAGCTTACTTGTAGAAGGTTATATCTTTCAAAGGGTTGCATATATTATAGAACAAAGTACATCGCATGATAATGTGTATCAACTAATGCAAAATATTGTATTAGAATTAATCATTCAAGTATTACAAGAACAGGAAGTGCGAGTGCGGATTACATAAAAAATCATATCTCCATCAATTAGCTGAAAATTTCTTCAGGAATATATAATAGAGAGACTTAAAAATAGTGTTAGTAAGTTTGTAAACGAGCTAACTAATAAGCGATGTGGAAAGATGTGAAATACAATTGACAGATTGATTGGAAAAACAAGTTACTTAAATAGGTGAAATGGGTAAACCTTTGTTAAAACATAAGGTGTAATACAACGTGTACCCCCACCTATTATAGAAAACTCAAAACTTAAATAGTAATACATGTTTATCATAAGTTTTTAAACACCAATTATATTTTTTTAGAATAATTGGATGGACAACCTCTTGCGTAGTATCGACTTCAGTAAAACCGTATTTTTTATAAAAGTTTCTTAATTCCTCGAAAGGGAGACAAAATACATTTTGAATATGTAATTCCTTCGCTGCTTGTACTAAAAATAAAACGAGTTCTCCGGCTAATTGTAAGCCTCTAAATTTAGGAAGTATGAAAATACCACCCATTTCAATAGTATCTTCATCAATTTGAACTAAACGACCTACACCTGCATACTCGCCGTTGTATGTAATAATCGCAACCTTATCGCGCTTTAAATCACTTGGTACAAATCCTATTGATTCGTATTGATTATTAATCCATTCTAAATCTTTAGAAGTAGCTAGTTGTATACTCATAAGTAACCACCTTTGGAAAAGTATTAATATTCTCATTATATATGGCTCAATAACTAGTGAAAAGAGGATAAATCAAAATCATTTTTCTTAACAGTTCAAGTTTTGAGGAAGAGTGCATATAATATAAAGTACTTTCCCTTTCTTCATTCTTGTTTTACGTATATAATTTAAAAGTAATATTTTTATTTTATTTTTTTATATATTTATAACAGAATAGAGGTTTAAAAATGGGCGTTAAAATCATTACGGATAGTGCGGCGGATTTACCGGTAGAATTGCTGCAAGCATATGATATAGATTTAATTCCACTCCGTGTATATGATGAAGCAGAAACAGAGTATTTAGATGGGGTTACATTAAAATCAGTTACATTACTGCAAAAAATGAGAGAAGGCGCAATTTATAAAACGTCATTGCCTTCACTTGAAACATTCCAAGAAAAATTTGTTTCCTATGCAAAGGAAGGTAACCCTTGTATATATTTAGCCTTTTCATCTGAATTGTCTGGTACATATCAATCGTCAGTTCTCATTAAAAAAGAAGTGAAAGAAACATACACTGATTTAGATTTAGAAATTATCGATACAAAATGTGCCTCACTCGGTCAAGGTATTGTCGTATTAGAGGCTGCAAAAATGGCAAAAGAGGGCGCATCAAAAGAAGTAATATTAAACCGTGTCGCTTTTCTAATGGAGCATATGGAACATATCTTCACTGTAGCTGACTTACAGTACCTTGTTAGAGGTGGACGTTTAAGTAAAGTAGCCGGTTTCATCGGTGGTTTATTAAACATTAAGCCAATTTTAAATGTGGATGAAGGAAAACTTGTACCACTTGAAAAGGTAAGAGGGAAAAAGAAAGTATTAAGCCGAATTGTTGATATTATGGAAGAGCGCGGGAAAGACCTTAAAGGTCAAACAATCGGTATGACTCACGGTGATGATTTAGAAACTGCCGAAGCATTAAAAGCATTAATTACTGAAAGATTCGGCTGTGAAGTATTTATCGTAAATACAATTGGAGCAGCAATCGGAGCGCATACAGGACCTGGTGCGTTAACATTGTTCTTCTTAAATGAAGTAGAGTAAAGGATTGATCTTTTGATCAATCCTTTTTTTATTCTAATATAATTGTTTTATGTTAATAAAAAAATATGTAATTATTTATTAGTTAGTAGCTTTCTTTTTAGTAGGTAAGAAGGTAGTTAGGAAACCGGTGAAGGCTAGCATGAAACCAAATGTTTCAGTATCATCAACTACTAAACCATTGTTCCACTGATAAAGGAAGGATGCTAGTATTAAAAGAGTAGCGGCTCCTCCAACATATCTTACTATTTTTCGTGTTGAATTGTTTTTAGGTTTTACAATCATATTTATCGCCCTTTCATATTTAATAAATAATTCGATGAACTAACTTATAGGATGTGATATTTGGAATTCATCTATTAAGCCTATTTAAATCAAGAAAGATAGTTAACATTTGATGAATCTTTTTTAAATTCTAAAATAAATGTTTTATGCGAATGAAAAATATGTAATTACTTCTTAACTTTCTCTTTAAAAGGTAAGAAGGTAGATAGAAAAGTAGTGATAGCTAGTGCAAAGCTGATTCTTTCAGTATGATCAATTACTAAGTCATTTTTCCACTGATAAAGGAAAGAAGCGATTATTAAAAGTAAAACGGCCCCTCCAACATATCTTACTATTTTTCGTGCTGATTCATTTTTAAGTCTTACAATCATGTTTATCATCCTTTCATATTTAATAAATAATTCGATAAACGAACTTATAGGATATGACGGTTATAATCAATCTATTAAGATTAATTAATTTCTTTCGGATTTACAATAGATGCTCTCTATGTAATCGGCAAGTTTAACCAACCATACTATCCAAATTAGGAATGATAGTTTACATTTAGTTAAATCCCTTTTATTAAGTTTATCGTAATTCAAGTATATGGCGCTGTCTTTGTTAATAACAAGTAGTAAAATTGTATGAAAAAAATAGCCGAAAAAACCGATTTTTTACCATTTAATTTAACAAGAAGTATAGAAATAATCAAAGTATGAATGTACAATTTAAATAGTTGATACGGAGACAGGTGAACATTACTTTCATATTGAAAAACAGTTAAAGATATTTGGACAGTGGTTACACAAACATATCGATTAACAAATTACAATTTTTCTTGAACCTGTTAGAGAAGAATGGTGAATATATAAACTGATATTATACTTGAGAGACATTATAAATGTGAATGTATTCACTTAAACAAACAAGTGCTTTAGTTCAATAAGAATTAAACAACTTTATTAATGATTTTTGAGTACACATACCTTTAAATGTATAGAACTTAAACAATTATATTATCGATTTACATCTGAAGTGAAGAATACGCATACTACGAATTGAATAAAGTAACAATCATAAAAATGCTCAGAATAAATGATTCTTGAGCATTTTTATGTATTTTCATATTAAGGAGGAATTTACTTGAAAGATATACATATTTAACGAATTGAAGATTTAATGATATACGAACACGATTATCTTGTTCAAGAAAGCAAAGACGAAGGATTTAATTTCCTAATAAAACTAGTGAATGTTTATATGGCATCATACCCATCAACTTAAGAACAGAAACAAAATGAACTTTCGTTCAAATAAACTACAACACTCTTAAAACACTTTTTATTCTTAAAGATGAGCATGCCAAATAAACCTAGGTAGGTATCATTTTTAAAGATTATGCAGCTTTCTTTTGTTTTCTAAGTCCACTATACTCATAGACAACACCCATAATATCAAAAACTGTTTTCTTCTCATATCGATGAGATTTCCGCCCATTTTTCTGTAATAGGTGGAATAGACGGATTAGAATCTTTGTTATTTCTTGGGTGTCTTTCTGTATAGCTTGATACAAAAGATATAGATAATCTTGGATCATTCCTATCGCTTTATATTCGCTTAATTCTCTTTTCTTCTTTTGTAAAAGAAGTTGGCGCATTTTAAACATAGTAGAGGAGCAAAGGGAAATAGCGATTAGCTTTCCATATAGTTGGCACTCTAATCGTTCCTGTTTTACATTACGATAATGGTCTATTTTGAAGAGTGATTTCCACGTTTTAAAGACAATCTCTATTTGCCAACGCAAAGTATATAACTCATGTACCTGTTCCATCGGAACCCATTCCCAAGGTGTATTCGTCACGTACACGTTTAATCCCGCTACCATTTTACTTTTCTCCGAGTACGATCTATTTTGGGATTTTTCTTTTTCCGAAATTTTCGCTCGTCGTTTTTGAAGTTGTTTTTCTGTTAATCGATTAAAAATTACACGTGCGAACAGTTGTTGTTTATCACCAATATAAGCATTTTTTAATTCCAATGTTCCTCCAGGTTGTAGTTCATCTTGAATCGAGAGATTCATAAGAAAACGTCATCCTTTCTATTCTAGCTTGTTTAGAAAGAATAACGTTTTTTAGTACCTAAGAGTATTAAAATCTCTTAAGTTTATGGGCATGTATGGTGACCCCTATTATAGAAGCTATTTTGAACGTAAGGGATTTGTAAGGAATAGGTAAGGAAAAAGAGATTTTCATTGTGTATGATCAAAATATAAATAAGCATGAAAGGCGGAACAGATATATGATTTCTACTGCTGACGACTTAAACAAATTCTTCTCTTACTTATTCAGTGGCAAATGACTGAAGGAACAGCAACTAAAACAAATGCTTACTACAGTTCCTACAGGAAGAAAAGGGATCGATGGGTATAGTCTTGCAATCTATGAAATTAAGCTTCCAAACGGTGTCTCGATATGGGACACGGAGACGCCATTCCAGGGTTTCTTACTTTTGCTGGAGGCACACTTGGAGGTAAGCATACGTTAGCCGTCAATTTTAACGGCTTGGGTAAATCTGACAGTCCTGATTTTTATAAAAATATTTTACTTGCTGAATTTAGCAAGTAGGCAAAGAGGAAAAACGGATAGATTTTGTCATGTTTTTTATAGTTAAACAAATAAGTGATTAAATCGATCACTTATCTAAGGAGGCAATTCTCTCATGAAAAATAAACTATCTGGGGTATTAGCCGCTACATTGGCGCTAACGATGACCCTACCAACAGGCGCGATGGCGTCTTCTAGCAGTAAGACTCCGGTTGTAGCTAACCAAGAAGTTGCTAGCCAAGAACTGGAGAAGATTGCGGCAGATAAGGCTGCCCTACTCACGAAGTCCCATGGGACGACTAGCGTGCAGTATGCGCTGATTGATAATGGCAAACTTATTTTGTCGGGTCAGACAGACAAGAACGATATGAAAAGGAAACAATTGCTGACTAAAGATACTCTATACGGGATTGGTTCAGTCAGTAAAATGTATGCAGCAACGGCTGTAATGAAATTGGTCGACGAAGGAAAAGTCGATTTGGATGCTCCTGTCGTCCACTATGTTCCTGATTTCAAGATGAAAGACGAGCGGTACAAACGCATTACGCCGCGTATGCTGTTAAACCACTCCTCCGGCTTGCAAGGTTCCACGTTAAGTAATGCATTTTTATTTAACGATAATGATACCTATGCCCATGATGTCTTGTTGCGGCAATTGTCCAACCAAAGCTTGAAGGCGGATCCTGGCGCGCTCTCGGTATACTGCAACGACGGCTTTACGCTGGCTGAGATTTTGGTGGAAAGAGTCAGCGGTATGAGCTTTACCGAATTTCTACATCAACGGTTTACAGAACCCTTAAAGCTGAATCATACGAAAACGCCGCAGGACAAATGGGAAGGCGAAAAGCGGGCTGAACTTTATTTTCCGACGTACCAAGGGCAACTTCCCATTGAATCGGTGAATGTGATTGGTTCGGGAGGGATCTCTTCCACGGCAGAAGATATGGTACGATTCTCACAATTATTTATGGGACAGGGAAAAGGGATCCTCTCTGATAAGGCAGTCAAGGCGATGGAGCAAGAGGAATATAAAAAAGGAATGTGGCCGGGGGATGGAGATAATATTTTTAACTATGGTCTTGGCTGGGATAGTGTGAAACTATACCCATTCAGTGAATATGGGATAAAAGGCTTGGCTAAGGGCGGCGACACGTCACTGCAACATGCTATACTGGTCGTGCTTCCGGAACAGAAGATGGCAGTGGCTGTGTTGTCATCCGGCGGGCAAAGCTCTACAAATCAACTACTGGCAACTGAATTACTGCTCGCCGCGCTTAAAGAGAAGGGTACAATTAAGGAAATTAAGCCAAACAAATCCTTTGGCAAGCCGGTCAAGGCCAAGATGCCTCAAGACGTGGCGAAGAAAGCGGGCTTTTACGGCAATAGCGACAGTCATTTCAAAATAGAAATTACGAAGAATGGAGAACTGTTCTTACCATCTAATCGAGAAGAAAAATATGTATATACTGCGAATGGAAGCTTTATTAATGAGAAGGGTACTTCCAAGCTCAACTTCGTCACTGAGAAGAATGGAAGAACTTATTTGAAGGAGAGCACATATAAATCGACGCCAGGCTTAGGGCAAAATGTGATGACTCACTATTTAGCCGAGAAACTAGAAGACAACGTGCTATCGAAGAAAACCGCTGCCGCATGGGCGAAGCGGGAAGGCGTCAAGTTCTATCTCGTGAACGAGAAATTTAGTTCTATTGAATATCTCGTTCAACCGAAACTTATTACCACAGAAATTACTCGCAAGGAAGGCCTGGCGGGCTATTGGGACGGCAGAAAAATTACAGGTCCGAACACCGCGGCGCATCAGCTCCAAATCCCAGTGATGAATGGCCGTGATACGACGGAAACTCATTTCTATACAGAAGGCGGCAGTGAATATATGGAGATGGCCGGATTGTTATACGTAAGTGGATCCAGCGTAAAACCGCTTGATGCAGGCCAATCATCCAAAGTTACGCTGCAAGCAAATGGGTATGCGAAATGGTTTACGATCCCACAAGCGGCAGCGGGGAAAACGATGACCGTGGCGTTGCCATCGAAGAGTTCGTTCGCGGTGTATGATGAGAAGGGAGTATGTGTCAATTTTACCGTTGTGAGCGGTAATAACAAAGTAAAACTGCCGAAGAACGGAACGGTTGTATTTGCTGGCGCGCCGAACTCGGAATTTGCAATCACGTTGAACTAGCTACAATTCTAGATGGACTTCAACAAAACCAGTACGACACAGAAGAGGTGTTTTGCTGGTTTTGTTTGTATTTACGTATGATCTTTATGAAGAGGCTTTCCACGAATAATATCACGCTCAAACTCTGCAAGAACAGCTAGCATACCAGTTCTTGGCAATCATCTTTTGCCCCACTCATCTTCTCGGTGTAAATACGTTCGCAGCCGGCATTATGATGTACAAGCCCTATACGATGTAGGAATTATCCGAGGTGTTTCGGATACTAATTTTAACCAACATGGCACACTCACACATCAACTTAAGAAGAATAAACGCCACCAAAACAAAAAAAGCCCCAAATTTTTCTTGAAAATAAGTTGGGGCTTTTGAACTAGAAAAGTATATTTTTAACTATGAAAACTACGATAAATTTTTCCTTTTTTCCTACTTGCTAAATTCAGCAAGTAAAATATTTTTAAAGGGATTAGGACTATCAGTTCTACCCAAACTATTCCAATTGACGACCAACGTATGCTTGCCTCCAAGTTTACCTCCAACAAGAGTAGTAAACCCTAGAATGCCACCTGTGTGTCCCCATATCGAGACATCGTTTGGAAGCTTAGTTTCATAGATTCCAAGACCATATCCATCGATTCCTTCTTTTCCTGTAGGAACTGTAGTAAGCATTTGTTTTAGTTGCTGTTCTTTCAGTAATTTACCCCCGAGCAAGTAAGAGAAGAATTTATTTAAGTCGTCAGCAGTAGAAATCATATCTCCAGCTGAGCTACCTGCACTTGGGTTATAATAAGTAACGTCTTTTAGCTCACTTACTCCGTCTGGTTGGACATATCCACGGGCATGCTTGGTGCCTGGAATAACGCTTGAATTGCCTGGTAGGAATGTATTCGACAATTCAAGCGGTTCAATAATCCGACTTTCAATCTCTTCCGCATAGCTGTTTCCGGTTACTTTTTCAATAAGAATACCTAGTAATACGTATCCTGTGTTTGAATAAGACCAGCCCTTTCCTGGGGCAAAGTCCGGGGGCAGAGAAATCCCCATCTTCACTAACTCTTCAGCCGTATACGATTTTTTTGTATCCGTAAAGTCAGCGTCTTTTGACCTTGAGTATTCAGCGATACCACTTGTATGGTTCAATATGTGCCGAATAGTAATCTGGTTACCATCATATCCGTTTCCTTGAATGACACCAGGCAACCATTTTTCGATGTAGTCGTCTAGATTCAAGCGGTTCTCTCCGACTAATTGAAGTACAACCGTTGCTGTGAACGTCTTCGTCACGCTGCCAATGCGAAAGCGAAAATCTGTTTTCATTGGTTGCTTGGTGCTCAGATTCGCTACCCCATCGCCATCAAGCTAAGGTTTTGAAGTACCCACTAAATGAAATTTTTCTTTCTCTACAGTTAGTTATTTTGAGAAGTCAGCTCATTTTTTTGTTTTTGGGGTGTTTACTTTTCTTAAGTTGATGGATGTGTTATATGGCATTTTTCAAGGGGAAAGGCTAATTGGGATTGGAGGTATAAATGAAAATCTGTATACAGAAGACAATAAGATTGGTAGGTTAAGGAGATTTTATATTGCAAAAGATTACCGGCGGAAAGGATTTGGAAGGTTACTGTTAGGGAGAATCTTAAGCGATGCAAAAATCTATTTTACTATTGTTGTCTTACATACAGATACAGAACAGGGGGATCAATTTTATACTTCGAGTGGATTTGTGAAAGGGAAAATGTATGTAGGAACAAGCCATTATCTAAACTTAGATAAAAGGATGTAGTGAATTATTATTTGATCTCCAAAAGAACGTTTGTTCTGAGTTGTGTAGATTTATGGTATAATTTATTTGAATCTACTATTAGAATGGGGATTAGATGATGGGAGAAAATAAAATTATTAATGATTTTAAAGATTATTCAATGTGGATAACCACATTGAAAGGTATGAAAGAAGAATTGTGGACAGCGCCAATATCAGAGGGGAAATGGACTATTGGTGAGATTGTATCTCATATTATGAATTGGGATGACTATCTTTTACGTGAGACATTATCATCAGTGAGAGATGGACAGGGAATGGAGTTCCCTGACTTTGATACATATAATAAACTAGCCTCTAATTATGCAAAATCAGGTATATCTAAGATAAAACTTCTTGAAGAAGCACAAGCTAAAAGAGATTTACTTGTTCAAGAGCTTAACCGACTGTCTATTGGAAAGCTAAAGGAACATTTAACTTCCAATGGAGTATCATATTGTCCTCATACTGGAATGCCGTACTCTCTAATATATATTATTAAAGAATTCGTAGATCACGATAACCATCACAAAAGGCAGATTATTAATTTTTTAAATGAAAATCAAGTTGTTAACTGATAAAGAAAGATCCCGCGAATGATACTTGCGGGATCTTTTTTAATTATAATTTAACATTCATTTGTTTCAATAAAACCTTCGGATTACCTTTTACATAATAAAAATGTGGATTATTCTCATCATCGTAAAGCATAATGTAAGGTTTTTCATTAAGTGGGAGAAGGATAAGTACCTCATCAATTGTTGTATGTAACCATTGATTTGTAATAGAAACTGGTTTAGATAAAGGGATTTTTATCATGTGACCATCTTTTGGAACGACGTTTAAGTTTTTGAACGGGCCAGTAATGGATTTAGCATATTGAACAGCTTCTTTTTGAATAGGTGGATCTAAAGATTGTTTTTGAACGACCATTTCTTTTTTACAATCAAATACTTCAATTTGTTTATTTGTATTTGCGAACGCATTTGTTGATAATAAAAAGAAGAGAAGAGTAATGGCTCCTATTTTTTTGAACATGAAACAACACCTCACGCTTACTATACCCTCAAACGTTGTAAATATTTTTATGTCACATTGATGTAACAAAGAAGTTGTATGATAAAATTGATATTTGTTTATAAGTAACGGAGGAATTGTAATGAAAGTATTAATCGCGGATGATGAACAAGATATGCTGAAAATTTTAAAAGCATATTTTGAAAAAGAAGGCTTCGAAGTTTTATTAGCAAAAGATGGAGAGGAAGCACTTCAAATATTTTATGATGAGAAAATTGACTTAGCTATTTTAGACTGGATGATGCCGAAAAGTAGTGGTATTACTGTCTGTCAGGAAATAAAAAAGAATTCGAGTGTAAAAGTATTAATGCTTACTGCGAAAAGTGAAAGTGAAGATGAATTAGCAGCTCTTCAAAGTGGGGCAGATGAGTATGTGAAAAAACCATTTCACCCAGGAGTGCTAATTACGCGAGCGAAAAAGCTTGTACAGCATGAAGATGTTATTCAAGTTCAAGATTTAAAAATAGATTTCACTAAAAATAAAGTATATAAAAACGAGAAAGAACTAGACATTACAAAGACAGAATTACAATTAATAAAGTGTTTTTTAAATCATAAAGGCACGATTTTAACGAGGAAAAAGTTGTTAGATATCGTCTGGGGATTTGATTATTTTGGGGAAGAGCGAACGGTTGATACGCATGTAAGAAGATTACGTAAAAAAATAGGAGAAAATATTATAAAGACACATCGCGGTTTAGGATACAGTTTGGAGGAAGAGTGTGAATAAACTCGGTAAAAAGTTATTTTTCAGCATCTCTTTAACAGTCATCCTTATTTTTTCCATCTCTTTATTATTAATTAACTATTTTTTACCAAAATATAATGTGCACAAAACACGCGAAAGCTTAGAAGGCATTACAGCGCAAATCCAGTCAATACCGCGTAAAGAACTGGATGATGCTATAAATCGTATTGAAAATGAAGGTAATGTTACGATTGCTTATACATCAATAAATAGTTCAGAAGATGCTATTAATGAAGAATTACGCATGCAACTTACAAAAAAGAGAGTTGCATTGAATAAACTTTGGATTACAAAAGAAGAAATTACGAAAGTGAAGAACCTCGGACAATCGAATAAAATATATGATCAAGAAAAGATAAAATCTAGTTTTTTTGCGAAATACATTGCGAAAGATGATATGTTGATTTTAGTAGGAGTTTCTATAGCACATTCAAATGAAGTAATTAAAACGCTTAACTCATTTTATTTATACATTTTGGGATTCTCACTACTTCTTATTATTGTGCTCGTCTGGATTTTTTCAAAAACAATCACTACACCACTGAATGAATTGAGTGATGTCGCAGAAGATATTTCACGTCTGAAATTTAAACGGACGAAAGTTAAAACGAATGATGAAATAGGTGATTTAGCAAATAGTATAAACATTATGAGTGATAAATTACAGGAAGCACATCAAGATTTAACAGATCGAAATGACCACTTAAAACGATTTATGGGCGATGTAACTCATGAATTAAAAACACCAATCGCATTAGTAAAAGCATATTCTATGGGAATAAAAGACGGTTTAGATGATGGCACATATGTTGATACAATCATTAAACAAACAGATCAAATTTCAAATTTAATTGAAGAGTTATTGCGATTTTCTAAACTAGAAAGAGATATTTTACAAAAAGAAGAATTCCCTATTGAACCACTAGTACAAAGTATAATAGATAAGCATAAGATTGAACTGGAGTCGAAAGAAATCAAGTTGCAAGTGAACTATAGTGTTGGTGACACGATTGTTTATGCTGATTTAAATAAAATGAGAATGGTCTTTCAAAATTTAATTTCTAATGCGATAAAATATACAACGAATCAAAATATAAAAATCACATTAGAAGAGAAAAATGGCATTGTGTATTTTCAAATTCAAAATGGTATTGCTGCTGAGGTAATTAAAGAGATAGATAAAATTTGGGAGCCTTTTTACGTATTAGAATCTTCTCGCAGTAAAGAAAAATCAGGTACTGGATTAGGATTAGCGATTGTAAAAAGTATATTAGAAAGACATGGTTTTGAATACGGAGTTTCGGTAGAAGATGGAGAAATACAATTTTATATGTATATAGAAAGGAACTAATTGTTATTAGTTCCTTTTCTATTATCTTGAAAGATTCGAATGTTTTACAAATTTCTCAACTTTCCATAAAATATAAACTGAATTTTCTGTAATTTTAATGTATAGTAAAAGAAGGAATATATGGGGAGGGAAGGGCATGAGGAAAAAGAAATTAGCAATAACACTTTCAACTATATTATCTTTAACAATTACTTCAGGAGTTTCTAGTATGACTGCACATGCAGAAAATAAGGAAGGGAGCTCTGTAAAAGGGAGTGATATTAAGTTAAATGGTCAAATTTCAGAAGCTTTAACTCCAAACACAAAAATTCAATTGGAAAATGGGATGACAAAACCAATCTATTCTCTTGATGAAGCAATTATTGAAAATTTATTTGTAGAGACAGAAGTCGATAGTGATAGAGATGGTAAAAAAGATCGTGTATCAGTAAAGGTTATGCGTCCAAAGACGAATCCAGATGTGAAAGTCCCCGTTATTTATGAAATGAGTCCATATCGATCTGGATTAAAAGATGTTCCTGTTTATAATGTTGATGAAGAATTGTATGCGTATGAAGGAAAACCGTATGGGGCAGTTAATCTTGGATCTTATGGTAATTATTATGTTCCGAGAGGATATGCAGTCATTTTAGGTGAAAGTATCGGAACTGGAAAATCAGATGGATGTCCGACAACTGGAGATGAGCAAGAAATACTTGGGACGAAGTCTGTAATTGATTGGGTGAATGGTCGTGCAAAAGCATATACAGAGGATGGTAAGGAAGTAAATGCGAATTGGTCTACGGGAAATGTAGGGATGACAGGAGTTTCTTATAATGGTACGTTACCAAATGCTGTCGCAACGACAGGAGTGGAAGGGTTAAAAACAATTATTCCAATCGCAGCGATTAGTAGTTGGTATGATTATTATCGTGCAAATGGGGCGGTTATTGCGCCGGGTGGTTATCAAGGAGAAGATACAGATAATATGGCTGAAGCAGTACTAACAAGAAAGAACCCTGAAGTTTGCGGGCAAATTATTAAAGAACTAACAGCTGGACAAGATCGTAAAACAGGCGATTATAACGATTTTTGGGATAAACGTAACTATGTAAAAGATGTTAAGAATGTGAAGGCTAGTGTGTTTGTTGTTCACGGTTTAAATGATTGGAATGTAAAAACGAAGCAGTTCTCACAGTGGTGGGAAGCTCTTGGCGAAAATAATGTTCCTCGTAAAATGTGGTTACATCAAGGTGGACACGGCGGAACATCAAGTAATAACTGGCAACAAACCCAAAATAAATGGTTCGATTATTGGTTATATGGAATTGAAAATGGAATTATGGATGAACCGATGGTAGATGTACAACGTGAAAATAAATCGTGGCAAAAAATAAAAAATTGGCCAGATCCAGCAGCTGTACCATCAAAAGTCCGTATGTATTTAAGTAATAAAGCAGTCAATCTACCATTAAGTATGGGATCAGTAAACAATGTTTTCTCATTAGTAGATGATGCCAAAATAAAGTCAAATCAACTAGTAGAAAACCCTGAGTTAGAAATAGCGAATCGATTAGTATATACAATGCCTGTACTGCAAAAAGATATGCGAATAAGTGGTACGCCTAAAATTTCAATAACAGGAAATATTGATCGATCTGTTTCAAATTTAACAGCTTTACTTGTTGATTATGGCGGAGCGAGGCCTGAAATTGTAACGAGAGGTTGGATGGATCCGCAAAACTTAAATAGTATAGAAAATTCAACAGCGATTCAACCTGGTAAAGATTACACATTTACATGGGACATGCAGCCAGATGATTATGTATTTAAAGCAGGGCATCAAATGGGGGTTGTTTTAATCGCAAGTGATTACGATTATACAATTAGACCGAAAGCAGGAACGAAGCTAACGGTGAAATTGAGTGAAGTGACATTGCCGATTGTGAAATAAATAGTTTTTGATAAAGAGCTTACTATAGTAAGCCCTTTGTTTATAATCAGAATTTTCAACTTTTATATGTTCAATCGCGAGGAAATAGTATACAATGTAAATATATTACATGGAAAGTGAGTGGTAAATTATGACAGTCAGCTCTTTCGAATTCTCATTAAAATTTGAGGTACGGAAAGATTAAGTAAATTAGAATCTTCCGTACACATAAAACGGAGGAGAAAATAAATGTTTAGTTTTTATAGTACACTTTGTACAGAACTATATGATTTTACAAAACCTGTCGGTTATTCTTTAAATGGTGATATTGAGTATTACCAAGAACGTTTAAATAATTGTGGGGGAAGAATTCTCGAAGCGGCAGTAGGATCAGGGCGTGTCATTATTCCACTTCTTGAAGTTGGATTTAAAGTTGATGGGATAGATTATTCAACTGAAATGCTAGATTCTTGCCGTAAGCGTTGTAAAGAGAGAGGCTTAAACCCTAATTTATACCAAGGAAGCTTACAACAATTTTCATTACCATATAAATATGAGGCGATAATAATTCCTACCAGATCCTTTTGTTTAATTGTAAATCGTGATGATTCTATAAACGCTTTGAAATGTTTTTATGAACATCTTAATCCAGGTGGGCGTTTAATTGTAGACCTTGGACTTCCGTATGATTGGAAGACGGGTGAGATTCATACATCGACTTTTTCCTTACCAAGCGGAGACGGGATTACATTAGAAAATAAATCAATTGAAATAGATTGGCTTAACCAAGTAACTGTATCATATTTAAAATACGAAAAATGGAGTAAAGGACAGTTAGTACAAACTGAACTACAACGTTTTGCAATGCGGTGGTATGGAATAGAAGAGTTTAAACTCCTTTTAGAAAGTATAGGTTTCACTGACATTACTTGCTCTGCTGACTATGTTTGTGAAAAGCAACCGTCAAATGCAGAACAAATTATTACTTTTGAAGCTGTACGAAAGGAATAATATAGGAATTATTCATGAAAATAAGGCAATCGACACAACATCGACTGTCTTATTTTCAATGTTAGGATATGTTTTATTTCATTGTTTATAGAGGGAAATCGGAGGAAAACAAATGAAATTCATCTTAATATTTGGCCCGCAAGCAGTCGGGAAAATGACAGTCGGACAAGAATTAGCGAAACTAACAGATTTGAAAATTTTTCATAATCACATGACCATTGATTTAGTAAGTCCATTTTTTGATTACAGTACAAAGGAAGCAAAAAGATTAGTAAGTTTGTTTCGTAATGAAATATTTGAAGAAGTGTCTAAAAGTGATTTATACGGAATGATTTTTACATATGTATGGGCATTTGACCTTCAATCGGATTGGGAGTACATAAACCATGTAGTAAGTATTTTTGAATCAAAAGGCGCAGCAGTATATTTTGTAGAGCTCGAGGCAGAATTAGATGAAAGATTAGAGCGAAATAAAAGTCCACATAGACTAGAGCATAAACCGAAAAAAGAGACATTGAATGGTCTGAAAAAAATTTAAAAGAAACGATGACAAAACATAGATTAAATTCATTTCATGATGAAATTGAAAAAGAAGAGTACATAAAAATTAATAATACTCATTTGAGTGCTAAAGAAGTAGCTGTAATGATTAAGGAAAAATTCCGATTGTAAAATACTTAAATGCTGTTACGTTTTCATTGTCCAAGCATTCTCCTACTAACTACATATACTATTTATATTAAGGACGGTCACTAATTTATTGAGAAACCGTCATTTATATATAAATGACAACTTTGGAAGGAGGTAAGAAAAATTTGGAAAATGAACAGCCAGGAAGAATTGAAAATCAAGTGTATTCTAATCGAGTCGTAAGATCAGAATTTGATAAGCATTGGGAAACTTGTATTTCAAAAAGTGGTTATGTAATCTATGTAGCGACAAGTGATCATGCTGAAGTAATAGTTTTACTTTCAGATGGTTCAAGTAAATTATTAATCTTCGAAAAAGGCGGTAAAGTAATAGTAGGCGGTGGTGGAACAAGCCATTATAGTAAACCGCATATTGCAAGAAACATTTAATGTAAAAATGATAATTGAGAAGACGCTGGCAACCTTATAGTCTTTAATTTGTATATAGGGATGTTAATCATAAAGTAAGTTTTTGTTTTAGATTCTGGCGTTTTTTGTAACAAAATAAGATGAAAAAGATCTTTAACGTATAAAGGTCTTTTTTTGTTTTATTCACATATAAAATTAATGGAGGTGAGCTAATAATGAAAAATAGTGGAGTAACCTATGTTCTTTCGGGAATTCTCCTATTCGGTCTTACATATATAACTTCCGCAATTTACGCGGGTTCATTAGAAATTTGGGATAGACCAAGCGGAAAATTCTTTACTGCATTTTATGAAATCCAGGGTACAATTTTATCGGTAATTTCAATTTGTTTTATTATAGCAGGGATATACTGTATACATAAAAAAGTGTAGTGAAAAACAATCAGCCTTTCATGTATAGTACATGAAAGGCTGATTGTTTTTATGTGTTGAAGGAGTCTTTTAGAAGAATTGTAGTTTTTAGATTGATAGTTAAAACTGTAACAGCTTATGTATAATTAATATCATTTTGTCAAATGAATGTCACATAAAAGTCTTATAGTGTATATAGAAAGTGAAACATATACAAAGCAGGAGATGAAATGATGAAAAAGGCACTACAATATATATTCATATTATTTACGTTATTTACTTTAAGTTATGTAATTTATATTAACTATGAAAAGCAGAAAGAGATTAAAAATAATAAACAAGTAATTAGTGAAGTTGCAAAGAGGTATGATATTCCAGATTGGATACCATTATCAATTGCGGATCATGAAACAAAATTTAACCGAAAAGCAATAGGAGATAACGGGACATCTTTCGGATTATTCCAATTACATCGTGGTGGATTAGCACCAGCGCAATCATCGGAAGAGAGTTTAGTGGATTCGCGTATAAATACAACGATAGCAATTTCAAGTATGGTCAAATCGTATGAGCGTGGTGTGAAAAAAGGACTGCAGGATTGGGAGTTGCTTAAATATGTTGCTAATACATCAGGGTGGCCAGGAAATTTAGGGGGAGAATGGACAGATAATAATACGAAATATAATAAAGGGCTAGAACAATCATATCAATTATATAAAAAAGAGAAGTAGATATAAAAAGGCATTTTCAATTTGGGGAAATGCCTTTTTTATGTTATAGTATAAAAGTGTTTGGGCGTTATGTTATTTCGATATATCTTCAAATTTGTTATGTAGTATTTTTATATTAAATAACTACTAAAATCATTTTTTTATATAAGGAGTAAGAATAGGAATATGAAAAATATAGATTTTATACTAGAAAGTGATGAAACATTAAAACCGTCAGAACGATTAGTACTATTATTATTAGAGAAGCATAGAATGTTATATACGAACGATCTATTAGCTCTTTCAAATTTATCATATAAAACATTAACAGATTCACTAACAGCACTCGTTTTAAAGTCTTATGTTTTAAAGGATACAGGTAAGGGAAGAAGGCAGAATTGTTATAGATTAGTATGATAAGCGTACTGCTATAGATTCTTGTCACATATGTATTTTTCAAATGTAAGGATAAATGCCATTTTTATTTTTAAATGATAAAAACTATTAATTTAAGTAAATAGCCGGTTTTGATATGTAAAGAGTTTATGGCTGCTAAATATATAATTTCATTTCATTTTTATTAATGTTTATTAGTTGTAAGTGAAAATGATATTTTTTTAAACAATTATAAAAATGAAATTCAAAAACAATCTACTCATTAGAGTGGGTTGTTTTTTTATTAGGATAGCGAATTGTAAAAATAATATTATTATGTAAACTTAATTATTTAGAAAGGAACATGTGATTATTAATGGAATTTATTAAGGGGTACTTAATATTTGTATACATGGAGGTTCATTATGGAACAAATCATATCAATATCACAAGCAGTCATAAGAGGGGAAAAAGAAAAGGTAGTAGAAATCATTAATACGGATCCAAGTGTTGTTAACGAATTTAGTGAAGATGGTCGGACACCACTTCATTTAGCAGCTTATTTTGGACAGAAAGAACTAGCAAGCTTCCTTTTAGAACAGGGTGCAGATATACATATTAGAGCAAAAAACGAAAATGAAAATACGCCACTTCAAGCAGCAATTGCGAACAAACAAAGCGAGCTTGTAGCTTTCTTAATTGAAAAGGGATCAGATGTGAATGCTGTGCAAAGTGGTGGCTGGACAGGACTTCATGAAGCGGCGTTATTAGGAAATGAAGAAATCATTATATTACTTCTTGAAAATGGTGCTAATAAAATGATTAAGAAAAATGATGGGAAAACCGCATATGATATTGCTTTAGAAAAAGGGCATGAATCCCTATTACATCATTTGCAAGAGGAAGTGAGCTTATGATTAGCCACTGGAATGTAGGGATTTTTCTTTTTAATGAAGTGGAAGTGTTAGATTTTGCTGGTCCATTTGAAGTTTTTTCCGTTACAGCAACAAGTGAAGGTCAACCATTTACAGTTCATACTGTTAGTCAAGATGGAGAAATGATTACAGCGAGAAATGGATTAAAGGTACAACCGGACTATAGTATCGAAAACTTGCCTCCAGTTGATATTTTAATTATTCCTGGTGGGTTAGGTGTTAGAGAAAACGAAATGAAAAATGAAATAATAACAAATTGGATCCGTGAGCAAATGAAAGAAGTAAAGTTAATGACTTCTGTTTGTACCGGTGCGCTTTTACTTGCGAAAGCTGGATTACTCGATGGCTTCAAAGCGACAACACATTGGGCAAGTATTGAAAGTTTTAGAAATGATTTTCCGAATGTGGAAGTATTAGAGAATGTAAAGTTTGTAGATGAGGGGCATATTATTACGTCTGGAGGAATTTCAGCTGGAATTGATATGTCATTTCACATTGTGAGAAATTTGTTAGGTGCTCGGGTTGCTGAAGAAACAGCGAAGAGGATGGAATATGATATTGATTTACAATATTAAAAGTAAAACAAGACCAGCAGTTGGATATTTCCAGCTGCTGGTATTGTTTTATATTGACTGAATATGCGCTAATTCCTCATCTGTAAGAATCGGACGGATAGACGAGTCTGCATTTTCTTTCGCTTGTTTTTCTGTTTTTGCGCCAGGAATTGCGACCGATACCGCTGGATGAGTGAGGACATAACGAAGTGCAAGTTGCCCTAAGGTTTGATTTTCATTTGAGAGTAATCGTAGTTTCTCTACTTTTTGTAAATCTTCTTGAAACCACTTTTCTTTTGGCCATTCTTTGCGTAAATCTCCGTCAAGAAAAGTTGTTTTATTTGTAAATTTTCCAGTTAATATCCCCATTTTTAAAGGGCCGCGTATAACAGCTCCTAAATTGTTCTCCTGTAGGTAGGGCAGTATGTCGTTTTCTGGTTTTCGGTTTAATATGTTGTAATCAAGTTGCACAACATCAATTTCATCGTTTTTATTGAAGTGTTTTATATATTGTATGTCGTGAGTTGAAACACCAACAGCTCTTACTTTTCCGTCCCGTTTTAATATTTCAAATGCTCGTAAAAATGCTTCTGTTTCTTCTTGTTTATCCCACCAAATGTGACAGAAATAAACATCAATATAATCTGTTTCTAGGCGCAGTAAGCTAGTTTCAAATACTGCGATCACTTTTTCTGCAGTATTATAAACAGGCTCTCCACTTGGATCATAGTGATGCCCAATTAAACCGCCTTTCGTTGATAAAACGATATTATTACGGTGCTCTCTTATTGCTTGAGTTACTAACCTTTCACTATGTCCTAATCCGTATACATCAGCAGTATCAATAAAGTTTACGCCACATTCAATTGCTTTTTTCATAGCGGTTATAGATTGTTTGTCGTTAACAGGACCCCATTCATCGCCGCCAATCGCCCACGCTCCAAAGCCAATTTCAGAAACAGTAATTCCAGTTTTACCTAATGTACGGTAGTGCATCATTTTTCCTCCTTGTAAGCATGTTATAACATCGGTATGCAAAACTAGAATTTATATGTGTAAAAATGTTTTCTACAATTGGGGAAAAAGAATAACATAAACTACTATTTTATAGCAGCATAAATAAAAATTCTCATTTTAAATACAGAGATGTCGTCGAACGCTATCTCTAATTGGTTAATTTGTGAGATTTTTTTGTGAAGGAGGTTATTTTATAAGAATAGAATTTAAGTTAGTAAGAGATCGTACCTATGGTAGTGAGAAAATATGGGTTAGGGGGATTTGAAAATGAGGAAACTCAAAAGAGTCAATGTTCCTAATATACCAGAGCAACTATCACAGCCTAACGACAAGCGAACTATAAATAAGAAGAAGTTAAGGCGTTTTATTTTCATGTTCATTTTTATTGCTGCGACTACTTTGTACGTTCAATATATTTTAACGAAACAACAAGAAGTAATTAATGGCAAAAAAATACAATAACAAATCAAAAGAAACAATTAGTTTCTTTAAAGAAAGATCAAGGTTCTTTAAAGACTAACATTGAGAATTTAACCGATAATGAAGAAGAGATTTTAAAGTTTGCTAGAAAAGAGTATCAATTTTCTAAGTCAAACGAAACAATATTCGTATTGCCAAAGTGAAGTGGTGGAACAGTTAGCGATAGCTAACTGTTTTTTGATGTATGAGGGAAAAGTTGTTTGTAGTGTGAATGTCATGGTACAAGGAGCAATGACATATTGTAAAAATGAGAAGTTTGAGCCGATTTTAATTGTTTCAAGAGATTTTCATAATTATGGAATATATGTCAAAATAAATATTGTTAAAATTCTGTCAATTGTATATAATACAAGGTAATCGGATACATTTTTTAATCAACGTTGAGTTAACAGCTTATACGTCTGTTAAGAAAACCGTTATCCTCGTATAAGAAAGGAAGATAGCTGTGTACGCTTCAAATACAATTTACGTCGTAGGGGATGCGAAAGCACCTCAAAATAATCCCATTACCGAAAAGTTCAAAAGTTATTTTGTAGCATTTGTACTTGAGAAGGATACAGGGGAAATTGTAGATGCAGATTGCTCAGCCACAATTACATTAACATCTCAATTTGTTAAATATTTGTTTCTACATAAAAATATTAATGACCCAAGCATTAGTAACAGAAATAAAAAATCGGTACTTCGGTTCGTCTCAAAAGGCGCTACTTGTAGCGCTAAAGGATGCACAGAAAAAATATAATCAGATCGCTGCTTTGTCTACCCATTCATAGACAAAATCCAGCCGTAAGAATCTTCTTATGGCTGGATTTTTTTGTTTCGCATTAACGGAAAAGCCACCCGGATATTAAAGTATCACTCTATAAACAATGAAAGGATGAACAAAATGAAAATTACCGATGTGAAGGTAAACCGCCGACATGTAAAGCTTCATACACCGTTTAAAACTGCGCTTCGCACTGTAACGGAAATCGAAAGTATAGATGTGTTTATTCATACAGATGAAGGGATTGTTGGAAAAGGAGCTGCTGCAGCAACACCGGTTATTACAGGTGATTTTGCCAACGGGATTGAGGAAGCAATATTAGGGCCAATTCGCTCCGTATTAGTTGATAAAGATGTGCTGCAATTTCAAACGTTATTGTTACACATTCAAATGAGCTGTATAGGAAATACAAGTGCGAAAGCGGCGGTAGATATGGCTTTATACGATGTATATTGTCGATTTCACAACATACCGTTATATGCATTGTTAGGTGGGAAGAAAGAGATTTATACTGATATTACAGTAAGTGTTGATGAGCCTTTATTAATGGCAAAAGAAGCGAAAAAGCATATCGAAAAGGGATTCCAAACATTAAAAATTAAGGTGGGTAAAGAGGCACATTTAGATTTAGAACGCATAGAGGCAATTCGAAATGTAGTACCAAAGAATACGACGTTACGTTTAGATGCAAATCAAGGATGGAAACCGAAAGAAGCGGTTTCTATTATTAGAGAAATGGAGAATAGAAATTTAAATATAGAATTTGTAGAACAACCAGTTCATGCGAAAGATTGGGAAGGATTAAAGTACGTGAAGGACAATGTACAAACGCCTATTATGGCAGATGAAAGTATGTTTTCGGCAAGAGACGCATTAAAGATTGTCCAAGGAGGATATGCAGACCTACTTAATATTAAATTAATGAAATGCGGCGGCATACGAGAAGCATGGAAAATTGCGGATATTGCGGAAGCAGCAGGTGTGAAATGTATGGTCGGAAGTATGATGGAATCTTCACTTTCAGTTAGTGCTGTCGCCCATTTAGCTGCGGCTCATCCGAATATTCATTACTTTGATCTTGATGCACCGTTATGGTTAGTAGAAGAGCCAGAAGGGATGACTTACACTGGTCCAAAGGTAAACCTGCATTCTATAGTGAATATACAATCTTAGAAGTAGTACCTAGTAAACTATCTTATAAGGGGGATATATATGAAAAAAGTAGGAACTGCATTTTTAACAACTTTATTTATATTTTCATCGTTTACTTCGGTGAATGCTGAGGAGAAGAAGGGTAGTAAAGCATTTATAGATGTATCTGCTGCAACGTTATGGACTGCACCAGATTCATTACGACCAATTGATGCACCGAGTGCGACAAATCCAGTTGATTTATGGAAGTGGACGAAATCAATGACGCTAGATGAGAAGCTTTGGTTAACGAGTGCAAATAAATTAGAAACGCAAGCGCTACTCGGTCAAGAAGTAACAGTAATTGATAAAAAAGGTGATTGGGTAAAAGTACTAGTGCACGGACAGCCAACGCCGCGAAATGAAGAAGGGTATCCAGGGTGGATGCCTGAAAAACAATTAACGTATAATCAGGAATTTGCAGATAAAACAAACGAAGCTTTTGTATTAGTAACGAAACCGACAGCAATTGTATATATTAACCCTTCTGAAAAACATAAATCGCTTGAAGTCAGCTATAATACGCGTTTACCGCTATTAAGTGAAGATACGATCTCATACCGCGTATTGTTGCCAAATGGTCAGAAGGCGTGGCTACGGAAAAATGATGGAACTGTTTACCATTCTCAAAATGATATTCCAACTCCAACCGCTGATGACTTAATAAACACTGGAAAAATATTTTTAGGATTACCGTATATATGGGCTGGTACAAGTGGTTTTGGATTTGATTGCTCTGGATTTACACATACGATTTATAAATCACATGGCATTACAATACCGAGGGATTCTGGGCCACAATCAAAAGCAGGAATTGCGGTTGATAAAGAAAACCTACAAAAGGGCGATTTAATATTCTTTGCACATAATCAAGGAAAAGGTAGTGTTCATCACGTTGCCATGTATATTGGTGATGGAAATATGATTCACTCTCCAAAGGCTGAAAGATCGGTAGAAATTATACCGCTAAATACACCAGGATATATAGAAGAATACGCTGGTGCTCGTCGTTACTTACCTTAAAAAAGATAGGGGGGCTTTATATGAAAAAGGTTGTTCGCTACTCATTAGTTAGTACTCTACTTGTATCTTCATTTTTAGTAGGCTGTGCTAAAGAAAAAACAGCTACAAAGCCGAAAGATGAGAAGAAAGTATTACAACTACTAGAAACGGGTGAAATTCCATCATTAAATTCAGGGAAAGTAACAGATGCGGTATCATTTAACGTTTTGAATAACGTAATGGAAGGATTATTCCGTTTATCGAAAAATGATGAAGTGATTCAAGCGGGAGCACAAAAATATGAAGTGAGTAAAGATGGTAAGACATATACATTCCACTTACGTGATGCGAAATGGTCTAACGGAGATACAGTAACAGCTCATGATTACGTATATGCTTGGAAGCAACTTATAAATCCAGATACAGCCTCTCAATATGCATATATCGCGTACGATGTGAAAAATGCGGAGAAGATAAATAAGAAACAATTAGGCTTAGAAGAATTAGGTGTGAAAGCAAAGGATGATAAAACGTTCGTTGTAGAGCTGGAACATCCTGTACCGTATTTTACGAAACTACTCATTTTACCATCTTTCTATCCAATTAATGAAAAATATGCGAAGGAGCAAGGTGATAAATACGGGTTAGAGGCAAATAAAGCGATATATAATGGGCCGTTTACATTATCAGAGTGGAAGCACGAAGCGAGCTTTACAATGAAGAAAAACGATAAATATTGGGATAAAAAAGAAGTGAAGTTAGATGAAGTAAACTATCAAATTGTTAAAGAAATTTCAACTGCGGTAAATTTATATGAGACAGATAAAGTTGATAGAGCTGTCATTTCAACAGAATTCGTAGATAAATATAAAAACAATAAAGAGTTGAAACAATATACAGATCCGGTTATGTATTTCTTCCGTTTCAATGAAAATGTGCCGATTCTTAAAAATAAAAATGCACGTCTTGCGCTAAGTACAGTGTTTGATAAAAAGGGCTTGGCGACATCATTTTTAAATGACGGATCAGTTGCTGCGAATTATTACGTACCAAAAGGATTTTTAAAAGGACCAGATAAGAAAGATTTTAGAAGTACGGCAGGTGAGTTTAATAAGACGGATGTAAAACAAGCGAAAGAATATTGGGAAAAGGCGAAGCAAGAGACAGGCACAAATGAAGTGACGTTAGAACTATTAAACTATGACTTAGAGAACTTTAAAAAGGTAGGCGAATATATTAAAGAACAGCTTGAGAAAAACTTACCGGGGCTAAAAGTAAATGTGAAATTACAACCACATACGCAAAAACTAGCGTTAGAGAAGAAAAAAGAATACGAAATGTCGTTATCACGTTGGTTACCTGATTATCCAGATCCAATGACATACTTAGAAGTTTTCCTTTCGGGAAGTACCGTAAATAATACAGGATATGCAAATCCAGAATACGACGCTTTAATTAAGAAGATTAAAACAGAGTTAGGTAATGATGAAAAAGCTCGTTGGAAAGCACTACAAGATGCGGAAAAAGTGCTCCTTGATGATGCGGTAATTGCACCAGTATTCCAGCGCGGTCTTTCTTACTTACAAAAACCATATGTGAAAGAATTATATGTACATCAATTCGGTCCAGCTACAAGTTTAAAATGGGCAGATGTACAAAAATAAAGTGATGGAGAAACAGACTTCACGTATGTGATAGTCTGTTTTTTCTTATAGCTTCAAATGAATTATAGACATTTTATAAGTTTTTTCATAGCTTAAAAATAAAATTATTACATAAATTCCAGTGTGAAATTTATGTAGAATCTTGTATAATTAAAATGTTTCTTTGGAAACATTTTCTTTCTCTATGAATGTATGAATTTGCAGAGAAAAGAGAGGAATACATACATGTATATAATAGATAAATAGAATGGAACATGTATAGAAAAAAGGAGAAAAATGATGACGTGTCATAAACAAGGGTTACAATTTATTCGTAATAGAAAGAGGAACAACCGATGAAGATGAAGCATGCTTTTGGTCCAATTATTTTAGCGTGTCTACTCTTTTTCATTGTATTGCTTATTCCATCTAAGAGTTTAGTATCACTAATAAGCGATAAAAAGATAGAAGATGCAGCAACTTCCTTACAAAAAGAGAAATTACAAAGTGTTTTCTTGCAACAGAAAATGTTAGAGAATTCGCAGTATTTACCGATGTATGGTTCATCAGAGTTTTTACGAATGGATGCATATCATCCATCTAACTATTTTAAAGTAAATCCAGCAGGTTTTACTCCATTTTTAATAGGGACTGGTGGTACGCAAAGCTTGGCTCATATATTAAATATGACGTCTACAATGGATGAATTAGAAGGTAAAAAGGTAGTCTTTGTTCTTTCACCACAATGGTTTACAAAAACCGGTGTATCACAAGGGGATTTTACAAATAATTTCTCCAAACAACAAGCCTATCACTTTATTTTTAATGACGAAATAAAGCCTGAAATGAAGAAAAAAATCGCGAAACGTTTACTAGATTATAAAGTTGTTCGTAAGGATGCGATATTAAGTAGTTCGCTAGAAAGTATTGTATATAACGATACAAAACATAACATAAAAGCTGGACTAGCTAAACCGCTAGCGTATATGTACCGGAACATTTTAGATCATAGAGATTTATTTAACTCTCTATTTAAGATCGAAGCGATGAAAGAGGAAACAAATATGGGATTACGTTCGCTTTCTTGGGAAGATGCACGTAAACATGCGGAACAAGAAGGTAAAGTAGGATCCACAACAAATACATTCGGAATTGAAAATCCATATTATTATAAACATAATTTAAAGAAAAAATTAAAAGGTTTAAAAAACTTTAGAGCAAATGAATCGTATGATGATTCACCAGAATATGATGACTTACAAATTGTTTTAGATCTTTTCAAAGAAAAAAATGTAAAACCACTCTTTATTTCTGTGCCTGTAAACGGACCGTGGTATGATTACGCTGGTTTCCCAAAAGAACGTCGTGATGTGTATTACAATAAGGTTCGCGATCAAGTTGAGAAAGCAGGATACCCAGTAGTCGATTTTTCTAGCCATGAATATGATAAGTATTTCTTAAAAGATACGATTCATTTAGGCTGGAAAGGATGGATCTATTTTGATGAAGCAGTGCAGAAGTTTTACTCTGAAAAATAATGCATAAACAATAGAAACAGGAATGGCAATAAAGCCGTTCCTGTTTTTTAGTATAGAGGATTTTGGTGTGGGCAATTTGGAAAGGCGTGTATATCTTGAATTTGTCTAAAGTCATAATGTTTCATGGCGAACTGGGTTTGGTAAAGGTATTCGTAAACAAATAATTGATTATTTTGAACGCCGCATAAAACGCCGGATGTCCCTTGCCCATTAATGAGAGAAACACCAACAGGGCGTCCGATTAAGTATGGTACTTTTTGCTGCCAATGCATAGGGAATCAATCCTTTTTGAGTTACTATACGTATTTTATGGTGGAATTGTTGCTTATCCATGTAAATCTTAGACTGGAGGGTTTTAATGAAATGTCTAGAAATCATTAATATGAATGAATTATTAGTGTGGAAGAGGAGTGCATTATGGAGAAAGGGAGGATTCTGGAAGAAAAGTTAAATCTAATAGAATGGTGCCAAACATTGAATGGAATATCGGAGGATATATGGTTTCAACCATTTAAAAAAGGTTCATGGGCAATTACGGATGTAATTTCACATTTTATTGTTTGGGATGAGTTTTTAATGAAGTATAGAATTTCATATTTTGTAAGCGGGAAATCTGTACATATCGTTCCAACAGGTGTTGAGGAAATGAATAAGGGTGAAATAAAATATGCAAGGTCTGGTATTTCAAAAGAAGAACTAATAGATCAATTTAGCTTTACTCGTAAACAATTAGTAGACCAAATTGAGCGAATTCCTGCTCGGAATTTTAATAATGACTATCAATTTGGTACAAAAAAATTGAGGTTAAATAATTATTTTTCATCACTTATCGAGCATGACTTAAAGCATAAAAAAGAAATAATACAATTTCTAATACATGATCAAGCCGATAATAAAAACCGCTATAATTCTTAATGAATTTATAGCGGTTTTTATTATAATCTTAAGCAAGATTTTCACGTTTTTTTGTCCACTTTTTTATTACGAAATATAAAAGTATAAGTACAACGCCACCGATAGCGAACGATTTCACATACGGTCCGAGCAATATCGTTAATATTCTCCCAATTTTCACCTAGTTTCTCACCTAAATAAATGAAAATGATAGACCAAGGGATGATCGCAAGTGCTGTTAATGTAGTGAAACGTAGTAATGGCATTTTTGTAATACCAGCAGGAATTGATATCGCATGACGAACGATAGGAATGAAACGTGCAGTGAAAATTACGCCAGTTCCGTAACGATTAAACCAATCTTCAGCAGAATCCATTTGTTTTTTATGTATGAAAATATACTTACCGTAACGTTCTAATACAGGGCGACCACCATATCGACCAATCCAGTAAACAAAGATTTGGGCAATAACACCACCAATTGTACCGAATATAACTGCGCCTACAAATGAGATACTACCATTGAATACTAAGTATCCCGCATAAGCAAGGACAATCTCACTTGGAATAATTTCAATCATAAGTCCGAGCATAATGCCCCAATAACCTAATCCTTCAAAAAACGTTAATACTGAGTGAATAAAACTACTTAACATTGTTGCACCTTCTAATTTATGAATTTTGAATATAAGCCCCTTTATTTAACAATATAAAAGGTTCACTATATGTAGATTATACCTTATTTATATAGGGGATTGCCATTTCAATTCTTTTATGTCTCTCATAAGTATTATAGTAAAGGATATAAGCCATGTTTTCATGAAGAGATAATGAAAAGATTATTAAAAATTTCTCATATATTAGTGAGAATAAAGGTGTCTACATAAAACTTTTTTAGTCACCGAAAAAGTTCATGAAAGGCAATTTCGAATTTCATGTGAGCTTAATAGTACAAAAGATATATTGATATAAAAAAACAGGAGCAAATTTGCTCCTGTTTTTTAAGGTTTCACATCTAAATTTTGTAAAAATAATGTTGCTGTCACATATCGTTTCGCTAGCATTTGTACATAAGCGGTATGTACAGAAAGTGTGGCGATAATAATAGCGTTACGAATTGCTTCGCGTTGTTCGTTATTAATTTGATCGAACTTACTTGCTATTTTATCAGCTTTTTCTTTTACGATATTTTCGATCGTATGAACTGTATCTGTAGCATTTAGTTGTAAACAATTCCCTTGATTCAGTTCTTCAAATAAAGAAGAATAAGCTACATATAAATGAAGAGGGTTAATTAAATCATCACTTCGATCGGCCGGGTCATTTACGATGAGTCGTAATAGTTTGCGAATAGATTCAAAATCAAGCGCTGTTTTTAAATCTTCGACAATGAATAGTAATGCTGCTTGTTCGATTGAGTATTTCTTCCCTTTTTGAGGGGAGCCAATCATTTCTTTTATATCTCGTTTCACCCAGTTTTGCATAGCAGTTACAGAGAAGCTTGTATTTTCAATCTGATTGCCAAGCGCAACTATTTCATTTAAAGAAAAACCGACATCTGTATCGTCAATCTTAATCAATTTTTCAAAAATAGGTGAAAGTGCGGTTGTAATAAAAGCAGTAACGCTTTGTCCGCTTTCAATATCTTTTTTATGTGACTTTGCCCAAGCTTCTTGTAAAATGCCGAGAGGCTTCTTCGTATTCCATCCTCTTAGTGATAGAAGGAGCGTTGCCATTTCGTTTCGTGTGAGATGAAATGTTTCCATCTTTTCACCTCCAAAATTATAAAAAGTTCTTATGAACTTATAATATGTTTTGTTTCATTTAAAGTCAATTCCGTTTTGCTTAATTTTTCCTATGTCATGAAATGTCGTAAGTAAATAATGCTTGCATATTTCGACAAAAGTTCATATAATAAGTTCATAAGAACCTTTAAAATGGTTTTAAAACAAATCTATCATTCTGAATTTACTAGAAAGGTAGATTTCACATATATCTATATAAAAGGAGAATGGATATAATATGTTGAAAAAACTTGTAGCAGTAATGACAGCATTCATGGTTATCTTTGGGGCTAGTAGCTTTATGTTCGTAGATCATGCGGCAGCGAAAAGTTACAAATCTGGTAAAAAATCATATACACCAAGTTCAGGTCAAAAGTCAAAAGTTGATTTAAACAAAAAAGATTCTAATGTGAATTCACAAAAAACGACAACTGATTCAAAAACAAAAGCAACAAACACAGCGCCAAAAAGTAATAAAGGTGGCTTTATGAAAGGCTTATTACTAGGTGGTCTTGGTGGTTTACTAATGGGTAGCTTATTTGCAAATATGGGAGCACTTGGTTCTGTATTAGCGTTTATGGTAAATATGTTAGTAATGGCTGGTATCGTAATGTTAGCAGTTCGTGCATTTAAATACTTCAAAGATCAACGTAAGAAAAAGGCAGATGAAGTAGCATGGAAACAATAAAAATTTCTGAACAAGAACTTATAAATGCACTTTGCGTATATATCGCTGAAAAAAGACAAGTTGGTCCAGAAGAAGTTTCAGTTGAACTAATGTATGATGATGACTACGGTTTCTCTGCAGAAGTAGAGGTAAATGGTCGCCAGCAAATTTTAATTCAAGCAAACTTAATCGAAGCACTACGCTTGTTGCTTGATCGAGAATACAACGTCAATTCATTTGCAGCAAGATTGCAACTTGAATTAGATGATGAAGAAGGCATCTACGCATTAGCGAAATTTAATAATAATGAACAATAAAACTGTTAGAGCTGTATGCTCTAACAGTTTTTTATTTGTATTAATATTGCTAGTATGTTTCTTCTTTTAGAATAAAATCCAGTATTTCAAGTGTCTTCAATTTAGTATTTGCATCATTTTATCTATCTAATCCAAAGTTGGCTATCCAAATAAATAATAATTTTGACATAAAACAAATTTTATTTATCTATTCGATAAATTGCGATAAATAAATCGCGACTATATTTGATATGATATTTCAGAAATCTTATATTTTATTATTCAAAGCACGGTAGAAGAATGATGGTGTGATTTTTATTAGGTTAAGTCCTATTAATTTTTAAAATACAGTTGATTAATACATTAGAAAAGAAGGTGTAGTAATGAATCCACCACTTTTTTATATGCTAGTTTTTCACGCTTTCATTTGTTGATTTTCTTCGAATGATTGAAAAGCACGCCAAATCTCATTCATCTTCCGTCTACCAACATCAATCATTGGATTAAATTGAATCGCTGCTTTTTGACGAACAGAGTGAACGTTTTGAATTGCTTGTTGTAATTGTTGGTCGACTACGTCAAGTTTCTCACTTGCATGTTTAGCGATAGATAGACCTGCAACTGTTCCTTGCACCATCGCGATTTTTCCGCTTTCAATGCCAGTAATATTTCCAGCTACAAATAAACCTGGAAGAGGGGTTTCCATTTCTTCTGAATGAAGTGGAACATGCCCGCCAAGTTCAGGAATATAATGGAAAGGGCATCCCGCTACAGCGGCAAGCTCAGCAAGCGGATATAAACCTCCGGCTATACAAACGAAGTCTGCCTCATAGATCTTTTCTGATCCGTTAATAATATTCCCTTTAGAGTCAATGTTAGCAACACGTACACCCTCTACTTGATCTGTACCGATAATTTCAAGTGCAGCTTTACGAAGATGAAGCGGCGTCCCGTTTATTTTCATGCCGCTATTTGGATAAAATGTTAATCCAGCTTTTCGAATCCAATCATATTTCATAAAACGGCTACCTATACGTAGGAAGGGAGATGGGGCGAGGTGAGCCGCATTTAAGAGCGATTTTAAAACTTCTTCTGGTTCACCGGCCTTTTGGCTTAACTCGCTTTTTTCAGGAATTACAATATGATCCACTGTGATGCCAGCTAATTGCAATTCGTTTAAAATGGCGAATGACAAAATATTAGCACCGATAATGATTCCTTTTTTACCAACTTGAACGCGGTGAACATTTGTCATAACTTGAGCTGCGCCAATTGACATAACCCCTGGAAGTGTCCAGCCGGGTAGGGGAATAGAATACTCCGCAGCCCCAGTAGCAATTAGTACGAACGGTGCTTCTAACGTACCGATATTTGTATGCACGAACCAACAACTCTCATCTTTATCTAAATTATAGACGGAAACACCGCACCGAATATCGACTGAAAGAGATTTTGCTTCTTCGTGAAGACGTTTTGATTCTTCTATTCCGTTCCACCATTCCCCAGTAGGCTCTTGATGCAACTGTCCTAACAATCTCCCGCCCGGCTTCATAAATTCATCAATAACAAGTACGTTAAGTCCAAAACGTGCACAAGAGATGGAAGCTGATAATCCTGCTGGTCCTGCACCAATAATAATTACATCGATCATCGCTTTTTCACCATCTCTCTCACGGTATTTGGATGCTGTTTTCCGCTGTCAACAACCATATCGTTTTCAACTACAGTTAAGCAAGCTCGTACATTCGTTTGATTGTTTACAGTCACGCGGCATTCAGAACAATGCCCGATATTACAATAAATACCTCGCGGAGTTCCGCTATCTTCATGCACTCTTAACGTTCTTATTCCGTTTGCGAGTAGAGCGGCCGCTATCGTTTCATGTCCATATGCTTCATATTGTTGACCATTAAATTGAAAATTGATACGCTGACTACTATTTAAACTACCTAAAATAGGGTGATGTGTAATTCTACTCATTGATTGTCACCTACCGCTCCAAAAGTAACTGCACGCACTGGCGGTTGATATTTTAATGGAATTTCATTTTGGGATATGTTAGGATTCGCATTTTCTACCATTCGTTCTATCGTCATTCTACATGTTCTACCGCCGCAAAAACCCATACCAGCACGTGTTCTTAGTTTTAGCTCACGAGCTGAGCAATTATATTCAGCAATTGTCGATTGAAGTTGTTCGTATGTAACTTCTTCACAACGACAAACAATTAAGTTCTCTTTATTCGTCATATGTATTCCTCCTCTAGTTCGGTTTACATAAATTATTATGCAAAAACTATGCCAATATAGAGGAGGAGAGGGATTATCCCGCTATTTGCTGGGCAGTAAGACTCCACCTCAAAATTCAGTGAAAGCAAAGAAGTTAGGTGGGGGGCGGGCTGCCCGTAAAAGTCCAATTGGTGAGGGCTGATAATCAAGTGGGGATGAACAAAACCCCCACTGATTAAAGTTTCACTTTATTGTAACCCTAGTCTTTTTAAACGGTTATATAAAGTGGCCCTCGTTACGCCAAGGTGTTTCGCACATTCTAATTTATTACCATCTAAAATGCGTAAAGCTCTTTCAATTACCTTTTTCTCGTGCTCATCCATTTCTTCTTGTAAAGAAAGAATCGTATTATTGTTGCTGAGTAATAGGGATTGAGCTATATGATTGTCTAAAGTTTCATTTGTATGAAATGGTAAATATTCTTGTTTAATAATGCCGTCTGTTGCAAATACGACGAGTCTTTCAACTACGTTGCGGAGCTCGCGAATATTACCAGGCCAATTGTAATGAAGCAGTTCATGCATAATATTTGAAGGTAAGTCGCGAATAGGCCTGTTATAGTTTATTGAAAAATCGTTTAAGAAGGAATAGGTTAATTCGATAATATCCTCTCGTCTTTCCCGCAGCGGTGGAATAAGCAAGCTAACTACATTTAAGCGATAGTATAAATCTTCTCGGAAAGTTCCTTTTCTCATTTCTTCTTGTAAATCACGATTTGTAGCAGCGATAATGCGGAAATCGATATGTATTTCTTTTTCTCCACCAACTCGGTAATACTTTCGTTCCTGCAGTACACGCAAAAGTTTCACTTGCATATCGAGCGGCATTTCGCCTATTTCATCGAGGAATAAAGTACCGCCTTGTGCAAGTTCTATTTTACCTTTCTTACCTTTACTATTTGCACCAGAAAACGCCCCGCGCTCGTAACCAAATAATTCACTTTCAAATAACGCTTCTGGGATTGCGCCGCAGTTAATTGAAATGAAAGGGGCATTTGCTGTCTCACTTGCTTCATGAATTGCTTTCGCAAACACTTCTTTTCCAACTCCACTTTCTCCGAGTATTAAAACCGTGGATTTCACTGAACAAACCTTTCTAGCTAATTGAATCGTTCTTTGTATAACAGGGCTTTTTCCATTCATCGCAAGGAAAGGATCGGATGTATCTTTATATTTTGCTACTTCTTGTTCTAAACGGTGCATTTCATGCGACATATTAAATAGTTTTTCATTTAATACGACTTGATTTGTAACATCCGTTTCTGAAACGACTGCTCCAATAATTTTATCGTTGCAATAAACTGGGTTTGAATTAATTAATACGAACAAATCTGGACGTGGCTGATGGAAATGAGCAATTATGCTTTTTCCGTCATGTAATGATTGCAGAATTTCTAAATCTTTATAATCAAAAAAACGGGTGATGGGTTGTCCGATAATTTCATTATGGTTCACTGAAAAAATCTTTTCAGCGCCATCTGTCCAAGTACGAACGCATTCTTTATCGTCGATGACTGTAACAGAAGAATCAGACGTTTGAATAACGGTGTTATAAAAAGCTAGTAGTTCATTGTAATACTTATAAAGAAAAGGAATCATTTGCTGAGCAGTTATACAGCATAAAGGCTCTTGATTTTCTTTAATGATGACAACGGCTAGTTCATGAGAAAATGCGTCGATTAAAGTAGTGAAAGAGTCATCTTCATATATAACTGTGCACCTCCATTCCTCAGTAGGTGAATGGAGGTAATAAAATTTTTCACCTACCTGTTTCATGCGCTTAACGATACTTGTACAATCAATTGACAAAATTTTTATTAACTCTTTTATTGTTGGGAATGAAAATGCCATATTGTCCTCCTATTATGTATAAAAATTTAGACAGTGATAAAAAAATAATACACCTATTTACGATAAATTTAAAATATTTTTACAAATAAAAATTATTTCATATAAATAGTTCTGTATGTAGAGTTGGCACACCAATTGCATAAATAGAAAGTGAGAGATTTAGGAGAAAGGAGGCTGCTATGTGAGACACAGTGACGTTTTAATAATAGGCGGTGGTATTATAGGCTGTTCTATCGCGTATTACACATCAAAATACGGAAGAGACGTAACAATCATTGAAAAAGGGGAATTTGTCAGTGGGACGTCTTCACGGTGTGATGGGAACATTTTGGCTATTGATAAAGACCCAGGGTTTGATAGTCAAATGTCGTTAGTAAGTCAAAAGTTAGTAAATGAATTAAGTGAAGAATTGGAGCACTCATTTGAATATAGAGCGCCAGGAAGCATTCTCGTTTGTGAATCAGACGAAGAGATGGAGGCAGCGCAGCAATGGGTAAATCGTCAAAAAGAGGCTGGTTTACCATTTCGAATGCTTGATAGGCAAGATATAAAAGAAGAATCACCATTTTTTGCAGATGATTTATTAGGCGGTTTAGAATGTGCAACGGATTCAACTGTAAATCCGTATCTTCTTGCTTTTTCACTTCTTGCAGAATCGAAGAAATTTGGTACAAAAGCTTTTAATCATACAGAAGTTAAAGAAGTGAAAAGAGATATAGACGGTTCCTTTATTGTAGAAACGACAAATGGAACGTTTACTGCGAAAAAAGTGGTGAACGCAGCCGGTGTGTGGGCTCCTAAAATCGGACAGATGTTAGATGTGAATATCCCAATTGAACCGAGAAAGGGACATATTATTGTAGCTTCAAGGCAACAACACGTTGGCTGCCGTAAAGTAATGGAATTTGGTTATTTAATTTCTAAATTTGGTGGAAAAAGAAAAGTGGATGCTTTAACTGAAAAGTATGGGGTGGCACTTGTATTTGAACCGACAGAAAGCCAAAATTTTTTAATTGGTAGTAGTAGAGAGTTTGTAGGTTTTCATACGAAGATAAATAACGAGGTTATTAAATGTATTGCGAATAGAGCAATTCGTTTTTATCCGAAAATGGCAGATATGATGGTGATTCGTTCATATGCTGGATTACGCCCGTGGACAGAAGATCATTTGCCGATAATTTCACGAGTGGAACATATTCCGAATTATTTTATTGCAGCAGGACATGAAGGCGATGGAATTAGTCTTGCGGCAGTTACCGGGAAAGTGATTGAGGAGTTATTAAATGAAAAAGAAACAATCATTCCTATTGAACCACTTCGTTTGAGTCGTTTTACAGAAAGGGTGTTAAACGGATGAGGTTACAAAGAGTCTTTACGACGATTGATACACATACAGGAGGGAATCCAACGAGGACATTAATTAGCGGACTTCCTAAGTTAATTGGAGAGACAATGGCAGAGAAGATGTTACATATGAAAAAGGAGTATGACTGGATTCGCAAATTGTTAATGAATGAGCCACGTGGTCATGATGTAATGTCAGGAGCACTATTAACAGATCCGTGTCATCCTGAAGCTGATATAGGTGTTATATACATAGAGACAGGTGGATATTTGCCGATGTGTGGCCACGATACAATCGGTGTATGTACAGCTTTAGTTGAATCAGGTTTAATTCCAGTAATTGAACCGGTTACTTCTTTAAAGCTAGATACACCAGCTGGCTTAGTTGAAGTAGATATTTCTGTTCAAGATGGGAAAGCGAAAGAAGTCTCCTTCTGTAACATACCAGCTTTTTTACTGAAAAATATTTCTGTACACGTCGAAGAAATTGGAACTGTAGAGGCGGATATTGCGTATGGAGGGAATTTTTATGCCATTATCGATGCGAAGTCAGTAGGTTTAGAGTTAGTACCAGAAAACGCATCTACAATCATTGATAAGGCGATTCATATTAGAAATACAATTAATGAGAAGTTTGAAATCATTCATCCAGAGTATTCGTTTATAAGAGGATTAACACATGTTGAATTTTATACAGATCCTACTCATGAAAGTGCGCATGTGAAAAATACAGTTGTTGTTCCGCCAGGAGGAATTGATCGATCTCCATGTGGCACAGGAACATCAGCGAAGTTAGCTGTATTATACGCTCATAAAAAAATTAAAATCGATGAAGAGTTTATTCATGAGAGTATCGTTGGCTCATTATTTAAAGGGTGTGTCATAAATACGACATATGTGGAAAATATTGAAGCTGTAATAACGAAAATTACAGGATCAGCTTGGCTTATGGGTATGCATAGATTTTTTTACAATGAAAAGGATCCACTTAAAGAAGGCTTTTTGCTAATTCCGCCGATGGAACATGAAACGGAGGATGTAAAATGAACGTTCAAAAAATGTATACAGCAGTAGACGTACACGTAAATGGTGAGGCATTTCGTGTAATGAAAGACGTACCATGCAAATACTACTACAGTTTGGAGCAGTTAAACGAACAATTTTCAGGTGAATTAGCAGAAGAAATGAAGCTTTTATTAAATGAACCACGTGGTTTTATCGGTTTAAATGGATGTATTGTCGTTCCTTCTATTCATAATGAAGTGGATGCAGCTGTATTGTTTTTTAATCATGAAGGATCCATTCCTCTTCATTACGGAGGCATTGTCGCAGTAATAACGATGTTACTAGAAAGCGGGTATTTAAAAAAGAGAGAGTCTAATCAATACAAAATCGAAACGCTATCTGGAATATTTTCAGTCGATGCATATGTAGAGAATGATGAAGTTGTATCTGTTTCGATTGAAAGCAAACTATGTTATATGATTGAGAAAAATTTAAAGATTGGTAATATAAGTTACTCTCTCATACAGGCAGATAAAGTATATGCAGTTGTAGAAAAAGATACGTATTCGCCAGAAATCAGTATTGAAAACATCTCTAAATTAAAAAAATGGGGTGAAGCTACACTTCAAACTATACAAAAACAGTTATTAATAAAAAGACTTATTTTAGTAGATTCTATGCAAAAAGAAAAGAACCATATAAAGTCGATTACATTTCATGAAGATAACTTTATAGTACGTTCACCAGGTTTTGTTTCTACTATTGTGTCTTATGTTCATACATTATTTAAAAATGATTATATAGCGGATAAACCTTTTAGAAATGAAAGTATTTTTAATAGCTTTATAACAGTAGAAAAAGTGAAGAAAGAAGAACTCGGATACATTTTTCGATTTGAAAGTAGAGGGTTTATTACAGGTATGCAAACATTTATATTAGATCCTACTGATCCGTTTCCAACAGGTTTCTTATTAAAATAATATGTTAAAGGGAGAGATAAAGATGCAAAAAATTAAAGGGGCATTTCCAGTATTAATAACACCAATGGATGAATTTCAAGAGATTGATTGGCAAGGCGTAAAACAAAACGTAAACTACTTTATTGAGCAAAAGGTAGCTGGAATTATTATTAATGGAAGTACGGGGGAATTTGTTAGTTTATCAAAAGAAGAACGATTTAACATGGTAGAAACAGTATTAAAAGAAGTTGATGGCCGTATTCCAGTTATTGTTGGAACTGCTGCGGAGACGACGAAAGAAACGATTGAATATACGAAACATGCAGAAGCGCACGGAGCAGATTGTGCCTTAATTATAAACTCGTATTACTGTAAACCGAAAGAAGAGGAAATTTATTTTCATTTTAAAGAAATCTCAAACGCTGTAAATATACCAATTATGCTATACAATAATCCATTTACTTCTGGTGTTGATATGAGTACAGAGCTAATGCTCCGTATTGGAAAAGAATGTGAAAATGTTACACATATTAAAGAATCTAGCGGAGATATTCGAAAAGCGAGAGATTTAGTAAGACAAGGCGAAGGTGCTTTCCAAGTCTTCTGCGGATCTGAAGATTTAGTTATGGAATCTTATTTAGTTGGTGCCTCGGGATGGGTTTCAGTAGCAGGAAATATCGTTCCAGGACTCGTTACGAAAATGTATGAGCATTTTCAAAATGGTGAATTAGAAAAAGCGTGGGAAATGAACGATGCTATTTTACCTCTTTGTGAGTTTCTTGAAGGATCAGGAAAGTATGTGCAAATCGTTAAACGTTCAATGGAATTACATGGGCAAGTCGGAGGACCTTCACGTTATCCGAGATTAGGATTAACTGAAGAAGAAGATCAAAAGCTTCAAACTATTTTACTAGAAATTGCAGCTCATGCAGCTGTTTAAATAAGGAGGAGAGTATATATGTTAACGACAAACATTGAGCTGAAACCAAAAGTGAAAGCGTTTTTAAATGAAGAAATTAAAATGTTTATTAATGGTGAATTTGTTTCTTCAATAAGTGGAAAGACGTTTGAAACATACAATCCAGCAACAGAAGATGTTCTAGCAGTCGTATGTGAAGCGCAAGAAGAAGATATTGATGTCGCAGTAAAAGCGGCAAGATTTGCTTTTGAATCAGGCCCGTGGGCAGAGATGACTACTGCTGAAAGAGCACACCTTATTTATAAATTAGCAGACTTAATTGAAGAGCATAGAGAAGAATTAGCACAGCTAGAAGCTTTAGATAATGGAAAACCATATCAAGTAGCACTTGATGATGATATTTCAGCGACTGTAGAAAATTACCGCTATTACGCGGGATGGGCTACAAAAATTATTGGTCAAACCATTCCAATTTCAAAAGATTATTTAAATTACACACGCCATGAACCGGTTGGCGTTGTAGGTCAAATTATCCCGTGGAATTTTCCGCTCGTTATGTCTTCTTGGAAAATGGGAGCCGCTCTTGCGACAGGTTGTACGATTGTATTAAAACCAGCAGAGCAAACACCTTTATCTTTACTATATACAGCGAAGCTTTTTAAAGAAGCTGGTTTTCCAAACGGTGTCGTAAACTTTGTACCAGGTTTCGGTCCTGAAGCAGGATCGGCAATTGTAAACCATCATGATATTGATAAAGTAGCTTTCACAGGTTCAACAGTTACAGGGAAATATATTATGCGTCAATCTGCAGAAACAATTAAACATGTAACGTTAGAACTTGGTGGTAAGTCACCAAACATCATTTTAGAAGACGCTGACTTAGAAGAAGCGATTAACGGTGCGTTCCAAGGCATTATGTATAATCATGGTCAAAATTGTAGCGCAGGATCTCGAGTTTTCGTTCATCGGAAACATTATGAAATAGTAGTAAATGAACTTGTGAAAATGGCAAATAACGTGAAGCTAGGGGCAGGTATGGAGGCGGAAACTGAAATGGGACCGCTCGTATCTAAAAAACAACAAGAGCGTGTGCTAAATTACATTGAACAAGGAAAATCTGAAGGTGCTACTGTTGCAGCTGGCGGTGAACGTGCATTTGAAAAAGGTTATTTTGTACAGCCAACAGTATTCACAAATGTTACAGACGATATGACAATTGTTAAGGAAGAAATTTTCGGACCAGTTGTCGTTGTACTCCCGTTCGATTCGACAGAAGAAGTAATTGAAAGAGCAAATCGCTCGTCTTACGGACTTGCTGCGGGCGTATGGACACAAAATATTAAAACAGGGCATCAAGTGGCCAATAAATTAAAGGCAGGAACAGTGTGGATTAATGATTATAACTTAGAAAATGCTGCTGCACCATTTGGTGGATATAAACAATCTGGTATCGGACGTGAATTAGGTTCATACGCCCTTGATAACTATACAGAAGTGAAAAGTGTTTGGGTAAATATAAAGTAATAGAGAGTCTAACTGTTAATAAATAGAGGGATGAAATAATGAGAGATGCGGACAACTGGAAGGTTTAATAATAGTTGTCCGTTTTCTTATATATAAAATTGCTTTTTCAAAAGAATTATAAGGGGGATTTGGGTGGAGCAGTTAGTAGAATGGTTAGTAGGGCAAGTTTGGAGTATTGGCTTAGTTGTTTTCGCATTAGGAGCAGGAGTGTATTTCACAATTGCAACTCGTTTTTTACAAATTCGCTATTTTAAGGAGATGATTAAACTATTATTTGAAGGGAAGAGCTCGGAGACTGGGATATCATCCTTTCAAGCATTTTGTTTGGCGTTATCAGGTAGGGTTGGAATTGGTAATATCGCAGGAGTAGCGACAGCTATCGCTTTCGGCGGACCTGGAGCTGTATTTTGGATGTGGGTGATGGCATTATTAGGAGCAGCTAGTGCATTTGTTGAATCAACATTAGCACAAGTATATAAAAGTAAAGTAGGCAATGAATACCGTGGTGGTACGCCATATTTCATTGAGAAAGGCTTGAAAATGAAATGGTTTGCGGTCATTGTAGCGGTCGTTGTAACACTATCATATGGCGTTTTATTACCAGGTATTCAATCGAGTAGTATCGCAGTTGGATTTGAAAATTCTAATGGTATTAGCAAATATATAACTGGTATATTGTTAGTCATATTATTAGCAGCTATCATTTTTGGTGGCGTAAAGAGAATTGCGGGCGTTTCTCAAATGCTAGTTCCATTTATGGCAATTGGTTATGTAATTGTTACATGTATCGTATTAATTGCGAATGTAACGGAAATTCCAAGTATGTTTGCTTTAATTTTCTCAAGTGCTTTTGGTGTAAATGAAATGTTTGGCGGCATCGTCGGCGCAGCTATTGCATGGGGTGTAAAGCGTGCTGTATTTTCAAATGTTGCTGGTGTTGGAGAAGCAACGTATAGCTCTGCCGCTGCTGAAGTATCTCATCCTGCAAAACAAGGGCTAGTTCAAGCGTTTTCTGTATATATTGATACAATTGTAGTATGTACAGCGACAGCTCTTATGATATTAATAACAGGTATGTATAATGTAATACCTGAAGGGAAAAGCGCTATTGTAAAGAATATGGGAAATGTAGATGCAGGTCCAATCTATACACAACAAGCAGTTGAAACTGTTATGACAGGATTTGGTCCATTATTTATTTCAATCGCAATCTTCTTTTTTGCATTTACAACTTTACTCGCGTACTACTATATCGCTGAAACGACACTCACTTATTTAGATCGTGACCTCAAATATAGCTGGTTAAAACCAATTTTGAAAATTGGGTTTTTAATTATGGTTTACATCGGTAGCGTAGAATCAGCTTCGCTATTATGGAACCTTGGAGATTTAGGAATCGGTAGTATGGCATGGTTAAACTTAATCGCGATTCTATTATTAAGTAAAACGGCATTAAAAGTGTTAAAAGACTATGAAACGCAGAAAAAAGAAGGGAAAGATCCAGTGTTTGATCCTAAAAATGTGGGAATTGAAGGTTTAACATTTTGGGAAGAAAGAAGTAAAGAGGTTGAAAGGAAAAATTCTAAAGAAAAAGTGTCAGTAGATAATGGGCTGAAACTGTAGATGTGCAAATTTAAAAGTGAAATAAACTGAAAATTCATTCTATTTTTTAAAGTAAATATTTGTATATGTCCTTCATTTTATCTCATACTAAAGTAAGTGTGAATAAATTGAATGGAGGATATACGATGGAAAATCAACAATATGGCTCTATAAATGATGTATTACTTGATTATAAAGAAGGTATAGGGAATTTTACGCAACAAATCCCTGAAATTGCAGAAACATATAACGCTTTTACACAAGCATGTTTTCAGGAGGGTACATTAACTAAAAGAGAAAAGCAGCTCATTGCATTAGGGATTAGTTTAGCAACACAAGACGAATATTGTACGATTTATCATACGAAGGGCTGTATTGACCAAGGATGTTCTGATAAAGAAATTTTAGAAGCTTGTGGTGTTTCAGCCGCGTTTGCTGGGGGAGCTGCAATGAGTCAGGCAGTAACCTTAGTACAAGAATGTCTGGTGGAATTGAAACATCAAAATCATTAAACAAGAAAAAGCCCTCCTTAAAATATTCTTTTAAGGGGGACTTTCTAGTTTAGTCTAATTTTTTTGAAAGAGTTTCAATTGTTTCATATAGTCGATAGCTTTTGTTTTATTACTCTGTTTAGAAACATAGTGTGCCTCGTTTAAATTTCTATAAAAACTATTAAATATTTCTTCAGAAAGTATGCCGTCAGAGATAGCTTTTTTTACTGCACAGTGTGGTTCATTTGTATGCGAACAATTAGAAAATTTACATTTCCGAGATATACCCGCAATATCTTCATATCCAAAATCAAAGTTACCTTTATGTTCTATCAAGTCAAATCCCATTTTAATATTCTATATTTTTATAAATCGATATCTCTATATTAGGGAGAAGTTTGTATATGCTCTTACCAATTAAAGATTCTAATTCTTTCTTAATTGCATAGAATCCCTTCCAATGTAAAGAAGTGTGAGAGGTTGTGCCATGACGTAAACCAACTGAAACCAATCTTTTTTCAAGAGTAGTAAAGCCTTCCGCATCAGCAAGTGCGTCACAAAGGGTAATCACCTTATTGTATAAGTCGTAGTCACTGTTTTCATTCAATATTTCAATTAATCGGCTTTCCATATAATCAGGAACAATGCTCCACTCTGCCGCGATATCTAAATGCTCATTTTTGCAAGGAAATGAATGCGTCACACATATAATGGCGTTTCCTGTATACCCTAAATCATTCATATACATATAACCATCATAGGAATGAATAACAGATTTAGTAAAACCTTTATATCTTCCTATGTCATGCAGGAGGGCAGCGTTGTATGCTATATCAGCATCTAGGTCGTACCCATTATTAATAAGTTCAACAACTACTATCTTTTCAGTTGCAAGGGCAACATTACGTGAATGATCGAACCACGGACCTGGGTTTTGTTCATATGCCCACCGGAGTAATTCTCTTGCATATGTCCTATCTAATATATATTTCATATAGGTATCCTTTCTTTAAAAAATCATATATTTAATAATTTCATCTTAGAATTTCATTATTCCTTCTTTAAAAGTTGTTACAATGAAACAAAAGGGGGAAAAGGAATGCGAAGTATAGTAATAGAAGAAATTAAACGACTTGATGAAGACATTGAAGAGCTTTCTGAACTGTTGAAAACTGTAGTAAATGATGGGGCGTCAATTGGTTTTTTACCTCCACTGGAACAAAAAGAAGCAACAAATTATTGGCAAACTGTATTAGCACCAGAAGTGATATTGTATGTTGCTAAAATAAACAATGAAGTGGCAGGGAGTATTCAATTACATTTAGTTACAAAGCCTAATGGGATACATAGAGCTGAAATTTGCAAGTTAATGACTCATCCGAATTATAGACGAAATGGTATTGGGCGTTTACTTATGCAAAAAGCAGAAGAACGGGCAAAGCGAGAAAACAGATCTCTTTTAGTGTTAGATACTAGAGAAGGAGATCCCTCGAATAGATTGTACAAGTCGTTAGACTATCAAGAATCCGGTAAAATACCAGGGTATGCAATTTCTCCGAATGGTGAGTTAGATGCAACAGTAATTTATTATAAAATGATTTAGTTTTTTATTTGAAAAGGGAGATAATTTCAAACGACATATTTGTTATTATGTCCGTGTGTTGATTTACAAAAAGATTAATAATTCGAAATAAAGTTTGATAAAATCCTGTATAATAGTTTTTTTCTTTTGACCCTTTAACTTCATCTGGAATGTTTAATTTAAAGGGCTAGTCTGTAGAGAATTTTAACAGTTTTTTAGATTTTGATTTTGAAGTCTTTTGGTGAATATTAAATGTTAATCTAAAAGATGGAGGTTGCTGTGATGTTGAAACTGTTTCAATATAACTGGCAAGTTCGTGATGGGTGGTTTACATTGTGCGAAGACATGCCGGATGAAGAACTATTAAAGAAACGGGTCGGCGGGTTCGGCAGTATCCTACATACTTTATTTCATATTGTAGATGTGGAATATATGTGGATCTTAGGTTTGCGAGGTGAGCCAGTTCCTGAGGAGCCATTGTTTGAAGAGTATGCCAGCTTGCAAAAAGTAAAAAATCTCTCAGCTCAATATCACGAGAAAGTGAAGCCATTTGTGACATCTTGGACAAATGAAATGGATTCTCGGAAACTTTCAGAAACTGATTTCAATGAAGAACCGATTAGCTCTAGAGACGCCCCAATCAGGCGCCGAGTCATTGAATGTACACACGGAGAGATAATACGTCATGTCATTGTCCATGAAATCCACCATATCGGCCAGTTATCTATATGGGCACGTGAAATAGGAAAGGAGCCTGTTTCCGCAAATCTGAGAGGAAGAGGGCTATTTGATAACTAGACTACCTTTGCCAATTTCGTAATTTATTTATAAACGAATGGTTTAATTGAGTATATTTAAAGTGTGTTTAGATCAATCTTTTTCAAAACACAATTTTTCTTTGTATTATTTTATCTAGGTTTATAGAGTTAATGTAATCAAACTTTTTTCGAAGCTACACTGTGATATATAATTGTAAGTAATTATTAACTACTTTAACGCCGTTTGTATTTTCAGACGGTGTTATAAGTATTTAACAGTAAAACGACAAAATAAATAATAGATTTGATAACTGGTAATTAAAATGCGTGAAGAATTGATATTTTTGTAGCTAAAAGAATTTGAGAAAGTTTTTAGAGGGTTCTTTTAGTAATGCCCTTCCACTTATAATGGTTGTAGAGAAGATGACTAGGCAACTATAGTTATTTTCGTTTCATTTTTGGGAAGGGGATGAAAGAATGAAAAAGACAAGTTTACAAAAGATGAAAAAGATTATGTTAAGTGGTGGGATATTACTTACGGGATTATTAACATTTGGATTTTCAGAAAAGGCTTCAGCTCATGGGTATGTAGAATCACCAGCGAGCCGATCTTTTTTATGTAAGCAAGGGGTAAATGTAAATTGCGGTCCAGTTCAATATGAACCACAAAGTGTAGAAGGAATAGGCGGCTTTCCGCAATTAGGACCTTCTGATGGACAAATTGCAGGTGCTGGTCATTTTCCTGCTTTAGACGCTCAATCAGTGGATAGGTGGAAGAAAGTTACGTTAAACGGCGGGACGAATACATTCAAGTGGAAACTAACCGCTCCTCATAGTACGAAAGAATGGAAATACTACATTACAAAGAAGGATTGGAATCCAAATATGCCTTTAACAAGGTCTAGTTTAGATTTAGTGCCGTTCTATGTAAAAAATGATGGCGGAGTTAGACCGGGGACAACAGTAACGCATGAAGCAAATGTACCAACTGACCGTAGTGGCTATCATCTTATTTTAGCTGTTTGGGAGATTGCGGACACTGGAAATGCGTTTTATCAAGTTATTGATGTGAACCTTGTGAATAATGTTTTAAATTCCAATTTTGCGTTTAACAATGTAGTGCAAGTTCCTACACTATTTTAAATTAAATATACATTTTGATCATCTAATTCATTTTAGATGATCTTTTTTATGAAAAATATAGAAGAAAGTACAATTATTTATAAAAAAATGTGTCTAAAATATTGTCATATTTGCTTCTTTAAGATATCCTTTTCATGAAGAGGTGGAAAACATGGAAAAAGTACTAGTTTTCGGGCATAAAAACCCAGATACAGATGCAATTTGTTCTGCGATTGCTTATGCAGAATTGAAAAAAGAATTAGGAATGAATGCTGAGCCTGTACGTTTAGGCGAAATCAGCGGTGAAACTCAATTTGCGTTAGACTCTTTTAAAGTAGAAGGACCGCGTTTTGTTGAGACAGTAGCAAACGAAGTGGACAACGTTATTTTAGTTGACCATAACGAGCGTCAACAAAGTGCTAACGATATCGAATCTGTTCGTGTGTTAGAAGTTATTGACCATCACCGTATTGCTAACTTTGAAACAAGCGATCCTATATACTACCGTTGTGAGCCAGTTGGATGTACAGCTACAATCTTAAATAAAATGTACAAAGAAAATGGCGTTACAATTCGTAAAGAAGTTGCTGGTTTAATGTTATCTGCAATCATTTCAGATTCTTTACTATTCAAATCTCCAACTTGCACAGAACAAGACATAGCAGCAGCTCGTGAATTAGCGGAAATCGCTGGTGTAGATGCAGATAGCTACGGCTTAGAAATGTTAAAAGCTGGTGCTGACTTAAGCGGAAAAACAATGGAGCAATTAATCTCTCTTGACGCTAAAGAATTCCAAATGGGTAACGCGAAAGTTGAAATCGCACAAGTAAACGCTGTTGATACAAACGACGTTCTTGTACACCAAGCAGAACTTGAAAAAGTTATCACTACAGTAGTAGAAGAAAAAGGTTTGGACCTATTCTTATTCGTTGTAACTGATATCTTAACTAACGATTCTGTTGGTCTTGCGATTGGTAAAGCAACAAACGTTGTTGAGAAAGCTTACAACGTAACATTACAAAACAACACAGCCACTTTAAAAGGTGTTGTATCTCGTAAAAAACAAATCGTTCCTGTACTAACAGAAACATTCCAAGCTTAATATTATTGAGTATGGATAAAAGAAAGGACAAGTAGTCATATTGGCTACTTGTCCTTTTTATCATTTATTCATAAGATCGTTTCTTATTTATATAAAATGTGATAATAGCAGCGATAATGAAAATAGGTATTGCGTACGCTTGCCCAACAAAGAATTTCCAACCTATAGTATTATAGCCGTCAGATGCTTGGAATGATAATCGCGATGATACAAACAATAATATAAGCTAATAATGCTTGGGAGTATATTTTTCATAGTTGTTCACCTCCTTTTCATACTACATTTATATATTGTACTATTAAATAGCAATTGGGAGATTAAGTGTACTTGATTTTACGAAATTTTTACAAATTCACTAAAGGATGACGTGTTTGCATGCTGTATGAAAGTGACTTTAGTACGGTGTGTTTATGTAATAAATATGCTTAATAGACTGTTCTGAAATAAATTAAACCAAATATAGGAGATAATGTAATTTTATCTTTCGAGATAAGTATATAGTATTCTGTAAAAAAATGTACTGGAAAATTGATATTCCATAAGAAATATAGAAGCGAGGTAAGAAATAACGATGAAAAGGTTATGCATAATTCCATGCGGAAAGAAGAAAATTTGGGATAAGTACTCAGATTACGGAGAGGCAGAGGCAAAAGATGTATATATTAGTCCATTCGGAAAAGCATGTCAGGCGTATGCAACTGAGTTTTTCGAGAACTGGGTTATATTATCAGCAAAGCATGGATTTTTAAAATCAAATGATATTGTACAGGAAAACTATGATCTTGCATTTGATTCAAAGAGTAATGAAATTATTAGTATAGAACAATTAAAACAACAGATGATTGATAAAGGCTTACTTCAGTTTGATGAAATAGTTTTACTTGCAGGGAAGAAGCATAAGAAAGTAGTGACAAAATTATATCCAGAAGAAGTCATTACATATCCGTTAGAAGGGTGTCAAGGAATTGGGTATATGTTGCAGAGGTTGAAGGGGGCTGTGGAAGCACAGCAGGAAATATAGGCATGAATTAGTACTTGATTCAAATTATATCATATTAATACATTTAAAATAGACTATTAAACAAGCCTTTTTACGCTTTTAAACATAGAATATGATGAATTCAAATATGTATTAGGGGAGTCATATTCATGTGTAATAATTGTGGTTGTAGACGCAGAGATTGTAATAGATTTTGGGATGATTTAATGTTTGGAAGATGTAGACGCAGAGATTGTGATGATTGTGGTTGTAGACGTAAACGTGACTGTGATTGTGATGATTGCCGTCGCAATCGTAAACGTGACGACGATGATAATAAATGTCGTAAGTGGTAATATTTTAAAAAGAGTACTTTAAAGTAAAGTACTCTTTTTTTGTATGAACCTTTTAAATTCCATTTTGAACAGATTTCTTTTCAATTTCCCATGAATCTTGCTTTTTAATTTTTAGAGCTACATTCGTACCATTAGATTCTGTATAAAAGATATACCCGTGGTTGGAATTAACGTAGGTTGAAGGTTCACCTGTGCAATCTTTAGAACAAGATGTATTGATAAGTTCAATTAAGGATAGTTCGCTAGGATCAGTTTTACTAGCATCTATAAGTGTATCAAGGTTCGTTTTGCGAAAGCCTTGTAAGTTTACATGGAAATTCTTTTCTATTTCTCCAGTAACGCTAGTATTCATTACTTCAACTGAATTTTTCTTTTCTAGAAGAAAACCATTTCCATAAAGGAATTTTGTATATCCAAGCCAGGCGATTAAAAATAGTATAAAAAACATACCAGCAGTTTTAAGTTTTCGAAGCCGTTTACTTACGATTGTTTCTGAATATTTCATTCAGCCTAATCCTCCAATGTTTTTATTTTAAAGTATGCGTGGGTATATATATTTAGAAGGAGATGAAAGTTAGAGAGTTACTGATTCAAAAAAAGAAAGCATCTGAAGTTAGGTGCTTTCTTTTTGAATACTGTCCGCTATCTGTTAGTTACTTGTTTCATAAGAGGTCTTATTTCTTTAACAGGTGGTTTTTTATCATAGGCATCAACGTAAGAAAAGTAATAATTTAAGTTTCTAAGAAGTCCTTTTCCTATTTTTGTGCTTAAGAAGGGGAATACTTGTCCAGTATAATCATCGAGAGATTTACAATAGTATTTTTCATCTAAGTATATGCTGTATTTACATGTTAGTTCTACTAATGAGTTACCTTCATCATCAAATACTTCTTTAGAATCAATAATGTCTATTAATGCGAATTTTTCATTCAGATAAACTTTCTTCTTTTTCTCGTGCTTATTTGTGAGGATAAATACGAGACCAATTGCGTTAATCAAACTATTTCCTCCTATAAAAAACGGATATTAATAAAATATATCGATATACGTTAAATGTAAAGAGGAGTAGTGAAATATCATTGATAGAAAACTAAATAAGCCGATTTGTTTTTTCAAATCGGCTTATTTTTATTGAAATACTTGCGGAAATTGTTTTACGATTGCGTCTGTTATCATGTCGGCCATTTCTAATGCTTCTTTTTCAATTTTATCGTATAGTTTTACACTGGCATCATAATCCTTATTTAGGAAGGCGAGTGCTTCCGCTTTCGTTAACGCTAAATGCTCATAAAACATTTTTCTAAATGCTTCTTTTTCTATATATGGGTTGATACTGGTTAGAAACTCAACAATTTCATCTCCATTAGCGTACCACTTCTTTTCTATAGCGGCCGATGCGTTTTGATCACCAGCTTTTGCGGCTTTAACAAGATCAGCAGCGATTGTTAAGTGGTCTTTAATTAATGCACTATATTTTTTTACTGCATCTTCACCGTAGAATGGTTCAAGTGATAGCCCCATGTGTGTTGCATTTTGTAGAAGACGTCCAACGGTAACGTTTACGTCGGGCAAGTTAAAGACGATGCCTATTATAGCTAATCGAGTCCAAGCGACGTGTTGTTCCCATAAAGAACGCATATATCCTTTTAAAAAGTTTTCGTTTTTACTAACTCGGTAATTTCGTACAAATGAATCGACGTTTCCATTAGTGATATGATAAGGGGAGTAATACGATTGCCAATAAGTATACATAAATAGTTACACTCCTTTGAACATGTATACCTCACAATATGATAAACGTTATTTTTAAGTTACGTGTCCAAGAGTTTTTTGAGAGTTGGAAAAGAAGAAAGTTGAAGGTTGAAGGGGAATGAAAAACATGATTATGATATATATGAATCAAAAGAATTTTAAAATAATAGAGGTCCTGCAAGGGAAATTACAGGACCTCAAAAGGGTATTGCCGAGATGTCGGACTCGACTACGTAATATTAACATAAAATTCTTTCGAAAAAACCTGGTAAATGTGTCCAAATGAGAAGGGTACTTTTTAATAAAGTTAAAGGGATCTGCTTCCCGCGGCAGATCCCTTTAACTAGATAATGTTGATGAGCAAAAACTCATCTGGAGTACTTTCATAGTAACAAATGAAATTCACTTTGTGTATTGAGAAAAAATGAATTACTTGTATGAATGTAGCAGATTTATATTTTGCTTTTTGGAATTATAATCATTTGTGGAGAGCGGAATAGGGTTCTAAAATGGAGAAAAGACTTTTCAGCCAGGCTACGATACATTGCAATATGTAAGGATAAAAAAAGACCTGCTAATTTAAGCAGGTCAACATAAGGGGTTTATCTAACAGATTATTATATATGGTAACAACTGTATTGTAGTAAGTCTATAAGTTATATGTTGAGAAAATTTGTTTGAATGATATATATTTGGCACATGTATTAACGTTTAAAAAGTTGAGAAAGGAAATTCATAAGCTTGCTATAAGAAAATAAGGGCTGATACTTATAAAATGATTCATATTTCCACGCATCATTATTAGAGAATTGGAGTTGTTTATTTGATGCTTTAGGTTTGTTGGAATTATTGTAACGACTCTTCATAATTTAACCTCCTCAAATTCATATGTATACGATTAGTAGTATTCTAGGAAGGTAAATTAAATGAATATTTATTTTGAAATTCTTTCTTCTTGTGTACTAGATTTGTTTTTTTTATGTTGGAAAACGTAGGAAGCAAATAGAACTCAAATACTTATAAAATTCAAAGTGGCGAGAATCAGTTTGATGATATAATGGGAATAGATGAAAGATAAAGAAAAGCAGGTGACTCTTTTTTGTTTACAAAAGCACAAGAACTTTTAGCGTCTTATTTCGGTTATTCGTCATTCCGAAGAGGACAAGATGAAACAATTAAAAATGTATTAGATGGGAAAGATACAGTCTGTATTATGCCTACGGGTGGTGGTAAGTCAATTTGTTATCAAATTCCCGCATTAGTATTCGAAGGAACGACATTAGTTATTTCACCTTTGATTTCACTTATGAAAGACCAAGTAGATACATTAGTACAAAACGGTATTTCAGCGACTTATATTAATAGTTCTATTTCTATTACAGAAGCAAATCAACGAATTCAATTAGCGAAACAAGGCCATTATAAGTTACTTTATGTGGCGCCTGAGCGTCTTGATTCAATGGAATTTGTTGATCAACTTATCGATATGAAAATCCCGATGATTGCAATTGATGAGGCGCACTGTATTTCGCAGTGGGGACATGATTTCCGTCCTAGTTATTTACATATACATCGCATATTAGATTATCTTCCAGAAAAGCCGCTCGTATTAGCGTTAACTGCTACGGCAACACCACAAGTTCGCGAAGATATTTGCAACACGCTTGGAATTAATCAAGAAAACACGATTATGACAACGTTTGAGCGCGAGAACTTATCATTCTCTGTCATTAAAGGACAGGATCGTAATGCTTATTTAGCGGATTATATTCGTCAAAATCAGAAGGAATCTGGGATTATATATGCAGCTACAAGAAAAGTTGTGGATCAGTTATATGAAGATTTAGGGAAAGCAGGAGTTTCTGTATCGAAATATCATGCTGGTATGAGCGACCACGATCGAAATGAACAGCAAGAACTCTTTTTACGAGATGAAATAAGTGTTATGGTGGCAACATCTGCATTTGGAATGGGTATAGATAAATCGAATATACGTTACGTTATCCATTATCAACTTCCAAAAAATATGGAAAGTTACTATCAAGAAGCAGGACGTGCTGGTCGTGATGGATTAGATAGTGAATGTATTTTGTTATATTCTTCTCAAGATGTGCAAGTACAACGCTTTTTAATCGATCAATCAACTGGAGAATCACGTTTTTCAAATGAGCTTGAAAAACTCCAAAATATGACCGATTACTGTCATACAGAACAATGTTTACAATCATTTATTTTGCAATACTTCGGAGAAGAGCCGAAGGAAGATTGTGGTCGCTGCGGTAATTGTACGGATGACCGTGAAAGTATCGATGTGACGAGAGAATCCCAAATGGTACTATCTTGTATGATTAGGACGAACCAACGATTCGGAAAGCAAATGATTGCACAAGTATTAACTGGATCTAAAAATAAGAAAGTCATTGAATTTAATTTTCATACTTTGCCAACGTATGGTCTTTTATCAAACCGTAGTGTGAAAGAAGTCAGTGAGTTTATTGAGTTTTTAATTTCAGATGAGTTAATTGCAGTTGAACATGGTACGTATCCAACATTAAAAGTAACGGAAAAAGGAAAAGAAGTATTACTTGGTAAAGAGAATGTTTTACGCAAAGAACGAGTAGAAACGAGACAAATTGTTCAAGACCATCCTTTATTTGAAGTGCTTCGTGAAGTGCGTAAAGAAATTGCACAAGGAGAAGGTGTACCGCCGTTCGTTATTTTCTCTGACCAAACGTTAAAAGATATGTGTGCGAAAATGCCACAAAGTGACTCCGAACTCCTAACTGTAAAAGGAATCGGAGAACACAAACTTGTGAAGTATGGCTCTCAATTCTTACAAGCAGTGCAGCACTTTATTGAGGATAACCCAAACTATGCTGAAACAATTAAGACGGAAGTTGTTTCAGAACGTAAAAAGTCAGGGAAAGCTTCAGCAAATTCTCATTTAGAAACATATGAAATGTATAAACAAGGTATTGATCTAAATGAGGTTGCAAAGGAACGTGGGTTATCAAGACAAACAATTGAAAATCATTTAATCCGTTGCTTTGAAGATGGTATGGAAGTAGACTGGAATAGCTTTGTTCCAGCAGAGTATGAAGCTCTAATTGAAACTGCCGTGCAAAATGCAGAGGGTGGTCTGAAATCGATTAAGGACCAACTTCCAAATGAAGTGAGTTACTTTATGATTCGTGCTTATTTACAAATTAGAAAGTAGAGACATATAAAGGGGATAGGGATTTATGCATCACGTTTTCGTGTATGGCACGTTAAGAAAAGAGCAAACGAATGCTCATTTTATGCAAGGTGCAATATGCATCGCAGACGAAGCATGGACGTATGGTAAATTATTTGATACATACGAAGGGTACCCTGCGATGATTTGTTCAAATGAGGACAAAGTATACGGAGAAGTTTATGAAGTAAATGATGATGTTCTGCAAAAGTTAGATGAACTTGAAGAATACACAGGTAATACAGAGAGTGATTTATATGACCGAATCACCGAAACGATTTATTTAGGTGATAGAGAAATACGTGCATTTGTGTATATTGCTCAAGATAAAGAGATGCTAAAGAAAGTTATCATTTCTGGTGATTGGGTGGAGTATCAACAAGGAAAATAGAAGCAGCTATAGAGCAGATAGTGGAATCGACCATTATCTGCTTTTTATATTGGTAATTTCAAAATTCTTATTATTTTGATAAATCATAAATATAGAGAAATAAAAATGGTTTTTTTCATGGGTGTCAGAAATTTAGTTTCTCACCTGTAGCAGAAAAATCTAGTGCAGGAGGAGAATAATAATGAACGAATTAAATGTGAAGGGATTTTACCAAAAACAATTCGAACTGTCGAATTACGATATCAATACAGAAAGCTGGTTAGAGCAGGTTGCTAAAGAAGTTCAAGAACAAGTTGGTCATCCATTTCAAACGATGTTAGAATTAGGAGCAGGAAATGGTAGATTTGCAAGGGCGATGTCTAGGTTACAAGTGAAAATGACTACGGTTGAACTTGTACCAGAGTTAGTTATGTTTGCAAAAGAACATTCTACTAATTATATAGATATTCATTGCGCTGATTTTTATAAAATTAACTTTGAAGAAAAGTTTGATGTTGTTAGTTATTTAGACGGATTTGGTGTAGGAACAGATGATGAGCAATTGATTCTATTAAAACGGATTAAAAATTGGATGAAGGATGATGGATGTGCACTTATTGATATTTATCAACCATTGTATTGGAAAAAAGTAAGTGGACAAGAAATGTCCTTAAGTGCAGCTATACGAAAATACGAATATGATAGTATAAATGAAAGAATGTTAGATCATTGGTGGGACCCTAATTATCCAAATGATGTAGTAACACAGTCTTTACGATGTTATACGGTAGATGAGATTAGCAATCTATGTGCTGAAGCTGGTTTAAGTATTATGGGATTCTTCCCTGGGGGAGCATATGATTTTGAAAAACGAAAATATAAAGAATTGGCAACATTAAATGAATGTTTGGCATATCGAATTAAAGTAAGGAAGAGTAGGGATTAATCTCTACTCTTTTTTAATTTAGAAAATTCTTACTAAAACTATTGACTTTATGAATGGATTTTTAATAAAATTATATTTCGACTGAAAAAATTGGAACGGACAGGAGGGAATCATCAAATGAACAACATTTTTGACGAAGAGTTACAAAAAATGAAAGATACTTTAAGTACGATGGATGATCAATTAGAACAGCTTGAAAAAATCCCGGTTTATTATGGAGAAGATTTTAAAGAGCAAATTCTTGAAAGTATGAGGGAGTCTAATAGACAAAGCTTACGTATTGGTGTACATGAGCCGTATTTTGGAAGATTAGACTTTCAGGAGGATGGCAAGGAAGACGTAATGCCGATTTACATCGGTAAAGTAGGTGTTTCGGATAAAGATACGATGAAACCAATTGTAATTGATTGGCGTGCACCTGTCGCAAGTATGTTTTATTCATTTACCGGTGGTGAAGAATTAGCATTTTATCATTCACCAGACGGATTAGTAGAAGGCGATGTTTATTTAAAACGAAACATTTCGATTCGAAAGAGAGAACTAGAACGTGTTGTTGATACATATGTGAAAGGAAATGAAGATGTCTCACATGCTGATGATTTTCTTCTATATCGATTAGGTGAGAATAAAGATAACAAATTGAAAGATATCGTTTCGACTATACAATCGGAGCAAAATGATATTATTCGCGCGGAAAGAAACTTACCGTTATTAATTCAAGGGGTTGCAGGGAGTGGAAAAACAACGATCGCTTTACATCGCCTTGCTTTTTTAATTTATGAATATCGTGAACAACTTGAAGCGGAGAGAATGATCGTATTCGCTCCAAACAGTTTGTTTTTAGACTATATTTCAAGTGTACTTCCTGAGTTAGGTGTAGGAAATATTAGTCAAACAACGTTTCCAGATTGGGCATTACGTACGTTAGATGGTTCGGTGAAACTGAAGCAGACAGAAGAAAAATTGAAAGAAGCTTTCTCAATTAATCGCGATGAAAAAAAGGTTATGCTAGGTAAATTGAAAGGCACGCTGGAATTTAAGTCGTTTATTGAAGAAAGAATGATTCAATTTGAAAAAGATTTAGTGCCAACAAAAGATTTTGAGGCATGGGATAAAGCTGTTATTCCAGTGGAAGACGTTAAAAAATGGATGCAGGTTGAATATAAACACTATCCATTAAAGAAAAGAAGAGAACGTTTAGTCGGCCGTATGAAGCGCTGGATTGAAATTGAGCTTAAAAAGTTTGGAGAAACAAACGAGAAAAAATTACTAAAAAAAGAAGCGACAAAGAGATTGAACACATATATGAATTTTTGGCCGAAAATGAGCCCGCTTTCAATATATAATTCAATGATAAAGAGTAAAGAAATACTCGAAGTATTACCTGAAGAACTTGTTCAAGAAACAGAAAAGAATTGTCGTAAAAAAGAAGTGTATGTAGAAGACTTACCAGCTTTAATTTACATACAACATCGCATAACAGGAATTGAAATTGGACAAAAGTTCCATCACGTCGTTATTGATGAAGCGCAAGATTTCTCGCCATTCCAAGTATATGTATTAAAAGAAATTACACTAGGTAATTCTTTCACTATATTAGGTGATTTATCTCAAGCGATTTATGATTATCAAGGAATTGAAGACTGGGGTGCTTTTAAGGAAGTATTCCAAGAAACAGGTTATTATGAATTGACGAGAAGTTATCGTTCTACAAAAGAAATTATTGAATTCGCGAATGAAATAATTAAAAATGCAGAGATTCCAGTGGGACTCGCAACTCCAGTTTTCCGTAGCGGTGAAGACGTGAAAGTAATTTCGGCAGAGGACCAATTTACTGAAGTTTTAAAGACATTACAGCATTTGCAAACTGAAGATGTGAAAACAATCGCGGTAATTGGAAGAACAGACGATGAATGCCGTGATATATATGAGAAGTTAACAAATGGAGGGTGGACTGTTAATGTCATTGAAGCAGATCAAAGCAAATATGAAGGTGGTATTTCGGTAGTACCTGTATATTTGGCGAAAGGATTAGAATTTGATGCCGTACTTCTAATCGACGTTGATGAGGAACATTACAAAAATACAAAACATGATGCGAAATTATTGTATGTCGGATGTACGAGATCGCTTCATGATTTATGGATTTTCCATAGTGGGGAAGCGTCACCTTTAATTAAGGAATTAAAATAAACGTAAAAAGAGGATTTTCTAGTAATAAACAGAAAAACCTCTTTTTTTCTATATAAAGATATAGGGGGAATGGATATGATTACAAAAGTAATAACAAAAAGGAATTGGGAAATCGCAAAAACAACTAGAGAGATTAATGAAGCCTCACTTAAAGAAGAGGGGTTCATTCATTGTTCATTATTAGACCAAGCTTTAATAGTTGCGGAAACATATTTCAGTCATGAAGAAGATGTTTTATTACTTACAATTGATCCATCCCTAGTAAAAGCAGAAATAAAATATGAACTTGCTTCTAACGGTCAAGAATACCCGCATGTATATGGAGTAATCAATTTTGAGGCAATTGTAGGTGTTGCTCCATTTTTTAAAGAAAAGGGAGATTTTTTATTACCAGAGGGACAAAGTTAAGAGTGTTATAGGTATTTAAGTTAGCTAGAAAAGCGCAAATTAGATAGTTTGTGCTTTTTATTGTATATATTTTTTGGAAAATTATTGTTTTTGTCACACTAATACTGTACGATACATAGTATAAAACACATACTGTATGACATATAGTAATGGAAATGAGGTGGGTGAATGGATACTTTATTAAATTCATTAATTACTGAGCTAAGGAGAGGGACATTGACATTAGCGGTTTTAAGTCAACTAAGAACGCCGCAATATGGATATTCGCTTGTCCAATTATTGGAGCAATCAGGAATCATGATAGATCAAAGTACTTTATATCCACTACTTCGCCGATTAGAAAAGCAGGAGCTAGTGACGAGTAGTTGGGATAAAACGGAGAGTAGACCTCGTAAGTATTATGTTTTAAGTGAATATGGATTAGAGATATTTTTACAATTGAAAAAGGAGTGGATAAAGGATTCAAAAGAGCTTTATAACCTATTAAAGGAGGAGGACGAGAATGAGTTTGATTGATATGTACGTCCATGAAGTTGCGAAGAGATTACCTGAAAAAAATCGTGAAGATATTACGCTTGAACTACGGTCGACAATAGAGGATATGTTACCTGATGAGTACAATGAGGAAGATGTAAAGAGTGTCCTTGAAAAATTGGGGAGCCCAGTTTCGTTGGCTAATGGGTATTTGGATAGACCGATGCATTTAATTGGACCACGTTATTTTGATGTATATACGACATTATTAAAAATGATCCTACCAATTGCAGCTGTTATCGCACTCATTTCAATGGTTGCAGAAAATTTTATAGGCTATACTGGTGATCAGGCAGTATTGAATGTTATTTTACAATTGATAGGTAAAGGCATTGGGGAAATTGTCGAAGTAGGCCTCCATGTATTTTTCTGGTTGACACTTGTATTTGCTATTTTAGAAAGAACAGATAAAGACAAAAGCACCCAACCGTTGACGACAAGTTTAAAAAAATGGACACCTGATGATTTGAAAAATATCTCGTATGTGCCAAAGAAAAAGTCAATTTCAAAGTTTGAAGTTTTTGGAGGTTTGATGTGGACGGCAGTGTGGGCTACACTTTACTTTTATGCGAATTATCTTGTTGGCGTATATAATGGTACGGCAAATGGATTGAAGTTTGTCGCACCAACTTTCAATCAAGATGTTTTACTTCAGTATTGGCCAATCGTTGTAATTATGATCGTTTTCGAAATAGGTATATCTCTTTATAAGTTAGTGCAAGGACAATGGACGCAAAAATTGGCAATTGGGAATGCAATCCTACAGTTAGCTGCAACAATAGTATTCATTGTAATCGTAGTAAATCCTCATTTATTTAACGAAGGATTCATTACGTATGTGGCAAATGTGTTTACAATTTCTCCAGAGGAATTTAAAACGTGGTTAATTGGTGGAGGGATAATTATCTTCATATTATCTGCGGTACTAAATGCAATTGATGGTTTTCGAAAATCTAGAATTCGGTTGTAAAAATAAGTTTGTATTATTAATAGGTAGATCAGTTGAAAGAAAGGTACAGAGAAAGATCATTATGAAAGGAAGAAAACAATGATAAGGGAAGCAATGAAAAAAGATGTAACATTTATTTTAGATATTTATAATGATGCAATCCTTAATTCAACAGCTGTATATGCGTACAAACCTGTAACCCTTGAAAATAGAATAGGTTGGTATGAACAAAAAAAGGCTGATGGCTATCCAATTTTAGTCTACGAGCTAGATAATAAAGTAGTAGGATTTGCGACATTTGGCCCCTTTAGGGCATGGCCTGCCTATAAATATTCAGTTGAACATTCTGTGTATGTTGATAAAGAATATAGAAAAAATGGAGTTGGGTCCTCTTTACTGGAAGAATTAATTACAATTGCAAAAGAAAGAGAATATATGACCTTAATTGCTGGAATTGATGCGGAAAATGAAAAAAGCATTGCAATGCATAAAAACTTCGGATTTGTTTATTCGGGAACAATAAAAAAGGCTGGTTATAAGTTCAATGGATGGCTAGATTTAGCTTTTTATCAATTGGAGCTTAATGGTCCTAAAAATCCTACTGAAGAATAGCTGTATCTATTACTGTAAAAATAATTTTAAAAAGAAATTGTATATACTTCAAAAGATAGTATGAAGAAATCTCATGCTATCTTTTTCTTATTGTATTCATGATTATCATTTAACAAAAAAGGATTCTTATATTCTATATCGAATTTTGAGAAGATGATAAAACGATATAAGAAGAGGGATGAATATGTAGGCTGTCATTAGAAAAATAAAAGAAATACAAATTGGTCAAGTTGGAATACTTGTTTATTCAACAAAGAATGGAAATATAGTTGCTACCCATAACAATGAGCTATACGTTCCTTTAGCATCAGCAGCAAAAGTGGCAATTGGATTTACAGTAGCAAAGATGGTAAAGGATAAACTAATTAGTTGGAGTGATACACTTCATCACATTAAGTATAGTCCAAATGAGGATAGTGCGCAGTTATATCCTCACTTACAAGACAGAGCTACATTAACACTTAGTAAAGCGGTTGAAGTAATGATAGCATGTCACGACAGCTGTATAGCTCAGTCAATTGTTATGCACTGCGGAGGATGGGAAACTGTCAGAGAAAATGTTTTAACGTACTTTTCAAAGATTCATATACAGGAAAACCCTAGAGATGAGCAAAATGTCGGAGAGTTAAATCAAGTTCTTTCACTTTTAGTACATATTTTTCAAGGATATAAATCAGAACCAGAATTATGGGAACCCATTATTAATGGAATGGTAAGGCAACAAGGTGATTATGAAGGGATACCGTATTATCATTTAGCTCATATGACAGGTGGTTTATCCACCGCTATAATAAATATTGGTATAATAGGAATGTTTCATAAATTTCCGTTTCTTTATGTAATTGGGGGAAGAGATTTACCTAATCGATCTGATAATAAACAAGTTGATGAAATCGTTATAGAAGCTTTGAGGTACGTATACAAAGAATACAGTAAAAGTATATTAGGGGTGAGCGATTGAAGCGAAACTTAAAGACTTCAACAATCATTATTTTAATCCTTACAATTATTGCTCTTGAAGTTGGAATTGCGCTATACGATCACACTTTGTCATTAGATACTATTTACTTTGCAGCGATTCTTATTTGTATTGTTTTGCTTTTTGGCACACGTGTTTCTGAGGAGAAAGAAAGTACATCGAAACAGAGACGAAGAAAAACAGCTCTTATATTTTGGCCATCTATTTTATTATTAATCGCTAGTTTTGCCGTTATAAGTTATGTGAGAACAGGTTATGTCTCTGTACCAGGGATAATTGGGTTTTCTTGCTTTGTTACATATGGCGGATTTGTATTCATTAGTATATTAAAGAGAAGAAGTAAAAATTAAATGTAGCTTACTAAGTTGAAAGGAGGAAATATATGAAAAGCATAGAGAATGGCACTCGCACTGAAGGAGAATACATTAAAAATAAAGTAATTCAATATAACATGTCTATTTTAACAGATGAAGTAAAGCAACCGATGGAACAAGTAAGCTTCGTAGTGAAAGATGAAGATGGAAAAATCTTTGGCGGTGTAACAGGAACGATGTATTTTTATCATCTTCATATAGATTTTTTATGGGTTGATGAATCTGTTCGTCATGATGGTTATGGTAGTCAATTGTTACATGAAATAGAAGAAATTGCGATGGAAAAAGGATGTAGACTCATTTTACTAGATTCATTTAGTTTCCAAGCACCAGATTTTTATAAAAAGCACGGATACCGAGAATATGGTGTTGTTGAAGATCATCCTAAAGGGCATAGCCAACACTTTTTAGAAAAGAGATTATAATAATATTATGTACACTAGTTTAGGGGAGGAAAAATGTACACGTATAAATTACAACATGAACAACCAATCTGTGTAGAAAAAATAAAGAAACTTTACGGTATTGTAGGCTGGTGGCCAGAAAGAAAAGAAGTCGATATTGAAAAAATGTTAAAGAATAGTATAGCTATTGGAGTATGGGAAGAAAACGAATTAATTGGATTTGCTAGAGTTGTTACTGACGGTGTTTTTCGGGCGTATATTGAAGATGTTGTCGTACATGAGAGTGTAAGAAATAAAGGTATTGGTGAGAAGATGCTTACAATGTTACTTCGAGAGATATCTCATATTGATATTGTAAGTCTATTTTGCGGCGAGAAACTAATAAAGTTTTATGGTGAACAGCAATTTAAAGCGACGAAGCAAATTGTGATGCAGCGTAATCAAATAGTGAAAGAATAAGAGGTGCCAATTAGAATGAATGCAACAAGATCGTATTGTTTATCGAAAAGAAAAGCGACAGAGGATTCTCCAGATGGCTGGAGTGCAACATGTATGAGGCTCAATAATAAAATATTTGCGATAGTGAACCATGAAGAAGGGGAAAAAGCTGCGATTACATTAAAATGTGATCCAGAACTCTCTTTACGAATAAGAGAAGATTACCCAGAAACAATAATTCCTGGATATCATATGAATAAAAAGCATTGGAATACAGTGTACATACATAAGGATGTGGGGCAAGAACAAATTAATAAAATGATAGATTGGTCGTATGATTTAGTATTACAATCATTTTCAAAGAAAAAGCAGCAAGAGTTATTGGATTAAATACAAAGTGAAGTCGACTATAAATAGCTAGTAAAATGATTATATTTTACTAGCTATTTGCAGTTTTACATTATATATTAGGGGATTTTGAAATGAATACGAAACGAAATAGATTACTATATGCGGTGTTTACTATAGTTGTTATTATTTTAGGTCTTAGTTCAAGAAAGTTTGCTTTTGCGTTACCAGATTTGTTAAATGGGTACTTAGGTGATGCTTTATGGGCATTAATGATTTTTATTGGATTTGGATTTTTGTTTCCTAAAATAGAAACGAGGAAATTAGCTTTTATTAGTTTGATATTTTGCTACGGGATTGAAATTAGTCAATTGTACCATGCGGAATGGATAGATAGCATTCGAGCAACGACTTTAGGTGGACTCGTATTAGGTTACGGATTTTTATGGAGTGATTTAGTGGCTTACACAATTGGTGTTGGAGTAGGAATGCTTGGTGAGTTTATGCTACGGAAGAAATAAAAGATGTAAAAAGGGGTATTTATGAAAAAAATAATATTAATAGGTTCTGGTGGTTCAGGAAAATCCACATTAGCAAGGCAGTTAGGTAATAAGCTAAATATTAAGGTGCATCATCTTGATACACTATTTTGGAAACCAAATTGGGAGGGTGTACCGAAAGAGGAGCAAAGAACGGTTCAAAATGAATTAGTTAAAGGGGAAAAGTGGATTATTGATGGGAATTATGGCGGGACAATGGACATAAGAATTAACGCAGCTGATACAATTATCTTCCTTGATATTCATAGAACAATATGTGTTTATCGTGCTTTTAAAAGAATTGTGCAATATCGTAATAAAACAAGACCGGATATGGGTGCTGGATGTGAAGAAAGATTTGACTTGCAATTTTTCAAATGGATATGGGAATATCCTAAGTCGAAAAGACCTGCAATTTTAAAAAGAATCGATCAATTCAATAAGGATAAAAGAATTATTATTTTAAAAACACCAAATGAGGTTCAACGATTCATAAAGGAAGTGCAGTAAGTATAAATTGGTGCATTAAAAACATTAAATTATGTTCCATTTTGAATGGAGGAATAATATTGAATGAAATAATTCGCTTGATTGATTCTTATATGGTAAAAATCCCGACGAGGGGAGATAGTTTTAAGAGACGATCGAATTAAAAGAGAATGGAAGGCCCAAATTAAGCCGTTTCTTCTTGCACAATATACTGTAACGATGGAATTATATTATACTGTTATAAATGAATCATCAAATTCTTTTCTAGGCAATCATAAACCCGTTGTTAATACTTCTTGGAATGATGTGATTATATTTTGTAATTTACTTTCAAAAAAAGCGGGATTAAAAGAATATTATTCTATTAGTGATGGCGGTCAAAAGGTTAGTTGTAATGTAGAGTCCAACGGCTACCGATTACCTTCTGAGGCAGAGTGGCAATATGCATGTAAAGCAGGGACTACTGGGTATACATATGGAGAACTTGATAAGATAGCTTGGTATAATAAAAACTCGGATGGGAAAATTCATGAGGTCGGTAAAAAAGAACCGAATGCATGGGGAGTATATGATATGTTAGGGAACGTTTGGGAATGGTGTTATGATTTGTATGATGAAAAGGTATATGGATCGTACCGAATTTTCCGAGGCGGTAGCTGGGCTGAAGAAGCGAGAGGGTGCGGTGCTACTTGTCGCCGTCGTAGTCATCCTACATTTCATATAGATGATCTCGGTTTTAGGCTTGCTAGGTCAATTTAGCAGGAAAATGATACATATAACTCCGTAAAGAGTATGGAAAGTATCCATATTCTTTACAACATAGAAATTTTTAAATTTAAGGAGTGTTTTGAATGGCACGTGTTTTATTCATTAACGCTGGATCAGAAGGACATATAAATCCAACATTACATGTTGTAGAAGAACTGATTTCTCGCGGTGAAGAGGTAGTTTATTTTTCAATAGAGGCTTTCAGGGAGCGTATTGAGAAGACAGGTGCTACTGTACGAACGATTGATGATCAAAAATTTATACAAGCATTTCTTTCCGGTGGTCGGAATTATTTACAGGAAAGAATAAATGGTCTTTTACATACAGCAGATGTTATTATACCGAGTGTTCTAGAACAAATTGAAGGAGAACATTTTGATTATATTATTCATGATTCGATGTTTGGCTGTGGTCGCTTAATTGCCCAAATTCTTAATCTTCCAGCCATAAATTCATGCACATCTTTTGCACAAGATGAAAAATCATTTAAACAAATGTTAGACCATCTTTCTAAAAATATCCCACTGGAAGTTCAGGATAGAATACATAATGATTTTGAAAACTTAACTAATGGAATTACAGAAAAATATGGTGTTAATATAAACTCACCGTATGAAGTTTTCTGTAATCCAGCTTCACTTACTATTGTGTATACAATTAAGGAGTTCCAACCTTTTGGGGATACATTTAATGAAACATTCAAATTTGTGGGTCCATCTATCTCTACACAAGTGAAAAATGAAGGTTTTGATTACACTTCAATTGAAGAAAAAAGCCTGATTTACATTTCATTAGGTACTGTTTTTAATGAAGCGCTTGATTTTTATAAACTTTGTATGAAGGCGTTCGAGAATAGTAAGCATACAATTGTTATGTCTATTGGCAACAAAACGGAAATAAGTGATTTAGGTAATATCCCTAAAAACTTCATTGTGAAAAACTATGTACCACAAACTGAACTTCTCAAATATACGAAACTATTTATTACACACGGCGGTATGAACAGTACGCATGAAGGGATATATAACGGTGTTCCACTCGTTGTAATTCCGCAAAGTGCAGATCAGCCAGTAATCGCAAAGCAAGTGGAGAGTCTCGGGGCAGGAGTTAAATTGCAAATGCAAGGATTAACTGCGGATCAACTAAGTGAAAGTGTAGAAATAGTATTAAATAATCCGTCATGTAAAGAAGCTGCTTTGAATTTGAAGGAGTCTCTCCGAAAATCAGGTGGGTATAAGCAAGCAGTTGATGAAATTTTTAAATTTACAGGCTGTTATTAAAACTATACATGTGAAAGAGTGTCTATATTAAATGATATAGACACTTTTATGTTATATGAAGCGAGGAATTGATGAAATGGAAAGAATGAAAATACTAGATGTAAATTTTTCTGACATGACAGCTACACCATTTTTTCAAGTGGAGGCGAAAAATAGAATTAGATTCGATATAGAATTATTTGAGGGTAATTTGAGAGGGTTAAGAGGGATTTTGACTGAACTTTTTAAAAGTCCTGATACAATTGATGTTTCATTTATTTCCGGTTACATAACATATGGTAAAAGTAAGAGAATAAATGAGAAAACAAAAATTGGAAGGTTCATGAAGATTAAGAATTGGGCAGAAACGAAAGTAGACGTTGATGATCTTGAAAGTACAATCATATTTACTACGATTAAAGGTGTACATGAAGATGAAGTATATAAGTATTGCAAGTATGTCGTTAATGGTGGTCAGCAAGCGTATATTTCTTTTTATAACGATACTTATTTATTGTATATAAGTACAGACGTAATTGATATTATTTCACCAGATACAAGTTTAATAGAAAAGTTAAAACTTCAATACAGTGAAGAATATGATAAGTTTTATGAAACTATATTGACGGATTCGGAAATGTTTACAAGTGATAAGTAATTTCAAAGTATTGATAGAAAGATATATGGAAAATGGAGATGGCACGTTGTTTTAAAATAATGTGATCTCACATTGCCATGCGTTTTAAGTTAACGATGAAGAGTTTCAAGACGACTTGGTACAATTCATCCATATATATACCTAAAATTTTTCATTACAAGTACTACAATTTCTATTGCTCACTTTTACTTTATAAATTTAGGATGTAGTTTTACGTGTTAGTAGTAATTTCACTGTTTCTGCACAACTTCTGCACACATTTAAGTGATTTCTATGTCATGATATATTCAGTAAGTGAAATATTTCACAAGAAATGAAATGTTTCTTTACGATGGTGTATGCATATTTACGCATACACGAAATAAGATTGACTCTTGTTATTCTTTTACATCAAAGCCCACATTACACTACGAAGTATAACAAGAAGGGGACAGGAACATGAATAATCGATTTTTAAAACAACTACAAAACTTGAAAATGAACAAAAAAAGTATTGGAGCTGTTGCATTAACAGCTGGAATTATCGGAACGACACTTATTCCTCAAAATGCATACGCGCACGGCTTTGTTGAAAAGCCTGGTAGCCGTTCTGCTTTATGTAGTCCAACTTATGGTGCTCTAAATGTAAACTGCGGAAGTGTTATGTATGAACCACAAAGTTTAGAAGCTCCAAAAGGATTCCCACAAATTGGCCCAGTTGATGGGCAAATCGCTTCTGCAGGTGGAAAATTTGGCGGTATTTTAGATCAACAAGCAGCAAATCGTTGGTTTAAAAATACAATCACAGGTGGGGAAAATACATTTACTTGGAAGTATACAGCGCCTCACTTAACAAGCAAATGGCATTACTATATTACAAAAAAAGGATGGAATCCAAATAAAGCACTAACAAGAGCGGACTTTGAGCCAATTGGCACTGTACAACATGATGGTTCTGCAGCTTCAAATAATTTAACTCACAAAATCAATGTACCTACTGACCGTAGTGGATATCATGTAATTTTAGCAGTATGGGATGTAGCTGATACAGTAAATGCATTCTATAATGTAATTGATGTTAACCTCATCAACAATGTGAAACCAGACACAGAAGCTCCAAGTATTCCAAATGGACTTCAGGCGCAAAAAGTAACAGCAAATAGTATAGAACTAACATGGAACACTTCTACGGATAATGTAGGGGTGAAAGGATATCAAGTTTTCCATAACGGAGAGATGATTGACACTGTACTAGGCACTCATTTTATTAATAAACAATTAAAACCAAGTACAGAATACACTTATACTGTAAAAGCAATTGACACAGCTGGCAATGTATCGAAAGAAAGTACAGCGCTTACAGTGAAAACAACAGTTGAGGCTCCTGATACAGAAGCACCAACACAACCAAAAGGATTACATAGCATGGGAACAACAGCGTCAAGTGTGAATCTAATGTGGAGTCCATCTGATGATAACGTTGGTGTAGACTATTACGATATTTATAGAGAAATAGAAGGAACAATGAAAAAAATTGCAACATCCAATACGACTTCTTATATGGATAAAAATTTACTCGCTAATACTACTTATAAATATGCAGTGAAAGCAGTGGATGTAGTTGGAAATGAATCCGTACAAAGTGATACGTTCACAATTACTACAAAAACTGAAAGCGCTTCATATGAAGCGTGGGATGCAAAGAAAGCATATAAAAAGGGAGATAAAGTTTTACACGAGGGAAAAGTGTATGAAGCAGTCCAGAATTATGAAGGACATGGGGATCCAAACTGGATTTTTGCTTTATCCTTATGGAAAACAGTGTAAGCTTTACCTCAAAATGAAATGAAAGATGATGGGCTTTGATGCAAAAAAAGGAAGTTTGAGAGTTAACTTTTCTGCTTATAAAAAAGACGACGTATTCAGCGTCGTCTTTTTGTATTAATCTAGAATATTCATCAAAGAGACTTTCAAACGAATAAGCTACAGAAAGGTTACTATACGAATACATAATGTAGAATCATATAGTAACCTTTCTATTATGATAACACTTTCGTCATAAGAATATGTGGAATTCCATCTTCCATAAATACGTCGGAAGAAGTTTGATAGCCTAATTTTTCATAAAACCCTTCAGCTTGTGTTTGACCGTGTAGTTTAACTTTGTTTGCTTCTTTGTTACGAGCAATCTCTTCTAACTTTTGAATGATTACTTTGCCTAATCCGTATTTGCGATAGTCTTTTAAAATACAAATTCTTTCTAGTTTACCCATTCCGTCAACGAATCGTATACGGCCAGTTCCTACAGGAAGTTCATTATAATAAACTAATATATGTTTGCATGCCTCGTCAATTTGGTCATATGTATCGAATTCATCCTCAAGAGGTACACCTTGTTCTTTTACGAATACTTCTTTTCGAATGTAAAAGGCAGTTTCTAAATCAGTAAGTTCTGTTATGAGTTTGGATTGCAAATTGTTCAGCCCTTTCTAGTGTGATATGAATGTGTTGTCATAGTATATCATAATGTAATGCTATAAAAGAAAAAACTGACTTGCAAAAGTCAGCCTTTAAAATGCTTAATATTCTTTTATACCGTTTTTTGTTCCGATGATCGCTTTGCTCGTCATATTGATAAATAATCCTGTTTCAACTACACCGGTAATCATCTTTAACTCTGTATGTGTATCATTTGGATTCAATATTTTGTTTGGAAAAATACAATCAATAATTAAATTGCCGTTATCAGTTATAAATGGTCCGCCATCTTTCATACGTAAACGCGTTTCGCATCCTAAAGATTGAATTCTCTTTTCAGTTTGCTTCCAAGAGAAGGGGATGATTTCAATAGGAAGTGGAAAGGTACCTAAATGTGAAACGAGTTTGGATTCATCTGCAATAATAATAAGTTCTTTAGAGGAGGTGGCAACAATCTTTTCGCGAAGTAATGCACCACCACCACCTTTTATTAATTGTAAATCATTATTGATTTCATCTGCTCCATCAATTGTGAGATCAAGTATATCAATTTCATTTAAAGAGATTAGCGGAATAGATAATTGTTTTGCTAATACTTCAGTTTCTTTTGATGTCGGTACAGCTTGAATAGATAACCCTTCTTGTACACGGTGACCTAACTTTTGTATCGTCCAATATACGGTTGAACCCGTACCAAGTCCAATCGTCATACCATCTCTTACAAAGCCAGCAGCATATTCACCGGCTAGCTGTTTTAAATTCATCATTTTACTCCGCCGGACGTGCTCCAGCATCTAAACCGGAACTTTCAACTGTAAGTATTGGGCGAACAGTAATATCTTTATGTACACGCATTTGGCACGATAATCGTAAGTGGTCTTCAATTCCTTTTTCCGTAATAGCTTGTTTTTCATCATTTGTAGCCTCACAAAAATCACCTGCAATGACTTCAACTCTACAAGTTGTACATCTTGCTTTGCCACCGCAACGATGAAGAATGTGTACACCGTTATCTTCAAGTGCTAATACTAATTTCGTTCCTTCTTTAATATCGAAAGTTCCGGTACCTTCCACTGTTAATTTTGGCAAATTGATTCCTCCTCATGTAAAATGCTATATAACATATTTATGACCCGTATTCATGAACATAAACATAAAATTAATTATAAGCCCCGTAACTTTTTTCTTTGTTCAATCGTTTAATAAGTAAGCGCTGAAAAGGAGTGGTTATTTTGTGCACAAAAGTAACTCAGGTTTTAAAGGATCATATCGATATGAATCATTCAAATATAAATTTTTTAATTGAACATTATGCAGAGGTAAAAAGATACTGTACGTTTTTGACGAAAAACAAATGGGATGGGGAAGACCTTGCCCAAGAAGCAATTTGCAAAGTTCTTCAAAAGTATAGTGAGAAGGAAATTTGTATAACGCTTCTGTATAAAATTGCTCGAAATCAATGGTTAGATCAAATAAAATCAAAATCCGTTCAAGAAAAGTTAGAACAGCAAAATACATTTGAAGAACCACATGGGAAAATTGCAGATTTGCATGAAATGGTAGGGAAAGTATTGTCTTCGTTAAATGTGCAACAATCCGTAATTTTATTATTGAAGGATGTTTTTCAGTATAGTATCGCGGATATTGCTAAAGTGTGTTCGGTATCAGAAGGTGCAGTGAAAGCATCGTTATTTAGGAGTAGAAATAGGCTGAAAACTGTAAATGAAGAAGGCATTGAAATAGTGGAGTACACGGATGATGTTGAAATCGTTATAACTTCTATTCGAGAAGAAAGACCTGAATTGTTGACGAAACTTCTCCCAACAATAGATTTCACTAAGTTACCATCAATACAACCAGTGTTATTCTTCAGTATGAAACAATCTTCTTCTTACAGTTGTATGCTTAATGCGGCATAAAACAGATGGAGGGATTTATAATGAGTGTAATTCCTTACGTAATAGAACAAACGAAATTAGGAGAACGCTCCTATGATATATATTCAAGATTATTAAAAGACCGAATTATTATGATTGGTTCAGAAATTAACGATCAAGTTGCAAGCAGTGTAGTAGCACAATTATTATTTTTAGAAGCGGAAGATGCAGAAAAAGATATATTCCTTTATATCAATAGTCCTGGCGGCTCAACTACAGCAGGATTTGCAATATTAGATACGATGAACCTTATTAAGCCAGATGTGCAAACGCTTTGCATGGGCTTTGCAGCATCATTTGGTGCACTTTTACTATTAGGTGGCGCAAAGGGAAAAAGATTTGCGCTCCCTAATAGTGAAATCATGATTCATCAACCGCTCGGCGGTGTAAAAGGGCAAGCAACGGAGATTGAAATTACAGCAAAAAGAATATTAAAGTTAAAACATGATATTAACAAAATCATATCTGATCGAACAGGGCAACCAGTAGAAAAGGTAGCTCATGATACAGAAAGAGATTATTTTATGACGGCAGTAGAAGCGAAGGAATATGGAATTGTTGATGCAGTTATTGAGAAAAAATAACATAAAACAGGCTAGAGAATATGATAAATTCCCTAGCCTGTTTTTGTCATTCTTTATTCTTTTATCCATTCATCAACTAAAGCTTGATTCTCTTTAATCCATTTTCGCGCGGCTTCTTCTGGATCTTTCGTTTTATTTAACATGACCATTAAAGTACCTAGTTGTTCATCGTTCATTTTCCATTTGTCAAAGTATTTCACAATATCAGGATGATCTTTTTCGAAACCTTTACGAACGGAGTAATAAATGTCATCTTTTTCACCATATACTTTCTTAGGGTCTTTTAAATATTTTAAGTCAAACTCTGAAAAGCCCCAATGAGGATTCCAAAGCGTAACAGCGATTGGTTTCTTTTTCGTATATGCCTTCTTTAGTTCGCTCATCATCGCAGCTTCTGAAGATTGGACAAGTTTTAGTTTTATATCATATTCCTTCATTGCTTTATTCGTTAAATTCATTAGGCTACTACCAGGTTCAATCCCAACAATTTTATTATCTAGCTCATCTTTATGTGCATTTAAATCTTCAATACTGTTAACGTTTTTCACATAAGAAGGGACGACTAAACCAAGCCCAGTACCTTCATACCATTTTGATTTTAAGACGAAGTCATCTTTGTAACGGGCATTTAATGGTTTATCTGTAACAGGAAGCCATACTTCTAGATTCGCATCAACATCACCACGTGCGACGCCAGTCCATATCGCAGCTTTTTCTAAATACATGAGTTCAACTTTATAGCCTTTTTCTTCTAATAAAACTTTCCACATATTTGCGGTTGCGATATTTTCTTTCCAACTTGTTACACCAAGTTTAATTTTTCCTTTCGAATTTGCATTTGTTGCATTACAAGAAGTGAAAATCATACTAATAAATAGTAACAGACTTATAATCCATATTTTTTTTCGCATTCAAAACCTCCTGTGAAGCTTTTGCTTTTTATAAATTAATCTATAAGTGAACCTTCTTATTATGAACGGAAACAAGAATTTTTAAAGAAATCTTATATATGTCATTTTTATGTAATATTTCTCTGTAAAATCGCAACACTATGTAAATAGATGGGTAGAAAAGGAGTAGTGACATGGATAATACAAAGGTACGTGTTGAAAATGTAACAAAAGTCTTTGGGAAACATCCGCAACGAGCGCTTACCTTATTAAAAGAAGGAAAAAGCAAATCGGAAATTTTAAAGGAGACAGGAATGAACGTTGGTGTGAAAAAGGCAACGTTTGAAGTATACACTGGAGAAATTTTCGTTATTATGGGTTTGTCTGGTAGTGGGAAATCAACGCTAGTTCGAATGCTAAATCAATTAATCAAACCGACAGCCGGGCATATATACATAGATGGTGAAGACATCGCAACGATGGGAAAAGAAGAATTGCGAAGAGTAAGAAGGACGAAAATGAGTATGGTTTTTCAGAAGTTTGCTTTATTTCCACATCGTACGGTAATACAAAACGTTGCGTACGGGTTAGAAATTCAAGGAGTTCCAGTAGAGGAACGAGAAAATAAGGCGTTAGAATCGCTACAGTTAGTAGGACTCGATCATCATAAAGATAATTACCCTAGTCAACTTAGTGGTGGTATGCAGCAGCGTGTTGGAATTGCAAGGGCACTAACGAATAATCCAGATGTATTACTAATGGACGAGTCATTTAGTGCATTAGATCCACTAATTCGAAAAGAAATGCAAGATGAATTGTTAGAGTTACAAGATAAAATGGAAAAAACAATTATTTTTATTACACATGATTTAGATGAAGCTCTTCGAATTGGTGATCGTATCGCATTAATGAAAGATGGAGAAATTGTCCAAATTGGAACACCGGAAGAAATTATGATGAGCCCTGCAAATGAATTTGTAGAGAAATTCGTTGCGGATGTGAATTTAGGAAAAGTAATTACGGCAGAATCTATTTTAAAAAGACCAGAAACGTTATTAATCGATCGTGGGCCGCGTGTAGCTCTGCAAATTATGAGAAATGCAGGTGTTTCTACGGTATATGTTGTAAACAAAAAGTATGAATTTCTAGGTATATTAACTGCGGATGATGCAAGTAAAGCAGTACAAAAACAGTGGCCGATTGCTGATTTATTACTTAACGATATTCCGCACGTTTATTTAGATACTTTACTTGAAGAAACGTATGCAAAAATGGCGGAGATGAAATATCCGTTACCCGTAATTGATGAGAAGAAAAGGTTAAGAGGAATTATTAAACGTGAAAGTGTCATTCAAGCTCTTGCAGGTAACATTGAGGAAGAGGTGAAAGACGATGAATAATATTCCGCGCATTCCATTAGGCGAATGGGTTGATTCATTTGTTGCAAGTTTATATGAGCACTTTGAAGGCTTGTTCCGAGGATTCTCCTATATTATCGGTGGATTTGTTGATTTACTCACTAATTTTTTAACAATAATACCAGCCATAGTGATGATTATCATCTTATGTTTCCTCATTTGGTACACAACGAGGAAATTATCTTTAGTCATTTTTACGCTCATCGGATTATTATTTATTTTAAATATTAACTACTGGGCACAAACGATGCAAACATTAGCGCTCGTACTTACGTCAGTTATTATTTCAATTATTATCGGAATTCCCATTGGCATTTTAGCATCTCAAAATGAACGTTTCTCAAAATTTTTAAAGCCGACATTAGATTTTATGCAAACAATGCCGGCATTCGTCTATCTCATTCCCGCGATAACATTTTTTGGAGTAGGCGTCGTACCAGGCATTATTGCTTCCGTTATTTTTGCTATGCCACCGACAATCAGATTTACAGACTTAGGAATTAGACAAGTTCCAGAAGATTTAATTGAAGCTGCGAATGCATTTGGCTCTACCGCATCACAAAAATTATTTAAAGTACAATTACCGCTCGCAACCGGAACGATCATGGCTGGCGTGAATCAAAGTATTATGCTTTCGTTATCAATGGTTGTAACAGCTTCACTTGTAGGAGCGCCAGGACTTGGCGTCGATGTATATCGCTCTGTAACACAAGTAAATATCGGAATGGGATTTGAAGCTGGACTAGCTATCGTCGTGATTGCGATTATATTAGACCGAATTACGCAAGGGTTTTATACAAAAAGAAAATAATTCAAAAAACACACTTTATACTACAAAGTGTGTTTTTTGAATTCGAATTACATCCGAACAATAACAGAACCTCCAGCTGGTGCACAAACTTGGTTTTGCTGTTGCTCCATTGATTTTATTAATTGATTATTTTCTTCGATTAATGAGATTAATTTAGCTAATTGGCTTTCAAGGCTTGCGATGCGCTGCATCATGTATTGCGAATCATAATGCAGTGTATTCCTTACTGGATGGGGGGAGTAAGCATATTGTTGATTTATATTTGGATTCCAATAAGGATACATTTGAATCGTTCCTCCTTCAATAAATTACTGATCTTTCTTATAGTAAATGCCTATGTATATGTAATGGTGACTTGAAAATTCTTTCAAACGAAGAGGATTATGTAGGGGGAATGGAAAAGTAATAAAGTACATTTTTTGGAAATTTTCAAGCGGAATAGTAAATATATTAAGAGACAGCAACGTTCATGTAAATAGATATTATATAGGGAGAAATGATGAGAGGAGATGCAATTTTGTCTAAACATAAAAAAAGAAATGATGCAATGACAATTGGTGTCGCTATAGGTGTTGTAATCGGCGTAGTTCCTGGTGTATTTACTGATAATATAGCAATCGGAATAGCGATTGGGATTGCAGTTGGAATGGGGATTACGCTTTTGAAGAAATAATGAGTAGTTGTAAATTATTTTAATATGAAAATTCTCATTTTAAGAGATTGAATTTTCGGAATATAAAACCTATTTTTCCTTTTTTTATGATATTATATATGGAAAGGATGGTGATGGATATGCCAATAAACAATCAAGCAGAACAAAACTGCTTCATTTGTGAAAAACATAAAGGGAACATTACAGTTCCAGGTGGAGCTATTTACGAAGATGAACTCATTTACGTTGGACATGTCCATTGGGATGCAGAAGAAACATATCTTGGTTATGTAATGATTGATATAAAGAGACATGTACCTGGTCTCGCTGAATTAACTGAGGATGAGGCAAAGGCATTCGGACTGATAACAAGTAGAGTAAGTAAAGCGCTTAAAGAAAGCGAAGGAGCAGAACATATTTACACCTTTGTTTCAGGGAATGGTGTACCACATTTGCATATGCACATTATTCCGCGTTATCCAAATACACCAAAAGAGTTTTGGTCACCGACTGAAGTAGCAAATTGGACTGGTGCACCCTATGGAGATTCAGAGAAAATAAAAAAACTATGCGAAAGAATACGAAAGTATATGGTGAATGAGTATGCATACAACAAATAATACACAATATTCATGGATTGGAAGTAGAGAAATGTGTTTAGAAGAAGTTTCAGTCAAGCAATATGGTGATATCGTACTTGGTAGATACGGCGGGAGTATAAGTGCCGGAGCAAAAAAGAATGAAGACGGTGCATTAGTTTGGTCGAATGGTGATTGGGAATTCACCGTTATATTAGACGGACATAATAGTGCAGAAAGCGTTGATTTAGTAGTAAATACAATCCAAAAAGAATATGAAAATATAAAGGCGATTATGAAAGAATCAATTAAAACAGTATTTCGATCTGTTGAAAATTATATACTTACGATATTTCAATCCCGCTCATTTAAAGAAAAGTGCGAAAGGGTAAAAGGTGAAACTGCTTGCTTAATATGCGTAAGAAAAGAAAATTACATATGGTGGCTTTCCATAGGTGATTGCTTAGTTTATGTATTTCATGATGAATTACATAAATTAGGACAATATACATTGAATCAACGCCACTTTTACGAATGGATTGGAAATGTAAACACATTTGATTTACCCGTTCCTTGCTATTCTTCAGGAATTCGTGAACTACGTACTGGAAAGAATCGAATTGTAATGGTGACAGATGGGGTATTAGAATGCGGGGAACGCCGTTATGAAACGCCATTAAACCTATACAGTGATATGAATAGAAATGATATAGAGCTTAAAGAAAATGTTCACAATATTTTAGAACACGTTCATCATCAATTAGGACGAGATAGTGCGACCATTATTAGTTGGGACCTAGAAAACAAAACAAATGCTACGTATCCGAGTGATCAGCCGGAGAAAGTCCAAACGATTAAGTAAAGGAGGATACCTCTCTGTTTCATGTGAAAGTCATTGTATTAGTTTTATGGATCTTATTCTTAGTTGTTTTAGAAAATATAGTGAGAAAAAAGCTGAATATACCGAAACAAAAAGGATGGAATAATAAATATGTGAACAAGTCTCATAAATGGGGAAACAGAATTATTATTTTTTCTTATATAGTGGTTATTATTATATGTTCTTCTCTTTCACCCCCCCTATACATGGGCTTTCTACCTTTTCTGTTTTTAATTACGTTATATAGTTTTGATGCATATATGGAATGGAAATATGACAGGGAATCGAGGGAGTTCTTGATGTCCTTAGGTGGGGCTGTATCGTTAATGATAACAGGGCTGATTCTATATTTTCTTATTTAATACGTATTAATTACAGCCCTATAGCAATGTCATATAATGAGTAATTATTGGATTGGTCGCATATATATTTATGATTTCGATACTAGTATATTTTGTTCCACCTGCTGCATAATAAAATAATTATTTATGTTACAAATAATAGGATAACTAATTAATAAGAAACCATTTACCGCTAAATGGTTTCTTATTATGTATATGAAATTCGGTCTTCTTAATTTAATCATTTATTTTGGCTAATATGGATTTAACGAAACTTGTCTTATCTTCTGCATACTTATGTTTATCATTAGGATTAGCTTTTGAAAGTTGAATCTTTAACTGTTCATACTGCATACGAGAAGTTTTATTGTCTATTAAGTAATCTCTGAATTTTAATTGTTCTATTAAATATGGATTCCCTTGTTCATACATATGAATTTGATGAGTTCTTGGCTCACCTTTATTGAAATAATACCTTTCGGGTAATACATTTTTTCTATATTTATAATTTAATTGTTCTAGGTTTGTAATACATTTTAGACCACTTTTGAAATCTCTTAATTCAATCGCAATATCAATAATAGGTTTTGCGCTTAAATGCGGGATGGAAGTACTTCCAATATGGTGTATCGCTAAAATATATGTTCCAATTTGTTCCTCAATTAATTGTTTTTCTTTTGAAAACTCAAATTCCCACTCTTCGGACCACGGAACTAAAAACACTTTACCATAGGGTAAACCTAGCATTTAATTAGCGCCCCTTACATATTTTTCCAATAAAGTCACTTACATTTTCTTAAAGCTCCTCAATACAAGAAACTCCCACAATCTCCAAGGAAGAACCTTCTTCGCAAAGATCATAAATTTTATACCTTTCCCAATTGGGTATCGTAATGTAGTACGCCTTGCTTCAGCAATTTCTACGATTTTATTTGCAACATCCATCGGATTACCAAGTGTATCGTTGCCATTGTTTATGTGCTTTTGTATTTTATCCATATATTCTTTGTAAGGAGAGGTTGTATCAGATTGGTTTTCAGCTAATTGTTTACCAACTTCCCATATGTTCGTGTTATAAGAACCTGGTTCAAGTAAGGCAACGTCTATTCCGAAAGGTTTTACTTCTAAGCGAAGGGATTCACTCCAGCCTTCTAATGCATATTTTGAAGAAACGTAAGGGGATAAACCAGGGAATCCGACTTGGCCACTAATGCTGCTAATATTAATGATTTTTCCGCTTTTCTGTTCTCTCATATATGGTAAGGCAAGCTGAGTGATTGATATAGCTCCAAAAAGGTTCGTTTCAAATTGTTTACGGTATTCCTCTACTGGAATTTCTTCTACAAAGCCCCCAGTTGCATATCCTGCATTATTAATGAGAAGGTCTACTCTGTTTATTTCTTTTAAAAATAATTGGAAGTTATGTATAGAACCTTGATCTGTTACATCTAATTGTTGAACTTTTATATTTTGTTGTAAGTGGAGTTTAGTAGCTTGAGATATTAAGTCTACTTGTTTTTCAAGATTTCGCATTGTAGCAATGACAAAATAGTCTTTTTTTGCAAGTTCAAGTGTCGTTAAAAGTCCGAATCCACTTGATGCCCCTGTAATAATCGCGATTTTTGTATTCATTGTTCGCTCGCTTTCTTTTTCTTTTATCATAACGAGTTATAAAGAGAAAATCTATTTATTGTATAAAGATATTTGATATAATTGAAAATAATTATCAATTAAATTTTGATTTTTACATAAAAGGAGTGTGGGTTTCATGGAGACTAACGGTTTTCATGATATTTTTCATAAATATTTTTATGGTTTACAAGTTGTAGAGGAAAGACATATGAATGTTCCAAAAACAATAGGTATGGGTGAAATACGAAGATGGACTTCGTTTTCAGGAATGGAAATTGTGTTATCAAATTATCAATTTCATAATAACCATCGCATCCAGTTTGCATCTGATGCAGCAATGGTGGAGCTTAATTTTTGTTTACAAGGGTTCGGAGGAGTGCAAGTTGGTCATTCCTCGTATGAATTAATGACTGGAAATAGTTATTTATATTTTATGAATGATTTTGATGTAGTATTTGAATATGAAAAAGAAACACCTCTATATTCATTAGCGATTGGGATTCCTGTACAATTGTTTAATCATTTTATGCTGAATAATGCTATTGAAAAAAGTCTTGATTTTCATTCTATATTAGGAAATCAATCTTTTAAAAAGTTTCAAAATCCAATTGATTATATAACATCTAATCTTATTAAAAGAATGATAGAGCATCCCCAAAAGGATCGTATTAGTCAACTAGAATTAGAAAGTAAAGCGCTCGAATTGCTTTCTATACATTTTGGGAGAGTGTTGCTTAATGATTGTGACGCAAATAAAAGGAGTCAATTATCAAAAAAAGATTTGAATAAAATAAAACAGGCTGAAGAAATTTTACTTCAACGAATGGAATCACCCCCATCATTATTAGAATTAGCTAAAATAGTAGAGTTAAATGATTATAAATTAAAAATTGGGTTTAAAGAATTATTTGGGATGTCCACATTTGCATATTTACGAGAAAAGCGTATGGAACATGCGATAGAGTTACTGCGTTCGGGAAATAGTAATGTGACCGAAACGGCATTTGCAGTTGGATACAATAATGTCAGTCATTTTTCAGAGTTATTTCGTAAAAAGTATGGAATGAATCCATCAGAATTTTTACGTATTTATTAACGTAAAACAGGAATAATCCGCTATACCGTAAACTCCTCCGTCATTTGGTAGTTGTTAATTAAAATGGTCATTATAATTACAAACAACATCCAATTGGAAATAACTTTTTATGGAGGAATTTAAATGAAAGAACGGAATGAAAGTCATTTTTGGATATTTGTATTAACAGGAATGTTTCTTATTATAACAACGACGGGTTTTGCACGTATGGCATATGGAATTATATTGCCGTTTATGCAAGAAGGACTCCATTTATCTACAGCTCAAGCAGGTATGTTAGGAACCATACTCTTTTTAGGGTATTTATTAACAGTCGGAACATCTGGAATACTTACTATCCGTTTTGGAGCAAAATCAGTTTTATTAATAGGGAGTTGGCTCGTCGTTATAAGTTTAATAGGATTAGCATTTGTCTCCTCATTTTGGATAGCCTCTATTTGTATGTTATGTGCTGGAGCTGGTAGTGCCCTTGTATATACACCACTCATGTCAATAACAGTAGGATGGTTTCCAGAAAAAAGAGGAACTGCAATGGGGCTATTATTAAGCGGTGCTGGCATAGGCATGCTATTTAGTGGAATAATTGTTCCTTATATAGTACGTACATTTCCAGAGTATAGTTGGCGTGGTTCATGGCTTTTGTTTGGCGTTATGACATGTATTGTTGTATTCGTTTCCTCAATTGTTTTGAAAAATCCAGAAGTTACTGAAGATGAGGGGGAAAGGAATAATAAGTCGTTTTTATGGAAAACGAAAGAGTTATACATCATTGCATGGATGTATTTTATTGTGGGCGTTGTTTATTTAATTCCAAATTTATATCAAACTAGTTTTATGATTAATAATGGTATTTCGGCATCAATTTCGGGAACTGTTTATGCGATTGCAGGAATGTTTTCAATCGTAGGAGCTCCTGTCTGGGGATTGATTTCGGATCGGATTGGTATAAAGAAGACGTTATGTATTGCACTTTTATTAGCTGTAATAGGTGATATGATTCCAATTATATTTGGACATATCATTGGCTTTATAATGTCGGCAATTATTTGGGGTTCCAGCCTCGGAGGTATCCTTTTATTAATTCAAGTTGCTGCTTCAAAGCAAGTATCTCCGAAATATGTCTCAATGGCAATTAGTTTTATATCCGTTTTCTATGCAGTTGGTCAAATGATTGGACCGGGACTTGCAGGATGGATTATCGGGGAAAGTGGATATACAACAGCTTATGGATTAGGTGCTTTCGGTTTCTTTATGTGCATATGTTTGGGATTAATTCTAAAAAGAGGGGATCTGGCAAATTCAGCGTATATAGAGAAGTGAGTATTGTCTTGAAATGAATCTTTTTAACGGGGGGAAGCAAAGTGTTCCATGTTAAAGACGTATTAGCAGATCAGTTATTAGCAAATGCGAATGATCCCAGTTGGTATATTCCATTTTCAGATGCAGTTAAGGATTTATCTGAGAGAGAAGCTTTCTGGAAACCGAATGAAGAGTGTAATAGTATAGCTGAAATTGTACAACATTTACTGTATTGGAATACGACGTGGCAAACTAGGTACAAAGAATCAAATGTTAATGCTGTGCCCGCTATAGGTGATAATAACAAAAGTTTTATGCTATCAGATAATCAAACATTTGAAGAGTTAAGAGAAAAACTATTAGAGAAACTGTTACAATGGCAAAGTCTCATAAATGAAGACAAGGTTGAAAGTGATGTAATTGGATTTCCTGTATCTGCGAAGTGGTGGGAAGTATTAGCTAATGTAACGACTCATAACGCGTATCACATTGGTCAAATTATTTACATTCGGAAATTACAGAAGAGTTTTGATAATGAATAAGATAATAATTCTCAAATTAGGTGAACAAAAGTGGACAAAACGAGACAGATGTCTCATTTTGTCCACTTTTTTATTATGAAAGAAAAGAGAAAACCTATTAAATCAGGGATTAGAATTTGGCACAGTACTTGCAATATAAAAGATGAACAAGAAAATAGGAGGGCTGGACATGTTAAAAACAACTGAAAGTAAAGGGAATGAAATTACGAAAGAACAAGCTCGTTGGATGTATGAAAAAATGTTAGAGATTCGTAAGTTTGAAGACAAGGTGCATGAATTGTTCGCGCAAGGCGTTCTGCCAGGTTTCGTTCATTTATACGCTGGTGAAGAATCAGTAGCAGTTGGTGTATGTGCCCACTTAACAGATAGTGACAGTATTACAAGTACGCATAGAGGTCACGGCCATTGTATCGCAAAAGGTTGTGATTTAAATGGCATGATGGCCGAACTTTTTGGGAAAGCGACAGGGTTATGTAAAGGTAAAGGTGGTTCAATGCATATTGCCGATTTAGATAAAGGAATGCTTGGTGCAAATGGGATTGTAGGCGGAGGTTTTCCACTTGCTTGCGGTTCAGCATTAACAGCTAAATATAAAGGAACGAAAGATGTAAGTGTTTGCTTCTTCGGTGACGGAGCAAATAATGAAGGAACATTCCATGAAGGGGTTAATTTAGCAGCGATTTGGAAGTTACCAGTTATTTTTATCGCAGAAAATAACGGTTACGGTGAAGCAACAACATTTGAATATGCGTCAAGTTGTGATTCCATTGCAGATCGAGCGAAAGCTTACAATATTCCAGGTGTTCAAGTAGATGGAAAAGATTTACTTGCAGTGTATAAAGCGGCGGAAGAAGCAGTAGAACGTGCGCGCAATGGCGGTGGTCCAACAATAATTGAATGTATGACATATCGTAATTACGGTCATTTCGAAGGTGAAGCGCAAACGTATAAAACTTCAGAAGAAAAAGAAGAACATTTAAATGAAAAAGATGCGATTGTGAATTTCCGTAAGCATTTAATTTATGAAGCTTTATTAACAGAATCTGAACTTGTGGATATGGAAAAGGCAGTAGATGAAGCAGTGCAACAATCAATTGAATTTAGTGAAAATAGTCCATATCCGGAAGATGAAGAATTATTAAAAGATGTATACGTTTCTTACAAATAAGAGGAGGGTGAAAAATAATGACTAGAACAGTAAGTATGTCAACGGCAATTAATGAAGCGATGAAAATATCAATGCGTCGTGATGAAAATGTAATTTTAATCGGAGAAGATGTTGCAGGCGGTGCACAAGTGGATCACTTGCAAGATGATGAAGCATGGGGCGGTGTACTCGGTGTTACGAAAGGACTTGTACAAGAATTTGGCCGAAATCGTATTTTAGATACTCCAATTTCAGAAGCGGGTTATATGGGAGCGGCGATGGCAGCTGCGGCAACAGGTTTACGTCCGATAGCTGAATTAATGTTTAATGATTTTATCGGAAGTTGTCTTGATCAAATATTAAACCAAGGTGCAAAGTTCCGCTATATGTTCGGTGGTAAAGCGAAAGTGCCAGTTACAGTACGTACGATGCACGGTGCTGGATTTAGCGCAGCGGCACAGCATTCACAAAGTTTATATGCGTTATTTACGAGCATTCCAGGTATAAAAGTTGTCGTTCCTTCCACTCCTTATGACGCAAAAGGCTTATTATTAGCGGCAATTGAAGATGACGACCCAGTAATCTTCTTTGAAGATAAAACACTTTACAATATGAAAGGCGAAGTACCAGAAGGGTACTATACAATTCCTTTAGGAAAAGCAGATATTAAACGTGAAGGTTCTGATGTAACAATCGTTGCAATTGGAAAACAAGTTCATACAGCACTTGCAGCTGCTGAGCAATTAGCGAAAAAAGGACTCGAAGTAGAAATAATTGATCCGCGTTCTTTATCACCACTTGATGAAGATACGATTTTAGCATCTGTTGAAAAAACAAATCGTCTTATCATAATTGACGAAGCAAATCCAAGATGTAGTATTGCAACTGATATTGCTGCGATTGTAGCGGATAAAGGATTCGATTTGTTAGATGCACCTATTAAACGAATTACAGCACCACATACACCAGTTCCGTTTTCGCCACCACTTGAAAAGTTATATTTACCAACGCCGGAGAAAGTAATTGAAACTGTATCAGAAATGATCGGAGACCAATCTTTATTACATGTGTAATGAAACGATGAGAAGGGAGAGAGAAACATGGCCGTAGAAGTTGTAATGCCGAAGTTAGGTATGGCGATGAAAGAAGGTATTATTACGAGCTGGAATATTAAAGCAGGTGATAATGTAGAAAAAGGTGAACTAATTGCTAGTATTAACTCGGAAAAAATCGAAACTGAAATAGAAGCACCAGCTGACGGAACTGTTCTTGATATAGCTGTAAGTGAAGATGAGGGAGTGCCGCCGGGTACTGTAATTTGCTACATCGGTAAACCAAACGAAAAAGTAGAAGTTCATGAAAACATACATGTTGTAGAAGAAAAAGCATCTAATCCAGAACCTAAAAAGGTACAACATCCAGAACCATATGCGATAGATGTGACGAAGCAAAGAATTAAAATATCTCCAGTTGCAAAGAAAATTGCAAAAACTGAAAATCTCGATATTAGATCATTAATTGGTACAGGACCTGGCGGAAGAATTACAAAGGTAGATGTATTAAAGGCGCTTGAAGAAAGAGTAGCAATTCCAGAAGTACTTGAACAAGAAGAAAGTAAAGAAATTCCTGTTACTGGTATGCGTAAAGAGATCGCAACTCGCATGCATGCAAGCTTACAAAATAGTGCGCAATTAACATTAACGATGAAAGTAGATGTTACAGATTTAGTTGCTTTACATAAAAATATGGCTGAATTTGTGCAAAAACGCTATGAAAATAAATTAACAATTACAGATTTCATCGCACGCGCTGTTGTATTAGCACTTCGTGAGCATAAAGAAATGAACAGCGCGTATATAAATGATGCCATTCATCAATTTGAACATGTTCATTTAGGTATGGCGGTCGCGTTAGAAAAAGGATTAGTCGTTCCAGCTATTCGCTTTGCTAATAATCTATCTTTAGTAGAGTTATCTAAAGAGATTAAAAATGTGGCACAAAAGGCACGAGCAGGCAGTTTAAGTAGTGATGATATGCAAGGGACAACATTTACAATTAGTAATTTAGGTAGCTTCGGTATTGAATATTTTACGCCAGTATTAAATACACCTGAAACTGGTATTTTAGGTGTAGGTGCAATTGAACATGTTCCTGTATATAAAGGGAAAAAATTAAGAAAAGGAAGTATGTTACCTTTAAGTTTAACATTCGATCATCGTGTACTAGACGGTGCACCAGCAGCTGCATTTTTACGCACAATTAAACGTTATTTAGAAGAACCTGTAACAATTCTTTTATAAAGAGAAGGTGAGAAAATGAGTAATTTAGTTGTTATTGGGGGCGGACCTGCTGGTTATGTAGCGGCAATTACCGCGGCTCAAAATGGAAAAGATGTCACTCTTATTGATGAAGCTGATCTTGGCGGGACTTGTTTAAATGTCGGTTGTATGCCTACGAAATCATTGTTAGAAAGTGCGGAAGTATACGATATTGTTAATCATGCGAATCGTTTTGGAGTATTAGTAGATAAGCAGAATATATCAATTGATTGGAAACAAATACAGACGAGAAAATTACAAATTGTTACGCAACTCGTACAAGGTATACAATATTTAATGAAGAAAAATAAAATAAAAGTTATACAAGGTAAAGCGAAATTTGAAACGGATCACCGTGTGCGAGTTACACATGGTGATAAAGAAGATGTAGTAGTTGGAGACCAGTTTATTATAGCGGCAGGATCAGAATCAACTGAATTACCTTTTGCTCCATTTGATGGGAAGTGGATTTTAAATAGTAGTCATGCAATGTCCCTAGAAAATATACCAAAATCATTATTAATCGTTGGTGGTGGTGTAATAGGTTGCGAGTTTGCAAGTATTTATAGTCGTCTTGGAACAAAAGTTACGATTGTTGAAATGGCACCGCAATTATTACCTGGTGAAGATGAAGATATCGCAAATATTTTAAGAGAGAAACTAGAAAAAGGTGACGTGAAAATATTTACAGGAGCTGCTTTAAAAGGATTAAATAATTATAAGAAGCAGGCTTCATTTGAATATGAAGGAAGTATCCAAGAAGCCAATCCGGAATTTGTTCTCGTTTCTGTCGGTCGAAAACCACGTGTACAAGAATTAGATTTAGAAAAAGCAGGCATTGAATTTTCAAATAAAGGAATTTCTGTGAATGAACATATGCAAACAAACAGATCACATATTTACGCAGCGGGTGATGTGATTGGTGGAATACAGCTTGCTCACGTTGCCTTCCATGAAGGAACGACAGCGGCATTACACGCGAGCGGAGAAGATGTAAAAGTAAACTATCATGCTGTACCTCGCTGTATTTATACAGCTCCAGAAATTGCTAGTGTCGGTTTAACAGAAAAAGGAGCAAGAGAGCAATACGGTGACATCCTCATCGGAGAATTCGCATTTACAGCGAACGGAAAAGCGCTTATTATTGGAGAACAAACGGGGAAAGTAAAAGTTATTGTGGAACCTAAATATCAAGAAATTGTAGGGATTTCTATTATCGGTGCTCGTGCAACCGAACTAATCGGACAAGGAACGGTGATGATTCATACAGAAGTAACCGCTGATATAATGAGAGATTATATTGCAGCACATCCAACTTTATCTGAAGCAATCCATGAAGCATTATTGCAGGCGGTAGGACATGCTGTACATGCTTGAAGGTAAAAAGACCAGTCTAATAGGACTGGTCTTTTTAGTAAATAATATTTAAGTAGCAATATGTATAAAAAGATACTAGAAAAATCACTATACTCTCATGTTTTTTTAATCGATGAGAGTATAGTGATTTTGAAACTTCTTCACTTATTTAATTGAAATGCGCTGTTACTATTTAATTTCAATAGCTGAAGTTATATCGTTCCAATCTGCAGCTAAATTAGCAGTTTGACCATACCAATCAGAGTGTCTAAAGGAGACACCTTTTCCATATCCTTGAGTTGAAGAATGTTCCCATAGCGTTGTTGAATAACTTGCAGAAGGTGAAGCTGTACTTACAGAAGAAATTCTGTCGTTCCAGCTAGAAGATAGGTTTTTAAAGCCACTGCTCCAATAAATATACTGTCCACCTTTATTTTGATGCTCATAAAAATCGGTACTACCAGCACCACTACCTAAAGGGTTAATTTGATTTTTAAGTGCCTTTTTATCCTTTTCAATAAAAGCATTCAATGTTTCTCTGCTAGTAAAGCCATAAGCTAACCAATCTCCATTTTCATTTTGCTTAGGTAGTACCATAGTAATTTGGATGTCTTTTTTTGATTGATTGCTTAATTTTGTGAATGAATTAACATTCTTTTCATCAACTTTTAAATAATCAAATGATTTAATTGTATTATCTTTTTCTGCAGCACTTACTACTCCTAATCCTCCAGTTAATGCAAAACCTGCTACTAATGTCCCTGCTACTAATTTCTTCAACATATAACCATCCCTTTTTGTTTAGATTTTTGTACAGGTAAAACTTGTACATGTAAAATGTATTCTAATTTCGCATTTTTGTAAATATTCTGAAGTTTTAGAAATAATAGGCGGAATATTTACAGTTTTGCATTTATTCTTTAGAAAAAATAGTTATTGGAATGATATAATAAATAGATATATTGCTTTTGTTGGATGTTAAAATGTTTTAGGAGGAAAGCCATTGAAATATTTCAATAAAGATTGGTATAAAGAAATGCAAGTATCTGGATTTTTAATTTTCTCAGAAACATTAGAAGAATGGGAAGAGATTTTGCGAGAGAGCGAAAAGGTAGGAATGGATTATAAGAAAAGTTTGAGAGAAGACGTGGAAGAAAAGAAAGAAGATTTATTAAAGTTTCTACCTAAGTCACTACATCCATACATTTATGACAATACAATTAAGTCAGAATACCCATCAGAAAAGTTAAAGAAATTTATGCTTGATTGGACAGAAGATTATGAGAAAAGAATGAATGATTTAGAACAAGCTTATATAGATAATTATAATGCTATAAAAGAAAAGCTCGCGCAGAATGTCGTTCAACTACATGAATACTCACTACATGACAGTGTAGTCAAATCAGTAGAGAGAAGATCAAAAGATACGCTAATTATTACTTTAGATTGCAGTGGTACTTTCAGTGAATTTGACAAACTGGAAGTAACTTTTACAGGCGTAACGAAATGTTCTATTCCGGAAAATTTTGAAGGTGCTTGGTGGTTATGTCATGAAATAGATCTTACTAATGAAGGTTTCGAATTGGGTGTTTTATTTGATGGCCCATTTGAAGAAGTGACGATTTGTGCAAAAGATATATTGCTTGAGAAAGGTAACTAGTAAACTTTATAACTTTACAAACAAAAAAACAGTCTTATATGACTGTTTTTTATTTAGATGCTAAATTATCAAGTTTCCAATATGTATCTGTTAACGGCGCAGCTTTGCTATCTATGTATAAATACATATTATTTAAATCTTTTGGAGAAGTTTTCATATTAAATACAATGTCGGTAGTTAAAGAAAACTCAGATGGAACCTTTTTAGCATTTTCATTTTGTATAAATTCACCTTCGTATTTTTCACCCGTTTTTTCATCTTTTATGAAATATTTTATTTCTGAAAGATCTATCGTTTGTCCGTCAGCACGAGCATTATTTATAGTAACGCGAGCTGTGAGACGCCACTCTTTGTCTATTTTATCGAATTTTGCATTTTCAACAGTTGCTCTATAGTATTCGTTTTTAAATATTTCCCCATAGTGCATTGCATTCTTTTCAAAAGCGCTCTTTTCTTGTTTTGGTGCAGTATTTCCACTACATCCTGCCATTATTCCTGTAAATAATAATGCTGTACAAGTTACTTTAATTATAGATTTCATAGTAATCCCTTTCTGTATTAAAAAGTAAAACATAGGAATAATTTTACATCAACAGGAAGGTAAATGGAAGTATGTTTGTGGAATATGCAAATATACATTTATTTCGTTTTCAAGTTAATGGGATAGAAAGAGGGAGAAAAACTGTATAAAGCTGAATAAATAAGAATTGAAAATATTGTAATACAGAAAAAGCATGCATATAATTAAAATAAAGATTAAATTTCTGAATCTTCAATAATGGTGGTGATAACATGTTCACTGAAGAGCGTAGAGAGAAAATTTTAGAGTTACTTAAGAAAGATGGAAGAGTAATCGCAAAGGATCTTGCGGAAAGTTTTGATATGTCTATTGATTCTATAAGAAGAGATTTGTCTATTATGGAGAAGGATGGTTTATTAAAAAGAACGCACGGAGGTGCAGTTGAACTTACGCGAGTGAGAAACTTAGCTGCCGAACCATCGAAACGTTATCGTGATAGTTCAATAGATGAAGATGCGATTGCGAAAGTTGCTGTATCCTACATACAAGAAGGAGATTCCGTTTTTATTGGCGGGGCTTCCATTCATTATGCCATGTTAAAGTATTTACCTGAAACATCATTTACAGTTATTACGAATGCTTTAGAAATTGCTAGTAAGTTACGGGAATATAAGAACATTGATACGTACTTAATTGGTGGAAAAGTGAAACCATCAGGAAATATGACAGATACACTGGCCTCTGAATTTATAAGTAGATTCTCTATTGATCTTTATTTCTCTACAGGTGGCGGTATTTCATTGGATGGTATAAGTACTGCGACACCGGAAGTTGCTTATTTTGGAAAAACAGTAAGTAAAATTGCTAGAAGAAATATTTGTTTAGCTCCTCATAATAAACTCGGAATAGACTGCTTTATAAAAGGAGAGTCACTGATAGAAATTGACCTTATAATAACTGATGAAGAGGCTAGTAAAGAAACGATTCAACAATTTGAGAAACAAGGTAAAGAAATTGTAATAGCATCAATAGACTGCATCTAAAAGGAGTTTGAAATGATTATAAAAGGACAAGAGTTTCATATAAATGGATTAACTTATACAATTCGTTCTGCAGCTGAAGCGGATGCTGAGCAGTTATCAGAAATTAGAGTTCAGATCGATGGCGAAACTGAAAATATGGATAGAGAAGCTGGAGAGGGGTTTATTGATAAGATAGGGTTTCAAAAAATAGTAAAAACAGATATTGAAGAGATGAAGAATCTTTTTTTAGTTGCAGAAGTGCACAACCGAATCGTAGGATTTTCGAGATGTGAAGGATCAAATTTGAAGAGATTATCCCATAAAGTAGAGTTTGGTGTTTGTATTTTAAGAGAGTTTTGGGGATATGGAATGGGTAAGAGTCTATTGCAACAATCTATTCAGTGGGCTGATGAAAATGAAGTGAAAAAGATATCATTGCAAGTGTTAGAGACAAATGAAAAAGCCATCCAACTTTATAAAAAATTAGGTTTGGAGGTAGAAGGTATTCTAAAAAATGATAAAAAACTGTCGGATGGTAAGTATTATAATACGGTAGTAATGGGAAGGTTTACTGATACTTTTCATAAAAGAGGTGAAGAAGTATGTTTTACAGAAGGAAATACTATGTAGTAAAAAATGAATTCATAGAAATATTTAATGATCATTTCAATGATACTAATTTACCTAATCAAATAAAATATGGTTCTCGTCTAATAGGACGTTGGATGAAAGATAATAATGATGGTACGACTGAAGTATTTGCAATATGGGAATATGATAGTTATGAACAGTATAAAGAAATTGAATCAAAAATTAGAAGCGACAAGATACATGTTAAAAGAATACATGATTGGTATGAAAAACATGGCGGGAAAGAATATGTTTTACAGGAGTACATATTAGAGTTAAAAAATGAAGAGTTAGTATGTACTGTAAAGTGATAGAGGGGTGAGGAATAATGGGAATTAAAACAAAATTATATTTTAGTTTAGCATCCACCATTTTATTTGCAATAGCGGTGATAGTTTTCTTTATAAACGGCAATCCACAAAAGTGGTTTTGGTTATGTATTTTCTTTGCGTCCATTATACAAAATATAGTTCTACTAAAAAAGAATAAAGAAGTTCATTAAGATATTCAAATTATTAACGTATTTGTGTCATCTTTCTAGTTTTATTGAAAACGCTTTTATTCAGTTTTATAATAAAAGTATGTTTTATAAATCTCCAAAACAATTAATAGGGGAGATGATACAATGTTAGCTTCACCGTTTTACTTACATACATGGAAAAAGTTTGTTGATGAAGGAGTCCTTGATTCGAACCGTATAAACGAAAGAATTTCAGAGTCATGGCATCGATGTAAACAAGCAAATGTGAATCCTCACATGAATAAAGGTCGGAAAATTTTGACTTCTAATATTTTTCAGGATCAAAAGAAAAAGAGTGAAATCTTCCTTGATATAGCAATACCTCAAATACAAAATATGAGAAAAACCATTGATGAACTGCAAATGATGGCATTATTAATTGATCCAGATGGTTATGTTCTATCATTAAGTGGGAATCAGCAAACGTTGAAACGAGCGAAGCATATTAATTTTATTGAAGGTGTGAAATGGACGGAAGCAGCTGTTGGTACAAATGCGATAGGAACAGCGTTACAGATTGAAGAGGCTATTATGATAAGTGGTACAGAGCATTATTCTGTCGCATCTCATAGCTGGAGTTGTGCGGCCTCTCCGATTCATAATGATGATGGGAAATTAATTGGTGTTCTAGATTTCTCCTGTCCAATTGAGTTTTCACATCCATATATGCTTGGAATGGTAACTTCGATCGCGCATGCGATTGAACGTGAATGTAGTATTCGAGTACATCAAAATGAACTGCATTTAATCCATCGTTTTTTAGATGTAATTGACAGTGATGAACAAGTTGTTATTTGTAACCATCGTGATGTTATCGTTTCTGCGAGCAAGAGGGTTCGTGAACGAGTATGTAATTGGTCACGAATGAAACTTGAAGATTTAATGTACAATGGATTGAAACCTAAATTAGAGGTACCGGTATATAGTAATGATAGAATGATTGGGAAATGTATTTACTTAAAGGAAAATAAACAAGAAAATTTATTTTCTACTTACCCGTTTATAAACGGAATTACTTTCCCTGGAGTTATTGGGACAAGCAGCGTATTTCAACATACTTTAGAAGAAATTAAGCTTGTTTCACCAACTGACGCTAGTGTATATGTATGTGGTGAAACAGGTGTAGGGAAAGAATATGTAGCGAGAGCGATTCATGAAAATAGTCCAAGAAAAAATGGTCCTTTTATAGCTGTTAACTGCGGTTCATTACCGAAAGAATTAATGGAAAGTGAATTATTCGGTTATGCTGAAGGTGCGTTTACAGGTGCGCGGCGCCAAGGATATAAAGGGAAATTCGAACAAGCAGACGGAGGAACAATATTTTTAGATGAAATTGGTGAAGTGCCGCCAGAGATGCAAGTGGCATTATTGCGTGTTTTGCAAGAACGAACAGTAACCCCAATTGGTAGTTCAAAAGAGGTACCAGTAAATATTCGTATTATTACTGCGACACATAAAGATTTACTACGGTTAGTAGAAGAAGGGAAATTCCGTCAAGATTTATATTATCGTTTACATGTTTATCCGCTATATGTTCCGTCGTTAATAGAAAGAAAAGAGGATATTCCGTACTTCATACAACATTTTTGTGAACGAAAGGATTGGAATGTTGTATTTCCAAAGAGTATTTGTAATCAATTTTCACAGCATACATGGCCCGGAAATATTCGAGAATTATTAAATGTATTAGAACGCATATACATTTTGTTGCAAGGACGGGAAATATGCGAAAAACAAATCTCTTTTTTATTACAAACAATGATGGGAAATCAACATCAACTTGAATTGCAAGCAGAAAATAAAACAGAGCATACATTAAATTTCCGTGAAAAAATACAGCGTGATAGCATGATTGAAGCGCTAGAAAAGACGAATGGAAATGTTTCGTTAGCTGCAAAACTATTAGATGTGCCACGCAGTACATTTTATAAACGTATGCAAAAATTCAGGCTATAAAAGTAGATTTTTGTAATCTACTTTTTCTTTATGGGCTCACGTTCTGTCGGAATGTGCGCTTGCCAGGGAAATAATAGAATAATTAGAAAGAAGATTTCCTGAAGGGGGTTAGCATGTGAAGTATATTGAAATTGGAATCGGGAATAGGTGGTTCATTCGAACGGAAACCGAAAATAAAGATGGAACTGAATTCGAGGAACGAGGAATTATTAAACCTATTTATTTTGAGTCTTTATATGTACGGATTTGGTTTCGGAAAACGTGTTTTATTTTTGATACGAAAGAGGGCTTTAAGAAAGTAAGAAAAAGTAGAGCTGAGTATAAGCTTATTGTTGGAATGGTGAGTAGATTAAAACAATAGAATCACACAGGGGGTGTTTTTATGATTAGAATTATCACATTCATACTCGCTTTTATTATAATGGGCTATTCTATTTACAGTTGGAATGATGATTCGAAGCAAAGTATGCTCATTTTACAATTACTTTTAGGTTGTATGCTTGCCGGTATGGGGATACAAAACGTTAAGAAGGATGAAAAAGAGAATAAGAATATGGGGCTTTTGCTATTACTTACATCACTTTTTTGTATTATTGTATCGTTAATAAAATATTTTAAATAAACCGTTACTAAGCATATTGAGTAACGGTTTATTGAGGTTATAATGTGCTATTTATATAACCCCGTCGTATACATTACCGTTAAAGTATGTACAATTTCTTCTAATTCTAGTTCTTTATCATTTTGCACGATTGTCCAAAGAAACGTTTCATTCATAGAGAACCAGCCGCATGCGACAATCTCTTTATTTAACTCAGTTCGTACTAATTCATTTTCCTGGGAATGAGTAATGTCTTGTATAATCCGTGTTACAAAGCGTTCGCGAATCTCATCCCATTTTTGACGTATTTCTTTTGAGGTTCTTATTGCTTCTTCAACAACTTGTAATATAGCTCTTTCTTCTTGTGCTAACTGTAAAAAAGCGCGCACTTGATTCTGAATCATATCTCGTGCTTCGGCCTTTGTTTGAGGGGAAAAAGAGCGATCAGCAATATCATAAAAGCGATTCATAACATCTTCCATCAAAACGACGAGGAGAGCATCTTTGTTTTTAAAATATACATATGCTGTTCCATAACCAGTTTCTGCATGTTTAATAATTTGCGTGATTGTAGTTTTCTGAAATCCGTTTTTTATAAACATAGTATAACCGGAATGTAATAGTTTCTTTTTTGTTTCTAAGGAGCGGTGTTTTCTTGTTGAAAGAGTAGAATTTTTCAAGGAATCACCTCTTTATACTGAAATATCTGAAAATATAATTGTATTGTAAAAGAAGTTCGTATATAAAGTCAACTGACATAATATCATTGACGTTATATCAATTTAAGTGATATATTTCAATTAGTTAGAATAAAAAGAAAATTAAAAGAAGGTGACACCATGTATAAAGAACCATTTCAACCAACTTATGAATATGCGCTTGAATGTGATAAACATGATGAACTGAAAGATTTTCAATCTGAATTTTATAAAAAAGAAGGAACAATATATTTAGATGGTAACTCTTTAGGGTTGCTTTCAAAAAGAGCAGAGAAATCGTTACTTACCTTGCTAGATTCATGGAAAGAGTTTGGGATTGATGGATGGACTGAAGGTGAGCATCCATGGTTTTTCCTTTCGGAGAAATTGGGTGAATTGACAGCACCTCTTATTGGATCTTTACCGGAAGAAACGATTGTAACCGGTTCCACGACTGCGAATATACATCAAGTTATTGCGACGTTTTATGAGCCAAAAGGAATACGAACAAAAATTCTTGCGGATGAATTAACTTTTCCGTCAGATATTTATGCACTTCAGAGTCAAATTCGTTTAAAAGGCTTAGATCCAGATGAACATTTAGTACGAGTGAAAAGCCGAGATGGAAGAACACTTTCTGAAGATGATATTATTCATGCGATGACCGATGATATCGCTTTAATATTATTGCCTTCTGTACTATATAGAAGTGGACAAATTCTTGATATGAAGCGATTAACAGCTGAAGCTCATAAACGTGGTATTCATATAGGTTTTGATTTATGTCATTCAATCGGCTCCATTCCGCATCATTTTAAAGAGTGGGATGTAGATTTCGCTGTATGGTGTAATTATAAATATTTAAATGCAGGTCCTGGTGGTGTTGCAGGCCTTTATGTAAATAATAAACACTTTAATAGACTCCCAGGATTATCTGGTTGGTTTAGTTCTAGAAAAGATAAGCAATTTGATATGGAGCATTCATTAACTGCGGCTGACCATGCTGGAGCTTATCAAATAGGGACACCTCACGTATTAAGTACTGCACCATTAATCGGTTCTCTTGAAATTTTTAAAGAAGCTGGTATTGAAAAGTTACGTGAAAAATCATTACATATTACGAGATATATGCTTGATTTAATTGAACATGAATTAAAAGGCTTTGAATTTACAATTGGAAATCCATTAGAGGATGAAAAACGAGGCGGGCATATTTATTTAGAACATGCTGAGGCGGCGCGTATTTGTAAAGCGTTAAAAGCAAATGGGGTTATTCCAGACTTTAGAGCTCCAAATGGAGTTAGACTTGCGCCTGTTGCTTTATACAATACGTATGAGGAAGTATGGAACTCTGTACAAATCTTAAAGAAAATTATGAAAAATGAAGAATATAAAAACTTTGAAAATAAGCGAGAGGTTGTGGCGTAAGCATGAAAACATCGCAGTGGATTGATATTTCGCAACCGTTAAATAATGATATCGCGACGTGGCCAGGGGATACACCGTTCTCGTATGAAGTTTCATGGTCAAAAGAAGACAGTGGTTCAGTAAATGTCGGAAAGTTAACGATGAGTATCCATACAGGTACTCATATTGATGCACCATTTCATTTCGATAATGACGGTAATAAGGTGTTAGATTTAGATATACACGTATATGTAGGCGCAGCACGAATTATCGATGTGTCAGGGCTGGAGAGTATCGGTAAAAAGGAATTAGAACGTTTTAAATTAGAAGGTGTAGAGCGATTATTATTACGTACATCTTCACATGGTAAAGCACAAGAATTCCCAGAAAAAACCCCGTATTTACGTGCTGATATTGCACCTTTTCTATCAAGTAAGGGGATTCGTTTAATTGGGGTAGATGTACCCTCTGTTGATCCTTTAGATGATAAAGAACTAGCAGCACATCATCAATTATTTAAACATGGAATTCACATTTTAGAAAATATCGTACTCGATCACGTAGTAGACGGCGATTACGAACTTATTGCATTACCACTTGCATTAACAGATGCGGATGGGAGTCCAGTTCGAGCTGTTATTAGACCAATATAAGTAGAAATGAACACAAAGGGGCGTTTGGCTAATATGAAAGAAAATGAAAAGGTAATTATGGAAAAAGGGATTCATACGGATTTTAAGGAGAATATGACGTACGGAGAGTATTTACAGCTAGATAGCTTATTATCTAGTCAGCAAAGATTATCAGATCATCATGATGAAATGTTATTTATCGTTATCCACCAAGCGAGTGAGCTTTGGATGAAACTAATTTTACATGAATTGAATGCTGCAATTGAATCTATTAAACAAGATAAATTACCACCAGCTTTTAAAATGTTAGCACGTGTATCAAAAATTCAGTCGCAAATTATTCAATCTTGGGATATTCTTGCGACATTAACGCCATCAGAATATATTGAGTTTCGTGATTCACTTGGTCAGGCTTCAGGTTTTCAATCGTATCAATATCGAATGATTGAATATGCACTTGGTTATAAAACACCACATGCATTAAAGATTTATGAAAAGGACCCAGAATTACATGCTCGTCTTCATAAAGCACTTCATGCACCAAGTTTGTATGATGTGGCGATACAAGCGCTTGTTAAAGAAGGATTCCCAATTCATAAAGATGTGTTAAATCGTGATATTACGCAGCCTTACGAAGAGGATGCAACTGTAGAAGCGGCTTGGATAGAAGTATATGCGGACGTGCAGAAATATTGGGATTTATATCAGCTTGCAGAGAAATTAATCGATATTGAAGACTGGCTACAACAATGGCGTTTCCGTCATATGAAAACGGTAGAACGAATTATTGGTCATAAAATGGGAACAGGTGGCTCTTCTGGCGTATCTTATTTAAAGCGAGTGCTTGATCAATGCTTCTTCCCAGAGCTTTGGAACGTTCGAACGAAATTATAAAAATAAACTTGTCAGCTATTAAATGTCGGCAAGTTTATTTTTTTGTTTTAATAACAAATATGATTTAATAGAGAGAACGAGATGAACTACAAATATTACATAACCATTTAGATGGAGGAAGATTTCTTGAATTTCGAGCAATTACAAAATAAATTTGAAAAGAAAAAGGTTAATACATTTCTTGTTTATCAAAAGGGGGAATTAACGACTGAGTACTATAAAACGATAGACTGTGCAAATGACTTATTTAAAATTAATTCGATTACAAAAAGTATCGTATCAATATTAATTGGTATCGCAATTGATAAAGGATTTATAAATAATATACATGCACAAATCACAACATGGATTCCCAATGTGCCGGAGGAAAAGAGGGAACTAACGCTGTATCATTTATTAACGATGACAACAGGAGAAGATTGGAAAGAGTTCGGAAATGGGGTTGTCTTCCCGAATGATTTTGTGGAATCAGACAATTGGGTGCAATACATTTTAGAAAAGCCGCTCATTGAAGAAATGGGTACGAAAATGAATTATAATTCAGGCTCTTCTCATTTACTTAGTTACATCATTCAAGAAGCAACTGGAATGTCGACGGAGCAGTTCGCGAAAAAGTATTTATTTGAGCCGTTAAACATTACGGAGTATGAGTGGCAACAAGACCCGCAAGGTATATATGTTGGCGGATTCGGTATGAAAATGAAATCTATAGATTTATTAAAGTTAGGAAAAGTATGTTTGAACAATGGATATTGGAAGGGAAATGATATTGTATCATCGAAATGGTTAGAAGAATTAAATACAGCTCTATTCGAAACGTATGAACATGTCGGAGCATATGGATATCACTGGTGGGTATTAAATAACGAAAGATTTCACATACCGTATTGTATATATTTTGCTATGGGATACGGAGGGCAATACATTATTATCATTCCGCAGTTAGAGCTCGTAGCTGTAATTAGTAGCCACATGCCAAAACGTGGCCTCGTACCATTAAAGTTATTTATAGAGCACATAAAAGAGAATTCCGATTATAAGTAAGAAGAGAAATGAGGTGTTTTATGAGGAGTGCAAAGATGATAGCGATTTATAGACTGTTATTAAGTCTTCTAGCGTTTAGTGCACTTATTACTCAATTTGTTACAAGGGCACAAGTGAAACCGTTCAATCCAGTTAACTTTTTTAGTTTCTTCACAATTGAAAGTAATATTTTAGTGGCGGTAATTCTACTATTTAGTAGCTTGGGGACAGCCCTATTTGGACGTTCCGAGCAGTTTGGAGTTCTTCGCGGCGCAGCTACAGTATACATACTGACAACAGGACTTATTTATTTTTTGTTATTAAGGGGATTAGAAGAGTCACTTCAAACACCGATACCGTGGGTAAATACTGTGCTTCATTACATCATGCCGTTAGCGATGATTTTAGATTGGGTTATAAATCCACCTACGAAGACCATTACATTGAAACAGGCTGCTAGTTGGCTTGTTTTCCCGCTTTTATATGTTGTCTATAGCTTAATACGCGGGCCATTCGTGAATTGGTACCCATATCCGTTTTTAGATCCGAGAATAGGTGGATATGGGAGAGTATTGTTATATAGTATAGGGATATCCGTTGTTATTGGAGCTATTTGCGGATTAGTAAAAATGTTAGGGAATCGATCTTTGCATATAAAAAATAATCCTCCTTATTAAGGAAGAAGTACATAAAGAAACCTCTGTCTGTATGTAAAGACGGAGGTTTTTTGTTTTACCGACTTGTCTTCTGAAAGGACATCTTTAAAAATTCCTCTGTTTTCGTATCAAACTCTACATCCACAAAAACACCATACTCTTTTCCACCCTCACGTAGCCATAATTTAAACTTTTCAACTGTTATTTGAACAGTTTTTGGTTGTCTACCTATATGAAGGTAATCGATAATCTCAGCTTTCGGATATTGTTCTTTCGTTTTTTCAACGGCTAGTTTACCCCATTTTGCATATGGCGGCTGTGCGTGAACAATAGATGGGTCGGTATATATATTTGAACATGTTGTTATTAAAAAAAATATAAATGCTGTACGTACGAAGAATCGCTTCATAATAAGCTCCTTTTATTCTTTTTGTATATTGTTTACATATTTCTTCAAGCATATAAGTTTGGATTTTTTTGTCTTCTTTACATAAAAGCGAGGGTTTTACAAAACATAACCATGAAATCATTTCCGTAATTAAGGAGGGAAATACATGCGTCAAAAAGCTGTTTTTAAAATAGCGATCTTGCTTGTCTTTATCGGGCTATCGTTAATGGTAAGTAGTATACAAACCAAAAATGTAGAAGCCTTTTCTAATCAAGTGATTCAAAGAGGGGCATCTGGAGAAGATGTCATTGAACTGCAAACTCGTTTGAAATATAACGGATTTTATACGGGGAAAGTTGATGGTGTTTTTGGATGGGGTACATATTGGGCGCTTCGAAACTTTCAGCAAAAATTCGGATTGCCAGTTGATGGTTTAGCGGGTGCTAAAACGAAGCAAATGCTTGTAAAGGCAACGAAGTATGATAAGTCGACCGCTAATAAAGGGAACAGTGGTGGAGGTACACAGGAAAATAAGCCGCCAAAAAGTACAGGGACAAATGTTCCAAACGGTTATTCTCAAAATGACATTCAGTTAATGGCAAACGCTGTATACGGAGAATCCCGTGGTGAGCCGTATTTAGGACAAGTTGCAGTAGCTGCGGTTATTTTAAACCGTGTCACAAGTGCATCATTTCCAAATACTGTTTCAGGAGTAATCTTTGAGCCGAGAGCATTTACAGCAGTAGCAGATGGACAAATATATTTAACGCCAAATGAAAATGCGAAAAAAGCCGTATTAGATGCGATCAATGGATGGGACCCAACTGGGAATGCATTATATTATTTCAACCCAGATACTGCGACAAGTAAATGGATTTGGACTCGTCCACAAATTAAAAAAATTGGTAAGCATATTTTCTGTAAATAGAGCGGAGGTGGAAACATGTTACGAGGTATTATCATCGTATTGTTAACAGTAGGTGTAGTCGGAACAGGCTATTGGGGCTATAAAGAGCATCAAGAGAAAAATGCAGTATTAATTCGAGCAGAAAATAGTTATCAGCGTGCGTTTCATGATTTAGCATATGAAGTTGATTTATTACACGATAAAATTGGAACAACACTGGCGATGAATTCACGTTCCTCATTATCGCCAGCTTTAGTAGATGTATGGCGTTTAACATCAGAGGCTCGTTCTGATGTAGGACAATTACCTTTAACATTAATGCCATTTAATAAAACGGAAGAGTTCCTTGCGAAAATCGGTGATTTTAGTTATCGTGCAGCGGTTCGTGATTTAGAAAAAGATCCGTTAAATGATCAAGAATATAAAACGTTACAAGGTTTATATTCAAATGCAGGAAATATACAAGATGAACTGAGAAAAGTGCAGCATCTTGTATTGAAAAATAATCTTCGTTGGATGGATGTAGAAATGGCTCTTGCGTCAAACCAAGATCCAGCAGATAACACAATTATCGATGGATTAAAGACGGTAGAAAAGAATGTAACATCATACTCGTCCACAAACTTTGGACCGACTTTTACAAGTGCACAAAAGAATAAAAAAGGCGGATTTGAAGCAAAAGGAAAGGCGATTTCGAAAGCGGAAGCGGAAAAAATCGCGAAATCATTTTTAAACTTAAAAGGGAATGAAAAAGTAGAAGTTGAGAAAAGTGGAAAAGGTGCAAAAGAATCATTCTACAGTGTGAAAATTCAAGATCCAGCAACGAACAATGAGTATTATATGGATATTACCGGAAAAGGTGGATATCCAATTTGGGTAATGAACAACCGAGAAATTAAAGAGCAAAAAATCAGTTTAAATGATGCAGGAAGTAAAGGATTAACATTTTTAAAGGATCACAAGTTTACAAATATGGAGCTGTTTGATAGTTCTCAATATGATAATATCGGTGTGTTTACGTACGTTGTAAATGAAAATGGAGTGCGTATTTATCCAGAAGCAATCCAAATGAAAATTGCTTTAGATGATGGAGCGATTGTTGGTTTTTCCGCAAAGGAATATTTAGCATCACATCAAAAACGAACGATTCCGAGTGCGAAGCTAACCGCTGCTGAGGCGAGAAAGAAAATTAACCCCGATGTAAAAGTTATGGAAGAACGTAAAGCTGTAGTAGTAAATGACTTGCATAATGAAGTACTTTGTTATGAATATATTGGTACTTTAGGGAAAGATACGTACCAAATTTTCATTAACGCAAATAGCGGTGCAGAAGAAAAAGTGAAGAAGATGCAAGCTGTTGAGAAAATTTATGATTAAACATCAATGATAAAGTGGTGAAAATAATGAAAATCATTATATATATGTTAATGCTTTGTTTCGTTATTACTGGATGTAGCATTGGAAAAAAAGACAATCCTAATGAAAAGCCAGAACAAAAAAATGTCTCGATGAAAAATGTTACGTATACAAATAATTCAAATAAGCCAAATGAAAAAGCAGCTGATCATCTGGCATCTTTAGCTGCAAGTATACCTGGTGTAAACGATGCGACAGCAGTAGTAGTTGGCAAGTATGCTGTTGTAGGTATTGATGTGAAAGCGAAACTTGATCGAACTCGCGTTGAGTCAATTAAGTATTCTGTTGCAGAGAGTTTGAAGAATGACCCAAACGGTGCAAATGCAGTCGTTGTTGCAGATGTCGATACGTATGAACGACTAAAACAAATAGGGAAGCAAATTAAAAAAGGTAAAACTGGTGAAGGTATACTTGATGAATTAGCAGCAATTGTTGGCCGAGTAATGCCGCAAGTTCCAAATGATATGATTGAAAATAGAGAAACGAATCCGATTAAAGATAATGATAAACAATTACCAAAAGATGAAGAACAAGAACTACGAAAAGAACAAGAAGATCAGTCAAATAACCATTTGAAAAAATAGTGAAAACCCCGTACTAAATTGTACGGGGTTTTTCTTTAAGATTAAATATTCAGTTTATTTTTAAGGGAATATATGGTTTAATAATGAGGGGAGGGACAGCCGTTATGATGAAAAAAAGCGCACTCATATTAGGTAGTTTATGCATAGGTTTTAGTATGACAGCGTGTGACCAGAAGAAAGAAGTGAAGAAGAAAACAGCTATGTCTTCTACTATAACGGAAAATAAAAAGCAAGAGACCATTAATATAAATCATTTCTCAAATATTAATGAAGGAATGACTTATTTAGAAGTGAAAGATTTAATCGGTTTTGAAGGGGATTTACTCATAGAAGAAGGGGAAGAACATTCTACACGAATTAAGCAAATTTTTGCTTGGAAAGGAAACGATCCAAAATCATTTGCTAAAATAACATTTTTGGATGGAAAAGTGCATTCTAAAACACAGCAAGGTTTAAGTTAATAACTTGAAGGAGTGGGAGAGTTAAGCATGAACATACATACAGGGGAAATACAATTAGTTCCATATAAGGAGCAGTATAAAGAGATAATACAATCATTTACTTTACCAAGTGAACAAGTTCAATTTACGGCGAATCCAGGTGAATTACTGGAGAAAGCGAAAAATGATCGAACGAAAAATGTAGTTGTTATTTTAGACTATAACGGAGTACCTGTCGGTGTATTTATATTACAAACAGGTGATAGGGTACAGGAGTTTACAGAAAATAAGGATGCTATACTTTTAACTTCTTTTTCTATTAATCACAATAAACAAAATAAAGGATATGCTAAAAAATCATTGGCGTTATTACAAGACTTTGTAAAATATTATTATCCAGTAAAAAATGAAGTGATTCTTGCTGTAAATGAAAAAAATATTCCGGCACAAAAGTTATATGAGAAAGTTGGATTTCAATATAAAGGGTTTAGAAGAATGGGACCAATTGGACAACAATTCATATTACATTTACCTATAACGAGATAATGAGATAAAAAAGCTTACTCTTGAAAAAAATCATGTAGTAAGTTTTTTAATTTGAGATATTTTCCGTACATGATATGTTAGATGTATTAAAGTAAGTATTCGAGAAGCATGAAGGTGCAAAACAATTCGATTGTTAAGCATTTAAATACGTGAGGGGTAATCATATGACAATTTATATTGCACTACTACGGGGAATTAATGTAGGTGGACATAAAGTAATCAAAATGGCAGATTTGAAAATAATGTTTGAATCAATAGGGTTAAAAAGAGTGAAAACATATATTCAAAGTGGAAATGTAGTGTTTGAGTCAGAAGAAGAGATAAGTTTTTTAAAGGAACGAATTGAATGTGAAATTAAGAACGTTTTTGATTTCAATGTTCCAGTCATGTTACGAGCAAATGATGAATTTATTAATATTATTAAAAAGTGTCCTTACGAGACCAATTCGTTATTAGAAGGAGAAAGTGTACATGTGGCCTTTTTAGCTAATCCACTTTCTGAAGAAGACAGTAAGCGGTTACTTATGTACAAAAGTGACATAGAAGATTGCCATATCGAAGGAAGAGTAGTGTATTTATTTTTCAAAAAAAGCATTCGGAATTCTAAACTAATGAACCAGTTTCAAAAATTACATACGCCAGCTACAGTAAGGAACTGGCGGACTGTGAATAAGCTGAAAGCAATAGCAGAAGGTATTTAAACATAAAAAAGTGGTTTTCTGCATTTAGAAAACCACTTTTTTTATTTATATTGTTTGGCGACAATGAGTTCAACAATTGGGAAAATAAGAAAGGATGAACAGAGTGCAATAAAGAGTGGAAGGTTTTTTACACCATCCAAATTGGAACCCATAGAAAATCCTTCCGAGCAGAGTAATATAAGGAACATAACACCTACAAGCACGAAATACGCGATTTTAAAGCTTTTATAGGTAATTTGTTGTCCCATCTCATCTTGACTTTCTTCCGATACTCCGTTTGGATCTCCCCATGTAATATGATTTATTAAATTACTAAGTATTAAAGAGGCAGCGAAAATAGTCCCGCCCAAAATTGAACCTTCAGTTATGTATTTGTATGTGCCATGTACAAGTATAGCGATTAAAGATAAAGTTATGATTACAAAAATAATTTTTTTAGTATTCAATATATAATTGCACCTCCACTTTTGTAAAAAACTCTTTACATCCATAGTATAAAATTGGAAAAGTCTTATGTCAAATATTTTTTACATATGAAGTGAGTGTTTATAATTTTTTATTTTTGGGATAAATAAAAAATTAAATTACATTTGAATGTAAAAGAATGGGCTCGCATATATTTGGAAGGGATGTCAGATTAATTTAGGGGGTAGTTATGTCTATTCTTTTAAAAGCTGGTGCAGATGCAGGAAATAATGGTTTGAAGTTAATGGTGAAAGGGCAGGAACCTATTTTTATTCCGAGTATTTATTCCTTATATATAGGTGAGTCTACGGGGTTGTTAGATGAGGGTGAAGTTTCATCGTCAGAATTAGAGAATCACATTGATGTGACCATTAGTTCTCCATCGCTAATGTTAAATAATGTACGATACATCGTTGGAGAAAAAGTGATTCAAGATCAATTAAAAGGTACTGAAGTGGAGAAAAAATCAAATAAATCGACTGATGAATTAATGGTCATTACAATCCTTTCAGGTTTAGCGATAAGTGCTATGCGTCAAAGTCCAACTTCAAGTCATATTAATATTCGTTATGATTTATCTGTTGCTCTTCCAATGCAACTTATTACACAGGAAATTGCTGCTGAAAATGCGAAACGGTATATGGGTAATCACAAGGTCATATTCCATTATCCAAATGGACGCGATGTTACGATTAATGTTTCTATTGAGTTTTGTAAATGTCTACCTGAAGGCGCTTCTGGGACGTGGGGGATTGTATATGATGAGGAAGGAAATGTTGTGAAACATAAAATAGAATGTGAACAAAATCAAGTTTCAGAAATTGATTTTGTAGATAAAACTTTATTGTCTTTTGATATTGGCGCGGGGACAACGGAAGAAGTTGTTTCATTAGGGGTAAATTTCCGTCCGCAATTAAGTAAAGGATTATCATATGGTGTAAAAGAAACGTTACTACAAATTATTACGAGATGGAATCGGAAATATCCTACGAAAACAATTGATAGCATTACAGAATTTAACCAAATTTATTTAAATGAAAAGCACCCAAGAAATGCATTGTTAGTTGAGGAATCGCAGCCAGCATTTTTAGGTTTAGCAGCACGTGTCGCAACGGATATTATTAACAAAATTGATGATATGAAAGACGATCCATATGTATTTATTTATGGTGGGGGCGCAGTTATTATTAAAAATAGCTTAAAAATGATTTTGAAACAAAAAGGACGCTTGAAAAATGTGATTTTTGTAGATAACCCGTTATTCACCAATGCTCGCGGGTTATTAGTATATACATGCTCGCCAAAATATAGAGAGCATAAGCAAAAAGAGTTAGGGTTTACAAACTTAACGATAAGTTAGTTGGTGGAAGTATGCGATCTAGGCGATATAAACGTGGTGATCGAGTGAAAATTAATATTAATAAATCAGTATCGCCTGAAATGATTGCTTGGCTTAATAAACAATCTAATCCAACTAATTTCTTTTTCTTTGCGGCCCAACAATTATTTAAACAAGTAGGAGATATTGATGTATCAAAAACCTTGCCAAGTAGCCATGTTTTTTCTTTATATATAGAACCATCATCTCTATTAAAAGTTGAAATGAATCCATTTAAACACGTACCACTAGAAAATAGTAAATCCACAGAAAATTTTAAAAAAAAATCGTGGGAATCTGTTGACCAGTTAGATTGTCCATTTTTTTAAGCATAAAAAAATATAGGTAGAGCCCATCACTATACATACGAATGCAGTGATGGGTTTTTGTTATTGTATCGTAATCTTTATAAAGTGAAACTATAATCAGTGGGGGTTTTGTTCATCCCCCACTGATTATTAGCCTTCACCAATCGGGCGTTTACGGGCAGTTTATCTCCCACCTAATTTCTTTGCTTCAGCTGAATTTTGAGGTGGGAGTTTTACTGCCCACAAATGCGGGATAAATAGAAGGGGCAAAACAATTTGTGCCCCTTCTAATAGTTGTTCTTATCTTATACGGGATATATGTTCTGAAACTGTTTTAATAATTTTATCCCAGTCATCGGGATGAATCTCGTGCCCTGTACCTTCAAGGGATAATAGCTTTGAGTTCGGAATTTCATCAATAAGGGCGAGTCCATGTTCAAGTGGAAGAGCTGTATCGTGCGTACCATGAATTACTAAAGTAGGTACTAGTAACGACTTTAGTATACCTTCATAAGAATCATCACCTGTAAGGAGGGCGTGATTAAACATACTTAATAGATTGTTAGCACGTTCTATTTCTTGCTCTACTTGTTTTAAAGTTCTTGCTTCATCAAATATACGCTTTGATCCACATAGTAGACGTGATCCTGTAATTAAATATTTCGCTATAACATCTTTATTTGTCCAATCTAAATTTGCACCATTAGCATGATGTGTCAAAATTCTTTCATCCATTGGAGGCAAATCACGAGTATTGTTATCAGATCCAATAACGCTTGTTGCTAGTAATGTTAAGGTCAAAATTCTTTCTGGGTGTTTTACTGCAGCAATTTGAGCAATCATACCGCCTAATGACATGCCAAAAAGGTGTGCCTTGTCAATATGATACGCATCGAGTACTCCGATTGCATCTTCAGCCATATCTGCTACAGTGTAATTGGAAGTCCCAGGCTCATATGTAACAGAACGCCCAACATCACGGTTATCATAGCGAATGACAAACCTTCCTGTGCTAGCCAACCTTTCACAAAATTCTTCATCCCAATAAACCATTGAACACGTAGCTCCCATAATTAATAATATTGCTGGGTTATTAGGATTTCCAAAGCTTTCTGTACATATATCAATACCGTTTACTTTGAAAACTTGTTCACTCATAGCACACTCTCCGTTTCATTTAAAGGTCATTAATAAATAAAGAGAAATATAACTTTGGGTGTTTCTTAGGCGTAAATTAGATTGTATTTAAGTGAAATAAATGTTTTTTGCACTCATGATGCTTAATTAGTAGAGTAGCATAAATATCACCTCCAAACATATTTATTTTCATTCAAGGCGAAAAATTTTGAAAAATAATTGTTTGTTATTAAAATAAACAGCAAGGGGGAGAGGAAATGAAATCAATTGTTATTGATCAATATGGTAGTGTTGAAGAATTACAAGAAAGACAAGTTCCTAAACCAGTTGTTAAATGTAATGAAGTATTAATACGTATACACGCAACATCTGTCAATCCTGTTGATTGGAAAATAAGAAAGGGAGACTTACAAGAAAAGTTGCGATTTTCATTTCCAATTACATTAGGATTAGATGTTGCTGGAATAGTTGAAGAAGTTGGAGAAGATGTGAATCATTTTAAAATAGGAGATAAAGTGTTTACGAAACCTGAAAATATAGGGAAAGGTTCTTATTCTGAATACATTACAGTGAAATCAAATTTAGTAGCGCAAATGCCTAATAATCTTAATTTTGAAGAAGCAGCATCTATACCTCTTGCAGGACTAACAGCTTGGCAAAGTCTTGTTGATTACGCACAAATAAAAGAAAATGACCGAGTATTAATTCATGCTGGAGCGGGCGGAGTAGGGAGTTTTGCAATTCAAATCGCAAAATCATTTGGGGCCTTTGTCGCAACAACTGCAAGTAGTAAAAATGAAGAGTTTTTAAAGTCTTTAGGTGCTGACCTTGTTATTGATTATAAAAAAGATAAATTTGAAGAGCTACTATCAGATTATGATATTGTGTTAGATACAATCGGCGGAGAAGTACAAGAAAAAAGTTTTCAAATTATTAAATCTGGTGGTGTTCTAGTTTCTATCGTTCATGAACCACGTCATGAAGTAAAGGGCATAAAATCAGGGTTTTTATGGTTGAAACCAAGCGGGAAGCAATTGGACGAATTATCTGTTTTGATTGAGCATGGAAAAATTAAACCTATCATCAGTAAGGTTGTTCCGTTTAATGAAGAAGGAATTAGAGGAGCTCATATTTTAAGTGAAAGTCAGCATGTTAGAGGGAAAATTGTAATTACGATGGAATGATATTTACATAAATATACGAGTGGTGACTATATGAAATGAAAATAGTCACCACTCGTATATACTATAATTTTTGCATGACAAAAGTAATCGCATTCGTATTTAATTGAATGTGTTTACCGTTTCGTACAATATCATACGCTAAATTTTTTATTTCAACTTTTACTTCTTTCCATTCGTTATAAACGCTTTTTAGTGTACGTATCATTTCTTCCGTAGAAAGGTTAATTTCAATTAAAGCATCTAATTCTTCTCCTGTTTCTAAATCTATTTCTTGAATGTTAGAGTTAACGATTAAACAATTGATACCGCCACTCTTTGTCCCCTTTTTCATAGTGTGAAGCACTTTTTTAAAATCGTCTATTGATCTAACATGTTCTAAACTTGATACTGCAATGATGTAGTCATAAGTATTAGGAGCAATATAGTAGTCTTCAATTGCTGCTTGTTCCGTTTTTATGTATTCAAATACACCATATTCTTTGCTATAAACTTGTAACTTCATTAAAGCCGAATTAAGTAGATCAACACAAGTAACAGTGCCGCCACTATTCATAATTTTTTGTGCAATCGGAATACTGTTTCTACCGACACCAAAGCCAAGGTCAAGTATTTGTAGGTCTTTCTGTTCTTCAAGATAGTTCAGCATGTCCATAACTGTTTTAACAGGTTTATAAAGCCAAGATCCTGCTTCGAATAATTTATATTGTTCATAGCAAAGAGCGTGATACTTTTTCTCTTCTTGTCTTATGTAATCGATTCTGTTCATAGTGATTGACCTCAATTCATTAAAGATACATATAAAGTTCGATAAAAATATAGGTAAACCTTTTGTTGGATTGGCATAAAAAAGATGTACTGTGAAAAAACGAAAGCCTTCTCACATTGCTCGAAAATAGCATATAACTATGAGGAGGAAGAAGTATATGATGTTTTATGTGAAAATATATTGCGAGTATATGAAGGGAGTGAAAAGTATAAGCGATTTAAAGAGAAACCGAAAGTGACATAATGGTGTGATGATGTAGTCACAACATTCAACTTGAAGGAATAATGCATTTTTAGATAGAGAAAATATGTGTTATTAATTTTCATTCAGAAAAATTTGACAATATATACGTTATAAATTATCATATGTAAAAACTAATATTCAAAATGGCATTGAAGAGAAGAGTAGTTAAGAATGAATACATACAGAGAGCTCCGGTAGCTGAGAAGGAGAGGTAAAAATCTTAATGAAAAAAGACTTGGAGCTGCGCAAGGAACTAATTCATTTAGGGATGGTGCGACGGGTTCTCCCGTTATAGAGATAGGGTATAAGCATGTTTTGCCGTACCTGAAGAGGTTAATATGGTGACGTATTAACAAACTGAGGTGGTACCGCGAAGTTAATAACTCTCGTCCTCAAGATGAATAATCTTGGGGGTGGGAGTTTTTTTATTGCATAAAACTGAAAATGTGAAAACAAAAATACAATTGAGGTGAGTAACATATGCATTGGGCGTATGAAGTAGCACATGAATTGATTAGAAAAAATCCAAACAAAGAAACTTTTGTTTGTGCAGCTGGAATTAGTCCATCTGGTTCTGTTCATATTGGGAACTTCCGTGAAATAGTAACGACTTATTTCGTTGTAAGGGCTCTGCAAGATTTAGGGAAAAAGACTCGTTTTATCTTTTCATGGGATGATTATGACAGGTTTAGAAAAGTTCCTAAAAATATTGATCCATCTTTTGCAAAATATATTGGTATGCCATACTGTGATATTCCTGATCCGTATGGGTGTCATAACTCGTACGCAGAGCATTTTGAAAAAGAGTTTGAGAAATCGCTCCAAGCATTTGGGATTGAAGTGGAATTCATATATCAACATGCTGAATATAGAAGCGGAAGGTATAACGAAAACATATTAGAGTCTTTGTATAAAAGAAAAGAAATATATGATATTTTAATGGGTTTTAAAACAGGAATACACCGAGAAGAAGATAGAGAAAACTTTTATCCCGTTACGTTATATTGTGAGAGCTGTGGGAAAGATGCAACAACTATTACACATTTTGATGAAGTATTAAAAACAGTTCGGTATGACTGTGAATGTGGAAATCAAAATAAATTATCCGTATTAAATACAAGTCAAATGAAACTGAATTGGAAAATCGATTGGCCGATGAGATGGATGATAGAGGATGTTATTTTCGAACCGGGCGGAAGAGATCATTCATCGGAAACCGGTAGTTATAATGTATCAAAAGAAATTGCAAGGAAAATATTCAATTGTGAAGCCCCTCAATATGTTGCTTATGATTTCATTGGAATTAAAGGGCATCATGAAAAAATGTCCAGTTCTTCAGGGAATAGTATTACACCTAGCGACTTATTAAAAGTGTATGTACCAGAAGTGATTCTTTTTATGTTTGCAAAATATAGGCCCGGCGCAGCTTTTCATATTGGACTTGATGAAGATGTGATTCGCAATTATACAGAGTATGAGAGATTGAAGGATAGTTATGAAAATAAAACACTCAAAAATGAAGATTTATTTGATGCAATTAAACTTTCTAGACTTGATAGCCAATTTAAAGAGTATCCAAAGTTTAATCAAGTAGCAGGAACTTTACCGTTATTAAATTTTGATTCATCTATTTTACAAGATATATTAGAGCAAATAGATAGGAGCTATGCATTACCTGAAATGATAGCGATAAGTAATCGTGCTGAGTATTGGATAAGAAACTTTCAATCTAAAAAATTAATTGCGGTAAATAAAGAGAAAAATACGGAGTTTTATAACACATTAGATGAACGGCAGAAAAAATGGCTAGTAGAAGTTTGTAAAATAATTCGTTCTAATAACGATCATTCTAAACTAATGGAGCAATTGTATACGATTTGTCATCATGAAAATAAAAAAATAATGAAAGAAAATCAAAAACAATTATTTACCATTTTATATAGGCTCATTATGAATCAATCAAGTGGTCCACGTATACCATTATTAATACATGTGGTAGGCGCTAGAAAATTCGTCACATTATTAGATTTCTAAAATATAGTTAAAAGCAACGCAAGTACTCAATAGAATAAGTACTTGCGTTGCTTAATTTTTACTATCTTGAATACATTTTTGGACATTCATCACCACTTGGTTCGTAAAAGCAATGGCTTTTAAATTGCCCTGCAAACGGCTGATTATACCATTCGGGTGGACAAGCTCCAACTGGACGAAAATACCAAAGAGCCCATCGTGCTGGCCAGCGCCATTCACCTTGTAAAACTTTTCTTGCGATTTCTTTTTCTGATTCACGGGCGCGTTGGTAAAAATATCCGAATTGCACTGCTTCGAATCCGCCAGGGCTTTGATATACTGCATCACGCACAGATCGAAGTTGTTTAAAATCTAAACAATCACAAAACACACGATTTACGACAACACAGCCAACAAGTTGTTCACCTTGTCGTCCTTCACCTTCAGCTTCAGCTCGAATTAAACGAGCTAGTAAATCAACGTCACTTTCGTTGTATGGAATAAGGGGCATTGTAATACCACCTTTCTTTACCTGTTATAGTAAAGAGTGTATGTTTCAAAATGAGCTAAGTGCATTTTTCTTGAAAATAACTACTAATTTTAAAAAGGAGCTTATACGGAAAAAAGCTAATTATTATATGGAAGATAAAAACGAAAAAGGAGAGGTACTATGCATCGTATACATAAAGAACATATCATTTACGCAATGTCACCAGAAAATAATCCATGTATTGAAGTAGAAATTGGGAGCCGTCTTGTATTTGAAACATATGATTGCTTTGAAAATCAAATTGATTCTGAAGATGTTGTGTTTCAAGAGTTAGATTGGAATCGAATTAATCCAGCGACTGGACCTGTATATATTAAAGGCGCAGAACCTGGCGATATTTTAGTCGTAATGATTGAAAAAATTAAAATTGCAGGGCAAGGCGTTTTAACGACAGGTGCGAACCTTGGTGTAATGGGTGATAAGTTAAATGAAAATACAGTAAAAATTGTCCCAATACATAATGGACATGTTTCATTTTCAAATGAACTGCAAATTCCAATTAATCCAATGATTGGTGTGATTGGTACTGCACCGAAAGAAGAGAGTATTTCATGTGGTACACCGCATGATCATGGCGGGAATATGGATTGTAAAGAGATTAAAGAAGGAACAGCATTATTATTACCTGTAAATGTTCCTGGTGCTCTTTTAGCATTAGGTGATTTACACGCTGCGATGGGTGACGGTGAAATTGGTGTAAGTGGAGTAGAAGTCGCTGGGGAAGTAACTGTAACAGTTCAAATTATAAAAGGGAAGCAATGGCCATTACCAATGGCTATCCAAAAAGAAAAAATGATGACTATTGCTTCCGAGAAATTGTTAGATGATGCAGCGAATCGTGCTGTACATAATATGGTGACATTTTTACATGAAGAATTAGAAATGTCTAAAGCTGATGCAACTCTTTTATTATCAGCAGCAGGTAATTTAAAAATTTGCCAAGTTGTGGATCCACTAAAAACGGCGCGGATGGAACTAGGAAGGGAATATGTGGAGAAGTTAGGATTTTCTCTAAATGAATTTCATATTAAATAAGAAAAATAGAAAAAGGATACTTTTGTATAAAAGTATCCTTTTTCTATTTTACGGATTTTGTGAAAAGAGGTAGTATTTATTTATATAAGTATATTTGAGATTGTGGATCAAAAAGGAGTTCAGAGATGGTTAAAATTATGATTGTTGAAGATGATATGAAAATTGCGGAGTTATTATCAACATATGTTGCGAAATACGGTTACCAAGGAATTATTGTAACGGATTTTCAAAATGTGTTAGACATATTTTTAGAAGAACAACCGGAGTTAGTTTTATTAGATATTAATTTACCAAGTTTTGATGGTTACTATTGGTGTCGTCAAATTCGCGGGGTTTCCACATGTCCGATTTTATTTATTTCGGCCCGTGAAGGTACGATGGATCAAGTTATGGCGTTAGAAAATGGTGGCGATGATTTTATTCCGAAGCCGTTTCATTATGAAGTTGTAATGGCGAAAATTCGTAGTCATTTAAGACGTGCTTATGGAGACTATGCACCGAAACTAGAAGAACGAATGATTGAGCAACAAGGTCTTAGTTTATATCCCGAAAGACTTGTATTAAAACTTAGGAACCAAGAGATTGATATAACGAGAAACGAAGCCATTTTATTAGAGATGTTAATGAAAAACTATCCGCGTGTTGTGAGTAGGGAAGTATTATTAAATAAATTATGGGATAGTGAATCTTATGTTGATGATAATACATTAAGTGTAAATACAACACGTGTGCGTAAAAAGTTAAAAACGTTACAAATTGAAGGAGCAATTGAAACAATTCGTAGTGTTGGATATAGATTACATATTACTTGGGATAATGGTATGGAAAAATGATAAGGTTATTTATACGTGATCATATACCACTTATTTGTTTTACTGCGATCCAACTACTAGCCATATTCTTAGTTTATTGGTTTGATGGGCATAATCATATTTCAACGGCATTATATGCAATGTTTTTAGGTGCTTTTTTTATGGTAAGTTATTTAGTATTTCGTTATTTTACACATCGTTCTTTTTATGAACGTTTAGCAAATCCGTTGCAATCTTTGGATGAATCTGTTCAAAAATCTGATTTTGCAGTTTTATCTACTGCTCTCCAAGATTTGCTCGAAGTACAGTATCGACATTATCAAAATCAGCTCCAGTTACAAGAGAGGAAAAATAATGATCATTTAACCTTTATGAATCAGTGGATTCATCAAATGAAAACACCTTTATCTGTAATAGAATTAATTACACAAGATGAAGTGGATTCACGTTTTGAAAGTATTAATGAGGAAACAGATAGGTTAAAAAAGGGGTTAGAGATGGCACTGTATGTCGCACGTTTAGAAGCATTTACACAAGATTTTTATGTAGAAAGAGTACAACTACATAAAATAGTGAATGATTCCGTGCATGAACATAAACGCTTTTTTATTCGGAATTTTGTATACCCAGAGCTTGAAATTGATAAGAGTATTACTGTAGAAAGTGATGCGAAGTGGTTACAATTTTTAATTGGACAAATAATATCGAATGCGATTAAATATTCATCAGGTAGTAGAGAAAAGATTAAAGTGAAAGCATGTAAGGAAGGTAATACAGTTGTACTTGAAATTACCGATAGTGGCGTAGGGATACCGAAGCAAGATTTACCAAGAGTATTTAAACCTTTCTTTACAGGAGAAAATGGTAGAGATTTTAAAGAATCAACGGGAATGGGGCTATATCTTGTATATGAAATTACAAAACAATTGGGATATATTGTAGAGATCCATTCAGAAGTTGGTAAAGGTACTGTTGTACGAATTAAATTTTGTAATATGTAAAAAGTGATTCAGGCTAAAGAACTTTTGAGATAAGTTTTTTAGCCTTGTTTTGTACCCTTGATAAAATTAGAGAATGAAATAATATATACCTAAGAGAAGCAAAACGAACCTGATAAGAATAAATGAAATGCTAGATACATAAACACTTTTTAATAATAAAATAGAAACTTTATTAGTTGTAACTGATAAGGGGGATTGAAATGGATATTCGGAAAATGAGATATTTCATAATGGTGGCAGAAGAATTAAACTTTAGTCGTGCAGCAGAACGCCTTATGATGGCACAACCTCCTTTAAGTCAAGAAATTCGTAAATTAGAAGAAGAATTAGGAGTTCAACTTTTTCATCGAACAAAAAGAATGGTTGAACTTACGGATGCTGGAAAAATATTTTTAGAAGGTGCGCGGCAAACATTGCTTCAAGTAGATAGAACTATTAAAGAAACACAGCTTGCGGATGAAGGGAAGATAGGACATTTAATAATCGGTTTTGTCGATTCTACAGAAACCGTAATAGACATATTAAAAAAATTTCGAGAACGTTTTCCTAGAATACAGCTTATATTACGCGAGATGACAACAGACCAGCAAATAAAAGCGCTATATGAAAAACAAATTCATATTGGATTTATTCGTTCCAAGCAAAATAATGAAATATTAGTTTCCGAAGTTTGTTCTGAGGAATGTTTAAAATTAGTTTTGCATGAAGAGCATCCTTTAGTTTCATTACGTAACATTTCAATCAAATCATTAGTTGATGAACCATTTATTTTATTTCCTCGTCATTTCGGTACTAACTTTTATGATTTAATTATTAGTTACTTTTGGGAACATGGAGTAAGTTTAAATATTGTTCAAGAGGCGATCCAAATGCAAACGATTGTGAATTTAGTTGCAGCAGGAATGGGGATTTCTGTCGTTCCATCATCGGTGGAAAGTTATAAAAAATCGGGTGTCATGTATAAAGACATTCAAGAAAATACACCGAAAATAAATTTATATGTTGGATGGAGACAAGATGAAAAGTCTGTCGTGTTAGAGAACTTCTTAACAGTTGTTAGAGAGGTTTATGCGACTTCACAATTTGAATTTGAAAAGTAAAAGCCCATCTTGATAGGATGGGCAGTGGAAATTTGGAAAGGGAAACTTCTATTTTTATTTTAAAGTCACTGATGATTCAACCTGTTTTACTCGGATCGTACTCAGCGAAACCTTTTAGTATATTATCAATCTGATCCATAATTTCAGGTTGCAATTTAACACTAGAAGCAATTACGTTTTCTCTTATTTGCTCCGGATTTGAAGCGCCAATAATTGCAGAGGAAACAGCTGGATTTTGTAGTACCCAAGCAACTGCGAGTTGTGGTAGGGTAAGATTAGTTTCTTGCGCGATGGGATTGAGTTTCTGAATGGCAGTAAGTACATCATCACTCATCCAACGTTGCACGAGTTTGTGGAAAAATGGTTTACCAGCATCTGAATTAGCACGTGATTGAGTCGGTATTGGTTTACCAGGTTGATATTTTCCTGAGAGAATACCTTGTGCAAGGGGAGACCAAACAATTTGACCAAGTCCCTCACGTTGACATGTTGGTATCACATCAGTTTCAATAACTCGCCACAACATCGAGTATTGAGGTTGGCTAGCGATAAGTGGAATATTCAATTCTCGAGCAAGTGCTGCACCGCGGGTAATTTGTTCCGATGTCCATTCACTTACGCCTAAGTAAAGGACTTTACCTTGTCTTACAAGATCAGCAAAAGCTAACATCGTTTCCTCAAGGGGAGTTGTTGAGTCAAATCTATGTGCATAATAGACATCAATGTAGTCTGTCTGCAACCGCTGTAACGATGCATTGCAATTTTCTATAATATGTTTTCTCGATAATCCACGATCATTTTTTCCAGGTCCGGTCGGATGGCATACTTTTGTACATAGTTCTATGCTTTCTCGTCGTATACCTTTCAAAGACCGGCCAAGTACTTCCTCGGCTATCGTGTCCGAATAAACATCAGCAGTATCGAACGTTGTAATTCCAACATCCAGTGCGGCTTTCACACAATCATTTGCAATATCTTCATTTACTTTCCCGCCATGGTTTATCCAGTTCCCATATGCAATCTTGCTTACTGTTAATCCACTGTTTCCTAGTTTGCTAAACTCCATTGTAGTATCCTCCTTTTAAAATGATATCTTCATTATAAGAACTGAAATGTAATATGTATAATATATAATTAATGATAAACTTATATAAAAATTATATAAGAGGGAGTGCTTAGAAGTTTACTACTAAGGAAATCTAAAGCCAGTAGTATTACAGATGTTGTTTGTATTTGATCGATATGAAGTGAAGATAAATAGAACTAAAAGAAAGCAATCATTTTCACAGCACGTATAATCGCATTTACTCATACAGTACTACTATGGTACAATATGGTTACTAACGACGGAAAGGAATGATGGGTGGACGATGATTAACTAATCTTATTTTTAAATGTTGAAATTCAATAAATTTCAATTTATAAAAAATAGGATTAGTCTGCCCAATTTCCTTACAACGGTATTGCTATTTATTATGCGTAATAGCTTATTTGGGTATAAATATGTTAACGACTAATCCTGCCAAATTAATTTGGGAGGATTTTTTTGTTCTCCCTTAATGAAAGGGATCGGTAATATGAAAGAAATTTTAAAATTAAATGATGTTTATGTTGAAATAAAGGAAAATACTTTGTTAGAGAAAATGAATGTTACAGTAAAACAAGGGGATGTTATCGGATTAATTGGTAAAAACGGTGCCGGTAAATCAACGTTACTTCAATTAATAAATGGGAAGATTGAGCCATCAAAAGGGATTGTTGAATGGCAGCAAATGAATATGACAACGGCATATGTTGAACAAGAAATAGAATCTTTTATTAGTAATGATATGATTGCAAAAGAAGCAGAACTTCTTGCGAAATGGGGCGTGCCAACGAACGATTTTCTTACATTAAGTGGTGGTGAAAAGCTGAAAGTTCGACTAGCAAAAGGATTTGCCGAAAATCCTAATTTATTAATATTAGACGAACCGACAAATCATTTAGATGAGATGAGTACGGAATTTCTCATTAAGCAAATAAAAAATATGAAGGGTACAGTTATCGTTGTATCGCATGATCGATATTTTTTAGATGTTGTCGCAACGAAAATATGGTCAATTGAGGAAAAGAAATTAATTGACCATATCGGTAATTATACGAGTTATATGAAAGCACGTGAGCATAAAAGAATGACGCAGCAACGTGAATATGAAAAACAACAAAAAAAGATAGAACAAGTAGAAACACATATAAAAGAATTAAGTTCATGGTCACAAAAGGCACACGCACAGTCTACAAAACAAGAAGGAGTTAAAGAGTTTTATCGTGTAAAAGCGAAGCGAATGGATGCGCAAGTGAAGTCAAAACGAAAACGTCTCGAAAAAGAGCTGGAGAAAACGAAAGTAGAACGTGTGAAAGAAGAGTATTCAGTGGAGTTCTCTATTCAAGCGAATAAAAAAGTAGGAAAACGCTTTTTAGAAGTAAAGAAATTAAAAAAAGACTTTCATGGAAAGACATTATTTGAAAACGTTAATTTTACAATCCAACACGGTGAGAAGGTTGCGATTGTTGGACCAAACGGTAGCGGGAAAACAACATTACTGAAGATGATTATGGGAACGGAAACTGTACAAGGAGAAGTATGGATTTCACCATCTGCAAACATCGGTTATTTAACACAAGAAGTATTTGATTTACCACTGGATAAAACACCAGAAGATTTATTTTTTAAAGAGACATTTGAAGAAAGAGGAAAAGTCCAAAATTTAATGAAACATTTAGGATTCCAAGCTTCTCAATGGAAAGAGCCGATTGAGCATATGAGTATGGGGGAACGAGTAAAATGCAAGTTAATGGCTTATATTTTAGATGAAAAAGATGTACTTATTTTAGATGAACCGACGAATCACCTTGACCTCCCTTCACGTGAACAGCTTGAAAATACATTAGCTGAGTATAATGGAACACTCGTTATAGTTTCTCACGATCGATATTTTCTAGAGAAAACAACTAACACGAAACTCGTGTTTTCAAATAATACGATACAAAAGCAGCTAGAGGAACCTATTAAAACAAGAGATGATATTGAAGAGCTACGTTTAACGTTAGAAACAGAGCGACAAGAAGTATTAGGTAAATTAAGCTTTTTAACTTCTAACGATAAAGAATATAAAGAACTTGATGAACGATTTATAGAACTTACGAAGCAGATTAAGGCGCTTTAATGTAATTAAGGGGGATTAACATGGGAGAAGAGAGTTCGACTAATTTATTTAGAATAGACTGTGGAGATATATACTTGCAAGAGTTTACTATCAAAGATGCGGAGAGTATTTATAAAATATCGAATCAACGGGAAATAGAACAGTTTTTACCAGACTGGAAATCAACGAAAAAACAAAGGGCTCATTGGATTATCAATGATGAAATACCAACAAATAAAGCATTTCTTAATGCAGTGAAAAATACATGTAACATAGATGATCATATATTAAAGCTAGGAATATTTAATAAAGATACAAATGAATTTATTGGATGGTGCTGCACAAGTATTAAAGAAGAACTCCCTTCACCAAATAGAGAAATAATGTATGCTATTTCAAGCGAGTATCAAAACAATGGTTACGCTACGAAAGCGACTAAAGGGTTAATTGATTATTTGTTTAAAAATACAAATGTAGATGTCCTCAACGCAATTGCTTTAATTAACAACGTACCATCAAATAAAGTTATTGAAAAATGTGGATTTACTTATTTGAGCCAACAGACGATAGAAAACCAACTATATAATCATTATTTATTAAGCAAATCAGAGTGGATAAAAAATATTGCTCTTTAAAAGGAGTTATAATGGAATGAAATGATTTTAAAAAAGCTTAGAGCTAAAACTCTGAGCTTTTTTATGTACTATTTACTTTTGGATTATACTTATGAATTATAAGTTATTATTCATCGTTTTGAAGTTCTATAGTTATTCTTTATAATATATTTTATGTTGCTAATAAAGAATACAAGGAATACAGCAACTTTTAATGATGATAATCGTTTCTTAAACCCACTTTTATTTATATATTTAATAGGCTTACAAGGTGTCCTGGCAACCAGAAATAAGTAGTATTGTATTTTATACTACTATATAGATATTATAAGATGAATAATCGTTAATTATAGTTTGAAAACAGGTTTGTTATCAGTTTTTTTAGAAATCTTACAAGCGTGTAAGATAAATGAAAGATGAATCAATATGTGCTATAAGACAATTCATTTACACTATATTGTGAGAAGTGCAAATGAAGGGAGAATATAAATGGAAATTTTACATGCAAAAAGTATTAGTAAAGTATATAAAGGGAAAGTACCTTTTAAAGCATTGGTAGATATTGATTTATCAATTCAAGAAGGTGAATTTATAGGGATTATGGGGCCATCAGGGAGCGGGAAAACAACGTTATTAAATATGGTATCTACTATCGACTCTCCAACATCGGGAGAAATATTAATAAATGGTACAAATCCTTTCCAGTTGACATCAGATAATTTGGCTTTATTCCGTAGGAAACAATTAGGATTTGTTTTTCAATCATTTAATTTACTTAGCACACTTACAGTAAAGGAAAATATCGTATTGCCGATGACATTAGATGGTGTTTCTGTACAAGAAATGAACAAACGAGTTGAAGAAATTGCAGAGAAATTAAATATTACAGATATATTGAGTAAAAGAACTTTTGAAATTTCAGGGGGCAAGCTCAAAGAACAGCAATTGCTCGTGCAATTGTTCATAAGCCGCAATTATTACTTGCAGATGAACCAACAGGGAATTTAGACTCTAAATCTTCAAATGATGTAATGGAGATGCTAGATACTTTAAATAAAGAAGAAAAAGCTACGATGATGTTAGTTACACATGATCCGTATGCAGCGAGTTTTTGCAGCAGAGTCATATTTATTAAAGATGGTCAACTATATAACGAAATTTATTGTGGTGAAAGCAGGCAAGCATTTTATCAAAAGATTATGGATGTCCTTTCTTTGTTAGGAGGGAAAAGGCATGAATTTTCGTCAGTTCGCATTTAATAATATTTTTCGTAATAAGCGTACATATGCTGCTCATTTTTTAAGTAGTGCATTTTCTATTATGATTTTCTTTACGTATGCTCTTTTATTATTTCATCCTGATTTACAAGGTGAGTTAAAATCGACAAGTGCAACTATAAGTGCATTCGGTACAATGGGATTTAGAATTTCGCAAGGTTTGATTTTTGTATTTTCATTTTTCTTTATTCTATATTCAGTTAGTTCGTTTTTAAAAACACGTAAGAAAGAATTTGGCATTTTAATGATGCAAGGTATGTCAATGAGGCAACTTAAGAAATTATTGTTGATTGAAAATATGTTAATTGGAATTGGATCAATTTGTATTGGAATTATCATTGGTCTCATATTTTCTAAATTAGTTTTATTGATAAGTGCAAGTGTATTAATGATCAATAATGGTTTGCCCTTCTATATACCGATACAAGCGGTACTATTAACAGTCATCACGTTTCTTTTCTTATTTTTAATTGTTTCGCTTGTTACTTTTAAAATGGTAAAAGTAACAGAACTTGTAGAACTCATTCAAGCAGAAGAAAAACCAAAACCTGAACCGAAATCTTCAATTTTATTATCGCTACTTTCTTTAATTAGTATAGGGTGTGGATATATTTCAGTATTTCGATTTATCTCAAATCACAGTTTTATTATGCTTGGAATGGGTGTACTCCTTGTAATTATAGGAACGTACTTTTTATATACACAATGTAGCGTTTATATATTGCATCTTGCGAAAAGGAGTGAATCTTTCTTTTTAAAGAGAACAAATATATTAACATTTTCAGAATTGATTTACCGTATGAAAGATAATGCAACGATGTTTTTTATAGTATCTATTATTTCAGCAGTTGCATTTACAGCAATTGGTACGACAGCTGCTCTCGGTAATAGGGATTTGGTAAGAATGACAAATCCGTATACATTTCTGTATGTAAGTTTTGAAAAAGACAAAGAGGTAGATAAAAATCTCTCTACTATAAAAAAACATCTTGCTGATGCTAATATTCCTTATCGAATGGCTTCGTCTTCAAATAAATATACAGAAAGTAACGTATATGTAATGAAGTTAAGTGAATATAACGAACTTGCGAGAGCACTCGGGTATCAGCAAGAAACGATTGGAAAAGAAGATGAAATTTTACTAATTCCTGGAATCGTATCCCAAAAACAAGAATTTAAAAATGGTGACTATAAAAAGAATGTTGAAGTCATTCAAGGAGATTGGACAAAGACATTTCGTGTGAAAAAAGCTGTAGAAAATTTAGTTTTACCGCATGATACTAGAAGTATTTATATTGCTGTTCAAGATCATGTGTATGATGGAATTCCTTTTTCTCCTGACCAAGATGATATAGATGATCAAAATCGTACTTACGGATTTGTTGTAGATGATTGGATGAAAACGAAAGAGATTTCAAACCAATTAAATAGTATATTTGAAAAAGATGTTAGCAAAGATAATTTCTACTTTCAAGCTTTAACATTAGATTTGTTAAGTGCAAAGCAAACGAATGGATTATTACTTATGGCAAGTGTTTTAGTCGGAATCGTCTTCTTCACATTTGCTGCTAGTTTTATTTATTTTCGATTATATACTGATTTGAACCGCGATCAACAGCAATATAAAATGATTTCGAAAATGGGATTAAGTAAACGAGAGTTAAAAAAAGTTGTAACGAGACAGTTATTATTAATGTTCTTCTTACCGATTGTCGTTGCAGTGATTCATACTGTAGTCGCTTATATGGCATTACAGCAATTAGTCGATTTTTCTATAATTAATAGCTCTATCGTTATTTTAATTTCATTTATATGTATACAAGTATTATATTTCTTTATAACCCGTTGGCGTTACCTCCAAAAGCTTTATAAGGTTATGGAGCAATAGAGTTTATTAGCTTGTAAGACTACATTAAAGTATGTGGAAAAAATGAACTGTATGATGAAAGGAAACGCGATGAAAAGAACTTTAACTATTTTTATGTTAACGATACTACTATTAATAAGTTTTAGTGCATGTTCTAAAAAGGAGAATCCATTTCCTGCAAACGGTTTATTAATCATTGGAAATGAAAATAAAATCTCGCCAATTATTAATCGTTATCAGGAAATTACGAAAGCAAATGAAGTGTTTTCTGTGAAAACAGGTACTTATGGAAACGGACAGGTATTAATTTTAAATGAGTCTACAGCACAAGCATTGATTAAAGCTAAAGTTTTCCGTAAACGAGATAATGGCTCCAATTATATTATAGATACGTTACCGAAATTCCCAAAAGAAGGTTCGCTGTTGTTTACACATGAAGACGAAAAGAATATGAAAAGTATTGAATTAGAAGGAAAAGAGATTCCAGTTTCATACGATAGTGACGCTTGGATAGGTAACACTCGTAAATATCCAACGCAATGGTATGTGATTGTAGCACAAAATAGTGTGTATAAAGAAATAAAGGTAAATGAAACGAAAATGCACCTTCTTCATCTGAAAAAATCTTTAGGAGATGAAAAACCTAAAATGTCGACAGATAATACATTGGTTAATGAAAATGTCAAAGTAACAAGGCTAATTAAAGGTTTGGAAGGAGAAGTATCTTTTCAGTTTGTAACGATTGGAGAAAAATCTTAAAAAAGAGTTCAAGGTTGATAAAAACTTTATCAATCTTGAACTCTTTTTAGTTTATAGACCAATCAAATATTATGCTTTACATTACTTCATCTAATCGAGCCTCACTCGTTTCTTCAATCGCATTTGAATTTTGAACTGAATTATTTTGAGCTTCTTTTTCTTTACGAGACTTTTGTAGCATTTCAAGGATGATCCATAAAGGAACACCTTTATCCTTTAACATCTTCCATAAATCTAATTCGTTAAATTTATGCTCAGGCTGTTTCATTTCTTTTTCAGAGGAACGAATATCGAACTTGATAGGATCATCCGCTTTCTTACCTTCAAGTTTAGTAGAAGAGATAGTATTATGCTCAAGATTAGATGGAGTTATTTTAGTAGGTTGAGATAATGTATGAATGTTTGATTCGATTTGCATGCTTTTTCCTCCTTTTCAAGCAATGAAATAAGTTTTCTTATGAGTATTAAATCCATTTAACATGAGGAAACTATATTCAATTATAAATTCAAATAATCAGATTTGCAAGTTGTATTGTAAAAAGCAAATGTTTACTTGAATTAATATTTATCAACATTTGTATATGTTTTCTATATATACAACGTATATAAAATACTTTACATTATGTTTAAGTTGCAAACTAATTTTGTATTTTTTTCAAAGATAAATGTAAACGTTTTATTGAGGGGGAGAAAGTATGGGGAAATTATTTTTAAAAGTATGTTTTTTCGCACTAGTAACTGTTTGTTCATTCGCAGCGAAAACAACTTACGCTGAAGAGCGACAAGAAAACAATTATCCTATCATTTTAGTGAATGGATTTGCTGGATGGGGTAGAGAGGAAATGCTAGGGGTAAAATATTGGGGTGGTGTTCATGATATACAGGAAGATTTAAAAAGAAATGGTTATATAGTACATACTGCAGCTGTTGGACCAGTTTCTAGTAACTGGGACCGGGCATGTGAATTATATGCGCAAATTAACGGTGGAATAGTAGATTATGGTGCGGCGCATGCTGAGAAACATGGACATAATCGTTTTGGTAGAACTTATAGTGGTTTTGCACCGGACTGGAGTGAAACAAATAAAGTTCATTTAGTTGGGCATAGCATGGGTGGACAAACGACAAGAACATTAGTGCAGCTATTAAAAGAAGGAAGTTATGAAGAAAAAAATTATGAAAAAAAACATCCGAACACAAATATATCACCACTATTTGAAGGTGGTAAATCGTATGTTCATAGTGTTACAACATTAGCAACTCCTCACAACGGTACAACACTCGCGGACGGAAGTCTCCTGTTGCCGTTCGTTAAAGATTTACTCATTACAGCTGCAAGTTTAGGTGGAAACAATAATTTATCATTATATGATTTTAAATTGGATCAATGGGATATAAAAAAGAATCTTGGAGAGTCCTTTTTCCAATATACTGATCGTATTTTAAATAGTTCAATTTGGGAAAATACAAAAGATATAAGTCAATGGGATTTAAGTACTGATGGGGCAAAAGAGTTAAATAATTGGGTAAAGACGCAATCGGATGTATATTACTTATCTTATAGTGGACATGCATCGCAAGCAGCACCAATAACAGGTTTACATTTACCTCATATAACGATGAATAAAGTGTTAATGGGTAATGCATTTTTCTTAGGTTCCTATGCAAGATATGAAGAGAATCGAACATTAATAGATACTTCTTGGTGGCAAAATGACGGTGTAGTAAATACAAATTCTATGATTGCACCATCTTCTAATGCTGCTGTAAATAATAATGAGTCATTACAGGTTGGAAAATGGAATCATATCGAAACGAAAGCAAATTGGGACCATCTTGATATGGTAGGGCTTAGTGTTTCAGACACGTTAGGTTTTTCTAACATTCAAGAGTTTTATAGAACAATTGTTGGAAAATTATCACGTCTACCGAAATAGGTAATATAAAGCGCTCTCGATGGAATTCGAGGGCGCTTTATATTATATTGAAAGAGGGATTTGGTATAAAAATATGGGGGGATATTATGAAAATTCAAATTGTATTATCAGGATACGGGACAGTAGGAAGAGAGTTTATAAAATTATTAAATGAAAAATATTTATATATAAATGAAACATATGGAATAGATTTAGTGGTAAGTGGCGTATTAGGTAGAAATATTGCAATACATAATGAGGAAGGTTTAACTATTCATCATCTATTATCGTATGGTGGCGGTACTGCTGCAATTGAAAAATATATAGAACATCATCCGAAAGAACGTGTAACAAATAGCATAAGTGGTAATGTATTAGTAGAATCAACAGTTACAAATCTTAAAGATGGAAATCCGGGAAAGAAATATATAAAACAAGCGATTGAGAAACAAATGGATATAGTTGCAATTTCTAAAGGTGCACTCGTTACAAACTGGAGAGAAATAAATGCAGCAGCAAGAATGGGCAATGTACGAATTCGATATAGTGGTGCAACTGCTGCGGCACTACCAACTTTAGATATTGGACAATTTAGTTTAGCTGGTTGCAATATTGAGAAAATAGAGGGAATATTAAACGGAACAACAAATTATATTCTTTCGAAAATGTATGGGGAAGATATTACGTTTGAAGAAGCACTGAAAGAAGCACAACATAAAGGAATTGCTGAGACGAACCCAGCGTTAGATGTAAGTGGTTCAGATAGTGCATGTAAATTGTTACTTTTAACAAACAGTTTAATGGGAGTAGAGTATACACTTACAGATATACATATAAAAGGAATCGAGCACGTTACAAAACAACAAATTCGAAATGCTAAGGAACAACATAAAATTATTAAATTAATAGCATCGGCGCATAAAGATGAGGAAGGCAATGTAAATCTAAATGTTGAACCGTGCGAAATAGATAAAGATCATCCGTTAGCAAATATAAATGGCACGGAAAAAGGAATTACGTTCTTTACAGATACAATGGGACAAGTCACTACAATTGGTGGAGCTTCTAATCCACGCGGAGCTGCAGCAGCTGCTTTAAAAGATGTAATCAATTTATATCGAAATGATTTATAGGCTTTATAACCATACCGCTATTAATAAAAAATACATATGTAGTGGACCTTTTGAGAATGAAATAAATATGCAAAAATAATTGCAGGGGGTAAGAAATTGTTTAAAGATTTTAAAGTTGTAAAAGATCGTCCCGTTTATATTCAATTAAAGGATTATTTAAAAAAGATGATTATGAAAGGGCATTTGTTGGGGGACCAAAAAATCCCATCAACAAGGGAACTGAGTGAATTATTATCAGTGAGCAGAAATACAGTACTCTCTGCATATGCGGATTTAGAACAAGAAGGACTCATTTATGCAGTTAAAGGAAAAGGAAATTTCGTTGCGAAGGTGGATATAAGTAACACCTCGTCTGTTGAAATAGATTGGAAAAATAAACTTAATACAGTTACCACATTAGCGGATGAATTAGACTTAATGAAGCATGGAGTTCGCTGGGAAAAAGGAATGATTGTTTTTAATAGTATAGCCCCGGACGAAAAGCTATTTGATGTTGAAAATTTCAAAAGAGCTTTTCTTACTCGTATGTCCATTGAAGGGGATATCGTATTGAACTACGGATATGCAAAAGGTTATAGACCGTTAATAAATTATTTACTTCATTACATGGAAATGAAAGGTGTAGATATTTCGAACAAAGATATTCTAATTACAAATGGATTTACAGAAGGATTAGATATTGTGTTATCTTCTTTATCGAAGAAATCAGGGCGTGTTATTTGTGAGAACCCAACTCACCATGCTGCATTGAAGCTTTTTCGTTTACATGGACTTGAAGTTCATGGAATTAATATGAATGATGATGGTATTGATACGAATGAAGTAGAAAAAAGTTTGCGTGAAAAGGATTTTGATTTCGCGTATTTAATCCCTTCTTATCATAATCCAACTGGTATTGTTACGAGTTCGGAGAAAAGAACGGAATTGATCAGGTTATTTTCAAAATACAAGATCCCTATTATAGAGGATGGGTTTAATGAAGAATTACGTTATTCGGGTTCACATTTATCGCCATTATTAACTTTTGCAGGGGCTGGTAATAATGTGATTTATATTAGTAGCTTTTCAAAGGTACTTTTCCCTGGTTTACGTGTAGGTTGGATCATTGCAGATAAAGAACTGATACATTATTTAGAAAGTGTTAAAAGAGCCAGAACCATTCACACTTCTACGTTAGATCAAGCTGTTCTGTTTCAATATTTACATGAAGGATATTTTGAAAAATATTTAAAAAAAGCAAGATCTGTTTATAAGAAAAAATATGAGTTAGCTGTTGGGGCGTGTAATCAGTACATTCCGTTTAAAAGAATGACTGGAGACGGTGGACTTCATTTGTTTATAGAGTTGGAAGAAAAAATTCAAGCCCGCACACTTTTACAAAAGTGTTATGAGAAAGGAGTTACTTTTTCTCCTGGAGATGTTTTTTACTCTGATGGAGGAGGAGCGAACACATTCCGATTAGGATTTTCACGTTTGAAAGAACAGGAAATTGTTAGCGGGATTCAAATAATTGGTGAAACTTTAAAAAATGAAACTTGGAGTTGAGAAAATGAGAATTGGCGTTATTATGGGAGGAGTATCCTCTGAAAAACAAGTATCAATTATGACTGGGAATGAAATGATTGCACATTTAGATAAGAGTAAATATGAAATCGTTCCAATTACGTTAAATGAAAAAATGGATTTAATTGAAAAAGCGAAAGACATTGATTTTGCATTGCTAGCATTACACGGAAAGTACGGAGAAGATGGTACAGTTCAAGGGACGCTAGAGAGTTTAGGTATTCCTTATAGCGGTAGCAATATGTTATCTAGCGGTATATGTATGGACAAAAATATTTCGAAAAAGATTTTGCGTTATGAAGGAGTAGAGACACCAGATTGGATTGAACTTACAAAAATGGAGGATCTAAAGCTTGAGGAGTTAGATAAATTAGGATTTCCGTTAGTGGTAAAACCAAACTCTGGCGGCTCAAGTGTTGGAGTTAAGATTGTCTATGATAAAAATGAATTAATCTCTATGCTGGAAACTGTATTCGAATGGGATTCTGAAGTAGTAATTGAGAAGTATATAAAAGGTGACGAGATTACATGTTCAATTTTTGATGGGCAACAGTTACCTATCATTTCGATTCGACATGCTGCTGTGTTCTTTGACTACAATGCAAAATATGATGATACTAGTACAGTTGAAGAAGTTATCGAACTTCCAGCTGAAATAAAGGAACGTGTAAATAAAGCATCACTGGCTTGTTATAAAGCATTAAAATGTAGTGTTTATGCAAGGGTTGATATGATGGTGAAGGAAGGAATTCCATATGTAATGGAAGTTAATACATTACCAGGGATGACACAATCAAGTTTACTGCCAAAAAGTGCGGAAGCAGCGGGAATTAATTATAGCAAACTATTAGATATGATAATTGAAACTTCATTAAAAGTAAGGAAAGAAGAAGGTTTTTAAGGTAGTTATATAATTAATTCTTTTGACAGTTCCACGAATTATGCTATGATAATTACAATACGACAACTAAATATTTATCCACTAGGGGGCCTTTTATAGGCTGAGATCAGATGAAATTTTGAGACTCTTAGTACCTGATCTGGTTAATGCCAGCGTAGGGAAGTGGGAAAGACGTTGCTATTTAACGAATAAATACTGTCAATTTCACTTTCTTTACGTCTGTAAAGAAAGTTTTTTTATTTTACAGCTTTAATAATTGTGGATAAATACGTATATTTTTTACATTATTTGGAGGGATTTAAATGACTTTTTCACAATCATTACGTAAAGAAGTAGATTCAATTTGGGAAGCAAGTTTTAACCATCCTTTTGTAAAAAAACTAGGCGAAGGAACATTAGATTTAGCTAGTTTTCGATATTATGTGCTTCAAGATTCTTATTATTTGAGTCATTTTGCTAGAGTACAAACGTTAGGTGCTGCAAAGGCTCTTGAATTAGAAACGACAGCTCGTATGGCACACCATGCACAAAATACGTATGAAGCTGAGTTATCATTACATGAGAATTTCGCAAAGAAATTAGGGATTACAAAAGAAGAAAAAGATAATTTTATTCCTGCGCCAACTGCATATGCATATACATCTCATATGTATCGTGCAGCTTATGAAGGGCATTTAGGAGATATTATTGCGGCTATTTTACCTTGTTATTGGTTATATTATGAAATCGGTGAACGATTAAAAGAATGTCAACCAGAAGAGCCAATTTATCAAGAATGGATTTCTGCATATGGATCTGATTGGTTCCGTACATTAGTTGAAGAGCAAATCACACGATTAGATACGATCGCTGAAAAAGTAACAGAGGCAGACCGTAATCGTATGAGACAACATTTTATTTTTAGTAGTCAATATGAATATTCATTTTGGGAAATGGCATATACATTAGAAAAATGGCCGGTGAATGAAGAAGTTAAAGGTGTTATTTAATTAAGAGTATATAAAAGGTATCGCTATATAAAGAGGCGATACCTTTTATTATATTTAGTTTCTGTAATTTTTTTGTAAATCATAGATAAAAAATATAATAATTCATTATAATGATTTCATAATATAAAGTTCCATAAGGAGGTAGTTATATGTTAATAGTTACTTTATATTAATTTGATTTTAACAACGCTTTATTTATATAACTAAATGTAATTTAGCTATTTCCTTTAATGTGCTTGGTTAAAATTTGATTCGTTAATGCTTAAAAAATTGGTATCTTTTCTAGTATTATTCATGATCAATATAAATTAAGAGAGGAAGTATTAATAATATGGAAAAATTACAGTTATTAGCATTTAAAAATATAGTAGAACCCCTCTATAATGAGAAAGTATCGTATATTTATTTTCCTATTGAATGGCTTGAGATTGTAGAGATACATTATAGAACATTTTTATTAACGAGCAAATTAAAACTTGTAAATGAAAGATTGTATGAAATGTTTTCTGATATATTATTCATTCAGCATAATCCATATATATTAAAGGAAGATACGCCCTGGATTGTAGCAAAAGAACCAATGAAACAAGAACAGTTAGACTATATTTTCCAAAGCTGGTATGAGGTTATTCATGATTGGAAACCTAATAAATTAATAGATCCACCACATTTAGAATGGCAGTATGATTTAATTAGTAATTTACCAGCATTACATGATAAAAAAACGTTTTCTAAATGGGTACCAGCTCTAATTACTCATATTTTTTGCGAACAGCCTTTACATATGGAAAATAAAAATGAGGAAGAAATATATTTTTCACCACTGCGATCACAACATGTTTCTGAAGCGATGTCTGAGCCAATTAAAGATGAAGAAACACATGATTATTTCTCTTATGTATATCGGTTTGAATACGTAACTCGTGGAGGTGAGAATATTCCTCTATTAAAAGTATCTGTAGGGATTAGGAGGTTTTATCAACAATATAAGATAATAAGTCAAATAAACCTTGATATAACAACGTTTGTTTGACTTATTTTTATGAAATGCAAACATTTTGCAAACATAAGTTATCCAAAGATGCTTTTACCAAAGTTTTTAACAGCTTCTTCTTGCATGTTCGGTAAAACATGAGAATAAACATTTAATGTCATTGAAATATCTGTATGACCTAATCTTTCACTGATAATTTTAGCATTAACTCCTTGTTTTAATAGTATGGTTGCGTGTGTGTGTCTTAAGTCATGGAATTTAATTTCTTTTATGCCTGCATTGTGTGTCGTTCTAATGAAATGATTTCTGAAAGTTGCTCTTTTTATAACCATTCCAAACTCATTACAATTAATTAAATCCAAATCTTGATAAGCAGAACCAAATCTTAATTTCTCTTTATTAATTGTAATCTTATGCTTTTTTAAGGATTCTATTGTTTCTTTAGGCACAGGAATTGTGCGTTTTGACGAATTTGTTTTTGCCGTTTTTTTGATTTTATTGTTATGACCAGATGTTTGATTTATTGTAACAGTATGTTTTTCAAAATCCACGTCCTGCCATCTTAAGCCTAGAACTTCTCCCAGACGCATACCCGTAGTTATTGCAAGTAAATATCCAATGTGATATGGTGATTCTTGTGAATGCAATAGAAACTTTTTTACTTCTTCCTCTGTCCAAGTCTGGATAGAGGTTTTTTCTTTTTTTGGTATCTCAGCAAAAGCAACTGGATTTCGAGAAATAACATTTTGTTTTACAGCTAGATTTAAAGAACTCTTTAAAATTCTATGCATAAGCAGAATGGAATTGTTTGTAATACCTTTATCTATAGAGGATTTATAACATTTTTGAATGTGCATAACATTTAATTTATGGAGCGAAATCATTCCTATACTAGGTATAACATGTTGGTTGATAAATGCCCTATAGCAAGCAAAGGTACTCTCTTCTATGCTCATACTTTTAATTTCTAGCCAATGATTTAGGTAGTCCTTTAAAGTAACTTTAGATGGCTCTATAAATGTCCCTTCATTCAACTCTGTAATCTTTTTCGCGACATCAGCCTGTGCTTCTTTTTTTGTATTATATCCAGAAAACCACTTCTGTCTTCTTTTTCCTGTCTCCGGATCAGGACCGATATCAATAACAATACAATACTTATTTCCTCTTTTTCGAATATGTCCTTTCACTTAAAACACTCCTTCATTTGTTTTGAATCATGTTGTATAAGTCTAGTTGTAATTTTGCTGCTATGAAAATTACATGTTTGGACATATCAGCGATGGATACATTTTACCATATATGAACAAATTCAGTTATAGGATATGATTGTCAGTTGATGTTAAATAATAGTAGAATATTAGTAGATTCAGATGAAGAGAGGAGGGGAGAATATGGGAGAATTTTCAAAGGACCCTGGTGGGCACAGAGTAACTGATCCTGGTGTAGGTTGGCATAACGAACCAGGCGGTGGTGGTTGGAAATGCAACGAAGAACCTGGAACAGGATGGAAATCGATTTTAGGTCCAGGTACAGGTGTATAACAAAGGGGGAATAGCGGAATGAACAGTTACATAAAAGACCCAGGCGGTTCGAAAGTAGTTTCTGATCCAGGCGGTGCAGGTGGAAGTCCGTTATCATATGACCCAGGTGGTGGCGGCGCTGGCTATGAAAAGGAACCAGGTGGACATAAGATGATTGAACCTGGTGGTGGAGGTTTGAAAAATTCGACTGATCCAGGAGGATGGTAATTATGTTATTTTACTCAAAAAAATCACAAGACCTTGGGCCAGGCGGGGAAATGGGTATGTATGATCTAGGTGCAGGCTACACGAAAGACCCAGGAACAGGGATATAAAAAAAGAGAGCATTGTGCTCTCTTTTTTTGTTAGCAAAAATATGTTAATTTTTACGGTTATGATTGGATATAAGATCTCAAAACAAAAAATGCATAATTACATATTTTATTCCATCGAGCACGAGGAACGTTGCTATATAGCGTTTTTTAAACTTTCTCAACAATTGTCAGGTAACTCCATGACCGAATTTTGGGGAATTTATGTTATTATAAACGAAATAACTGGAACGAAAAAAAGACTCACAGCGTGTACAAGTAGTGCTCGCAACACTCTTGTACCGTTCGCCCGACTCACCAGGGGAACATCTGCCATAAGTCTATTTCCGGTCACTTCATGAGTAACATTTACATTATAACATGCCGATATTACTAAATCATTACTATGGTATGAATTTCCTGTTTAGAATTTGAGGAAAAGAGCGAAGCGTCTTTGTTCCAAAGGGAGGAACAAGAAGTGTGGAAAGTTTTAAATGTAATTGAAGGAGAATTGTATGTAGCTGGATTTAGGAAAAAACAGTTAGCTGATTATTGGGGTGTTAAGCCGACTACTGTAACCAAAGTTTTTAAAGGGACTAATGATATAAGCTTTGGCTATCTTTCAAAGACGCTTATTTTATTAAAGAAAAATTTAATTTCACAATCAAAAATTGTTTCCCAATATATATCAGAGACAGATCCTAAACCTGAAAATATAAGAGAGGCTATGGAAGATTTTGCTCTTAGAGGAAAGTTCGACTTGTTGAAAGGAATTATAGATCAAGAAATTATTTCTGAAGTAAATGAAAATAAAGAGTTCGCTGAAGTATATGAGATTCTTTATAAAAGATATCATGAAGGGTTGAGAGCTTCTGCATACTTTGAATTATTACGCAAAAAAAGCAAAAGTGTTAAAACAACTGAAATGGAAATACTGATAGAAATTTTATTATGCCAAGCTCAATATCAGTCTGGGAATTACAAAAGTTTGTACAAGAGATTAAAAACAGTTAACGATAAAATCAATGATATAACTAATAAGTTTATAAAAGAGTGTCTGTTTTTGAGATATAAAGAAGCGATTGCTGTTACTTCTTTACAAGGTGGAGAAATAGACAAGTCACGTTTAACATGTCGAGATATATTAGATGAATTAGAATGGGATGATTTTTTTTCGCTACCAAAACTTAATGCATATTTGAAAATGGGTGAGTCATTAATATTCGAACCTGAAAATTATGAAAACGCCAAGTTTTATTTGGAGAAAACCCTAGAGTTATTAGGGAATCCTACTTGCAAAGGGTTAGAAAATAAATGGGAACTTGTACAACAAACTTTATCATTTTTAAAGATTCATCACCAAAGAGATTTAGATACTTTAGACTTTGTACATTCTAGTGAAAAGGCATATCTAATGATATTACAAGGAGATTCATTAGAAGCCAGAAAAATACTATTAGACTTAAAAGAGAAAAATGGAGAACTGACAGATGTTCAAACAGCGTATTACGCTCTTACATGTGAAGGTAAAAAGAAGGAAGAAATACTACGAAAGTCCTTATTGATGTGCCAAAAGTCTGGTAATATTCATTATTCGCAATTACCTAAAATATACTTGGGTTTAATTTGAAAAAATGTTATAATTATCTCCGAAAGAAGAGGTGAAAATATTGAAAAGAATATTAGCATTATTACCAATTTTATTAGTAGCAGGATTGTTCACTTTTTCTACTGATAGCCAACAAACAGATAATAAACAAGAAGCGTCTAAACCTGTCGTTCAGCGTATGATGACTGATCCAGGCGGAGGTCGGTAGTAAATCCTAGTTTCGTGACTGCTTTTAATTAAATATAAATTAAAAATGACATCGTCTTAATTGACGATGTCATTCGTATTTTACGGAGAAATTTCCCTTTTGGGAAAAATGATAAAAAAGTAATTAATTCCAAAAATATACAAAATAGGATACGGGGGAATTGGAGATGACAAGAGACGAAGTATTAAAAGCTTTTCTACAAGGTGTGGCTATTACTTCAAACAATAAAGAAGATAAGATTGATGAATGTATCGAAATAGCGTTTGAACAAGAAAAGAATAGCCACGCCTCATAATGGGTTTGGCTATTTTATCGATTTATTATTAAGTTGTTCGAAGCTTTCCATCATACTTTCCATTTGTTTTAACACAATCGCTTGTTGATCTTCAGAAAGTCCATCCATTCTTTCTTTCATCTGTTTGAATTTTTTATCAAGTATTTCATCTAATTCTGGCTCGTCACTTCTATTAAGTAAATAATCCGTTGTTACATTAAAATAATTGGCTATTTTTTGTAGTGTTTTTGTACCTGGAGATTTTTTTCCCTCTACATAATAATATATAGACACGTGACTAAGACCTATTGCGTCAGCTAATTGTTGCTGAGTTATTCCTCTACTATTAATCAATTCCTTCAATCTTTCGTAATTGAACATTAAAAACACCCCTATTAGTCTTCTTTTATATTTTCATTAGTTTTTTTATAAAAGGATATAAATATATATGTTTTTATATTTTCTTTTGTTTTTATTATATATTAACTAACAGTTAAGTTGAAAGAGGGAAATTTATATGTTTTTTTATTGAAAAAGACTTGCACTTAACCATAGGTTAAGTTATTATTTGATTAACAGCTATTATAGAAGAAAGGAGTTGCTTATGAAAACTCTAAAACAGCTAAGAGAAGAACGTGGTTATACTTGTAAGGATGTAGCAGAAGCTGTTGGTATCACTGAACCTTATTATTGGTACATAGAAAATGGAAAAAGACGTCCTTATTATGATTTGGTTGTAAAAATCGCAAATTTCTTTGACGTTAAATTAGATAATATTAAAATTTTTACCCTTAACTTAACCTTTTGTTAAGTTAGAAAGTTAAGTTGAGAGAAAAAGGAGGAAAGAAAATGGGTATAGATCAAATCATTAAAGAATCCATCCGTGAAGTTGTTCGCGAAGAAATACAAGCAGCACTAGCTACATTCCAACAACACTCGCAACCTAATAAGGTAATGAGGGTGAAGGAAGCGGCTACTTATCTTAATATCGCAGTTTGTAGAATGTATGAATTAGCCAATCATCCACACTTTCCAGTGATTAGGGAAGGTCGCAAACTACTTTTCCTGCAAAAGGACTTAGAAGCTTGGCTTGAAGCACAAAAGGAGGTGATTTAGTGGAAAATCCAGCATCGTTAGCAATATTCGGAATGCTAATTGCATGTAGTACATGGATTGCTAATATCACGTACGAACCAATTAAAAAATGGGCTTGGAGTGATGTAGAACAAAAGGAAAAGACCCACGGCAATGGGTCTCTTTAGAAAAAACACTTGTTATTAGTATATCACGAAAGTAGGGAAATAGTACATGCACTTAGTTCATTATCAAGTGCTGTTACCTAATAAATTCTGGGAATTAGCAAAAAGAAAAGAAGAGTTAAAACTGATGATTAATCAATACTTCAGTGATGGTTATCTGCATTATGATATTCAACAAATTATCAAAATTGGTACATCACACATAGCTATCTGTATAAGGAGATAAATGCATATGACGAATATCGTAACTGAAATTGGAGGGTTAAATTTCAAAGGTAATGTGGTAGACCATGAATGGTTTAATTACATCACTTTTAGTAATGATAAGCCTCATATTGTAGCAATTATGGTACTGAGCGAAATTGTTTACTGGTATCGACCAACAGTTATTAGAGATGAAGTTACTGGAAGGGTTACTTATAAGAAAAAATTCAAATCGGATAAGCTTCAAAAGAGTTACCAGCAATTAGCAGAGACATTTGGTTTTTCGAAAATCCAAGTAAAACGAGCTTGTGACTTATTGGTGGAAATGAGCTTAATTGAAATTGAATTTAGAACAATTATTGTAAATGAAATAACGCTAAACAACGTAATGTTTGTTGAGCCAAAAGTAAATGAAATAAAAAGTATTTCTAGTATGTATCAACAAGTAGAAGAAGACCCTATTGACTTGGAAGTAAAGAGGGTCGTCACTTCCAAGTCAGGAACCTCTTCACTTCAAAGTAAGGGAGCTCCTAACTTTAAAGTAAGGACAAATACAGAGATTACTACAAAGAATACTACAGAGAATGTAGGTAGTAGTAACGTCTTCTCATTCTATGAAAATAATTTCGGGATTTTAAATCCATTCGTAGCCGATAGTATTACCCAATGGGCAAACGATACAAGCGAAGAACTTGTACAAGCAGCCATGGAACGTGCATTGAAACAACAGAAAAAATGGAACTACGCTGAGGGGATTTTAAAACAGTGGGCTAATAAAAACATTCGTACATTAGCAGATGTACGAGCTTCAGAAGCTGAGTTTAAAAATAAAGGGAAAAAAGGAGAGAAAAACAATGCAAGTAATCAAAAAGATAGTAGCTTCATCGACAAATACGACTTCAAGAAACGCTAGTCAAAGATATGTATTGTCTCCTAATAGATGCACGAATGTCTTTTTAGTAGGTCAAGAAAAATATAAAGATGTTTGCAGTAAACGCATGTTGATAGATATAGAAACAAATGAGGAATTTTGTCCTCAATGTAGATCGGTAGAAAAAGAAGATCAGAAATTAGCTATAGAGACACTAGCTATTAAAAAGAAAAATGAAATCATTCATTTGTATGACTCGTTTGCTGATACCAGCTTAATAAATGACAAACTCAAAAAAGCTACATTTGAAAATTATGTACCACCTAAAAAGGAATTGAACGATGCGAAAGAAATGATCATGAACTTTGTTGCTTCATTCAATAAGGAAGAACCAACGAGCGTGATTATTACAGGTGATTACGGAGTAGGAAAAAGTCATTTGTGTGTGGCGGCCATTAAAGAACTTATGAAAAAGGGTCACAGTGCAATGTTTATTCAAATGAATAAGCTATTTACTAAAATCAAATCTACTTGGAATAAAAACAGTGAAATGACAGAGGACAAGCTTATGTCCCTTTTAGCAAAAGTTGATGTCTTAATTATCGATGACTTCGGAGCGGAATTTACGGAGAAAGATAAAGAAGGCGTCACTTGGAAACAAACAAAAACGAATGAGATCGTTGATAGTCGTATAGGTAAAAGTACTTTATTTACTACCAACTTTAATATCGGTGAATTAGCAGGAATGTATGGAGAACGTGATTTTAGTCGGATGATGGAAAATGCTGAAATGTTAGAAATGCATGGCGATAATTATAGATTACGCAATTTTAAAAAGGGGGAATAACAATGTGTGCATTATGTAATGGTACAGGAATTATTCGTAAAGAAACTTATCCAGGTGTAATTGAAACGAACGGTTGTAATTGTGAAGTGGCAAAACAACAGCAAGAAGAAAATCAAAAGCGTTGGGAAGCATGGCTAGTACGTTTTGAGTCAATGAAACAAGAAGTAGAACGGAAAAGACAACAAAAAGCAAGCTAACAAGGGGGAGTAATGATGAAAAACATAGGTGTTGCAAGAAAAGTTGATGAGTTAGGGCGTGTAGTAATTCCTGTAGAGTTACGCAGAACTTTGGGAATTGCTGAAGGAACAGCATTAGGCTTTCATGTTGATGGGGAAAACATCGTTTTAAGAAAACAAGACAAGTCATGCTTTGTAACGGGTGAAGTATCTGAATCCAACTTGGAATTGTTGGGCGGTCGGATGTATTTGAGTAAGGATGGGGCAAGTGAGTTACTGGACCTTCTTCAGAAAAGTGGGATGGCACATGCCTAAACAATTAAATATTTTCGATGTAGAGCCAGCCATTTGTGAGTTTGATGTAATGAAAGCCAATGTGAAGAAAGGAACTGGACGCGTTACATATGCTGATGTACGTGTCCAGGTTCCAAAGAGTGCAAAGGGGACGGATGAATTACCTCGTAATACTAAACAAGATGATCGTTATGATATCTTTGAACAATATGTAATGGCAATATGGAGATTCCAGCGTGCTGTAGATAAGTTTTTTAATTGGGATACAGCTGAAGAATTATGTAAGGCAGCAAGGGATAAAAAAGAAACTATTCCGGTAAGGGTTTATTTAGGAAGTGGCTTCAAACCTGATGTTGTCGAGTACATGAGATAAGAAAAGGGAGATGGACATATGAAAATAGAAATCGATGTAACAAGCAATAAGCTCTATGTAGTTAAGGACGGAAATGTGATAGCAGTTAATCCACCAGTGAGCGGATTTGGCGAACAAGTTGCGGTTTGGGTTAATGGGAAAGTTGATCGTGTGGATACTAAGTTTACTGAAAAGATAAAATAATCATTTTTAGAAGGTAGGTTCGCTTATGAGCGTAGCAAGAAATCATGAAGCGATGAAGGAATCGCGTTTGAAAATATATATCGCTTTAGAAGAAGCTAACTTCATTTGGGATAAAAGAGACATTATACGTTTTCGTGAAATGTGGAAACGAGATATGAGTTTACCAGAAATGGCAAAAGCATTAAGGAGGCACCAATCAGAGGTGGCACTTCTCGTAATAGATCAGGCTGATAAGTATATGATTGAAAATCGTCCAATAGGATTAGGAATTTGTTGAAGAGAGGGGAAATCAAAATGAAAGCAATGGAAAACGGTGTATATGTAACAACTAAATTAGTTAGTGAATCAAAGGGAGGACAAGCTGTAATGAATATCAATCAAATCTGTGAATTAGATCAATATCAGGAAGCAACATTACGTACATGGAATGCAAATAATGATTTTGGTGGACGTGTTTTAAATGCAGCATTAGGGATTACGGGAGAAGCTGGTGAGGTTGCTGATATCGTAAAAAAAGCTATCTTTCATGGCCATGGATTTGATCCAGCTCATTGTCCAGGAGAAGAGAACGGGAATACTCATAAATTAGCTTTAGAGTTGGGAGACATCTTGTATTACATTTCAATCATGTCTCACGAAATGGGATATACCTTAGAAGATATTGCACAAATGAACATTTCTAAACTAGCAAAAAGATATCCAGATGGATTTAGCAGGGAAGCTAGTCAAAAGCGTGTTGATGTGAAGTAAGACCAAATTTGAATTTTGTAGAAAAACGGAGGGGAATAGAATGGTGAGAAATTTAGATTGGGGCGGACTGAAAAGTAATTGGGAAGCTTTTAAAGAGTTCGTTCAAAGAGAAGGGAAAGGCACTAGCATATTAACGGATTACTATTTTGTATTCAGAGAGGACGACTGCGGTGATGAAGCATACATTTTTACAACGCATTCTGACTTAGATGATTGGCTTTCGGAAATGTTTTGGCAATGGGAGCGTTATGATACTAGGAATGTCGAAGATTCGATGGATGATGTGTTTGTTTGGAAGTTAATTTCTGAAAGTGATTTTAAGCGTTTAGATACGCTATATAAGGGAGCAAGAAAAACATCGATTGAAATCGACGGAGAAAGATACTATAGAAAGTTAATAAAAGTATCTGTAGAGCCGACAGTTGTTGTTTCGACTAATTTTTATTAAAAGCGTTATTTTGCACAAAAATTTTTAATATTATACGCAAAAACGGCAGGAACCAATTAAGTTACCTGCTACGTTCTTGCACGGCACGAAGGAGCGTTCTCCGTTTTGAAAGAGTGCAGCCGGGGAGAAATCGGCTTAGAGGTAGTATGTGCAATATAAAAAAGATTATTCGAAAAGGGGGATGAGAAATATGAAGGATGTAAAAATTGAAGATTTCGGAGAAGAATTAAAAATTATTGTGGATGGTAAGGAAATCGCTTGTGCTACTCATATGGCAAAGGCAGTAGCAGAGAATTTATTAGTAGGTTTAGATCAAGCCGGAGCTATTAATCTCACTATTGTAGATTTAACAAAATAGTTATTGTATGAAAAATAAATAAAAGAACCCGTTAGTCATAAACGGATTCTTTCCACAAGGTTCACAAGGAATACAAGGTAACTGGTCCAGAGAAACCTATGAAATTCCATGTGATATTACTATATGTAAAGTGGATAAAACGGTTAATGGAAATTAAACAAAATTCTTATTTAATAAAAAAAATCGCATACAAAAAATGTACACGATTATATAGAAACTATGTTTTGTCTGCTCACTACATTGAATGTTTACTGTATGTAAAACGTGACACGTTGCAATAAATTAAAAGAGCACTTTTGACAGTGCTCTTAGGACCAAGACTTTTATTGTAAAAGAGTACATGATAATATATGTGACTTTTTTAAGAAAGTGAATCATTTGACCAGAATTTTCATTTGAAAACTAAAGAGCGCTTTCCAAGGCGCTCTTCTACCCAAACTTACAAAGCAAAAGAATACACGACATTGTATGCGTATTTCTTTTGCTTTGTGTAGTTTTAAAACAAAATCGTTATTTTAATTAAAAGAGCAGCTAGCAAAAGCTAACTGCTTGTTAAAAAAAGAATCCACTCTAGGTTATTTACTGCCAGAGTTTCAAGAAATAAATGATTAAATTAATTTAACTTTTCAATTACAATCGAAGCATTTATATTTGTTTGTGTTCCACCTGCTAATGTCTGCAAAGTAACTGCAGCAGCGGAAGTATGATTATTAAGGGTAAGAATATCATTTGCGGCTAAAGTGAGAACGGTTTGCCCATTGTTTTGTTGAGTTCCTGCACCTGATCCATAAACGGAGTTAGTAACGGGAGCCCCGTTTAAAAAAAGTGCAAATTGATTAGGCTCAACTCCTGATATAGAAAAAGAAATTTTATAATCTCCAGCATTAATAACTGTCATCTGAGAAGTTCCAAGAGTATGGGTAAAACCGGATGTGATTGTACCGTGTGAATTAAAAAGAATAGGTGCTTCTAAGGCAACAACTTGAGCTGCTGTATTGAAAACATAAGCATACTGAGATAAACCAGATGTTGTAAGTCCAGAAGGTCCTGTCGCCCCGGTTATTCCGGTCGGTCCCGTAGGTCCAGGAGGTCCACCAGAAGGTCCTGTCGCCCCGGTTATTCCGGTCGGTCCCGTAGGTCCAGGAGGACCACCAGAAGGTCCTGTCGCCCCGGTTATTCCGGTCGGTCCCGTAGGTCCAGGAGGTCCACCAGAAGGTCCTGTCGCCCCGGTTATTCCGGTCGGTCCCGTAGGTCCAGGAGGTCCACCAGAAGGTCCTGTTGCCCCGGTTATTCCGGTCGGTCCCGTAGGTCCAGGAGGTCCACCAGAAGGTCCTGTTGCCCCGGTTATTCCGGTCGGTCCCGTAGGTCCAGGAGGACCACCAGAAGGTCCTGTCGCCCCGGTTATTCCGGTCGGTCCCGTAGGTCCAGGAGGTCCACCAGAAGGTCCTGTCGCCCCGGTTATTCCGGTCGGTCCCGTAGGTCCAGGAGGTCCACCAGAAGGTCCTGTCGCCCCGGTTATTCCGGTCGGTCCCGTAGGTCCAGGAGGACCACCAGAAGGTCCTGTCGCCCCGGTTATTCCGGTCGGTCCCGTAGGTCCAGGAGGTCCACCAGAAGGTCCTGTCGCCCCGGTTATTCCGGTCGGTCCCGTAGGTCCAGGAGGTCCACCAGAAGGTCCTGTCGCCCCGGTTATTCCGGTCGGTCCCGTAGGTCCAGGAGGTCCACCAGAAGGTCCTGTCGCCCCGGTTATTCCGGTCGGTCCCGTAGGTCCAGGAGGTCCACCAGAAGGTCCTGTCGCTCCGGTTATTCCGGTCGGTCCCGTAGGTCCAGGAGGTCCACCAGAAGGTCCTGTCGCTCCGGTTATTCCGGTTGGGCCAGAAGGTCCAGGAGGTCCAGTTATTCCAGTAGGCCCTATTTGAGGTAAAGGAAAGGCGCATGGAAAGGGTATGTGACAACAATTCTTTTTAAATTTACTCATTTTTACACCTCCCTTATAAATTAACTATCAATTTATATTTATACTTTAACAACTTATGAGTAAACAGACACACGGGTGTAAGGAAAAAACCTATAAAAATTACATAATAGGTTTTAAGAGCAAGCCTCTATTTTAAATTCCATACCCAAAAGAGCACCATATATAAGTGCTCTTCGGACCAAAACTCTTAATGTAAAAGAGTACATGATATCATATGTAATTTTTTCATGGGCGTGAAGTATTTGAACAAAAACGCTATTTTAAAACAAAGGGGAATAGGAAATGAAAATGTTAGATCTATGTTCGGGAATTGCAGGAATAAGCATGGCAGCGGATTGGGCTGGAATTGAAACAGCAGCCTTTTGCGAAATAGAAGAGTTCAATCAGAAGGTACTTAGAAAGAACTATCCTAACATTCCTATTTTCCCGGATTTATATAAACTTACGAAACAATCATTAATAGATGGAGGCGTTGATGTTGATGCAATTGGAGTTATTTCAGCAGGATATCCCTGTCAGGGAGAAAGTCTTGTTGGTAAGAGAAGAGGTGCAGAAGACGAAAGATGGTTATGGCCAGAAGTCTTCCGACTCATTAGAGAACTTAGACCCACTTGGTTCGTTGGAGAAAATGTTGCTGGACACGTCACAATGGGCTTGGACACCGTGCTCTCCGACTTGGAAGAAGAAAACTACTCGACAAGGACATTCGTATTACCGGCTGTCAGTGTCGGCGCGCCACATCAAAGATACCGGACATTTATTATTGGCCACTCCAACGACAAGTCAAAATTACAAGCCGATCCGAGAGTTGTGCCCTTCAGAAGCAAACGGGAAGCATGGAAAAACACTACCGGGATCAATCGGGGAACACTTTCCAGAACATATTGGGAAGAAAATCAACCCGCAGTTTGTGGAATGGATGATGGGACTGCCACAAGATTGGACGAAGATAGATTGAGATTTTTGGGAAATGCTGTTGTACCTCAGCAGATCTACCCGATATTTGAAGGAATAGCAAAGATTGAAGGTTTATTATAAAAATTTCATTTTGTAGAAAAGGGGAATGGATATGATTATAGATCCACCTAAATCATACCAACATAAAGAAGATGGAACGGTTGTTCAATTATTAGAAATTAACGCTAACAATTGGTATTGCTGGGTTATATGTTCAGATGGCGTTATAAGACCTATATCAGAGGATATTTTCTTCAGAGATTTCGAACTAATTAAAAGAGCAGCTAGCAAAAGCTAACTGCTCAGGTAAGAAATGGGTTGTCTACAGTATTGACGGAATATTGAGTTTTATTCAGAGAGGAAGAGGGAAATGAGAGAAATAAAGTTTCGCGCGTGGGATGAAGAACTTAAAAAGATGTATACAGGTGATGAAATTGAAGATTACAGCAATTTAAATGCGTGGTTATCTTATGGAGGGTTAGCGATATATCGGATTGATGAAGGTGAGTACGTTCAATTAAAGTCATTGCAATACACAGGTTTAAAAGATAAGAACGGCAAGGAGATTTTTGAAGGGGATATTGTAGAGTATGATGGTTGGTTCTACATCATTAAATGGGACAAGGAAGAAACAGGGTTCTATATGCATGATAAAAATAACTTTGAAGATGATCATTTAAGGATGATTGACATAAGTGTTGGTGAAGTAATGGGGAATATCTACGAAAATCAAAACTTAATAAAATAATCCTTTGAATAGAAAGCGAGGTTAAAAGAATGGAAGGTAACGTAAAGCTATTAGGTGCAGATGGAATGTGTGGAATGGAGTTTACAGGGGATAAGGTTAATGTTTATAACGATGAAGGATACGTGATGGAGAGTATGACAACAAAGGAGCATGTTCAGGAAGTTATTGATTTTCTTGAAGAATGCAAAGGACAAATGGAATAGAAAGTGAGGCTAGGAGAATGGCTAATTTAAAGAAAAGGAAAGTAAGAAAGGCTATTGCTCGTCGTGCGAAATCCGTTGAGAAATACCAGGTTAATAAAGCTTGGAGAAATCTCTTTGTACAAGCAGGTATTATCAAATAAATGAAAACCCAATACAGTCCGGCTAGAAAACTAGAGGACACCAATTCATTAGAGCAGCAATTAAAGCTGTTTTAAGAAATGGTGTCCTTTTTATTTTGAAAAGGGAGATGGGGAAATGAAGGTGTTAAAGGATCAATTACGTGAATGGAAAAAGCAATCAAATCAAGCAAAAAAGAAAACTAAGAAAAAACGAAAAGAGAAGTTAAGTACTCGTGATATTGAAGGTTTAATGGGGATTCATGGGCCACGTTATGAACGTAGACGTGGAGCATTAAGACAAAAGTAATAAAAAATAAAAAGGAGTGGTCTTACATGACTAAGCAATTATCTTTCTTACCAAAAATCGATAGAACAGCAACGCAGAAAAAATTAGAAGGTGTTCTCGAAAATGTACGTTTATATAGACAGTTTGGAATGATGCGTGAAGAAATGAAAGTCACTCCTTCTTATGAAATTAGATATCACGGACCTACAAATGATGTAGGAAATCCATTAGAAGATGTAGCGATGGCTAATATACAACAAAGTGAACGAGAAGAGTGGATTAAGAAAACGTCATTTCGTATTGATCAGTTCCTTAGTCGCTTGGGCAATGGGCGTGCAGGAAAGGATCAAAGAAACATCATCATTAAGCGTTATTTAGAAGATGAAGATGTATGTGATTATATGGTTTATAACGAGATTGGCATGAGTGAGCGTACTTATCGACGCGTTAAGGCTAGAGTGTTTTATAAACTTGCTTTTGCTCTTAGATTAGAAGTTTATGAGACAGAAGAAATTGGAGGGGGTGAATAATGAATTTTGTTCAGCCTATACGTAATCCAGAAGAGATACAGCAGCTAAAAGATTATTTTAAGGAGAAGAGCTTACGTAATTACATTCTCTTCATTATGGGAATAAATACAGGCTTGAGAATCTCGGATATTTTGAAATTGAAGGTGGGGGACGTCAAAGGTAGTCATATATCTATGAGGGAAAAGAAAACAGGGAAACAGAAACGAATACAAATTACTGCAGCACTGAAAAGAGAACTTAAATGGTTTATTGAAGAAAGAGAAGACAGTGAGTATCTATTGCAAAGTAGACAAGGTAAGAATCGCCCTATAGGTCGTAGCATGGCATATAAGATATTAAGTATAGCCGCAGCAGAGTTTGGATTAGATGAAATAGGAACACATACGTTGAGAAAGACGTACGGGTATCACATGTACATGCAAACCAAAAACATAGCATTACTCATGGAGATATTCAATCACTCGTCAGAGAAGGTGACGTTACGTTATATAGGTGTAAACCAAGATGCAATGGATAAAGCAATGACTAGGTTTAAAATCTAATCATTGCTTTTTTCTTTTTAAATCTATACAGTTACTCATAAATTTCGTACTGTGTAACTCAAAAGGGAAAGTATTATAAAGTCAATGATAGCAATGGATTCAGCAAAGGGGTCAGTTACACACAATATAAGATATGGGTAACTAGATATATGATTGTAAAAAATGTAATATATTATTAGTTATATATTCCTTAGAGTAATGGAGTGAGAGAAATGAATTGGCCTGTAGCAATAGAAGAGGGATTAAAATGGATTCAAAGTTTAGGGATTTTTACTGTAGGTACCGCAGCGATAACAGGGATGATCGGTTACTTATTTAAAACATTATTTGCTCATGTTTTAAATAAACAATTAGAAGATCATAAAACGGCTTTAAATAAACAGATATATGAAAATCAGTTGGCAGTAAATAAACAATTAGAAGATCATAAAACGGCTTTAACGAGACAGATAGATGAACATAAATCTGAGTTGCAAAAATTAGAAAATAAACATCAGATTATATTTAATAAGTTGCATGAGAATCGAGCAGAGACAATAAAAGTTTTATATTCTAAATTTGTCGATTTAGAAAATAAAATGATTAATTTAACAAAGCTTTTTCGAGCGGTAGGGGAAAAAAGCATGAAAGAAAAAGCGGATGAAGCATCAATTAGCTATTGGGATTTTTTAAGTTTTTATAGCGTGAACAGGATTTATTTTAATGAAGATGTTTGTGAGTTGATTGATAAAATAGAAAAAGAGATTAGAGGGATATTAATTAGTACTGGAGTGTACGAATTACATTTAATTGAATCGGGACCAGGAAGTAATGTTAGTCCGGAACAGACGGAAATATGGCTTGAGAATTGGGGACGTATTGAAAAGGATGTTCCGAAATTGAAAAGGAATCTGGAAGGAGAATTTAGAAAGTTATTGGGAGTCAATGAAGGTTAAAGACGTGGCAGAGTCGTGACCGCTTTTTGGCAGTAAATGTGCCGGTTGTTTTGGAATCAACGTGATATATTTGTATTGTGAGAAGTGGCGGAAAACACAGCTCATAAAATTCCTTTATAATCTGTATGTTATCTAAACGGTTTCATAATGACGGCACATAAAATCCGAAACCAGCAGATGGTACTGATTGAATGATACCGTTATTAAGGAGAGCTTTTGCTCTTCTTTGAGCTAATAACATCCTAGGTAGATAGAATGAGGGAAACCTGATAAGTTTGCCAAGAGCGTCTGTCGTGGTTGTTAGCTCAAAGAAGATTAAAACTTCATTTACCGTAATTAAAATACAAATCAATAATTTATATAAAAGCATCCATTCGGGTGCTTTTTATTATGGAGGAGGATGAAGGATGAGTGAACAGAAGAGTGCATTATCAGTAAAGGTAGATGTTGATACAAAAGAAGCGAACGAAAATATTAAAGAATTAACTGCTGCGGTTAATGAATGTGTGGAAGCATTTGATAAGTTGGGAAAGGTTATGAGTAAATTTACGAATCAAAGTGAAACGGTTGAATGGTATTGTGGAGGTAAATTAATAGATCAATCTGAAGCTAAACAAACAACGGATGGGTATAAGATGTCAGCGACTAATATCAATGGAGTGAAAACAAATGAAACTAACTGAACTAACTAAACAAGAACAAGCGGTTGTGATTTATACATTAGTTCCGTTACTTGGACAGGATCTTGTAAACGAACGTATCGATAAACAAAAATTAGAAAGTGCAATCCCAATCTTTAATGCAATGGAAGATGACACCACACCAAAGCAAAGAAGAGAAGCGATGGTTAGTTTGCTCGATAAAACAATGGATGAATTTCTGAAGGCTTAGACATAAAAAACGGACGAAACTTGTTGGCTTTCAAGTCTCATCCGATGGCAATGTCACTTCATTATAACAACTTGTATTTATTTGTAAAAAGATAATCGGAATGTTCTTTCAAAAGGAGTGAGGATAGATGCAAGTCTATTGTTCTAGTTGTAATAAAGATTACGATATGCAACCGCAAATAGCACAGATTCCTAATCGTATTGAGAAGTGTTTCTTTATTTGTCCTCATTGTAATCATGAGCATGTTGCTGCATATGTGAACGATAAGATTCGTAAGCATCAAGCGGACATCGCTAAGTGCCATGAGCGTATTAATAAAAAGAATCTTGCTATCGAGGATGAAATGAAACGGTTAAGGAAGAGAATGGAGGGAAGTAAATGATGACGATATTAGCCTATCTTATTATTGGTTTACTTTATAGTTCCATTACAATGTATCCAGTTGCAAGAGATGTTGCACACAGGAAGAAGCATGACAATGTATATCTAGTAAGCACCTTTGTCATTTCAATTGTACTAATAATTGTCTTCTCTCCTTTCTGGATTATTCTTGCTGGGTTCGATGTAGCAATGATGTTTTATAAATGGAAGAACAGAAACCGAATGAAGTGCGAATGCTTTATTTGCGGTTATGAATCTACTATAGATATAGTAACTGAGTCTAGTAAACGTTGCTCACAATGTAATGGTATAACAATACCTAAACCTACAGGTGATACACATGCCAAGTAAACCATTCAAGCCTTGTAAGTCGTTAGGGTGCAATGAACTAACAAGGGATAAGTATTGTGCTAAACATTTAGAAAAGGAAAACGAAACCGTAAGATATTACGACAAACATATTCGAAACAAAAGCTCACGTTCATTCTATAACTCCAAGCCATGGAGAGTTATGCGTGAGTTTATTTATCATAGAGATCATGGTCTATGTGTTCAATGTAGAAGCAACGATATCATTAAGATAGGTGATGTAGTCGATCACATCATCCCTATTCGTGTAGACTGGTCAAAACGATTAGAACCAACTAATTTACAAACGCTCTGTCATGCTTGCCACAATAAGAAAACAAAAGACGATGAGAAGAAAAATAAAAAATCATTCGAAAGAAAAAATTCATAAACAACCCCCCGCCATGAAAAAGCAAAAGGCGAATCCCTGGAGACCGCCGCTTAGCTTTCCGTACAAAAAATTCGTTTTATTTCATAAAAGGGGGTTCAACTAAAGGAGGTGGTTCACATGGGACGAAAAGCGAAGCCAATTCATTTGCAAATACTTGAAGGGAATAAAAACCGATTAACTAAACAGGAAATAGAACAAAGAGTGAGGGCCGAACAACATATTCAACCAAAAACGAATAGAATAAAAGCCCCAACTTGGTTAAATACAGTAGCAAAAAAAGAATTTAATCGAATTTCTAAAGAGTTAATGGAATTAGATCTTATTACAAATGTAGATATTAATGCTTTGGCAGCTTATTGTGATGCCTACTCTGATTATGTTGAATGTACAAAGATTATTGGTGAAGAAGGGTTAATGGTAGAGTATACAAATAAAGCAGCTGAAACTAATAAAGTGCCACATCCCTTATTAACTAAAAAGAAACAATTACATGAACAAATGAAGTCGTTAGCGATTGAATTTGGATTAACGCCAAGTTCTAGAGCATCTTTGGCAAAGCCTAAGGGCGATGATAAACCAAAAACCAATGCAGAAAAGCGGTTTGGTGATAGGGTATGAAATTAGAAGAAAGACTAATGCAATATGTTTATGATATTTCGGACGGTAACATATTGGCTTGTAAAAAACATAAATGGGCTTGTGAGCGTTTTTTAAGAGACTTAGAACGTACACAAGATGATGAGTGTCCATTCTATTTTGATATTGAACAACTGTATGATTTTTATGAATGGTGCAAGCAATTTAAACATTTTAAAGGTGTATTAGCAGGTCAATATATTGAATTAACCGATTTTCAATTATTCGTAGCGGCTAATATATTTTGCTTTCTTATTAAAATTACAAATAATAGACGGTTCTTACGTGTATTTATTGAACTTGCAAGAAAAAATGCAAAATCACAATTTTTGGCTCTTATCGCTTCTTATATAACGTTTTTATCTGATCAACAGGAAGAGTGCTATATAGCAGGTTGGGATAGACAGCAATCAAGCCTTGTTTACAATGATATTTTAAAACAACTAGGCGCATGTGATATGTTATCTAAAAAATATAAGGATTCGTATGGGAAGATCACTCATATAAAAAGTGGATCAACAATAACGCCACTTTCTAAAGAGGCAAAGAAGACCGGTGATGGTACAAATCCATCGCTAGGGATTGTTGATGAATATCATGCTCATGATACTAGCGAGATTTATGATGTAATTGATTCTGGAATGGGTGCACGTGAGAATACATTAATGTTCATTATTACTACAGCGGGATTTAACATTAATGGACCTTGTTACAAGGAATATAAATACTGTTCTAGGATAGTAGATCCAAATGATTTAGGTGTGGAGAATGATGAGTATTTTGTTGTTATTTGTGAACTTGATAAAGACGATGATATCAAAGATGAAACAAATTGGATTAAAGCCAATCCGATTGTAGCAACTTATGAAGCTGGAATGAAGAAGCTTCGAAGTGATTTGAAAGTTGCTTTGGATAATCCTGAAAAAATGCGCTCTTTTCTTACAAAACGTATGAATATTTGGGTTAACCGAAAAGAGAATGGTTATATGGATATGTCCAGATGGAATAAATGTGATGAAGTAATTGAGTTATCTGAACTGAGTGGTATGGAATGTACAGTAGGAGCCGATTTATCAGCAAAAATCGATTTAACTAGTGTGGATTTCGAATTCAAGAAAGATGAAAAATATATCGTAATTAGTCATAGCTTTATACCAGAGGATACTTTAGTCGAGAAAATGAAAACAGATAAAGTACCATATGACATTTGGGCGCAGCAAGGTTGGATTACTGTAACGCCTGGTTCAGTAGTAGACTATAATTTCGTTAAAGAATATATAAAAACTATGGAATCAGATAATGAGTTTAAAATAAAAGAAATATGTGCGGATCCTTGGAATGCAACTCAATTTATGCAAGACATGGAAGCGGAAGGGTATGTTGTTGTAGAAATCCGACAAGGTATGGCTACTTTATCAGGACCAACAAAAGACTTTCGTGAGCAAGTGTATCAAAAGAAAATTATCCATAATAACAATCCAGTTCTTAATTGGGCAATCGGAAATGCTGTTACTAAGCAAGATGCCAATGAAAATATCATGTTGGACAAGTCAAAAGCAACAGAAAGAATTGATCCAATTGCGGCTGTGATTAACTCGCATGTCCGATGTATGCTCAATTTTGGGGAAATGGACTTAAACTCACATATCTTAAGTCAAGATTTCTCATTCTAGGAGGAATTACATGCGGTTTTTAATGTTCTTTATCAGTATTTTAGAAGATATTTTACTTATTTTGGGGTTGTCCATTATTGTTGGGACGACTTTTTTTATTAATCCAATTTACGGATGGTATCTGTTAGGACTTATTCTCACAATGTTGGGGGTGGTAATGATAAGAAGGTAGAAAGGAGGTGAAAGTTTTGATTTTTCGGCATTTATTTAAGAATCAAGATACGACCGATTTGAAAAATCCGTCTCCTTGGTTTAAAAGTCTATTTGGTTATCAAGCCGCAAGTGGTGAAAAGGTTACTGTTGAATCATCTTTAGGGGTCCCGACAGTGTATCGATGCATTAATATCCTTGCAAACAGTGTTGCAATGCTTCCTTTTCAAGTTTTTAGAAAGACATCAAAAGGAAGAGAACGAGATAAGATGCATCAAGTGTCGTTTGTTTTGGAAAGACGACCAAACCCTTACCAAAGCCCATTTAAATTCAAACATTTAATCGAAACGCACCGCAATACATGGGGAAATGCTTACATCAATATTCATTGGGGAGTGGATGGCAGACCGAAAGAATTATGGGCACTAAATCCGGCTGTTACAACTCCAATCGTGGACCTGAAGACAAATAAGTTATGGTATTTTACGAATTTACCAGATGGCACACCTATTAAAATAACTGATGATGACATTATTCATCTAACTACGTTGTCTACTGATGGGTTGAAGGGTAAACCACCTATTCAGATTGCAAGAGAGTCTATAGGTAGTTCACAAGCAGCACAAAAATTTAAAGGTAAATTCTTTACAAATGGTGCAGCCCATAGTGGGATATTGAAAACTCAACAAGCCCTTGGAAAAGAAGCAAAAGATGTACTTCGTGATGCTTGGGAAGAAGCAAATACAGGTTTGAATAATGCTCAAAGGATAGCAATTTTGGATGCTGGTTTAGAATTTGAGAAAGTCGGGATGCCATTAAAGGATGCTCAATTTATTGAAGGGATGAAGTTCGATAAGGCTGAGATTGCAAACATTTTTAATATACCATTACACATGATTAATGAGCTAGATCGTGCTACATTCTCAAACATTGAGCAACAGGCATTGGATTTTATTCAAAATACATTGAGTCCAATTCTTATCCAGTATGAAGAAGAATTTTCTTATAAAACATTTTCATTTAATGAACAAAAGCGCTACTATTTGAAATTTAATCTAACAAGTTTACTTCGCGCCGATTCTAAATCTAGAGCGGAATTTTATAAGATTATGTTAGATGCTGGTGCTTTCTCGATCAATAAAATATTAGAGCTTGAAGATATAGATGGAATTGGAGAATCCGGTGATAAACATCGTGTCGATCTAAACCATGTATCTATTGAAATTGCTGATGAATACCAATTAGCGAAAGCTAGTGGAGGTTTGTCGCCGAAAGGAGGTGAGGACAATTAAAGACGTGTTTACTATTAAAAATCAAACGGAATCTTCAGCGGATCTATTTATCTATGGTGACATCATAAATAATACAGGTTGGAAATGGGATGATTCTGATATTATGCCTGATGATGTAAAAAACATTTTGGGGCAATTGGATGATAAAAGTAACCTTAATATCTATGTGAATAGTGGTGGTGGCTCTGTATTCGCTGGTTTAGCAATTTATAATATGTTAAAGCGAAATAAGGCTCAAAAAACTGTTTATGTGGATGGTGTTGCAGCTTCCATCGCTTCCGTAATTGCCCTAGCAGGTGATCGTGTTGTTGTCCCTTCTAATGCTTTCTTAATGATTCATAAGCCTTGGACATATGCAGCTGGAAATGCAATAGATTTCCGAAAAGCAGCAGAAGACTTGGATAACATTGAGTCTGGAATTATGAATGTATATAAGGAAAACTTAAAAGAAGGTATTGAAATTGAAGAAATACAGCAATTAGTAGATGCAGAGACCTGGTTAAGTGGTGAACAAGCTGAAAAATACTTCAACATCGAAGTTGTGGAAGCAAAAGAAGTCGCAGCATGTATGAGTGATTACTTTGATAAATATCAAAAAACACCAAGTAAAATAGTAGCAAAAGCGCCTTCTTTTCCGAAGAATGAACTAAATGAACAATTAAAAATTCAAAATGCACTAGACCTGTTAGAACTATAGGTCTATTTTTTGTGCCAAAAATAAGGAGGAAATACCGAATGGATAAACATGAACAAGAATTACGTCAGAAAGTCGCTGATTTAAAAGCAAAAGCAGAAGAGTTTAACAATAGCGGTAAATATGAAGATGCAAAAGCGAAAATTGAGGAAGCGAAAAACGCAAAAAATGAACTAGATAATTATCTAGCAATGAAGCAAATCCAAGTGCCTGATCCTGTGAATGCACAAACTGGAGTGTTACCTCCAGCATCAGTTCAAAATGAAGATACATCGTATAAAGAAGTATTTATGAAAGCTTTACGTGGCCAAGCATTAAGCCATGATGAAATAAGTGTTATGCAGGAATATAAAGCATCCTTATCAGAGAATACGGGCAAGGATGGCGGTTATATCGTCCCTGAGGATATTACTACAACAATTAATCAGCTAAAACAAACGGTTGATAGCTTAGAGCAATATGTAAGTGTACAACCCGTTTCAACAAATAAAGGGTCTCGTACATTAGAAAAACGTGCAGCATCTACACCTTTTGCTCCACTATCTGAGTATGGAAATCCAAATGCGATGCAGGAAATCGCTTCACCACAATTTGATCGTTTATCTTATGCTATTGAAGATTACGCTGGATTCTTACCAGTACCAAATGACTTGTTAGATGATACAGATCAAGCTTTAGAAAGTTATTTACGTCAATGGATCGCGAAAAAATCTATTGCAACTCGTAACTATTTAATTTTGCAAGAAGTTAACAAGTTAACAAAGGTTGATTTTAAGGATTATAAAGGCATTAAAACTGCATTAAATGTCACATTAGATCCAGCCTTCTCGGCTGTAGCAAACATTGTTACAAACCAAGATGGATTCAATTACTTAGATCAAATAGAAGATAAGGATGGCCGTCCGCTACTTCAACCAGACCCAACAAATCCAACTCGTAAGTTATTGTCAGGAAAACCAGTTATTGTTTTATCCAATAAGACAATTGCTACAGATAAAGACGGAAAAGCACCATTCATTGTTGGGGATTTGAAAGAAGCGATTGTTCTTTGGGATAGAAAACAATTATCTATCGATATGACTAAAGAAGGTGGAAACGCATGGAGATCAAATACTTCTGAGTTCCGAGCAATCGAACGTGAAGACGTTACGCTTTGGGATTCAGAGGCGGTTGTGTATGGACAAATTACAGTTGTGGCGAAACCTGGAGCTTAATGATATAGGAGGTGTCCTTCTTGGTACTGAAATTAGAGGAAGCTAAAGAGTATCTTCGTGTGGATGGCGATGAGGAGGACTCCCTCATTTCATCCTTTATAACAGCAGCTGAAATATATATTAAGAATGCAACAAGTAAAAATGTAGATTTAAAGAGCGAGCTTGCTAAACTAGCGGCTCGCATTTTAATTTCTCATTGGTATGAAAACCGTGAAGCAGTTGGAAAAGCGGAACAACTAGCATTTAGTTTGCAGTCAATATTAGTTCAATTGCAATATTGCGTAGGTGATTCCACATGAATCCAGGTAAATTAGATAAACATCTTGTATTTCAAATAAAAGATGAGGATGCGAAGGGCCCGGATGGTGAACCAATAGATGGTTATAAAGACTCTTTCACTGTATGGGGCTCCTTCATTTTTTTAAAGGGAAGAAAGTACTTTGAAGCAGCCGCAGCCAACAGTGAAGTGCAAGGTGAAACAGAAATTCGATACCGTGACGGTATGAATGCAGATATGAAAATCAAATATAAGAACACGATTTATGACATTGTTTCAGTTATTTCAACTGAAAAACACACGTTATCAATCATGTGGAAGCGTGGTGGAATGAATGGCTAATGGTGTTGATTTCTTAGGATTTGACCGTTTAGTCTCCGAATTAGAACAAATGGGATTACGTGGAGAAAAGATTGAAGATAAAGCTCTTGCAGCAGGTGGCGAACCTATTCGAAAAGCGATTGCCGAACGAGCACCAAGAAGTGATAGTCCTAAGAAACCGTCTAAAAGTGAACCGTGGCGTACTGGCCAACATGGTGCTGATCATATAAAAGTTACGAAAGCTAAACTTGAAGGTGGTATTAAAACAGTTAAAATCGGAATCGATAAAGCAGATCGTTCCCCATGGTTCTATTTAAAGTTTCATGAATGGGGAACGTCAAAAATGCCAGCTGAACCATTTATAGAACCTGGCTTCAATTCTTCAAAGGAAGCCGCAGTTCGTGCTATGACAGATATTTTAAAAAATGAAATGAGGCTAAACCTGTGATAAATTTACGCCCGGATATTTTACAAGTTCTTGAGAATAATCAGGAGCTTGTTTCTTTATTGGGTGGCAAGCGTGTTTATTATCGTAAAGCCAAAAATGCAGAAGAGTTTCCACGGATTACATTTTTTGAATTAGACAATAGGCCAGATGGCTTTGCGGATAATGAAGAAATTGAAAGTGAAATCTTATTCCAAATCGATATTTGGTCAAAAGGTAGTACAACAGCAATCCATAAAAAAGTGAATGAAGTCATGAAAAGTATTGGTTTCTCACGTTATGCGGTTGCTGATCTATATGAAGATGATACACAAATTTATCATTACGCGATGCGATTCGCGAAAGGAGTGGAGTTATAGATGGCTGGAGAGATTGTTACAATTAGTTCGACTGTCGGTGTAGATAGTCTTGTATATTCAAAAATATTAAAAGATGATGCGACAGGAGTTTCGTATTCAGACGTGAAGAAAATGGAAGGTGCCGTAAAGGTTAAAACATCTAAAAAGGTAGCTTCTGAGATTATGTGGAGCGATAACAAGAAATCAGAAATCGCTGAGTCTGACGGTGAAGTCGAGGTTGAAATTGAAGTTCGAGGACTTTCACTATCCACGAAAGCAGATATTGAAGGATATCCAGAAGTTAAGGATGGTGTATTAGACGAGAAACGAGAGGGGGAAAAACCATATTTAGCGATTGGATACCGTTTTTTAAAGGCTAACGGTAAGTATCGTTATGTTTGGTTACTTAAAGGAAAACTTTCACAAGAGGAAGAAGAAGCTGAAACGAAAAAAGACAAGCCTAACTTCCAAACAACAAAACTTAAAGGATCATTCATTGAGCGTGATTTTGATGATAGACCAAAATTCACGGCTGATGCTGATGAACCTACATTTACAAAAGCTATCGGAGATAATTGGTTTAAAAAGGTATACGAAAAAGCAGTTAATCAACCACCATCAGGTCAATAAGAGGGAGCAAAAGCTCTCTCTTTTTTTATTAACTAAGGAGGAATAAACTATGAAACTAACATTACGAATCAATAAGGAAAAGAAAACTTTTAATTTACCGGGGTTCATTCCAGCTCGTTTAATCCGTCAAGCACCTGAGCTTGCTGATATTCCAAATAATCCTGGTCCAGAGGATATGGATAAAATGGTTCAATTTGTAGTGAATGTTTTCGATGAACAATTTACATTAGATCAATATTGGGATGGTGTGGATGCTCGTAAGTTTTTATCGACAACTTCAGAGGTAATTAACACTGTTATCAATGAAACTGTGGAAGCAGCTAGTGGTACACCTGGAACTGGAGAAGAAGAAAACCCAAACGCGTAGAGGGGGGAGGGATAACGTTCAGTGAGTTTATGGACGAGCTCTACCTCTCTTTATTACGTCAAGGATATAAACATCATCATATCGATAACGAAATGGATATTTGGCATTATTTAAGGCTAAATCGAAAGTATCGTGAACAAGGTAATTCAAATAGTGAAAATCAAAATTCAAATGAAATAGAAGTTCCAGCTGAAAACATTATCTAACGAGGGGGTGAGACATTGGCAAATGAAATGAATAATTTAGTAGTTAAGCTTTCCCTTGATAATGTGAATTTCCGTCAAGGTATAGCAAATTCAGGACGTGCGGTAAGGACACTACAGAGCGAATTGAAATCTGTAAGTACAGGGATGGGCGGTTTCGCTAGTGCTAGCCAACAAACACAAGCGAAAATGGATACTCTAAGCAGGCTCATTGACGCACAAAAAGAGAAAGTTAAAGCGTTACGGCAAGCATATGATCAAAATAAGGCTAAATTGGGTGAGAATGATGCAGCAACTCAGCGATACGCTTCACAAGTTAATAAAGCTGTTGCTGATTTAAATAGATTTGAGAATGAATTAAAGCAAGTAAATAAGCAAGCTGAACAAAAAGGGATGGATAAATTAAATAATTCTTTAAAATCCCTACAGGCTGAATTTCAGTCTATTACAACAGGCATGGGCGGTTTTTCTAATGCGACTGAACAAACAAGAGCTAAAGTTGATGTTTTATCTCGTACGGTAGATAAGCAAAAAGAAAAAATTAGGGAACTTCAACAATCCTATAATCGTGCAAAAACAGAAGAAGGTGAAGCGAGTCAGTCAGCACAACGATATGCTGAACAAATTCATCGGGCTACAGGTGAACTAAATCGATTTGAATCACAATTACAACAAGCAAATCGGGAATTGGATCAGCAGGGGAATCGACTTCTGAATTTCGGGAATCGTATGGAGGAACTGGGTAACCACTTACAAAATGCTGGCATGCAAATTGGGATGGTATTTGGTGGCATGACTTATGCGATAGGTCGAGGTTTAAAATCAGCTGTGGAAGAATCAATGAATTTTGAACAACAGATGGCTAACATAAAAGCAGTATCTGGTGCGACAGGACAAGAAATGAGTAAACTCTCCGAATTAGCTGTTAAATATGGGGAAGACACGAAATATTCTTCTGTAGAAGCTGGAAAAGGGATTGAAGAATTAATAAAAGCCGGTGTTGGTTTAACAGACATCATCAATGGTGGATTAGAAGGAGCTCTAAACCTAGCGGCCGCTGGTGAACTAGAACTAGGAGAAGCGGCAGAAATCGCTTCAACCGCTTTGAATGCATTTAAAAGAGATGGTTTAAGTGTTACAGATGCCGCCAACTTACTTGCAGGAGCCGCTAATGCTTCAGCTACTGATGTACATGAACTGAAATATGGTTTATCAGCAACCGCAGCAGTTGCAGCAGGAGCTGGTATGACATTTAAAGATACAGCAACAGCTTTAGCGGTATTTGCACAGAATGGATTAAAAGGTTCTGATGCAGGTACTTCACTAAAAACAATGCTTATGAGGTTGAATCCTTCAACTAAAGAAGCGTATAACAAGATGGCAGATTTGGGTCTTATCACTTATAATGCGCAGGCTGGATTTGATTTCTTGGTTAAAAACGGAATCACACCAGCATCTAGAAGTGTGGGAGATATTGAAGTTGCATTAGAAAAATATGTAATGAAAACTGAAGGTGTAAAGAAATGGAATGATAAGTGTGATACTACATTCCGTGAGTTAGCAACTAGCTCCGCTTTCTTATCATCGAAATTCTATGATCAAGAGGGTCATATTCAAAGTTTAGAAAACATATCTGGAATTCTTCATGAATCCATGAAAGATTTAACAGACCAACAACGAAGTATGGCTTTAGAGACGTTATTTGGTTCAGATGCAGTTCGTGGTGCAACGATTTTGTTTAATGAAGGCTCACAAGGTGTAAATAAAATGTATACCGAGATGTCTAAAGTCACCGCTTTAGAGACAGCTAACACGAAAATGAACACTTTGAAAGGTCGTATTGAACAGTTAAGTGGAGCATTCGACACAATGAAAAAAACAATTGGTGATGCGCTTGCCCCTGTGGTTAGTGCTTTTGTTGCTGGATTACAGAAACTTGTGGATGGATTTAATGCATTGCCAGGTCCTGTACAAAAAGCTATTGCAATTACAGCAGGTATTGTTCTTGCATTAACAGCGGTGGCTACAGCAATAGGTGTAGTTTTAGCAGCGATTGGAATGATCATGTCAGGGATTGGAGCATTAGCAACATCATTAGGAATTGTTGGTGGTGCTGCAGGTCTTGCTAGTGCTGCAGTTGGATTCTTAGGTGGTGCAATAAGTTTATTACTTGGCCCAGTAGGATTGATAGCAGCAGCGCTGATTGGAACTGGCGTTGTTGCATATAAAGCATACCAAAAAGCAACAGAAGACAGTATTGCTTCAGTAGATCGCTTTGCTACGAATACAGAGGGGAAAGTGAGTTCATCTACTAAAAAGGTTATGGGTGAATATTTCAAGCTATCTGATGGTATTAGACAAAAGTTAACTGAAATTAGACTAAACCATGAAGTAATAACAGAAGAACAGTCGCAAAAGCTCATTGGACAGTATGACAAATTGGCTAACACGATTATAGAAAAAACAAACGTAAGACAACAAAAAGAAATTGAAGGACTTAAAAAGTTCTTTGCTGATTCATATGTTTTAACTTCTGAAGAAGAAAACAAGAGGATGGAACAACTGAATCAACGTTATGAGCAAGAAAAACTAAAAACACAAGAAAAAGAAAATAAAATCAAAGAAATCCTACAAACAGCAGCTAGAGAAAATAGAGAGTTAACAACATCAGAACGAATTTCCTTACAGGCTTTACAAGATGAAATGGACAGAGTTGCTGTTGAACATATGTCTAAAAACCAAATGGAACAAAAGGTTATCCTGGAAAATATGCGAGTGCAAGCTAGTGAGATTTCAGCTAGACAAGCAGCTGAAGTTGTTCAACATAGTGCTGAAACTAGAGATAAGGTCATCGCAGATGCGAAAAAAACTCGTGATGATAAAATTGCAGAGGCTATTCGACAACGAGATGAAAATAAAACGATTAATGCTGAAGAGGCTAATGCAATCATTTCTGAAGCAAAACGCCAGTATGATAGCACAGTTTCCACAGCAAAAGATAAACATCAAGAAATTATAAGTGAAGCTAAAGCGCAAGCAGGTGAACATGCAAATCAAGTTGATTGGGAAACTGGACAAGTAAAATCTAAGTATGAAGTAATGAAAGATGACGTTGTTCGAAAAATGAAAGAAATGGGATCAGATGTTTCCAACAAATATGAGGATATGAAAAAATCAGCTAGCGATAAAGTAGAAGAAATAAAAAATACTGTTTCAAGAAAATTTGATGAACAGAAAAAAGCCGTTACAGATAAAATGAACGAGATAAAAAGTGATATCGAAGAGAAGTGGAACACAGTTGAAAAATTCTTCAGCACAATCAATCTTTATTCTGTCGGTAAAAGTATTCTTGAAGGTCTAGGAAAAGGTATAGATGATGCGTCTGATGGTCTTTTTAGTAAAGCAGCAGGAATAGCAAACGATATTAAAAAGACTATTTCTGGGGCGCTTGAAATAAACAGTCCATCAAAAGTAATGATTCCTATTGGTAGCGCAGTTCCAGAAGGTGTTGGCGTGGGGATGGATAAAGGGAAACGTTTTGTTGTGGATGCAGCAAAAAATGTTGTTGGAACCGTTAAGAAGCAAATGGGAAATATGCCATCTGTTTTTGATTTTGGATTTCAAACTTCTCATTATAGTGTTCCGAATGATGCGGTAAGTGGTTTAACGAATTATATGCAGCCTAATATTCCTAATAACTCGGCTACTAGTAAAAAGGTATTCCCAAATAGACGACCTGAAGAAAAAGAACTAAATCTTACATTGAATATGACAAACGTTTTAGATGGGAAAGAGTTAGCAGGTGGAACTTATAGGTATACCACAGAACTTCAAGATCGTGATCGACAACGAAAAGAGCAATTTTAAGGACGGTGATATTTTTGGGTAAATTAAGCTTTACATTTAATAATATTCGCAAAGATTATATTCAAATGCTTGTAGGGAGGAAACGTCCTTCATGGGCTCCAATTAAAAGAAATCTTGTTAGAGTTCCTCATCGTCCAGGGGCTTTTTTTATTCATACAGAAACCGAGGAGCGTCGTATTGACGTTCCTCTTGTTATTAAAGCTAAAAAAGATATGGCTGATTTACAAAAGATAAAAGAGGATTTAGCGGATTGGCTATACACAGAGCAACCAGCTGAACTTATTTTTGATGATGAGTTAGATCGAACATATCTTGCTTTTATTGATGGTTCACTAGATTTGGATGAACTAGTTAATAGGGGGAAAGGTGTTATTACTTTCGTTTGCCCCATGCCTTATAAATTAGGAAAAGTACAGACTCAAACATTCACGCAAAATTGGTCCACAGAAATCACGTCTAATTTCACGAATAAAGGTAGTGTAGAAACACCAGCATTAATTGAAATAGATGTAACAAAACCAAGCACTTTTTTAGATGTATGGTTTGGAAAATACCCTACAGAACGAAACTATTTCCGCATTGGTTATCCTCTCACTGTGGAAGAAACAACAGTACAAGAGCGAGAAAGAGTAATGTGGGATGATATGTCCACAAGTGTGGGTTGGACTCCTGTTACTGGCCAAGTGGAAGAAATGCGTGGTACTGGAGAGCTGAAGACGAAAGATAGTACAGCTATATATTGCCCTTACTATGGTGCGGAAGGTACGAAAGGATTTCATGGTGGTATTGCGAAGAAGAATATCCCTGGAGGACCATTACAGGATTTTGAAATAGAAGCCAGAGTGCATTTACAGTCTAAAAATATAGATCAAATGGGCCGTGTGGAAATACTCCTTTTGGATGATACAAGTAATATTGTCGCTCGTATAAACATGAATGATTTGTATTGGGATGCCGAAATCACTAAAGCACATATGCGAGTTGGTAATAGTGGAACCCCAAACAGTAATCGGAAATTAGTTGATACAAGTGGAGCGCATCCTAATACTTTCAACAATTTTTACGGAAGATTACGCATAGCAAGACGCGGAAAAGAATGGTCTGTTTATGTAGCCCGTTTTAAAGATGGTACAGAAATAGACGATGCTTCTCTTGTTGAACGTTGGATTGATGAAAGTGGAAATCCAATGACAGAACGAAAAATTGCACAAGTCATGATTGCTATTTGTCGATGGGATAGAAATACACCTGTTTATACCATGCAAATTGATGATTTAAAGATTTGGAAGGTAAACAAAGTTCCTTCCAATACAAAGCCTTTTATTTTCGATACAGGAGACAAAGTTATTATCGATACAGAAAGAAGCCTTGTCACAATCAATGGGAAGAACGCAATAAATATAAAAGATATTTTCAGTAACTTTCCAACCATAATACGCGGCGACAATCGAATTGATATTATGCCACCAGACGTAAAAGCAACAGTTAGTTATCGGGAGAGATACAGATGAGAACACCAAGTGGAATATTGCATGTTGTGGATTTCAAAACTGATCAAATTGTCTCGGCTATTCAACCACAGGACTATTGGGGCGATAAGCGCCATTGGGAAATCAAAAACAATATTGATATGCTAGATTTCACAACTTTTGACGGAACAAAACACGCAATTACATTGCAGCAACAAAACTTAGTTTTAAAAGAAGTCCGTGATGGACGTGTCGTTCCATATGTTATTACAGAGGCCGAGAAGGATCCTGATAAACGATCCATTACCACATATGCTTCAGGCGCTTGGGTTCAAATTGCTAAGTCCGGAATTATAAATCCACAACGGATAGAGAGCAAAACGGTTAATGAATTCATTGATATGGCACTCTTGGGAATAAAGTGGAAACGTGGAAATACTGAATACGCTGGATTCCATACCATGACCATTGATGAATTTATAGATCCGCTTACGTTTTTAAAGAAAATCGCTTCGTTATTCGATTTAGAAATTCAATATCGTGTAGAAGTGGTTGGTTCTCAAATCACTGGTTGGTATGTAGATATGGTAAAAAAGCGCGGTCAAGAAACCGGAAAAGAAATAGAGTTTGGGAAAGATTTAGTTGGAGTAAAACGTATCGAACATTCTCGTGAAATTTGCACAGCTCTTGTTGGTTTTGTACGTGGTGAAGAGGAGAAAGTCATTACCGTTGAGAGTATAAATAACGGCCTTCCTTATATCACAGATAGCGATGCATTCCAACGTTGGAATGAACATGGAAAACATAAATTTGGTTTCTATACTCCAGAAACAGAAGAACAAAATATGACACCGCAACGATTAATGACTTTGATGAAAACCGAGTTTAAAAAGCGTGTAAACACATCCGTTTCTTATGAAGTTGAAGCACAGTCAATTGGTCGTGTATTCGGATTAGCTCATGAGTTAATTAATGAAGGCGACACAATCAAGATTAAAGATACAGGTTTTACACCTGAATTGTATTTAGAAGCTCGCGTTATTGCTGGCGATGAATCATTTACTAATCCTACACAAGATAAATATGTCTTTGGAGATTACCGTGAGATTGTTGATCCAAATGAGGAATTAAGAAAGATTTACAATCGAATCCTTAGTTCCTTAGGTAATAAACAAGAAATGTTAGATCAGCTAGATAAATTAGTGAAAGAAGCTAATGAAACAGCTAGTAATGCTAAGAAGGAATCAGAAGCAGCAAAGACATTAGCTGAAAAAGTACAAGAGGATATTAAAAATAACACTGTAGAAATCATTGAATCAAAGAATCCACCGACAACAGGTCTTAAAGATAGAAAGACATTATGGTTAGATATTTCTAACGGTAAGCCTGGTATTTTAAAACTCTGGAAAGATGGTATTTGGGACCCGGTAGTTCCTGATGTTGAAAAGGTGAAGAAAGAAACATTAGAGCAGGTCAACAAAGATATTGAGTCCACAAAAACAGAGTTAAATCAAAAGGTTCAAACTGTAGAAAATAAAGCGAAAGAAATAGCTGGGCAAATAGTTGATGTTCAAAAGCAGGTTAATGGCAAAGTAGATCAGACATGGATTAATGCCCAATTAAAAGATAAGGCTGATAAATCCGGTGTTTTCACAAAAGATGAGATTAATAATGGATTTATAGGTAAACAAATTTATGAAACTGACAAACAAGGAAACGTTAAAAAGTTTCAAGAAATCGGTACATCTTTTGAGCAAACAAATGAAGCAATTAAATCAAAAGCTGAAAAACAAAGTGTAACGGATTTAGGAAATAACCTATCTCAAGTATCAAAGACTGCTAATGAAGCAAAGCAAACTGCCGAGGGCACACAACAAACGATTACAGAGCTTAAATCGACAGTTGAAAATACGGAAATTGGTGTCCGAAATCTATTACTAGATACAGCTATTAAATCGCATTCGGTTAAGACTGGGGAAAACAAGCCACATACCTATTTTGATGTAGCGAAGGATGCAGCTACTTTAATGCAGGGGAAGAATCTTGCTATGAGTTTTCTGTTTACAGGTAAAGTTACTGCATGGGGTACAACAAATAAATGGGCTGGTTTTGAAGTGAAGATTACTTTCACAGACAATACATTTCATTATCCGAGTTGCCGCGTAGAAAACCGTCTAATACTAGGTAAACAATATAATCAAGAAAGATTCACAGCTACTTCTGTAGTTATGGATAAGACTATTAAAGAAATTTCAGTTTACGCTTTAGCACGTGATTTCACTGGGGACACATTAATTGAAAAGCCTAAATTAGAAATTGGCACAGTACCGACTGCATGGACACCAGCACCAGAAGACCAAGTTACTATTTCTGATTTCACTAAAAAAACAGTAGAAATTGATACTACTATTAAAGGTATAAATACTTCTGTTTCTAATGTTCAAAACGAACAGGGAAAGCTTACAGAACGTGTTACCAAATCAGAGCAAACCGCTGATGGATTTAAAACTTCTATTGAATCGTTAACGAAAAAAGATACTGAAATTAGTAATAAAGTTAATGCAGTCGAGTTAACTGTAGAAGGTACAAAAAAGACGATTACTGATGTGCAGCAAACAACAAATGAGCTTAAGAAAACAACAACTGAAATTACAGAAAAAGCTGGGAAGATTAGTGAGAAGTTAGAGAGCGTTGAGAAGAAGTTTGATGATATTAAAATTGGCGGTCAGAACTTTTATAAGCAAAAATCCTTTGGTGCAGCTGGGGGAACAAGCATAACGTATGACGATAATAATAAATGGTGGAACATAACAATTCCTGCTGGGGCTAGCGGTAGTTGGAAAGGTATTTTATACAATACTAAAAATGCCACGTTACTTGTGGGTAGGACATACACAATCAGCTATGAAATTTACGCTGACGATGTTATCCCAACCGCGATGGATATTAACAACTTTGGTGTTACTACCGTTACGGGAACAAACGACAATGACGTTGTAGCAAAACGAATCATGCGTACGCCTAAAACAATAGCGGGTCAATGGGTTAAGGTGTCCGCTACGTTTATAATGCCCGACAATATCACGCAAGATTTCTATGACAATTCAGTTTTTGGTGTAGGTGGTGGATGGACTCCTACGAAAATTACAAACATAAAGATTAGAAACATGCAATTAGAAGAAGGAAATATACCAACAAGTTATCGCACCCCTTCAGAAGATCAAGTAACAACTGATGAATTCACCAAGAAAACAACAGATATTGAAAAAAGTGTGGATGGCGTTAAAACCACTGTAACAAACGTTCAAAACAGCCAAGCTGGATTTGAAAAACGGATGACTACAGTAGAGCAAACAGCAAGCGGTTTATCTTCCACAGTTAGTAATTTAAACAATGTAGTAGATTCTCAAGGGAAGAAGCTTACTGAAGCAAATACCAAACTAGAACAACAGGCAACAGCAATTGGGGCAAAAGTTGAGCTTAAACAAGTAGAGAATTATGTCGCTGGATTTAAGATCCCTGAGTTGAAGCAAACTGTTGATCAGAATAAAAAAGATTTACTTGGCGAGTTAGCGAACAAGCTTGCGACAGAACAATTTAATCAAAAAATGACTCTGATCGATAACCGTTTTACCATCAATGAACAAGGTATAAATGCATCAGCTAAAACAACAGAAGTATATACAAAAGAACAAGCGAATGGGCAATTTGCTACCTCAGGATATGTAAGAGATATGGAAAGTCGCCTTCAGCTAACTGAAAAAGGCGTTAGTATCTCTGTAAAAGAAAACGATGTTATCGCAGCATTCAATATGAGTAAAGAAAATATTAAGCTAAATGCGGCAAGAATAGATTTAGTCGGAAAAGTAAAAGCAGAGTGGTTAATGGCAGGTTTGTTAAGTGGTTGCCAGATTAGAACATCGAATACCAATAACTATGTAAGCTTAGACGACCAATTTTTACGTCTATATGAAAGTGGTGTCCCTAGAGCGTTCCTTGGATATTACCGAAGACGAGACGGTGCAGTACAACCCACTTTCATCTTAGGATCAGATGAAAAAACTAGCGCTCCTGAAGGTACTTTATTTATATCTCAAATGGGTACCGGATGGCCTCAAGCTAGTGCGAACATTGGTATTACTGATGACATAGTTGATAGTGAGATAAGAAAATCTGTGTTTTGGGAGCTTAACAGAAACGGAATTAGTGTTCTACACGCAAATGACTATCATGCTCTTTATGCCGGAAATGGAAACTGGCATTTCAGACGAGGAAAAAGTGGTCTATATCAATCTACATTAGCAATCGAAGATAATAGCTCAGATGCAGATTTAAGATTACCTAATATCACATTACGTAATAGCCGTGTAGCAGGATATACCGGAGTTCTCCAAGTTAAGTCGTCTGTTACTCAAAACGGATGGGGTGCTGTTCAAGGTAACTTTATGAGTCCTTCACTACGTGAATATAAATCTAATATTCGTGACGTAGCATTTTCCGCTTTAGAAAAAATTAGAAACCTTAGAATCAGACAATTTAACTACAAGAATGCGGTAAACGAGCTTTACCGTATGAGAGAAGAAAAAGATCCTAATGATCCTCCATTGACAAAGGAAGCTATCAAAACGTATTACGGGGCAATTGTAGATGAATCTGATGAAGCATTTGTGGATGAAAGTGGGAAAGGAATTCACTTGTATTCATACGTATCATTAACGATAAAAGCTTTACAAGAGCATGAAGAAAATCAAAATGAGAAAATACAAGAAATGGAGAGAAAGCATAATGAAGAAATTACATTAATGAACAACAAAATAGCAACATTAGAAGAGTTAGTCAAAAAATTAATAAATGAGAAACCAGAGCAGCTATAAGCTGTTTTTATTTTGAACAAAATACGGCTTTTAGTAAATTCAATTCATAGATCAAGAGGAGCGACTTCGCTTCTCTTTTTATTTTGAGGAGATGATCAGTGTGAAACGAATAGTAGACCAAGCAATCTATGAAAAGCATGTTAGCCAAGAAAATAAAAACCTAGTCAAAGATTTTCTAATCGAAAAGAAAGCACAAGGGAAAGCGGCAAGCACTTTACAGCAATACAATTGGGATTTACGAATCATTTTGTTTCTAATACATGAACACTTCGAAAATAAAAACCTTATTGATTTAACACGAAAAGACATCCGAAATTTATCTATTATTTTTCAAGAAATGGAAATGTCTAATGCACGTGTAAATGGATTGATGAGCGCTTTACGTTCAGCGCTTGAATTTTGCGCAGACGATGATGACTACAATTATGAATTCAATGTAGGTTCAAGGGTACGTGGCTTACCTAAGAATCCAATTAGAAAAATTACATTTATTACTGATGACCAAATTAATTGGTTAATCGATGAATTACTTAAACAAGAAAAATATATGTTAGCAACTTATTTGGCCCTTTCTTATTACAGTGCAGCTAGAAAGAATGAGGTTTATCAGGTTCAAAAGGAAGGTTTGACAGAACAATATTATACAAATGTGGTCCGCGGTAAGCGCGGTAAGAAGTTTAGGTTATATTACAATCCACGAGTACAAAAATGTATTCGTTTATATATAGATCATCGAGGTAAAGATACTATTCCAGATTTATTTGTAAGAGTGTATAAGAATGGCGGGCGAAAACTTTTAAACAAAAGTGTATTTAATTATTGGTGCAAGATATTCGCTAAGATGCTGTGCGAAAAAGAAAGTAAGGAGTTTAAAATCAATCCTCACTGTTTCCGTCATAGTAGATTAGATAATTTAAAAGTACAAGGTGTACCACTAGAAAAGTTAAAATCGCTTGCTAACCATTCTGATATTTCAACAACTGAATCATATTTAAAAGATAGAAGTGAAGAAGATATTGCAGAAATATTTGGAATGGATCCAAGTTGCTTTGTAGCATAAAAGGAGTGAAGTTATGACAATTGAAATTGGAGTACTTATAGCAATCGCATCAGCAGTAATTGGATACTTCTCTTACGCACTGAATCGATCAAAAGAAATTAAGTCAGATGGTCAGCAAGGAGCAGAAATGAAGGCGAAGTTAGAATACATCAGCAAAGGTGTTGACGATATTCGTATAGATCAAAAGGCAAGTGAAAGACAGATGGTTTCATTTGGTGAACGTATTACAAGGGTCGAGGAAAGTGCCAAACAAGCACATAAGCGCCTAGATAATGTAGAAAAGGAGACAAATTAACTATGAATCAATCAAAAGAGAATATAAAAAAACGATTCCGCAACTGGAAAACATGGGTTGCGGTTTTTTCTTTGCTTGGATTTTTGTTCACGAAGTTTGGTGTACCGGAGGCTAAAAGCTTTTTAGATGAATTGGCGCCTTATGTATTAACTGTTGGCATTGCACTTGGTATTTGGTCTGATCACGAAGAAAAAGGAGAAGATGCTTAATGAAAAAATCAATCAAACTAGTTTCCTATGTATTTATGACTCTATTGCTCCTGTTAAGTTTTACTACAGGGGCTTTTGCTGATAGAACACTTATTATTCCTGACTTGCCGAAACAACCATATCGTAATGGTGTAGGTGCTTATGAAGGTGTTGTAGCACATTCTACAGCAACTCCTGAAGCGCTAGCTATTAATATTCAAAAGTATGAGTCTCGTACATGGCGTTCAGCGTTCGTACACTATGCAGTCGATTGGGATGAAACAATTCAAATTGCTGATACGAACTACATCGCTTATGGCGCAGGACCAGGAGCGAATAAACGATTTGTACATGTAGAGTTATGTGAAACAGCAGACTATACAAAGTTCAAGCGTTCATATGGAAAATATGTAAAGTTGTTAGCAAAAATCTTAAAAGATAACAAGTTGTCTGTAGAAAAAGGATTATGGACTCACTATGATGTGACGAAGTATCTTGGCGGCACAGACCATGAAGACCCACTTGATTACTTACGCAGCCACGGTGTATCTGAAGCTCAATTCCGCGCTGACGTACAACGTGCATACAATAATTCTGATGTGGATGTTTCTGTTCCTAAGAAGCCATCTAAACCAGCTGAAGTTCCAACAGCAGTGACAGACGGAATTGCTTATATTGAAGGTTACAACGTTAACTTACGTAAAGGACCAGATACAAGCTACTTTAAAATTCGCCAACTAAATAAACCAGAAGCTTATGTTGTATGGGCTGAAAAGGATGGCTGGTTAAATCTTGGCGGTGAACAGTGGATTAAAAATGATCCATCTTATGTGAAGTTTAATAAGAAAAGCACAGTGGATTCCTCTATTGTAGGGAAGCGTGTTGTTTCAAAAGTTAACAATCTACGTTTCTATGATGCTCCATCTTGGCAAGATAAAGATGTTGCCGGTTCTGTAGATGCAGGATTAGGATTCACAATCGATGCAAAAGTAACTGTTAATGGATCAACACAATATAAAGTACACAATAGCAATGGCAAAACATACTATGTAACTACAAATGAAGCCTATGTGTATGTGAAGTAAAAACAAGAGCCGTCCTATTGGGCGACTTTTTTTTATTTCTATGTAATATTTATATTGTCATCACCCTGTAACGTCCATTTTGTCTATAATAGGGGAGACAAATTCACACGTTAGTACACAATTGGAAACATAATCATTATACTAAGAAGGAAAGTGTGAATGGTCTAAACAAAAAAGTGCCAACAAGTTTGCCAACACATTTAAAAATAGACTTAATTAATAAAAAAGCATTAAAACAAAATACTCATAAAACTATTCGTGATATCAAAAGTAACTAATTTATACTTAGGTAATACTTTTTAAAACAAAAAGTTATTACTATTAATATAAATAAAGTAGTGGAATTAATAATTTAAGAAAAAATAGAGGTGTGGTTTACCTATACAAGGCAATTAAGAACAAAGAAAATGTATATAGAATCGTGTTCACAGAGTTTTTTGTATATATTAATGAGCTCTAAATAAAGTTAGTATACTAACTTTATTTAGAGCTATTGAACAAAAAATATTTGTATAATTAATTTTTAATTAGTTAAGAGGATAATTTAACATTGTTTCTTGGCTTTAGCATAAACAGCTTCAGCTGCAGCTAAGGCAATTATTTGACTAGCAGGATCAAGAGCACGAGCTGCGATAACAGCTGCAGTATAAATGGTTTTTGCTAAAGTTTTACATGCTGATTTTAAGATATTGTCTTCAAGATCAATATCAATTTCAGTATTAGAAGAACCAAAAGGTGTTGATGTAAAAGTTCCAGTATTAATTCTAAGCTTTTCTCCTTTAGCTATAGGAAGATAATAACATTCTTGAGTCTGATTTTGTTGATTACCTGATTCTACTTCAATATCAATTCCAGTATTAGAAGAGACAAAAGGAAGACCAAAAGAATGTCCAGACTTTAAATTTAAACTTTTCATCTTTAACTATAGGAAGATAATAATATTCTTGAGTCTGATTTTGTTGATTACCTGATTCTACTTCAATATCAATTCCAGTATTAGAAGAGACAAAAGGAAGACCAAAAGAATGTCCAGCTTTAAATTTAAACTTTTCCCCTTTAACTACAGGAAGATAATAAAGCTCGTCTGAACTTTGATTATTTGATTGATGAACTGTAGATTCAGCTTGTAAAACGGCAGATTCCCCTTTTTGAAACGAAGATTCAATCTGAGCCTGAGTTATACCGGGAATACGTGCTTTTAAAAGTTCGGTTAATAGTTGCTTTTCTAATGGGCTAAACATAAAAATTACCTCCAAAAATGTTTTTGTCACACAAGAATAGAGTGAGCTAATAAAAAAAATATATACGTTTATCAACTGGTATGAAAATGGTTATTTTGGTTCAAAATGTAAAAAAAGTATTTTGGAGGGAAAAAGATGTTTTATAGAGAAGGACCAAAATTTGAAATATTAAAGGTTCAACATCTAAAGCTACAACGTGAGCAAATGATTTTACGTAATAATTTAAGACAAATTGCTACATTGCAAAGAGCTGTGCATTTAGCGGGGGCAGTAGCGCGAATTCTTTTAGCTCCTTTACCAAATGGAGATACCGTAGTTGGGACTGGCTTTTTAATTGATAAGGATTTGCTTTTAACAAATAATCATGTTTTCCCAACAAAAGAGTCAACAATTGGAGCGAAAATTCAATTTAATTATCAAAAAGACCTAGCAAATAACTTTCTACCAGTAGATGAATACAGTTGTGAATCAGATGTCTTGTTCATTACTGATCCAGAGTTAGATTATACAGTAGTTAAATTAAATAATAATCCTGGGGCAAAATGGGGTTTTATTGGGTTGCCTAATGAAACTGAAATAAGTGAAGGGGAAGATGTTTTTATAATTCAACATCCAGGCGGGGCTGAAAAAATGGTGAGTTTAAGTGAAAATATGGTTACAGCAGTATCTGGATATAAAATACAATATATAACTGATACCTTAGGAGGATCTTCTGGTTCTCCGGTTTTTAATGATAGTTGGGAGGTAGTAGCTTTACATCATGCAGCAATATCTGATGGAAATGGAAAAGTAAACAATGAGGGAATTGCTATCGGAGAAATAAAAAAGAAAATAAAATCTCAATTAGGTAATGGACCATATTTTCATTAAAATAAGTACAGAAGATTTTTTGAACAATAAAAACTAGATTTTTTAGATTTTATTTTGATAAGTATTTCTTTGCCACACAAAAACAAAAAAAGTGATGAATCATTATGAAACATCACTTTTTTTGAAGTTCTAGTAAATCAACGCTTTAGATATAATCTAAAAACCTGTTCATATAGGATATATCCCGCGAAAAAATATCTAAATAAGGCGATATTTGGTACATAAGGAGTAATGTTTTATCTAAATAAAAAAGTGCTAACAAGTTTGCAAACGAACTTGCTAACACTCATACAAAATAGACATAAATTATCGCTGATATGTCTTCCTCAATAATAGACATAATCAATTAAAACACACTAATACCAAGGAATCATAAAAATATTCTTAATATCAACAATATAATCATAAAGATATCCCTATACTTTTAGGGCGAAAGCGGAGCCAAATACTGATTTCAACTCCTGAATTTGAATCAAATAATAAAAAGCAAAGATTTGTAAAGTTAAAAGTACAACAAGCTGTAAAAGGAATAAAGTGGATTAAACGTTTTAGAAATTTAAAAGATGATTATAGGATAGGGGAGAAGTTAAATTAGAGAACATTCTCCAATGTCCGAAAGAGTATATTAGAGGAACAAAGGTAAGAGTGCTTCTTCCATATAACGAAAATATATATAAAGTTCAAGGAACAAAAATAAAATTTGGTATAAAAGTAAGAGAAAAAGAGGAACTTTTTAATGAATTCCAGCGAATATGCCCATATTTCACATTACTTCCAGAATGTGAAAATGTATTAACTAATAATGAGAATGAGTTATTACCTTTATTTGCCCCAAAGGGATTAGAATCAATTACGTTAGAAGTATGGTCAGATGATATAGTAATAGAGATAGAACAAGCGTTATTAGATAGCAAAATAGTTTTAGCTCAAAACGGAGATTCCTCCTATGTATTAAATGCAGACAATCCGGTGTTGTTAAAAATAGTAAGATATAACATTAGGAAATTGTTACAAAATCCATATAGAATGCAATATAGTCATAAAAACAAAAAGAAACTAGTAGACGATGTCGTAAAAGCTGTACATGCTACGGCAGGTGAGCAAAATGAAATGAAATTAGCATTAATTGCAATAAAAAATTGTGATGGTCGCGAAAAAATTAATCCAAAGCAAATTATTCGGGAAGGATTCGCTCAAACGGAACGTATTTCAGCATTTATTAATTTATTTATCGGACAAAGTGTATCTAAAAAAGAAATTATTAATGCCATTCTTAGTTTGTTAGAACAAAAGGGATTCTTAAAGTGTAGTTGGAATAAGATAAAATTACCGGGGATAATTGTAAATTTATCAATTGAGAAAATGTCTAAATATGATTTCTTACCTATTTTTTCAAAAATAAATGGGAGAGAAATATTATATAAATTATATGGTCAAGAAGAATGGGGCACAATTGATCATACTTTATTAAATATAGGTAATAATAAAGTGTTTTTACCACAACCATCAAAAAGGAATGATATAGGAGTCAGTTTTAAACAATTTATGTCAGAAACATTAGTTGAAATTTCACAAGATGCACATAAACAAAATAAAGAAGTTTATTTTATTGTAGATGCCAATATGAGGAAATATTGGATAGAGGAATTGCAAAATAAAAGCGTTAATATTGGGGCTTCACCTGAAATAATCCCAAATTTAAAAGAGGATATAAACATAATTAGAATTAATACTAACTCAGATGTACCGAACTATATTGTTAGAGACCAAGAACATGTTATGAATGAAACGAGATTATTTGTAGATCAAATGGGAATTTACTATAGCACGGCTGCATACGAATTAGATTGTAATGAGATAGTACAGCAGTACATACTCGAAGTTATCCCGCTTGGTGTAAAATCTGAAGAGAGAGAAGAAATCGCCAAAATGATACATTACATGTGCTGTAAATCAACCTTGCTCTCAGAACAAAATATTCATAATACGTATGTAATGCATATGGCTAAATTAATTAAAAATTATACTACCGATATTGATTCAAGGGAGTTTAAAGAATTCAATGACGAATTAGATGAAGATGTAATAATTTTAGAAAAAGAAGATACATTGATATTAATATAAATAATAGTGTACAAATCCTGCTAGTAATAATGAGCAGGATTTGTCATTTTTTCATGTAAATAAGGCTATCCTTTGTCATGTATCTTTTCTTTTACGTATTTACTTTATTTACATACAGGATTAAGATGTTTTTTAGAAATACAAAAACTACATCATATGGAAAAGCGATTTTTATTAATTGAAAAGAAAATTTGAAAGGAATGGGGAATTGTGAAGAAATTAGATGTATTATTAATGCTACTGAGCGGCCTCTTTCCAATTGCAGGAATGTTAAAGCAAATCCCTCTTGAACAATCTTTATATATTGGAGGACTTTTATTTTTTACTAGTTTCGGTAGTTACTTTGCGAAAAAGATATATTCACGTATATGTAGCTGGATAGCGTATGCACCATTTATAACATTACTGTTAGTCATTTGGAATCAGGATATTTCAATAAGTTCAATAATAGCGAACGCGAAAATCGCCGCTTGCATTGCGTTAATTCCGTGTTTATTCCGGTTTCGTACATACGGGCTTACTTTGGGCTTATTCTCATTATGGGCCGCGTTACTATGGGATATAAAAGAAGTGCAGTCGTTAGTCATACTTGAGCGTATGATGAATTTAATGACAAGCCATTACTTATATATTCTCCTTTTAGTTGGAGGACTTATATTAGGTGGATTACTTGCGATGTTATTACACCGTAAAGAGAAAGACACTAATGAAGAAAATACTAATTTATTTAAACAAAAAAAGAAGCGTAAAAGGCTATCATTTAAGATCCGCTTTCCAAGATTACCGAAATTTAAGATGAAATTATTTAAGTTTGGTGGCAAAGGTTCTAAACGTAAAAGGCCAGAAACAATGCATGAGCGTAATAACGAAGAACCAGTTGTAACATATGAAATGGCAGAGCAAATAGATCAATATAAAGAAAGTACTGTTCAAGGACAAACTAGGATGGAACGTCGAAAAAATAGGTATAATGCATAATAAATTCCATTAACCCCTTAATGATTTATCGTAAAATTGATAAATCATTAAGGGGTTTTTTTATGTAATTAAATATAGGCTGCGTATGAAGGATTCATAGCATATTTTAAAGGTAAGGATTTAAATAAAATAATGGGAGGACAAAATGCTTATTATTACATATATTTCTGTTTGCATATTATTCTTAGTTAGTTTTTTACATGTTTATTGGGCTTTCCGAGGTAAGTGGGCGACAAATAGTGTCATTCCAACTAAAGCTGGAGAAAAGGCGTTTACACCAGGTACAGGAATGACATTGTTCATTGCGTTATTATTAAGTATGGCAGCAATGATTTTATTACAACAAGCAAATATTGTTCATTCCGCACTTCCCAATGTTTTTGTTCAAATGGGATCCTGGGTTTGTATGGTTGTTTTTTTCATAAGAGTAATTGGTGAGTTTCATTATTTTGGTATCTTTAAACGAAAAAAAGATACGCAGTTTGCTAGAATGGATACTGTTTTATATGTACCACTTTGTGCATTTTTATCTTTATCCTTCTTATTAGCAATAATAACGTGAACATATAACCAAGCATTATTTTAATACTTTATTACAAACTAAACTAGGGATTTATACGGCAACAGAGATGATTAGATAAGCAGTACCCTCTACCATTTGCTTTAAATAACAAGTTATTGGAGCGGTTAGAAAATGAATCTCTTCAAACTATTGAGGGTTGTGTATCATGTCTACATTTAATGTTGGATATAAATTATGAAAAAATAAGACATTATGGATCGAGCACAAGTAGGTCATTTGTTCCATTATCGCAATCTTCAATTTGTCTTGCTGATTGTGTTTGTTTAATAGGAGTTGTATTAGGGTTACTAGGAACAGTGACATTTGGAGAATTAATGTTATCTGTATGTTCTCTTACATAAAGAAAAAAGGACACCCACTTAAGGTGTTTTTTTAGTTACTTAGGAGAGCTTTTGAGATAGGAGGGACATGGATTCAAATCTATAGTTACACATTTTTATTGTGTTGTGTAACTCAAAAAGGAAAGTATCAGCAACTGCTTATTATGACTATAAACATTGGCTATTTGGGAGCTGTAATAGAATGCTTAGAAGGGGGCAAAAAATGGTGTGTGAAATATTAATAAAAAAGGACAAGCAGTCGTACCTACTGTCCTTTAAAGGAGAAAAGTCTTTTGGTTAAGAACTACGAATAAACAGAAAATCTGCTTGTAATTAGTTTTATCCCAAATATACATGCCTATACAAAAAAGGGATAAGTTCAAAAATACTTATCCCAGGAAGGGAAATCCCAAACACCAAAATGGCTTGTATTGGTATACAGGTTCAAAAGTAGTATATGTCAAACAAAAAATCTCATACAAAAAGCAGACAATCAAAAGTATTGTCTGCCAGAAAGTCGGATGAATTAGCCAACTGTGAAAAATTGCTTTCCCACTTCAAGAAGAGTAAAGGCAACAGATTTGAAAGAAATGAATTGGGATTTAGTTATTGCTTCTATGAATGATGCATTTTTTTCATTTTTTTTGTCCCCAAAAAACAACTAATAATTGCGAGTAATGCATTAGAAGAAATGAAATTTACGGTCCAATAAATTCCTGTTCCAGTAATTATATCGATAATTATAAATCTTTTAATTGCCGAACTTTGTACTACATGAAAAATAAATTGATTGTTATCGTTACCCAATGTTATCACATCCCTTATCTAATATATGACAAGGCATGCTTGCTCTAGTCTTCATGATAATATACGAAAAAGAGTAATTAGCAGAAGCTTATAAAGTAGTTATAAATAAAAAATAACTATCGGAAGTTAAATTATTAACTTCAGTGAAAAAAATAACAATCATAATTTATCCTGCGTTATTGATGGGATATTATGTTTTACTTAAGGTAAGGGCTTATGCGGAAAGCTTGATGAAAAATTCTTTCATTAAAAGTACGATTCCTAGCAGAAACAAGACTTCAATTGAGAACCAAAACATACTTTTGTGAGGTTTTTTAAACCCCATAATAATTGATGAAAATAAAAAAATTGCGATAAGTATGATGATTAAGAGTCGGATTGTATCAACCATTAATAACACTCCTAATATTTAATCAGTACTATTATATAATCTTTTCCAAAGATATATAATTCTAGAAACATTCTATTGAAATTTTAATGAAAAGAACAGGTGGTGTTTAGTAGCTTTTTTCTCAAAATCATTTCAAACGTGTAGTGGGAAGTGATAAAAGTGATAAATCCACGTTTTAATAAAAGGATGTAAGCGTATTTTTAGCGAATTATAGATAATTAAGAGAGGCGGTGACACTATGAAGTATGTAAAAGTCAGTATGAATGGTGGAAGTGAGCACAAATTCTCAATGACTTTAGAACGATTTGAAGAGTTTATTACTACAGAGAATGGATTATTAGAAAATAAATTAGTTTGTATTGAAAATGTAATGATTAACCCTACTAATATATCTTCTGTAGTTGAAAAAATTGGTGTACCTGCTAAATTTATGGAAGTTTAAAGGTAATTAGATAAAAAACATCCATGGGGATGTTTTTTGTTTATAAATAAAGCAATTGTACAATGAAAGTATGAGAAAATTTTATTAGTAATAATGTAGGCTATTAAGAATGAATATAGGAAAGTCTTTTCTAGCGTGTTAGTTACTCCAATGTGTATGTATCTATTTGGCATCTAGACATTGTGCTTTCTAATGCACAATGTAATAAGTACAAGCATATAGTATGTAATAGGACAAGATCTTCGTGTCCTACTAAATACTCAGAAAAAACCTCTAATTTTTTATGAAAAATGTAGCTTCAAACGGTTTCGTTTCAATTATAGTTTTCTTTAACGTTAATAAATATTAAGATTAATATGATAGCAATAATTAAATTAGACAAATAGAAATTTTGGTGACACAGTAGTTCAAAGATGACATCGAATGTATACAATAAAGCGACAGCAGGTAATATACAAATAAATATAAATCTCCAATTTTTTAAATAATGTTTATAATTAGTAAGTACTTTCGCCATTAATATTGCTCCTGTATTTTTTATTTTCTATATAATTATACATTTAAATAAAAAGATTTACAAAGTGTTTAAAAATTATTTAGCAACTAATGTGATTTTGGGAGATAAATAAGGAGGAAGAAAAAATATTATAGATCTATAGATTGAGAGGAATATAGAGAAGGCTTTTGTTAAAAACTTAGATGGCTGCAGCAATCTGTGTAATAAACGATTTGATTTTAAAAAGACTTTTAAACATCTGGGCTAAAATGATACACTATAATCTACGTTATTTTAGAAATGAATAGAGGGATTTATATGATAGATAAAATTAAAAATGTTGTAGAGGATATGTATGAAGATGAAGCAAAACATTTACTTCAAAGTATTCTAATACAGTTAGATGTATTAGACGGGAATTATAGCGAAGATATGATAAAAAATTTAACGAGTATCCCTAAGCAATTGACGAGTCATACAACTCAGGAAAAGAATTTAGAAGAAAGCACACACATTCATATTGCCTTTGATGATTCAACTGCCGGATGTTTAAAATATATGTTGAAACAAGAAGGATTACACGAGGAGAGTGTTGTTTCATACTCTGAATTCTTTTCAATTGGTCCCATATATCAATTACATACGAATGAAGGTCAATTAGCAAGGGCACAGTGGTTATTAAATAACTTAACTTCTTATGATTGTTATTTTGAAGAAGAGTATTTACCAAGATTTAAGGCTACTTTAGAAGATCTACATTCAATTTCGAATGAAACACCGATTACCATTTGGAAGGCGGATAATGCTCATGAGCATGTAGGGCTTTGTTTTGCAATTGCGCAATTAAAAGATAAGAAAGATATTCGTGTTCTGAATACTTCTGAAGCGAGTAGAGAAATATTAAAACAAGATTATGATATTCGTGGAACTGGAGAATTATCTCCTGAAAGTTTAGCACTATTCAAAAAAAGTTTTGTGGAATTTCCGTATTTACCTGAAGAGAAGCGAATGAAGTTTGCACATGAGTGGGATAGATTATCGCAAAGCACGGAGTTTTTAAGAGTTTGGAAAGACGATGAAGTGCATTCTGTACAAGAAGATTATTTTGATCAATTCATTATTGAGTGTGCGAAAAATGTAGGAGCAGATAAAGAATTTCATAAAGCTCCGAGAGTAATAGGTGAAGCACTTGGACTTTCGGATCAATTGGTTGGGGATACGTTTTTGGAATATCGCTTGAAAGAATTAATTAAGCAAGAAGTCTTTGAATATGAAGGTTCGTTAGATCAAATGCGTTTTTATAGTGTGAAGTTAATAAAATAAAAAATATATTTTGTTTATAAAAAAAGCTCGTATTTTTAAAATACGAGCTTTTTTTAGATGAATTTAGGCTATACATAAGCTTCCTATGAATGGCGTATCACATATGAATGTTAAAAGAAACAAATGAAAAGAAGGTGATGGGTTATTATGTATAACCAACAAAACTATCCATATGATCAAGAGATGTATTATAATCCACAAAACTACGGTTATGAATCTACAAATGAAGTGAGAGATATTGAACAAGAAGACTATAGACCAGATGATGCGGAAGATGCTCCAACGTCACCACCACCGTCACAAGCTCCGTCGTTACCGTCCACATTTGCTTCTCCAGCACAAGCAGGCAATATGAAATCTTGGATGTGTAACTGTCTAGGAAGATGGGGCTATTTACGTTTACATCGACCTGGTCCTTTCGGAAGAGATTTATGGTTCTTTCCAACCGAGGTAAGAAGAAGCGGGGTTTCAGGTTACACTTGGCAAGGTGGTCGTCGTCGTAAAGTAAGTTATCGATATCAACAAATTAGTAATTTTATGTGCTTCGCATAATAGGAAGTGAGAGAGAGTAGAATAATTTTACTCTCTCATTTTTTTATTTTTCAATATACGAAGTAAGATTTTAATTAAAAATTTACAATTTTCTAGTTTTTATTGAAGTATAATTCAAATGTTAGGTTGATTTACACAAATAATTGAGAGTGAGGGAATGTAATGTCAATAAAAAATAAGGTTGGCCGAAAAATAGAGGATGGCATTAATTTAGCTTCTGCTCAGTTTAAAGAAGATGCTTATGAAATTTATAAAGAATCGAGAAAAGTGCAGCCTATATTATTTGTAAATCAAATTGAAATTGGTAAAGAATGGCTCATTACAAGATATGAAGATGCTCTGCCGCTTTTAAAAGATAATCGCTTAAAAAAAGATCAGGCAAATGTGTTTCCTCAAGATACAAAGAACATGCATCTTTCCGTTGACAATAGTGATCATTTAACAACGCACATGTTAAATTCGGACCCACCTAACCACAGTCGTTTGCGATCTTTAGTTCAAAAAGCTTTTACACCGAAGATGATTTCACAATTAGACGGAAGAATTCAGAGAATAGCGGATGATTTAATAAGTGAAATAGAGCGAAAAGGTACATTAAATCTTGTGGATGATTATTCATTCCCATTACCGATTATTGTAATAAGTGAGATGCTTGGAATTCCAAAAGAGGATCAAGCGAAATTTAGAATTTGGTCTCATGCTGTCATTGCATCGCCAGAAACACCTGAAAAAATAAAAGAAACCGAAAAACAACTATCTGAGTTTATTACATATCTCCAATATATAGTTGATGTAAAACGAAAAGATCCAAAAGAAGATTTGGTTAGTGCGTTAATACTTGCAGAAAATGAAGGGCATAAACTTAGTGCTCGAGAGCTATATTCAATGATCATGTTATTAATTGTAGCCGGACACGAGACGACAGTGAATTTAATAACAAATACGGTATTAGCACTTCTTGAAAATCCGAAGCAATTACAGTTATTAAAAGAAAATCCGGAATTAATTGATTCAGCTATTGAGGAAGGATTGCGTTATTATTCTCCAGTTGAGGTGACAACTGCAAGATGGGCGGCTGAGCCGTTTCAAATTCATGACCAAACAATCCAAAAAGGAGATATGGTTATTATCGCATTAGCTTCAGCAAACCGTGATGAAACAGTATTTGAAAACCCAGAAGTATTTGATATTACACGAGAAAATAACCGTCATATTGCCTTTGGGCATGGTAGTCATTTCTGCCTAGGAGCACCACTTGCTAGGTTGGAAGCAAAGATTGCTATTACTGCTCTGTTTAAAAGAATGCCATCGTTACAAATAAAAGGTGAGCGTGAAAAAATTAATTGGCAAGGTAATTATTTAATGCGTTCTTTAGAGGAATTACCATTGTCTTTTTAGAATAGTTATATTGAGACATGCATACACGACAAATGATTAACATAGAGTATGTATGTGTTATTTAAATTCGAAACGGAAGGGTGAAAACATCCCAATGATCAACTAATTCTATTTGTAAGAGATCTTCGTTAAAAAACGAAATATTCTTCTGAATAGGATTAGTATGTGCATGTATAGAAAAGGGATGTGTTTCGCACTGCGAATATATAGTCTTTTCATATGATTTGTGCTGCCTCCTGTTCAGAACACGAAATAGGAGGCTTTTTTATGTCGACGACTGCAGAAACGAAACAAAATCATGGGGTATCACAAGTATTAAAAAATCGATTTGTGCAAGGGATTCTAGCATCAGCATTATTTTTACAAGTTGGAATTTGGGTTCGTAACTTTGCGATATTACTTTATGTTATGGAAATGACGAAAGGTGATGCTTTTGCTATTTCAATGATTTCGGTTGCTGAATTTGCTCCAATTTTCATTTTTTCCTTTATTGGAGGAACTTTTGCTGATAGGTGGAAGCCGAAGAGGACAATGATATGGTGTGAAACGTTAAGTTCTATTTCCGTATTCGCTGTATTAATTACACTTATGTTTGGAACGTGGAAAATCGTGTTTTTTGTGACGCTCATCTCTGCGATCCTTTCGCAGTTTTCTCAACCATCTGGAATGAAGTTGTTTAAACAACACTTATCGACGGAACAAATTCAATTAGCGATGTCATTATATCAAACGATATTTGCAATATTTATGGTGTTAGGACCGATTATTGGAACATTTATCTTTCACAGTTTTGGAATCTATATTTCAATAATAATTACTGGTATCGCATTTTTACTTGCAGCAGCTGTGTTGTTATTTCTTCCGAAAGATCTTGAGAATGATAATGAGAAGAAAGAAATTACGCTGTTACAGGAAATGCTGGATGGTATTAAATATGTAAAAAAGAAAAAAGCATTAACTTTGCTAGGGTTTTGTTTTATGGCAGCTGGACTAGGTATAGGTTTAATTCAGCCACTAGGCATCTTTATTGTGACTGAGCAGTTAGGGTTATCAAAAGAGAGTTTACAATGGTTACTAACAGTAAATGGTGCGGGAATGATTGTTGGCGGAGCTTTAGCGATGGTATTTGCGAAAAACATTGCTCCCCAAAAGATGTTAATTGTAGGGATGCTCGGTCAGGCAATTGGAATTGGTATTATAGGCTACTCCACAAATTTATGGGTGACACTTACGGCACAACTTTTTAGTGGTTTAGCTCTTCCATGTATCCAAATTGGTATTAATACGCTCATTATTCAAAATAGCGATACCGATTTTATTGGTCGCGTGAACGGCATTTTAAGTCCACTATTCACCGGTTCAATGGTAGTAACGATGAGTATAGCTGGTTCATTAAAGGAGATGCTTTCATTAGGTACGATGTATGAGGGGACGGCTCTACTATTTGTTATTGGATTATTGTTTATTTTGCCTATATACAATTTAAAGCCAGTAATAGCAGTAGAAAGTGAAATGAATGGTAAAGGAAGTGCTGTGCAACATGAATCCTAATCCAAATGTTAAATACCCTATTGAAGGAAATCAAAACGTTCATTTTATAAAAAATACAATAACGAAATCTAATATATTTGTTGGTGACTATTCTTATTATGATGCGAAAGATGGAGAAACATTTGAAGATCGAGTATTATATCATTATGAATTTATTGGAGATAGGCTTACCATTGGAAAGTTTTGTTGTATTGCAAATGGAGTTACCTTTATTATGAACGGAGCGAATCACCGGATGGATGGATTTTCGGCATATCCATTTAATATATTTGGGAATGGGTGGGAGAAGTATACACCTAATTTGTCTGATTTACCTTACAAAGGGGATACAGTTATAGGAAATGACGTATGGATCGGTATGGATACAACGATTATGCCTGGAATAAAAATAGGGGATGGTGCAATCATTGCAGCAAAATCTGTTGTGACTAGAGACGTCGCACCATATACAATTGTTGGCGGAAACCCTGCAAATAAAATAAAGGAACGATTTACAAATACAATAGTAGAAGAGTTATTGCAAATTCAATGGTGGCATTTTGACATTGAAAAAATAACTGAAAATATAGATGGTATTGTACAAGGAGACATTGAACCATTAAGAAAACTAAAAAGGGAATAAAAAATGCATGTCAAAGAGTATCATACCTCCGAATTTTGTTAATGATAATAGAACAAGGAGGTGTGATACTATGGCACAAGACGTTTTATGTGAAGTAAACAACTGTAAATTTTGGGCTAACGGCAATAAATGTAGTGCAGATGCAATTTATGTAGTAAGTCATAAAGGTAAACATGCATCTACAACTGAAGAAACAGATTGCAAAACTTTTGATCCAGAAGTATAAATTTTTGAAGGGTAGCCAAATCGTGGTTGCCCTTTTATTAATTATAGTATTGATAATAAATCTCATTTTCATTCATTGTTTTTAACTTTTCTTTTTATTTTTTCATATTTTCTTCATAAGTGATGCAATCCAGAGCAATTCATGTTCAATACGTGATTTACTAAATTCAATGACTTCTGTAATAAAAGATGAGCTAACACGTAAAGATTGAATAGCAGTAAGCTGTTTATGTAGTACGTCTTGGCGTATTGTTAAAATTTCTTTTCTAGCTTCGTAATCAAGTTTTTCAAATAGCGCGATACGCACAAGGAATTCAGCGTTATTTGTCGCAATCTTTTCGGGAAACTCTCTTAACATTTCATAAAAAATTTCTTCTCCTGTTTCAGTTATGTCGTACATATTTCGATTCGGCTTTCCGACTTGTTTATGTATTTGTTTAATTATAGCCCCCATATTTTCGAAGCGCCGAAGAGCGGGATACAGTGTATTATGGGGTTCAGCCGAGATACGTGTAAAAACGGGTCATAAGCTGTAATATATTTCCATTATTGGTTTTTTAGTTAAAAATATCTACCTCATGATTAACAAAAAGCTGATTACCTATGCGCTATAAATGAACTGCCCCCAATTGTTAAACAAAACCTAGCAATTGGGGGCAGTTCATAGTTATCATTTGACTCTTCTAGTGACTTTCTCAAGTAAAGCACCCTTTGGTTGAATAAGATTTATTTATTCATTCCCATCAATCGCTTAATTGTTCTTATTTGTCCACGATGATTAATTTCGTCTTCCATAACGTGAAACCACAAGTAGTAATTATTATAAGGCACACCATTATCCCACTTGTTTTCCTCGAATAACCAGCTATCTTGTTTTGATTTCAGATATGTTAGTGTATTTTCTCTAACTTGTGATAATTCATTCAAATAATAATCTAAAGATTGCTTTTTTATTCCTTCCCTTGCTTTGTCTCCAAGTTCTAAAGAAATTCGCCACTTTAGATATTCACTTTCAGTTAAATCTCTTTTTTCAAACGAGATAACTTGATGAACAAACTCCATCGCTGCAATATGTGATAAGAGAGAACCAATAGTGTTTGAACTACCGTTTGGTAAGAAATCTAAATCACTTTGGTTTAAATTGGAGATTTCGCTCAATGTAACATCTCTTGTATGTTCAAGCATTGTTACAAGCTCTCCAATCTTATTTGAATAGTTTTCTTTTGAAATTATTCTATAATCTATCATATATATCCCTCCAATTCATGCTAAGCATAAGTTTACCAATAAAATAAAAAAACAAAGTCTGAAAATTCATGTAAAATAATGATATAATTTAATTGAATATAAAGAAAAAGGAAACCTGTTTTTATCAGTGTTACCTTATCCAAGACTAAATTTTACCCATACATCATTTTTTTGATGTAGCTCTTGAAGATAAAAACTATTTAATTTTCAAGGAACAGTTATTAACTTAAAACTTATTATACGAGGAGGGTGTATCATGAAAAAAATATGCTTTGTATTAATTGTCGACGCTGGTATAAATTATGGTTCAATATTTTCTCTACCATTTTTAAGGAATCAGGATGATTTGAAGGGATATTTTTCTAAGTATTATGATGTTTCAATTAATTATATTAGGGATAAAAACTCAGTTGACTATTTGGTAGTTCCCAAACCGTGTCCACCTTTTGATAATGAAAATAATCTTCCAATAATTGAAGTACCGAGCAATCTTATTTATGGAAAAGGATTTTGAAAAAATAAAGACTTATATAGACAATTATTTTTCTAATAACTCATAAAGAAAATAAAAGTACAGTAAAAAGAAGTCCGATAAAAAACGAGTGGCGTAGAATATTTCTATTAATCATTCGTTTTTTATTATATTTACATATCAGTCTATCGCAAATGAACTTGTACAAAATATCGGAAAATATAGTGAGATTAATATCGTTGAAGAGTTTGCTGCACCTTTACCTGTTACCGTCATATCCGATTTATTAGGAGTGCCAACAACGGATCGTAAAAAGATTAAAGAATGGTCTGATATTTTATTTATGCCATATAGTAAAGAAAAATTTGACGATTTGGATGTAGAAAAAGGAATTGCGTTAAATGAATTTAAAACGTACCTGCTTCCAATTGTTCAAGAGAAAAGATATCATTTAACCGACGATATTATTTCAGATTTAATACGAGCTGAATATGAAGGCGAAAGATTAACCGATGAAGAAATAGTTACTTTTTCTTTAGGTTTATTAGCGGCAGGTAATGAAACAACTACAAATTTAATTATTAACAGCTTTTATTTCTTTTTAGTAGATTCACCTGGAATATATGAAGAGTTAAGAAAAGAACCTACGTTAATTTCAAAAGCGATTGAGGAAGTTTTACGCTATCGCTTTCCCATTACATTAGCTAGGAGGATTACTGCGGACACAAATATATTTGGACCTTTTATGAAAAAGGATCAAATGATTGTTGCGTGGGTTAGTGCAGCAAATTTAGATGAGAAAAAGTTCTTACAAGCTTCTAAATTTAATTTACACAGAATAGGAAATGAAAAGCATTTAACCTTTGGTAAAGGTCCTCATTTTTGCTTAGGGGCGCCACTTGCACGTTTAGAAGCTGAGATTGCATTAACTACCTTTATAAATGCCTTTGAAAGAATAGAGTTATCTCCATCGTTCAATTTAGAAAAATGTATATTAGAAAATGAACAAACATTAAAATACTTACCTATTCTTTTGAAAACTAGGTAAAACGTTCAGCAAGGTACAAAATTACTGTACCTTGTTTTTTATTTCTCAATTGTAAATTTTTAGTGGTCTATTTAGTATGGAAGTGTGTGAAAGAAGAGTGGAGGAGGATGCTTATGTTAACGTGTAATGGAAGTAAAACGTTTCAAACATTTATTAAAGCTGTAACGGATTTAATTGATAGTAATTTATTAGAAGATCAAATTGTTTGTGCGATTGAAAAATTACTAGAAGAACTTTTAGAAAAAAAACATGGCTTCCGCTAGAAAAACAGAAGGCGAATTCGGCTCAATATGCACGACACTTGTTATATGAAGATCCTTTAAAGCGATTTGAAGTATTAGCTCTCGTATGGAAAGATGGACAATCTACACCTTTACATGATCATGATGGTACATGGGGAGTAGAAGGTGTTTTTTCAGGAAGGATAATGGTGCAGAACTTTATACAAACTAAGCAGCTTGAAAATTCACTTGTTTATTTAACCCATACAAGAAATCTTTATTTGGGAGAAGGAGAAACAGATAAAGTCATTCCACCAACTGATTGTCATATTCTTGAAATAGCTGAACGTGAAAGCGTTGTCACGATTCATATTTACGGAAAATGTTTAGAAAAGTTTAAAGTATATGTCCCAACTGAAGAAAAGAATGTGTATATGTGTGAGACAAAATATATTAGTTATAGTTCATAGTTTAAAATCAAAAGCTTTTCTCTTTAAAGAAAAGCTTTTGATTTTATTTTTAAATATTTCTTGACCTGAAACGCTTTTCATAAATTATAAATAAGAAGTACTTAACGAGCTCAATATGAAAACGATACCTTTTTGTTAAATAGATCTCGTGTATTTATAGAAAGTGGTGAAGAAATAATGAAATTAATAGCAATTGATTTAGATGGAACTCTTCTTTCAGGGAATAAAATGATTAGTAAAGAGAATGCAGAAGCAATTCGAAAATGTCAAGAAGTCGGCCATGTTGTAGCAATTTGTACAGGACGTTCTATTGTGGATATTGAACGACTATTGTTAGAAGTGAATTTAGAATGTCCGATTATTGCTGAAAATGGTGCACTTATTTATACAGATAAAAAGATGATGAAGAGATACCCAATTCAAAATACGCAAGCACTAGAGATTATAGAATATCTTGAAGAGAATGATTTGTATTATCAACTTTATACTAATAAAGGTGTGTATGTACCAGATTATGGAGTAGAGAGTGTACGAAATGAAATCGAGTATGTAAAGAATTCAAAAGAAAATTTCAACTTGAAAGAGTTAGAAACGATTGCTGCATTATATCTTGAGCATACAGCATTTCATAGTACAGAAAGTTGTAAACCAATTGTAGAAATGGATATACATGTGCATAAACTTTTACCGTTTTCTTATGACATAGAGAAATTAAAAAAATTAAAAGAAACATTTCTGCATAATACGGATTTAGCTATTACATCTTCCTATTGGCATAATTTAGAGATTAATCATCGAGATGCTCAAAAAGGAAATGGATTATATACTTTAGCAAAACATCTTAATATTCCAGTTGAAAACACTGTAGCAATAGGCGATGGCTTAAACGATGTTTCTATGATGGAGAAAGCAAATATATCAATTGCAATGGGAAATGCAGTTGAAGAAATAAAAGTGATGTGTCAATACGAAACGTTAACAAATGAAGAACATGGTGTCGCACATGCTTTATATAAATATGTAATGTAATAAAAAAAGAAAAAAGAATCCAAATAGATTCTTTTTTTCTTTTTATTAGGAGTAAGGTATTCTATGAGATTCATAGAAGCCTTATTACAACTCATTATATAGAATATATTGGAATAAATGTTTATATTTTTCATGAGAGTTGTGAAACTTTTGTGAATTTTACGGTTATTGTATTTTTATACTGCTACTAGCAGCGCGTAACAATCCCATATTATTTTCTGTTTTTAATTGAAAAATAGAATTTGTTTGAATAATTATTCTACAGCTATATACCTAGGGGCACTTTCTTCGTATAATGAAGAAGTATGAATTTTGAATTTGTATAAATTTTACATATCGAGGTGAAAAAGGAATGAATGCGCGGCTAATGGAACTTATTGATGTGAGTACAATAGAAACCATGGCAGAACAATTTTATAAATTAACCAACATATCACATCAACTTCTTGATGCTGAAAACGAATGTATATTTTCATTTGGAATTAATGAAATGAAAGTATGTAAACTTCCAAAAATTGAAATCCCCCTTTTCTTATACAATCAATATTTAGGATCTTTTGTTGTATGGTCCAAACGAAGCGAAATTTTCAATTGCCAAAAATATTTTGAAATGCTTTCTAACCTCATTATAACTGGGGTGAAAAAAGCAGTTCAAAGTAAAAATACATCGTTACTTTCTCGAAAAGAGGAAGAACTACATACGATTTTACAAAACATGCCTGTTATGGTTGATGCGCTTGACTATAATGGAGATTTTGTTTTGTGGAATCGAGAATGCGAGATTGTAACAGGTTATACTGCTGAAGAAATAATTGGGAATCCAAACGCTCTTCAATTACTGTATCCTGACCATAATTATCGCCATCAAATACAAAATAAATTTTTGACTCGTGGAAAAAATTTTAGAGATTGGGAAATGAGTTTAACATGTAAAAATGGAGAAATTAAAACGATAATGTGGTCCAATATATCAAAGCAGTTTCCTGTAACAGGATTTAGTTACTGGGCTGTTGGGGTAGATATTACACATTTAAAAGCGATAGAAGGGCAATTAAAACAACAAACCTCTGAATTAGAATTAATTTTCAAAGCTTTACCAGATTTATGTTTTTTAACAGAGGACGATGGGACAATTATAGATTATAAAGCAGGATCTCCTACAAAATTTTACGTGCCCGCAGAAGCTTTTATGGGAAAAAAGTTTTACGAAATTTTACCGTCTTCAGTAGCACAGCAATTTCAAGAAGCAATTCGCCAATTGAAAGAAGAAGGAAAGAATGTAATTGTAGAATATCCTCTAACAATTAATGGAAGTATCGATTTCTTTGAAGCTAGATGTTTACCGTTATTACAAGATAAAATTATGATCATTGTCCGCGATATTACAGAGCGGAAAAAGGCAGAAGAATTGCTAAATAAATCAGATACACTTGCGGCAATTGGTCAATTAGCAGCCGGTGTAGCTCATGAAGTGAGAAACCCATTAACTGTAATTAAAGGATTTATACAGTTATTCCAAATTAATAAAGAAGATCAAGAAAAATATTTTGACCTTATGCTTTCCGAAATAGAAAGAATAGAAGCAATCCTCCAAGAGTTTTTATCGATTGCTAAAACAGATGAAATCCCAACTGAAAAGAAAAACATTTATCAAGTATTTAAAAATGTTGTTTCTTTAATGAACACAAAAGCAATCATGACAAATATTCAAGTTGAACTATTTACAGATTCCAAAGAGATAATCATTGAATGCTCAGAAAATCAATTGAAACAAGTATTTATTAATATTTTGCAAAATTCAATTGAAGCAATGCTAGATGGCGGGAAAATTTCAATCTATATAAAAGAAATACATAAAAAAGGTGTCATTATTAGTGTAATAGATGAAGGAATAGGAATACCTGAAGAAAGAATTAAAAGATTAGGTGAACCTTTCTATAGTACGAAAGAAAAAGGTACCGGTATTGGATTGATGTTAAGTTATAAAATAATTGAAGGTCATCAAGGAACAATAAGTATAATGAGTGAGGTTGGCGTCGGGACAACTGTAACTATTTACTTGCCGAAAATTCAGAGTAAACAATCTCTATCAAATTGTGATGATAAATGTATATCGATACGTTCTAGTATTAACTCTTAAATAAATGATTAAATACCCAATGAAAAAAGCTAAACTTTTTCATTGGGTATTTTTATATTTAATTTAGTAAACTTTACCTTTTCTTAACCTTTGTTTTAATTTCTATTAAGTTTTTATCAGTATATTAATATTTGTACAAAGTACTGTATAGAAAATGTGCACTACTTTTAATATATAGATTCAATTATTATTAGAAATACTGTAAGGAGGAGATTATGACAAGGTGAAAAAGCAAGTGAAAAAAAGTGGTAGAGCAATACCGATGCGGTTAAATATTTTATTTCTATGTGTATTTTTATTATTTTCTGCAATGATTATACAGTTAGGTAAAGTGCAAATTTTCGATGGAGAGACTTATAAAAATGAAGTAGAAAAGAGAGAAAATGCAACCGTGAGCCTATCTGTCCCACGTGGGAAAATATTTGATCGAGAAGGGAATCCAGTTGTTGATAATACATCTTTACGCACGATCACGTACACAAAGATGAAAGGTGTAAAATCAGAAGATATATTAAAAACTGCAAGACAACTTGTAGACATAATTGAAATGCCGCAAGAAGATATAGATAAGTTAAATGAGACAGATAAGAAAGATTTTTGGATGCAGTTAAATCCAAAACTTACTCAAGATTTAGTATCTAAAAAGGAAATAGATAAGTTTAGAGAAAAGGATATTAACGGAAAAGAGTTAGACAAAAAAATAGAAGAGTTAAAAAGAAAGCGAGTTACAGAAAAAAATCTTCAAGAATTAACAGCAAAAGACATAGAAGTGTTAGCTATTAAAAGTAAAATGACTTCAGGTTATCAAATGGCACCTCAAATTATAAAAAAAGATGTTAGTGAAAAGGAATATACTGTGATTAGTGAAAATTTAGCAAATCTCCCAGGTGTAGACGCTTCAGTTGATTGGGAGAGACTCTATGTAAATGATGGCTTATTCCGTTCAGTCCTTGGAAATGTTTCGAATGCTGATGAAGGTTTACCACGTGAACGATTAGATTATTATTTAGTGCGTGATTATAGCAGGAATGATCGGGTTGGGAAAAGTTACATCGAACAGCAATACGAAGATGTGCTTCATGGTACGAAAAAAGAAGTAAGAAGCGTTGCTGATAAACAAGGTAATACAATTAGAACAGAAACAGTTTCTGAAGGGAAAAGCGGCAAGAATTTAACGTTAACAATTGATATGGAATTACAGAGAAAAGTAGAAGAGAGCATAGAAAAAATATTAAAGGCCTATAAAGGTTCAGAATCGATGTTGGACCGTGCTTTCGTTGTAATGATGAATCCGAAAAATGGTCAAGTATTATCAATGGTAGGGAAAAAATTAGTAGAAAAAGACGGGAAAACAGAGATTGAAGATTATGCTTTAGGTACGATGACAAGTTCATATGAGCTTGGATCAACTGTTAAAGGTGCAACAATATTGACTGGTTTCGAGACGAAATCTATAACACCAGGTACTTATTTTTATGATGCACCTATGAAGTTTAAAGGTACTAAGGAGAAAAAATCTTGGAAAGATTTCGGGAATATTGATGATCTAAGAGCTTTACAAGTTTCTTCAAACGTTTATATGTTTAATACAGCATTAAAAATTGCAGGTGTGGATTATGTGAAAAATAGTTCATTAAATATTAAACAAGAATACTTTGATAAAATGAGATATTATTTCAGGCAATTTGGATTAGGTGTTCCAACAGGCATCGATTTACCGAATGAAACAGTCGGACAAATTGGTAAAAAAGATAATCAACCTGGTTTCTTACTAGACTATTCGATTGGTCAGTATGATACGTATACACCACTTCAGCTTGTACAGTATATTTCGACTATCGCAAACGGCGGTTATCGAATGAAACCACAAATTGTTCAAGAGATTAGAGAACAAACCGTTCAAAAGGATGAAATCGGTAAAGTGGTGCATGCAATAGAACCCGTTGTTTTAAATAGAATTGATATGAAAGAAGAATATATCAATCAAGTAAAAGAAGGATTTAGAAGAGTATTCCAAGAAGGGGATGGAACGGGAGTAAGAGCGTTCCAAAAAGCACCATATAAACCAGCTGGCAAAACAGGAACTGCACAGACTGTATACGGTGGAGAAAGTAATATTGGGAGAAATGAGAAAGGCGATCGTAGAGAATGCTATAATTTAACATTAGCAGGATATGCGCCATATGATGATCCAGAAGTAGCATTTTCTGTTGTTGTGCCATGGGTTATAAATGATAAATCAGGTATTAACTCTGATATTGGAAAAGATGTTTTAGATGCTTATTTTGATTTGAAAAATAAGCGATTAACTGGCGAAGCACCAAAAATAGATGACTCTAAAGAGAATTAAAATATACGAATAGATTAGAAATGAGGTATATATGAAGCAATTGATTCTAAAAGATTGGAGAAAAATATGTAGCTATATTTTAATTATAATAGGAATTATTTTTATTAATAAGTTATTTTTATTTTGTATGGTAGAAGGAATTTCGATGCAACCTACTTTGAATGAGAATAATCGCATACTAGTTAATAAGGCTAGCATCTATTTTTCTTCTTTTCATCATGGTGATGTTGTAATAATAAAAAAAGAAGACTCGCCTACATACTACGTGAAACGAATTATTGGATTACCGGGGAATAACATACAATTAAGAGACGATGAGGTATATATTAACGGTAAAAAGCGTGATGAGTCGTATATACAGTTAGATATGTCACAAGTATCAAATCGTTTTTCAAACTGTAGAGAAATGAAAGTTCCCACGCATAAATTATGTGTGTTAGGTGATAATTGAAATCATAGTAAAGATAGTAGGAATACGCTTGGACTAATTGATGAGTCAAATATAATAGGTAAAGTGAAAATGGTATATTATCCATTTGATCAAATAAAATGGTTAAAATAATTCTATTAGATATGCACGTTTTATAAAATAAATCATATATTGATAGCATAGGACAAGCAGAAAAGCTTATCCTAACCTCACAGAACACTCCTTATCACAGTTAGGCATCTACATTTTATGTAGATGCCTTTTTCAATGTCTGATAATTATTTATCAACCTAAAGTAGTAAGTATATTGGGACTATTAAGGGAAGATTGCTTGTAATAATAACAGTACGATTAATAAGAACATTGAATTGTAGGAGTGAGAAATAAGTGATGAATATTTTAATAGTTAATTTCCCTGCAGAGGGACATGTAAATCCTACATTAAATTTAGTAAAGGCCTTTACTCAAAGAGGTGATAACGTACACTATATTACAACGGAAAGCTTTAAGGAAAGGCTTGAAGTTTTGGGAGCCATTGTACATACTCATCCGGATTTATTAAAGGAGATTTCTATTGATAATGAAACTTCATATGGATTAAAAACTTTCTTTCATGTACATGTTCAAACTTCTTTATACATATTAGAAATTACGAAACGATTATGTAAAAGCATTAATTTTGATTTCATAGTTTATGATATATTTGGTCTTGGAGAGTTAGTAAAGGAATATTTACAAGTTCCAGGCATAGTTTCCTCTCCTATATTTTTAATTCCACCAGTATTATTGGAAACCTTGCCTTTTCATCCAAATGCAGAAATACAATTCCAACCCGATGAACTCTCTGAAAAGTTACTGTATCAAATGGAACATGAATTTGGAGTAAAGCCCAAAAATAATCTTCAATTTATGCATAATAAGGGAGATATTAGTCTCGTGTATACAAGTCGTTATTTTCAACCTAATAGCGATTCGTTCGGAGAAAACAATGTTTTTATTGGACCGAGTATTATAAAGCGCAAAACAAATGTAAAGTTTCCACTTGAATTGCTTTCAAAAAAGAAAGTTATTTATATTTCAATGGGAACACTTCTCGAAGGGATCGAACCATTTTTTAATACTTGTATTGATGCTTTTTCAAATTTCGAAGGGATTGTAGTAATGGCGATTGGTGATAGAAATGATATTTCAAAAATTAAGCAAGCGCCAGACAACTTTATTATAACCCCTTACGTACCTCAATCAGAAATATTAAGTGAAGCAGATGTTTTTATTACACATGGTGGAATGAATAGTGTGCACGATGCAATCCATTATAATGTCCCATTTGTGATAATACCGCATGATAAAGATCAACCTATGATAGCGCAAAGATTAACTGAGCTTGAGGCAGCACATAGATTATTGAAAGAGCATGTTAATGTGCAAACTTTAAAAAAGGCGGTAACAGACGTTCTTTCAAATAAAAAGTATAAACATGGCATTCAAAAACTGAATGAAAGTTTTTTAGAGTGTGGTGGTTCCAAAAGAGCCATTGCAGTTATTGATGCTCTTTTAAATAAATAGTTCGGATAATATAAAAGCATAGAGGCTCTACCTGTATGCTTTTATATTATTATCCAGCAAATTGTACAGCAGTATTCGCATGTAAATAAGCAGTATCAAAAACAGGAACAGATAGATCATTTTGGGAAATGAGCAAAGGAATTTCCGTACAGCCAAGTAGAATTCCTTCAGCCCCATTATTAATTAATGAATTGGTAATTTGTATTAGTTTTTCTTTTGATGTTTCTGAAATAATTCCTCTACTTAATTCATTTAATATGACGTGATGGATAAAAGTTCTTTCTTCGTCATTTGGGATGATTGTCTCAATGTTATATTTTGCTAGTCGTGATGTATAAAAATCTTCTTCCATTGTTTGTTTCGTTCCTAATAATCCGATCCGTTTTATATTCTGTTCTACCATTTCTTTAGCACTTACATCACCGATATGAAGAAGTGGGATTGATATTGCTTGTTCTACTTCCTCAGCAAATAGATGTACAGTATTAGAACACATTAGTAAACATTCAGCTCCAGAGTGTTCTACTTTTTTTGCTACTGCGACTAATTCATTTTTCACTTCTTCATATTGATGATTTTGTAATAATGTAGTTACTTCACCAAAGTCCATACTATATAAAACAAGCTTCGCATTTTGATCATATTGAGAGAGAGTTAGTGTATTAATATGTTTATAATATAACGATGTTGATTCCCAACTTAGTCCGCCAATTAAGCCAATTACTTTCATCATGCATTCCTCCCGTAACAATTTTGAATTTATTATTTCATAATTCCGATAAGAATACAATGATTTAAATGAACTATTTATCGAAAAATAAAAATAGTAAGAAAAGTATTGAAATTATTTATTGTTAGTGCCATAATACAGATTACAAATACATACTTATCCAGAGAGGTAGAGGGAACGGCCCTTTGAAGCCTCAGCAACCCCTATGTAATTACATAGGAAGGTGCTAATTCCGCAGAGGACACTATGTGTCTTTTGAAAGATAAGGGGATTCTTGTACGTGAAAGAAAATGACCTCTTATTTAAGAGGTCATTTTTTGTTGTATAGAAAGGAAGTGTCGATGCATAATTCATTTTCAAAATAAATATAGAGTATTAAAAGTTGAATAATACGAGAGGGGAATTGTAATGAACAAATTAACGACAAAGCTAGTAGTAGCTATTGGAATTGGAGCAGCTCTATACGGGGTATTAGGGCTTTGGGGATTTTCTATCGCACCGAATACATTTATTAAACCCGCATTGGCTATTTTAACAGTTTTTGGAGCGTTATTTGGCCCGGTAGCAGGACTTTTAATAGGACTCATCGGTCATACCGTTACAGATACGATCGCTGGTTGGGGTATTTGGTGGGGATGGGTTATTAGTTCAGGTATTATTGGTTTAGCAATGGGACTCATACAAAAAAGAGTTGGTTTTAGTGTAAAACATGGAACGTATAATAACCGTGATATTTCTTATTTTGCAATTGCAGGGTTAATTGGTATTGTCATAGCAATTATATTTGCTGGAGCATTCGATATTATTGTGATGGGAGAACCGTTTGACAAAATAGTTATACAAGTACTAGGCGCAACAATTGCAGACGTTATCGTATTTTTAGTTCTTGGCTTACCAATCACGATCGGTCTAGCGAAATCAAATAAGAAACATACACATTTAAAAATTGAAAAGTAGGGATGAATACATGCAACCAATTATTTCTTTTGAACAATTTACCTTTCAATATAGGCATACCACACAGCCTACTTTAAAAGATATTACATTTCAAATATATCCTGGGGAAAAGGTACTTATCGCTGGACGAAGTGGTTCAGGTAAGTCAACATTAGCTCATTGTATAAATGGGCTAATCCCATTTTCTTACGAAGGGATAAGTACCGGTAACATTTTAATAGCTGGAAAGGATCCGAGAAAAGGTAGTGTTTTTGAACAGAGTAAACACGTAGGGACAATATTACAAGATCAAGATTCACAATTTATAGGCCTTACTGTCGAAGAGGATGTAGCATTTGCATTAGAAAACGATTGTGTAAATCAAATAGAAATGAAAAAGATTGTTACAGATTCTTTAAAAAAGGTAAGCATGCAGGACTTTCATATACAAAGTCCGCATGAATTATCAGGAGGTCAAAAACAGACAGTCTCTCTTGCAGGTCTGCTAACGACAAATGCCGATATATTATTATTTGATGAACCGTTAGCTAATTTGGATCCTGCATGTAGTTTGAATACAATAGAACTCATTAAAAATATACATGAGAAATATAATAAAGCAATTGTAATTATTGAACATCGAATAGAAGAAATTTTAAACCTTGATTTAGATAAAATTATTTTAATAGATGAGGGAGAAGTTATTGCCGTTGGTTCACCGGATAGTATTTTAAATTCTAATATATTACCAAATATCGGACTAAGAGAACCTATTTATATAGAGGCGCTAAAGAAATTAAATTTTGATAGTAATAATGTTAGGGTATTTCCAATTGAAAATCTTCGTAATGCAGGCATTCATAGCCTATTAAAGAACTGGATGCATAAGCAAGTTTCATCAAAAAACAAATATATTAAAAAAGCTTTATGCAAGATAGAAAATTTATCATTTACGTACAATAACAAACATACAGCCTTAGAAGATATCAACCTTTCAATAGGAGAGGGAGAAATAGTAGCGTTATTGGGTCATAATGGAGCAGGGAAATCGACATTAGCTCATACTCTTATAGGAATAAATAAAACGAAGAATGGGAGAATAACATTCGATGGAGAAAATATAAATTGTTGGTCTATTCGTAAACGCGGGGAAGTTATTTCTTACGTTATGCAAAACCCAAATCAAATGATTACACAGCCTACTGTTTTAGAAGAGGTTTCATATTCATTAAAATTAAAAAAGGTTTCTAAAGATGAGATTGAGAAAAGAGTCGAAAAATCTTTAAAAATTTGTGGATTATATCCATTTCGTAACTGGCCAATTCAGGCATTAAGCTATGGACAAAAAAAGAGGCTTACTATTGCATCTGTACTTATAACAAACCCAAAACTTATTGTATTAGATGAGCCGACAGCTGGACAAGATTATTACCATTACAAACAGTTTATGTCGTTTATTAGAAAACTGGCTGAAAGGGGCATATCCTTTATTATTATCACACACGATATGAATCTTGCTTTAGAATATGCAGATCGAGCGGTAGTTCTGCATGAAGGGAAAATTATTGCGGACAATACTGTATCTGCTGTTTTAGGGGATAAAGGAACGTTACAAAGAGCTAATCTACGGGAGATTTCATTAATAAAACTAGCTAAATTAAGCGGAATTCCAACTCCAGAAACATTTGTGAAACTTTATATTGAAGCTAATAGGAGGGAGGAATATGCATAATACGTATTTGTATCGTATGGATGGTGCAATTAAATTATCTTTATTTATATTTTGTATGACACTTACTTTTTTATTTTTTGATTTTCGTATATTGCTAATTTTATTTATTATTGGATGTATCGGCCTCTTAATTGCAAAAATTCAATTGCGTAAAATTATAGTTATTTTCAGCGTTATATTTACATTTAGTTTATTAAATTCCGTTATGATTCTTTTCATTACGCCCACCCATGGATCGGAATTAACGGGATCGTATACCTCTTTTTTATATAGGTTATGCAACAATTACATATGAAACTTTATTTTATGCAGCTACACTTTCATTGAAATATTTTACGTTATTACCATTTACACTTCTTTTTATTTATACAACTAATCCAAGTGAATTTGTAAGCAGCTTAAATAAATTTGCTGTTCCTTATAAAATTACATATGCAATAAATATTGCACTGCGTTATATACCAAGTATTCAATCTGAATATATAATCATTAGACACGCGCAGGAAGCAAGAGGCGTACCTTTTGAAAAAGGAGAAGCGAGCTTGTGGATTCGTATGAAAAACCGTGTTTTAATTTTTTGGCCACTTATTATTCATTCATTAGAAAGGATTGATACTGTTTCAAATGCAATGGATTTAAGAGGTTTTGGAAAAAAGGATAAACGAACGTGGTACTATGCAAAAGACGCACAAAAGGAGGATTACATCACACTTTTTGTTGGTATTATCATTTTGATTATTGCAGTTTACTTAAAGTTGAATGTATTCCAAAGCTTCTGGTACCCATTTTAAAGCACTCTCAATAGAGTGCTTTTACTAATTTTTATGAAGACATGCTCAAAAAAGGGAGATATACATACTGTATAATACGAACCAGTTAAAATGATCAACTACCTATTAGTTTTCAAACCAAAAGGAGGAAAAAATATGAGTTTCGGCGGTTCTTGTGGTTTTGGTGGAGGTTTCGCTTTATTAGTTGTGTTATTTATTTTATTAATTATTGTTGGATGTAGCTGTTGGAGCTAAGGGTACTAATTTCTAATTAGTCTCTTCTAAATGTAAATTAAAAAAACATAGCAGATACTTTTTGTATCGAAATAAAAAAGGAGCCATTATGCTCCTTTTTTATTTATTATGCAACGTGCTCTCATTATTATATTTTGGGAATGTAATAGTTAAAGTAGTTCCTTTATTAACGATACTTCGGATTTTTAAACTGCCTCGCATCGTTTCAATAATTTTAACAGCAACCATCGTACCTAAACCAGTACCTTTCGTTTTTGTACTAAAATATGGTTCGCCAAATCGATTAATTTGCTCTTGCGACATTCCAACGCCACTATCTTGAATCCTTATTATGACCTTATTATTGCTAACAGTTGCAGAAATAATTAGATTACCGCCACATGGCATTGCTTCTATACTGTTTTTTATTAAATTTAAAAAACATTGATGGAAGTGCTGTGTATTACCAATAATTGTTCCCTCTGAGAACTCTTTTGTAATATTAATAGTATTCATGTTACAAAAAGGCAACATCATATTAATAACTCGATTTAATTCGTGCTCCACTGAAATATGATCTAGTTTTTCTGAAGCCGGTTTGGCAAAAGTTAAGTAATCATCAATAATTGCTTGTGCACGATTTAACTCTTCAAGAATATGCTCAATATACTCATCTTTGGATTGTTGAGTTATATTGGGTGTTTTTAAAAGTTGTGTAAATCCTTTTACAACAGTCAATGGATTCCTTACTTCATGTGAAATACTTGCAGCGAGTTGGCTGACAATCTCCATTTTTTCAACTTTTATTAATTTTGATCGCATAAATATTGCATCTTTTAAAACCTCATTAAAATAGACCATAAATAATATTAAAATAGTTGGTAATAGAATGAAATAAATAATGTATAAATTATTCACTTCAAAATCTGATAGAGTTAAAACAATTACTGTTGTAAATATTGCAAGGAAAAAAGTTAAAAACATAGATGAAGTTACTTTTATTTTCCTATTGTATGTATTAAATTTTGAGGATGCGAATGCTGTAATTATTAACATCGTTCCATAAACAATGATTGTTAACAGGCTAAAACCATAAAACATAAAACGTATTATTAATAAAATCATGAGTAATGCAATACCGACTGGAAATCCACCATAAAGTGTACCAATTAAAAAGGGGATTTGTCTTAAATCGTGAATATAATTTTCATCCATATAGATGGGATACCGCATACATAAAATTAGTGGGATACTCGTACAAAGAATGATAAGTAGTTTCTTATATTTCTTCCCGAAGTACCCACTATCATAAATAAAATAAAAAACAAATATACTGCTTAAAATATAAAGAAGATTATTTAAAACATTTTGATTAATGTAAACAAAGTTCATAATACATGCCCCGTTATCCTGAATTTCAATCCCATATGTATTATACATTATAAAAGTACAAGTTTTACATGTACTTTTACAACGTATGTAGTTTTTATAGATTTTCAGTGTTATAGGCTTTTAACCATGCATTATTAAACTCTTCCATTGACGCATAGCGCCCACTACGATTTTCATTTACAGCACGGTATGCTACTTCATATAAGCCTTCACTAGCTTCCCATTTCATAAAGGAACGATCTTGCCCGCCACCTAGTAGTGCAAAAGCTATAGCCCCCATATTAAATACGTTTGTTTGTCCGTCTATTATAGAGTTAAGTTGAAACTCTTCAGGTGACATAAAACGAGATGACCCCCACATTCGGCCCATCTTATTTACATACGGTTTGTTACTGTATAAATCAATATCACAAATTTTTGTTTCATTAGTTTTAAAGTTGTACAAAATACTACCGTCATAAAAATCAATAGCTACATAGTTTTTGTGTTCAACGTAAGTATGGAAATTAAAAATAGAATTTAATGAAACTAGCCTATTTTTAACGGATAATTTTTTATATTTATAAAATGGTGAGTTAGGATCATTATATTTTGCTGGGGGTGGGAAACTCCAGTGCGGGTGGAGACATTCACCGTCAAACCAATCAAAAATTAAAACATATCCATGTTGTACAGGGTAGTGATCAATTAAACTTATAAGAGAAACGTGTTTTAATTCATTGTATATAGTAACTGAGCTTTTTAATCTTTGTATAGCTTCATTTGTAGAAGCATTATATGCGAGTGTTTGTGCCCCTGCATATTTTATAAAGTTCTTTTTCCCATTCTTTTCAACACCAAAACTTATATTACCGGAATCTTGTTGGTCAAAAACCGCAAATACTGTACCTAGTTTTGTAAGCCAATCAAAATTATGATGTTTTTTTAGTTGGAATGTTATAGTATCTAACTGAATTTTAACTGGAATATCTTTCATAATTCACCTCAAATTTAATATAATTAAGTTGTCCATTACAGTATTCGACATATTTTGTGAAATCCCTATATTTATAAACTTAAATTTTATAAATATAATAATATATAGTTATAAGGAGGAAAGCAAATGGATGGAAAAATCATAATTAAACCGTACCAACAATATTGGCATACAGAGTTTTTAAATGAAAAAAATAAAATTGTGCCTTTACTCCATGAAGAAATTATTGCTATTGAACATATAGGAAGCACGGCCGTAGAAGGATTAGGGGCTAAACCTCTTATTGATATGATGATCGGCGTCACAAATTTACAAATCACCGAAAATTGGACTGAAAAACTTACGGAAATTGGATATGAATATGTTCCAAAAGAAACACCTAATTGGCGTTTTTTTAGGAAGGGTAAATGGAGAGCTGGTACCCACCATTTACATGTTTATATTTATAATAGCGAGGAATGGAGGAACAACCTTTTATTTCGAGACTTTCTAATAAATCATGAGTGGGCACGTGAAGAATATAGAAAATTAAAAGAGATGCTTGCTGCTACCTATCCTTTTGATCGTGTTTCATATACAAATGCAAAAGCACCGTTTATTCAAAATATATTAACAGTGGCCAAAAAGAGTATTAACAAAGTATAAATAGTATCAATTAAAGTCCTTCCTACAAAAAAGTGTGGGGAGGATTTTTTTCATCATAATGATTTTTATTATTTTCCAGTTGTTACAATCAGATTATTTTATTTATTTCGATATTTTTAGTACATTAAAATTATTAAGGGGGATTATTAATGAAAGCTATTGTACATCAACATAAAAAAGGATTAGAAGGTTTAGAATATAAATTATCGCCTGAGATAACTCCTAACATTGGAGAGGTTAAAGTGAAATTAAAAGCAGCAGGTTTAAATCATCGTGATTTATTTATAATGAATAATAGAAAAGAAATGGAACTACCATTAGTTTTAGGGTCAGATGGTGCAGGTATTGTTATAGAACTAGGAGAAGGAGTTTCAAATATTTCACTACATACCGAGGTTATTATTAACCCTAGTATTGGATGGAATAATACTCATGAAATACCAGAGTTACCTGAAGTACTAGGTGGACCAGCAGATGGAACATTTGCTGAATATGTTATTGTACCAGCAGAAAATGTAGTGGAAAAGCCATCATATCTTACGTGGGAAGAATCTGGCGTTTTATCTTTATCGGCATTAACTGCATATAGAGCGCTTTTTACAAAAGGTAGATTAAAACCTGAAGAACATGTCCTAATTCCGGGAATCGGCGGTGGTGTAGCTACTTATGCTATGTTATTTGCTAAAGCAATTGGAGCAAAGGTGAGTGTTACTTCAAGGATAGAGGACAAAAGAAAGGCTGCTGAAAAATATGGAGCAGACTTTTCTTTTAATAGTTCTGGTAATTGGGACGAGTGCCTACATGGAGAAAAAGTGGATTTAATTATAGATAGTATAGGTCCGGCGACTTTCTTAAAATATTTTGATATATTAAAACCAAATGGAAGAATCGTTAACTTTGGTGCAAGTTCAGGAGATAAAATCGAATTACCGTTACGAGCATTATTTTATAATCAAATTGATATTATGGGAACATCAATGGGAAGCCGTGAAGAATTTAATGAGATGGTTCATTTTATAGAGAAACATAATATTAAACCAATTATTGATAAAGTATATCCATTAGAAGAAGCAATCCAATCTTTAAATCGAATGCAGCAAGGAGAACAATTCGGTAATATTGCCCTTCGTATGGAATAAGAATATGATTTCGTAACTAATATATTTAAATGAATATGTTATGTATTATATCCATGCATAGAGTGTTCACCATACTATTTAAAATGGTTTACAACCTTTATACATATTTAGCTCGTGTAAATAGTTACACCATTGTCAAATGAATAGTAGCAAAATGAGAATTTGATGAGAAAAGTTTAAGCCCATTTTCATATTGATGTTGTATACTGTGTAAATCAAGAACACTTGTATCTTTATTTAAAGTACAATGAGTAATAATAAGGAGAGAGTAATATGAATTACACAGTATTTCAATGGATTAATAACTTTGCTGGATCATCCAAGCTATTAGATACGCTAATGATCGCTATTACAAATAGTGCTGCATATGTAGCTATTCTATTTATGCTTATCCTATGGTTCAATAACGGAAAGAAAGAGAATGCAATTAGAAAACAATATACAGTGTTATATACGACACTTTCAGTTAGTATTGCATTATTAGTAAATGTTCTTATACATGCGGTATATTACCATCCGCGTCCTTTTATAACACAGCATGTAAATCAATTAGTACCGCATGCAGCAGATTCATCATTTGTAAGTGATCATTCTGTACTCGTATTTTCGATTGCTTTCGTATTTATTCTAAGAGGAGAAAAACTTAAATATATCGCGTTAATATGGGCAATATTAGTCGGTGTATCACGCATGTACGTAGGCGTTCATTATCCTCTAGATATACTTGGTGCTGCGTTCTTAACATTTATTACAAGCGGCTTAGTAATGCAAAGTGCACGTATATTTGAGCCGTTAGCAAAATTTATTTTCAAAATGTATGCACTAGTATCAAAACGAGTTCCTTTTTTAGCGAAATATAACCATATAGCTTAATCGTAAGAACCTACAAAAGTAGGTTCTTTTTATTTGAAAATTCTAAAATTTCACTTACCGTATTTTATATAAAAAATACAAGATTAATAAAAAACAAATAGCAACATAGTCTGGTTTTCTTATTGTTATAGAGGAATTACTAAAAAAACTTCGAAAAATATAGTATCTAATATAATAAAGAACATATTTAGTAACACATCTTTGCATTAATACATTGGAAAAGAAAGGAGATAAATATGCATAAACTTCAAACGAATAAAGGCGCTCGATATATGATGATTGCTTTTATTATTTTGTTTCTTACTATGCTTTTACGCATGTTTTATATTCAAGCGGTAGGAGTCGTGCATAATGTTAATGTAAAGGATCTTGCGAAGGAACAACAAAACAAAAATGGAGTTTTAGAGGCAAATCGCGGGACAATTTATGATCAAAACGGTAAAGTATTAGTCCAAGACTCAACGACATATCGCATCGTTGTAAACTTAAAAGGAAAAGATAAATTAAAAGATAAAGAAGATACTGCACAACGTTTAGCAGATGCGCTTGAAGTTGATAAAGAGGATATCATGAAAAATTTTCATGAAGGACGTACGCAAGTTGAAATTGGTAAAATTGGACGTAACTTATCTAGAGAAGCGAAGGAAGAACTTAAAAATTTGAAAATACCAGGTGTATCGTTTACAACAGAAAAAGCCAGAGTATACCCAAATGAAGACTTCGCCTCGTATATACTTGGTTTTGCAAGACCAGATGATAAAGGTAATGCGGAGGGCAAGTTTGGGCTTGAAGAAAGTTTGGATAAATATTTACGCTCTACAAACGGAAATGTAAAATATGTAGGTTCACGAAATGGTATCCCACTTACAAATGATATAGGAAAAATAGAACCTGCTAAAAATGGAAATAACGTATACCTTACGCTTGATAAACAAATTAATAGTTTTTTAGAAGACGCGATGAATAAAGCGGCGCAACACTATGACCCTTCTATGTTAGTAGGAATTATTGCAGATCCAAAAACAGGTAAGATTTTAGCAATGTCTAGTAAGCCTAGTTATAATCCTAACAAGGGAGACATTGAATATTTTTTAAACGATCCAATTGCGAATGCATTCGAACCAGGGTCTACAATGAAAGTTTTTACATTAGCTTCTGCAATTAATGAAGGTGTATATAACGGGAAAGAATATTTCCAATCAGGAAAATACGCAGTTGGTTCAGCAGAGATTAAAGATCATAATGGCGGCTATGGATGGGGCTCAATTACATTTGATGAAGGGTTTGAACGGTCATCGAACGTTGCTTTTTCTATTTTAGAAGACCAGTTACTGAAACCAAATAAATTCAAGCAATATATGAATAAATTTGGTTTCAATCAAAAAACAGGGATAGATTTACCTGGAGAAAGTAAAAATACATTATTGTTAAATACTCAAATTCAACAAGTTACTACTTCTTTCGGCCAAGGCTCAACTGTAACTCCTATTCAAATCGTACAAGCGGCCACAGCTATAGCAAATGACGGCAAAATGATGCAACCTTATATTGTTGATAAGGTTGTAAATCCAACAAATAAACAAGTTATTATGGAAAATCAACCTAAAGAAATAGGGAATCCGATTAAAAAAGAAACTGCAGAAGAGGTAAGGAACTTAATGGAGCGAGTTATTACTTCATCAAAAGGAACGGGAACGATGTATAAAATTGATGGCTATCCGATTGGTGGTAAAACAGGGACAGCGCAAATTCCGAATCCTGAAAATGGACGATATATGGAAGGGAAAGATAATTATATTTTTTCATTCTTAGGAATGGCTCCAATTGATGATCCACAATTAGTCGTATATTTAGCCATTAAGCAACCTAAATTAAAGGGGAATGAATACGGTGCTCAGCCTCTTGCTGAAATTTTTAAACCAGTTATGAAAAATAGTCTAGAATATTTAAAAGTGAAACCATATACAGAAAAGCAAATGGCAGATGCAACAAAGCAATCTGAAATAAAAGTACAAAGTTATGTAAATCAAACAATGGATACTGTAAAAAATATTGCAGAAAAAGAGAAACTTCAGCCGGTATTATTAGGAGAAGGAAAGATAATAAAACAATATCCACAGACTAGCGAGGTAATGAGTGAAGGAGATCGCATATTTCTAGTAGGAAGTAATGTGAAAATGCCTAACCTAAAAGGTTGGTCAATGCGTGATGTTATGTATTTCTCTAAGTTGTTGAAATTAGATTTAAAAACAACAGGTACAGGGTATGTAACGAGTCAAAGCATTGAAAAGGGAGAATATATACAAGAAGGTGATACTTTAAAACTAGATTTGGAACCGCCTCTAGAACCATTAGCAGAAGCGAGTACAAATTAATATCGAATTTTGTAAGAGTCTATAGTATAATAGGCTCTTTTTTTAGAGTTACAAGCAATTTCACGCACCGTATTTTTTAATAAATAAAAAATCAAGTTACAAAATTATAAAGGATGCTCACTTTTAAAAAAACTGATTATTCTTTTTAATTATTTACAATATAAAACCTATGTGATAATATGGAAAAAACCAAATGCAGTGAAGAGAAGAGTAAATAAAATGAATTTTTCACAGAGAGCTCTATTTAGCTGAAAAGGAGCAAAAATTCTTTATTGAACCAAGCCTCTGAGCAGCACATCGGAACCTTTTAAAAGTGGATGGTGTGATGGGAGCTCCCGTTATAGAGATAAGGTATAAGCATGAAAATAGTGCAGTACCTGATAAGGTTAATATGGCGACATATTAACAAACTAGGGTGGCACCGCGATGATAAATCTCGTCCCTAAGACTAAAAGTCTTGGGGGTGGGATTTTTTTATTGTTTTAAAACAATTTAGAAAGCGGGTGCCTAAAGTGAAAAAATTACTTGAAGATTGGAAATATCCTTTATTACTATTGTCCGGAGTTGGTATTGCGAATTTAGGTGCATGGATTTATTTAATCGCACTGAATGTACTTGTCTATAATATGGGTGGCTCAGCCTTAGCTGTCGCTACTTTATATGTGATAAAACCATTAGCCACTTTATTTACAAACGCTTGGTCAGGAAGTATGATAGATCGTTTAAATAAACGAAAGTTAATGATTCACCTCGATATATATCGAGCAGTATTTATCGCTATTTTACCCTTGGTTCCATCCCTTTGGATTGTCTATCTCTTAGTATTTTTTATAAGCATGGCCAGTGCGATTTATGAACCAACTGCTATGACATATATGACGAAATTAATTCCAGTAGAGCAAAGACAACGTTTCAACTCACTACGTAGTTTAATAGGATCTGGTGCATTTTTAATTGGTCCAGCAGTAGCGGGGATATTATTAATAACTGGTACACCAGAGTTTGCTATATATATGAATGCTATAGCATTTCTGTTATCAGGGTTAATTACATTACTTTTACCTGATCTTGATAAAAAATACGATTCTAATACATCAAGTGATAAGTTATCTCTAACTGTACTAAAAAAAGATTGGAACATAGTTTTAAATTTCAGCAAAAAATCTGTGTATATAGTATGTGTTTATTTCCTATTCCAAGGAATGATGGTTTTAGCTACCGCTATAGATTCACTTGAACTATCGTTTGCGAAAGAAGTTTTATTGTTAACAGATAGTGAATATGGCTTTTTAGTTAGTATCGCTGGAGCGGGTTTTATTTTAGGAGCCATAACAAATACAATTTTATCAAAAAAATTAGCACCTTCATTTCTAATGGGGATAGGATCATTATTCATTACAATCGGATATTTGATTTATGCTTTTTCAAGTGAGTTTTTAATAGCTGCTATCGGATTCTTTGTTTTATCTTTCTCTATGGCATATGCAAATACGGGATTTTACACATTTTATCAAAATAACGTTCCGGTTCATATGATGGGACGAATCGGGAGTATATACGGGCTCGTTATAGCTGTTTTTACAATTTTTATAACGATTCTGTTCGGCGTTGCAACTCAATTCACTTCTATACAACTTGTAGTCATTGTAGGAGTATTGGTAATGCTACTTATTACTATCATATTGTGCGTGTTTACTTTATTACCATCGCGGTCTAAGGTATATTCCGCTGAATCAATAAATTCAAAATAGTTCCCTTGGTTTTTATTTGAAAATTAGGGGTTGAATAGGAGGTTTCTTTCCCCTATATATGGAAAAATAATAAGAGGAAAGAACAATACCAATAAATAAGGGTGGTTATTATGATAAAAACAAAAGATCAAATAGAGAAAATTGTAAAAGAAATACATCGGAATATAGATTTTTCTGGGGTAGTCTTAATAAAAAAAGATGATGATATTATTTATGAAAATTCATTTGGATATGCTAACCGAAGTGAATGTATAAACAATACACTACAAACAAGATTTGGAATTGCCTCAGGATGCAAATTATTTACTGCTATCAGTATCTGTCAACTTGTTGAAAGAGGTGTAATTACTTTTCATACAAAGTTAAAAGATTGTCTACATATTAAATTCCCAAACTTTAATGAAGATATTACAGTACATCAACTTTTAACGCATAGTTCGGGTATTCCAGATTATTTTGATGAAAGTATCATGGATAACTTTGAAGACCTTTGGAAACAAACTCCTATGTATCTATTAAAAAGTTTAAAAGACTTTTTACCATTATTCCAAAACAGTAATATGATGTTTACACCAGGAAGTAAGTTTTACTATAATAATGCAGGTTTTATTATACTTGGATTAATTATAGAACAGCAGACAGGACTTGAATTTACGGAATATATAGAAAGAAACATATTTGTTCCAGTTGGTATGAATGATTCAGGCTATTTCTCTTTAGATAATTTACCAAAACATACTGCTCTCGGATATATTAAGGATGTAAATAGTCAAAAATGGAGAACAAATGCATACTCTATACCCATAAAAGGAGGTTCTGATGGCGGTGCTTACATTACTGCACCAGATATGGTGAAATTTTGGGAAGCTCTATTTAACAACGAAATATTAAGCCGCGAATATACGAAGTTACTTTTAACTCCTCATATTTTGGTGAATAATAGCCAGTCTTACGGCTATGGAATATGGATTGAGAAAAAACAAGAAAATATTTTTAAATATCATGTAATGGGATATGATCCAGGCGTGAGTTTTCGCTCGGCCGTATACCCGGAATTAGGAATTACATTAGTTATTCCATCAAATAAAGGGGCAGGACCTGAAAAACTAATGGTGGAAATAGAAGGAGCTTTTTAATTACATGGATATAAAAATTAGAGCATATAAAAAAGAAGACGAAATAGGCTAGGTACGTTGCCGTGTGTTATCTTTTTTAGATACAGCATATTATGACAATGTACTTAGAGGGAAAGAAAAATATGAAAATCCCGTAATTGAACTAGTTGCTATACATGAAGAACAAGTAGTAGGAGACGTACGAGTAAAAAGTACGTCTTTTTACTTTTATAAATAATGCTTAAGGCTGATGGGAAATCACATTCCATATTATACAAATTAAAGTAGCTATCGTATTTCAAACAGAGACGAATATAATTTTCAAAGGTAAACAAGTATATAGGAGGACTCTAAATGGATATTCTATTTGTTATTCTACTTGTTATTCTTATAATTGTATTAATTCAAGGTAAGGAATACAAAGTGAATATTAATCGTATTTGGCTCATTCCGGCTTTGCTGTGCTTTGTAACAATCCAGTCCATTATTCATATGGGACAATTAAATATATTGCACGTACTACTATTCGTTGCAATGCTCGGAATGGGATTGGGTCTAGGAGTTATTAGGGGAAAAGCTTTAACATTTCGATTAGATAGTGAAACAGGTCATGTATTACGAAAAGGAAATTGGTTAAGTACAATTATTCTCCTTGTTATTTTAGGTGCAAAGGTTTTGATTAAGCAAAGTATGTTTCCTGGCAGTACTCACCACACATTAATGGTTGTAACGAATGCCTTTTTATGTATCACATTAGGTACCGTAATTAGTAGACGCTATTATATTTGGAAAAAATATAATGAATTAACACAAAAAGCGTAAATACATTCGTCCCTTGTTTAACAACGCTGTGAACGGTAATACTAAATAATATTGAACTTTTACAACAAGGGATGATACTATGATATTCATTTACACAGATTTCGGTGGAACGCATTCAACTGCACTCGCTGCAGCTTATCATTTAAATAAATTACCAATAGATCGTAAGTTAACGAAAGAAGAAATATTAAATGTTGATTACTTTAATAAATTGAAAACAGAGGATATGGGAAAGATTATTTTTCATGGACAAGATGAATATGGGAATCCTGTATATACAATTGGCTGCGGGGCATCCAAAGTCGTTGTACCTGCGATGAAGCATTTAGGAGAGATTCTGCAAAAACATTATCACAGCCATGAAAAGATTATTTTTTCTAATACATCACCAACAGTTCCTTTACCAATGACTTTCGGTGGTCTGTTTTCTAGAAGGTTCCACATCGACTTTATCGGCGTACCATTACTCGTATGGGGAGCAAAACTTAGCTGTGATAACATACAAAGGCTTGTTAATTATACGAAAGAAGCTGGCCGATTGACGAATGATTATGTTGTAATTTTAGATAACGAAACATTTAAGTAATGTTAAAAGAAGGCCGGGGAATTTTGTGGTTTTCTTTTTTTTGATAAATAGACAAAAAACATTCACATTTATTATACATCTACTATAGCCAAAATAATAAAGTCCTGTTACTATTACAGGGGATATTCTCTTTTCGTAAGATAAATATATAGAAAAGTCAGAAAAGAGGAACAGAATAAGGGAGGAACAACATGAAGCGTGTTGCTTGGTTTACTGATAGTACAACTGCGAGTTTTACAACAGATGGTGATAACTTTGTTATCCCAATTGAAGTTATTATTGATGGAGTGTCTTATAAGGATTGTGAAGAAGGAGTTCATAAACGTCTTTATGAAGCGTTAAATGATGGAAGAACAGTTACTACTTCGCAACCTAACATAGGGGAAATGGTAGAATTATTTACTAAATGCAAAGAAGAATATGAAGAAGGCTTTGCAGTTGCTATTAGCGGAAAAGTAAGTGGGACCTATCAAAATATGAAGTTAGCTGCTGATATGGCAGGTTTCCCTTTAACTGTATTAGATAGTGAAACGACAAGTTATCCAATGGATGAACTTTTGAGAAAAGCTAAAACGTTATACAATGATGGTATGACTTTACAAGATATACATAAAACATTAGTAGATGAAAAAAGAAGGCCTTTTTATGTATTTCCAAAAAGCTTAAAAGGTTTATATGCAAGTGGTCGAGTAAAGGGAGTTCAATTTTTACTTGGAAGTTTATTAAGTGTCAACTTAATCTTAGAAGTAAAAGGCGGGGAACTTTTACTTGAAAAGAAAGTGCGTAAAATCCAAAAATGTAGAGAATACATTAAAAATGAGCTTGAAAAAGAATTACCAAAAGTACTTCATATGTTCTATGCTAACGATAAAGATGGAGCTGAAGAATGGATTTTAGATATTAAACAAGCATTCCCTGAAATGGATTTCAAGCTTTATCCATTGCCGATTTCATTTGCTGTTCATGCAGGTGAAGGAACAATAGCAATTAGTTATTAAGAGGAAAACCCGTGAATAATTCGCGGGTTTTTTATTTTTATTTAATTAAATCAAAAATGAGGTCCCGACACACCTCCATCAAGCTTAGAAATCGATGGTTCTCCAAAACAAGCCATGAGAGATTTTATTGCGTTATCAGAATTAATTCATGAAGCTGTGTTACAAGCAATAGGGCATGCTTAATAGGAAAAAAAACAAGTATAACCGAATCTAGGTTTATACTCGTTTTTCTTTCAAATAGGAGAAATTATTTTAAAACCCAGTTTTCTGCTTCATGACGAATACGAATGAAACGACGATATGTACCTTCACGTTGGATTAGTTCTTCGTGTGTTCCTTTTTGAACAATTTTTCCGTTTTCAAGTACAACGATTTGATGGGCGTTTTGAATTGTTGCAAGTCGATGGGCAATAATGAGTGTGGTTTTTCGTTTTGTCAGCTCATCAAGTGCACATTGAATGAGCGATTCATTTTCAGGATCAAGGCTTGCGGTTGCTTCATCTAAAATAATAATTGGTGCGTTTTTTAAGATAGCACGGGCGATGGAAATACGTTGTTTCTCACCTCCAGATAGAGAAGATCCACCATCTGTTAGCACCGAACTATACCCATCTTTAAGTGACATGATAAAGTCGTGACATTGCGCTTTTTTTGCCGCCTCAATGACTTGGTCTTTCGTCGCCTTAGGATTACCGAAATGTATATTGTTATAAATAGAATCATTGAATAAATAAACATTTTGGAATACCATGCTAATCGATGACATTAATGTATGAAGACTTAATTCATTAATATTCATACCATTAATTGTAATAGCCCCCTTATCTACATCATAAAAACGAGCGATTAAGTTACATAGTGTCGTTTTACCAGAACCAGACGGACCGACAATTGCAGTTGTTGTTCCTTCTTTTATATGAAGTGATACATCTTGGATAATTGGGCGATCACTATAGCTAAATGAAACATGATCGAACGTGATATCAAAATGTTTTAAATGTATATCTTTACCTTTTGTATCGACAAATTCTGTTTGTTCAATAGCATCCAGCTTATCTAGCATATTGTCAACTGTTTCAAGAACGTGTGTGGCATCACTAATTGGTTCAATACTATCAAACATAACGAAAGAAAATAGTGTGATTAAGATCAGGTCAGAAAACTCCATATCACCGGATAAAACAAGTGACGAAGCAACGAGAACAAGTAAAACTGATGCAAGCTTCAGCCCCATACGGTGACCGACATTATAAAAACCGAATGACTTTTGAATTTCAATGTTAACATTTTTACTATTTTTAAAGGCCTTGTTAATATTTCGTGATGCTATACCTTCTTGGTTGAAGCTTTTTACAACCGACATACCACGTAAGTATTCAAGTGTATTGTTAACGAGTTCATGTTGACTTTGTTGATGTACGGGGGCCTTTTTCCGGCTATGTTTTTGTAGTAATTGTAAAAAGATCATAGATAGTATAACGCCAGCAATTGCAATAAGTGCCATAATGGGATTGTAGAACAATAAGAATAAAATCATTGTAAATGTCATGATATAACCGTTTACAACAATATCAATCATTTTCATTGCCATCATTTCCACAAATGATAAATCGGTAGTTACAATACCATTAATATCACCTGTACGGTACTTATTGAAAAAACCGAGTGAAACTCCTTTTAATGTGTTCCCAAGCTGAATGCGATGTGATGCAGCGAGTTCATAACCGACACTCTCTTGATAAACAGCTTTTAAATAAGAAAAGAGGAATCGTCCTAAAATTGCTATCACCATAAATAAAAGGAGTAACCAAATTGTTTGTGAAGTTAATTCTTTTGTACCATGATAGTCATCGAGCATATATTGCAGTCCCTTAGCAGAGATGACAATGGGTAAAGTAATACAAATAGCTTGGAAAAATGAGAAGACGAACCCAAGATATACGCGCTTTTTATAAGGACCGGTCCAATTCAGAATTCGTTTTATAATCTTAAACATTGGAATGTCCCTCCTTAGTTACATAGTCTGATTGAATATCTTTTTTACTTGCACCAATATGTGCTCGCCATAGTTTTTGATACAAATTATTACTTTGTAAGAGCTGGTCATGGGTACCCATAGTATGAACATTGCCACTTTGTAAGACGACAATTTGATCAGCGTGTTTAATCGTTGATAATCGATGAGCAATAACAATTAGTGTTTTATTTGAAGCTAACTCATTAAATGCTTTTTGAATTTCAGCTTCATTTTCAGGATCTGTGAACGCTGTTGCTTCATCTAAAATAATAATTGGTGCATCCTTTAAAATAGCACGTGCAATCGCAAGACGCTGCTTTTCACCGCCAGATAGTTTTTTTCCAGCTTCACCAGAGTCCGTTTGATAGCCATTTGGTAATGATTTAATAAATTCATCGCAACGAGCAAGGCGAGCTGCATGGAAAACTTCATCGTCTGAAGCATTGGGATTCCCCATGCGAATATTCTCTAATATACTTGTACGGAAAAGGAAATTATCTTGTGCAACATAGCTAATCATCTTACTGAAATCGTTTGGATGAATATCTTTAATATTGATGCCACCAATGTTGATACTTCCATTAGATACATCCCAAAAGCGTGTTATGAGCCGAGCGATAGTGGATTTACCACTACCAGACGGACCTACAAGTGCGGTATAGTTACGCTCAGGAATAATTAACGATAGATCGCGGATAACTGTATGTTCTTCGTTGTAACCAAATGCAACATGATTCATCTCTATTTGAAAGTGAGTTGGTACTAGATTGTAAGTAGGGGCAACCGATAATGCTTCTAGATGTAAGTAGTCCTTTGTGTCATTCACTGCATATTCGATAGATTTAAAATCATTAACGAAAGTTGTCAATTGTATGAGCGGATGAATTAATCCCATCGATAAAGTTAATGAGATAATAAGTTCTGCTGGTTCAATAGTACCATTTTTGTAAAGAAGCAATCCGACTGGAAGTGTTCCAACAAGCGTTGAGGGGAGGAGCGCATTCCCGAGAGTCATTAAAGGCCATGTGCTACGGAACCAATTTAATGTGTAATCCTTAAATGATGTAATAGCATGAGAGAATTTTTTATAAGATTTGTTTGTTTGATTAAATGTTTTAATGACTTCAATTCCTTCTACATACTCAACAATCACACTGTTAACGTGGTTGCTAGCCTCCATGTAATTTTTGTATTGTGAATTAAAGTTGCGCATCATGATCATATAAATCATGAACGCGATTGGTACGGTAATGAGTGTAGCTAATGCCATTCGATAATCGATTGTTAACAAGTAAATAAAAACACCAATTGGTAATAAAATATTGGATAGCCCTTCAGGGATAATATGGGCAAGTGGAAGTTCTAATGTTTCAACACGATCAACGATGACATTTTTCATCTTACCAACAGGTTGATTGATAATGTGTCCAAGTGGCGCACGCATGAGACGCTCAGCTAATTGCAAACGAATATTCTCTAAAATACTGTAAGCAACTTGATGTGAGTAATAACTTGAGAGTGCATGAAATACTGTTTGTACGAAATAGCCACAGGTAGCAATGAAAATCCAATAGCTAATGCTACTTATAGTTTGGGTACCGTCTATTAATAGTTTAAGAATATAATAGATGGCTACATAAGGAACGAGTCCACCAATAACGCTAATAATAGCTAAGAAAGTAGAAATAATCATTAGGTGTCTAAAGGAAGCTGCAAATTGTAAAATCGAGTGAATCCAATGTTTCTTTTGAGCAGGGTGTGTATAATGTTCCATATTTTCACGTCCTTTATAGTGTAAATGTTTTAATTTCTTTTATACGACCGTTTGCAATTTCAAGTGTTTCATCACAAGAAAGAGCAATCAGTTCAGGGTCATGAGTAATAATAAATAGCTGTTTTTTTATATGCGTAAAATGCTTGTATAAAGCCCAGTATTCATAAAACCTTGTACAGTTAATTTATTTTTTGTCACCATAATGAAACTCCTTTCTGTTTTGAGGTCCTTATATAAATCCAATTGATATATTTTGAATATTCTACATTAGATATTTTATCGAGAATGATTATCAATGTCAATATGTGGATGTGGAATGAAATTATAAGTATAGTACTCTTTGACAAGGCAGGAGATCGATATGTAGGTTAGACAATGAAAGTGGGAGCTGGGAGGCCTTGTGTAGCTCTCTTTAGCAGGCAGAGTAAGACTTCTAGAGCAAAAGTTAGAGAAAAGAGGGTGGTTCATCTAAACGTACGAAATCTGTAAAACGTTGGTGCCCCCATGTATATTAATAAGGTTTTAAGTGTGGCGTACACTAGTGGCACAGGTAATCTTAAAGATTGAGTTATTATTTATGAACCTGATGCAGAATTGGCAATCCTAATTCATACTATAAATAATCTTGCATAGGGAGATAAAAGGATTTTAAAAAATAAAAAAGAAGTATATATAAACAAATACATAAATGGTAGTGATAATATGAAAATCAGTAAGTTTGCAGAAGTAAATAGTGTAAGTGTAGATACGATTAGGCATTATATAGACCTAGGACTCGTTATTCCTGAAAAAAGGGAAGTCACTATTTTTTTGATGAATATTGTCAAAAAGATGTAGAGCTTATATTAGAGTACAAATGGCTAGGATTTAGTTTGAATGAAATTAAAGAACTTTTTCTTTATAAAAATTTAGCGAAATCTATGAATTACGAAACAGATACTTCTTATCAATCTTTATTTAAATTGAAATATGAAAAGGTTGAACAAGAAATAAAAACATTAGAGGAAAGAAAAGATAAATTAAAGACAGCGTTAAATAATTTATCTACAGCAACTAAAATTTCGAATTCAATTTTAGGGATAGATTTAACAGTACTTAATTTATTTAAATGTTTTAAGTGTAACGGAAATTTAATTCTGGAAGATGGCATTATCAATAAGAACCAAATTGTTGAGGGAAATCTAATTTGCAATTGTGGTGAAGAATACGAGATTGCCTCAGGGATTTTAACAGTCGGAAAATCATTTGAAGCATATGAAAGGACTTTACTTGAGGGGTATATTTCAGATTATATCAATGAAACAGATACTACTTTTTTGGAGAATATACAAAGAGGAGGAGAATGGGCGAAAAAGAAACTAATGCAGCTAGATTTAAATAATAAGGTGTTACTTGATTTAGGATCGGGTCTTGGGTTCTTTTTACGAAATATTTATGAAGAACTACCAGAAGATTGTTTATATATTGCTGTTGATCGAGATTTGAATAAACTTCTATTTTTAAAAGATGTAATTGAAAAAAGAAATTCCAAAAGAAACATTCTTTTTATTTGCGCTGATTTTTTAAGTATACCTATTCAGAATCATTCTGTTGATATTGTAATTGATCAGTCTGGTACAAGTAATTACAGTTTTGAGCATGAAAATTTTTTATTGCACGAATTAAACTATCTATTCAAACCTGATTGTTATTTATTAAGTTCATTTATTGTATTTAAAAATTTTAGCATAAATAGCCAAATTACAACTAGATTAAGAGATAATTTTACTTCTTCAAAAGTCAAGGGAGAAATCCAAAAGCTACAGTTTAATTCCATAGATGAAAGAACTTCAGAATATATAGAACGAGGAGGAAAATACGAGGATTTCTTTGTTCAAGGAGAAGAAATTTATACATATTCATTTTTCGGAAAAAGATGGGGTTAACCCCATCTTTTTAAATTTTTCTTTTAAAAGTTTTTAATACTAGCATATTGATATTGGGTTGACCCGAGAACTTACACTGTACGTAATACAAAGTTCAGCGGGAGGGAAATATTATGGGAAGTTTACGATTACATATAGAAAATAAAAAAAGAAACCAAGAACTAAGAAATATTTGTTTATATTCAATTGCAAAAACAGTATCAATATTCGGTAGCTCTATATATAGTTTCGCATTAGGATTATATGTTTTACAAATAACCGGATCTGCGTTAAATTTTGCGATTACGCTCATTTTAGGAACGATTCCAATGATTGTTATGAATCCATTTGCCGGTGTAATTGCTGATAAGGTTGATAAAAAGAAACTGGTTATTTGTATGGATTTACTAAGTGGATGCTTATTAATAACTGTTTATATATTAAGCAGCTATTATGGATTAAACTTATTCATCGTTTATACTACTACCTTTCTTATGACGGTATTTACAACATTTTTTGGAATAGGATTAGAAGCCGCAAAACCAAATATCGTCTCTAAAGAGCGGCTTATGAGTATTAACTCTATAAGTAAAATTATCGATTCTGTATCTTTAATTCTCGGTCCTATGTTAGGTGGCATCGTTTTTGCAGTCTTTGATATTAAAATTTTTATAATTATCAACGGTATTTCATTTATTCTTTCGGGTATATCCATATTATTTATTCATTTTAAACTGTTCGAGTTCAACATAAATGAGGAATGCCCAAAAAGGAGAATTAATTTTATTAAAGATATAAAAGAGGGGTTTTCATACTTAATTGAAAAGGAAAGCTTAAAGAATACGTTTCGAATTTTAATTTTACTTAATTTCTTCTTAGGGTTTGCTGTAACTGTTCCATTGCCATACATTATTAACACAGTTCTCAATCTTAGTTCTAAGCAATTTGGTATCATTCAAGGGACTTTTCCAGTAGGGATGATAATTGGTGCAATTTTAGTAAAAAAGATAACTAATCGTTTTTCTTACTCTTATCTTTTGAAAAAGCTAAGTTCAATGTTGGCAGTTTTTATGATTATTTCAGGAATTCCAGTTCTATTCAAAAGTTTTGAAGTAAATGATTTTGTATACGTTATTACGTATTGTGTTGTTATGTTCTTTTTAGGGCTAATAATAGCGTTAATTGATATTCCTTTAATTTATTTCATGCAAAAAGAGATTCCTGATGAATATAGGGGGAGGGTACTCAGTATTGGATTAAGTATAGGTAAAATGATGCAGCCAATAGCATTGGCATTATCAGGATTATTATTAAATTATATCCCTGCTTACACGCTTCCAATTACAGGAGGGATAGTATTTCTTATTTTGAATAAGGCTTACTCAAATAAGTTAAATTTAGAAATTCATTCAAAAGATTATAGTGTTTTGCGTAGCTAAGTAAATTTGTTAAGTAACAAAAAGATGTTTATTTTGCAATAAAGTCCTTTAAAAAATAATAATGTTGTTTAAAAATCCTTCTTTAACTAAAGTGATAGGTGGTCGAAGTAAAGGCACTTTTTTAAATACAAAATTTATTATTTGATTTCGGCTGTGGAATTTGATTTATCTATTTTGTATTTACTAATAAATGTGTTAATGCTTGCTTTAATGGTGTAGCCTGACGTTCTAATAAGAAATTCAAATGGGTATGTGTTGATTCTAATCCTCTTTCACGAATCCCTTTTTGAATCATTACTAACATTGGAAGATAGGCTTCAGGTACTCCAGCACCTTTTAACATTTCTTCATAAGAAGAGTCATCTACTTCTAATAAAGGAATTTCTTTTCCTAATACTTCACTTAATATATCAACAAATTGCTGTTGTTTTAAATTTTCACCTGAAAGTTCATAAATCTTATTTTTGTGACGAGCAGATACCAAAACATTCGCTGCTGCTTCAGCTAAATCCGGACGATATACCCAACCGATTTTCCCTTCTCCTGCAGAAGTCACCCAAGGGGCACCAGCCATACAGCTTTGAATTGTACCAAGTTCATTTTCTACATACCAGTTGTTACGCAGAATCACATAAGGAATACCTGATTCAATAATTGCTACTTCACATGCTCTATGCATGCCCGCTAGGAAAAAGTCATTTCCTTCTGCTCTTGTAACACTTGGATAAATAATTTGTTTTGCACCTGTTGCTTTGGCAGCTTCTACTGCATTTGTATGCTGACGTATAACTGTATCAAAGTCACCAAATGTTGACATGATGAATAAACGATCAACATCTTTGAATGCTGAAAACAAAGTTTCTTGATTTTCAAAATCCGTTACACGTACTTCTAAGCCTTGTTCCTTATAACTAAGTGCTTTTTCAGACTTGTCATCACGTACACCAACAATTATTTCTTCAATTGATAATCTGGTAAGTAAATACTCAACAATTTTAGAACCTAAATTTCCGCTTGCACCTGTTACTAAAACTTTCATACAATCTCTCCGTTACATACATCGTTATTTTTGATTTTTGTATACATTACATATACTATTTCTTAAGAAGGATTTATGTAAGTAGGCACAATTTAATAACATAGTCATAAAAATAGTACTTAGCGAAAAAGGAGATTTTATTATGGCACGTTTTAGTTATCAAGATGAATCGGTTTCTGAAGAAACACAGCAAGAAATTTGTCCATTAACAGTTACCCAAAATGCAATTGCAGGAAGATGGAAAATCGTGATTTTGTGGCATTTAAGCAAAAATGAAATTATTAGGTTTAATGAATTATTGAGGATGTTACCTGGTATCTCAAAAGGAATCTTAACTAGACAATTAAGAGAGCTTGAAGAGGACGAGTTAGTACACAGAGAAGTTTATAAAGTTGTTCCACCAAAGGTAGAATATTCTTTAACAGAGCAGGGGGAAAATTTATACCTGTATTAGAAGCAATGCAAGTCTGGGGTAAAGATGTGCTAAATAAAAAAATAGAGATGTATGAAAAGCATAAGGACTAATAAATTCTTAATACCTTCCTATTACCAATAGGAAGGTATTAAGTTCACATTAAATACTGAACAATTTATTAATGTAAGTTGTATTGGAAAACTATCGTAATTCAGCTGTCTTTCTAATAACTATTTTATCAATATCATCTTCTTCATCACCAATAAATAATCCGCGCTCTTTTAAATATGTTTCGAAGTATAAATCTGCTTCTGCACGTTCATCATATGGCTTTACAGATAAAACGAAACCTAATTTATTTTGCTCCTCTAAATGAGAAGTGGAGATGTAAGCCGGTACATTGTGGCGCAAAAAGAGCTCTTTAACCGGAATAATCATATCTTTCATTAATTTCGTTAACATACCCATTTCAAACTCAAAATTAAAGCGATCTATACTAGATAAATCCGCGAATACTACACCAATAAAACCTGTATTAAATACTTCTTGATATTCTACTTCTTCGTTACCGTAAAAATTCTTTTCGATTAAATAATTTATAAAGTAAGCAACGCCATCACTTTGTTCAAACGGTTTTGTTGAAAGAACAAAGCCGATTTTCTTTTGTTTATGTAAATACACACATGACATGTATGCGGATATATTATGTTCTTTAAATAATGCACTCGTTGCCCCAGATAGACCATCTAGTACGTGATGCACAATTTGAAGTTTTTTACGAGCGAAATAATAGGATTTCTTTTGTAACTCCAATGTATCAATAAAGACAGAGCCGATAAAGCCTGTATTTGAAATAATAGGTGTTTGCTTTTTTCTTCCTCTGCGCTTTGCTTGAGTCATTGTTGAAATCATCCCTTCATGTACAAATAAATTAAAAAAGAACGTTTGTTCGTATATTTATATTTTACTATTAAAACGCACTAAAGTAAAGGGTTTTTGACGAAAAAACAATAAAAAAGACACCTATAAAAGGTGCCTTAAACGTTGCAGGGAAGAGGTTTCATCCCATTATTTATATTAAGATACAGATACAATCTCTTCTGTATCTTCTACATCTAAATGACAGTCCATAGTACGAACATCTTGATCTTCATGACTTCCGAAATAAATAGTAATTTTCATATGTATCGCTCCTTTATTCTAGGAATACCTAAAATAATTACTAGTAATGTTAATATTTATTATATACCACTTTTTTCATTCCGACAATGTTATATCATTTTTAATTCTTATTATGCTACATTGTGTGATATAAAGGGGTTAAAAAGGGGAATATCATTGATTAAGTGAAATTTCTTATATGTTATATTTAATATAGGTGTTATTTAATTACTATTTTTTAAAAGGAGCATAATTGATGAATTATCAAAAGTTACTTATAGATAATTTTATATACAAAACTTCATATGTTGCTCGTCATGTGCAAGGGATGAGTGTAAAGAAAACGAAGGATTATATTACCGTTAACTGTGGTTTACCTACAGATACATTTAATATTATTACTTTATTAAACAACAACTTAACGGAAGGAAACGAGGAATTATGTGCGGAGATAGAACACTTTAATCAAAAAGGGTTCCCCATGAGTGTTTGGTGTTGGGATGCAAAGAGAGAGAATACACTTAAGAACGAGTTACTAAAACTTAGATTAATAGAAGCAGAAAATAATATTGCAATGGTTGCAGATTTACAAACAATTCATCCTACATTAGACATACCAGCAGGTTTTATAATACAAAAAGCAACTTCGCCGGTACAAATACAAAAATTTGGCGAAACGTTAGCGGCTTTATTCGGTACATCAGCGGAAGGCTCTAATGTTCAATCCTACTATAATCAAATTTCTTCTTTAGATTTATGGAATAGCGATGACATGCAACTATACTTAGGTCTTTATAAAGGTGATGTAGTATCTGTTGGCTCTTTAGTATGTACGAAAGATAGTGTCGGTATTTATGATATAGCGACTAAAGAAGAAATGAGAGGAAAAGGTTTTGGCTCTACTATGTTTAATTTCCTGCTGCAAGAAGCAAAACAATTAAAAAATATGTACTGCGTACTACAAGCTTCACCTGATGGAATAAATATTTATAAAAAATCCGGCTTTCAAGTTGTAGGACAAATGACTGTTTTTGAAAATCGGCATTTATTTGAGTAAATCATCCAAGTCAAATTGTTTTAAATATAGGAGTTAACATACCGTTATGAAAAAAACAGCTATAATTACAATCATTTGTTTCTTCATAGTAATAAGCATCTTTGTTTTTCAACAAGTAAATGAACATAATTATATAAAAGCTACTAATCAATCAAATCATATAAAAAACATTGCGCATAGAGGTGCTTCTGCATATGCACCAGAACATACAATAGTGGCTTATACATTAGGACAACAATTAAAAGGTGACTATATAGAAATAGATCTCCAAATGACAAAAGATGGACATTTAATAGCTATGCATGATGAAACATTAAACCGTACAACAAACGGTGCGGGCTTAGTAAAAGAGCATACATTAGAAGAAATAAAGAAACTAAATGCAGGATCTTTTTTCAATAAAAAGCATTCCAATTTAGCAAAGAAAGAATTTGAAGATGCTACAGTTCCAACACTAGAAGAAATTATTGAAACGTTTGGACATAATGCTAACTATTATATCGAAACAAAATCGCCAGATGAATATCCTGGAATGGAAGAAAAACTATTAGAAATTATTAATCACTACCAAATAAATGATAAAGTTATTATTCAATCATTTAGTGAAGAAAGTCTGCAAAAGATTCATAGTTTAAATACCAATATATCTCTAGTACAATTATTATCATATAAAAAAGCAGTTCAATTAACAGAACTAGAAATTGAGAATTATAAAAAATACTGCATTGGCCTAGGGATGAACTTTAAATATATTGATGCAGCCTATGTAAAAAAATAAAGAAATATGGATTAGAAGTGCATCCATTTACAGTAGATAATGAAAAGGATATGAAAAAGTTACTGATATGGGATGTAGACGGGATGTTTACTAATTATCCGGATCGTTTACATTCAATATTGGATTTGAAAAATCATAAATAAAAAGAATTACCCGATAGGAAATGATGTACGGCTGTTTTCCTGATGGTAACATAATTGAATACATTGAGCTGAAGTTTAAATAACTATGCAAAAGAGAAAACAAAAAAGAATCCAATAAAAATATTGGATTCTTTTTATTTAGTTCTATGCACCCATCGTGAAACAATAGGATAATGAAATTCTTTATTTTGTAATTCATATAAAATCCCTTTAAGTGGTCCTAAAATTACGGCGGCTAAAAGTATTATATATAGTGGAATTGTTCCAAAAATAACAAATAAGGAATTTGTACTCAAGTCAATGTGTAATAAGGAAAGCATGATCGTACGGATTACTACGAAGTTCCAAAGAAATACAGCGAGCCATACTCCAAATTGGAAAAGGGCTGATTCTAGATTCATCTCTTTTATACTTTGTGATTTGAAAACGAAATAAAGTATGAGCGGTATAAAGAAAAGTGTATTACCAAAGAGGAAAAAGGCCAAGAAAGATAATAAAGTAATTGCATGTATCACTAGTTTAATGTTTTTATCTTGTGATAGTATCATTAAAATCCTCCTATATTTAATTTAGATGGTAAAAAACAATATAACCCATTATATCATAGGAAACATGAAATCTAAATAATCATACTATTCGCTGTGTTAAGCATAATTTTTCATAAGATTACTCAGAAAGTAATCAAAATGCAACTAATTTTTCCTCTGTTTTTTATATTTTTTTGATACACTGGCTACGAGAGGAATGCCAATTAAGGTAGGTAAAAACCAAAACCATATAGGCGGCAGTAAATTAATAATTGGAATATGAATTCCGACGTTTACTAAAAGTGCGGTTACGGCACCGATATAGGAGCCTAACATACCTCTAATATGGTGGCGAATCCAATTTTTCCAACGCTTTTTTCTTGCAAGGTAGCCATAAATCGCAAATGAATAAGAGAAAATTGCTACATAAAATAAATATGCGATTTCATCCCACTTTATAATGGCCAATATAATTGCCGTCAGGGTTATGACAACATAAGATGCATGATATATTTCGCCCCATTCCGTATGTTTTCCTTTCTTTTTTTGAGCAACCATCGCTACAATACCAGTAATTAAACATATGGTTCCAAATAATATGTGTATGGTCAAAAGAATGTTGAAAATGCTCATAAAAGTTCCTCCTTTTTTATTTTTATAGTATTGCAGTATAGGAGAAAAGTTGAAAAATATAGTTAGTTCGCCTTAATATATTGAAATAAAGGTATTCCTAGAACAAAATGAAATGATTAAATTTTTTCTCAAATTTAGTGAGATGAGTATTACGTTAAATGAAGGAGAGACTTCTATGTTTACATCTATCACATACTTACAATCTGGGAACGATAAACAACAAAAAGTTTACGAAGTTATGAATAAACTAAACATAATGGCGGATTTAGCTTTGTATAGTCCTGTACTTTGCGGGACAATCCCTATTAGAATTGATACCCTTCACTCTGACTTGGATATTGTAATGGAAGTACATGATTATGATGTTTTTGAACAGGAAATTAGATCTTTGTATGGTTCATATGAATGATTTGAAATGAAAAAGAAAAACATTAGAAATATCTTAACAATAAAGGCAACTTTTCAATTTGAAGGTTTTGAATTTGAATTATTTGGTCAACCGCGGCCAGTGCGTAACCAAAATGCATATAAACATATGATAGTGGAGCACATGCTATTAATACAGCATCCCCATATTAGAAAAAAAATCATCCAATTAAAAGAACAAGGCATAAAAACAGAACCAGCTTTTGCACAAGTATTAAAAATTGACGGAGATCCTTATGAAGAACTTATTTTATTAGGACAGGAAATGAGATTGTGGTAAATAAGGTACACATAAAAATCCTCTTTATATAAAAGAGGATTTTTATTATGCCATTAACTTACGAATCAAATTACTTAATATATAAATACCTTGAGTAATTTGTTCAGGGGAAGCATATCCATACGATAAGCGTATGCACTGATCCGATTCTTCTTCATAAATACGTCCTGGGTTTAAAAGAACTCCCTTTGATAGTGCTTCTGAAAACAGTTTTTTCATTGGAATGTTAGGTACAACCGTTAGCCATATAAAAAATCCACCACTAGGAATATCCCATGTAGTAATGTCAGCACAGTACATATTTAATGCTTGTATCATTATTTGTCTTCGTTTTTTTAGTTGAATCCTTACGTTCGCTACGTGCTCCTCATAAAAAGCTTTACTTAACCATTCTGCAGCAACTCTTTGAGATAAAGAACTTGACCCATAGTCAGTTTGCATTTTTATGTCTGATAATCTCTCAATAACAGGCTCTGGTCCGATAATCCAACCAATCCTAAGTCCTGGGCTAAGTGTTTTAGATAGGCTACCGATATATAAAACATGTCCATATTTATCCATCGACTTTAAAGGAGGGGGCGGGAGTTCATCCATCCATAACTCACGGTAAATATCATCTTCAATGATAGGCAATTGTTCTTTTTCGCATATTCTTAGTATTTCTTTTCGTCGATCCTTGGACATTAATACACCCGTCGGATTTTGAAAACAAGGAATCGAATATAAAATATTTTTCTTTTGACTATAATTAATTCTTCTTAACAAATCATTAGGGATAATTCCATGTTGATCCATCTGTATTCCAGAAAGGTGAATATTAGCCGATTGAAATACGTGAAGAGAATATAAGTAAGAAGGTCGTTCAAGTAAAACAGTTGACTCTCTATGTAAAAGACCGATTGATATTAATTGTAATGCCTGTAATGCACCAGAGACTATTAATATAGAGCTTGGTGATGTATTTATTCCAAATGATTTTACATAATTACTTATTGCTTCACGTAAAGGGAGATATCCTTTTTGTTCTTCATATCCGAAATAATCTAGTTCCTCACATACGTTACGCATAATGAATTGCATAGTTTCTAGCGGGAAAAGATGAGGTGCAAGTTCTCCTTTACTAAGATGAATCAATTTTTTATTTGCTTCTGCTTCATTTATTTCCCGTACCATTAACTTGCTTGGTTTATGAATACCAGCCTTTACATATTCACTCCAATCGGGCGGGGGATTGGTGGCTAATAATGACCATGTATTATTCGTTACAATTGTTCCTGACCCGATTTTCCCTTGAATTAAGCCATCTGCCATAAGTTCTTCTAGTGCAATTATTACAGTACTACGATTTACATGAAATAATTTCGCTAACTGCCGCTGGCTAGGAACCTTACTTCCAATCGGCCATTCTCCGTATTCAATTTTTTCTTTCATATAGTCTATTATCTGCCGATATTTAGGCAGTTTTTTATCAGTAGACATATTAAAAACTCCCTCATTCATTTTAAAAATGCAAAGTGGTTGGTTTTTTCAAGGATTAACTGGTTGAAGACATTGTATCAACTATTAAATATGATGAAAAGAAATAATTGGTAATTAGAAAATGGCTGGTTTATTGGAGAGGGAGAGAAAATATGCATAATAAAAAATGGGGTTTTCGTATTGTATGTGCTCACGCTTTTACGATTCTTATATGGGGAACAGCTTTTCCAGGAATTCGGATGGGGCTTGAAGCTTACACCCCTGAACACCTTACTTTGCTACGATTACTAATCGCTTCTTTGATTCTTCTTTTGTTTTCACTTATATACAAATTACGTTTACCTGACTTGAAAGATATTCCAGTCATTTTTATATTTGGTGCTCTTGGATTTACAATTTATCATATTGCACTGAACTACGGTGAAAAGAGTGTAAATGCTGGACCTGCTAGTTTAATTGTATCAGTAACACCTATATTAACGGCAATTCTTGCTTCTGTTTTTTTGAATGAAAAAATGAAATTAAATGGTTGGATCGGTGGTGTAATTAGTTTTGTAGGAATTGCTTTTTTATCGTTAAGTCAAGGAGATTCCATTCAATTGAATAGTGGGGGATTACTAATATTATTGGCGGCAATTTCAGAAAGTCTATTTTTCGTTTTTCAAAGGCCATACTTAAAAAAGTACGGTTTCTTGCCATTTACAATATATACAATTTGGTCTGGTACTGTATTTATGCTTATTTTTTTGCCAGGGATTTATCAAGAAATCGTAACAGCTCCTATAGAAATTACTTTGAGTGTTATATATTTAGGTGTGTTCCCGACAGTACTGCCGTATATTGCATTAGCATATATTACATCCCATGCCAGTGCTTCTGAGGCAACAAGTTCTCTATATTTAACACCAGTAACTGCATGTATTATCGCTTGGATATGGTTAGGTGAGGTGCCAACCTTTGTTTCGATAATTGGAGGGGGAATTACTATACTTGGAGTTGTGATTGCTCATTTAACATTTAATAAAGATGATTATAAGCAAATTGAGAGTGGAAAGGTATGGTAAGACATCCCTACGAGTATTTGCAATTTGAATGCAAAATTTCGGATTAATAACAGGTTTTCAATTCTATAAAAATAGTGGGAAAAATCTATATTAAAATCAGTTAGTCCAATATTTGTACGAGATTTAATTAAACTGGTAGATTATTTATCTGCAAAAGAACTAGCATAATGCTAGTTCTTTTTTATCAATACATTACTCACCATTAATATTTGCTTAGAACTGTATAGATTTAATTTTTTTCCACATATACATAATTATCTTACCTATGAAAGGAGTGCATTTCTTGGAGAAGGTTTTATTTTTTGGAGACCCAGGTATTGATGATTCGTTTGCAATTATGTATGGCTTACTGCATCCTGAAATTGAAATTGTTGGTATCGTAACTGGATATGGAAATGTTGAACATATACATGCCGCTCATAATGCCGCATATATTTTACAGTTAGCAAACAGACAAGATATTCCTGTAATTAGCGGTGCAACAGGCCCACTTACAAATGAAATTACAACGTATTACCCTGAAATCCATGGACCAGAAGGATTAGGGCCCATCCATGTACCGGAAAGTGTGTTATCTATTCCTATATACAATTTTGGTAGTATTGCTGCGATTCTTGTAAAGTATGGAGAAGATTTAACAATTGTCGATGTAGGAAGATCTACCTCGTTAGCGATTGCTTTTAATTTATGGAACGAATTGATGTTAAATATAAAAGGAATTTATTTTATGGGTGGTGTCTTTTTAGAAGCAGGGAATGTTACTCCATTAGCAGAGGCAAACGTGTATGGAGATCCTATAGCAAGTCAAATTGTATTTCAGCAAGCGAAAAATATAACGTTATTCCCTTTAAATGTAACAAATAAAACGGTTTTAACCCCAAGTGTATTTACTTATATTTTAGTTAATACACAAAATCCATTTAAGTCGATTATGAAACCCATGTACGATTATTATTTATCAGCATACCAAAAACTCAATCCATCTATTGAAGGGCCATTATTACACGATGTACTTGCTATAAGCGGTTTAGTGAATCCTACATTTTTAAATTATACATCCCGAAAAGTGACTGTGGATATATGTGGCGAAACGAAGGGACAAACTTTTGCTGATTTTCGCCCACACTCTAAATCTGAAGGGGCGCGTATAGCGTTACAATTAGATGAGGAAAAATTTATTCAGGATTTTATGAAAATCATGTTATAAGTTGATGTCGAAAAAGGGAATCATTTCACTCCGTTGAATATAAAAGATAAATTCTCTTTTTAAAGGAGCTTAAAATAGTGAATGTCCAATTAAAAATTGTTACGAGAGAAAATTGGGAAGACGCATTAAAGTTACGAGTTAAAGAAAATCAAATCCATCTTGTTCCCGCAGTGGCAGTATCACTTGCTAAAGTATACATAAAACCAGATGGTGAAAATGTCGAATATATTCCATTCGCTATATATAATGGTGATCTTATAGTTGGTTTTATTATGCATGCTTTTGTACGAGAGTCAACAGATATGTATTGGATTAACGGATTTATCATTGATGAAAAAGAGCAAGGAAAAGGATATGGAAAAGCAGCATTACAGGAAATCATTAACTTAATAAAAAATAACTTTAAAGAGTGTGAGGAAATTAGATTAACTGTCCATAAAGATAATATTTCTGCAAAGAAACTATATGAATGTTATGATTTTAAACCATTAGGAAATGTATATGACGGTGAGGAAGTATATCGCTTATTGTTGTTGAAATAAAGATGTACTGTTTTGAATAAAGTTATATCGTGTATGTATAGTGAAAAGGAAAAGAACATCTAGAATTGAAAGATCGATTAAGAAACTGTTTTGAAACAATAAATTGTTCCGTTAAAGGGTCATATTGCGGAGAATTGGTTGTACTAATTCATATAAATTATCGCAAACTCAATTCACGCAATTATTTAAACATTTTATTATAAAACAGTATTTATATATACTTAAACTATCATTAATAAAAACATCAATGGAGGAACTAACATGAAAGAAAGCAATAAAAAAGAGTTGTCACTAGAGCAACGTGAAGAATTACTACAAACATTGAAAGATCGTTTTGAGAATAATATGAACCGTCATAAAGGTTTAGAATGGGCTAATGTTCAAGAACGGCTGGATGCTAATACTGAAAAGTTGTGGTCGCTCAACGAAATGGAACGAACTGGTGGCGAACCTGATGTTGTTGATTTTGATAAAGAAAAAGGCGAATATATTTTTTATGATTGTTCAGCAGAAAGTCCTAAAGGTCGTAGAAGTGTTTGTTACGATCTTGAAGCGCTAGAATCAAGAAAGAAACATAAACCAGAAAATAACGCTATTGATATGGCAACTGCCATGGGTATTGAACTATTAACGGAAGAAGAATATCGTGAGTTTCAAAATCTTGGGAATTTCGATTTGAAGACGTCGAGTTGGGTGCAAACACCTTCTGATATTAGAGAACTTGGCGGTGCCCTTTTTTGCGATTATCGCTTTGGACACGTCTTTGTGTATCACAATGGGGCAGAATCTTACTATGCCGCAAGAGGCTTTCGTGGTTCGTTAAGAGTCTAAAATTTGTACAGGCAGGTAAATTTGAAGTAGAGAATAGATTTGCTTAGGGAATAGTAGTGATTGCATACTTTAGCTACGGCTTCGATTTTGAGGCCGCAAAGAATAGGGCTAATCAAACCTTATTGTAAAAGAATGAATCAACTAAAAATATTAAGAGTATGTTTTGATAATTTTCTTCATAAACATACTCTTTTTTAGAATGATTTATCAAAATTATTAGTTTTAATTAACGTATAAACGAGAACTTGTAAAAGGTACTCTTGCAATTATCAATGAAATTCACCCATATGAAACACCTATGATTTATATTATCCCGCTTTTAAATGAAAATTTTCGAGCAAGTATAAAGTGAATGATTAGGAGGAATACAAAATGAAAAGTAAATTCCATCATATTGTACGAGCTATCATGATACAAGATGAAAAATTACTAGTTGCTGAATACATAGGAAATCACTATTTTTTACCCGGTGGCCATGTTGAAATTGGGGAATCAGCAGAGAATGCACTAATAAGAGAGTTACGAGAAGAACTTGGAGTAACTTGCAGTATAAAACAATTTTTAGGCGTCATAGAAAATCAATGGCAAGTCAAAGAAACCCTCCACCATGAAATTAACCACATTTTTGAAATAGATTCAAATGAGTTAAAATCCGATTTCACTCCAATATCTAAAGAGTCCCATTTAGCATTTCACTGGATTGATTTTAATAAAGAAAATATAAATTCCTATACAATAATGCCGACACCTTCAGTAAAAGAATTACTAGAAAGAAAATTAAGTGATGAACTATTAACTTGTTGGATTAGTAACTTTTAATTGTCTCTATTTATATTAATTCCGTCCACTAAAAGAATATAAAGAAAATAGGCTCATAAACAAGGTACATCACCTAGTGTAAATTCATATTTTGTTGATGTACGCATTTAGTCTATAGCCTTATTTCTACTTTATTTTTAAAAGTAAATAAACTCGAAAATTTGGACGGAATTTATATTTGTAAATGGAGGGTTTCATAATGAATGAGTTTCAACAAGAACTACAAGCGTTAAACCTTAATGCTTATCAACCTGGTAATGTTGTGTATTGGGATCAGCAACAAAATCAATATCCATATTACTACATTCAAGACGATGCACGTCGTTGTGGCGGATGCGGTGGCGGCGGACGTTGTGGCGGTGGCGGTTGTGGTGGTCGCTGTGGTGGTTGTGGCGGCGGACGTTGCGGCGGTTGTGTAGGCTGTGTTGGTTGTTTCAGCTGTTCTAATTGCTGGAACTGGTGGTTTATTTAAGTATTATAGATCTATAATATTTCACATGAAAGAAAAGTGCAGATGCAAAGTTATAATGTATTGAAACTTTTCTTTCATGCTGTCATTTTTATATGTTTTAGGGGGATATTTATTTGTACAAATATGAAAAATTAATTTCATGGGTAGAAAGCATTAAAGAGACCAATCAAAGTTCTGCGGCAGCACTTTGTATTATTAAAGATAATAAGATTGTACTAGAGCATTATAGTGGAACGCATTCAAATACTCCTACTAGTAAAAAGGTAACCATATCTTCACAGTTCAATGTCGCTTCCGCAAGAAAAAGCTATTTAGGATTAATGGTAGCTTATGCAGTTTATGAGGGGATAATAAAATCACTTGATGACGAGGCAGTAAATTATTTTGAAAAACATGATCCTTCATTACTCGGTAAGACAACGATAAGACATTTAGTAACTCATTCACACGGTTTAAATGAAACCGATGAGGGGACAGTTTTTCGTGAATTTGAACCGGGACAAGCCTGGGCGTACAGAGATATTAATGTAAGAATGGTGACGCAGCTTATTTATCAGCTGTATAATAAGAGTTTTCCTGAACTCTTAAAGGAGCGTGTATTCATACCTGCTGATTTCAAAGAAACTGGATGGAGAATAAAACAAGATGATAATTTAGTTAAGGTTGTTGTAAACCCAGATGAAGATGCAATAAGTAGTGTTGGTGCAGTAGATGACGGCTCCGAAAAAAATCTTTTTGTCTCTGCGAGAGAATTTGCATACTGGGGTAACCTTCATTTAAATAAAGGGTTTTTAAATGGTAAACAAATTGTGCCAAAAGAAGTTATAGCACTTGCTACGAGCTTACAAAGTCCAGAGTACACAAATAAAGAACTACCTCAAAACGGGTTGTTTTGGTTCGTTCAAAATGAACCTGCTTTATTTAGCGAACTTGGTGAGCGAGTTCCTAAAGGTTCCTATCAAATATTAGGAATTACAGGACCAACGATATTAGTCATTCCAGAATATAATGTCGTCGTTGCTAAAATGTACAATAAAAGATACAACTATGGTGGGGATAATTATTTATATTATTTACGTGAATTTAGCAATTTAGTCGCTGATACATTTAGTAGCAGTAAAAATACTATGGTTAGGGTATAACTACTCCTATAATAAAAAGGAGTGAACTTTAATGAAAAATGAAGTGAATAAAAATAAAAAGCAAAATATAAAGGATGTAAACACAGAACAAAACGCGATTTATAGCGATCCGAAAGATGCAGCTAATATGCAAACTGTACCGCAGCCGAAAGACTTTGAGGAAATTGAATATTAATTTTCTCTCCGACTTATTTATGAAAGAAAAATACGTCTTAAGTCTCATCACTTTCAGCAAATTATTTGATAACATATATACATAAGCATTCGAAAATGTCTTATCTTAACAAAGCTTTCTTTAAATGCTGTATATAACCTACAAAAAGGCACTTCTTGATGAAGTGTCTTTTTGTGTAAGCTAACTCAATTTCCATTTTCCGTACAGTATCTTGCAACTTATCATGGATATACTAACTGTGAAAATTCATGTCATGATAAAAGAAGGGGACAGTTAGCATGAAACAAACATCTATAAATCCATTGCTAATTGTTCTAGGTACAATCATTGTTCAAATTGGCCTAGGAACAATTTACACATGGAGTTTATTTAATCAACCCCTTGTAAGTAAGTTTGGATGGAACCTCAATTCAGTCGCGATCACGTTCTCAATTACGAGTTTTTCTTTATCATTCTCAACTCTATTTGCAGGAAAGCTACAACAAAAATTTGGACTTCGTAAACTTATCGCTACTGCAGGAATTGTTTTAGGACTCGGTTTAATACTTAGTTCACAAGTTTCCTCATTACCATTACTTTATTTATTAGCCGGTGTTGTCGTTGGATACGCTGATGGAACAGCATATATTACATCACTATCTAATTTAATTAAATGGTTTCCAAACCGTAAAGGACTTATTTCTGGTATATCTGTTTCGGCATATGGAATGGGAAGCTTAATCTTTAGATATATAAACGGAAATCTTATCAACAGTCTTGGAGTATCACAAGCATTTTTATACTGGGGTATTATCGTCTTACTATTAGTGTTGATAGGATCATTCTTCTTACGTGAAGCAATTGTAAGTAACACTACAACTGAAACATTACACAATGATTATACGCCGCGTGAAATGATGAAAACGAAACAAGTATATCTCTTATTTTTCATGTTATTCACATCATGTATGGGCGGACTGTATTTAATCGGTATGGTAAAAGACATCGGTGTGCAGCTCGTTGGTCTTAGTGCAGCGACTGCCGCAAATGCCGTCGCAATGATCGCAATCTTTAATACAATAGGTAGAATTATTCTTGGAACGTTATCAGATAAAATAGGCCGATTAAAAATCGTCTCGGCTACATTTATTATTATTGGATTATCCGTCTTCACTTTAAGTTTTATTCCACTAAATTACGGAATTTATTTTGCTTGTGTAGCAAGTGTCGCCTTTTGCTTTGGTGGTAATATCACCATATTCCCAGCCATTGTCGGGGATTTCTTCGGATTAAAAAACCATAGTACAAACTACGGGATTGTTTACCAAGGTTTCGGATTCGGTGCACTTGCAGGATCATTCATTGGAGCACTACTTGGCGGATTTCAGCCAACCTTCATTACAATCGGTGTTCTATGTGTTATATCTTTCGTTATCTCTATAGTAATCCGCCCTCCAAATGCAGAAAAGAAGAAGGAAATCAAATCTTTAAATCGAAAAATAGCTTAATGCTAAGAAAGAGTCCTTATAATAGGGCTCTTTTGCTTTACAAAAAAATGTATAAACAATGGATGACATTCAAAAAATCTAATTCGTTTCGTATTAGTTATTTACTCAAATTACCTTTTATGAATCCAAACAATTTAATGATAGAATGAAATAAAGACAGAAAATTTTTACCATTCAAGGGGGGGTTACATATGAAAAAAGTAAATGTTACATACGCACTTCTATATGATGAAACTCATGAAAAGCTATTAATGGTTAAAAACAAAGGGAAAAATGGTTCTTATTACACTTTACCAGGTGGAGCAGTTAAATTCGGGGAAACGTTAGAAGAGGCAGCAATTCGTGAAGTGAAAGAAGAAACAGGGCTAGACATATCCGTAAAAGGGGTTTGTTCCATTAGTGAAGCCTTTTTTGAGGAGAGAGGACATCATGCAATCTTCTTTAATTTTTTAGGAGAAATAACCGGAGGGGAAATCTGTATATCACGGCCAAAAGAGATTGAGGAGATTACCTGGATGGAATTAGATTCAGCAGAACCTTATTTACGTATACCAGAACACTTAAAAAGCCTTTTACAAAAGAAAGAAACAGTTCCTTATATTTTTAATGGAACTATTATTCATCAATCTTCATAAAGATAGTATTTCATTTAAGGCGGGGGAAAAATGGAGTTTATCGTTAATCACAAACAATTTACACAAGCTCTTTCAGAAGTAAGTAAAGCTATCTCAACAAAAACTTTAATTCCTATATTATCCGGAATAAAGATAACAGCAGATCAATCTGGAATTACTTTAATCGCAAGTAATTCGAATATTTTCATTGAAAAATTTATACCCATTTCAATTGAAGACGAACAAATTACAACTATTTTAAAAGCAGGGAGTATTGTTGTACCAGCAAAGTATTTCATTGAAATTATTAAGAAAATGCCAAGTGATATTTTAATAAAAAGCATGAATGAGCAGTTGATTACAATTCAATCTGATGAAATTACTTTAAACTTAAATGGATTCTCGGCGAACGACTTTCCAAATGTACCATTTATAGACGAACATGCAGAAATACAAGTAGAAACGGAACAGTTGATTGAAGTATTCAAACAAACTGTCTTTGCAGCTGCTAAAAATGAATCTAGACCAGTTCTTACTGGCGTACATATCGTTTTTGAGCATAATAAATTAATTTGCGCTGCGACTGATTCACATAGACTGGCTTTACGTGAAATATTAATTTCATCTCATGCGAAAGCAAATTGCATTGTACCAAGTTCCACTATTAGTGAACTACTAAAATTAATGAACAATAATTCAAATTTAGTATACATATATCTTTCAGAGAGTCACATTATTTTTAAATTCGGTACAATTACGTTGTATTCAAGGCTTATTGAAGGAAAATATCCTAATATATCCGGCCTAATTCCAAATGAATCCCAAACGGTTATTAATATAGATAGAAAAAAGATTTTACAAGGTGTAGATCGGTCAAGTTTATTGGCTAGTGAATGGGCAAACAACAACGTTAACTTAGAAATCATCGACGAATGCACAATACAAATCTCTTCTAACGCTTCTCAGATTGGTAAAATATCCGAGACACAACAAATAGATGCGATTCACGGTGAAAAGCAATTAAATATATCTTTCGACGGACGATATATGGTCGATACTTTAAAAGCAATAAAAGAAGATAGAGTTACTTTAAGTTTTGGCGGTTCCATGAGACCGATATTAATTGAAGCAGGTGAACAATCTGCAGCAGTATATTTAATATCACCTGTTAGAACTTATTGAGAACAAAGGAAGGAATTAAATTATGTACAAGCACACTTTATGTTTTATAAAAAGAAATGAAGAAATACTTATGCTAAATAGAGAATATGATCCTGTAAAAGGATTATGGAATGGTGTAGGAGGGAAGATAGAAAAAGGAGAAACACCGTTAGAAAATGCACTTCGTGAAATAAAAGAAGAAACAAATATAGATGTTGAACAAAATCAAATTCAATTTAAAGGCATTATTAAATGGGAGGATTCCTCATATTCTGGTGGCATGTATGTCTATTTAGTAAAGCTACTTAATGAATTTACATATCACACTCCAAAAAAAGTCTCAGAAGGAATTCTAGATTGGAAAGAGGTATCTTGGATTCTAAGTGACTATAATTACGGCGTAGGAGAGATGATACCTAAATTTTTAACTGAAGTACTTTATAATGAATTAATATTAGAGCACTCTTGCGTTTTATCAAATCATAAATTAGTAGAGTATAAGAATAAAGAATTAGCTAAGCAGACCAACCCAATAGAAATTAGTGTAAGCAGTAACAGGAAATAGCTAATGTAGTCGAAGTGAAACTAAAGATAAAATTTAACGTGAGGGAGAGTATTTTAAATAGCAGGAAAGCAAATATAGTAAAGTAGTAATTAGGGGAGATTAGTATGTAATAGAAGGAGGAGCTCATGAAAAAAGGAAATCAATTATTTTGGATATATATAACTAGTATTTTAATAGATGAGTCATAAATGAATAAAAAGCGAACCATCAATATTAAATTGGTTCGCTTTTTATTATACTTACACTTTTCGCCACCAAGCAGCCGTAGGATAATCTTTAGATTGTAACGCAATAGCTTCACCGATTTGTGGCGTTGCAATATTAACCCCTAAACGATTTGCTTCTTTCGTAACACGTTCAATAGGATCACTCCATTCATGTAATGCTAACGTAAAAGCACCCCAATGAATAGGAACGAGCAATTCTCCTTTAACGTCAATATGAGCTTGTACTGTTTCTTCTGGCAACATATGAATAGCAGACCATCTCGTATCGTACTGCCCGCATTCCATTAAAGTAAGATCGAATGGACCATAATTCTCACCAATTTCCTTAAAGTGAGGAGCATAACCACTATCACCACTAAAGAAGACTTTAGTTTCTTGACCAAGAATAAGCCATGAACACCATAACGAACGATCTTTATCTGTCATACTTCGTCCAGAGAAATGCCTTGCAGGAGCGCAAACTAACTTAATATTATCAAACGTAATTTCATCCCACCAATTATGTTCACTAATTTTATTAGGTGAAACACCCCATTTAATAAGATAACGCGCAACTCCAATCGGGACATAAAAATGCTTCGCATGATCTTTTAACCGCATAATACTTTTGTAATTTAAATGATCATAGTGATTATGAGAAATGATAATCGCATCAATTTCTTGAAGTTCATCATGTTCTAAAGAAAAAGCACCACTATACCGCTTACTATTTAACACAGGAAATGGGGAAGAGGCATCTCCAAACATAGGGTCTAATAACAATTTTTTACCTTCTATTTTCAAAAGAGAAGCAGAGTGCCCAAACCATGTCACACTCTCTAAAGATTCATTATTTTTATTCGATAAAACAATAGGTAAATTCTTTACAGGACGTAGCTTTGTTTTCATTTTAAAGTAATCAGTCATTAAACCGATAATATCTTTCGGATTAAAACTTACATCAGTCGGAATTTGATTCATATATTTCTTTTTCATTAGTTCTCCTTTTTACGTTTAACAATATACGTATGTTGTTATTGTAGCTAATTGTAGTTTAAAATATATCATTTTACCTTTCATCTTAAATGCAGTACATTTCATAAATTCTTCAAATTTATTATTTGGATATATAAAATAGAATTCATTTAGCAGCAGCTAAAACTAATATTATGTATTTGTGAATTGTTTTGTTTAAGTACATTCTTTCTTATAAACAACAAAGACCGTATGTTTCTTTATATGTTATAGAAGCAGATAGGTAACTAATTATCCACAGGAAGGAGAGTCTATAAATGCTCGGAAGAGAGAAAAAAGAAGTCAAAATGTAAACTATCAAATAGCAATAACTAAATGTAGAATTCTAGATAACCTTAGTATAGGTATTAACATAGCTATACTAAGGTTTTTTATTTGAAATCATTAAAGGAGACTTATTTTTATTTATAGAACATAGTAAATACATAGATTTTACAATTAAATTACTAAAAAAGAAGGGATTTTAAAATGCTTGCTAATTATTCTCCGGAGAAAATACTTAAAACAACTTATGAGACAAAAATGATTTCATCAGGTGATAATTATCCAACTCTAAAAATAAGCGGAACAAACCTTCAATATTTACTTGTAATGCTCCATCTGGGCATAGAATCAAATGCTATAAAAACGAAGCTAAATTGGACTAGCGAGGAATTCGAAAAACAAATGCACGCATTAGAACTAGAAGGTTTATTGAATAAGACAGAAGGGAGTTACTATCCAACATGTATGGTTATAACAGCTAATGAAGGAGAAAAGCTGTATAACCTATGTGAGCCTCTAATTAAACCTACACTTAACATAATTGAAAAATATTCTAATCAAATCCCAGTATTTACAGCCGTAGATTTATCTATACTTAACGAAATCGCGAACACGATCAGTGAAGATTTGATTTTATTATGTAAAGAAAATGAAAAGCCTTTAAAAGAATACTTTGCAAGCAGCAGATACTCAAAAGAAATAACTTACGAAGAATTTTTTATTTGGTGGTATCACTTTTTCTATACAAAAATAACTGAAGAATTAATAAAACAAGGCATAATTAGTATCAGCACTCAAGAAAATCAAAATATATAATCTATTAAATACCTAATTTTATAAATATAAGCAGCGTATTATAACTCCACATATGTAGCAGAAGGATATGTGAAAAATCATTTGTAAAATAGATATTCATCTAAAATCAAACATGAAGAAAATACGATATAAATAGGGGAGATGCACCTTGCAAAATAAATTTATCAACCCGGAAACTATGCCAGCAACTTTTGGATACTCACATATTGTTGAGGTTAGTAACGCTACACGGACAATTTACATATCAGGACAAGTAGCGATTAATGTTGATGGTCATATAGTTGGGCATGGAGATTTAGGTACACAAACGCGCCAAGTATTTGAAAATATTAAAGTAGCATTAGAAGCTTCAGAATTAAATTTTAATGATGTAGTAAAATTAACATTTTTCTTAACAGATATTTCTCAAATGGCCATTGTTAGAGGTGTTCGAGATCAATACATTGATACTAAGAATCCACCAACAAGTTCAGCTGTAGAAGTTAGAAAGTTAATTAACGATAACTTATTAATTGAAATCGAAGCAATTGCTGTAGCAAACTAATTTTAAAAAACTTGTTATTAATCATATCCATACAATTCGTTTAATGCGTTCATTTAAAACGAATTGTATTTTTTATTGTCTTAAATATAATTTATATCTGGAGACATTATCATCAACAACTTATAAAGCAACAACAAAAACAAATAACCACACAATCCATCACACAGAATTAATCCAAAGAAAAGGGAAGTGTAACAACCTCAGCTAACATATATTAAGTTTATTACTTTTTACTAGTTAACATAATATATATTATACGAAGTTGTATAGAGTAAGTGTTTATCTGTATCAAAAACCAAGTAAACTATACTTAATGAGACGAAACGGGGATTTTTAATGAGATTCACATAAAATCTTATCTAAATGAATTTCTACAGTTTTTATCGTTTATTTTGCTATAAATTAATCACAGCAAATCTTAATCGATTAATTATCGTTTAACGAATCAAAAAAATTTTGATTCGCACGGAATTTTTTTATGCGAAATAAATTTTTCTATACAAATGATAAATTTCATTTTATGTTTTGCTTTATAGATTTATTGCTAATTACATATGTTTTATTATTTTATATTTTTGTTGTTATTTCTTTTATTTACGCTTGACTTTCATTGTATTCTTCATTTTAGTTAACATAACGTTTATTTTTAACGTAAAAAAATCCTCCTCACCTTCAGGAAGATTTCTTTTGCTAGCTAGTAATCCATTTATCTATTTTTAGTAACAATCCCAATTGTAAATAACATTGGAAAAATCTAGATTTAATAAATCGTCTTTCTTTATAAAGAAATTAGCAACACCAGAATCTCCCCACATAATATTTAATGAATCATCTGTATCGATTTGCAGCAATAATATATCATATTCGTTGGTATTTTTCTTCCCATTCCCTTGGATCTGTCTGTGTGAAAAATGGATAACCACCAATTTTATGCCCTTGATCTTTACATAAATCATCATACAGTTCGCCTAATTCTGTATTATTTTCTTCATCAACAATTTCTTCCCAATCAATTTCCTCACTAAACATCTTTTCAAATCGATAATCCCTTGATGTTACGGGCTGATAACCCAATTCAAACTTTAATTTCGCTGCTTCAGGTATGATAAAGTCCTCTAATTCTGAAGTGTTTAAATAACTAAAATCAGTAATAACCTTATTTAAATCTTCTATAATTGTAGAATGATAAATAATTCGAAAGTCTTTTTGGATTGTTGGATGATCAAAATCTGCTCCATAAAGCTCATCTTCAGCACTTACGAAAAACTGTAGCATACCCTTTTGAGGCATATATTCAACATGCGGCATTTCTTCAAAGTTTAACTGCGCAAGTAACATCATAGGTTGTCCATTTGAATCTTTAGGATGCTCTTGATCTATAGGTAAATACGGATAACCACCAAATTTACTCTCAAAAAGCGTTGTCTCTGCTAATGTTCCAGACGCTTTAATATAAGGTTTCACACTTTCTTCTAAAATACTACGATACTGCTCTAGTTCTTTCGGAATTTGAAGTTGATACGTATTCTTCATTACATTTGCCTCCCCTTAATAATGAATTGAAAATGCCCTACTTAATTATATAGCAACAGATAACTTCATTGAAAATCGTTAAATATCCGTTTTAACCCTCATTTTTTGCGCACTTGGCGGACAAAGTAAATTATGTTCTGAGACCTTTTTATTAATAGTTGTAATTAACATAGCTGCTTCTACATTATCCGTTAGTTCTTTTAAATTTTCTTTTAGATGATCTATTTCCTTTGAAAGTTCAATCCACCTAGGCAAAACATGATTATTTTTCAAAGTTCTATAAAGTTGCTTGTCAGGATTATACGAAAGATCTTTATCAAGATTAAGAGGTTTCCCTTTCCCAGGTAAATCATTAAACGCTCCTGTCTTTTCTGCCTGTTTAACGATAGAGCTAATATGATCCTCATACGTGAACGACCAAACTTTTTCATCTTTAACTAAAATTTCTTGTTTTTTCAGTTTTTTATCTAGCTCATCTTGATTCATAGATTCTCTCTCCTTTTTATTTTATAGTGTGGTTTTTGTATGTTTTAATGCTTTCAACCCATCAAATAACTTTTCTCGCCACCAAACACCGTCATGACCGCCTTGAAACTCTTCATAAGTAATTTGGTATCCTTTTTCTTTTAAAACTTTATACAGGCGTCTATTAGCCGTTAAAAGAGGTTTGTTTTCAAGTTCTCCTGCTGCTATATAAAAATGAGGTTGACTCGTATTGGAATCTATAGATGAAATTTGATTTTCAATCCAAGGAATTTGATTTTCATAACCATCCTTTTTCCAATGCACCGATCCAGACATTGACAACACGTTTCCGAAAACATGTGGATTTTGAAGCGCTGCATAAAAAGCTGCTAAGCCACCAAGACTGAAACCAGCAATTGTTGTATGATTCTTTTCTTGATATACGTGATACCTAGCTTGAATCCATGGAAGTAGTTCCTCCGTTAAAAATGTATTCATTTTATCGTTATAAGTTAGCTCTTCTAGTCGATCAACGGGTTCTATTGCAACAGCAATACAAGATGGGATTTCTTTTTCGTATATTAAATAATTGAGTGTTCTTGCGATTGAAAGGTTATTAATGAATGAATTCCCATCAAACACAATGAGAAGTTCTTGAAGATGTGAAGTGTGAGAATATTCATGAGGCGTATAAATATAAATTTTACGTGCGTCATTTAAAATCGTACTATGAAAAGAATATGTTTCAATTTTTCCAGATGGATAATGATCTGAAGGAAAACGACTGCTATACTGTACTTCCATTCCTATGTTTAACACAGACGCTTTATTGGCATCTTCTCCAAATGTATTTTTATTAAATCGATCTAGTTGGTACTTTTCACTGCGCTTTATCCAATCATTTTCGAAAAAATCGTTTACTGAAAAATAGTACGTTGAAATAAAACTCTCATCCGTCCTAAACGTTACATACCAAATATCTGTCTGTAACAACCGTTGTAGTTGATTTACAGACAGATCCCAACCAGGAAAACTACCGAATACATAAACGTTTTCAGTTTTTTGATCCCCTAACCATATATACGTTATAAGCTTATACTGATTTTCTACAGGACATTGTTCTATTAGTGGCGTATTATTTGACTTTATTTCATGCAAAAAAGTATAAATTGCTTTCTCGTTTCCTTTTTTTTATTGATTATTAAGCTCCTCTAACTTAGGACTAATTATTGAAGTCACCTATCTGCCTCCTTTGTATTTCTTTCTTTTCACTAGATTGCTTTTATAAAATTTAGGATTAGTATGTTATATATTTAGATGAGTTATTTATTTAGAAGGTTTATCAATTGCCTGAATAGAAAGTTCCAACGCTTTTATTCTTCTTTCTAAAAGTGTTCTTTGAGGACTACCAGCCTTAGACTTATCATAGGCTCTCTCAATTGATGGAAGCAAACCAGCAAGGATATTACGAGCTTCTGCTAACTCTTCTTGGCTATACCGATGACTTTCTTGATTCCACACGTTCTCTAACACTGCTAGCCCTATACAAACGGCTTTAAGCCTTTTTTTCACTAAGGTAGTATTTGCTCCCTTTTGAGTCATCTGTGAAAAAGCATTTTCAAGTTTACGAATTGTCGATTGTAAAGATTTTATTGATTCCAATTTATCTATATTTGACACGTTTTCCATGTTACTATTGTTCCTCCTGGCTTAACTTATTTAATACTGAATATAATAAGTACTTGATTTCACTCGAAATATTTTATCATAAATAACTAACTATATTCGAATTGGATAATGGATTAAAGGAAAATGGTATCTAAACGCCTCTCCCTCCTTTACATCATTCTATATGTACTTCTTTCTTCGTATTAGAATCCCTATATAAACAAGGTATTAAAATTGTATTTTTTATGAACAAAAAAACGCACAAGCAGCATAACTTGTACGTTTTTATTTTTATTCAGTAAGATAATACAGTAATAGTTTCCGGGCCTTCTCATAATTCATGAAATCTCTATACAAAATGGGATACTTCACAATTTCTGTTTCTATAAAACGATATTGCGGAAACCATTCAAAAAACGATTTCTTTAGCCACTTTATTTGATCAAACACAATCTCCTTTTCATTGTTATTAAGTATGTAACTTAAAGTACCTGCTGTATGCATCCAATAATAATTTAAATCAGCGCTTATGCAATCATCTTCTGTAAACATATTATTAAAATCTTTTCGTATTTTTCGAAGGTCACAATTCGGAAACGGTTTAAGCAGCGGACTATGCATTTTCTGCAATTCATTAAAAATAACCTTTTTACCTAATAGGAATTTTCCACCCCTTTATTTCCTTACCCAACTTAATAATTTTTCATAATGATGTTGAGCATCTGTATAGCCGAGATTATATAGGTTAACAAGTTTCTCTTTATTTCTTTCTATTCCGCTTATAGGAAGCTGTGCGCTTGGCTGAATTACATAAAAATTATCTTTTTGTTCGTTGTGATTCATATAAGATACAGTTTCATTATAAAAACGATAATGTTCTACTAAATGCTCTGCGATTTTTGGATATCTTCTATATAAAATTTTAGCTAGTCCAGAAAATTTATTACGCTGCTTCTCGTATCCTTCTGGCTTTGTCATTATAACAACGTTTTTTAAATAACCATCATTTTGCGCTTTTAATACTGGAATAGGATCTATAATCCCTCCATCTAACAATTTTCGATTATCATATTCTACAGCAGGTGCTATAAACGGCACAGAGCTTGATGCACGAATAATTTTTAAAATATCATTTCCATGTTCTGTTTTATTAAAATAAACTGCCTGTCCTGATTCACAATCAGTCGTTCCGATTACAAACTGTTCATTTGAATTTAGGAATGTTTGAAAATCAAACGGTACAATTTTGTTTGGTACTTCATCAAATAAAAAATCCATTCCAAATAATTCACGTTTTTGAATTAAGTTTCGATAAGATATATACCTGTGATCTGCTACTAGCTCTGTATTCACTTTCTTATTTCTTCCTTTTTGACGTGACAAATATGTTGCGCCCATACACGCTCCGGTGGATACACCGACTACATACGGAAAGAATAAGTCCCTTTCCATAAAATATTCGAGTACTCCTGCAGTATATAATCCTTTCATTCCGCCGCCTTCTAATACTAAACCGATATTTTTCATGCTATATCCCTCTACTTCTGTTTTCTTAATTATATGTTAGCACAAGATTTTAGGATGAGGTTATATAAATTAGTTGCAATAATAACAAAAAACTATTGAAGCAATGTCATAATCTATTAGCCATTCGCATGGTACAATATAAGAAACTCATTCCACATATTATAAAGGAGGAATTTCATATGGGTTTATTTAGTGGTATTTTAGGAAATGCATCAAGTGCGAGTACAGAAAGCGTTGAACGTGATTTAGAAAAGATTATGCTAGATGATGAAAAAGTTGAGCATGCTTATAAATTAATTCGTGATTTAATCGTATTTACAAATCGTCGTCTTATTTTAGTTGATAAACAAGGGATATCAGGTAAAAAAACAGAGTATCATTCTATTCCTTATAAAAGCATTACACAATTTAGCATTGAAACAGTTGGGCATTTTGATTTAGATGCAGAACTTAAAATATGGGTATCTAGTATGGATGATCCAATTACGAAAGAATTTAAAGGTGACGATAGTATTTTAAGCATTCAAAAAGCGTTAGTAACATATACGACGAAATAACGCCTTTCCGTATATTTATTCATTATCGGAATTACTAACCCGAGTATTTTGGAAGAATATGCGTTATTTTTGTATATTTAATCTAAAAAAACATAAAAAGGTAAAGCGTATTTCAAATGCTTTACCTTTCTTTTTTGTAATAAATAAGTGTAGTTTTATCATTTAATTTCTTTATTACTTCTGTTCTTTTATACCCCATTTTTTCGTATAGAAAACAATTTCTTTCTTCTTCTAAAATCGTAGCAAGTTCAAAACTCCGTGCTTCTGGAAACATCTCTTCAATTAAAATAAGTACCTTCTTAGCGATTCCTTTCCCTTGATAGATTGGATGAATGAACATTGGACTGATCCAAAATTTATAAGGTCTTTCTTTTTGGGATATACATATCGCTCCAACAAGGTTCGAATCTATTATCATCTTATAAAAGTTGTTGCTCGGATTATTTATTCTTAAAATAGTTTTTTCAATAGATTCATTTGTTGGATTTGTTTCATAGTCTTTATATTTATTTAATAAAGGACTAAATGAGTCTATTTGCATTTGAAATAAAACTGCTGCATCAATTTCTGTCGCCTTCTCTAATGTTACCAATTTAAACGCTCTCTTAAAGAAGTAATGTGAGCTGTATGATGACGACCGTGCCATGCATATAGTCCAATTGCAGCAGCAAGTTGTGATTCTCCTGATTCAGGATGATTAAATGTCTTTTCTAAATCTGCTGGTTCTAAAGAATATAATAAATTAACCCATCTTTTATGTAATGAATCTAGCATTACAAGTGAAACATCTACTGGTAATTTCGAGTCAGGTAGCTCTGCCCATTTTTCTTCTTTGTACGGTTTAATAGTTGGATTCTTTTCTGTCAGTGCTAATTTAAAGCGTATGTAGCTATTCATATGACTATCAACAACATGATGAACAACTTGGCGAACAGTCCATCCACCGACGCGATACGGTGTATCTAACTGCTTCTGATCTAAATCTTTTATCGCTCTTGCTAGTTCATTAGGTAAATCCTCAATTTCTTGAATCCATTTATCAATTATTTCTTCTGTAATAGTGCCTACATAAGTAAATTGACCTATTGGATAACGTAAATCCTTCATGTACATGTCCCCCCTATTATTTTTAATCCTTAATAGCCCTCCAAATATAATGTACGAAATTTACGTTTTCCCCGTTTAAATCTACAGTAGTTGTCTCCGCTTCCTTTTCACGAGAAAATCCGCTCTTTTCTAATACAATTTGTGAAGCTATGTTATTTGTTGTTGTCATAGCATGTATTTCATTAATTTCATAGACTCTTGCTTGAGCCAAAATCAATTTTACAGATGCTGCTGCAACTCCTTTTTTTGTAAAATCCTCTCCAACTCGGTAGCCTAACGACCCAATTCGTTTTTCCTTATCTACATCAACTAAATTGATACGTCCTACAATTTCTTTTTCTGTATTACGTATGAGATGAAAATAAGAAATCCCCTCAGTTTGTTCTTTTAATAGTTCGGCAAGTTGCTTTTGAAAGTATTCATACACGTAATAATTAGAGCCACGACTTGGTACCATTGTTTCAAAAAATGATTTGTTCGTGAGTTCAAAATTAAATAAATCTTCAGCGTCTTGATTCTTTAATTGTTCTATGTATATTTCCATCCCGTTTACCCCTTCTTGATTTACTAACTGTTATACATTCTTTTTTAAACGATAATTTTCCTGCTATTTCTTTCGTCTGAGTAATACAGTAAGTAATACTCTAGGATGAAAAAGATGAAATGGACTACGAATTAAGTTCATAACTCTGACTAACCGAATATAAATATCAGAATCACTTGCAGAAAGTTGATATATTTGTTTCGTATACCATTGCTGAAATTTTTGTTTCGTAGTTAATTCTTTCTGTAACTTAGGATGACGTGCTATCTCCGTTGTGGTCATTTCCCAAGGTGTTTTGATAATCATAGCAGTCTTCCTATAAAACTCTCGAGTTAATGTTTTATCAAGCCTTTTTCTCCCTTGAAGAATTAGTTGCAATTGGTGAGCTTCCATAGCTGCAACTGAAACACCTTGTCCGAAAACTGGATCAAAACGACAATGCGCATCTCCAACTACTAACAATCCTTCAGGCAAATTATTAACTAGATCAAATCGCCTGCGTACTTGATATGGAATTTTGTACGTTTTTATATCGGTAATCGCCTCAGATTTGTTTAGAAACTCTGTAACATTAGTGATTGATAGGTTTTCAGCAAAATCATAAAATTCATCATCTGTTTGCGGTGCTTTTTCATTTGCATATCCACTAAAAGTAACAAAATAACGATCATCTTCAATCGTTTGAATTAGAACACCATAAGGATTCTCAGGAAAACTTGGAGACATAAGCATATCACAGCAGTCTAATTTCTCTTTTTCTTTGAGCCTAAACATTCTAGTTGCGTAAAACAAATCAATTCTTACTTTCTCTTCTTGTACTTCGAAATTGTATTCTTGTAACCAATCTATACTTTTCGAACCAAATCCACTTGCATCAACAACAAGATCTGCATGAAATTCTTCTTTCATTCCTGTTTTCAAACATTTAGCTGTTATTCCATAGACTTTATTAAGTTTGTTATCTACTAGTAATCCTTCAACCAACATTTCATACTTCGAAGTAACATTTGAAACTTGTTCAATTCGTTTTTGAATATGCGATTCTAACAGAAGACGACTTTGTTGAATCATATTTATTTCGCCTTTGAAAGGCTGCTTCCATAGGCCGAACTGATGCCATTTTAAATCGCGAGTAAAGTTATTTACGATGCTACCTACTTCAATTAATTCATTAGTAATGTTAGGAAACAACTCCTCAAGTGCTTCTTCGCCGCCTTTTAATAACACATGCGGATGATTACTTTGCGGAACTCTTTTTCGCGGACCATTTCCATCCCATTCTTCACCAGCTTCTACAATGATTACTTCTTCAAACGTATTTGATAAAGCCTTTGCGGCGAGTTTTCCTGCGATACTTCCACCAATAACAATAGCCTTAGTAAACATTTTTTCCCCCTTAATGAAAAGAGATCCTGTCGTGTATGAATGGAACAGGATCTTAACTAATAATTCCTTGATAATTATATTTAAAACACCTGTGTGAATTGCAACATTAAAATTAAAATACCTAATCCCCATACGTAATACGCGAATACTTTTAAAGAATGACGTTTTAAATATTGAATCATCCATGAAACTGCTATGTAACCAAAGAACGCTGCTGATAATGTTCCGACAATTAGTGATGTACTAGAAATAGATTCAGCTTTCCCTTGAAAAACATCTGCAAATTGCAAGATGATAGCTCCGACAATAGCTGGTGTTGATAATAAAAAGGAAAAGTACGCCGCTGTTTCGCGGTCTAACTTTCTCCATAATGCAGCGACAATTGTCATTCCAGAACGGGAAATTGCTGGAAATATAGCTACTGCTTGAAATGAACCAATTATGAATGCATCTTTATATGTAATATCATTCATTTTTTTACGACCGTTCTTTTGTTTATCGGCCATATAAAGAAATAAACCCGTCACTAAAAACTCCCAACCTATTGTTATACCTGTTTTTGAAATATCTTCAAAAAAGTCTTTAAATAATAAGCCGATTACAACCGCAGGTATCGTCCCGACAATAAGTAATAGCATAAGCTTTGAAAATGGATTTTTTATTAAATAAATAAATTCTTTTCTATAATAAATAAACACCGCAAGTAACGTCCCTATATGCAGCATCGTATCTAAAAACAAACCTGCCTCATCTAACTGAAAAATATGTCGCCCTAAATATAGGTGACCTGTACTGCTTATAGGTAAAAACTCTGTCAGCCCTTGAATAATTCCTAAAATAAAAGCTTCTAGCCAATTCATGATGATCTCCTTTCTCATTTGCTTGTACCAATATATGATTCTTTAATTTTTGTTATGAAAGAAAATATATTTCTCTTGGGGATTTACTTTAACCTTTATTTAGAAGTTATGGATTGCGACAAAGATAGATATATATGTAAAAAAGGAGGGTTTACATGGCGAAACACACAAAATTAGGCAACATATTACTTTGGATTGGACCAATTCTTGTGTTCTTAGGCTTATGTATGACAAATGTAATTACAGACATACCTTTCTTCGAAGGAAAGCATAAAACTTTTGGAATTATTATGTTATTTATAGGGGTACTTTGTTTAATTGCCGCTCATTACTTTAAAATACGAAAAAATTCTGCCGATTAAATAATCTATTCCCTTATAAGGAGGAACAAATGCGAGGAAAATCATTACGGACAAAAATTACAAAGCTATATAAATAAAAACAATCCTAGTGTATGTACTAGGATTGTTTCATTTCGCTAATGTTGTTTATTTATAAAACACTTTATCAACGTTATATTTCGCTTTGTACTTATTAATGATGTATGTTTCGTAAATTTCTCTTTCAGTTGGATCTTCTACGATACATGCATCGATACGGTATACTTCATCACGATTATTTTTGATTGGTGAAACATTATCTTCAAAATGCTTTTTAATACGTTGTCTAATTTTACGAGCTTTACCTACGAAAAGAAGTTCGTCATTAATATTGTAAAACATAAAAATGCCGCCTTTATCTCTAGGGAACAAGTGGAAATCGATAAAACCGTTAATTGGAGTAATTAATGGCTCGTCTCCTTTAATAACTTGGTTACGTTCAGTAATGGAAACATCAGCTTCAGGAATATTAATTTTAATCAAGTTCATTCACGTCCTCTTTTATTATAAAGATAAATAATAGCATAAGTATGTAAGAAAAGCTATGTTAAGAGAGATATTTCATTTTATAATTCAAATATTATAGGTATATCATGTAAACTTTTTTTCCAAATCATATGATCATTTGATTCGCCCCAATAATCCTTCAGCACATAACTAGGTTTTCCAAACTTTTTTGTCCATATACTTTGTGCTTTTTTGTATCCACTATCTAAACAGCATTCGGTTATTCCTCTGCTAAGTAATGTAAGATACATTGTATTTAGTAGTAAACTCCCTATACCTTTTCTTTGATACTCCGGAAGTATAAATACAGTTCCTATTTCATACAAATCCTTAAGTACACCGTCTGTACAACTATTAATCAATGCACTTGCTCGGACCGATTTCAATCGTTCCAATGATTTTATCGTTACTTGTATCTATCGCTAATAAAAAGTAACGATTTTCTCCATTACTATCAAAATCATTTTTTAAATATTTCTTTTTCGAGTTAATTTCATTTTCTATGTCATCTAATAGATGTGATAACCCTTCGTTTTTAAATGTATTAGTAATAACAAGACGAAAAAACAAATGTAATTCATCTAAATCATTCGAATTCGGCCTTCTAATTTCAATGTTATACATGGCTTACATCTCCAACCTTTGAAAATATATGAGAAAGTGTATTTGTTCAAAAAGATTTTATGCAATTATTAAGACCATACTTTATATACTCTATTCATTATTATTCTACACAACTCTGCATAGATCCAAAGAGTATAAAAAACTCAGTATAAATATTAATGTAATAACTTTTATATCCATAGTCGTATGAATAGTAGGACCAAGTACAGGAAAACGGAAGATATCGAGAATGATCATAATTCCTATAAGTAGACATATCGCTGAAAAGGAAATTACCCAAATCCTCCTCTTGAATTGTAAAAAGGATACTCCTAACGCTATACCTAATAAGCCTGTAGTAAAGGGAAAGACAATTAGTTCACTTGGCTCAATAATGAATAATAGGAAAATAGTAAGAATATAAGAAAGTACTCCCTCACGAATAGAATAACAAATAGCTAGAAAAATCGGTAGCGTCGCGAAAGGACTAATAAATAACCCAATTCCAGGGATTAAGTTCCCCGCAGATTGAAAAATAGCAGCAAATGAACCGAGTAATGCTGTAATGACTAACCTACTTGCAGGCGTCACCTTTCTTTTATGAACAAAATTCGCATCCTGCTCTATCATCCATTGATACCAATAGCTTCTAAAGCGATTCATCAAATTCCCCCCTAAAGAGACCTAATTCACCACTTTCTATTTTTATTCAAATACTTATTGGTTATGTTTTACTTTCTGCTTGTTAGGAATCACTATACAATAGATGTTTATCCATAGAAGGTTTTTTAAGAGGCACTAAGTCGTGCGTTTGAAAAAGTATGAATTCCATATATTTTTAGACTAAGAGTTTATACCGTATCATGGAACAATTTCAAAAATAGTACCTTTGTTAAAATCCGTTACTTTCATAGATCCATAAACCCCTAAATATAATCTAGTTTGATCTCCGTTTGTTCCCAAGCTCATATAATAAGCTGCTTGAGCACCAAAATCATAAGTGGTTTCAATAACATGAAAATCATTACGTTTCCCGTCTAGAGCTGCTCTAGTAAAAGCTAACACTCCCTTTACTGGAGATTGAAATTCTTCTTTCTTAGCAAGATCAGTAAACACGATACTACCAGTTAAACTAGGAATTGTAGTTCCCATATATGGTTGTACTCCTGTAAGTGAGGTTCCTCCAAACTTATCTACTCTGGAATCTTTATGAAAATAACTAATTAGGGGCTGTATGCGCCTCACTGATGTTTCTATTGTTTCATTATAATAAGCCATTGTTCTCTCATCCAAAGTAGGGTTCTCAGAACAGTGCCTTATAAAAGAAGTAGGAAATTCTCCTTCCCATCCTCGCCAACCAAAATTAATAAATCCATCTTGATTGGGAGTGGATCTCATTAAATGCGTTTGAACAAGTTCGGTAACCGGTATGGGTTTATAATGAACAAACGAAAAAACAGACTCTACAATATCCTGCCCGACATTTCCAGCATATTTGATATACTGATTATAAAACCTTTGAAATGAAATACCTGTTATATTCCGAACTCCTTTCGCAATTACTGTAAGTGTTTCTTGTATAGATAAAGGAAACTCATTAAAGCGTGTAACTACTGGAGGGTTATTTATGAATGTATTTTTACTTACATCAATTTCAATTATTTTACCCGCTATTTCTAAATCATCCTGGCTTAAATTAAATGGATCATAACCCGATCCACCATCTCCATTTGTAAAAACAAGTTTTCCACTCTCAGGTGAAAAGTTTAAACTATTGACTCCGTTATGATTAAAAAAGGGCCTTCTTATGTTAAGTAATGTCCGTCGTTTTTGAGGTTGACTATGTGATTGTAAAATCCATTCCTCAACCGTATCAATATGATCATATTGAGTATCTCTATTTACCCACTTTAAGTTTAAAGTTTTCGGATCACACGGATTAGGTTTAAAAGGTTCAGACAGGGCACCCGGACCTTGAGTGCCAGCTACTGAATAATGAAGGTAAAATAAACCGTTTTGATAAAATTGTGGATGAAACGCTAGTCCTAGTAATCCGCGTTCATCATAACCGCTACTAGAGACACCTTCTTCAAACGTGCCTAATTTGATAATTCGCGGGCGAATATCTAAAAAAGTCCTTATAACTCCGTCTCCTATGTAAAAGATTTCTCCTATCTGGGTTGCAATAAATAACCTTTCAATTGAGTCACCTGGTAGTATAGTTGTTTTCAAAACAGTAGGTAAATTAAACTTACTTGCAATGGGCCGTAAACTAACCTTAACTTTTGTCAACTCACTTTACACCCCTTTAATTGCGTTTTATTAAAAGAGTATGATTAAAACTGTTCGATTAGTATTCAATTAGGGACTAGGGAATTGGATATTATTTCTGGCTGCGCTGCTTTTCCTGCTTCTCCATATAACTACGCATCCGTCGCATATATTCAGGTGCGTCCATTCGATTCCCTGCGATCATTTCAATAATACAGAGCCTTTTGGCGCTTTCCTTTTCAGCATGGGTTATAGCCTGATCAAGCTCTCCATAGGTCCGGACCGTAACGGTAAACGCGTTACCTCCAAAAGCTTCGGCCAGCTTGGTGTAAGACCATTGAGGGATTTCGTTGTACTTTTGATCCTCTGTTTTGACATTTAAATATCTCTCGATTGTATAACCATCGTTGTTCAATACAAAGATTATAGGCTTGCAGCCGTAATAGAGCATAGAACTGATTTCCTGTGCCGTTAGCTGCAAGGCACCGTCACCTGTAAACACCAATACTCGGCGTTCCGGCGCGGCCATAATAGCACCAAACGCCGAAGGGATTGCGTAACCGATGGACTGCCATCCACCTTGTCCAATATATGTTACATTGCCCGGCAGTCTTACCTCTCCCATTCCATAATAGAACGTTCCGGTCTCGGCGATTACAATATCCCCCTCTTTCAGCATGCGCTGAAAACGCGGATAATAGCCGTCCGCCATTAGAGGTCCGTTGGCAATAGTTGTGAATTGTTCATAAGGGAATGACAATTTTTTTGTCAAACCTTTACCCGTATAACCCATCTTTTGAACGGCAAGTAGCATGTCGGCTGCAAGAATATTCGGATATTCCGCCTCAGCGATTTTAACTATATCTGGTTGAATATTGACAGTTATCAGTGGGTTCAGCTTTGCGGTAAAACTTGCGGTGTTTGTATCCGCCCATACCATACCAATCGCAATGATACAATCTGCATTCTCCACTGTACTTTGGACTTCAGTCCTCCCGAAAGAGCCTTGATACATTCCGATATAATTTGGATGGTTCTCGTCGAATCCGCCCTTCCCGTAAATCATCGTTACAACAGGCACATTCATTGCATCGGCTAGCTGCCGAGTCGCTGTCTGAAGGTCGAATCGCATCGTTTTCACATCCACCAAGATAACTGGTCGGTGGGAACGTTCCAAAAGCAGACGGACATGATTCACTGCAGCCTGAAGGGTATTCGGGTTGGATGTTGGACGTGGTGGTGCCGGTTCTGTCCAGACTTTAATCGGCTTGGTCACTAAATCATTAGCCACAACCAGGTATACCGGCTTTTTCTTTTCCTTAGCAATGCGAATCGCAGTCTGAATCTCAATCTTGGCATTTTCTGGTGTAAGCACGGCAGTATAAGCCGTTATCTGCTCATACACCTTGCGAAAAACGTCAAAATTCCCATCCATTAAGGTGTGGTGCATCAGCTTATGCTCTTTTTGATCCTTCTCAGGAGGGGCACCCACAATGTGTATTATTGGCACATACTCGCTGTTGGCTCCCGCTATCGCATTGCATGCGCTGAGCTCCCCGACCCCAAATGTCGTAATAAGAGCCGATATTCCTTTGATTCTTGCATAGCCATCTGCAGCGTAGCCCGAGTTTAGTTCATTTCGTCCTTCTATAAAACGGATGCCGTTATAACACTCCAAAGTATCAAGAAGTGTAAAATTATAGTCCCCTGCGACACCAAAAATTTCGGTAATGCCCTCGAGTTTCAGGCAATCGAACAAATACTGGACAACCGTTTTTTGAGCAGGTCCCCTTTGTAAACCAAAGTTGCCCGAATTAATCATTTTATCCATCGCTTGCTCGCTCCTTATCTATTTCTTTGGCTTGTTCTATTTTATAGTACCCTTTTTGATAATTCCCTTTAATTAAACCGGTTATCCGTTGTGCAACAATTAATCGGGAAGAAATGCTCCTTATCTTTGGAGATATTCATAAAACAAGAGAAGGAGGAGAAACACTAAAACATTACAAGAATGTATTAATTAATCTTCTAATGTTCTTTTTAAATTGTTTCCCTTTAAAACATCCCATTTATCATGCTCCTCACTCTGTTTTGCAAAAGTCTAGCCTACTTTTAAAAATTTTGTAACAGAACCTTAAAAATAATAAAAACCCACGAAGAAAATGCATTTTCTTCGTGGGTTTAGTTATTTAAATGGACTTTCACCTAACTCAAGAAGCATCCGCACCTTCAAACTGACTATTATAAAGCGAAGCATAGAAACCATCAGCTTTCAATAACTCTTCATGATTACCTTGTTCTACAATATCTCCGTCTTTCATGACAAGGATTAAATCTGCATCACGTATTGTTGATAATCTATGAGCGATAATGAAGCTTGTTCTACCTTCCATAAGGTTTTCCATCGCTTTTTGAATCAATACTTCTGTACGAGTGTCAATGGAGCTTGTTGCTTCATCGAGTATTAATATTTTCGGATCCGCTATAAGGGCACGTGCAATTGTTAGTAGTTGCTTTTGTCCTTGGGATACGTTGCTTGCTTCTTCGTTTAGTTCCATTTGATATTTATTTGGTAATGTTTTTACGAAGTTGTGAACGTGAGCTGCTTTCGCTGCTTCAATTACTTCTTCGTCTGTAGCATCGAGTCTACCGTAACGTATATTTTCCATGATGGAGCCGTTAAATAGCCAAGTGTCTTGAAGTACCATACCAAACATGTTGCGCAGGTCTTCTCGCGTGAAGTCTTTTATATCGTGACCATCGATACATATTGCACCGCTGTTTATGTCATAGAAACGCATTAACAGTTTTACAATCGTTGTTTTACCAGCTCCGGTTGGTCCGACGATTGCTACCTTTTGTCCAGGTTTAATGTTAGATGAGAAATTATTGATGATGATCTTATCTGGATTGTATCCAAATTGAACATCTTGGAAGGTAACTTCTCCTTGAACTTTTTGCAGCTTCACTGGATTTTCTGCTTCTGGCACTTCCTCTTCTTCTTCTAAAAATTCGAAGACTCTTTCTGCAGCAGCTGCAGTAGATTGAAGTACGTTCGCGATTTGTGCTACTTGAGCGATTGGTTGCGTAAAGCTTCTAACATATTGCACAAAGGCTAAAATGTCTCCAACTGCGATGGTTCTCTTTACCGCAAGCCATCCACCTAAAATAGATACAGCGACGTAACCGATATTACCGATAAATGTCATAATCGGCATCATCATTCCAGATAAAAATTGAGATTTCCATGCGGAATGGTAAAGGGTATCATTTACCTTTTCGAATTTTTTCACTTCTTCTTCTTCTTTGTTGAAGGCTTTTACGATATTGTGACCACTATAAATTTCTTCGACCTGACCGTTTACGTGTCCTAAATATTCTTGCTGGGATTTGAAGTATTTTTGTGATCGTTTTACGACTGCCATGATGAGAATCATGGATACTGGCAATATTAAAAGCGCCACTAATGTCATTTGCCAGCTGATTGATAACATCATGATAAGTACACCGATGATTGTAATAACGGATGTGATGATTTGCGACATACTTTGGTTTAAAGTTTGGCTCACCGTATCTACGTCATTTGTAATTCTCGATAATACTTCGCCGTGCGTTGTTTTATCAAAGTATTTCAGCGGCATACGGTTAATTTTTTCATCGATTTCTTTTCTGAAGTTATAAGATACTTTTTGAGCTACTCCAGAAATAATGTACCCCTGGATAATACCAAACACAGTGCTCAGTATATATAATCCAAGGAGTAAAATGACAATGTTTCCGATATAGGTAAAGTCAATGGCCGCACCGGGTGCTCCTGATACTTTGCTTACGAGTCCTTCGAAAAGTTTTGTTGTCGCGTTTCCTAAAATTTTTGGACCAACGATTGTAAAGGCTGCACTGCCGATTGCGAAAAGGATAACGATTAAGATTGATAATTTATAGGGCTTCAAGTATTGAAGGAGTTTATTCATCGTTCCTTTGAAGTTTTTTGCTTTCTCAATCTTTCTCATGCCGCCGCCCATAGGACCGCCACCGCCAGGACCAGGGCCGCTTTGTTTTCTATCACTCATGATGACAACTCCTCTCTTGAAAGTTGTGATAAAGCAATTTGCTTATAAACTTCACAGTTTTCCATAAGCTCTTCATGAGTACCAGTTCCAATTATTTTTCCTTCGTCAAGTACAATAATCTTATCGGCATTCATGATTGTACTGATTCTTTGGGCAATAAGTAAAATAGTACTTCCTGTAATCTCATTGTTTAAAGCTCTGCGCAATGCTGCGTCTGTCTTAAAGTCAAGAGCTGAGAAACTATCATCGAATATGAAGATTTCCGATTTTTTCGTAAGAGCACGCGCAATAGAAAGTCTTTGTTTTTGACCACCGGAAACGTTCGTACCACCTTGTGATATTTCTGTGCGGAAGCTTTCAGGCTTCGCGTTAATAAACTCCATAGCTTGCGCGATTTCCGCCGCTTTTTCGAGTTCTTCTTCAGTTGCTTCTTTTTTACCGTATTTCAAATTACTCTCGATTGTACCTGAGAAGAGAACTCCTTTTTGCGGTACATAACCAATTTTCTCTCTTAATTCCTTCTGAGATACTTCTCTAATATCCGTGCCATCTATTAATATTTGGCCGCTTGTGACATCGTAAAAGCGTGGAATTAAGTTGATTAATGTTGATTTACCACTACCTGTACTTCCGATGAAAGCTGTCGTTTCACCAGGTTTTGCAGTAAAGGTGATATTGGAAAGCACATCTTCTTCTGCACCTGGGTATCTAAAGCCAACATTTTTAAATTCAACGTAACCTTTCTTGTCTGAAGCAAATGTTTTCGGCTCTTTTACATCACTAATGGTAATGTCAGTATCTAAAACTTCTGCGATACGTTGTGCGGAAACTGAAGCACGTGGAACCATAATAGATACCATTGAAATCATTAAGAAGGCCATGATGATTTGCATTGTATATTGCATAAATGCCATCAAATCACCAACTTGCATATGTCCCATATCCACTTGGTGTGATCCAACCCAAATAATAAGTACAGTAACGGCATTCATGATAAACATCATCATTGGCATCATAAATGACATTAAACGGCTTACAAATAAATTTGTTTTTGTTAAATCTTGATTTCCTTTTTCAAATTTCTTTTCTTCATGTTTTTGAGTATTAAAAGCACGAATAACGAGCATACCGGTTAAAGATTCACGAGTGATTAAGTTAATTTTATCTACTAACTTTTGGATACGCTTAAACTTAGGAATCGCGATGCTAAATAAACCAATGACTAGGCTTAAAATCGCAATTACCGCAACTGCGATAATCCATCCCATTGAAAGGTCTGTAGTAAGTACTTTAATAATGCCGCCGATACCTAAAATTGGTGCATAGAATACAATGCGAAGCATCATAACCATAAGTGTTTGAACTTGTTGGATATCATTTGTACTTCTTGTGATTAGAGATGCAGTGGAAAACTTATCAAACTCCGCATTCGAGAAGTTTGTAACTTTCCGGAATACTTTCTTTCTAAGGTCTCTGCCGAGTCCTGCAGCTACTTTTGCAGCAAGTAAACTCACGATAACGGTAGCTGCCATACTTACTAAGGATAAAAGCAGCATTTTCCCGCCGGAAGTAAGGATAAAATTAGATTGAAGTTTATCAGTATTGATACCGATTTTCTTATACTCATTCTCAATGTATGAAACAGCTGATTGTGTTACCATGCTGCCTGGCATATTCTTAAACTTTTCATCTGCCTTTTCTTTCATTGCATTGATTTGATCTTGAGGAAGTTTCGCAATGACTGCAAAAGGATCTGTATTTGGCGGAAGTTTCGCTGGTGTGTTGTTGTCACCTGTCGCAGCAGGAGAGAAAGCAGATGAGCCACCTTTTTCAATTCCTTGTGTAATTAACATTGGTTTCCCAAAGATATCGTTAAGTTCGTTAATTATTTTTTTATCTTCTGTATGTAACTTATAAAGTGGCTCTTTATCAAGCTGCTGATAATCTTTTAAGTCATTTTTCAGTTCACTTTGAGAGAGGTTGTTCTTATCTAAAAGCACATAGTTATCAGCAACTTTTTTCTTCTCATTTTCATTCATAAAGAGCGTAAGTTTATCCATTTCACTTTTACGAATAACCTCAGGTACTGCATTTTCTACACCTTTTTGTTGAATCCCTACATTGACAATGTTAGACATGTAGTCTGGCAGTGATAGATCGCATACTGCCTGTACAGTTAAAAGACATACAACTGCAATGATGGAAGCAATAAATGGTTTTAAATGTTTGATGATCTTTAACATTTAGTTCATCTCTCCATTTTCTTTGTCTAATTTTTTTAGTTTTTACTCCGCTTCTCTCCTTTATTCTTCGTATTCTAAGTAATTCATTCTAGCAGCTCTTTACGTATTTTCGACTACAAATTAATTTTATGACTATATGAAGATATGATGCACCGAAAATAGGCTCTTTTTTTCAAAAACGTTTTTTATATTCGGTAAATTAGCAGTAATAGACTTACCTTTGATCAAACATGTTTATAAACCAACATAACGTACAGGAAATCGGCTTTTCTCTTGCCGAAATTTACTTAGCATACAGTGGTCATATTTTTTCAAGAATAACGGAAGAATATATAGAAAATGCTACATAAACGTGAAGTTTGATCAACTTAGGGGGGACAACCTTGTTCAATCAAATAGTAAAAGCTGTACCCAATTTATTTACGATTGGAAATTTATTGTGCGGTGTTTTTTCAATTACCATGAATATGAGTGACTATTTGGAAGTAGCCTCCATTTTCATTTTCTTTTCAGCTGTTTTAGATCTCCTTGATGGAAGAATTGCGAGAAAATTAAAAGTGAACAGTGAGTTTGGTGTACAATTGGATTCCTTAGCTGATATTGTTAGTTTCGGAGTTGCTCCTGCACTTTTATTTCATTCGATAGCAACACCTTCTATTTTAACTTCTTTGGCATTTATCCTTTTCCCAACGATGGGTGCTTTAAGATTAGCTAAATTTAGTGTAAAACCAACCATTGGATATTTTAAGGGATTACCTATTCCAGCTGCTGGATTACCATTGGCCGGTATGGGATTGTTTTCATATAGCAATGCATGGATTACATTAATCCTCGCTCTCTTAATGGTAAGTCCAATTAGGTTTAAAAAACTTTAATTGGGATCCCGTCTATCGCTTTAATTTCATTTGTGAAACGGTTCGCTAATATCCATCAAGTTGAGGGTTTTGATGTTATTCATCATTTTACGAATGCAGCGATGGGACAGACTTTAAAGAGCTTATCTATTGTAATTAATCATAATAGATTGTGAAATTGAATAGCCTCCAGTTTTTGAGGCTATTGTTTATATTTCTGATATGTATTTTCGCCTCTATGTTGAACGAATCAATCTTTCTTCTCTAATACCTCAAACGATAAAAATGGACTTCGTTGCTATAAAGGGCAAAGAATTTTCGTTTTGTGGATATTATTTATTTTTTTAGCTTGATAGCGATGTGGTGATCCCACTTGTTTAAAAGAACTCCTACCTCTCAAAATACTTAGTTACGCCCAAATAACATAACAAAAAGATTAGGAAATCACTCCTAATCTTTTTGTTTATTACTATTCCATTGCCCCAGCAACATCATAATCATTTAAATCTAATTCAATCGGTTGCCCTAACGCAAGTTTCGCAAGTTCTGATCCTAAGTATGGACCTGCTGTTAATCCTGAAGCACCTAATCCGTTTGCAATGAGTATGCCTTCAAAATTAGGGAGTGGGCCAATAACAGGTAAGAATCCTGGCGTAAATGGTCTGAAGCCAACTCTAGTTTCAAGCATTGTACCATCTTCTAAACCAGGCGCTACTGTTAACGCTTTATGGAATACTTCATGTAAACCACCAGCTGTTACACGGTAATCGAAACCAGTATCATTCTCATGCGTTGCACCAATTACGACATGGCCATTGTCAAATGTTAAAATATATTGATCGTTCGGCGGCATAACAACTGGCATATTTTCTGTTGCTGTATTTTCCATTTGCAAATGAACAATTTGTCCTTTTTGGAACGTAACTAAGAAATTAATTCCTAATGGATTCAAGATTTCGTTCGCCCATGCGCCTGCAGTTACCATTACCTTTTCCGCTACAATTGTTTCGTCATTTACTTTAACTCCCGTAATATGATTCCCTTCACGGACTAATACTGCATCACCTTTTATGAAAGTTGCACCATGTTTTTTCGCAGCGCTTATTAATGCGTTTCGTAATAATCTTCCATTTACTCGTGCAGCGCCACTAATATGAACAGAACTATATTCTTCCGATAATGCTGGGAATAATTTTTTCGTTTCTTCAGCTGATAAGCGAGTGATTTCACCAATCTCCGGTGCATCTTCACGGCGTTTATACGCTCGCTCTTCCATTTGATCTAGTTTTTTCTCATCAGTATGTAAACTAATTGCACCTACACGGTTGTAACCTGTATCCGTTTCACCGTCTTCTTCTAATTGCTGAATTAACGAAGAATAGTAACGTGCACCGCCTTTAACGATTTTATACCATGCTTTATTACGACGTTGCGACAGCCACGGACAGACAATACCTGCTGCTGCGTCAGTGGCTTGACCTAAATCTTGACGATCTACAATAGTAACCTTCGCACCAGCCTTAGCAAGATGATAGGCAGTAGATGCCCCTAAAATTCCAGATCCAACTACAATATACGATTTCATTTCAAACTCCTTTTCTCTTTTGCTAATTATTTAAATATAAGAACATACTTTAGTATACTGAAAGGAATCCTTTTTTCAATGTGCTCAACGTAATTAATTGTTGCATCATTGTGACGTTCCTAATCATTATTTTTTCTTCTTACGGAATAATTCAATTGTTTTATAGCCTTGTGAAAGGATTTCAATCATTTTCTCAAGACGTTTATCGCGTGTTTTTTCTTGTTTCACAGAAAATAAATTACGTGCCCAATCTTTTTGATAACCAGGAGTTAAACTTTGATAAAACTTAAGTTCAGCTGGATGATTAGCCAATAATGCTTCAACATCTTGAATACGGTCTGCATAATCAGCAACACATTGACTCGCTGCAGGTGTTTTCTTCGCTTTTTTCTTTTCATGTTTTAAACCTACAACTGTAAAGACATCATCCATACTTACCATTCGCGCAAATTTAATTTCGCTTTCCCCCACATATCCATCATCTCCAACGTTTAATGCCGGAAACATCTCATCACGGTGAATAAACGTACTGTAACGAGCATTATCTTTTTTCGGATATGCGAAAAACACGTAACCTTTTTCAATTAGTAATTCTTCATTACTAATAATAAAATTCGTTTGTTTCACCATTTCATCAAGTGTTTCAACAAAAATAAAAATAGCATCATGTTCTTTTGAAAATGAGGTTTCTTTACCTGTGAAAATGTCATAATCACTTGGTTCGTTAATTACGACCATATTTGTATACTTATTTAGTTTCAATTTATCAATAACTGACATTATAATCTTCCTTTGCATCCAATATTCATTTTATATACTTCTTTATACTGTTCTAGTGTATTATATCTATTAAGAAAATTAAAGCCGTATGTAATCCGAGATGAAGGGCTAGTTTTGCAAGGAGATAATGGAAAAGATCCAGTCTTTCATACATATGAAGAAGCTGAGGAAACGTTAAAAACGTTAACTATACCGCAGTTTCCGAAACATATTAGACGAAAACCATTTAAACCAAAAATAATAAAAATAGCCGATTCTGAATAAGAACCGGCTATTTTTATATTCACAACTCAATAGCAAATAAAGTATATAAAAGCTCTTTATATTGATTTTCTGTAATTTCACGCTTCGTTTTTTCTCCATAAATAATTTCAGTTAAAATAGTATTCGTTAATGAGACATGGCCAAAGTTCGTCAATTTTACTGCAATGGGTCCTTTATTGAAAATAGATTTCTCATCTTCTATCACTCTTCTTTGAACATCGTTTACTACTGTCTCATCAATAATATGTTTATAAAAAGCATGACTAACTTTCCATTCTCCATCAACATCTATTCTTTCTAGAACATAGTTTCCTTTACTCGTATCTTTTTGTCTTACTCGATACGAACCGTTTTTAGAAGAAACAAGTTCGCCAGTAAACGGTACTGGCACAAGAGGTACTAATGAAGCAATACCTACATCAATTAAGTACCTTACGTTTTCGTAATTTAAAATAATTGTTATATGCCCATCTTCAAGTGCCCAAGCGTTTATATCATTTTTATATACGGTACCTAGTGCGAGTTGTACATCATAACCACTATCTTTTAAAAAATAGTAAAAAAGAGTATTTAATTCATAACAAAGCCCACCTCGAGAACTAGTTAAAATTTTCTCTTGTAAGTTTTTCATAGAAATTGTATTCGCATTACTTGCTATTACATTTAAATTCTCAAACGGGATTGTGTGGGCAAATGCAAAGAGTATTGTACTTAATTCTTCAAATTTTATTTCAGTACGTTTTTCAAGGTTTAATCTTGTGAAAAGTTGATCTTGTAACTTTGTCATATTCAGCACCCCTTAATAAGTTATAAATTAAAATAATATATGCTGATTGTAAATTTGAAGGGATATAGTAACAATGTACATTTGCAGTTACTGTACCGATACAAAATTTAAATTTGAAAAACATATTTATATAATAATACAAATAAGAGGCACCTTCACGGATGCCTCTTTCGAATTACATTTTATATCTTTATTTCAATGAGCTTAATTTTTCAATTGCTTGTTGCTCAGTTGCTAATAAAAAAATATCCTTACCTTTATTACATTCATAAATAAAATCCTTTAAGCTTTTACTCGTATACATAGAGAAATCTCCAATAATAGCAATCTTTACTCTGTAGTTTATAAACTTTTGAAGAATATCACCCGCAAGCCGTGTTTTTAAGTCAAAGAAGCTTTCACTTATTAATGATTTATTGATAGCAATCCGCTTTGAATCCACTTCATATTGAACTGTTGCCATGAGATCTAATGCAGATTGAACGTCGGATATTAATACTGTATCGTTTCTGACGACGGCAATATTTATTCCGCCAATTACTACTTTCTTTATTTCCATAGTCTCACCCCTCTATAATTTATAAAGTATATATTAAACACGCTGTGTAGATCTTCATTAACACACATAAATGATTTGCCCCTGGCTCAATAACCTCTATTTCATCGTAAATAAATATTGTTTTAAAACTTCTCATACGGTCAATGAAATTAAGGGTAATCTATCTTTTTACTATTTTTGAAAATTTATCTCTCCACAATAACTTAATAAATTATCAAAAGAAGTAATCTCGGCATATGGTTTAGTGTCGGTATTATTCTTAATCATATTAGGATTGAACCATATGCCCTTTATATTTGCATTTTGACAACCAGCAATATCCTTTTCTAAGTCATCTCCAACAAATAGTACATCTTCTGATTGTACATTTAGCTTATTTAATGCTAGTTCGAATATACGTTTATCAGGTTTACTAAATCCCACTTCTTCAGAAATAATAATCGTATCAAAATACTCATTTAAACCCGTATTCATTATTTTAGCTTTTTGCCTCTGAGTTGAGCCATTTGTAATAATTCCAACTTTAAAGTGCCTCTTTATATGATTTAAGAAAAGAATAGTATTTTGGTCAATTGAAAAACATTTAGGAAAGTTTTCATTCCAAAAATCTTGGATATAATTGCGTGGCAATCTATATTTCGGCGCGAATTCATCAAATAATGATTCTAAAACTATTGTTTTATCACTAATGCCATATTCTCTTTTATCATATTCTTTGAATTTCTGTAACATATTGTTTTTGACTGTATCACTAACATCCTCATAGCACTTCTCTAAAACTAATAAAAACAAGTTATCTACTGCCTTATCCCTATCGAGTAACGTATCATCTAAATCAAACAGCATAGCTTTATAACTCCTCAAATAATTTCACAACCTTTCTCACATGATTTAAATAACCCCTTGTTCGCACCTTAGGCCTTTACTAAATTAGCAAAAAAACTACAAAGTTTGTGGCGTACGCTCTAGAATTTTGCAGTGACCCCTGTCAAGTAGACAGTATTAAAAAAGCGCAACTAAGCAACCTGAGTTCTATATTTATATGGACTCAGGTTATTTAATTTCTTTTGAAATCTTTGATGATTATAAAAGTGCATATATTTACGCACGGCAAGTTTGACCTCATTCGCTTTATGGAAGGAGTGTAAATGAAAACACTCTGCCTTAAAGTGACTGAAGAAGTTTTCCATACAAGCATTATCCCAACAGTTGCCTCTTCGAGACATACTTGCCTTCATCTGATATTTTTTAAGTAATTGATTATATTGACGAGATGTATACTGGGACCCTTGATCACTATGTAAGAGGATTCCCTTCATATTTCGTTTTTTCTTTGCCCTTTTAAGTGTATCTAACACAAGTTTTAAGTCGTTTCTACGACTGGTTTCATAGGCAACAATCTCATTATTGTATAAATCCTTAATAGCGGATAAGTACAAGCGCTGTCCATTGAAAATCAAATAGGTAATATCGGTTACCCATTTCTCATTCGGTTTTGAAGCTTGAAACTCCCTATTTAGATGGTTCTCTGAAATCACATAAGCTTCTTTTTTTCCGTAATAAGGTCGTTTTTTCCTAATTACGGCTTTGATACCTAGTTCACTCATCAATCTTTGGATGCGTTTATGATTCAAATGAAGGTTATATGTGGCTTTCAGCCACACTTGTATTCTTCTATATCCATAAATTCCTCTTAATTTTTTATGACACTCCAATATCTTTTTCTTAATTTCGATATCCTCTGATTGTTTTTTTGAAGGCGTCGTATGCCGTTTTATCCATTTGTAGTACCCACTTCTGGTTACACCAGCAATATCGCATAGAATGGTCACTGTATAACCTGTTTTTGTCATTTCATGGATGACTTCGAATTTTTTCGTTTTGGATACGACTTTCATTCCTCCTTTTACATTCCTAAGAGCTTTTTTAACATTTCATTTTCCGCTTCTAATCGTCGGATCTTAGCTTCAGGATCTTCGGGTCTAACCCTTGGTCTACCTAAACCTGGTCCTTTCGCTTTACCGCGTTTTTCTTCTAGTCCTTTGATTCCTTCAGCTTCAAAGTATTTCACCCAACGACTTACAACCGAGTGATGAATACCCAATTCTTTCGCAATGGTTTTATAGCTCATGCCTTCTTTTAAGTATAAATCTATAGCTTTTTTCTTAAATTCTACATCGTAAGTGACTCTAATTTTTCCCATAAAAAAATCCCCTCCATAGTAAACAGGTTAATGTGCTTTCTTTTTCCTGTCTACTATAAGGGGATCATATCATTTCGCCGGCTTCTTTTATATTTAAATTCATCTCCCTTTCCCCTTCTAGTAAAGTATCGAAAGTATATTTTCAAACAGTTAAAAAAACTACATACAATTTACATTATTATACATTAGTTTTTTGTAAATATTAATCGTTCAGCTTTTTATATGATAAGTTTTTTCAAGCACACAAATATTTCTCCATAAAAAAGGAATATGGGTAATAATCCTTTTTTACGGAGAATACACAATCTTGAAAATGGAGTTAATACGTTAAACGTCCTATGAAGTTTCCTACTGTATCTCCACATAAACTCCAGATAGTACGGCTATAATGACTACCAGAGGTGATATTATGAAAAACTATCATATTCTCGTGGTAGAAGACGATCAAGAAATTCAAGAATTAATTAAACAATTTTTAATGACACAACAGTATACAGTTGTAGTTGCATCAGATGGATTAGAGGGTATGACACAATTTAATAAGCAATCCTTTGATTTAATTCTTCTAGATGTAATGATGCCCAATCTTAATGGATTTGAAGTATCCAAGATGATTCGAAGTCAGTCAAACGTACCAATTATTATGCTAACTGCATTGGAAGAAGAGGAAGATCAAATGAAAGGGTTCGATCTTGGAATCGATGATTATATAACAAAACCCTTTTCGTTTCATGTTTTGATTAGACGAGTCGAAGCTGTACTTAGAAGAAGTTATGATAAAAATGTAAATAATCATTTGGTGTTTAAAGAAGTGCGTATCGATGTTGATGCATATAGAGTATATGTAAATGACGTTGAAATTTTATTAACGACAAAAGAGTTTGAAATTCTACAACTACTATTTCAAAATGAGAGAAAAGTACTCACAAGAGAAAATATCGTAGAAAAAGTTTGGGGGTACGATTATTTTGGAGAAACACGAATAATTGATACACATATTAAAAACCTACGTAAAAAGTTAGCTATCCCTTATATTAAAACAATAAAGGGTATTGGTTATAAAATTGATGAATAGTATTGTGAAAATCATGAAGATGAAGCAAATTACTTATAAACTCTTTATGACTACCTCTCTCATCTTGTTATCCTTTGCAGTATTGATTTATTTAACTTTATACTTCTTTCTCCCTACGTTTTATGAGCAATACAAAACAGATCAACTTCAAACAGGGATAAAAGAAATCATTGATAAATCTAAAGATCTTACGTTTCAAGATGCGATACCACTTTTTGATGAATATGCAAAAAAAAATAATGCGATGCTTTATCTTCAAAATAATGAGGGAATAATTAAATACTCTCCTTCATTTTCTTTTACTCAAAATGGTTCGCAAACAACAGTAGTTACTAGAGCCACACGGTTCGAGAATGCAGGTACCCTTAGCAATTCATATAACGTTACGAAACCAATTCAATTCCAAGATGGTAGTTTAACGCTTATAGTCTTTGCTACATTTCAACCAATTGATGAAGCTTCACAGGTTTTAGTACGCTTTCTCCCCTATATTAGTATCATTGTACTCATAATTGGTGTAGGGAGTGCTTATTTCTATTCCAGGTTTATTACAAAACCACTTATTTATATTAATGAGGGTGCACAAAAGATGGCAAATTTAGATTTCTCCGAAAAAATTGAGGTTCGCTCTACAGATGAGTTAGGAGAATTATCTAATAGTTTGAATGACATGTCTATTAACTTACAACAAGCTATGTTTGATTTAAAAAAAGCAAATCAACAATTAAAAAATGATATTGAAAAAGAACGAGAAATAGAAACAAAACGCAGAGAGTTTTTTGCGATTGTAGCACATGAATTAAAGACCCCTCTTACTGTAATGAAAGGATACTTAGAAGGGATGATATACAATATTGGCCCTTATCAAAATCGTGATCAATATTTAAAGAAAAATCATCAAATTATTGAAAGTATGGAACAATTAGTTCGTGAAATTTTAAGCATGTCGAAATTAGAACAACACACCTTTAAACTAAAAGTAGAAGAAGTTAATCTTTCGAAGTTAATAGATACAATCACAAAAGATCTCGAATTTTTTGCTTCTCAAAAAAGCATCCAAATAATAAAAGAAATTGATTCTGATCTTTCTGTTTATACAGATCGTGTTCTTTTTGAAAAAGCATGTAAAAATATTATCCATAATGCAGTTATGTATTCACCACATAATGAAAAAGTCTATATAAAGTTAAGTGAGGATTCTAAACAAGGTCAAATCAAAATGCAAATTATGAATACAGGTGTCAATATTAAAGAAGAGAATATACAACAAATTTTCAAACCATTTTATCGAATTGAAAAATCAAGGAATCGAAATACTGGAGGAAGTGGTTTGGGGTTATATATTGTTAAACAAATTCTTGAAACGTTAGATATAAAGTATTCTATAAAGAATATGGAACGTAGTGTACAATTTAGCATGAACATTCCATTATCTAAACAAAAAACAAACAAACTCCCCTCTTAGTAGGACGAGTTTGTTTGTTTTTTGTAGTTTTAGTATTGATATTTTTCGAGTTACTTTTTAAGCAATATTGGGATTAGCTTTTTTACCAATCCACATACCTAAGCCCACCATGCCAAGCCAACAGCAAATTGCTAACATAAACATCAATCGTTGTACGGATAACCCTTCAATCTGCATTTGACCCTTCCCAACAATTGTTTGGAAAAGTTGCGACCATTCGACATCGTAAAACACCCCTACTCCCACAATCACAATCAATATAAAAAATTGTAAAAATATATTCCCCATATTTCTCCATGTTGTGTAAATGAGTAAAGAAAGCTCTCTATGTGTAGCATTCACCATATATACTTTCATATTATTTTGAGAAGAAATACTATTAATGGCATAGCTCCCAAATGTAACGCTAAGGACTATAAATATTGGAGAATAAAACCCGAATATCATGATTAAAGTACTTACTAAAAACAAATGGATTGGATTAACTTTCTTAGCAGCTTTGATATCTAAAAATATGGACATCAAAATCCCTAATAGGTATGGTCCAACTACAATGAAAATACAGGTTAACATGTTATAGAAAGTAAAACTATAAAAAATACCCATCAAAAATAAATATCCATTTCCTAATCCAAGTAAAAATGATTCTGCCTTTAAGCGAATTGGTAAAGAAGATGAAAGTTTATGAAAGAACTTTCCTTTCAACAAACTCAAATACATGAAACAAATAAGCGCTATAGAAAGTAGAAAAAAACAAAAAATATATTGTTCATTATTTATGTTACGACTTGTTCGAATCAAAAGAATAAGCATTGAGACAAAAAGAAACTTTCCTACAACCGATACGATGGAGATAGGTAAAAGCCCTTTGGCTAACTCTGTTCTCGGCATTTTTTTTATAGCAAAAAGGATACTGATTAAACAAATCCCATATATGCATGTTATCAGCGGCGGCGATAAAAAACTAATCGCTAACAAAACGATTATTAGTAAAAGAAAAACGATACCAATAATAATCGCTTGTTGATTTTTATTATAAACCTTTCCCCCGCCTTCCACATGTAGAAACAATAAAGTACTCGTCATGGTAGAAATTGTACTAACTGCAAAACCAGAAACTAACGCACTTATTTCTAGCCATCTTGAACTCCATCCAAAGAAAGTAACACTAAGTAATGATACTATCAGAATAGAAACAGTCCAATATAAGGAGCGGTGAATCCCAGCCTTATTCACAATAGGTATCCAGATAAACACACCCGTCATATAAGTTGTATAAAACAGGATTGATGGCCAGTATCCCTCAAAGCCTTTCGAAATTTGTAATCCATAAACAATGTAAATAAGCATGGGTGTAAAGATAGTCGTTATTAGTAGACTAAATGTAGTTATACTTTGCACCACAAGTCTTTTTTGCTTTGTCGTATGTATCGTATAACACCTCACTTAAAATGAAATCAGTAGTTGTTATTACTTATTCTGTCCGGAACGAGGTTGTTATATATGCGCAATCCAATTGAAATTCCCATTACGAGGTAAACTCAATCTAAATCCACATCAAATTAAGTGGCGTGCAAAAAAGGTGGATTTTGTGATTCTTATAAATAAAATTAATGGATATATTCAAAACCTTAATCATAAATGGAACAAATGTGTTACTTAGATTGTCTATTACGTATAAAAAAGGTGCTTTTGGTAGTTCTCTCATTTTGTAATGCAAGAAACACAAGATGAGTGCTATCCTGTGCATTTGTTAATTGTATAGGTATTTAAAATACCTATACAAAATCCATATATTCTTGAAAGAGGTTGAAAATGTATGATAGTTTCAAAGAAGTTTTTTCACATTGCACATTATAAAAAGATGCTCCCTGTAGTATTACTTTCATGTGCAACGCTTATAGGCTGTTCCAATAGTAATATTCAATCCGCACCACCGAAACAAACCAAACAAGAAAATACAAGTAATCATTCTTTTGTAAAGCTGGAAAAAGAATATGATGCTAAACTTGGTATTTATGCATTAGACACAGGTACGAATCAAACCGTTACTTATCGTTCAGATGAACGGTTTGCATACGCATCTACCCACAAAGCCCTTGCTGTTGGAGCACTGTTACAAAAGAAATCAATAGAAGATTTAGATCAAAGAATTAAGTATACTAGCAAAGATCTTGTGAATTACAATCCAATTACTGAAAAATATGTAGATACAGGTATGACTCTGAAAGAGCTTGCGGATGCTTCCCTTCGATATAGCGATAATACTGCACAAAATCTTATTCTTAAGCAATTAGGTGGGCCAAGTGAATTCAAAAAATCACTGAGAGAAATAGGAGATACTGTCACAAATCCTGAACGTTTTGAACCAGAATTAAACGAAGTGCAGCCAGGAGACACTCGTGATACTAGTACCCCAAAGGCATTAGCTACTAGTCTTCAAGCATACGCGCTAGGCGATATACTTTCAGTTGAGAAACGGAACTTTTTAATAGATTTGATGAAAAGAAATACTACGGGGGACAACTTAATTCGTGCTGGAGTTCCAGGAGAATGGGAAGTAGCCGATAAGACCGGCTCTGGGTCTTATGGAACAAGGAATGATATTGCAATCATTTGGCCACCAAATAAAAAGCCAATTATGCTTGCGATACTTTCTAATCATGCGAAAGAAGATGCGAAATACGATGATAAACTTATTGCAGATGCAACTAAAATAGTGTTAGACGATTTAAAAGTAACGAATAAATAATTACTCCAAAGAATGACTTAGTTAAAATTCATATTTCATTTGAAGACCGTTGATATTGAAAGAGTACAAAAAAGAACCTGTAGAATATACTACAAGTTCTTTTTCAAAAATTGTTAAAAAGGGAATAACAAACTATCTTAACATTCAATACAGGGAGACCATTTTGATTATGGCTTGGTTATATTGTATATCAAATATAAATATTTGAAGAAACTAATTTCGAAAATTATGTGAATTAAAAAACTAGGGTGTTTATATTAAATTTCGTTTACTACCAACTTCTTCTTACTTAAATAGACTGCACGATCTGATTTTTTAGCAACTTCCTGTGAGTGCGTCACAACAATAATACATTTATTTTCTTTATGTGCAAGTTCTTGAAATAGTTCTATTATATCCATTGCCGTTTCTTCGTCGAGGTTTCCTGTCGGCTCATCCGCAATCAGTAAATCAACATTACAAGATAACGCTCGAGCGATTGCTACACGCTGCTGTTGCCCGCCACTTAGTTGCAGAACATTTCGTTTCGCTTCTACTTCTGTAAGTCCTACTTTCTCTAATAATTCTAACGCCCTTGCCGTTTTATTTTGCACTTTAACACCTGTAATTTCCATTGCTGTTAAGACATTTTGAAGAGCAGTCATATAGGTAATCAAATTATAAGATTGGAAAATTACCGATACATTTTGATTACGGTACCGATCCAAACCAATTTTCCGAATATCCTTTCCATTAAATAGTACATAACCATTTTTAGGTATATCTAGCCCACAACCTAAGCTAAGCGTAGTGGTTTTACCAGATCCGGATGGTCCTAGAATCGTGTAGAAATGTCCTTTTTGAAAAGAAAAGTTAACATTTTCTAGTATCGCTACTTTTTTTCCGTTACTTTCATAATAATAATCTAAGTTTTTAAATTGTAAAATCGTCTCCATATCGAGCCTCCTTATTCATCTTTTAAAAGAATTTGTTTTGGATTCAGGCGTAGAATAGATAATGCTCTGGAAGAAGCGTTGCTAATATAGCAATAGCTAGTCCAATCCCTCCCATTTTCCCTACATCTTCTCCTGTTACACTTACATTAATTTTATCAATTGGATCCTCTTTTTGATTTTGTACAGTTCCACCAGGTCCAGCTACCATTACAGTTCCATTTTGTGGGGTGTTTGTTTCTTCTCCTGCTGTAGCAATTTCACTCGAAAGTAAATTATTCCCTATGAATTGAGAAATTTTTGCTCCTGTTGTTATGGATAATCCAAATGCTAAAAGAGCGATACATACTACTTCTACTACGAACTGCGCCATCAGTTTCCACTTTTTCTCTCCAATGGACAATAGAATCCCCATTTCCTTACGACGTGCTTTAATCGATAACATAATGATTAACCCTAAAATAATCGCACCTGCAATTGATACAATATAAATAATCATTTGAGAAGTTGATGAGATATTTTCGATAGGCCCAATCATTTGTTTGTACAACGAATCATGTGCATCTAATTTATAATAATTAAAATCAATATCAGATTTTTTTGCTTCTTCTTTAAATGCTTCAATGTTTTGTGGATCTTTCAAGAAATACACGACTTGAATGCTACTTATACCTTGATCTATTTCTAATTTTTTCATAGTTGAATGCGGCATATAAAGTTTATTAGCTGGATCCATTATAGGAGGGGCCTGTTGACCCATTGCTTGCTCATTCGTTTCGTAAATGCCGATAATTTCAACCTCGAGGGTTTCCTTCTTATCCCCTGATTGCACTTTAACTTTGTCTCCTACTTTCAAGTTGTTTAATTCCGCTAATCGTTTTTCCATTAAAGCTACATTCTGATCTTTCATCTGTTCTGTAATTGGTTTCCCATCAATGATTTTACTTTTTCCATTCTTAAAGCTTTCTTGTAATGCAGTTTTGCGAACTCCCTCAATCATAAAAGAAGAATTCATATCTATTTTTGTACCGGAGCCTGAACCGCCTCGTACAGCCGCCATTCCCACCTTACCTTTTCCTTCTTCTTCTCCTTCTGAAGCTCCTACTAGTTTAAGTCCGTCAGAAATTCCGAGAGTGCTAGTTATGTAATTATAGTCTTTTACATACTTTGACTTCGCTAATTGATCTGCTTCTTTTGTATTAAGCTTCGGTGGATTAGGCATCTCTCCAGTTTCCCTAGCTTGTTGACCTAATTTGTCAAAATCAAGACTTAAAGTAACATCTGCACCGAGTTTTTTTCTTGCTGCATCAGCAGCTTTTTTTGATGCATTTTGGATTGTGAATCCTGCCAACACTAAATTTGTAACAATTAGGAAAACTGCCATCAAAATTAATGATGTTCCTACTCTTTTTTTCATACTGAGAATTGCTCGTTTCATAAAGTTCATTTTTTCTTACCTCCTTGATAACTTGTATTCTATATAGGTTATCTAGAGTCTATATGGAGCTAATCGGTAGTTTATCTAGAGATATAAGGAGTTTATGTGTAGTTATTCATTGACCTGGTCAAGAAAGACCGGAACACATATTCAAAAACGTAATCGTTTTTGAATATGTGCAAAGAGGTATATGGCTTTAGATAGTATTGAATGAGAGCATACAAATCCATGCTTATTACGTAATTTCTATACAAAAAATAAAAACCACCCTATTTGGATGGTTATATGTGTGCTTGTTAAATATGAAATTCATTAAAGAATATGGAGGTTTTTTGAAGTTGGTCGGATTTTCTAATAATAATATTGTGTTAAAAAGCCTAAAGTATAATTTTATAAGTTAGGCTTTTATGCTATCTATAAGAAAAAGTTATAGAGACTCATAATATTTTATAATTTAACCTTTTGTATTTAAACAAGTAAAATAAAAGTAACAAGTGCATACATTAAGGAGGTTTTTTGATAGTGACAGAAACTATAACATTTAGGATTGCAACGGCAGATGATTTAGATGTAATTGTAAAAATGCTTGCTGATGATGTTTTAGGAAATAAAAGAGAGCGCTATGAAACACCACTCCCTGATAGTTATATAAGAGCATTTCATGCTATTGATTGTGATCCAAATAACGAGTTGATTGTAGCGTGTGATGGGACGGAGATTGTCGGTATTCAACAAATTACATTTACGCCTTACATTGTACGTCAAGGGGGTTGGAGAGCTACAATTGAGGGTGTACGGACAGCCTCATCAAAACGTGGTAAAGGTATAGGAAGTAAACTTATTAAATGGGCTATTCAACGTGCTAAATTACGGGGATGTCATTTAGTACAGTTAACAACAGATAAAGAACGACAAGAGGCTTTACAATTTTATAAGAAATTAGGTTTTAAAGATTCTCATGAAGGATTAAAACTCTTTCTCTAATGAATATAGCTATTTATATACCAAAAAGACGTATATTGTAAGGTTAATTAACTATAGGCTTCGAAAATTATGGTAACTATCACTGTATTAAATATACACATTGTCTTTCATATAAATTACGTCACTTCAAAAGGTGCACCTTTTGATACGAAAATAAGCAAGTTAATGTTCTCTTTTATGAATGAGAACATTAACTTGCTTTTTAGGTTTTTGTAAAAGATATTTATAGTTTTATTTTATTGATAGCTTTATAATATAATATACAAATTCCCCACCTGTTTTATAATTCAAGCATCTACTATTAGGAAAAGAGAATATTTTACAATTAATTTACAGCATAAATTTTGTCCATATTTTAGACGATATGGATTTTGGAGGGGTTAATTTGATTTTTTCAAAACTCATTGATCGATACGCCTTGTATGATTTGCACAAAAAAAGAAGTGTAAAGTTTCAGTATACTTCTCTTTCTAACACCTCACTATATATAAAGGACATAGAATTTTTTTATAAAGTAAAACCATCTCATATTCATTTTAACATTAAGCATTTAAAACAAGAAAAGGAATACATGGTTGGACAATTCAAATATAAAAGCTCGGTTCAATCTGGTGATTCACGCAACGATTCTGTCACTGGGGAATTATTTTTACATAAAAATGAAGATGCACCTCATGTCATCTTTGTTCACGGTTGGAGAATGGATTCTAACGAACGTGTAAAAAAAATATTCCACGACCATATGACCAACTTGAAGTGGAATATGTATTATTTCACTTTACCATATCATTTTGACAGAAAACCGAACCAATCCCTATACAGTGGAGAGTACATGGTAAGTGCCAATGTTGAACGAACTGTAGAAGCAACTAGACAAGCGGTAGCTGATTTACGAACTTTGATCAAATGGATTAAAGAAAATAAAAATGGTCCCTTGATTTTAATAGGAATCAGTTTAGGTGGAGTTATCACTAACTTAACATCTCTTGTTGAACCAGAAATTGATGTGTTAGCATCCATTTTCTACGCGAATCGACTCTCTTATTCAATTTGGAAGACAAATCCAGGTAAATTTATTAGAGAAGACTTGGAACATCATGGTGTTACGTATGATGATTTAATAGCTTATTGGAAAATCACTGAACCGAGTCAAGCGTTACCAAAAGTAAAAAAAGAAAATATTTTATTAATTTCAGGTAAGCACGATCTATATGTGCACTCTGAGGATACGGACTATTTGTGGGAATCCTGGGAAAGACCTACAAGATATATTTATACATGTGGACATGCCGGGATTGTTCTTAAACGTAAAAAAATTGCAACTGATACTATCAATTTTATTCAGAATCGATTGAACTCCTCACACTTCCCCAATGATATGAATACACTTTTCTCCTAAATTACGTACTTGTATTACTAGTTGCAAAAAACTCCTTCTTGAGAAAGGTTTTAATTTCCGAATATTCTGTTGACTACTAAGACATATCCAATTTACAATTTAATTGTGATGTTTTTTCACAATTAAACTACTTAGAATACACTTCATTTATTCGAAAACAATTACAAATAGAGGTGCTAAAATGAAAACAAGAGTAAATCCAGAGTTATTACAAGGGTTAGAGATGTTTCCAGATCTCGATTTACGCCCGGAAAACTTGCAAGCAATCAGAGAAGGAATAGCTCAAATGAGACCACCTACAGTTGTTGATGAATCCCTTTCGTTAACAGATGAAGTCATTGTTGGACCAGATGCTAATCCGTTACCATTAAGAATTTATCGTCCAAAATCAAATAATGAAGCTTTACCTGTCTTATTATGGATACATGGTGGTGGTTATATTTTAGGGTCTATAGATGATAACGATGATACTTGTATGAGATTCGCAAAAGAAGCTGGCTGTGTGGTCGTATCTGTAGACTACCGCTTAGCACCTGAACACCCTTACCCAGCGCCAATTGAGGATTGTTATTCAGCTTTAAAATGGATTGCTGATAATGCGAAGTCATTAAACATTGATTCGAATCGAATTGGGGTTGCAGGAGTAAGCGCTGGAGGTGGACTAACAGCAGCATTATCATTATTAGCCCGAGATCGAAAATATCCTTCAATTTGTTTACAGATGCCACTCTATCCAATGATTGATGACCGAAATAATACACCTTCAGCGAATGAAATTAAAGAAGGATTTGTTTGGAATCAAAAGGCAAATGAAGCTGGTTGGAAAATGTATTTAGGAGAAATGTATGGAACAGATCAAATCCCTGTCTATGCAGCGCCTTCTCGAGCAGAGGATTATAGTGATTTACCATATACTTACACATTTGTTGGTCAATTAGATCCATTCCGCAGTGAAACATTAACCTATGTAAGCAAACTAGCGCAAGCTGGTGTGGATGTTGAGTTTCATTTATATCCAAATGCCTATCACTGGTTTGAAGGGTTAAATCCAAATGCCGATGTATCTATTTACGCTGTAAACGAAATGGTACAAGCAGTAAAGACTGGTTTCAAAAGAGTCTCTAAGGTTGAGGCTTAATCCCTTTACCAGAAAAACACTCGTAAATAGTATAATAGCCGATTCTCATTTAGAATCGGCTATTAACATGTAAAATTCACCTAATATATCAAGGTTGAGAAACAGATATAAGATGTTTAGGCGATGTGTTTATTTCCTCTGCCAACACCTTAATGCTCATCATGATTTGAAGTATTTCTTCTAATGTTGTCCTCGGGTTGATAGAGCAAAGTCGAATTACTACTTTTTCTTTTAATTTAGTCGTACTTAGCATAGCAAATCCTCTTTGATTAATTTCTTCCACCAGTTTTTTATTTATTTCATGAATTGTTTCTGTAGACGTTCGCTTACAAGGAATATAACGAAAAGTAACAATTCCTAATTGGGCAGGTGTTACTACTTCCCAATCTTTTTCTTTCCTTAAAAACTCTTCAACTTGTTCAGCCAACATAATGCCATGATCTATTGCCTCACGAAAAGCTGTGACTCCAAATGCTTTAAAAGAAAGCCATACCTTTAATGCCCTAAATCTACGAGAAAGTTCAATTCCACGCTCCCCAAAATTCACTTTTTCTTCTATATTAGTTTCCGTATCCTTAATATACTCTGGGATCATACGGAACGTTTTACTTAAATATTGGCTATTGCGAATGAGTACACAACCAACATCATAAGGCTGAAAAAGCCATTTATGCGGGTCTAACGTCAAAGAATCAGCACGATGAATTCCTCTTAACACCTCCCTTCCTTTTTCACTGAGAATTGCTGCAGCCCCATAAGCACCATCCGCGTGTAGCCATACATCTTCATCACCACATAGATCAGCCAATTCATCGAGGGAGTCCACCGCTCCGCAATTCGTTGTCCCTGCATTAGCAATAACACAAAATGGTTTTTTCCCTTTTAATCGATCTTCTTTTATTTGCTTTCTTAAAGTACTAACTGAAATTCTTAAATCTTCATCTGTTTCAATTCGGCAAATTTGATGATGTTTAAAACCTAATACTTTAAGTGCTCGATCTACAGAAAAATGAGTTTGGTTAGAAAAATACACAACCGCATTTTCTATGTCATTATTCAGCTTGACCTGTCTCGCTACAGTAAGTGCAGTCAAATTAGCCATGGAACCGCCACTGACAAATAGCCCTTCAGCTGAATCAGGGAATCCTAGCATTGATTTTAACCAGTTGATTGTCGTTAATTCAATTTGTTCAGCACCTGCACCTACTATCCAAGCTGTAGGAAATACATTAAACCCACTTGCTAAAAAATCTGCTATTACACCAACATAATTATTAGGACCTGGCACAAAAGCCATAAAATGAGGATGATCCACATGAGTAATTTGATTAAACACATTGTTATTAAGAAAATGAAGTAACTCTTTTGGATTAGATCCGTTTTCTGGAATCGTTTCAATTAGCTTGTCTCTAAAAATATTACTATCAATCGTTTCCGAAACTGGTTTACTTTTTAAATGATTCATATGATCAACAATCAAGTCCACCGCTTGATATCCTAACTGACGCATCTCTTCGGCTGATAACTGCAAGTTTTTTGTCATTTGGTTTACTCCTATTCTATTTAAAAAGGCGAGTTCTTGCTCGCCTTTTCATTTTTTATAATTTGTAATCACCGATTGCCTGTATTGGATTTTGAAGAATCATGTTGATTAACTGATGGATGTGACTCAATATTTCCTGTATTTTCTCCGCTTCATATACGGTTTGATCATATCCAAACTTTATTGTAAGTTTCTCTTCAGGGAAGCACATAATTCCATACTTTACATGAGGCTCATCCACAACTTCGTAATCTGTGATGGCAAAAGTTCTGTTTTCATTTGAAGAAAAGATAGCTGAGTTAGTCGGATAGTTTTCAAAAACCCAAAGATGGTCAGTCAACTCAGTTTTTAATTCACTTTGTTTTTGTATATCAACAAATGAATAGTATGCATACTCATTACATTTCAATGTTTCTAGTTGTACTTTTTGCAGGAAGTCCACAAAAGATTGCGTTTCTGTCCATGCTAGTCGGATAGGCAAAACATTTGTGAACAGACCGAACATATTTTCAATCCCTTCTACTTCGGGAGGTCTGACTGATACTAGATTAGGTAATACTACTTCTCTTATTCCGTTGTATTTGCCAAGCAATATTCCCCATACAGCTAGTAATGCCGAATTCATAGTTATATTGTTTTTAGTTACAAATGTCTGTAACTGATTAGTCAAATCCTTATCTAATGTTAAATCCATAAATGTGAAATTTAACCCTTCACTTTGAGTTGGTACTTTCTTTTTAGGAATACTAATTTTCCGATTGTATCCTGATAAATAATCCCGCCAAAAATGACGTGCTTTCTCATGATCTCGTGCTACAGTCCAATCTATGAATGTCTCAAAAGGTTTCACCATAGGTAACTCTGCCGTAGTTCCCGCATTTATTGTTTCATAGAGCTGGAATAATTCGTCTATCAAAATGCTGACGCTCCAACCATCACATAATAGATGATGGGAACTCCAAACCACCTTATGCTCATTATTACCTAGTTGGAATATACAGAGGCGGTTCATAAGTTCATCATTTTTGAATCCTTGACTTAAATTTTCATTCATCCATTGGTCTAGGAATTTTTGCTGTTCTTGTTTCGTCATCTCAATCAAGTTTTTTATCTCTGAAATCATTTGAACATCATGTATAACAGCTTGCCAAGGTTTTGCTTGTTCATCTTGCACTATTATCGTTCTTAAAGAATCATGGCGATCAACTAATTGTTGGAAACACTGAATAAAGAGATTAATATCCAGCTCCCCCTCAAGTGCCCAAATTATTTGTTCAAAATATGCATTTGTATCAGGTTCAGTCGCAGCATGTTCATAAATAACTTCCTGGAAAGGTGCCAATGGGTAAATACGTTCTATTTTTATATCCGGCATTTTTTCTTGTATTTTGGTAAGTGTATGTTGATTAAGTTGTTTATCTTTAACATTTAGTACTGTAACTTTATTATCGTTCATTTTGTTTACATCACTTGTTTGCGAATTTGAAAAATGGTGTAGCTTTTTAACAAATTGAACCATGTCTCCTAATATAGGAAATGAAAATAGATTTTTTGGCTCTAGCTCAAATCCTTGTCTATACAGTCTGACGGAAACTTGAATCGCTTTTATCGAATCTCCACCTAAGGCAAAGAAATGATCATTTACTCCAACCCGATCTACTTTGAGTACTTCTTGCCAAACACTAGTTAATATTTTTTCCATTTCAGTTTTTGGAGCAATAAATATTTCATTTTTTTGTTTCTCTGGAGCAGGGAGCGCTTTTCTATCTAATTTCCCGTTTGGAGTCAAAGGCAATTGTTCCAAATAAACAAAATAAGAAGGAATCATGTAATCTGGCAAGTGGTCTCGCAAATGCTTTCGTAGTTCTGTTGTACTAATATTTTGCTCAGTTACCACATATGCGACTAAAAATCTTATACCATTCTCATCTGTCTGATCAATCACAACAGCGTGTTCGACTTGTTTGTAAGTGAGAAGACAATGGGAGATTTCTTCTAACTCTACTCGATATCCTTGAATTTTGACTTGATAATCTTGGCGGCCTAAAAATTCAATATATCCCTCAGGATGCATTTTGCCACAGTCTCCTGTCTTGTAAATAAGGCCAAAGTCCGGATGTGACACAAACGCTTCATTCGTTTTCTGTTCATCATTTAAATATCCTTTAGCAAGGCCCACTCCCCCGATATATAAATCTCCAATTACACCAACAGGGCACATTTTCTTTTCATAGTTCAACACATAATACGTTTGGTTTGCCAAAGGTATCCCGTATGGAATACTCTTCCAATGTGATTCCACCTGTTTGACCGGATAATAAATTGACCAAATCGATGCTTCTGTTGCTCCTCCTAGTGAAACTACTTCTGCCATCGGGAAATGTCGTTTTATTTTTTCTGGTAAAGAAAGTGGAATCCAATCTCCACTATGTAAAACTAAACGCAAGGAAGAATGTTCAAAATGAGAACCTACTTGCTCCAATGCCAAATCCATGATTGCAGGCACTGTATTCCAAATTGTAATTCCTCTACGTTCGACGGTACGGATTAATTCTTGCATGTCTCTTGGGTCACGAATCATTACCAACATTGCACCTGTGCTTAACGTTCCGAAAATATCGTATACAGATAAGTCAAAACACATGGAAGAAATACCAATAATACGATCATCTTCATTTACCTGATATTTTTGATTAATATCTTGAATAGTATTTGTAACCGCTTGGTGAGTAATAATTACTCCTTTCGGTTTTCCTGTACTTCCTGAAGTGTAGATAATATAGGCAAGATCTTCCGGACCAGCAATAGCAGGCATATCTTCTGTTGTATATAATGACAAATGGTTTTCTTCATAAAGACTAGGTTCTAATAAAAGTTTGCATGAGCTATTTTTTAAAATATATGTTTGGCGATCTAAAGGATGATCGGGATCAATCGGAACATATGCGGCACCTGCTTTTAAAATACCTATCATATTAGCAATGGTCTCAACTCGTCTTTGTGCTAAAAGGCCAACTTTGTCACCTAGACCGATTCCTTGTTCTTTTAAGAAGTGCGCAACTTGATTGGAGCGTTTATGAAGCTCTGAGTATGTTAACCAATCTTTTTCAAAAACCACTGCTACTTCATCCCGTGTACGTTTTACTTGGTCTGTAAATAATTGATACAGAGTAGTTGAAAGTATTTTTTCTGTTGTCTCATTGTATAGCTCAATTAAAGTTTGATCCGATTCTTTCATCTGCAAAGAGGTTACGTCGCTTTTTTTCACCAGTTGTTCCAATAAGTCAACAAATTGGGAAAACATTGCTTCTATCACATCAACATCAAACAATTCTTCAACATAGTTCCAGCTAATTAATAACTCTCCATTTTTTTCAATTACCACATTATCCAAATACACTTGTGGCGTCCGAGCATGAATATGGCGAAGTGAACCAAGCTGTTCCCAAGCAAAAGCCCCCGCACCTGCTAGCATCGAGGTGAAAACAATTGGCATAACTGCTTTTGGCGTCATTTGATGATATCGAGTAAAATCTCGAATAAAATTAACTCCATCGTAATGACGATGTTCAAGGCCATCTAATAAAGTAGATTGCGTTTCTTTTACTCTAGTAAAGAAAGATTGATCTGGATTCACATCAACATCCAACAAGATGAGTGAAGTGAAATCTCCTACAATTTGCTCTACTTCTTCATGAACAGGATTACGGTTAAATACAGTCAAATTAATTGCCAATCGACGCTGATTACTCCAATATGCCAACACATCACCATATATTGTACAAAGTAGAGCCGAAGGAGTTACTTCTTTCTCTTGTGCTAACTTTCGTAGCTTTGTCCATTTTTCATTGTCCAGGATCTTAGTAAGTGATTGGAATTTAGGAGTAGCAATCTCTACCGGATCCTTTTTTAACAGCAAAGAAGGCGCAAACGGAAAGTCAGGAAGCTTACTTGTCCAATAATCTTTTGCTGTTTTATATTCGGAGCTTTGTTCCATTTCATCATAGATAAACATGTAATCTTGAAAATCAAAAGATAGAGGTTCTAATCTTTGCTCTGGTTTATAATAATAATGAAACAAATCATGTCCAACGATGTTCATGCTTGCTCCGTCCATTAATAAAGCATCGTATCGAAAACATAATAAATACGTATCTTCTTTTAAAAGAAAGGCTTTTAATTCAAACAAAGGCCATTGCCCCAAAGGAAACACATGATTAGTCATTCGAGAACGTTCTTCTTGCAAGCGAGCATTTTGTTTCCCATCATCTAAATCTATAAGACTCTCTATTTCAATCTCGTAATCAGGAACGCTTTGTAATATTTGCTGTTCTCCCTCTGGTAAAATTACAGCTCGTAACATCGGATGACGTTGAATTACCTTTTGAAAACTTTTTGAAAGACGATTGATATTCAATTCTGTTTCATATTCAAAATAAGTTTGAGGTGAAATACCACTTAATTCAAACTGTGAATTCCGTCCTAACATGTACGCTGTCTGAACCTCTGTTAAGGGAAATGGCTTAGACAAATCTTTAACATGGGTTGGTCTATTTTCAAAGTTTTCCGTTTTATGCTCTAACTTTACACAAGTACTAAGTTGAGCAATCGTGGGATGCTTAAAAAAATCTGTTGTACTTATTTTTAAGCAGTCTTTTCTTAATAAATTAATTACCTGAAGTGCTTTAATCGATTCTCCTTTTAAAGCAAAAAAATTATCATGAATACCGATTCCCTCAATCTCCATAACTTTTTCCCATGCATGCACCAATTTTTGTTCAATTTCATTGCGCGGGGCAACGTATGGAATTGATACATAATCTGTTTGTGTTATATCTAATAACCTTTTCCTATCTACTTTCCCATTTGGATTCAACGGAATCTCTTCCACCTGAATCATTTTTTCAGGAATCATAAACTCAGGTAATTTATCACTTAAATATTTTCTGATTTCATCAAAAGAGACCTTATTATCCGATACATAGTAGGCAGCTAATAATTTCCTATTTCCATATACTTGATCAACAACGATAGCTTGGTTTATTTCTGGATATTCCCTTAACTGGCTTTCGATTTCTCTTAATTCAATCCGATATCCCCGAATTTTTACTTGATGATCCATTCGACCTAGATATTCAAGTTCTCCATTAGGCAACCAACGAACGAGATCACCCGTATGATACATCATTTCTCCTGCCGTAAAAGGACTCGGTACAAACTTTTCATCTGTCAGTTTAGATTTCCCAAGATACCCTCGTGCTACCGCCACGCCACCAATGCAGAGTTCACCCGGAATTCCAAATGGTTTTAATTGACCATACTTATTCAATATATAGGAATGATAATTCGGGTTGGGACTTCCAATCGTAACTTCTTTGGCAGAGCTCAAATCCTTTACTGTTGCACAAATGGTTGTTTCTGTAGGACCATAAATATTTAAAATTGTCGCTTCACTGATGCATCGAATTTTTTCAACCAAATCAATGGAAAATGCTTCTCCTGCTAACAAAATAGATTTCAAATCTTTTAGAAAATTTGCCCCTTCTGGATCACTCAAAATCACTTCCATTCGCGATGGCGTTGATTCCCATAAATCCACCTTATGTTCTTTGACCAAATGAGCCAATTCTTTTGTTGCAAACTGGTCCTCTGTAGCAATGACTACTTTCGAACCTTGCGTTAAAGGAAGACATATTTCTAACAAGGAAATATCAAAAGATACACTAGCAAGAAACAAGAATGACTGATTATCTTTTACTTTTTCTCTCATTACACTTAAAAAATGGACAAGAGATTTCTGTTCCACCATTACCCCTTTTGGATTTCCTGTCGATCCTGATGTGTAAATAACATAAGCCAAATCATTAGGATCACTTTCTCGAACTAAATTACTTTCTTCACCTTGGAAGAGATGTCCCTCATCAAGATACAACACTTCACCAGCAAATTGCGGTAATTCTACCTCTGTTCGCTTGCTCAGTAAACATTTTGCTTGACTATCTTGTAACATATATTCAATTCGTTCATTTGGATAGTTAGGATCGATTGGTAAATACGCTGCTCCTGCTTTTAAAATCCCCACCATGCCAATGATCATTTCCAATGACCGATCTACCATAACCCCAATAATACTTTCTTTCGAAACACCTTTACTTTGAAGAATAGAGGCCAATTGATTTGCTTTCTTATTCAATTCTCTATATGTCAAAGATTGATCATTACAAACAACAGCAATTTGATCTGGGGTTTTTAACACTTGTTCCTCAAACAAATCTTGAAATGATTGAGACAATTCTATGTCCGCCTGACCTTGATTCAATTCTTCTAGCAACTCTTTCTCTTCTTCTGAAATGATACAAATATCTTTCACAGCCAAATTCGAATTTGTTGACACTTGCTTTAAAACATAAAGATATGAATTTGCAAACTGTTGCAAAGAAGAGAATGAATGAGACTTGAAAGAAATTTGAATTTCAAATTCATTATGTATTTCATTCCATTTTCTTTGTATCCAGATGGCTAAATTATTCTCTGCATATTCTTCTATCAAATTTTTATTATGTAATCCTTCCATCCCAATAACAATTTGAAAAGGAGTTAAATGGTGTTTCGCTAATAATTCAGAGAGTGGATAACTCTGATTGTCATACCCGAATAAAGTCGTTTGTTCAATCTGATTTACTACTTGTTTAAAGCTGTGATGCGGATGGATTTCACTTCCTAAAGGAATCAACTTATTAAGATTCTCGCTTTGTTCAATATTCTTTTCAATTACAGGAATACCAATAGTAATCCTTTCTTGATCTGTATAGTGTGCCAAACAAATCCTTAACGCGGCCTGTAACCGGCTAAATAATAATAAATCTTGAGACTTAATTACTTTTTGTATACTTTTACTAAACTCTACATTCATTATGACTTGAACGTGCTCGCAAGGATTTTCTTTATTTAGTTGGTAACCGCTATTAAATACAGAAAAATCGAGAACCTCGGAAGATAACTGCTCTTTCCAAAACGCCTCTACCCCTTTATTTTCATGAATCGAACTTCGATCTTTAATGTGCATTTTTATCTTTATCCCCCTAATATTCATTTCATCTATTCGTTGATTTTCAAGCCAACTTCAAGCCCATGGAGAAATACTTGATGGTTATCCAAACATAAAAATTGCTGAATTTCTTCAAATTTCATATGACCAACTGAACAAACACCTAAATTCAATGTCTCAGCCACCATATTTAAGGTAGCAGTGATAATACCAGACTCAATACAAGCAAATAAATATCCATCTGAACCGTATTTCGGGATGGAAGCGTTCGCATTATAAACCAAATAAACTGAAAAGGCAGACTGAGTAAATAAATCTTGGTTAATTGACTCATGATCACTTTTGATTACTTGATCAATATTATTTACAATAACAAGACAGTTTTTTGATGGGTTATAATAATAAAACCCAGACTTTCATACCTTCTATACGTTTTGGTTTTATATAAATAAAGATATCAATAGGGTAGAGTCCGCCTGCACTTGCGTAATGATAGTATATATTTTCTTTCCTAACCTGTTTTAGAGTTGATATGAATTGGGAAAATTCTAAAAAACTAATATGTTTTTTCATATCAAATTGGCGACAAGACCTACGTTCCTTGATTATAGTTGGTAACTCATTTGTTGTTTCAAGTTGAATTTCGGTTGACCGCACAGCATGGTGTGTTCGATTCAATTGTTCACTCATATACTTATCTAAATCTTCTTTAGAAAAGCGAATCTGGTTGCTATATGGATTCGGAAAAATCTTTTCTTGTGTGGAAAATACTTCTCTTGGGGGTAATATGTTACTTACTAACACACGATTTTTTATCATAAGCTCTACTGTTTTTTGTGTCTCTTCTACATTTCCTAACGAAAAGTGCTCCACTAGTTCACTAATTTTCACACCTTTTTGAGTCAAAAAATAAAACTCAGGAAACCATTCAGACAGAACGCCTGCAAATCTTGTTTCTCCTATCAAAATTTCATTATGCAACTTCTCCCAATGCTTAATAGGAGACCAGTAATAAATTTGCTCGCTCATATAACCCTCCATAAATGTTTTACTTATTTTCAAAATACAATTTTCTAATCTACAAAAATAATCTTTAGATTCTGCCCCTTGCCTCATAGTGATTATAAATACATGTACTTCAACGAAGCTTGAGAATAATAAAATAACTTTTTCTTCATTAAATTTTTTTATTTCATCATAAAAAATGATTTTTTATTAGACATTTCAGATCCTTTCCCATAGTAATCCTATAAGGTATAAACCATTTAGAACATTGAGAATTTTCATGTATTTCCAATGTGAAATTATTGTAATGGATTGGAAAGCAGATGGAAATAGTTATTAAACAAAATAATATTGAGAAAGTTTTATTTGTTATAGCGATAAAATTTTCTAATGAGATTTATTACAAATAGATTAAGAAAAGAATTTGAAATTTTTCTTTAGAAGTTAGTGTGAAAATGCACATACTATTACATACAAGTGAGTTACTAACATATCGTATTTAAAATAGAGAAAAGACACCATTTAAGGTGTCTTTTCTCTATTTTAATTCCATATACTTTTGCATCTTTGCTATTTTTTAAACGATTTGTAGGAATTAATACAACTCGAACATCTAGCCCGTTAGATGTTCGAATATATAATAAAAATTATATAAATTAAGAATGTGCTTCAGATAATTTTATAAATAAATACAAAGATATCTTCTCCTCCTACTGTTACAATAGCAATAATCTCTTGTCTATTTTCGTTATTAAATTGTAATATAATTACAGTATGTGAAATTATATTACTTTAACTTTAAAAGCGAAGTGAAAGCAACCTTCACTTCGCTTTTTTCATTTGCAATCCCTATTCAATTTGCTTAATTCAGTATATACTTTCACATTATTTGCTTTTATTTAATCGGTTTCTCTGTTTTTAAAACTAGTGAACTTAATGCAGGAACTTTAATTTTATTGTCATGGACAACGTAAAGTGTTTTACTTCCCGCCTGATTCTCGTTTACTAGCACTTTCCATGGACCTTTCGATGGAAGTGTTATGTCAACGGCTTCCCTATTTGCATTGTGAGCCACCATAAAGTATTCTCTTTTATTCCCACTTCCCTTTCCATCTATTGTATAAGCTACAACATTTTTGGGAACATCGATAAAAGCTACATACTTTTTAATTTGCTCTGCAGAAGTCATACGAAAAGCTGGGTATTTTTTGCGTAAATCTATTAAGCCCTTCATATACTCTACTTCATTATTAAATGCTGCACGGCGTAACCAATCCATCTGGTTAATAGAATCAGGAGATTTGTAACTATTATGATCACCATATTTTGTGCGCATAAACTCTTGTCCTGCATGTAAGAATGGAATACCTTGTGATGTTAATAAAATCGAAGAAGACAATTTGTGCATTTGTTTTCGCACTTCTTCGCTTTCACCTGGATTACTCAACTCAAGTTTATCCCATAATGTATGATTGTCATGTGCTTCCACATAAGTTAGCACCTGCTCTGGATCTTGATAAGTAGACGAATTTGTATCATAGTCAATACCTGCCATAATGCCTTTTTTAATACGGTCTTCCATGTTTTGCTTTCCGTTTACAAAACCATTTTCTTTCTCCTCAAATACACTACCTTTCAATCCATCACGAATATTATCGTTAAAATGAGCAATCCCTTTCATTTTCTCCGCATTTTTTTGATTTGCTTTCAATTCAGCTGCAAGAGGTGTATTTAAATCCCAGCCTTCTCCATGCAGAATAATAGAAGGATCAATTTGATTAACAGCTTTACGTATCTCATTCATCGTTTCATAATCATGAATACCCATTAAATCAAAACGGAACCCATCTAAATTGTATTCTTTTGCCCAGTATGTGACGGAATCTACCATAAATTTTCTCATCATCTTTCGTTCTGAAGCGGTATCATTCCCTACTCCAGTTCCATTTGCAAATGTTCCATCTTCATTGTAACGATAATAATAACCAGGAACTAACTTATGAAAATTAGATTCAGCGGCATTATACATATGGTTATATACTACATCCATCACAACACGAAGATTATTATCATGCAATGTTTGAATCATTTGCTTTAATTCAGTTATTCGAACAGTTGGCTCATAAGGATTTGTAGAATAGGAGCCCTCTGGGACGTTGAAATTTTTCGGGTCATATCCCCAGTTATATTGTGGTTCATTTAAAGCCTCTTCATTTACTGAAGCATAATCAAATATCGGTAAAAACTGAACGTGAGTAACACCAAGATCTTTCATATGATCAAGTCCTGTTTTTACACCTTCAGGCCCTTTTGTTCCTTTTTCTGTTACACCTAAATATTTTCCTTTTTGCTTAATACCACTTTCAGGTTGAATGGAAAGATCGCGTACATGCAATTCATAAATAATAGCATCTTCCGGATTTTTAAATTTTGGCTTTTTGTTTGCTTTCCATTTTTTCGGATTTGTTTCTTCTAAATCAACAACTGCACCTTTATCTCCATTTACAGAAGCAGCACGCACATACGGATCAACCGCTTCAGTCCACTTATCCCCAATTTTCACCTTATACGTATAAAAAAGACCTTTTTGGTTCCCTTTAAGTTCTGTTTTCCAAGTTCCCTTTTCACCTTGTTGCATGTTTATTTCAGTACCTATTTTATCGCTCCATTTTTTATATGTAACTAACTTCGCTTCACTCGCAGTAGGAGCCCATAAACGGAACTTTGTATGTTGCGGAGTATATATATTCCCTAAATCATTACCACCATAATAAAATAAATTATCAAATTCCTCGCTACGAATGACTTTACCGATTTCAGTATTCGCATCAGCTAAGTTTTCTATTTTAACTTTGTATGTCTGTTTTAAATCAATTTTCTGTTCCGTAATTATTTTAACCTTATTAGTAATATCTCCACTATTTTTATCATAAGGACTAATTCCCTTAATTTTAACGCCTTCAATTTCAATTTTCTGCTCCTTACTATTAAACGGAACATTAGTCGTTACAGTAATTTCATTAAAACTATCAATAGTAGCTTTTTGAATTGAGAGATCCGAAGAAGGCTTAGAGTTATATACTTTTTCATCACCCGAAAGGATCCATACTTCAGCACGACCATCCCTTATATTTTCAACCCAGTGATCACCTCCATCTTTTTCCCATTCATTGGTACGAACTATAAATCCTACACGATTATAGTCACCATCTATTTTTATCTTAGCGTATTTTCCAAATTCATCTTCACCAGTAAATTCATAAGATTTACCGTTTGCATTTTCTCCCCATCCCCAAAGATTCCAGTCTTTTGTATTTCCAGATTTCTCTTTGTAATGAATGATAACTTCAGTTGTTTTCGAATTTGAAACTGCCTTCACACTCTGAAAAGAGAAAACAGATGATAACATAACGATTATGGCAAGTAATAAAAATGATTTGTTAATTAATATTTTTGTCATTTGCACCACATACACCCTTTCTTTAAATAGTACGAGCTATTTATTATGCTCATACTAAATTACACTGCTTAAATTAATGTAGAAATCTCTTTTACTTCACCCCCATATTGACTATTTTCACGTATGTATTTCAATGATCTTTTAATACGAAAACGTTTGCATTAATGCTTAAAAAAATAGATTTTTTTCCTTCATATAGCTGTAAATACTAAAAGATCAGGGAAATCATTTTAAAGCAATCGTTTGTTATCGCTTTCATTTTATAGCACTTACTATTAAAAGGTCAATATATTATTAATTTTCTGTTTTTATATCCTTGAAATCTTATATATTTGTCGTAACTTATTGAAGATAGATGCCTGATTATTGCTTAGTAATTTTATTTTCACTAATACATTGCTACGTAAAAAATCAGCTAATATCCTTAAAATGACATTAGCTGATTTTCATAATGTATTAATATATGAATGAAAACTATATTTCTAACTTACTTAATTTTTGCTGCATCAAATGCTTTTTGCACTGCTTGAACTTCAGCTGTATTCGCCCCATATTTATTAGTTGCCACTCGAATACATGCTGATTTCAATTCTTTGAAATTAGATGTCATGTTTAACTCATCTGTATTTGCATAATAGAAAATATCAAACATTTTATCTTCACCAATTCCTTTAACAGTTACTCCGTTATGAGTTCCGCCTTTTGCAATGAGATACGCAACTTTATTAATAATACTTGAATTAAAATGAACGCCACCTTGATCCCATCCATTAAAATCGTTAAATTCACTGTAATCATCTGGATACGGTACTCCAAGTGAAGATGGAACAGAAGCTGGGTTTTCCATATCACGGAAAACAGATCCAGTTTGTTCGCCCATTGTCCAGTTAAAGCTTCCATTATTTACGTATTTCTCAATAGATGTTCCCATAATATCAGATAGCGCCTCATTAATTGCACCAGATTCACCGTAATATTCAAGATTAGATTCGCTAGAAGTAACAGCATGTGTAAATTCATGTCCAGCTACGTCATATGCCTTGACAATAGGATCACCATATACAAGCATACTTCCATTATTAGCACTTAATGCATTTTGCCAATTTTTCGGATCGTTCGTATCTTCAGAATCCCAAGCATGTACAACTGAAACTACCTTTTGTCCCTTATTATCAAAACTATTACGCTTGTATTTATCTTTATAAAAATCAAATACCTTTGTTGCTAAGTAATGAGCACTTACTGCTTTTGGATCGTTAAATGTTGTTGAAGTGCTGGTTGCTAGTGTACCAGGATAATAGCTTTCTTCTTTAGTAATATCTCTGTAATTCACATCATATGTTTCAATTCCTTGCCCTCTTGTATAATCAGCAAGTGCATATTTGCCATTACTTTGTTTAGAAATACCAAATGAACGAGATATACCTAAATCATCTTTTCCTGTTCCAGTTAATGATGTAAGACTACTTTTTTTACTTTCCTTTAAAGCTCCAACTAGTTTTTCACTTGCTTTTAAGTTAGATTCTTGTACCATATTTTTTAACATATCACCATTTTGTGCATTTACTAAATAAGTTCCAGAAATATAGTTTGGTGTTGCCGCTTCAAATGTAACTTGATATGCATTTGAAGCTTGTCCATTATTTTCATCAACAAAAATAACTTCCTTAACTTCTGGCTCAGAAATAAACTTGATATCGTTCCCGTATTTCGTATAAATATATTGTTTCGCTTCATCTTTTGATAGATTAATAGGCTTTTTCAATTCTTCTTGTTTTAAATTTTGCGCGCTATCGCCTGAAACACTTTTAATAACACCCTTATTATCTACGTGTGCAGTTAATTGATGGCCATATACTTCTTTTCCTTCGTATGTTTGCTGTATACGTACGAGTGTAGTCCCATCATATGAATCACGTTTTTGAAGAACTTTATAATCTACTCCTGTTTCTCCATTGACTTGATTTGGAGAAAGAGCTTGTTCAGCTTTCTCCTTAAGAGCATCTTTTACTACATTCTCTGGTGTTTTTTGTGACGGTTGTGTAAGTTCACCTGAACGGAATGAGTCCTCCTGAATTTGAACTTGAAGTTGATCTGTTTCCTCTGCATGACCTATTCCGTATGGTGCCACAGCTGTTAAAGCTAATCCTGTTGTTAATGCTACTTTAGTTAATGTCTTTGTGTTTTTCATTTTTTCACCTCGTATAATTTTTGAAATAGAAAGCTTGTACAAAGTATACTGTCTATTTATGTCGAAAAAAAGAGAAAATACAAAATTCATGTAATATTATGCAAAATTACATATATGTGGTCGATAAAATAAAAAATGAGCCCTTTTAGGTGCTCATCCAATTGGTTAGTCGTTAATTATCTATATTCATTCTAATCAAAGTACACTTATATCTTATTAACAACATAAAAAACCACTCTTTACTATTTTAAGAATAGTAGATAAATACTTTAGTGAGGCAACGCATATACAAGTTAGATTTTTCAATATAATTTTGTTATTTATTTCTATAGCTGCATGGATTGTAACGTTTTGAGACTGCTGAAGTCTTATATGAGTTTCAGGCTTTTTTATCTTGTCAAAAATATCTTTCAAAGATAAATTTGTCTCCCCATTTAAATATAGAAAAGGACATATCTATTGCATGTTATTAACTTAAGGTATGTTCTTTTAAAGCATATTATAAATATACATAGTGAGAAATGAAACAATAATTATTCAAATGAAAAATCCCCTAAATTTTTAAAGCGATTCAGGGGATTTTTTACCGATGATTCTCTATATTTCCATACCGATCACAAACTTTTTTAGGATAATGGTATGTCCAAGTTTAATGGTTTTTTGCACGAGAGCCATCTTTTTTATATTTATTTAATTATCCTACTAAGTTTTTTGTAAAATTCACCTTTTCTTTTTACATGATTAAACTGATTTGGATTAATATTAGCTTTTTGTGAGAGTGCTACAATCTCTTCTTTTGTAATTGAATCTTTAGTATTTATAGATGCTATATTTGTATATTTTCCATCTTCTGTTTTTGGGATTTCTAAAATCCCTTTATTTACAAGATCAACTACAGCCTTATGCTCTGAAGAATGTGTATCTACACCAGTAATTTTCCAATTATGCATAACTTTTGGCGTGTATACACCGTTCTTTACCTCTTTTAAATATGTAATAGCAAGGTTACGAATGGTTCCACCTGTTTCTCCGAATGCATTCTCTTGTTTAGATGACCAAGTTTGTTCAAATTTACGTCCCTCTAAAGCTCCCCCTTTTGCCTGAAGAGCCTCCATTCTATACGCATTCATTCCTAGCGTCATAACATCGCTCATTTTGATTGGTTTATTTGTACGAATAGAGCGTAAATTTGTAATTCTACTACCATATGGTTTTGTTAAGTCAATTTCGTATTTTACGCCTCCGAAGAAATCGTTCGTACTGTATTTAGACGCACGACGGTTTTTATCAAAGCTAACTGTTACATCTCCGGCACGAGATGAGTTAAAATATCCTGCTGCCCATTCCATATAGTCTTTTAAATCTCTTCCAGTTATCTTATATACTGTAATTTCTCCCAAAGCATATTGATAATTATAAGCAATATCTTTCTTCTTTATAGGCCCTATATCCAAGCGGGCATAATCATTATCAATTTGATGGGCTACTACATCCGCTTTACTGTAATGGAGCATGACTTCATGAAAGAAATCTGATAAAGGTGTCTCTTGAATCTGCACACTTGGAATACCCTTTATTTCATTTTCAGGAACAAGGTTTCTACCCTTTAATTGGGCGACTACAACATTTGCATCTCCTCTCGCATACTCATGAAAAGGTGTTAGTGTTTCTTCAAGTGTAGAATCAGATAATACTGTAGTTCCATCAGCATTTTTTACAGGTATAGCGGTAGCTGTTTTATCTTTTAAAACAAGCTTCCCATCTTGCTTTGTAAAAGTAAGGTCAATACGTGAAATATGCGTTCCGTATTTATCTGGTTCTGTAATAATTACGCCATTTACAACTTCTTTTTTTACAAGTTTATGCATATGAGCCGCAAAAATAGCGCTTAGTTCCGGACAAGCATTCGCAATATCTTGAACACCAGAACCTGGGATTCCATTCTCATTTTCTAGTCCCATATGCATAACCCCTACCATTACATCTACTTTATCTTCTAATTCTTTAATAGCCTTTTTTGTCTCTTCTACTGGATTTTTCACTACTAAACCATCCAAATGATCTGTCCCTTTTTCAAAATCACTAATCATTGGTGTATTCATACCAATAATCCCGACTTTAATTCCACCTTTTTCAACAATCGTATATGCAGGAAGAAAACGCTCTCCATTTTCCTTATAAATATTTCCTGCTAACGTCTTTCCCTTGTATTGCTCACTAACTTTTTTCAATGTATCTAATCCAAAGTTGAATTCATGATTTCCAAATGCCCAGGCGTCATATCCCATTGTATTCATTGCTACCATCATTGGCGATTGTGGCTTATCGTTGAATAATTCTACTGAGTTTCCTTGAATTGTATCCCCGGCATCTACTAATATGGTATTTGGATTTTCTTGACGTACCTTCTTTATAACCGTATAAAGCTGCGTCAAACTTCCACTCATATTTGCTCCATCAAGCGCATAATCCCAAGGCATAAATCTACCATGAATATCTGCAGTACCTAACAATGTAATATTAACATTAGATTCCTCAGCCTTAGAAATAGCTGGTTTGACTGTTACTGCTGTTACAAGAAGCATAAGAATAATAAAATTGCATACATAGTTCTTCCATTTCATTTTTTGCATAATAACAATATTTCTCCCCTTTTTGTACTGTCATAAAGTTGCTTGAACTTTAAAAATGTAACTTATTATTCAGAGAAATTCAACTACAAAAGATAATTTTGGAGGTGGTTTTGCTGTGAAAATATAGAGAATAAAATGCATATATCCCCTAACAGAATAGTATTTTATCGTTTTCTAATAAAATACTTCTTCCTCCAACGTGTGAAGAGCACTAAACCAACGGTAGATGTATATGTACTTTCAAAATTTTGGACATATAACTCATTTTCGGATTTCATTGCCAATTTATTTCCTTCTAAATGAAAACGCTGAGATCACTTCCAAAAATAATAACCCCGCTCTTCATTTAAGACGGGGTTACACTTATACAGCAAATCGGATTCAGTTTTTTTGAATGTTCGTTTCCTATTCAAGAGAAAGATCTGCTAGTTTCGTATTTTCTTCTGCTTATTGGTTGCTTTCAACTAAATTCATCATAATTTTAATCAAGACTTGTATTTTATCACTCAAACCCTTGATGCTATCCTAAATCGCTCAATAAATAGATAATAATTTTTACTTTTCAACTTCACAAAGCAATTTGACCTCTTTGATTTGTTCTATATGACGCTGTTCATGCAAATAGATTAATTCTATCCACTGATCAAGAAATAATTCTCCAAGAGCTGGATGCATCACTGATTTTTTTACCAATTTAGATTCATCTTCTATTGTACTCAGAAAACGCATCAATTCTTTTCTAGAGTCGTTTAACAAATCAACCATTTGCAGCACTTCAAATGGTTCTATACTTGGTTCAATCATTTCTGGTGCTATAAATTTTATCGATCTATCTAACAAAATAGTGTGAATTTCTTTACGCTCATTTAAGATACTATCCACCTTTTTTAATCCCGATGAAATAACTGTTATAACTCTCTCATCTAATAAAACTAAGTGATGACAAACTTGTGCTATACTCCATTTATCCTTATCTGGTTTCCTATTAAATTGAGCATCACTTAACAAAGTAATTTCCTCAAATAATTGATTTCTAGTTTCATAAAACTTGTCATTTACAAATGTATTCATGTGAATTCTCCTTTCATTAGAACCTACATACTTAGATTCCTACGCTAGAAATATTCTCTATGGAAAAAAGATTTTCCTTCACTATTATTCCAATCCAATCTTTTCTTTCTTTAGTAGGTTCTCTAATTCATGCTGAAACGTACGAGTTCTCTCAACATCCTTGAAGATTTCCTTGAGGTTATTATGCGCTACAGCTACATCATAATACTTTCCACAGAATCCCTTCAACATAACCACATAAAACGTTCCTAATTATCAATCTAGCATTAAATATATGTAAAAAATCACTCTATTCATTCATTTTTAATGCTTATGTATGTACATTTGTTAATTTATTAGTTATATTATGGGTATTGAATGATTACGAAAAGTCAATAAATCGCTTGTATAACACCTTATATTTTTATATCCGTGAAAACTACAAAATGTATAAAATTCCATTTGTCAAATGAATTTAATGCGGAAGGAGGTTTGTGGTTACTTCATCGGGATATAATAATCAGTTTTGAACTGATAAAAATATAGGAGGCGACATAATGTTTCGTACAATTTCAAATTTCATGAGAGTAGCTGAGATAAGAAACAAAATTCTTTTTACACTAGCGATGCTAATTGTTTTTCGCATTGGCACGTTTATTCCAGTTCCTCATACTAACGCAGAGGTTTTAAAAGTACAAGATCAAGCAAACGTTTTAGGTATGCTAAACGTATTTGGCGGAGGAGCACTGCAACACTTCTCAATCTTTGCTGTAGGTATCACACCATATATTACAGCTTCTATCATTGTACAATTACTACAAATGGACGTTGTACCTAAATTTACAGAATGGGCAAAGCAAGGAGAAATGGGCCGTAAGAAATCAGCTCAATTTACTCGATACTTTACAATCATTCTCGCATTTATACAATCCATTGGGATGTCTTATGGTTTTAATAATATAGCAGGTGGACAATTAATTACAGATCAAAGCTGGACTACATACTTATTTATTGCGACAGTTTTAACTGCTGGTACTGCATTTTTACTTTGGTTAGGTGAACAAATTACCGCTAATGGCGTTGGTAATGGAATCTCAATGATTATCTTCGCAGGACTTGTTGCGGCGATTCCAAATGTCGCTAATCAAATTTATTTGCAACAATTCCAAAACGCAGGCGATCAGTTATTTATGCACATAATAAAAATGGTTTTAATTGGACTCGTAATTTTAGCGATAGTTGTTGGTGTTATTTACATTCAACAAGCTGTTCGAAAAATACCGATTCAATATGCAAAAGCTGTTTCAGGAAACAATCAATATCAAGGAGCAAAAAATACTCATTTACCTCTTAAAGTAAATAGTGCAGGTGTAATTCCTGTTATCTTTGCTTCAGCCTTTTTAATGACGCCGCGTACAATTGCGCAGCTCTTCCCTGATTCAAGCGTATCTAAATGGATAATTGCGAATCTTGATTTTGCACATCCGTTTGGAATGGCGCTTTATGTGGGTCTTATCGTTGCCTTCACATATTTCTACGCGTTTATTCAAGTAAATCCTGAACAAATGGCTGAGAATTTGAAAAAGCAAAACGGATATGTCCCGGGTATTCGCCCAGGTAAATCTACAGAACAGTATGTAACAAAAATTTTATACCGTTTAACATTTATCGGTGCGATTTTCTTAGGAGCAATTTCAATATTACCACTTGTATTTACAAAAATCGCTACATTACCACCATCTGCTCAAATCGGTGGTACAAGTTTACTAATCATCGTAGGTGTTGCATTAGAAACGATGAAGACGTTAGAAAGTCAACTTGTGAAGCGTCATTATAAAGGTTTTATAAAAAAAGTGAATTAATTACAAAAACACACTAGAAGTCACAATAGCGACCTAGTGTGTTTTTATTATAAAAACTTATAATAACGGAGGTTTTGTCTTATGAGTCAAAGAATGTCTTATTATGATATTTCGCCTGATGGTATGAAAATTATGATGGATATGGAGAAATACACGAAGAAATCTTCAATTAATCGAGCTGTTAGAGAGCTTATAAAAATTAGAGTCTCTCAAATTAACGGCTGTGCTTATTGTATCGATATGCATACTTCTGACGCCCGAAAATTGGGTGAAACCGAGCAAAGAATTTATTGCTTAAATGCTTGGGATGATTGTGATTTTTATACTCCTGAAGAAAAAGTTGTTTTGGAACTATCGGAGCATATTACTCTCATTCCTACTAAAGGAGTTCCTGAAAATCTATACAGCCGAGTACGTGAGCACTTTGACGAAAAACAATATGTTGACCTTGTGTTAATCATTAATCAAATAAACAGTTGGAATCGAATTTCTATCGCGATGGGCAATACCGTAATAAAAAAATAACACTCATCCACCAAACAATATGCGACCGATTTAGTTAAGTGTAAAATAAAATACACCCTATATAAAAACACAGTTGGTTATTTCTCCAACTGTGTTTTTGATTTTACTATCTCTAATCTGTTAATCATTTTCTTCAAATTAACTATTTTTCCTTCTAAATTTCGAATACGTTTCCCTCAGTTTTCCACATCATTAAACTTTAACTACATCTCTTTTTTTAACAACCTTCCTTGCTTAAAATAAACTCCAAGTGTAGAACGATTCGCTAAAAATACACCAATCAAGATTAAACAAGCTCCAATTCCCATTGCAGGATTTAATGGTTCTCCTAATACAAAATAACCTACAATAACAGCAATTAACGGAGATACATATAACCACGTTGATGGAAATACAGGATTTGTTTTTGATAAAAGCCAGTAATATAAACCGTGTCCACCGATAGATCCTACAAATATGAGATATAAAATTGGCCATTGTACATTCCAAGATGTTAAGATTATTAGATTAGGCTGTTCCATTACGATAGATACAATTAACAACAAAACTCCTCCATAAAACATTTGAATGCCGTTAATGAGAAATGGTGATACGTTAGGTAAATCTGAAAGTATCTCTTTAGAACGAATAGAACCTATTCCATAAAACAACTCTCCTACTAATATAACAAGGCAAGCGATACTCCATATGAATGTAAGTTCTTGATGCATTCCAGGTACAGAAATGCAAAAAACACCAAGGAGTGCTATAACTAAAGCGACAAGTTGTTCTTTTTGCAATTTTGTTTTATTTCTCTTTGATTGTAATAGCAAGATCATCATTGGACCCGTAGCAGATAGAACTGCAGCTAATCCAGAAGAAATATATTGTTCAGCCCAGTAAAGGGTCGCGAATGTCATAAATGTTAAACAAAAACCAGCATATATAATACGTTTCGATAATAAGTAAGGCATAATATCCTTTCGCTTTAATTTAAAAATAACAATGAGAATAAGGCCCGCCAAAAAGAAACGAATTCCAGCTGAAAATAATGGTGGTGCCCCCGCTTCTATTCCAATTTTTATCGTTAAAAATGTCGTTCCAAAAATAATACATACTAAAATATAATTTAAAATGACCATTTTCCTTCCTCCTTTTTACTCTTGAAATGAGTATAGAGGATATGGTGTATAACAGTGTATCCACGCATATAACAGTTGAATAAAAATATAGTTGATTGTCAGGATGTTTTTCGCTTTAATTAAATTAAAAAGAAAAACAGGTGATTCTATGAAGATAGTACTACGTAAAGAATCCAACATACCATATTACCAACAAATATATATGCAAATTGTTGAGAGAATTCAAAGCGGGATGCTTTCACATGGCGATTACCTCCCTTCTTTACGTTCTATGGCCGATGATTTGCAAATTAGTTTATTAACTGTTCGTAAAGCTTATAAACAGTTAGAAACGAAAGGTTATATACGAATTGAACAAGGAAAAGGTGCCTATATACATAAACGTGTGAATAAAGATTTCAAACCAATTCCATATCAATGGCAACAAACGAAATCCATTAATGTTATGCGTTCTCAATATGTGATGAACCAACACCGTAAATATTTCGATTTTTCACAGGCGGTCCTTTATCCGCGTTTATTACCAAATCCGTTTCTTTCAGATGAAATGCACAAATTACTTAATAAAGATCAAATGATACTAGCAACTTACGGACCTGTTCAAGGCGATAAAGAACTTAGAGTGGAAATAACAAACTACTTAAAAGAACACCAACAATTAGTTACAGATCCATCTCAATTATTAATTACAAGTGGTGCCCAGCAAGGAATCGATTTAATCGCCCAAACATTATTAAAGCCTGGAGACATAGTGTTAGTAGAAAGTCCGTGTTATGGAGCGGCGCTTGATGTATTTGTTAATAAAGGAGTTCAAATTATCCCTGTTAGTCTTGATAACAACGGCATTCGCTCAGATTTAATCGATGATATTTGTCAAAGAAAGAATCCTGTTTTGTTATATGTGAATCCTACTTTTCAGAATCCAACGGGCACAGTAATGAGTAAAGAAAGGAGAATGGAACTTGTAGAACTAGCAGAGCTTTATCAATTTTTCATTTTAGAGGATGATTCTTTCGGAGAGATATATTTTGAGGATTTTAAAATTCCTCCTCCAATAAAAAGCTTTGATACAAATGGTCATGTTATATATTTAAAAGGATTTAGTAAAACGTTGGCACCAGGTCTTCGCATCGCGGCACTTGCAGCTGAAGGACATATCTTTGAATGGTTATACGCCGTGAAGGCTTCGATGGATATTGGTAGTCCCTTATTGACACAAAAAGCACTACTTCCTTTTTTACGAGCGGAACGAATGAAAAATCATTTAGAAAAATTACGGACTGCTTTACAAATTAGACGCGATTTAACAATTGATATATTATCTCCATTAAAAGAATTAGAATTTGAAATACCTAATGGAGGATTTAACTTATGGGTTACACTCCCTCAGTCAATCGATCCTTTTACATTATTACAAAAAGCGAATGAAGTTGATGTTTCTTTTTTACCCGGCACAGCTTGTCTGTTAAGCCATGAAACTCAATATAATCATTTGCGAATTAGTTATTCAATGTTAAATGAAAAAGATATGTTGATTGGATTAGAAAGATTACATGATACAATTGCCAAGTTTAAATCATTCATGTAAACTCCAAAACAACAACTAACCTCCTATTCACACAATAAAAAACCAACACTTTAAAATTTTATTAAAAGTCAAGATATAAGCTGAACCTATTATTAATAGTGAATTCTTATCTAATGTCATACATTATATGTATAAAAATTAAAAGGATAGAAGAGCTTGAATAAATTCGCCCTATCTATCCTCTTTTTAAACACAAATGACTAATCATAGTGGACTTCGCTGTCAACAGAACCTGTATTGCTCTATTGCTATGCTCAAACTTCTTTTTATTGCTACTTGTTCAATAAGAGGTGTTTTCTTCCTGCATGAAATTTATTTTATAGGGAATTCATTATACTTATTAAAACAACAACATGATATAGACAAAACCAAAGAATAAACATAATGGACTATAGAACCAAGTGTCATATCTAGCAAACTGAGAATGTTTAATTTTTTTGAAAAATCCAACAAACTTAAAATCACCAATTGCCCTAACAATGAAAACTAAAGCACAGACAATACTTCCGATTTTAGATAAACTATTTGCTTCGAACCCCTGCAAATAACCTAATTGAACAACAATAATGACACTAGCTAATAGAATAAGAATGGCTACGAATAATGTTCCCCATATTCTCGGAGTAAAAGCAGGCTTATGTTCTCCCTCTTTTACTGGGATAACAGCAGCAGAACCCCATCGACCTCCAAAAGCCCAATAAATATGCAAAAAACTGATAAACCACAGAAGCCCCACAGCTACTACTATTAATAGTAATTTCATTTATTCGCCCCCAATTTCGTAACTTCAAAGATAACATACACTACCGTATGTTATAGTGAAAATTTTGTCCCTTCAGGTTTTATAACCATATTAGGGACATTTATTATCGAATAATCAATTATGCCTCAGCATAATTGCGTCCGGAGGCTTTACTTTTTTCAGTGGATGTTTGGACACCCGCTGAAAGAAGTTAAAAGCTCAACCATTTTATCAATATCAAAATTAGGATTTGCTTCAAACCTTGTCATCCATCCTACATACGTTAAATAGGCAAGTCTCGCTCGATCAATTGATTCAGTTTCGTCTACGCCCATTTTTTGATACAATTTTGCAACACAAGAAATTCTTTGTTCTTCTATATCTACTAAACGTGTTGCCACAACAGGATCATATTTAGCCCAAGCATAAATACCATTCTCAATTTTTTTATCTCGATTAAAACTAATCTGTAATAGCTGTTCTAAAGAGGCGTCCTGTTGCTCCATATTTTGAACAATCAGCTTTGTTGCATGTACTTCCCAAAAGTCGAGCATAGAATCTAAAAGCTCTTGATGGTCACGAAAATAGTGATAGAAGCTTCCTTTGCTTATTTTTAGCAATCGAGCAAGTGCTTCAATGCGAACTTTATGTATACCTTCATTAGCTAATTGTTGTAATCCTACTTTTATCCAGTCTTCTCTCGTTAATTGCATATTATCTCCCCAATAAAATACGGTAGCGTATGTTTTACGTTAGATTACTACTATTCTCATTTTTTGTCAATTATTCATTCTGTTTATTTTTATGAACTTTAATGTTGTTGTTAATCGTAATATTGATTGTTATCACCCTCGGTAAATTAGAGTCCCTTCAGGATTACTGAAGGGACTCTTACACGTTTGCGAAAAGTGCCTTTATGTACAAGAAGCGCTTTTCAGTCTAAAACTATTTTTTCAGATTACATTGCTCTAGAAGCTTTTCTAGCATTTCCAAAGTAACTGGTTGTGCCTTGGTAGTTAGTTGATACCCAATCCGTCCATTCGTTTCTACAGTTGCTTGTTGTAAATTCTTGATTTCATGTATACCTTTTTCTCTCAGATGCATAAATAATTGTTGTTCTGACATTTTCGCGCGTAATAAATTCTTTTTTAAGATTTCTCCGTTTTCTATAACAATAATGCTATTTCCATTTAGAAACTTTTCTACTTTTCGTGATTTCAATTCAAAAAAATGAATAATAAGTAAAACACCCGCAAAAATAAACGCAGCAAAAATAGATGGGCCTACTTTCCTACTTAATATAGGTTCTACAATAATACGTCCTATAGAAACCACAATAATAATTTCAGCTCTCGTCATTTGGCTAACAGATTTACTACCTGTCAATTTTAAAACAATAATTCCAGTGAGGATTAAAATAATGCTTTCAAAAAGTATATTCATTACAGCCCAATCCTTTAATAGTGAATGTTACTAGTATTCCCATTAAAGGATTTTTATTACATTTTAAAGTATCCATTCTCTTTACGTGCCTTATTCTTTGAAGCACCTCTCTCCCAGCTAGTACTGGTAAAGCATCAACTTTCTTCATTGCTTCTACTTGTGATTCGTTACGAATCATTGCGTACACAGTATGACCTTCTTTTATTGGCATTGGTATTAAAGAACGTGCTGTTGCACCTGCTAAAAAAATTTCCAAATGTGTTTCTTCTTATTTTGAATATCATAATTGAGACGAGACATATATAAGCTATGTATAATAATCAATATGAAAGATTCATCCAAAATTAAAGCTATAATGTTGGCTAGCAACCAATAGTGATAACATGATAATTGAATTTGATGGATATGGAATTAATGAGTATGTTATTGGTCATAACTGTTCTATCAGTAAGTTAAAAAAATGTATTTTAACGTAAAAAATGAAGAGTTATCTAATGAGGAGCTTATAAATTTATTTTGTGTACGTTATCATTTTGAAAACATTCCAAAGTCATTACAAGAGGACATTAAGAGCGATGTCGTCATTGACTTAGATACGGACTATATTTATATCCCTAATAGATAACAATAACCCAGTAAACTAAAATGGTTTAATGTAACTTACGATTCAGACAAGAATTTAATAAAATAAGTAATTGCCCAAATGGAAGTCGCGAATTGAGTGACAAAATACATTGTCCATTCGAAAGAAGTCAGTTTTCTCTCTCGTTTAATCTTCTTTAAGTATCTGTAAAATATTAATGTACTCAAAAACATAAGTAATAAAGAGAATTGTTGTAAATCATCGACTATACGTACCGCCATAGACTCCATCACCCTCCTATACAAAATATAGACTATACTTTTAAGGATATCATTTTTTTGGTAATGATTCCCTATATATTTAATGAAGTTAAAAAATGTTTTATGCGATATATGTGTAAAGATAATAAAGTTGTTTAATTTTGTTCTTAGAAATACATTAATCGCCTACTCATAAATTTGATGGGCGATTATTATTTTTGTTTAATAATTGCTTTATTTCACACCATTTGCAATATGCTTTATTTCAATCACGACATTAATAATAAGTTTTGGTCTAAATAATTCTTGCAAGGAATCTCCTAATCTTGGACTTACTGATTTGGAAAAATAAAATTATTATGATCGTCTCAATTACCATTATTTTGGAGAACAATGTGCTATTATATATTCGTAATCAATGAAATAATAAGAAAGAAGGGGCTGTTGTGGAAACAAAGATTATAGAAACAGAGAAGAAAATTGATTCAAAATCCCTTTTGGCTTTGGGATTATTAATTATTTCCGGGATTGTATATCAACTTTTCGCAGTGTTAGGGGATAATATACCTGAAGTATTGGGAATGATTCTTGAAGCTTTATGGAATCTTGTATTATGTGGAATTATAGGATACTATTTTTTAGGAAAAATATCATTAGAGCAATTTAAACATTTTAATATTAAGACATTACTTTGGGGTTTGCCTTTAACAATTATCGTAGGTATAGCTTCCAACTTAATATTCAGTTACATTTTTGAACCTGCAACTAAAAATTCCGTTGCTGAAGTAATAAGTATTTCTATGATTTTATTCCGTGTACCCTTTATGTTAATGGGTGAAGAGTTGATTTGCACTAATATAATTATCGCATTACAAAAATTAGGATTAAAATTTGGCACGGCATCATTAATATGTAGTTTGTTGTTCACTTTGTGGCATATTCCAGCTTATGGTTTTGTGCCAATGCAGTTATTAATAACTATAATCCCAGTTAGATTAGCACTAAATTATATATGGAAAAATTCAAAAAGTATTTGGGTAAGTTGGATTTGTCACTTTATTTTTGACTGTATTTCATTTGTACCAATGCTTTTTAAATAACTATTTTATCCCTCTATTTGCGGGCAGTAAGATTCCCACCTCAAAATTCGGCGAATGCTAGGAAGTTAGGTGGGAGATAACTGCCCGTAAACGCCCGATTGGTGAAGGCTAATAATCAGTGGAGAATGGACACCTCCACACTGATTAAAGTTTCACTTTATTTTTAAGAGGACTTTATTATTTGTGTACAGTATAAAGAAAAAGAGCACTCAGCTATTGAGTGCTCTAAAAACATTAATTTTGATTCAAAACATTCTCCTCAAAATATTCCCCCCAATCTGGGCGTCTTCCATCCATATCTGTAAATTCATACTCTCTTCCTAATTCCCATGAACTTAACGCTCGTCCCGTTTTTTCATGAACATTTGGATCACTTGCTAAGGTTGCTACTGCTCTTCCAACAAAGAAAGGAGTTTCTGATGCGATAAAATGAGGGTCTTGTTTAGCTCCTTCTCGCCAATTCTCCTCTGTTACACCAAATATATCTAACATCGCTTCTGAACGAAGGAATCCTGGACTAACTGCGACAGCTGTAATATTGTGTTGTTCTAAATCTTTCGCCATAGCTTCTGCTAAATGAATTGTTGAGACTTTTGCTAAACTATAGTACAAATTACCTCGATATTGATAATCGACTCCATCTGTAATTTCAATAACAAGTCCCATTTTATTTTTCACCATTAATGGTACACCGTAATGGCTTGTCATTATATGAGAATGAACAGCTCTTTGTTGCATAAGTAGTCCGTTATGTAGATTGTGTTCCCAGAAAGGTTTCTCCCATTCCGTTAAAGGATCGCCGCCCCAAACATCGTTTACTAAAATATCAAGCTGTCCATTTTGTTCGTCTTGAATCTTTGTAAATAATGCTTTAATATCTTCTTCTACCGTATGATCAACACGAACTGCTATTCCTTTTCCGCCTTGCTTTGTAACAAGCTCTGCCGTTTCTTCAATCGTTTCAGTTCTTCCCATACAGGATAAATTCCCTTTTGTACTTCTTCCTGTTACATATACAGTTGCGCCAGCTTCACCAAGCATCATCGCAATACCTCTTCCAGCACCTCTTGTTGCACCTGCTACAACTGCTACTTTTCCTTGTAATGGTTTCATGTGATTCTCCTTACTCTTTATAATCAAGTATAATTATTTTCGGTACCCCGTTCTGATTTTAAGAAGGGGTTAAAATAATATTAATTAAATTTGATTAGCATTGCACCCTATGCCTCGTTGTGCAGCAGCGAAGTTCATGCTTTTTTGTTCGAAATCAGCACATCTAAATAGTGCTGATTGTACATAACGCCTAATATGTTTCCGAAGGGATCAACTACGGAAGCCGTGATGAATCCCACGCCGCGCTCTGTAGGTGCCTCATATTCTTTTGCTCCCATAGACAGTAGCTTATTGAAAGTTGCTGTTACATCATCAACATGCCAGTACACTATAGAGCCAGATGGGCCGGTCACTGAATCAGCTGGCGCATAACGGCTATCGATTAAACCTAGCTCGTGTTGGTAGTCGCCAATGCGAAATTCGGCATATCCTGGACGTTCAAAGTATGGTTCACTTCCTAATAGGTCAGCGTACCATTTCTTTGCGGCTGCTAGATTATCTGTCCAAAAACTAACTGTGGTTAGCCCTCGTAATGTCTGTGTATTGCTCATAATCGATCTCCTCCATAATGTTGAGTAATATTTCCACATACTAAAACGAAATAACATCTTCTGAATTACCTTTAATTCACATATAAATAACCTATTCTCTTATCCATATTCAAGAAAATGCCCTTTTAATGGCAGATCATGAACGTAACGATTTTTTTGTAATTAAACAATAATATTGTGAATCAATAAGAGCAATACATACAAACAAAGCTATTCTATTCAAAACACGCCCCTCATAATTTTTATTCTTTTTTAAACTGAAAATCCACACGGTTCGTTCGTTTTATTTCCCCAATTACTTTGCCAATCCCTTCTTCAATCTTTTCTTCTTTTACATTAGATACATTTAACTTTAACAATCTCTCTTTATGAAAGTTACTTAAATAATTTTTATCAATAGAATCTATGCTTATTTGACTCTTGCTTAAATTTTTAATAAATGTGTCCGTGACTATATTTTTTTCAACTGTAAACAAGTGTGTATTCCAATTGGATCTACTGTTCTAGAAGTAAACAAATGTGGATTTTCATTTTGAACACCTTCTACTACTGCCGCTAGTTTTTTTGACCTATTGTAGTAAGATGCTTTTATTTTATGTTTATGCCGATCAAACATTCCGCTCTTTATGTAAATTTCTAAAGCAGCTTGCGAAATCATAGGACTATCGATATCTAAAATCTTTTTATACTTATAAAAGGCATCTGCAATGGATTGCGGGATGACTGCAACACCGACTCGCAAACCAGGAAAGATGATTTTCGAATAACTTTTTAAATATATAACATGATTACAATTATCTTGGCTGTAAAACGGATCTACTTTTGAATCAGTTTCTAAATCTGCTAAATAGTCGTCTTCTACTATAAATACATTATATTTCTTCGCAAGTTTAATAATCTTTTCTCTCTCTTTTTAGAATACGAAGTTCCAAGTGGATGATGAAATCTTGGAGTTGTATAAAAGAATTTAATTTTTTCTGTGCTGAATATCCGCTCTAGTTCATTTAAATCTATCCCCTCATGCGTACGCTTAATTCCGATTACAGGAATGTTATTTGTTTCTACATATTCAATATATAAATGGTAACTTGGCTGTTCAATTAGAATCATATTATGTTCATTCGGAAATGGTATAGAAGTTAGTATTGCAAGCGCCTGCTGCACACCTGACGTTATAAATATATTATCTTCCTTTGTGAAAACTTGATAGTTTGCTAACTGTTTTTGCACAACCGAAATTAAAGATGGTAACCCTTTCGGTGTTCCGTATATAAACAAATCATTCTTATAGGTATCAATCGCTTTATTAATGCAATGCTGAAAATCTAAGTATGGAAAAACATCTGGATCTGGTGCTGAGGAAGCAAAATCAATCATCTCGTTATTTTCTATGTAACTCCCAGATTTCTTAACAACGTAGTATCCACTTTGAGGTACAGAATAAATAATATGACGCTTTTCCAATTCATGTAGCGCTCGTATTACAGTCGCCTTATTACATTCATATTGTGTAACAAGCGACCGTATAGACGGTAATTTCTTTCCTTCTTTTATCTCACCATTTTGAATCATACTTTCTAAGTCGTTCAAAACATGTAAATATTTATACATCATTACACCTCCTATTTTTTTGTACCGGTACAGTTTGTATTTGTTCACATTGTAGCACTAGATCAGAAGGATTACTATGTACGTATACTGGCCAGTAAGAAATCAACTACTATGAGGTGGAATTATGACAAATACAACAAAAGCATATATATCAGCATTACTCTATTCATTTATTATTGGGTTTTCATTTATGTTTGTGAAACTAGCACTAACCATTACGAGTCCTCTTGATACTCTGGCTCACCGTTTTACAGTTGCCTTCATAGCAGCAAGCATTCCGGTTATTTTCGGTTTTGTAAAGTTAAATATATCATTTAAAAACATACTTGCCCTTTTACCAATCGCAATATTTTATCCAGCATTGTTCTTTGCTTTCCAAGCATTTGGCTTAGTATATACAAGTTCATCTGAAGCTGGAATTATACAAGCAGCAATCCCTATATTTACGATGATACTAGCTTCCTATTTTTTAAAAGAATACACGAATACATGGCAAAAAACATCAGTATGTATTTCTGTCATAGGTGTCATTTATATATTTGTTATGAATGGTATAGGGGCTCATGAAACGAGCTTCATCGGTGTTATTCTCATTTTATTATCGGCATTATCATCTGCTTGCTACAATGTATTAGCTCGAAAAATGACAAAGAAATTCAAGCTGATGGATTTAACATACACAATGACGGCAATCGGTTTTATTAGTTTTAATTTCATCGCAATCATTGACCATATGAACAAAGGTACAATAACTGTATACTTTAAGCCATTTACGAATGGAACATTCCTTATCTCCATTTTATATTTAGGATTACTATCTTCCTTACTGACAGCATTATTATTAAACTATTCATTATCTTATATTGAAGCAGCCAAAATAAGTGTTTTTAGCAACTTATCTACACTTATTACCATTATCGCAGGCGTTGTATTCTTACACGAGCAAATTGCCTACTATCATATTGTCGGTACACTTATGATTGTTCTTGGAGTAATAGGCACAAATTTTCTAGGAAAAAAAGGAATCATAGCGAAAAAGAAGAATACCTCCTTGAGTAAATAAAAAGTGAGGGGTAAATAATGCAGAACTCTAATACGATCGATATCCGTAATATACATGAGCTAGAGAACGAATTATCTACTTTATTAAGTAAACCCATTTCTTCAGGAGAAGATTTAGAAAATTGGCTGAAAATACAGTCGAAATTAATATGGGAAATCGAAGAACAATTGAGATCACACTATATTGACTTTCAATGTAATACAGATAACAAAGAAATAAAAGATACGTTTGAATATGATCAACAATATGTAAGGCCTCTTTTGAAACGTTATCAAAATTCCTTTGATAATAAATATTTAGAGTCACCATTTCGAATGCAACTTGATCCAAAAACTTATAGCTTACTAGATAAAAAAACAAAAAATGCGCAAACATTATTTTGTGAAAAGAACATTGATTTAGAAGTAAAAGAAGACAAATTAGTAACCGAGTACTTCGAAATTACAGGCAGTTTGACTGCACTATGGGATGGCGAAGAAAAAACAATTACTGAACTACAGTCTTACTTACAAAATCCGAATCGTGATATACGAAAAAAAGCAAAAACGCTCATTTCTGAAAAATTCTTATCTGTTGAAAATAATTTACAACATATTTTAAATGAATTAATTGCAATCCGTCACCAAAAGGCAAAAAACATTCAATTAGATAATTATCGTGATTATATGTTTAAAAAACATGAACGTTTTGATTATACGGCTGATGATTGCTATGAACTTGCAGAATCCGTTCGTAAATACGTTGTACCACTTATTGATAATATATTTAATGAGAAAAAAGCTGAACTTCAAGTAGATACACTTCGTCCGTGGGATCTAAAAGCAGCCGCACCAAATCAAAAAGTATTAAAACCCATTGAAGACGAGAGTGATTTAATCGAAAAAAGTTCTCATATTTTACAAAAACTAGACCCAGAATTTTCTGCATTATTGAGCCGTATGCATAAAAATGATTGCTTAGATTTAGAAAGTCGTAAAGGAAAAGCACCTGGAGGATTTTGCGAACACTTACCTGCTTCTCAATTATCTTTTATTTTTATGAATCTCAATCATACACATTATGATGTTACTACTTTCCTCCATGAAATGGGACATAGTATTCATAATGAATGTATGAAGCAGCTAAAGCTACAAAAATATTTAGAAATCCCTTCAGAATCAGCTGAGCTAGCCAGACATGACAATGGAATTGTTTTCGATGGAGTATTGGGATACATTTTATGAGGATACAGAAGAATTTATAAAAGCAAAATTAGATTTCTTTAAAGATATTGTTAAGTATTTACCACAAATGCTTATCGTTGATCAATTCCAACATTGGATGTATGAAAATCCAAATCATACTGCTAAAGAAAGAAATGAAAAATATTTAGAATTACATAACACTTACCAATCGAATGTGGTAAATATTGAAGGTTATGAAAACTGGATAGCAACTGGCTGGTTACCTGTACTACACATATTCGAAATACCATTCTATTATATCGAATATGCAATCGCGCAACTTGGTGCATTGCAAATGTATAAACAATATAAAGAGAATCCTAAACAAGCACTACAAAAATACAAAAAAGCATTATCTCTAGGTAGCTCTGAATCCTTACCAGAGGTATATGAAGCAGTCGGAATTCGTTTTGATTTTTCTAGTGAGACAATAAAAGAATTAATGGCATTTGTAGAAGAGGAATTGGAATTACTTAAACAAATATAAATAAAAAAATGCATCTGTCCTTATAGGTGCATTTTTTATTGTTTTTTTATTCAATACAAATTGAATCTTTATCTCGCTTTATTAATAAGCTCTATATATTGTAGGTCCCCATATCCTATTGTTGGAAAAAGATTAAACAACCTTGTTAGTAACTCTTGTGTTGGTAAATCTTTATTTTTGGAGATATACTTTACTACTACATTATTTTCTTTTAGCATCTCTAAATATAAATCTATCGCCTGATACATTACAGGTAGTATCTCATGAGATGGCTTTTTATGATTTACTAGAACTTCATTGTAAACAGAAAAATAGTTCCCTAATTCAAGTTCAATTTGACTTACTTTAAATTCATCCTCTCTGAAGCTATTTAAGTATACTTTTCCCTTATAATCAGACTGTTCAAGGTAAGAAAGTACGGTAAGTAGATTCATTTGGCAAAACATATCCTCACCAAACCATAAAACGATACATTTATACTCTTTCTTAAAAAGATTCTCTAAAGGATGAATAACCTTTTTCATATAATTTTCTACAGTACCTTGATGTCCTTCTGCCCTTGTTTTAATAAACTCATCATCAAAAATCTGTGCAGTAGTCGCATTTACACACATAGCTTCATTAAATGGAGCGTAATCAGACTCCCCCATTAGTCTTTCACTTTTAAATTCTTCATACATAAATTGACCATTTAATATGTTTAGTACATCTTTATCAAACAGCTCACTCTTCGCATTTCGTAACTGATTAACTTCAACTTTTCTAGAAAAATTCATTCTATCCCACTCCTTGCCATCATTGATTGAGAGTTTAATAAATGATTGAACCGGTATTTTGTTAAGTTGGAATTTTCCTGGGGTGATACCAAAAACAGTTTTAAATGCTCTACTATAAGCCTCTTGCGAAGAGTAATCGTAATCAAATGCGATATCAATTATCTTTCTATCATTCGTCAAATCTTCCGTTGATAAATACAATCTTCTAAGAAGAATATATCGTCTAATACTTATCCCCGTTACTTGATGAAATTTAAACGAACAGAAGTAAGGAGAATACCCCATATAATCAGATAATTTATCTAATGAAAACTCCTTTTTAAAATTGCCCTCAATCCATTCAATCATTAGCTGTATATGTTCATTCATTTATCTCCCTCCTCACTAAATATTATAAGAAGTATCCACTTCTTTCTTTTGATATTTCTTGTGGTTTATAACATTAACCACCCTCTAGAACCTTTAAATATCATATGTAATTACTCATTTCATATTTTTTCAGCTATCTTATTTTGTCATACATTTACTTAACTTTCCAATAAAGTGAAACTTTAAGCAGTGGGGAGTTTGTTCCTCCCCACTGCTTATTATCCCATACTAATCGGACTTTTACGGGATAAATCTTTTTTAAAGGATTCTACCAAATAAAACACGAAATTTGTAAGTTAAGGAACTAGTAGTTTTGTGAGTGGAAAATTTATGTTTGGAAAGGAAGTTAAAATGAATAATATAGAAAAAGAGATACTTAAACTAATTAATAAACTATATCCCTAAAGAAGAAACTACTATAAGAGAAATTGCATCTGACGTTTTAGCTTCTACAAAGGAACTGCCAAAGAATCCTTCAAATTATGGCTTAATACACGGAGATTTATGGTTAGAAAACATATTAGTGGACAATGATTTAAATTTAACAATGATTGATTTTCAAGACTGTCAAAAACATTTTTACATATTCGATTTAGCTGTTCCAGTCTATAGCGCGATAGAATATTCTTTCGTTGGGAATGGCAACATAGTCGACTATGAGAATTCTATTACAAAAGCAATAATCGACGGATACCAGGAGGAAAATGATCTACCTAAAGAAATGATAGAGCAGCTTCCATTGTTTATTAAATTAAAGGAGATATTCGAATATAGTTTAATGCATATGTATTGGAATAAAGAAGAGTTAACTGAGGAGCAAGTACGGATAATGAACCTTTATAGAATAAAGATTGAAAAAAGCCATTCTTTAAACACAGTTGGTTTCCTATGAAGTACACCCAATTGTTACATTCAGTTTAACAATTGGGTGTACTTTTCTATAGATAAGTTTTCTTCAAAAGACAAAATACAAGGAGCGAAACGATATTTAATCGTACAGTGGCACCTATTTTTCAATCCATTCAACGAATTTATCTAGCTTAATACCATCCTCGATATTACTTTCTTCCAAAGTATTTGCCCTAGCTTGAATACAAATAAAATAAAGAGGTTCACTTGAATTGTTACGCCAAATTCTTTCCCCCTCTTGTGCCACCCTTATGACAGTACCCTCTTTGATTTCAAGGATTTCATCATCAATCTTGAATTCCCCTTGTCCTTTGACGAAGATATACAGCTCTTCATTTTCTCTATGCTTATGATAAAAGGGCATTGAAATGCCTGGAGGGAAAACATTTAGTGAAGCTTCCATCCCTGTACATTGTAAGTCATCTTTAAGAAATACCTTTCCAGGAGCTTTAAATGGATTTCCATTTTTATATTGAAGCAGATCCTCCCACTTTCCTACTTGAACAGCACTAAAATTTTTACCTTCCATTGTTGAATTAACAAATTGACTCATTTGTATTCTCCTCTCATATTCATTTTCCATAATTTCACTTTTCATTCTCTAATAAATGAATAAATCCTCTCACAAAAAGAAACCGAATAGTCTCTTTTTTGCGGTAAAAAAACGGCTCAATTAGCCATAATATGTTATTAAGAAGTTTATTAGTAAAGATTGTTTTTTACATATTTATTTATCTCTACATTTATTTTATTTAGAATTTCTAAAAAACGAAGCAATCCAATTTTTATTAATTAATATTTATTTAAAATTGTAAATTATGGCCTCAGCAGCTTCCATCACAATCTCACTTAAAGTTAGTTGAGCATGTGGTGTTAATGCAATATCCTCAACTGTCATGCCTGATTCAATTGCTAAACCCATTTCGGCAATTATTTCTGATGCACCATTTCCCACGATTTGAGCACCTACTAATACACCATCTTCTTTACGCACCAATAGCCTCAAGAACCCTTTTCCTTCATTTGATACAAGTGCACGACCGTTTGCTGAAAATGGGGATTGAATCACTTTTACTTCCATGCCTTCTGCCTTTGCTCGCTCTTCAGCATAACCAACTGTAGCTAATTCAGGATTTGTGAAACAAACTGCTGGAATTGCCAAGTAATCAACAAATGATAGTTCACCAGAGATAGCTTCGGCAGCTACTTTCCCTTCGTAAAATGCTTTATGTGCAAGCTGTGGACCAGCAATGATATCTCCTATAGCAAAAATGTTCGGAAGGTTAGTACGGCATTGTTGATCAACTTTTAATAAACCGCGGTCAGAAAACTCAATACCGATTTTTTCAAAACCCATATTTTCAGTATTAGGACGACGGCCAACCGTTACTAATACGTAATCAGCGTCAACTTTCTTTTCTTCACCACCAATTTCGTAGGTAACAATTACACCATTTTCAACTTCTTCTACACCTTTAGCGGATGCATCTACTATTACTGTAACACCTTTGTTTATAAGGTCTTCTTTCACAATTTGAGTCATTTGTTTATCGAAGCCAGTTAAAATATCTTTACCTCCTTCAATAATTGTTACTATAGAACCGAGGGAAGCGTAAGCAGAGCCCAATTCAGTACCAATGTAACCACCACCGATTACAACCAATTTACTTGGAACTTCAGTTAAACTAAGTGCACCTGTAGAGTTAATCACACGTTTTGTAAATTTAAATGTTGGAATTTCAACTGGGCGTGATCCAGTAGCTATAATTGCATTTTTAAATGTATATGTTTGAGCTGCATCTTTATTGGTTACTCGTATAGTGTTAGCATCCATGAAATAAGCTTCACCTTTTATCACTTCTACTTTATTGCTTTTTAATAACCCTTCTACACCACCTACTAATTTCTTTACAACGTTGTTTTTAAATTCTTGTACTTTTGCAAAATCAACATTTACACCAGAAGAAAAAATACCCATATTTTCTGAATGCTTTGTTTCCTCAAAACGATGACCTACAGAAATAAGTGCCTTAGATGGAATGCAGCCGACGTTAGCACATACGCCACCAAGATTCTCTCTTTCTATAATTGCCACTTGTTGCCCTAATTGTGAAGCTCTTATTGCAGCAACATATCCTCCAGGGCCAGATCCAATTACGATTGTTTCAAATTCTCTCATATCCCTTTTCACACTCCTCCAAAAATTAGAAACAGGTAGGCCGAAATCGTTCATATTCTACACGTTTTTCAATTTACTATTTTGTATTAGTACCATTCTTCTCTCATCCGTTCTTTCATAGTTCCATCATGGAATTTCTATTAAGTGATCACCCCCTCAAAAAAAGAAACCGAACAGTCTCTTTTTTGCGATAAAAATTACGGCTTAGTTGGCCGTAATTTGTTTTTCCAATTCATCTAAAAGTCGTGACGATACTGTATCAATATAAACTGTATCTTGGTATAAGCGTGACAAGGCAAGTGCTCCTTCAAGAGAAGAAATCCAGATGATAGCAATCTGTTTTGCTTGAGTATCTGATTTTAACTCTCCTTGCTCAATTCCATACGTAATAATCTTTTCAATTATTCCAAGTAATTGATTCATCGCTATCTGTGCTTGTTCTGCCATGAGAGGATGGGAATCATCTGCTTCTAACGTTACGTTCATGATTGGACACCCTCCAGGAAGAGGATCATTATGAATGAGAGATGTAAAAACTGAAATAAAAGTTTTTAACTTATCCAACGTATTGGATGCTTTTTTTATCTCTTCGACATAACGCACTCCCATTTGTGAAGTTGCATGCTGAAAGGCTTGAACAGCCAAGTCATCTTTATTTTTAAAGTGACGATAAATACCGCCCTTCTCTAGCCCAGTCTCTCGCATAATATCAGAAATTGAAGAACCACTATACCCCTTTACATTAAACAGAGCAGAGGAACGATCAAGAATCATTCTTTTTGTTAATTCACCTTTACGCATTGTGTCCTCCTAAAAGAAAACGTTTGGTCTCTTTTAAGTATATGACAAATCGAAATGAATTAGCAAGAAAAATAACGGAGAGAATCAATGAGTAAAAAAATAAATGATTCACTATTTTAATAGGGATCAAAATAAATACTTGAAAACATCTTTTATTTACAGAGGTGTACTCTCTGCCAATCTAGCTGCGCTAATAATAGGAGCCCACTGGAAAATTTCATCTCTTAATAGACCTGTTTTTTTGCAATATATATGTAAATACATTTCAGCTAATTCCACTGAATTCTGTGAATATAATAAGTATGTCCGAAACACATCTGCACGAATATCACCTGAACTAGCATCAACCCAATCTATAATATTCACATCACCATTACTCATAATTAAATTAAACGGATGAAAATCACCATGACATACTCTAGGTTCAAATGTGATTGAATCTAACTTTTTTAATATATTTCCCTTTTGTTTTTCATCCAGATCATGTACGGAGTTAATTTGACGATAAAGCCTTTCTTCCATCGGTTCTATTTCATCCGAGCTCACAGATATAGCATGAATTTTTTGTTGTTCACTAACACATATACTTATATAATGCTCCGCTTTACTCAAATTATTAAGCAAAAGCTCACCAACACTTTCCCCTTCTACATATTCCATAATAATAGCTTGTCTACCTTGTATCTCTGTAACTTCAAACACTTTAGGAACGTGTAAACCACATGAATATGCATACTTTTGTTTTTGTGCTTCGTATAGAGATTCTGTATTAGGGAGGCATTCTTTAAACAATTTCACAACTTTATTATCACAAAGATAAATTTCAGCCGTATTTCCTTTGGCTATCGGATTTCCTAGATTCAATTCATTTCTCTCCTTACAGTAAATTAGAATAACGCCTTATAGTCCTCTATAAATTCAGTGTAATTATACTGAAACCCTTCTTCATGAAAATGAAAAAACTTACCCTCCCTATAATTATATAGAAAGTGGTAAGTTTAATTTTCTAGGAATATCGGAATGAAACTCCGGTGTATGCAAAACAGAAAATGAATACCCTTGTTGAATAAACAATACTTCAGTATGTTTACTTTCAAATGGAACACCATTTTTCTTAAAGTTATTTTGGATTTGTTGTAAAAACGCATGATCCGGTGTTCCGAATGAAACATGTACTTTCGGTGGTAAAGCTTTCATCGCGATTGGAATCCACGGTCGCTGCCACCAGGTTGCAACGATATATGCAGTGCCACCTATTACAAAGTTAAAAACATCCCCATCTTCCTTCGTTTTCATGTCTAGATTTGATTTCAACCATTCCGTAAATACAGGTACACTTTTAACCGGAAGACCAATTTCCCTTACGTATAAAATGTTTAACGGTGAATGCGGGACTAATACATCTTCTTTAATATAACTATGTGCAATAATTTCGAGAAGATTTCCATCACCATCTTTAAAGTATAAATTGAATAGACCATTCTCCTCACCAATTGTATGACCATCTTTCCATTTCACAATGAGTAATCCAGACTCTTTAAGCCATTTTTCCGTTTCATGGAACTTTGAATATGGGATCTCAAAAGCGAAATGCGCAGGTGCAATTGGTTCATATACTTCTTGAAAACTAATTGTTGTATACGGTGTTACTTCAAATTGAATATATGATGCGGTTTCTTTTTTTATTGGAAAAGATAATATGTCTTTATAAACTTGTTTTACCCCTTCTATAGAAACCGTTTGTAGTTTTATATCTGATATATGTGTAATCACTTTACATTCCCCCTTGTTTCTTATTATCTATTCTTATTGTATTACACTTATAAATAGATAAAATCAAACCGAAGGGTGGATTTTTCGTGTAAAAACTACAACTTTAGTATGAATATGTTAGCTCCAATTACTTTTTATTTCCTCAATAACAACTTCTGGTTTATCCCAGTGTAACAAATGTGTAGTATCAGAGATTAATTTTACTTTCGCGCCAGTTTTTAACTTGAAAATTTTCACTGTTTTATCTCTATATTCATCCCATATTTGTGGAACTGTAGCTCGAAGCAATATAATATTAGCCGGTAACTTCTCGTAAATATCTATCGTTTCATCTTTATGCATACCTCTTATTATATTACCAGCTGTTGTACCTCTCGCATGCCAACATACTTTATTATCCATTTCAATCCCTAGATCTTTTACAGAAATTTCTAATAATGGAGACCACCTATTATATGCTTCTTTTTCACTTTTGAAAAATCCATCCCAATTATTAAAAATATATTCTTCAAAATCCTTTTCGTAATACGCGATTTCCTCTTCAAGCGTTTCTTCTTGAAGCCTTTTTGTTTGATATCCTCCATCAATAAGAATGCTTCCTAGTACTTTTTCTGGATTATTTAATAAATAAAATAGTGCTACAAAACTTCCCCACGAATGTGATAAAAAATAGAAATGTTCAATTCTCAGTTCATTTATTATTTCATTTAACCAGTTTGCTAAATTCAGCATCTCATAATCTTCCGTTCTTTCAAAGGGCGGTGTTTTACCATGCCCAGGTGCATCAATGGAGATAAATCTATACTCTTCCTTTAATTCTTCTGCAATTTCTATAAAACTTAAACTCGTACTACCTAACCCATGTAAACAAAAGATGACGGGCTTTTCATTATTTCCCCACTCAGTAATATGTGCGTTTATTTTTTCATTGTTAATATAGTAACGTTTCAAAATAATTATCCCCTATATTTCAATTTTTAGATTACCACTTTACCTATTTCTATGATTTTTAAGTTTTCCCTGCATTTTTTTCCACAAAAAAAGCTGATTTTCTTTTAAAGAAAATCAGCTTTTACGTTAAAATACACTATGATTTAACAGCAATAATCATAAACCTTTTTGAATTCGTACGAATACCTTTTTCGGAACTATTAGCGTCAATGAACTTTTGTAAAATATTAAAGTCCTCTTCTTTTTCTCCAAATCTAGGAATAATAGGCGTATGTTTTAATAAGAAAATAAGATCCTCAGGAGTACTGTAATAATCAGTAACATCATATTCACGTACTTGTACGAGTTCAAATCCTGCACTAATAAGTTCACCCATATACTTATCTTTTAACGTACCATCTCTTTCACCTAAACATTGCCCTCTACCAAATGCTTCTTTAAGATTTAATTTATCATGTTCGCTAACTTGTTGTGTTAAGAAAAAAGCACCTTTTTTCATTACTTTTGCCAATTCAGATGCTACAAACGGCGCATGACAACTTGAAGCAATATCAAAATGAGCATGCGGAAACGTTAAAACTTCAGAATCCATTTGGAGAAATTCAACGTTTTGTACACCTGCTTTATTCAAATTAAAATGTGCTGTTTTGATCATTCCATTAGAATTATCTATTCCAATCAGTGATGCAGCTGAAGATGCTATTTTTAGTACATTCTCGCCTCCACCTGTACCAACATCAATTAGAATGTCTGCTGGTTTACATCTTATTTTTACTTCATCATAAAAGTCCCAAATGTCTCCTACAGTTTCACATTTTAATTTACTAAAGTCCCATCCGTTTAATCGTCCCACTTTATCATAAAAGTTTTTATACTCTAATTCGTTCATTTTATTATTGCCCCTTTGTAAAAATGCATCAAATGTTTAATTATGATGATCCTTGAAATAGACTCATAGTTGATTTTATCGTAAAAGGGCCTATGTCTCCTTTTATATCTGCTACGCATTTTTTCAGCCCCGAACAACTAGTTACTTCGAACGATACAGCATTTCATCTATATCACCTCATCTGGAAGACTGCATATATAATAACCTATAACACTATTTAATTATATATTATAAAATAAAAATTATTAAAACGATATGTTTCGACAAATCCCATTTAGTTTACATAATAATATTATAGTTTATTTTTATCGATATATTCTAAATGTCCTCTTCCCCAACCACACATACTATCCAAAACAATACTGACTGTTTTTCCATGCTCAGTTAAGCTATATTCCACTTTAGGTGGTATTTCTTGATAAATTTCGCGTTTTATTAGTTCATCGTGCTCTAATTCACGGAGCTGCTTCGCTAATGTTCCTTGAGAAATGCCTGGTATTAATCGCTTTAATTCACCAAACCGTTTCGTTCCATCTGTTAATAATATAAATAAAATGAGTGGCTTCCATTTCCCACCGATTATTTGTAATGTCGCTATTACCCCTTTTAATTTCGGTTCCTCTAAATTCACTTTCCTCACCACTCCCCTCAAATCATAAATTATAATGCGTAATTTTTTATATTATGTATCCATATAACAAGCGATTAGTACGAAATTTGCGACTATGTACATATAAAGTGCGTACTTTTCACTTGCAATCTTTTAGCGAATAATAAAAGCATAGCAGTTTTATTTTAAAGTTTTTATTAAAGGAGGGGCTAAAATATGTCTATTACTACATTAAAAGATACTCGTATCGTTATCATTGGTGGAAGCTCTGGTATTGGATTAGTAACAGCAAAACAAGCAATCGAACAAGGTGCACATGTTATTATTGCAGGACGCTCGGAAGAAAAATTAAAAATTTCTCGAGAATTAATAAATAACAACCATCTTCAAACTTATGTATTGGATAATCAAAATAAAGAGCAATTACAAGATTTTTTCAAGACAGTTGGGAATTTTGATCATTTATTCACACCGGGAGCCTCTTACACACTTGGACCAATAACCGCTACAGAGGAAATTGCTGAAAGCAGCTTTATCGGAAAGTTTTGGCCACAATATTACGCCGTAAAATATGCGATTCCTTTTCTTTCAAACTCTGGATCTATCGTGTTAATGTCCGGTGCATTTAGTCAAAGACCACTTAAAGGTGCACCTGCTTATGGCGCTTGTAATGGTGCTATTGAAAGCTTAGGGAAAGCTTTAGCTGTTGAATTAGTTCCTATTAGAGTTAATATTGTTTCTCCTGGAACGATACGAAGAGAGAATGAACAAAATGAGAAAAGACTAGCTGCTTATGAAGATTATAAATCTCTTTCTCTTTTACAGAGACCTGGGTATAATGATGAAATTGCACATACTGTCCTGTATTTAATGCAAAATGGTTTTACTACAGGTAATGTATTATTTCCTGATGGAGGATACACATATCATTAATTTATAACAATTCAATGCCTCCTTAGATTAACTAGTATTAAGGAGGCTATTATGGTTAATCAACGAGTCCTTTGTGCTAAATATTTTCAGATGGAAATAAAGTAAAAAAGGCATATACGATGCCTTTTTTACTTTATTGTTTATTTGTTTATCGGATAACAAACCTCTGTAACCCACTTATTAGGATCTGATTCCATCGCTGGACTAACGTGATAAATATTAAACATCGGTCCAGCTAATTCATAACCTTCCGTTTCAATCCATTTTGCTGCCGCCTCATTTACAGCTGTCATTTGTTCATAACTTCCGTTAACTGTTATTGAAGCTACATAGGATGGATCTATCTTTTTGAAATTAACATCTTTTGTATTTTCATGCTCCCCTAAAATATTTATCTGTATTTCTACATCCACATCATTTTCCTTATATTCTTGATCATGGAATGTAGCAATACTATAACTCGGATTAGCTATACTAATATTTTTAACATTAATTTCTTGCATCAATACACTCCATAAATCCCCTTCGCAATTATACGATGGAATAACCTTTCTAACACTTGCTACATTTCTTTCTGGAATTTCTTTTAATGAAACATGATAGTTCATTTCAATAACATCCTCTCTCATCGTTTTCATTGAGTCTTCGAGGAGACGTAATTGTTTTTTGAGATCGTCCATTTCTTCCTTTACTTGAGCACTACGATTTTCAAATTGTGACTTTATTACTTCAATATTTTCACTCTCTACTAATTCTTTAATAGTGGCAATATTAAATCCCATATCTTTTAACACTTGAATTTGATTTACTTTCTTTAATTGGGCTGCTGAATAAAAGCGATAACCACTTTGCTCATCGACTTTTACTGGTTGTAATAATTCCACTTTATCGTAATGTCTCAACATACGTATGCTAATGGAAGAAAGTTTTGAAAAATCCCCTATTTTGAACATTAGTTCCTCCTATTTATTACAATTATTCGAAGCTCAACTTAAGCTTAAACAATGACATTGTGTGAGAGTCAACTATTTATAACAGTTTAAACAATTATTTAATGTATTATATTTATATAATTAAAAGCTCTTACGACTTATTTACCAATTCGCTTTTCAACGCAATATATATTGATATTAATCCATTTACATTCAATAAAGTAACTATAATACTAATGAGCAACGCTACATCTGCAGAAAACGTTTTAATCGTCTGCCACGGTGAATTTGTACTATAAATAAGAAGTGGAATTAAAGTAATAGATAATATTAGAAATAAACTCCCTAGAAAAAGCCAGGTCATTTTTTTACAAATTTTCTTACGTTTATACTTTATTATTAACATAATTGCTGTAATGAAAAGTGCGAATATTAATATTGACATACCAATTTGAACTATTGGTATATTTTTTGGTATATCAACCGGTTCTTCACCATTCAAAATATTAATAATTCCTTTTTTAAATTCTGGTAGTGATGCTTCTTCTAAAACATGATTTTTATTCGTTAAAATCACAACACCCTGACCAGTTTCATTTAAAATAAATATTTCTGCATGTGAATCAGGAGTTGAGCCTGAATGCCAAACCATCTTTTCGTTTCCATTTATATTTGTTGTCCTCAGTCCAAAACCATAATATTTCGCTGAATCTATTTTATATAATGGAGATAAATAAAGATCCATACTATCTTTATTTAAAAATTGTGTATGCTCTTGGTGATTCAAAAACTTAATGAATTGAATCATATCTTCTAGATTTGCTGTAATATATCCATATGGTGTCCCACCATTATCATACGACACCGTACTTTTTCTTGGTATTCCAAACCATGATTGATAACCTGTTAAATAACCCTTTTTATAAGAATCTTCACTATTTGCTGCTGCACCATTCATTCTTAATGGCTGAAAAATTTGCTTCTCCATATAAGTAGAGTATGTCTCTTTTGAAACTTCCTCAATAAGTGCACCAAGAACGAGATAATTTGCATTACTATATTGATATTTTTGTCCTGGGGGAGCAGTTAATGTTACATTCGACAGTTTCATTACATTTTCTTTTATTGCCGTAGTAGTCTTTGATTGCTTATCTGATAATGCTAAACCTTCATAGGTACTCATTCCACTTGAATGTGTTAGTAGATGTTGGATTGTTATATTTGAGGCCGATTGATTATCTTTTACTTTAAACCAAGGAAGATGTTGTTGAACTGAATCCTCTAAATTTATTTTTTTATTTTCTATTAACTTCACTATAGCTAGACCAGTTAAAGATTTACTTATTGATCCAATTGCAAATGGTGTTTTACTAGTTATCTTTTTTTCAGATTCTCCAGTAACCCCCCATAATTTTGTGTAAAATACATCTCTATTATGTACAATAGCTACTGAAGCCCCTGGAATTTTATGTTCCTTTAAAAATTTTTCAATATAAATATCTAAAGTAACTCTAATATTTTGCTGAGCGTAAACTTTTGAATGTGCAATACATAACATTAATACATTACAAACTATACAAATTAGAAACAATTTATATTTCGATATCTTCATCTTAATGTACTTCGGATAACTTTCTTTTTTTATAAATTACTAAAATTATAGATATTAATAAAGAAACCATTAAACTAATCATTATTAATATAGAGTTCCACCATTGATTTTCTGCTATTCGATATAAAAGATTAAAATTAAAGTTATTTTCACTGTCGGTTGAATTAAGGGATTCAGTTAAAAATATTGAAAGTGTAGTTTGTGAAATGAGGTATGTAATAAATGCGACGAATATACCAATTATGATTAATGTATTAGATTTTTTATTTATATTTTGAAGTTGTTTCATTTTCACTCGCAGATCAATTTCATTTATCTCCAAAAAGTCTTGAACAAATAATTGAGGCGTTCCTAGGTCATTTATACTTTCCTCACCATGTTCACGACATTCTTGGATATGCTCTAAAATTTGTTGTTTAATATTTTCCCTTTCTTCTAAACTTATATCGTATTGCTTTAATTCCTTAAGTACGCCAGTTAAAAATTGCTGTTCTTTACCTTTTAATTCACTCCTCATTTCAGAAGGTCTCCTTTCAAACCACTCTTTAATAATATTTTAATATCAGATTGCAACTCTAACCATTCATTAACTTTCTTCTCAAGACGCAATTTTCCATTTTCATTAATTTCGTAATAAATCCTAACTTTACCACTATCCGTCACCTCTTGATAAGTATTAACCCACTCTTGATTTTTCAGTTTAGTTAAAATGGGATAAATACTTCCTACTCCTTTCAATTTTAAATTATGTACTTCGAGTTCTTTCATAATTTCATAACCATAACTTTTCTTTGTAGACAAAATAGACAATACACACATTTCTAAATTCCCTTTAATTAAACTTGTTCTATCCATAGGATAAATTTAACAGAAATATATACTTCATTCAAGTATATATTTCTGTTAAATTTAAAGAATCAGAAAAACCTCAGATTCTTTTCATCTAATTAGATATAGATATCAGAGTTTTATTTATCACCCCGAAAAAATCATTTTTATACAATAATAATTATATAATAAATTATTATTATTAAAGTGTTAACACTCCATCTCACCGATGTAGAAGTTCTTACTAAAACTTAATAAAAACATATTTAATCATGTTTGCCCACCTGCTATATCTTTCAACTTATAATTTACAAATAAATTCTTTAAGTATTACAAGTGACTTTTTTTAAATCTTTTGTCAAAATAAATTAAAATTTTAAAATCAACAAGTTCTTCTCCAAACAAAAACTCACTTGCAAATTATTGCAAATGAGTTTTTAATCACTTACTAACCACTATTTTTTATTCTTAATTTAATTATTTTTCTCAAGACATTTATAAACCGCCATCATATCTCGTTTATCCAACTCACGAATTCGATTAAATATTAGAATGTCTGCAACATCCTCAGTTCGTAAGCTTTCATCCACAACATTACTAACTTTTCCAGTTAACCATGTTTGCACATCTATTCCATCAACAATTTCTTTAAGTCCTTCATCGTTAATACCACTTGCATTACAAGTTATACATGGAATTGTTAATTTAAACACGCCATCATGTAGATTATCTTCGGTTATAACTTTCTTTCCGTTACAGAATGGACACGGGTTGCTTTTTTTAATTTTATTAATTTGGGTAATTAATTTTTTGTAACCAAATGCTTCGTATACATATGTTAGTTTTTTATATTTACCATTTGTGAAATACTTATCTATAATGGTTTCTCTTGTTTCATAAACATTAGGAAAATCACAAATAGTTACTTGATTGTTGAAGCAGATGGATTCTATATTTCCTTTTATTTCGTCCCAGAATGGTAAAACATTTTGTAACACCATTTCATAATTTGAAAAGCTTGCTTGTTCTAATTCAAACATTTTCAGTGCGACTTGTATATTTCTAGGTAATAAAGAAACATCTTCTGTCATAATCATATCGTCACCTACGATAGATTTCAACTTGACGAGTACAGGCAAATCTCCTACAATTTTTAATACTTCGCTAAGCGGCTGATTAATAATTTCACGAATATCTGTATCTCCAAAATTAAGTGGTTTGTGGTGATTTAATAAAGTCCCCTTACAAATTGGACATGTCATCATTTCTTTAGAAGTCTTAATATCTTCTTTAATAGCTGCTTTTGAAATAACAATATACCCGCCAATAATCGTATTAAATCCTACCCATGTTCTACGTGTCTTTCCTTTCTTATCATAAAAGGACTTATCAAAATAGCCGTACCAAAATGTATGTTTCTCTTCCTCAGACATATCATTATAGCTTTTCGTCAAATCATGACCAAGCTCATTTTTAATTTCTTCAAATAGAAATTCTATTTTTTCATATTGATAAAATTTTAATACTTTCATGATTTCCGGATCGAATAGACCATCCCAAAATGGAACGTTTTTATCTTGAATTGTAATTTCTTTATCAAAAACTTCAATTTGAAGACGTCCAGAACAAGATGGGCAATGATTATCCTGAGAATAGAAATCGAAACTTCTCGTATCTTTATTAGTCGGATGAGCAGCTACAATATGATTGATCAATCCACCAATTTCATATAAGAAACTATATTGACTATACAAATGTCTTTCGAGATCAATAGCAACAACAGGTGCCATTGTATCAGATTCATATTCACCATAAATTAATCGTGCCATTGATGATAAGCTTTTTAAAATACCACCCTTATAAACGTTTTCAGCATTTTTAAAATAGTTAATATGATTTGCTTTTAAATAGTGAACTCCTTCTTTACGCTTAAGCGTTGAAGAAATGTGTATTTGTTCAGCATTATTCACACTGCTTTTTTGACGATAATAATCCTCATGACTTACTACATCAAGATGCTCTATAGATTCAACCTGTCTTTTTCCAAAATCGACAATATAATCAGAGCTTTCTAGCATGTAACTGTTATGCTCAATCATTATGATAGTGACTGATTCATCTTGCAATATCCCTCTAACACTATCTATAAATTGATTTAAAATATTTTGCGATAAACCTTTTGAGGGCTCATCAAAAATAAACAATGTATGTGGATTTCTTGTTTTTGCAAATAACTCAGAAACTAAATGAACACATTGAAACTCACCCGTTGATAATGTTTGTGTTTTTCGTTCTAATGTTAAATATCCCAGTCCTAATTTGATTAGTAGGCTCAAGCGTTTATACGCAATATCTTCATTTGGAATTTCATCAATAATATCCTCAATTGAGCGCTCAAAAATATCATCAATTTCTTCACTATACTTTGTCAGTTTCTTTTTAACATCTAGGAAAGTTGCTACAGTTGATCGACTTGTAATCGATTGGTTTCGATCTTGCCCTACCATAACTAGTTTATCTTTTGGATACCGTTTCAAGAAATCTGTAGCTAAACACTCATTGACAAGTGTAGATTTCCCGCATCCAGACTCTCCTGTAACAGTTACAAGTCTATTTTTAGGAATCTGAAACTCAGTCATTTGGATATTTCGGCAATATAATTCATGGAATGTATAATATTCTGTTGGCATTTCGTAATTTCGTTCCGTTAGTATTGGTTTTGGTCTTGGTGATTCTTTCACGATTTGTCCACCATATTTTCCGCTACCAGGTCCGAAGAAGAATTGCTCATCTGTTGTATCCAGTACTGTATCTGAATGATCAATGAGCCAGATTTGATTTTTACACCCTAATTGCTTGATTTCTTCTAATATTTGCAACAATGTTTCATTATCAAGTCCAACTGAAATCTCATCAATAATAATTACAGTATTTTCACTAACTGCCATGAATTCAGCTAAGTAAAGTCGTGTTAATTCTCCACCTGACAACGTACCCATAATTCGATTTAATGTTAAATAACCAATGTTCATATTGATAATATTTTGCAGTATATGTTGTTTTGCTTCACTGATATTTAATTCTTCTGCTAATGAAAGAATAGATTCAACACTTAAATCGTTAATATCCGAAATTGTATGTGATTTAGCAAATAACTCAATAGTACGTTGTTCAACTTCTTCACTATAACGTTTCCCCTTACATTTTTCACACTCAATATTTTTAGTAGTACCACGCCCTTTACAGCCAGCACACCAACCTAATTGATTATTAAATGAAAAGACTTCAGGTGAAAGATTAAATTCTTCCGCTAGTTTTTCACGAATCTCTTTAAAAACACCTGTATGAGTACCAATCGTCGAACGCGGATTGGAAGAAATTGATGATTTTCCTAAAAAAAGTACTAAAGGCATTTCCTCCATCTTAATGGCACTAAAATTAGTTTCCATAATATTAGGAAATAAATATTGATATTCAGCCTTTGGCAATAAGGAAACTAGACGCTTCTTTGATTCTTCACCAATTGTTTGACAAATAGTTGTTTTTCCAGATCCAGATAAACCAACGAATACCAAGTGATTTATTAAATGGAATAACAGTATCAAGTTTATTTATGTTATTAGCAATTAATTGATTTACTTTCATATTAACCTCTATTCTTATTGTTTTTAAAAATCATTTTTATAAGATAATAATTACATAATAAATACCATGAATTTAATCCCTAATCTTTCAACTCATCAACCTTAACCTTATAATTATCAAACCAATATTCCCACTCATCTTTTGAAAACACCTTCTCTTCTCCTTCTAAAACGGAAGAAAAAAGATCTAAACAAATATGCCAACCTGACTATATCTTTCGGTGTATGATCAGTTAATTCCTGAATGTATTCTTTAAGAAGTAAAAGAGAACCATTTTCCTCTTTATGTATTTCAAATCGGACACAATCTTTATCCCATGTGAATTCAAGTACTGAATTTAGTTGGCACTCTAAAATATCAATATTTAAAAATGAACCATCCATCATGTCGAACTTTATAATTCCACCTGTTTTAAGATTTTCAATCTGTAAATTAGACATCCATTTTTTAAGCTTGCTGTTTTCAGTTAAAACAGACCAAACTTCCTCTATTGTATAAGAAAATTGGCGTTCAAATTTCACAATATAGCCGTCAGTTTGTTTCTCTATTTCAGCCAACATATTTATTGCCTCCTACTTGCATACAGAATATATGTTCTTATTTTATTTTACACGAATTTATGTATAAAAGAAATCTCTATGGCAATGAAATATTAATTTAATGTGTGAATGGTAATTTGAACATTGATTTATTATATATTCTCTCCATATGTTTATTACAATAGGCGTACCTCAACATTTCCACAAAAAAATTCAACATGAGAAAACGTTGATTTATTTATTTTATATAATATTTCCATTAAATATTTAAAAGCAATTTCCTTTAAGATAAATGGTGTTAATAAGAGCTAATATAGTATTCAAATCAAGTTATGTAATGTTCAAAATCACTTATTATGTATGTCTAATTCCTTGCTAAACGTAGGTTTACAAAAAAAATAAAAAAAGCCGCATTTGCGACTCATGAACTGATAGAACTAACACCTATTTTAGGTGAATGACTTACCTTTTAATCGCGTCAACAATTAGCGATGGAAAACCCAGTTTATCGCCTCTATTTCTAGAATCATACCTTTTCGAACGGAAAATAACGCCGTCATTCGCATCCCATTTTGTGTAATAAAATTGACCATTTTCATCACAATATTCAAGTAAAACTACCTCAAATCCAGCAATTTCAAACATTTTCGTTAATGTTTTATAATTATGTACGATTTTATGGCTTGCAGCTGGGTGGTCTTTCGGGCCAGGGCCGCCTATTTGAACTATATTTTGGTAGGTTTCATCTCGAAAAAATGCATCAGGCACTCCGCACCGAATATGACCTGGTGGCTTTAAAAATTTATAACAAATTTCAGCTGCTTTTACACCTTCTTCAAAAGTAAGATGTTCCCATACATGCTCTGCTAAAATAGCTGAAATGGAATTGTATTCAAATCTTTCTTCCCAAGTGGTATTGTTTAGTAAATTAAGTTCATCTTCTTGCGTTTGAACCCAACCTGGATTATTATTAAATACTCCAGCTCCGACTACTACTTTAATTTCGTCTTGCTTAATTGCCATCACTTTCACCTCATAAATCTTTTAATGTATTAATATATTCTATGGTTACTATATTTTTTCCTTCTTCAACTAAAGTGCCAGTTAGTTCAATGAGATAGATAACAAAACTTCTGTTGTTTTTACTTATCCTCCCACATACAGCAAAAACGTTTATAGTACAAAATAAAAAGCGAAAAGAATAATTCCCTCCGCTTTTTATAGCAATAAATACATTTCATATTGTGCTAAAGAATTCTTTTCAAATCCAGATTTCTTTAAAAACCCTTCCAGTAAATTGTTGTTTGGAAACCCAATTGATAAACTTGATAACTTTCCTTCTTCACTTGCTACCTGTAATAATTTCGTCCCAACACCAATATTTCTATAATCTTTTTCTATGAAAATAAAACTAATTTTTCCTTGTTCATTTACACATACAGAACCTTTTATATCACTATCAACATATGCACCGTAAAATGTATGATTTGTTTTTTCGATATAATCAATATCATTTTGCCAATTTATATGGAAGTTTAGCCATTTCTGAATTTCAACTTTAAATGTTGGAAATTCTAATTGTATTACTTCAATATCTCTATTTCCTTTATTCATTATTTTAGTTAAATCATTTAAATTATAGTAAGAAAGATCATATACTTTTTCATAACCTAATTTGTTATAAAAATGAATCGCCCGATCGTTTCCTACAATAACTTCAAGAAAAAGCTGCTTACATTTATTTTGTGTCGCTTCTTCTTTATGTAACTCAAATAACTTTTGACTTACACCAATACCTCGAAATTCTGGATGAACAGCTAATGTTCCGCAGCGCATTGTTTTTATACTTTCATATACCTTAATACCACCAAGTATTACACCAACACATTTGTCACCGTCTAACGCAATAAAGGAGTGTTCTAGCGAGTTACCTTCTGGTCCCAAAAACCGTTGTACAAAATCCTTTTTTGAAACTTCCATTTTAATAATATAATCAGAAAAACCATCTTTAAACGCTTCATATACTAAATCAATATTTACTTCATTACACCTTTTATATTGAATCATATAGAATTATCCTCCACTTACTTGTATTAAACTCAACATTCAAACACATGAAATAAACTATTACCACTATATCCATTATTCTTTAATTTTTAACGATATCTCTTAATTTGAAATGAGCGGACACTTTCCTATATATCTTTCACTATTAATTTGTTTTATTACAAACGGTGCAATATCCCCATTTTGAATTTTGATTCCTGGCATATCTACTAAACTCTCTTTAATATCACCAATCCCATTTCCCTCTATAACAAACGGTAATCTAACAATTGTCCAATCTACATCACTACTTTGTATAATTTCCAATTCTTTATATTTATCCCTCATCATCTTTGGAAGAAATAATTGAAACAAATTAGCCCCTATTTTATTTACAATTCCCTTCTGATCTCCTTCTACATTTAAGGAGCCTCCAGAAATAAGAATATAACGTTTTATTTCATATTCTTTCATTACTTTTAAAATATGCTTCATAACTGTGCTAAAAATATAAGGTTCATTTTTCGGTTGTCCCACCGCATTAATTACAGCCCTACAACCTTTAAGTAATTCTTGTATTGTAGAAAGATCACGGGCATCCCCAATGATAGTCTCTATATTTTCATTAGTTATCCTCATATTTTCAGAAGTTCTCGTTAATATTTTTGCTTGATATCCCTTTTCTAACGCATGATTTACGATGAATTTTCCAGCTTTACCATTCGCACCAAGAATTGCTATTTTATTTGTAGCTTCCAATATTAAAACCCTCTAACTATCTATTATTTACTACAGTAATCTCATAAACACGTAAAAAAGTAATTAAATGCTCACATGCTCGTTCACATGCTAACATTTTAAAAACCTTTTGTTCTTCTTTCGTTTTGTCATTCGCTTGATCTGAGGCAGCTTTTAAACATAGGAATGGTTTTTTATTTACATGACATACATAAGCAAATGCTGCCACTTCTTGATCAACGGCTAAAGCACCGTATACAGTATGAAGTAAATACCTCATTTCTGAACTTCGAATACGTTGATCTCCAGATAGAAATGTACCAAAATGGACCGGGTCATACGAACGCAATTTCTTCATTCGTTTTACGAGTGATTTAGTTGTTTCAATAGGTGCCGTTCTACCATCATATAGATTAAAACTATCTTCTCCTGAACCAGCCGCTGTAACATCATGCTGTAAAGTATTAAGAGCTACAACGATGTGTCCATTTTTCACCTTATCTGATAAACTCCCGCAAATCCCTGTCATAAATAACTGGTCTGGCTGGAATTCACTTATTAATAGTTGTACACAACTAGCACAACTTACTTTACCGACACCAGTTACAACTGAAATAACTTCTAATTCATTAATAGAATGAAAATGAAATTCCCAAGCTGCTATTTTTTCTACACGCTCACTTGGATAATGTTGATGCAAATACGTAAGCTCTGGTTCCCATGCAGATACAATTGCGATCCTTTTCATTACACACTTCACTTCCTCCTATTTTCATGTAAATAAGTCATCTATACTCTCTCGTTCATATTCTTGTATCCACTCTTTATACTTCTCATATAACTCCCGTATCTTTTCTTTATTCTTCGCAATTACTTCACATCCTCTATCATCATAAATAAACATGATAATATCCTTTGTTACATTTATAAAAAATACATCTGGATATGAAATTTCTTTTTTCGCCCTAAGCGTGGACGTAGGTCAGGGAAATCTTCATGATTAGCTGCTTGAATAAGCGGTTCATATTTAATATCTTCAGCAAGACATTTTAAAGAAAATTGATATGTACAATATAAGTCAGCTTCTTCATCTTCAAATAGAAAAGGGAATGTTTCTTGTCTTATATGAAACTTTAAACCCCTCTTTTTAATAAACCTATTGTATACATTTATTTTCTGCGCATTTTTTATATTTTCCTGTTTAAATCGATAAACATTTGTGACTAAAAAGACGGCATCTTCTTTTGAAAATATATCTTTAAATAGACTTTTATTATACCTATATAGTTGTGTGAAATATTCCATATTATAAGTGTTACCATCTTCTTTAAATTGATATTTATCTTTCCCAAAATCAAAATGCAGATGTTTTTCCCACTGAGAGTATATGTACGGTACTAACGTAACTCCTGGGAATGTTTGATTCATATATTCTTTTAATTGCATTTTTATACCCTTTCTACTCTACAATTTCTTTTAAATGCCAATATGCTTCTTCTAGCCACGGATGTATGACTTTTAATGTATCTTTTCTTTCCCACAAATATGAAATATATACAAAAGCAGCATGTTCCAAAGATTTTTCCAATCCTTTTTTTACCTCAATTAAATATGACGGTGTCCCTATTTGATCCCATTCTAATTTATCAGCAATAAATAATACTAAATCCATCTTTGTTGCATGTTTATGCAACGTAGTGTGGCAACAGATAGCATTTAAAACTTCTTTATCTTCTACTTTAAATACCTCTTTTGCAATTACTCTCGATAATTTTTGGTGAATAATCATTGGAAATTCTCGTTCTTCTTGTAATATTTCTATGCCAAATTCTTCAGCAACTGCAATCCGCTCCTCATTCGGAAAGATTGCACTAATATCATGTAAACACCCTGCAATCGCTGCTTTTTCTTCATCTTCATAAAATATTTTCGCAATTTTTCTCGCCTCATTTGCCAAACGAATTGAATGTTTATATGTAAATTCTTTATTGTATTTTAATAGAAAAGCTTTAATATCATTTTCTATTTTTCCAGTTGGAGTAAATGAATATATATCATTATATAACATAGCAAGTCCCCCTTATAACTACCTTTCAGTATAATGTGGAGTTTAAATATCCTTCTTATTTTATATTCGTTATGAATGTTTTAATTCCTTTTTAATACGATACATGAAATTTTATGTAGAAACATTACTACAAAATACATAAATGTTTGATATTATAGTAATGTTGATTAATTGTAAGGAAAGGAACTAACTATAAAATGAATAAAAACATATTAATTATTGATGATGATAAAGATATTGTAGAATTACTGGCTGTTTATTTACGAAATGAAGGTTATAACATTTATAAAGCTTATGATGGTGATGAAGCATTACAAATGATATGTACATATGAAGTTGATCTTATGCTTTTGGATATTATGATGCCAAAACGAAACGGATTGGAAGTTTGTCAAGAAGTGCGTGAAAATAATACTGTACCTATCCTTATGCTTAGTGCAAAGGCTGAAGATATGGATAAAATTTTAGGACTTATGACCGGCGCAGATGATTATATGATTAAACCGTTTAATCCACTAGAATTAGTGGCTAGAGTGAAAGCTTTATTACGAAGATCCTCTTTCCAAAATGCTACTTCCCAAAAGAATGAAGATGGTATTATTCGTATTCGTTCTGTTGAAATACATAAACATAATCATACTGTTAAAGTAAATGGAGAATATATTAAACTCACCTCTATCGAATTTGATATTTTATATTTACTAGCGAGTAATACTGGAAGAGTATTTAGCTCTGAAGAGATATTCGAACGAGTTTGGAATGAAGACGGTTATGGTTCTAATAAAACGGTAATGGTCCATATTAGTAATTTACGCGATAAACTTGAAACCGTAATGAATGGTGAAAAACTAATTCATACGGTTTGGGGAGTAGGATATAAAATTGAGAAATGAAGCATTTGATATATTAAAAGATATACCAAAGTGGAAGCTTATTTTTTGGCTTTTATTAGCTATCACTCTTACACCAATTACCGAATTAATTATATTTCGCCTCGTAACGAGTGTAATTGAGAGTTCACTTACTCTAAGCGAACTAGGAAAAGAATTCATTAGAATTTTTGGCCATGAAAAATATATTGGATTAAAAGAGTCTTTATGGATGATGATTGTATCTTATTTGTTTTTATTTTCTATTTTCTCATCCTATTTATACATTTTTTATCGTCATGAAAGAAAGGTTTACTATGAAACTTGTATAAAAAAATGATTGAAGAGATTCGGTATATTGCAAGTGGAAACTTTAATCATAAAGTTTCCATCGTACACCATAATTATTTAGAAGAACTGGCAACTGGGGTCAATCAAATTATTGAGCAATTAAAAGTTTCGATTGATGAAGAAAGACAGGCAGAACAAGCAAAAAGCGAACTTATTACAAATGTATCACATGACTTACGAACCCCTCTTACATCTATAGTTGGATACGTAAATTTAATCCATCATGATAATTATAGAGATGAAGTAGAATTACGATACTATATTCAAGTCATTTACGATAAAGTAACTCGTCTTAATGCATTAATGAATGACTTGTTTGAATATACACGCGTTCAAAATAAGGAGTTAAGTTTATATTCTGTTCCTATTGATATTGTAGAATTGCTTGGACAATTAACTGTCCAATTTCGGATACAGCTTCAAGAAGCTAATATTGAATGTCGCCCTTCTTTCCCATCTCAAAAGCTAATGGTACTAGCTGATGGGGATAAATTAGTACGTGTGTTTGAAAATCTAATCATAAATGCTATTACTTATGGAAATGATGGAGATCATATTGATATTACTGCTTACGAAAGCAATAACATGATTACAATTGATATAACAAATTACGGACAACCTATCCCTAGTACTGATTTACCTCATATTTTTGAACGTTTTTATCGTGTTGAAAAATCACGTTCAACAAACACTGGTGGATCTGGGCTCGGATTAGCAATTGCAAAAAGTATTGTTGAATTGCATAAAGGAACAATTGAAGTATATAGCGATGATAAAAAAACAACTTTCACTGTAAAATTACTCCCTTATAAAGCTTAATACCACATATTTATAGGTTCAATTTTTTATCATATAAGAAATTGAACCTTTTATATTCCATCAATATCCAAAATTAAAGAATTCCTTAAAATTCTTTAGAAATTCTTTACCTTTTCTTTCTTCCTAATTAAGCATTCCTTTTTACAATAATATTATTGATGTAATAGTAGGAGGATCGCTAATGCAATTCTTGAAAAAAATAACAATTTTATTATTATCTTTTCTTATTACTGCACTTATCGTTTTATATTTTTATCTTTATGTAAATGATCCAATTATTCAAGCTAAATCAGCTATTTTAATAGATACTAATTCTGGTGAGATTGTTTATAAAAAAAATGAAGAAACTCCTATACAATCAGCTACTTTATCTAAATTAATGACAGAGTATATCGCACTGGAACAACTGAATGAAGGAAAAATACAGTTAGATGAATTGGTAAAAATAAGTAACGAAGTTTTCCGAGCAGAAACGAGTCCTATACAAATAACTTCGAAAGATAAAACGACGGTTCGTGATCTACTTCATGCATTGTTTTTGACAGGGAATAATCGTTCCGCACTTGCCCTTGCAGAACACATTGCTGGAAACGAAGATAACTTTACACTTTTAATGAATGACAAAGCAAAACAACTAAAGTTATCACAACCATCCCCGTTTCTAAATGCTACTGGAATTAATAACGATACGAATAAACAATCAACTACAACATCGATAGACGTCGCTAAACTAGCAACACAATTAGTAAAAGACTTTCCAGATGTATTGAATGTTACGAAACTAACCTCTTACCAATTTACCTTCAAAGATTCAAAAGTTTTCAATACAAATAAAATGATATATTCCCTTAATAAAAACATTAAACTCCAAGGTGTTGACGGCTTACAAACTAGTTTTTCAACTAATGGTAATTATAGTTTTGTCAGTACAGCCACACGAGGAGATACTAGACTTATTTCAGTAATATTAGACGCCGGTGATGAAAACAGTACTTTTATTGAAACAAAAAAGTTACTTCAGTACGGTTTTGATCCTTCCTCGTACTCTGCACTCCAAGCTTTTAAAGATGCTGTTACATCTTGGACAATATTGTTTCAGTTTAAAAATTTAATCATACAAACGATTATGATCTTTTTCATCATTACAATCTTAATGTTTATATATATACGTCAAAAAAAGCCGAGGATTTTAATTAAGAAATCTTCTTATATATAAAAACCGACTTGTGTTTACACTGCAAGTTGGTTTCTAAATCTACAATCCTCTTCCAATTAAATTCGCTGAAACGGGCTGAAGATTTAATTCTCTTGCCCATATAGATATCTGACCAATATGATGAATTTCATGTACAATTACATGCCTTAAAACTTCACCGCATTTATATGATCTATCTGTCCATGAAGCTTTCAATATTTTTGATTCGAAGTCGCCAGACCATAACTGCAAAAACTTATCTAATTCTCTTCTATATAAATCAGATAATGACTTGTACATATCGTTTTATACATTTAACCATTCACAATCACTTCTCTTCGATTAAGTTCCTCTATTATTTGATCAATTATTTCACTTATAGATAAAGATCCATCCAATACAATATCCGAATTCGGCTTAACAGTATGAATTGCCTCTAAATAAGCTTTTCTCGCATGTGTCATGTAATGTTTCAAATTATTATGTATTTCACTCATTGTATCTTCTTTAAAATCTCTCAAAATTCTTCTAGCCAACGCAATATCTAAAGGTGTATCGATAAATATAGTTACATCAATGAATTGTCCCACTTCTCTATTTAAGTATGCAAAAGGATAATCTACAATAATATAATCTAAACTACTATCTTGTATAGAACGCTGAATATCATTCATTAGCGGTGTAAGTACCCATTCATCGTAATTAGCTCCATCATCAATCCATTTACAAAGATCAACCGGACAGTTATCAAATTTATATCTATCAAAATATAGAGCCTTTGAGTTTTTCAACTCATGAGCTAAACTTTCTGTAATGGTAGTTTTACCGCCCACTGAAACAGCTGCAATTGAAATTATTTTTGTTTTTTTATTCACGATTCCCACCAAACCCCTTTTGTTAACATAATATAATTATAAAACACTATTTTTTATTGTTCCATTCATATTCTAACATACTCATTTCCCATAAATTCCAATACGTTTCTCCTACTTTTTTTGACTCTCTTAATAAACCTTCTTTTACAAAACCTATTTTTTCGTAACAAGAAATAGCTGACTTATTAAAGTCATAAACACCAAGAGTTACTCTATGTAGTTTTAATTCTTCAAAAGCAATACGAAGTACGGCTTTCATCATATGTTTCCCTATAGAACGCCCTCTCATTTTCGTATTACCAACTAGCACTTTTCCAATTCTAGCAGACTTATTTATATTATCTATTTGTCCAAGAGAAATATGACCAATAACTGCTTTAGTCTCTTCATCCATTATTTTGAATGCCAGTGTGTTTGCACATTCTGTATATTTCTCTAATTGCTGTTCATTTAAAGGATATGTGAATGCATTTCCCGACCATTGTATTAAAAATTCTTCGGAATTAATCCAATTTATTAATTGTTTGAAATCAGTTCTTGTAAATTGTTTCAGCTTGATCACTCTCATTCTCCTTTCACACAACCTTTTATACACCTTCAAATTTATTTCTATATGAAAAATATATTCCCTTTTAAACTTAGAGTAGAAAACTGAAACAGAAAAGGGATGGCTTTGCCATCCCTTTTCTCAGGCTGTGGAGAAAGCCTTCTCCACAGCCTATTTTTGTGTCTGAACCTCTTTTTATGTGTCAACACTGATAAAAAAGAGGAAAAGGAGAGATTTCTTATGATGGGTGCTTTAAAAAATCATCGCGACGAGCGTGTATCTGTTTCTGTAGAAGAATTGGTTCCACAAGATCATTTCCTTCGTGCGATTGAAGCGACAATTAGTTTTGATTTTATTGAGGAGAAGTTACGCCCTTATTATTGTGAAAACAATGGCCGTCCGTCAATCCATCCTATCGTTTTATTTAAGATGATGTTTATTGGATATTTTTATGGTATTCGTTCTGAGCGTCAATTGGAAAAGGAGATTAAAACGAACATTGCCTACCGTTGGTTTTTAGGGTTCTCTCTATCAGATACAATTCCAGATCATTCTACAATCAGTTGGAATCGCCGTACTCGTTTCGTTCATACAAATATTTTCGAAGAAATTTTTGATGAGATTGTGAGACAAGCGACGGAGCGCCGTATGGTAGGAGGACGTGCGTTGATGACAGATTCCACACACATTAAGGCCAATGCCAATAAAAATAAATTTGTACATAAATATAAAAAAGAAAAGGCAAAGTTCTATATAGATGAACTAGAAGCTGCGGTAATCGAAGATCGTGAGGCGCACGGAAAAAAGAATTAAAACCTAGAAAGGAAAGTGATACCCCTACTAAAAAACTCGGATAAGTACAACGGATCCAGATAGTGGATTTTTAATGAGAGATGGAAAACCGAACGGTTTTCATTTTTTAGATCATCGTACGACTGATGCGAAGTACAATATTATTACAGATACCTATATAACGGCTGGAAATATGGCAGATTCCGAGCCGTATTTAGCACGTCTACAAGCTCAAGTTGATAAATTCGGGTTTGAAGTGGAAGCTGTAGCTCTTGATGCAGGCTATTTTACAGGATATATCTGTAAGAAGTTATCAGAAAGAAATATATTTATGGTGATGGGGTATCGCCGATTTGGAAAGAGAAATAAAGAAGTACCGAAAAGCCAATTTAAATATGTAGAAGAAATGAATGCATTTGCTTGTCCGATGGGATGTATTTTAGAATATGCGACAACGGATCGCGAAGGATATCGTCAATATAAATCGAATCCAGAAGACTGCGCTGTTTGTCCGCTACGTGAGGTATGCTTTTCAAAGAAACAAAAACAAAAAGTTATCACCCATCATATATGGGAGAAATATAAAGATATCGCTAGAAAAAACAAACTAACAGCTACAGGGAAAAAGTTGTATAAAGTACGATGTTCAACTATAGAGCGAAGCTTTGCGGATGCAAAAGAACTACATGGCTATCGATATGCTCGGTTTCGAGGGCTGAAATCTGTCCAAATGCAGGCTTACCTCACCGCCGCTTGTCAAAACATGAAAAAAATAGCCCTCCATCTAACCAAAAAGGGGTTGGTGGAGGGCTATTTTTCTAAATTCTACTATTTTTTGTTGTTTTCTTTCGCTAAAATCAAAAAAGATTACAGAGTGTTGGGAACCCTAAAGGGTTTCCCAACACTCTGAGAAAAGGGATGGCTTTGCCATCCCTTTTCTGTTTCAGCTTCCCATCATCAAACCGTACGTGAGGTTTTCCCTCATACGGCTTTCCGATGTTCTTCCTTCTTTGGCGTTCAGTTTTGTTCTATCCTCCTACTTTCACGAGTGTATATGTTGTTTTCTTCATCAAGTCCTTGATACGACCATGTTTCTTTCGAACATTTCTTTTCTTATTCCAAAAAAGGTTAAGTCGTTCTAGGACGTACCAGTCTATTTTACAGAGCCACCTCTGTCCAATTGAAGATAAGCTATAATAATTCTTGAATCCTTGCAGAATTTTATTTAAACCTTTCACCATCTCTTCCAATTGTAGATACAGTTTGTTCCTCGGCTCTGTGTATCTTTTAATGCGTTCCCGCATTTTCTTCATGGCTTTCTGGCTCGGAATATGTGCCATCACATGCACTTTCTTCCCGCCTTTCACATGTTTAGGGTATTTTCGGTGGTGAAATCCTAGAAAATCAAATCCCTCGTTTCCATCCCACGTATTCACTAGCTTCGACTTTTCTGTATGGATTGTAAGTTCTAACTTATTCATAATGGATTGTAGTATCCGAATACTCTCTAATGCTTGTTGTTTTGTTTGACATACGATGACAAAGTCATCCGCATATCGAATTAGTTCCCCCAAATGTTTACACTTCTTTTCCCAAATGGTATCCATATAGTTTAAATATATATTAGAAAGTAATGGAGATATCACGCCACCTTGTGGTGTACCTAATGTCGTTTCATGAAATTGCGCATGTTCCATGATTCCCGCTTTCAACCATTTTCTAATGAGTTTTAACACTCTTCGGTCACTGATTCTTCTTTCTACAAGCCTCATTAATTTGTCATGATTAATATTGTCAAAGTATCCTTGTATGTCTACATCTACAATCCAATGAGATGTTTTACTCGCTTTCCGTATCTTCGATATCGCTTGATGTGCGTTTCGTTTCGGGCGAAATCCATACGAACAGTCTTGAAAATCGGCTTCGAAGATGGGTTCTATCACCAATTTCGTTGCCATTTGTACAACCCTATCCTTGATCGTAGGAATTCCAAGCGGTCTTTGTTTTCCATCACCTTTTGGAATATACATTCTTCTTACAGCTTGTGGATGGTAGGATTTACTTTTCAATTCTATATATAATTCATTGAGAAAGTTTCGTTCTCCATATTGATACACGATTTCTTCAATCGTCTGTCCATCAATTCCACCGCTCCCTTGATTCCGTTTTACCCTTCTCCATGCTTCAGCCAATATGTCAGGACGATATATTTTGTCATACAACGCGTGAAACCTACGATTTGAACTTTCTTTGGCACAAAGATATAAAGTCTTCCAAAGTTCTTGAGCTTTTACATCAGTGTAGTTAGCTAGTTTTCCAAAGATTCACTCACTCTTACCTCCTTCCAACTTATGAACAAAGTAGAGGTCCTTCCCTACATAACGTTGTGTTGTCGTTATGATATTCAGTACTATGACCTCCTCCGACTCCCTCTTTACAGTCCACCATTTCGTATATGCTTATAGGTTTCCTCTCTCCTTTCTGAAAGAAAGGGCAAAGGAGGGTCTCCCCAGTTCCAGACACTACTTTCTCAACATACCGCCCTCCGTACCCCGAGGGATTCTTCGATGTCGTATTTCCAAGTTCTTCACATCTTCCATGGTCTTCGCCCATATTCACCAGGCTCGACTTCCCTTTGTCCTATTGCTAGGTTGCTTTTAACGAGGCGGCAAGGTTCACTTTATGTTACGGTCTGTTGATTCGCTCGCACTTCTAGTAGAAGTTACTTTGTCACAGGGCTTCAACCTTAGGATTTCTCCACCAGCTGCCTGTCAGCTACTAGGCGACTTGGCTCTTACCTAGGCTGGACTTTCACCAGCAAGCAGTGCCCAGCTTAGCTGGGCACGCAAAATAAAAAGCCATTCATAAGAATGGCTTAGCATCAATAAAGCATAATTAATCTTTATTTGCTACGTCAACACCGTTAAAATCAAACTCATCAGTAACAGTTGTAGCAGGTGGTAAAATTGCTTCAATTTTACAAAGAGATATAATTGCTGCAACTGAACCAGGAATAGCAGCTAGCTTAACAACATCGCAAGTTACCGAAGAAACAGTACCTATATAAGTACGTCCTTCAGTGTTAATTCGCACTGTTTTATTAATTAATTTTTTAAGCTCATCTCTAATTCCTTGTACACAAGAGCTGTCACATTTCTCATTCTTTTCCTTTTTACACTCTTCAAAAATGTCCCAACAATCATCATGCTTACACGTACATTTCTTTCTACAATTATTAAATCGAGAACCCAAAACCTCACCCCCTAATCCTTTCTACTAGTAAAGTATGTCAAATAGCTTAAAAGTGTACGAGACAAAAGCATAGAAACAAAAAAACAAACACTTGTACTAAACCTTCTTATTTATACTTTTAATAAGCCGGCTCCTTGAATAGGGACCACCTTTTCCTATTACTTCACATATACATAGGTTTTGTTCGCAGTGATATGGTGTATTTTTCCTTTACCATTGTGAAATATACATTCAGAAAAGCGTACTCCAAAATAAGATATTATTTAAAATCATAACGTTTCCTTCAACAAGTGTTTGTTGATTAATATCATAACCAGTAGTTCTCTCAACTATCTCTTGAAAATTAGCATAGTTTGTATGAATTCTATATCTAGTAGAAAGCACTCTATCATATAAAGGTTAAATAATAGGTTAATAAACAAGCCATTCTTTTACTAAAACATAGAATAGTATGAATCCTATTGAAGGGAGGTATAAAAGAATGTCCTGGAAAAATGATTGCTGGAGTTCTAAGAAAAAGCATTGTTGTGATGACTGGTGGAAATCTAAAGAAAAGGATCATTGTGATGATGATTGGAGTTCTAAGGAAAAGCATTGTAATGATGATTGGTGGAAATCTAAAGAAAAGAATCATTGTGATGATGATTGGAGTTCTAAACGAAATAAGTGTCGTTGTAAATGTTTCTTTATTTGTTGTCATTGTAAAAGAAAAAATTGGTAATATTTTCGATATCGACTTAAAAGAGAGAACATGTCTTTTGTGACCGATAAATACTAGAATGTAATATACAAAAAGCTGACTAAGTATAGTCAGCTTTTTGTCAATGAACACGTAGAGATTTATTTTAATATAGTTCTTATTAGAAAAAGATTATTTTATATAGATTACTATAAGCATCCATAAAGCCAAGGCGCCAATGATAGCGAGCGCTATACGTGTAGATAGTACCCTTAATTCAAAGTCTGTTTTCTTGGATGGTTCAGGATATGCAATTATGTAGATTCCCTTTAATAATGCAAGCCATGCAATAACCGTTAGGAACCCCTGCCAGTTGAATACCCATACATTATGTAGGATTACACTACCTAACCCTAGGAAAATCGATAGAAAACCATACATAATACCAAATCCTCTGTCTTCAACCACTAATTTTTTCAATTCACGTAGTACCGATGGACGTACGAAAAGTATTCCCGATACGATAACCGTTATCCATCCCCAAAACAATCCTAAAAAAGTACTAGTTTCCATTATTAGTTCACTCCCCTCAATTATTTATATTTCAGATATTCCCCCCATTAGAACAATTCCAACATCTTTATATATAGGCTAAATTCTGCTCTTTTTTAATACAAACATGGCATATTCTATGCCCATCCTTAATCACCTCATTTCTCTACAAAATGAAATTTTTATATCATTCTTCATCATCTATCCGAATCAACCGAAGTCGCTTTGTACTATTACCGCACACTTTTTCATAGCTTGGAGCTAGCATGCACCAAAGCCAATATAATGAGTTATTCGCCTTTTCACTAACCTCTAAAATTGTCCCCTCTGTAATAAAATGATCACCTTGATACAATGTATACTCGCTTGTCCCATGGAATCATCATTATTCCCCTCCCTATTAAAATAGCGTTTTTGTTTCAAATAATGCTCTCATTAATTTGGACACATTTACCAGTGTATTTACCAAAAAATTCATGATATCGTTAACTAGTCGAGTACGTCATTACTTGACGATTACCCTTAGGAGCCCGCAGACAATCGGAGTTCCTTTTATTTAAATAGGGATTTTGTTTAAACTTTACAAAACGCACCTATATTAAACTATCTTCTAAAATTCCCATTGAACATTTATAATACTTTTAAACAGTTTAAATTCTACAATCAGTAATGGAGGCATTTTAATGGGAAACATCCCAAAAATATCATCACAACAATCAAATCCTAAGATACCCTCACAGCAAGTGAACGCTAACACCAAACAAGGTAATAATAAAAAAACAAGACACCGTATTATAGCTACTTTGGCTTTTATATTACCTGTAATTTTTGTCCTTCAATATTCTCTTAATAACCAACAAGAAATGATTAAAGAAAAACAAATCACGCTTAATACGGAGCAACAAAAATTATCTTCTTTAAAGAAGGATGGTCATTCCCTTAAAAATGATGTTAAGGCTTTAACAGGTAGTGAAGAAGAAATTTTAAAATTCGCAAGGAAACTGTATGGATTTTCTAAACCGAATGAAACTATATTTCAAATAACTGAATAAAATTACACTGCATTACCCAAAAGGCGATTTGACGATAATCGCCTTTTTATATTTAATTTCTAAAATAAACATACTAATTTCTTTTTCTATCAAATAACTATTTTGTTTAATTTATTAAAATACAACCGCTTGTCCATTTCACATTGCTCTATCAATACATTTACTATTAGTAATACGATTTTTAGAGGTAATATATAATGGACGAGTTTTTATCTTTTGCTGCACTTAATCCGGGTTCTATTGGACCTACACTTCCACCTGTTCCACCCTTTCAATTCCCTACTGGATCAACCGGACCAACTGGATTTAATCTTCCTGCTGGGCCTGTATCTATTATCTTGACTTCTAACGAAACCACAGCATGTGTATCCACTCAAGGAAATAATACTTTATTTTTTTCGGGTCAAGTATTAGTAAACGGTAGTCCTACTCCAGGGGTAGTGGTCAGTTTTTCATTTAGTAACCCTTCTCTTGCTTTCATGGCTCCTCTTGCGGTCATTACCAATGCTTCAGGTAACTTTACCGCTGTATTTCTAGCCGCTAATGGGCCTGGAACAGTAACCGTTACTGCTTCACTTCTTGATTCTCCTGGAACAATAGCTAGCGTCACTATTACCATTGTGAATTGTCCGTAACGGTTTTATTTTTAAGGACTAAGCAATATCTAATAAGATGAGCACTGATTTACAGTGCTCTTTTTTATCATTGGGATGTTCCTTTCAAATGAAATTTCGTAACACCCTACTAAAATAACGCTTTTATTAAGAACTAATGATCTTTATATTTCTTAAGCTTGTCAGCACAAGTAATTTTTATAATTAGTTAAATTCTCAATATAGTTTGTGTATATAATTCCATTCAAAGATACATAATACCCACGTAACTATTTAAAAATACTTTGTTTTTATATCTAAGTTCAAAAAGGAGCTACATAACATGGATAAAAAAGATTTATTAAGTCAACAACTTGATTCTGTGTCATTAGATGCGCTGAATACCCCTAGTAAGGCCCAAGAACAACTGCAAGAAACCTCTCAGGAGGCACATAATTCAAACAAAAAGGACAGTACTCAAGCTTTACATGGCGAAGATTTACCAATTTCAGATGTATATAGAACAACGAACAAATAGTAAATTTAAAAGGGAAAAAATCTTAAGAACGAGTGAACTTAATTCTTTTCCCTTTTCCTATTTAAATAACACTTTTATATGAAAGCCGTACACATTTTTGACACATCCACTATCACAATCTCCTGAAAATTCGTGATAATATTAATTTGTCGAATACGCCAAATTTCGACATTGAACAACAATAATATCTCCCTTATTGAATCCCTGTCCCCCAGGGATTTCTCCTTTTATTCATTACTTTTTTCTTCACTAAATTTTCATTCTTAACAAAATTCAATCACTCCATTGAATAGACAGCTATAGTATCCTATTTTGATAAAAACTAAAAACAAACAGATATACTTAACACTAATAGTAGATTTTTTAACTTCAAATTTACTTTTTCTCTCTTATCTTTTTGTAAACATTAAAAATGAGCTCTATTTACATAGAGCTCATTCGTAATTTTATAGTTTGCTAGACTGTAGTCCTTGAATAAAGGGTACCACTTCAGGATTTACAAGTGACGATAAATCTCCTAATTCTTTTCCTAAGTAAGCAGCTTTTATGACACGTCGCATTACTTTAGAATTTCGTGTTTTTGGTAAATCTTCTACAACGTGGATGTCTTTTGGACATAAAGCTTTACCAATATGAGAGTTTACTAAACTCATTAATTCTTTCTTTAATTCTCCTGAGAATGTTACACCATCTCGTAATACAACAAAACAATGACAAACTTCTCCTTTTACATCATCCGGTACACCAACTGCCGCTGCTTCTATTACCTCATTATGTTTCACAAGAATAGATTCATATTCAGCAGGCCCAATACGTTTCCCTGCAATATTTAGCGTATCGTCTGAACGTCCTGTGATGATGTATTGCTCACCGTCATAAATAACCCAGTCCCCATGGACCCATTTATTTTCAAAGCGTGACCAATATGTGTTTACATAACGTTCATCATCTTCCCAGAAACTTTTCGTCATACCTACCCAAGGTTTTTCTAAACATAATTCTCCGACTTCATCTCGAATTGGTTTACCCTGATCATCAAGTACAACCGCTGCCATTCCTGGTAAAGATGCGTTAAAACTAATCGGTGCGATCGGCTTAATTAGGACATTCCCGAAAATCCCACCTGAAATTTCAGTTCCACCTGAATAGTTACAAATTGGTACTTTACCTTTACCAACTGTATTAAATAACCACATCCATGGGTCTGGATTCCAAGGTTCTCCTGTTGATGCGAATACTTCTAAACTCTTTAACGAGTGTTTATTTACATATTCATCACCTTTTGCCATTAATGCACGGATTAACGTTGGTGAAATACCGAGATGAGTAATTTCATATTTATCGACTGTCTCCCATAAGCGGTCTGCTTCTGGAAAGTCTGGGACACCTTCATACATAACCATTGTTGCGCCATTAATTAAAGAGCCGAATAGTAAAAATGGTCCCATCATCCAGCCCATATCAGTTACCCATAATACTCGGTCGCCTTGTTTTATATTCATTCCAAACCCTGCATCAAATGCAGATTTTAGCGGGAAACCAGCATGTGTGTGTACTGTCCCCTTCGGCTTACCAGTCGTTCCAGATGTATATATAAGCATTAATGGATCATCACTGTTCATTTCTTCAGCATGTATAAATGGTTTTTCTTTTTCTAACGTACTCCATGAAAAATCATAATTATGCGGTGTAAAATCATTTCCTGCATGACGAACAATTACCACCTTTTCAACAGTTGGACAATGTTCACAAGCTTTATCTACTTCATCTTTTAATGAAACAATTTTCCCACGGCGTGAAAAGCCATCTGCGGTAATAACCATTTTTGAACCAGCCGCTTGTACACGTGTCATTACTGCATCAGCAGCAAAACCTGAGAATATTGGTGAAATAATCGCTCCAATTTTCATTACCGCTAACATAGCAACAACTGTTTCAGGAATCATTGGCATGTAAATTGTTACACGATCACCTTTTTCAATACCAGCATGTTTCAAACCGTTGGCAACACGGCTTACCCAGCTGTCAAGCTCTTCATATGTAAATGATTTCGAAGTTCCGTTTTCCCCTTCATACATAAGTGCTGCTTGTGTTTTCGTTTTATCGTCTGCAAGCCAGCGAGATAAAGCAGATTCTACAACGTTACAAGTTCCCTCAGTATACCACTGTGCAAACGGTGTACCATTTTCTAAATCTAACACTTCAGTATATGGTTTCATCCACTGATAGCCAACTGCTCTCTCAGCTTCTCCCCAAAACCAAGCTGTTTCTTCAATTGACTTATTATAAAAAGCTTCGTAATCTTCATAGCCTAATGATTTCATCCAACTAAATAAACGCGTTTTTTCTTTATATTCTTCTGTTGGAAACCAAACTGCTTGTTTCATGTTTTCCCCTCCTTGATTTTTTGAGCAAGAAAGCCCTAAATAGGACTTTTAAACTGGATATACAGGATGTTTACGATCCGTGAATACTTGATATTTGCTCATATACATTTCGAATCGTCCTTTTAACTCTTCACGTAAATTGTTTGGATGAACAATACCATCAATCACCATCTCAGATGCTAAACGGTAAATATCAATATCTTTCTTATACTCTTCTCGTTTTTCAGCAATAAAGCTTGCACGCTCTTCTTCTGGTAAAGCTGCAATCTTATTTGCATATACAGCATTGACCGCTGCTTCTGGACCCATTACTGCAATAGAAGCTGTTGGTAATGCTAAGCAGCAATCTGGTTCAAACGCTGGACCTGCCATTGCATATAAGCCAGCTCCATATGCTTTTCGAACGACGATAGAAATTTTCGGTACAGTTGCTTCACTCATTGCAGAGATCATTTTTGCACCGTGACGAATAATTCCGGCACGTTCTACTTTTGTACCAATCATAAATCCAGGTACATCTGCAAGGAATAATAATGGGATATGGTATGCATCGCATAAATTTATAAACTTCGCTGCTTTATCAGCTGAATCGTGGAATAATACGCCGCCCTTCATACGCGGCTGATTTGCAATAATGCCAATTGGCTTACCATCAATGCGTGCTAAACCTGTAATTAGTTCTTGAGCAAATAATTTTTTCACTTCAAAGAAAGAACCTTCATCAATAATTCTGTTAATGAGATCTTTCATATTGAAAGGAGCATTTTGATTTTCTGGAATGATTTCTTCTAACGTTTTATCGAACTGTTTCGGTTCTTGAGGTGTAATCAAAGGAGTCTTTTCTAAATAGTTACTTGGAAAATAAGAAATATATTGTCTTGCTTGCGTAATTGCATCTTCTTCTGTTTTACATAAAACATCTCCGCATCCTGATACTGAGCAATGCATACGTGCTCCGCCCATTTCTTCTAAAGTTACCTTCTCACCGATAACCATTTCAGCCATACGCGGAGACCCTAAATACATAGAAGCATTTCCTTCAACCATCATAACAACGTCACAAAATGCTGGAATATACGCACCACCAGCTGCTGAAGGTCCAAATAATAAACAAATTTGTGGCACTTTTCCAGATAATTTCACTTGGTTATAAAAAATTCTTCCCGCACCGCGGCGTCCAGGGAACATTTCAACTTGATCTGTAATACGTGCCCCAGCAGAGTCAACTAAATAAAATAACGGTACACGTAATTTCTCAGCCGTTTCTTGAATACGTAAAATCTTTTCAACTGTACGTGCTCCCCATGATCCAGCCTTAACAGTTGAATCATTTGCCATTACGCACGCAGTGCGACCATGTATTTTACCAGTTGCAGTTACAACGCCGTCAGCTGGTAACCCGGTTTGTTCACAATTTGCAAATAATGCATCTTCCACATATTCACCATTATCGAATAAAAGAGCTAAACGATCTCGAACAAAAAGTTTTCCTTTTGCTTTGTTTTGTTCATGATATTTCGGTGCCCCGCCTTGCTTAATTGTTTCAACTCGTTCTTCAAATGAATTAGATTGTTGTTTTTGATCTAACATATTTACTCCCCCTTATACATTGGTTTGCGTTTTTCCTTGAATGCCTGTAATCCTTCTAATCTATCTTTCGTATGGATTACGCCCTCATACGCCTGTTTTTCCATTTGTAAGCCGGTATGTAAATCTACTTGAATACCATTTGAAATTGCTTCTTTTGCTAATCGAACGGCAATTGGACCATTTTTAGCAATTCGATCTGCAATTTCAATTGCTTTCTCTTCTAGTAAATCAGCTGGTACTACGAATTCTACTAAACCATATTCTTTCGCTTCTTGCGCCGAAATACGTCTTCCTGTATAAATTAATTCTTTTGCTCTACCGACTCCAATTAATCTCGGTAAACGCTGCGTACCACCTGCTCCAGGTATAATTGCAAGAGAAGTTTCAGTAAGACCTAGACTCGCAGTGTCAGAAGCAATTCTAAAATCACAAGCTAAGCTTAATTCAGTACCTCCACCAAGTGCGATTCCATTAATAGCAGCAATAACTGGTTGTGGTAATTGTTCCACCATCTCCATAGTAGAACGAATCATACCCACAGCATGGCGAACTTGTTCTTCACTCATGTTGGCACGCTCTTTTAGATCAGCACCAGCGCAAAATGCTTTTTCGCCATCCCCTGTTAAAATAACAACGCGCGTATTTGATTCTTCGTTTATTTGAGTTAATATAGTTTGTAATTCTTCTAATAATGCCAAAGATAATGAGTTTGCTTGTCTTTCACGATTTAACGAAATCTTTACAACATGCGGTGTTACATAGTCAACGGAAATGTTTTGTAATTGTAGCATCTTCTCACCTACTTATCGTTTTATGTTGAAGCGCTCTATACACATGACTCGGTAATTGGATATTCAACTTACTTTGAATAAACTGACTAGCTCTCAATAACTTTTCTTCATCAATATTAGTTTGGACTCCCAGCTTATGGAGCATATGCACTAAGTCATCAGTAGCAACATTACCCGATGCTCCTGGTGCATAAGGACATCCTCCGAGTCCACCACAAGAACTATCAAACGTTGTAATACCATATTCTAAAGACTTAACTACATTCGCCAGAGCCATTCCATACGTATTATGAAAATGCATTGCAAACTGCGAAGCATCATACTTCTTTAATAGATGTTCTAATACTTGTTCTACTTGTAATGGATTCGCTACACCAATCGTGTCCCCGAGAGAAACTTCATAAATGCCGTATGAAAATAGTTGATTACATATTTCGTCAACTGCTGTGGCACTTATATCCCCTTCATAAGGACATCCAAATACAGTAGAAACATAGCCTCTTACCTTTTTACCTTCGAACGTTGCCTGTTTTGTTATATCTTCAATTACAGCTAATGCTTCTTTAATAGATTTATTAATATTACTTTTATTGTGAGATTCACTTGCTGATAAAAAAACATTCACCTCATCTACATTTTGCAAAAAAGCTCGTTCCAAACCATTTTGATTTGGAACAAGCGCTGCATATGTAACATTTGGATCCCTTTTTAGCTCAGAAAATACATCACTTGCATCTGCTAATGCAGGAACCCATTTAGGGTGAACGAATGAGGAAACTTCAACGTACGACAATCCAGCTTCTGTAAGTAGTTGAATCCATTTTACTTTATCTTTTGTGCCAACAATCTTTTTTTCATTCTGTAAGCCATCACGTGGCCCGACTTCTTTAATGACAGCAAAATTAGGTAGTTTCAATTCGCTTCCCCCTATATCTCCCTATTCAATTTCTAGTAATACATCTCCTTCATTTACAAAATCGCCTTCTTGTACGTTAATTTTCATAACAGTTCCGGCTTCTTCTGAAACGATTGGAATTTCCATTTTCATAGATTCCAAAATGACGACATCCTGCTCTTCCTCTACTGTATCTCCTACTCCTACAACAATTTTCCAAACATTTCCTGCCATCGATGCATATACTTTCGTCATCATTTTTTCCCCCTTAATATTCATAACTCTTATTTTTTAACAAGTTGTTTCGTTACAAAACCCGTTGTATAAATACCACTTTTGAACACATCGTCTCCGAGTACTTGCAGTAACATTGGTGTGTTTGTTTTAATACCTTCTACTTTTAACTCTTCTAGAGCAATTTTTAATTTTGAAATCGCTTCTTCACGAGTTTCACCATGTGCGATTACTTTCGCAATCATTGGATCATAGAAAGGTGTAATCGTTACTTGATTCTCCAAAAAGTGATCAATACGTATATTTGTCGGTAACGTTAAATCTGTAATTTTCCCAGGTGATGGGAAGAATGTTTTCGGATCTTCTGCATAAATACGAGCCTCAATGGCATGACCACTACGTTTTACATCATCCTGTGTAAATGATAGCTTCTCACCATATGCGATAAGTAATTGTTGTTCAACTAAGTCTAACCCAGTAATTTCTTCTGTAACTGGATGTTCTACTTGTAATCTCGTATTCATTTCTAAGAAATAAAAGTTCTTTTGATCATCTACAAGAAACTCAACTGTACCTGCATTTGTATAACCAAGTGCTTTAGCAGCTTGTACAGCAACTTCTCCCATAGCCTTTCGTATACCCTCATCTAAAAATGGTGAAGGTGCTTCTTCAATTACTTTTTGATTTCGGCGCTGTACTGAACATTCGCGTTCCCATAAATACACTGTATTACCATGTGTATCTGCTAAAAGCTGAATTTCAATATGATGTGCATCTGCTATATAGCGCTCTAAATACATTTCTCCGTTACCAAAGAAATTTTGAGCTCTTGTTTTATTACTTTCAAATGCTTTGGTGAGCGTTTGCTCAGTTTCCATCAACTGCATTCCAATGCCTCCGCCGCCCGCGGATGCCTTAAGCATTAATGGATAACCAATTTGTTTCGCAATTTCAATTGCTTCTTCAGCAGTTTCAATATTTGTAGTAATGCCTGGAACTACTGGCACATCTGCTGCTTGCATCGCTATACGTGACTCAATTTTACTTCCCATCTTAGTAATGATTTCTTCTGAAGGACCGATAAATACGATTCCTTCTTCTTTACAGCGAATCGGAAAAGATGGATTCTCTGATAATAATCCGTACCCCGGATGGATTGCTTCAGCATTTGTCTTCTTAGCTATTTCAATAATTTTTTCAAGGTTTAAATAGCTTTCTTGGACACGTGGACCGCCTACTAAGTAAGCTTCATTTGCCAATTTTACATGAAGGGCATTTTCATCAGCCTCAGAATAAATAGCAACAGTGCGAATGCCAAGTTTTTGACAAGTTTTCATAATGCGAACTGCGATTTCCCCGCGATTAGCAATTAATATTTTTTGAAACATAGTGACCCCTCCTTTTTATCTACATCCTAAATGTCTTGCAATTACGAGACGTTGAATTTCAGAAGTTCCTTCACCAATTTCTAAAAGTTTTGCATCACGAATATATCGTTCAACTTCATATTCACGCATATAGCCATATCCACCATGAATTTGTACTGCATGATTTGCTATACGACTTGCAGCTTCAGATGCAAACAACTTTGCCATAGCCGCTTCTTTACCGAAAGGTTTATCGTTATCTTTTAACCAAGCTGCTTTATGTACTAAATTACGCGCTAATTCTACTTCAGTCGCCATATCAGCCAATTTAAATTGAATCGCTTGGAAATTAGAAATCGGTTTTCCAAATTGTTGACGTTCTTTCGCATATTGCAATGCACGCTCAAATGCAGATTGTGCAATACCTACTGCTAATGCTGCAATTGAAATACGTCCTCCATCAAGTGTATATAAGAATTGTTTAAATCCTTTATTTACATCACCAAGAATATTTTCTTTCGGTACACGTACACCATCAAGTACGATTTCACAAGTATTAGAAGCACGAACACCCATCTTATCGTAAGGGCTTGAGATCGTTAATCCTTCACTAGTAGTCGGTACGATAAATGCAGAAATACGTTTTTTACCATTGTCTTCAAAACCGTTGATAGCGGTTACAATAATTGTATTTGCATACTCTGCGTTTGTAATCCAGCACTTTTCACCACTAATAACATATTCATCGCCATCTAAAAATGCTTTCGTTTGTGTGCCCCCTGCATCAGATCCAGCATTTGGCTCCGTTAATCCGAAAGCACCTAACGTTTTACCTGACGCCATTGGAACTAAAAATTTCTGTTTTTGTTCTTCTGTACCGAAATAATAAATTGGAGAAGCACCTAATGAAATTGTTGCAGCATAGCTTAAACCTGTTCCACCACAAGCACGACCAATCTCTTCAACAGCTAACGCGTACGATAACGTATCGCCACCTGAACCTCCATACTCTTCCGGGAATGGGATACCTAATAATCCTAGTTCGCCCATTTTTTGAAATGTTTCATATGGAAATTCCGCAGTTTTGTCATAATATACAGCTTTCGGTGCGATTTCCTTTTCAGCAAAATCACGTACCATTTCTTTAATCATTTGTTTTTCGCGAGTTAGAGTAAATTCCATTCCGCTACACACCCCTTATCGAATATTGAGTTTCGACAGCGTGCGAGTTTCTACTACAAACATTACTTCTTAAAAGACACGAATATTAGTTAGACAATTGCTACAATTCTGTCATAACTTAATTTTAAAACAGATTCTGTACCAATGCACAAAAAAATTCCTACATTGTTCTACAACAACATAGGAGGTTTTGTGTCGAATTATGTAATTTATTGTTTAATAATCTCTACCTTTTCCCGAATCAGAAATTTCTACTAACCCTTCAGGGTATGGTTCGAAATATGTTTGTCTTAATAAATACTTTTCATCAAATCGAATGGCCCATGTTTTTAAAATGACAAGTAAACTACTAAGTGGGATTTTCTTTTCAGAATACTTCTGTAACAGCTCTAAAAAATGATCTTTTTCTTGTTTTTTTAGCTTTGTTTTAAAATATCCGAAAATGTGCTCACATACATTTACATTCGATGTATAGCGAGGCGCGCGAATAAATAATTCATATAAAGTCTTCTCATAGTTATCAAATACGACTTCAATTGTTTCATTTTTTTGATTTGCAATAATACGCCCTAATTCTTTTTGTTTCACCTGATTATATGCCATAAATAAATACTTATAATCTGATTGAAACGCTACGAGTTCTTTTATGTTTTTAGTATGTTTAATCATTTTGTAATGCGCGATTGTAAACAATCTTGTAAAGAAATGCTCTCTAATAATAAAATTCGACAATCTACCTTCTTCTTCAATTGGAAGATGCGAAAATTTTTTTATTACTGCTCCACCAAATAATCCAGTTCCTTTTCCTTTTACTGGCCCTTTTTCAAAACCAGAATAGATTTTCACATCACGAGTTCCGCAACTTGGCGAACGATTCTTCAAAATAAAACCGTCAACTTCAGGTAATGTTTGTAAAAATGCATTTGAAAATTCATTCATTTTTTCAGTTACATCTTCTCGTATTGACGGTTGTACAAGCCTATTCGCACCATTTTTTTCTACAATACGTATCGTTTCACGAGGAGTCCCTAAACCAATTTCTACTTCAGGACATACAGGTATAAATGTAACAAATGGCTGCAAGTTTCGAATTGTTAAATCTGGAACCATCTCTCCATTATAACGACAGGCATCAAATTCTAAACATTTACTTACAACAATTATCGGTTTAGCAAATTGTCGCATCACATTACCTCCGTGGCGTTAGTCCATACAATATAAATTGAATCGTATTTTCAATTTCCACTTCATCGTCCCATTTCTCTTCCGGCAATAATAAAAACCTCGTTAAGAGCAACCCTAATACAGCTGATAAAGTAAGACGGAATACGGAAGATGGTGGAAGTTCAATAATTTCCCCTTCTTCTTGAAACTTTGCAATCAGCTTTTTAAAATGTACAAGCAGTTCTGTTTCTATTAATTGTTGTATTTCACTTTTTAGTTCCGGCTGAAATGGTACTTCTTGAATTAATATTTTTATCATTGGAAAGTGCTTTTTAGCAAATTCAAATCTATTTTGAATTATTACTCTTAAAAGCACTTCATACGATTCATACTCTGTTTTAAATATTTCTTTTGCAAAGGCTTGTACGAAAAATGGTGCAGCAAACTTTGTTAAGGTCGGCATCACGACTGCAAACAATAAATCTTTTTTCGTTTTATAGTAGCGGAAGATTGTTCCTTCCGCTACACCAGCTCGCTTTGCAATTTCACTCGTTGAAGTTGAGGCGTACCCTTTTTCTCCAAACATATCAACAGCTGCCTCTAATATACGCATTTGACGTTCATTACGTTTATCAGTATTCGTTGCGGCAACTAATTCTTCCAGCCAATCCTTCTTCATTTATTGTGCTCCTTTTTATCATCATTATATTTTGCGATGTTTCTTTAATGCAAATACATTTCCTACTGCAAATAATAGTGAAAAAAGTAGTAATACAGTAAGATCTAATGCAATCTCTGTAAACCCTTGATTCCGAATCATTACTTGTCTCATAGCGTCAGCACCATATGTGAGTGGAAATAATTTACCTAACATTTGTAACCATGTATTCATGGATTCCATTGGAAACAACCCAGAAAAGAAGACTTGTGGCACGATAACAAGCGGTATAAATTGAATCATTTGAAATTCATTATTTGCGTATGCCGATAAAAATGTGCCTAATGTTAGTGCAGTTAAAGAAAGCATACATGTTATAAGTAGCGTTAGCCATATTGAGCCGACTACATATAAATCTAAAATATAAACTGAAAAACTTACAATTATAATAGATTGTATAAATGCAAAGATTCCAAAACCAATAATATATCCTAAAACTATTTCCCATCTTCTCACTGGTGTGGACAATAATCTCTCTAATGTACCACTTAAACGTTCTCTTACAAAAGATACTCCGGACAATATAAATACAAAGAAAAATGTAAAGAAACCAATTAATACGGGACCAAGCCCATCGAACATCGTAATATCTTTAGAGCCATGTAAATAATCCACTTCAGGCTTCATCATTGATACATTATTCTTCTCTGTACTCTTTTGCAATACTTGAAGTACCGCACGGTTTTTTGATGAATCACTGCCTTCTAATAGAAGATTCATTTTTCCATTTTCTAAATGAATTACTGCATCTACCTTTTGCTTTTCTAATTCCAAAATTGCTTTGTCTTTACTATATTCATAAATTGATGCTTCTTGATTTTTCATTGCTTTTACTATAGGAGCAGGTACATCGACTACAGCAATATGCGTTATATAGTCTTTTTGTGTAAATATTAGCGATAATAACCAAAGTAATAACATTGGTGCCCCAAACATCATTGCTAAAGAACGCTTATCTCGAAAAAATTGACGAATGATACGGATAACTACACCATTAACTCTCATGATTCAATCACTCCTTCTAACATAAAGACATCTTCAATTCGTCCAGAAGATGTTTGTTTTTTCAATTCCTCCGGTGTGCCAATCGCAACTAAATTCCCTTCTCTAATTAGCCCTAGACGTTCGCAAAACTCAGCTTCATCCATAATGTGCGTTGTTACAATAATAGTTGTTCCTTTCTTTTTAAGGTCATAAAACTTCTCCCAAATCGATTTTCGAATTAGAGGATCTATCCCAACTGTTGGCTCATCTAAAATTAATATTTCTGGTTCATGAAGGAGTGCTATCGCCAATGATAAACGTTTTTTCATTCCACCTGAAAAATGCTGTACTTGCTTTTTCATATGCTCTGATAATTGCACAATTTCAAAAACTTCTACGATTCTCTCTTTCTTACGCTTACCTTTTAACCCATACATCGTTGCAATAAAATCTGCATTTTCATATGCCGATAGTTCTTCGTATAATGCATCAGCCTGAGCCATATAACCAATTCTTTTCATTTCATTTAGATTAGGCATGTTTGTATTAAAAACAATTACATCCCCTGTAGTTGACTCATTAATACCTGCAATCATTTTAATGAGTGTTGTTTTCCCAGATCCGGAAGGTCCAACCAAGCCAAAAATTTCTGCTTTTTCAACTTGCAGCGAAAGGTTATGCAAAACTTCTTTTTTCCCAAAACTTTTTGATACATCTCGTAAAATAATTGAAGGTTGCTGCACTAAAAATCCCCCTTTTCTTTAAAATGAGTGAGTACTCACTTTTATTTTACTCTCGAGTTATTATATGTAAAACTTTTCAAATAAATATTTTTTCTGTTATTTACTCAAGCAATGAAACAGAGTCGACATTAGAATATTTTTTCTTAAAGTCGACTCTGTTTCATTGTAAATTATTCGATTTTATTTATGTTTTTAAATTTAAATACCTTCTAATTCTAGCAACATCTAAAGAATATTCGATAACTATTTGCTGTATTGGTAATATAACCGTTTCCGGATATAAATGTGCATATTGTAACGTTTCTGCATACTTTTCCAACCGTTTTTCTAAATACTTTACAATTTGCTCAGGATGACTTACTAATAAAGACGTACTATAATAATGAATTTGCTCCTCAATCGCCGTATATTCTTCAATTTCAAATTCTTTATGCATTTGTACACCCCTTTATATTTTTAATATTGCTTAATAATAACTATTTTAACTCGACTAATTTTTAAGTTTTTTGATTATTTACACTATAACAAACTCAATAGGTCAAATTTTGTTACTTTATGTAACGTTGAAAAATTTTAACAAAATTGTAATGGAAACTTGTACTCAAGAAAAACTACCTTTAAATTATTCCCCTGAACAAAAAAGCCGTACAGATTAATTTAACTGCACGACTACAATCTCAGGTCTATTAAAAATTCTTTGCGGAATGATACTATTGCCTAATCCTCTACTAACTATCATAGACGTATTTTGTTGTTCATATAAACCCGCTGTATATTTGGGCAGTATTCCTTGATTAGGAGCAACTAATCCCCCGATAAAAGGTAACCGAACTTGTCCCCCATGTGCATGACCCGATAATACTAAATCTACTTGCTCATCAGCATATGCTTCTAAAAATTCAGGCCTATGGGATAATAATACATTATACCTATCTGGCTGCGTTTCAATTTTTGCTTTTACAATTGCATCTTTTACAATACTTCCTTCATCAATATCTCCAGTATTAAATTCCGGATCATCAATACCTAGCAAGTTTATTTCTTGCTCACCTTTTCGAATGCTTACATGTTCATTTCTTAAAACAGTAACATGGTGTTTCTTCAATTCTTTCTCTAAACTGTTATATTTTCCCGACCACTTTTCATGATTTCCTGTCACAAAATATATAGGATACTCTTTTACAAGTTCTCGTATTACTTGCAGACTAATTTCTGCATCGTACGATTTACTATCTATTAAATCACCAGTAATAACAATGATGTCAGGATTCGAATTATTCACTTTTTTGATTAATACGTCCTGATTATCACCAAATTTTTTATTATGTAAATCTGAAATTTGTAGTATTTTATATCCTTTAAAAGAAGAGGGAATTTTACTAGAGGTTATTTTAACCTCAGTTATACTTATTAAATTGTTTTGTAAATATAAAAAGATACTAATGCCTACTAATATACCAATAATTAATATGATTCTTTTAGTCTTCTTGTTCATATTTCCTCCTAAAATCTTAATCAGTACTACAGTTCACAATAAATATTACGTGCCCTTCGCATTCAGAATAACTGATATTATTTAATTGATTTGCAGTGTTTTTTATAGTTTTATACGCCACTAATAAAATTTTTCAATCTCATTCGTATTAGCTCATTCGCTATAAAGTGGAGCTTTGATATCCTAGTTGTCGTGCATGAGTGTATGATGTCATGCTCATTTTTCAGTGAATTTATAGCGAATCACTGGAAGCTCTTCATCATATTATTATTTATCTTACTTAGTTTGATAACGATATAACGATAATTCCTATAGTTTTTTATAAAAAAATTGTGTACTTTTCTCGAATTATATACGACATTTGCTTGCAAATATATTATTACCACTCCGATTTTAATTTGTTTAAAACGTGCATAGAGAGAATTGAAACAATAAATTACCTTATGAAAAGTTATTATTGTACCATTTGTTAGAAAATTGAAAAAACATGTGTAGATAGATATCATTGTAAATGAATATATAATTAATTTTGATTTTCTGACATAATTCTTAACCTAGTTTTTGCGTGCATTATGAAATAAAATATTGCCCCATGTCAGTCTTTTAAAAATTATATATCATAACTTTAAGGGAGGAAGAAAACTATGAAGATGAAAAGAAAAATCATGATGACGACAGCACTTGCAGCTACATTAGCTACAGGTGCACTACCGACTACATCGGTGTTTGCTGCAGAAAAAGAGGCTCCTATCCAACAAAAAGAGGCACAAATGAGTATTCAACCATTCGCACAAAATAATTTGGAAACAGCGGTTAAGGCTGCCTTAAATGGTCCAGAAGTTAAAAAAATTAAAGTATTTGAGCATGAATTTAATGTAAAACCAATTGAAGTAGTAAATTTAGGTGGCGGTAAAACATATGTTAAGGGACAAATTTCTCATCATTTAAGTTTTCGTCCAGATGATCAATTTTATTATGAGTTTACAGTGCAAGATGGAAAGGTAATAGATAAGCCTGTATTTAATATTGATAGAGGTGGTTGGACACCTTTTGCCGCTCCACTTTTATCAATTCTTGCTGCTTATAATGGGATTCCAGTTAATCCAAATGATTTAAATGCACTCGGTCAGCAGATTGGGAAAGTTATAGATGGCAGCTGGGAACATGCAGCCCAATCTATCGCAACTGTAGTTAGTTTAAGTTTTAATGAGTAGAATTTCTTAATTTTTGTTAGCCTAACAGAGTCCCATTTTTCATAAGTAACCTTGTTATAAAAAATTCTGAAACAGCTATAAATAGATTTTTACCACTCAGTCACATTATCTTGATTTGTTAACCACCTTATCATTCATTATATGTCACAAAATAGAAGTCTTTTTTAAGACTTCTGTTTTGTTTGTATACAGTACAGCGGAAAGTTTGTTTTTTACCTATCTATGCTTCAATTCTTTAAGAATCCGTTTGACTATTAGATACAATTCATTACAACAAACTATTAAAATCTCAAATAACTTCCTACCCTATTTTGATTTTTTCAAACACAAAAATTCATTACTTTAAGAATGAAAACAATAGATGTAGTAAAAAATCATCTTGTTTTATTATATCTATTGTTTAAAAGTCAGGAGAGATAAAATGAACAAAATAAAAATGAAGAATTTTTTTAAAATTAGTATCCTTACTTGTTTCACACTAGTAAGTTTAAGTACACCATCTACTATTTTCGCTGATAGTCATCCAGGTTATTCCTATGAATCCAATATAGGCTATCAAAACCCAGCATGGATGTCGAAAGTAGCAGATTCAACAAAATTGAGTGAAATATCTATTCCAGGGACTCACGGTACAATGGCTTTACATGGAGCAAGTTTTCTTGATGAAAATTTGACAAGAAATCAAACTATGAGTCTACCACAACAATTAAATTCCGGAATTCGATATGTAGATATGCGTGTTAAACGTGTAAAAGATTCTTTTGCAATGTACCATGGGATTGTAAATCAAAAAGCAATGTTTGAAGATGTATTAAAAGAGGCAATTCAATTTTTAAAAGATCATCCCACAGAAACAATTTTAATGCGCTTAAAAGAAGAAACTACTCCTGAAAGTGGCTCACTATCATTCGAGGAAATACTTAATAAATACAAAGACCTTAATTCTTCCTATTTTTGGGATCCGAGTTCTGTACCAACTTCAAAAAGAAATAATCCTACTCTAGGAGACATCCGAGGGAAAATTGTAATCTTACAAAACTTTACAGCCTCTCAGCAATATGGTATTAATTACGATAGCTTAAATATACAAGATACATTTGAAATTGAAAACGGACCAGACGGAATGTATGAAAAATGGAATGCGGTGAAAACCCACCTTCAAAATGCAAATAATAATTTTAACAATGATAAAATCTATCTTAACCATTTTAGTGGCACAGGTGGTGCTGCTGCATTATTAAATAATGTTTATCCTTGGTTTGTTGCAAGTGGTAAAGAGAGCAGAAATACTGATAGTAACCCCAAGATGATTCAAAAAGCTACAACTAATGCGTGGGAAGATTTCCCTCGTGATATAAATGGTCAAGTATTTTATGGTGGAATGAATACACTTGGAACTGAGTTCTTACAACAAGGTGGAATGAAACATACTGGTATCATTGCAGCTGATTTTCCTGGTCCAGGTTTAATTGATAGTATCATTAAATTAAATGGTATACATTCGAATGAAAAAGAAATATTAATTTCGCAAATTTCTTCCGAATCTAGTCCTTTATCCGGTCAAAAAAATCGATCCAGTCAAAACTTTAAAATTGATAGTTTACCTGTAGGTACTAAGGAATTAAAATGGATTATTGAGCCTTCAGAAAAAGATCATCCTTCTTCTATCTCTTTCAATGTAATGATTGACGTTTCCCTAGGTACAGATTCTACTCGTTGGAAAAATATTTCACATGGATCTAGGACTGAAGCTTATACGAATACTAAATATTATATTGCAAGCCCACTTGGTGCCACTAACAAATTTACAGTGAAAATATACGCTATTACAAATTAAAAAATAAAGAATCCCAATGGAATTCCTTTTTGATGGAATACCATTGGGGTTCTTCAATAATTTCATTTCGTATATATTGGGATGAAGAGTAAAAATTGCACCCCTGTTCCAGTATTGCACATAGAATAAGTGATAACTACCCTTTTCCACATATCATTTATTTAAAACTGGCTTCCAAAGCGATAGTGCAAAAATCCAATTTGGATCGCCGTTCCCTTGATAACTTTGAATCGCTTCATACACTTTTCCCTCATGTACTACTTTATCACCTTTATTGTATGCTTTTCTTGCATCCCATTTTTCATAAGTAGAACCCTCTAGTTTTGTTGCTACAGTTAAAACATCACTTCTACTAGACTCATTTCTAGCTAAATCAACCGCTGTCACTACATATTTGTACGATGTATTTGCCTTTAAATTTTTATCCACAAAGGATGTATTATCCGTTGTCCCAATTTTATTCATAACCCCTGCGTTTTCTCTATATACAACATAATGGTCAACACCTACATTATCTTCAGACGGACTCCACATCAAATCAACAGTTGTCGCTGTTGTACCCATACTATGTAATCCTTTTGGTTGAGTCGGAGCCTCTTTATCTGGAATTTCATTTGTTGTCTTAGCCTTTAGTTTTTCACTTTCTTTTGATATGTTTCCAGCAGCGTCTAATGCCTTTATTGTATAGGTATATTCCGTATTTGCTTTTAATTTTTTATCAGTAAAAGTTGTACCTAGTACCGTACCAATTACTTCTCCATTACGTAACACTTGATATTCTTTTACGCCTATATTATCAGTAGAGGCCTTCCATGTTAGTTCAACACTATTGGCAGAAACTTTAGACGCATTTACCCCCGTTGGTTGACTTGGAGCTACTGTGTCGGGAGTTTCATTATTTACTAAATTCACATCAATTACGTTATAAAACGCATTTGACGTATCTGCTACATCCCATACAGCTAAAATAACATGATAACCATTGCGATCAGTTGGTACATTAATTGTATGTGTTAAATTATTTGATGCTGCCGAACCGTCATGATTCACAGTTCCAATTGGTTCTAATTCAGCACGTGTTAATGGTTTATTAGGATCCCATCCCTTTTTTGTAATGTAATAATGCCATTTACTTGTAGAATGTGCCGCTGTGTATTTCCATGTAAATGTATTTGCTCCCCCCTTTATTGTGTTTTTGAACCAGCGATTTGATGTTTGTTGGTCAAGAATCCCTCCAAACAATCCTCCTGCCGAAGCAATTTTCCCATCAATCGGTCCACCATCTGGGAATCCTTTAGGTGCTTCTAGACTTTGAGGTTCGTACATTACATTTCCACAATTTAAATTTAATGCTCCATAATTCTGACTACATAAAGCAGCACGACTACTCGGCTTTTCAACAAACCCATGTGCATATGCACTTTGAGGAATCATTGTAATTGCCGTCACCCCTGCAGCTAAAACACAAGCACCAATTCCTTTTTTACTTTTTCTTAATCTTTCTAACTTAGATGTTAATTTCAAATTCATACTTGTCCCCCCAATATATTGTTTACGCTAATATAATAGCAATATAGGGATAAACGAACAAATCACCTACTAATATATTAATAGTTCAATAACATAAACACATTTAGTTTATTTATTAACCTGATATGGGGCTAAATTAAGCAAATTAATTCTATTTTGTAACATTATGTAGTAAAGAGTTTATAAAAAACCAATAAAAATTCACAAAAAATCCAAATATCGATTACTTAATTTTTTACAACCACACCCCACACGATAACTACATTATTAAGCAGGTTTCATGATTTATTACATTCTCTCACCACCTGATAAAATCAGATCAAAAACATATCCCTGCATATTATCGATTAGTTCAACCACATCTGGATTTTTATCGTTGCTCAGCGACCAATTGATTGACACCATTGCGTTTGCTGTATACAACTGAGCTACAAAGTCAATCGGCACACTTACTTCAACCTGCTGCTCTTTCAAATAGGAATAGCAGGCATTATATAAAATGGATTCTAATTCTAAACGTAAATCCGCTGAGGGAACACGTACATGGAGTAAAGTTGCAACCTCTTTTTTTCGCGCTGAGATCTTATCGGTTATCATATTAATAGCTTGAGCCACATTTCCATTCTCTATTAATGCGAAACGAAATTCAATTTCTTCCTTGAACCAGCAGACATAATTTTGCACTAATTTTTCCAAAAGATCATATTTATCTGCAAAATGGCTGTAAAATGTGGACTTACTCACCATAGCATGTATGCAAATATCTTTAGTTGTAATTCGCCCAAACTCTTTTTCGTTCAAGAGGGTAATAAGTGTATTAGAAATATTTTTCTTCGTTTTATAAACGCGAACATCCTCTCCCATTAATAATCAATCTCCTTCCCAAAGTTGCTTATCAAACCATTTATATCCTTATGGTTCGATTTCGTACTTCTTACCCTTTCCTGCTTGTTGTTTCTTTAATATACTTCTCTTATCCTTACCTTGTAGTCAAATATAAGGAGGGATTTTATGTTTAAACAGTATGTAAACAACGAACAGTTCAATTTGCAAATTAACCGTTTTTTCAACGATTTCTATCAAGACGATGAGCGGGCAAATCAGGATTTGCAAGCCATCATCCCAAGACTTACAGACACGGACAGCTGGTATAACACTTGGATAGAATATGCAGCAATGCGGGAGCATCAGAAAGACTTCGATCTAGCTTCGGTTTATTATCAGGCTGCCGAGTTTTATATGGAATCATCCGATCCAAAAAAAGAAAAAGTGTACCAAAAATACCGTGAAACTTTTTATAAGGGCTTTCATGACTTTGAGTATGAAACCTATCAAATTCCTTATGAAGATTCCTATCTTCCTGCAATCAAATTCATGACACCAGGCGCATGTAATACACTACTTTTCTTTGGAGGCTACGATTCCTACATGGAGGAAATGATGAAGATGATGAACTACCTCATAGGAATCAATTATAATATTATAGTTTTTGATGGACCTGGACAAGGAACAGCACTGAAAAACGGCTTAAAATTCATCCACAACTGGGAGAAGCCCGTTTCCACAGTCATTGACTATTTCAAACTTGACCGTGTTAGTATTCTCGGGGCTTCTTGGGGCGGCTACTTGGCAATGCGTGCCGCCGCTTTTGAAAAACGAATCGACAAAGTCATCGCCTTTAATATTTTTTATAGTGGCCTTGATGCACTCAAGATGCGCATGCCGGATAATATCTGGAATAAATTGACCACGCTTCTGGCTACTAATGAAGCTGACAAAATTAATACCATGTTTAAACAAATGATGGCCACCAGCATCGACCTGAACTGGAAAGTTAAAAAAGGTATGGAAAATACAGGTGAAAAAACGCCATTTAACTTACTTAAAAACTTTGAAAAACATACGATGGCAGGAATCGGTCAGTTCATAAATCAAGAAGTATTGCTCCTGGCTGGTGAAGACGATCAGTACGTTCCAATTGGCCGATTACCGCAAATCGAATCGGAGCTATGTAATGCAGCCTCCATCACTTCTGTAGTTTTCACTAAGAAAACTGGTGGTGAACAACATTGTCAGGCTGGTCATCGTCACTTAGCTTTTGATGAAATTAAAAGATTTTTGCGACATAACTTCTAGTGAATAATATTAAGCATTTTAGCAATTTCAAAATTTTTCATATACTAACACATTAGAACATGGTGACTATCGTGACACTCCTCAAAAAAACTGATATTTTGTCATAAAAGAAATCCCCCACTTATTTGTGGGGGGATTATTCTGTGCTTTACTTATAATGATATGTGTGAAGTTTTGTTTATTTACAAACCTAAAATCCCTACAATCTGACTCGCCTTTAAATTAGTAATATAATTGTACATCTCTAAGCCTTTTCTTTCAGCCTTTAGCACCTTGCCTCTCATTTTCGATAAATGTTGGGAAACAGTAGATTGTGGAATTTTTAAAAGCTCCGTCAATTGTGTAACATTACATTTTTTATACTGAATTAACTCGTTTATAATTTGCAATCGAATTGGATGTGCCATTATTTTTAACATATCTACATCCTTTTCAGTTATTACACTCTTTTTCATTTCACTTTTATACATTGTCATAAGAAATTCTCCTTTATTATCCGTGCATTTCCGCACGTCTTTTAATTAGAAGTATATTCTAAAATTATTACGGTTTAATATTCTTACTTTTTGGTATATTGAAGTTTATATTTTCAAAATAATATAATTTCAGAAACGCCTTACACGCATATTGTAAAATTCCAATATGCGATTCATATGAACTTAATATACGGTTTAAATGAATCTTATATAATGAATCTCACTTCACTATGGAGACACTGTTGAAACGTTACTTCAATAACTCTGTAGGAAACTTATAAACAACTAAAAAGGACACACCTATAGCATATGTATGCATAGGTGTGTCCTTTTCTAAGATAAATTTTAGAGTATTAACTTCTTTTTATCTCATCGTATAAGATAACTATTTAAATTTCAAAATATATAGTATAGAATAGGAATATTCGCTATATTTATGTATGAAAGGATTTTCGGAAATGGACTTGTTGCAAATCAAGAAAATGGAAAATTTAATTTGGACTATTGAACATAGTAGTGACCTCTCAAAAAGGTTTTACATAATAAAATTTTTTGATAGAGAAAATACAATTAAGCCAATTGAAACATTAGAATTTGGAAATAAAAATATCGACAAATTTGAATGGGTGTTTATTAATATATTTCCAAGGGTAGTAACAACTTATGTCCCTTCCACTGGAAGGAAACCTGATGAATCATTAATAGATACAACTAGAGAAAACAGTAAAGAATCACTTATTTTACAAGGAATACGAACCTACACCAAGTTTTGGTCATGTTAACCCCCACCCTTCTATAGCAGCAAATATAATTTTGCATAAAATGTGTTTTTTTGAGTTAAGATGAATTCTATATGTAAATTCTTCTGAGAGTTTCATTCACATTGTATTGTTCGTTATTTGAAGAACAAGGAGTTTTTTATAATATACGATATATCAATTTTTAAAATGTATGCTTATACTTATTTTTTTAGGCATTTTATTCTCTTAAGAGCATCCACGCAAATACATGCTCTTAAGAAAATAAAAGTAGTACGCATGAGATTGAATGAATATTAAATAAAACACTTTGGATCTGGAACTTACCTTACACTTTGTTTTATATACATAAAAGAAGAGTAGAATATCCTTTTTTATTTTTAGATTTGCCTACTAACACTTCAAACAATCTATCAGGACGTTAAGTAGTGAATAGTTCAATTTAAGGTTTAGTCTCTACTAATTTAGCAGAAAATTCAGTTCCACATTTAACCTTTTTAAATTCTAGATGATTAAATCCTTGATTAGCGCCTCATCGGTTGAATCAAAAAGGGTATGCACTTTAATACACCTAGTCCAACAAACGTAAATATTACTCCTACCAAATCAAACAAAAAAATTTGAGTAGCCCCCTATTTATTGCACTAATTATAACTAGAGCTAGCCCTTTCCTTTTCTTTAAATTCCTACTTTAACTAGAACATACGGACGTTAAGTGATATGAATTCATTTTATAATGGGGGAATTTTTCACCTTTTCTAAACAACTTATTATATTATTTTTATCTAATAAGGCACAGAAACAAATTAAAAAACTTTAGTGCTCCTGAAAATCTCTCTTGAGGAAAAACGTTTTTAGGGTGAAACGTTTTTCAGGGTACTTTTATACTGACTCTTTTCCTTAAAATGTTTCTGTACCTAATATTTAAATTAACTTATTTCAAAATATTTCGCAATACAAGCGCTAAATGCTACATGGATATATAAAAAATGACACTTTTTATGAGCATACCCCATCAAATACTTATATTAAATATAGAAAAGTTACCTTACTATTATTAAATTTGTTAAATTAAATAATGAAAATGGAGAATACTAACTTTATAATTGTCACAATTTAATTTATATATCTACTCTTTTATTACTCGTAAAAATCATTTGATAATTCCTTCAATATTAATTTATGAAATGCAGAGACCATCTAAAGCAACAATTTTCTTACATTAGATTGTTTTTCTATTTAATTTATTTTGTCGAAAAAAGTCGATATTTTCATATTTTTTTCATTTAATTATTGTACATTTGCACATTTAATGTTAGGATTATGCCTATTCAAATTAGATCCTATTGATTCCTCTTTAAGATTTCTTTATTTTATTTGTGAAAATTAGTTACTTTCTAGTAAATTCCCAAGAATAATACAGCAAACTACACTAATAATAATTCTAAAATTATATTTTCTATCTGTGTATATTCATTCTTTATTCAAACATGATTAATCATAAGTTCTAACTCGTTAACCAAATTTAAATAACAATTTTGATTCTAAAATAAGTTCAAAATCAAAATAAATATATTGTTATTTCAAAATAATGTTGTAAACTATCTTTAGAATGGAAAGATTTATGTAACAGCATGTTAAGGGGTTACAGGGGGAATAAAAATGAGAAATTTTTTCGATGACAAGTATAAAAATATTGAATTAAAAAGGAGACTATTAAATATAATCAGTGAAATTAGTGAATTAAAAGGAAAATTAGCTGCTTATCAGGAACAAAATCCTGATATATTTACTAGCTTAGAAAAAACCATACCACTTCATTACATAAAAAACTTTACTACTACCTATGAAGATATAAAAGTCCCAAATAAAAGATTAAAAGAACTTATTTTAGATGATATAGTACCTCAAAATATTTCGGAAGATGCTATCTTTTGTTTTTATCAAACACTTACTTTTGTACATAAGAATTCCTGTGATTTATTAATCAATCCAGAGACTATACAGGAATTACATTTTCAATTAATACATTACATTACCTCTGACAGTGCCAAATGGCGCGAAAAACCGTTTACTATTCCAGGTATTCCTGAAAACGGAATGCACTTAAATAGTTACCGCATTCTTCCACATGAGCTTATTCCACAAGTAATGGAACAATTATGTGATCAATATAACTCATTAAATTCTAGTAAGGGCCATCATTCACTTTTATTAATAGCTCGTTTTATATTTAATTTTTATTGCATAGTCCCTTTTAATCAGGGTAACGGCAGATTGGCACTTATGTTAATGCAATTGCTATTAATTAAGAGTGGAAATACATTTGTAAAATATGTATGTCTGGATAAATACATTAAGAAAAATGAATCTGAATATTACAATTCGATTTATAAATCTTCGGTAAATTGGTACTGCGAGGAACATAATAGTAGCTTTTGGTTAAAAACGTTTTTAACTATTATATTAGAGGCGTACAAAGATCTTCATAATACAGTTCTAGATTCTATATGTAAGCATACTAAAGTGGAGAGAATTCAGGATTTTATCCTTAAACAAAAACAACCCTTTACTAAGGAGTGTATTCGTAACACATATCCAGACATAGCAGAGAGTACAATCAGTAAGGCTTTAAATTCCTTGCAATTGTTTGGCCATATTAAGCTAGTGAAAAAAGGAAGAAATGCTAGTTGGATTAAAGTTTAACTATACTTGTAAAACACTTACAGTTCAAAAAAGAAAATTATAACTTTATCATTTAAATTCATGCCTTTGGACTCTTATTCATTGAATTTCACTTTAATATATTAAGCTATTATTACTAATTTAGTTATTTCTAATTCCTACAAAACGTTTTATAGGAATATTTGTCGAAAAAAGTCGCATTTTAATATTTTTTCTTTATTTTCTGGTTGTAAACGTTTCATTTTCGTGTTACCATCTTAATCAAACAATAGATGGTAATAAAAATAAAAATATTTCTTTCCCTTAGAAACATATAAACGTACGGTCATATCAAGAAAATAAGGCCAAAGAAATATTTGATACCTATCCAAATTACCAATAGGAATTTTGCCGCATTAACTTTCTGTTATTTCAGAATAAAACTTCACATTTTGTCCCTAAACAAAATTTGTTAGCGTGCAAAATTCAAATACACTAAAACACCCAAATAAATGAAATGTCCTTTTTTATTGAGCATTGAGGTATGAAAAAATAATTCTTCCTACAAAATTCAGCTGAGTAACATAAAGACATCTAAATTACTACCTTTATCGCCATCTATTGTTGACAACATATTTACCAACTATTAAAAAGAACCTATCAAGGGTTCTTTTTTATTATAATCATTCAAATTTCACTTCTATCTTGATACTTAGATTTCTACACAAATTACATCTACTTTTTTACTCTCAATTATTGAATTTATAATATAGTACTTCATTTTTAGTTATTCTTGATCTCAATCCGTTTAAATTAGTGAATAAAATTCAAACATATAAAAATAATAACTACAACGAATCGTTATATATTAAAGAGGTGTCAATTTTGTCCTTAAATGAAAAGACCCTAGAAACAAAGACAGATAAAACCATTGAAAAAATCCAAACAAGTAACTTAAAAGAACTTAAAAATACATTAGATAACATCTTTGATATTAGTGCAGATTTGATTGAACATCCTTTGCAATTAAAAACAAACACGAATATTTTACTATATTATTTTGAAGGCCTTACAGATGGTGTTGCATTAAAAGGAAATGTTGTTACACCATTATTACAAGAAGTGAATGAAGACAGTCAAATATTTAATTCTAATATTATTGCTACTCATACCAAAATAGTATGTACGTGGAATGAAATTAAAGAAGGATTACTTGAGGGACAATGTGTACTGTTTATGGAAGGAGAAAAGAGGTCCCTTCTAATAAATACAAAAGGCTGGGCAGAAAGAGCGATTCAAGAACCCATTTCAGAAGTTACTATTAAAGGCTCACATGATGGGTTTATTGAGAATGCCACAAAAAACATAGGCTTAATTCGTCGATATATTCCTTCTACTGAATTGAAAATTAAAAAAATGACAATTGGAGAACGCGCCACTTCTTTAGTCTATTTAATTTACTTAGGGGATGTAGCAAACGAAGATGTGGTCCAAGAAATAGAAACTAGAATCTGTAAAATTAAAACGGATGCGATATTGAGCATTGGAGAACTATCTAATTTTACAAAGGATCAAAATTGGACTCCTTTTCCACAGGCTTATTTAAGTGAACGCCCAGATGCCATTTCTAATCATATACTTGATGGAAAAGTAGCAGTGTTAATTGATAGATCTCCTGGTGCGATGATTGTCCCAATGAATTTAATTGGATTTTTTCAGACTCCAGATGATTATAATATACATTGGCTCATTGCATCATTTTTTCGCTTATTACGATTTGCAGGATTTATTATAGCTATTTTTTTACCCGCAATTTATATTGCTATAGTCTCTTTTCACTTTGAAATCATTCCTTTAGATCTATACACTTCTATTGCAACGTCAAGAGTTAAAGTCCCTTTCTCTCCTTTATTGGAAGCTTTTATAATGGAAATCACACTAGAAATGCTACGTGAAGCTGGTATTCGCTTACCACAACCAATTGGACAAACAATTGGAATTGTTGGAGGGATTGTAATTGGTCAGGCGGCTGTTCAAGCCGGGCTTGTAAGTAACGTTATGGTTATTATCGTATCTATTACCGCCATTGCATCATTTATTGTTTCTAATTATGATTTATCAAGTTGTATTCGGCTTATTCGTTTTCCAATGATGTTATTGGCCTATTTTTATGGGATTGTAGGTATTGTTAGTGGATTAATGCTCTTATTTGCTCATTTTGTTTCATTAACTTCCTATGGTTCACCATATGGATTGCCAATTGCACCATTTCGTCTCCAAGAGTTAAAAGATTCTTTTGTAAGATTTCCTATTTCCATGATCACGACCCGCTCGAGTACAGGACAGCCGAAACAAAAAAAGAAAAAAGAAGGTGGTTCGCATGGGGAATCTTAAATTTCAAAACATAACTTTATTTGAATTTATTGTTTTCATCCATTCACTGCAACTTGCATCAGGTATGTTAATTATGCCAAGCCCACTTGCTACTACCGCTGGCACAGATGGCTGGATTTCTATCATTATGGGATGGATGGTTACTTCTATAATTGGCGTATTTATTGTATTAATGTTACAAAAAAGTCCTAGCAAAAATTTCTCACAGATTTTAAAAGCATACTTTGGTAAATGGCTAGGAACAATTTTTCTTCTTTTATATGCCTTTTATCTATTTTTTGCTGGTTTTAATACTTTATTAAAGGCAACTGACATTATAAAAGTGTGGATATTCCCTTCCACTCCTGCTTATCAAATCGCCATATTATTACTATTGCCTTTTATTATTTTATCATTGAGTGGGATAAGGGCTCTTACTAGTTATTCTATGCTTGTTTTCTTCTTCACTGCTTGGATGCCACTATTTCTTCTGTTTTCATTAAAAAGTAACTACAATCCTTTACACCTACTACCTATTTTTAAAGATGGCATATCCCCTATTGTAAAGGCAACAAAAGAAACAATTACCCCTTATGCTGGCTTAGAAATTGCATATTTTATTTATCCGTTCTTACAAAAAAAACAAAAAGCCATAAAAGGAATACTAATAGCGAATACTGGAACCATGTTTTTCTATCTATATGTGACTATTCTTTCTTATATATACTTTAGTCCGGAGGGGATAAAAGACGTAATTTGGCCAGTATTTCATTTGTTAAAAGGGGTTCGTTTTTCATTCATAGAACGATTAGAAATTATATATATCGCTTACTATTTGGTTGTATTTTCTACTACAATATATCCGTATTTATTTTTCAGTTTCGAATCTGTGACCATTTTATTTCAAAAAACCGTTCGCAATTGGTTGTCGGTCGGTTTTATGCTATTAATAGTCGGCTTATTCGTTTTTCTAAATCCCGATGTGGATCAATATTTGTTTATATATTCTCTTATGGATATCTTAAATATCATTTTCTTTATTCTATTACCAATCTTTTTTTCGCATACAGCATTCTTTTTACTTGGTTTACTAGGAGGAAACAGCTTTGATTCGAAAATGGATATGGATTGTAATCTGTTGTGTATGTTTAATTAGTTGTAGTCAGAGAATTCCACTTGAGAAGGTTTCATTAATCCTTTTAATTGCCTTGGATAGAAACTCTAATGGAGACGTAAAGGTGGGCACAAGCATACCACTCTTTCATCATAAACAGCAAAAAAGTACTATAGAGCATTGGACGCAGGCATCAACTGTATATAATGGGTTCAGTAAGATAGATACGAAGTTAACGGGTTATATGACAGCCTCAAAAGCTGAAATCATTTTAATTGGGAAAAAATTAGCACAAGAAGCAAATTGGATGCAGGAGCTTGATTCTTCTTACCGTGATCCTTACGCTACCATTAATGCTAAAGTAGTACTTGTTGATGGACCTGTAGAAGAAATTTTCACAATTAATAAGCCCGATAAACCATCACTACCATCTTATATAAGTAGTGTAATCGAATCCTCCATTCAAAATAATCAATCCGTTTCTTCCACTATCCAACAATTAATGAGAGAAAAAAACGAAGAAGGAATGACACAAGCTGTTCCAGTTATTAAAAAAACAAAAAATGAAATTGACACGATAGGAATTGCACTTTTAGATCGACAAGGAAAATTTTTAACTCGTATCCCTAAAAAAGATGTTAAATTCTTCAATCTTATAAATAAGCCCAAAAATAAAGGACGGATGATACTACACCTTGTGCTTCCTCCTAAAAAATCCAACAAAAAACCAAACACTTCTATCTTGGTACAGAATACGACAAGGAAGGTAGATGTTAATTTTCGAAACGGAAAGTTTGTATTTAATCTCGATATAAATGCAAATGTAGCTTTAATAGAAAAAACTAACGCACATTTAATTAAGGAGCATTATGATAATAAAAAAACATACATAATTTAGAAAATGAGGTTCAAAAAGAAATTAATAAGAAATTACAAAATATGTTGTATGAATTACAAAAGAATAAAATTGATCCTATCGGATTATCGTTATATGCTAGAGCTTTTCAATATAACGAGTGGAAAAAACTAAAAGGAGATTGGTTGCAAGCATTAGCAGAGGCTAAAATAACTGTAAAAACACACGTCAAAATAAAAGATACTGGGACCATTAGAAATTAGATTAGCCTATTCTTTTGTTTGACAGCATTTCTCAGTCGAATTTCCCTTCCTCAATAATTATGATATAAAAGACGCTAATTCAAAGAAAAATCTTTCGGTTAAATGCTAACCAATAGATTTTTCTTTTTTCTCTAACCAGTTCTTTTAAAAGGGCAACAATTTAACTACGGTAATCAAGTACAAGTTTCTAATTTAAGGAATTTAAGAACTTATAACTCTATTGCGGTAAACATGCCAGATACCATTATCAAAGCCGAAATTCCTAAGTTAAGGGGTTTCGGCTTTTTGAGTTCGTTCGAATATCTTAGTTTTATGTACTTTTATAGAATAGATACACATCAGCATATTTGTGCTTAATTTTATCGTTTAATGCGGCTTTAATAAATCATTTTTAGTTTATATATCCCATACTGATAGCAATTGAATTTTATTATTTATCCCCTTAGATTATTTCAAATGATTCTATTTTCTTTCCATTTGACTCTTTTGATATATTTCAAATTTCTTGATTACATGTTGTATAGGGGAGCCCTTCTTTTTTCCACGTAAGAAATCCTCCCTTTAAATTAACTACTTTCTTTATATCAGCTTTTTGTAAAATGCTAGCTGCTATAGCGGAACGTAACCCCGTTCGACATTGTAAAACTATTGGACAATTTTTCGGTACATCATCTAGCCGTTCAAGTAGATTACCTAAAGTGATATGTATTGCATCATGAAGATGTCCTTCATCCCACTCTTTTTTACTACGCACATCGATAACCTTTACACTTCCATCTCTTATTAAAGGATATAATTCATTTGATGTTTTTTCCTTATAAATCTCTAAACTATGGAATCTTTGAATTACCTTTGAAGGTGCAAAAGCAATAATATTATCTAAGCCAATGGACTCAAAGTCTCTAATAACTTCCTCCACTTTAACATTTTCCGCATCTAAAATTATTAAAGTTTCTTTTTTATAATCTAATATCCCCCCACACCAAGTTGTGAAAGAATTGTTATAAGGTATGTTAATTGACTTCTCGATGTGGCCAGCAGCAAAACACTCTACATCCCTTATATCAACTATTTGCTGAACACCCCTCATCACTTCTTGAAGTTCTTCTATTATATAAATAGCAGTAATCTCTCTCTTCTTACGAGTTGGTGGACCATACTTATTTAAATGCTTCATTAATGGAAAATACTTTGGAGGCTCTGGCTGTCCCGTCAATAAATTCGATATAAAATTATCTTCATCATTACATTGAAACGCCCAATTAAACATCTTTTCATAACCTAATGTGGAAGTTGGAATTGCTCCTAATGCTTTTCCACATGCACTTCCTGCACCATGTGATGGCCATATTTGCAAATAATCGGGGAGTATTTTTATTTTTTGTATAGAATCAAATAATTGTTTCGCTCCTATTTTTGCGGTATCTTTAATACCAACAGCAATTTCTAATAAATCGGGTCTACCTATATCTCCTACAAATATAAAATCACCTGTGAATATTCCTATCGGTTTATCATTCATATAATTATTTTGACTTGTATCGGTTACTAAAAAGGAAATACTTTCAGGCGTATGCCCTGGGGTATGAATGACATTGAATTTTATATGACCAACCTTAAACTCTGTTCCCTCTCTAACCAAATTGTATCGGCCCTCGTTAAGATTTTGATATTTCCAATCACTATCGCCTTCATCTGATACATATAAATTTGCATTAAAAAGAAGGGAAAGTTCTCTAGACCCAGATAGGAAATCTGCATGAATATGAGTCTCAGCCGCAGCAATTACTTCCATTCCCTCTTTCTTAGCAAATTCTATATATTGTTCTATATAGCGGCTGGGATCAATTACAATTGCTACGCCTTCCTTCTGACAACCGATTAAATAGGAAGCATGTGCTAATTTTTCATCATAAAAATATTTTAAAAGCATAGCTATTCCCTCCAAATAGTTATTTCAAATTACTTTTCAGTTTTAACAACAACTTTCTAACTTCCCCTATAGAATCCCTTTCAACATTAAATTCCAATACATATAGGGCAACATATACCTTTTAAGTAAAAACATACTATACCGTTCTTTCGCTTGATTAAACGGAAACGTTTCTTGAGGCTCATGTTCATAGTTAAATTCAGCGAGTATAAGACTTTTATATCCTGTAACAATCGGACAGGATGTATACCCATCATAATTAGCCTGCAAGTCTCTTCCATTAAGTACGTCCAAAATATTTTGTTTTAAGACAGGTATTTGTTTTCGAATTGCCGCTCCAGTTTTAGATGTAGGTAAATTGGTACAATCTCCAAGTCCAAAAATATTCTTATATTTTACATGCTGCAAAGTATAAGGACTTATATCTACCCACCCCTGATGATCACTTATCTCACTTTCTTTAATAAAGTTAGGTGGCCCCATTGGTGGAACAACATGTATCATACTATATGGTACTGTTTCTCGTTTCAGTGTTTGCGTATCTTCAAAAATTGCTTCTCTCTTTTCAGCGATAATTTCTACTAAGTTTTTATTATAGTTCGTTATAATTTGCTTTCTTTCTAGTACTTGTTCTAATGTTTCAGCATAACGCGGTACCTGAAATATGTTAGCGTTCGCAGAATAAAACATTACTTCACTTCTGTTTTTCAAACCGCCATTACAAAAATACTCTTCTGCTAAATACATAATTTTTTGTGGGGCACCACCACATTTAATAGGAGTATTGGGGTGGGTAAAAATCGCATTTCCTCCTTTGAATTTTTCAATTTCTCTCCAAGTAGAATCAACATATTTATAAGAATAATTGCTACAAACCCCATTAGTCCCAATAGACTCCTTTAAGCCTTTAATACCGCCCCAATTTATTTGTATACCGGATGCTACAATAAGAATCTCATATTCAAGTAGCATTCCATCATCTAAAAGTATCTTATTTTCATCTGGAAACAACTTAACGACACTTTTAGGAATCCACGTTGCTCCTTTTGGAATAAGTGATTCTTGATCACGCATCGTACATTCCTTTGAAACAATTCCTCCCCCAACTAAACTCCATAGTGGTTGGAAGTAATGTTTTTTAGATGAATCGATAATAGCTATACTTTCTTTCAATAGGGATACATTTCGTAACAAATGTGCAGTAGAAGATAGTCCTGCAGTCCCAGCGCCAATCACAATAATTTTATAATTATCTCTGGTCTTCATTATCCTCTTCCTATCTGAATTTAATTTTTAAGTTAACTAATTATTAGCCTTATTTCATCGTAGTAACAATATTATAAGATAAAAATACTATTATTTTATCTTATTAAAACGAATATTCCGTTAACTTTATCCGTCGACATTACTATATGCTTAAATCCCTTATGTTACTTCTTTAATTTGTTTCAAACTCTACAAACTTTACATTTCTCAATATTAGCCTGTATCCTATCTCACTTTAATGACATTACACTTCTATAGATAATGAAATGCAAGTTTCTTTGGTATGGTTTGTCCATCCTCCTTTTCAGGAGATAGACAAAAACAATCTTATTCCAATAGCTATATTACCTATTCTTTTTTGAATCTTTGTTATAAATATCTATACATGCATTTGAGAACGTCTTTGTTGTTTTTCTAGTCCCTCAATAATGTGAGCAGTCGGTATATATAATAATTGAGCTGCTGTGTAAACACTTATTATAAAATTACATTATTTACCTACAGAAAGAAAAAAGATGAATATAAGCTTTTTATGCATTATATATTAATGTATTACTGTGGACTAGTTTGACCTAGCTTCGACTGAATCCCTTTGTTGTAGATATTTGATTTTCTTATTAATAATTACGGTACATGAAATTGTCAAATTGTAATAAAAAAAATCCCTCGGATAGGAGCCCATTATATTACAAAACAATTAAGAAATCCCTCTATTAAAAGCTCTGCTTAAGCTTTGGGGTGAAAATTGGCAATAACTCATCTAACTCCTATTTGTTACGATAAATAATTGGTTGAAAACCATTCTCCTTCTGCGTATTATTTTAAGCTCTTTAGAGCTTCACTTTCACTATTAAACTCAATTTTTGAGAAAGGGTACTTCTATCGGAGAAAATAATAGAATCTTTTAACTCTGCATGGGAAAATGCATATATTAGTTGGATTGGCATCTATATTCAGCTTGCAAATTAGTCCTTATGAGCTGTCACCTTTTTATGGAGCACATATGTATTTTTTTCTTTTTTATTTAATTTTATTTACACACTTAAAAGAAACTAGCATATGATATTATATACTAATCCAAAAACCATATAGTCTACTTTCTAAGAGCACTGATTTGTGTTCTTTTTTTAGATAATGCTTTTGTTCAATTTTTTGCTACATTTTTAAGACATTTATTTATTACCCTTAACAAGCCCTTTTAAAAATAGTTACATATAAACCTTCTAACCATATTGTATTTTTAACCCTTTGTATTGTAGGTTTAATAGTTATCAAATTGATTATGAAGGGATAAAGCCCAGAGGTGACTTCTATTAGTCCAAACACTTCACATTACTATCACATACACTATAAAATGTTTGGACTTTATTATTTTAATCAAAACTTAAAGTTAGGAGGATTTAATATGGCAGATTGTACAGGTTTAGCCTGTTTTTTATTCTCTTCGTGGCCAACGGGAACAGTTGTTACAGTTACTACTAGATCAGGTCAAATTATTGGACCTGCTATTTTTTCACTGTTCTTTCCGAATATATGTGCAGTAGTATTGGTAGAAGAAGATGTGATAACCCCCTCTTCTACCAATACTATATTCATAAGTTGTGAAGATATAGAAAGTGTTACTTTAATCACTCCTTAAGATGATTCATATTGTTCTAGCTTAATCCATATTTAAGACATTCTAATGAATGTCTTTTTTCATGAAAAATCTAATCAGCGTACCTTAAAATGTACCATTCTATTGTTTCAATAAATTGATTTAATTTCAATTTTTTCTCTTCTAAAGGTTACTTGTCTACACATCGTTCTACAAACTTTCATATGATATAGTATATTGTTTAAAGGAGGGATAAATTTGTTCTTATGCAATTTATTTGGTTGTTCAGGTGGAGTATGTAGTATTTTTAAAAATTTACAACCAGGCGAAGTCGTTACTGTTACTGGTAAATCTGGAAATATTATTGGACCTGCTATTTTTACAAATTTCAATCCTACTACTTGTATCGTCACATTAGAAGAGGAAAATTCAGTTACTCCTCCTACTACAAGTATTACTAAGATCAGTTGTAAAGAAATAGAAAGTGTTACGTTTATCTCATAATATATTTTAAACCTAAAGCAGGGATTGAAATATGAAACTCTTATACATTACTTCTGGTTACTCAAAAATCTATCAATATCTAGATCAAAGCATACAGAGAGCATTTATCGATCAAAATTTTGAATGGTTAGCAGTACAGCCGTGTGAATTACTCGAACAATTGGATTTCATTACGGCAACATTTCATCCTGATATTGTTTTCACCTTATTAGGGAATCATCTACCACAAAAAGCAATTCATTATTTTAAAAAAAGGAACATTAAATTAGCTGTCTGGTTAACTGAGGATCCATTTTATATAGATACTTCGCTTCTTCTATTAAATAACTTTGATTTTATATTTACTATTGATAGCGAAGCACTTAAATATTACACAGCTTTAGGATATATCAATGTATATCACTTACCATTAGCAACTAATATAGATGTATTTAAACCTAGTCTAAAAAATCCAAAATATAAAAGTGAAGTTTTGTTCATTGGATATCCTTATCCAATCCGTGTGAAATTGATACAGTTTCTTTTGGAAAAAACCCCTTATCACTATACCATTATTGGTAAGCACTGGAGAAATAAGTTATTAAAAAAATGGAAAAATCACCGAAGAATTAAGATTATAGAAGAATGGATTCCACCTCAAGAAGTTGCTCTCTATTATAATAACGCTAGTCTTATATTAAATCCGCATCGTAGTCATCTATTTCCACAGAATAAAAATAAAAATAGAGTGAAAAATAATACTATTAATAATCGTACCTTTGATATTGCAGCTTGCCAAGGATTTCAAATTATTGAAGAAAAATCTGACCTTTCATCTTTCTTCAATAAAGATGAAATTATATCCTATAACAGCTTTGAAGACTGTTTAAATAAAGTATCTTTTCATTTGAATGATACGATTCTAAAAGAATTAATGGTCGGAAAAATCCATACAAAAGTTATTACCCAGCATACTTTTCATGAGAGAATCCATTTTATAAAGACTATTTTACAATCACACCTTCATTAAAATAAAAATCCCCTTCTGCATATAGGTGCACAAGGGGATTTTTTCAAATTAATCTATTCGTTCTACAGATAATGTTCATAAATAAATAAGAAATGGTGTATATTCACACTAACATCTATAAATATGGAATTCAAGATATAAGCATCTACCTATAGAATCTGATACCTACTGTTTTTATTCACCAAACAATTCTTATGTTTTATTTCACATAAAAATAATACCACTTGCGCTCGTCTAACCAAGCCGTAAACTTATCGATATTTCCGGATGGGTATCCATTTGTAACAGCATATCCAATACCGTCTTTCTGAATAACAATTTGTCCGTCAATACCCGCGTCAACCATCGCTTGGGATAAGACTTGTAAATTACTGAATCCTACACCTCCAGTTTGTACTTTGAGCAATTGAACTGCACCGTCTCCAGTTTGTCCTGTAAGAGCATACACAATTGAGTTAGCGATGTTATCAACATTCCATTTAGCCATGTCTGCATCATTATCGATAAATCCAAGTTCAATTAAAATTGCTGGTGCCTTTGTATTAGCTAGAACATAAAGTTCCTTGCGTTCCTTAGCACCACGATTAGACCAACCTATATCTTTTGAAAGTTGTGCCGATACTTTTGCTGCCAACGATTGTTGGTCATAGTAGCACACTTCCACACCATTTGCTGTGCCATTATAAGAGTTCAAATGAAATGAGATTACAAAGTCAACTGAATGAGAGTTACAATTACGAACAATATTTGATAAGTTTTGCGCTTGAGTTGAGCCTATTTCGTCTGTATCATCATATACTGTGTGTCCTAAAGCTCTCAATTTAGTTGCAATCGCATCCTTAACCTGACGATCCATGACATGCTCTTTTCTACTACCCCAATTAGCACCTTGTACAATACTATTGTGACCACCATGTAAACTATATTTAGCCATTACTCTACATCTCCTTTTTTATTAGTATATTCAGAGTTTGTCTTATTGCTCTTACCACCCAAAATATTAACTGCATTTGTTAAAGCTTGCGGGTGTGGAATTCCCATGCGTCCTGCATTTTCTAAAAGTGAAAGTAACTTATTACCCATGAAGAAGAAAATAGTCCCTTTACGAATAGCACGGTTACTTCCAAACGCTTTTTCACTTTTGTCTTAACACTCCAAGTTCTATGTTCATAACAAGGTCTGTGCATCCCATTAAATCTTCAATTTCACGAGTGCTTAATTTCTCTTTTCGTTTTTACTTATTTTTCTTTTTAGCTTGTTTTGATTACTTTTTCCATTCACGTAATTAACCTCTTAACACCTCATTTCCCCATCTTCCTTTTCAAAATAAAAAAAGACACCTATTCCTAAAACAGCTTTAATTGCTGCTTTAATGAATTGGTGTCCTCTAGTTTTCTAGCCGGACTATATCTTATTTCTTTTCGTTTTCAGAAATTAACCTTTGCAAAAACATACCTAGACACATTCTTAACTTTTAATTAACTTGAAACATGAATTTTTTATAATTTTTATGCACCGATAAAATAAACCCCATCAGTATCATATTTGAAAATAGCGAACTCCCTCCATATAAAAAAAAGGAAGTGCGATTCCTTTTACCGGCATTACCCCAACAATCATACCAATATTTTGAAAGATTTGCAGTGTTAAAACACTAATTGGCCCAGCACATAATAATGTACCAAACAGATTCTCTGCTGAATAAGCAATTATAGTTACTCGATATATAAGAAGTAACATTATGATGAATTAGTCATATATTATTTCCAAGTAAAAAAACCTAATTTACTTCGAGATATCTCACTTTTTCCTTAAAGAGTACTTTTTAAATGTGCTCTTTTTAGGTTTATCAACATAAAACTAAACATTCCGTCAATAATAAAGATAGGCGAAAGCCAGAACTCATTTAACCGTCCCTGTAGTTCTTCTCTTTTCTGTATTGAGCAGTTAGCTTTTACTAGCTGCTCCTTTATTTACACATATCGTAAGACTTCGAATACATTATGTTTGAAAGTGCTCTGTTTTATCAAAAGGCGATTCGGCGACGATTGCCTTTTTTATTTCTACAAAATGAAATTTTTATTACATACAATTTCGTATACCATATGCAATCTTGTTTACACTATAAATGTAACTTTAGGTTACACATCTATTACTTGCAGGGCCTAATTTCCTTTTGTGCAACAAGTGGTTAGCTAACTTCGCTGACTGCTTTGTTGTGCCGAATGAATTTTTTATTTCTCAACATCCAACATATGGTATCCATATTCCAATAATAGTAATATAAAGGTACCTTCAGTTATTAAATGTCCCTTTTTAAAGTCCCTGTCTAAAAACAGGGCCTTTAAAATTTATTCTCTACTAAAATAGTATTTTTGTTATAAATCCCTCTATAAACGCTCTAATTTCCTCAGTATCCAATTAAATCCCAAGAAATAGGTGTACCTTTTTTAATATCCTTACTCGCTTTTTTTCCGATAATTTTGGATAAGTGTTTTGGCAATAAACCATTCCCTGGTCTAATAGCTTTAATATTCTCATTTGTAAAGACTTCTCCCGCTTTTATGTTTTCTACTACATATAATGATCTTCTAAATTTTAACGAATCTTTTTCTATATCAGTAGGGCCATAATATACATTCCCCAAAGATTCCCATGCTTTTTCAGTTTCGCTTACTAATAATTTAAATTCAGCTGGTTCCATTGAAAAATCAGCGTCAACTCCTCCATCCGATCTCGAGAGCGTTAAATGTTTCTCAATTACTGTTGCCCCAAAGGCAACACTCGCTACAGATACCCCTACTCCAAGTGTATGATCAGATAAACCTACCTCACATTTAAATAACTCCTTCATATGAGGTATGGTAACTATGTTTGTAGATTTTGGAGATGCAGGATACGTACTTGTACATTTTAATAGAATTAATTCTTTACATCCCTCTTCTCTCGCAGCACTTACTGCTTCATCTAGTTCAGCAATCGAAGCCATACCTGTCGAAATGATTATTGGTTTTCCTGTTGCTGCTACTTTACGTATAAGGGGAATATCAGTATTTTCAAAAGATGCGATTTTATAACAAGAAACATTTAATGACTCTAGAAAGTCTACAGCTGTTTCATCAAACGGCGTACTAAATGGTACCATCCCTAACTCTATACAGCGATCAAAAATGGGTTTATGCCACTCCCATGGTGTATAAGCTTCTTTATATAAATGATAAAGTGATTTACCTTTCCATAAGCTTTTTGTATCGTGAATTAAAAAATCACCATTTTCTATATTTAAAGTCATTGTATCTGGTGTATATGTTTGAATTTTAAATCCTTGTGCCCCAGCCTCCGCAGCTGCCTCTACAATTTGCAACGCCCTATCTAATGATTGATTATGATTCCCTGACATTTCTGCAATAATAAATGGTGGCAAGCTATTGCCAATCTCTCTACCTCTGATATATACATTACTCATTTTTTTCACCTTCAAGTTCTTTTTTTATTGCTTCTTTCCTTTCCGCCCATTGTTCATGAGACAGGGCCATTGTAATAACATCAATATAATCATTATCCCTGTAAATATAGTTTTCATATCTTCCATCTTCTTGGAACCCAAATTTCTGATGGAAATTTAAACTAATACGGTTTGATTCTATTATTTCTGCACAAACTTTGTGTATGTCTTTTTTTTCAAAAATATAGTCTAATGCTAATAAACCTAATACCGTTCCAGCACGTTTTACGCTTTGTTTTTCACCTATATAAAATCCCCAATAACAAGTCCGATCCATTTTATCTATTTTTGTAAAATTAACAAATCCAATTGGTTTTTCTTCATATGTTAATAATCTTGCAACTTTTGTATCATCCACTACTAGTTTTTCATACCACTTTAAATGTTCGTCTATTGTTATTTGATGATCTTCATACATAACCGAGCGAATTTCTTTTGTATTCCGCCACTGTAAAATAAGTTCTAAATCTTTCTTTTCTAACTTTTTCAATTGAAAATCCCCAATATTTAACATACTATCCTCCTAAAATAATTTTTGCTATTTCATTTGAGTTACTGGCACACTGTATAGAAAGAGCTTTATTAGACATTTCTTTCACTATTTTAGAATCTGATAAAAGTTTGTTTAGGCATTTCGTAATTGTTTTATCCGAAACACTTTTAGCTGTGCCAATATTCCATGTAGCTCCAACCTTCGCTACAGCCTGGGTTACTTCAATTTGATTTTGGGCAGTTGTAATTGTTATAGAAGGTAATCCAAGAAAGCAGCGTTCCCATGTGGTTGTGCCCCCAGCTCCTATCCCAAAATCAGCTTGTACGAGAAGCTCTTCCATATTCTCTATTTGACAATAAAATGAGGCGTTACAAACACTCTTACAATAAGTTTGAATCTCCTCTTTATGCGGATTTTGGCTCCCTACCACCACGTCTATTTTTAAGTTATCTTTATTTATATTTTGTAAGGCTCTTAACGTTTTTAATGTCTCATTTGTTACATCATGTCCACCAAAAAAAATAAAGATTCTCTCAATTTCTCCTGTTCTTTTTCGTGAAAATTTCTTAGCGGCATAAAACTCTGGCCGTAGTATAGCGTATTTAGGCCCCAATTTTACTAATGAGTGCTCTGGTATTAAATCTTTATAGCGACCATTAAGGTTATCGTATAAATTTTGGTCTAGTAACAAATCACAGTCGTGCATTCGATTTGCAAGATCATCGATTACCATGATTTTTCTTACATTTTTTCTTAAAGCAGACTCCCACTTATTATCTAATCCATAATGATCAACAATTACCCAATCAAAGTTGGGAAGTTGTGACAAGATATCATTTGTCTGTTTTGCATCAACAAACCAATGATATTTTAGCCAGTATAAATAACTCCCGTGTACTGTACTTAAGAAATTCGTATTTTCACCATCTGCATCTAATAAAAATACATGAAATCCTTTATTTAAAATATATTGATGCAAATCACCTTGTAGCTTACGACAAATGAAATATACTTGAGCACCTTTATTCCGTAACTCATGAGCCAATGTTAAACAACGCATAATATGACCAGTACCTATCTCAATAGATGCGTCGGCGCGAAAGGCAATTTTTTCTCAAGCAAGTTACTCCCTCCTCACTAAAAGCACTACAATTTATTAATTTATAATTTTGTTTCTCTATTTAGCTCATCTACTAATGATTGTTGATTTGCCCATTTCAATTTCACATGACTATTAATTTGAATAAGTTCAGAATTTCGAAGGATGTAATCTTTTATTTGATGAAAAAATAAAGGTTTAGATTTTACATTCAAAATTTTATAAAGTTTATTGAACATATCTAGATCTGGTTGTTCGTCTAATGTTAACCTCCAAGTAGGATAACAAAATGCTGGGGGGAGTTTCACTATATTGATACGGAATAAATGTGGATTATTAATAAAATAAAACGGAAGGTATTCTGCATAGGTTAAAGGTTTTTGGGTTTGTAATAGTCGTTCGATTGCCTCTAATGTAAAAATATCGCCTGCTGTTCCGACAGGTAACGTACTTAACTCTGCCTGTGTATAATCTGCACCGCTTTTTAAATGTTCATCTAGTAAAAAAGCATTAATTTCTGGTGACACAGCTGGGCAATCCCCTGTAATCCGTATGACAATATTTGCATTTTCTTGTTTTGCAGCTTGGAATATGCGATCTGCGGTATTTTCTGGATCGCCCCTAAAAATCTTAACTTCCCCATCTAAATCAAATTTTTCCAAAGGATCATCTTGCGTAACATCTGAAGTAGCAAGTATGACCTGGTGTTTTCCTGGAATAGCTAATGTATTTACTAGACATCGTTCAATGGAAGGAACTCCGTGTATTGGCAATATCGCCTTTAAAGGTAACCTAGTAGATTTTAACCGGCAAAGTACAATTATTACTACCTTTGGAGGTTCAATCACCTCTTTTGTTAATGGGGTACCTGCAGACAAATTATATACAGCTACCTGAGGTAATAATTCCTCTGCTTCAAGCTCGTTCAGTGCATTTTCAACAATATCTAATTCCATAGTTACTTTATTAGCTGTAATAATCTCTCCCCTTTTAATATCAACTTTTGTAACTGCTCTTAACAATTTTTGGTTTTGCAATTCTAATAACACCCCTTTCTTTTAATTTTTAGTAACTCTATAAAACGAAAGAACTTTTCTCACTGCTTTTATTACATCCCACACATCAGCTTCTGTCATTTTAGGAAATAGAGGCAGCGTAATTATTTCCTCATATACGTTTTCTGCTTGCGGACAAATACCTTTTTCATAACCTAATTTTTGATAAAACGGTTGTAAATGTACGGGAATATAGTGCACATTCACACCAATATTTTCTTTTTGTAATGCCTCGTAAATTTCTTTTCGATTACATTTTAATAATTTAGTATTTATACGGATGATATAAAGGTGCCAACTTGAATCGGTTTGAGGCAATTGCTTTGGTATGATGATTTCAGGTAAACAACTAAATTCTTTATTATAGATGTCTACATATTTCTTTCGAATCTTAATAAAAGACTCTAATTTACTTAACTGTGATAAACCAAGAGAAGCTTGTATATCCGTTAATCTGTAGTTGTAACCTAAGAATTGCATTTCATAATACCAAGGCCCATGATTTTCAAGGAGTTTTTGAGGATTCCTTTCAATTCCATGCGTACGAAATTGAACAAGTTTTTCATAAAACAGAGGATTATTTGTGGTAATTACTCCGCCCTCTCCGGTAGTAATATGTTTCACCGGATGAAAGCTAAACATTGTCATATCACCAATTGAACCAATCTTTTTATTTTTATATGTGGCTCCTAATGCGTGAGCTGCATCTTCAATGATAATCAAATTATTTTCTTTTGCTATTTTTTCTATTGCATCTAACTCTACAGGCTGCCCAGTAAAGTGTACGGGAATGATGGCTTTTGTTTTGTTTGTAATCTTTTCCTCTATAGATTTAGGACTAATGTTATATGTTTCATTGTCAATATCGGCGAAGACCGGCTTTCCACCCTGGTATAAAATACAATTTGCACTTGCTACAAATGTCATTGGAGTTGTAATTACTTCATCTCCCTCAGTTATGCCAGCTGCATAGCAGGCAGCATGCAATGAAGCTGTACCATTTGAAAAAGAAACAGCGTATTTTGCTCCCGCATATTTCGCTATAGCCTCCTCAAACTGTTGAACCATTGGTCCTGTTGTTAAAAAATCCCCTTTTAATACGTCTACAACAGCTTGAATGTCACATTCATCAATTTGTTGCTGACCATATGGTAAATATTTTTCTCTAACAGGTTTTCCTCCATGTATACCGAGAATTTGCCTTACCATTATTCTTTCTCCTTAGGATAAATTTTTAAAGATTTAATCCACTCTTCTGTTTTATTAACTCCATCTTCTAAAGAAACTTTCGGTTCCCAGTTTAATATTGTTTTTGCTTTTTCATAGTTACATAATAATTTTTGAATTTCACTTTGTGGATGGATATGAGTTACATGTTGAATATTTACTTTATTTCCCGAAATCAATTCTGCTAATTTATTAATGGATATATCTTGTCCTGTTCCGAGCTGTTGATAATATGCCCATTTGCTTTTGCAGAGTATCCTGCTGCCACAACAAAATCTGCACAATCTTCAACGTATAAAAGGTCTCTCGTTTGTTTTCCGTCCCCATAAATATTTAGTGGTACTTTATCTAATTTATTATTTATAAAAATGGCAACAACCCCACCTTCACCACCAGTTTTCTGGAATGGGCCATACGTATTAAATGGACGAATAACCACAACAGGGAGCTTATAAGCATAATAGTAAGATAACACCATGTTTTCAGCAGCAATTTTTGATCCAAGCATATGGAGAAGTCTGGTTTAATCGGATCTAATTCTGATATCCCTTGTATATTAGTAGCTTTATCATATACCATACAAGTACTCATAAAGACCATTTTGACATTATACTTAAGACATTGTTCTAACAAATTAAAAGTACCTATTGTATCATTTTCAAAAGTTGTTCTAGCATCATCTATACTATCTTGAACATTGATACTCGCTGCTAAATGATAACAAAGGTCAAATGAATAATTTTCAAATAATTGAGCAACTAATTTTTTGTCTTTAATATCTCCTTGAATGCATTGCTTTAAATTTAAATCGTGTGCAAACTCGGTAATATTTGCAGTAGTTGAATTTGCTAAATTGTCTAATATCCACACTTCATGCTTATCCTGCAACAATTTCTTTACAACCCACCTACCAATAAAACCTGCACCACCAGTTACTAATATTTTCATAGTTTCTCCCCTCCTGCTAATAGTTGCTGGTTTAAAATTAAATTTCTAAGCTCTTCTTTTGAAATCGCATTTTGATGATCAGAACGGTAAAACCCTGCCTTCGCCCTTTTTGCATTTTCATATTGAGTACCCTTTTTTAATGGACTAGGTATGATAAACATATCTGGTAATTCAAAAGCCTGTAAAGATTCATCATATGTCATAAGTTCTTCATACATTTTTTCACCAGGTTTTAACCCAATCTCTTCAACCTTAATATTCTCCTTGGGCAACCCATACAACTTTGTGACTTCTTCTATCATCACTTCACTTAAATCATTTAATGAAATGACTGGCATTTTTAATATAAAAGTTTCACCACCCGTTGCTATTTTCATTGCCTCAATTGTTAACATAGTTGCTTGGTTCAGTGTCATCATAAATCTACTCATACTAAGATCCGTTACAGTTATTTTTTGATTTTGTTTAATTTGGTTTTCAAATAAAGGAATAACAGAGCCTCTTGACCCCATAACATTCCCGAAACGAACACTTGCGAATATCGTTTCACTTGAACCTTTTGAATATTCCGCTGACGTAATCAATCTTTCAGCAGTCAATTTTGTTGCACCGTAATTATTTGTTGGTGAAATTGCTTTATCAGAGCTTGTAAAAATCACCTTTTTTACTTTCTGGGCAATTGCCGCTCTTATTACATTTTGTGTTCCAAAAATATTGGTCAAAACCGCTTCAAACGGATTATATTCACAAAAAGAAACATGCTTCATCGCTGCCACATGGAACACATAATCAATATTTTCCATCGCACTAAATAATCGATCATAATTGCGAATATCCCCGATTAAATAACGTATATTTTGATTATTATCCCTAAATTCTTCTTGTAATAAAAATTGATTATATTCACTTCTACTAAAAATCCTTACAACTTTTGGCTTTTCCTGTAGAACATTAGAAAGAATGCTTTTTCCAATTGTTCCTGTTCCACCAATAATTAAAACGTTTTTATCTTTAAAAAACATAGAAATGTATACCTCCTCTTATTAAAATAACTTTTAGCCAAGAATATTCTCTCCTCAATTCGTGTGTAGTTCTATAGGCAAACAATTAAGTGAGAGATAAACTAGCTTTTGCATATTGAAACATACGTTTTTATTGCAAATTTATGTTACATATTGATCATTAAAATCTGAGGATATGGTGTTGTTTTAGGAATCCCTTACTTCAAAAATAAATAAGGGATGATGAGCTCAATCTTTTTCACTTTGAATTAAATTTATCAATTTTTTAGTGCATGCTTCTTGCGGATAGTTTTCATTAATAAATTTTCTTCTTAATTCTTTCGCTAGATTTGATTGTGAAGAATCATTTAGGACCTTTTTAACCGTGCTAAGCATATCTTCAATAGAGTGATTTACAAGCCAATCTAGTGTATCGTAATATTTATAATCTCTATCTTCTAATAGCGATTTATAAACAACTACAGGTATATCTAATAACATTGCCTCTAACCCTACCGTTGAATTCGAGATAACCACAAGATTTGCATGTAAAATAACATCATACATGTTCACTTCATTTGTTATATATTTAACATTAGGATATAAGTTACTTAACCTAATATATTCTCCCACTAGGTTACGCCCTTTTTCCCAAGGATGAGGCTTTATAATAACCGTAATATTTTTGTCCTTCACTAACTTTTCTGTCAGTTCAATATAAAATGAAGTTTTAAATGGCTGGGTTGCAATAAAAATTACTTTTGTAGTGGGATCTATTTTTAATGTTTTAAAAAGCTCTTTCTTATCCATATATGTCCTATTGAAGATGTCATCAAATCTGGGGTGCCCCACAATCTCTATTTGAGATTCACTACTCCCTTTTTGAAGGTACCAATCTTCTTCATATTTCCCATATACGACCTGTTTCGTAGCGAAAACTGGAAAATATGCTTCTTCTCCCATTATTGCACCATGCTGAAGACAATAACTTGGTATCCCCTCACTTCTAGAAAGAAAAGTAAGAGCTCTACTTGTTACATCTTCCGTAGTACCAACAATCACACTAGAAATATCTTGTTCTTTAAAAATGAAATAGGCCATATTAAGTTTCTCAATCATGATAGGAAGGTCACTTAGTAATTTTTTTTGAAAAAACATGTTTGAAAATAGTGGGTGCTTATTAAACTTTAAAAAGATTTCTTTAGCTTTTTCTATGAAAACATGTGCGGTATTAGAGGCTTTATTTATATAATCTGGTGCACAAATTGTAGGAAGACCATAAAGTTCTGTCTTTTTTGATCTTGTTAATATCTTTGTTTGATTTGGATTAAAGTGGATAAAGTTACTTACTGAAAAACGGAGATAATCTGAATTTAGAAGGATTGCTCCATTTCGATTTTTTCTTTTTATTTTTGCTTGAAATGAAGACATTCTTTTTTCAAACTCTAACTGTAACTGTGTTTCCTCTATGGGCTCAATTGACAGTTGCTTATAAAAATTATTTTCTTTCATTTTATTTTTAACATCTGCATCTAAATATTGATAAAAATTACTTAGTAATGGTAAAGGAATGTTATAATGCTTTAACTCGGAAAAAATATTTATATACTCTAGATTTAATAACCAGTAATTTTTCAAATAAATTTCACTCAATTTTTCACCCTCTTTTTTTTCTTAAGTCTTCTCTTAATTCTTTACATGTTCTTTGTGGCGGTAATAATTGTACAAATTCATTTTTTTCTTCAGCAAATAACTGCGCATGTATTGAATGAGGAGTTATATAATTGATATCTAAAATTTCATCTAAAGGATAAAAATCCCAATAGTGATTTAATCTCCAAAAAAAGCGTGCATCTCCTATCCGATAAAACTGAGGATCTTCATCCCAGTAAGAATTCCACCTTTTTTCAAGAATTGGTAAAACAGAGGCTCTATGCATAATAGAACAATGATCAATTGTACATGGGGCATTATTAGTAATTTTTTTAGCAGGCCTTTCCACCGTTTTTATTGGCAAATCTGATTCATCTATATGAATCGTTTTTGATGCAGAGTAAATAATTTGAACATCTTTTTTCTTATCAAGATAACTAGACATCTTTTCGAGTCGTTCTTTTTCATATTGATTATCATCTGTAATATAAGTTATATATTCCCCTTTCGCATACTTAAGTGCCTCATTAATTAAAGCAGCATATCTGACTTTTTTGTCCGTTCAGAAATATGGGCCACATTACTTTTATAAAAATGTACATTTTCCTTATTTATAAATGGTTGAATTACCTTCTGGGTCATTTCATTAGAATCATCGTCCATTATAAAAAGTTCAAAATCTTGAAAAGTTTGGTTTAATACACTTAATATCGATTTTGCAACAAACGTAGGCTTATTGTAACTTGTCATTATAACTGAAATTTTAGGCAAATCTCCCTCTCCTCCTTATCAACAAATACAAAAACAGTTACGTTATTATATAAACAAGAAGGACAATCCGTTCCGATAATTTTTAAAAAGATTTATATATCTATTAAAATTTATAGCAGCATATATTTTTCCACTCCACTATAATCCATACCATATCTATTACAAAGTAATAAACTATTCAAGTATAAATAAGAAAGTATCAATACAGGTTTAATTATTAGATTTCACTAGAAAAACCACATTCAATATTCTCAAAAGAGGTGAAGACTTTGCAACCCCTAATATCAATTATCCTTACTAGCTATAATAAACCATCATTAATCAATCAAGTTATTGAAAGTGTCCTAATGCAAACTTATAAAGAATGGGAACTTTTTATTATGGATGATAACTCCTGTCCGGAAACTATAAATATTATAAAAAATTATTTAGATGATCCTCGAATTAATTATAAAAATAGTATTATACAAGATAATGAGAGATATAAAACTACAAGATATGCAACACTTATCAATGAGGCACTTCCATTAACCCATGGGGATTATATTTGTTATTTAACGGATGATACTATGTATCTTCCAAATAGATTAGCTGAAATGTTATCTTTCTTAGAAAAACATCCTGAAATAGATGTAGTGTACTCTTCTCAATACGTAAAATATGTTGATTATAACCTACAACCTATACATGAATTTGTGAGAGAAGCTTCAAAAATTTTATATACAGCTGCAAATGTTGTAGATCACTGTTCAGTTATGCATACTAGAAGAATATTATTAAAGGTTTATGAAAAATATTGCGAATATTGGGATACAAATCCTATATATTGGTTTGTTGGAGATGCAATGTTTTGGAAACGCCTAAATACATTCCAACCTTTTTATCCTATTAGCAAAGTGCTCGATATTACTTTTAAAACACCATTTTCTTTCCAAAACCTATATGCTAACCTCCCTTCAAAGGATTTAAATGGTATTTTGTTTAGTAATTCACAAGGTGAAGTATTTTTAATTGATAATTTTAAACGTAGGCTCATTTCAAAAGACATGCTTTCCTACTTCAAATATAATCAAAATGAAATTGTCTTAATCCCCGATCCATTCATCTACAAATATACAGAAGGTCCCCCCATAACCCTTGCAGAATCAATTCCAAATTTACGGGTTGTACAAAACGAAAAAAAAGAGTTGTTTTATATAGAAAATAATCAAAAACGTCTTTTCATTAACACGATAGCATTTCGCAAATTTAAATTTACAGCTCAAGAAATTATTAAAGTTTCACAAAATAGTTTAGATCAATTTTCAGATGGACCACCTATTCATCCGAATTTATCCAATCAAACGATCCTCCCTGAAGGAAAAGTATTTATTTATCATCACAATTATTTCATTATGACAAATCACATGCTTCATCCAATAGATAAAGACATATTACAAAAACTTTATTTATTAAAGAACTGTATAGCAATTTCAAAGACCAATTTAGCCCACTTTAAGATTGGCCCTCCTATTTCATCATATCCCTCTCACTTAGCTGAAGAATACCGAGAAGAGTGACAGGGATTTTACAAATAAATATAAAAAGAAGGTTGCCCAAAATATAGCTGAATAGCTACTTGGGTTAACCTCTTTTTATTACATCTATGAATGTTCTAATCACTCTTAGCTTTTGTTAGCCGCTTTTCAACTCAAATTTCTAAAACTAATATACTTTTTCCCATTCTTTATTGTATATTTTAATAAGCATTTCGCCTACTAACACCTTATTTTTTGCGGCTATTTATTTGTTTCAATATGATAATTTTTCATCTCGTATATGCAATAGACAATGATAGCTAAACTCCAACTGACACCATAGTAATCATGTGTGTAGAAGTCATATCCTGCCTTAATACCTTTTTCTATTACAACCAACGTAAATCCTAAAGCCATCCATTTGTTAATTTTCATCTTGATAAACGTTATAGATATAATTATTAAAAAATAAGATATTTGTAAGACAATTTATCATTTACTCATATTTTTGAATATATACTGCATTAAACGTTCATTTACACTATACCAATAGTGTAAACTATATTAATTGAATATTAGTAATAGTAAGTATAAACATTATCAATTTACTATATATTACATTTATGTAAAAATAGCTGTATGTTAAGCTTTTTCAAAATCTTTCCCCTAATAAAGATTTGAAGTAGCATTTCATGATTCTCCTTACTGTTAATATGCCTTGAAAAAGAACCCTATAGGGTTCTTTTTCTTCTCATTACATCCTCAGCAAGTCCTTATTCCACATACAAAAAGGACTACCAATTACTTGCAGCCCTGTTTGCACGTTAATATACACTTATATTAAGTACTTACCACTTTATTTTTATGGGAATTCATACCAACTAAACATACCATTATCACTTAGATATATAACACTTCAAAATTTAAAGGTATACAATAACAAATCTTTCTCAGCTTCCAGCTACATATAACTATTAGCTGTTAATTCTCTACCACCATTAGCTGATATGAATCTACCATTACTCAGTGCTTGTAATACATATATCCTATTGTCTCCACCATTATATAAAATAAACTTTTCCCATGCCCCAATTGATGTACGATCTGCTACTACTCTACCATTTGGTTCAAACGAAACGTATTTCCCATTACTTTTTTCTTTTAAAGCGTACGTATATAATTCCCCAGTCGGAATTAATTCGAATTTCTCCCATTCATTAACTGCATTACGATTAGCTATCACATTTCCCGATGGCTCAGCAGAAACATATTGTAAATTTGCTGCCTGTATAGCAACTGTCCAACTTCCATTAAATAAATTCACACCTTGTAGTGCACCCGCATTTGAATGTTCTTCATGTTAATCTATTTTGTTTAATCCCGTAGAAGTAACGCGATAGGTTCTTTTTTTACCTATATATTCTTGTTTATTATTCTCAAGGTTAATAAGTGTAGCGCGTGTCTTTTCCTTTACCGCTTCCCCTTCTATATGGGTAAACTCAATGTAATCTCCCACTTTTACGGGCACGGTTTGGCTTCCAGCAATTTGTTGTCTATTTCCCACTATTTCCTTATTGTACACAACACTACCGGATGAATTCTGTACTTTAATACTTGCATACGTATTATTAAAGTAAGAATGTGGTACACCAGCTTCTAAATTCACCTGCATTTTCTCAGTTGCCCTATTATAATCTACTTTTGCGATTTCTCTATCACTATATCCTTTTAAAGACCAACCGAATTGATTTCCGTCTAAAACCGTTGTTTCTGGCATTTTTTCAACTTTCTTCAGACCTTCTTTTGTAACTTCGTACATTGCTTTTTTTCCAAAGCTTTCTTGTTTACTATTATCTACATTTGTGAAAGTAGCTCTATGCACACCTTCTAAATGTGTTAACTCAATATAATCCCCTACTTTAACTGGAACTTTTTGCGATTCAGCATTTTGTTGTTTGTTTCCATAGATGTCTTTATTGTATACTACTTTTCCTGATGCATTTTGTACTTTAATACTCGCATATGTTTCATTAAAATAATGATGCGGTACACCTGCTTTTAAGTCCACTTGCATTTCTTCTGCCGACTTATTGAAATTGATTTTAGCAAACTCGAAATCACTAATTCCTTTTAGTGACCAGCCAAATTGATTTCCGTCTAAAATTGTTGCTTCTGGCATTTTTTCTACTTTCTTCAGACCTTCTTTTGTAACTTCGTACATTGCTTTTTTTCCAAAGCTTTCTTGTTTACTGTTATCTACATTTGTGAAAGTAGCTCTATGCACACCTTCTAGATGTGTTAACTCAATATAATCCCCTACTTTAACTGGAACTTTTTGCGATTCAGCATTTTGTTGCTTGTTTCCATAAATGTCTTTATTGTATACTACTTTTCCTGATGCATTTTGTACTTTAATACTCGCATACGTTTCATTAAAATAATGATGTGGTATGCCTGCTTTTAAGTCAATTTTCATTTCTTCTGTCGACTTATTGAAATTGATTTTAGCAAATTCGAAATCACTAATTCCTTTTAGTGACCATGCAAATTGGCTTCCTTCTAAAATATTATTTTCATTAGGCACATCTGGTTTAATTGGATTAGAATCCGTACCCTTCCAAATCTCTGCTGTTAAAATTGGATATCCTAATGTAGCCACTTTTTGAATGGTATCGTTATTCGGACGCAATCCCCACTTCTCAAAGAAAGGTATCAAATTTTGTTTGGCTACTTTTGATGCCGAAATCATAAATAATTGTTTTTTATTTTCATCAGTTTGTGGAAGTTCACTTGAAGACATGTCTCTATACAATTGATGCAATTTAGGATAGAAGTCCTCTCCATATGCTAACTGTAGTTGCCAAAGCATAACAAGCTTAACAAAAACATCACTAACTTCGTCATAATTTTTATTAGGTTGTTCTAAGTATTGAAATGCCTTAGTATAAGCGCCCTCCTGTTGCAATCTAAAAGATTGATTAGATGTAAATGCTTTTTCTACAGAAAGGCTGTAAATATTATTTTGTACTTCTGTCATATTATAAAACTTCCAAGGTGATTGCTGTCTCAAATGCCCTGCCTCATGCCAAGGACCCCAGCCATCTTTTATAAATTTATTAATATCTAACACGTATTGGATTGCATCTCCTACATATGCGGTTCGATAAGAAGTTGCATACATATAATAATCGGGAGAATGATTTTCTTCTACGTAATGAATATAATGTTTATCTACTTGTTCCTCGGATAAACCAGCTACTTTGTCTTGAATTCGAGTAGCTTCATCCATCTTTTTTAAGAGTTGTACAGGATCTGTATTAGAACCTAACAAATATTTCTTAACACGTGCAGGGCTGGCCGTAATTAATACACGTTCTCCTTTTAACTCCACTGCATGTGCATTGGGATATTGGTCCAACATGTTTATTAAATCTTGTTTCGTATGCTTTCCTAGTTCAAAAAAAGGAGTAGTCGTTCCACCTGTTGTGACTGTTGTTCGAATGGTACCACCTTGTTGTTTATTATAAAAATAAATCATCCCCCCATTTGGAGATTGAATTGTGTTTATACCAGGTTTTAATGTAAATGATTTTATTTTAGAATCTTCTCTCCAAGAAGCATCATACGAATACGTTCCAATGTATGCTTGAATATTTTGATTTCCTTCTACATTAATCGTTATTTGTTCATTTGGCTTTGCATATAAACCAGTGGGTTCATATGGACTAAATGCCATACTTTTTCTTTCCTGTTGTTTTAGTACCTCAACATCCCCTTTTCCTGGGACTGTATATGTTCTATTTTCTAATTTAACTGACTTTTCTTCTTGCAGTGATGTTGATAATTTTTTTTGCTGCTGCATTTCCTCTGCAAAGACATCCGGTGAAGAAATCATTCCAGTCGCAAGCATAGTTACTGTAGCAGTAGCTGCAAGTATTTTTCTAGTTTTATATTTTGAGTTATTCCCCATATTATCTCCCTCATTTTCCCTTAGTACATGTAAGGATTATTATTTTATTTATTACGTTTTTACACCAAAAATTTTTTACGCTATTTATGTTGTATCTAATACTCTATTTTTTCTCATAATAGTCTCCTTTTCTTTATGTCTAATTGTTTATAAATGTTATTTGATGACACATAAAATAACAACTTTGCGATAAACTCATCAATAACAACCTATTATGTTTTGATTTAGTATTATTAACTTCCATCTAATTGTATAAAAGTATTCAATTAGGAAAATAAGAATATAAAGCTCACTAATCATAGATTAGGTTTTACGGAAAAATTCATAAAAATCATTCACCTAAAAAATTCAAACTTGTATAACTACTTTCTACATATAGGATGGAATTATAAAAATATTTCAATAAAATAAAAGACAGAGGCCTGATTATACCTCCGTCTTTTCAATTTATAAAGAACAAAAAATCATTTTATAACTGTATAAATGCCCTTGCAACAAATACCGTATTCCGCTATTTTTTTGAAGAAACAGGATCCATTTTTAATGTTTTTATCCCTTCTTTTAATGTAAACGCATCCGCTCTCAATGTTTTCCAACTATCTTTCGCTGCATTCAAATTAGGTTTTAGGAATTTGAATTTATTTTGATCCGCTTTTTGGGATGCTTTATCAATATGACTAAGCACTCCCGAATATTGAGAATCTAAATCATGCCATTGTGCAGACATATAGGTAAGTGCATTAATAGCCGATCCAATCGCATTGTGCATTTCATTAATATTATTATACGCAACACCAACTACACGATTTAATGTTACTTTATAATCTATAGTCTGACGTAATTGTGCTAACAACGGCTCTAACGTACCTAAATTATTTCTTGCTACCCCTATCATTACACCACCAGCAATCCACGTAGGAATTGAGGGAATTGATACAGTTATTATTCCATCTGATTCTACTTGTTTAAAATGTCTTACTTGCTCTAAAACTTCATTTAGGCGCTTTTCATCTTCATCAATTCCAGATGCTTGGTTTTTCAGAATCGAATGTAAAATATCTTTATGACCTCCAAATGCCCGGACATCTTCTCCAATACTATCTCTTAACTTAGCTAGTTCTTGTATTAAATTCTGTGTATATGCTTGATTTTGTTTAATCTCACCTTGTAAATCTGTAATGCCTTCTTTTAATGTGTCTGCATCCCCTTCATTAATCGCTTCTACTAATGTGTCATAATAATTGTCGAATTTAGTATCATACTCTACAATCCCCGTCAGTGTATCTAAAAGTTGTTTTTTTATGTGTGAATCCCATTTCGTAGCATGCTCTCTTGCATTCTTTTGATCTTGTAGAATTTGACTAGGTAGATTTGTATATCCTTTAATGTCAATTCCTTCAAAGTTAACATCTGGGTTTTTAATTAACAAATAAGAGTAATCATTCATGGATTTTGCAAATACCCCAGCATCTTGCAAAGCTTTTTTCATCTTTTCGCTGTTTACAGAAAGAGATATATCTTCGGTACTAGTTTGTTCCATTTTACTTTCACTTGCGAAGGCTGCCACTGGAGAAACTACAGTAGTTGTTGTCAGAGTTAAAAACGTCGATACAGCAAGTAGTTTATAAGGAAAGTTTTTATTCATTTTAATTCCTCCTATACATATATATTGATTTTTAATTTGTTTTTTCTTGTTTAAAAGCAATGTCTTTTGAAATGAATTCTGCATCCTTATGAATATCATTCCAACTTTGTTTTGCAGCCTTTAAATCATCAGGTATTAAAGAAAGTTTATGTTCTTGTATTTGGTCGATATTATCATATAGATCTTTATAATTCGCTCCCATCGTATTCCATTGTTGCTGAATATTCGTTAGAGACATGATTGCTTGATCCACTGTCTGATACAAATATGTCAACGTGTCTTTTGTATTAGTAAGTGAAATAACTGCTTGGTTAGCAAGATCGGCTTTCATACTTAATTCTCCGATTTTATTAGAAATTTCGTTATAGGAGTTCATATGATTAGATGCCGCAACACCAGCTGCTGTTCCTAAACCGATACCAGCTGCCCCTAGAGCTGTTAGACCACCAACAACAGCTGGTGTCGCTGTGCCACCGGTCACAACAATTACTACCGCTCCTGCAATCGTTCCAATAACTAAAATAGCTGCTCCTAATCCACCACCAATTGACCAAGCTAATACATTATCAAAATGTGCTTTCTGCGTAGAACGTAAATTCTCAATTTCGGCCTGAAGTTGTGGGACTAGTGCTTGTTTTCCCGCTAATATAGCCGTTAATCCTCCTTGTCCATCTGGACCTCCAACATTATTCTTAAAATCTACAGTATTTGTATACAACCTTGTTTTGAAAGCTTCTAACATCTTAATAACTTCCGTAACTTCATTTGAATTTGTATGAATTGTACCGATTAAATCCCCTATTCCTTCTTTGAGGCCCGCCTTATCTTTCTTTTTTACAGTATCTACTAGTGTGTCGTAATAATTTTGAAATTGTTCATCATAATTTACAATATTACGTGCTGTCTTTTGAATGTTTGGCTTCGCTGTATCTAGCCAGTAATTTGCATTGATTCGTGACAGTTCCTGATTCAGGTGAATGTTTTTGATTAATTCTCCCCCTCCTGAACCTAAATCAATGTTGGATAAATTTACATTCGGTTGCTTAATCATTGTTTTTGCGTACAAATCCATTACAAGAATATGAGAGCCTGTTTCAGCCAACACTTTCTTTAACCCTTCAGGTCCTAACGCATAATTTTCTATTTTCTGTTCTTGTGCTGTCTGTTCTTGTGCTGTCTGTTCTTGTGCAAGTGCGTGAATAGTACTACCATTCGTAGCAGTTATAACCGTTGCTAAAGTGGCCAAAGTTATGACCTTAAATGGAAATTTCATTATTTGATTCTCCTCCTTATTTTCAATTGAGTTATTATCTTTTTATTAAACCTAAATTCTTAATATTAAAATTTATAAACTTGTTCTTCGAGTTGATTTGTTACATTTTTTAGTCGTCTTAATGTATCTTTTTGAGACTGAGTGTTACTAGTATCAACTTCAGTCAATAATTTTGTAATACTATTATTTATTAGATTCAAATCCTCTTTATAACGTTTCATTAGCTCAATTTCTCCATCTACTTGATTAGCAAATGTATGCAAATCATTTTGCATGAAAAGAATCATTGATTTTTGTAAATCTGCTACTGTTAATTTAGTTGTTAAGTCATATAATGTCTGATTTTGTTTCTCTAAATCATTTAAATATGCTCTTTGCTCTGCTGTTAATTTATTAATTTCGGCAAAGGTACTATATGTTTTTTTAATTTTTTCAGGATCAATTACTTTCATAAGATCATACTCTTTCGTTTTCGTAACTGCAGCTGCAGCAATTTCACCTTTTTTACTTTTCTCTATCGTTTCACGTGCTTCTTTTTTGGCAACTTCAATTTCTATAGCTGATTTTCCCTTTTCTGTTGCTTCTTGCTCTGCTTTCTTCTCTGCTTCTACAATAGCATTGTTTATTTCTTTTCCTTTGTTATACGCTACTACCGCTGTTTGAGCAGCCGGTTCAATGATATCTTTTGATAGGCTATAAATTTCTTGGAATACCTTTAGCCCTTGTTCATTTAAAGCTCCTGGTAATAATGCTATTTGCTCTAAATCATTTTGAATTGATTTTTTTGTATTTAGCATTTCATTTTTTAACTTGTCTATTTTTCCTGTTCCCTCTGAACTAAGTACACTCTGTGCTTTTACCACATCTGTATCAAGATTTTTCAGTTTCTTATCTACCTGTAGTTTAAGATCTGTTAACTCATTAATCTGACGTTGCACGTTTTCTTTGTTTGTTATAGTCATATCTTGAAGAACTTCCAGTCTATCTATAAACCCTTCTTTATCTTCCTTATTATCTACAAATCCTTTTAATGTTGGATAATAGCTATTAAATTTGGTTGCAAATCCTTTACTTTTTGAATTTAGTAGAATTAATTTTGGATATAGTTCTGATGACCACTCTTTCATATCTTGTTTAATTAGAAATTGAGTTGTATTTAAAGATGGAACTTCTTCAAGTTGCATATTCGGACTTGCTAAGGCTCCATCTATAAAGGTTTGTGTTAATTTGGAGTGTGCACCTATTTTTCGTAATGCTGAGGAAATATCTATATTATCTTGTTTCGTTTCTGCCTGAACGATTGGCATTGCGAGAGTATTGATAGGAATAGTCGCTCCAGTAACGATTGATGTTATTAAAAATCCTGTCATAATTTTATTCTTCATTCCGTACACCTCTTCACTATTGTTTTTTACAGTTTTAATCGTAAATTTTGTACAACCTAACGTTAGGATTTCATCACACACACTTGAGGATAGAAATTTTTTCGATAGAGTAATCGTATCTCGTTTTTTATTTATTTTTGATAGAATATAAGGACCTTACTTCCCCCTCATTTTAAACACTATGTTTTTCATAAGTAAACCTGAAAATCACATTGATTAAATTTAATTTTTCAGATATTTATTATTCGAATTTAAAAATATTATATTTAAAAAAGTTAAATACAAATTTCATTTCATAAAGTGAAATAATTATACTATGATAATTAAACATAAAAATTCTTTGATTCCCTTAAATCTATATGAATCCCTTACTTAAAAATGATTTCAATATAATTTAATAGTGATTAACACATATGTGTCTTTTATATGGATATGTAAAATTACATATCCATATAGGAGTATCTAGCTTAACTACTCCAAAATATTATTATCGTATACATAATAATCATATTGCTACGAACACCACAGGAGAAAATTTCCCTCATGCACTTTAGGGGATAAATTGTCCATGAAATAATAATTTTCGCTTATATACTTACTACTCATTATAGGAATACAAAAAAGCGATTCTTTTCACAGTAAAAAGAATCGCTTTCTAGGTTCCTATTTTCAATTACATTACATAAAGAATTGAGAAATTATCATTTAAGAGCCTTAACTATCACTTCAGTTGCCTCTGCGATTAGTTGATTATCATAGGCAGCCTCTTTTTCATCTTTACTAGATAAAATTGCGATGATAATGGGTGCTCTATTTGGCGGCCAAACGATAGCAATATCATTGCGTGTCCCATAACTTCCAGCTCCTGATTTATCTCCAACTATCCAGTCAGTTGGTACGCCTGCACGAATAAGTTTGTCTCCTGTAGCATTTCCTTTCATCCACTCTGTAAGAATGTTACGTTTATCAGCTGGAAGTGCATTTCCGACCGTAAAAGCCTTAAGATTGGTAGCAATGGCTTTCGCTGTACTAGTGTCACGAATGTCTCCTGGAGTAGCTTCGTTTAACTCTGGCTCAAAGCGATCAGCCATAGTAACCCGATCACCCATCTGTCTAAGCGCTTTTTCATATCCTTTAGGTCCGCCTATTTTATTAAATAGAATGTTCCCTGCAGTATTATCACTGGAACGAACAGCGGCCTCAGCAATTTGTCCTAATGTCATTCCGGTATCTACATGTTTCTCTGTAACGGGTGAATATTCCACCAAGTCGTCTTTCGTATAAGTGATAACTTCATTTAATTTATCAATTGAGTTTTGCTGTAGCAATACCCCTGCCGCTAATGCCTTGTAGGTTGATGCAAAGGCAAATCTTTCGTTAGGTCGATAAGCAATTGTTCGATTTGTACCAGTATCAATAGCATACACACCTAATCGAGCATCAAATTTTTTCTCAAGTTGAGAGAATTCTTTATACGTCGCATGATTTTTATGGTTAACTGGTCCGGTCTTTTCTTTCGCTTCAACTTGCAATGCCCCTCCTGTAAAAGCTTCTAGGCTTGTAAGACTTAAACCTAATATACCAATGCATATTCCTATTTTTAACATCCTCTTGTTTTTCAAAATCATCATTCCTTTCAAATTTTCAATACTGAAACCAAGTAGTAAATTCAATACACTGTATCCTAGTTGAAAACCTGTTTTTATACGTACACATAATAGACCATCTAAAAAACAAGTTTGTTCCATAAAGTGAAACTTTAATCAGTGGGGGTTTTGTTCATCCCCCACTGATTATTAGCCCTCACCAATCGGGCTTTTACGGGCAGCCCGACTCCCGCCTAACTTCTTTGCTCCAGCTGAATTTTGAGGTGGGAGTTTTACTCCCCGGCAAATAGCGGGATAAATTTAAAACCTTTTTAACTAGTAGCCAAGATATTAACAAAAGTAAGAGATAGCAACTATGATATGATCCCCTTATAGTAGACAGGAAAAAGAAAGCACATTAACCTGTTTACTATGGAGGGGATTTTTTCATGGGAAAAATTAGAGTCACTTACGATGTAGAATTTAAGAAACAAGCTATAGATTTATACTTAATAGAAGGCATGAGCTATAAAACCATTGCGAAAGAATTAGGTATTCATCACTCGGTTGTAAGTCGTTGGGTGAAACACTTTGAAGCTGAAGGAATCAAAGGACTAGAAGAAAAACGCGGTAAAGCGAAAGGACCAGGTTTAGGTAGACCAAGGGTTAGACCCGAAGATCCTGAAGCTAAGATCAGACGATTAGAAGCGGAAAATGAAATGTTAAAAAAGCTCTTAGGGATGTAAAAGGAGGAATGAAAGTCGTATCCAAAATAAAAAATTCGAAGTCATCCATGAAATGACAAAAACAGGTTATACAGTGACCATTCTATGCGATATTGCTTGGTGTAACCAGAAGTGGGTACTACAAATGGATAAAACGGCATACGACGCCTTCAAAAAAACAATCAGAGGATATCGAAATTAAGAAAAAGATATTGAAGTGTCATAAAAAATTAAGAGGAATTTATGGATATAGAAGAATACAAGTGTGGCTGAAAGCCACATATAACCTTCATTTGAATCATAAACGCATCCAAAGATTGATGAGTGAACTAGGTATCAAAGCCGTAATTAGGAAAAAACGACCTTATTACGGAAAAAAAGAAGCTTATGTGATTTCAGAGAACCATCTAAATAGGGAGTTTCAAGCTTCAAAACCGAATGAGAAATGGGTAACCGATATTACCTATTTGATTTTCAATGGACAGCGCTTGTACTTATCCGCTATTAAGGATTTATACAATAATGAAATTGTTGCCTATGAAACCAGTCGTAGAAACGACTTAAAACTTGTGTTAGATACACTTAAAAAGGCAAAGAAAAAACGAAATGTGAAGGGAATCCTCTTACATAGTGATCAAGGGTCCCAGTATACATCTCGTCAATATAATCAATTACTTAAAAAATATCAGATGAAGACAAGTATGTCTCGAAGAGGCAACTGTTGGGATAATGCTTGTATGGAAAACTTCTTCAGTCACTTTAAGGCAGAGTGTTTTCATTTACACTCCTTCCATAAAGCGAATGAGGTCAAACTTGCCGTGCGTAAATATATGTACTTTTATAATCATCAAAGATTTCAAAAGAAATTAAATAACCTGAGTCCATATAAATATAGAACTCAGGTTGCTTAGTTGCGCTTTTTTAATACTGTCTACTTGACAGGGGTCACTGCACTATGATAGCCGCTATCTCTTATTTCAAATCTTCCTTTTTCTTTAACTTATAAAGGCTTTTATATAAACAGGGTCTCTTCCCCTGAGAAAAGTGCACAAATTTTACTAATTTTGATTCGAACTATCTGTACTAGCAGCTTCACCATGTATACGTTGCTTTTTTAAATCAAAGTATACATCTAAAATTTCCTTTCCAATTATAGAATTAATTCCATTTTTATCATCATGAAGCCATGGGACTACTACAGAAAATGCTACTTCTGGATTATCATATGGAGCATATCCAACTAATGTTAAGTTGTAACATTCCATACGTTCTCCTTTTGCATTTCTACCAATTGGATCATCTCCACCATATACAGTTTGAGCTGTCCCTGTCTTTCCTGCTGGTTTATATGGCGCATTTTTGAAATACTTCACGCCAGTTCCATCACCTTCTTGGAATACCCATCTAAAGCCTTCTTTTATCCGATCAATATGTTCTTTCTTCATATCAACTCGATTTAATACGACAGGCTCTATAGAGCGTATAACTTTACCGACCTCTTCTTCTTTTATTGATTGCTCTCGTATTTCTTGTACAATTTGGGGTTGCATTCTATATCCACCATTTGCAATAGTTGAAATATATTGTGCCAATTGCAATGGCGTATACGTATCATACTGACCGATAGAAAAATCTAGTAAAAACCCAGGTTGACTATCTACTTTTCTCGTTTGCCCAATTATTTCATTCGGTAAATCAATACCTGTTGGTACCCCTAAACCAAATTGTTTAAAATAATAACGCATTTTATCAAATGCTTCTTGTTTAATATCCAATGAACCATTCGGTACGTAATTAACTCCCGCAATTTTTAAAGCTGTCTGGAACATGTATACATTCGAAGATACTTGTAAAGCTCGTAAATCATTAACATTACCAAATCCGGATACATTCCATGATTTCTTGGCTTGTGTACCTTTAAATTTCATCGGTGCATCATAAAATTGATCTCCTGGCTGTATTGCCCCTGTCTCATATCCAGTTAATAACGTTGCGCCTTTTACAGCTGATCCTAGCTCATACGAAGTTGTCATGTTACCTAATGCCAAATCCTCAATCTCTATTTTCCCTTCTTTTTCTACAATCTTTTTGCCTGCCATAGATAAAATCTGTCCGTTATTCGGATTTGTCATGACGACAAACGCTCGGTCCAACAATGGCTCTGAACTCTTAAAAGCTCTCAAATTTTTCTCTATACTTTCTTCCACTTTCTTTTGTAATTCCATATCAATCGTTAATGTTAAGCTACTACCACTTTTTCCTTTAGAGATTATTTCTGTGTTTATAATGTTTCCTGATTTATCAGTAATGTTTTTCACTTCTTCTTTTGTGCCGTGTAATACATCTTCATATCGTTGTTCAATATAACTTTTTCCTACACGATCATTACGGTTATATCCACGTACCAAATAAGAATCTAAGTTTTCTTTCGGTAATCCTTCTTCACTACTTGTAATATTACCTAACACGGAACGAAATAAATTACCATTTACATAATTACGTTCCCAATCAACTGTTGTATCTACTCCTGGAAACTCCGCAAGGTTTTCACTTATCCGCGCATATTCTTGATCTGTCACATCTTTTTTTATAATTTGTGGTGTCAGTTGATAACCTGAACTCATTTTACTTTTAATAGCTAACACCTTTAAATCTTGTGCTGTTAATTCTGCCAATTCTACTTCTGTAACGCGACTTCGTCTTAAGTCTTGAATTTTTTTGTCTAGTTCTTTTCCCTCTATTCCCTTTTCTTTAAACTTTCCTATGTCGTTTTTAGTAATCTTTGATTCCGCACGTTTCGTATTCAATTGCATCCAGAAATCTTTTTTATCGATATCGGTTAATTTATTTATATCTTGCTCAGGCATTTCAAGTACCTTCGCCAAGTCTTTTGCTGTTTTTAAAACATCTTCACTCGTAATCCCCTTCACCCTTGTATACGTAATTGCGCGAAGAGATTTATTATTAACGACCGTTTTCCCTTCTCGATCTAGAATCTGTCCACGTGGAACTGGTATACTAGTTGTTTCATTTTGACTGTTTTCCACTTGGTTCTTATAAGCCTCTCCCTCAACGATTTGTACTTTTCCTAGCTGCATAATAATAGCTGAGAATAGTACAAATATGCAAAGGAACATTATATTCAATCGAATAGATATATATGTCTTCTGTTTCTTTACTTTTTGTTCTTTCATAAATCCTCCATATAATTCTTCAGGAAATCCTCACTAATACTTAGTAAATAAATATACTAAAAGCGTTCCCTATATATTAGAAACCACTATTCAGTTATAATAGTGTCTTATCTTTTTTGTTAAATCCTTGTAAGCATCCATTCCTTTTGGTTTAGCCGCGTAATTGATAAATCTCCCTTCCTGTTTTTTCTCTATTTTTTTGTCGCCTGCATTAGAAATGCTAAACTGTATAATGACTCATATTAAACTTACACATAGACTTGCTATTAACATGTACTTTTTTCATACTGATTGTTCCTTTCTTCATGCTGTAATACTTAATAGACAATCTAAATCATAAAGTTGTTCCACATTTACAAAAAAATAATTAACTATAAGATGGAATAGGCTACATAAGGGAGGGTTATATGTTACATACGAAAAGATGGAGATTTTTTGCGGTTCTTTCTATTGTAGGTTTGATTTTACTAATTTTAGTAAAAATCAACTTCATTTCAATTACTATCGCAACTTCTTCAGCTGAAAGAGGAAAAATTTTTGATCAAAATGGTGTAATACTAGCTACAAATAAGAAAGTTAAGTCTCTATATTGCACTTCTAATGATGAAAAGCTATCGAATCGAGATACATCAAACACATTAGCTTTTTTCAATCAATTTTCAAACGAGTTTCAACATGACATTTCTGCAGAGGACATAAAATCACAATTACAACAATCTTGTAAAAAGCAGACTATGAATGATATAGCGTTATACTCTGACATAAATGAGCGTGAACTTACATTCATAAACAAGAACAAACCCAATAATGTAATAATTAAAGATGAATTGATTCGATATTATCCTAAACACGAAATTGCTTCACAATTAATTGGGTATGTAGAAAATGACCTTAATTCTAAAAATATACCTGTTGGTAAAAGTGGGATTGAGTTTCAATATGAAAATGATTTAAAAGGAAAACCCGGAAAAACTCTGATTTTTAAAATGAATAATAAAAAGTTCTTATGGAACATTCAAAAAGTACAAAAAGGAAAAGATGTCCGGCTAGCTTTAGACTCTAAATTGCAGCAAAAAACAGAGGAAGCACTAAGATCTCAAATTAAGAAAGTACCTGATGCTAATGCTGGTTATGCAGTAGTAACCGATGTAAAAACTGGCGCAATATTAACTATGGCCAATTCGGCAGTTTTTGATCCAAATATATTAAATACACATGTATCATCTAAAAAAGAAAACATTAAATCCCTTTCGCAAAATAAAGCAATTCAAAAATTAAAGTATGGTGAATCTTATGTAAATATGGCCTCTACTATAAAGCCACTTACTATTTTAATCGGATTAAACGAAAAGCTTTTTCAACCTGAGGATACATATTTGGATAATGGTAGTTTTCAGTATGATAATCAAAATAACATCACTAATGCTCCTGGAACACCAACAGGTGAAATTACACCGAGTCAAGCTATCATTAATTCATCAAATACATTTATGACGGCAAAAGTAGCTCTCCCCTTATTCAACCGAAATAATGGGAATATAGAAAAAGTAGCAAATATATGGACAGATTATTTAAAGCAATTTGGCCTCCGCTCTAAAACTGGTATTGATTTACCCTTTGAAGAAGACGGAGAATATGAATTTCATCCATCTAATAAGTTTGAAAATGGAATCTCTGCTTTATTAAATGCATCTTGGGGAGGAAATGAAGTACACACCCCTCTACAACTTGCTCAATATGCAGCAACTTTGGCAAGTAAAGGTGATAAATATAAACCTCAAATCGTAAGTGCTATTATTGGTCAAGACGATAAGGAAACAAAAAAGTTTAAACCACTCTTAGAAAGTTCAAATCGTTATCCTATGAAATTTTGGAGTGTCGTGCAAGGTGGGATGAGTCAAAATATAGAGGAGATTAAAAACTTGCCCTTTCATGTCGCGGGTAAAACAGGGATAACTGGCTCTCCGAACGAGCAAGAAAGAATGATAAATCATTCTCTTTTCATTGCATATGCTCCTACCGAAGATCCAAAAATTGCTATTTCTGTCGTTATTCCTGGTAGTAATTCAGAAAAAAATATTGCTGCTCTCGTTACATCAGAAATTTTAGAGTGCTGGAATTCACTTCAAAAAGAGGATAAAGATAAAGAGGAAGGTTCATTAAAGTGAACCTTCCTCTTTTACCATATAGAATCTATATTCGTTATTTCCCATATACCTTCATCATTCTTTTCAAATATGAAAGAATATTTAATATCAGTTAAAACATACTCTTTTTGTACATATCCAGTATAACCGTTTATTGTCGATATTTTTATATATCCATCATTCTGCGCTTTTTCTGGAATCAAAGCTTTTACCATTTCATTAGATACTTCATATAAAACTTGTGATTCTCGTTTTGGTTCAGCTAAAATTTTCGTTTTATTTCCAGTAACAGTTGCATATATAAAATGCGATTGCTTTGGTTGGTTACTTTCTGTCAATCCACTTGGTACTTTGTATGCTTTCTTTGTATCATTTGCAAATTCTCCCCCCATTGTAAGAGCGACTTGCAACTCATGAAAAATATCCTCATCAAACTTCAATTCATCCTTCTGATAACTTTTCCCTTTAAATAGAACTTCATCATTTAACGCTCTATACAGGTCATTTTCATTTTTTAAATTTGTACTTCGATATAAATCATTCATAAATTGTTTTAATGATGGATCTTGAGCAGACTCATCTTTTGTTTTCGGCTTAATTTGAGTACTACTTTGTACCGGTGATTTATTATCATCAAGCCAAGGTTGTTGAACAATAAAAAATAACATTGTACAGACCAAAACAACTACAATAGGCAATGCTTTTTTACGAAATGGTCTCTTGTATGTTACAGAATCTACTTCACTATTTTGGTATATCGATTGCTTTATTTTATAAATAAATGCTTCTTCATCTTTACGACGCTCCATTGGTCCATTTTTTAATTTGCTATACCAGTCAGGATTTTTTTTACTGTTCATCACTTCTACCCTCCCCTATTAATTTTGAAACTTTACTTCTTGCTCTGCTTAACCTAGATTTGACTGTTCCAATGGATACACCTAATGTTTCAGCCATTTCTTCATAAGATAATTCATATTTCGCGTCCAATATTAGTATTTCGCGGTGTTTTTTAGGTAGTTTTAATACAACATCCCACACATCATTCATTTCCTCTTGATTAAAAAATTCTTGTTCTGCCGATGGAGATTGCTTATCGTCACTAAAAAATCCCACTAAAGATATCCTTTTAAAATAAGAGGATTTCAAATAGTTTATTGCCGTATTTCTTGTAATTTTTAATATCCACGTTTTAATAGATGACTCCTTTCGAAACGAATTCCAATGTTTAAAAACCTTAATAAATACATCTTGTGTGATGTCATCTGATAAGTGTGGATCTTTCGTAATAATAAATGAATAATTCCATACATCTTGCCAATAGTCTTTTATAACATAGTCAAGCTCATCATGATTACATTTTTCAATAAACTTCTGTTCCATTTCCACACCTCAAACTTATTTGAATAAACATAAAGCTGCCCTCACTTTTAATATGGTTTCAATATATAGACATGATACAAGTTTCATTTGTTCCATTGTTTATCTTTTTTTGATAGAAGAATCCTCCTGTATAATGTAAAGGTGTGCAATACATTTCATTAGATAATCACCTATACAGTCTTTTTTATGACAGGCTCAAAAAAACAAGTAATGCATACAATGTTAAAAATTTACTCATAAAAATCTGATTATGATTTCTTAAATTTCACGCAACACTCGATTTGTATCACCTATTTTTTCTAAGAGCATACTTATTTGTGTGCTCTATTTATTTTTTACTAAATAACTGTTTTGTTAAAGTTTAAAATCACCCTCATTTGTCTATTTCAATTTGCTCTTCTGTTATATTTACTATTAGCAACACCAAGATTTCAGATATGAAAATAAAAATGAACAAATTTTTTATCACCAGACTGTATTAGTACCTGTCCCAATCGGAATTGCACTTCCGACTGAACCCTCTGGTTTCAAATCAGTATTTAGGACAAACTACCAATCAGCCCGTACTTGCAAATAATGAAAATGATGCGATATCAACTTTCTAGAGCCACAATAACATAGAAAAAGCATTCTCAATTAGGGAGAATGCTTTTGCTGAAACTTAATTGTTCTTTGTTTTGCCCAATTCATACCATTGAGTTAAGCATACCTATAATAAATTTAGTAAAAAATTTCACCTTATAATTTAGTGTTATTTCTGAAAAACATGTTTTATTTTTTCACCTGGAACGTTGCTCCCGCCTCTTCCTTTTACATCTTCAATCATCATGGTAACAATCATGTTTGGCGCGCTTGCATCGAAAGCTGCAAACCATCCAAGTTCTTTACCCTCTGCTTCTTTCGATTCTTTCAGTTCTGCTGTACCTGTCTTACCAGCGAGAGTTACACCATCAACTTTAGCAATTCTCCCCGCGCCATCAGGGTCATTAATGACTTTTATTAATGCACTTTTTAATATCTCTTGATTCTTTTTAGAAACCACATTTTCTTTCCAATTCCCCGCGACTTTGGCTTCTTTTAAAAGATGAGGCGATGGAATATTCCCTTCATTCACAATCGGTGCATATGTTAATGCTAAATGAAGTGGTGTCATTAATACTTGTCCTTGTCCATATCCCGTATCTGCTAGTTGAATATCGTTTTTTATCCCATCTTTTGCAATTGTTGAAATAGGAAATTCGTATTCCATTGGTAGTTTTTCATGAAATCCGTATTTCTTAAATTCATTTACATACTGATCTTTCCCCATTTTCAAAGCTTGTTGAGCAAAATAAATATTATCAGAGTACTTCATTGCCTTATCAAAATCAATTGGACTAGCTTCCTTCACACGTGTTACATAATAATTTCCCCACGATGAATCTTTTGTCCATTTTAATCCTTGAATTTTAAATTCTTCTTTAGGATTTATTGTTTTCGTTTCCAAACCAATTGCACCTGTAATCGTTTTAAATACAGAACCTGGTACAAATGCTTGTGTGAAACGATTCGTCATTGGCAGTTTCGAGTCGTTATTCCATGCTTCCCGTTGAGCTTTTGATGCTCCTCTAACTATCGTATTTGGATTATAAGCAGGGCTACTTACAAGTGCAATTGTTTCACCCGTTTTAGGATTGATCGCTGCACTAGATCCTGCTTCATTTTTCATCTCATTAAAGATTTTTTCTTGAATTGCAGCATCAATTGTTAACGTAACATTTTTCCCTTCTTTTGCTTCTTGTTTTGTTACGTTTTTAATCTCTTTCCCGTTCTCATCTTCCATAAATACGCGTCCACCCTTTTCACCACGCAATTTATTCTCTAATACTTTCTCTAAACCTGTCTTACCCACTAAATCATCTGCTTGATAACCTTTTTTTTGAAGCGATTTTAACTCCTCTGCATTCACCTTTCCTATATATCCTGTTAAGTGTGCCGCTGCTTCTCCTAATGGATACGTACGAATATTTACTGGGCGAGATGAAACTCCTTCTAATTCAATATAATCATTCTGTCTGGTTCCCTCTTTTAAAATACCAATTGGTACAAAGGAATCTGGTTTTATCCATTTTGCTGCGAGCTTCTGATCGACCTCTTCTATAGACATATCAAGTAATTGTGCTACTATTTCTTTCGTTTGCGCTGCCGTTTCACCTAGTTTCTCTGGAATAATTCCAACCTCAGTCGCTTTTCCATTCGTTGCAAGCCCTTTTCCATTTCGATCATATATTTCCCCGCGTTTTCCTTGCTCTGTTTGCATACGTACTTTGTAATCTTTTTTCATACCTGGGAAAATGAAGTCTGGTGTCCAATCTATTTTCCAAGATTCCTTATCTTTATCTTTCACGAGTTTTGCTTCATGGATGAATGAAACTGTTCCTCCATCCGTATCCATATTAACTTCAAAAAGAAAAAGTTCTTTATCTTTAGTATTCTCTCCTTTCGTTTTAATTTTTAAATTCTTAACTCCAATACCCTCATAAATTTTTTGATATTTCTCTGTGAACTCCTTTTTAGAAATCGTTTTTTTTGCATGTTCTGATAAATGATCATACATATTTGCAAATTTTTTATCATTCCATAAATTAATATATTCTTCAAATGCCTGTTTTGGCGGTTCGTTTTTATTACATCCTACTAACATAACTGCAAAACAAATGAAAAACAGCATCCATAATTTTTTCAATTCAATCTTCTCCCTTAGTTAAAAATGATTATTCCTTTCTTAATTTATTAAATAAAAAATGTTTTAACTCTTAATAGACAGTGTAAGTAATGAAATTGTTCCACATTTACAAAAAAATTAATTTACGCTTAAGTTGCATTGGAAGAGGAAAGTTTGTAAGCTTCTTGCAAACATAAGAAGCGAATATATTTAGCGAACGTTATCATTAAGTATTGTTTGAAAAATTCATTTAAAATACCTTTTAGTTCTTTTTCGCCGATCTTATCTGTTTTCTTTATAGATTTTTGATATAAAAAATAGAATCCTTATAATAAGGATTCTACATCAATAAATAACAAAAACTACTTAGAGTATAATTGTCATTTTCATCACTTCGAGCCGTTAATAGTTAGATTTGTTTTTCTTAAGTTGATGGACATATATGGTGACCCTTATATAAAAATGAATAACACGCGTTCCTAGCCGACAAAAACATAGACCTAATTGGAATTCATCAGAAATTAATAGATACATAAAAAACGCCATCCTTTCTGTAAATTTCTACAAAAAGAATAGCGTTTTTTTATTTTATCTTTCTATATACGCTATACCGTGAGCTCCTTGATTTACAGAAGGATCTACATTTCGATCTCCTGGATCAACTTCAATGGTATGAACATTCTTGTAATTAACTAAATCTAATACACTTATTGTCCCTGATCTAAGGTTAGAAACATATCCAACCGTTCCGTCTGTAGAAGAACGCATTGTAATTGGGAGTAAATCTACTTCTATTGTACCTAACACATTTAACGATTCTCCATCAAGAACAGAAACATACCCTGGTGCTGGAGAAAACATACTTCTTGTTCTCTCTCCATCCTTTTTCTGAAAACGCATATGTCCTACCAATACTTTCCCATCATTCGTTACATGAACCGGGGTAATTAAATCTGAAAATGATTTTGTCTTTATTATTTTATCGGTTTCTGTATTAATGATGCTAAGTATAGGTTGCTCCTCTTTGTAGTCTCCAAGTAAACATGATGAAGGGATGTAAACTCGATTACCTTTAGGAGAAATAGCTAGTTCTTCACTACCATAGGGCATAGATACTTTTCCAATTAACTCCTTAGCATGTGTATCTAAAACCGATATAAAGGGTGCCTCTTTATTAGAAGAATATCCTTTTGTACCCTCTGTATTCGTAACAAACCAATGTGGACCTGTTGCTTCTGTAGAGATTCTATCTAGCACTTTTCTCGTGTTAGGATTAATAATTAAAATTCCTCCTTCACCAGATTCAACACTTACATACAATAAGTCTTTTTTTTCATTATAAACTAAACCATGTGGTGCAAATTCCGGCGAGATATCAATGATATCAATTACTTTAAATTGATCAATATCGATAACTGCAATTTCTTTATCGCCTCTGTTCTTTCTTCTGTATGATAGAAAAAACGGAGAAAGGTAGAATTCTATCTACCCCCATAATTTGTTCGAAAATTCTAATTTGATTAAATTAAAAGAAAATGATATATTGATTTTAGAATAATAAACCAATTAATGGATGACAACCTAATACCTGTAAGTGGACTATGACAATGTCAGATAAACGGGAGGAATTTAATATGAAAAAATTATGTTCATTTGCTTTAATTGGCGCCTTAACCTTTTCAGGTCTTATCGTTTTAGACAGTACGCTACCTGATAAAGCGCGCGCTGAAGTAAATACGATTAAGCAAGCTTCAGCTGTTGTGGATGATTGGCCATGGCAAACGTATTTCTTATTACATCACAATGCGGACTATCTACAAGAGTTAGCCCCTGATACGTTAAAACAAGGTGGTACGTTTGATACGACGGTGTATATAGGCGGAAAAGATGTGGGTGTTGTAAAGATTTATCGATTGAACGGAGATGGTGAATTGCAGCGCTACAGAACCATTTCTGCAGGTGAGGCTGGGCACCACTACTATTCTAGGTTCACAACACCAATTACAACGGTTTACACACCAGGTACATATGTGGCAGTACTAAAGGTAGACAATTCATATTATTATGGCGGCTCCTTCCAAATTACAAAGTAAAACATATAGGTATATTTGTCTGAAACGCACTGGGTTACGGTGCGTTTTTGTTATCTGACGAATCAAATGAATACATGGGGAGTCAAATCCTATTATAGAAACGGAGTTGAATGTGATGAAAGTTGTAACAGTTAATGAGGATGCCACAATCCATGTTGGTATTTTAAAAGGGATGACAGGATGTGTCATTGGTTATGATGCGGATACTGGGATGGCCGAAATCGAATTGGATCCATTTACAACTGTTATGATTCGGTCTGAGTTTCTATTACAATAAGATTTGCATGAAAGTATATACTAATTTTATGTTTGATTTCTATAGAGACTCAATATATTCTATAGTTAAAACTGCTTTACATCTTTAAGGATAATCAGAAGAGAACCTGCAAACCTGCTGGTTCTCTTTTTAAATATAACACCAGAAAAGCAGAGGTGAATTAAATGCAAAGTTTAAAATCTTTAAAATAGTACATGGAGTTAGTTCATTTTTATTGTTTAGGGGAGCTCCTGTTACTATCCTTGGGACTTCGAATCGTGTCACAGATACAATAAAGCTCTATTCTATTCGAGTTACCAATCCGAGAAACGGAAAAGAATTCGATTTAGAAGACATTGTAATGGAATCGTATTTAGATTCTGAAAGCGAAAAAGAACAGAAACAGAGAAAACATGATGAATTTCAAAAAACTCTAGATTATATAGAAAAACGCAGAATTGAATTAAACCTTGGTTAAATGTATATCCCCACTCCGTTGTTTAGGTGCGGGGGATTTTTTCATGCTTCTTTATGATAGTCTTCTACGAGTTTATTGATACAAGATAAGCAAGCAGGGGATCCTGTAATGGGATGCTCTTCATGACAGATTGAACACCACATCCATGCGTCCCCTCCTGTTTCACCATTACAGTTTGTTGTGCGCCCTTCTTTACTTGTTCGTTCTTGGTTGCTTGCAGTTCGAATGAAACGGTGTACAATTCGCTCTGGTTTTATGTAATCTATTGGCTGGGAATCATTACTTAAATATAAAGGATGTCTCGGAAACCCATCCCTTGTTTTCCCTAGGCAGTGTAAATGGTAACCTTTAAATAACTCATGAATATCTTTGTGCCGATTGTGATATCTACAATTTCCACCCCATGTAGCAATCAACATATTTTCCATTAAAGTTTTTTCTTTCTAATATTTCATCTAACTTCGTACGATTAATTACTTCCTGTAGTAGTCTTTCTACTGTATCTATTTTTATCTCATTTGGTTTTCTCAATATTTTTTGCTTCTATTTTTTGATTGTTATGATTGGTACTTGCTCGGTGTCGGAAATTTCACTGTAACCATAATAAAGTAGAAAAAACAATAAAATAATTGTCCAAATAAATATAAAAACTTTATAACTATACTTCATATGAAAAACCTCATTTTCCCTATATAAGTGAATGTACATACACCCTATAAATCCAATTACATAAATTATTGGATATTTTAGTAGTAGAGAATCATTAAGTATTAGAAATTGTTATTCATAAACATATCCAAGAAATCTTCAAAAAAATATCATCTAGGCATTTTAACATTTCATAAAAATGCACAGATAATATTTTTACGTTTAGCTAAGTAGTGCTTATTATGTATGTAATAAATCCTTATCTCTATTTCACCTTAATGTTTATATGTACAAGAGTCTGTGTAGCAACTAGGCTGTACTTTAAATATGCACTAAATTGTGTGTGGGAAAGGAAGCACATTTTATTTAAAGTTGTTACTTTAAACCCCTTAATTAGTTGGTAGTCTTCTTCATTCAGACAGAAAGGAAATTTAAAGTGTGCACGTATTTTCAACTCAGACTCTTTACTACACACACTCCTATACACATAAAACACCTATAGCTTTCGTAACATTGTGGAAATAACAAGAAACACTATCGAAATAATTATATTATTTTGTAACAACCTTGTAATGTAAATGTAACATAATGTATTTAATCGTACAATACTTTTTTAGCTAATTATTAACAAAGTTCTGTTAATATCGTTCGAATTTAATAATGTTCCCATAGAGTATTACATAGTGTTTGTGAAATGATTTTTCAAAATATAACGAAATATACCATGACGGAGGAATATTAATTCAATATTCTTCATTTTTATCGAAAAATGCATATTAATTACGCACCTTAAATTTACCTAAAACAAAAATATTGGTTTAAGGAAACTTTTTTGTCATAACTATACATTTTTTGTATAAAAATTAGTTTTAAAAATATTTGCATACTTATTGATAAAGTTACATGTACAGCTGCAGATCATTTTCGGTATCTGGATTCTATCAGAAGTCAATCCGAAAGTAATCCTAACTTATTTGGGTAAGTTTAACGAAAAGTTAGCAATGTAGTTCTTTGAACTCCCCCCACTGTCACTTCTTTTAGCCAAACAAACTCTTTCTTCATTGTAGAAATGTTTGATAGAGCATGTACCATATGTCAAACATTTACCTTTACCTTTCTCTTTGTATGCGTTATCCCATAGGGATAGGATAGGAAATGATTGAATACAAAACGATAACAGCCAATCGTTTCATTGATTAGGGGGACTTGTGCTTGATTTGGATAGATACGAAACTTATAGGTTTTATTAATCATCATTCATTTCACCTCCATTTCGGCATGTTCTCATCATACAACAAACATACATTCGATAAGTAGTGGAGTAACAGTTTATGTATGTTGAACAATTAAGATAGCTTTCCGCCATCCCTTATTCGAAGCCAATTTATCTCCACCTACTCACTTCGCATTCCTTGAAGAAGGAATCTTCTTGACTAAAATGATAAAAAAGTTGGGGATTCCCCCAACTTTTTAGTACGTCTATTGTCTTATTAATCCTGTAGATGTAACCCGATATGTTCTTTTCTTTCCTATATATTCCTGTTTTCCATTCTCAAGGTTAGTTAAAGTCGCTCGTGTTTTTTCCTTTGCTGCTTCCCCTTCTATATGAGTAAATTCTATATAATCTCCCTCTTTTATAGGTACTATTTGGGTTTCAGCATTTTGTTGTCTATTTCCCATGATTTCCTTATTGTACATAACGCTACCAGATGAGTTCTGGACTTTAATACTTGCATATGTGCTATTGAAGTAGGAATGCGGTACGCCAGCTTCTAATTTGATTTTCAGCTCTTCTGCTGTTTTATTATAATCTACTTTTGCAATTTCTCGATTACTATATCCTTTTAATGACCATGCAAATTGTTTTCCATCTAGAATTGTTGTCTCTGGCATTTTTTCTACTTTCTTTAATCCCTCTTTTGTAACCTGATACCTTGCTGACTTTCCAATAGTCTCATTTTTGTTATTTTCAAGATTCGTTAATGTTGCGCGTGTCTTTTCCTTTACTGCGTCTCCTTCTATATGAGTGAATTCTAAATAATCTCCTACTTTTACAGGTACTGTTTGGGTTTCAGCATTTTGTTGTCTATTTCCCATGATTTCCTTATTGTACATAACGCTACCAGATGAGTTCTGGACTTTAATACTTGCATATGTGCTATTGAAATAAGAATGCGGTACACCAGCTTCTAATTTGATTTTCAGCTCTTCTGCCGCTTTATTATAATCCACTTTTGCAATTTCTCGATCACTATATCCTTTTAGGGACCATGCAAATTGATTCCCTGCTAAAATATCAGAATTTCCATTTGTAATTTCTACTTTTTTCTCTGCAGTTCGATCAAATATGTCTGTTAATGTAATTTTAGCAAAAGCCGTTTGAGGCAATTGCATAGTTTGACTTACCTCAGTTTGGTAGGACTTAATATTATCGATTACTTTCAAAGGTTGTCCCATTAACTTTTCATTGTCATAGATTTCAATTTCCCCTTTAAACTGTGGAGTACTTTGTTCTTTCAATTCCCATGAAACATTTAATTTTCCAGCTTCAAAGCGAATATTTTGAATATCAAAATCTAAATTTCCCATTTCTGGTTGACTAGGCTGATTTATATTAAATGTTTTTCCAGTACCAATAGTTGATTGAGTATGTCCTCCTGCCCTAACCCATAGATATTCTGAAGTTGCTCCTCCATCGTATTGATAGGACGTATCCTGTTGCCCAGAGATACGCTGGTTATTCCAAGAATTCCATTGTTTATCTGAAACGTTTCTGCTGTATCCATTTTTAAGACGTGCTTCTCTTACATCTTGTCCATTACCAGCCCAGTCCTCTTGAAACATCGATAGACCATAGTTAAATGGAACATTCGCAACTGGATGATCCATAATAGCAACTAACTTCCATTGATTTAATTTATTATCTTTTATCCACTGGCCAAACTTTGTATGACCATCTTCTTGCCAAGAACGTAGTGTCATTCGATACCATTCACTATCTTTCCAATTATAAGTTGTTTGTACCTTCAAACCTGTTCCTTCTCCACCAAATCTACTGGCTTCTGAAGTCGGCGATAAATATTCAGCTTTAATTGCTTGGTTTGATGCTATTGGATCCCAAAGTGCAAAGTGAAGGGTACGTTTACCGGTTTGATCAAAACCGCTTTGTTGTTGGAAGCCAGCATAACCGCCACCCTCTCCTCCCTGATTCCAGTTATGTACAGCCCAATATGTATAAGGTGCCGTTTGGATTGGTGACCAGTCTATGCTAATAATATCTGAAGCAGCAGTATTTTGTGGTGTTACATAAACTGATGGAGCATGCGATCGGATTGCTGCCTCTGTACTAGAAATTGGTGCTCCATACATTGACATCATGGTACAAGCCGCAGAAATCATAACAATCTTTTTGATTCTTCCATTTGTTTTTACTTTAAACATAACTTCCTATCTCCTTTTAAATTATTTTAGTTACATTGAATAATAACTCTATATATCCCTTTAAACAAATTACGTAATAAAGTAACATTAGCTTTAAAGCCTAGATATATTTAATGTTTTTTTCACTGCTATTACTAATCAAATTATAGTATTTTGTATTAAAATCGTATGATTTAGGACTAAATATAAAGTGAAAATTCTATAAAATTTCATAAATATGTAGTTTTAGATATTTATGATGAAAGACCCACTAAATAACTTAGTTGATTTTATGAAAGATTTCCTTCCTTTATTGATCACACTAGTAAACTCAGAATTGTTTACTAGAAAAATGTTATGTAAACTTTTGATTTGCCAATTAGACAAAATAGTTTATCAATTTGCTGATATCTTATCATTAGCTAGAAAGAGCCCACTTAAAAACGTAGACTCCTTTAGGTATCTAAACATTACATATATTGCAAACATAAAAAAATAAAATCGAATTCTTCTGTTAGTTTATTTAATATTTAATGACGTAGATAATGTATTCCAAGGTGCATTTGTAGATGTATTCTGATATTTAAATTGACCATTTTGCTGTCCCGAAGCATCCCATTTATATTCCCATCCATCAACTGTTCTATCACCATTTATATCAATCATCTTAGAATCTACTTTTTTTAGTTTTTGACCACTCATTTGTGCAATTGGATTTCTACCATATCCCATTTCATTTGTATAAATGTATAAATAGCTCCCTCCGTGATCTTTAACTGTACTTAAATTATTAGGACCAATAAATTCAACCCCGCCTAATTGAGATTCAACTTTTACCACATTTAATGATGTTAATGGTGGTGCAGGTGCTGCAGAAACATCAGTCGCTAAGCCAACTGTTGCTCCCACTACTAATGATGAAACTCCTAAAATCATTCTTTTTAGCATACTCTCATCCCCTTTCGCTTTAATACAAATTGATTCTATCATACTAATTTCATACATTCCCTTCCCTTTAAGAGAGTTAACAAAAAGTACCTATTTACATATGAAATTGTCCATATTCATTGCTTTTTACCATTTATACTTAACATAAATCATACTAAAGCATAATTAGTTCTCTACCCTGATTGACTTACCACATTTGGACCCATCTCAAGGTGGCTATTCTAAGAGCTAAAAAATGGTACATAGTTCACTGGTTTAACAAATAAATAATAGAATTGCAAAGCCACCTTAATTTAAGTTGGCTTTTCCTCTAGCATTATAAGCAAGATCCACCACTTGCATCAATTAACTCACCAGTTATCCAACGACTGTCTGATGATGAAAGAAAACCTACAATATCAGCTATATCATTAGGTTCTCCCCACCTATTAAAGGTCGATAAACCTGCAGCATATATTTGTCCATCTCGGTTGCCCAATGTCTCAGCGTTCATTTCTGTATTAATTATGCCTGGGAGAATTGCATTTACTGTAATACCACGAGCACCAAGTTGTTGTGCTAAAGTATGAGTGAGTGTATTTATTGCCCCCTTAGGCAAAAACACTTGGGGAGGCTACCCGTGTGACAAAAGACGAAATATTGATAATCCGTCCTCCATCTTTTAAACGTGGCAAAGCCTTTTGAATAATGAAAAATGGAGCTTTCACATTAATATTCATAACCTCATCAAAAGACTCCTCTGTAGATTCCTCTAACATTAAAATCTGCCCAATTCCAGCGTTGTTTACAAGGATATCAAATGTAGTATCACCTATATATTTTTGAAGAGATTGATCCATATTGAATACAATTTATTAATGCCGTTAAAGGTACTTAAGTCTGCACTAATCGCAAATGCGGAACCGCCATCTTGTTTAATTTTATCCACTACACTTTCTGCTTCTTCTTTTCTTTTACTATAGTGAACAACGACTAACGCACCAGCCTGCGCCAAATATAAGGCAATGCTTCGTCCTATTCCTCTACTAGCCCCTGTTACTAATACAATTTTCCCCTTCAATTTATTCATCTCATCATCCCCTTGTTTAAAAAATTCTACTTAGTTATATCACAAGATACCCTTTGAAATGTTGCTCACTAATTTGATATCCATAAAACCAAAAGGCCGACTCTCATAATTATAAGAGTCGGCCTTTTCACTTCACATATTCATTAGCTTTATATACGTTATGTACTTTGTACTAAGTATAATAAAGAATCTAGATAGTATTATAGGTAAAGCCGACTTAAACTAAAGTTAATTCATATACATTTTGCTTAGAGTTTCTGCCTTTAAACAGTTCGTTTAGGCTTCTATGCCTATATTCAATAATATTTCAGCAATGCCTGTATTTTTCATCTTTAATATTTTTGTTTCTTAGGCATGAGTATAGTTAGAAAAACCCTAAAAACTATTTGATAATCTTTTAGAATCTAACTTTCTTATAATACTATTTGCTATTTCTTCAATATTTTCATTTAGAAAGAAATGATTACCTTCAAAAGAATGAAAAGTACACATTTTACTTGTGTATTGCTTCCATTTTATTATTTGATCATATGTAGTAAATTCATCATTTTCCGCATTAAATATAAGAAAATCAATATCACATGGTTGTGTATTATTGTCATGAATATATGTCTCGACAATTTTAAAATCTGCTCTTAGAATAGGGAGAAAAATCTCCATTAATTCTTCTGATTGAAGTACCCCAGATGGTGTACCTCCCATTGCAATAACTTCTTTTTTGAATTGTTCGTTAGAAAGATTATGTCGGATATTTTTTATTTTACTATTTGGATGGTTTCTACCGGACAAAACAAGAAATTCAGGTAATACATTATTAGAATCCTGTATTTTTCTGGCTACTTCATAAGCGATCAAACTTCCCATGCTATGCCCGAATAGAATATAGGGCGAAGCGTCTATTTGCTTAACTATACTGGTGTAGGCATCATTTACGGCCTCTTCCATACTTTGGTACAACCTTTCTTCAATTCTATACCCTCTACCAGCTAACTCTATTGGGACTACTTCAATATATGGATTAAAGTGATTTTTCCATTTTGCGTAACTAAACGCAGATCCCCCAGCATGTGGAAAGCAAAAAAGTTTAGTCTTCTGCATTGATTTTCTCCTTACTTTCAAATTTGTATATATTTTGGAAAATTGTATAAATGTCTTTAATTATTATCTCCTGCGGAAATTCATCCCTTGTTGCACAAGCAGATATCTTATAATTTGGATCAATGTTATATTGTTTAAAGTAAAAGTTTTTAGGTATATTCTTGTATGAAATTAAAGTTCGTGACTCTTTTTTTATAGAGAATGAATTTAACGGGGTATAAAGCCCTTTTCCAATCGTTTTTATATAACTTTCTTTTAATGTCCATAAATCATAAAAATAATTAATTTGTTCATCAGAATTCATATTAGATATATCATAAAATTCTTCCGCTGAAAAAAATTCTTTTGCTACTTTAAAAGCCTCTATTTCTGAAACTTTTTCTATATCAATACCCACATTAAAATTAGCAGTAGTACAAACTACCCATTCTCCTGAATGTGACACATTAAAGTGAAAGTCAGAAAATTTTTCAACAAAAGGTTTTCCATACTCATTATATCTAAATCTAATTTCTTCATTATTAATTTTATACTTTTGGCAGATTAGAGATCGGATTAGTAAATCTCCTATCAGAGTTCTATTCATGTCGCATGAATTTAATAAACGCTTCATTCGTTCTTTCTTCTCATTTGAAACTAAGTTACTAAGTTGCTTAAACAAATGACTTTCAATATTCTTTGGTATTTTCACAGCTTGAATTTGTATGATAAATCACTTCCTTTTTTAAAGGATTGCTTCATATATGAACGTTACAGAAATTCAAATTAACTTTATTAAATTGCATATACAATAGAAAAGGTGCATATTTACATATCAATGAAAATATGCACCTTTCCTCAGTAATATCATCAGGCATTCGCTTCTATTACAAAGATTTCAAAGCATTTACATCATACTATGGGTAACTCATAAAGATTTCTATGTCTCTACCAAGTAATTTTTGCATTATCCCCTTTAAAAATAATGCTCTTAATATATTATTATTCCCTACACTTGATATGCAGGTATTAGGCTGCCTTTTCGTTCATAGCGTTACATCTTTTGTGCTCTCTACTTTTCCGTTAATGAAAGGGCTGTTTTTTTTATTCCTTCAAATTCATTTAATAGATACTTAGCTATCTTTTCAACTGCGGGGAAGTCTACTATTTCTTCATGCGATCCAGGGACAGAATACTTATTTACTCTTCCTTTTAATAAAGGTCCCCAATCTGTAAACAACTCTTTTCCTTCCTCAGCACTAAAGTAGAGAACTTCTCCAGAGTATGGTATTAAATCATGCTCTACCATTATGTTCAGGCATTTCCTATGAGCATTGATAACTTGCTTCAAATTGATAAGATCTGCATCAGGCGGGATTACTCCTTCCATAATTAATCGCTCTACAAGCATATCTTGTTCATGGACGAGGTCTTCCCCCTGCTCAGTAAGATCTCTAGGAATGAAATGCTCATATATATATGAGAGCATATCCTCTCTTGTTTTATAATCCTGCTCTGAAGGTACTTTTGTATCCATTAGTACCAACAACTCAACTTCCTCACCTTGATTCCTTAGTACAGTTGCGATTTTATAAGCAATTGCACCGCCTAAAGACCATCCTCCAAGACGATATGGACCTTCTGGCTGAACACATTTTATTTCTTCGATGTAAAATTGAATTACTTCCGGCAAGGTCAACTCGTCAATTTCTTTCTTTTCTATAAGAGGATTCTGTAAACCATAAAATGAACAATGGTTCTTAAGTAATCTTGCCAGTTGAATGTAACAGAATACATTCCCCATAAACGGATGAATGCAGAAGAAAGGTCTTTTTTCTGATTCTTGTAGTGGAACCAGCGCTGATACTGATTTCGTCATATCATGCTTATCACGAATAAGGCATGCGATTCCTTCCACTGTTGGATTCTTAATCAATGTAGACACCTTAATCTCTTTTCCAAACTTCTCCCTAATTTTTGAAACTAATTTAATTACAAGGAGAGAGTGTCCTCCTCTATTAAAGAAATCATCATTTACATAGACATCTTCTATCTGTAACACATCCTGCCAGATTTTAATCAACTGATATTCAATTTCATCCCTTGGAATGATTGGTGTAGAAAAGTTATTTTCTCTTTGAATAGTTAAATTGTTCAATGCTTTTCGATCAACTTTTCCATTCGTTGTAAGAGGAATCTCGTCTACCTTAATAAAGTGTGCGGGAACCATATAATTCGGTACTTGTGTCTTGAGATATTCACGCCAATCATGCATACTTCCATCTCCAACTACATAAGCAATCAATCTCTGCTCTCCTAATTTATCTTCTGTTACCAAAACTACCGCTTCTTTTACCAATGGATGCCTCTCTAGATTCGCTTCAATCTCTTCAAGTTCAATACGAAAGCCCCTAATTTTCACTTGATTATCAATTCTTCTCAAGTAATCTAAATTACCATCGGGTAAATAACGAACCAAATCTCCCGTACGATATAAACGCTCTTCTTCATTAAATGGATGACGGATGAATCGCTCTGCTGTTAATTCTGGGCGATTCAAGTATCCTCTCGCTATACCTGCACCACCAATATATAGCTCACCTGTTACACCAACTGGAACAGGTAACAAATTTTTATCCAATACATAAGTTTGAACGTTCGGCAACGGACGTCCAATTGTAACTCTCTTACTATCTGTTTGAATATGATAACACGTTGCATCAACCGTACATTCTGTAGGACCGTATACGTTATAAAAATCAATTTTTTCGGTCTCTACTAGCTGTTCCCATAATGACGGCATGATCGCTTCACCACCGACTAATATCTTACTTGGTACATGAACATCAGCACTTATTTCTAGCAATCCTCCATCTATAAGTAATTGAAGTAATGAAGGTGTCATATCAAACATTTCCAATTTATTCTCCCTAATATAGGACACAAATTGTTCCGAATTAGTGCGAACTTCACTTGGGATAATATATAAACTTGAACCATAAAGCAACATTTGTAATTGCTGAATAGATACATCAAAGGCAATTGACGCATTCAAACCGACGCGCATATTACTAGGTATTTCATGTGAGAAAACTTCTTTTTGTAAACCATATGATAGGTTTATTACAGAATGGTGCTGTACTAAAGCCCCTTTTGGATTCCCTGTCGAACCAGAAGTATAGATAACATACGCTAAGTTTTCCCCTGTTACCTCACATATTGGTGAAAGTTTGCTTTCTTGAGAAAGCATTGCTTGGTCCCTATCTAGGCAAATTGTCTTGATTTCTTTAGGTATCCATCCTAGTAATACCTCATTCGTAACTAACACTTTAATTCTTGTGTCTTCTAAAATATATTGCAGGCGGCTTTCCGGATTCGATGGATCCAATGGAACATAGGCTGCTCCGGCCTTCCAAATTCCCATAAGACCAACAACCATCTCAACTGATCGATCAAAGCAGAGGCCAACTAATGACTCTGTCCCAATTCCACATTTCTGTAAATGATGGGCTAATTGATTAGCTCTTTCATTCAGCTCTCGATACGTTAGTTGCTGTTTTTCATCTACCACTGCCAACGCGTCAGGTGTACGATTTACTTGCTCTTCGAATAGTTGATGAATTACATTCTCACGTGGATAGGATATAGCGTTATTATTCCATTCTTCCAATAGCTTTCTTTGTTCAGCTTCCGTAATATATACTAGCTCCGATAGATTTTGATCAATGTTTTTGAGCATTTGCATTAACACTTGGTGTAAATGACCCAGCATTCGTTCAATGGTTACTCTATTAAACTTACTACGGTCATACATTAACTTTAATGATAACTGGATTCCTGGAACTACAGCCAACCCTAATGGGTAGTGGGTTTGTTCTACTCCTTCCAATTCACCAATTTCCAGATTTTCTGAAGACTCTTCTTTCACTGGATAATTTTCAAACACATATAAACTATTGAACAGCGGTGTTCCTCTAGGAACTTCACTCCACCCCTGAATCTCTGTCAAAGAAGCATACTCATATTGTCTTCTTTCTATCTCTTCCTCTTGTATCTTCTGCAACCAATCCATTACTTTTATATCATCCATCAATTGAATTCGCGTCGGTGACGTTGTAATAAAAGGACCTACAATGTTTTCAACATCAATAATCTCCGTAGAACGCCCTGAGCTTGTTACACCAAAGACAATGTCATTTTCTCCACTATATCGGCTCATGAGATATGCCCATGCACCTTGAATTACTGTACTCAAAGTAAGTTTATTGCGTTTCGCCCATCCTTGTAACGCTTGAGTCTGCTCTTCTGATAAATACGTAACCTTCTCTGTGTAACCTTTTTCTTCCTCTTTACTTTCTAAGCCCAGCAAAGTTGGTGCAGTAAAACCTTTTAGCTTCTCTCTCCAGAATTGTTCCGCCTGCTCCTTATCTTGCTCTCTTAACCATTGGATATATTTCTTATATGGTGAGGACTTAGGTAACTTCACAGCTTCTCCATTCATTCTCTTCTGATAAACTGTAAGTAATTCATTAAAGACCAATGGTAAACTCCATCCATCCAGTAAAATATGGTGATGCGTCCAAACAATCCGATATTCTTCCTCACCTTCTTGAATGACTGTTACCCGCATCAATGGTGCTTCATCAAATTGGAAGGCTTGTTTTCGATCTAATGCCAAAAAGACTTTTCTTTTTTCCTCTATCTCTTCACTTGTCATTGTACGCCAGTCTTCTTTGTTCACTTTAAATGGGATATTTTCATACACCACTTGTACAGGTTCTTCAATTTCGTCCCATACAAATGCTGTACGAAAAATTTCATGCCGCTGAATTACAGATTTCCACGCCTGCTCAAAAGTAGGAATATCCATTTTCCCTTGAATCATAAAACTCAATTGCACTATATACGGTGCAACATGTTCATCCCCTTGGTCATGCAATGTGTGGAAAATCATACCTTCTTGCAAAGGTGATAGTGGATATAAATCAGTAATCTGATTGTTCTTTCCGCGATGCATTTTGTTTAGTACATTTGTCAAACCTTCTTGGCTAAGATTAGCCATTGCAAAATCCGAAATGGTCAATGCAGATTCTCTATCTGAAGATCGAATCAATCTACTCAGTTGATATAGCATATTCTGTGCAATACTTTGAATCGTTGATTTGGCAAATTGTCCAACATTGTATACCCAAGTGAACTGAAGTTTTCCATCCGTTACAACCCCAATTACATCAATTACATGCGATCGCTTGGAACCGGCAGCATGATCTAAACGCTTAAATTCGTTCTCCGGAATAAACATTGCATCGCTAGAAAACATTTGGTCAAATTGTCCAAGATAGTTAAAACTAATAGACGGTGTATATTGGGAGCTTAATTGCTCACACATTGTTGCGTTCATGTAACGCAACACCCCATAATCAACACCCTTATTAGGAATTTTGCGAACTTGTTCTTTAACTGCTTTTAATGCTGCAATTGGCGTATTAGCACTAGTAATATTTAAATGAACTGGGTAAATACTTGTAAACCATCCCACGGTTCTCGATAAATCAACATCTTCAATAATCTCTTCTCGGCCATGTCCCTCTAAATCTACGCTCAATATCGGCTGCCCCGTACATGCTGCCGTAGCTTGTACCAATGCTGCTAATAATACTTCATTGATTTGGACACGGTGAGTACTTAAAGTCTCTTGCAATAACATACGGGTCTCATTCTCATTTAACACCACAGTAATTTCCTCAGTTACTGCGCTTACTGGATTACTTATAGTACCATCTACCGGCAGTATAACTACGTCTTGTTCAGACTGCTGCTCCCAGTAATGTAGCACTTCTTTTGATATTCCAGTTTCAGCGTAATGATGTAATTTCTCCGACCATTCTTTAAAAGATGTACTCTTCATAGGTAATTGAATTTTCTGCCCTTGGACTGCTTGCGTATACGCTGTTTGCAAATCTTCCAATAAAATTCGCCAAGAAACACCATCCACGGCTAAGTGATGAATTGTCCAAAATAATCGGCCAGTCTTCTCACCTTCATCAAAATACACCATTCTCATTAAAGGACCATCATGTAAATTCAATCTTTCTTGTGCAATATTAATCTCTTTTTGAATAACTTCATGCCAATCCACTTCCGGCACTTCGTCTAATGAAATGACAGTCAGCATCAATTGTTCTTCTATTCCTTCATTCCATTGTTTCCAAGCCCCCTCAGGTAAACGTTCATATCTTAAACGCAGGGCATCATGATGAAGTAGAAGGTTACTCACTGCCTTTTCCAGTGATCCTATATCCAATTTCTCTTTCGCTCTAAAGAACATGGATTGATTCCAATGATGTGGGTTAGGGTGATTTTGTGCAAAAAACCTTTGCTGAATAGGTGTAAGTATCGTCTCTCCAGTTATAATTCCCTGTTCAGCTTGTACACCTTGTTCTTCTTTGACTACTTGCGCCAACTCAGCAATCGTTTGGTGTTCAAATAGTTGTTTTGGTGTCAACTGTAAACCAGCTTGCTTCGCGCGAGAGACAATTTGAATGCTAAGAATTGAATCTCCACCAATTTCAAAAAAGTTATCATAAATACCAATACGTTTTGAACCCAGCACACGTTCCCAAATGATAGAAAGCTTATGTTCACGTTCATTTCTTGGGGCCGCGTAGCCTTCTTGTATTCCTTGATAATCTGGTATAGGCAACGATTTCCGATCAACCTTTCCATTTATGGTTAGCGGTAATTCTTTCATTTCGACAAAGTAGGAAGGTATCATATGGATTGGTAGTTTTGTTTTAAGATACTCTCGCCATTCTTCTAAACTGCCTTCGCCCACTACATAAGCTACTAACCTCTTATCCCCCGACTGATTTTCCCTAACTATTACAACTGCCTCTTTTACCAAGTCATGCTCCTGTAAAGTCGACTCAATCTCCCCAAGTTCGATTCGAAATCCTCTAATCTTCACTTGATTATCCATTCTTCCTAAGTAGTCTATATTTCCGTCAGAAAGATATCTCACAAGATCGCCTGTTCTATATAACCTCTCGCCTTCTTTGAATGGATGAGAAATAAATCGTTTGGATGTTAACTCTGGTCGATTCAAGTATCCCCTTGCTAGACCTGCTCCTCCGATATAAAGTTCACCCATCACACCAACTGGAACTGGCAACCAATTTCTATCCAATACATAAGTTTGAACGTTAGGCAACGGACGCCCAATCGTTACTCTCTTACTATCTTTTTTGATATGATAGCATGTTGCATCAACCGTACATTCTGTAGGACCATATACATTATAAAACTCAATTTTATCAGTCTCTACTAGCTGTTCCCATAATGACGGCATAATCGCTTCACCACCAACCAATACCTTACTTGGAACATGAACGTCATCGTACGTTTCTAACAATCCGACATCTATAAGTAATTGAAGCAATGAAGGTGTTATATCAAAGATTTCTAACTTGTTCTCCCTAATATAAGCTACAAACTGCTCCGGATCACTTCGTACTTCATTCGGAATAATATACAAACTTGAACCATACAACAGCATTTGTAATTGCTGAATAGATGCATCAAAGGCAATTGACGCATTTAAACCGACATGCATGTTAGATGGTATCTCATGTTTGAAAACCTCTTTTTGTAAACCATGCGACAAGTTTATTACAGAATGATGCTGTATCAAGACACCCTTTGGATTCCCCGTCGATCCCGAAGTATAAATAACATATGCTAAATTTTCTCCTATTACTTCACATTTTGGTGAAAGAATGCTTTCTTGTGAAATCATTGCTTGATCTCTATCTAGACAAACTATCTTGACCTCTTTAGGTATCCAGCCTTCTAATGACTCGTTCGTAACTAATACTTGAATTCCAGTGTCCTCCAAAATATATCGTAGGCGACTTTCTGGATATGATGGGTCCAATGGAACATATGCTGCTCCAGCCTTCCAAATCCCCAAAATACCAACAATCATCTCAACTGAACGCTCAAAGCAAAGTCCAACCAATGATTCATTCCCAATCCCGCATTGCTGAAGATAGTGGGCCAATTGATTAGCTTTTTCATTGAGCTCTCGATACGTTAACTGCTGGTTTTCATCTACCACTGCCACCGCGTCAGGTGTACGATTTACTTGCTCTTCAAACAGCTGATGAATCGTACTTTCCTGTGGATATGCTACAGCATCATTATTCCACTCTTCCAACTGTTTTTGCTGTAATCCTGATAATATAGGCAACTTAGCTAATGATTTATCAGGATTCTCCACGATTACATTCAACCAGTTTCCAAAATGTTCGGCCATAGATTCAATAGTTAAGCTGTCAAATAAATCAGTCCTATAAACAAAAGTAAGTAATAAACCCTCTTCCACTTCTGCAGCAGTTAAACTTAAATCAAACTTAGCGATTGGAGCGTTACTTTCCATTACTTCTATATTTCTTCCATGTAGTTCTGGTAGCTCTTGTCCCGTATTTTGCAAAGTAAACATGGTTTGGAAAATCGGAGAATGGCTTGTATTTCGTTCAGGTTGGATAACCTCTACAATTTTCTCAAACGGAACATCTTGATACTCATACGCCTTCAATGCTTTTATCCGCACTTGAGACAACAACTCTTGAAATGCCGGTGCATTACTTAAATCAGCTCGATAAACCAAGGTGTTGACAAAGAAACCAATTAGCCCCTCAATTTCTCGATAATTTCGATTTGCAATTGGGCTGCCAACAATAATATCCGTTTGTCCCGTATAACGAGCAAGGAAACTTTGATACGATGCCAATAAGGTCATGAAAAGTGTGGCCCCTTCTTGACGACTTAGTTCGTTTAATTTATCCATTAATGAGCGTGACAACAAAACATTATGAGTTAATCCATGGTGGGTTTGCACTGGCGGACGCGGACGATCCATTGGCAACATTAAGACTGGTAACTCACCAGATAATTCTTCCTTCCAATATGCAAGCTGTTGATATAGTACTTCATCTTTCAACCATTCTCTTTGCCACTGCGCAAAATCGGCATATTGAACTGGTAGTGGTTCCAGCTCTGCTTGTTTTTCACCAATCGCATTCTCATAAAATGCCATCCATTCTTGAAGCAAGATTTCCATCGACCATCCATCCGATATAATATGATGCATATTACACAGAAGAACCCATTCTTCTTCTGAAATTCTTATGAGTTTCCCACGGAACAATGGTCCTTGTTCTAAATCAAATGGAGATTCGACTTCAGTTTGAATCCATTGCTCCAACTTTCTTTCTCTCTCCTCTAATGAAAGCTTAGTTAAGTCCATTTGCAGAAGCGGACGGAAAATATACGGTTGAATCTGCTGCACAGGATGGCCATCCTCTTCATAAAATACAGTCCGCAAAGATTCATGACGCTCTATCAACTGATTCCATCCCAACTCCAATGCCTCAGGTAACCAATTTCCTGTAAGGCGGCATGCCATTGGCATATTATAAAGTGCACTATTAGGTGCAAATTGATCAATAAACCATAAGCGCTGTTGGGCATAAGATAGTGGAATATTATTTCCTCGTTCCATCGGCACCAATGGTGGAATTTCTCGTTTTTCGCTCCCCTTACGTAACTGATCCATTCGTTTCGATAATGCCTCGACCGTTGAATATTCGAACAGTTCACGTACTGGCAATTTGATTTGAAAGACTTCCTGTAAGCGTGAGACCACTTGTGTAGCAAGTAGAGAGTGACCACCAAGCTCAAAGAAAGAATCCTGAACACCCATGTCTCCTATTCCTAGCACCTGACTCCACACTGAAGCGATAAGTTCTTCCAGCGGAGTTCGTGGGTAGACAGTATTTTCGGCGGATTGTTCACTAAGTATAGGCAATGCCTTCAAATCAAGTTTTCCATTCGGTGTAAGTGGTAAAAATTCCATCTCAATAAAGTTTGTTGGAACCATGTAATTAGGTAAATGTGTTTGTAGATATTCTCGCCATTCATGGACACTTCCTTCACCAACTACATAAGCTACTAATCTCTTATCACCTTGATTATCCTCTCGTACCAATACAACTGCTTCTTTCACAGAAGAATGCGCCTGCAAAACAGCTTCTATTTCTCCCAATTCAATCCGGAAACCACGAATTTTCACTTGGTCATCTATACGTCCATGGAACTGGAGATTACCATCAGAAAGATAACTTGCTTTGTCTCCTGTGCAATAGAGACGTTCTCCTGACTTGAAAGGATGTGGAATAAATTTTTCCTTTATAAGATCCGGACGATTAGCATATCCACGTGCAAGACTCTTCCCTCCAATATAGAGATCTCCAATTACACCAATTGGTACTAGCTGAAGATGAGAATCTAACACATAAACTTCTGTATTCGCAATCGGTCGACCAATCGATGGCGTACCTGTTGTCACTCCTACAGGTACATAACAATCTGTGGTAACGACTGTATTTTCCGATGGACCATACTGATTAATTACCGCAAAAGGAATATCGTTAGATGGATACTGCGTTAATTGATCCCCGCCGGTAATGATAAAACGAAGATCCGTTTTACCTGGCCAAGATAATTTCAAGAGTCTTTCCAGAATAGGCGTAGGTGCAAAACTAGCTGTGATTCGTGAATCAATGAGCCAGTCCCTTAGTGCTTCTGGATTAATTCTCAGTTCCTCTGTTGACAAGTAGAGTGCTGCACCAGCAGTTAGATACGGCCAAATCTCCTGGACAGCCGAATCAAAAGCAATCCCCGCAATCTGAGTCGCACGATCCTCTGCTGAAATACGATAAACTTCTTGATGCCAAGAAACCATATTCATGAATGAGCGATATTCAACCATGACACCCTTTGGTTTTCCTGTAGAACCAGAGGTATAGACAATATAGGCTAAGTTCTCTGGATTTATCTGACGTGTAGGTGCGATTACGCTTTCCACCGTTAATTCTTCTAACCTCACCATTTCGACGTGTGCGAAATGGCCTTCTTGTCCTTCCGCCGTCACTACAAATTGAATTCCTGCATCTTCAATCATGTATTCTAACCTTGATTTTGGATACAACGGATCTAAAACAACATAAGCTCCACCAGCTTTTAATATGCCTAGTAAACTTGCCATGAGCTCAGCTGACCTCGGAAGATAAACTCCCACGACTGACTCTGGAGCTACTCCCTTTCGCTGTAAAACATTTGCCAACTGATTTGCTTGTGTATCCAGTTCACTATAAGTCCACTGTTTTGTTTGATCAACTACCGCAATCGCATCAGGATGCCTTGCTACTTGCTCCTCAAATCTGTCGCAAATAAGACCCTGATGGGACATTTCCATTACAGTGTCATTCCATGTTTCTAATAACAAAGTACGCTCGGGTTCCGATAGCATGCTCAGGTCATGCAACGGATTTTGTGGGCAATGAGAAACTTCATGTAGCCACTTCTCAAAGTGTCCTGCCATCCGTTCAATAGTAGTAGCATTGAATAAATCCTTATTGTACTCAAAAGTAAAAAGTAATCCCTCTTCCGTCTCAGCTGCCATTACACTTAAATCAAACTTTGCAATTGGACTATGACTTTCTATCATTTCAATACTTCTACTAGATAACACCGGAAACTCTTGTTTCATATTTTGCAAGATGAACATAGTCTGGAAGATTGGCGAATGACTTGTACTTCGCTCTGGTTGCACAACTTCTACAATTTTTTCAAAAGGGATATCTTGATATTCATACGCCTTCAATGCCTTTTGACGAACCTGATACAGTACATCTTGAAATGTCGGTCTACCACTCAAATTAGCTCGATAAACCAGCGTGTTAACGAAGAAACCAATTAGTCCTTCAATTTCTCTATAATTCCGATTCGCAATTGGACTTCCGACCAGAATATCTTCTTGTCCCGTATAACGAGATAGAAAACTTTGATATGCAGCCAACAGCGTCATGAAGAGTGTAGCCCCTTCTTTTCGACTAAGTTCATTCAATTTATCATGTAGCATGCTTGGCAGAACCAGAGTGTATGTCGACCCGTGATGAGTTTGTATTACGGGACGCGGGCGATCCGTAGGAAGTTGGAGTACAGGAAGCTCCCCAGACAATTCTTCCCTCCAATATTGGAGTTGTTGATCAAGCACTTCCTCCTTCAGCCATCCTTTTTGCCACTGAGCGAAGTCGGCATATTGAACCGGTAATGGTTCAATTTCTGCTACCTTTCCATCAGTTGCTTTCTCATAGAATGCCATCCATTCTTCAAGTAGGACTCCCATTGACCATCCATCTGAAATGATATGATGTAAAGTACAAAGGAGAATCCATTCTTCCTCTCCCACGTGCAAAAAACTTGCCCTGATTAATGGACCCTCTGTTAAATCAAATGGCACTTCTATTTCTTGTTGAATTAAACGTTTAACTTCTTCTTCTCGGTCTTCAGAAGAAAGCATAGTTAAATCCGTTTTCGGAATTGATTGAAAAGCATACGGTTCAATTTGCTGTACGGGTTGACCGTTCACTTCGTCAAAGACCGTCCGCAGTGATTCATGACGTTCTATTAGTTGATTCCATCCCGTTTCCAATGCTTCAAGTAGCCAATTCCCTGTAAGGCGACATACCATTGGCATATTGTAAAGAGCACTATTAGGTGTAAATTGATCAATAAACCATAAGCGTTGTTGGGCATAAGATAGTGGAATAGTTTCTCCTCGTTCCATCGGTATTAGTGGCGGAATCTCTCGTTTTCTATCTCCTTTACGTAACTGATCTAATCGCTTTGCCAGTGACTCCACCGTTGTATATTCAAATAGTTCACGTACTGGTAATTCGATTTGAAAGATTTCCTGTAAACGTGACACTACTTGAGTAGCTAGTAGTGAGTGACCACCGATTTCAAAAAAGGAATCCTGAACACTAATATTTTTTATACCTAACACTTGGCTCCAAACGGAAACGATGAGCTCCTCCACTGGTGTTCGTGATGAAGTAATATCTTCACTTATGAACTGTTCTTCTAATTCCAGTAAGGCTTTCCGATTCACTTTACCATTTGGGGTGAGTGGCATACCTTCAATTTGGAAAAAGTATGCCGGAACCATATAATGTGGCAATTGCTTCTTGAGATATTCACGCCACTCTCCAGTATCTCCTTCACCCACTACATAAGCTACTAACTGCTTATCTCCTGGTCGATCTTCCCTCACCAACACGACTGCCTCTTTTACAGATGAGTGATCATGTAAAGCTGCTTCAATTTCTCCCAATTCAATTCGGAATCCTCTAATTTTGACTTGGTTATCTATTCTTCCAATATATTCTAAGTTACGATCATTCATATATCTCACCAGGTCACCCGTTCGATATAATCGTTCCCCGTCCTTAAAGGGATGCGGAATAAAACGTTCAGTAGTTAAATCTGGTCGATTGAAGTAGCCACGTGCCAATCCTACTCCTCCAAGGTAAAGTTCCCCTGCCACACCAATAGGGACCACTTGTTGATATTGATCTAACACATACAACTCTGTATTATCAATCGGACGACCAATCGGAATAAGCATTGGTTCTTTTTCTAAATCACAATCATAATAAGTCACATCCACAGTCGCTTCAGTAGGACCATACAAGTTAATTAACTTTGTTTGCTGAACATTGTAAAAGATCCCCTTAAACCGGCGAACCTGCTCAGTGTTTAACGCTTCTCCACTAGTAAAAACTTGAATTAAAGACGATACATCCCTTTTCGAATTATATAGTTCCATATAATCTAAGAAAGTAGATAACATCGACGGAACAAAGTGCATGGTGGACACACGATATCGTTCAATATACTCCTCAATCACCGCAGGATCTTTCTCTCCTCCTGGTGGAAGCAAACAAACACGTGCTCCTACAAATGACCACCAAAATAATTCCCAGACAGAAACATCAAACGAAAACGGTGTCTTTTGTAGGATTGTATCCTCCTCGGACAATGGATATTTTTTCTGCATCCACTGTAGGCGGTTTATAACGGAATGATGTTCAATCATTACCCCCTTTGGATTTCCCGTCGAACCCGAAGTGTATATGATATAGGCTAAGTTATTTGCTGTTACTCCACTCACTGGAGCTAAATTACTCTCTTTAGAAATCATTACTCGATCCCGCTCTAAACAAATTACTTGAATATCTTTAGGTAACCAGTCCTGTAGTGCCTCTTTTGTTAACAGCACTTGAATTTGTGAATTCTCCAAAATGTATCTCAGGCGGTTTTCGGGATAACTTGGGTCCAGTGGGACATAAGCCCCACCTGCTTTCAAAATCCCAAAGAGACCGATAATCATATCAGGAGAACGTTCAATACATATACCGACCAATGATTCAGGTCCGATACCTCGTTTCTGTAGAAAATGTGCCAATTGGTTCGATTTTTCATTGAGTTCTTGATACGTTAGCTTTCCACCCTCATAAACTACCGCCACTGCATCAGGTGTCCGTGCAACTTGCTGCTCAAATAGCTCATGAATCATACAATCATGACCATAAACTACGTCCGTATCATTCCATTCTTCTAGGAGTTGTTTCTGCTCAGTGTCCGATAACATTGACAGCTTTGTATATGATTCATCTGGATGATACGTGATTTCATTTAGCCAGTTCTCAAAATGGCCTGCCATACGTGCAATGGTACTACTATCAAATAAATCCGTGTTGTATTCAAATGAGACAAATAGACCTTCTTCCACTTCATAGGCAGTTAAGCTCAAATCAAATTTAGCAATAGACATATTACTTTCTACCATTTCAATACTTCTACCAGGCAAATCTAGTCGTTCTTGTTTTATATTCTGTAGCGTAAACATGGTCTGAAAGATAGGGGAATGACTCATGCTTCGTTCAGGTTGCACAGCTTCTACCACTTTTTCAAATGGTATATCTTGATATTCGTAAGCTTTTAACGCCTTTTTCTTTGTTTGGTTCAAAATCTCCCGAAAAGTAGAGGTACCACTCAAATCTGATCGGTAAACCAACGTATTAACAAAGAAACCAATTAATCCTTCTACTCCCTTATGGTTCCGATTCGCAATCGGACTACCGACTAGAATATCTTTTTGTCCCGTATAACGAGTAAGAAAGCTCTGGTATGCGGCCATTAAAGTCATAAATAAAGTAGATCCTTCTTGTCGACTTATATCCTTCAATTGACTGAGCAATTTACAAGGAAAAATCACATGATGCGTAGCCCCAGAGTAAGTCTGCTTAACCGGTCGAGGTCGATCCACTGGCAGTTGTAAGATAGGAAGCTCACCAGACAATTCTTCCTGCCAATACGTAAGCTGACGATTTAGCACATCACCTTGCAACCACTCCTTTTGCCACTTCGCAAAGTCTGCATATTGAATAGATAATGAACTTAATTTAGCAGGATTTCCACACGTTTCTTCTTCATAGAAAGCAAGTAATTCATTCATGAATATACCAATGGACCAAGCATCAGAAATAATATGGTGCATCGTACACAGTAATAACCATTCATCCTTCTCTAATTGAACAAGCTGATTACGAATTAAAGGACCATTCATTAAATCAAATGGTTCTTGCGCTTCTCTCGCAATTAAACTATCTACCTCTTTTTCTTTTACTTCTAGAGGAAGTTGAGAGTAATCTCTTACAGGTAATGCTTTAGGAAGGAATTCGACAATTTGTTGCACAGGTTGTTCTCCTACTTCTTTAAAAACAGTTCGTAATGATTCATGACGTTCAATGAGTCGATTGAATCCCTTTTCTAATGCTTCGGGTATCCAATTTCCTTTTAGATGCCATACCGTTGGAATATTATATAAAGAACTGTTTGGATTAAATCTGTCCATAAACCACAAACGTTGTTGTGCATAAGACAACGGGAGTGCTTCTTTATTCTCCTTTTTTTGCATTTGCTTCTGAAGCCATGCTCTCTTCTCAGGAGAAAGTGAACTCAGCTTTGCAAGTAAATCACTTCTCATTTTTTTACCCCTTCCTCAATCAAATTACTCTCGAATATCCCTTGTGCTTCTTCCTCTGATAGCTCTTCTAATTGCTTAAGCAGTTCTAGTAATTCTTCATCATTACTCACTTCTGCTTCTTTTTGAATATAGTCTTGAAGACTTACATTCTCCTTACTATCATTCTGCATTTCTTGATTTTTGTTATCGAGCAATTGATCAATCTGTTCTGCCAATTGCTGCACCGTATGAAACATAAATAAATCATGCAATGGTATCTCGATTCCAAAAGCCTCTTTAAGATTGGAAACAGCTTGCGTAGCAAGTAGTGAATGGCCACCAATTTCAAAAAACGAATCCTGAATTCCGATGTTTTCCATACCTAAAACTTCATGCCATATCGAAACGATTGTTTTTTCCGTAGACGTACGAGGAGCAATATAACCACTTGCTATCTCCTGTCTCTCTGGTGCTGGTAAGGCCTTCCTATCAATTTTCCCATTAGGAGTAAGTGGAAATGCATTTAATCCAACAAAATAGGCTGGAATCATATAATTTGGTAGTTGATCCTTGAGATAATCACGCCACTTTTGAGCATCTCCGTCCCCTACAACATAAGCAATCAAACGTGGATCGCCAGGATAATCTTCCCGCACCATCACAATAGCTTCGTTAACTAATGTATGCTTTTGTAATGCCGCTTCAATTTCTCCTAATTCAATCCGGAACCCACGAATTTTCACCTGATAATCAATTCGTCCAACATACTCCAAATTTCCATCCGGCAAATACCTTACTAGATCTCCAGTCCGGTATACTCGCTCGCCTTCTTTAAACGGATGCGGTATAAATCGATTTTTCGTTAAGTCAGGGCGTTTTAAATATCCACGTGCTAACCCTGATCCACCAATGTACAGCTCACCAACTACACCAATTGGGACCATTTTTTGTTCAGCACTCAGTACATATACTTCTGTATTGAAGATTGGTTTACCAATTGGTGGTACCCTATGCATGACACCCTTTTCTAATTCCATATACGTGGAATACGTAGTATCTTCGGACGGTCCATATAAGTTGTACACCTTCTCAATCGTACTTCTCTCGTATAAATCTTGAACAAGTGGATATGGTAACGGTTCTCCAGCCAAATTCATTACCTTTACTGAAGAAGGAATTGTTTTTGCTCGAACCAGTTCCTTTGCTGCCGATGGCACAGTATTAACCAAAGTCACACCTTTGGTAGACAACTTGTCTAGATGTAGAGCATTTTCAGCGACAATCACCTTACCACCCATCGTTAAGGGAACAAATACTTCAAAAACGGATAAATCAAAAGATAGTGAAGTTGAAGCTAATACTCCCGCTAATTCCTTTCGGGAATACGTTTGATGCGCCCAATGAATCATTGTTACTGTATTCCTGTGCTCAATCATTACTCCCTTTGGATTTCCAGTGGAACCTGAAGTATAGATAATATAAGCTAAGTTATCGCCCGTCACTTCACTCGTACATACCGTAGTTACTTCTTGTTCTATTTCTACTCGATTACGATCAATACAAATGACGTTGACGAATTTAGGTATAACCATTTTTTGTTGTAACTTTTCCTGTGTCACCAGTACCTTTATTTGAGCATCTTCTAAAATGTACTGCAGTCGACTTTTCGGATACGCTGGATCAATGGGGACATATGCTCCTCCAGCCTTCATAATTCCTAAGAGACCGACAATCATCGCGGATGAACGTGTAACGCAAATCCCAACTAATGATTCGCATGTTACACCATTTTTTTGTAAATAATGTGCCAACTGATTCGAGCGTTCGTCCAACTCTCGATATGTTAGTTTTTCATCTTCGCACACTACTGCAATTGCTTCTGGTGTTTTTTCCACTTGTTCTTCAAACATTGTATGAATCGTGCCTTCTTGTATATCTATAACAGCTGATTCATTCCATTCCTCTAGTAGTTGCCTATATTCTACTTTCGATAACATATTCAATTCTGATAGTAAACATTTTGGATAAGAGGCAATTTGATTTAGCCAATGTTCAAAATGACTTACCATACGTTCAATGGTTGTATCATTAAACAAATCAGTATTATATTCAAAGGTTAGTGATAATCCTTCTTCCGTCTCAGAAGCAAATAAACTCAAATCAAACTTTGCAACAGAAACATGGCTTTCCATGAGTTCCATTTGTCTTTCAGATAGCTGAAGAAACTCTTGTTTCGTATTCTGTAAAGTAAACATGGTTTGGAATATTGGTGAATGACTTGTATTCCGTTCCGGCTTTACAGATTCTACCACTTTCTCAAATGGGATGTCCTGATACTCGTATGCTTTTAGTGCTTTTTTTCTTACCTGCGACAAAAGTTCTTGGAACGTCGGATTTTCGCTGAAATCAGCTCGATAAACCAACGTATTTGCAAAGAAACCTATTAATCCCTCAATCTCTTTCACATTTCGATTAGCGATCGGGCTTCCAACCAAGATGTCGTCCTGTCCTGTATAACGAGAAAGGAAGCTTTGATACGCTGCCATCAATGTCATAAATAAAGTGCATCCTTCTTGCAGACTTAAATCTTTGAGCTTTTCCTGTAGGGAATTCGCCACTATTAAAGACTGACTTGCACCACGATGGGTTTGAACTGCAGGTCTAGGACGATCCATCGGTAATTGTAAAACCGGTAGTTCCCCAGACAATTCTTCCTTCCAATATTGAAGGTGCTGATTCAAATTCTCTTCTTTTTGCAATTCCTTCTGCCACATGACAAAGTCTGCATATTGGATAGATAACTCCTTCAATTCCGCCGGTTTGCCGTTTAATGCTCCTTCATAAAAAGCCATCCATTCTTCAAGTAAGATTCCCATTGACCATCCATCTGAAATAATATGATGCATCGTACAAATAAGAATCCATTCTTCCCTGTCCACTTTCAATATTCGTGTTCGAATCAGATGACCTTGTCCAAAATGAAATGGTTCCTCAACTTCGTTTTGAATGAGCCGTTTCATTTCTCTTTCCCTATCTTCCAAAGAGAGATTTGTTAGATTCGTTTGAGGGATATGTCTGAATACATGAGATTGAACCCGTTGAAAAGGTTCACCCTCTTGTTCTAGAATTATCGTCCGTAATGATTCATGACGCTCCAACAATTGATTCCATCCGGCCTCCAATGCTTCAATTGACCATTTACCTGTTAAGCGACACGCTGCATGAATATTGTACATAGCACTATTTGGCATTAATTGATCAATAAACCATAGACGTTTCTGCGCATAGGAAAGTGGAATAGCTTCTTCTCGTTTCATAGGTACAAGGGGGGCAACCTCTCGTTTTTTATCTTCTTTTCGTAACTGATCTAATCGTTTCGCCAATGCTGCCACTGTATCGTGCTTGAAAAGTTCACGTAATGGGATTTTGATTTGGAACAATTCTTGCAATCGAGAGACGATTTGAGTAGCAAGTAGTGAGTGCCCACCCCGTTCAAAGAAGGAATCTTGAATACCAATATTTTCTGTCCCTAACACTTGACCCCAAACCGAGGCAATAAGCTCTTCCGATGGCGTCCGAGGTAGAACATTTAAATCTCCAATAGCTTGCTCATCAGGTTCTGGCAAGGCCTTTCGGTCAATTTTCCCATTCGGAGTAAGCGGGAAGTGTTCTAACTCTACAAAGTGCGCTGGAATCATATGATTCGGTAATTGGTTTTGTAAATACTCTCTCCACTCTTGGGTATTTCCATCGCTTATTACATATGCAACCAATCGTTGATCACCTGGACGATCTTCTCTAACTAATACAACAGCCTCTTTAATAAACGAACATTTTTCTAAAGTCGCTTCAATTTCTCCTAATTCAATCCTAAAACCACGCATTTTGACTTGATGGTCCATTCGACCTATAAATTCTATATTTCCATCAGTTAGATATCTTACTGAATCTCCTGTTCGATATAGTCGTTCCCCAAATCGGAATGGATGCGAAACGAATTTTTCAGCAGTAAGATTCGGACGATTTAAGTATCCACGTGCTAAACCAGCACCACCAATATATAGCTCACCCTCAATTCCTATTGATTGCAGGCGTTGATTTTGGTCTAATACATATAATTGCGTGTTCTGTATTGGCTGCCCAATAGAAACAAATTCTTGATTGGGCTGAATATCAAATGCATTCACATAAATAGTGGCTTCAGTTGGTCCATAAAAGTTGGTTAATTTCACTTGTCCACTATAATTCCATTTCTGCTGAAATCGTCTAACTAACCCTGAACTTAGTTCTTCCCCACCAGAAAATACATGGCGTACGGACGAACAATTCATGTTCAATTCAATACGATTGAAGTAATCTAAGAAAACAGATAACATCGAAGGTACAAATTGAACTATAGTAACCTGATGTTTTTTAATCACTTCAGCTATAATAGAAGGATCTTTTTCTCCACCTGGAGGTAGGAAAGATACACTTGCACCAACGTGAATACCCCAAAACAACTCCCAAACAGAGACATCAAATGAGAATGGCGTTTTCTGCAAGACCACATCCTTTTCAGAAAGTGGATATTTATGTTGCATCCATTCTAGATAATTGATTACTGAATGATGCTCAATCATTACTCCCTTTGGATTCCCTGTAGATCCTGAAGTATACATAACATACGCTAAACTTTCTCCTGTTACACCACTTATACATGGGGTTGATTTTTCTTTTTCAATTGCAGTGTAATCTTTATTCATACAAATCGTTTCAATATTTTCAGATACAAACGAATTTTTAGAATTCTCTTCCGTCACTAGTACTTCGATTCCAGCATCCTCTAATATATATCGAAGCCGACTCTCTGGATAAGTAGGGTCAAGTGGAACATAAGCTGCTCCTGATTTTAAAATCCCTAATAACGCTATCATCATTTGTAATGAACGTTCCATATATACCCCAACTAGAGACTCTGGGCCTACACCATGCTTTTGTAAATAATGAGCTAGTTGATTCGCACGCTTCTCTAACTCTTTATAGGTAATTTGTTCATTTTCGTAAATAGCCGCGATTGCTTCCGGTGTTTTTTTTACTTGCTCCTCAAATATCGTATGAATCATGCCTTCAGCCGAATAATTTACTTGAGTATGATTCCATTCCTCTAGTAACAGTATCTGTTCTTCCGCTGTTAAATGAGTAATTTCAAAGAGTTTTGAATCTAGGCTCTTCGTCATCTGAATTAGTATTTGCAATAAGTGATTCTGAATCCGATTTATTGTTTCTTCATTAAAATAGCTTCGATCATACATCAACTTTAAAGTAATTTTCTTACCGGGCATTACAATGAGCGTTAAAGGATAATTTGTTTGTTCCGCGCTTTTAACATCTATTAATCTTAAATCATCATTTCTCTCACCTTGAATTGGATAATTTTCAAACACATACAAGGTATGAAATAAGGAGCTATTTCGCGGAACCTCACTCCATCCTTGAATATCTATCAACGAATTATACTCATATTGTCTTCGTTCCATTTCTTTCATCTGTATTTTACGAAGCCAATCTACTACTGATGTATTATCCGTTAATCGAATTCTAGTAGGTAATGTGTTAATAAATAGGCCTACCATATTCTCTGCTCCCATTAAATCCGTAGGACGTCCAGAACTAGTTACGCCAAATACGATGTCACTTTCACCGCTATACCTACTCATCAAATAAGCCCATGCACCTTGTACTAACGTATTCAACGTTAATCGACTATTTCGTACCCACTCTTGTAAATTCTCAGTAAGTTCCTCAGATACTTGATAAACACACTCTCCATAGCCCTTCTCTTGTCCTTGATCCTTTCTTTCCATTGCTAATGGAGTAGGTGCATAGAACCCTTTTAATTCTTCTTTCCAAAATTCCTCTGCTTGAATTTGATCTTGTTTATTTATCCACTGGATATATTTTTTATAAGGAAGAGATTTAGGAAGATTCAATAATTCTCCCCTTATCATCTTGAGATAAACTTCCATCACTTCACTAAAGACCAATGACACACTCCATCCATCTAGCAAAATATGATGATGTGTCCAAATAATTCTCGTTTCCTCTTTTGCCTCTTTAATCGCAGTGACTCTCATCAATGGTGCTTCATCCAATAAAAATCCTTTTCTACGATCTGCATTTAAAAACTGTTGTAATTTCTTCGCCCTTTCCTTGTGTGAATGGGCGCTCCAATCCTCTTGATGAATAGTAAAAGGAAGACGTTGGTAAACCGCTTGTAGTGGTTTTTCTACTTCCTCCCACACAAATACTGAACGTAAAACCTCATGTCGATGAATAACATATTCCCAGGCCTTTTCAAAAGTAGCAACATCCAATTGCCCCCCGAGCAAGAAACCTACTTGTACAATATAAGAAAAAGAATGTTCATCATCTTGATCGTATAAAGTATGAAACAGTATTCCTTTTTGCAATGGTGATAAACCATATATATCAATAATGTCTCCCATTTTTACACCCTCTTCTTTTTTAATTTAAGTAATACTTTGCTCAAGCTTTCTTCCGTAAGATCCTCTGCATCAGCAAAATCTGATACCGTAAAAGCAGACTCTGTTGTTGGTTTGTTTATAAGTTGACGAAGATGCCTCAACATACCATCTGCTATCAATTGAATTTTTAATTTAGAAAACTGTTCTCTACTATACATCCAAACAAAATGTAACTTTTCATCTTTCACCATTCCGATAACATCAATTAGATGAGATGGTTTGGAATCTGGAGCATGATTTAAAAATGTAAATCCTGTCTCTTGCATAAACAAAGATTCCCTTGAAAAAACCTGATCAAATTGGCCCAAATAGTTAAAGCTTATTGAAGGCTTTTGCTGATAAAACGGAAGTAATCCTTTATTCAAGTAACGTAAAATACCATAGTCAACTCCGCGATTCGGAATTCGACGCAATTGTTCTTTGACAGCCTTTAACCCTTCAATAGGTGTTTGAGTTCCTTGAAAATTGAGATGAACGGGATAAATACTCGTGAACCAGCCCACTGTCCTTGATAAATCAATACCTTCAATTACCTCTTCTCTTCCATGTCCTTCTAGATGAATAGAAACCGTTTGCTGATTTGTACAATCGACGATAGCTTGTCCTAATGCCGTTAATAGTACCTCATCAATCCTTGTCTTATGAGTGACTGGAACTTCGTGTAACAATTCGTGTGTTTCTTCTATTCCTAAAGTCCTCGTCACTTGATCAATCGATTCTTCTGTTGTTTCTTGTATTGGATAGTCCATTGGAATTTTCATCGTTTTTTTTTCTATTTGTTCATTCCAATAATCGTATACTTCTTTTGAAATACCCGAATCACTGTATGTCTGGAGTCGTTCAGACCACTCTTTAAAAGATGTACTTTTTGCAGGTAAACTAACTTCTTGATCTTGTTTCATCTGGTTATATACCGCCTGTAAATCTTCCAATAGAATCCTCCATGATACTCCATCTACTACTAAATGATGAATCCCCCAGAATAGCAGATCATTCCCAGTCAATGTGTCCTCAAAATAAACTACTCTCATTAACGGACCAGTAACTAAATTGAAACTAGCTTGATTAATGTTCATCTCTTCTTGTATTATTTTATTCCACTCTTTTCCATTGACTCTGTTCCGTTTTACAACATGGAGTACTGACAGCTCATCAGTCCCTTCATTTCTCTGCCTCCACGTTCCATTTGGTAACTGTTCGTACCGGAAACGTAAAGCATCATGATGCTTTAGTAAGTTTAAGATCGCTCCTTCTAGTAACTTCACGTCCAATCTCTCTTTTACTCTTAAAAGCATCGATTGATTCCAATGCTCCGGACGTGAATGTTCTTGCTCGAAGAACCAGTACTGAATTGGAGTGAGTGGTACATCTCCTGTTACAATTCCCTGCTCCGCTTGTACTCCCTGCGTTTCTATAGCCACTTTTGCCAGCTCAGCAATAGTTGGGCATTCAAACATTTGCTTTGGAGTAAGTTTTAACCCCACTTGACTTGCTTGAGATATGATTTGAATACTGAGAATCGAGTCACCACCAATTTCAAAGAAATTATCATAGATTCCCACCTTTTTAACACCTAACACTTGCTTCCAGATGGTAGCCAGTATCTGTTCGTTACTATTCCGAGGGGCAACAGCTTCATTTTTAATCTGCTTTTCCTCCGGCACAGGTAAGGCCTCACGATCAACTTTACCGTTAGCTGTAAGTGGAATAGCTTCCATCGCCACAAATCCCGAAGGAACCATATAACTTGGTAGTTTCGCTTTAAGATACTCTCTCCACGCACCTACATTTCCATCTCCTACAACATATGCTACTAATCGTTTATCGCCCGGTTGATCTTCTCTTACAATTACAACTGCCTCTTTTATAGATGCATATGCATTTAAAGTAGACTCAATCTCCCCAATCTCAATTCGGAAACCACGTATTTTAACCTGATGATCAATTCTTCCACGATAATCCAGATTCCCATCCGGCAAATACCTCGCTAAGTCTCCTGTCCGGTATAATCTTGCTTTCGAATCACTACTAAATGGATGAGATATAAAGCGCTCTGCTGTTAATTCAGGTCTATTTAAATACCCACGTGCAAGCCCTGCCCCGCCAATATAAAGCTCACCATCTACACCTATAGGAACAGGTTGTTGATAAGCGTCTAGTATATACACTTCTAAATCTGGAATTCGTTTTCCGATATTACTTCTTGAAGCATGCTGCACATCATCTAGAGTAATTGGATAATATGTAACATGAACTGTAGTTTCTGTAATTCCATACATATTAATTAACTGTGGTTTTTTCTCCCCAGACCTTTGAAACCACGGTAACAAGCTAATAGGTTCTAACGCTTCTCCGCCAAATACCACATAACGCAGCTGCAAGTTTTTATTCTTATCTTCTTGTTCACACACTCGTATTAATTGTCGAAATGCGGAAGGTGTCTGATTTAGAACTGTGACTTCTTCCTCCACCAATAATTTATAAAAATCCTTAGGTGATCGACTAATCCAGTACGGAACAACAACTAATTTTCCACCATATAATAATGCTCCCCAAATTTCCCATACTGAGAAATCAAATGCATAAGAATGAAAAAGCGTCCAAGTATCTTTTTCATTAAACTGATACCAACAATCCGTCGATTTAAATAACCGAATGACATTGTGATGCTCTATCATAACGCCCTTTGGATTCCCCGTTGATCCCGAAGTATAGATCACGTATGCTAGATTTTGGGAACTGACATCAGAAACCGGCAAAATCTTACTTTCTTTCCCAATCTCATCTTGATCACGATCCAGGCAAATCGACTCAACATTTTCTGGTAACCATTTCAATTCTTTTAAACTTTCTTGCGTTACGAATAACTGAATGCTAGCATCTTCTAAAATATATTGAAGTCGCTGCTCTGGATATGCTGGATCAAGTGGAACATAAGCCCCACCAGCCTTCAAAATCCCTAAAATACCTACAATCATTTCGAGGGAACGTTCAACGCACAGTCCAACTAAAGTATCAGGTCTTACTCCCTTTTTCTGCAAATAATGAGCTAACTGATTTGCACGTTCATTAAGCTCCCTATAAGTAACTTTTTCTTTTCCATACGTAACTGCAATATCGCTTGGATAGTTCAACGCTTGCTGTTCGAACAATTCATGAATAGTTACTTGAGATGGGAAATCCAGCTTAGGATTGTTGAACTCAACTAAACTTTTTCTTTTATCTTCATCAGAAATGATTTCGATTTCAGCTACCTTCTGCTTTGGTTTTTCAAAAATGTTTTCCATTATCGCTAACATCACGTTAGAAAACCGTTTTATCTCTTCCTTAGAAAATAGCTCCTCACGATAATCAATATGTACATGTAAAGAGTCAATATCAATTAGATTTTCAATATGCACTGCAAAATCTTGTACCTCTTCATGGTTTGGAATCCATAGTGAGTCACCACTTTCATCACGATCTCTATAATCAATCGTAGTTCCGAAAAGTCTCACATTACTGTTATTCTCTTTATTAATCTGCTTTAATAACAAATCAAATGGATATTTCTGGTGTCTTAATGATTTACTTTGTTTTCTGGACACCCTACTAATAAATGAAAGTACTTCTTCTTCTGGATCAATATCCATTCTTAAAGGAACTGTACTCACCATCATTCCAATCAATTTTCGTTCCATTTTATTCATACGGTTGCCGTAAGCCATTCCTAAACCAATATCAAGCGATGAGGTCCACCGATACATGGACAACGAGAAAGCAGCAACAAAAAGGGTGTATAAACTAATTTTGTAATCTTCAGAAAAATTTTCTATCTTTCTCTTCAAATGCTCCGTTAATATAAACGTCTCACGTGATGCTTTGGTACTAACTTGGTACGTATTATAGGGCTTCAATCCGGTCACAGATGGCAGTGTTTTAAATTCCTCTAACCAGAATTTTTGATCTTTTTGAAAGCGACTACTATTCAAGTATGTTTGTTCATTGGTCAGAAATTGAACATATGAATTTTTAATTTCGCCTTCCTCATTCTCGTTATGCATTTCATAATAATATTTTGCAATCTGCTCAGTAAATATTTGAATTGATAAACCATCCATAATAATATGATGAACATTTCCAAAGACTGCACATTCATTATCGTTTAATTTTATTAAAGCGAAATAGTATAAATTCGAATTAAATAATGTAAACGTTTCTTTTGTTTTCTGCTCAATCCATTCCTCAAGCAAATTTGTATTCTCCACATTACTGAAATCAAAAAACTCAAATTCTTGTTCTTCATGTTTAATAAAATATTGTTTCGGTTCCTGATGCCCATTTTCTTTTAACCTAATACACAGACCGTCATTTTCACTGATAACACGATTCACAACCTGGTTTAATTTTGAATAATTCATTTTTCGATGAAGTTTAAATAAGAATCTTAAATTACATATTCCTTTATCAGAATGAATAACTTCTGTATACCATATTCTTCGCTGCGGATGGCTTAATGGATAACATTCCTCATTGGTCATAAAAATCTTCCCTTCAAAAATTATTTGCTCTTATAGGTTCGTGTTTATGTTTAGCCCATAAATATTTCTGCATTGAAACTCCAATTACTCCAATGATAACAAGCCCAATCCCTCCATAAACATAGAGTTGAGTTACTCCAAACAAATGCACTAATGGGCCACTCATAGCAGGAGAAATAATTAGAACTGCATTTGTTAAACTGCTTTGAATACCAAATACTCTTCCTACTTGATCTTGATCGGATTCTATTTGTAAAATGACTTGATTAGATACAAGCATCAGCCCACTTCCAATACCAGCGATAAAACTAATTAAATAGGCCAAAACGAAGACCGTACCGGGCGTTATCAAACCAATCCCCCAAAAACCAATTCCCATTAAAACCATACCTCCACATACTACCCAGCCATATTGAAATTGTTTTAATTTCTGAGTTAGTAATGCACCAAGGATTCCGCCAAGACCAATAATAGAAATGATATATCCCATTTTACTTTTATCATGTGGGAATAAGCTCTTAAATAAAGTTGGGAATTGTGAGTCTACTAATTGTAATACTGCCATGGCTATTGTAACGAAAATCATAGTTGATAATATTATCCGATTAGATAACACATAACCCCATCCTTGTACCCAAGCGGTCCAAGTACTTTGTTTTTGCTTTTCAACAAATTCTTTCGATATAGTTTCTTTAAATTTTATTGTGGGTATCAGAACTAAGGTAGCTAATAAACAACTTACAGCTCTTATAATGAGGCAGAACTCTGGTTGAAACCAGCTCAGCAACATGCCGCCTATAAGTGGGCCTACTATCTTGGTACCCTGCTCTACTATTCCGTTGATACTTACTGCTTTAGTAAGCAAATCCGGGGATACAATCTGTCTTGTTAGTGTTTGCTGTGCAGGATAATAGAAAACAATAAAAATGGAACGAATCATTAATGCCACTAAGAGCCAGAGGATATCTTGTACAAATAAAAGAGCAATTGTTATTAGACCAACCATTAGATTACAGAACATCATAATTGGAATTTTTCTAAAACGATCTGCAATAACACCTGCCCATGAGCCAAAAATAATTCCAGGAAGTGCATATGCAACAGGAATCAATCCAATCATGGTAGGATCTACTTCCCATTCAAACCCAACTATAGTCATAATCGCTAACATATCAATAAAAACACCAAGCATAAGCAATGAATAGGCAGAGAAAACTTGTAAATAAACCCTATTTCCTAATAGGCCTTTTGAATCGGTAGTTTTCATAAAAGCAAGCTCCTTAGGTTACTAATATAAACGCTTTTGCGTATAAGGTACCCCTTTATTAAACCTAATTAATCATTATAGATATTTCACCTAGAATTTAACTTCGTTAAAACCTAGACTAATCTCAAGGTTTCGTGTTTTTAAAATAGTCAGATAAATTAGAGTACACCTATTTCTTCATTTTTATATCAACTGTTACAAAATAGACCTTTGCCTTACACTAAAAACAGCTAAACATTACCTTAATATAACCATTTACAGTTGTTTGCACATTCAATTCACATCCTTTTTAAAGTTGGCTTTTTTCTATCTCAAATACTATCACACAAATATTTCACCTACTATATCCATAAAGTTGAAATATTTGAATCAGAAAATTCGGATAAAAAACTAAATCCACAAATCATACCAAACAATTATTTAGTTATATTGTCATTTTATAGATGGCTTTAACCATAAGGATATCAAGAATTAAGTTTTTTAATTTTATTAACATAATAGTTTATAGAGACTATAAATCCTACTAAATAAAAAGGTACATATACAATAAAGTATATGTACCTTTCCTTATCCTACATATTTTCTATTAAAATTAATTCCAATAACTAAAGTAGATATTAAAAATATAATACTAACAATTACTAATGTACTCATAACAAAGATTGAATAATATAGTATTGAAACTTTTACATTTACTACTTATTTAATTTATTGGACATTACTGCTTCAAAAAAATTACACATTATACGCAATCGGGATAAATCCCCAAAATATGATTTGACTATGTTATTATATAATATTGTTATGAATCTCTTGTAAAATATAATATATTTTAAGATAATGTAACATCAGTTTTTCTATAAAAGAACTCAATTTTTATGCAGTACGAATTTATTTAGTAATATAATATATATTAATTTAGGTATAAAAATGTTTAAAGATCACCTATTTCCGTAGGTGATCTTTCCTTGTGATTCTGCATTTGTGCACTACTGTAGAAATATATCGTAGATACGCTTTGTTTGCTAAGTTTTTAGTTCTCTCCATCTACTAAAAAACATAGCTTAGTACAATTAATATCGTATTCGTTAAATTGCAAACTATTATTCTGCCTTCTGTACAGGCAAACTACTAAAAATCAATTCAGCAACTTTTACATATCCTTTTGAGTTCGGATGAATTAAATCCGTAGACCAAAGCGTATTGTCATTAACTAAATGATGATTCCAAACGTCAACATGATGAAGCTTATACTCTCTACTCAGTGAAAGTATAACTTCATTTGCCTCTAATAATTGTTCTTTTAATACTTGTTTTTTTTCAGAAGGAAATGGAAGCCTAACAGTAAAATCTGGAAGGTTTGCTATAATAATATCAGCACCAGCTTTACTTAATGTATCTATCATAAATTCCATATCGTTCTTATATGCTTGATGATTCCAACGTCCTTTTAAAACATCGTTTGCACCTGCAATTAGACTAACCAAATCTGGATTAAAAGTTAATGCCTTTTCCAATTGCTGCGAGCGAATTTCTTTAGTTACTAACCCACGCTTTGCAAAATTAGCATACTTTAAATCGTTTACACACAGTTGAACAAAATGATTTACCCAGCTTTTTAATGCTATTCCCTCAACTTCATCCCCTATCCCCTCTGTAAAACTATCACCAATCGCTACAAATCGCTTCCACATATATAGTCCCCCTTTTTTGTTATTCATATCTACACTATACAATAGCCCACAGCGTAATTGTTCTTCTTAAATGTTTTTCAATTTCAATTAAATTCCATAGGAGATTTTTCAAATGAGCAAGACAACTCGATTAAACTATTTCACATGAACAAAAACATGAAAATCTACGTTATCTTCTCGCAGAAATAGGTTGAGACCAACTATCTTTCCCATTATCATTTAAGCGTACTTGAAAAACATATATAGGTTGAGAAAAGCCTTTTGTATCAGCGTAGTAATCTATATTATAATCTGTAATGACTAATGTATCACCTGCTTTGAAAGATATTATAGGATCAAAGTCTCCTTGTTTTAGTTTTTGAAATACTTCTTTGGGAGACAGGATTTCGACATCTCGAATATGTGATTTTTTTGTAACTGGCTCATTGTCATTAGGCATTTTTGTAATTTCCTCTTTGTAAACAGGCATTTTATTACCTTCGTCTTTTAACTCTATTGATGTTTTTATAGTGACATCAGTCATGTCTGTTTTTGTAATGGGATCTAAAGGCATATTCCCAAATTCCTTCATTTGATACGAAATCATTATTCCAAGTGCAACAAAACTTACTGTAATCGGAAGAAATAAATATGTGATCATTTGTGTATCTGGTTCTTTTTTCTTCAACAATATAAGAACTATATTTAACATAGAATATCCTAGCATCATTCCTAAAGTATTATGAAGTAAATCGGCTAGTTCCATACTTCCACGTTGCATTATAAATTCAAGGATTTCAATCAATAAACTTGCTATAATTGAGCTGATTAACATCCATTTTGTTTTTTGAAAAACATTACTAAATAAAGGTAATAAAATTCCTAACGGAAAAAGCATACCTATATTCACAATGATATGGAAAAAAGAAGAAAATGAAAAGGTATTCCATGCTTTTTTATAAACACTAAGTACATCAAAGTCAATTGTTCTTGCGAAAGTTATATCATCTGGACGACCAAATGAAGTGGCTGATAATACAAGGGCATAATATCCTATTATCAATATAAAGAATATAACTTGTTGTACGGTAAATTTCCCCCCTCCTTTACATACCTTTTTGTATACTACAAAGTAGCTAAAAACAAAAATGAGTAGTAACAAGAATGTGAGCTGTATTGTAGGAATTGCAAAGGTAACAAGTAGTTCGGAAATAAAATTCATTTTACACCTCTGTTTTTACGAATAAAATATTCAATAGTTTTATATAACATTTTAGATATAGATAGCGATATGTTGTTACCCCTAATAATTATTAATACAGAATTAAACCTGTATACATTGAGCATTTCTTCCTCTTGAAACCAGACTTTATTTGACCAAGCAGCTACAAGGAAACTAGCGTTTTACTAATTGTACTTTCGGCTATGTCTGGAAAAACGTTACGAAGATTCTCTTTAGTAAGAGGATTTTTGGAGTTAAGTATAAAATTAAAAATTTGTTCAATTTTAGTATATTTATATAGAATCCGTAATTGACCGATTCCTAATATACTTAGGAATCGGTCATATTCGTATATTTACTAAAGAAATAAAATTCCTTCAAGCATTACACTTTTTTTCGAAAATTTGTTGTTCTTTGTTTTGCCCAGTTGATACATTTCTTTTCAATTAAATGATACGAAACTATAGAAAAAAGTATTGTCATTGAAATACACAAAGCAAGAAGGAAAAAGATAGGTATCTTTGTATACAAAAGTTTAAATAGTACCATCATGATTGGAAAATGACACAAATAGATACTGTATGAAATTTCTCCTAAGTATACAAATACACTCTTATTTAAAAATGCTTTCACTTTTAGGTTACTCATGGCCATTATTATAAATATACTAACACCGATTACGACACCCCAATCTTTTAATAAGAAAGTAGTATCATTACGGGAAAAACCATAAATTAAAATGGAATATAAATATAGAATAATCCCTAATGCAATAAGAAATCCTTTATTAAATTTTTTCATATTCCTATATAAGTAGATAAGCTTTTCCTGATGCTTAAAAAGTAACATTCCAACCATAAACATCGATGTGAAATGCAGTGTATCGGCATAACCATTATAAAATCCCTCTGCTTTCCCTATATGCAACATATTAAGGAAAACACTAATTAAAGAAAAGCTCAAAGCAAATAGTATCGTTTTCTTCCAACTCAGTTTATAAAAAAGAAGGAATAACAACGGAAACACAATAGATATACGCATTTCTTGAGCCAATGACCAGATAACTGGATTATAATTTTCCGTAAAAAAGTTATTAAGAAGCACAAAATGGTTTATAATATCTATTTTTGTTATAGACCCTTGCCACCTATCATAGAACCAATCCCGTAGTCCAGCCACTTCATACGGCGAGAACAAAATAAATAAAGCAAAGGTAATGATTATCCAAAAATAATAAGGAATATAGATTCGTACAAATCGCTTAATTAAATATCCCCAATAATTTGTTTTTGAATGATAAAGTGCCATAGATAACACAAAACCACTGAGTACATAAAAAACGATTACAGCTTCCCCGCCAGCCCATAAAAACCTAAGCGGAGAAAATTTAATAGAATTAGGTAACGATGGTAGCATTAAACAAAAATGTCCAAATACCACTGTCAGTGCCGCTAACCCTCGTATGGAATCTAATTCTTTTATTCTCTTACTCATAAAATGTTCTCCTTGTAAATTGTAGATTTTGCTGTTAATAAAGGCCACTATACTATTGTAGTGGGAGAATTATACATATTGTTTCTTTAAATTCCTAATATAAGCAGTACAAAGTCAATCTATGTATCTGTTTTAGGGAACTTTCGTATTTAGGCATAAGTTATATAATAATAGAAAGAAAAAGAAATTTCATTCTATAAAATCGTATTGTCGTTTAGAAAATATTTTAAAACTGTTTTCTAAACCCTCGTTATAGTCTGTCTGCTTATTTGTCCATTGAACACCCTTATTCCCAGGCCACCCTGAGGTATTAGCAACATATTTTAATAGCTCTGGTCCTTTTAAATTTTGCTGTAAACCACGGTTATATGCATTTATCATATTAGATATTGCAATTCGAGTATTGGTTTCTGCATTTTTCAAATCTTCGTTCGTTAAATCTTTAGGTGCTAGTCCACCTCGATGAAGCTGAAACAGTCCAAATGATGTGCCCTGATCTCCGACTGCTTTTCGATCAAACTTACTTTCATGGAATGCAATAGATAAAGGAATCCATGGTGGTATACCATGCTCTATTGATATTTGTTGAATCGTGTCTCTTACTTTAACTCGGTTAGTATGATGGTCATATGCGTATTTTGTAAGATATAGCCCTCCTGTTAAAACTAAAATAAATACTCCACTTTTTATTAATGTCCCTCTCATCGACGTCACCTCAATTGTCAGTATCAAAGATTGTCACTAGTAATCCTATCTTTTGGGGATATTAACTCGTAATCATGTATCATCTTGTTATTGTTTGTTTCATTAATTACCGATTTTCAGGTAAAATTATTAGGGGGGTCCCTCCATATAACATTCGCTTTTATCACTTTCGGTACAATTTACTTTTGTATGGGAGAGCGTTTTCTCTGTATGGTACCGTACTTTTTTCTCGAATACCTTGCTTTTTTATTCGATTGAAATTAAAGAATAACTATATACATAGGGATAAACACTATAAAAAGATACTTAAATTTCTTTAAAAAATTCATTTTTCGGCCTCCATTTCTTTATATAATTAATTTAAAACAAAATATTTAATAAGAAGAAAAGATGTTATTAAATTTTTATAAAATTTAATAACAGGAATAAGTACCAGGTATTTATTTTTATTGTCACTTGATGGAATAATGAATGTATTTTCATCATGTAACTTTATTAAACTAGCCTTGCACCAGAACCCTTTGAATCGAACAATTCATAATAAACGCCATCCTTTCTGTATATTTCTACAAAAAGAATAGCGTTTTTTGATTATATGGATACAAATTTATCTTAGCTTGATTGCAATACCGAAAGTTCCGAAGAACCAGATTTGAGAATTAATGCAATCTTCCATTCCAAGCCATCCACATAAGAATCTATAATACTTTGAAACCTTTTATTTCAGGCTAATATTTAGTTTTATCCTACAAAGTTAGCCTTTTACTATATCAACCGCACTATTCCACATACCGCTAAAGAAAGATCCTATTTCGCGCATTAAACGTGTAAACCAATTTGCTTGTTCTACTTCAGATTTTGTTACAAGGTCTACTTGTAATGATTTACCTGATAAAAATCCAGGATCTGTACTATCTTTAGGTGATATAGTCATTTTACTAATTGTTACATCTTTTTTAATAGGCGCTTCTTGTTCTTTATTCGATACATTAAATTCTTTTTTATAAACGTCTTTGTTGCCCTTTGGCATTGGAAGTGAAACAGCTTGCTTCGTTTGAACAACTACATCTTTGTCCTTTGCATTTGCTACTCGCACTGTTTCATGACCTTTTACTACTGAATCTTTTCCATAGACCTTCTTCACTTCAAAATTTGCAAATACATAATCATATAATTTCTTTGTTTCATCAAAACGTGCTGTATGAGAGTTTGCTTTTATAACTACAGAGATTAGACGCATACCGTTTTTTTCTACTGTACCAGTAAAACAATCTCCGGCTTCTGGAGTAGTTCCTGTTTTTAACCCATCTACACCTTCGTATTGCTTAATTAAGCCTTTTAACATCCAGTTAAAGTTCGTCATATCAATCGGATACTTGCCACCCTTTTGGAATGTTTTTTTAGGGATTTTTGCTGTATCTAATATTTTCGGGAAATCTTGAATAAGACGTTGTGCTAAAATCGCACAATCTCTTGCGGACATTTTATTTTTCTCGTCTGGAGTTGTCCCTTCTGGGTGATGTCCTTTTAAATCATGGTTTGTTAAACCTGTAGAGTTTACAAATTTATAATTTTTCATTCCAAACTCTTTTGATTTATCGTTCATCATTTTCACGAAATTGGCTTCTTTTCCAGCAATCTCTTCAGCTAAAGCAATTGTTGCACCGTTTGCAGAGTAGATTACCATTGCCTCATATAACTCTTTGACCGTATAAGAGCCACCATTTTCTAATGGAACGTTTGATAATGAGCGATCTTGCGAAATCTTATATGCATATTCAGAAATTTTAACTTTTTGATCCCATTTAAGTTTTCCTTTATCCACCGCTTCATGAACTAAGTATTCACTCATCATTTTTGTCATACTAGCAATTGCTAATGATTCATCTACATTTTTTTGATATAAAATTTTCCCGGAATTTGCTTCTACTAAAATTGCTGATCCTGCTTCTACGTCTATAGCAGGAACTGTTTCCGCTGATGCTCTTCCAAATGTAACGGCCATGCTACAAAATAGTGTAAGCACTGTTACTATTGTAATAAATCTCTTGCAAAACATACTTTTCACTTCTGTTACCTCCAATATCTTTGTACTCAAAAAAACGTTATTTTAATATAATCCTCCAAAAAATAGACAGCGTTATCAAATTCTATATACATATAAGACATTAGAACCACTTTCATATAGACCATCTCATCCCACCCTTTTAGGCACACTGACACTTAGTGTTCCCACACATATCCCTCTTTTTAATACCTTTGTATTTTTCGAAATGATCTGTACTTTCATATCTTTTAGGATTACACTTAATAGACAATCTAAGTAATACATTTGTTCCACATTTATAAAAAAATAAAACCAGTGTGCCCCGATTAAATATCGAAACACACTGGTAGCTTAGCCGTTTTCTTATTATCTACTTGACAGAGTCTGTCAGTCACTTTTCAAAAATTACTATATTTGCACCAGAACCACGTATTACTATGACTTTTGCTATTCTTCTCTAATTACATCTTTAGCATTTTCCTTCACTTGCATCAATTAACTCACCAGTTACCCAACGACTGTCTGATGAAGAAAGAAAACCTGCAATATCAGCTATATCCTTAGGTTCTCCCCACCTATTAAAAGTCGATAAATCTGCAGCATATTTCTGTCCATCTTGATTCCCCAATGTCTCGGCATTCATTTCTGTATTAATTATGCCCGGGAGAATTGCATTTACTGTAATACCAAGGGCACTAAGTTGTTGTGCTAAAGTACGAGTGAGTGTATTTATTGCCCCCTTAAATATACTGTAGGCAAAAACACTCGGAGAGATATCAATGAACTTCCCCTTCATTCCAGTATTCACCTTATAGTAATAAATAAAATAATTTGTCAGTATCATTTCTACTATGAATGGCCTACTTGAATTATTAACTTAAGAAGTTTCTTAAGTTTTTAAAAAAAGCTTATGGAACCTTTCATTCCATAAGCCATTCTATTTAATTGGATGTTCAACAATAAAGGACATCCAGCCTACTTTATATTCTGCATGTATATTACCATTATGAAGTTCAACAATTCTTTTTGAAATAGCGAGTCCCAGTCCATTTCCTTGATCATCTTTTCTGGCCTTATCACCCCTGAAAAACCTTTCAAATAATTTATTAGGATCGCTAACAGGCGGCTTCTCGACTTTATTTGATACTTTTAAAATTGCTTTGTTACCTATTAGTTCAAGACATATTGATAATTCGGATGGTTTCATGCTGTACTTTATCGCATTCATAAACAGATTTTCATAAACACGTACCATTTTTTCTACATCCATGAAAATAGGTATTGTTTCTTCCGTTATTGATTTTTGAACACTTAAACCTGCCTTTTCAAATATAGGAATATATTCTCCAACTATTTGCTCCAACAAGCCTGATAAATCAACTTCGTTAATGTTTAACTTAGCATCGATGTCTGATAAACGGGTGTACTCAAATAGTTCATCAATTAGATATTTCAATCTCTGTGATTTTAAATAAGTGGTTTCGAGATACTCCTGTAATTGTGCTTTACTGTCGTATTGCCCTCTTTTTAATAAATCTACATAGCCGATAATAGATGTCAACGGTGTGCGTAAGTCATGAGATACGTTGGTTATGAGTTCATTTTTTGTACGTTCCAATTGTCTTTCTTGTTCAAATGTATTCTCCAATTCCTTGGACATATAATTAATATTTTGAGCAAGATGAGTCAATTCATCCTTTCCCTCAATCCCAATTGTCAAACCCAGACTTTCCATTGGCAATATCATTAACACTATCAGAAATGAGCTTTAAATATATTATTTTCTTTCGAACCAATATCAAAAAAATGATTATAAAAGTAAAGATTGCTAACGCGAATATAAGAAATGTAAGCATATTATTTTCAAATGTACTAAGATCATCAAGATAGTGATTTAGATTTAATGGTATTATGACATATAGAAAAGTGAGGATTGTTAAACCAAACGAAACAAAAAAACTAACTGCAACAGCACCAAGAAGTTTTATAATTATCTTATTTCTAAAACTAACCTTCTTCATATTTTGTACCCAATTCCCCAAACAGTTTTAATATAAATTGGATGTTTAGAATCCTCTTCAATTTTGTCTCTTATTTTTGTAATATGCACCATGACAGTATTATCCGATTTATAAAAAGCATCTTTCCAAACTGCTTCATATATTTTTGCAACACTGAGAACAATTCCTTTGTTACGAGCAAGTAGTTTGAGTATATCGAACTCTTTTGGAGTTAGCCTTACTTCCGTTCCTCTTACCCATACTTGACGTGTATCTGTATTCACGGTTAAATCACCAATTTCTAAGATGCTTTTATTATTATCTGTATGCGTATTGTATTTTTTAAACCTTCTTAATTGGGATTTTACTCTAGCGATTAACTCCAACGGGTTAAACGGTTTTGATAAATAATCATCGGCACCAGACGCTAGCCCCTGAATTTTGTCTATATCCTCTGATTTTGCAGATAGCATGATAATAGGCATATTTCGTTCTTCCCTAATTTTCATACATGCTTCAATACCATCCATATTAGGCATCATAATATCCAAAATAATAAGATCGAACTTCTTTTCTTCTAACAATTTTAAAGCTTCAATAGCATCTTCTGCCTTTTGAGTTTTCAGACCTTCATTTTCCAAATAAACAGAGATAAGATTTCTAATCTCTTTATCATCATCAACAATAAGAATTTTTGACTCCATCATATTCCTCCACATTTTTCTCGTATTGAACAACTAAAGGCAAAAGCAGGTGGTACATTTCTATCCTCTCTTTAGTATATACTTGCAATTAAAAGCGCCAAAATAACATAATCGGTATAAAAGATAATGTCTTAAATATTGTTCGAAATTTTCTTTAGATCCATTTACAATTAATAAGTTTTCTTCTTCATTAAATTTAGCTTTTAATAAAAAATAATTATTTTGAGATTCCTTCTTTTAATTAAACTTTTTTGATTACACCTGTAGTTTATATAACTTATAAAATGAAAAAAGAATCCTCTTCAATACGCTCATTAAAGGAAATTCTTTTTCAAATCTTATTTTCTTTACTCGTTACTTATTTTAACCAGTTTTTCTCCTTGTTCTAAAAGTGTTTCATAGTCATTGTTCTCTTTAATTTCTTTGATTTTATTTTCAATTGTGGGCGTATTATTTATATTAAAGTACGTATTTAATACTTCATATGGTGTCTTTCCTTGTTTGGTTGCACTATCTTCAATAGCTTCTTTCCATGGAATATTTGCTTTGTCCATGCTTAATTCAAGGGCTGAACCAGTCTCATATCTCATACTCCGCTCTAAAAACTTTGGAGATTCTGCCTGTCCATTAGCAACGAAGTTGAACGCCTCCATAAAAGTAACATGATATGGCTTCTGTTTCTTTGCAAGTACCATAAGATTTCCACCAGTTAACTTACTATAACGATACTCTAAGTATCGTGCTGAACCTTCTATTGCTTCAGTTTTTGTTTCCCCAATTAATTGAGGCCATTTTTTATAGCGATAGTTACGTACAATTGTCCAATCATATAATGCCTGATTAATACTTTCTGGGCTTGTATCAATCATTGCTTTATCTAATAGCTTAAATTCTAATCCCATTAGCGCGTAATTTTCTTTATTAATCGGATATTCGTGAATAAACTCTCCACCATTTGCATCATATGTCCAATCTTTTTGTTTATAAGCATGAAAACCTTCATGTAATAAGAAAGATGAAAAATCAAAATATAAATCTGGATTACTAAACATTTTAGGATGATATTTTAAATAAAATACATCCATATCATTAATATTTATTGTCCCAAAGTTCCAAGGAAACCAGGTAGAAATAGTTCTAAAATCAAAACGAGTTAAGCGATAGACTTTAGGTAGATGCAGAGAATTTGAGACTTTTATTTCCTTTGCAAAAATACTATTTTCTAATCCCGTTACATTAACTGCATAAGCTTCTTGTCTAAAGAATCCCCCGTCTTTATTACTACGTATCAGAACCAATGGCATTTTTTCGAAGCGATAATCTTCATTCCAAAGTTTATCACTCGATTCTTCAAAGCTCTTATAAATAGTAGCTAATTCTTTTAACATCTTTTGATCCGTGTTATCTAATGACTTAAACTCTGTATGATATGTTTTATTTAAAATTATGCTTCCCAACATAATTCCTATAAATATTACTAATAAGATTAAAATTACCTTTAAAATTTTTTTCAACACACACTCCTTTTCTAAAACGATAATCCTTATGATGAATAAGGTTTACAAGTTTTATGTTTATTTACACTCTTTTGGTGCAGACCCAATTTTAAATAATAGCTATAATAGACACAATTTATACAAGATATTATTTTGATAATTGTTCCATCCTGTCAAAATTCCGGTTATAGTTAACAATTAATATGGGATGATTATTCAATTTTATTGTAAGGGGATAGTGCAAGAGTTCCTACAAATAAGGTTAAAGTAGTACTCAATGTAGGAACGATACTATTTTCCCACTTCCTTTCCCTTCATCATAACGGGGGCCAATTATGATGATACTTAGTATACATAACATTATTACATTAACCTTCTTTCGGAAGTACAATTCTTTTATACAATTGAACTGTAATCCAGTAGTAAATCGAGTAAATCACTATGAAAATAACAATTGGTAACCAAATTCGAAAATACGGATCGATTAAAAGAGGGCCAAACATATTCATACCAACTAATATGTGAACAATACCGATAATTGCTGGGACTAAGAATACGAAGGATAACTCCTTATAAATCGATTGTGTTAATAATTCCCGGCGAACACCAATTTTACGAAGCATTTGATAACGTATACTATCTTTAGATGCGCCAGATAGAATTTTAAACATTAAGCAACTTGCCATCATTGCTAAAAACGCAATTCCAACGAAGAACCCCATAAACATTAGTCCGCTGGAAAAACTTTGATTCGCCTTATATGTTTGATACTTACTATCCAGTTCTTCCACTTTCACATTTTTATATTTAACTACCTGCAATTCATCAATTTTTTTCCATTCTTTTACGTATGCTCCAAAAACATCTGTTTTCCCAATAAACACCGTATTTTCTGTATCTTTCATACTATCGTATATGTTTTGATCTACAATTTTTATTTTATGATCAGGATGTATATAATTTGGCTGAATTGTTTCGAAAGCTTCTCTCCATTGTTTTGATTCCGCATCCTCTTTACCCCATTGTCTTGACAATGCAAATGCATCCATGGGAATCTCTTCTGAAACTTTCATTATCTTCTCATTTTTTCTATCTTTTACTAAAGGACGATTGTTCTCTAGCTCTTCTTTTATATAATAAACATACTTATCATCTACTTTGTAACGATATTCAAGTTTCTCTTGAAATAAAATACTACTCAAAATGTTCTTTTCTTCTGCTGTTGGATTATGAACTACCGAATCGTAAATTGTTCCTTTATCAGTCTGCTTTAAAACGTCATTTTTAAATGCCATACCACACGCAATTCCACCTGCTCCAAGGGCTACTAAGATCGCTACCGTCGCAAGCACATTTGTTAGGCCATTAATGCGGAAGTTTAATTGAGCAAAGGTAAAAGCATTAAGCCTTTTTTCACTACGCTTTTTATTACTTTTTAATTTTTTAATCATAACTGGGAGAAGTGATCCAAACAACATGTAAGTACTAACAGTTGCTGCGATTAATCCAAGAGCCATTAATGTAGGAACGGTTCCTAGATTTTTTGCCTGTGGTATATAGAGCAGTGATGCATAACCAATACCTAACAAAATCAGACCAAGGAATGCAACTACAACTGTCATTTTTCCTTTTACCGCGACACGCTCTGTTTGTGCATCTGCATGTACAAGTTGTAATACAGAAATACGTGATAATTTAATACTATTCATACTTGCTGATAGTACAAATAATGCAAAGAAGAAGATGCAAGTAGCAACCATAGATGGAATGTACAAAGCTTTGTAACCTTCTCCAGTTAACTCCAATTGTTTCATTAATAACTGTCCGATACCTTCTGCAAGTCCTACACCAATTGTGATCCCAATTACAAGTGATGCCGCACCTAATACAATTGTTTCAAGGAACATCAGTAATGTAACTTTATACTTTTTTGCTCCTAACATCATATACATACCAAACTCTTTTTGGCGAAGAGATAATAAGAAAGAGTTTGCATACATAATGTAAAAAAATGTTACAATCGCTAATAAAAAGGAACCTATTTGGAATATTAATACAATAGGACCAACGTTTGCATTAGATTCAAGGAACGTTTTATTTAGTGATAGCGTTTGAAACATATAGAAAGTTGAAATAGATACAATTAGACCAATAAGTAATACAATATAATCTTGTAACTTACTTTTTATCCCTGACATGGAAAGTTTAAATAACATGCCCAAACCTCCTTTCTTATGCTTTTTGTGTGCCTAAGTCTGCAAGCACGTCTAAAATTTCTTTGTAAAACTCTTCACGTGTACCATTACGGTGAATTTCTTTATATAACTCACCATCTTGAATGAATAAAATACGCTGACAGTAACTTGCACTGTATGGATCATGTGTAACCATCATAATAGATACACCTTGCTCTTTATTTAAGTTTGTCATTGCATCAAGTAAACTTGTTGCATTTTTAGAATCAAGAGCTCCTGTTGGCTCGTCCCCTAAAATAATTGTCGGCTCATGCACAAGTGCACGTGCTGCTGCTGAACGCTGTTTCTGTCCACCAGATACTTCAGATGGATACTTTTGAAGTATTGCTGAAATTCCTAACATATCAGCTACCCTTTCTACTTTCGGCCCAATATTTCGTGATGGAACACCTTGAAGGGAAAGTGGAAGTGCAATGTTTTCATAAATAGATAAGTTCTCTAATAAGTTAAAATCTTGGAAAATGAACCCTAATTTTTGTGAACGGAAATCTGAAAGCTCACCTTGTTTCATTTTCGTAATATCCGTTCCTGCAATTTCAATAACACCACCTGTCGCTTTATCAAGTGTCGAAATTACATTTAATAATGTTGTTTTGCCAGAACCAGATGGCCCCATAATACCGACAAACTCCCCCTCTTGAATCGAGAATGAAACACCTTTTAATGCGTGTGATTGATTCTCAGCTTTTTTACCGTACACTTTTTGAACGTTTTTCACGTCTACAACTGGTTTCGTCATATATATCCTCCTACGTTTGTATGATTGATAAGCTACTGTTTGAGTTATGTCTTTTTCGTTTCCACTTGCAATGCTTCATCTGTAAAAGTATTAAACTTGTCCACCACCAATACACATCCTTTTATTTTTCAAAATAATAAGTCCTTTCATACTTTTGTAATACATAAAAATAGGTATCAAACGGGGTTTATTGTATTTAATTTGAATATCCATTTTTAGTAATACATGTAATAGACAATCTAAGTAATAAATATGTTCCCCTTTAAGATAAGAAAGCACTAGGTGTTTTGTTAAGAAAACACAATGAATTGCACATAAAAAATCCTTTTTCGCCATCTCACAAAAAAGAATCATTGCTGCAGCCTTTATAAACTTTATAATGGCTGGCTCATGCACAAGTATACATGTTGCTGCCCACTAGATACTTCAGGTGGATGCTTTTGGAGTATCGCTGAAACTTCTAACATATAAGCTACCTTTTCTACCTCCGGGCGAGTAATTCGTGATGGAACACCTTGAAGGGAAAATGAAGAAACAATTTTGTGTAATCATTTGAATTATAAATAAAACATATTAAGAACTACTGGTTATATTTCTTAATTTTTCTTAAGATAATTTATAAAAACTAAACCATAATGGGGAGATTATTTCATAATTGTTTCTAGTACAAATAATAAAAAAACTACATCCTATATTGAATGTAGTTTTTCTAGCTGATTTATTTATTTTTTACTTCATTTTTATAAAAAGCAAATACTGGTTCAATGGCTGGACTAGATAAAAGAGGAATTGCCTTCTCAATCAACTCTCTATCCCAATCATACCAACGCATTTCCATTAGCATATTCATTTCTGTATCAGTGAACCGTTTCTTTATTTCCTTAGCAGGATTACCGCCCACTATCGTATATGGCGGAACATCTTTACTTACGACAGATCCTGCTGCAACGATAGCACCTTCACCGATTGTAACGCCTGGCATTATAATAGCATTCATTCCAATCCAGGCATCACTTTTAATGATTGTATCGCCCTTCGGTTCATATGAATGTTCTATTTGCTCAGCGAATGGATACACTGTAATCCATTCTGAGTGATGATTATGATTACCACCCATTAAAATGATAACGCCACTTGCAATACAAACATAATTTCCAATAATAAGTTTATCAAGATGCCAACCCATCTGTTCAATTGGATTGAAAAGTGCTTGGGACTTAGCATCGCCCCATAAATACCTTACACAACCATCTTCAAAATTTTGATTTCCATAATACCCTGAATAATAGGAGTACTCTCCTACTTCAATGAGTGGATTTGTTACTATATCTTTTAAATACTTTGTTTCAGACCAATGATTAAATAATGGATGCTTCATAACTATATTCCTCGCTTCTAAGTATTGTAGATTTTTGCAATTTACTTAGAAGCTTAATACGACAGCGACATTTTTAAACTTTTTCAAACGACGAATCATTATCTTCAAGCCTTTCAGTTATAATGAAAAATCATAACGTAATAAATTACACAAGTCAAATTAACCAAGTTATAATAAATCCGAGAGTGCGGACAAGAAAACCATTTTATATTTTTTTGAAACTCTTTATTTTTTTATTTAAATTACGGTACATGAAATTCACATGACACTTGTGTAGTAATACTTTCTCCTTATCAAGGGGGGTATAATATTACAGTAGAACTTTACATAGGTGTAGCTTTTGAATAAAGTTTGATTAAATTAACTTAATAAACCTTGATAAAAGAGCGAATAGAAAAAGTTTGATAATTTTTGTGAACCTTACTCAATTAAAGCGCCCGACTGTGGTAGATACATTATCCTCAATTACTTCTTGGGGTAGTATCAGGAAAATGCGGATTTACAACGCTAAGGAAATGTCACTTATTAAAAAAGCCGATTCCCATCTCAAGGAATCGACTTTTTAGTTCATTAAGTAAGAGGTTTGAAAAAATAGCCTGTATATATTTGAACGATGAATAACTTACCTATTTTCTTGTGTTTGTATGCATTACATAAAGAAAATTCAGAAAAACATAACGTATTATTTATCTGTTTGTTTTTGCTTGTTTTTCAAATACTCCGCACGCAATTTTTCAAGTTGCTGCTTTTTATCAAATTTGGCAGGCGTCTGTTTTTCATGAAACTTTGCCACAGCTGCCTGACCTTTGTAATCCAATTGATATTTCCCCACTTTGTTCACCTACTTTTCTTGTCTTTAAAGAGAATCTATTCAACAAATATAATATACCTTATTTTACTGAAGTAAACCTTATTAGTCAAAGGAACTTAAAGTAAAAAGCTTGATAATAAGGGAAAAACCAATCTAAAAAGTCGTTTTCCTTAGGTACGGGAAAGCGACTTTTTGTGTAGTCTTATTCAATTAAATGGCCCGATTGTTGAAGAAAGAGATACTCTGCAAAATAGATCTTTTTATCAAACTTTATTTTAAATCAACAATAGGTAAATTTCTTGGCCATTATTTTGCTTCACATAAAATTCTATACAAAAAAGCAACCTATAAATTTAGGCTGCTTTTTATTCCGTCTTTTATTACTTAGCTAATTCTTTCGTTCCCTGCATTACATCAACGAAAAATCCCCAATTATTCACAACAGAAGAAATACTAATATGTTCATCTGGAGTGTGAACATTAAAGATATCTGGACCGAATGAAATAGCATCTAACTCAGGCATTTTTTGAACAAATACACTGCACTCAATTCCTGCATGTACTGCGAAGATTTCAGCATCTTTGCTGTATTTTTCTTGGTGCACTTTTTCGAATAAATTACGGATAGGCGAATTAGGATTATATGGCCACTCTGGATATTCAGACTCTTTTTCAAATGTTGCCCCTACTAATTCCGCAATATACCTAATTTCATCTACAATATGTTGTTTTAAGCTACTTACAGAACTTCTCACTTCGCTTCGTAATTTAATCTCATCTTGCAGTGTTTGAATAACTCCTAAATTAGTTGAGCTTTCTACAAGACCTTTAATATCCATGCTCATACTTTGTATACCATTTGGAATTAAGAATAATGAAGAAATAAGCTGTTTTTGTGTTTCTTTAGAAAAGACTTTTTCCGCCTTTTCTTCTACTTTTGTAAGTGAAACATGAACATCCGGATCAACAGCACGTAGCTCTTCTTGTAACATACGTGTCCATGATTTTAGTTTTTCTTCTACTTGCTGTACATCTTCTGCACGTAATAAAATTGTAGCTACACTTTCACGCGGAATTGCATTTGTTTTTAAGCCGCCATGAACTTCACTCATATTAAACTGAATGTGAAGTGATAAATCACGTAAAACTCGTCCTAATACTTTATTCGCATTACCGCGTTGTTTATCAATTTCCAAACCAGAATGTCCACCTTTAAGTCCCCCAACATATAGTCGGTATGTGTCCATATCTACTGACGCTTCATCCCAAATCACTGAAATCGTTTCAACTGCTTTCGCACCACCTGCGCTACTCACTAGTAATTTATGATCTTCTTCAGAATCAATATTAATAAATATTTTTCCGTCAAAATGATTTGAATCAACAGCGAATGCACCGCCCATTGTCGTTTCTTCTTCAGTTGTAATAACAACTTCTAAAGCTGGATGTGGGATGTCTGTTGAATCTAATAATGCTAATGCATATGCAACGGCAATACCATTATCAGCACCTAAAGTAGTTTCGTTTGCATATAACATATCTCCAATAATTCTTAATTCAATTGGATCTTTCTCAAAATCATGAACTGTCGCTTGGTTTTTTTCACACACCATATCAGAGTGCCCCTGAATGATAATAGCTGGAACATTCTCATAACCAGAAGTAGCTTCTTTTTTTATAATGACATTTAACGCTTCGTCTTGAATAACTTCTAAATTACGTTCCTTTGCGAAACTCACTAAGTAATCACTAATTTCTTTTTCATTACCTGATCCTCTAGGAATCTTTGAAATTTCTGCAAAATGATAAAATACAGGGTGCTTTGTTAATTGTTCTAAAGTAGAATACATTTTTAAGCTCCTCTCCAATTGACAAAATAATATGTACGTCCTTTATTATTATACCATGATTCATTATTTTACTTTTATTTTAAGATTTCAAAAATTCATTATAACCTATTCATTCCATCCTTATATTTTTTAATTTAGTATAAAAAAGCTATACTCTTACAAGATTGTAAGAGTGCTGTAATCAAAATCGATTTTTCTATTAAAAAAATAACCGTATACTTTAAATACCTAATTTAAAGTATATAAATGAAAATGAAAAAAATTTCATCTGTTATTACACTAAGTTTATTATTTTGCAACTTAACTATCGGGTGCGAAAGAGCTTCTCTAAATAGAATCGGTAAGGATGTATATTACGTACAGATAAAAGGTGAAGGGTTTATTGAAAAGATAGAAGGTAGGAACTTACGGAACTACACATTGCCGGCATATGATGAAGATGGAGTAAGAAAACAAATTACATTTAGAAGTAAAAAACAATCAAACGATCAAAAATTAAATGAAAAGGCATTTTTGTGCATGTATGTAGACCAAGAAAATAAAGATAAAAATGAAATATCATCGATTGAAGTAAAATCCTATGAAGAAATTCAAAAAGCGGATTTACCTTTAAAAGTAAAAGAAAAGTTTAATGCAAAATAAAAAATAAAGGAAAATGCTCTTATGCATTTTCCTTTATTTTTTTCACTCGAGCATATTTCGAACTATTACTATCCATAAGTTTTTCTAAACGATTTATATTTTCTGTTAATGCACCTTTCACAAGAGAGAAATCTGTATTTGATTCTTCTTTTTTAGTTTTAAAAAACGAAGATTTTTGAGCATTTACTTCTGCCATCTCTTCTCCCCTTTTCAAAAAGATACAACCTTTTATTTATATTATATAGCAAATGCAGACAGAGTGTACACGTATCATTTTCTTTTTAATTCTTCTTCTAACTCTTCTACTTGCTGCAAAGTATCTCCTTTTATTAAAGAGAAATCTGTTGTATCTTCATTATCTTCTTTAAAAAAATCATTGTCATAATCTTTTATCACTACAATCACCTCTACGTGCTAGTGTAGGAATGATTGTCCAATTTTATACAAGCTTGTCTGAATTTGTTCTCCCTTTATGTATAGGTGAAAAGGACAGAAAAAATTCTGTCCTTATTTACTAAAATAACTATGATGAATTGTTAAATTATATACATTTTCAAAATCTCGATCTTGAAGGTTATTTTTCTTCCCATCAATAACAATGAAAACATCACTAACTATTTTTGCTGGTATAATTCCGACATTTTCTACTTGCACCGCTTTCTGCTCATTCAATTGCTCGATGTGTTCTAATGGAACAATAATACTAAATTGAGAGCGGATACCACGAAAGTTTGTATTTAATTCCTTCACCGCTTCAAATACAACAATTTTCGCACCAATCTTTTCCCCATATGAATCTAAAAATGCGTTTAAGCTTTTTGTATATTCCTCTTCCATTTGCCATTCCATTGTCCCAAAGGCTGTTGGATTCACATTTTGAATAATTGTCGTATATATTTCTCCTCTTGCTTTTGAAGCAATTAATGACCTTTTAATTGATTGGACCGTCTTTCCAATATCGCTGAATTTTGCGCCCCATATTTCTGAAATATTTGGTGTCAAAATGAATGCAATATCAACGAAAATTACCATCGCAGTAAACATTAAAAGATTTTTCCAGAGGGTTAAATCTATTCCTTTTATCGTGAAATAAACTGTGACTGATGTTATGAACAAACCGTACCACGTTTTTCGAATTCGTTGTTTCTTCTCCTCGTACAACTCTTCATTTCTCCAATAAAAGAAAACAAGAACAATAAAGACGATTGCTAAAATAAATAAGCCAATTCGAATGTTAGAGATCGTCAATCACATCACCCTCCATTCCAAAACTACTCACGATACCATTACATGCACAAACAGCTCTCTTTATGACAAAAGACGTGGACAACCTTCTAAAGTTAGCAACATCGCATATACATTAGAAGCAGGCCACGTCTTTTATCCCGCATTAACGGGCAGTAAGACCCCCCCACCTCAAAATTCAGCGAAAGCAAAGACGTTAGGTGAGGGATCAACTGCCCATAAAAGCCCGATTGGTGAAGGCTAATAATCAGTGCGGGATGAACACCCTCCACTGATTAAAGTTTCACTTTATCATGAATCTACATTGTATATGTAGACAAGCATGCGTTTCAAATTTTCATGTTAAAAAGATATATGTTTCGGAATTTCCCCTTCAGGTACTTCTCCATCCATACTTAAGTAATAATGACGAATCGGACGTAATTTTTCATCTAACTCATAAACAAGCGGAATGCTAGTTGGAATATTTAATGAAACCACACCATCACTTGAAAGGTTGTCTAAGTATTTCACTAGCGAACGAATTGTATTACCGTGCGATGAAATAATTACTTTTTCACCACTTTTTAATGACGGTGCAATTTCTGAATGCCAATAATCAACTACTCTTTTCTCCGTATCCTCTAAACATTCAGTCAATGGGAATTCATCTTTTTTTAACGTTTTATATCTTGGATTGTTCGCCTCATATCGAGAATCATCTTCAGTAAGTGCAGGCGGTCTCACATCTATACTTCTTCTCCAAATATGAACTTGTTCATCTCCATATTTTTTTGCAGTTTCGTCTTTATTCAATCCTTGTAGTGCACCATAGTGGCGTTCATTCAACTTCCATGAGTTATGTATAGGGACCCAAGTGAGATCCATTTCATGCAGTACAATCCATAATGTACGAATTGCTCGTTTTAGTACCGAGGTATACGCAACATCAAATGTATATCCATTCTTTTTTAATATTGTTCCTGCTTCTCTCGCTTCACTTAATCCATTCTTTGATAAATCCACATCTGTCCATCCTGTAAATCGATTTTCAAGATTCCACAAACTTTGTCCGTGACGAATGAGTACAAGTTTTATCATTATAATTCCCCTCTCGGAAATATGAATTTTAAAATTTCAATACGTACACATATAAAGTTTTTGGCAATGTGAATTTTTTATCCATAGTTGCCAAATATACAGATAAAAATTTATGATTTTCCAAACTACAAAACAAGATACTGTTTCTATCTTTTATTCTACTGGTATTTCACGCTTAGACGTCCATGCATCAAATCCTGAACGGCTATTTGCCATTTCATTCATAACTTGATGCCAATTTTCTTCACATGATTCGCCAAACTGTGAGAAAATAGCTCCCATTTGTTCTCTTTGAACATCGCTCAGTTTTTTCTCTAAGTCTGTTCCTTCTTCTGTTAAAGACAGCTGTTTCACACGACGATCATGTGCAGCTTCATTACTCTCAATAAGTCCTTTATCTAACAGTTGGCGCAACGGTCCGTGAAGAGCTTGTTTACTTATTTCTAAAAGTGATAGCAGTTCATTTACACTAAGCCCTGGAAAACGAGCGATAAAAAACAGAATTCTATGATGTACACGCTGTATACTATACTCTTTTATTATTTCATCTGGTTTTTCTGTAAAAGTTTTATATGCAAAGTAAAATAATGCTAATGCCTCATTCATTTGCTCTTCTTTATGTTGTGTCATCTACTTTCCCCCTGTATGTAAATTATACCACAACTCAATTATGAATAATTAAGTTGGTATATTGAGCCTAATTTCTTCATTCTAAAACCAATAAATTTCAACTATTATATTTTTTGAAGGTTGTTTAATTCGTAAACCATACCTTCAAATAAAGTATCCAAATTATTTTTTAAAGAATTCTTAAGGAAATAGGTTAAATTCAAATAATAAATATTGTAAAATTTATTTATTAATTTTTTTGAAAAACTCAATTGTGATTGGAGTGTTATTGTATGCAAACAAAAAAAGTTTATCTTTATGTATTTAATACGATGTCAGACTGGGAATATGGACATTTAATTGCAGAACTAAACTCAGGAAGATATTTCAAAAAAGAGTTAGCCCCTTTAAAGGTAGTTACAGTAGGAGCTAATAATGAAATTATTACTACGATGGGAGGACTGAGCATAAAGCCAGATATTTCCCTGGATGAATGTACTCTTGAGAGTAACGATCTTTTAGTTTTACCTGGAGGGACTACTTGGGGGGAAAGCATTCATCACCCTATCTTAAAAAAAATTGGTGAAGCGTTAAAACTCGGCACTATTGTTGCTGCCATTTGTGGTGCAACTGAGGGGTTAGCGAATTTTGGATACCTAGATTCTAGAAAACATACAAGCAATGATTTAGAATATATTAAAATGGTTTGTCCTAATTATAAAGGAGAACAACTTTATAAGATGGAACCTGCAGTATGTGATGAAAATTTGATTACTGCATCAGGAGTAGCTCCTCTGGAATTTGCAATGGAAGTATTGAAAAAATTGATGTATTTGCACCAGATACGTTACATTCATGGTATAACCTAAATAAGACTTATAAGCCTGAATACTTCTTCCAGTTAATGAATTCAATTACTAGATAAGCTGAAAAATTAAATTAGCAGTTTTATATTATATAAAAAACTTAAAAAGCACCCCTAAAGTCGTTATAAATACAACCGATGACGGTTGTAAAACAAAAAATAAAAGGGATGATACATATTTATCTTGTATCATCCCTTTTATTTTTTATAACATTAATATCACCATATTATTTTAATTATTCATCTCCAGCAAGAGTTAACTGCCAAGACACACCATACTTATCATTTAACCAGCCAAACTTGTTACTAAACGGATATGAACCTAAAGGCATAAGAACTTTTCCATCTTGTGCTAGTTTATTAAAAACTGTTTCGATTTCCTCTTCCGTATCACAAGTTACATAAAGAGACATAGCTGGAGTGAATGTAAAATCATGCTTTACATAACTATCAATACACATGAACTCTTGTCCATTTAGCGTAAAAGTTGCATGAATTACAGTTCCCTCTTTACCTGGTCCATTCTCATCATAACGAGAGATACTTACAATTTCTGATTGATTAAATAGCGATGTGTAAAAATTCATTGCTTCCTCAGCTTTGCCCTCAAACATTAAAAACGTAGTGATTTTTTGATTTGTGTTACCCATTTAGAGACATCCCCTTGTTATGTATTTATGCAAAACATACATCGGACAATGAAACCGAACGTATATTCTTATAAGTGTATTGTCTATAAAAACGATGAGTTTGTCAATTATCTATGTTTTATTTCTTCTTAAATAATGCTGTCCAAAGAAATGATTCTCCAAACATATTATTTGGTTGTTCAATTTGCTTCATTTTTCTAATTTCAATTACTTCAAATTCTTTAAATATCTCTCTTAACTTTTCTTCTGAATATGCAAGACCACCTTGCAAACTCCATCCTCTATACACATCCCAGTCCGTTATTTCCGATCCATTTCGCTCATTCAAATCACCTGCTGCAAAACATGTTAATCCGAAATAACCACCCGATTTTAATGAGTTTTTAACTAGATCAACATAATTCATTCTTCTATGTGGTGGAATGTGATGCAAGCAACCGGAATCATATACAAAATCATATTCATCTTGAAAATCCAAATTAAAAATCGATTCACAAACAAATTGTATTTCTATTCCGTTTTCTAACGCCCTCTCTTTGGCCCAATTAATTCCTTCTATAGACAAATCTACGGCTGTTACATCAAGCCCTTGTTTCGCTAAATAAATTGCATTTCTTCCTGGACCACATCCAAGTTCTAATACTTTCCCTTTTGAAACACTCTCTTTTTGTATATACGAAACTAGATTCTCATCTGGAACATTTTCAAAAAACGGAACATCTTTTTCTCTATTCGTGTAAAATTCATTCCAAAATGGTACTGCGGGTCTTAATAAAGTATCCATCATCTTCAAAATATCTTCTTGTGTATGTAACGTTTCACTTTTCATTAAAACGCCTCCTGTTAAAAATTCAGAATAATTTTATAATAACACGTCAGATAGTTTAAACAAAAGAAAAGCTCCCCATTAATAAAGGAGCTCCGCAAACATTTTTTATTTTCTTAATAAATGTTTAAAATTACTTTTATTACGGTAAATGAAATTAAATTGCTTCATAAATCGAACTTATCGTGTATATACTAATTTCAAAATAAAGAACAAAAAAGAGCCGCAATTTTTCGCGACTCTTTTTTGTCTATCTAATAAATAAAATGATTTACAATCATATCTGAAATTTTATCGGTGATTGTTATTATTTATCAACTTATCGACAAATAATAACAACCCTCTTTATCCCGATTACTATTTTAAGATTTAACGGCCACGTCTTTGCTGACCTTGCTTTGTACTACTTTTCTTATTACTTGGCTTATTAAATGATCGGTTGTTTTCATTTCTCGAATTATTTCTTGAATCACTTCTTGAGTTATTTCCCGAATCGCGTCTTGAACCACTTTTTGAACCTTCACGGCTATCTCTTTGACGATATTGACCTGATTTCTTTGGAGCCGGCTTTTGTACCGGTTTTCCATTTTCATCTACATTTTTTATCATCGGTTGTTCGATTATTTCTCTTTGTATTGGTGCACCAAGCGTTTTTTCAATTTCTTCTAAATGTTTTTCATCTTTCGTGGCAACGAACGTAATTGCAAGACCTGATCCACCTGCACGTCCTGTTCGGCCAATGCGGTGAATATAACTTTCTACATCTTCAGGGATATCAAAGTTAAATACGTGCGTTACACCATCTACATCAAGTCCACGAGCTGCTACATCAGTCGCAATTAAGTACTGAATTTTAGCTTCGCGGAAACTCTTCATGACTCTTTCACGTTTCGCTTGAGGTATATCACCATGAAGTTCAGCACAATTATAACCAAGTCCCTTTAAATCATCATAAAGCTTACTTGCTCTAACCTTTGTACGACAGAAAATAACTGCTAAAAATGGCTGATCACGATCCATAACAAAACGAAGTGCATCTGGCTTTGCACGATCTGTCGTCTCAATGACACGCTGCTCAATTGTATCTACCGTTACTTCTTCACTTTGTACTTGAATCATTTGCGGCTCTTCCATATAACGTTTCGCCAATTTTTTAATATCTTTTGGCATCGTTGCTGAGAATAACATCGTTTGTTTACTATCAGGTGTCTCATCTAAAATATCTTCAATATCATATAAGAATCCGAAATAAAGCATTTGATCTGCTTCATCTAGTACAATCGTTGAAAGATTACTTAAATCAATTGTTTCACGTCGTATATGATCTAATAATCGTCCTGGTGTCGCTACAACAATATGTGTATTACCTTTTAATTTTCTCAATTGTTGTGCTACATCTTGTCCGCCATATATCGCTAGTACATTAATATCTTCTCTTTGAACAAGCATTTTTTTAATTTCAGTTGTAATTTGCAGTGCTAGTTCCCTTGTTGGTGCAACAATTAAAGCCTGAACATCACTAGACTCTGGATCGATTTTTTCTAAAATCGGTAACACGAATGCTAACGTTTTACCCGTTCCTGTTTTCGCCTGCCCAATAATATCTTTACCTGACATAATAACAGGAATTGCCTTCTCCTGAATCGGTGTTGCTTCTGTAATTCCATTTTCACGTAATGTATGATTAAAAGTTTCACTAATTCCTAATTCTAAAAAGTTTTTCAAATAGACCACTTCTTTTCCTTATTTTTCACACTAGCTTTCATTGTACCATTTGTTTCGCCAAATATGAAAAATAAAAAAATTCTTATCTTCTTTTTTTATATTCATCCTGTACTAGATGAACAAATTCTTTTTGTTTTTTCTCGGATTTTATTAATGCTTCTATATTTGCAGAAGTCAAAATATACTTTTTAATTTTTCTATTACTCCAAATTAAACTTGTATACTTCGGATCTTCGTGTAACCTTCGAAACCACTCTAATTCACTTAATTTTGCGATATAATGTTTTAATTTCATATCATTTCGAGGATAAAATAAAATAACATCTGCTATTACATCAAATAATGAGCCCAAGTTATTCCCTCCTATAACTTCTTTAATGAAGATATTAACGTAATTTTAAAAATCATTGTTTCACCAATTCAAAATAAATTACACCAATATGTACATCAAGGAACTAAGTTCTACAATTTAATATGTAATACGAAAGCATTATATAACCTTCATTTTGATTTAGCATATGAGCTTATCTTTCAGAAAGATGGTTTGCAATATAAAATGGAAAAATCCTAATAGTGCATTAGAGATATTTATTATTTTTCATTATAATTTTTATAGCCTTACCATATCAATTTGGGAATTTTGTACGTTTAGAAAACCATTTAGATACATTTAGCCATATATTGTACGCCAATAATATAGTAGTAAGAACTTTACAAATGAAGGATATAGAAAGAATAAGGGGGCATGGTTAATTACTCATGAAGGTATAGTGCGTTAGATGAATAAATAGGCTTCATTTGCAACAACATAGTATGTTTTCCCTTTACTGCTGTGTGCTTTGTACTGTGGCGAACCATTGACACTCACTTTTGCATCAATCATAAATCCCTGCATCTACAGAACCAGCTCCATCTTTATATTTCCAAGATGGAGCATCCTAGAAACGTAGATTGTCCACTTTGAAAACAATACGTTTTCAAGGTGGACAAATAAACTGTGCTTTTCTTATCGAGTAGCAACAGATACTTCTGAAAGAAATAGACTACATCGTAATAGGGGTTATATTCACAGCTGTAATTTTACAAGTTGAAATTGCAAACCTAACGGTTGTAGTTGGATTTATAGGTAATGTCCCTAGTACTATCCCAAGTCCTGTTTGTTCCACGCTAAAATCTGCTGCAATAGAACCATTACTTGCTAAAAGACTTACTGTAGATCCGATAAACGCATCCAGTAATTGTCTAATTGGTCGTTCACGACATTCACACTCGCATCCTACATCGGTAGGTGGAAGTAATGTAATAGGTGGTCCTGGTGGTAAAAAACCTACCCCTGTTACATCAGATATATTGACCACAAAGGTTGTGGTGCCATCTGTAACTGTAACTAAAAAATCATTCACAGAAGTGATAGTAAATAGAAAGAAAAGCGGGGGCGTGTTGGGTGTGTCTGCAATAGTGCCAAGAATAACAGTTTCTCCAATAAGTTGTTGTAAAACGCTTTGCATAGGTAAAACACAGCAATCACAAAGACAACCTTCAGTTCCTCCTGTTGGGCCTGTCTCTCCTGTTGGACCCGTTACTCCCGTTGGACCCGTTACTCCTGTTGGACCCGTTACCCCCGTTGGACCCGTTACTCCCGTTGGACCCGTTACTCCTGTTGGACCCGTTACTCCTGTTGGACCCGTTACTCCCGTTGGGCCTGTCCCTCCTGTTGGACCTGTGGGTAAAGTAAATGGTGGGATTGGGGGAAGTGTAGGGCCAATTAAATTTGGATTTAATGCATTAGCTTGAAGTATCCCATTTATCTTTTGTATTTCATTTTTATCAAACACATAACTACCTCCTATGAGTGTACTATACTGTAGTAATACAGTTACAAATACATAAACTTCATTGATCGTAATATAATATGTTTTCCCTATACTATTGTGCGCCTTAAATTGTACTGAACCTTCCATATTTAACTTCCTAAAAATTGTAAATAGTTCACCTACATCTACAAAACCATCCACGTCTTTATCCTGCCAAGATCGAGCATCATAGAAACGTAGAATATTAACTTTAGAAACAACACGCTTTCCTACAATAGAAGAATCTACTGTACTTTTCTTACTAAACTTCACATAGGATGGATTGTTCTTAATCCATTGCTCTCCACCAAGGTTTAACCAACCAGGCTTTTCGCCCCATTCAACATAAGCTTCTGATTTATTTAGTTGACGAATCTTAGAATAGCTTGTGTCTGGTCCTTTACGTAAATTAACGTTGTAGCCTTTAATATAAGCTATACCATCGGTTACAGCTGTTGGTACTTCTGTTGGTTTAGGTGGCTTTCAGGTACAGAAACATCCACACTAGAATTATTGTATGCGCGTTGTACATCAGCACGGGATTGAGCTCCTGATCCCCCATGAGATTTTAAATAATCAAGTTGATCTTCATGATCTGTACCGCCAAGGTATTTAATCACATCGTAGTGAATCCACAATCCTTTTCCTACAGATAACTTGTTATCTTTTAAGATTTCCACTAAAAGTTTTACGTATTTTTCATATGAACGCTCGAGCTTTGTATGGTCTGCTGTTTCACATAACTCTACATGTACAAATCGTTTATTAGCAGCAGGTCCACCGCCATATGCAATGTATTTTATATTAGCGATTTGGATTGTTTCATCTCAATCAACAGCATATTGAACAAATGCGTTTCTTCATGTACGAGATTCATACTTTTGAATATTTCAGAAGTCGCTGTACTATGAGCTACTACGCCCTCATAAACACCTATGCAAAAACGATATGATTGTTTTGGTAAATTAGGGATAAAAAACGTTCTATCCGCAAAAATACTTGTAGCAAATGAACCAGCAAGTACTAGAATCATAAGGAACGAGGTAATTAGCTATATTAAAACCAGCTAAAATTGGAATGAATGTAAGTGATTGATTATTTATATCCTTAATTCCTTTCAATATTATTGTTGTATTCGGATTCATATACGCTATAAACAATCTAATAATTATTGTCAAGATAGTCGGTATTAAGAAATCAAAAGTTTTTTCTGCCTTCGTTGCAGAACGCAAATAATTCATTGAAACCTCTATCGGAAACTTATTTGCTTTCCAAAACAGATTTTCTCTTCATCCATCTCCATATTCGTATCCGCTTAACAAGCATTGTTTTATTTTGAACAGGTATTCGCTTATAAATATCGAAATATACAATAAGAAAAAACAATAAAATTGATTATTCTTTCGCTTCTTTGTCCATCCTTTTAAAAAATCTATGTTTTTGTAAAAGGAGTGTTTATATGGAGAAACAGACACTTTGGAAAAAATTCAAAAAAAGCTCAGCAAACCTCGGGAAATCAAGCGTATATGAAAGTATTATTTTATACTACACAATGAGAAAAAAAGGGTTACCTACTAAAGCGAAATTCATAATATTAGCCGCTTTATCCTATTACGTATTAACAATCGACTTCATTCCAGATATAGCTGCTATTATTGGGATCGGCTTATTAGATGATGTTTTAGCAATCGCTATAGCGCATAAATTTGTAATGCGCCATGCGGACAGTGAAATTCGAGAAAAGAGCAAAGTAAAAATGGAATCATTATTTACTTCAGCACACATTTAACGAAGAAAGATAGGCTCTTACTTGTCTTTTCTCACTGCCTAACCATCATCTATAGCTTTTAAACAAATGATTTGAACAGTGTTAATACAGAAAAAAGAACTAAAATAATCTTTTAGTTCTTTTTTGTCAACTCAATTTATTTTTGAACAATAGTTAAAAGAGCCTATTTTAATTTACCAACTAAAACAGGCTCTTTACTAATTTAAATTTACAAGATCATCATCATTTTACGCTATACTTTGCTACTTCAACAACATTTCTCTTTCATCGCTTTCATCATAGACATAGTAGTCTTCATCATTTCATCACATTCATTCATTTTCACCATCATTGCCTTATCCATTTCTACATCCATTTGCATCATGTTATTCATCATCATTTTCATACACTTCATTTCACACATCATTTTTTCCATAGACATCATCATGTTTGTTGTTTCTACCATCATAGTTTTTTCCATATTAACATCCCCCTAGAATTTTTATGTTACAAGTATAAAAATTCCTTTTCTTTTTTCTAAAACCTTCTTAGTTTACCTCATACAAATATTTATCAATATATTTCCCTCTCAATTCGTCATCGATTAACTTTATTTATTGTCACGCTGAAACGTAAATATAATAAAAAGCATCTTATTATAGATGCTTCCTTGTCTAACAATTAAATTATTAACACTATGAAACTCCATTTGTTTCGTAAACATAGGGTAAATCTATTATTTTTATAAAATTCATAAATCCAACTATAACGTATTATAGTTTTATTCATATACTGTAGTAGATCACTAGAAAGGAGGCGTATATATGGAAAGTTGTATTGTGTTCGTAAACGGCCAACCTTTTTTAGTACTCACAGTTGCTGGCATCGAAATTGCTAGATTGGAAATTACTCTTCAAGTAGCACTAGCTTTGAGAGTTCTCGGTATTCCAATCTGTGGGTAATTCATTTAAGTAAGTTTAAAAGAGAGCTTTCGCTCTCTTTTAAACTCTTGTCAAAAAATGCACTTCTATACACTTAGCAAGTGTGACTCATAGCCTTGTAGAAATTATATAATAAATATACAAGCATTTACGTTAAAAGAACTTTCTTTAACACACACATCTGCAAACAATTTAACATCCTCTTCATATCACGTTCTTTATAGTGATTCAGACATGCTATTTGAATCCAGTTATTCTTTTGTAAATATGCTGATTCATAATGAACAATATATCCTTGTAACGCTAACGCATCACCTAGCGCCTTAGAAGACTGATCTTCATTTAATTGAATGGTAACTATAATTGGCGCGGCATGATCTTTAGGTGAAACAAACTTTAAACCCATAGTATTAATAGCTTGTTCAATATAAGCATACGCCTCTTTTATTTTTTTAAATACCATTTCATCTTCAAATATTTTTAATGCTTCTTGCAATGCATAAATTAAATTCCATGAATGGGAGTATGGGATACTTTCATTTTCTTCGTACATACCAATGTCCATATAAGCAGGTACTGCCTCGTTTACTTTTACAATGTGGTTATGAAAAACGAAAGATAATCCTGTATATGATTTAATCGCTTTTCCGCTTACACCACTTGCAAAATATACATCCTTCAAATTTATTGGTATTGCTCCAATTGAGCTTATACAATCTACACATAGTTTCATTTGATATTTTTTACAAAAAATGTTTAGTTCTTCTAAATTATTTAACATTCCAGTTGATGTTTCATGGTGAACAAACCAAAGCCATTCATAATTTCCAGTTGCCATTATTTTTTCTAATTCTGTATAAATAAACGGCTCTGCCATTTCTTTTTTATGCGTATCAAAATTTAAATGTGCACGTTTTGCCTGCTCAATTAATCTATTACCGAACTCCCCGTTCGCTAAAACTAGTCCTTTACCTTTTAATGAACGTAACTGTAAAGCAATTGCATCATTCGCTAACGTTCCTGTTCCTAACATAAGTTGTACACGTTTTGCTTTCGTTATTTGAAGTAATCGTTTTTTTACATTTTCCATCGTCACTTGAAATGACTTAGAACGATGCGAAATAGGCTTAGTAGAAAATGCCTTTCGAACATTTTCTTCAATATCCACTGGACCAGGTAAAAACGTATATTCTTTCGTCATAATACCTCCAACACTCGACTCTTCAAACATAGCTGGGGTAACATACATTGGCTGGAAGGCTGCTTCTTCAGTACCAACTAACGTATGGAAAGATTTGAATCCCATTTGCTCATATAAAGGAAGCTCACGTGTTGTAGCTGAAATGAGTGCCAATTCATATCCATTTAGAAGTAAATAACGATGTAAAAAGCGAATTAAGCCTAATAGCGCTCTTCCATTTCGATATTCACTTTCTACTGAGAGCAACCGAATTTCATATACTTTTTCTCCATGCTCTTGTAAATAAAAATCTATATTTGAAATTTTATAATCTAATGAGAATGGTCGTTTTCCCCGCACCGCGACCATACCTACTAATTTCTCACCATCTAAACAAATTAAATATGTATTTTCTTCATGAAATCGATCTATACGAAAACGGTTTTTCGTTTCTTCATGTTGCGGAATTTCTTCTACAAATGTTTTATAATTCAATTTATGTATACTTTCAAATTCCCAAGCTTGATCAGCAACTTTATAAATTAACCCCATGTTGTATCTCCTTTATGTATTTAATAAAAATTATAAGTGGAGATTAACTCCACTTATTAAAAGTTCATTTCATTCTCGATTTACATATAAAATAAGTACAATGATAAGTACACTTAAAATAGTCGTAACAATAGAGTAAGAATACAAAATCATGCAAACTGGTAAACAAGCGATTGTAATTAGTCCGGGCTTAGTAAATCCTTTAAAGATTAAATAAAATATAATGAAAACAGCAATAAGAGTAAGCGCTATCAAATAATCAAATGCAATTAACCCTCCAATAAATGTTGAAATGCCTTTTCCGCCCTTGCCTTTAAATAAAATTGGGTAAATATGTCCAAGTATAACAGCCAGTAAAGCTAACATTACCAATGTAGAATCTTCGAAAAGGTATTTTGCAATAGAAACTACGATTGCCCCTTTGATCGCATCACCTAAAAATGTAGCGACGAAAGACCACTTTCCATATACGCGCCCCATATTTCTTGCGCCAGGATTACCACTTCCTTCTTCACGAATATCAACATTATGTTTCCATTTCGTTACTATATAAGCGGTCAATATGTTTCCAAATAAATAAGAAGCCACCAAATACAAAAATTGCATACTATTAATCATGTAATCATTCACTTTCTACATGGGAGTACTTATACAATATTCAATGACTATGCATATTGTACTTTTTCTTGCTTTACATCCCTTTGTATATTTTAACATCATATTTTTACAAATCATACAAAAATTCTCATACTTCTATTTTATAAAATATACACCCTTCATTAAATGATATGTTCCTTTCACTGCCATTTCTGATGGTGATACGAATATAACTTCTCCCATACTTTTCTCACAGCATTTCTTAAATTCAGCATATATCTCAGGAACGAAACGCAATATACTGCCACTTACTGCAATTAAAGGTGATAAATCAAACTGCATCTTGTTGTAAATATTCACCGTAATTATCGTTAATTCCTTAGCCGCTTGCAGAATAATTTTATGTGCATCATCATTCCCATTCCTCGCTTCCTCTATAATTAATGGTGCAATTGCTGCAACTTTATCTTTTGAAGAACTATATACTAGTCTTTTTATATGAGATGATGTTAAAAGTCGAAACTCGTCTTGAATCCTTAAGCTTAATGGACAAAGTCTAACTCCTTGATCAAATTGATTTGCCATTCTCTTTAAACCTTGTAACGCAATCCAATAACCGCTTCCCTCATCCCCTAAAATATGTCCCCATCCACCGCTATACTCGTACACTTCGTCTTTCTTTCCTATACAAATCGCACCTGTACCACCTATAGTTAATATTCCATTCTTACCTTTTAAAGCAGCTGCATGTGCAATCATTGCGTCATTAAAAACTTCAATTTTCGTTTCATATTTCTTTATTAATCGTAATGTTAATTCATTTGTATTCGCTCCACTTATACCCGCTAACCCTAAACAAATACAAACGCAGTGCCCATCTATTAAAGCTTTCTTGCATTGATCGATCGCCTCCATAATATGCGAAACTGCTTTTTCATAATCTATTAATATATTTCCAAACCCACTCGTACCTCTTACAACTTCGTTTCCGTCTTGATCAAATGCAATTGCTTCTGTCTTCGTGCCCCCACCATCTACTCCAATCATATACTTCATATGTTCGCCTCATTTTCATCATCTTATTGGAGGGAATGTTATATTCCCTAAAACTACAGATTGCTTTGCACCTGTTGCGCTCGGCACATTACTCGGATTACGATGATGCGTTTCGTTTGCTAATATCGCAAAGGCAATTGCTTCTTTCGCCTCTGAAGAATAGCCTATATCTTCTTGAATGAATATCGCGCACCTTTCTTCCTTCAATCCATTTCGTATCATTTCAACAAGTGTACGATTATAACTGCCCCCACCACCTAAAATTACTTCATCGATTTCATAATACGGCAGAATAAACTCCTTATAATGATGAACAATTGAACTTGCTGTAAACATCGTGACAGTCGTCAAAAGATTTTCTTTACCATGCTTTTCAAACCGCTTCAATAATTCACTTACAAACTCTTCTCCAAACTGTTCTCTACCAGTTGATTTCGGTGGATTCATTTTCAAAAATGGATGGTTCATACAATATGTCAAAATTTCATCTACAACTACTCCTTGTTTTGCAATCCTACCATTTTGATCATATGGCAACTGAAATAATCTTTGACATACATCATCGATTACCATATTTCCTGGGCCAGTATCAAAAGCAATAACACTCTTATCACTTAGATGACTTGGTACTACTGTAACATTACCGATTCCGCCAATATTTTGTAGTAATCTATTTTTAGTTTGATGACGATACAAAATGACCTCTGAATATGGCACAAGTGGTGCACCTTGTCCCCCTGCTGCCATATCCATCGTTCGAAAATTAGAGATAACCGTAGTGTTCGTTTCATATGCTATAATTGCTGGTTCTCCAATTTGCAATGTCGAAGAAATACTATTGCCTTCTTGCTTTGGCTGATGATAAATCGTTTGTCCGTGAGAACCTATTAAATCTAATTGTTCCAATGACAAATCAGCCTTTTTACAAACTTCCTCCACAGCATTGGCAAAACATAAACCAAGCTTAAAGTTCAAAATGCATATCAATTGAACATTAGATGTATCAATTGATAAAGCCTGCAGTATCTCATTTTTTATATCCTTACAAAATGGAACAGTAGTAAAATGAATGAGTTCGACTTTAGAATCTACACCGTTTCCTTCTACATGAACGAGCGCTACATCTATTCCGTCTAACGATGTACCGGACATTATCCCTGCAATATACATAATATGCATGCCCCCTATTCACTAAAAAACAATTATGTAAGTAAACAACGTACAACCTACAGAAAACAATATAAATCTAAAAAACAACTGTGCTTTCGATGCAAACGATCCATCAATGAAAGAAACAACTACCGTAAGCAGAATACTTGCCGCAAAGCTTGTAACGAGCCATATACTATGCATTTGTGATAGATTTAGCATTCTTAATAAAGGTACGAAAAGTAAATTTGCACATATCACTCCAAATAACAATAAAAATACACCTTTATAGCTAAATTTTATATTCATTCTATTTCACCCTCTCTGGACTTAATGTGAAAGAAGTGATAGACAAAATGCCTATCACTCAAAAATAAAATATAAAACTTACGGATTAACAGCTTCCCCATCACCATTTTTCTCAATTTCAAGCATGTTTTTGTCGTACATTTTAAAGAATGGTAGGTAAATAAGGAATGATATTGCTATATTTATAAAAACTAATACCACTGCACGCCAATCTCCACCTGTGGCTAAATACGCGCCAATTGGAGCTGGTAATGTCCACGGCGGCATAATATGTGTTGGCGTTACAAATCCCATCGCAGTTGCTGAATATGCAACAGTTGCTGTTACGAGTGGTGTAATGATAAACGGGATAATTAAAATTGGATTTAGTACAATCGGTAATCCGAAAATAACAGGTTCATTAATATTAAAAATACCAGGAACAATACAAGTTCTTGATAATGCTTTCGAATATTTTGATCGACCAAATACAATCATAGCTAATACAAGCCCTAACGTCGCACCAGAACCACCAATCCATATAAACCATTGGTATAACGGCTCTGGTGATATGAATGGCAACTGATCTGCTCCACTAGCAACTGCTTCACCATTTTTCCCTAAATATACTTCCCATAATGGCCGGGCAACAGTTCCAACAACCGACACACCATGGATTCCGAATGACCAAAAAAATGTAATTAAAAATACTGGAATGATTACACCGAAGTAACTATCACCAGCTTTTACTAACGGTGCCGCTAATTTATCAACTACATGATGTAAATCAATACTAAAAACGACAGTTACTAAACTCATTAAAATAATTACGAATGCAGCAGGTACAAGTGCTTCAAACGAACGTGAAACAGACGGCGGTACTTGTTCTGGCATTTTAATCATTACATTTTTCGTCTTACAAAATCTTAAAATCTCTACTGATAAAATAGATACGATCATCGTTACGAATAATCCATGCCCCCCGAGATTTGTCATCGGAAGCATAAATCCTTTTTTATCGATTAATTCGGGCGTCAATGTTAAAAGTAGTGAGCATACTGCTAACTGTGCCCCTGATAAAGCATCTAACTTATAACTTTTCGCTAAATTGTATCCTATACCAAATGCTATATATAAAGACATAATAAACATCGTTAAACGATATGGTATTAATATACTTGTTTGATTTTTCAATGCCCAAACTGATATGAAACTATCTTTCGGTAATGGTGGAAATGCTACTATTAAAAAGAAACTCCCTACGATAATAAATGGTAACGCCGAAATAACTCCATCACGGATTGCTTGTAAATGCCTCTGTTCAGAAAGCCTTGCCATCGGTCCAGATAAGTTTTTATCAAGAAACGTGACAAACTTATTCATAACGCTTCCCCCTAACTAATTAATTCATTTACAGTTTTTAATAAAGTCGGTCCACCAAGCGGCGTGTATGCTTGCGGCGGAATAATACCGCACGGAATAGATTCTTGTTCTGTAAGTTTTTTTACAGCGTCAAATCGATGTCTAACTTGAGGTGCAACCATTACAACATCCCAACCATTCTTTACTTCTTCCTCCACCTCACTTGTTCCAATAGCATGCACTTCCATGTTCATACCTTTTTTCTCTGCTTCTTTTTTTAAAGCGTTTACAACAATTGCGCTGGACATTCCTCCAGAACAAACGAATAAAACTTTCATTATTGAATCCTCCTATACTTATAAATTGTTTCTTTCAAATGAAAGAAAGTTTCACTTTACTAACAAGCATATGAAGAAATGAAACGATTTAGTTATACTGAAAGTAAATTTCACTAAAAATATTTTTCCTATTAAATTAATGTTTCAATGTTTATTTTTCTCAATTGCAGGGCCAACCTAACATCATATATTATTTTAAATAATCGTATAATAGGGAGGCGTATAAATGATTATGAAACGTTTAGTAATGATGTGCTGTATCGTCATATTGTTTACTCCTTTCTCTTTCATTTCCCCTCACTCTACTTATGCTGAAGTAAATACTACTTACAAAAAACATGAATTACGCGCTGTATGGCTAGCATCTGTTCTCAATATTGATTGGCCTTCAAAAACTGGCTTACCTATTGAAAAGCAGAAACAAGAATTTATAAGACTATTAGACGATGTAAAAAACACTGGTATGAATGCAGTCGTTGTACAAATTAAACCGACTGCTGATGCTTTCTATCCTTCAAATTACGGTCCTTGGTCTGAATACATTACGGGTACACAAGGAAAAGACCCTGGATACGATCCGCTCGCATTTATGATTGAAGAAGCACATAAAAGAAATATAGAATTCCACGCATGGATTAATCCATACCGAATAACGATGAATCACACTGATATAAATCGATTATCAAATAATCACCCTGCAAGACAACATCCCGATTGGGTTGTACCTTACGGCGGGAAGCTATATTACAACCCTGGTATTCCAGATGTGAAAAACTTTATAACGGAAGGTGCTTTAGAAATCGTAAAAAATTATGATGTTGATGCAATTCATATGGACGATTATTTTTACCCTTATAAAGTAGTTGGCGAAGAATTTCCTGATCAAAAAACATATAAAACGTATAATAATGGTCAGTTTTCAAACATAGAAGATTGGCGACGTAACAATGTAAATGAGCTTGTAAAAGGATTAAATATTGCTATAAAACAAGAAAAATCATACGTGAAATTTGGCATTAGTCCATTTGGTGTATGGCGAAATATAGCTGACGATCCAACTGGCTCTAATACAACCGCAGGTCAAAGAAACTACGATGACCTTTATGCTGACACACGTGAGTGGATACAAAAAGGGTACATTGACTACATTACACCTCAAATATATTGGAATATAGGTTTCACACCTGCTGCATATGATATATTAGTAGATTGGTGGGTAAAAGAAACAAATAACAAACCGATTCACCTATACATCGGTCAAGCGGCTTATAAAATAAATAACAACTCTGTGCCTGCTTGGTCTGAGCCAGAAGAATATCCAAAGCAAATCGCTTTAAACCATCAATATCCACAAATAAAAGGTAGTATGCATTTCAGTTTAAAAGATATAAATAACAATCCACTTGGAATTAAAGATAGACTCTCAAAAGACATATATAAACACCCTGCATTAATTCCACCTATGCCTTGGCTTGATCATGATCCGCCAAAACAACCTACTTTAAAAGGTGCCATTCCAAGAGATGAAGGTATTGCCGTAGGAATAATTGACAATAGAGATAATGACTCTTCTTATTACGCCATTTACCGTGTGAATGGAAAAAATGAAGTGGATATACAAAACCCAAAACATTTACTTACTACTGTAAGAAAAACAAAACTTGGAGAAATTTACGTAGATAAAACGGCTATTTCTGGAGAAACGTATACGTATGTGGTAACTGCAGTTGATCGATTGCATAATGAAAGCATTCCTTCTAGTTTTACTACCGTTAAGGCAAAATAAAATCTCAAAAAAAACGCCTTAAAGCTGAGAAATACTTAGCTTTTAAGGCGCCTTTTTTATTTATTCTTAAACTTCTCAGTCGTTGCTCTCATCTTCACATTCAAATCATGATCAATGGAGTCGCGAATATCACGCTCTACTACTTCCATTTCTTTTTGGAAATTTTGCAAGTATATTTTTAGTTCTTCTTCTTTTTCAGGACGTTGTGATGGTGGTAATTGTACCACTAATGATAACATCGCTGTTAAATCTTTCATTAAGAACGTTTCAAGTTTATGTTGTTGTTCAAACATGCGTTGTTCTTGATAGTACGGAAGTGCATTTAATACTGAAATTGTAATGTCATCAACCGTTCTTTGTAGTGAAGGATTAATCGAGCGTTTATATGCTTGAATTGTATTTAATGCATCTGGATATCGATCATAGAAATACAATTTATAAAACGATAAGTCTGTCGGTTTTACAGTTTGCTGCGTTTCTTGTCTTAAGAAATCTTTCACTTTCATCGCGGCCACATCGATATCTTCATTTGTAAGCTTTTTCGTTGTTTTTGCCATTACATGCACTTTTTTCTGTTTTTCTTTCGGTAACATTGAAAATACTTGTTCTCTCGTACGTTGACCTGATGTACAGAAAAGAGTATTCAATGTATGTTGTTCTTTCTTTCCTTCCGTACGAATCCAGCGATAAAAGAGTGGATGTTGCGTAAACTCTTGTAAAAACGGTGTCGATTTGTTTGATAATTTCTCAATGGAATCTTGTGCTCTCTTATATGGTTTCGTCCATGAAAAATAAAGTTTACGTCCGAAGTATACAACTAAAACAACGACAGTAAATGCGATTAAAAGTAATGATCCTAATAGTAATAATACTCCTTGAATGAAACTCATTTTTTCACCTCCTCTAAAAGTCTGTTATTTCCTTGGACGCTGAATGAGTTTCTGCTTCATCTCATCATTAAATGTATCTAGTTCAATTACAAATTTCTTACTAGACTCAATAATACGTTCTGACGATTTCTCAGATGCTTCAATAGCGGCAAATACATTTTGGAATGATTCACGTAATTTATCCATGCTAATTGCAGGATTTTCAAGGAGTTTTGTTGTTTCTTCTGTATTTTGTTTTAATGCTTGAGAATTGCTTAATACCATTGATTCAATCGCTTCATTTGTCGCATTAACTGCATCAATTGTTTTACGTTGATTTGTTAATGCGAGCTGAATTGCAGCTGAAACCGTTATAACGTTTTGCGTCATCGTAATTGCATTACGAATTGCCTCTGATAGCTTTTCATTATTTTTCTTAATGATGTCTACAGATGCGATAGATTGTAATAATACACTTTTTGCTTGTTGCATATTACGAGTACGCACAAGTATCTTTTCTAATGCATCATTTATTAACGGAATATCCCTTTGACGTTCTGGATTTTGTTTCTCAGCTTCAAGCATACCAGCAAGTTTTCTTCCTAAGTATACTTGTTTATCAAGAGCGTGAATTTTATCGTGTGATTGCTCTTTTAACATTTCAAGACCAACCGTATCCTCTTGCAAGTTATCACGGCCAATGAGAAGTGATCTTATAATCTCCTCGATTTGCTTATCTATAGATTGATATTTATGCACGTAATTTTCAAGCGGATTTTTCTTAAACACTTTAAACATAAGTTTCTTCATACCAGTTGCTTTTAATGAGTTTGGATCAAGTTCTGATACCACTTTTCGTAATTCTAACAATGTATTTGGAATTTCTTCATTCTTTCCATTCATCATCGCTGTCACAGGACGTTTTAAAGCTGATAGCGTTTGTCCTGCCGCTTGCTGCTCTTTATCCCCTAAGTCTCCAAGCTGCGACAATACTTTTGATAAATCTGTATTTTGCTCGCTATTTAACTTTTGTACATAAAGATCTGCTTCTTTATTCAGTTCTTCAAGTTCTACATCTTTTATTACTGTATCCACTACTACTTCTACATTATTATCTTTCACAATCGATACAGGTTCTTTTTTCTCGAGTTCAGTCAACAAAATCGCTCCTTTATTTATATGTGCGAATTTATGTGCACTATATTTCATCTAATATATCGTATTTCATATACATTTTTGCTTGCTTGAAATCGATTTTTCAAGAAATACCTGCTTATGCAGTCATTCCCTGTTTCATAGTATAAGTATACCTGTTCTCGTCATTATTTTCCTCAGACTTAAGACCTAGAGAACAACATGCTGAAGACGGATTCTTCACAGCTTACCTTACTTATCACCACTGAATATTAATTTGAAATTCCATTTAGTTACCTTCTTAAATTCATACAATGCTCTATCTTTTGACATATACTATCTTTCAATGTGATAATTATATTAGGTCCACTTCTAATTATTCTTCCGCGCAACAAATGCTCCCTTTTGAAAAGCTAATAACACGGTTTCAAACGTAACGTCTTCTTCAATCATCTTTATAAATCCAGCTAATTCCCCCGCATGAGAAGTTGCATTATCAATTACAAGAAAACCTTTTGGCTCTAAAATACGTTTTATATGTTCCCACCACCACATGTATTGCGTGCGCTCTGAATCTAGGAAAATAAAATCAAATGAACGATCTACTTGCGAATCTAAAAATGCCCCAGCCTCTTGATTATGAATATCGATTCTCTGTGTAAGATTTGCCCTTTCAAAATTTCCAAGTGCCTCTCCAACCCGTTCTGAAGAAAGTTCTACAGTTATAACATTTCCATTTGTTTCTTCTACCGCATTTGCTAGCCACAATGTAGAATAGCCATTTGAAGTTCCAATTTCTAAAATTTTTTTTGCATTGCAGCCCTTTACTAATACTGATAAAAACTGCCCCATTTCACGAGAAATATTTCTTAATTTTTCTTCTCTTTTTTCTTTATGTCGATCATGCTCTTCTCCATATTGTTCAAGTTGCAATAATAATGAATCTAGAGTATTCATTTTCTCCATCGCCTTTCCAAGCAATATGATGAAAAAGTACATGATGCCCGTCTACTTTTCATTATATGCGAAATGCACACCTTTTTCCTGTTATACGACAAAGAATTAAAATTTTTTATAGCATATTGTTTCGTTTTTTGGTAAAGTTAATTTCTACGTGCAATTATTTAATTCACATTATTTTACAATCAGTTTTCAATTATAAGATAATCTAAACCCCATTTAAATGAATCGGTATTTCTAATTCAACTAAGCGCCCTTTTCGGACGCATTTTCTTTTGTTTATATATTTCTGTAAGAAAGGATGCTTACACATGAACGTGATTAACTTAGATGCTGCTAGAAGACGTAAACAGCATAAAAAACTAATGATAACTATACCGATTATTAAACGCATTTATGAAGAAGACGGGGAAATAAAATTCGAGGTAGCCGGCGAAAAAGATGTACCTCTTGAAATGTTAGAAAAATAAAAAAAAAGACGCACTTCTAAAGAAATGCGTCTTTTTTATACTATTACATTTAAGTGCATAAGTTTTTCAGGATTAACCATCATATAAATGTTTGAGATTTTCTCATTCTCAAATGTAAATGAAAGTACATAAGTCACTTTATTATTTACATTAACAATAACGCCTGGGGCACCATTTACCATCTTAAAATCAACAACGTATTCTACCGGGAACTTCTTCCCAATTCCAAAGAATAAACTTATAATTCTATCTGCAGAATAAATTGGATGAATTGCAGTTGTAACTTTACCACCACCATCTGCTTTAAATATCGCATCTGTTTTTAAAACTTCTAACATGCCTTGCGTATCCCCACACTGCAATGATGATACAAATTTCTCCACGTAAGCAGCCATCTTCTTCGTACTTAATGTTGACTGCTTCGGCTTATCTAAAATACTTTTTCGTGCACGTTGAAAGATTTTTCGGCAATTCACACTACTCTTTTCTACAATCGAAGCGATTTCTTCGTAGTCATAACTAAAAACCTCTCTTAATATGAAAACAACCCTCTCTACCTCAGTCAGTTGTTGTAAAAGTAATAAATATGCCATAGAAATTGATTCTTTCATTACAAATGACTCTGATGGATCATCAATCTCTTCCACAAATGGCTCTGGCAACCACATTCCGACATATACGTTACGTTTATGTGCTGCCGAACGTAATTTGTCAATTGAGCGATTTGTTACCATTTTACATAAATAGGCTCTCATATTTTCTATAGATTGAACGTCCTCCATATTATTAAACGATATAAATACGTCATGGACGATATCTTCAGCATCCATAACACTCCCAAGGATTCTATATGCTAACGAAAATAATAATGGTTGATACGCTTCATATAACTGCTCCGTTTCCATGATGAACTGCCTCACTTTCAAATTTCTTTAAAATGTGTAACGCTGCACGTTTCCCGCTTGCTACCGCAGCATCAGCTAATATTTCATCATGCCCAGCCCAATCTCCTGCAACGTAAACACCTGGCATTTCAGGTATATTAGGGCCTGGTTTTTCAACACGGTCAATATGAGGAAAATCATGTACTACCGTAATTTTCGGTAAATATTGCTGTGCAACAACTTCTCTTTTCCAATTCGGATGTAACAATTCCATCATATTTTCTAACTGTTCTTTCTCTTCTTGAATATGATTCAGTTCTAGTACAGGGTTATGGTATTTAATTAGACTCACTACAATTGATCCATCTTCACTTAATTTAGCTGCTCTCGATTGATTCGTGAAAAATATAGGTTGATCCAATCCCAATGCAAAATGATGCAAAGGATTTGGTAATTGTTTTAAACCAATATCTAACGCTGCCACGGTCACTTGTATAGATTGTTCACTCCATTTTTGCAAACTTGTTCCTTCTGTACCTTTTATAATTTTACATGCCTCTTTCGGTGGAGTTGTTACAATAACTGCCCCTGCTTCAAATACTTCATCGTCAAAACAATGTATTCTTTGTTTCCCTTCACAATGCTCTATTTTTAAAACATGCTTTTTAGCCAGAAATTGTACACCACTAGTATTCGCTATTCCTCTTAAATTTGTTATTATCGTCTCCCAACCACCATCTACATAAAGTACTCCTTCTTGCATAGAAAGCTGTATTTGCTTTAGTACGGAAGATGCTAATTGTATTGTAGGAGCATACGTATATGTTGTTGTTCGGCATAATGCATAAAATATATTTCGAACCATTGGATCTTTAATTTCATTTTCTGCCCATGTAGTTAGGCTTATTTTCGGAACTTTTTCTACATCTAAGTTTCCTAAATGAATCATAAGACGAGCGAACTGTACTTTTGCAGACCATGAAAGTAGCGGTGTTGATAAAATAGAGCGAAAATCTGTTGGAATGGTATAAATATCCCCTTTCCATATTCCATGTGCTTTTGTAGATGGGATTCCACCTGGAAGATTTACTCCTAGCTCATTAAAAGTTATAAACGCTTCTCCACCTCTATATAAAGCATGTGCACCAAGATTCATACAAATGCCGTTTTTATTTATAGTCATCCCTCGACCACCGAAGTGACTGGACTTTTCTAATACAATAACTTTCCTTCCAGCTTTCGCTAAATATATAGATGCTGTTAATCCAGCAAGCCCACCACCAACAATTGCTACATCAAAATGTTTCATAATAAAATCCCTCCTTATCCGTTCTACATACGAGACGAACGATTAAGGAGGGATGTGACATGAAAATATATTTTTACTTATCTATTTTATTTCATTATTTTTTTATTCTGTCATATTGCATACGAAATAACTCAATTGCAAATGGAATATCATCTTCACTCTTTATATAATAACTTATCCATCCTGATTCAGGTAATACGTGATGTGGTTTCACCAATCCTTGGCTCACTAATTCATCCCGCTTTACCTTTGGAAATGGTAAATCAACTAACTTATCGCCATGCAAATGACCAAGTTCTTTCTTACCATAATTTATTTCAATACCACCAAATCGATGCGGTTTTTCAGAAACACCTGCCCAGCCAAGTACTTCATTTCTAATCATTTCACTAAATGACATGAACCTTCACCCCTTTTTAATGATTGATGTAATATTAAATTAACACGTTCATTACTTTTTTCCATCAATCCAAAGTATGAATGGATATACGAATATAGTTTAATCTCAATATCTTTATTTTTTTACACACTTAAAACAATTTCAAAGGGTATTTATTCTATAAACTATTTCGAGGATAATATAGCACTTGAAAATAGCCATTTTAATAACAACTTAAAAACTAAAGTCAATATGAATGATGCTGAACAAACAATTATCATTCAAACACAAATAGCAAAAACGTTGAAAGATAACGGTATTTTTTCTTTATTGAATGATAGAACTGCAAATATTCAAGCAATATCTTATAAAATAATGGCTGATACAATTGTGAATAACAATTTATTAACTACAGATCCAATCACTTTCCGTAGTTTAGTATCGTATGAACTATTTGAAAATACTATTACAGCTTATACTACAGATTTACAACCAGTTTATTTACCTGATGGTGCTACAATCATTGATTTTTCTTTCTCTGCATTTCCAAAAATTGCACATAGCATGAAAAAAGTAAAAGTAAATGGGATGCCTGTTCCACTTAAAACAAAGGTATCTCATTTTGACGTCATCGAAATCCATTTCGATTTAAAACAAAACTTGGAATTAGAGTGGCTAAATTACGCTAATACTGCTAAAGCACAATTAATGATTCATCAAAAACTATCTTAAATACAAGGCCAATTCCTTTCTATAAGGCATTGGTCTTTTCATATAACGTAACCATTAAAATATACGAAATAAATTTTAATATTTTTACTCCTAACCTAACATCAATAATTCCAACTTTCATTAGTTCGCTCTAATTTTTATCCGTATTTACATTATGAGAAATAAGAAGCACAACCTATATTCTTTATAAAACAGGTGAATTTATTATGATACAGACAAATGCACATAACTAACACTAGGCACATATCCTAAAGTTGTATCCATACTTACCTAAAGAAAGGCAGGTAATACGAGTGACTTCTACTATTGACTACACCTCTCCTTCAACGAACTTCACTCATGATTTAAGTAAAAGTAATTTTTTTAAGAAAGATGCCAAAAATTATATAAATGTACTTGGCATTAAACAATTAAACACTTTAGAAAATACTTCTTTATTAGATATTTATTTAAGTACAGGCAACGTTGTAGAACCACATATTCATCAAAATGCAGCTGAACTTGTTTACTGTATTTCAGGATCTGCTGTTGTTTCTTTACTTAATCCATTTACGAATCAAATATTAAACTTACCGATAAAACCAGGGCAAGTTGCCAACATTCCACAAGCGTGGTGGCATTATGAAATTGCTTCAGCAGATAATACTCATTTATTAGCTATATTCGACGCCCCAACCCCAGAAGTTATTTTTGGTTCTGATATTTTAAGATTAACTCCCGCTAATATGATGGCTCATACTTATTGCCTCAATGAACAACAATGGAAACAAGCAGTATCCCCAATTCAATCCACTACGGTAATTGGTCCTCCCGGAAACTGTAATCAAAACCGCGACATGATAAATCAGTCAACTCAGCCCCCTACTCAACAACAAAATCTATATTACCAAGATTCTTATTACTTCCCTCTATACTGGGGGTATTAATTAGTATCATTTTAATAGAACCACCATTTATCTCCTCGGAAAATATCGAGGAGATTTTTTATCGTAACAATTAATAGAGTACATACATATAATATTTATATATTTAATTGGAGGTGATAGTACTATGAGTAATTATAACTATCGAAAAAACTACTCTAATAATAAAAATAGTAGCTCTTCAGCATCCTCTCAATCTTCGAACTCTCAATCTTCCGATTCCCAGTCACAAAGAGATTTAGCCGAGCAAGGCTATGTAAAGAAAAAGGATGTAACTGTAATAAAAATAAATAGTTTATTACTAATTTGAGCAATGACATTTCACCGCTCATGATTAACAATTTAACCCACTAGTATATAGTTTATTTAATGGATGAATTCTGTTTTAATAGAATTCATCTTTTTTGTTTATATGTAATTTTTCAAACCATATAACTTATTCCATAAACAATAAAGTGTAAATCATAAATTTTGTTTTTTCTTATATACCAACTTAACAAAGAGTAACTTTTCAATTGATTTATTTCTAATTTCCCACAAAAAATATAGCCCCACCTAATAAAATTAGGAGGGGCTATATACAAATGCCTGTTTAAATTTCAAACAAACATTGTAACAAGTTAGACGATATTAATACCTGCACTTACAAATCCAGCAACTGCAGCTATTGGACTAGCAGCTGTTAATGAAACATATAATAATACTTTATCCCCAGCGGCTACCGGAATTGCTTCAGGTATGATACCTGATGCTGTAGCACCAATCGCTATTACAGCAAATGCTGGTGCTAATAATAAAGGTGCGCCCTGTACTGTAAACGTATTACTTGCTGCAGGTGCAGTTAATATTTGTATCTGCACTTGAACAGGTGTTAATGGAGATAATGCAGCTGTTGCACTAAAGAAACCTGCCAATGACGTAATAGTCCCTGCGCGTGGTGCTACAAATGCATAATCACCTATTCCTAACGCTAATGTGATACTTGTTCCACCCGTTAAAGCTATGCCAGGCTGACTAAATCCAAATCCAAGAAGAGTTCCTGTATTAGCTATTAACGCGTTAACTAACGCAGATGGTGTTGTACCTGAAGCAAACGGAATAATAGCTCCGCCACCAGTTGCTCCTGTTGCTCCTGTCGCTCCTGTTGCTCCTGTTGCTCCTGTTGCTCCTGTTGCTCCTGTCGCTCCTGTTGCTCCTGTTGCTCCTGTCGCTCCTGTCGCTCCTGTTGCTCCTGTTGCTCCTGTCGCTCCTGTTGCTCCTGTTGCTCCTGTCGCTCCTGTCGCTCCTGTCGCTCCGCCTCCTGTTGCTCCTGTTGCTCCTGTTGCTCCTGTCGCTCCGGTTGCTCCGGTTGCTCCGCCTCCTGTTGCTCCTGTTGCTCCTGTTGGACCTGTTGGACCTGTTGGACCTGTTGGACCTGTTGGACCTGTTGGACCTGTCGCCCCTGGAGTAGCATTGATTAATTGAATTAATAAACCAAAAAGAACTTGTAAAGTTGCAGGATCGATATTTGAGTTGCAGGATACAGGGATAAGATCTAAAGCGAAGAAGAATTGTGCAAGAGCGCTATAAAATTGTTGCAATAATGTTGACAATTGTCCTAAATTAGGTGCTGGAGATTGTAATAAAACTATAATACTTTGAGTTAATTGTTTCAAAAAATTAACTTCTGGGGAAGGTAATAAGGAATTTAAGAAAATTAAAAATTGATTAAATAAATCGAGTAACGCTAATCTGTTTGCATTACTTGGATTTGCAAAAAATGCTGCAATAGCTGATATTAATGAATTTAGTAAAGTAATTAATTGACTTAATTGTTGGCTAGTAATAGGAACTGACTGTGGATTTTTACAACAATCTGCTGAAAAAACAATCGGATTGCAGTTATTATGACCAAAACAATTGTTATGTGACATTTATTTCCTCCTTACTTTTCTTATAGTTGAGTGTTTTCCTATTCTAAGAACTATAAAAGATGCGATTGTAAAAAGTAGTTGATTTATATGTTTCTCTTAAAATAGGAAACATGAATTATAATCAAACTTGAAAACGTAATTTAATTATGTTCATGACTCACATATTAATTATATGTTTTTAATAATTGACTGCTTAGATTAAACACCTAAACTTAAGAGTTTATTTTATTTTTCCACGTTTATCTATTAGGTCCAAAAGCACATTTTCATTTAAAAATTAAAACATAAATAAATCATTAGCATATATTCCACAAGTAACAACATCATTCTTTCAAATAATTAAAAATGATACCTTTACTAATATTGTGTTCCTTCTATAATCATGAAGCCGTTTCTATTATAAAAAACTTTCATACAATATAGTGGACAAGTTATTCTATACTTCGTTCAAAAAATAATTAAAGGATTGAAATTTAATTGCCAATTATTCAACCATTTATCGCTTCTAGAAGATTTACATCTACACTAGGAGTCGGAACAGGAACAGGTGCAGCTTTTGCAATTGCTGCAACAGCTTGTTTAAACGATGCCGGTACTACTGCAACTACCTTTCCGACTTTTACGTATTACAACCTCTATGTAAACGGCATAATTCAACCTAGCGTGAACTCCAGTGTCACCACAGGTCCTACTGGTGCTATTACAATTCCTGGCGGAGATGTATTAGACGGTGGAATTCCAATTACAATTGAATTTATCATCACTTAATTTTAACTAACCAAATTTAGAACAAAAAGGGCAGATTTCTCTTTATAGGAAATCTGTCCTTTTTAATTGATAATAATAAATTGTAGGATAATTGAAGATCCTTGTGAGGGTGGTTCAGCATCTAATAAAGTTAACTGACCAGACTGTAACTTCATAAAAAGGTTGTGGTTGAAGAATTCCATTTATAAATAGATTAATATAAGAAACTTCACTTGGTGATAAGATTTGTGTTGTACCGTATTGTGCTATACCATCTGCATTAGTATATATAAGTTTTTCCCCATCTGAAAAAGTAAAATATAATAGGTTTGTTGTTGGGATTGTTCCCGGTATTCCCGTTGGGCCGGTTATTCCTGTTGCCCCTGTTTCTCCTGTTGCTCCTGTTGCTCCCGTTATTCCTGTTGCTCCGGTTTCTCCTGTTGCCCCTGTTTCTCCTGTTTCTCCTGTTTCTCCGATTGCTCCGGTTGCCCCTGTTTCTCCGGTTTCTCCGGTTTCTCCGGTTTCTCCTGTTGCTCCTGTTTCTCCGGTTTCTCCGGTTGCTCCTGTTTCTCCTGTTATTCCTGTTACTCCTGTTGCTCCGGTTGCCCCTGTTTCTCCTGTTATTCCTGTTGCTCCTGTTGCTCCGGTTGCCCCTGTTTCTCCTGTTACTCCGGTTGCCCCTGTTTCTCCCGTTATTCCTGTTGCTCCGGTTGCCCCTGTTTCTCCTGTTACTCCTGTTGCTCCGGTTGCCCCTGTTTCTCCTGTTTCTCCTGTTATTCCTGTTGCTCCTGTTGCTCCGGTTGCCCCTGTTTCTCCCGTTATTCCTGTTGCTCCGGTTGCCCCTGTTTCTCCTGTTTCTCCTGTTATTCCTGTTGCTCCTGTTGCTCCGGTTGCCCCTGTTTCTCCTGTTACTCCTGTTGCCCCTGTTTCTCCCGTTATTCCTGTTGCTCCGGTTGCCCCTGTTTCTCCTGTTACTCCTGTTGCTCCGGTTGCCCCTGTTTCTCCTGTTTCTCCTGTTTCTCCTGTTGCTCCGGTTGCTCCGGTTTCTCCTGTTGCTCCGGTCGCTCCGGTTGGAAAATTAATAGACGGAAGAGGTGGAAATGTAGGACCAATATTTTTAGAATCCATAACTTCCTTAGAAATTGGTAATTTGTCATATCGATTCAAATTTGCATCTCCCTTCTATAGTATTTATTAAATGTTAGATGTTCCGAAATGTTAAAAGAATTATCTAAAAAAACACTATTAATCTCTCGATTAAAATCTTTGTACAAAATCAAATTTAATGTAACTTACTAAAAATGTATGTATTTTAAACAGCATGCCGTTACTATAAAAAATATTATTAATAGAATATATGAAAAGTATCTCCTTTATCATAAAAATGAGGTGATTTTAATTAAAAATAAAGATAGAGAAAATCCCCAAAATAATGACGTACAATTATCCTTCCTTATAGACTAACTAGTCCTACTGGTAGTACTGGACCCATGAGTAATACCGGACCCACGGGTAGTACCGGCATAAACGTTACAACAAATTCTATGTTTGCAAATAATACAGTGGGTGGAACAGTTTCAGTTGTACTAGGTGGTACTAACATACCACTCTCAAACAATCAAAGCCTTGATAGCTTTGCAGTCAATAGTGCGAATGATTTATTTACAGTTCCTGTAACGGGACGTTATTATCTTTCTTATCAAATTAATACTACAACTGTACTTCTTGCGGGTTCAAGACTAATTTTAAACGGATCTACATCACTTCTGAGCTCAATTCTATCTCCTGCCTTATCTACTTCAAGTTATAATAATAATTTAATTACAATATTAAATGCAGGTAATACTATTTCTCTTCAATTATTCGGTCTCTTATCAATTGTCAATTTAATCGGTGGTGGATCAACTGGCGCCTCTCTAACAATTATACGAGTTGATTAATAAATGATTCATTTTTTCTTCTTAGCTTTAAATGCCATTCCCCTATATAGATAGTAGAAACTATCTATACTAAATATTCCGGATAAACATTATCAATTTACTCTATACGCTATCAATGTTAAGTTATTTATGAAGACGGTTTCTCCTTTACGAACCATCTCAATACGTATTTGAGAAATATTCTCCAATCCTATACGCGAGAGCAATACTGTGTTGACACTCAAATGAGTGTCTTTTTTTAAAATTGTAATAAATAAAACCATCTCTTATAGATGGTTTTATCAAAACATATCTCTTTATATTCTAAATAAAATAGCAAGTTTATGAAGTCGGATAATAAATGGTCATACTTAACCGAGTTAGCGTTCGTCCGGAATTATGATAAGAGTGCGGTCTATCCGCCTTAAAGCGAATTGAATCTCCGCTATTTAATGTATATTGACAATTATTTATTTCAATTATCAATTCTCCCTCAAACACCGTTATAAATTCTTCGGTCCCTTCTTTATGGCCTTCCGAACTTAATTTTCCTTCCGTTTCAATTTCAACCGTATAGATTTCAAAGTTCCTATCATCTTGAAAAGGAAAAGAAGGATACACTTTATATCTCCCATTGTCTTCTGATAATACTTGAACATCGTTTCGTAAAACCACTTTCGTATCAGGCTGTGGATTATTAATTAAAGACGTAAAAGACACTTTTAAACCATTCGCTATCTTCCATATTGTTGTTAGTGTCGGGCTTGAATCTCCTCTTTCAATTTGTCCAATCATCGTTTTACTCACACCTGTTAATTGGGAAACCTTTTCTAAACTTAATTTTTCTTTCTCACGTATTGCCTTTATATTTTTCGCCAAAATAAGTTGAATTTCTTCCATAAAAAAACACTCCTACACTATATACAATATAACGACCGTTATGTATAATAAAAAGCACACGTTATATTGTTCTTTTCGGTCATTATAACACACGAAAAATACTTAGGGGGTTTTGAAATGCCTTTATTTTCTTTTTTATTATTTGTTTTTATTAGTAGCTTCACGCCCGGTCCTAACAATTTTTTAGCTATGACATACGCAAATCAACTTGGTTTGAAAAGGAGCATGCAATTTTGCTTTGGAGTAGCTTTCGGTTTTTTCCTCCTCACTTCTTTATGTAGTTTCTTTAATATAGTACTAATTAATATTTTACCTAAAATCGAATTACCTTTAAAAATTTTAGGAGTAGCATACATGTTATATTTAGCTTTTAAAATACTCACTAGTAAAGGCAGTACGGATCCCGATGAAAAAGATAATAAAAACTTATTTACAGTGGGGATTTTTCTTCAGTTTGTTAACCCTAAAGGGATATTATTCGGACTGACTGTAGTTTCTACTTTTATTCTCCCTTACTACAATTCATATTCAAGTTTTCTACTTTTTTCATTATTTCTAGGTGTAGTCGGTTTAATGAGTACATTTAGTTGGAGCCTGTTTGGTTCAATGTTCCAAAAACTATTATTAAAACATACTCAATTATTTAACATCATTATGGCTGTTTTATTGGTTTTCAGTGCTATATCAATCGTTATAAGCTAGCTCTATACTCATTCTAATTCTTATATTTTGTTTAACTGAACCAAACGCTACAGTACGTATATCTTAAGCTTTTTCTCTTATTCTCCTAAATAAAACTTTTTTCTACCTTGTACAAACAGTTTTTATCCTCATTAAATACAATATATAGACAAATAAAAGATAGGAGATTAAAGAATGGCTGACTATTTTTATAAACATGGGAAAAAGCACTATAAAAACTATTCTTATTCTCACCACAAAAAAGAGAACTGTTTCATTGAAACGCATACGATTGCCGGTTCAAATATACCTCTAGATATTGTCGTACCAGCTAACACTTCAAGAATAGTTTTCGAAGATTCTACTAATAATCACAACAAAACATTACTTCAGTTTCATGTTCCTGGCACCTCTGCACCGATTGTAATAACTATTCGTACAAGAAATGCTCGTAGACCAATTACTGCTACAATAGCTACAGGTGGAACAAGGATTTTTCAAGTAGAAAATTTTGAAAGCCTCACTGTCACAAATAATACCAATACAAGTAGCGATATTGGTATTTTTATTCAAAAAACGTTTTGCATCTGCTGTGATGACCAAAATGATTACTATGCAGAACAATCACATTCTCTTAACCAAAAGAGTAACTGTTTTATTGAGACTCATACCATAGCCGGTTCGGGAACTTCCTCAACTGGAAATGTACCTCTAGATATTATCGTACCCCCTAACTCTTCAAGAGTGGTTTTTGAAGATCTTACTATTAATCACAACAAAACATTACTTCAAATATCTGTTCCTAACGATTCCGGTCCCATTGAAGTAACTATTCGAACAAGGATTTCTAACACACCAATTATCGCTACGATAGTTCCTAATGAAACAAGGATTTTTCAAGTAGAAGATTTCCAAGAACTTACCCTCACAAATAATTCCGATTCCTTTGATTTTATTGATATATTTATCAATAAAACGTTTTGTATTTGCTGCAACGATCAGAACAGCCCTTGCGATGAATGTTGCAATGAATACGACAATGATTATGATTGCTAGAATAACCGAAAAAAAATCTCTCCTTTTACATTTCCCCATTAATACAAAAGGATGCAGTTAAAACATTTAACGAAAGACTATTGAATAGCAATGTTTGCAAATACAAAAAATGCGGTTTCTCTTATCACGAGAAACCGCATTATATCAATATTTTTGTTAAATTTTAAACTGACTTGTATACAAATCAAAGTTGTAGCCTCTCATTATTAAATAGTTTAATTTTGCGCTATTTCATTAGGTAATCCCATTTTCAAATGGATATATCAGCGATATTTTATATCTATTTCGTATAGGTGTTAGCAAGTTCGTTTGCAAACTTGTTAGCACTTTTTTATATTTCTTTTATTACATATTCCCTCACAAATATATCATACTTAGCTGCTAACTCTTCCAGTTTCTTCTCTCTGTATTTTGGAACTGCAAAAAATGAACTACTGCTATTTTTTCGTTATACTTTTGTGCGGAAAATATACCTTCGTTTTATATAGTTTCATTTCGTTTCACGTGTTGCATTAAATGTACGTATATCTGATAACGTTTTTCTATGATATCACTACTTGTTTTTAATTCGTGGCTGTTTTGTAGTGGATAATGTGGCTGTTTTTAATGAACCGTATGAAAATTTCACCATAAGATATAGGGGGGAATGTAAAATTCACTTGGTATTCTAGAAATAAGAGAGAAAACAGTTATATTTCTCTTTCGTTTCATAATCTATTCGTCTATAGGGAGATTGGTGGCACGCCTCTACATAGACTACTGTAGAGGTAAAAGCTGTTTCCTCATCCAAGGAATGACCGTATTCTGTTTTTGGGGTAATAATATGTCTGATATCACGAATGATTTTATGAGTATTTCGTATTAGTGTTTTTTAATTGATTAAACCTATTTTTAAATGTGACATATCTGTGCAGTGACAATAAGGTTGTTTCATTGAATTAATTGATGGAGAAGCTCTAATTAACATGTTAAATTCATAAAAATATAAAACCACCATTTTAAATAGGTAGTTTTTCATTTTAAATCTCTCGAAAAGAACGTAGTAAATATAAAGTTGTTAATTAATGATGAATTAAAAATGTGAGAATACCTATGTACATATTGAATATAATAATTTTATTTGTTGAAAGGACATACTATTTTATAGAGTTCTGTAATCTGCTATAAAATAAGGAGAATGTTTATGAAAAAATCTAGTATCATGGTATTCTTACTCGCATATGGTTTATTTTATCTTTCCAGTATTTTATTCCCTATCGATCGTGTTTGGTATGATGCCCTGGAAAAACCACCTTGGACACCTTCTGGTATAATAATCGGAATTATTTGGGCTTTATTATATGGACTTATTGCATTATCAGTTACAATTATTTATAACAAGTACGGATTTAATCAAAAACTATTTTGGTCCCTATTCCTTTTAAATTATATCTGCAATCAAGCATTCAGTTATTTTCAATTTAGCCAAAAGAATTTACTTTTAGCAACAATGGATTGTTTTTTAATCACAATTACCACGTTATTGCTAATTGTGTTTTCTTTCAAATCATCTAGGATATCAGCATATTTGTTCATTCCATATCTTTTATGGTCTGCATTTGCTACATACTTATCCTGGACAATTTTTAGTATAAATTAATGTTGTATCAAAACTTGAGCATAACCAAAAATGCTCAAGTTTTTCTTGTTTGTTAATCAAGAAATAAACATTATGGAAATAAAAAAGCTAAGCTTTCACGCAAGCAATCCTATTCCAATTAATTAATTTTCTTTAATTCTTCTATACAATTTTGAACAAGTGTGACTGCTTGACTCATGGTAGGGCCACATCCAAATGCAGCTGTTACTCCAACGGTTTCTAGGATTTCTTGTTCAGAAGCTCCTTGATCAATGCATCCCTTTGTATGATAAATAATACAATACTCATCCTGAGAATAAAGACTTATGCCCAATGCAATCAATTGTTTTTGCTTTTTTGATAACGCCCCATCTTTAAAGCACTCATCCGTAAATGAATTAAATTGTTCAGTAAGTTTCGGCATCTTCTCAGCAAATACTCCCAAACCATATTTGTACTGAAGTAGTGCATCTTCTGTTGGATTTTTACCTTTATGTTCCATTTTTCATTCAACTCCCATGTCTAGTATGTATTAAACACAGATTAGTATGGACCTAAATAGTTTTGATTAATCATAATTAGCCAAAGATTGTTGCAATGAATCCGCAATATTTATTCATGAAAATTCCACATAATTTTACTAAAAAGAAAAATACTAATACTTGTTTCAATACTTTACTTCAAAGTATTAAAACAAATTTACTAACTACGATACAAGGAGGCATCACTGTGGACATTCGTGAAGGATTAATTCCAACAGCTCTAGGTACAGCAGTGACAGCAGCAGGTTATGCTCTTAAACAAACCCGTGGAACTAATAAAATGATTGCAAATACAGTATTTGGTTTTGGTTTAGCTCACGTCGTTTTAGGTGTAATTGATCTTGTTGAACATCGTCGTTAGAACGAAAGGCAAGCATTGATATATGCTTGCCTTTTTGTTAGTGCAATTATTATTCATATTTCAAAGTATATTTGTATGACGTAATCTTATCAATGAAATTAAATAGTTACACTACAGGAAAATTATAAAGTAAAGCTTTGCGCATTGAATTATATGAAATGAGATGGTGATAGAATGGAATTTTCTTCTGAAAGTAACACGTATCATGCTGGTGACATTGTCTATATTTTTTATCGAAATCCCCACACGCAGGACGTAGCTAATATACAAGCTGCAGCAGTTGTAAATAATCCTGAAAGCCCTAATGAATTAGCACTATTTCTTTACGAAACATATTATCCACTAACAAATGAGATGGCTGTATATGCTACAGAAGATGAGGCAAACCAAGCGTACGCTTACTATTATGGTGATATTTCAGAGGGGATGTTGGAATGAATAAGCCATTTATGCCTAAGCTTGTATATTTTGAACCTAAAGCATTAGATTATCCTTTGGGGAAAGAACTTTTTGAGAAGTTTTCAAAGATGGATGTTGAAATTCGACATACTACTTCTCATAATCAAGTAAGAGATTTGCCAGGCGATAACGATTTTCAAAAGTATCGAGTAGCAAAATCTACGCTGGTTGTTGGCGTTAGAAAAACACTGAAATTTGATACTTCCAAGCCTTCAGCAGAGTACGCAATTCCTTTTGCAACGGGATGTATGGGACATTGTCATTATTGTTATTTACAAACAACGATGGGAAGTAAGCCTTATATAAGAACATATGTAAATGTTGAAGAAATTTTAGATGCTGCTGACAAATACATGAAGGAGCGCGCACCCGAATTAACAAGATTTGAAGCGTCGTGTACTTCAGATATTGTAGGAATCGATTATTTAACGCATACCCTTAAACGGGCCATCGAGCATTTTGGAGAATCTGAATATGGGAAATTGAGGTTTGTTACGAAATTCCACCATGTAGATCATTTACTTGATGCTAAACATAATGGAAAAACAAGATTTCGCTTTAGTGTAAACGCTGATTATGTGATTAAAAACTTTGAACCCGGAACTTCTCCCTTAGCAAAACGAATTGAGGCAGCAGGAAAAGTAGCTAGAGCAGGATATCCACTTGGTTTCATTGTAGCGCCTATTTATCTTCATGAAGGCTGGCAGGATGGGTACTATCATATGTTTGAACGCTTGAATGCTGAATTACCTCTTGACGCACGGGATGATATTACATTTGAGTTTATTCAACATCGTTTTACAAAGCCAGCTAAGAGAGTGATTGAAAAAAACTACCCGATGACAAAATTAGAATTAGATGAAGAGAAAAGAAGATATAAATGGGGGAAATATGGAATCGGAAAATACATTTATCAAAAAGAAGAAGAAGAGGATATAAAAAATCATCTGTATTCCTATATGAAACAGTTCTTTCCTAATGCGAAGTTAGAATATTTTACATAAAAAGAAAAGAAGAACGTTCTTTTCTTCACTAATCTTAGAAATTACTCACCCCAAAAAAGACAAAATATGGTGCTAATGCACCCTTTAGAAACATTGGAAATTCAAATTTCTATAAACAAAAACTTACTTATTAAAATAATGAAATAAAACAAATAAAAAGATAAATCGTCCTTCTAAAGGCGATTTATCTTTATTAAAAAGAAATTTACATTAATACTTCGACATTGTTGATTCTTAATCTAGTCATGATAAATATCCATAGCTTGTACTACAATTAAAACAGTGGATATTCACATATAAAGAACCACTACATTTAGAGAACAGGATAAACATTCTATAAAATGTTCAATTTAACTAGTAAAGCTAATAAAATTTGGAGAAGAATTTGAACATTTACCGCTATATCTGTATCAGTAGTCGTAACTGAAACATTTCTAGAATTTCTAATAACAGTTTCTTGTTTATTAATTTGTTTAATAGATGATTTTTGAAACAAATCTTGTGCTACGCGATCAGCTTTCTCACTGTCTGCTATAGAAATACTTAACAGGAGCAATAACGTCATAAATACAGAGGAAGCTAGTTTAATTGTCTTTTTCATTTAGCATCAACATCCTTTTTTATAATTTTTATGTAGTCAAGTAATCCACTTGCTGATAGTCCAATGATGATTCCTTGAAATAACATTTGTTTTTATATCTCCGTCCATAAATAAAACGCCTAGCACAATGCCAAGCGTTAAATTCAATAACGGAACATATTTTGTTTGCAATCCAATTGTTTTTGCCATTTGTGAAAGACCTACTACAATTCCAATCATTACAGCTAAACTAACCATTACATACCACCTACAATAAGTCGGAAAATCTAGGTAGTATTGGCGCTAATTTTATCTAACTGTTTGTTAATATTGATAATGTCTTTTTCGTTACCTGTTGTTCGCATCTCTAAACTTTTAATTTCTAAACGAATGTCCTTGATTTCTTGAACATCACTTCTTACTTCTTGTAATCCTTCCACAATGACCACCCCTTTTAGGCAACAAAAAAAGACCAGCTTATGGCTGCTCTGGTTTATCGTTTATTAATTTTTGAACTAACTTTTTTAGTGCATCTATTTCACTGTACAATTGTTTATTATCATCTGCATGTTGCTGTTTGATTTCGGCTATTTCTTTATTATGTTTTACTTCTAATTCTTGAATGGCCTGAATAGAAATAGAAACCGATTTATATAGACTAATAGCAGTTTTATTTTCGTCAGTGAATACTGAATCCGTGTCGTCAGCTATCATTCCGTAATAGGTAACTAACTTGCTCAACTCTTCTGGATCACATATCGGCTGAACAAAGTTCATTATTCATTACCTCCAGTCTCTTCTGTCTCGTAAACTTCTAATCCAAGTGCAAAAGCAAGTTTATAAAACGATTTAGACTTCCAACGTCGATAAGTACGCTCTGACATTCCGATTTCGTTATAAACCATGTAATCACACATATCCTCTTCTTCTAAATAACGTTTACAAATAATATCCCTTTGGATACTTCCTGCACGTCCGTTTCCTAATCGATTTAGAAACTGATCAATACGTAATGACATCCTTTCAAGCCATTCTTCTCGTTTACTTTGTTGAATATTTGCTATAGCAACATCTTCTAATGGCTTTCCAACTGCATGTGTAGGACCGTGCTCACGCATTTCATAAGAAGGAGTGACTTTCATTTCTTTACGCATCATCCCAAATTGCCTATGTATACGTACGCTTGCCAACACGCCTTCTAATTCCTCCTGTGTTGCTGTTCTATCGATTTTTGATAAGAAAGATAATTGTTTAGTCATGTAAGACCACTCCTTTTTATTTTTTAATTACTTTTGTCTTAAAGCTCCACTTCTACGTTCATAACGCGGCCCACGAATTCCAATTAAACCTTCAATGTCACGATTGCTTAATTTTTCTTTTCGTTTTCTCTTGTTTTTCTTCTTTGCTTGTTTAGATTGCCTTTTCCATTCACGTAACTGATCTCTTAGTGCCTTCATTTCTCCATCTCCCTTTTCAAAATAAAAAGGACACCTATTCCTAAAACAGCTCTCATTGCTGCTTTAATGAATTGATGTCCTCTAGTTTTCTAGCCGGACGATATTTATTTTTCTTTCACTTTAAAATACCAGCTTGTACAAAAATGTTTTTCCAAGCGTTATTGACTTGTTTTACCGGAAATACAAGAGGATGCAGTTAAAACATTTAACGAAAGACTATTGAATAGCAATGTTTGCAAATACAAAAAATGCGGTTTCTCTTATTACGAGAAACCGCATTACATCAATATTTTTGTTAAATTTTAAACTGACTTGTATACAAATCAAAGTAGAATCCTTTCTCTTCCATAAGAGATTCGTGATTTCCTCTTTCAAAAATACTACCATCTTTAATTACAAGTATTTGATCTGCTTTTTCAATCGTTTTCAGCCGATGAGCGATTACAAAACTTGTTCGCCCTCTCATTAAATTATTTAATCCAGATTGAATTTGTAATTCTGTTCTCGTATCAATATTAGATGTTGCTTCGTCGAGAATTAATATATCTGCATCTGCTAAAATCGCTCGTGCAATCGCAAGGAGTTGTTTTTGTCCTTGACTTAAATTCGAACCTTCTGAAGCAATTTCCGTTTCATATTGATTCGGTAGATGTTTTATAAAAGAATGTGCTGATGCTGCTTTTGCTGCTGCAACTACTTCTTCATCACTTGCATCTAAACGTCCATATCGAATATTTTCCATAATCGTTCCTGCAAATAAATACGTATCCTGTAAAACAACCCCTATTTTACTCCGCAAAGAATTAATATCATAATCCTTTATATCTTTTTCATCAATGCTAATTTGCCCTTTTTGAATGTCATAAAAGCGAGTTAACAAATTAATAATTGTTGTTTTTCCTGATCCAGTTGGACCGACTAAAGCGATTGTCTCCCCAGGATTCGCCTCGAGACTCACATCTTTTAAAATCATGTTGTCCTGTGCGTATCCAAATGAAACTTTCTCAAGCCTAACATGTCCTTGTAAATTTTGTACAAGTACTGCATCTTTTTTATTTTGAATTTCTGGTACTTCATCCATAATTTCAAAGACACGTTCTCCTCCAGCAACTGCCGCTTGAATCGTATTCATTAAAGTTGCAAATTGACTAAGTGGTCTTGAAAATTGTCGAGAATAATTAATAAAAGCTGCAATGACACCTACTGTTGTCATTCCGTTTAATACCATTACCGATCCAGTTCCAATTACAAGCCCCATTCCTAAGTTATTAATAAAGTTCATACTTGGAAAAATAAATGCTGAAAACGTTTCAGCCTTCGTTGCTGAAATTCTTAGCTGTTCGTTAATTTCATTAAAGTTATGTACGGTTTCTTTTTCTTTTCCGTATAACGTAGTTACGTCTGCGCCTGTAATAGCTTCCTCAATAAATCCATTTAATTCTCCTAAATCCTTTTGACGCTTCGCAAAGTTTTTCCCACTATAAGCAACTAGTTTTTTCGTAACGAAAAACATAATAGGTACTGTAATTAAAGTTACAATCGCTAAAATCCAATCTAATGAAAACATCGCAATTGTTACACCTATAAACGTTAACGCTGATGAAATGATTTGCACAACACTTTGTGTCAAAGCTTGATTTAAGTTATCAATATCATTTGTCACACGGCTCATTAAATCACCTTGAGAACGTACATCAAAGAATCGTAGAGAAAGTGTTTGGATTTTTTCAAAAATATCTTGTCGTATTTTTTGTATAGTCTTTAATGCAACATTAATCATTACAAATGTTTGTAACCATGTTAATAATACGGTTATCCCATATATTGCAATGAGTATCATGCACATTCTGGCTGTCCCGCTTAAATCCTTCGGTACAATGTATTCATCAATGATGACCCCCATATAATATGGCCCAAGTAAACCTAGTAATGTCGTGATAAATACAAGAATAATAACGAACATAAGAGATGCTTTTTGATACCCCATATAGTTCCATACTCGCATTATAGTTCCTTTAGTATTCTTAGTTTTTCCCGTTTTCGGATTGTTACGTCCACCTTTATTTCCAAATTGTCCTTGAAAATTACGCACGCTCTTCCCCTCCTTCTTGCTGCAGGCTACCACCTTGGGAAAGATAAATTTCCTGATACACTTCACAAGTTGCCAATAAATCCTCATGCGTACCATTTCCAACTAATTCACCGTTATTCAAAACGAGGATTTTATCAGCATCTATAATAGAAGATATTTTTGATGCAATTAAAAATGTCGTTGTGCCACTATATCTTGTCCTTAACGCTTCCTGTATTACAGCTTCTGACTTCGCATCAACTGCCGATGTAGAATCGTCTAATACAAGAATAGATGGCTTTCTCACTAGGGCTCTTGCAATAGATATACGTTGTTTTTGACCACCAGATAGATTGGTTGCACCTTGTGTTAAGTTATATTCATAAGAGTCTTCCAGCTTATTGATAAACTCAGTCGCACAAGCAGATGAAGATGCTAATTCCAATTCATCATAAGTTGCATCTTCTTTGCCATAACGTAAATTCTCTTCTATACTGCCTGAAAAAAGAAGTGCCTTTTGTGGAACGAAGCCAATGGAAGCACGAAGTTTTTGCAAATCGTATGCTTTCACATTAACATCATCTATACATATTTCACCTTGATCAACATCGTAAAGTCGTGGCAATAGTTTCGCCAATGTAGATTTACCACTTCCGGTCGATCCAATAATCCCTATTTTTTCACCTTTACGTACAGTAAAGGAAATATCTTTTAAAACATATTCATTATTTTTCGTATAACTATAGCTAACATTTTTAAACTCTACATTACCACCCACTTGTTTTGGTTCATATACGTCGCCTTCAGTTGTAATATCAACTTCAGTATGTAAGACTTGTTGTACACGATCAGCTGATGGAAAAGCACGGGCAATTTGAATAAATACCATACTAATAGACATAAGTGACATTAAAATGATATTTAAATAGTTAATAAAAGCTAAAATGGCCCCTACTTGGAGTGTACCGTTAAAAACTTTCTCGCCACCAATCCATAAAGTTGCTACAATTCCGCTATTTACAACTAGCATAATAATTGGCATCATCAATGAAATAATTTGTATTGCACGAATATTTATTTCAGTTAAACTTGTATTAACTTTCTCAAACTGTGCGATTTCATATTTTTGTCTTACATATGCTTTTATAACACGTACACCGGATAAATTTTCTTGTAGCTTTGTGTTTACTTTATCTAATGCTTCTTGTACTCGCTTAAATGAACCGCTCGATTGACCTGCAATCAATACAATTGCAACTAATAATACGGGTACCACAACAAGTAAAATTGGAAATAGGTCTCTCGCTGTTACAAAGACTATAATGATACTTCCAATAAATAATAACGGTCCACGGACAAGTACACGTAACGTCATCGTCATTGCCGATTGAATAGATGTAATATCATTTGTCACGATTGTTAATAATTTACCTGTTCCAAATGAATCACGATTTTTGCTAGAAAATGTTTCTATTTTCGCAAACACATCTTTTCGTATGTCTGTAGCGAAATTAACAGCAGCTTTTGTAGAATACATCATACAACCAAGTCCTCCAACTAAACCGATTGCTGCTGCTCCTATCATAAGAAGCCCCATTTTTATTACATAATTCAAATCCCGGTTTGCAATTCCAACATCAATAATATGTTGCATTATTGTCGGTTGAATTAAGTCCATCGCAACCTCAAGTACCATAAATAGCGGTCCAATAATAGCGAAGAACATGTATGGTTTTAAATACTGTAACAACTTGCGAAATGATTTCATACATAATCTCCTTTTTTTATGAAATTACCATTGAATAATTCATATTCCTCCTTATTTAAGCGATATAGTCTGTAATTTCTTCATTAGTCCTATTATATTATGTAAATTAATATTTAACATTATTAAATGATAAGCATTTATAACTTTCCGGTCAATAAATGCGCTTTATCTTACGTAAATACAAAAACCACATTCTTAATAGAAAGAATGCGGTTTTTTATTTATATTTGTTCAATTGTAAAATTCAATCGCGAATCATTATTTTCAGATGGTTTTCACGTGTAAAAACTTATTTTAATAGGATTATTACCTTTATTCTCCATAAAAAGCATCTATATAAATATTTAAAACTCCGTTAAAACTGGGAATTTATATCCTCTAAAATCTAATTCTCTATTACTCCGAACCATCAAATACTTACTGGACTGTAATTCTGTATATTGTACATCATCAATCCCTAATTGATCTGGGCAAAAATAAAATTCAATCTTTGTAAATGATTCAGAGATTTCCTCACATAATTCATCTAAAATCGGAAGTACTGGAGCAAATACTCCATATAACTTTAGCTTTTCATTTTCTACTTCATAAACAATCATCGCATCTAGTTTCTTAGAATAATACAGTTTCTCATTCCATTTTAAGTCATACATTTTCAAATAAAACGAAGATCGATAATTTATTGTCGAAAACATATTAGAAAGCCTTTGACTATTTTCAATGATTTCATTTATTAAATTTCTATCCTCTTCATTATAAAAATCTAACTTTCTAAGTATAGAATCTTTATTAATCTTATTATCATACGGTATAGTCATCAGATATTCCTGCACAATTTGAAATCCAAATGATTTATATAGTTCAGGTGTTTCAGTAAACAAGAAAGCACATTCAAATTGCTTATCAATTTCTTTTATCATCTTATTAAGCAATCGTGTCATTAGTCCTTGTTTGCAAAAATTCAGATGTGTCATTACTGATTGAATACCCGCTGCATTTATTTTTTCACCATTAATTAGTAACGGAAGTGAAAATGCCGCAACATTTGCAATCACTTTATCATCTTCTATAAATGATAAAGCTTTATATGTATAATCCCAATATCCTTTCTCTGAAAAATCATTCAATATTTGACTCGTAATCCCAAACACTTCTTCAAATAAAGGAAATAACTGCTCTCTTTTCGGTTCTTCCATTAGAATATTTGCAAATTTTTCAACATTCCCCATGTTGTCCCTCCATATGTCGATTCCATAAAATTAGATATGGTTATATGACCTACTCTTAAAATAATAGATCTTACAAATCAATATACTATCATAAAATATAAAAAAATAGTCCAATTAATTTTATGTTTTCACCATTTGAAAACAAGTCGAATAAAACAATATTAAGATTTTTGCATATTAATAAGGTTATTATATAAAAATAGTGCTTTCTATTTAGTTTTTACTAATAGAAATGCACCATTTATAAAAAATATTTATTTATTTATTTTTTTATTCCTTCAAGCCTCTCCTTCGTATTAATTTCTTCTCCCCTCAGTCGCTTTTCAAATGTCTTTCTCCAACTAGTAGAAAGTGCATGTACTTCTAATATTCTCTTTATCCCTTCTATATTTTGTTTTTCCTTATGCATAATACGATTAGCAAACGCTACTGTAACACTTATTGGATCAGACTTCAGCAACTTTAACGTATCAACTGGTGATACCCACCCTTCTTTTAATACACGAAAATAAAATCCTGTATATCCCGTGTCTTGAAAATACAGTGGTAACTTGGGAATATTGTATTTCTTAGCTAACTTAAAACAAGGTTGTCTTGGTTGCGTTACTTGTACAATCGCTTCTCCGAGCTCAAACGTATCACCGATACAAACATCCTCTTCACGTATACCGCTCACTGTTATATTTTCTCCGAACGCTCCATATTCAAGGTCTTGATTCAATGTCTCTTCCCAATAACTATAATGTTCGCTCGAATACACACAAACTGCTTTATCCACACCACCATGATGAACTAAATCCGCCTGACCATCACCTTTAAATTTTAGAAATGATAAATATATAGGTTCCTTTGTTTTCGTTTTATTTATACCCGTATGAATTAATTTTCCTCCATACATAACTTCTTTTGGGAATCCTATATTTAGTGATAGTACCTCATATAATTTATTCATCATAATTGCCTCTCTCACTTTCCGCACAATTTTTTAAAAGATTGGTTTATTATTTCAAAACCCTTATCAATTTCTTCATTTGAAATGACAAGAGGCGGTAAAAAACGTAGTACATTATCAAATATCCCTGCCCCAATACTTATAAGCCCATTCTTCCAGAATTCATCAATTAATTGTACTGTTAGTTCTTTTGCTGGTTCTTTTGTTATACGATCCGTTACAAGTTCCATTGCAACCATTGCACCGATTCCACGAACATCACCAATCACTTCGTACTTTAATTGCATTTGATGTAGATGTGACATTATTCTATTTCCAATTTGCTGAGCCCTTTCAACTAGATTTTCTTCTTCCATTATTTCAAATACAGCAAGACCGGCTGCACATGATAACGGACTCCCGGCAAAAGTTCCACCAATTTGTCCTCTCCCAGGAATGTCCATCAACTCCGTACGACCGACAATAGCACTTAATGGTAAACCGCCAGCAATTGATTTTGACAAAGTCATTATGTCAGGTTCTATATGAAAATGTTCCGTCGCAAACCATTTCCCTGTTCGGCCAAATCCAGTTTGCACTTCATCCATTATCATTAAAATACCGTATTGATTACAAATTTCTCGTAATCGTTTTACAAATGAAATAGAAGGAATAATAAACCCACCTTCTCCTTGTACTGGTTCCATTACGATTGCTGCTACTTGTTCAGGTGATACTTCTTCTAAAAACTTTTCAAACTGATAGATGACTTGAGAATCCACCTCTTCAGGAGAAACTCCTTCTTCAGCTCTGTAATAGTACGGATACGGCAATATATGCATGTCTGAAACGAACGGACCAAATCCTGCTTTATATGGATTTTCTTTGGTCGATAAAGACATTGTCATTAATGTTCTCCCATGAAATCCTCGTTCAAACGAAATTACTTTCCTCCTCCCTGTTACTTTACGTGCGATCTTTACAGCATTTTCAATCGCTTCCGCACCACTATTGGCAAACATCGTTTTTTTCTTGCTTGTACCTGGCACTTTCTCATTAATTTTCTCCGCTAAAGTAATATAATTTTCATATGGAGTTACATGAAAACAAGGATGTATAAATGATTCTGCTTGTTTTTGTACCGCTCTTACAACTTTCGGATGACAATGTCCAACATTTTGCATACCAATTCCACCAGCAAAATCAATAAACTGATTTCCATCTACATCTGTTATTATCGCTCCCCTTGCTTCTTTTACATATAAAGGCATTAAATGATATATTCCTTTCGGTACAGCCTCCTCATACCTTTTTTGAAGTACTTGTGAATAACTGCCCGGTAATACACTTGATTGCAACAATTCTTCTTCACCTCATTTAATTTTTTAATCAATCCATTTCTGATAAAGTGATTATATATCCCACAAAACCATTGTTCAATTCAATTATCTATATAATAATGATAGGTATATCCTATGATTAAACTTGAGGTGATTTCAATCGAATTACGACAATTAGAATACTTTTTAGCTGTTTCGAAAGAATTACATTTTACAAAAGCAGCTGAGAAATTAAACATTTCACAACCTTCACTAAGTCAACAAATACGTGCATTAGAACATGAAGTGGGCATGCCACTTTTCGATCGAATTGGTAAAAAAATATCTTTAACTGAAGCAGGAAGAGTTTTATTATCGCACAGTAAAACAATCTTTCACGAAGTCGAACAAGCCCGTTCTGCCATTCAAGATTTAAACGGATTACAGCACGGATCCTTAACAATCGGCTCATTGTTAACCGTCGTAAATTATTTACTACCACCGACTATTTTAAATTTTAATAATTCATATCCAAATATTGAGCTTTCTGTACTAGGTCTTCGTACAGGAGAAATTCGTGAAAAATTATTACAAAATGAATTAGATATTGGTATTACATTTCTCCCGGTGCAAGATAAAGAGATTGTTTCTATCCCACTATATAAAAGTGAACTTACATTAGTTGTGCCAACCAGCCATTCTTTAACTGAACGTAAGTATGTATCTATTGAAGAGTTACAGGACTATCCTTTAATTCTTCTACCTAAAAATTTCTATTTAACAGAACTAATTACATCTCATTGCCAAAACTTTAACTTTAAACCAAAGCCAATTTTAGAAATTAGTACAATGGAATCTTTAATTCAAATGGTCGCACAAGGTATGGGGATTACCGTGTTACCAAAACCGTATATAGACTTTTTGCAAAGTGAGCACATACAAGCTATTAAAATTGAAAAACCCACTCCAACAATAGAGATAGGACTTATTTATAGAAGAGATAAATATATGTGCGCTTCTACCCGGAAATTTATTGAGCAACTCAAAATAACAGTACATTCTTTACAAAAATAAGTATAAAAAGAGATTATCCAATGAAGCCGCTGCACAACGACCCCATAGAATAATCTCTTTTCATTATGAAATAAAACCGATACGTATAAATTCATGTAATTTTAGTGTACCTTTTTTGAGATTGGAATATATTTTGTAAAATATGCCCCTACTAGCAACAATACAATTGAGACTAGCCAAGTAAAAACACCGCCAAAATGAAGCCAATATGCAAACAAATTTAAGATTGCAATTAAAAAGCAACAAATAGAAGTTAATGCACTTTTTAATCCTTTTATCCCTGCTTTTTTTCTTTTTTGATATGTTATATACATCGAAACGACTAGAAAAAGGATTAGAACAATTGGTAACATAGCTTGTAGCAATGGCAATCCCTCCTGTCTATTTCCGCTCCTTCAACTTTACCACATTATCCCTTTTTAATCTTTAGGAATCAACTCACTTTTCTCTTCTTTCCAAAAATCAGTATATTCACTATTTTCAAAGTTCACATTCACTTGAGAAAACGTAAGGATTAGAGAAACTAGAAAAGTAAGCGAGTAATAACAAAAATGAGTAACTGCTCTAAAAAGCAATTACTCATTTTTATTAAAACATTTGTGTTCATAACAATACAGGTGTTTCAAAATCAATATGTATATTATTTATTAGCTTGTACCTCACCTGCAATTAATTTACTACCTGAATATGTACCTTTTTGTATAAAAACTTGATTAATTAATTCTTTTTGCTCCTTTTCTGACATTACTCCTTTCCCTTCTCCTAAATTCCCACTTTGTAATTTCCAAATCTTGTTGTGGTCTACATCAACCTTTTCATATTTTCCTTGTTTCCATCGTTCTAAAATATCCACATATGTACTTTTTTGTGCAACATCATTACTATTTATAATTTCGAGTAAACTTTCAATACGTTCTTGTGTAATAAAAATATAGCCCCATTTTTGATCAGCTTTCGTTTTTTGATGTGCCATTTCATGTAGTGCTGTCTGTATGTTCTCATCTGTCCACTTAAAATTTTTATTAAAACCACTATTCGGTAATGAATGATTGCCATTTTCTAAAAGCTTTGCATCTTCAGCTTTTACATTACTATCAGCTAGCACTTCTACTGCCGGAGCGGCTGGTGATGCCTTTTTCGCAGCTGGTTTACTATTATTCAGATAATACAGCATACCATACGTTACACCTACCCCGATTACCGCCATACCAGCTATAATTCCTATGATTTTAAATAATGTTTTCATCTTGCTTGTTTCCTCCCAAATATCTCTGTTCTTACTACCTCATTATTTCTTATATAAAATAGTTCATCCCATCCCCTATCATATTATTTATATATATTTCCTTATATTGTATTTCTTTTTTCGTGAAATTGAAAGATTATTCTGTTAAAAAATAAAGATATTCTACAAAATTTCCCTTTATATTTATATGGAAACAAAAAAACAACGAGCGCCTTCTAAAACACTCGTTGTTTTTACTTTATGCACGATTTTCTTTTAACCACTTCGTAATAACATCTAACCTCGAAACATCAAAACGTCTTTCTTCACATACTTTTAAGCTGTTTAAACTTTTCACAATTTCTAATTCATTCGACTTTATACTTTTTGCTTCAATCAATTTACAGTACCCGTCTGTGACGGTATTGAGATTTTCATAATAACGCTGCAACGGTTTTGATATATGTAAATGTTTTTCAAAATTTCTTCTGCTTCTCGTCTCATCAAATTCTTTTCGTTTTCTAAGTTCTTCATCATTCGTGTACAAATAAAAATATTGATCTGGAAAACCAATTTCTCTATTTATCATCTTTTCTTTATAAAAGTTTTCTATTAAAGATAACGGCTGATTAAATATATCAAAATGAAAACACCAATTATAACTAAGTGGCTGATATATATCCCCATCGAGTATTACTAATTCATATTGCTGCGACTTCTGCACTGCTATATTCCAGCGCTCTACTTGTTTTTCAAAATACCATGTTCTATGTTCATTTTTTGGTCTTTCAAATAAAAAATTCACTTCAGGTATAATGAATGCTCCATAATTGTTTTCTAGTTCACGGCATGTGCTACTCTTACCAACAGCACTCGCTCCCTCAAACGCTATAATCCCCATAGTTTCTCCCACTTTCCTTAACTAAAATCTCGTTGTTTCACTCTTCTCCCCCATAACTGTTTCCATAAAACGATTGAAGCGATAGAAAGCATTATTGTTGTAATAATACTACCTTCAATACCAAATGAGCCTCCATGAAGAACTTCTGACCCATTTGTTACAGGTTTAAATAGTGGTGTTGAATATATCGTCATGCCACTAACTGCAAAACCATAGACATTATATTGTGCCCAATTCCAAATGGAATGCCATGCACAAATCCCCCAAAGACTACTGTCCTTTAATACGTAAAAAGCTGCAAATACACCAACTAATATTATATTCGATATTGAAAGGATTGTAATACCAGGATTAAGTAAATGCAGAAAACCAAATAAAAAGGACGTCACTATAATCCCAACCCATATACGACTTCTAACAGAAATAACTGGAAATAACCAGCCTCGTACAATAATTTCTTCCGTTGCACCTTGTATTAAAAAAGCAATTAAAGATCCTACAATACCAAATATGGCGGTTGCCGTAATTTGTTGCATTTGTAGTTTTACAATCCCTGTTAATATAAGCACAATTACTGGTATTGAAATGAAGACAAATCCTATTAACGCACCTCTCAAATACGTTCTCATCCATTGCACTTTCCAAAAACTAATGGATGAAAATGACCTTTTTTCTACAAACCTAATCCATAAAAAAATAAAAAATATAGCCCCACCAAACGTTAATATCATCTCAATATTATTATAAATTGCCTTTACAAATGATGTATCCGCTTTCGGTAAAAACAGCATAAACAACATGAAAAATTCACCTAAAGTTAAAAATACAATTGCAAGTATAACAGCGAAAATAGGATGAACTTTTCTTCTTCCTTCTTTTGCTGCTTCAATTATTTTAAATTGTTTATTTAGCAATATTCTATCCTCCTTATTATTGTAATCATCTGTATTCTTAAAATATATATCGTTTCCATTAAACATATTTTTTAAAATAAATGATTTCCGTTTGGAATAAATTCAGATTAGGAATAATATATAAATAAAAGAGATGTCTTCGCGCCTTTTACCAGTATCACCCAATTCATTCACTGATATTACCAAGCACTTGCTATTTCCCACCATTTGTTGTAGGATAGTAATTAAGGTCAATTTAGCACTATATTTTCTTTGCATATTATCAAGTATCAATCAGGAATGTTTTGTACTCCTTATGGATTTTTGATAATATGTGAACTTTTATTTTCAATCGAATAAGGCCGATCATATTGTAATCTTTTTAAATTTTAGGAGGCATTACCATGACATTAACAGGTAAAGTAAAATGGTTTAACAGCGAAAAAGGTTTCGGTTTCATCGAAGTTGCAGACGGTAGCGACGTATTCGTTCACTTCTCAGCTATCACTGGCGACGGCTTCAAATCTCTTGACGAAGGTCAAGAAGTTAGCTTCGAAGTTGAAGACGGTAACCGTGGACCTCAAGCTAAAAACGTTGTAAAGCTATAATTCAATCAATAAAAAGGTTGTTACCGACTCGGTTAACAACCTTTTTAATATATAACTAAAAATTTTTACATAAAAGGAGTGGTTACATGTATCGCAATCGAAAGAACGATGTAGCAGAAGTACCACCAGAACAAACCCCTGTTTGGGAATGTGAATCAGAGGATTGTTTAGGATGGATGAGAAAGAACTTTTCATTTGAAGAAGAGCCTAAATGCCCTTTATGTAAAAGTAGTATGAAAAGCGGAGAACGTTTATTACCTAAAATAGGTTGATTTTTACAAGCCCCTCTTATTTTAAATAAGAGGGGCTTTTTTATTAATAATGAATATCCTCTACATCTGTTCGTACAATAGAATACATTAATGCATCGTGTTGTTTATTTCCTTGATGAATGTATCCACGTAACAGCCCTTCTTGTTGAAAACCTAATTTAGATAACATATTACACGAAGTTATATTTTCAGGATATGTAATAGCTCCAATTCTAAATAAGCCTAAATCTCGAAATCCATAAGTAATAATTTCTCGAGCAGCTTCAGAAGCATAACCATTCCCCCAATAACGAGGATGCAAATCATATCCAATCTCTGAGCGTTTACTCCAAAGTTGTAAATTATTTAATCCAATTGTTCCTACTAAATTATTTGTGTCTTTTAATACAATCCCCCAACGCATTGCCTTTTTCTCAAAGTAATTTTTTGAAAAAGATTCAATCATACGTGAAGCTTGTCCAAACTCAGTAAAAGAATTCATACCGTAATAACACGTTACCTCATCTAATGAGAATATTTCATATATTTTTTGACAATAAGATTGTTCTATTTCAACTAAGCGCAAGCGTTCTGTTTCTAACATAGGAAATACCATAGGATCACTCCTTTCTCTCTACTCATTTATTATAGCAGAAAAAATATTTATAATTAGGAAAGTCCTTAATGTCCCACAAATCAAATATTTCTAGCGATGTTTATCCTATTAATAATATATAACTTCGTTGTATTTATTAATTCCCCTCTAAAAACCACCCCTAATTTACACCTTCTCATGTTAAAATATAGAAAAACAGTAAATATTTCTTACGGAGGTGCTTAAACTTTATGTATATTTTCATTGGCTTATCCCTCTTGCTCATTTTACTCATTTTTTTATTCGCAAAAAAATTCACACCAAATTCATTTATGATGACAAGTTTTAAAGGAAATAGCTTTAAGACATTTTCAGTTGGTATATTAATCGCTGCCACACTCTCTCTTTCATACGGAATGTATCACGCAGCAACATATCAACCTAGATATTTAGATATTAAATTGCAAAATCAAAATTTCACTGTTTTTGGTAATGTTGGTGAGTTTGGTTATTTCTCAGAAGAATTACTAAAAAAAGATGCAGAAGTTGAACTGTATTTTGTCTCTTGGGAAACAATACAATTAAATAATCCAGAAATAATAGTAGACTACCCTTCAGGCAAACAGGAAACATGGAAGCCTAATATAACATTAATTCCTACAAATAAATTAAAAGAAAAACATAGTATTAAAGAACTTTATCGGCTCTCACCGTATTCATTTGAAGAATCTGGAAAAACAACATTAACTATTAAAGAGAATAAAGCCAATCATAAAAAGATTGTAATTAATGTTAAATAATCATAAATAAAATGTCCCTCCATTATGTTGGAGGGACATTTTATTTACATATGTATTCAATATTATTATTTTGACTGTTCATTCAATGTCGTAATTATTTCATTGGCAGTATTCTTTCCGTTTCCAATACAAGCACCAATTCCTACACCGTAATATGAAGCACCAGCTAAGTATACATTAGGATAAAGCACGGCTAATTTTTCTTGTAATGATTGAACAGCTTGATTATGTTCTAAATGATATTTCGGCATTAAATCTTTCCAATTTGTAACTTCAATTACTTCCGGTTCACCTTTAATTCCGAGGCTCTTTTCAATATCATATAAAGCAACTCGTACTAATTCTTCTTCACTATAACTTTTGATCGTTTCATATACTGGATTAGTGCTCTTATAAAACATTCTTACTAATAGCTTTTGTTTACCAGATGTATGTTTCCACTTCCTGCTTGTCCATGTGCAAGCATCACAATGTAAATCACTGTTTTCCGTTACGATAAAACCTGTGCCGTCAGCCGGTAGTTGTTCATCTAGTATGTCAAAACCTAAGTAAATACTTATAAGCGATGAATTTTTAAATTTATTAAAATGCTCATTTAACTCATTAGACTGTAATAACGTTTGTGCGATATCATGTGGAGCTGCTAAAACGACATAATCAGCTTGTATTGTCTCATGATTTGCAAAAGAAACCTCATACCGATCCCCTTTTTTACTTATCACTGTTGTTACAACACCTTTATTAATGACAGTCTCAGTCAGCACTTCTTCTAAGCGATTAATAATCGTAGATAGTCCACTTTTAAATGATACAAACTTTTTATTTCCTGCTGACTGAAATTGTTTTTTATTCTCTTCAAAACCTTTAATAATACTTCCATATTTATTTTTATACTCAAGTAAATACGGTAACGTAGATGCCATTGTAAGCTCATTCAATTTACCAGAATATACACCTGAAAGCACAGGTGCAATTTGTCTTTCCACTAATTCTTTCCCTAAAAAGCTTTCTAAAAATACAGCAAGTGATGTATCCTTTGTAAACTCCTTATTTTTCGTAATAAAATCTTTTAAAGCAACGATTTTCCCTTTTTTTGAGACTAGCGTACTGCTAAATAATGATTCAACACTCATAGGAATCCCAAATATAGTGTCAGCAGGAATTGGATGTAATATGTTATCAGAGTATATGTAAGAAATACCTGTTTCGTTATATACCATTTCATTTTCTAAATTTAAATCTTTTACAAGCGGCAAAACATGTTCATTACGAGCTACAATAGAATCTGCTCCAGATTCCATAATAAAATCATTTTCTTCCACACTGTGGATTTTACCACCTAAATACTCTTCTTTCTCAATAAGGATTAAATTTAAATCTATATTATAATCCTTCTTTAATTTTTCTAAATAAAACATAGTAGAAAGTCCAGTAATACCTCCACCGATGACAACGACTGTTTTCATATTTGCTGCGCCCCTAACCGATACAATTAATAATTCCTTTATTATTATAACCAAAAATTATCATAGTCGACTAGCAGCTTTCGCATTCTGTAAGAAATTAGACAATATATATGAATAAAAAAGAACTATAACATATTCAACTCACGTCATAGTTCTTTCTATTTTAAAAACATAAACCAGTTTATTAATTTGTCAATTTCTTGGCTGAGTGCTATTACTTTTTCATGTTGAAGTCCATAATTTGAGACTAGATTCAATAATTCTTCTTTTTTCAATTCAATTATTTTTTCTAACTTCACTAATTCCATGTCGTCTTTATTCGCTCCAATTTCAAAATATATGTATTTTAGTATAGCCTACTTACATAATAAGTAAAAGTCTCATGCTAATGTAAAATCTTACATATTTGAAAAAACAATATACTACTAACAAAAAAAGAGACTTAAACTAAGCCTATTATTACAGGTCATTATAATTTTCTACCATTTTTTATAAATATGTTAGTTTATGAATGTGTACCATTTACTATTAATTTAAAGTTAGACACTTTTACTCATTAATAATACAACAGAATTTCTCAAATGTTTTATCTTTATATTCTGGAACCCTTGTTAAGTGATCAAAATAACTATATGAAAATTTAAATATGTGTCCAAAATCCCAATTAAATTCGCTGTAGTCTTTAAGCCAGAATGCATTATCTAGCGGAAGTGTATCAACTTTTTTTGCTTTTGTAAGAGGTAAACGATCTACAGGAGAATTCAATATTATTTGGGCATTCGGCATTAAATTGCGACTTTTTCTAAGTACATAAACTAGCTTTAATAGTGGTTTTATTCCTCGTTGAAATAATTCTATATGCCCTAAGTCATATAATATATTAATCGCATGTGAGAAGGTAAGCATATGACCAATTAAATCGTGATGTGATTCTGCCTTATATATAACGTTAAATTCAGATAATTCACTTAAAATAAAATCAGATAATTGCTTCGGGTTTTTAATTTCGCTTTGAATCTCCTCATTATTTATAATTAGTTGCTTTACTTCTTTAGTTGTAAAGCAAATCCAAGATCTACCGGGAATTGTTTTTTGAAACGATAATATAAGGTTTGCTATATTATTAATATCTTGCTCACTCCCCCAATGACTTAACTCCTTAATGGCTAGTAAACTTAAAGAAGCGTAAATTACATTATGACCAACCCAATGGAGTTCATCAATCGTTTGTTCCAAAGATTTAATTATCGTTTCTTCAGCACTTTGATAATCGACACCTTGTTTATTATCAATTGTTTCGCCTAACCTTTGCTTATGGAGCATCATTTTCGCTTGAGAATAAATGTTACAGGCAGTTTTTTCATCAATGTTATTGTTTTTCGTAAAAAAATAACTAGCAATGGCAGCTGCTCCGAAATGTGCATGCCAAATATCATTTGTTTCTTTTTTACATTGAGATATAATTGAAAGCCCATCTTTTAATACACTTATATTTTCCATCTCTCTTATCCCCTCTAAACCCTAATAAAAATGGTTTTTTAGCATCTACAAAGTCGGCAAAAAGCCAGGTGAAAACTCTTGAAAAGTTTCCTCCTTTACAGTTATAAATTAAAATTGTCCCTGTCGCTCAACAAGAATTAAATTTGCTTCTAATAATATTTTGAGATGATACTTATTCATCCCTAATGCAGTCTCAATCTTCCATAATTGTGTTTGTTTTGATTATGAAATAAATAACGAACAATCTCTCGTTTTACTCCTTGTTTATCTGAATTATTTGGTTTGATAGTCATGGAACTATCTTATTTTTTTGTCAAATCTCTCATTTTCTTAAACATACAAAGTGAAAATCAAATGTGTATGCATTTATAGATAGTTGTTTTATTATACACGCGAATCTTTATGTAATTGATACTTTACTTAGTATGTATCCTTAAGCTACTTCCTTAGCTTAACGAAGGTGTTAATACAAATAAGATGTGATTCATTTCATTACTCTTATTCAAAAATCTATGTTTCACGTTCGGTGGAATACGCACAACATCTCCTTCTTCTAAAAAATATTCATTCCCTTCCAATTCCACATACACTTCCCCTTTCATTACAACTGCAATTTCTTCCTTATCTTCGTGGGAATAGTGACTTTCTGTTGTATTTGCATATCCGTTTAAATCCATCATTAACATTTCAATGCGAGCTTTCATAAAATCTGGTGTTAACACATCATAAACAATATGATCATTATTTTCTCGATATACTTTTTTCCGATCTTTCTTCTTAGAAATAAGTGAGTCTGTATCAATATCATTAATAAAAAGAGTAAACAGCGGTACATTTAATGCTTTCGCTATTAATTCCAATACATTTAAAGAAGGATTGGCATGTCCTCTTTCAATTTGACTAATAAGTGAAGTACTGATTCCTGCATAATCAGCAAATTCACGAATTGTCATATTATTTTTCTTACGATAACTTAAAACAGTTTGACCTAGCCGATAATGAATCATTGTTACAACTTCCTTTCGTCCATCATAATACATCTTTTGTCCCTTTTGTGCTGACATACTAAACAGTGGCAATTAATCCTTCCTTATTTCATCTTAGGCTTATATACTAACTTTTGTACATTATATTATATACAGTTCATTATAATAAACAACCAATCGGAGGGACAAACTTTGAAATCACCTATTCTTTCATATTTCATCTTATTTTTTGGCGTGTTCGCCTTATCTACTTCAGCTATCTTCGTAAAAATAGCCGATGCCCCTGCAGCAATCACTGCTTTTTATCGATTATTGTTTGCTACGGTAATTCTTTTACCGTTTCTAATATTTAATACAAACAATCGAAGCGAACTTCGCTCATTATCAAAAAAGCAATGGGGATTTGGACTCTTATCTGGATTATTTCTAGCAGCTCATTATGTACTATGGTTTGAATCATTACAGTATACTTCCATAGCAAGTTCTACAGTTATCGTAACGTTGCAACCTTTATTTTCAATGGTCGGTGGTTATTTTTTATTTAAGGAACGGTTTACGAAAGGTGCGATTATAGGCTGCCTTATTGCAATTTCAGGAAGTATCGTGATTGGGTGGCAAGATTTTCAAATTAGTGGCGAGGCTTTATACGGCGATATTTTAGCTTTTATTGCTGCTGGCGTCATAACAGCTTACTTTTTCATTAGTCAATATGTTCGTAAAGACCTATCCCTAATACCGTACTCGGTAATTAGTTATGGCAGTAGTTCACTCTTTCTCGGTATATTTGCTTACACACAGCAGTCATCTTTCTTCAATTACACTGCACAAACATGGTGGTCCTTTATAGGTCTTGCATTCATTGCAACGATTTTAGGACAAACAATTTTTAATTGGTTATTAAAATGGATGAGCGCTACTGTTATCTCGATGAGTATTTTAGGAGAGACAATTGGAACTTGTATTTTAGCCTATTTCATTTTAGATGAAACAATTTCTTTACAGCAAGGACTAGGAATTCTACTTATTTTCATTGGATTAGCAATATTTTTATTACAACCGAAACAATCAAATCACAATTTATAAAGTGAAACTTTAATCAGTGGGGGTTTTGTTCATCCCCCGCTGATTATTAGCCTTCACCAATCGGGCGTTTACGGGCAGCCCGACTCCCACATAACTTCTTTGCTCCAGCCAAATTTTGAGGTGGGAGTTTTACTGCCCACAAATAGCGGGATAAACAAGAAAAGCATGACATTAGTTTGCCATGTTTTTCTTGTTTATTTATTATTGCGGAGATTGTTCCACTTGCTTTTGCTTTAGCCTTTGCTCCAATACATGAATCATGAAGAGGAAATGCTCTGCCTCTCTTGTAACATGATCAGCAAGCAATGGATTTATGACATTTCGGATTTGACATGTTTGAATTAACTCTAATCCTGCTTTTTTGAAATCCCTTAACTCAACAGTGGCATTTTCACTATCTTTATTCATTTTTCCTATAATCGGATATGTCGGTTCTTTTTGATATAACATCGATTCAACATCTCTAGCTTGGTTAAGCAAAATTTCGAAATCATCACCGAATTTCAACGCTGTATGAACAAGATTTCTTTCCGATTGATCCAGTAATGATCCAATAAAACGTGAGTGTTCCATCATAATTCGTAACCAGAAAACATTCTCGCTAATAATCGCATCTTGAATAGGATCCATCTTGCCTTCATTAAACTTTTGAAGTGTCCGCATAAAATATTCCGCTTCTCGTGCAACATGATCCACTAAAAGTGGAAAATTAAACCCTTTCACTTTACAATTGATGATTAAAATTAGTAAGTTTCTTTTATAATTACGAAAAGCATACACTAACTGAATGCTCTCTTCATTTAATTGCCTTACCGTTTGAACAGTTTGTGGAATAGTAAATGCTTTTTGCAGCTGTCTATCAAACTGATTATAAAACTGTTCTACTTGCTGAATTAAATTTTTATCGTTACGATTAAACCCCTCACCAAGAAACAAAGCATGCTCTTTCATAATACGTAACCAAAATCTATTTTCAGTTATAGATCGTTCAATAAATAATTGTTCTGTTAATGATTCAGATGGAGCTGCTTTCAATTCCGGTGGCAACAGCATAGCTCGCTGTGGGTCCATAATAAAATGTCCAGGAATAGGTTGGTCTGTCGACATTACAATCACTCCTTGTTCCTTGAATGCTCAATTATACTATGTATGAAAATAAATAAAATTTAAATATACTTATGCAATCGTTTTTTCAAGGTTTTTGAAATTTCCACATATGCATTCCCCTTGCACATAGAAATAGATTCTATTAAGTCATATGCTTTCCGGATTGAGATGATTCCTAATGCTTCATCCTTTAAAACATCCTTTAAATAAAAATTGTTCTTTATTTTTAATAAACTGAAAAAAGCATGGCGTCCTTTTGCCATACTTTTTTCAAAACAAATCGATATTTCTGTTCAATTTACACCCCTATTGTTATGTTAAAACAAAGTTGTACATTAAAATGGCTGTATAACCTACTGATTAATGATCCTTTTAAATGACATTAAAACATGGTTGTACATTAACAACTTTAATTCCAAATTAAAATTTGTTTTCTTCTTAAAAGAAAGTTGCGCAATACAAATTTCCGAACTATTCGTTTATAAATAAAAAGCAATGTACCATACATTTATATTAGATGTGTAGTACATTGCTTTTTTTCACATTTCCAAAAATAATTATATATTTCTGTATCTTTTCATTAAGATTGATTGGTTGTGCTCCTTTATCAACCGTTTTATATATTCTTTTATATCCCCTTCTCCTTTTCTTACTGCTACTTTTACACTCGCTGCATCATTTACTTCAGATAAACTAACTACTACATCTTTGAACCTATGTTCAAGTATATATCGAACCCTTCTTTTTTGAAAATCTTGTAAAGATTCTTCAATTGTCGCAATATAATCTTTCAACAGTGGATGATTCTTTTTTTTCGAACACTTTTTATATACTCCTAATATCTTCGTAACAGCTGAGTACGTTTTTCTAATTAACTTACCTCTAACCTTTTCATATTCTTCCCAATCATTAACTATTTTTTGGGCATTTTCTATATGTACTAAATCTTCTTTATAGTAACTTTCTTTACTTTTTTTCATTGAATTTTTACCCAAAACTTTGGACGGTAAATGGCTTTCTAGCCATATTCTCTCATATTTACTCAACCAAGCATACGCTGCTCGATTTTAATGAGCCAATTCTACTCTTGTATAGGTTGGATAGTTACATCTTAATTGTATCCATTTTTCTTTATAATCCAGTGTTCTCTTTTCTCGCGAAATCTGTAAAGTTTCTTTACTGTCTAGTTTTTTTATTATTTTTTTACGATCCCTTAATATTTTTCGTATAGTAGGTGGTGTAAGTCCTGTTTTCATTGCGATTTCTTTCTGAGTACATCCACTTGATAAAAGCTTATTAAATTCCCTCTCCCATACATTTCCTTTTTCAACAATTCTATTGCTCCAATAAAGGATATTTAGGGGATCTTGTTCCCTTTCTCTAAGTCTATATATGAAACCACAATTACATGTGAAATCTCCTTGTACTTCTCGATTTAATCCATGAACACTAATTTCCACCTTTTTAACGTTTTTTTGCAAATAATGATTAGCTAAAGGATTCATGCATATCCATGGTCCCTTTCCAAAAGGTTCATATATAAATTCATTTTCCAAAAAGTTTTTTACAGAACCACACAAACAACGCATAATCAATATATGTCTAATTGGATGACAAAATCGGATACTACCTTGACCAAAAATATCATTTACCCATGATGATCTTTCATTTATTTGAAATGAAGATTCCAGCATACATAATAGATTTTGCGAATAATGATCTTGAAGTAATTCACTTAAGCGTTGAGTTCTTTTTAACATAGGATATCCGATACCTTTAATCTTCAGGAGTGTCTCATACTTCTCAACATAATAATCTTTCTCAAAAGACGAGAAATTTTCACTTAACAAATACTTTACATCTTCTGCAATCCCTATTAATTCATCCATAAGTTTATTTTCAAAAAAGATTCATTATCTATCCTATCCCTTAGTTTAGGATAGATAAATTTATATGTATACAAGTGTGTGATGTTAGTTGGATGCTTAATTAGAGGTATTTGATGTTTTATACAAACAAAAACTCCTGGAACCTGATGTACTCTATTCCAATAAGCTTCACCATAAAGCTCATATTGTTCCTTTATACATGCTGAACAACAGTATAAATGCTCTTTGGATTTTATATTCCCTTTTTTAAACTGAATTGATTATGATAAACTTTTGAACCTATTCCTTCATTTAATTGCTCGTACCACTCTTCTGTTTTAAATGGTCTAATCAGTGGTATCAGTGAATGCCTTTCTATAAAATATTTTATAGTATACATATCTGAAAACACTTGTAGATTATCCACTAAAGGTTTCAATACACCAACGGATTGGATTCCTAAAAAAAACTACTTTTATCAAATAACTTCTCAAGAGTTTTCCTTTTAGATAAATCTGGACTTCGCATATGATATCTTGAAACTATACTATAAAACAATTCATCTTCATACGGAACAGGAAAATGCTCAAGCAATTAACATCACCTTAATTCTTTATAATTAAATTCTTTTAAAGGATTCTTAATATATCCCTCATTATTTAGGATTTCATATGCAGATTGTTTTTTCTGCTTACCGCCATCAATGAAACCCTTTAATATATTTTTATCCTTCACTATTTCTTTTCTTTTTTTATTTTCTTTCTCTTTCATATACTGCAAAGCATCTTTCATCAACTCATTAATATTAGCGTTAGGTGATTTATTTATTACATATTTTATTGCTATTTCTGCATCTTTTTCATTAATATCTAAGTTTATAAGAGCAAAAATTAACTTCTCTACTTTAGTTGGTTCTTTTTTCAAACGCTCTTGTGCCATTTTTTCTTTTTTATCTTGGAGCCTAGCTCTCATATCGATTACTGGTAGTTTATTTAGAATATAGTCTTGCATATCTAACGATACTATATCTTCATACCCCGCTATCTCAGTTTCACAACCCGATTTAAGAGCTTTAAGCATTGGTTGAACAAGCCTTAAATCTTCCTTACCAACTTTTCTAATTAGCCCTGATGAAATTTTTTCTATCCCCGTTTCAATCGCTCGCCCCTGCGCTAGTAAAAATAGCTTTATAGCGATATCAGTAATCCCCTGGCTCTCTTCGTAAATAACATCCAATAAACCTTGATCAAGTTCTACATATTGCTTTGTCCACTGATAATCCCACATACTTGTAATTAAAACTTCCCAATCTTCCTTATTGCTCATTTGTTGCCAAACCATATCTCCTTGTCCACTACCACGACGTGCTTGCCTAAAATCTTTTTGTAAAAGGCTTCTAGCTCTCATAGTCCCAATTATCATTACCGGTATACCAATTTCATTAATAAGGGTAACGAAAAAATTCATCATTTTCTCTGACGCATCCCCAGTAGCCGCCAACAGATGTTGAATTTCATCTATGATTAATGCACCAACACAATGTAATCTAGAAATTTGTCCCATTCTAGTTACCATTGAGCTTATAGAATTAGAGGACTTACCATAACTTTCAAGGTAGTTTGTCCCAATTAATTTATCTATCTTTTCAAAGAAGCTTTGACATAATGATTTTAACGATCCATCATGCGGACAATTTAATTTTAACCAAACAATTTGAAGCGTATTGAGGGGGTATCTATGCATAATTAGTTGAGGATATAATGAAAGGATTCGTTCTATAGCTGTTGAGTTTCCAATACCTGAGAAACCCATTAAGGTAAAACTAGATGCAGTAGTACGTATATCTGCTGACAAATTTAAATTATTTCTTTCTACTAATTGATTATGTAATTCATTTAGCACTTGAATATGTTGTTTTTGGAGAGGGTTCCGGTTCACATATCCATATCGTAAAAATCTTGAAAAACGTCTTTCTAAGTCTAATGTTTGAGCAATTGGTTGAAAAAAACGAGTTAAACGTAATAATGCATGAAATCGATGATGATCTGATAAATTTCTTTCTTTTTCATGATAATTAGGTAAAAAACTAAGTTGATTAAAAGCCTCTTCATATGACAATATACTAGGTAAAGCTTCTATTAAAGGATTCCCCTGATAATCAACTAATTCCTGTGACTGATATTGTGCTATTAAAGCGTATGTCCCATTATCTAACTTAACTTCCCTTAGAGCATCACTCATTTTTACGCCCCCTTCTTTTATTAAATAATTCTTTAACTGAGCGGCGCTTGAATTCATTTTCTTGTTGATCGTCTAAATAAATTCCTTCTGTTAAAGTTTTTTCCTCATTTTTATCTATTTTAAACACTTCATCAGTTCTTCGTACATTCCTCTCCAATTTAGTATGATGACTAATATCTTTAATTTTCTTTACTTTCGTTACATTCTTTGTTTGTTTTTCACTTGTTTCTTTAATCGCTTCTTTAACAATAGATTGAATATTATCAAAAAAGTTAATTTCACTTTGTAATAAACTATGTTCTCTCTCTTTATAATCTTTATTTTCTATAGCGTTTAACTGTTTAACTTCTTCTAAAGTTTTATTTTGATATCGTTCTTGATGCTTTAACAGATAACATTTCTCAAAAATCTCTTCATTCCCTGTATGAATATAAATATGATTCATATTGCGTGGATCATATGAGAAATCTACTTTCCAACTTTTCTTTGTTCTTGCTGTAGAAAACCATGATTGCTGAATTGCTGTATCACAGCTATACAACATTTTTTTAAATCTGATTCCTTTTGCAGTTACCGTAGCACACCCCCTAGGCATTAAGTAAAATTTCATAATATCAGGATGGACGACTCTTAATTTCCCCGCACGATTTTTTACGCCCCATTTCCATAATTCAATCGGTGTGGGTTTTACGTTATCAACTATCATATCTTTATCACGTATGTAATTCTTCATATAGAAATTTTTATTGTAATGCAAAATAAAATTGATAATAATTTTTGTATATTGTTCTATATCCAGTTTCGCCCCTAAACGTGGGTCTTTTGTGCCCCTTTTCCCCCAATCTTTTGAAACATACCCAGGTAAAAATGGCCGTATTTTTTCTTGAGATGTATCAAATAGTTTTTCAACAATTCCTTTCCAATCTGGGCGAAAAGATGGATTGTTTTCAATAGTAATATTAAGTCCTTCTATCAAATGATTTACATTATATCCTTCTAATTCTCCTCGATCACCTAAGATGATTTCTGGTAAATGTGCCGCTGGCCAACAATCATCTGTAATAGATATATTATAATTCGCACAAAAATCCTTCTTATTGACAGTAGAATTCAAAAGTGCCATCATCATTCCAATCCATGAAGGTCCTTCTAACCCAACATAAAAACCAGTAATCAAATGCGTAAAGACATCTGTTACGTAGTAAATCGTCGGTCGCTTCAATACCCAGTCAGCATTGTAGCGAGAAACTAAATATACATTAGCAATAGTTGCATCAATTTGATACCTAGATCCTGGTCCAAAAACCTCAAAAGAAGAAGAACCCAAAACAGCCCTATAATCTCTTTCAAATTTCTTTCTTCCATACTTAGCAATTGTAACTTCTTGTATGCGATATTCTTTATTAAACCAATAATAAAACTGTCCCAAAGTAGGTATATTTCCCTCATCCAAAATCTTAATATATTTGGTATTATTTTGATAATATACACTCGACTGAAAGTTATCCCTAATCATCATTTTATAAGCATATGCTAGTGTATTTTCCTGATTTGAAAAATAATAAGACTGTACAGCCCTCTTAAATATTTCTTTTATTTCAGATGTAACATTAACTCCCGTGCTGTTTGTAATTCTAGGTCTACCAGTTTTGTTTCCGTTCCAGTTCTTTTGTTCTCCCTTATTCCCACAATTTTTATAATCCGGAAGTAAACTATCTTTGACTTTCCCTCTTTGCCAATACCTTTTTAAATATTTATAAATAGTCTTATTCGTACAGCCAAATTTTTCTGTTGCTTGCGAAATGAGCTTGCCTCTCCCATTTTTTTGAAGATATTAGGTTCTTTACTTACTAAATCTTGTATAACCCCCCATGCTTTATCCCTAATTAATTTATCTTTTTCTTTTAATTCTTCATGATTTACAATTGGAAATAGTTCGTTTGTACTTAATTTTATGTACTGTCCATTTGCAAAACCTTCATGAAGATTTCTAACTGTATCTACAAAAGGCATAGCTTTTTCATCATAAACATCAATTAAATATGTAATAACATTACCTTCATCTATCCAGAGCAATCTGTATACCTTTGAATCATCAATTGACTTAAATGTTTCATTAACTGATAATAGAATCACAATTTTCATCACCTCTTTTACTAAAAACTACATCATTTACACTTAAACTTCGTACATTTAATTTTTGAGAACTGATATCTACAAAAAACAACTTCCTAGCTAACAAATGTTTAAAATATTTAATTGACGAACCTTGTTCCAAATTGTACTGTTCCTCAAACTCGTTGCATATTTCCATAAGATTCTTATCGATATTTTGAAACCTCATTAAGTAACTAAAGAAGACTTTTACAAACGTTTCATCTTCAATTTCATCAAGATAATAAGACTTATGAATCCATGAAATATTCTGGGTTATAATGATAGGAATATCCTTTTCTGTTACAATCCCCCAATTAACCCCTTTTCTTTCCCAATATTCTCTTTCTATCTCAAACTTCTCAATTATCCTTTCATTTTCTAATTCACTACTAGGCTTGATAGTTCTAGCTAGATATTTTATGCCATTTCCCTCTCTAACTGTAAGGAAAAAATCTGTTGTTAGTACAATTAACGTTTCATTTTTTGTACAAATAGGATGACAAATTCCTTTTTCCTTAGCAATTTTATATGTAATTTCCCGATTTAACGGAAATTGTTCACGAATATCGATAATTTCTTCTATCCATTCCATTATAAAAAAATAATTTCGCTCTAAATCAGACAATAACTCATGTCTTCTATTTGTTTTCCATCCTTTCAAACGAGAACTATTCCCTATTGAAGAAACATTTTGAATTGTTAACCAGGGTTTATAGTTATTTAATTCCCCTTGTCCTCTACCTTCTTTTATATATTTCTCTATTTTCTTTTCTGTCCAATCATTTTTACGCTTTGCCATTTTTCATCCCCTCTAAAAAAAATTTTATCATTCCCAGTATTGGATATTTTTATGCGTATAATACATATCCTCGTTTATAAAAAAACGGATATTTTTATAAAAATATCCGTTTTCAGACTGTGGAGAAACTCTTCTCCACAGCCTGAAGGGAACTTTCTATATATAGAAAGTTCCCTTCTAGTCTATACAATTCATTAGATTTGTTTCATTATTCATTATTCATTATTTATTATTTATTTCTTATAGTTTGTTTTTGAAAGCACGTGCAGAATTTCATCCACTGCTTTTTTATATCCCCCTGCCATTTGGAAAGAGTCCCTAATTTTACAACTATTTTCTTTGAATTCTTTTCTATATAGTACTGCTTCTGTCTCTTCCCGTAATATTTCTGGGGTTAAGCTCGTTTTGTCTAAATGAACACCCGCTCCTAATTCAGTTACTCTTTTAGCAACTAAGGGTTGATCTCCTGAAATAGGTATTACAACTAATGGTACCCCATAATATAGTGCTTCACTCGAACTATTCATTCCTCCATGTGTAATGAATACATCTGTATGCTTTAATACTTCTAATTGTGGAACATATTTATATAGAATAAAATTCGGAGGAACATTTTTAAATTGCTCTATATCTGTTTTTTTACCAACTGCCAATACAATTGTTGCAGGTATGTCTTTAAAGGCTTCAAAACATTTTTCATATAAAGTTTGTTGTTGATTGAGTATAGTTCCCATAGAGATGAAAATCACTTTTTTATCTTTTAAATCTTCTATAGGAAAATCTCCCACATCATGACGCGGTGTGATAGAAGGTCCGACAAATATAAAAGAATCACCAAATTCATTTGCATACGGTTGGTACTCTTTCGAAGTATATACAATAGTAATATCTCCTGGATTACTTAAAATGTCACGTAAGCTATCGTACATGACTCCGTATTGTTCTTTCCATTTGTTAATAATGTCTATACAATTTTTATTTAAAGGAGATTTTCCGCCTGAATGTTCTGAATTACCTATTTTGAATAACGAAATAGAATCATTAAAAGCAAATGTTGTACATGAAGAAATCTTTGGTAATTGTAAAGCAGATGCTATAATATATCCCACCGCAAAATGATGATCATAAATTACATAATCAAATTGTTCACCTTCGATTTCGGATAAAATATCTTTTATTATTCTATCCATGGCAGAAATCATGTTAAATAACATATCTAACTGATTAGCTTTTTGTTTAACATCCTTATTAATATCTGTTCTTGGGAGAAAGTTTTCATATGTTCGAAATTCGGCACCTGTCTTTTCAATTTTATCTCTATAATCTTCAATACAATAATAGACAACTTGTTCGCCTCGTTGTATCAACTCACTTACAATTCCAATTGTCGGATTCACATGACCTTCTCCGGGGAAATTAATAAAAAGTACTTTTGACATAATAAACACTCCTCATTTATATAACATCATTTATAATTAGCTTAATTAAATATTAAAGTGAAATTATTATTTTTTAGGAATAGAATTACTTACGCAAAGAATAGTAGCGGAAAATTATTAAATATATGATAAGTGAATCGTTTAGGGATTTATGGTAATGGATATATTTTTTATAATTACCGTGGAGAAATATCTTTATATATTAGTTACAAGCGATTGATAGCCGCCTAAATCAATTTAAATAGTAAGCGGCATATATTGTGATATTTTTAACACTAGTGTATATCTCGTTTTTTAAATCGTCCTCCACGTACTTCTGTAATATCTGCTACGGCTAAGAAAGCAGCTGGATCTAGTTCTTCAATTAAAGATTTTAATTTAGCCTCTTCAAGTCGGTTAATAATGCAAAAAATAACCTTTTTGTTATCCCCCGTATAAGCACCTTCGCCGTGAAGATATGTGACCCCACGACCTAATTGTGAATTAATTGCTTCACCAAGTTCTTCCTGCTGTTCACTGATGATCCATACAGATTTCGATTGTTCAAAACCATTAACTACGGTATCAATTGCCTTCGATGCAATGACATAAGCTAAAATGGAATACATTGCGCGATCCCAACTGAATACGAATCCTGCGGCTCCTAAAATAAAAACATTAAAAAACATAACAATTTCCCCTACAGAAAAAGGAATTTTTTTATTAATTAGAATTGCCAGGATTTCTGTACCATCTAATGCCCCGCCATATCTAATGACTAGACCAACCCCAACACCAAGTGCCATGCCTCCAAAAATAGTAGCAAGAAGAATATCATCTGTAAATGCAGGAATTGAGTGAAAAAGTGTAGTTAAAATTGATAAAGTTAAAATACCAAAAACAGTAGAAAACGCGAAGGTTTTTCCAATTTGTTTATGGCCCATAAAAACAAAAGGAAGGTTTAATATAAATAGGAAGATACCTAAATTTAATCCGGTGAGGTGAGAAAGCATAATCGAGATTCCGGTAATGCCTCCATCAATAACTTGATTAGGAATTAAGAAAATTTCGAGTCCTGTGGCCATTAATAGCGCTCCAATGATTATAGCTATAGCCCGCTTAATAATTTGAAACATAGGCAATCGTTGATGTTGTAGTTTTCTTTGTGCAGTTTCAGCCAAACGCATGCATCTCCCTCAAAAATTTTTTATTTCTATACTTAAAGATTCTTTTCCTTGCCTGGGTTCCATATCATTGTTTAACAATTTAAACCTTTTACTTTTTTATGGATATCTTTCATTTTTTCATCCAGAGATTTTACCGTTTCCGCTGCCTCTTTAAGTTCTTTTTCAAGGTAGCAAGGGATTTCTTTATCATACTTATAATAAATTTTATGTTCTAGGCTAGCCCAAAAATCCATTGCTAAGGTACGAAGCTGAATTTCAACATAAACCTTCTCTACACTTTTGGATAGTGTCACAGGAATCTGAACAATTACATGTAAACTTTGATATCCATTTGGTTTTGGGTTTGTAATATAATCTTTCACTTGTACAATCTCAATATCATTCCGGTTAGATAATTGCGAATAGATATCATAGATATCACTTACAAAAGGACAAATAATTCTCATCCCAGCAATATCATACAAATGTTCTTTCGTATTTAACAGGGAAGGAGCAATTTTCTTTCTATCAAGTTTTGATTGAATACTTTCTAAAGATTTGAGTCTGGTCTTAATATGTTCAATTTGATTGTGATTATTTAAATATTTTGCTTCCTCAGCTATAATAGTGATTTTTGTTTTCATTTCGTCTAAAGCAAACTTATAAGGTAATAAAAACTGACCCCATTTTTGCATATCTTCCATTTGGAATTCCCTCATTTCTTTGACTTCTAAAACTTTCATTTATTTGCCCCTTTATAAAGCCCCTTTTTAAGCAAAGAAAGTTCTAAAGCATAATTTTTCACAGACTCATCGAAAGGGATTTCCTTTGCAAAATTTTGAATAAGATTTTGAAATGTCACCGCCATGATAATCTTCATGATATGGAATATTTCTCGTTCTTCTATAATGTTCAATTTTTCTGTATTTATCAAAATCATGATTTCTGATAATCGACTCTTATAGTTTTCCTCGTTCACATTTCGGGTCAATGTATTTTCAACTTTATGATTCATATTCAAAAAGGCATTTCTAAAAAAATTTCTATTTTCTAGGTTTTGAAATTTCGTTAGCATATATTGGTATAACTCAATGTATGCGTCAAATAAATCCCCATCCTTTTCTTTTAATATCGAAATGAATTTTTCATTGTCTCTTTTGGAATATTCATCTAATAAAAAGAAGAAAACATCTTCTTTACCCTCAAAGTATTGATAAAAGCTCCCTCTCGGTATTCCGAAGCATCTTTGATGATATTGGAAATCGATGCTTCGAATAATGGAACTCTTGAAAATTCTTTCATTGCTGCCTGAATTAATGCTTCTTTTTTTCACTTGCTAAATTAAAAAATGTTTGTTTAGGCATTTTTTCCTCCGATCGAATGAATGACAATGTGTCATTCCCATTTATAAATATGGATCTTTTTCATTATTAATATTCTATAAAGCGAAAGAGTTCATTTAAGTCCTGTTAATGGAGACTCTTCATTATCCTAAGGTTAACACAAATTATATTTGTGTTAACCTTAGATACAAAAGACTATTCTATTCGAACCTAAGTGATTCCATTGGATCCAGCTTTGCAGCTTTGGACGCTGGCATAATTCCTGCTATTACACTTACAACTATACTTACCGCTATACCCAGTAACATATTTTGAGCTGTTAGATTGATAAGCTCTGCACCAAAGCTATTTGATAAAAGGGTATTCCCAATCAAACTAATTACACTGGCACCTGTCACAGCTATTAAACCACTAAATAAACCAAGCAACGCGGATTCTGAGAAGAAAATTCGTTTTATGTCTTTCTTTCTCGCTCCTACAGCGCGCAATATTCCTATTTCTTTTGTTCTTTCAACTACACTGATATATAAAACGACTAAAATCATAATACCTGAAACAATTAGAGAGATTCCCGAAATTCCTGCTAAGAGTGCAGTAGCCATATCTAAATAGGATGTAACTTGTTTAAGCATTTCAGCCATTTGGGAACTTTCAAATCCATAGTTGCCTAATTCAGTTTTAATTTCTTCTACCTGTTCTTGTTTTTCAGCAAAAGCATTGATTTGAGTAGGGCTTAAAGTCAATCCTTGCTTTGCATATGTTTTTTCTAACGTTTCATATTGTACATACGCCATAGTTGTTCCTTGTGGTCCCATACTTTCAGCTTTATATATACCGGATACTTTTAATTTATTTTCGATAGTAACTGGTTTGTTGCCCTGTCCTATTTCGTTCACATAGACACTTATTTCTTTGCCAATTAATGACTTGTAGTCTTCCCCATTGCTTAATGATTTTGCTAGTGCTGGTGTTAAAAGAACTTCATTTTCGCTAGGAAGACTCCCTTTTTCTAAATTTTCTTTTTTTATAGAATCGGTCATTGTTGAAAATTTCATAATATCTGAACGCTTATCTCCATATAATGCACTACTTTTCATGTCAAAAGATGATACGTTTTCGATACTCTTAACATGCTCGATATTTTTAATTTTTTCAATATCTTCTTCCTTTAAAGGATCTTTTGCCGCTAGCATGGACATGGAATTGTCAGCCTTATCTTCTTTTCCTTTTGTAATTTCAACCATTAAAGGGTTCATGCTGGAGTTGATTTCATCATTGATATACTTTGTAACACCGCTACCTAAAGACAACATCAAAATAACACTTAATATACCGATGGAACCACCTAAAGCAACTAGTATGTTTCTTTTTGCATTCAATTTCATATTTTTTAACGCAAGTTTGAGTGAAGAAGTTAGACTTAGACTTTTGGATTTCGCTTGTTTAGTCTTTTTGTTAGATGGATAACTCTCCTTCAGGTTTATATCTTCGATAATTCTACCGTCATCGATTTTCACAATCCTACTACCAGAATCGGCAACCTTTTGAGAGTGAGTTACAGTAATTACGAGCCTTCCTTTCTTTGCAATATTATCTAATAGTTCTAGTATTTGTTGACTTGTTTCTTTGTCCAAAGCTCCTGTTGGCTCATCAGCCAAGAGGATGTCTGGTTCGTTTGCTAATGCACGTGCGATTGCTACACGTTGTTTTTGCCCTCCAGAAAGTTGATTTGGCTTTTTCATCATATGTTCTTTTAAGCCAACTTCAGCTAAAAGTTCTTTTGCTCTTTCGTTTCGTTCTTTTTCGCTTTTACTTGCCATCTGCATCGCAATCGTTACGTTCTCTAACACGCTCAAGTGAGGAATTAAATTAAAACTTTGGAAAACAAATCCAATTTTACTTTTTCGATAATCATCAATTTCATATTCCTTCATGGTCTTTAGGTTCTTTCCTTCTACAAGAACCTCTCCCTTAAAGTCAGAATCCATACCGCCAATGATATTCATTAATGTTGATTTTCCACATCCTGATTCACCAAGTATAGACACGAACTCCCCCTTATTAAAGGTTAAATTTATATCATGGAGAATTGTTGACTTTTCTTTTTTATATATGGTGTATGATTTATTAATATTTTTAACTTCTAATAAATTCATTTATGCTCCTCCTAATAAAGTTGATTTTTTTATGATTTAGAAAAACTCTTATTGTTCCGCTTGAGATATTCTTCTAATAAAATGAGGGAAATATCTGTAATCAAAATACTGATAAATCAACAAAGTCTTGTTTAAGAATACTATTACGCTCCAATCCAACCAACATATGACAATGTGTCACAACTGGGTATAAATCAATACTACATGACAACGTGTCATACGTCAAAGGAAAAATATGACACGTTGTCATATTGGTTTAACCAAAACTTATTAGGAAGTGAATCGACTTTTGGACTTCTAGATGCATGGAGATGATATCCATCCGCAAAATGTGCCACCTGACACTTTGAAGATTTAATGTATAAAAAAAAGTAAGCTCCATTTTTAATTTAATGGAGCTTTACATATTTGCTAATTTTTTTGACCTTTGGCACAACTGAATAGTATGCCAAACATAAGATATTTAAATTACATGAGCAATAATCTCAAAACTCGTCTTTGTTCAACCAACCCCATCCAGTAAATTAATTTTATAGTCTGGAAAGAGTCTATATCTATTTCTAGCCCTACCTACTAAACCTTCATACTTCATTCACCAGCTTTTAGCCTCAAGGATCCTGAGAAAGAAGTTAGTAATCAATACTTAAGAGACTGATTCAAATTGACTATTATACAGATCCGCATAGAATCCACCTTTCGCTAGTAACTCCTCATGGTTTCCTGTTTCTAAAATGTCTCCCTCTTTCATAACTAAGATCAAGTCAGCATTTTTTATCGTCGAAAGACGGTGTGCAATGACAAAGGATGTTTTCCCAACTGTTAAACGATCCATTGCTTTTTGAATTAATAATTCCGTACGTGTATCAACTGAGCTCGTAGCCTCATCTAGAATTAATAATGGGGCATTTTCAATCATCGCACGGGCAATCGTAATTAATTGTTTTTGTCCAGCTGATAAATTCGCTTTATCATTTAATAAGGTATCATAACCTTTAGATAAGTTTTTAATCGTATTATGCAGCCCAACTGCTTTGCATGTTGCTATGATTTCTTCATCTGAAACATTTTCCTTGGAATAGACAATATTGTCGCGAATCGTCCCTTCGAATAGCCATGTTTCCTGAAGTACCATACAGAATAGATCATGCACATATTCACGAGTTAATTGATTTATAGGAACACCATCAATAGTAATTTCTCCACTGTTGAGTTCATAGAATCGCATTAATAAATTGACTAATGTCGTTTTTCCAGCGCCCGTTGGACCTACGATAGCTACTTTTTGTCCTGCATTCACTTTAGCAGAGAAGTCTTTTATGATTAGACGATCTTTATCATAGCCAAATTTAACATGATTAAATTCCACATCCCCTTTGACATTGTCTAATCTCATTGTTTTTTCACTTTCATCTGACAATTCTTCTTCTGCTAAAAATTCAAATACACGTTCACTTGCTGCTGCTGTAGATTGCAGATTCGTTGCAGCTTGTGCTAATTGTGATAAAGGCTGTGTGAACAAACGAATATAGACCATAAAGGCAACGATTGTTCCAATTGTAATTACACCATTTGTCACAAGTAATGCACCAACAATACAAACTGCTACATACCCAAAGTTCCCGATAAATTGCATGATAGGCATCATAATCCCAGACATAAACTGTGATTTCCAAGCATTATCAAAAAGACGATCATTGATTGTATGGAATAATTCTTTTGCTTCCTTTTCGCCGTTATATGCTTTTACGATATGGTGACCTGCATACATTTCTTCAATATGTCCATTAATTTTCCCAAGTTCAGCCTGCTGCTGTACGAAGTATTTTTGAGAACGCTTCATAATCAATGTCATTAGAATAAATCCAATTAAGGTTGCAACAATTCCTGTTATAGCCATAATCCAGTTTGTATAGAACATCATTATCAATGCGCCGACAAAAGTTGCGATTGCCGTTACTAATTGTCCTAGGCTGTTATTTAGCGTTTGGCCAATTGTATCAACATCATTTGTTACACGACTTAATATATTTCCATAACTCGTTTTATCAAAGTAACTTAAAGGGATTCGATTCATTTTTTGCGATAATTCTGTACGCATTTTTTTTGTGATTTTTTGTGTTACCGTTGCCATTATAAACCCTTGTATATAATTAAATACCAAACCTAATCCGTAGAGAACCACTAAAATGATTCCAATATTTTTGATTGCACCTAAATCAATGTCACCCCTAATCCCTTCTTGGATAATGTCGGTCATTTCACTTAATTTTTCTGGGCCATATACATTAAATGCAGAACCCACAAAAGCTAATATTAAGGCGAAAATAACAATGGGTACATAAGACTTACAGTAGGAAATCAGCTGTTGAATCGTTTTTTTGAAATTGTTTACTTTTTGTCCTTGGGCCCTGCCACCCATTGGACTATGCCCTCCGCCCATCTGTCTCTCATTTTTTGAGTTTTTTTCATGATCTCCAATGGTATAATCATTTTTGGCCATCAGTCAATTCCTCCTTCGAAAGCTGAGAATATGCAATCTCTTGATACGTCTCGCAGTTATCCATTAATTGTTCATGTGTTCCATTCCCAACTACTTCTCCCTCTTCAAGGACAATAATGCGGTCTGCATCTTTAATTGTTCCGATGCGCTGTGCAACAATTAAGGTAGTGGCATCCTTCGTTTCTTTTCTTAAAGCAGAACGTAGAACCCTGTCTGTTTTGTAGTCTAATGCCGAAAACGAGTCATCGAATATATATATTTCAGGTTTTCGATAAATTGCACGAGCAATGGATATACGCTGTTTTTGTCCCCCAGATACGTTTGTACCACCTTGTGATATCTGCCCTTCATATTGTCCTTCAAGTTTTTCCACGAATTCTTTCCCTTGTGCAATTTCCAATGCTTCTTTGACAGCATTTAGTGACGAATCCATATGTCCAGATTCTCCATAGGAAACGTTCGAAGTTACAGTACCACTGAATAACACAGACGATTGTGAAACATAACCAATTTTATCGTGTAGAGTTTCTTGTCTGTAATTCTTTACATTTATGCCATCAACCAATACTTCCCCTTCAGAAACATCATTGAAACGAGGAATTAAATTTACCAAACTTGTTTTTCCACTCCCCGTGGATCCAATAAAAGCTACCGTTTCTCCTTTTTTTGCAGTAAAGCTAATATTACGAAGAATATGGTTCTCTGAATCTGGATATTTAAAGCTAACATTGCGGAACTTAATCTCTCCCACAATACCTGGTCTTCCTTCTGTAACTGTACCCTCTTTAATTTTCGCTTCTGTTTCAAGTACTTCCATAATACGTTTTGCTGATACCGTAGCACGAGGTAACATAATAAAAATCATACTTACCATCATAAACGCCATTACAACTTGCATGGCATACGCTGAGAAAACAACTATATCCGAGAAAACTGTAATTCGATTTATCATCTGTGCTTCGTTAATCAAATAAGCACCAATCCAATAAATTGCAACACTTAAACCAGACATAATCGCAGTCATTCCTGGTCCAATAATTGCCATTAAACGATTGGTAAAAAGATTTGTTTTTGTTAATTCCATATTAGCTTTTTCAAATTTATTTTCTTCATAGCCCTTAGCGTTATAGGCACGTACGACGCGCATCCCTGTTAAGTTCTCACGAGTTACACGGTTTAAATTATCAGTAAGAGTTTGGATGATTTTGAACTTTGGTATTGCAAATAGAATAATCACAGCTAACATCATGCATAAAACGACAACTGCTATACCTGTCGCTGTTGTCAATTGCCAGCTCTTTCCTGAAATTTTCATGATTGCCCAAACAGCTAGAATTGGTGCTTTTACAATTATCTGTAATCCCATTGCCACAATAAATTGAATTTGCGTAACATCATTAGTTGAACGAGTAATCAAGCTTGCTATCGAAAAACGATTAATTTCTTCCAACGAAAAAGATAAAGTTTTATCAAAAACTAATCCGCGTAGACGCTTTGATAATCCCGCTGCAACCTTAGCAGCAAAGTATCCTACGATAACGGCAGTAACCATACTTCCTACTGCACAGAGTAGCATATATGCTCCAGGTCCAATAATTTGAGAAAAGTTCGTACCTTCCATTTGGATTAATGTCGTGATTTCAGCCATATAGTCCGGTAGCTTTAAATCCAGCCAAACCTGTACCGTAATGAATGCTATACTTAATAGAACAAGTATCCATTCATTCCTTTTCAAATATTTAAATATTTTCAACATATCAATTCCCCTTTTATCTTACAGTGTAAGATATATAATAAATTTTTATGCAGTCCAGTGTTGAACTGCAAATTTAATAATACTCATGAAAACTGCCTATTTTTCAAAATCTATAAGGTGTTTTATATATGATTATGAGAACAAACGTTTTGAAAGCTCTACAAACTTCTGCGCGTCTTCTTTCCCAAGCTTTTGCAGTCTCATTTCCATTTTCTTAATTCCTTGCTCGTGTTTCTCTAAGATGATTTGTTTACCAGCCTCCATAATATATACATTGACTCTACGCTTATCCGTAGAATCCGTACGGCGCTCAATTAAATTCTTTTTTTCAAGACCTTTAAGAGCGGTAGCAATTCGGCCAGTACTTACAAATAAAGCCTCACTTAATTGTCCAGAGGTTACTCCATCCTTTTTAAACGTTAAATACACCAAAATCCCCATTTCGCCACGAGAAAATTCTTGCGGATCAAGTGGTCCCATCGATCTATTTTGTGCTTTTACCATAAATTCAAAAAACTCTGCTGCCAACTTTTTATAAAACATTGAGTCCCCCCCCCTTTTTTTATTATCTTATAGTGTAAGATAATATCCTTTTATATTTAGATTGTCAAATAATTTTTTAATCCCTATATCAAACTTTTTAATACATAATCGGAAGTAGACAGCAATTTCTCTCACTTTATTTTTAGTGCCTTAAGATAAGCTAAATTGTTATAAGAACTGTGTAAAGATAAATTTTTTCTTTTTAGGGTACCTTAAAATTTCCTGTATTTAATCGTTGCGTGTGGTGTGTAAGGAATAGCTTGTTAAATGTTATTTTTAAAGATAGGTTATTGGGTATGTATGTTAACCCCTAAACATAAAAATTTGAAGCATAAGTTTGCCGCAAATAAAAAGAACCATAACCTTGCCAAGGTGGCAAATTTATGGTTCAAATCACAGAAAGGCGTTTATAAAGTGTGTACCATTAACTCCCCCTCCCATCTTACCATTCCATCCTTCCTCTCCTAAATCTTGTTCTTCATTCCCTGTCAATTTTGATGCTCTCTCAACTTTTTTCCCATATGTATATACAGATCTGACTATAAATTTACCTGAAGGTTCATGAATAGAGGCCCTTATTCCATGAAGGTTAATCTCTTCTTCAGTCAATTCTGAAAATGTAGCATGGAAAGTTATTGGGGTAGAAGTATCATGCCTATAATATAAATTTTTATCCAGTTTTAAGTTACTTGACCCAAAGGTACATAAAGCTTCTAAAACTGTACTTTTACTGCAATTATTTGGTCCTATAATAATCTACATTTTTTCAATATCCAAACTTAATTCCTTTATACCTTTAAAATTCCTAATCATTAGTTTAGTTAATTTCATTATTTTTCCCTCCTCTATTATTAATATATTATCATTTTCTCTTATAAAAAATTTTAATTTTATAAATTTTCTTTCTTTTTTAAATGATGATTGGATGTGTAAATATTTTAATACTCTGAGCATAATAAAAAGCATGACCATTATATATCATGCTTTTTTTACTTTAATGTATTATTTTCTCTTAATTTTACAATAAGTATATAGTTATAAATCTTACACTCCTCATTTAATCAATCAAAAATGTATCTTTCAATGTACCACTTTCTTTTAAAATGTATAACTTTGTTTTAAATTGTACTACTTTCTTTTAATTTCACACCTATTTATTATGTACAATCAAACCATTTGGTCTAAAACGACTCATCATGATTTCGTTAACAAAATTCCCATGAGCCTTCAAATTCCCAACCTTTACACCCTCTTCGATAAATCCAAATTTTTCATATAATACTTTGGCTCTAGGATTCGTTTCTAATACACCAAGTTCCACTCGTTCTAACATTAGCCAATTATCAGCTAAATCAAGCATTTTTGTAAGAAGTGCTTTTCCAATTCCTTTATTGTGATACTCACTATCTACTCCGATGAATAAATCACCCGAGTGAGATCTTCGCCCTGGACTTTGGGTTAAACCGACAAATCCAACAACTTCTCCATCATATTCTGCTACAAATTCAAATTGATTCTGTGCTAAATTTCGAATTCTATTCTCCATTGCATCTACACGCATACTAGGTAAGAAAACCATATAAGGTAAAACATCATCTTGTATGCATATACGATGAATTGCTCTAGCATCTTGTGTTTCTACTGCTCTAACGTTAATCTCCATCTTTTTCCCCTCCATTCAAATATTCATATTCTAATATCCCATATTAAAATCCTGCCAACCCTTATTTCTTTGTGTTATTTTTATATAATTATTTCGATATAATATTTGCTTTTTGAACATCATCTCTTATATTCCCTCTCGTTCAAAATGAAAAAATCACTTAGAATATGCTAAGTGATTTTTTATTTAATTTTTCACCCTATTATACAACTCAAGCAGTTCTTCTGCTGAAATACCATTTATTTTCATACCGGTAATATCACAATTTTCTATTTCAATATTTTTCAGATTACTACTACGTATTGTAGTACTTTCCAAATCACATCTATCAAATGAAATAGGATCTTTATCCTCTCCAAGGCTTGTATCTCTAAATTGAACTCCACCTAAAGTCACAAAATTAAATTTACTGCCAGAAATATTTAACTCTGCATATGAGGAATTTCTAAAATTAATATTTCTAAAGGTTGATTGACTTACATTACTGCTAACATATGAACTATTTTTTAAATTTACTTGATAATACTCTGTATTTGCCAAATTACAGTTTTCGTATTGACCATTTTTCATATCTTTATTTTTAACTAAGTTTTCTTCGCTTAAAGCTATCTTTATTTTTTTCACATAACAATACTCATCTTCCGTTTCAAAAATTGTTTCATAGCCCATTTTTTTATAAAAATGATGATTATTAATCTGTCTACTAGACGTCTCAAGATCCCAAATTCTTACGCTTGGAAACTCTTCTTCTATAAAATCAATAACCTGTGCTCCAATTCCTATTCCTTGATGTTTAGGATCTACAAATATACGATCAATTCTACCGTAAGACTTACCAGAAATCGTAACTATAATTCCCCCGATAATTTCTTTATTCACTATCACTTTGAAAGATTCCAGTTCTTCAATCGAATATTTCATCATTTCAACTGATGAATATCCTGGTGGTTGAATGTTATAATCAATTACACCATCTTGATCATACAACCATTGTTTTGCTTCTTCATCGAATGTTCTTTTCATTATTTCTGTCAACTTTTCAGCATCTAAAATTGTAGCTTTTTCAATAGATATTATCGTCATTTTGTTTTCCCCTTAAATGTTACAAACCAATAACTTATATGTACAACAAAGCTATTAATTCACTTTTGTTTTTAATACTTTTCCCATTATTACATAAGGAACATCATCTTTACTTGGATGAAACGGTTCCAATACATTTACCCAATCTAATTTTCCATTCATCACTCCTATTTTTAGCGATTATATTTACTAGCATTTATAAAAAAATTACAAAATAAAGAATATCAAAATGGAATATTTATCTTCTCATTCATTTGCTAAATACAATAAACCTGCACAATAAAAAGCTCTGGAGCATTTTTATAAAAAATTCATGCTTCAGAGCTTTTGTATATTTTTAATTATTTCTTCGTTATGCGCCTTCCGTACCATAGTCTTCAATGGTTAGCTTAACATTATATTTAATTGGCGCCTTACTAAACACTTTATCCCAATCCTTTTCAACTTTCTTCCATACTTTTGGATACTCGATTTTCAAACTAGTATTAAAGCCAGCAACATCAGTTTTATATTCCTTTTGAATTTTTTGTAATGTATGCTTCACTAATCGCTTCACTTCTTGCTCCGCAGATTGCTCCGTCCTTTTGAGAAATGTATTTTTAAAAGCTTCCTCTGATTCAGACCAGTTTTCGGATAGCCGTCCCACAGACTGCACATTGACATCGAAAGAGATTTTATCCCCTTTAACATGGGGCGTAATTTTACTTTCCATAGATTTCACTTCATACATAACTAATTTTTTCGTCTTTTTATCATAACTTTTCACTAAGCCACTTTTCCCTTTTGCAGTGATCCACATTAAGCCTTCTAATTCATTCTCGTTCAAAAAGCCACGGAGTTTTTTTGTACTTCCTTTCATAACAGCAGCACCTACATATTTCACTTCTCCATTTATAGAAATCACATTTGGTAAAAGAAAACTCGCCCCAGATTTCACCTTTCCTGGTAGTTTTGCAAGTGGCATCGGCGGTAAAATTCGTGAGGATCTATATTGGTTATCCTCGATATCAATCAAGCGAAATGCTGGAATTTCCCCAAGTTCTTTTGATTTTAACACATCACTAGCTAGCCCTTTACTAACCATAATAAAGCAACTAGGTCTCATCTCATTATCACGAACATAGATGTCTAATAACTGCGTTAACTTATAGGTTCGGGCAATACTTTCACTAACAACTATTACTTTCGTATGATGAAAAATGATAGGCCTTTGCCTTCTTAATGCAACTTCACGTATTGATTGATGAAGAGAATCTCCTGTTTCTGCAACATTCATATAAGCTTTTTGTTGCGATACTCCACCTTTTCCTCCGTCTGATGATGATTGTGCTTTAACAAATTGATAGGTGGTTGTTATCAAATTCTTCTTTTTATATCCGCCGCCCTTTTCTTCAATTTCTTTCTCAATCTTTGTTTCTTTTTCTTTATCTATTGCTATACCTACAGCGAAACCTAACTCCTCAATTTCATGACTACTCCAGCATCCTGTAAGTAATAAGAGAAAAACTATTGACGTTATTCTTATAATAATTTTTCTACCTTTAACATTTTGGTTCATGCTTTTTTTTCCTCCCCTTCGAAATCATTAGGAGAAGAATCGGAAGAATACCAAATAATATTATCGCAGCGTTGCTAATCAAATTTCCAAATTCAAATACCTCATTTATGTTTTTCGGAATTGCGGCAACGATATATATTACTGGGAGTAATCCATACAAAAAGGAATGAATATTTTTATTAAAGAGCTGTGATAACCCTAAAGCAGCTGCATAATAACAGATTGTATATGTTGCAAAGATTTGCATAATCCATATCACTAATAGCAAAGATTCGAACCGTTCAAAAATTAAACCTTGAATTTCAAAACTTCTCATAAGATCAATTGTAGGCCATGTTCTCATCAATACCCCATCGATAGAAAACGCACCAATAACCATTACAACTGTAATGACATAAAAAAATAAAGGAATCATAGTGCCAATTATTACAACCCTTACAGCTTGAGATGGCTTCTTCATAAATGCTAATAGTAACAACATAATTTCCGCTCCCGAATATGCCATAGTTGTTGTTTTTAGGCCTTTTAGTGCAGGAGTAATCCCTAGCCCTAATACAGGACGAAGATTATCGAGTTCAAATATTCCTACACTCATAAAAGATGTCACTAAAAAAATGAAAACTGTAATTGGAAAAATCATTTCAAATAAACGTGCTATCGCATTTATTCCGCCTAAATTTAAATATAGACTTATCCACATAAATGGCATAACAATAGCCCAGTCAGGCGTACCTTCTAGTAGAAAGAAACTTGTTATACATTCCAACGTTCTAAGTTCAAATGACGAAAGTGTAAAAAAGTAACTGATAATCATTAAACTAATTAACACCCCAAGCCATTTCCCTACAAGTTCTTGGCTATATTGATAAAATGTTTTTTCAGGAAATTGTTGACTTAACTTCACGATAATTATGCCTGCAACCATCGCAATTAATCCTCCTAAAATAACAGTTATCCAAACATCAGGTGTATTCACTTTCTCAGCTGCGGTTCTAGGTAAAGTGAGAATTCCGATAGCAAGTATATAATTGATAAGAATAACAGCTGCTTGTGAAGTAGGAATTTTATCCTTTGAGTTCGTAATCATTCCTCTTCACTTCCTTTCCGTACATAGTCTTTTAAATTCAACATTTTCGGACGTCGCTTCATCATCTGAATTGGCATACGAACCATAAAATCCTTCCAATCAGTAAATTGATACAAGACAGCCGGGCTAGCATACGGTACACCAAAACTTTTAAGCCTTGCAATATGACTGCATATAAATAGGAAAAATAGAATAACTCCATATAATCCGAATATGGCAGCGAAAAACATCGCTACAAAGCGAAGAATACGTAATGGAATTGCTGTACTATAATGCGAAAGTGCAAAAGAAGAAATAGCTGTGGCCGCCACAACTATTACCATGATCGGACTCACAATTCCAGCTTCTACAGAAGCCTGTCCAATAATTAATCCCCCTACAATTCCCATCGCTGAACCAATAGGCTTAGGTAGTCGTAGCCCTGCTTCCCGTAAAATTTCAATCGCAATTTCCATAAATAATCCTTCTATAATTGCAGGAAACGGGACGCCTTCTCGCCCTCCTATAATTGAAATGGCTAACTTAGTCGGAATCAATCCAGGATGAAACGATATAAATGAAATGTACAGAGCCGGGGCAAAAAGAGCAATAAAAGCTGTTCCAAAGCGCAATAAACGAATCAATGTCCCTGGTATCCAGCGCTCATAATAATCTTCAGGTGATTGCATCATCATACTAAATGTAACCGGAACAATTAACGCAAAAGGTGTTCCATCCAATAGAATTGCAACCCTTCCCTCCATTAGTGCAGCGATTACTTTATCAGGGCGTTCCGTACTCTGTACTTGCGGAAAAGGACTTAGATAATTATCTTCAATAAGTTGTTCTACATAACCTGACTCTGGCACATTATCAATATTAATTTTCTGAATTCTCTTCTTAACTTCTTCTACTAATTCCGAATCAGCAATCTCTTTCATAAAGGCAACGACCAATTCTTTTTTTGCTCGTTCTCCCACATGAAACTTTATTAAAGATAATCCTTCGTTTTCACCATGTAACCGTAACAAAGCAGTATTATCCGACAAAACTTCTGTGAAACCTACCCGTGGACCTCTGACCGTCCCCTCTGATATCGGCTCTTCAACATTGCGTGTTTTCCCTTTTTTTGTATTAAGTATTAATACATCTGATAGTCCATCAATAAATAACGCCGTTGAACCCATTAACACCTTTGACATCATTTTTTGCACAGATTGCACTTCTTCCACTCCACTAATAGGAAGAACTCGGTTTTTAATAAACTCTTTTGAAACACTATCTTTCATATTAGACGATTCATCTTTATACTCATCAGGAAACTTACACATTAATGATTTCATAATGTGCATATCAATAAGATCCTTATCTGATAATCCTTCTACAAAAACAAGAACTGCGCGGATGCTAGTCCCGCCGATATTAAACTCTCGACAATAAACGTCCGAATTATCAAGAGCCTCTTTTTTTATAACCTCTAAATCTAAATTGAAATTACCTGTAAAATAGGATTCAGGAACTTTAGTGGGCTCATCTTCATATGTATTACTTTGATCTTTTCTTTGATTAACCATTGAATCTTGAGCTTTCACCTTCATCACTCTTTCTCCAAAAAAGCTTCTTATACCATTCTTCTTTACATATCAATATTTGTTTTCACTTGAATGTAGTTCGTTATATTATTCTTTTTCTAATGTGCGAATCCAACTAAAAAATCTTGAAATTATATATGGAATGAATAGTACGATAAAGGCTTGTATAAAAACTTTCCACTCAGGTACATACAAAACAATCATGTCCCACATTTTAATCATCCTATAACGATAAATAATTTTAGAAATTCCTCACTCAATTGGAATTTCTTACGAATTATTATGTCTGATAAGAAAAATTTTAATGCACTTAAAACCTCATTTTACATTTCATCTATATTTTTCATTGTATATTCAAAATGATCATTCTATATCAGACTAATAAAAAAGAAGGTGGCCTAAAAATCAGTTTTACTGACTTTATCGGCAACCTTCTTTTATAAAGTATCTTCTTTTTGTAATTGCTTTTCTTCTTTCCAAAGCTTTCCTGGCCAAAAAGCGAAGCGTCCTAAAACGACTGTAATCGCAGGTACAAGCAGTGGTCTTACAATAAATGTATCTAGCAATACACCGATTGCTGTCACAATACCGAATTGAACTAAAACTTGAATTGGCAATGTACCTAATACTGCAAATGTTCCTGCTAAAATTAAACCTGCGGATGTAATTACACTACCTGTTTGTATAACACCATTTTTAACTGATTCTAAATGATTTTGTTTCTTTTTATTCTTCCATATTTCAGAAACCATAAAGATATTATAATCCTCTCCTAAAGCAACTAAAAATACGAATGCATATAACGGTATCGCACCTTGTATCGCGGGAGCTCCCATACCGAAATGCAGTAAAATCCAGCCTGCTCCTAATGCAGAGAAGAAAGATAAAACGACAGTTACAATTAAGTAAATCATCGCAACGATTGAACGTAAATACACGAGTAAAAGTAAAGCGATGATACTAATCATAACCGGAATAATAACCGCTTCATCCCGTTCAGTAATTTGCTTTGTATCATATAAGGAAGCTGTTTCTCCGCCAATCCATAAATGATTCTCAGCTTTACTAATTCCTTCATCTTTTAATACCTTTTCTACACTATTTTTCAATTTAGGGATTTGATCTAATGCTTCAATGGAGTAAGGGTTTTCCACTAAAGAAACTTCATACATTTGCAATTGATTATTTTCTTTTCCCTTCATTGGCTCTTTCACTTTATTAACAAAAGATAATTTCTCTATTTCTTGTTTAATAGGTAAATCTTTTCCCTTTGAATCTACTACAATCTTTACTGGCGCTAATTCTCCAACTGAAAAATGATCCGTAATTAATGTAAATCCTTCGCGTGATGGCATATCTTTCGGGAATGATTCTAATAAGTCGTACGTGTATTGAATACGCGGTACAAATGAAGCCAAGCCTCCTAATAAAAATACGGTTAGCATAATAATTGTCCACGGTTTACGTACAACAATATCCCCAAGTTTTTTACTAAAGAACCCTTTAGTATTTTTTACTTTTACTACTTTCTTTTTCTTTCTTGCAAACTCTTCATTCATTTCAGCTGTTCTCGGTATGAACGGGAAAAATGCAACTCTACCGAAAATTAATAATAATGCTGGAAGAATCGTTAAAGCAGCGATTCCCATAATGAAAACAGCCACACTAAATGGAACTGCGAATCGATGAAAAGCTCCATAATGAGCAAGTAATAACGTTCCTAACCCTAGTACTACAGTAAGTGCACTCATTATAATTGCTCCACCTGATGCTTTTATCGCAAGTTGCAATGCTTTATACTTACTTTCTTCTTCTAGCAAGTACTCTTTATATCTTGAAATAAGAAATAAACAATAGTCCGTTCCTGCTCCAAACAGTAAGACAGTCATAATCGATATAGCCTGTGCATCTACTTTAATCCATCCATTGTCTGCTAAAAAGCCCAGTGTCGGACTGATAATTCCGTATGCAAAACCAACAACGAGTAAAGGTAAAATTGCTAAAATTGGTGAACGGTACAGTAAAATTAATAAAACCAATACTAGTAGTACAGTAGCAACTAATAATTTCACATCAGCTTGACTAAATAAACTTACCGCATCCGTTTGAATACCTACAGGTCCAGATAATCGAACATGTAAACCAGAGTCGGTAATTTTTTGTTTGAACGGATCTTCATCCACTTTACTATTCACTATTTTTCGTAACTCTTCTAAATTACCTTTTAATATATCCGTTCCAGCAGATTTATTAAAAAATATTGGTGTAACAAATGATGTGCCATCTGTTGATGCACTTTTTGATAATACTTGCTCTGGAATTGTATCAAATGGTGGTAATGTTGATTGTTCTTTTAAAGGACTGGCCTTTAATTCTTTATAAACATCTTGTATGAGTTTATAATCCTTTAACTGTAATCCACCATCTCGATGCCATACTACTAACAACGGATTTCCTGCATTATTAGGAAATTCTTTTTTCATAAGTGCTTCAGCTTGCTGTGACATAGCTGTTTCAGGTAAATTTTTCGGATTCGGTTCTTTCGTACTGTTTACTTGTGGTAACGTAAATGAAAGTACTAATGTAATAAGAATCCATACCGATAAAGTTATCCATTGCGTATTCTTCCCTGCTACAAGCCTCCCTAACATATGTAACGGGTGCTTTTTCATAAAACCCCACCTTCCTTTTTTCCTCCAATATTAATTATATATACTGGTCGGTTAATTAATCAAGAATGATTAAAAAATTATGTTATAATTATCTCAATAATAAATGTCAGGAGCGAATGTATTTGGATCAAAAACAACGTCCTCTCGGAAGGCCTCGTCAAAATAAAAATACAAAGTCTACAAAAGAAATCATTTTAGAAGTTGCAACTAGGTTATTTCTCACTCAAAATTATCAAGTTGTTTCAATGGATGAGGTCGCGAAAGAATGTGGAGTTACAAAAGCAACTGTCTACTATTACTATTCAACAAAAGCTGATCTATTTACCGCTACTATGATTCAAATGATGGTGCGCATAAGAGAAAATATGGATCAAATACTCTCTACGAATAAAACTTTGGAAGAAAGATTATTGAACTTTGCTACAGTATACTTACACGCAACGATGGATATTGATATGAATAATTTTATGAAAGATGCAAAACTTTCTTTATCTGAAGAGCAATTAAAGGAATTAAAAAATGCCGAGGATAACATGTATGAAGTGTTGGAAAAAGCGCTAGATAACGCAATTCTCCTTGGAGAAATTCCTAAAGGAAATCCTAAATTTGCTGCCCATGCTTTCGTCGCTTTATTATCAATCGGGAATTTTAAAGATGAGAATCACAATCCTACTCTTGCAAATATAGATGAATTAGCAAAAGAAATCGTTTCGTTTTATTGGAATGGATTAAGTCATCAAAATTAAATTGATTATATTTAATAAAGAGCACATTTGAAATTCCTTCAAACATGCTCTTTATTAATTTAAGGGTTTTATTTATATACTAGCAATTAAATTATACTTTAGCACCGATTAACAAAAAATTCTTATCTATAGCTCTTGAATTTGTGCATTTATATTCCCCTTACTTAATCCACCATGGTAACAAACTACAGAATCAATTTCTAGATTTAAATACTTCTTCAAAGAATTTTGCGCTTCTTTTATATCCAAAGTAGTTGGGGCATGAATTCCCCCTAAAATTCCGTTTACACTATACATTGAATCCCCAGCGATAAGAGTTTTACTTTGTCTCAAATATAAACTAATATGACCAGGAGTGTGCCCTGGGGTATGAATAATAAGAATACCACCGCAATATGGAAGTTCTTGGCCTTCAACCAAAGTATCATCCACTTTTCCTTTTGGTGGATTCTCTATATTTCCATCTTTCAATAAAGGTAAATCCCCTTCAATATATGGCTTATCTAGCTCGTGAGCATAGACTTTTATATTACTTCCACAGTTTTGTAATAGTTCAGGAAGACTACCTATATGATCTATATCTTGATGCGTTAAAATCACGCCTTTTAGTTTATCAAACGATACTCCAACCTTACCCATTTCTACTCGTATATCTTCAATTTGTCCAGGAAATCCAGTATCTATTAAAATTGCCATTTCATCATCCCATAAAAGAATTGGATGAATTATATACCCGTGAAATTCAAGATGTAGCATCTCTACCCCTTTAGCAATCTCCATAACATTATTCTCCTTTATAATGAAATTTTTGAAATCTAAAAATTGGCCTGATAAACAAGTAATTCTAAATTACAAAGCCTCGCTATCGTTTAATATGTTTCGTCATACCAATCGAAAATTCCTCAAATCCAATTGATTCATAGTAATATTTTAAATCTTCAACACACATAAGTTGTGGAATAACTCGTTTTTGTTCACAGTGCCGGATTAATTGTTCCACTATTTCCTTTCCAATGCCTTTGGACTGATATTCCGGTAATACACACACTCCGCAAATAATGCCAGTAATTACACCATCTGATATAACGCGTCCCATCCCTACTAACTTTTGGTCATCAAAAACATATATTGCATACCAACTTTGTTTACACATTTGCTCTAACTCGTTAACCGATAATTCAAGAGAATTCCATCCTAAAGATTCATACATAGTTAATAATTCATTGAAATCTTTAGGGGGTTCAATCGTGTAATTTAAAATAGTTTTCATGTAAATACTCCCTATCATCCTTTTTGTTTTATTCCAAAAAAATTTTGACCGTCGTTAAACTGACTAGAACAATACTTCAATAAGAAAAAATGAAACTCCTTCTCTTTAAAAACATAAGGAACTTAATAAGATTGGTACCATATATATTTCTCTATTTAATATTTGTTTAATATATCAACTAATGGTTAGTATAAAATATATACATTTCAACCATCACCAAATACTGAATCTAAATTACAATTATAAGAAAAAGAAGGTATCTCATCTTTATGAGATACCTTCTTTTATATCAATCCATCATTATATTATCAACCAAAAATCATACAGCTACATACGATAAGAACAAACAAAACTAATAAACTATTTGAGAAATAACCCATAGAATACTACCCCTTTATTTCATTATGTAAAAGATTTTACCATAAAATTATTAATAGTATAATGACTGAAAAAGACATTGGCTTCATTAGTTTTTTATGTATAAAGTAATATTTTATAATCTTTCTACTCACCGCTCATAAAAAACTTTAACTTTTCCTCTACTGCATCTCTCACGATTTAAATAACATTGATATTAGTAAATAAACAATTACTAATATCAATGTTATTATTTGATTTTAAGTGAAAATAGTAATAAAATAATTACTAAATTGATAAAGGACACGAAAAATAATGACTAATAAAGAATTAATAAACGAATACATGAATTTATTATTAAATATGTCAGGTACTTTTAAATTATTATCAGAGAAATCCACTGAATTTACACATTTAGAGCAACACATAGTTGAGTATATTGCCCGACAAAAAGTCGCTGTAAATTTAAAAATGATTGCTAGTTATTTAAACATACCTAAACAACAATTAAGTGTAACCGTTCGTAATTTAGAGCAAAACGGATACATTGTAAAAAAACAAGATACAGTAGATAAACGAGCTGTTTTAATTTCCTTAACAGATAAAGCTGAAAAAGTACATTATGAAAGATGGAAACAAATTTATAATAATTTCACTAGTAATCTTGAAAAACTCAGTGAAGAAGATCAACGTGATTTAACTTACGGACTGTATAAAACAAATAAAATGCTATCAAAAATGCTAAATAACGACTAATCATATATATATGATATTTTTTTATTATTAAATGGAGGACGTTTCATGGTTAAAGAAATAGATTTACAATCAGTTCAAGGTACTATGCTTATTCCACTATGGGGACGAGCATATGGTAGTGAGAAAAACAAGGATATTTTAGATGATACGGAAGCTATTCGGATTATTAAAGAATGCGACTTTGATTTCTCTAAAATAGCAGATACATTTGGCGAATATGGATGTATCACTTATATTACCCGTGCAAGAAAAATAGACGATACTATTAAACAATTTATTAGAAAACATCCGAATGCTACTATAGTAAATATCGGTTCTGGACTAGACACTACTTTTTCAAGAATTGATAACGGTACTATACAGTGGTATAACCTTGATTTGCCTGATGCGATCGCTTTCCGCAAAACATTAATTGAAGATACACCACGAAATATAAGCATTGCCAAATCATATTTTGACACTTCTTGGTTCAACGATATAAAATATGATCCAAAAGACGGTATTCTTTTTATATCAGCAGGTGTGTTTTATTACTTTAAAGAAGAAGAACTGAAGGAGATATTTGTCGCTATGGCAAAACGTTTTCCTGGAGGAGAGTTATATTTTGATGCCGAATCAAAGTTCGCACTGACACTTTCGAATGCTACTGTAAAAAAATCTGGTAATAACGGCGCTATGATGTATTTTTACGTAAATAATCCAAAGACAATAGAAAAGTGGTCTTCTAACATAAAAATATTAAGCTGCTCCCCTTTCTTTAAACGTATACCTACAAATAAAGATTGGGATGGAAGTACACGAATTATGATGTGGATTGTAAATTTAATAAAGATGTTGAAGTTCGTTCATATACGGTTTGAAAAATGATAAATCTATAGCTTATATATTAATCATATACAAAAGAAGACCTCGATTTTATTAAATTCATATAATAATCTATAGGATAGTTAGTCCATTATGAGGGCTAATTATCCTTTTTATTTACATAATGAATGAAATAAGTAAACAATAAATATTTAGTTTAATCAGTATAATAAAGATATATAACTTGAAACGTTCGATTGGTTTTGGGAGGAGGACATAGCCTCGGTGCGAAGGCAACACTCCGCTTTCGAGGACATGCTTCAGTTATAGTTTGTCACTATTTGGATTATAAATCAGTTCTTTTATCTTTATCTGGATTCTCGCCCAAACTAATGACCTCTTCTCCTTTTCAATAGTTTCAAGTTAGGTCCGGGATTTCTAAAGGTCGCGTACGTTCCAAACAATCTCACCGCGCTCGTCCCACGTACTGTGATGCCTCTCAAATCCTATCTTTTCTAACACCCGGAAGGACGCAACATTCCACGCGCCGACAGTCGACCAAAGTCTGTGGCGCCCCGTAGCAATCGCAGCGTCCAGCACAACAGATGCTGCCTCAGTCGCATAGCCTTTGCCATGAGCACTGCGGAACAACTCGTATGCGATCTCCGGCTCTTCCAGTGTGGAACGACCGATAATCAAGCCACAGTATCCGATGAAATCACCTTCGTCTCGTCGGCGAATAGTGAGAAGGGAAATGCCATTTTCGCCTGCTCTCTTACGCATCTCTATAAGCATGCTACGAACGGCGTCAAGGGTTGGCATATCCACATCACGTTCTCCAATTAATTTTCTCATCCAGACTGAATCGGATTCCTCCCACATACTCAGATCAAGTCGTTCAGTTTTCAGCTGGAACTCCATAGCTTTAAATAAAGCTGTCATAGTGGAAACCTCCTAGTTATGTCACTGCACTCATAATAGCTTCGCACCTCATCAGGTTGGAAACCCGGCTATTTTCCAACTCTCACGAGAATTTATAGCAACAGTGTACAAAAAATTAGTGTTATTTTATGCATAGGTAATTACCCTACAAAATAGACCTTTTTATCAAACTTTTTTCAAAACTAACTATAATATAAAGGAAAAAACATATTATACATATCAAATAGGTCCTTGCCTTTACTTTTATTGATTTCAACAACTATAAACTAAATTTAATTCGGACGAGGTCTTTTTTACTTATCTTTCAACTAAGCTAATTGCTAACTCACGTTTGTATCGAATAGATGTGAAACCTTCGCCTACAGGTAGCCCATAAGCTGGTCTTTCATCTTGGTATTTAAAACCAACTGCTTCATAAAATGGAATTCCCATATCATTATCTTTTGCAACTGAAACCCATTGTTCTTTTGCACCTCGTTCAATTTGATCATTTGCAATTATAGAAAGTAATTCTGTACCAATGCCTTCTCTTTTTCTATTTGGGTTTAAATATATTACAAATAACTCTGCTGTCTCTTTGCCAGTGAAACCACCTCCACCAACACCGAGTATTTCTCCATTATCACTTGCAACAAACCAGCCATTCCACTCTTGGCTAATATTTAATATTTCATTTCTCACCCTGTCTTCATTGTAAAATTCCTTAATCGTACTTTCTATGTATTGCTGGGGCAACAAACCTGGATATGTATTTCTATAACCATCTGAACACACTTTAATAATCCCTTGTATATCTTCTACTCTTGCTTTTCTGTATTCAATCATATTGCTTCCTCCCGTTCTTAAATAAACAATTCACACCTTATATAATTCAATATTCAAGCAATTAATCCTATCCGTGTGTTTATACTATATTTCTAAAAACCCTATAATCGTTTCACATACATTATCTGTTTCTTCGACATCTGGAAAATGTGCACTATTTTCAAATATAACAATATCAGATATTTCTAAATATCGTTCACCATCTTTTAACATATAATTAATCACTTTGCGTCTCTCCCTTATGTATAATACCCTTACTATTAGACTTTCATTTTTAACTAACTACTAAATGTATTTTATTCCACCACAAATCGAGATCACATTCACTTATATTTTTTCTTTACATACTTAACTCTCTCCTTTAAATTGATATTAATTTTTTTACAGGTGAATAATCGCTACATTTCCCCATATAAATTCCAAACAAATATTACAACAAAAGCTGTACCCTTATACAAAAAAGGTACAGCTTTTTAACAACATACACTAAGAGGTTTATTATCCTAACTAAATCACTTTCACATAACTTCAATAATACATTTGTTAACATGCATTTCAAATTCTTTCGATACATTGAATTCATTTTATTGTTTAATTTTTATAATCAAATAAAACATTTTTAACTACGCTACATTAACACCTTTATTCTTCAAAACAAACTTTCCAAATAAGAAACGTACAAGAGGTCCCATTATTATTAATTGAAGTGGGTACGCCATAATGAAATTTTTAATGAAAATCGAGAAATAAATTGAAGCGAATGAGTCACCATGTAACCCATTATGTAAATACATCATAGCCATTCCATAAAATGACATAAAGAATACCATTCCGATTACCATTGTTGTTGCCATCGCAATAATCATGTTTACTTTTTTTGATTTATCAAATGGTAATGCAAATACAATCTTTTTCGCACACGGTCCTACGATACATATTTCAATTAATAGCGCAATAATAAATCCAATTATTAGTTCTAATGCGATCTCCTTAATATGAATTGGCCCTCCTGCTCCATTCATTAATAAATTGTAAAACGTCATAACGATAACCATCCCGAGGCACATCATCATACCAAATTGGAGGTTTTCCTTTCTTGTTGTTGGCAATTTTCATCATCCCTTCTCTTTGAGTCTTTGTCATTATATCGATATTGGAAACTCCTTCGTAAGTGAACATTTTGTGAACATTTTTAAAGCGTTTACGTGCATTTCTTCCACTCTTCACTCCAATCCTCCCACTTTATAACTTTTTACTTACAAAGGTTTTATATATTTTGATGTTGAATTATTAAATTTAATATTGAATTATATGATAATTACTACTAGGAGGATAACCATGAATAAAGCAGAACTTTACGCATATCACATCGTTACAAGGAAAACAATGAGTATCGGACAAATCATTCACTTTGACAAAAATCAAACTAATACCCTCTATCACTTCTTTTTTGAAAGAGAACAATTAAATTCTAATGATGAAGACTCCATTCAAATTTTAAAAAGGCATTATATCAATAAGGAATTACATATAAATAATGAAAATGCTAAAGTAGTTCTGAATTATATAGATCAAACAATTAGAGCGGTTAGAGAAACGATTGTAGAAATGGTTAGACTGCAAGAATTTCCTGAATATCCCTCAAGGTTGTCTTGCTTATATGCTTCCAAAAGCTATGAGGATGCTTTGAAATGGAAAGCACTATTTGATTCTTATAATCGAGAAGTTTTGCAGATTGTTAAACTACGAGTAATCGGAAGTTCTTTTGAAGGTGATGGAAACCTTTTGCCGAAAGAAGATGGTATTCCTTTCGCTCAAAAAATGGAACAAGCTAGAGAGTATTGGAAAGGAAACGTTAGAAATGAACTTCCTGAGTTACTGATTAATGGGAGAATTGAAGTGGTGGAAATTATTGATGATTTTTCATCAATTAAAATTTAATTCCTGGTTAAATTTTAAAGAATGGAGATTAAAATGATGAAAAAAGTGTACTTCAATCATGATGGTGGTGTAGATGATTTAATATCACTATTTTTACTACTCCAGATGGAAAATATAGAACTTACAGGTGTTTCAGTTATTCCTGCAGATTGTTATTTAGAACCAGCAATGTCTGCCAGTCGTAAAATTATAGATCGCTTCGGCAAAAATAATATTGAGGTAGCAGCGTCCAACTCTCGTGGAAAAAACCCATTTCCAAAAGAATGGCGGATGCATGCATTTTATGTAGATGCTTTACCAATTTTAAATGAGTTTGGGAAAGTTGTTACACCTGCATCAAAAAAACCTGCACATCATCATATAATAGAGACTCTTCTACAAACTGATGGAAAAACAACTTTATTATTTACAGGGCCCCTGACTGACCTTGCTCGTGCACTATATGAATCTCCAATAATCGAAGATAAAATTGAACGTCTCGTTTGGATGGGCGGTACATTTCGTACTGCAGGCAATGTACATGAGCCAGAACATGACGGAACAGCCGAGTGGAATTCATTTTGGGATCCCGAAGCAGTAGCTCGTGTTTGGAATGCTAATATAATCATTGATTTAGTAACTCTAGAAAGTACAAACCAGGTTCCGCTAACTATAGACATACGTGAACAGTGGGCAAAAGAGCGTAAGTATATTGGTGTTGATTTCCTTGGTCAATGCTATGCAATGGTTCCCCCTCTCGTTCACTTCTCAACGAACTCTACTTACTATTTGTGGGATGTATTAACTGCTGCGTTTGTTGGGAAAGCTGATCTTGCAAAAACAAAAACGATTGCTAGTATCGTTCATACATACGGACCCAGCCAAGGACGTACAGTGGAAACTGCTAACGGAAGACCAGTAAATGTCATTTATGATGTAAAACGTGATGCATTCTTTGAATATATTACTGAATTAGCTAAAAAAGCTGCTAATCACAACCAGTGTTGAAAGCCGTGTAAACCCAGATGATGAGCCAGCAAAAAGATTTAGAAATTGGTTGGAATTTGGATATTTAATTATTAAAAAGAGTATTGAATTAACTTTCAATACTCTTTTTGTACAGTTTAATTATATTCAAATCAGAATAAGCCTCAATCTGGTTTGAGTTAGGTTTTACAGATTAACCATTTCATAACCATTTACAAAGTACGTTATTGTTTCTAGCTCATCTTCATTTAATTCTCTATCTAGTTCTTGTTTATATGCTGCCTTTATCTTCTCTTCATCGCCTTTATGAGTTTCCGTATAAGTTCCTACTGTTTTTAATAAACGAATCTCTCGCAAAAATTCATTTCGATCTATAGCTTCCCCATGTGAAAGAATATAGGTCTCGGCATCAAATTTCTCTAATTCTTGTATCAGTTTAAACGTTCGTTTCGTTGTATAGTTCCGCTTTGCAGAAAAGATATCTGCATATATACAGTCTCCTAAAAACAAAATCTTTTCTTCTTTAATATAAATAACAACAGAGTCATGTGAATGGTCTCCGCCCACATGCTTTAACACACATGTCACATCACCAAGGTCTAATTCAAGTTGTTTCTGAAAGGTTAAGGACGGCGGAAGAATTTGAATATTTCTTGGTTTTTCACTGAACTCTTTTTTTATACAGTCCGCACAAAATTCAATTTCTGTACCTTCTTTCACTCGTGCGTCCAATGCCTCATCCGACCACTCATAAGAAACAAGTGTGTTCATCTCTTTTTTTGTTTCAAAATGTGCGATAGACAATGCATTTTGTAATACAGGCAATCCAAAAATATGATCCCAGTGCCAATGCGTTAATGCTACAAAATCAGGATTTGAGATATTTTGCTCTTTTAGCATTTCTAAAAACAATTGTGTATGTGCTTCTGAATTACCTGCATCTATCATCAAAGTCTTTTCTTTTCCAACTACCATTCCTAAGATAGGTCTATCAGTCTCGGAAACAGGTGTCATGTACCAAAATGCGTTTCCTATTTTTTTAATTTGCTGCATAACTATTGCCTCCATTTTATGAGTATGTAACAATTTCCAGCCGAGAAAATTCTTTATTTTGTATTTTGATTACTATTAAATAACAATGTCAGAAATAAAATCATTCTACATTTTTTATTATCTAGTGAAATACAAATACTAATTTTGACAAGGGAATCCTTTCTCAACATTTGTTACTTTTAATCTATTTTACGCTACGAATTTACATTTAAATTATATTACAATTTGTATAAATGAGATACATTTTACAATATCGAAGGAGTGTTGAACCTGGAATGCAAAGGAACCAATCATTCCCTATTTCGGTAATGTGTTAACAGGTAAAAAGTTGATCAATGAATTTAATAAGGAGGGCTACCATGTTATCAATTGAATAAAAGCAGCAACTATACAGTTGCTGCTTCCAACATTTCTTTTTGTATTTCAACACGTTTGATTTGGTGAGGGTCTTTAGAAAGAATTTTAAATACATATCCTTCGCTATTTACTGTTTGCCCTTCTTGGATATCATAATTCTGCATCAGAATCCAACCACCAATCGTGTCAACATCACTATCATTCATATGTAATCCTAGTAAATCATTTAATTCGCTAATTAATACTTTACCTTCTACGACAACATGACCTTCATTCATTTGTTGGATGGGCGGACGCTCATCTTCATCGTATTCATCACGTATTTCTCCTACAATCTCTTCCAGTATATCCTCAATGGTTACAATACCAGCCGTACCGCCGTATTCATCATATAACACAGCCAACGGAATACGTTTCTTTTGCATTTGTAGTAAAAGATTATGTATTGGTATGGTCTCAATTACTTCAATTACTGGACGCGTATACGATTGAATAGAATTGAATTCTTTTATTTCCTTATTCATATAACGAATAAAGAAGTCTTTCACATTCACCATGCCAATGATTTCATCTTTATCTTCCCCAAATACTGGGTAACGTGTATACTTTTCATCACGGATTATTTTCATATGGTCTGCTAAAGAATTATCTACATGTAACCCTATAATTTCTGTACGGGGGACCATGATTTCTTTCGCAATACGATTATCAAATTCAAAAATATTATTTACATATTTGTATTCAGCTTGATTAATTTCTCCACGTTCATAACTTTCAGAAAGAATCAATCGTAATTCTTCTTCTGTATGTGCTACATCATGCTCTGATGCAGGTTTTAAGCCGAACATTCCTGTTATCATCCTTGCAGAGCCATTTAACAAGCGAATAAACGGATACATGATTTTGTAGAACCAGATAAGCGGAGCCGAAAGTAATAAAGTAACCTTCTCAGCCTTTTGAATCGCGAATGTTTTTGGTGCTAATTCACCAACTACAACATGTAAGTACGTCATAATAGTAAAAGCAATTCCTAAAGATAATACACCTGCAATGGAAGGATTGATGTTCCACTTATCAAATAAAGGATGTAAAAGTCTCTCAATCGTTGGTTCACCTAGTGCCCCGAGTCCCATTGCTGTAACTGTAATCCCTAATTGACAAGCTGACAAATACTCATCCAAGTTTGATGTCACTTTCTTAGCTGCCAGCGCACCTTTCTTTCCTTCTAATACAAATTGATCAATCTTTGATCCTCTTACTTTTACAATAGCAAACTCAATTGCTACGAAAAATGCAGTACATGCGATTAAAACCACTACCATGATTAAATTAAATATGTCCAACTAATTCCCTTAGCTTCCTTGAAACTAAAGGATTCACCTCCTGCTATATTTTCTCTTTCCAGACCTACTTCATACACATTGACATGAGATTGTATAAAATCTACATTCTCAAAATGATGAGGGGTACTCTGAGAAAATCGAGGTCATTTAGCCACCTATCCGAGTCAACATCTGAGTCCAATACATTTCCACCGCCTTGATTAAATTATCTATATGTTAGCATGAGAAATAAATCCCAGTCAACGTTTACATTTTGTATACCCTGAAATTCAAACAAAAAGCTTCTCTTTCCTGTGACATAAAACCGCTTAATGTGTGCATCAAACACTATAACAGTTCCTTCGCTGCCACTAACCATATTATTTTTTTGTTCATTATTTACATTCCTTCTCACATTAAAAATAAGCGAAGAAACATTTATCAATCTTTTTTTAAAATATTTTGACACACATATTAATAATAACTAATACGATTGTTCAACTCAAATGATTTAGATGTGAAAGCGAAGTTCATACATGGCTTTACCGATAAAATAATGTTACAAATGCTTCAATGTATCATAGGTGGGGAAAAACAGTTTCTTATTTAAATGTCATCCTCTTCTTGTTTTTCAAAATCACTCCATGTCCAATTGGTCCAATCATTATTTACTTTCCCTACAGTTATCAAATTCACATTATTTAATTCAATCGCTTTAGCTAAACTTTGAAAGAATATGCTCTCACTCGGTTTTTGATCATCACTTATATCAGGATGTTCCCATTCTTCTGTTTGATAAAATAGATTTGGTTTAAATTCTGCATTGGTTTCATCTAATATGTCCGAGGGATTTACCCAGAATTTCTCCTTATATTTAGAAGTTAAAAAACGAATAAGTTTGGTAGGATGAAATGAATCAGTTTCAATTCCTAAACGCTTATACTCTTCTACAGTTGGTGTTAAAGTGATACGTTCTCCTTTCAAAAGTAACTCCATATGAAAAGGATCTACAAGGAAATGATCTTCATCATCGTACCAATATTCTTCATTTACAAGCGTTAAGATTTCATCGAAATATGAAAAGAATCCTTGCTGTCTCATGCTATTACTATACACATAGAAGTTATTCGATATCTCAAGGTTTGCATCAACGCCCACAACCTCAAATACTATGAGCCACTTGTCTTCCTCTCGAAAAACAGATATTCTGGATTGTGCTAAGTCAAAATTATAGTTATCAAGTACTGGAAAATCAAACTCCTCCGCGTACCTATCTAGTGTTTCAAGTATTTTTTCTGCTTTCATAACATTACTCTCCATAAAGTTAGTATAGTAAATTTTTATTACATTCGTTTTTCTTTATTTAACTCATAAACATTATCTAAATACCAGGACATTTTTTTATGTCCCTCTAAACTGGCAAACATCCAGTTTTGTTTATTTGTATATTATATAAAACTCTAATGGCTCAGTAAACAACATTTGATTATGACCTTACCCTTCATTTTCTTTATACACAGTCCCCACCATAGCACTCCACTGCAGCTCCTCTTATTCTTCCTTACAATTAAAACAAAGACACATAGTCTATTGTTAATGTGAAATACAGTTTGATCATTTTTTCTAATAACTTACTATATAACAATCAGCATCCCTATCTTTTCTTCTGGCAAACTACCACCATAGAATAACAATCCTCCTGCAACTCATTCCCTTCCCAATCATTGTATATCTGTAACAATTCAAACCCATTCGCTACAAGTAATCTTTCTAATTCTTGCGGATACGTATACCGAAGATCTATTGTTGTTTTCAGTTCCTCTACTAGCGTATCCTCCTCATAAAACCTTCTTGTTGTTATGTAGTGCTGTATTTGTTGAATTGAATCATAATTCATCTCAGTATATAAATCACATCTTCTTCCCTTTTCATCTGCAATAGTTATCCAATATTCTTCTGTAGATGGTTGTATTAATTCTTCCTTTGACGGAAAACGTGTGTCAAATATGAATATACCATTAAATGAATTTACAGTTTTTTCTCTATAATTGGTCATAATAATTTGGACTAATCTCCCTCCCCCATTAGTAAGCTGAAAACAAGGGGATAGAATTGGAGTGTGATGATATGGAACGTTTATGGATTCCTATAATCGTTACGTTTTTTTCGTTCGGTGGATTACTATTAGGAGGTGCTGTTGGAGTAGCAACACGCCAACTAATTGAAGAAAAGATGCATCGCTTATACGCATTATGTGGTGGGGTTTTACTTGGGCTTTTATCACTTGAAATTATTCCTGAAACATTTTCAAGCTATGAAATAATAGGTCCTATACTTGGGATAGCTATCGGTATTTTAGTTATGAGCTTATTAGATAACTATTGTCATCATCCAATGATACATAAAAAGGATCAACAAGCATGGCAAACCTTCCTTTTTCTTTCTTTTGCTATATTCATTCATAATATGCCGAGTGGATTTGCATTAGGAACAGCGTTTATAAATCATAATGACTCTGCCATTCCTTTCTTACTTGCGATTGTCATTCACCATATTCCAGAAGGGTTAGCTTTAATTATTCCATTTCTTTTTACAAAACATAAATACATTTCATTTTTATTAACAACTTTATTACTTTCTCTTATCCTAGGGACCGGTACTGTTTTTGGCATTATGATGGACGGGAAAGCTCTCCATTTACAAGGACTTATTATGGGAAGCGCAATTGGTTCTCTTGGCTATGTCACAATTCACGAAATGCTTTGGAAAGCAAAAAAACAGCTACCTTTCCTTCCGTTTCTATCGTGGTCTATTAGTGGATTTTTACTAATAACAGCCTTCACTCTTTTCACTGGACATCATTAAAACAAATAAGTTATATCATTTGTATATTTTCCCTTTTTCTCCAAAACATAATAGTATCTACCTATTAATAAGGAGGAACGATTATGTTTGGGAAAACAGCCGGTGAAGCATTAGTGGATCTTTTAATTGACTGGGGTGTAGAACACATATATGGTATGCCTGGAGATTCCATCAATTCTATAATTGAAGCTTTAAGGAAAAAACAAGATAAAATTAAATTTATTCAAGTTCGCCATGAAGAAGCTGGTGCGTTAGCAGCGGCAGCATATGCGAAATTAACAGGAAAACTTGGTGTTTGTATGGCTATTGCAGGACCTGGAGCGATTCATTTATTAAATGGTTTATACGATGCAAAACTCGATCAAGCTCCTGTACTAGCAATTTCAGGACAAGTAGAAAGCGATTTACTCGGAACAGATTTTTTCCAAGAAGTAAACTTAGAAAGAATGTTTGATGACGTTGCGGTTTATAACCAACGAATAATGTCAGCGGAACAGTTACCTGCTGTAGTGAATCAAGCGATTCGAATGGCATATACAAAAAAAGGTGTCTCTGTTCTTACAATTCCAGATGATGTTCCAAAATTTGAAGTGAAAAATGGTGCGCGCATTACAAACTCTTCCTTTACATTACCAGTAATATTTCCGCAAGAAGAAGATTTAGATGTAGCGAAACTCGCACTTAATGAAGCGAAAAAACCTGTTATTTTAGCCGGGAAAGGAGCTAAACATGCGAGAGATTCTTTACTTGCATTTGCAGAACATATCGGTGCTCCAATCGTACTTACATTACCAGCTAAAGGGATTGTTCCTGATGAACACCCTCTTTGTATCGGTGGATTAGGATTAATCGGGACGAAACCTTCTTATGAAGCAATGAAGCATGCAGATACTTTAATTATGGTTGGTACTTCTTATCCGTTCACTGGTTTCTTACCCGAAAAAGCAAAAACACTTCATATTGATACAGACCCTGCACAAATCGGGAAACGTTATACGACAGATATCGGCTTAGCTGGTGATGCTGATAAAACATTAAAATGGTTAATTGAAAATGTAGAAAAACACGAGGATCATTCCTTCTTAGAGCATCATCAAGAAATGATGAAAAAGTGGGAAGAAAAATTACACACTCAAGAAGAAGATTCTTCTACTCCAATTAAACCACAACGAGTTATGCATGCACTGCAGAAAGTAGCAGAAGATGACGCAATTCTTTCAGTCGATGTTGGAAATGTAACAGTATGGACTGCAAGGCACTTCCGTATGACAAACCAGAAATTTATCATTTCTAGTTGGCTTGCAACACTTGGCTGCGGTTTACCTGGTGCACTTGCTGGACAAATTGCTTTCCCGGGTAAACAAGTGTTTGCAGTTTGTGGTGACGGCGGATTTGGAATGACAATGAATGATTTCGTAACAGCTGTTAAATATAAACTGCCAATCGTTGTCGTTGTATTAAACAATAATAAAATTGCAATGATTAAATTTGAACAAGAAGTTATGGGAAATATTGAATTTGGTACAGACTTAACGAATCCTGATTTCGCAAAATATGCTGAGGCGTGCGGTGGTATTGGATACCGTGTAGAACAGTTAGATGACTTACTTCCCGCCTTTGAAAATGCAGTAAAACAAAGTAAACCATGCATTATTGATGTAGTTGTAGATGTAAATGAAGCACCAATGCCAGCAAAAATCACATTTGGTCAAGCAGCCGGTTATACGAAACATATGATAAAAGAATTATTTGAAGAAGGTAAGATTGATTTACCACCACTTTAAAGAAAAAAAGATAGCTGAAAACAATTTGTCTTCAGCTATCTTTCTTTCTTTCTTTATTTTTGTACCTCTCTATGAAATGAAAAATCATTCACGGTAGGCTGTATTTGTTTCTCTACTTTCACCTCTTCATTCTTCTGTTTCGCTCTTCTAACATTTCCTAGTTTAATTGCATCTTGCATACTATTGCTAATTAGATTCCCTGACAAGATTGTCATACTATAGAAAGCGATTGGTATAAGTACAATCCATGTATGAGTAGTTAAGTGACGGAAGTTTTGACCAATTAGGCCAGTCCATTCCTTTGTTACACTATCTGCATCTATAGCGCCAAAAATTATTGTTCCGCCAAAAAATAATTCCAACAAACCAAGATGCAAGAGGAGTAATAAAGTACTTACAAATTGCTGGGCTACTAATAAAAGAAATGATGGTAACATATGCGGCCATACATGGCGTTTCAACCTCTGCCACTTACTTCCGCCTAGCACAGTGGCCGCCAACATAAATTCTTCATTCTTAATACGTTTTACTTCTTGCGCCACATACAACATAACAGTCGGTACAGCAAGGCACGCAAGAACTATAATTTGAAACGCAACCCGTAAATGAAACGGAGCAGCAGCCTCTCCACTTTCGAACGTTAAAACTGCATTTAACATAAAATAGGAAATCATAATCATTGGTACAATACTAAACGGATCAAAAAAAGATGAGATAACTGGAAATGAGCGTTTACTGTACATACCAAGTAATAAACCAATAGCTCCTCCAATTACTACACGTAAAACTGCGATAACGATACTTGCACCAACTGTCCATTTCGCTCCTTCTATTATTAACTGGAACAGGTCACGGCCTTTCTCATCAGTTCCAAACCAAAATTTACTCGACGGTGAAAACGGAGCAGCCTCTAATTCTCCTTTTTCGTTATACATCATCGTTAGTTCACGAATATTCCCATCGAAAAACAGCGTATTTCCAATACTAACAATCATTAGTACACTCAAAAAAGTAACACCTAGCCAAAATCTCACATCTCTTTTTACAACTTGCCACATGTTACACACGCTCCTTTATAACATTTTGTAAAAGCGTATGTAATAAACGAAATAGTATAAAAAGCGGTACGTATAATAAAACTAAACTCACTGTAAATATTTCTAATTTTGAATTTTCTTTCACGAAAACGAACATACCGTACGTATTAAACAGCCATTCAATAATATATAAGTTTGATAACATAAATAAAATATTCGTTTTTGCATAATAGACTGTTGTTAACAGGACATTTCTTGAAATATGGTGCGTCAAAATATGTCTTAAACTTAGCCCTTTACTCTTAGCAAATATACTATAATCTTTCTCTAATTCTTCTCTGAAACGTAATAGTAGTAACTTAATAAATAATAATGTTGTAGGTAAAGTAAGACATATTATTGGTAACAGGCGAGCCCTTTCCTCTCCAAGTCCTGCAAATTTCACTGGCATAAAACCTGTCTTTTGAAAGATTATTACTACTAGAAGTTGAGATAATAAAATTAATAAAATGTCCGGAATACTTTCAAGTGCGACGAAAATCCCATTCCACATACGTTGCTTTGATTGAGAGCGCTGTAATACCCACACAACGATAAGATACGCAATGAGTAAAGATAGTATAAATGCCGAAATAAATACAAACATTGTCTCTACATAATGAATCCATATTTGTGGAAATAACTTTCTTGAATTCCGAAATCCATACGTAATTTCACCTGGTTGAAGTAACTTCTCTCCAAGAAACACAACTGTGTTCCAAAAACCGATTAGATCAATTTGTAATCCCTTAAATAAACGCGGTAGTGCCCCTAAAAATAGAATACAAATAAGCGCCGCAAATAATTGTAAACATGTAACCCCACACCACTTACCAATTCGAATGAACATAACTATTACCCCTTCTATTTAAATGAGTATTCAGAAATTAAAACTATGTATAGTACCTATACCTTTTAATAAAATAACTCCTCTCTCGACAAAACATATCGATTCTCGTCATTTCTCTGAAGTTGTATTATATCTTTCGACTATTATCCAACATTTTCCTTCTCGCTCGATTATATACTATAAAAAAGCACTTATTTTTAAAATAAGTACTTTTTTATTTAATTTCATTTTACGAATGTATCACACAACCACTCATAAAACTTTTCCTTCTCTTCAAATTGAGGGTAATGTGCTGAGTTTTCAAAAGCTATAAATTCTTTTTGATTCGCCTCAATTCTATCAAAATACTGTTTTGCTGCATGAAATGAAGTATTATAGTCATATTTACCCATAAGAAAATAAAGCGGTAGATTCAGCTTAGTTACTTTAGTAGATAATGGATTCTTTAAATCTTTTTCTAATAAGACAGTTTGAGAATGTGATAATCCAACGTTATAACGAATTACGTCTAACAAGTTATATTCATTACTAAATAGCATCCTCATGTTATCACCATCTGGATTTTCAATGAGTCTTGATGTTCCACCATATTTCGCAACATAATTTCGCGGAGTGTATGTATCGCCATTTTTAATTTTTTCGGTTAACCCTTTTAAATAGGAAACCTCATCTGGATTCCCCGCATTTTGTGCCTGTTCAATAACATAGTTTAAGCTATCCATTTCACTTTCTACTGTATCACTCATCTGTCCTATTCCAACATATGCATCATATTTTTCAGGGGCTTTATTGGCAGCTTGCATTCCAATATATGTACCGTAAGAATGACCAACCAATATTACTTTTTCTTTGCCAAGACGTTTTGAAATATAATCTGTCATAGCTAATAAATCTTCTACAAGTAGGTCTGATGATAGATTCGAATAGTCTTCAAAGAAATGATACGATTTCCCGCTTGCCCTTTGATCGTAATTAACAACTGTGAATTTCTCTTCCAATAAGTCTTGATATTTTTGAGCATATGGTATTTCTGAAGAACCTGGTCCACCATGGATAAAGAGAATAACTGGATTCTTCTTATCTTTTCCGCGTATCATAATTTCATGACCACTTCCATTTATCTCTACTTGCTCTAATGTACTTATACTGTTTTTCCCCTTTATTTGCGAGGTCCATGTAGGAAATACTAACGCCATAATTATTAATAGTATAATAGTGACTGCAATACGTTTTACTAATTTTTTTATCTTCTTCATAAGACGTTTCCTTTCTTATAAATTTGTAAAAATAACAATTTAGTTCTGTAAAACTACCTCAAAAAAATATGAATGTACAACAATTGCACTTTCCAATTTCATCTCAATCTTTTTTACATTATTAATATCCCATATACTTCTTAACTTTCCGCTATATAAACTCTTAATATTTTCTTAATTTTCAATACATTATTCGTAGAAAGACTTGATCACAATGTATTACAAATATAGAAAAGAGTCCTTGTTGTCAAAACAAGGACTCTTTTCTCAAACTATTTCGCTACTTCTTCTTTCGGCATTACCATACCTTTATAAAGTTGGACAGTAATCCAATAATAAATGAAATAAATTACTATGAAGATTCCTATTGGCATCCACACTTTTACAAATGGGTCAACTAATATGAAACTGAATAAGTTAAGCCCTACTAAAACGTGGGAGATTCCAATAATTGCTGGGAAGATAAATAAATATGAAATCTCTTTATATATACTTTTTGTTAACATACTACGTCTCACACCAATTTTTCGTAACATTTCATAACGGCGTACATCACGAGAAGCTCCTGTTAATATTTTGAACATAAGAGAACTCGCCATCATTGCTAAAAATGCAATTCCAAGGAAAAATCCCATAAACATTGTTCCGCTCATGAAACTGTTCACGAACTGATAAGTTGTCATTTTCGTATATAATTCTACTTTTGTACCTGTTGTTTTTTCAATTTGTTCTTTTTGCCTCTTATCAATTTCTGTCAATAACGGTTTATATTTTTTCATATCATCTACTTTTGCTAATGTTACAGTATGCTCTGTTCCTTGAATTCCTTTGTAATGCTCTTCATCTGCAATTCTTACCGGTTTTCCGTTAAACTGATTATGTGTAATTTGTATCTCTCTTACAACCGCATCTTCCCAATCTTTTGGCATACGAGGAAGCTTATTCGCTACTTCAGGAGCTTCCAAAGCAGAATAGACAGGTTCAGTTAAAGGTGTAGCCACACGTTTACGAGCAGGTTCTTTTAAAGTCTTTGTATCAAAATGATCTGAAATAAGTGGTGGTTTTTCAGTTAAGTCGTTACGTAAATAATAAACCGCTTCTCCATCTACTTTATACTTATACTTGCTTTCTTCAACAATTTCCATTTCTTTTAATGCCGCTTTATCTTGCTCATTTGGATTATGAATTACGACATCATATACACGTGAGAAGTCTGTCATAATGCCTACATTCTTTTGAAACGCCATACCTGCTGTCATTGCACCTGCACCTAATGCAATTAACATCGCTACAGTGCCTAGTACCCTCGATAAACTAGTTACTCGAAAACGTAACTGTGCATAAGTAAAACTATTTAATCCCGTTTCATTTCGTTTTTTATTTCCTTTAATTTTCATTACAAAAAGTGGGAGCAACGAGCTAAAAATGAAATACGTTCCTACTGTCGTAACAATTGTCGCTATTATAAATCCTAGTTCAGCAAACATTTTTATATTCACCATAAAATAATATCCTGTACTTACTAGCAATACACCTAGTACTGTCATAATAACAGTACGAGTCTTACTTTTCTTCACCTCATCTTGCGTTTCATCTTCACGTATTAACTCTAATTCTGTTTTACGTAATAATCGGAAACTATTCATTAAACCAGTAATGAAAAATAATATTAAGAAGAAAATAGATGTAACTAATATAGCTGGTGTGTACACAGATGCGTAATTACCTTTTGCTGAAATCTCCATTCCATTCATTAAAAAATTTCCTGCTACACTAGCAAGTACTATTCCTACTAAAATACCGATAATAATACTGACAATCCCCATACCAAAAGTCTCAATAAATAATAATTGCGCTACTTTTTTCTTTTTCGCTCCAAGCATCATGTACATACCGAGTTCTTTTCTTCTTAATGTAAGTAAAAAAGAATTGGCATATATGATGTAAAAAACTGTAATGAAAGAAAGCAATATTGCACCAACCCAAAAGACGAGCCTAATACTACCAATGAGACTATTATCTTTTGTAAATTCACTATTCATCGCCATCGTTTGGAACATGTAAAAAATACTAATACTAATGACTAGACCAATAAGTAAAACCATATAATCCTTTAACATTTTTTTCATACTATGACGTGATAATTTGAATAACATAGTCTCGCCCCCCTTACTTCAACTCAGTTGCTGAGCCCATTTGGGCAAGCACACCTAAAATATCTTGATAGAAATTTTCTCGTGTTCCTTGTCGTTTTAACTCTTTATAAAGAAGTCCATCCTGTATAAATAAAATACGTTCACAATAGCTCGCACTAAATGCATCGTGTGTTACCATCAAAATACTTACATTGTGATTTTCATGTAAATCTTGCATCGCTTCTAATAAACTTTTTGCATTTTTACTATCAAGTGCTCCTGTCGGTTCATCTGCTAATACGATTGCCGGATTATGTACTAAAGCTCGTGCTGCCGCTGTTCTTTGTTTTTGTCCACCAGAAACAGCAGTCGGATATTTAGTTAAAATTTCAGTAATCCCTAATTTCGTCGCAACCCCATTTACTTTTCCAGTAATCTCACTTGATGGTACGCCTTGCAAGGAAAGTGGTAAAGCGATATTTTCATAAATTGATAAATTTTCTAGTAGATTAAAATCTTGAAAAATAAATCCTAATTTTTGAGAACGAAAATCTGATAATGCATTCCCTTTCATAGAAGTAATATTTGTGCCAGCTATTGTTACACTACCACCTGTCGCTTGATCAAGTGTACTGATCACATTTAGTAATGTCGTTTTACCAGATCCAGATGGACCCATAATCCCTACAAACTCTCCTTCTTTAATACTTAATGAAACACCCCTTAATGCTTTTGACTGATTCTCATTTCTTTTCCCATACGTTTTTTCTACTCTTTCTACAGTAACTACATTTGTTGACATCTCTTTCACTCCATCCCTTTTGTATAGTATAAATTTCCCATATATTTCTTATATCTTTCTCATAAAAATTCTTAAGAATTTTTAAATTTTCCAAATGCAGATTGAGATACATAAGAAATACAAACGATTTCTCTGCTTAATATTCTCACTTTTCTAAAATCCTTTCATTCGATTTCCCTTACATTTACCTTACATTTTTGTAAGGTTAAAAAAACAAACCACTTCATAAGAGCATTTCTTTGGAATGAGAAATGCTTTTTATTGTTATCAAAATTCAAAATATATTTCAATAACAATAATAATTAAATAAAAAACAATACATTTTTATTTCAAAACGATAAACAACATGATAAAATCATGTTGTTATTACATAAGTGAGGTGCTTTTTATGAAACAAGTTACGACACTCTTTTTAAAGCTAGCTATTACTTTTATAGGATTCCCAGTTCTTGCATTGTGCATATTTTTGGTGCCTAAGATTGGGAATTTTGCTGGAGAATTGTATCCAGATATTGCTTATATGAAATCTCTCGTTTTAATTGATATGTACGCGGCAGTGATACCTTTTTACTTTGCTCTGTATCAAGCTTTTAAACTTTTAAGCTATATTGATAAGAACCAAGCGTTCTCGGAATTATCGGTAAAGGCTTTAAAGAATATAAAATACTGTGCCATCACGATCAGTACCTTGTACTTGCTAGGTATGCCACTCTACTATCTCATGGCAAAAAAAATTGATCCTCCAAGTTTCATACCAATCGGATTGACCATCATTTTCGCCTCTATGGTGATCGCCGTTTTTGCTGCTGTTCTCCAAAGGCTTTTACAAGAAGCTATTAATATAAAATCAGAAAATGATTTAACGGTCTGAGGTGGAGAATATGGCAATTATTATTAATATTGATGTGATGTTAGCAAAACGAAAAATGAGCGTAACGGAGCTTTCGGAGAGGGTTGGGATTACGATGGCGAATCTTTCCATTCTGAAAAATGGGAAAGCAAAAGCGGTTCGTTTTTCAACATTGGAAGCGATATGTAAGACTTTAGATTGTCAACCAGGTGATATTTTGGAGTACAAAAGCGACGAATACACTCAATAAAAACAAATAACAACTTTCTTCAACCAATGGGATTAGATTGTGAAATTAAGATGAAGGGATAGCAATTAAGCTATCCCTTCTCTGCGTTTATTATTGTTATTTAATATATCTTTAATTACTTTAACTTCAGTATTACATATTAATGGTGTGTTTTATTATCAATCTCTATTTCCTATTTTTAATTTCCTCTTTCATACTTTTCACAAACGCATCTAGTTCAACAACTTCTGACTTCTCTTCACCATATTTCCGTACATTTACAGCTTCGCTTTCCATTTCCTTATCCCCAATAACAAGAACATACGGAACTTTTTGCATTTGCGCTTCTCTAATTTTATATCCTAACTTTTCATCTCGTATATCTCGTTCGACACGAATTCCGGCTTGTGCTAATTTATCTGCAATCCTATTTACATATTGTTCATGCACTGCATTTGAAACTGGAATTACTTTCACTTGAACTGGTGCCACCCACGCCGGGAACGCGCCTCCAAAGTGCTCAATTAATATTGCTAAAAAACGGTCTAAAGATCCTAAAACTGCTCGGTGAATGACAACTGGTCTTCTTTTTTCATTATTTTCATCTATATAATTTAAATCAAATTTTTCTGGCATTTGGAAATCAAGTTGGACTGTTCCGCACTGATGACTTCTATTTAAAGCATCTTTAATATGGAAATCAATTTTCGGACCGTAGAATGCACCGTCACCTTCGTTTAATCTATATTTATAATTTAATGACTGTAATACATTTTCTAATGCCCATTCTGCTTGCTCCCATAATTTATCATCACCCATTGAATCTTCTGGACGAGTAGAAAGCTCTACTTCATACTCGAAACCAAAAGTTTTATACACATAGTCAATTTGCGCCAACACTGATTTGATTTCATCTTCAATTTGTTCTGGTGTTACAAATAAATGAGCATCATCTTGGCAGAAAGTACGAACTCTTAATAATCCGTTTAAAGCGCCACTAAATTCATGTCGATGCACTTGACCGAACTCACACATACGAATCGGTAACTCACGATAAGAATGTAATTTATTTTTAAACATAAGCATATGGCCTGGGCAATTCATCGGTTTTAACGCAAAACTTTTATGATCTACTTCTGAGAAATACATATTGTCTTTGTAATGTCCCCAGTGTCCTGACTTCTCCCATAATTCTTGATTCATCATAAATGGAGTACGCACTTCTTGATAATTGTACTCATTTTGAATTTCTCTTAAAAATGCTTCTAATTCATTGCGAATAATCTGTCCTTTTGGCAAGTAAAAGGGCATTCCCGGAGCCTCTTCCGAAAACATAAACAATTCAAGTTCACTACCTAATTTCCGATGATTTCTCTTTGCGGCCTCCTCAACAAAATGTAAATACTCTTCTAATTTTTGTTGAGAAGAGAAAGCAACACCATATATACGCTGAAGCACTTGATTGTTACTATCGCCTCGCCAATATGCACCAGAAACATGAGTTAATTGAAATGCTTTCAAATAACCAGTAGATGGCAAATGTGGTCCTCTACATAAATCTACAAATTCACCTTGTTTATACAGTGTTACACTTTCCCCATTAGGAATTGCTTCTAAAAGCTCTAATTTCAAACTATCATTCATTTCTTGAAACAATTCTTTTGCTTCTTCTCGAGAAACCTCAACTCGCTCTATCTTTACATTTTCATTTATAATATTTTTCATTTCTTTTTCTATTTCCGGTAAATCTTCTACGTTTACACTACTTTGAAGATCCACGTCATAATAGAATCCATTTTCAATGACTGGCCCTACACCAAGGTTTACATCACCATAAATTCTTTTTACAGCTTGCGCTAATATATGTGCCGCAGAGTGTCTTGCAATTTTTATCCCTTCATCTGAATCCATAGTAATGATTTCAACTTTCGCACTTTCTTCAATGTTTCGTCGTAAATCAAAAGACTGATCATTAACTTTTCCTGCGACTGCTTTCTTTTTCAAGCTACTACTAATTGCCCCAGCAATTTCTTCTAAAGTAATGCCTTTCACAAATTCTTTAACGCTACCATCTGGAAATTTAATTTCGATCATCTGTTCTTTCATTTTTCATCTCTCCATTTCATAATAAAAAGCACACTCATCCCTAAAATAGGGACGAGTGTGCTTTTACCCGTGGTTCCACCCAGATTCCCATCGCAAATATACAATGGCTTCTTTTACGGTAACGTCGTTTACACGGCACTAGATACTTGATTTCCCCAGTGCAGCTCTAAGGTGGTAAGTTATTTTACTGCGTTAGGAAGTTCTCAGCTTTTCTTCCTTCTCTGTATAACCGTTTAAAATAACTCGTGTCCTTTTCTTCGCTTATTATGAAATAAAATATAAAAAAGCATATTCATCCCTAGTAAATAGGGACGAATATGCTTATATTCGTGGTTCCACCCAGATTCCCATCACAAAAAACATAATGGCTTCTTTTGCGGGTAACGTCGCTTACACGGCACTAGATACTTGATTTCCCCAGTGCAGCTCTAAGGTGGTAAGTTATTTTACTGCGTTAGGAAGTTCTCAGCTTTCCTTCCTTCTCTGTATAACCGTTTAAAATAACTCGTGTCCTTTTCTTTGCTTTTGTAACAATTACATTTATTGTTATTTAATATATCCTATTCATTTTATTTTTACAAGTGTTAAAAATATATTTTTTATTCAAAAAAAAGAAACCAAAAACATTTTTTGGCCTCCCCTTCTCTTTTTTACCAATCTTGTGGTTCGTAATTTAAGTCTGAAAATAGGCGTTTTTTCTCTTTTTTCGATAAATCTCTCCACTGTCCGACTGGTAAATTATTCAACTCAATATTCATAATTCTCGTACGTTTTAACGTGTATACTTGATAACCCAAAGCTTCACACATACGGCGAATTTGACGATTTAGCCCCTGTGTTAAAATAATTTGGAACTCATATTTTGATAACTGTGTTACTTCACAAGGAAGTGTTTTTGTATCTAAAATTTTAACACCTGCTGCCATTTTCTCTAAAAACTCCGGTGTAATCGGCTTATCTACTGAAACGATATATTCTTTCTCATGTTTGTTTTCAGCACGTAAAATCTCATTAACGATATCGCCATCATTCGTTAACAAAATTAAACCATCTGAGTCTTTATCGAGACGTCCGATGTGATTAATTCGTAAAGGATGATTCACTAAATCGATAATATTACCTTTTACGGCTTTTTCACTTGTACATGTAATACCTACTGGTTTATTTAAAGCGATATACACATGGTCTCGAGCAATACGAAGTTGCTCTCCATTTACTCGTACGTCATCACCTGGATTTACTTGGTCACCAATTTTTGCAACCTTACCGTTAATAATTACTTTTCTCTCGTTAATTAACTTATCTGCTCCACGTCGAGACGCTTTTCCAGCTTCACTAATAAATTTATTGATACGCAAGTTAGGCACATCCTTTTCATAAAAAATTTCAAGCTCACACTGCTTCTACCGTACAATACAAAAGGGTAAGCCTCCTATTATAACTTAAATATATTAACATGAAAGGGTATATGACGTCTTCACTTAATTACATGTTTACACGAAAATAATTGGTCCTCTTTTCCTTTTCACCTCAAACTGTTTAGCAGTCAATAGATTAACCCTTGAATATAACATCATTTATTTACTTTTTTCATAGATAATATACCGATATAAGTTTGATTAATCATGCCTAAATAATTCACAATATGTGAAAAATAAAAAAGAACCCTTTTAAAAATAATCAAAATGGATCCTTCTTCAACTAAACGAATACTAGTTTTTATACAAAAGTGTTCAATAATTATAATCTTTGATAGAAAACATCGTTCAACAAACAAAATAATCTCGAACTCCCCTAATTTTTTACGCTTCACTATTTTCTTCACATACTCCAAAAAGTAGCCCTTGATTATCTATACAATAAGCAAAGTAACCCATATTAGGAATAGCAGTTTTAGGTACAACTACTTGTCCACCATTTTCAATAACTTTATTTATGTACTCATCAACTGAAGGTACTTCAATCGAATTAGTTGTCCTAGTAGCACCATCAGGTGATTTCATTAATCCACCATCGATACCAGGTCTATCACTCTCACCTGTAATTATGAACCAATAGTCATGTGGCCCAGGCATTTTTTCAAACTTCCATCCAAAACTATTTGTATAAAATTGAATAGCTTCTTCAGGGTTTGGGACTTGCAATTCAAATCTTAAAACTCTACTCATTTAAATATCTCCCCTCTTATTCTTGTACAAAGTAATTATACAAGAACTAATGTTCTGCATCAAATTTTTCGAAACTAGCTACTTTAATAAGTTCTAACTTTATTTAGAAGCGGCAACAGACCATTCTTCCTTCCGAATAACTCTCTTCCCATTTATATTTTCAACATACTCATTTACATTTGCTAACTGATATAACTCTGGGAAAATTTCTTTCATATAGAGTTCATGTGCTATTTCATCTTGCCAATACGTTAATACTATGTAACGATTTTCAGTCTTTAAAGACTTCCCAACAACTCCACCTAACATTCCTTTTGCATTTTCCATTCCTTTATTCCAAATTGTTTCTTGCGTATGTAAAAAATCCTTTTCTTTTCCTTCTTTCACATCGCAAATTGCAACTCTTACAAATGACCCTTGTGCAGTTACGTCTTTCAAAGGAGTTTCTGTTATATCATACAACGTTTGAAACATTTCAATATTACAGGAAGTATATGTGCCTTCTTGATTACTATTTAAAAAAATTGTATCATGAGCATCATTCATGAATGATTGATATGCATTTCTATCCTTCCATAAAGTATACACACACGCTTCAGCTTCATTCCACCCACCAAATTGTCCATAGAATCCGTCTAAATACTGTAAATCACGCCATTTTTCTTGCGCATCAGAAAACAATTCCCTTTTCTCTTCTTCCACCTTGCAAAATATTGTTTTTAATAGCATTTCTAATCCCCCTTATGATACGGTTCATTTCCCACTTGCAATACTTTCTATTTTTCCACCAACGCAAACATTAATTTTACTCTCAATCACCTCTGCTTCTATATGTATTAGAGAATGGCGATTTATCTCATCCCCTTGTCCAACATGCATATTTATCTTTTCCGTTCCAAGATAACGATATTTTATAAGATACGCCGCTAAACATCCATTTGAGCTTCCTGTTGCCACATCCTCTGTGATTCCATAATAATCTGCAAAATCACGGACATTAAGATCATTGATTTCCCAACTAGAAAATTCCTAATTTTCCATAAATAACGCAAGTTGATTACCTTAATACTTGCCTTGCGAGAATACATCCACAATGTAAAAATCCCAATATCTCTCCGCTCTTCTATTCTTCAATACAATCTGTTTACATAATGAAATTATAGTTTATTAAATTTGTATATTTTTCAAAGAATCCTCTGCTTTTTCTATCAACCAATCACCAAACGTATCTAAAAATGATAAGATTTCTTCTATATCTTTTATCGGTTCAATTACATATTGTAGTGCTTTCCTCATATTTTTTTCTTGTTCGGGAAAATGCTTACTAAATAACTCATATGCTCGGATATAAGTCCCTGGAATACAGCCCTTCTCTATCAATTGTTAATGCTAGACCTGCCCTGACTACAATCTTCATGATCCAACGACAACAATCCTCTATATCATCTACGTCCTTATTATGAATTAACTCTTCGTGTGTTTGTTCAATTTGTTTCCGCAAATGAATGAGATGTTCATACACTATCTCCTGACTTACTTTATATTTAGGTAAATATAATTTTACGTCTTCACCTAATATACATACACTATGTGTCTGAATCATAAATCCTATAAAAGAAAAATCCTCTGAGTTTATTACTTCTTTTTCACTATAAAAACTTAACTCCACTCCTGATATACAATTAAACTGCTGTGTAATTTGGACTTCTAGCTCCTTTCTCCAGCTTAAGTCAATTACTTGAGGATTCTTTCGAACTAATATAATCATATCTACATCTGCAACCCCTTCTATCCCAATCCCTCTTGGAATAGAACCCCTTATATAAACACTGTGCAAATCATCCCGCAAAAATTGACAACAAGTATCCTTTATTTCTTGTATTACCTCCAAAAACACAGGCTGAATTTTATTAAAATGTGCATCGCTTATAATAAATCCTTCATCATCCACAGGACAAAAACGCCCTATTTTTTTTATTCTTGGCAATTTATCAACTCATTTCCCTATAAAATATTGGTTTATTCCACACATACAACAATTATAATTCAAATAATTCAGAATTGAAAATTTAAAAGTAAGACATAAAGAATCCTACATTGTTACGTCCTATCTCTTTTATCACCATTCATTTTTCGAATATATAATAAGTAATCTCTCCTGAAATCATAAAATAGAAGATAAATTAGGAATATCAAAAAAATAAGTTTATTTACTATTTCAAAATAAAAAATGATTGCATTTCACTAATTCTATATCTATAATGTTTTTATTGATTCTATACAGAATCAATGCGTTTAAGTTTTTAATTTTATAATTCGGATGAACCATTCAGGAGAAGGTCTATTGATCTACCGACGGGGCAAAAAGTTGCTGAACCAACTTTGAAACTCTCAGGTCTTGTTTACAAGTAGAACTGCATGGGGACGAATCTCTGGAGAGACTCCCTCTCGCTTAATATAGCGCGGAGGAAAACGAGCACCGAAGGAGCAAATCCGCTAATCTAGCGGATAATCTCTCAGGTAAAAGGACAGAGACAAGCGAAAGAAAATGCCGATTTGTATCGGTTTATTTTTCTATCCCTTGTTTCTCCAGAGACCATTTCATTTCCTTGAAGTGGTTTTTATTTTTTCTAAAAAAGGAGAATACAGATGGAGACAGTAAGTAAAGTATTAGAACAAATTAATCAGTATGTGTGGGGGTTACCAACTTTGTTGCTACTCGTTGGAACTGGTATCATCCTCACAGTGCGCTTAAAAGGTTTACAATTTAGTAAACTAATATACGCTCACAAACTAGCTTTTAAAAAATCAGAGGATACATCATCTTCTGGAGATATTAGTCACTTCCAAGCACTGATGACAGCTATGGCTGCAACGATTGGTATGGGAAATATAGCAGGTGTCGCAACTGCTGTGACAATCGGTGGACCCGGCGCAATCTTTTGGATGTGGATTACTGCTTTATTTGGAATGGCAACAAAGTATGCCGAAGCAATCCTTGCGGTGAAATACCGTGTTAGTAATGAAAATGGTGAATACTCCGGTGGACCAATGTATTATTTAGAACGTGGTTTAGGGAAAAAATGGCTGGCTGTTTTATTCGCTATATTCGGCACAGCTGCTTCTTTCGGTATCGGTAATATGGTTCAATCTAATTCAGTTGCAGAGGCAATGCGAATCAATTTTTCTTTCCCTCCTGCATTAACTGGTATACTCATGTCATTCTTAATCGCTATCGTTATTTTGGGCGGTGTAAAAAAGATTGGTAGAGTTACTGGATATATCGTTCCTATTAAAGCATTCTTTTATATAATCGCTGGCCTTATTATTATTTTCTATCACTTTGATCAAATTCCAGAAGCATTTTCACTTATTTTTTCTGGTGCATTTCAAGGTACTGCAGCTGCTGGTGGTTTTATCGGAGCAACAGTTGCATCTGCAATTCAAATAGGAATGGCACGTGGTGTATTTGCTAACGAGGCTGGTTTAGGAAGTGCTCCTATTGCTGCGGCTGCTGCCAAAACAGATTCACCTGCAAAACAAGCTTTAGTTTCTATGACTGGTACTTTTCTAGATACATTTATTGTATGTACAATTACGGGGCTAGTATTAATTACTACAGGCGCATGGAAATCAGGTAAAACTGGTGTTGAAGCTACAACATTAGCATTCCAATCCGTATTCGGTACTGCTGGTAGTATGATTCTCGGTATCGCCATTATATTATTCGCCTACTCTACTATTTTAGGTTGGTCGTATTACGGAGAGAAGTGTGTAGCTTATTTATTCGGACAAGGTGCTGTACGATATTATAAAGCAATCTTTATCGTTATGATTGCAATAGGTGCTAATTTAAAGCTAGGTGTCGTATGGACATTTGCCGATATTGCAAATGGACTTATGGCGATTCCAAACTTAATTGGTCTAATCGGATTAAGTGGTATTGTTGTCGCTGAAACGAATCGCTTTTTACAAGCAGAGAAATTGAAAGAAAGCAATAAAAAACAGGCAAGTTAATCACTAAAAAAGGAATGGCTCATTTATAATAAGCCATTCCTTTTTTCTCTATTTCAATTCCTTTCCCTCCTGAACCATATGTAAATAAAGTACAAAATCCATCATTGTAGATGAATAACCAAGTTGACGGATCATTGCTGTTATATTCCCTCTATGATATGTACCATGATTTACAACGTGTTGCACTAACTCTAAAATGGAAGTGTCTAATGCACCTGCATATGGGTTCTCAATAACAAATACAGTATTTACGTCTTGTATTGTACTTAAAAATTCTTTATATTGATTTGCCATGTTTTCAAACATTTTTTCTAATTCATGTAACGATTTAGTTTCGATTTGTTTTCGTAATTTTTCTCGGTCTTGTATTACTTCACTCATACTTTTACCATGCAATATGTGTAACCACACTTGATCTGTAATATAAATATGTACAAAAGTATCCTTAATTGATGGGAATACACTCTGTATCTGTTCATTAAAAATTGTCTCATAGTTTGGTAACTCTTTTAGTCGGTTGAATAATCGTGTATTAGCCCAAGCATGGTAATCAAACTGTTTTAACATGTAATCTTTCAATCTAAATCTCCTCCTTATTGTATGAAACGAATGTTTTGCTTCTTCATTTCCGATTCTCTATCAGCTTTTACAATCCCTTTTTCTTTAACTTCATGTTTATTTATAGTTTTATATTTTACATATGTATAAAATTCCGTTTTAAATGGAAACGATGTAATTTGAATTGTTTCTTCATCCACCCATTCAGCTTGAATAGGCTTCTCCCCCTTACTATTAAACATTTCTGTTCCTTCAAAACCCTCTTTAAATAAATCAATTTCATCTTTCTTTTTCACACCAGGTTTATTCATACATACATATAAAGAAAGTTCATCACAAAACTTTAATAATCTATAATGTTTATCAAACATCGCATATTGTTCTTTTGTTAACGTTTTCAAAATTCTTTTTGTCGTTCCAATTCATGTTTATAAAAAGACATCATCTCTTCATCTTCCTCATTTAGTGAAAATGATAAAAAGTGCTTACTACAAAGTAGCGCCCCGTATGGATTTGACTCTTCAATTGCATTCAAACCAATCGTATAAAAAACAAAACGTAATGAACTTGGACAATCCATAAATGTATATGGAATATTTTTAGTATCATTCAAAATTGGTACTTTATCAAGCTCTATCCATCCTCTATCATGCTCATATATAGCATCAATTGTCTCTTTTAAGTATATTTTATCTTCAAAAAAATCTTCTATTATATGTCTTGCAATTTCACCAGCTAAAAAACCATGATCATGTTGACGAATTAATATACTTTCTTTCTCATTCTTTTCACGAAAAATCATCCGTATATTCCCCCTCATCCTCATATTACAGCTTGTTGTATGCATCAATTCTTAATTAATCCCTAATTATTAGCAGGGATTCAGTTTCTTTCAACGAAATTAACATAAATATACAGCATTCTTTCTAATCACAAAGTTAGCTTTATCTTTACTAACCATTATACTAAAACATTCATTCTAAAAAAATTTTTATGAGGTGAAAACATGAACAAAACAGAATTAGTTAAAAATGTAGCACAATCAGCTGATATTTCTCAAAAGGATGCTTCTGCAGCTGTACAATCCGTATTTGACACAATTGCTAATGCATTACAATCTGGCGATAAAGTGCAACTAATCGGCTTTGGAACTTTTGAAGTGCGTGAAAGATCTGCTCGTACAGGGCGTAATCCGCAAACTGGAGAAGAAATTCAGATTGCTGCTGGTAAAGTTCCAGCATTTAAAGCAGGAAAAGAATTAAAAGAAGCTGTAAAATAAACAAGAAACCAGCCATTTTATAGGCTGGTTTCTTGTTTATTGTTTATTGTTTATTGTTTATTGTTTATTGTTTATTTAAGCAGTTCCTTTATATTCTCTGCATGATACACTTCACAAATATAAAATACACATTTGCAGTTACTTACAATTTGATATTTTCTAGTTGGATAAACATTCGCCATAACAGAACATCCATCAAACAATTCGATAATATTTCCAGATGGCTGATATCCTTCATATAATACGTTTCTTCTTACTTCCATCTTTTCTATAAGGTTTTCAACAGGAATATTTCCACTCTCTAATTCACTCTTTATTGTATCCGGTAAAAACGAAGTGTCCGCAAAAATTAGATTTTCAGATAATACCTTACCTTTATAACTAACATTGGATACGCGGTAAAGAAATGTTCCATTATTATCAAAGAAATTCTTTGCTTCTTTCGGAATGTATTGTCTATCAAGCGCTTCCTGTTCAAGTACATCAAACTGAACTGTATCTTTTACAAGTTTTTCTAAAGCTAGAATAGATGACGTATTTTTAGAAAACAACATATCTTTAATTGCCTGTACATTATAAGTTAATTCAGTTTTTCTATTTTCCGCTACTAACATGAGGAACACCTCTTCTATAAGAAATTTTATTAAAAATTAACGATGATTTAATAGCAATCCCGCGTCTAACTGCGTAATTTCAGTTACTTCTTTACTAAATATTGCAATGGAAGCCATATAATCTAAACTAGGTCTTACATCTTCCATCATTGTATTTTCTGCTAACTCTTGTCTATCTTTAAAAATCAACAATTTTGGAGGGGCATTTGGAGCTGATACTGTAATTTCTACTGGTGGAATCAATAGTCCTTCACCTGTCGCTTTCAGCACTGCTTCTTTTCGAGTCCAATATGTTAAAAACCCTTCTAGTCGCTGCTCATCAGGTAATTTCATAACTTGTGCTATTTCAATGTCTGTTAATACGCCCTCTGCCATTTTCATAACATCTATATTTGGATTCATTTGCTCAACATCAACACCCACAGGTGCAGATTTAGTAAATGCCACAACAACCCACTCACCCGAATGTGAGACTGATATTTGCGGCATCCCTTCTGGTAACTGTGGTCTGCCATGTTGTAATTTACATACTGGGCACATTCGATCAATTGGCACTTGAACTGGCGACATAGAAAGTACCTTTCCAAGTACTAATCTACTAATTACACAACCTATTATAAAACGCGCACGGTCTGCCGAATGATGATATGAATTTGCTTTCTCTCGCTCTACATCATTTAGCAAATTGTAATGCCATGATTGTAAATCTGAAATTCTTGCCCACCATATTTGACAACTATTCTCATTAAGGGTTGGTACAGAATCTACAACTTTACTCTCTATCATGTAAACTCTCTCCTTTTAAATGCCAATATTACTTTATTTTAAAAGAGTATTAGCATGCTGCAACTCATTCATTTACAACTTCTTTCTCTTTTTGTAATACAGATAACGGCTTTTTATTCTTCTTTGACATTACCTCTTTATCGGAAATACGTAAAGAAAATAGTAATGCTATGAGTAAAAATATTGCTGATCCAATTAATGCTGCTTGATATGGTAAAAAATCTGACTGTGCATTATTCTGTACGTTATTACTTCCAAAACCAGATAGTATACTAGCTAAAACAGCAACTCCTATTGCAGATCCTAATCGGTTTTGCACATTGAATATAGTAGTTGCTCTCCCCATAGAAGGTGGTGCAATATTGTTAAAAGCAGAAAATTGAACCGCACCGACAGATTGACCTAAGAAAATACCAATGCCAAACAATAGTGCCCGAATTTGCCATGGATTCGTATCATGATTTACAAAACTTAATAAAATAAAGATAACCGCCGTACTTACTAATCCAATAGAGATTACCTTTCGAGCTCCTAATTTCTTATATGACCATGGTACAATCTGCGAAGAAATCATTAATCCAATCGCCTCTGGGAATGTAGTAAGACCCGATTCCAGCGCGGAAACTCCTATTACATTTTGATACATAAGCGGAAAAATAAATAACATTCCTAGTAAACCAGCTGATGAAAACAACGAAATAAGACTCATTTTTCTAAAGACCGGTTCTTTTAATAAGTGTAAATCTAACATCGGTTGCTTTACTTTAAGTTCTACAATAATAAACAATGTAAGTAATACAATCCCAGCTATCCCAATACTAATTATTTCTGGAGAAACCCAACCTTTTGACGGGCCTTGACTGAGTGCATAGATGAGCATCGCAAAACCTGGTGCTGAAAGAACAAAACCGAGAGAATCAAAACGACCAGCCGATTTTTCAATATGCTCTGCTAAAAATAGAAGTCCAAATAGCAACGCAATGATACCAAACGGCAGATTAATATAAAATGCCCAGCGCCAAGACATTTGATCTACAAAGAAACCACCAATAATTGGTCCGATCGCTGGTGCTACAGCAATTGGAAGTACAATAAATCGAGAAATTTTTGGTCTTTCCTCTGGTGAAAATGTTCGGAATAACATCGCCATCCCGACTGGTGTTAAAAGTCCGCCACCAGCACCTTGAATGATACGAAAAATGTTTAATGAAGTAATATCATTAGCAATTCCACATAGTGCAGATGCAATTGTAAAAACGAAAAGGGCAGTTAAAAATACTTTTTTCGTACCAAAGCGATCTCCTAACCAACCAGAAATCGGAAGGAAAATAGCTAAGCTAACTAAATACCCAACATTTACAGTCCCCATTGCAGATGGGGGCACTTGCAGTTCTTTGCTTATCGTTTGCAGTGCTACATTCACAATCGTTGCATCCATCGCAGCCATAAACATCGCTGTTATATAAACGATGCTTACAACTACTTTTGGATTTATTTTTACTTTCATTATTGTTTTCCTACTAATATTTTTTCGCTAATTTGATTTTTTTTCGGCTCTAAATCATTCCAGTTAACTTCAACGTATTCTAAGCAAACTTGTCTGCTAGCTTCTTCATGTACGACATTCCATCCAATTGGTACATCGAGAAAGGCAGGCCAGAGAGAATACTGGCCCTCCTCATTCATTAATACTTTATATGTGTAATTATCATTTTCAAATGGATTCGTCATACTTTACTTACCCCTTTCTTATTCTGCAAATATTTCGCTAGCACTTGTCCAATTTCTGTAAGTGGACCTGGCTGACATAAATCTTTATGTCTACAATCAATGTCATGCTGCACGATTTCCCCGTCTAAATAATTTAGCCACGTATTTGGAGAAATAGGATCAAACCAGTCTGGTATAACAGTAGATCTAAAGAATAAAATATCCCCGTTATAAACTTTTGGCACGTATTTCCCTAACAACCCTACTGAATTTACATATGTTTCTTTCAAGTTTAAAATAGTCTCTTCCTCAAGACTTGCTAATGCACTTCCATCTTTGCGAAGTATTGCAACCGCACTTTCCATAGTAAGTGGTTTACCATCCATGTTATCTGGATCATATCCACCTAAAGCAAGTAATGCGATTAACGCTTCTTCTTCAGTAGGTGCTTCCGTATTCGGTAAGAAGTGACCAGGATACGAATCCAGCATAACGAGTAATTCTACTTCTTCCCCTTCATTTTGAAGTTGCGCCGCCATTGCATGAACAACATTTCCTCCAAGCGACCATCCGAGTAAACGATATGGTCCGTGAGGCTGTATTCCACGAACGTGTTTTAAATAATCCGCCGCCATCTCCTCTAAGCTTTTTGGAAGTTCTTCATTTTCAGCGATACCACGTGCTTGTACACCATAGATTGGATAATCTGTTCCTAAAGATTTCATAAGTCCTGCATAGCACCAACTTAATCCACCTGCTGGATGTACACAAAATAATGGTAATTGATCTCCGCTTGCTCGTAATGGAAGCAACACATCAAGTGCACTTTGACCATTCCCCATTTCAAGTCTTTCAGCAAGCCCTGCAACAGTAGGTGCTGCAAATAAAGTTCCGATATTTAGTTCAACTCCAAGTGCCTCTTTAATGCGACTCATCAGCTGCACTGCAAGAAGTGAATGACCACCAAGATCAAAGAATCCATCATCAATTCCAATTTGAGACACACTTAAAACTTCTGTAAACAAGTCACATAACATTTCTTCTTGCGGTGTTCTCGGTCCGCGGCTAGAAGATGATGCAATAAATTCTGGAGCTGGCAATGCCTTTCTATCTAATTTACCGTTTGGAGTTAAAGGTAACTCATTTACTACTACAAAAGCGTACGGAACCATGTAATCTGGTAAACTACCTCCTGCATGCTGACGCATTTCATTCATATCAATCGTTTCATTATTTGATGCGACGATATAAGAAACTAGTCGTTTATCCCCTGGTTGATCTTCCCGTACAATAACTGCTACTTGTTCAACTTTAGGATGTTTCATTATTACCGCTTCTATTTCCCCTAATTCAATTCGGAATCCACGAATTTTAATTTGATGATCTGCACGTCCTATATAATCTAACGTCCCATCTTGACGCCAGCGCGCTAGGTCCCCTGTACGATACATTCTTGTACCTGGCTTCCCAAATGGATCTGCGATAAAACGTTCAGCAGTTAATCCTGCTCTTCCTAAATATCCACGAGCCAGTCCTGCACCTGCAACATACATTTCTCCAACTACTCCAGGTGGCATCGGTTGTAAATAGTTATCTAATACGTATACTTTAAGATCCGGTATACTGCACCCGATTAAACTATTTGCTCGTAAAGAGACGATGCTCTCATCTAATTCAATATAACTAACATGTACCGTCGTCTCCGTTATACCGTACATATTAATAAGCTTCGGTGAGTTATGAGGATGACGACTATACCAATCTTCTAATCGACTTAGTTCAAGTGCTTCTCCTCCAAAAACAACATATCGTAAAGATAATTTTTGACCAATCTCTTCATTTTCACGATCGGCTTGCATCAATTGATAGAACGCTGATGGAGTTTGGTTTAAAACAGTCACCTTTTCCTTAACAAGCAGTTGTAAAAATTCTTTCGGCGAGCGACTTACAGTATGTGGTACTACAACTAAACGCCCTCCATATAATAAAGGTCCCCAAATTTCCCAAACCGAGAAATCAAAAGCGTATGAATGGAACATCGTCCACACATCGTCTGCGTCAAATTGGAACCAATGATCAGTTGCTCCTAAAAGTCTTACTACATTTTGATGAGGTATCATAACCCCTTTCGGTCTACCTGTTGAGCCTGACGTATAAATAACGTAAGCAATATGTGAAGGAGATAACGGCTTCATGCGCTCCATTTCATCTATATTGTCTTCACTATATTTCTCAATTTCTTCTATTACGTTCACATCATCAACTAAAACCTTTAGTGCCTCATAACATTCAATTTCCACATCTGAATTTGTTAAAACACATGATGGTTTCGCATCGTGTAGCATAAATGAGATACGATCTGACGGATAATCCGGATCTAACGGAAGGTATCCCGCACCAGCTTTAAGAACAGCAAGTAAGCTTACAACCATATTTAAAGATCTCGGCATCGCTAAAGCAACAAGTTGATCAGGACCGATTCCTTTCGCTATTAACAAACGAGCTATTTTATTCGCTTTTCTATTTAACTCTTCATAAGTTAGCTTTTCATCTTCAAAGACGACAGCAATAGAATTTTGATTTACATGAGCCTGCTTTTCAAATAATTGTGGCAATGTCATTTCAGGTACAATTTGAAAACCACCATTCCACTTTTCTAAAACTGTATTTCGCTCTGCTAAAGTTAATATTTCTAATCTACCAATTGATTGATCCGGATGTTTCTCTGCATCATCTAATAATAGAATGAATCGTTCTATTAGTTTTTGAACCGTTTCACGTTTATATAAATCGGTACTAAACTCTAACAATCCGTGTAAGCCGTTTGGAGTACCATCAACTCCGGTACTCTCGCTAATTTCAAATGTTAAATCAAATTTTGCAGAACCAACACTTTGAATTTCAAGGCTCGCTTCTAAATCCGGTACATTAAACGTTGCTTCTGGCGTATTTTGGAAAGCTAACATAACTTGAAACAGCGGATGACTATTTCGAGTTCGTACTGGGTTTAACACTTCAACAAGTCGTTCAAATGGAACATCTTGATTTTCATAAGCTGCAAGGTTTACCTGTTTCACTCTATTTAATAATTCTTTAAAACTTGGATCTCCTGATGTATTTGTGCGTAACACTAATGTATTTACAAATAAACCAACTATATCCGTGAGTACATCGTCGTTTCTTCCAGCAATCGGACTACCTAATGGTATATCAGTTCCAGCACCTAATCTTGTAAATAAGGCACTTAGTCCTGCTTGCAACACCATAAACAAACTAACTCCATTTTTACGAGCGAGCTCCACTAACCTACTATGCATACCTTCATCTAAATGAAAATGAATTGTTTCCCCGCGATAACTAGTTTCAATTGGGCGCTGGTAATCTGTAGGTAACTCCATTTGATCTGGTAAACCTTTTAACTCTTCTTTCCAAAAATCTAATTGTGTTGAAATAATACTGTCTGGTTTTGTTTCATCACCTAATAGCTGTTGTTGCCATAGTGAATAATCTGCGTATTGAACTGGAAGGGTTTCTAGTTGAACACTATCACCTTGACATCGTGCTTTATAAGCCGCTGTAAAGTCTCTCGTTAACGGTTGTAATGACCATCCATCTCCTACAATATGATGCAAAAGAATTAGTAAAACATGTTCGTTTTCACTCACTTTAAAAAGTTGCAAACGAACTGCTGGCTCAACATCAAGGTTAAAGCTATATTTTACCGCCTCTGAAAGTACACTTTCTAATTCATCTTTACATGTTTTTGTTATAATCATTTCTAGATTTAAGTCTTCCATATTTAAAATTTCCTGATATGAACTACCTAATACATTAGGGAAAATTGTTCTAAGTGTTTCATGTTTCTTCACTACATCATAAAAGGCACCTTGCAGTGCTTCCTCATTCAATTTTCCAGACATACGAATGACTAACGGAATATTATAAGTAGGACTTGGACCTTCTAAACAATTTAAGAACCATAACCTGCGCTGTGCAAATGAAAGTGGAACTTCATTTGGCCTACTTACTTTCTTAATAGCTGGTCTTGCGCTTTTTGCATGATCCAATTGTTTCGCTAATTCAGCAACAGTTGGTAATTCAAATAGCTTTCCGATTCCTAATTCTACACTTAACGTTTCACGAATTCTTGCCATTAAACGAGATGCAAGAAGCGAATGGCCACCCATTTCAAAGAAATTATCATCTATACTAATTCGTGAAACACCAAGTACCTCAGCAAATAAATCACATAATATTTCTTCTTTCGGATTTCTAGCAACTCTCTCATTGTTCATTCCATTAAAATCAGGAGCAGGTAATTTCTTTCTATCAATCTTACCATTTGGCGTTAATGGTAATTCTTCTAGCACAACAAATGCCGATGGTACCATATAATTCGCTAAACTTTCTGAAACATAAGAACGAATTTCTGAAAGATTAATTGGTTCCTTCTCTTCGGCAACGATATACGCAATGATTCGTTTATCATTTGGGCGATCTTCTCGTACCATTACTACCGCTTGTTGAATATTTTCATGTCGTTGTAATACCGTTTCAATTTCAGCTAATTCAATTCGGAAACCGCGAATTTTAATTTGATGATCTGCGCGACTAATGTACTCTAACACACCATCGTTACGCCATTTCACAAGATCACCTGTGCGATACATACGTGCTCCAGCTTTCCCATAAGGATTTGCAACAAACCGTTCAGCTGTTAACTCAGGTTTTCCTAAATATCCGTTCGCAAGCCCTTCCCCTGCAATATATAATTCACCTATAACTCCAGGTGGAACTGGTTGTAACCCTGCATCCAATACATATACTTCTGTATTCCAAATTGGCTTTCCAATAGGAGGTATACCACTTTCACTTTCATCAATGTTCATGTAAGTAGACCAAATTGTCGTTTCAGTTGGTCCATATAAGTTACTTATACAGCAACCTAATTCTTTTAATTTATTTGCTAAATGTGCTGGTAGAGCTTCACCACCAACGAGTACGTTTAGCTCTTGTAGCCGCTCTGGATATTCAGTTATTAACGCCTGCCAGAGCGTCGGTGTAGCTTGCATAATTGTCACTCTTTCTTCTTGTAAAAGTGTCGTTAATGCAGAAGGCTCTTGGATTACTTCTTTTTGAGCAATTGTTATACTTGCACCACTAATAAGAGGTAAATATATTTCTAGAGCAGAAATATCAAACGCAAACGTTGTAACCGCTAATAAATGATCGTTTTCATTTAATGAAAACGTATGTTGCATAGCCAATAAGAAGTTACTTAAACCTTTCATAGAAACAATTACACCTTTTGGATTTCCTGTTGATCCTGAAGTGTAAATTGTATACGCTGGATTTAAAAGTGATTCATTATTTTTAAATGATATATTCATATGAGAATATGTTTTTAACGCTATTTTCGTTTCTTCGCTATCTAATATGATTTTTTTAATATCATTTTCTATAACTAAAGTAGATGAAACAGATGAATGTGTTATGATACAAACCGGATTTGCATCATTTACTATATAATTAATTCGCTCGGCTGGGTATTCTGGATCTATCGGTAAATATGCTGCACCTGCCTTTAGAACTGCTAACATACTAACTACCATTTCTATTGATCTTGGAAATACTAAGGCTACAAATTGATTTGCTTGTATTCCTTCTTCTACTAAATAGTTTGCAAGTTCATTTGCTCGTTCATTTAGCTCTTTATACGTAAGTTTTATCCCGTTACAAGTAACTGCTATATTATTTGGATTTTTTTGTACTTGTTTTTCAAATAATATAGGTAGATTAATTAGCTCTTCAGCTCTCTTAGTTTCATTCCATTCCAATAAAACTTTATGATTTTCTTCAGGAAGAGTAATGTTTATTTTTCCAATCGGCTCGTCTTTGTGATCATTATTTATCACTAATTCTAATAGATTCATAAATCTTTCTTTATGCAATGCTAGTTCCGCGCCGTTATATACTTCCGGATTCGCATCAAAATGAATCATTAGCTCATTTTCATCGAAGCGCTTATATACATTTATCGATAAATCATCGACAGGTCCTGCTGATAAATTATGTGTAATGCCACGATTTCCAGCAAAATTAAGCCCATAATCAAAAGGCATAACATTCACTAACGGCCCAAACAACCTTTGATTTTCACCTAGTAGCTTTAAGTCTCTTCTTAACTCCTCATGACGGTATTTATGATGACGACGTACGTCTCGAATTTCTTTAGAAACTTGCTGTATTAATTCCGCAAGAGTTATATTTGGAGTTACAGTGAGACGAAGTGGAACTAAATTCATTACCATGCTTGGTGTATGAATAGATACAGAACCAAGACGCCCCATCATCGGTAAACCTAAAACAATATCATTTGCACCTGTTACTTTATGCATATAAATACTTGTTACAGCTACAACAAATTCGGGCCAACTCGTTAACGAAATATTAATATCTTCTAGTAAAGTTTTCGTACTAGCATTTGATAAATAAGCAGTTTCTCGTAAAAATCCATTTGATGTTCTCGGCGCTCGTTCTGCTAAACTTATAACTTCCGGTTCATCTGCAAACTTTTCTAACCAAAAAGTACGATCTTCCTGAAATTGTTTAGATTCACGATACTCATTATCTTCTTGTACAATTTTTGCAAGAGAACCAAATGGCTTTTCATTCTTATTTGTTTCTTCTATAAGTGATGTATACTCATTCGCTACCTTTTGGCTAAGAAGTGAAAATCCATAGCCATCCATCACAATGTGATGGATGCGCTGATACCAAAAGAAACGATTATTTTCAACTTGAATAAGTGCTTCAGTAAATAATTTATCTTCTTTTAAATCTATCGGTACAGATAAATCATTTTTCATCCATTCCTTAGCAGCTTCTTCAGGATTTTTTCTTTACGAACGTCAATAACATGCATATGAAACTTTGACGATTCCTCAATAACTTGCCATGGGCCAATTTCATCCTCTTCGAAACGAACATGAAGTGCTTCTGCTTCTGTTATAACTTTACATACAGCTAACTCGAAAATTTCTTGATTAATATTTCCGTTTATTTCTATATATTCCCCAGTATTATAAATCGGATTAAGCGGATTTAATTGTTGCGCAAACCACATACCAGACTGCGCAGATGATAACGAATGACGAATCTTTTGACTATTAGGCATTCTTTACTACCCCTTTATTATGTAGTCTATTTGTTACAGCACTTGTGCTGCTTGTGAAGATAGTAAACGGTACCAATCATCAACAGTTGGACGTTCTGCTAAATCTGCAAAAGTGATTTCTTTCCCTTCGCGGCGCCACTTCTCTACTAAACTCATAATTCTGACCGAATCAAGTCCTCTATTTAATAAATCTTCATCCACTTCAATACTCTCTACTGGCTCACGGAGTAGTTGTGCAACTAGTTCATGCACTTTCTGTAAAGTGATTCCTTCACTCTCATCACCCTTTAAACTTTGTAAATCTTTTAATAGTAAGTTTGTTGACGTCGTTACTGCACATCTATTAGATGCATACTCCAATGCTTGTTTATGATGCTCTAGTGAAAAATCAGCAACTGCATCTGCTACAAAAAATGGCTGGATACCATCCATAAAAGCTTCACAAGCTGTTAAAAGGCAGCCAATATGCGCATAAATACCGCAAATAATAAGTTGATCTCTTCCCTGTTCATTTAAAATTTCTAATAGATTCGTCTTTTTAAATGCACTATATCTCCATTTTGTTAGGAATATATCATCCTCATCTGGAGTAAGTTCATCCACAATTTTCTTTTTTTCTGGTCCAGCAGGAATACCGTCACCCCAAAAATCTTGTAATAACCCTCGTTGTTCTAACGTTTGTCCACCAGGTTGCGCTGTATAAACAACTGGTATACCAAGTTCCTTGCATCTTTCTCTTATCACCTTAATATTTGAAATTAGTTCTACTTTTGGCGATTCTTTATCGCTATATGCATCAAGAAAATATTCTTGCATGTCATGGATTAGAAGAACCGCACGTTTCGGATTTGGCGTCCAATTCACTTTATTTTTTGGTAGTTCTGATTCAATTGGCATTTTATATACTGAAATAGATGGGATAGCCATCTAATCACTTCCTTCCGATTTTTATTATTGTTTTACTGTAATAAGTTTTTCAGCAATGACTTTACGTAATTCTTTTTTGCTTACTTTTCCAACACCTGTTTGTGGGAATGATTCAATAAATTCAATTCGATCTGGAATCTTATAAGCTGCTATACCACGTTCTCTTAAGAACATTTTTAATTCGTTTGCAGTTAGGACTTGTCCACGAGCGATAACAAAAGCGCAAGTGCGTTCTCCTAAATAATCGTCAGGCATAGATACAATTGCTACATCATGTACTGCATCATGTGCTAATAGATGATTTTCAACCTCTTCCGCAGCAACCTTCTCACCGCCACGATTAATTTGATCTTTATCTCTTCCTTCTACAATGATGTAACCTTGTTCATTTACTTTTACAAGATCACCTGTACGATAAAATCCATCCTTTGTAAATGATCGTGCATTATGCTCTTCCGCTTTATAATAACCACGAATTGTATATGGCCCTCTTGTTAATAAACTTCCTACTTCACCGGGTTTTACATCGTTATCATTTTCATCAACAACCCTTACTTCATCGAATGTAGACATCGGTCTACCTTGCGTATGAATAATGATTTCTTCAGGATCATTTAATCTTGTATAATTTACTAACCCTTCTGCCATACCGAACACTTGCTGTAACGTACATCCAAATGTAGGGCGAATACGCTTCGCAACTTCGGCACTAAATTTCGCACCTCCTACTTGAATAACTTGCAGGCTCGATAAATCGTCGTTACGGGAAGATGCTGCATCAAGCCAAATCATTGCTAATGGTGGAACGAGCGCTGTAATCGTAACTTTTTCTTTTTCTATAAGAGCAAATGCCTCATCTGGACTACCTCCAGTTGCCAATACTACTTTTCCACCCGCATAGAAAGTTCCAAATGTCCCTGGAGAACTCATCGGGTAATTGTGTGCTACTGGAAGAACTGCCATATAGACACTTTCTGCATTTAAATTACAAATGTCAGCGCTAACACGTAAACTATAAATATAGTCATCATGTGTTCTAGGAATTAATTTAGAAAGTCCTGTCGTCCCTCCTGATAATTGGAGAAACGCAACATCACTTGGCTGAACTTCTGGTAACGGAATCGGATCCATATAAAGATCAGTTATGTTCACGAATTCTTCTTCTTCCCCCACTACGATTACATGTTGTAAAGCGGGAACTTTCTCTTTCACTTCTCTTGCTAGTTTTCGGTAATCAAAGCCGAGAGCCTTATCTGAAATAATGTAAGCACTCGCCTCACCAAACTCGCAAAAATAACTAATTTCACTACTGCGATGAGAAGGTAGTGCAAAAACAGGAAGCGCTCCAATGCGAAATAGCGCAAAGCATATTTCGAAAAACTCTATAATATTAGGTAACTGGATTACAACTCGGTCCTCTTTCTTTATTCCTAAATTCAGTAAACCTGAAGCTAAGCGATCTACCTTTTTATCAAGTTCACTATACGTTATATGCGTATTACTACTTACAACCGCAATTTGATCCCCATATTTTTCAGCACGTTCTTTTAACATCGAACCAAATGTTTCTCCAAGCCAACACCCTTCTTCTCGATAGCGATTGGCAAATTCTTTTGGCCATTCCGTATAACCTATTAACATTCTTTCTTCCCCCTATTTTTCATTCAGCGCATTATCTCTTAACCCTAAAGCCTTCAACATTGTTTGGAACTTAGCTGATGTTTCTGCTAACTCATCTTCTGGCTTTGATTCAGCAACAACTCCAGCACCTGCATATAAGCGAAGTGTATTCTCTTGCACTTCAGCACAACGAATTGTAACAATCCATTCGCCATCTCCATTTAAATCGCTCCACCCTAACATTCCTGTAAAGAATTCACGGTCAAATGGCTCAATTTTTTGAATAGCCTCTCTCGCTTCTTCCATTGGAGTTCCACAAACTGCTGGCGTAGGATGAAGAGCAATTGCTAATTGTAAAGAAGACGTATTTGGGTCCTTTAGTTCACCTTTCACTTCCGTAGACAAATGCCACATTGCTTCACTATGAATAACTGAGGGTTTTTCTGGAACATGTAATATATGACAGTAAGGGCGAAGCGCAGCGGCAACCGCTTCAACTACTACCGCATGTTCATGTAAATCTTTTGGAGAAGAAAGTAATTCTTCTGCTCTTCTTTTATCTTCTACTGGATCCTCACTTCGTGGTCTTGAGCCAGCCAACGGATTAGAAATTACTTGCATACCATGACGTGAAACAAGTAATTCAGGACTTGCTCCAATTAACGTCTTACTGTACTCTTTTTCATCTTTCGGCAAATTAACAGCAAATGTGTAGCCGTGCTTATTATGTTCCGCTAATTCACGAAGTAGTTTTTGTTGATCAATTTTCTCGGAAGACTTAACATCCAATGATCTGGATAGAACGATTTTTCTTAAATCTCCGTCCTGAATTTTTGCTATTCCTTGCTTCACACCATCCATATAAACTTCAGGAGCTGGAACCGGTGTCATTTCAAATGTCAGTTTCTCATTTCGTTTTATCTCATTTGTTGTCTCTAACTGTAAACGCTCAGTAATTCTACTATGTTCTGGTACGATAAGTTGAACTTCTTTTCTACGATCAAAAGGCAAAGCACCAACAACGATAGGATTCGGATTTCCGGCTTGTTTTGCATTACTTAATACCGCTTGTACAAGTTCTGGAAAACTTTCAATTTCATGATGTTTTACTGTAGTAAACTCTCCTTCTGTCAATATCGTTCGAGTTGGTGAAGCGAAAAAGAACGAAGATTCAGTTTTATAATCTTCTAATAATTTTTCTGACAGTTCCTTTACGGCTATAAGTTCATTCATAGTATTAAAACCTCCTGAATTTTTTATTAAACTCCTAATGTAGCTCCGCCATCGACACATAAATTGTGCATTGTAATATGACTCGCTTTATCAGAAGCTAAAAACAATACTGCTTCAGCAATTTCTGAAGGTTGTGCAATTTTTTGTAACGGAATACCGAGTCTATATGTATTTTGAGAACCAGCAATTATATTTTCAGCTCCATTCTCATCAGCCCATAGTAATCTTTGCATTTCAGTTTCAGTAGAACCAGGAGAAACTAAGTTGCAGCGAATATTGTATGCTGCAAGCTCTAATCCTAAACACTTCATAAACATTGTCGTTGCAGCTTTTGATGCAGCGTACGCAGCCATTTCCATTCTCGGAGTATTTGCCGCATTTGAACCAACTGTAACAATTGCCCCTGACCTTCTTTGCATCATATGTTTACTTACTGCTCGAGACATATAGAAAACTCCTGTAGAATTTACAGAGAAGGTTTTATTCCAATCTTCATCACTTAAAGAGTGAATTGGTCCCATACGTAATACCCCTGCAACATTTATTAATATATCTATTGGTGCTATATCATTTTCAATACCGTTTACCATATCTTCAACAGCGGTACTATCACTCACATCTAAATGAAATGTTTTCATACGTGTTTCATTTAATTCATTTTCATTTAAGAGTACGTTTAACCCCTCTTCATTTTGATCAACCGCAATAACTGTAGCCCCTCTTTCTAAAAACATTTTGGCAACAACACTGCCTATACCTTGAGCTGCGCCTGTTACTAAAACCGTTTTTCCATCAAATTCCCCTAAGTTCATTTCCTCTATCCTTTCATTTGAAAATTGATCTAATTAAACAAATAGTGATAATGATAACGATTATCACTATCAATGTAAAAATAATACACTTACTAAACTAATTGGTCAAGTGTACTTTTCATCAAAATATTATTCATTGATAATGTTTTTCATTTAATATTCTTACATCGAAATGATAATCTTTCTCAATAAACTTGTCAACCTATTTTTATTTTTCAGATAAAATATTTTAGTACTTCTCAATACAATTACATCTAAAAGCATTAATAAGTACTTACATTAAAAAATTTAATTCGTACTCCTCTTTTTAAAATTGAAGAGGATAAACTGTAGATACCTTCATTTACAAAGCCTTACCAAAAACTCAAGTATATATTTTCTCAACATTTTTCTGAAAATATCGAGAAAGTATATCTTGCAATTACCGATGCATGTCGTGTTTATAATTTAAGATTTAATAAGTATTTCGAATATAATATATCAATTTATGATATTCCAATATAATCCAAACGGATACTTTACTCATTTTTTTGCCTCTAGAAAATTCCACATGTTGTAATTCATAAAAAAGCACCCTATTAAATAGGGTGCTTTTTAGTAAACATAGTGTTAAAGAAGATTTTTATACTTACGCTACACTGCGATACTCTTCTTCTTTTTCTTTTTTCTGCTTAGGCACTTGGATTAAAAGTGCGATAATAAATGATACGACACATAATACGCCGATCACCATGAAAGTTGGTTTGAATCCACCTAGAACTGCACCGATAAAGGAACCAGCGAGCGCTCCAAATCCAAATCCTTGATACACAATTCCGTAGTTCTTACTATGGTTTTTCATACCGTAGAAATCACCAACGATAGCTGGGAAAATAGTGATATTTCCACCAAAGCAAAACGCTACACTTGCTACACATACGAAGTAGATACCATAATTTAAATCTACGAAACTTAAAACCAAGACTGAAGCTGCCATAACAACAAATGTACCAGTAACGATTTTTAAACGGCCGATTTTATCTGATAACGGTCCTAAAATAATACGACCTAATGTATTGAAGATTGCAACCATAGCCACCGCATTAGCTGCTGTCGCTGCGCTAAGCCCTACAAGTTGAACACCAATGTCTTTTACCATACCAATTAAGTATAAGCCACTCATACATGATGTAAATAACATAATAAATAATAAGTATACTTGTTTTGTGCCTAACATTTCTTTCGTTGTATATTCCTGAGTTTTTGTTTCATGAACTGCTCCTTGATCTGCAGCTTGATGGATTAAACAAGCGCCAAGGACAATCATAGCTGTAACAATTAAACCCCAGTATATAAACGCTTGTGATACACCAACTGATTCAATTAACTGTGCGTTAATATATTTAAAAATTAAGCTACCCGAACCATATGCAGAGACAGAAATACCAGCAATTAAACCTTTACGCTTTGGAAACCACTTTATTAAATTGGATAATGAAGTGATATATGCTGTACCATCTGCATAACCTACAACAACCCCTGCTAGTACATAAAGCAATATTAATGAGGAAGCTTGTGAACTAAGTATTAATCCACTTCCTAATGCTAGTCCAGCTATCATAATAAGTTTACGAAGTCCCCATTTTTCTTGCAATTTACTCGCAAATAAAGTTGAAAACGCTAAAGACAGGCTAGTAATTGAGAAAGTTATAGCAACAGCGTTAAGACTCCAACCGTATTTACTCACTAAGGGCTGATTGAATAAACTCCATGTATATATCGTACCAAGCCCCATTTGTACTATGACTGTTCCAAGGACAACAAGCCATGGATTAACCGATGATTTTTTCATACCATCTCTCCTCCTCTTTCTATTTCAATGCTATTCGCTAAATATGCTTTTTTTATTTTTATTTTCGCCACCTCATTCGACTTAACAACTTCATTGTATAGGATGTTTTCGCTTATGTAAGCACTTACAAGATGGAGCGTCAAAAATATGGAATCAGTTACAGAAAACGAAGGGTGAAATACAAAAAACTACTTGTTAAATACGTAGTAGTTTTTATAATGTTTTACATCAATACGACTTACGGAGCTTTCACATCCTCTTTTACCAAAAAAATTATCGAATTATCCATGGCTGGACTTCAATATTTTGCTTATCCTATTCTTATTTAACTCTTCAACGTTTATAACATGTTGCGTCTGTATTTCTTGATACAAATCATTTAATAGTCTTGGAATCAAAAATTCCATCTTTTATACATTTCAACTTCCATATATCTTGTTTTTTTAACGAAACATACAGAATTACAACGTTTTTTTACAATTTTATACATAAAAATAGAAAATATATAATTCATTTACATAATGTTGCACTTTAATTTTTACTAAACAACAAATATTTTATTGATAAATAAAACTAAACATTCACTAATATATCTATACGTGGTTTAATATATATAATAAACAAACATTTCTGACTTTTATAAGGAGGTACTATGAAAGCAAACGTAGGCGATACTATACTATTTCAACGAAATAACTTAAAGATCACAGCATCTGTACTAAAACTATACACTGAATCGGTCTTAGTTGAAGTCACAGATGTAAGCGGTGGTACTTTTGAATTTGACCGAACAATTGTAAATCATAAAAACTATAAAATTTTAAATGCAAATAAATAAAACAATACAATACAAAATAGCCCCTGCTTAACAGCGGAGGCTATTTTGTATAATAACAATTCATTAATTTACATATCCTAAAACACTAACAATCTTGCTTGCTTTTAAATTATTAATATAATAATAAATTTCTAACCCTCTTCTCTCAGCTCTTAGCACTTTACCTTTCATTTTTGATAAATGCTGCGAAACAGTCGATTGAGGAATATTCAATATTTCTGTTAATTGTGTTACATTACAAGTTTTGCGTGCACTTAATTCATTTACAATTTGTAATCGTATTGGATGCGCCATTATTTTTAAAATATCCACATCTTCTTCAGTTACTAAACTTTTTTTTATCTCGCTCGTATATGTTGTCATAAGACATTCCCCTTTTATATCGATTCCTTTTTCTTTAGATCCATTTCTAAAGAAAACCACAATACCCAATATGTAACTCAGACCCTTATATAGAAATAATAGGATTTCATTTCATTAAAAACAGAAATGCTATTTATTTTATTTATTTGGTACATATACATAATACAATTTTAATATGTGCTGCATGTGAAGTTAGCATAGATTTATGGTGAAGATTCTTCATTCATTTATACATAAACTGATAGGACTTCTTCGTAGTTCATTTATTATTTCGATTGGCTTATTGTCTTTTATATAGATGCGAGGTATCCTTCTACTTAACATACAAGTAATCTCATAATTAATTGTACTTAACATATCTGCAACGCAATCTACACTTATTGATTCCTCGCCTTGATTACCATAAAAGACCACTTCATCCCCAACATGTATTGGCATGATTTTTGTTACGTCCAACATTAACTGGTCCATACAAATACGTCCTATAATAGGAACTTTCATACCCTTTATTAATACAAACCCTTTATTCGAGAGTTGCCTGCTGACACCATCCGCATATCCAACCGGTATCGTCGCAATCCATTCTTCTCCTGTCGCTGTATATGTTGCTCCATAGCTAACCCCATTTCCTTTTTTTACTTTTTTGATATGCGCAACTTTTGATTTAAATGTCAGGATAGGATGTAACGAAATAGCTTCTTGATTGACATCTGCAGATGGATAGAGACCGTATAACGCAATTCCAAGGCGGACCATATTTCCTTTTGTTTCTCGCATATCAATTGTAGCAGCACTATTATTGGCATGAATCCATGGAATAACAATTTGTAACTCTTCTGCTTTGCTTACGGCTTTTTGAAATACCTCTTGTTGCATGAGAGTATACATTTTATCCCTTTCATCTGCACAAGCGAAGTGCGTGTACATTCCTTCAACCTGAATATATTTTGTACACTTTAATGTTTGTAAAAACAATGTGACTTCATTAAGTTGTAAACCAAGTCGGCTCATTCCAGTGTCAATTTTAATATGGATGTACGCATTCTTTTCCATTTGTGAAGCAACCTCTTCTATAGCATGCAAATCCTCGATTGTATATACTGTCATGCTTAAATCATACGTAATTGCATCTACTATCGCTTCATACGGTGTGTATCCAAAGATTAATATTGGTACAGTTATACCAGCTTCTCTAAGTTCAATTCCTTCATCTACAAACGCAACTGCCAAGTGACTTGTGCCTGCCTCTATTACCGCCTTCGCAATCGGAACTGCCCCGTGTCCATAGGCATTCGCTTTTACAACTGTCATAATTGCTGTACCAAATGGAATAGCTTGTTTGTACTGTTGGAAATTACGTTGCAGTGCATTTAAATCAACTTCAATAATAGTATGTCTACCGTAGTTAACGTTCATAATTTATTTACCTCCTATATTAAGCTATCAAAAATGCTCTTCCTGAAGAGCCAAGTTCATGAATCCGTAAAAGTCATTAGTATTCAAACGAAAATCCGTCGGTTATTATTTTTTTAGTATTCCTTCAGTTATTTTTACCTCGTAGCCTTTTGTGAGCTAAAATCGTTAAAAATCACATTCACTCTCACCCTCATATTTTTACATATCTTCACCTATCCAAAAAGGTACACACATTATGTATTTTTACAGTCTAGTGGTATGGTGAAGAGGTATAGATATACCTCTTTGTAATACAATTGCTTTTCGAAGTAATACTATATGAGTAATAAATATATCTACTGTATAAAAATATTCATAAGATGACGTCATGTCCTACAACTATATAATTTAACAATTCATTTTTAAGGTAATTTTAATGTATATTAACCATTTGAATATAGTAATATATAGTTTGCGAATTGATAATTAGGAGGCTGTTTTAAAGTGAATTACAAAAAGGGTATTTTAGTTGGTCTTATATGTGTATTTGTATTTTCATTAAGTGGTTGTAATTTTATCGATGGGTTTAAAAGCGGATTTGCTTCTAAAACGGAAAAGGTAGAAAACCAGGAGGAAAAATAAATCCATACAAAAAAGACGACATTTTATATGTCGTCTTTTTTGTTTCAACTTTAAAGTGAACTCTCATTATTACTTTATTGCACCAAAGCCCGTCAGTCATTCCTTAGTTCAAAACCAGTAAAAGCTTACACTGTTTTCCATAATGATAAAGCATAAATCCAGTTTGGATCCCCATTTCCTTGGTAATTTTGGACAGCTTCATACACTTTCCCTTCGTGCATGACTCTATCTCCCTTTTTATATGCCTTTTTTGAATTCCACGCTTCGTATGAAGCGCTTTCAGTTTTTGTGGTAACTGTGAATACATCGCTTTGTATTGATTCATTACCAGCTACATCAACAACTTTCACCGCATATTTATATGTAGTATTAGCAAGCAAATTTTTGTCCATATGAGAAGTAGTGTTGGATGTTCCAATTTTTTTCATTACGCCTGATATTTCTCTGTAAATATCGTAATGGTCTACACCGTCATTATCGTCAGACGGACTCCACATCAGATCAACACTTGATGCTGTCGTTCCCATGCTGTGTAATCCTTTTGGCTGTGTAGGTGCTTTTGTATCAAGAATCGCTACTGATGTTTTCACTTTAACTGCCGTACTTTCTTTCGATACATTTCCAGCTGTGTCAATCGCTTTTACAGTATAAGAGTATTCAGTACTTGGTTGTAATTGTTTATCAATAAAATGAGTGCCTGGTACTGTGTCAATAATCTCTCCATTGCGTAGGACCTGATAACCTTTTACCCCTACATTATCTGTAGAAGCGGTCCATGCTAGTTCTACACTATTTGCTGTAACTTTTGTTGCCTCAAGTCCATTTGGATTACTTGGTACTTCTGTGTCTGGTTTTTCATTATTGACTAGATTTACATCAATTACATTATAGAATGCATTTGCTGTATCAGCTACATCCCATACCGCTAAAATAACATGGTATCCACTACGATCAGTAGGTACGTTAATTTTGTGATTTAAATTGTTTAAAGCTGCAGAACCATCATGTTGTACAGTTCCAATTGGCTCAAAGTCTGCTCTTGTTAGCGCTTTATTTGGATTCCAACCTTTTTTCGTAATATAGTAATGCCATTTGCTTGTTAAGTGAGGAGCTGTATACTTCCATGTGAACGTATTTTCTCCACCTGTTATCGTATTTTTAAACCAACGCTCTGTTGTTTGTTGATCCAAAATACCACCAAATTTCCCGCCTGCCGAAGCAATCTGCCCATCAACTGGGCCAACTTGCGGAAATCCTTTTGGAGCGCTTCTAAACTTTGAGGTTCATACATAATACTTCCGCAGTTCACGTTCAGTGCGCCGTAAGTGGGGCTACATAAAGCAGAACGACTTCCAGGTTTTTCAACAAAACTGTGTGCATATGCATTTTGAGGAATGAGAGTCGTGCCTATGATTCCAGCCGTTAATGCAACGGCTCCCAGGCTTTTCTTGTTCATCTTCATATTTAGTAGGTGTTTTAAAATTCGATTATTCATGTTCGTATCCCCTTCTTGTTATACTTCGTAGTGTGATGAGGGCTTTGATGCAAAAGAATAACAATAAAGACACTTGTTTTGGGGAGTGCGTAAGAAACGCACACTTAATAATGAACGAATGTTTCATTCATTATTATTGAATATTTAACTTTACGGATATATTATGACATATAAGCTACTAAAACTTGTGCAGAAGCGTTGAACTTAATACTAACACTAGCTAAATATTAAATTCACTTAGATGCTTATACATACAACCTCTTCATTTTTAACACATGTTAGGCGTTTGTATATACTATTACAAAACACATTTTTATAAAGGAGGGAATCATATGCCTACAATGTTACAAGAAGAAGTTGAAGAAGCACGAGAAACATATGTCAGTCGTATCATATTAGTAGGTGGATCAGCATTATTTTTAGCGGGTGGTGTTATATCGGCAATTTCTGCTTTTAAAACTTATAATCGATTATCACATACGCCGCCTACTTCAGATAACTCATAGTTCCTTATTTCATACAAACGCCGCCTCCAATAAGGAGACGGCGCTTTATTTATTATTTCACTAAATTTTTCAGCAATTAAATCTTGTTACTTCACCACAAACTTAGTCTGACTACAACCATCCTTCTGCTTCGTTACTTCTAATACAGCTGGCATTGCGTTTTTCAGTTCTTGAACGTGTGAAATTACACCGATAAAGCGACCTGATTTTTGCAAGTCGATTAGGGCGTCAACTGCTTTCGTTAATGACTCTTCATCTAATGAGCCGAATCCTTCATCGATAAACATCGTTTCGATGGAAATACCACCCTCATACGCTTGAATTACATCTGCCATTCCAAGTGCTAAGCAAAGTGATGCGTTAAATTTCTCACCGCCAGATAATGTTTTTACATCTCGGGTTTGACCTGTATATGCATCATGTACATCTAATCCTAATCCACTTTGTCGATTCCTCTTTTCAACTCGTTCGCTTCGTTTTAAATAAAATTGTCCATTTGATAATTTACGTAGTCGTTCGTTCGCAATTTGAACAATTTGTTCTAAATACTCAATTAAGATGTAACGTTCAAAGGATATACGACTATCGTTATCCCCTTTCATTACTTCATATAAATCAACAAGTTCTTGGAATGCTTTTTCTTCCTCATGAATTTGTTCATCAATTCGTTTAATATTTTCATGTAAATCCGTAATATATGATACGGCGTTTTGAGCACGTTGTCGTTTTTCTTTAATAATATCAAGGCTAATTTCCAATTCTTTCACTTGCTCATCTAATGAAGAAATGTCCATATACTCTTTATCTTTTAAGTCTGCTTTTAATTCTTCAATTTGTTTTGTAAGTACTTCTAGAGATGAGTGATAACTTTGGATTTCTTGTTGTAACTTATCCATCTCAGCATCATTTAATTTGGATTCTTTATATGTTAATTGATCTGTAAATCCGCTTTGTTCTAGCTCTTTCATAAAGCGTGTGAAAGTCTCTTCTTTCTTCTCTTTTGCACTATTAAATTGATTAGAAGCATTATCATGTTCTGCTTGAATACGTATATTTTCATTTTGACAATGTTGATACGCCTCTTGTACTTTCTCCCATTCATCTTCCATTAACCTAAGTTGTTGCAGAGCTTGGTCAAACTGTACTTTCCAAGCTTGTACCGTTTGCAAGCTTTCCGGAATATTTTGCTTATCATGTTCATATGACGTACGAAGCTGCATACACTCCATTTCAGTACGGTGCTGCACAGTTTCTACTTCACGCTTTTGTTTCTGGAGTTCTTCTACTTTTTCTTCTACGCTTTTTATATTCACAGCAATTTGCTTACGCGTTTCTTCACTTGCTTTTAACGCATTAACTTCTGCTGCTAATTGCTTTCCTTTTTGAACGAGCGCACTATATGTTTCTACTAATTCTTCCGAGCGATAGCCTCGCTTTAGCACTTCTTCTATCACTTGTTCATATTGAACTCGGTAGAAATTCCACTTTTCTTCTAATTGAACATGTAATTTTTCCGCAATATTTTTCTTTTCTCTTAGCTCATTTAACTCTTTTTCATCAATTGCATTACTTTGCTCTGTAGCTTTTTTCGGGTGGTCCACACTACCACATACAGGACAAGATTCACCATCATGTAAATGAAGAGCTAATATACCAGCTTGTTCACTTAACCAGCGGCGTTCCATATTTTCATATGTACTAACTGCCTGTTGCATCTTATGAAACGCACTTTCTTTTTCTAGCTCGTATTTTTGTTTTTCTTGCCATACATCATATGCCTGCTTTAATACTTTTGCATCTTCTCGCATATTCGTTAGTTCTTCTACTTTAGCCACATATTGTTCAAGGGCTGCTTCTAATTGCTGTAATTCGCCAGACATTCTTTGTTTTTCATTTTTATGCGCTTCTAGTTGTTCATCTAACTTTTGCATACCTTCTTTTAATTTTCCTATTTGAATTTCAGCATTTTGCAAATTTAACTTTTTCTCAGCTAATGATGCAATAATTGGCTGTAACTCTTCTAGTCTTTGAACTTGTTTTTTAGCATTTTCTCGCTCGGATGCCTTATTCTTTAATGCTTCATATTTCTCCTGAGCAAGTGCAAAACTGTTCATTATATGCTCTTTTTTTGCGATTATCTGTTTTAACAAACTTTCAGACTGCTGTTCATATTGCATCGCTTCCTCATACCATTGCTCAAATGGTAATAATCGCTTCGCCTGTTCCGCATGTTTAAAAGATTTTTCTTTCATTTCGATTACGGCACGGTTTTCTTGTAAAATACTGTACTTCTCATTCTTTTGTTCTAAATCTTTGAATTTCTCATTTACAGCTTTTGCTGCATGAAAACGTGCCTCTGCTTCTTTTAATTGTTTCGTTTTGTCATTTTGTTCTAAGTGTAATTGCTCAACCTCTGCATTGTACCAAATTGTTTCTTGTTCTAATGCCTCTACTACTTGATGTGTATTTACATGCTCTTGCTCCACTAATGTCTCTAATAATGCTCCATCACGTATTGGTAATTTAAATACATTACGGAAATATAGCTCACGTTCTTTTTGTTTTTCTTGTAGGACGTCTTTCCATTGTTTACGCTTTTGATCTAATATCTCACGCATTAATTTATAACGATCTGTTTTAAAAATGCGGCGTAGTATTTCTTCTTTATTTTCCGTTTCAGATGTTAATAATTTTCGGAACTCTCCTTGCGGTAACATGACAATTTGGCTAAATTGATGTTTACTTAATCCAATTAAATCTTCAACTTTTTTATTTACATCCGTTACATGAAAACGATCGACACATGGAACTTTTTCCTCATCAATTACTTCATATAATTCGACTGCATGTCCTGTAATTGTTTTATTTCCTTGTTTTTTATGGCCCAGTTGTCGTTTAATTTCATAACTTTTTCCTTTTAATTGAAAAGTTAATTCCACACTTGTATAAACATCATCATCAGCAAATTGGCTACGAAGCATGTTTGTATCACTGCGCTCTTCTCCACTAGCCTCTCCATATAATACATAACAAATCGCATCAAAAATCGTTGTCTTTCCAGCTCCTGTATTTCCAGAAATAGCGAAAATACGATGCTCACCAAGATCTTTAAAATCGATTACTTCTTTCTGTTTATATGGACCAAACGCGGTCATTATAAGCTGAATCGGTCTCACCCTCGCTCACCTTCCCGTTCTTGCACTGTTTGCAAAACATCTAAAAATAGACGTTCTTTCTCTTCTGATAAATCTAGCCCTTTCATTTCTTTATAAAATGCTTTTAAAAGAGATAAATCATCCGTTTTATGTCTTGAAACAGTTACTTCATTTTCATCTGTGGACTCTCGTCTTTGAATAGATCTTTCAACATGCATTGCATTTGGGTATACAGAACGTATTTTTTCCATTGGCTGCAAGACAGGATTTTCATCTAATAATTTCACAAATACATAATCTTCACTCACTGGATGAAGCAATAAATCGTCTATTTTCGCTTCTACTGTACGCATTTTACGACGTGGTGTAAGTAAACGTTTTTCAATTGTTGTTTCACCTTTTTCATCCAGTTCCACAATATAATATCCTTTTTTATGCTTTTCTTCAGAAATAGAATATGCAAGTGGTGAACCTGAATAACGAATTGTCTCATTACGTACAAAATGCGCTTGATGTAAATGGCCAAGCGCCGTGTAATGAAACTTATCAAAATAATGGCTATTTACATATTCAGCACCACCAATTGAAAGTGGTCGTTCCGCATCACTCGTATTTTCCTCTGCCTCTCCTGAAGAAGTTACAAATGCATGTCCTACAAATATGTGTCTCGCTTCTTTATCCATCGTTTCAGAGAGTTCGTTCATAAAAATACGCATCGCATCATCATGAGAACGAACATCTTCATTTTTCAATATGTGTCTAACAATACTTGGATCTGCATACGGAACGAGATGGAAATGAACCTCTCCGTATTCATCATTTAAAACAACAGGATTGTATGGAAACTGGAATTGTCCAACAATATGTAATCCTTGTTTTTTCATTAAATTACTACCAAAATGTATGCGGTCCGGACTATCGTGGTTTCCTGCAACTGCAATTATTGGTGTTTGTAAATCAATAACTATCTTTTGTAATACATCATTTAATAAGTCTACTGCTTCTGTAGGTGGAATTGCTCGGTCATATAAATCTCCTGCAATAATTACAGCATCCGGTTTTTCCTCTTCAACAGCTTGTACAAACTGATCTAACACAATTTTTTGATCTTCAGTCATATATACACCATGAACAAGCTTACCTAAATGCCAATCCGCTGTATGAAAAAACTTCATATTACCCTTCTCCTTTTAGTTTACTGATTGTAGTGAAACAAGCTGATAGTTTAGTGTAGTTTTTCCGTTCTCCCATTCTAACTTTTGGACAATTGCACTACCGATTCTTTCTTCGTTTGATTTATATAAAGGCAATATTTCTTGAATAGTAAATAGATGATAACCATCTAAAATTAATTGAAATAAATTATCTTCTATATGTAATCTTACTTCTTTTTCATTTGAAATAATTTTTGTATGCATCTCAAATTTCATGCTAGATACAACCCCTTTTTTCTAATCTCTACATTTTAATAGTATAGTGGTCATGCAAGATTGACAAGTAAATACACCGCGATGTACATACTTTTTTAATTATAAATATTTTATGTTTTTTTATATGAAATACGGTATGTGAAATTATTAATCTACAAAAATAAAAATGCCCTTTCAGGCATCCTTATTTTTGTAAGTACTCTTTCATAACATAGTACAATACAGTTATTAAGACAATCGCTACAAAAAACGCAAATACGGCCACAACATACCCATCTTTATTTAATAAAAAGCATATGGAAATAGATATTATAAAAATCGGAAACACGAGACGTACCTTAGCCTTCACTTCTTCTGTCGTATCTGTATGATGAAAATACTGTGTAATTCCTACCATAAGAGATGACAAAATAATAACCGACAATAGTAAAGGTCCTGGCATTCCGATCTCTCCTTTCTCTATTTCTAATTATATACAAACCCCGCGCTCTTTAAAAGTTAGATAATTCAGCCTTTTAACTTTTTCTACATCCACTCTTTAATTTACGCCACGTATACTAACTCAATATAAGTTATACATATAATAGCGCCTTCAACACGACATTTTCAAATAATAGCACTTACAGTAATGTTGTAATATTCCTCTTCATTCTCTGAAATCCTGCAAATATAACTCGTCAAAATATGCGATAAATACTAACACTAAGCACCTAATTTAGACAAAAATTATAGAGGACATTTCAGCATGTATCAAGAAATAAGAATAGAAAGATAAGTAAGGGAGGATTTATAATGACTGAACACGTTTTATTTTCTGTTAGCGAAAACGGCGTTGCATCGATTACTTTAAACCGTCCAAAAGCACTTAATTCTTTATCCTATGACATGTTACAACCAATTGGGCAAAAACTTAAAGAATGGGAGCAAGATGAGCGTATTGAACTCATCGTTTTAAAAGGAGCTGGGACGAAAGGTTTTTGTGCAGGTGGTGATATTAAAACGCTATACGAAGCACGTTCTAACGAAGTTGCATTACAACATGCAGAGCAGTTTTTTGAAGAAGAATATGAAATTGATACATTTATTTATCAATACAAAAAACCAATTATCGCTTGTTTAGATGGAATTGTAATGGGCGGTGGTGTCGGTCTGACAAATGGAGCGACGTATCGAATTGTAACAGAGCGTACGAAGTGGGCAATGCCTGAAATGAACATCGGTTTCTTCCCGGATGTCGGTGCTGCTTATTTCTTAAATAAAGCGCCTGGATATACTGGTCGATATGTTGCTTTAACGGCATCTATTTTAAAAGCTCCTGATGTATTATATATTAACGCTGCTGATTACTTTATGACATCAGATTCATTACCAAATTTCCTTACCGCACTTGAAAATGTAAATTGGAAAAAAGAAGATGTACATACTCATTTAAAAGAAGTTATTCGTACATTTGCAACTGCTCCAAACTTAGATGGCAATCTTTCTTCTTCAGTAGAAGAAATTAATTCGCATTTTGCATTCGATACAATTGAGGGAATCATTCAATCGTTAGAGAAAGATCAAAGTCCATTTGCCCAAACAACGAAAGAAAAGCTATTATCCAAATCCCCTGTTTCATTAAAGGTAACATTAAAACAGTTTATTGATGGCCAAGAAAAGTCAGTTGAAGAATGTTTCGCGACAGATCTTATACTCGCTAAAAACTTCATGCGACATGAAGATTTCTTTGAAGGAGTACGCTCCGTTGTAGTTGATAAAGACCAAAATCCAAATTATAAATATAAACAATTAAGTGATGTTTCAGAAGAAGATGTAAATCGATTCTTTAACTTACTTAACGCTTAAACAAAGAGGCCATATATTGTAGCACACTCTCAGCTACTCTATATGGCCTCTTCTTTTTAGTTAAATAATTTTAAATATAATTTAATTTTATTTAACTAAAATGTATGTTAAACTAACGTTAATCGAATTTTCTAAAAACAAAAAAGGAAGGCGGATAACATTATGGAAAATTTTTTTCTGTTTATTATTATGTCTATATGTCTTATTATTCTACCCGGTCCTGATACAGCAATGGCTACGAAAAACACATTGATTGCCGGTAAAATCGGCGGCGTAAAAACTGTTTTTGGTACTTGTGTTGCGCTTTTAATTCACACTTTAGCTGCTGTAATTGGTCTTTCAGCACTTATTGTAAAGTCTGCACTTTTATTTTCTATTTTTAAATATGTTGGTGCTGTATATATAGTCTATATTGGTATTAAAGCCCTTTTAGCAGTAAGAAACACAGAAGACTTAAATACAAATGACGTTCCAATAAATAATGACAATAAACATACTTCTTGCTTTCGCCAAGGGTTTCTTACAAATTTACTAAATCCTAAGATTGCAGTCTTCTTTTTAACTTTTTTACCACAGTTTTTAAATCCAAATCATAATACATTTATACAACTTCTCGTTATGGGACTTACTTATCTCATTTTAACCGTCATTTGGTTTGCTTTTTATATATTTTTAATTGATAAAATTAGTGCTTTTATGAAAAAACCGAAGACACAGCGTTATATTCAAGGGATTACAGGAATCGTCTTAATTGGGTTTGGTATTAAATTAGCCTTTGAAAGAAATAGTTAACACAATACAAACGAAAATACACTACTCCATTATGAGTAGTGTATTTTCGTTTGTATTATTTTTATAATGAGTGGGAATGCACCCCACTCATTATCATTTCACTTTATTAAAACCAGCGCTCAGTTACAACTTTTTTACGTGTATAAAATTGAACGCCATCCGTACCATTTGTACCAAGATCTCCAAAGAATGAAGCTTTGTTTCCTGCAAATGCGAAGAATGCCATTGGTGCTGGAACATTAACGTTTACACCAATCATACCAGCATCAATATTGTCTCGGAATGTTTGTGCATGTTTTCCATTTGACGTATAAATAACAGCACCATTCGCAAATTTCGATTGATTTGTCAGCTTAATACCTTCTTCTAAATCTTTTACTCTTACAATACTTAATACCGGAGCGAAAATTTCATCTTGCCAAATTTTCATTTCTTGATTTACACCATCAAAGATTGTTGCACCAACAAAGTAACCTTCTCCAACTTCTTCATTGATTTTACGGCCATCTACTAGTAAAGTTGCTCCATCTGCTACACCACTATTAATATAGCCTAAAACACGTTCTTTATGAGATTCACGGATTAATGGTCCAACATAATTATCTTCGTTGAAACCGTCACCTACTTTTAACTTCTTCGTTTCCGCTACTAATACATCAATGAATTCATCAGCAATTTCATCAACTACTGCTACTACTGAACATGCCATGCAGCGCTCTCCACTACTTGCAAACGCAGATCCAATTACACCTTGTACTGTTTTTTCAAGATTGCAATCTGGCATTACAATCGCATGGTTTTTCGCACCTGCTAACGCTTGTACACGTTTACCATTTTTTGTACCAGTTTCATATACGTAGCGTGCCACTGGCTCAGAGCCAACAAACGAAACTGCTTGAATATCTTTATTTTCTAAAATACTATTTACAACATCTTTTCCGCCTTGTACTAAATTTAATACCCCTTTTGGAAAACCAGCTTCATAGAATAACTCTACAAGTCGCTCAGCTAAAAGTGGCGTTCTTTCAGATGTTTTTAATACGAATGTATTACCGCAAGCAATTGCAAGTGGGAACATCCATAATGGAATCATCATCGGGAAGTTAAACGGTGTAATACCAGCAACAACTCCGATTGGGTAGCGCCAAATCGATCCATCAATTCCACTAGCAATATTCGGAAGAGCTTGTCCCATCATTAAATTTGGTGCTGATGTTGCAAGTTCTACCGCTTCAATACCACGCTGTACTTCACCAGTTGCATCCGTTAGCGTTTTACCGTTTTCTAGCGTAATGATTTTTGCAAGCTCATCTTTATTTTCTTGTAACAGTTGTAGATATTTGTATAGTTGTCTTGAACGATTTGGAACTGGCACTTTAGACCATGTTTTGTATGCCGCTTTTGCCGCTTCAACAGCTTTTTCAACATCTTCTTTTGGAGAAAGTGGAACGTAAGCGATGATTTTTCCAGTTGCCGGATTCGGAACCGCTTCTACTTCCGTACCAGTAGATTCTACCCATTCGCCATTAATATGATTTTTCACTCGTTTAATTTCAGTTGTAATCATTATATTCTCTCCTTTTTTATCATGGTTTTTATAAGTGCACTATTTTTGATTAGAAATTAACTGTTCGCTAACTTTCTTATATAAAGCAGCCATATCGTTTTCACCATATCCTGCCTCACTCGCTTCTTCATATACGTTTAATAGCATCTCACTTACTGGTAAGTGAAGTTCACTTTCTTTAGCTAACTCTATCGCAAATCCCAAATCTTTCTTTAATAAATTTACAGTAAAGCCTGGCTCATAATTTTCTGATGCAATGAAACTTTTATAATTACGCTCATAAATTCTACTTTGACCGTAACTTACATTTAAAATATCAAACATTTTATCTAAATCCATATTGTTCTTTTTCGCTAATGTTAAAGCTTCACTCACACCAGCTGTATAAAAACCAATTAATAGATTATTAATTAATTTAACAGTTGTACCACTATCAATCTGCTCACTAACATGGAAAACATTCGCTCCAAGTACTTCCATGACAGATTCAGTTTTCTCATACACTTCTTTCGATCCACCAACCATAAACGTTAATGTACGGTTTTCTGCACCAATTACCCCACCGCTAACAGGTGCTGCTAAAAAGTCTACTTTCTTTTCCTTCGCCGATTCCTCTAATTGTTTGTTTAATTGTGGAGATACTGTACTTGTATCAATTAAAGCTACATTCGAGTGGCTATTTTCAAATAATCCTTCTTCCCCAAAATATACCGCTTCCACAGCACGAGGTGAAGGCAAACTTGTAAAAATCACATCGCATGTCTCTGCTAGTTTTGAGATTGATAGGCCGATAATTCCTCCTTCTTTTTCAAAGGAAGCTTCCGCCTCTTTATTCAAGTCCACTCCATATACTGTGTAGCTAGAATTAACTAAATTTTTAGACATTGGAAGACCCATGTTACCTAAACCGATAAAACCAATCTTTTTCATATCGCTTTCCTCCTATTTACACAATATATTTCCCGCGATTTATAATAACTTTCGCAATATCTCTCTTTTTCGTAAATAAGTTTGAGTATAAAGGCACTAATAATTGACGGATTTCAGCTAATATTTCTTGTCTATTTTGTTCTTCTGTGACAGCTGCTGAAAGAATGGAAATCGCAGCTTCTTCTACTTTACGATATCCTTCTTCACAAATAACACCTGTTATCATTTGCTTCGTACGCTCTTTTTCCTCACCATTTTTACTAACTGCTTTCCTCGTACGTAAAAATGCTGATTCCATGACGTACACGTCCGTCAACATATTTGATAATACGCGTGAATATTCTTGCTCTTGCTCAATTTTTATTCCTGGAGTTTTAGAGAGCGTTTTCAAAGATTGTTTCAACAATTTTTTCGCTAATAAAATGTAACGATGGTTTCTTTCTACATTTGCTACATCAATTTCTACTTCAGCATCTTCTATTTGCTCGATTTGCTTCATTAACATTTTTGCAACTGTTAATCTATTAATTTCATTCGTTCCTTCAAAAATACGACTAATTCTAGCATCACGATATAATCGTTCTACTTCGTATTCTTGCATATAACCGTAACCACCATGAATTTGTACAGCTTCATCTACGATATAAGCAAGTGTTTCAGAAGCGTTTACTTTATTCAGTGCACACTCAATTGCAAATCGGGACATTTTTTTCATAAGATCTTCATCACTCTCATGAATTGCTTCATCAATTACACCCGCTGTACGGTAAGCTGCACTTTCTGCTCCATATGTAGAAATAATCATATTGGCAATTTTCTCTTGAATCATCGTAAAATCTACTAATTCCGTTTGGAACTGTTTTCGCTCTTTTCCATATTGAACTGATAAACCGATTGCTTGTTTTGCTGTTCCAATATTTCCAAAAGCAAGTTTTAGTCTAGCGAAGTTAAGAATATTAAGAGCTACGTGATGCCCTTTCCCAACTTCCCCTAAAATATTTTCAGCGGGGATGACAACATCTTCTAAAATAAGCGTCGCTGTTGAAGATCCTTTAATCCCCATCTTCTTTTCTTCTAATCCTATTGATACACCTTCACATGTTCTTTCGACAATAAACGCTGTCATTCCTTTATTTGTCTTCGCAAAAACAACGTATACATCTGCCATATGAGCATTTGTAATCCACTGCTTCTCACCATTCAACTTCCAAGCAGTACCATCTTCATTCAATACTGCACTCGTTTTTGCACTTAATGCATCAGAACCAGCATTTGGCTCAGTTAAAGCATAAGCCCCAATCCATTCTCCCGATGCGATTTTCGGTAAATATTTTTCTTTCTGTTCTTTCGTTCCATAATATATGTAAGGCAATGTACCTACACCGGCGTGTATATTAAAAGAAACGCTAAATGCACCCGCGTAACCCATTTTCTCTGCTACAAGACCTGAGACAGCCTTTCCTAACTCGAATCCGCCATAATCTTCTGGTACCTCAATACCTAATAATCCAAGTTCCCCAGCTTTCTCAAATAATTGACGAGAAACTTTATAGTTATGTTGTTCAATATTCTCAATTTGCGGGACAATTTCTTGTTTAACGAATTGTTCTGTCGTTTTTGCAATTAAATCTTCATCCCCTGAAAAATCTTCTGGTGTAAAGAAAGTATTATTCACATCTTTATTGAGTGAAAAAAATTCATCCCATGGTAACTTCGTTTTCTCCATCTGAATCCCCCTATCATTTCGGCCTTCGTTGATCTTTGCATATGCTCGTCTACGATGAGTGGAATATCTTATTATTGAAAACAGAAGGCGATGATTTTTCACATCAAGCAGTTCGTTTTGCCAAAGATGTATTTTCATCGCCTAAATCCTTCTACCTATTGATCTTCAGATAATACTGTTTTTGCAATTCCAGTATCTAACTCTTCAAAGTCATGATATGAAATTGTTTCATATAATTCACTTCTCGTTTGCATATTAGAAAGTGCATCTTTTTGAGAACCTGTTTCCTTAATTAGCGTAAACACATTCTCATATGCTTTTGCAGCAACACGAAGTGAAGTTACAGGATAAATTACCATTTGGAAGCCCATATTCGCAAATTCCTCTGCACTATAATATGGTGTTTTTCCGAACTCAGTCATATTTGCTAGTAAAGGTGCATTCACTTTGCTAGTAAATAAACGAAATTCTTCTTCCGATTGAAGCGCTTCTGGGAATATTGCATCTGCCCCTGCTTTTACATATGCATTCGCTCTTTCAATCGCTGCATCTAATCCTTCCACGCCGCGAGCATCTGTGCGTGCTACAATATATAAACTTGGCGCAACTTCTTTAATCGCTTTAATTTTTTGAACTAATTCTTCTGTAGTAACAAGTTTCTTACCATTTAAATGTCCACATTTCTTTGGTAATTGTTGATCTTCAATCTGAACAGCCGCAACTTTCGCTTCCACCATTTCTACAGCTGTTCTCGCTACGTTTAGTACTCCACCAAATCCTGTATCAATATCAACAAGAACTGGTAAATCTGTAGCTCTAACTAGATCCCTTGCTCTCTCTGCTACTTCAGTAGACGTCACGATTCCTAAATCTGGTAGTCCTTTACTTGCAGTGTAAGCAGCTCCCGATAAATATAGAGCTGAAAAACCTGTATTTTTCGCAACAAGAGCCGCCATTGCATCATGAGCACCTGGAATTTGCAAAATTTCATTTGCTTCTACTAAAGCTCGGAAGCGATTCGTAAGCTCCTCTTGTGTCGACTGTTTATTCACAACCCAAGCCATTCTAAATTCCCCCTATTATTAAATTAAGAATAGATCTACAAATTCGTTTACATTCATATTTTCTAGTTTTTCTTCATTTAGACAAGCTTCATGGATTTTTTCTTGTTGCTTACTAGAATAATGACCTGCCATATTTGCAGTGAATTTTCGAACAACTTTTGGAATTGCTTCGTCTCTACGGAAACGGTGGCCAAGTGGGTATTCACATTCCACATTTTCTGTTACAGTACCATCTTTAAAATGAACTTGAACAGCGTTGGCGATTGAGCGCTTGTTCGGGTCAAGGTAATCTAAACTGTACTGTTTGTTTTCAACAACAACCATCTTATTACGTAATTCATCTACACGTGGATCATTCGCTACTACATCCTCATAATCATCCGCAACGATATCTCCTTTTAATAAACCTATTGCCGTAATGTATTGTAGGCAGTGATCGCGATCAGCTGGGTTATTTAATGGACCTTCTTTATCAATAATACGAATTGCTGACTCATGAGTTGTAATTGTAATACGATCAATTTCATCTAATCTTTCTTTAAGTTCCGGATGTAATTTCACTGCACATTCTGCAGCTGTTTGTGCATGGAATTCTGCTGGGAATGACACTTTGAATAATACATTTTCCATTACATAAGATTCTAGCGGTCTTGCTAATTTTAATTCTTGCTTGTTAAATAACACATCTTGGAATCCCCATCCTGGTGCAGATAATGCCGTTGGGTAACCCATTTCACCTTTTAATGCAGTCATTGCAAGATGAACACCGCGGCTCGTCGCATCACCTGCTGCCCATGATTTACGTGAACCTGTATTTGGAGCATGACGATATGTACGAAGACTAGAATTATCAATCCACGCATGTGATAATGCATTAAAGATTTCCTCACGCGTTCCGCCAAGCATTTTTGCAACTACTGCAGTTGTTGCTACTTTTACGTATAATACGTGATCAAGACCAACACGGTTTAAGCTGTTTTCTAAAGCAAGTACACCTTGAATTTCATGTGCTTTAATCATCATTTCTAGTACTTCACGTACTTTTAATGGTTCTTTTCCTTCTGAAATACGAACGCGGCTAATATAATCTGCAACTGCTAAAATTCCGCCTAAGTTATCAGATGGATGTCCCCACTCTGCTGCAAGCCAAGTATCGTTATAGTCTAACCAACGGATCATACATCCGATATTAAATGCGCCTTTTACTGGATCTAGCACATAAGATGTTCCTGGTACACGTGTACCATTTGGCACGATTGTTCCTGGTACAACTGGTCCTAATAATTTCGTACACTCTGGGTATTGTAGTGCTAAAATTCCACATCCAAGTGTATCAAGTAATACGTAGCGAGCCGTACTGAATGCCTCTGCACTTGTAACCTCTTTATTTAATACATAGTCCGTAATTTCTTCTAATAATGCATCTTTTTGTTTAATTTCATTTGTTTTAATCATGCTATTCTTCCCTTTCTGTCGAAAATTCGTTATTATTAATGATGGGTGTCGGTCAAACACCCATCTGGCGGGCGGCGCTAACAACTCCCCAGTTGTTTTTATTTACTAAATGCATGTCGCTCGCCAATATAATTTACACGTGGACGGAACAAACGATTGTTCGCATGTTGCTCAATTACGTGTGCACATAGCCCTACTGTTCTAGAACTAAAGAAGATTGGTGTGTAAAGTTGAATTGGAATACCAAGCATCCAATATACTGGAGCAGCATAATAATCAAGATTCGGATAAATTCCTTTTTCCTTCTCCATAATTTTTTCTCCAGCTTCACACATTTCATATAGTGTATAATCGCCTTTCACATCACATAACTGCTTTAATGCTTCCTTCATCATAAGTGCTCTTGGATCCATCTTTTTCATATAAACACGGTGTCCAAAGCCCATAATTTTTTCTTTGTTATATAGTTTCTTCTGTAATAACTCTTCAAATTTCTCAACATTACCAGCTTCTAAAAGCATGTACATAACCGCTTCATTCGCACCGCCATGAAGACTTCCTTTTAAGGATGCAACTGCTCCTGTTAAAGCACCGTATAAGTCGGATTGCGTTGATGCAATAACGCGTGCTGTAAATGTAGAGTTTGGCATTTCATGTTCACTATATAAAACAAGGGAACGATCAAAGATTTTCTCTTCAAGTTCAGTTGGTTTCTTTCCAGTTAACATATAGAAGAAATTCGCACTATATGACAATTCTTGAAGAGGCTCAATTGGTTCCTCATTATTTAAAATATGGTAGCTATTCGCTACAATATTTGGCACTTTACTTAAAAGCTTGTATCCTCGACTTTTATTCACTTCTAACGAGCGGTTTTCGATATCACTATCGTAACCAGCTAATGCGGACACACCTGTACGTAGCCCATCCATAGGATGCGTTTCCTTAGGCAATGCCTTTAGAACATTGAATACACCTTCTGGCACTGCATATTCTTCTTTTAATTTCTTTTCAATTGTTGCTTTCTCATCCTCATTCGGTAAACGTTCTTCTAATAAAAGGTGCACAATGTCTAAATACTCTTTTGTTTTTGAGAGTTCGATTAAATCATACCCTTGAATTACAATTTCACCTTTTACTGTGTCAAGAAACGAAATTTTCGTTTCCGCTGCTACTACACCATCTAATCCCGGGGAAAATTTTTCTTCAGCTTTCATCATTATTTCCTCCAATCCTAATAGATCTTCGTGCACATAACTGTAAGCCTTTACAATAATATGAAACTACATTTCTATTTCAATGTATCAGAGTTTTTAGAAGATTTCAATTTATTTTATAACGATAAGTTCCCTATACTTTTACCGATGTAATAATACAATTTTTCAAAAATAACTTTCATCTTTTATAAAGAAAGGACAGACATCCTTTTACAATGTTTTAAAATGAAATATAACAATTATCCATATAATCCCACTAAATATACCTTTAATCCCTTTTTCTTCAACAAACATAAAAAACCGAGTTGCACTCATGCACAGCTCGGTTTTTTATAATATTTATTTCATATTCCCATAAATATAATTCTTATATAAAATTTATTTATTTTTAATAAAATTATTATTTTACATAATTAAATTAAATTTCTTCCGTTTCTTTACGATAGCTTACAACTAATTCATAGTTTTGAAAGTACGAAAGATCATCAAAATCTATAAAAATAAACTACCGTCTTTCTCAACTGACACTATTTCCCGAACTGATTTCTCAGAAACAATCCCTAAAGAATATCCGGGCTGAATTGAGCTATTTCCTCCGTACCTTACAATACATCAAATAGATTCATCATGCTTTATACGCAATTCTTCCTTAAAGCACCGTCGAGCATCATGTTCAATTGAAATTTTCATCTTCGCTCTTCCTGTTTACGCAAAATCCTTTTTGCCTAATCTTTGTTTTACAAAAATGACAAATATAATTAAAGCTATTAATCCTGAAATTGCACTACCTGTGAATAAAATACGGTAACCAAACATTTGTGAAACAACTCCAAGTAAAATCGCACCTAATCCAATACCTAAATCAAATGCAGTAAAGAATGAAGCGTTAGCAACTCCTCTTTTACTCGGAGCAACAATTGTAAGCATCGCTGCTTGCAAAGCGGGCTGTGCTGAACCGAATCCAACACCATATAATGCCGCTGCAATCATTACACCTATCAAACCATTTGAAATCGTTAGTACAACTATCGCTAAAATAGTAATACATAGTGCCGGAAGTATGATAAAAACTTCTCCATACTTATCTAATAGTTTTCCTGAAATAGGTCGTACAATTGTTAAAGCAATTGCATATACAAGAAAGAATGTCCCAGGATTCACATCAATTGATGACGCAAATAACGGTAAAAATGTTGTTATTCCTCCATATGCAAATGATAAAAAGAAAACAACAACCGTTATTGATAAAACGGATTTTTCAAACAGCTGAATTTTCCCTTTTTCTTTTTGTCGCGTGAATGGCATTTTCGTTATTAACGATAATACGACTGCCATAAAGGATAAAAGAGTTGCTAACAAGAATAGACCATGAAATGAATAATTTTGTACAACCCATAATCCAATCATCGGGCCAATTGCCATCGCGATTGTCATCGCCATGCCATACCAGCCCATCCCTTCACCACGACGTGAATCTGGAATAATATCAGTTATCGCTGTTCCAACTGCTGTTGTAGAAACAGCCCACGTCACTCCGTGAATAACGCGTAAAACAGCTAAAAAGACAATAGTCGATGCTAAATTATACGAATACATCGTTATCCCAAAAAATATGAGTCCGAAAATAATAAAAGATCTTCTACCATATTGATCTAACATACCTCCAATAATCGGTCGTATTACAACTGCCGCTATTGTAAACATTCCCATCATCAGTCCAACTTGCGATTCATTTCCACCAATCTCTTTAATAAAGAGCGGGAGCGTTGGAACAAGTAAATAAAACCCCGTAAATAAAAATAACATCGCGATAGTCATTTGTATAAATGATTTCGTCCATAATCGTTCCATTAAAATCCCTCCATAAACACGTAAAATATTACGATTAACACATCCATTGTATATGTTTCATATTCCTTTTCCCTCCGCTAATAGGCGTATCTTTTCGTAATAAATGGTCCACCATCAATTCACATTGGTCTTACGACTTTGTACGTATGTTTTAACCGAAAATCCTATCTATATGTACCTTTATAAGCATTAAAAGAATATACTACTTTATCATTGAAACTTAGGAGTGATCATTTTCATGTGGGTATCACCAAGAATAACCGCCGTTGTCCCAGCAGCTCCCTCAATACATGTTCCTGCCGTTCATACAGCTAGTTCTGATGTTGGCATCGAACTTCCTGCCACTTGGCAACAATATCAATCGACTGACCAAGTCACCCCTTCATTTTGGCATCATGGTACACACCCGAGTAGTACTACTTTTTATGGCCCTAGTTATCCAATACCACCAACTCAAATTTTTTATCATTTCCCATCAATTTACTTTCAAAATTTCTATGGTACTTTTAACATTTAAAAATAATATTAACCTTTATAATATAAAAAGCACCAAAGGAACCGTTTTATCGGTACCTTTGGTGCTTTTATATACATTACTTATTGTCCATTATTGGCAGGGACTTCTCCTGTGTTCCCGCCAGTAGTTGGTGGCGTTGTTGCTGGTGGCGTTGGAGTTGTATTCCCTTGGCCTCCTCCACCGTTAGTCGGTGGGGTAGTATTTCCTTGATCCCCACCGTTGTTCGGTGGCGTTGTATTCCCTTGACCTCCACCATTGTTTGGTGGTGTTGTATTTCCTTGGCCTCCACCATTGTTCGGTGGTGTTGTATTTCCTTGGCCTCCACCATTGTTCGGTGGTGTTGTATTTCCTTGGCCTCCACCATTGTTCGGTGGTGTTGTATTTCCTTGGCCATTTCCATTATTTTGTTCATTTTGCTTATTTAATTCATCTTGCTTCTTTTGCTCTTCTTGCTTCTTAAGCTCTTCTTGCTTCTTAAGTTCATCTTGTTTCTTTTGCTCTTCTTGTTTCTTAAGTTCTTCCTGTTTCTTTAATTCCTCTTGATTTTTCTCTTCTTCAGTTTTTTGCTGTTGATCTTGTTTTGGTTGTTCCGTTGTATCCGGTACGCTCGTATTTGGAGATGAATCACGTTTTTCACCTTTTATACGCAATTCACTACCTTCTTGAATAACACTACTTGGCATTTTAAAGCGTGATTTATCTGTAGCCATCTCGCTCATCATTTCTTTAAAGATCAACTGTGCAATTTTCGTATTTTTACTACTAATATACTCGTCTTTACCATCTTTCGTATATCCAGTCCATACTGCCATCGTATATTGCGGTGTATATCCTGCAAACCAACTATCACGAGTTGCACTTTCTGGAATTCCATATTGTGCTAGTTGTTTTGAAGAATAGTTAGTTGTACCTGTTTTACCAGCTACATCTAAAGAGGCCACATTTGCCGATGTACCAGTACCTGATGTAACTACAGAACGAAGCATATCAGTAATCATATATGCTGTAGAATCCGCCATAACTGATTTTGGTTTTTGTCCAAAACTTTGTGACTTGCCGTCTGGATAAACTACTTTCTTAACAAAATGCGGCTTCGTATACTTACCGTCATTCCCAAATGCCGCATAAGCACCTGCAATTTCAGTTGGTGACGCTTCATTTGTACCGATCGCTGTTGATTCTGTCGGTGCTACATTAAATGTAATACCTAATTTCTCAGAGAACTCTTTCGATTTACTAATACCTACCTCTTTAGCTGTTTTAACTGCTGGAACGTTACGTGACATTTTTAACGCTTCACGCATAGTAATTGGGCCTAAATGACTTCTGTCCGCATTTCGAAGTTCTTGTCCAGTTGAATATTTAAATGGAGAGTCATCGATTTGATGATACGTAGCCCATTTTAAATATTCAATAGCCGGTGCATAATCAAAGATTGGCTTCATAGTTGAACCAGCTGCACGATCTAATTCAATCGCCATATTATGCCCTTTAAATACTGCTTTATTTTCACCGCGCCCACTACCTATAGCGCGAACTTCTCCAGTTTTCGTATCCATAAATGTGAAAGCACCTTGGAATTTATCATTTGGATAATTAATAATATTTGTATTCAAAATATTATCAGCTAATTTCTGTGCTTTTGGATCCAATGTTGTATAAATTTCTAAACCATCAGATCCAATATTAACATCTGGTATTTCCTTTTCTACTTCTTTAACTACTGCATCCATAAATGCAGTATATGGCATCGCTTGTAGTTCAGCTGCACTCTTAATATTTTTATCCACTGGTACTTTCGATGCTTCTTCCATTTCTGCCTTTGTAATATAACCATGTCTATTCATTAGGTTTAGTACAGTATTTCTTCTTTCTGTTGCCCTTTGAACATTTTCTTTTTTCGTTGGGTCATAGTTATTCGGTGCTTTTGGTAAGCCAGCTAGCATCGCAACTTCTGGTAATGTTAAATCTTTCAATTCTTTACCGTAGTAGTTTTGTGCTGCTGTTGCAATTCCATATGAACGGTTTCCTAAATTAATTTTATTTAAATACATCTCTAATATTTCATGTTTTGAATATTGTTGTTCTAGCTTATACGCTAAATATATTTCCTGAACCTTACGTTTTGACGTTTTTTCCATCGATAAGAAGTAGTTTTTAATAACTTGCTGCGTTATCGTACTACCACCTTGAGAGCCATAATCTCCCTTAAGACTAACTAAAACTGCACGTGCAGTACCCTTAAAGTCTACTCCGCTATGCTCATAAAAACGCGAATCTTCTGTTGCTAAAAATGCATTTTCTACTAATTTTGGGATTTGATCATACGTAACATTCGTCCGCTTTTCTTTCCCATATTCATATACCAAATTCCCGTCTTTATCATAAATTTTTGAGGATAACGGATTAACAAGTTTTGCTTTCTCAAGTTTTGGTGCATCCTTAATCATTACGAAAAAGGTAGCAACCCCTGCCACTAAACCTACAATACCAAGTAGTAAACAACTGATTAAAAATTTACGAAAAAACGATGTTTTACCTTTTGGTTTTGTTTTTTTAGAAGCTGGCTGTTTTTTCTTTTGAACTTGTCGTCGCTCCTCTCGAGAACGATAATTTTCTGACATGTTACTTTCTCCTGCCTTTCAATTCTCCCGTTGATTTACTTGAAAATATTGAGGTCACTTTCCCAAATACATTTAATCAAGAAAGTATATTGACCTGGAGCATTCAATATTTTCCCAATTCACAGATTATACATTTTAGAATACTTCTTATACAAACTATTTTCACTTCTATTTTTTCTAATAATACTGCCCCTTAAAGCATAGAATGTAAGAAGTGAATTTTTAATACCTCGTATAAATAATATACCTTTTTTTCAAATGGTCAATATTTTCTTATTTATAAATCAAAGGTGAAATAAAAATAGCACAACGATATGTACTTCGTGTGAACTTCCTTATAATTACGTATAACAAACATTTAATATATTGCATATAAGTATAATACTCCTTTAATTATTAGGATTTCAACACGACAATCCCCTTCTCTACAAGAAACCATCTAAAATGAAAAATAAGGAGTTGCGTAATGATGAAGCTATCTCCCGTTATTTCAAAAAAATTAGTTGCTGTTGGCTATAATCCTTTTTCTATGATTTTACGTATTCAACTAAAGAATGGTATGTATGATTTCTTTAATGTGCCAGAAAGCATTTACACCGGTTTATTAAACGCACACTCTAAAAGTTATTATCATAATACTTATATTAAAAATTCTTACCGCTATACTAAAATTTAAACTTGATTGGCATACAAAAAAGAAAGGCGAATCAAATCCCCTTTCTTTTTTGTATGTCAATCGCAATTTACCTTCTATTTCTTTTATTAATTTCATCATACGCTTGAACTTGTTTTTTAAGTCGCCTGTCGGCTTTTTTATCATGTACGACAAGAACTGCGTGTATCGCTCCTGGAACCCAAAAAATTAAGGTTAAAATGAAATTAATAATCGCTTGAAACGGCTTTCCGCAAAATAAAACAGCTACCGGCGGAAGTAAAATTGCTAATAAGTACATCATGTCTGAAAAACTCCTTAATGTTTATTTTTCGCTTCTTCCCTATCCATCTCCTACACTATCAAACCTATGAAATCATGTTATTTCTAAAAGCGTATATAAGAACTCATCATTACAAAAATCACATATAATAGTATAACTAAATGAGAAGCCTCTCACTAACGTTAACAAGTTATTTTCACCTGTTCGTTTATATGTATATTCTACGCCTATATGAAAAAGCCTACAAAAACAATTAACACATCCATCTTGTCCTACTTCTAAAATTGAAATACTCCAAACTTCATTGAAATGAGTATTTCATCACCTTTTCTTAGATTCCAATCGTTGTTCCTCTACTATTTCGGTTAATCCAATTGCTGAAATTACAGTACCTATTGCCTGTATCCAAATACCTATTAGCCCTATTATACGTTGATCTTCTTTATCTATATTACTGTCTTCTTTTCCCTTTTCTTCTTTTGGTATATTTTTAATACCTTCATATGCTTGTAATCCCGCACCTAAACTTTGCATTGAATTCCCTAATACGATAATCCACTGTATTCCATTTATCTCATTCAATGCTACTTCTACTCCTAAAAAAGCGCCAATTGATTGCAAACTATTTCCAGTAATTATAAGGAAATCATTTTCTTTCATTTGTTCATTGAGATTAAAATACGTTCCTATTACATTTGAAATATTACCTAAAGCTAATAACTCAATCCCCGTTTTCGCTAGCGCTTTATTTTTATTATCTATAGTTACCTCTTGCTTCTCACATTTATCTTCATCTTTCGCATCATTAGTTGCTATAATTTGTAATATATATCCGAGAGCTTGTAATGAACTCCCTACAATAACGAGATCCGACTCAATCTTTTCTTCCCCTGCAAACCCTCTAGTTGTTCCAATTGCTGCTATAAGATTTCCTCCTACTTGAAACCAGGCACCTGTCAATTCTAAATCGCGTAGGTTCATTTCCCATCACCTATATTTAAATTTTCTAGTACATTCAAAACAAACAAATATCACCTTTAATTCATTATTCTATTTTTCATATGTAATTTTGTGCATCACATAATGCACTAATAATACAAAAGAGCACCTTTCAGGCGCTCTTTTTGACAAGGAGTTTCTCGATGAATGTATAATTTGCAAATGCTTCCTACATACTTCAATATATGCTTGTCCTTCAGAACTGTGAATATAACATTTAATACTTATCTGAAGATTAAATGCATACTGGACATGTCAATGACTCACCGTTTTTATCTATTGATATATTTAATATATAATGAATTGCTTTATGTGACCACATTTCAGGTGTAGGAGATTCTTTTACATATTGAGGTGCACATGAGTGAAGCATTGGAGTGCTAATACTGCCACCTGGATCTAAAGCAACTACTGCCATACCATTTGGTAGTTCCATTGCCATTGACTGCGTGATACCTTCAACAGCAAACTTCGAGGCACAATATGGCGCAAGTTCAGCCTCGCCTTCTCTTCCCCAACTAGAGCTCATATTAATAATAATTCCTTCTTTCCTAGCTATCATCGCCGGGACGAACGCCCTAATGACATTTACTACCCCGTTCACATTTACACTCATTACACTTTCAAATTCTTGAGCCGGAACTTTCCATAGCGGTGCACTTTGATTAACAATCGATGCATTATTTATTAACATATCGGGAGCCCTATACCTATTAATAATACGACTTGCCCATTTACTAACTTGGTGATGATTTGAAACATCAATTATTTGAAAATCATGTGAAGCACCGTAATATTTATTAAGCTCTTCAATTTTATTTTTTGAGCGTCCACACCCTGCTATTTTCCATCCCAATTCATGAAACCTATCAACCATTGCACGTCCTAACCCTTGCGTTACTCCAGTAATAATTACAAGTTTCCCAATGTTGTTTCGCTCCAACTTCATCTCCTCCTTTCCATTAATATTACTCTTTTTATTCTTATTCAACATCTCACTTAAGTATCAATTCATTTCATACTTTAGAAGTATTTTTGATATTACATATTACAAACAAAAAGAGTAACCATCATAGTTACTCTTTTTGTTTGTATCGTTATTATTTTTAAATTGTATCTTCTATTCCCTACATTTCTCACATCGATAAATATAGGTTACACCTTAATGAAAGTATATTTATTTTTACGGTTCGATTTATCCAAATACTTTTCAATCCACTTTTTCAACTTAACAGAGCCCACCTCTATCAATAAATTTCCACCTAGTCTTATAACATACTTTTATTTAGATTCTCAATCTCATTTTGCAACTTTTTAAATTGCTCAAAATGCATTGTTATAGATTGAATACTATTCCTTTCAACATTTTGCTTTACTAATAAAACGCCTGTATCGTGAAAAATCGCTTCAAGTTCTTTCCTTATAGATACTTTCGTAATATATGCGGTTTTAATTGCCGATAAAATTGCTATTTCATTAAACTTTAATTTTATTTCATTAGGACAAAATGCTTTTTCGATCAATGTGACATCATTACTATAAATATAAGCAACAAGTTTACTTGATTCTGCATCTGTTAAATCCACTGTTTTTATAACATTATCCATTACATTTTGCCTCCTTTAATTCCATATATATTAATTATTCAAATTTATTCTTTTTAAAATTCAGCTCTTCATTAATTTTAACATACTTTTTGCTCGATTGATTAAACAAAGCTTCAAACATTTTTCTATTCCGAAATATTTGTCAAATGAACCAATTAGACTGTACCTTCATATAGTAATGCAAACAATTACTTATAAAGTAGGTGAAAATTATGCCCTCAGTTGTTGGGAATTTAGTTGTACAAAATAGTAACGGATCTTTCAACTTAGGTGATTTCTACAATGTTTCTCCAAAAGAGAATACGAAAGCTTATAACGGCTCTGGCGCATCTAACGTTGGTTTCGTAGTGAACACTTTTAGTGGGGTTAGTGCGACTAATACATTTGATTCTGATCTAGCAGATCAAAACCAAGTTGGTACGGCCTAAACAGCTCTGTAATCATTTTTGTATAACATTTTTAAATTTGTCTATACTATACTCAGGCTGATACACAGCTATCGTCGATTTTTTGAGTACCAATCTTTTTCTCCCTTTCCCTGGGACTAAGCAGCTAGCTTCCATCTAGCTGCTTTTTCATTTAGTTCTTCACCTCTTCAAAAAATTAGGTTTTTACAGGTATCCTGACTCACAGCCGAATTTTTTGAAGAGGTGTAAATCTAATTGCCCGCAAATAGCTAGATAAATTAAAGAAGCTAAACTTCAAAATTCAGCTTCTTTTAAGTTACATCAATTATGTCCCTTGCAGCAAATATATATGTTTTATAAAATGCATCTGTACATTTTACAATTTGTTGAATTGGATTTATATGAACCACTGTCATATAACTCGTAAGTATGTATCCTTCTTCAAAATAGGTCACTAACATCTCTTTTTCAGACAATAATGAAGTTAATAATTTGTCTGAAATGCTTTCTTTCGCTTCATTCGTTATTAGTGGCCTTTGGAATTTTAATTTCTCTCCAATAATTTTTCTCATACTTAATAATTGTTCCGACATTACTGTAAATGGAACCCACTCTCTTCCTTTTTCCTGTACCTTTACATAATTCATTTTCTTTACTCCTCAATTTTCTATATCTATCCATTCTTGAACTCCCCCACTTTCACTTCGTTTAGAAGTGGGGGATTCCTAAGTAAAGAGTTCTATCGAACTCTAATTTATTAGGCTATCTCCGCAGTCCTTGCGGTTAGAAGCCTTATCGCTTCATTCTTTAGATTGATACTTGCGTTAATATCCCTATCATGATGTGTACTACAAGAAGGGCAGTCCCATTTACGTAGGTTTAGATTTTTAACGTCTTTGTTTTGATATCAACAACAAGAGCATAATTGGCTTAAAGCAAATGTTTTCGATACGACAATGACTTGTTTGCCGTATCATTTTGCTTTATATTCCAACATGGTTCGAAACTGTGACCATGTTACCTCACTAATTTCATTTCTAAATACACTTTATCCATCTCTTATTTATATGTAGCGTAGCTTTCCAATTCAAAACTATTTATGAATTTGTAGACATCGCCACTTCGAAAGAACATTCGTTCTAATTATACACGAACTAACGTTCTTACGGAAGTGCAACATGTAAATTTTTCAAACAAAATGCAACTTTAATATATAAAGTTTATTCATACTCATTTATTACTCCCTTTTATTAATCAAATTTCTTTGCACTTCCTATCGCATCATAGAATACGTGTAGCAACAATAAAAGCGACTCCACCTAATGTGAAGTCGCTTTTATTGAACTAATTATATTTCTAATTTTACTTTTCTATCCTAACTAACGTTCTTTCTGGAATACAAATTTCAGCTATATCTCATTAACCATCCTTCAACAAAAGCATACACTTTTATTATGAACGAACTTACAAAGCTTTAGAAACTTATGATGTAAAACAATTCATTCCTCATAAGTTTCATACATATCGACAATTACTACCATTTATCCTGCTATTTGCAGGCAGTAAGATTCACACTCATTAATTTTTCACTTTCTTTATTGAATATGCTTGGGTTGCATTATAATATGTAATTCTCTCTCTGTTTCTGTTTTTTTCGGATTCCGATAATATTCCAGTTTATATTCTAATACTTCATACTCAACCATCCCAATCTTTATCCCTTTTGTTTCTTTTAATACAGCTAATAGAACGCTTATATTTTCATTAGATGATTCAAAAATTTTCCCTCCGCCTTCTCTCTTAAAAATAACTTTCATATATTCTCCCCCAAATTAATTTAATAATCTAGTAAATATAAAAATATTCATCCTATTTTAATAAAGTGAAGGCTAATAATCAGTGGGGGTTTTGTCCATCACCCACTGATTATTAGCCTTCACCAATCGGGCTTTTACGAGCAGTAAGACTCCCACAAATAGCGGGATAAATAATTCTTATCATCATTAAGAACATCCTTTTGTACTAAATGTTCAACATGTCACTTCCTATAAAGTTAATTTATACTCCAAGAAAATATATTTAGTTTATATTTAACAAAATTAATTAACTAAAACATTATCATTTCAACATTTTGCGAATTTAATTGCTTATTCCTTTTATCTACATCCAAATTTTACTATTGTAATTCTTAATATTTAAATGTAATATTGTATTGTCTTACTATCTATTTATAACACACACACTAACGCGAAAAGGGAACTCTATATGAGTTCCCTTTTCTATTGAAAATAAAAAAACAGAAATATAGCATTATGCTAAATCTCTGTTTTTCTTCTAAACCTTATTTCTCATCTAAGAATTTAAATGTATCTTTAAATTCTTTATCTGTTACTTTAATATCTGCTTCTTTCAATAGATCATTGATTACTTGTTGTTTCCATTTACCTGTCGCATCTTGCAGTCTTTGTTGTTCTAAATCTTTTCGAATCGTATCTTTTACTTCATCAAATGGTTTCAATTCTTTTTTATCCGTCACTTTTATTATATGATAACCATAAGATGTTTTTATTGGCTCACTTACTTGTCCTGCATCTAATTTATACGCAGCTTCCTCAAACTCTTTCACAGTTTGACCAGGAGCAAAACCAGCTATTTCTCCGCCCTGTTCCTTTGAACCAGTATCTTCCGAATACTGTTTCGCTAAAGCAGTAAAATCTTCACCATTATTTATTTTCTCTTTTACTTCTTTCGCAGTTTTTTCATCTTTCACTAAAATGTGACTTACCTTCATTTCAGGTTTATGGTTATCTTTCACATCTTTATCTGTGACAGTCGCTCTAATCGCTTTCTCAAGTGCAATTTCTGGCTTCATTCTCTCTTTTAATTCATCTTCATTCTTTAATCCTACTTGCTCTAAAGCCACTTTAAACTTGTCACCCATTTGTTCCTTCGCTGCTTCTACTTGTTTTTTAGCTTCTTCATCTGAAACTTTATATTTATCTAGCAATGCCTTATTTAACATCATTTGAGATAAAGTACTTTTTCCATATGTTTGCCTTAATTCTTTACTTAACTCTTTCTCTGTCACGTTTCCTACTTTTGATGTTGCAACATTTTCTGAGGAACCACACGCAGACAATGTTAGCGCCACACATGCAATAATAGTTCCCATAAATAGCTTTTTCTTTTTCAATTCAAATACCTCACTTTGATAAATGTATATTAGGAACTATACAGCGCTATTGTGAAATCAATGTGTTTTCTGCAAGTATTTCTCTTCATGCCAGAGACAAGCTTTATGTAGAGTAGAAAACTGAAACAGATTAAATTTTCTTTAGGGATGGCTTTGCCATCCCTTTTCTGTTTCAGCTTCCCCTCATCAAACCGTACGTGAGGTTTTCCCTCATACGGCTTTCCGATGTTCTTCCTTCTTTGGCGTTCAGTTTTGTTCTATCCTCCTACTTTCACGAGTGTATATGTTGTTTTCTTCATCAAGTCCTTGATACGACCATGTTTCTTTCGAACATTTCTTTTCTTATTCCAAAAAAGGTTAAGTCGTTCTAGGACGTACCAGTCTATTTTACAGAGCCACCTCTGTCCAATTGAAGATAAGCTATAATAATTCTTGAATCCTTGCAGAATTCTATTTAAACCTTTCACCATCTCTTCCAATTGTAGATACAGTTTGTTCCTCGGCTCTGTGTATCTTTTAATGCGTTCCCGCATTTTCTTCATGGCTTTCTGGCTCGGAATATGTGCCATCACATGCACTTTCTTCCCGCCTTTCACATGTTTAGGGTATTTTCGGTGGTGAAATCCTAGAAAATCAAATCCCTCGTTTCCATCCCACGTATTCACTAGCTTCGACTTTTCTGTATGGATTGTAAGTTCTAACTTATTCATAATGGATTGTAGTATCCGAATACTCTCTAATGCTTGTTGTTTTGTTTGACATACGATGACAAAGTCATCCGCATATCGAATTAGTTCCCCCAAATGTTTACACTTCTTTTCCCAAATGGTATCCATATAGTTTAAATATATATTAGAAAGTAATGGAGATATCACGCCACCTTGTGGTGTACCTAATGTCGTTTCATGAAATTGCGCATGTTCCATGATTCCCGCTTTCAACCATTTTCTAATGAGTTTTAACACTCTTCGGTCACTGATTCTTCTTTCTACAAGCCTCATTAATTTGTCATGATTAATATTGTCAAAGTATCCTTGTATGTCTACATCTACAATCCAATGAGATGTTTTACTCGCTTTCCGTATCTTCGATATCGCTTGATGTGCGTTTCGTTTCGGGCGAAATCCATACGAACAGTCTTGAAAATCGGCTTCGAAGATGGGTTCTATCACCAATTTCGTTGCCATTTGTACAACCCTATCCTTGATCGTGGGAATTCCAAGCGGTCTTTGTTTTCCATCACCTTTTGGAATATACATTCTTCTTACAGCTTGTGGATGGTAGGATTTACTTTTCAATTCTATATATAATTCATTGAGAAAGTTTCGTTCTCCATATTGATACACGATTTCTTCAATCGTCTGTCCATCAATTCCACCGCTCCCTTGATTCCGTTTTACCCTTCTCCATGCTTCAGCCAATATGTCAGGACGATATATTTTGTCATACAACGCGTGAAACCTACGATTTGAACTTTCTTTGGCACAAAGATATAAAGTCTTCCAAAGTTCTTGAGCTTTTACATCAGTGTAGTTAGCTAGTTTTCCAGCATTCACTCACTCTTACCTCCTTCCAACTTATGAACAAAGTAGAGGTCCTTCCCTACATAACGTTGTGTTGTCGTTATGATATTCAGTACTATGACCTCCTCCGACTCCCTCTTTACAGTCCACCATTTCGTATATGCTTATAGGTTTCCTCTCTCCTTTCTGAAAGAAAGGGCAAAGGAGGGTCTCCCCAGTTCCAGACACTACTTTCTCAACATACCGCCCTCCGTACCCCGAGGGATTCTTCGATGTCGTATTTCCAAGTTCTTCACATCTTCCATGGTCTTCGCCCATATTCACCAGGCTCGACTTCCCTTTGTCCTATTGCTAGGTTGCTTTTAACGAGGCGGCAAGGTTCACTTTATGTTACGGTCTGTTGATTCGCTCGCACTTCTAGTAGAAGTTACTTTGTCACAGGGCTTCAACCTTAGGATTTCTCCACCAGCTGCCTGTCAGCTACTAGGCGACTTGGCTCTTACCTAGGCTGGACTTTCACCAGCAAGCAGTGCCCAGCTTAGCTGGGCACGCTAAATAAAAAAGCCGGCATAAAGCCGACTTTTTAACATCATTTAATCTGCACATGTTCTTCTTTGATCCATTTGTTCCCACCTATATCTATATATCCATCTTGACGATTCCAAATACGATAAGGGACCTTCCCATCGACCGCACCTGTATCATTCCCGTTTGGCCCATCGTACGTTCTAATTTCATATCCAGGTGTGTACTTTGAATATGCATGAAACCATTGTACATTAAAATGTTCTAACTTAGCCCACTGTTGTTCACCACCTAAACAAATCATATCTTTTTCGCCACCTCCCCAATAACCTTTATAGATTAAATATGGGATTTTTTTCGTAAGTCTTCCTATAAATTGCGGATTCGCAGGATTTTCATATAAATTAATTCCGTATCCATCATCATATTTTGAAACTGCAATACCAATTCCATTTGGTTGCTTACTGTCTCCAATACTAGATTGATTTGTTTGATTTGAACCTATAAACCAAGAAAGATTTTTATTCCCAATTAATTGATTCAAATCACATTTTCCAATACCAGGAACATTTCCTGAATCAGTATATTGCCAAATATCACAAGGATATGCTGGTTTATTCCCTCCATAACGAGGAATCCAAATAAAATCAGCATCAATATTGCGAGCTCCAAATGATACATACGTGTGATGTCCTACATATAAACCAATTTTTTTTGCACCTAATCGGCGTAATTCATCAATAAATGCTTGAGTCCCGCCTTGCATATCTACCATTGTTTGAACTTCTACATCTGCCACCCAAAATTTAGCGTTTTTATCACCACGATTCCAAAAATCTTGCGCTTCTTTTTTTGCATCTGAAATAGATATAAAACGGCAAAATGCATAATTCCCAAATGGGATACTACGTTTCTTCATTTCTTTCACATAACCTTGATACATAAAATCGACCGTATTCGAACCATCTTGAACTCTAGCAATAACTAAATCTAGCTGAGACGCTGCAATATCCCAATTAATATTTCCATTCCATTTCGAAATATCTACAATATAACCCATTACTAATCAACTCCTTTTTATTATCTTATTCAAAGCTTGTTTTATTGCTAGACCTATACGCCTAATAGCAACAAGCTTCTATAAGACAAATAAATATATTTTCATCATTTTTTAAAACTAAATAATTTCTTTTTATCCATAATAAATAAGTCCTTCTTTTTTTCATTTGTAAACGATAAACTTGCGTTTATTTCATACTAAATATTGGGATAAAACTATAAATAATGTACATACTACATATAAGCAATTTTTGCTTATACTCATGAATGACCTCCAAGATTTTTCAATCTCCCTGTAAAAAGGCAGCTAAAAAAAGCTGCCTTTTTACAATTTATTATATAGAGACAAGTTAATTAACGCTTATTCCCTCATATTAGTCTGTTTTTAAGCTTTTTATAAACATGATATATATTTTTTCACAACACTATTTTGATACGTAATAGAAATTACATCAACTCATACAGTATATGTAATAATCAACTACAATAAAAATTACATATTATATTAATATGTCTTCCTAATTAAAAGGAAATAAACATATAACCTCTGTTATGTAAGGAGTTTATTTAATGAAAAAAATCCCTATCGTATTCAAAGTTCCACCGAATTCAAAGCTAAAAGTTACATTCTATGGTCCTTGTAACGAAGTAATTACAAATGTATCTTTAATTAATCAACTATTCACCCCTACCTGCCAAACTGTATCTCAATATCCAGACTTCAAGAAATATATAACTGAAGTCCGATCATTATCAAATTGTTAATCGTATAATTTTATGATTTATCATTTCGAACAGTACGATAACAAAATAATAAAAAGAGCCGCATCTTTCAAAAGAAATGAACTGCACCCCAATTGTTAGACACAGTCTAACAATTGGAGGTGCAGTTTTTCTATGGCTAAATTTACAGCTGATGAAAAAATACAAATCGTTCTACGTTATTTGAACGGAAATGAAAGTTATCGAGAAATGGGTAGAGCGATCGGTATAAGTGGCACAATCATTTTGAATTGGGTAAACCAATATAAGCAGAATGGTGTGGAAGCTTTTCTAAAACGATGTACAAATTACACACAACAATTTAAACTAGACGTACTAAACTTTATGATTGAAAACGGTATGTCCTTATTTGAGACGGCAGCTATCTTTAACATTCCTGCCCCTTCAACGATTTCTGTTTGGAAAAAACAACTCAAAACACAAGGAATTGATGCCCTTCAATCTAAAAAAAAGGGGCGTCCATCCATGAAAAAAGAGTCAAATAAACAAGTAAAACAAGCTTTAGCTGAAGGGTCAGTCGAAGCACTTGAAGCACGTATTAAACAGCTTGAAATGGAAAATGAGTACTTAAAAAAGTTGAATGCCTTAGTTCAAAACAAGGAAAAGTCACTAAACAAGACAAAGCGCAAGTAGTCTATGAATTAAGGCATAAATATTCGGTGAAGGCACTCGTGGAGTTAGCTACTATTCCACGAAGCACGTATTATGATTTAGTAAAGAAAATGAATCGCCCAGATGTAGATGCCGATTTGAAAGCTGAGATTAAAGTGATTTATGAGGAGAATGAAGGTCGTTATGGCTACCGTCGCATTCGTGATGAGTTAGCGAATCGTGGTCAGAAAGTGAATCACAACAAGGTGCAACGTATTATGAAAGAGCTTGGATTAAAGTGTGTTGTGCGTATGAAGAAATATAAATCCTATAAAGGGAAAGTCGGTAAAATTGCACCCAATATTTTAGAGCGTAATTTTTATGCAGATGCACCGAATCAAAAATGGGTAACAGACATCACAGAGTTTAAATTATTTGGAGAAAAACTGTATGTATCACCTGTATTAGACTTGTATAATGGTGAGATTATTACCTATACAATTGGTTCTAGACCGGCGTATTCACTTGTTTCAGAGATGTTAGAGAAAGCATTAGAACGTTTACCTGAAAACCACCAGCTACTGATGCATTCGGATCAAGGATGGCATTATCAAATGAGACAGTACGTCCGTACACTTGAATCAAGAGCTATCGTACAGAGTATGTCTCGAAAAGGAAACTGTTACGACAACGCAGTAATAGAGAATTTCTTTGGGATTATGAAGTCGGAGTTCCTCTATATAAAAGAATTTGAATGCATAGAGCATTTTAAAATAGAATTAGAAAAATATATAGATTATTATAATAAGAAACGGATTAAGGCAAAATTAAAAATGAGCCCGGTACAATACCGGACTCATTTGGATCAAGTAGCCTAATGAAATAACCGTGTCTAACTTTTAGGGGTCACTTCAAAACGGCTCTTTTTCATTTCACAAAACATGACTTCATTAAAAAACTAAAATAACTCATTAATTGATATTCTGTTGATATTTTACACATATTAATGAAATGCGCATATATTATCATATGGAGATTCTCCACTCATAAAACCTATCTTTTTTTGAGCATACTTTATTTGTATGCTCCTTTTTTATTCTTTACTTAACGGCTTACCCTGTTAATATTTCCAAATATCATCTGAACGAACATTGAATATTTCAATTTTTTCTTATTATGTGCTATGAATATAAGTTTAATAATTTATCTGTAGCTACATTTTCAGTATCACTTAAATCGACAAAATAATGAAGTTGCCACAATTGACTCTTCTTAGCTTGATTACTAATAGGTTTATCCCAAATAGGGTAAACCCTCATAGCCATTTTCCCTTTTTGATTTTGAGTTTTTAATATTTTTTCTTTTAGAAGAATCTCTTTTGGAAAAATAAATTGTCCTAGTTTATTATCCGCTATACAAGTGATAACTAAAAGGTTAGGAGCTGAATCATAAGAAAATGCCTGATTGCTCATGGAGGCATTCTTCTCCCAAAAAGAAACAAATTGTCCAATCTTATTAGGCGTAATTTTTGATACCCTAAATCGGATGCTTCTATTATTTAGCTGGAATACCCCTCCTGCATATTCTGAATTTTGCTTTTCTTCTTTTCGTTTAGTAATTAATAGATTATTAGGTTTGTAAATCATTTCATCTAGTTTTTCAATTATATTACTAAAATTTGTCATGTAAACGCACCTTTTTTATTTTCCAGTATACCAAGAACATTCGTTCTTGTATATTAAACTTAAACAAATGTTGGCTTTGAATAGTCTTTCAAAGATTATTTTATCTACTCCATCCATAACTTCAAATTTACTTTTATAGTATTTATTACATTACTCTTCCAATTCCCTGTATTCTTCATTATTTCATTAATATATTAATAAAAAATGAGGTACATATTACATGAATCCATCCAAAATTGACTTCGGCTCCATAGAGCAACCTTTATTCCTATTAATTTTATATCTTATCGCAATTCTTTTAACACTCGGCATTACATTTAGTATATGTCATTCCCTTTTACTAAATTTAAATGCACCGAGATGGGTAGCAAAACTGTTAGCTATCGTATTAACTCTAGGTGTTGCTTATCAAGTGTTTATGAATTTATTTTAATATATTAACAATTTAACACCTTTAACTAAAAGGCCCTACCATAAGGTAGAGCCTTTTTTAAAAAAATAGTCCATAAATCACAAACATGTCTTTTATTTTATTGGAGATGGGAATCTTGCAGCCTCAAAATGCGTACTAATAAATCCTGGATCATTTTGTATAATCAGTCCATCTACATCACTCTCAGCAAAAATTCCAACTACATCTCCTGCATGTAATTGAAGTATTGTTGAAACAGCTACGACATTTACAAAATTGGGTGGACCAAAAAAGTCATTATCTATCGCTATAGCTGGATTATCATTTACCCGAATTTCTACACGCGCTCTATAATTCGTATTACTATCATTAGGTGCAAAGCTGATTGTACCAATAATAGAATAAACCCCTCTAGTCTTCGGAATAAAATCTGATGTTACTGGATTATATTCATTCGCTAAATCAAACTGTTCATTTTGGAATAATACTTTAACAAAAGTATTTGCAGTGACATTTTGATCTACTGTACTAACCGCTCTAAAAGCAGATGCCCTTACAAGTTTATCTTTCTCATTATCACAACACTTATCGTAATAATCTGTACTTTTCTTACAACAATTATGCTTTGTCTTTTTATAGCCATTGCAATGCTTACAATAATAATAAGACATATTTATATCCCCTTTCTAAATCTATTGTTGTATACTATGCAAAATAAATTTAAAAAGTTTGGACGAGCTATTGCTATTATGAAATTAAAAAACTCCACCGAGAAGCAGAGTTAATAAAATTTTTTCCTTTTTAATATTTATACAATTGGAGATGGGAATCTTGCAGCCTCAAAATGAGAACCGTCTTCTGTACTACTAATAACCCCATCTATACTACTTTGTGCAAAAATCTCGACAATATCACCTGCATCTAATTGAAGTATTGTTGAAACACTTACGACATTGCCGAAATTTATTGGACCAAAAAAGTCGTTATCTATAGCAATTGCCGCATTTCCATTCACTCGAACTTCTACACGCGCTCTATAATTTAAATTTGTATCGTTCGGAAAGAAACCAATCGTCCCAATTACGGAATAAACTCCTCTAGTCTTCGGAGTAAAATCTGATGTTGCTGGGTTATATTCGTTCGCTAAATCAAATTGTTCATTTTGAAATAATACTTTAACAAAAGTATTAGCTGGAAGGTTTTGATTAACTGTATTTACAGCTCTAAAAGCAGATGCTCTTACAAGGTTATTCTCCTTATGATCGCAAGAACAGTCATCACATCTTTTACCGCACTTATTATAATAATCACTTCTTTTTTTACAGCAATCATGATTTTTCTTTTGGTAACTCTCACAATTCTTACAGTAGTAATAACAAGACATATATAGTGCTCCTTTCTAATCTACTACTGCATAATATGTATGCTAGACTTGGAAAGTTTGGACAGGTTATTGCGATTACAAAAATAAAAATGCTCCACCATAAGGTAGAGCGAAGATAAAGTATAACTTTTAAAAACAAAGCACTCATGTAATATTATGGTTAAATCAGTAATACAAATTATCTAGTTTCATCAACTCGGATTTTCAGAAAAAACTCCTCTGTACGATTTTATTATTATTGAATAGATTATATTGTTCAGTGAGATATGCAATATTTCATATTTTATTATTTCAATATTCCTTTATTATCGTTGAGTTGTAAACATTCTCTTAAAAACACTTTAAAATCAACACTTACTCTATAACAAATACTTTTTCATCCTTAAGAATTACCTGTAAGCATTATATTCAAATATTATTATTGTAAATTATTGACCTGTACAAACGTATAATTTTTGTGTATTCTATGGACAAGGAGTAAGGTAAGAGTTACTCTTTGCCATTTTAGGAAAGGCCCTGTTGGAGACAACAGGGCCTTTTTTCATAAACTAAATCGGTAAGATCCCCTAACTAGTAAGCTTTCTTTACCTAAACATCATGCATTTCTTTTTGCATACACCGCTACTCTTCTTCGACTGTTTCGTATACAATCATCAGACACTATTTAACAGTATATAGTTCATTTATCCAGCACTTTCAAAACAGCTTGTACACCGTTAAAATACTTCATGCACTACAAATAAATTATCCGTTCTCGTACAGGATGAGTATAAATTTTGGAATGTCCTGATATTAAATTACTTACAAGGTTTCATACCACTTATACTTTTGGAGACGGGAATCTTGCAGCTTCAAAATACGTACTATCTTCTACATTACTAATAACTCCAGCTACGCTACTTTGTGCAAAAATCTCGACTAAATCCCCTGCACTCAATTGAATTATGGATGAAACAGCTACAACATTAGCAAAGTTTATTGGACCAAAAAAATCATTATCTATTTCATAGAAACCATTTATCAAACACTCCATGTTTCTTCACCCCTTGAATATTTTTTAAATAAAAATACATACTATTTTCAAGCCGTCGTATCCACGGCTAGTACTTCTTTCTTTTGTTACAGTAGTAAGCAGGCAGGTTCTTCACCTATCTGCTTTCTCTGTATATTTTTTTAGATATCGAAAATACTACCTACAAGCTATTTGAACTAGCAGCTTCACTCTTCTTGTAATGGGAAAGCATTTTATCACAATTAGCTAACTCATTCAACTCACAGGCAGACAACCAAAATTGTTGTCTGCTTTTTGTATGGAATTTTTCATTTTGCATATACTACTTTTGAGCCTGTTTACCAACGCAAGCCATTTTGGTGTTTTGAATTCCGACTAAGCTTTTATGTTGCACAGATTATTACATCTTTGACAACACTGGTTAAAAGCGCGTTTTCTGGTTATTCGTAGTTCTAGTCCAGAATAATTTTCCTCCTATAAAGGACAGCAGGTACGACTGCTCGTCCTTTTTTATTGCCCCAAATACTTTTGTAATAATTCCAACGCTTCATTAATGCTCCCATTTAAATCATCAAGTTCAGCATCTTCTGGACACTCCTGCAAAATCACTACCGCTCGACTTATGACATCTTGTAACTTTTCGATATCGATAGAAGTTGTAATAATTCCCTCTTGTTCTTGCGGATCAGCTTTGCCATAGCCATTGTGCATGGACACCGGGTTTTCTAGTATCTAGCTCACCTCCTTAAAAAATGCAGGATTTTCCTTTCCATTATCGAATTAGTAATGTTTGAAAAGGGGGTGTAATATGGCAGAAATTAAAGTAGGACTTACACAATTTTTAGACTTCACACTGAAAAGTAGTGCCGCTAAAACAAACTTTGTAAAAAATCTAAAATCTCAACCGGAATACCAACCAGCTTTTGATTACTGGAAACAATTACGAGACACTGTTATTAAATTTCATCAAAACGAACTACCTTTTGAATGTTTCGAAACATTAGTGCAAACGGTTGATCAGAAGAAAAAGCAAAACTACATTGATGTCATAAAACAGTACAAAAAATTTATTAAAAACAAAGACGTCTCTTGGTTCGATCCAGGTAAATCACATTGGATATCAGATGATTTAATCGTCCGCTCATCACCTGAACTCGGTTTGCTCATTAATGATGAGCCGCATCTTATCAAACTGTTTTTCAAAGGAAAAAAAGAGCGAATTGATAAATACAACATCAACTCAACGCTGACATTATTAAACGAATCGACATTTTCAAATGAACATAACGATGTGAATTATACGGTTCTTAACATCCAAAAGAACAGAATGTATACGAATAACTCTATTAATAATGATCATTTAATAGCGCTTGAATCAGAAGCTAACCAGCTTTGTTATATATGGAATAAGATGTAAAGAGTACTATTCATCTCTTTCAATACCTTTTCCATGCATAATTTGGGCACAATTTTCACAGATCCTATCAGTTTCGTTTAATTGAAGCTCACCTTCTTGTTCCTCACGAACAATGCAGGGTGGGCGTTTTTTCGAAAATAGTTTCTTTAACCATTTCCGCATCCTAACTCACCTCCTCCGAAAGAGTGATATAATGAGCTCTCTCCACTAAATCAGCGTTAACCCCCTGGTTTTTTAATCGATGAAGAAGATCTTCGTTTTTTAGAACATGCAAAAGAAAAGCGTTATTATATCGCTTATCTTCTTGCTATTACATGTGGAATGCGTAAAGGTGAAATCTTAGGTCTACAATGGAAAGAGATTGCTGATTTTACCTGACATTACTTTAATGGCACTAAATGACCATCTGCAAAAAATCTCTGAGGAAAAAGAGCGATATGATGAAAGCTATAATGACTACGATTTGGTCTGCCGTTTCAGAAGTTTGACACAGCTCTGGAAAAAGCTTATAAAGAAAAGTGGGGTTCCTGATATTCGGTTCCATAATCTAAGGCATACTCATGCAACATTAATGTTGAAACAAGGTATTCACCCGAAGATTGTCAGTGAACGATTAGGACATAAAAGAGTAGGCATCACATTGGACACCTACTCACATGTCGTACCAGGCCTACAAGAAAAAGCAGTCGAAGATTTTGCAAACAATCTATTTCAAAAACACTAATGTTTGCAAAATGTTTGCAATCACGGATTTTGCATAAAAATACTAACTTATCCGTGTGACATTGAGAGGAGTCAAAAACATGAGAGAAATCAAGTCTGACAAGGAATTCAAAGACATCATCGCAAGCGAGGAGCCAGTAGTTGTTAAGTTCTTTACTACATGGTGCCCAGATTGCGTGCGTATGGACAACTTTATCGGAGATGTAATGGAAGAGTTCAATAAATTTGAATGGTATTCTATTAATAAAGATCAGTTCCCAAGTATTGCTGAAGAGTATCAAGTAATGGGTATTCCAAGCCTACTTGTATATCAAAATGGCGAAAAGTTAGGTCACTTACATAGTGCAAATGCAAAAACGGAAGAGCAAGTTACTGAGTTTTTAGAAGCATACTAAGAAACGAAAAACCTCTGAAAAATCATCAGAGGTTTTTTTCGTTTTTAAATTATTCTTTGCCTTTGTCTCTTTCTGGAAAGTGAATATTATAATGCTTTCTCCCCTTCTTATTGAAGAATTTTGTTATCATTTCTTATATATTACTCACATGAGGAATTACAAAGAGTCATTTTGCGAAAAATATATATGAAAAAAATTTTGAGAATCATTATTCTCGCCCTCTTTCCATTTGCCATAATCATCATTAATTGTTTAATAAAGTGAAACCTTAATCAGTGGGGTTTTTGTTCATCCCCCACTGATTATTAACCTTCACCAATCGGGCGTTTACGGGCAGCCCGACTCCCGCCTAACTTCTTTGCTCCAACTGAATTTTGAGGTGGGGGTCTTACTGCCCTCAAATAGCGGGATAAATTTCTACTTTGTACTTTTCAACATATTTTTCCTTAACGAAACTTTGTTATCCCCTTCTTAAAAAGCTATAAAACGTCAACAATGTTTGTATAGACCCACACGAGTTTCGTTTGATACTCTATGTATAGAAAGAAATTCCTTGTAGAAAGGCGAGTGATTAAAATGGATTCTCTTTCTCATAAAGAAGCTGATAAAGGTGCTATTGTCAGCATTATAGCCTACATATTTTTATCCTCTATGAAAATCATCATCAGTTATATTACCCTCTCTAGCGCATTACGTGCTGACGGTTTGAATAACTTAACGGATATTGGTGCTTCTTTAGCAATATTAATTGGCCTGAAAATTTCTCGTAAGCCTCGTGACCCAGATCATCCATATGGGCATTCGCGTGCAGAACAAATCGCATCACTTGTTGCTTCCTTTATTATGGCAACGGTCGGATTAGAAGTTGTTATTAGTGCAATTCAATCGTTTTTCAATCCGAAACAAGCAGCACCTAATGTACTTGCTGCATGGGTAGCTTTATTTTCTGCTGTCGTTATGTACGGTGTATACAAGTATACGAAAAAGATTGCAATGCGAACAAAAAGTAAATCATTAGAGGCTGCTGCAAAAGATAATTTATCAGATGCTCTTGTAAGTATTGGTACAGTAGTAGGTATAGTCGGAGCACAGTTCCAAATGCCTATTTTGGACCCTATTGCAGCTTTACTTGTCGGTCTTATTATTTGTAAGACCGCGTGGGAAATTTTCGTAGAAGCTTCTCATATGCTAACGGATGGAATTGATCCTGAAAAAATGGATGAATACGCTGATGCTATAGGGCATATTTCAGGTGTAGAACATATTGTAGATATTCGTGCTCGTATGTATGGGAACCAAACGTATGTGGATATTACAATTGAAGTAGATGCTCGAATGGATGTTAGCGAAAGCCATTGTATTACTGACAATATTGAAGATATGCTTCGAAAAAAATTCGGAATTTACCATGCTCATATTCATGTGGAGCCCATGCAAAAAGAACCTATTATGACATAGGTTCTTTTTTAATGAACGCCTTATGAAATATAATACATAAAACGAGCCAGCTACCGCCCGCTGCCCATCCGGCTAATATGTCAGATGGATAGTGCACGCCAAGATAAATTCGGCTAACTGAAATAGATAATACAACGAAGCTTGCTATAAAAATAATCAGCAACTTTTTATGCAATGAAATACGATCTTCTGTAATTGTGACGTATGCAATAAATCCTAAAAAAGCAGTAGCATTCATCGTATGACCGCTCGGAAAGCTATATCCAGTTGCTGTAACAAGCTGCGTCACATCAGGTCGTGCTCGTTCATACCATAGTTTGAGCATACTGTTCAAATAACGTGATCCGTAATAATTAATTGTTAGAAGTAATGCACTTAATATTTTTTTCTAAGAAGAAAATACATTACAAGTATAATGAGTAACGGGAAATATATTCTTTTTGAACCGATAAAGGACACCCAAGTAAAATAGGTTGTCAAATACTCGTTTCGGAAACTTTGAATAAAGTGTGCGACTACATTATCAAATTTTTCAATACAAGCGGTATGATACGAAAGTGATAGTGCGACAAAACAAATGAGTAGTGTACAACTTAACAAGTATAAATGTCGGTATCGTTTCACATACATAACCTCACTATGCAAAAAAATGGAGCGGTTGTTTTAGTTTTCCTCCCCATTTCTTTTTTATGCATAGTTTATTAAAAAATATTATTGTTAATTTTTTGCTGCATCGTTGGAATATCTTCGTTTGTTACTGTAAAGCGAATAACCTTCTCATCAAGATCAAGCGCTTCTGCGAATAAACCAGCCAATCCACGTGATTTTCTATCTACTTCCATAATAATTTCTAATCGGTCGTGGGCACTTGGCAAAATTAATAATTCTAATTCATCTAATTTCCCATAATACTCTCCGGAGACTGGAATAAACTCAAATTCTTGCGCGAATGGAACTTGCTTACGTAATCGATACGGTAATTCTTCGCATTCTACATGACGCGCTTTAAAACCTAATTGATTTACACTATTTAATACACTGTTCAATAGTGCATTCGGCAACACTTGAATATAATCACGGTCACTTGGATCAATACTACGTTTAATATCAAGGCCTGTATGAATCCAAACCGTTTTCATTCCAAGTGTTAGTGGTGCTTCAATTGGCATTAAAAATGAAAATGGAATTTCCACTTTTTCATTTGGCTCTACAGAAAATGGATCTGTTAAACGAACTCGCTCCAAATCATACGTTGCCGTTACTTTTTTATCATCCACTTCTCTTACATATGACGTCGACAACGTTAAGTAAATGCTTTCAATTTCTTGGCTAACTGAACCTCCAGTTATATGAACCTTCCCTACTATCTCTTCTCCAACTGTATACTCATCTCTTTCAAGAACAGTATCTACTTTTGCACTTCCAATTCCAACGCTTGCTAAAAACTTTTGAAACATGGGGTCTCCATCCTTTCTAAAGCGTAAGCTACATCTTTTTTCAAATCTTGTACATTTTCATAGTATGGCGCTTTCATTTGTAACATTCGCATCAGCATGTCGCGATTATATTCTTCCAGCACTAACTCTTCATACCAAGGTTTTTCCTTTTTTTCAGTCGATTCATAACTAGCATACAATAAAAATAATACGAAATGACCGAGAGCATAAAAATCGCTACGAAAGTGAACTTCTCGCATCAAAGCTTGTTCACCTTCATAAGTTATAGCTCGCTCATCACCCTCACCTTTCAATTTAGCCAATCCAAAATCAATAATACTAATCTGATTTTCTTTCATTAATATGTTTGGAATACGTAAATCTCGGTGAATGATACCTTTACTATGAAAATACGAAACAATTCCTAGTACTTCATATAAAATTTCAAAAACTTCACGTTCATCATATACTTGCCCATCTAAGAAAATATGATCTTCGAAATTTTCCCCCGGCATATACTCCATCACAAAAAGTTCTTTTTCTCCCATATGAAATGGTCATGTAGCTTAGGAATTGACGCATGATTTAATGTTTGTAAAATCACTTTCTCTTGCTCAAATGATTTTCTACCAGACTCATATCTTTGTTTACTTTGCCTTAATTGTTTTAAGACTTTATATTTATTTATTTGTAAATCATTAACGACATATGTAACCCCATAACTGCCCATTCCAATTACTGATTCAATCTTATAACGCTCTGCAACGATTGTATTTTTTCGCAGTGGTCTATCAAATAAAGCTAGTATACGACGCCATTTCATCAGCTACTTGAAAAGAAGCTACGGCTTTTACGTTTTCTTTTATAATGCTGATGCCCATAACCAGATGAACGTCGTTTATTATCGCTACTTGAATACGAGCGCCCTCTATGACGATAATCACTACTTGAATACGAACGATGTTTTTTCTTTCCTAATAAAGAATCAATAATTTTTTTGAACATCCCTTCACCTCTTATATAAAATTTTCTTTTAATTATACCAACAATTCTTGTCTATATTTGTGACAAGTTTGTAAAGAGTAAAAAACGACGAGTTAAGCCCGCCGTTACTTTCAATCTTCCTCTTCATCAAAAACTTCATCAATCATGCATTTCTCTAATAAATACTCAAATGTAATATCTGCCAGGTCCTCAATTTCTTCTCTTTTTGGAACGTACCCTCTTTCAATTAGTCGCTCATAAAAAAACTCCGCAATCTCTTCCGTGTCAATTACGACTTCAATTTCCTTCATGAGCATCACTCCTTTATTTCTGTTTTATGAAAAAATCTCAAAATTATGTATATGAGATTAGAAAAATAGTTTTTCTTTTTTTATAAGTCATATCATGTAGGTAAAGGGCATACGATGTTAGTACAAGCTATCCAAAGGGGGAAATAATAATGGAATACCAATACGAAGTAGAGCAAACAAAAGAAGAGTTCATGCATGAAGATAAATGGGCAGACTCTCTTATTAAATGGCTTTTTATTTTTTTAATAATTGTAGGCATACCTTATACTGCATATGTTGTTGTTCAATTTATTCTCTCTTTCTAGTTAACTATTTTTTCTCTGTCAATTTAACTAAATAATTTTGAACAACATCCATAACAATTTTATATTCTTCATCTTTAAATGTATCGAATAATAAATGATAATCATTATAAATATCTAATAACCCATCAATAATTTCTTGGCGATTCGTCTTTACACTTACTTTTTTCGAATTGTTAATTGACTTCAATTTTCCTAAATCTAATTTATTCATACCCGCTTTATCTTGTTTCATTTTCTTCAAAATTGCATTTGCCGTTTGTGCATTGGCAAGTAATGTTAAATCCGATTCATCAGCTTCTAACCATTCACCATCAGTAATTCGTGACAATTCATATATAGTATCTTCCCATGCATCATTTTTATATCTCCATACTTCTGTACGAAAACCAACAATACGAAAAACATCTTTATCATATCCAGTTACTTGCACGAGATCACCAAACGTAAAGTTATAATTTAATTCAATCCACTCTGTGTCGCCCTTTTTCATTTCTTGCTCTGTTACATGCTGCAAAGTTTGCTCAACGTAAAACCCATCGTGATTATTTACTTCGTATACGTAAACTCCATCTAAAACTTTCATATTTGTAACTTTCCCAACGGTTCCATATAGCGTAATCACGACTATGTCCCCTACGTTATATTTAGGTTGTTTTTTCCTTGCCATCAATATCTCTCCTTTTTTAAACGTCGTGATTTTGATAACAGTATATGCAACCTACATAAAAACGCTTATCACAGAAGCTTATATTCATAAATTTTTTCAATAAAAAAGTAGAATTTGTATATAACTTAAAAAAGCTAGTATTTAAACTAGCTTTCACTTTTCATTTATGTTCTAACAGCAAGACGTATTGTAAATAAAAAAGCATAATGAATACTTCACTTCTTTCAAAGTAATGTATTCATTATGCTTTCATTTTCCTAAAACTTCATATCGTTATCTCTCTTGTATATATAAATCCCATGCATCATCAAATATAGACATACTTTCTAGCATTCCACTTAACTCTAAGTATGAACTAATTACATCATAGTCTTCAGATTGCTTCGGAAAACTTAAATCATCATACATCGCCTCTGCTAAATCTGATATTTCATTTTTAAATAAAGCTGCACGGTGCTTCATCATATAATGGTAAAATGTCTTTTTCAAAAATATTCCCTACCTTTCTAACTTGGGTACATTATACAAGGCAAAAAAGAAAAAAACCAGCATAAAAGCTGGTTAAAAGTCGAAATAATTCCTTTTTAATAAACGTGGTCTTCCCATCAACTCTTCGTATGTTAGTTGTTTTGGCAAATCTTTCGTATAAATTAAAAACAACTGATCTTCAATTTCTTTTACAGTATGGTCTGCTTGATAGTCCATTCCACATGAGGAACAAGTAATACATGGTGTCTCTTGGATTTCAATGGCTTTCGTACCATCTGGTAATTCCCAATATACAGTATTCAAGCTTTCTTTCGCTTCTGTACTGTCACACCACATACAATTCATACTACGTCACCCTCATTTTTTTTGTCATCATCTAACTTTGCTATTTGTGCTTGATATTTTTTATCTTTTAATTGATCACGCTTATCACGTTTATCTTTTAAAGAAGCATGCGTTTCATTGACTTCATAATCTTTGCGGCGATTCATACGTTGTAAATCATCTGGAACAAGATTAAATTTCTTATCACTCATCAATCCTGCAACGCCGATATCAGAACGTTTCTCTTCATAAGTCGGATAAATTTCTTTAAAGTAGCCTTCTGCTCTTCCTGGGATATAGTTTTCTGGTTCTGGATACGTTGTAATAACCCCTTCAAAATTACGAAGAACAACTTTATCCGCACTTTGTGAAATTAAATAGTTTGGCTGAAGCGCAATTTTTCCGCCTCCACCCGGTGCATCGACAACGAAAGTTGGTACTGCATAACCAGACGTATGTCCACGTAAACCTTCAATAATTTCAAGACCTTTCGAAACTGGTGCACGGAAATGACCGATACCTTCTGATAAATCACATTGATAAATGTAATATGGACGAACACGAATTTTCACTAAATCATGCATAAGTTTTTTCATAATTGGAACGCTGTCATTAATTCCAGCTAAAATTACAGCTTGGTTTCCAATTGGAACACCTGCATTTGCAAGCATTTCACATGCTAGTTTCGATTCTTCTGTAATCTCAATAGAAGTGTTAAAATGCGTATTTAACCATACTGGATGGTATTTTTTAATTATGTTACACAGGTTTTCTGTAATACGCTGTGGGAATACAACTGGTGCTCTCGTTCCGATACGAATAATCTCAACATGCGGGATTGCTCGTAAATTCTTTAATACATATTCTAAAATTTTATCATTAATTAGAAGTCCATCACCGCCAGAAATTAAAACGTCACGTACTTGTGGTGTTTCACTAATATAAGCAATCGCATCATCTAATTGCTTTTTCGGTACGCCCATTCCAATTTGTCCACTAAAACGACGACGTGTACAGTAACGACAATACATAGAACATTGATTCGTTACTAAAAATAGTACACGGTCTGGATAACGATGAGTTAATCCTGGAACTGGTGAATCTTCATCTTCATGAAGAGGATCTTCTAAATCATATTTTGTTTTATATAACTCTTCCGAAATCGGTACTGATTGCATCCGAATCGGACAGCGTGGGTCATCAGGATTCATTAGCCAAGCATAGTACGGTGTAATGTTTAACGGGATCGTTTTCGTTGAAATCTTAACGCCTTCTTCTTCGTCAGGTGTTAAGTTAATTACTTTCTTTAAATCATCTAAAGTTTTGATCGTATTCGTTAATTGCCAAACCCAATCATTCCATTGTTCTTCTGTAACATCTTTCCATAATTCAATATCCTTCCAGTGACGATTTGGTTTGTATACATCATGTAACATTGCTATTCCCCCTTTTTATACGCTCATCCTTTATATAAGCAATAATTATGCCAACTTCATATTCTTGATAAGTAAATGCGAGAAATACCCTATTATATAAGAGAATAAATATTTTTAAGTGCTGTACTAAAACGATATTTACTATCATATTCATTACTTGTTATATATGTAAACGCTCTTTTATTGGTGCAAACACACAAAAACCGCCGATTATTCGGCGGTTTTGTCGTACTTGCTCAGTTTATATTGAAGCGTTTGACGCGGAATACCTAACATTTTTGCTGCTTGCAAAATATTCCCTTCCGTTTCAATTAACGCTTGATCTATTAATTCCTTTTCCATTTGATGAAGAGCTTCCCTAAGCGGTAATATACTTTTCTTCTTCGGAAGTTTCTCTTTCCGAAATGTTCGTGGCAAGCAATTTGCTGTTAACGAATTCCCTTCTGTAATAATGACAGCATGTTCAATCGTATGCTTTAACTCACGAACATTTCCAGGCCATTGATAAGCTTGTAATCTTTCTTTCGCTTCCTTATCAATTTGAAGTACACCTTTTTTATAACTTTTATTATATTCTTTCAAAAAGTAAGACGCTAATAACAGTACATCCTCAGTTCTTTCGCGAAGCGGCGGGATATATAATGAAAACACATTTAATCGATAGTATAAATCAGTGCGAATTTTATTTTCTCTTAAACATACTTCTGGAGGCTGATTCATTGCAGTAATAACACGAACATCTACTTTTCTCGTCTTATTATCACCAATGCGACGAATAACTCCATCTTCTAATACACGTAGCATTTTTGCTTGTAAATCAAGCGGCATTGAATTCAGTTCATCTAAGAATAATGTCCCTCCATCTACAAGTTCAAATAATCCTGCTCGTTCGATTGCCCCTGTATAACTACCTTTTGTCGTGCCAAACAGCAAACTTTCTAATAGCGACTCTGGCAAAGCTGCACAGTTTTGTGCAATAAACGGCTTATTTTTCCGTTTAGAAGCTTCATGAATCGCTTGCACAAATAGCTCTTTCCCCGTTCCAGTTTCACCATATATTAAAACATTCGCATCGGTTGGCGCTACTTTTTGTGCTAACTCTTTCGTCTGTTTAAAGCGGGAATCATCAGTTACAATTGTCTCGAATGCAACATGCTTTTTCACCGTTTTTTTGCTAGTCGATCGTTTTATTTTCGATTGTAGATCTACAATCGTATCAGTAAGCTTTTGAATAGTAGAATAATCTTTCGCAATTTCTACAGCACCAGCAATATTTCCATCTATTAAAATAGGTAACGTTGTATTGACCGTACAAACGTCTTCCCCATTTAAATTTTGGTAATGTTGAACTTGGTGTACGATTGGTTTTTTTGTATCTAATACTTTCATCAACGTACTTGTTTCTCTGGATAATGACGGGAATGCTTCTAATAAATGCTTTCCTAGCACATTTTCAATTTTAGATCCATCATGTTTTGCAGCAACTGTATTATAAAATATTGTAATCCCATTTTCATCTACTGCATGTATGGCCTCATCTATACTGCCCAAAATCGCTTCAATGACTTCCTGTGTCGAAACTGCTAGCAATGTCATCCCCCTTTTTGCCGAAAATCCGACAAATTCAACGCCGAATTTCCGGCACCCTCTGTGCGATTATAAGCATGACGATTCCGTTCTATTATTTTGATGAAATGTATATATATTTTTATTGCTTATTTATGGTTAAGTGAAACTTTAATCAGTGGGGCTTTATTATTAACCCGACTCCCACTTAACTTCTTTGCTTTACAGCCGAATTTTGAGGCGGGAGTCTTACTGCTTTCGAATAGCTTGATAAATCTTTCACCCATATATTCATATCTTCCAACTTATCGAAAATGTAGCAATTATTCGCAAGCCTTCCCGTATATGTATAGCCTAATTGATGAAAGGCTGCATTCATACCGAAAGATAGCGAGCGAGCAATTGTATAAGAACAAAAAATAGAATTTTCTTGGAGCTCTTCCTCCAATTTAATTAACAGACTTTTCATGAAACCATGTTTTCGATATTCAGGTAATGTAGCACAATTCGTTAATTCTGCATTACCTTCTTTCACGTTCATTTCAGCAGATGCTGTACTAATAATTTTCCCCTCGAATTCATAAACATAGTAAATTGTATCGTCTTCCTTCATCGTCTGCTTTACATAATTCCCATCATTTAAAGGTGTCGGATAAACTTCAAATACTTTTCCAAAGACAATTGCTAATTCTTCCGCATCCTCTTCTATCGCTTTTCTTAACACAAATTCCTCTGGGACTATTTTTTCTTTCACTTCTTTTTCTTTTACACCACTTAAAATAGTATCTTCCTCAGTCCAATGAATACTATTTCGTCTTTCATCATTATGATATTTCACGAAGAAGTGCGCATCGTGCCCTTGAAAATAATGAGGTATCGTTGCTTCCAGTAAGAAACCGAAAGAGAGCCATGTTGAAACATGCTCTCCCTTTCCTTTAATAATACATTTAGTGAAAGAATGTTTCTTTGCTAATTCATCGATTGTTTGTATGATGCTTTCAACATTTCCTGTATAGTGATCAACTCTAATACGTTTATTAAAATAATCTAAAACCCCTTCTACTGTATAATGCTTTGTCTGTTCACTAAAAGATTCATAGTATTTCATTTTTTCACCTCACACCAATCTAGTAATGTACATGCAATTATTTTTGCGGCAGCAATCATTTTATCAACTTCTATATATTCGTTTGGATAGTGTGCTACTTTCGTCTCTCCTGGACCAAATACTATCGTGGGTACGTTAGCTATTTGTGTGAACAAACCTCCATCTGTTCCCCATGGCGAAGCTTCTATAATCGGCTCGTTCCCTTCGATTTCAACAAAGTTATGTTGAAGCGTTGTAATAAGTGGATGATTTTCTTCTAGTTCACCAGGAACCCATCTAGCCCCAAACCATTCTACTTCTACAGGATTTTTTACAAACCAACTATCCACATCTTTTAATTCACCAATCCAGCCCTCAAACTCTTCTTTTGCTGCCTCTATAGTCTCATTCGGCGCAATACCACATCTTCCTTCTAAAATTAATGAATCGGGAACAGAACTTGGCCAGCTTCCCCCTTCAATTTTCCCAACGTTAATTGGAATTGGAATCGGAATCCCCTTAAATAACGGATCTGTAATTCGACCATTTCTCTTCTCTTCTAATTTTCTCAAATGCTCTACAACAAACATACTTTTTTCAATTGCACTTACTCCTTCATAACGTGTACCACCATGTGCTGCTTTTCCTTTTATATGTAGACGAAACCACATTGATCCTTGTTGTTTCGGAAAAAACTTCATATTCGTCGGCTCAGGAATAATAACGCCATCTGCCTTATATCCTCGTAAAATAGCAGCTAATGTTCCTGCCCCACCGCTCTCTTCTTCTATTACACTTTGAAAATGTATATCACCTTTTAGTTCAATACCAGATTCAATAATCGCTTCCATCGCAAGCATAAGTGAAACATTGCCGCCTTTCATATCTGTTGTTCCACGTCCATATATGCGGTTTCCTATTTTCTCTCCACTATATGGATGATGGTCCCACTGATTTACATCCCCTTCTGGCACGACATCAATATGCCCGTTTAAAATCATAGATTTCCCTTCGCCACTTCCTTTTAAAGTCGCTACAATATTCGGGCTATCTGTAAAACTTGTACGAGGTGATACGAAATAAGGGTGATCTTTCATTTCATTAAAAGCAGGCTCCCAAATATCAAGATCTAGACCTAACTCACGCAACTTTTCAATAACAATTGCCTGCGCACCACTTTCATCACCAGATACGCTCTTTTCTTGAATTAATCGTGTTAAAAATTTTACACTCTCTTCTTCATGACCCTCAATATAATCACAAACTTGTTTTTTTAATTGCTCCAATATATTACAACTCCCCTCATTCAATTACTAGTAAATTTGAGCTTATATGAAAATCAGCTGTCGTATGTCGTTTTACATCTTCTACAGTATATGGACTCATTAATTCTTGTAAGACAAGTCCTCTTTGGGTCACTTCCATGACAGCCATGTCTGTAATAATTAAATCTACACATTTTTTCGAAGTTAATGGCAATGTACATTCCGAAACAATCTTTGCATTTCCGTATTTATCAACATGATTCATCACAACAACGACCCGCTTCGCTTTTTGCGCTAAATCCATCGCTCCTCCAATACCTGGAACGCGTTTTCCTGGTACAATCCAGTTCGCTAAATCACCATTTTCACTTACTTGTAACGAACCAAGTATCGTAACATCAAGTAATCCTTTTCGAATCATGCCAAACGCCATGCAGCTATCAAAATAACTTGCTCCTGTAATAAGAGATGTTGGTAAACCAGCTGCGTTACATAAATTCTCATCTTCATTCCCTTTACTTGGCGTTGGTCCCATACCAACAATACCGTTTTCCGCATGAAACATAACATTCATATCTTCTGGCAAATGATTCGGTACAAGCGATGGAATTCCAATACCTAAATTTACAAGCATACCATTCTGAATTTCTTTCGCTGCACGTCTTGCAATCTTATCTCTTACTTCTACGCCCATACCCATTTCCAATTCACTCCTTCCGATGGCACGATATAATTTACAAATACACCTGGGACGACAATTTCTTCTGGATCTAAACTTCCAAGTGGAACAATTTCTTCTGCTTCTACAATCGTTATGTCACCAGCCATAGCTACGTGTGGATTCATATTACGAGCGCTTTTATCAAATACAAGATTGCCAAACGGATCCGCTTTTTTCGCATATACAATTGCGACTTCAGCCGTTAAAGCTGTTTCAACTAAATATGTCTTTCCATTCATTCCAACTGTACGCTTTCCTTCTTCTACAATCGTATCAACACCAACGTCAACTAAAATACCACCAAGCCCTACACCACCAGCGCGAATACGCTCTGCGAGTGTTCCTTGCGGAGAGAATTCAATTTGCAATCTTCCTTCATTTAATTGTCTTCCCGCATTTGGATTTGACCCAATATGAGAAGTAACTAAAGATTTAACCCTTTCATTCGTAACAAGACGACCGATTCCTACATCAGGAAATCCAGTATCATTTCCTATTAAATTTAAATTTGTAATTCCTTTATCTAAAACAGCTTGAATTAAAGATGGAGGGGATCCGATTCCTCCAAATCCCCCAAACATTAATGTCATATCATCATGGAACAAAGAAATTACTTCCTCTATTTCTTTTAATTTACCGAATGTATTTGTAATAGTTGTCATGCGATACTATGCCCTCCTTTTTGCATCATCTCTTCCACGCTCTTTACAAAAATTGAAAGTAATTCATCTAACTCGGAATATGTAGTTGTCATTGGTGGTGCAACAAGCAGTGCACTATCCTCTTTTCCTGCTTGCCCTGAAACAGCTTGGTATAAGAGCAGTCCATTTTTAGCAGCAACTGAAATAAGCTCCGACGCTTTTGTAAACGGTTGCAATTCTATTCCAATTAGCAATCCTTTTCCACGAACATCGGCAATGATTGTCGATTGTTGCTGAACTTTCTGCAAACCTTTTAATAAATACTCTCCCTTTTCTGCTGTTTTTTCAGGTAAATTATGTTTCTCCATATATTCAATAACAGCTAAAGCCGTTGCTGCAGACAATGGATTTGCACTAAGCGTATGCCCGCTCATTACAGAACGTGATCCACGTAAAATTGGCTCCATAACACGGTCACTTACAACTGTTGCTGCCATTGGTGTATAACCTGCTCCTAGCCCCTTACCAAGGGTCATAATATCCGGTTCTACACCCCAGTGCTCCATCGCAAACCATGCACCAGTACGACCAAGTCCAGTCATTACTTCATCCGCAATAAATAATATATCGTAATGACTACAAATATCTTTAATTACTTTATAGTATTCTTTCGGTGGGACAACCGCTCCTCCAGCAGCTCCGATAATCGGTTCAGCAATAAAAGCTGCAATATGTTCTGCACCAATTCGATCAATCGCTCTTTCTAGTTCAGTCGCACAAGAAAGTTGACATGTTGGATATACCTTTTGTACAGGACATCTAAAACAGTATGGAGCTGGAATAGTCGGATAATCTTCCAAAATAGAAACGAAACGTTGTCTGCGCAGTGGATGCCCAGACATAGATAAAGCTCCCATTGTAATCCCGTGATAGCTCATCCACCGTGACAAAATTTTATGTTTCCCTTGAATGCCACGCTCCTGAAAATGCTGAATTGCGATTTTCATAGCTGTTTCATTTGCTTCCGTACCACTATTCACAAAAAAGCTCCAGTTCAAATCTCCTACACATAAATCACTTAACTTCTTCGCTAATTTTTCAGCTGGTTCACTCGTAAACTGTGATCTATAAACGAAAGCGATCTCCTCTGCCTGTTTTTTTATAACTTCTGCTATCTCTGCTACGCCATGTCCAATACCTGCCGTAATCGCTCCAGACGAACCATCAAAATATTTATTTCCGTTTTGATCATACAAATACACGCCTTTTCCATGTGAAATCATCGGATACGGCTGACCAACAAGTGGTTTAATTAAGTAATCGCGCATAGCGCTCCCCCATTTCTCCAATTTGTATATGTATATGAAGAAAATTGACGTTTCTTTCATAAAAAAGAATCCTCTGCAAAAGCAGTGAATTTATCAAAAAACTATTATAAAATATACAAATGACTGCTAAATATCATTTTAAAAACAGAAAATTCAGAACTGAAAGTGAAGACCAACCCTACCTGTACGCTTAAATACCCCTTCCTGATTTAAGATAACAGCAAATTGAATATTTTTTTAATATAATATCAACTTTCCTCAATTGCTGACATTGTGTAAACTTCGACGAAACTCCCGTTATTCTCCTTCCTATTATCCTACTTTATATTGCATATTTTCAAACAAAATTCGACATTTTACTTCGCCTCATTTATCATGACTATTTCTTAACAAATAGTACCACCTGTTTAGAACAATAAAAAAAGAACCGATTAACCACATTAATCAGTTCGGCACGACGCTCTTTTATCGGTATTACCTTATCCAACGCATCACTAAAATTAATAGAAATACTCATAATACAAATCCATAATTCGTCCCACAGCCTATAGCACCAAATCCTCCATAACTTCATTCCCAATAACTATGGGGATATCCCCATCCTAATGGTTCCACTCCTTCCATCAAAGTCAAACTACCTTTCCTTTATAATTTATGTAGGACAATTATCGATTTGTATGTGTGTTTGCCTATAAATAAAAAAATCCCCATTTAAACTTTTCCTTCTAGAAAGGCAAGTTTTTTGCATAACCTCTTTCTAGCTTCGCATATATTTGTAATGATGATAAAGGAGGAATGTTCATGACTCAATCCGAAATTGAAAAATACGGCCAAGAAGCTGCACGTTACGAACAGCTCGCTCGTTACTATCAATATAGCAATCCTAAAAGATATGTAGAACTCTATATGAAATACTATGATGCAATTACAAAACTTGTACAAGCATATGAAAAGAGAGATTCACAAGAAGCGACTTTACCGTCACATATGAGAATCTTCCACACAGCTCCCCATACACCAGCAGTTGATATTATAATAAACGGACAAAAGGTTATTAAAAATATTTCTTTTAAACAATTCAGTCCGTATTTATCATTAGTGCAAGGTAAATACCGTATTGATATTGTCCCTGTCGGAAACGAAACTCCAATATTTTCAGCATTAGTACCAATAATGGGGAATCACACTTATACCCTTGCAGCGGTCAATAGCGATAATCATCTCCAATTACAACCCATTCTTGATAATACTCATTTACCATCTGGTCAAGCAAAAATACGATTTGCACATTTTTCACCAGACACTCCAGTTGTAAATGTAAATTTAAAAGATGGGGATCATTTATTTGAAAATGTACTCTTTAAGCAAATAACAGATTTTTTACAAGTTAGCCCTGGTACAGCAGATATTGAAGTTTCACTTGCTGATACAAAAAAAGTACTATTAACCATTCCAAAATTCAACGTTGAACCAAATACAATTTACACAATTTCAATAGTTGGTTATTCAACTGAGGATCCAAAATTAGAAACCGTTATACTTACAAATTAAAACAGTCTACACCATTCGCATGGTGTAGACTGTTTACTTTTGAAACGTAATTTGAAATTCTGTCCAATCGTTATCCGAACGACACAATATGGATCCTTTATGTTTTTCTACAATTTGTTTACATACAAATAGTCCAATACCAGTTCCTAGCTTTTTAGTAGTTACAAATGGCTCAAAAATAGTCTCTACATTGTCTGCTGGAATCATAGGTCCATTATTTTTTATAACAATGCGAACAGCCTGATCCTCTTCAAATACATCAATGATAATTTTCCGCTCTTCTTTCACCGATTCAAGAGCATCAATCGAATTCATTAAAATATTTAAAACTACTTGCTTCACTTCACTCCGGTAACCAACGAGTGGAATAGGATACGGCAAATTCTTTTCAATCAAAACATTTGCATTAACTAAACTTGGATATAAGAATTGTATAATATCTTGAAATAAGTCATTTACCAAAAAACGTTCAGATTCATTCCACATTTCTTTTTTCGATACAAGTAAAAATTGCGAAATCCTAAAATTTAATTGATCTAATTCATGTGAAATAATATCTAAATACGATAGATTAGGGTGATCTGTCTTCAATAACTTTACAAATCCCATAATCGAAGTTAGCGGATTACGAAATTCATGTACAAAACTAGCCGACATTTGCCCTAGAATCGTAAGCCTTTCTTTATGTGTTTCATTTATATATTGCTGTTTTTCTTCTAAATTCCTCGATATAATTTCTGAGTATTTTAAAACGGTATAATAAATTAATTTGTCAAAACAAGTATGTATTTTGGCCATAATCGGTTTCAGTTCTCGAGCGCTTACATCCAATTCGCACATTGCTTCAAAAAGTTCATTTCTTCCCACATTTGCATTGTAAACAAAATCTCCAATATTCGCATCTGCCCCTGCACGCTCAATGGCAATTTTCTCACATAATGGCTGAAGATAATTAATGTCTTTATCTTCCATAATAAGCTCAATAATTAACTCTAATAAATTCGCTCCATTTTGAACTACCTCTTGTTTAAATGGATCTTTTTCGGAAATTATCATTTTGTTTTTCCAGTTCTCTACGAATTGGTGCCTGTTGTTTTTCAAGTGCGAACAAAATACTTCTTTAATATCCTTATCGATTGGAAAAACCTCCATTCCCTCCATTTCCATACGACGAATACCCTTTATATTTTGAATATTAACACAAAAAATACATTTCGTTAATAGATTGTTGTCACATTTTGTTAATTTCTGTTGATAAAATTTATTTTTCCCTTCTTATATAAATAAGTTTTATTCATATATCCCTTTTCTCTTCTCATTTTTTTAATTATTTTCCTGTTCAAAACTACTTTTTTTTGCATCCTTTTTAATTCTTGCGTACAATAAGAAGTGAAAGGTGTGAAAAATATGGTAAATAAAAATGTGGAAGACTATCTCCAAGAAGGCATATATGGCCAAAAGCAAAACAAACCAGAAGAACGTAATATGTACTTAACTACATTACGTGAGCGTGTAGAAATCGCTTTAACAATCGGTCAAGTAATGCAAAGTAATGTGTATACAGAAGTAACGGGTAACATACGTTCTTCTCAATCATTACAACTATTCCTAAATGGAAGCATTGCTTACCCACATTTATCAAAATACATTAAATTAGCAACTGAAAAAAATATTCATTTTACAATTGTTCAAAATAAAGGTACTGAAACACCAATAGGTTTAGTACTCTCTCATAGCACTGCTGTAGATAAAGAACATATTTATGTCGAAGATGATATTTTCAAACAAGAAATGAAGTAAAAGGTACACTTGATTAAATGAAATCGTTCCGAGAAACGTAAAACAAACAATAAAAAACGAGTATGGAATCGTAAACATTTCCTGCTCGTTTTTTATTGCGGTGTTTAAGCTCGATCTACTTTATTTTTTAATACACACTAATTTCATTTCTGTCATTTCTTCTATTGCATATTTAATCCCTTCACGGCCTGTGCCACTCTCTTTCACACCGCCATAAGGCATATGATCTACTCTGAACGTTGGAATATCATTAATCATGACACCACCGACTTCTAATTCATCAATTGCACGCATTGCCTTACATAGATCATTTGTAAATACACCTGCTTGTAATCCATAACGTGAATTATTTACTTGTTCTAAAGCCTCATCAAATTCTTTAAATGTATTTACAGTCATAAGTGGACCAAATACTTCTTGGCACTGAACAGATACATAATCTGGAACATTTGTTAATACAGTTGGTTCAAAAATCCTTGCATCACGTTTGTTACCACCGTATACAACATTAGCTCCTTCCTTAACTGCCTCTTCCACCCATGAATTTATACGTTCCACATCTTTTTTTGAAATAAGTGCTGATACATCTGTTTCTTCATGAAGCGGGTCTCCTACTACAACGTTTTCCATTGCTTTCGTTAATTTTGTAATAAACTCTTCCATTTTGCGTTCATGCACAAAAACACGTTGTACTGAAATACAAACTTGTCCATTATTCACAAACGCGCCCCATTTTACACGTTCAATTATTTCGTCTGTCAATTCAACATCTTCATCAATAATTACTGCAGCGTTCGATCCTAATTCTAACGTCACTCGTTTCAACCCGGCTTTTGCCTTAATTCCAATACCTACTTTCGGACTTCCTGTAAAAGTAATACTAGCAACGTTCTCATCTTTTACTAATGCCTCACCTACAACAGATCCAGGTCCAGAAATTATATTGAAAGCTCCCTTTGGTAAACCAGCTTCTTCAAATAATTCTACCAATGCATACGAAGAAAGTGGCGTTTGGTCGGCAGGCTTTAGCACAATAGTATTTCCAGCCGCAATTGCTGGGCCTACCTTATGTGCTACTAAATTAAGTGGAAAATTAAACGGTGTAATAGCACCAATAACCCCGATTGGTTGTCGAATTGTATACGCTATACGGCCACCTGCTCCTGGTGCAGCATCTAATGGTAACGTCTCACCATATATTCGCTTCGCTTCTTCAGCTGCAAACTTATATGTTTGAACAGTGCGATCTACTTCTCCACGTGCAGCACGAATTGGTTTTGCAGCTTCTTTTGCGATAATCTCTGCAAACTCTTCTCTTCTCTCATCCATTTTTTGCGCAACCTTTTCTAAAATAGTTGCACGGTCGTATGCGGATAATTTTTTCATTTCTTTCATTGCATTTTTGGCCGAAACTATTGCTTCCTTAACGTCATCTTCTGTACCTTGCGCAATCTCCGCTAATATTTCTTCAGAATATGGTGCATACAATGGTTTATACGTCTCTACTGATTTCCATACCCCATTTATATATAAATGTTTTTTCATAGTGGTTCTCCTTCCGAATATATGTATACAATAATACATTTCATTTATTTCACCTAGTGAAAGGTCTGACTTGTGTAATTGTATCATAGCCCTAATACATCAAAAAAACATTTTGCTCAAAAAAACTCTGCTACAAAGCAGAGTTTACGAACTAATTTGTTCTTGGAGCGAAATCTTTTTTTCATCTCCTACAATAACAATCGATTCTGAAGGTTTCGTTACTTCTAATCTCTTAATATAGTGTCCATCTAATTTTTTTACGCAAAATTTATAATTTTCAATCTCAATGGTATCACCCTCGGAAATCTCAATATTTTTTGTTAGGATCCAACCGCCAATCGTATCGACATCATCGTCGTCAATAGTCAAACCTAATAATGCGTTCACTTCACTAACAAGTACTTTTCCCTCTAAAATCGTTTTCGTCTCACTAACTTGTTGGATTTCCGGTTGTTCATCAGTATCGAACTCATCTTGAATATCCCCTACAATTTCTTCTAAAATATCTTCAACGGTTACAAGACCTGATGTACCACCATATTCATCAATTAATATAGCGATATGTGTTCTTTCTCTTTGCATTTTTAAAAATAGATCATGAATCGGGATAGATTCAATAACTAAAATAATTGGCCTAATATATTGCTCCACTGTCTTTTCACTAACAACTCGGTGCTTCACAAAATCTGTAAATATATCTTTAAAATTCACAAAGCCTATTACATGGTCCTTATCACCATCAACAACCGGATACCTCGTATATTTTTCATGAGACATTTTTTGTAAAGCCTCTTCAGCAGGCATTTCTTTATTTAAAATATTCATCTCTGTTCGTGGTACCATTATTTCTTTCGCAATACGATCATCAAATTCAAATATTTTATTCACATACTTATATTCAGATTGATTAATCTCACCATTTTTATAACTTTCTGAAACTAACAACCGCAATTCTTCTTCTGAATGCACTTCATCATGCCCTTTTGGTGGTTTCAACCCAAGAAACTTTGTAATTAACCGAGCTGATCCATTTAAAATCCAAATGAATGGGAATGCAATACGATAAAACAAAATGAGTGGCTTAGCAACAAAGAAACTCACTTGTTCTGCTTTTTGAATCGCAAATGTTTTTGGAGCTAACTCTCCTACTACCACATGGAAAAATGTGATAAACAAAAATACTAAAATTATAGCTAAAATGTCTGCGAGTTGAGTAGGGACGTTCCAATTTGCAAACAACACATCAAACATGTGCTTTAGCGCAGGTTTACCAGACCACCCAATCCCAAGAGCTGTAACAGTTATTCCTAATTGACAAGCTGATAAATATTCGTCTAAGTTTGTAATGATTGTTTTGACAGATATTGCACGATTATTTCCTTTTGCAATTAAATAGTCAATTCGTGAACTCCTCACTTTAACAATTGCAAATTCTGCTGCAACGAAAAATGCCGTTAAGGCAATTAAAACAATCACTATACTTATACTATATATGTCCAAATACTTTTCCTTACTTACAGTGTAAGCAAGGAAGCCACCTCCTACTTAAATTTATTCAAGTGAAGTAAGCATTCTTATACTCTAATAAAATTCTACATTAGTAACCACCTTTTTATATATTATATGCATACATAAAAAAGATATTTATAATTATGATAATCTAATTAGCTTATTATCGTCAAACTATAATAAGCCCAATTTTCCGATAACTAAAAATGATTTATATAAATAGTATGTGCTAAACAGCTGAACTTCGTGAAAAAACACTTTCTTTGCCGATTCCACACTTCTTTTGTCACACCTGAAGGGAACTTGCTACATAACTAGAAATCATTCAACAGGATATATATAGGAGGGATTATTTTGGAATATAAAACACCATTTATCGCAAAGAAATTAGGTGTTAGCCCAAAGGCTGTTGTCCGGATTGCACAACAATTAAATCTTACGATTAAAAAAAATAAATATGGTCATTTTATTTTCACACAAGGTGATTTAGATCTAATGTTAGAATACCATCGCTCTCAAATGGACCAGCCTCAAAACTCTCAAACTACTCAAAAACCATCTTCAAATGATGTAGAAAAATTAAAAACTCAAGTAAACACAATTGTTCAAAACACATCATCGAATGATTTTGAGCAATTAACAGCTCAATTTACCACAATTACGAGAAGACTAGATCGAATGGAAGAACAAATGCAAGATAAAGCAAATGATGTCGTTACATACCAACTTTTACAACATCGCCGCGAAATAGAGGAAATGCTAGAACGAATTCAAAAACTAGAAGCTGCCCTAAAAAAAGAAGAACCAATATACATTACTCCTGATGCAAAACCAACATATGAAAGAGAAAAGAAACCGAAGCGTCGTAAAATGATTTTTAGTATATTTGGACTATAATATTTTAGACCCTTATTCTGAGAATAAGGGTCTACTTTTTGTATGAAAACAGATGCCCGTAATAAGTAACTCTTCTTCATACTATACATATTCATATATTTTCATTTTGTTAACATAATATTTTTACTGTATTCTGCAATAAGTGCCTGCGCATGAGCATTCCCTTGAATAATATCACGGAATTCTTTCAAAGAATACAGATGTGTAGCCCCTTTTCGAGCATGAATTCGCACTGGTACACCTTGTAAAGTATCATGAAACTGGAATGGACTATCTATCGGTTCGATTGGAAAACCGAGTGTAAGTAAATACATATACATTCTTTTTGTAACTGCTGCAATATACCATTCCGCTTTCGTCTCTAACGCATGCATAAATAAAATAGCTGCCAGCCTTTTGAAATGTCCTCTCCCCCGAGACGTTTTCGCAATACTTAACTTTCCTATTTCATACACATTTTTCAAATCTTTCACTAAATCATTTTTAGAAAACGGATAGAAAAACTCAGAATTTGATTGTTCAGGTACTGTAAACTTAATACATTCTACTGTACCAATATGATGTTCATCTTCTATTAATAAAAATCGTGATGGATTTAAATTACGTTCTACAAACATTAAGTTTCTTTCTTCACAAAAATCTCCCCACAGTTGCTCGAACCAAAAATGCTCTTCCTTTGTTTGAACACGCTCGGAACATATTTAACCGCCTTTCCCATCGCCGCTCCGTTTTTGATAACGCTTTCACTTACTATCATATAAGAACAAATCTTCGTATGCAACTAAAAATATTTATGTCTTATTATATTCTGCAAAATGAATTAAATTCCTACTTATTAGTCATTCATACACATGCAAAACCCCTTAATTCCCCATACTGTTACAAACATAACAAGATTCAATTACTCTAATAAAAAAATGATAATCACTATCAAGTTCGAACCGTATAATGTGTCTTTCCGTACTGCATATAATTCTTCTTAACCTAAAGAAATCCTTCATTAAAAAGGATTTCTTTTACATTTTATTACTTTTTAACCATTTCTCAAAAATTTGAATCATCCCATGCTTCCCAGCCAACTTCTCTTCTCCTTGTTTCGTTTTATATGGATATAGTTGTAAAAACACTCCACATCCAGATTCAATTTTTTTACTATGCATATGGCTACCTGGATATACACAAATCACTTCATAAATCGCTCTTCGCTTAAAAATTCTTTTGCCATTCTGTTCTTCTACATACTTAATAGACCAGTATTTATACATTTGCTCAGTTGCTTTCGTATTACCTACAGGCTGAAAAATATTGTACATAGGACTATATTTCACTTCGATAATAATAGAAGATTTATATACATACTTCTCTTCTTCCTTTACATAACAATCTAAACGAATATCCGGCTTCTTTGTGTCCTCTCCGTTATAAAAATTACTTCCTTTGCTTAGTGCAATAAGAGGGTGTGTTTCAATTAAATCATTAAACGCGACGTGCACTTTTATATCATCTCGATGTAAAATCACTGTCGTTCCATCTTGTAATCCGTCTAAATAAAAATGTTCTTGTATTTGTTCACGGATAGGATTCTTATCTTCAAATCCGATTTGTTCTAATATAGAAATAACGATAAAAAAAGCGTAATACTCATACACTAAAAACGTTGGTTTATATACGAATAATAAAGATGGAGGTTGCTCCGTATGTTGCGGTAACAATTCTAAATGGTGGATTAATTGTTGATGCGGTATAGATAAAGTGTTCGAATTAATGGTAGCTGTTTCAGAAACTTCCCTCCAAAATGGAGAATACAATAAATTTCGAAAGTATTGCACACTTTCATATACGATATGAGCTAATATTTTATATTCTTGTATTTTCACAGAACTTTTCCGTAAATCTGCTTCTTTCAGTAAATGTAGATTTCTATATTTTTGTTTTTCCCTATCCGTCACGGATCCATTTCGTTCAATCGTTTTCATAATTGTTTTAACAGCTTGAAATTCATCTGACTTTTTCTTCTTTTCTCCTTCTAGTATTTCAATAGTTTTACGTACAAAAATTTCTGCTTCAAGTAAATAATAATAGAATTGCATCGTTTTAAATTTAAGAAATGCATTTTCAATACTATTTTTTTGCTCCTTAAATTTACGGTTGTAATATTTCGCATAAAGCTTTCTTTCTGTCATAATGGCAGTTTTTCTCGTTGCCTTCCGCGCTTTCGTTTCCCATTCATATTCGTGTACAAATTCCGCATTCGATTCTACTTTCTTAAAAATTTGTTTTATTCTTTTCATTTTTTGTGGCAACTTTCTTAACAATACCAAATAAGAAGAATCTTCAATATCGCTAAGTGCTGAGAAAGTTTTCTTGTAATAACCTCTATCTAAAATTAACTCGTTTAAAATTGACTTCACATAATCTTGAATCATTTCAAATTGGTCATCAAAAAAGTTTTTAGGAACAACTTGAAACGCACCATAATAAGTTTTATCTTCTATACGCACTTCAAAATGGTATAAGCCACAGCGCCACGGATAAAAAAATTCAGTTTTTCCATGTTCATACACTAATACTCTTTGTTTTTTTTCATTTAATTCATATTGTGACTCTTTTATATTCTTTTGTCCCTCATATACTTTATTCCATATGAATGTAATATCCATTGGATTTTGATAATGGAAATGTAATTTCAGTGGTTTTAATTCCTGTACTTTATAAATACATTGAACTAATGCTGTAGTAGACGTACAAAGCCGGTTTAAAAGGATAAAATCGCCTTTCCCCTCAGTACCAATAATTAGCTTCAATACAAACGGGAGCGTTTCTTTCGTATCGACGATTGCTGTTTCATAACGCTCCTCATTTTGCATAGCCATACAGCTCCAGTTCTCTACGCTTTTGTCTTATATAAGCTAAAGAATGTTCAAATGTAGATACACGATTTGCAAGCGGAGACTGTAAAAGTGGTATCAATGTCGCTCCCCTTTTTGCTTCTTCAGAAAGTAGAGGGCCCACTGTCATTTCTGTCCCCCTTAATTTCGTTAATACACGCTGCTTTATTTGCAAATCAAAACCTTCTTCCCTGCTAATCATATAGGACTGATTATTTTGGAACGGTATATTTTGCAAATACGTAGCGATTGCGCTTGCACATCGGAAAGAAATTCCTTTTGATATATCGTGTGATGATAATACATCATGTAACTTATCCAATAACTCTAATTCCTCTTCAGTATACACTTCGATCATCTCTTTATTCCTAAACCAATTGAGTCGAAATTCTCCCGTTGTTACTTTCAGCGGGGGTTGCTGAACAACTTTCTCATGTTCTATACTCATCTCGCAAAACGGAATTTTTTGTAATGTAATCAAATTTGTTCGATCTAATAATCGATCGGAAAGCTCTTTCGTCGTTTCATCAAAATTTACAGTGCCTACGAAAATAATATTCTCACCAATTTCCACTGAAGGTGGAATTTGATTTTCTATTTCTTGTACTTTCTCATACAAACTCAAAATACGATTTTTCTTTTCAAGTTGAAGAACGGATAGAAACGGAGTAAACCAATGCTCAATATGTGACATGTTCATTTCATCGAACACAATTATATACAATTGATTTGGATTTTCTTTAGCCTTTAACAATGTCCGAACTAACTTCGTTTCACTTTCAATAAAATTACCATTCGGATGAAGGTAACCGAGAATATCATGTGGTTCTTGATACGATGGTGAAATCGGAATCCAAATTAATTCTTCCCCATAACGTAACCCAAGTGATTCTGCATAAGCTTGCACAAAGCGTGATTTCCCAACACCTGGTATACCACCAACAATTGTTAACATATTGGTTTTAATACTAATGTGAAAATTATATATATCTGTATCATCCAAATATAACCCTTTATTACGAACCATACTTTGTACATACTGCAAAAAAGAGGATTCACGCTCATCCCATTCCCAGTCATCCTTTTGCATTTTAATATCTTCTACTTCAACTAACTTACCTTCTTCAGCAATTCGTTTATTTAGTTGGTCATACACATTTTCACTTACAAAATATAAATGATCATCTACTGCTATTTCTACATGTTTCATCCAATCGTTTATTTCAATATATTTGCATTCTTTTCTTTGCTCAAAATATGAAATTGAACTTATTGATGATTTTAACGATAAATTTCCATATAGCCTTCCTTCATGCCACAATAATTCTGGAGGCTCAAAGTCTTTTGGTAATTTAGGCATAAGAAATGATAAATAACCGTTGCTTAACTTCCGTTCCAAAGACGCTCTCTTTTTATAATTTGAGACCTTTGGTGAAGGAATCAATTTATATGAAGATGCTATTTCCCGAGGCTCTTCTGTGCATATTAATTCCAGAAATAAATTTCCACGATCATAATAAAGACGAAACATAACCAGTTGCTTTTCTAATTTATGCTTCTTTATATCAGTAAAGATTTTTTCATTCTTTTTATTACTGCATAATCCTTCAAACAAATATTTTCCAGTCGGAAATAACTCTTGTAAAGTTAAAGGTATTGAAGAAAGACATTGTACAAAGAAATTTTCTCCATTCTTCTCTCCCTCAGCTTTTGCAAACTTCCCAATAAACCTCATATAATACATTCGCTTTATAAAACTTGGATGAAGAGCTTTATGTAATTTCAACGTAGTCACCTTCTTTTTTCATACTATTCTTATTGTATGAACTACAATCTAAAACTAGAAATAAAAAACCTGACGTCATCCGTCAGGTTCAAAATTAAAACGTATATTAATGAGAAGGAAATGCTTTTTTTTCTTGTAAAATGGCATTATGAGCGATTTTCATTTTAGCAAGTACGTACCGTAATCGATCTTCGGCATTTTCATCTTTATTTTGCTGCAAACTCGCCAAATTCTCTACAGAACTCGCTAAATTTTCAATCACGCCTCGAAGTTCAGGATGATGATTAAAAAAAGATTCTTGTACTAATACTTTCCTTAAATCACTAGCTAAATCCATAATTCTAGACAACTGTTCTTTTTCTTCCATTTTCATCCCTCCTGAATATCTTATGTATTAAATATTCTCTAGACAAGGAAAAAAGCCCTTTAAATTAAAAGGACTTTTACATTTTTATAGTTCCTGTCAGTAACATATAAAGTGATGTAATAGCTGCAATAACAATTGCCCACATCACATATCGCTCTTTGCCTGCAAAACAACGATTCCCTTTTTCTTTTCTTGCAAACATATACACGAGAATCCCAATACCATATACGATTGAAACAAGCAATAAATTCTTTAAACCAGCTGCATAAATTAACCATACAGAGTATAGGGAAGCAATTAATGCTAACAATCCATTTTTTACTCTCGCAACTTTCAGCTCTTTCGTGATGACTAATTTCAATTGAAATAGCGCTGATAATAAGTACGGCAGTAATATAGATGTTGACGCAATAAAATACATAATTTGATATGTCGATTGTGAAAACAGAACGATTATAAATATAGTTTGGGCAACGATATTTGAAATCCACAATGCCATATGCGGCGTTTGTTTCTTATTTGTTTTCGTAAAGACTTTCGGAAACACGCCGTCTTTTCCTGCTACGTGAGAAATTTCAGAAACAAGTAAAAACCAACCAATTAATGTACCTACAAGTGACGCAACTAATCCAATATTAATTGCCATTGCACCCCATGGCCCAACAACATGTTCTAATACATGTCCCATTGAAGGAGTCTCTAATACTGAAAGTTCTTTTCTTGTCATGGCTCCCATTGACAGAACAGAAATTAAAATATAAATAGACATTACTAAAATAAGTCCAAGTACTGTCGCTTTTCCAACGTCTCTACTATTTTTAGCTCTTCCTGATAATACAACTGCTCCTTCAACCCCAATGAACACCCAAAGGGTTACGAGCATTGTATTTTTCACTTGACCTAGTACAGAGGAAACTGAGATAGTTCCTTCGCCCCAAAAGTCATGTGTAAATGTATCCCAGCGAAACGCTGTTACCATCACGACAATAAATAATAAGATCGGAACTAATTTCCCAATCGTTGCGATAACATTCATAATGGAGGCTTCACGAATTCCAAATAAAATTAGAAAATGCAATGTCCATAATAAAAGTGATGCACCTACGATTGACGCAACATTATTTCCGCCTTTAAAAATTGGGAAGAAGTAACCTAATGTACTAAACAGTAACATAATTGTTGCAACATTTCCTAAAATCCCTGCTAGCCAGTATCCCCAAGCACTGTTAAAACCAATATATTCACCGAATCCAGCTCGTGCATAACTATAGATTCCGCCCTCAAGCTCCGGTTTTTGTCTTGCTAACGTTTGATATACGAGCGCAAGTGGAATCATTCCCATTGCTGTAATACACCAACCAATTATCGTTGCACCACTATTTGCTCCTACTGCTAAATCATGCGGTAAACTAAAAACACCGCCACCAACCATCGTTCCAACTACTAATGCGATTAACGGAAAAAATCCTAACTTCTTTTCTATTTGTACCACCCCATCTGTCATTCTAGGTGTTATGTTCGTTCAACTATTAAAGTCACCTTTTTCTCTAATAGACGTTTCTCTTATATTTTTTCAGGAAAACATTACTTATTCTAAAAGAAAATGAAGAAAAATGGAATACTTTTTTGAAAAAATGTATAAGTATGCACAAAAAAACCGTTCATTTTGTAATGAACGGTCATTTCATACATATAAAATTGTATATTTATTGTAAAATTAACGAAGTAACTTCTCTTTTGTAAAAATTGTTTTGCGACTTCTTCGCTACTTTTCCCATTCACATTTACTTCATAATTCATTTTTCTCATTTCTTCATCTGTAATCTTTCCAGATAATTTATTTAATACTTTTTCGAGTTCAGGATATTTCTGTAACGTCTCTTTTCTTAATAATGATGCTCCTTGATAAGGCGGGAATAGTCCTTTATCATCTTTTAGCACTTTAAGCCCATATTGCTCAAGTTCACTATCTGTTGAATATGCATCGATTACGTTAACATCTCCCGATTGTATTGCACTATAGCGCAGTTTCGGTTCCATCGTTTTAACATTTGAAAACTTATAGTTATATAATTTTTGCATTCCTTTATAACCATCTTCACGATCAGCAAATTCTAATGTAAATCCTACTTTAGCTTCCTGTGCAATTTTTCCTAAATCAGAAATTGTATTTATGTTATTTTGATCTGCTATTTTTTTCGGCATGGCTAGTGCGTATGTATTGTTATACTCCATTGGCTTTAACATAACCATATTATATTTCTTTTCCATTCCAATACGAGCTTGTTCATATACTTCATCACGATTTGTACTTTTCGGTTCTTCTTTCACGAAAGTAGATAAAGCTGTACCTGAAAATTCTGGGTATATATCTACTTCACCTGATTTTAACGCTTCGAATACAAATGCTGTTTTTCCAAGGCCTGGCTTTAATTCCACTTGTAAATCTGTATCCTGTTCAATAAGTTGTTTGTACATTTGAATTAATATTTCTGGTTCAGATCCAAGTTTACCAGCAATAACTATGTCTTTCTTTTCGGTATTCCAAAGAAATGGAGCAGCTATCATTACTACAACTATACATATCGTCAATATAACGCGCTTAGAAGAGCGTTTCGGGCTCTCAAGTATGCGAAGTACTATATCAAAGAATAAAGCGAGTAACGCAGCTGGTACGGCCCCTAAAATGATAAGCGCATGATCATTCCGATCGATACCGAGTAGTATGAGCTTACCGAGTCCACCAGCGCCTATTAAAGCAGCTAATGTAGCCGTTCCAACAATTAATACCATCGCTGTACGAATACCAGCCATAATAATTGGCAATGCGAGCGGAAGCTCTACCTTCCATAATCTTTTCCAGCTATTCATCCCCATAGCTCTCGCCGCTTCTATAAGTGATTCATCTAATTCCCGTATTCCTGTATATGTATTTCGTAAAATAGGTAATAGTGCATACACAACTAATGCGATTATAGCTGGCAGTTTTCCGATTCCTACTAACGGAATTAATAGTCCAAGTAAAGCAAGTGAGGGCACTGTCTGCATAACAGCAGAAGTCCCTATAATAAATTCAGCCATTCGTTCTTTTCTCGTTAATATAATGCCGAGCGGCACTGCAATAATTACTGCAAAAAATAGTGAAATAAGCGATATTTGTAAATGCTCACTTAATGCACTTAGCAATTCTACTTTTCGTTCTTGGAACGTTTGAATAAAATCAGTCACTGTTTAGCCTCTTTCCTTCATTTGTTCAACAATGTAATTGACAATATGACGACTTGTTAACGCTCCAACATATTGACCATGCTCTTCAACCGGCACTGACTCTTCAGTTTGTAAGCGGACTAGTGCTTCTTGTAATGACGAATGTAAAGATAAAGCATTCCCTTCAATTCGTATACCCTCGTCTAGCGGCAATACCTCTTCTATACTCTTCCCCTCATACCAAGGTCGTCCACGATTTCCAATGAACTCCTCTACAAACTCATTTTTCGGGTTATGTATAATTCCTTCTGGTGTATCTAATTGAACAACTTTTCCTTCTTTCATTACACAAATACGATCACCAAGTGATAAAGCCTCTTGCATATCGTGCGTTACGAACACGATTGTTTTTTGAATCTTTTTTTGCAGTTGTACGATATCCTTCTGGAGCTGCTCCCTACTTAACGGATCTAACGCACTAAATGGTTCGTCCATAAGTACAATTTTCGGGTTTGCGGCTAATGCCCGTACGACACCAACACGTTGTTTCTGCCCTCCCGACAATTCATCTGGCATACGATCACGATATACATCTGGATCGAGCCCAACCATCTGTAGCAAGTCATCGACACGTGCTTTTATTTCCTTTTTAGTCCATTTTCTCATTTCAGGGACAACTGCAATATTTTCAGCAATTGTCATATGTGGAAACAGCGCAATCTGCTGCAATACGTATCCTATATTCCAACGTAGTTCGTTTATGTTATATTGTTGAATATCTTTTCCATCGATTAAAATTGATCCTTCCGTCGTTTCAATTAAACGGTTAATCATCTTCATTGTCGTTGTTTTCCCGCAACCACTCGGACCAATGAGAACAAAAAATTCTCCTTTTTTAATTTCTAAATGTAGTGAATCCACTGCTTTTGTGCCATCTTCATACGCTTTTGACACATGATTAAATTGAATCACAGACACAACTCCTTTCATGTTGTTTCCTTTATTTTGATGGAATATAGCATTCATTTCAAATGATACGCTTTATTATACAAAAAAAGAGCTCTCATTTGAGCTCTAACGGTCGAACAATATTGTTTTCATAATTGCAGCATATTCACGCACATACGCTTTTTTCTTAGAGCGTCTCGGTGTTTCAGCAGCCAAAGCTTCCATCTTTATCCCTAAACGCTTTGCAATTATTTTCGTTCGATATAAATGATACGTATTACTTACAACTACCGCATGCTTTACATCATATAAATCCATACTAAACTTTAAATTTTCATACGTATTTGTAGAGCGGTCTTCAATTAAAATACGATTCTCATCTATACCATGTACCATTAAATAGTTTCTCATACTGTGAGCTTCCGGTATATCTTCATCTTCCCCTTGACCACCTGAAACAATTACTTTCACCTCAGGGTGAGCATGTAAATATTCGAGCGCCACATCCAAACGATTTTGAAGAGATAAAGACGGTCTATCTCCAAATAACTTTGCACCTAATATAAGAACGTATGGAGAGTGATTACTCAATGTTTCACGAGCAACTTTATTCATTCGAAACGTCATATAAATGATGTATAGCGGAGGTAGTAATAAGATTATAAGCAATATCCATTTGTTCATAAATAAGTTAACACTCCCTTTCTTTTTATTATATAGAAAAAGAAAAGGAGGCAGAAGTATTTTTTAAACAATTGATTTATTAGACACATTCGCTTCCGTTTTACGTTTTGAAATTACATAATAAAAAGCAATCCCTAATGATAGGATCAATATACAGCTCAGTACGTAAAACGGGATCATTACCCCTGCTTTAGATACGCCTGCCGTAAACAACATTAATAATACAATTCGAATTCCTGTGCCAATTAATCGAAATAAGCTGTCCACACGTCCCATTACTTCGTTTGGGATTTCTTCCATCATCAATACATTTCTCGCCACTCGTGTTCCAGCATTTCCAATCGCATGGAAAATCGCTAGTCCATATAATAACATAATGGAAGGCTCAATAATCATTGCGGTAATTGAAATTACATAAATAACCATCGTCATAACGATTGAAATTTCTATTTTGACATATTTCATCATGATTGGAATACTTATTCCTGCAAGAACCGCTCCGACACCGTACATCATACCTTCAATTGCGTATACAGAGGCACTAGCTTTGAGTATATCTGAAATATATACTGGGATTAAATAATTTGCCATCATGACACCGATAAACGGCATATAAGTCGCTAGTAAAAACCAAAATAACTTAGGGCGCTTTTTCATAAAGTGAATTCCTTCGAACAATTGCTTCTTAAATGTTGCTTTCCGTTTTACTTCTTTTTTCTTTACATACGGTATACATAAGAAAAGAAAAAATGCTCCTGCAAAAGTTAACATATCCACTAACAAGATCCATTTCAAAGAAATAATCTCAATTAAAAAGCTAGCAGCCGCTCCTGAAATAACTTGCGTTAATTGTCCTTGTATCTCCATCGTGCCACTTAAACTTTTATAATGCTCTGATTGAAATATTTCTTGGTTAAATGCAAATATTGTGGGATAGAATAATAGATAATAGAAAGAACCTGCTATATAAATAATAATGTAATGAATAGAATTGTATGATTGCCCAGCAAATCCCCAAATAGCCATCATTCCTATAATCGCTATCCCAATACCTTCGTTACATAACAACAAAGATTTTCTTGAAAAACGATCTATACTTTGCCCAATAAATGGCGTTAATAAAAACATTATGAGAGTCGCAACGATAGAAACATAACCAAATGTTGTCTCTCCTCCACTTTCCTTAATTAACAACCACGGAATCGTTATCATAACAATCCCGGAACCAATAGCGGATAAACTATTGGCTCCTAGAATGTAATACAAGCGAGAATCATGATAAAGAGAGGACATATCACTCAACTCCTAATTGTTTTTTCACCTCTTTATATACGCTCATATATGCTTTTAATTCTTTAACTAAATCATGAATTAATGGTTTTGCATCTTCTCCAAGTTCACTATCTTGCACATGTAATCCATCAAGCACGACTTGTTTTGGAATTGCATTTGCGTAAACGCCTCTAGCGACAGTGCGCATACTATTTAATGCGTTTATTCCCCCTTTACCTCCTCCAGCAACTGCTAGTAATGCGACAGGCTTATGGATGAATTCACTGCTACTTAAGTAATCTAACGAATTTTTCAGCGCTCCGCTCATCGCATTATGATATTCTGGTGTACATAGTACTACTCCATCCGCAGCTTTCACTAAAGCTTTTAATTTTTTTACTGCCTCTAATTCACGTTGTGATTCTTCTCCATTATATAAAGGCAATTCCGCTACTGCTAAATCGTATAACTCCCCTTCAAATTGCTCTGCAATATATTTTGCCACAACGCGAGTTCTACCGAATTTTCTTGGTGTACCGTTAATAACGACTAGTTTCATAATTATTTCTCCCCTTTGTTTTCAAGTTATATTTATATATTATCAGAAATTTCTATACAAAACACAGTAAAAAGAGGGAAAAACTTTCATTAAATAGTATGAGAAATAAAAAAACTCATACTTTCGTATGAGTTTCACAAAACTAATATTTCCTATTTTTTCACAACCTCATGTCCACCGAATTGATTACGAAGTGCAGAAACCACTTTTCCGTGGAATGTATCATCTTCTTGTGAACGGTAGCGCATAAATAATGACATAGCGATAACTGGTGCCGCTGCTTGTAATTCAAGCGCTGTTTCAACAGTCCATTTCCCTTCTCCTGAAGAGTTCATAACACCTTTAATGCCATCAAGTTTCGGATCTTCTGCAAATGCTTTTTCAGTTAAGTCCATTAACCAACCACGGATAACCGATCCGTTTGCCCATACTTTTGCAACATCTTCATAATTGAAATCAAAATCACTTTTATCTAGTACTTCAAATCCTTCAGCGATTGCTTGCATCATTCCGTATTCAATACCGTTGTGAACCATTTTTAAGAAATGCCCACTACCGACGCGGCCTGCATATGAATAACCATTTTCTACTGCTAAATCTTTAAATAAAGGTTCTAGTTGATCATAAATTTCTTTTTCTCCACCAACCATTAAGCAAGCGCCGTATCTAGCTCCTTCTACACCGCCTGATGTACCGATATCTACATAATGTAAGCCAAAGCTTTTCGCTTCTTCAGCACGGCGTAACGTATCCTTATAGAATGAATTTCCACCTTCAATAACGATATCGCCTTCCTCTAATAATGGATATACATCTTTTAGTACTGACTCAACAACTTCTCCTGCAGGTACCATTACCCAAATTGTACGAGGTGCTTCTAATTCAGAGATCATTTCTTTTAATGTATGACGAGCAGTAATCCCTAATTCCCTTGCCTTTTCAACAAGCTCATTATTTACATCGTATACAACTACTTCATGCTTGTCTTCATGTAAGTGTTCAGCTAATGGGAATCCCATTTTTCCTAATCCAATTAAACCTAGTTTCATATTAATCAATCTCCCATTCTATACAAATATATTTAATAACGAAATTAATCCAAGTGCTACAACAGATAATATTGTCTCCATTGCGGTCCATGTTAATAATGTTTCTTTCACAGTCATTCCGAAATACTCTTTAATCATCCAAAATCCAGAATCATTTACATGCGATAATATTAATGACCCTGCTCCTGTTGCAAGTGCCAGTAACTCTACATTTACTCCTGGTGTACTTGCTGCAATCGGTGCTACAATTCCAGCTGCTGTCATCATAGAAACAGTAGCCGATCCCGTTGCAACTCGGATAAGTGCAGCAATTCCCCAACCTAATAATATCGGTGAAATATGTGATTCTTTCGCCATCTCCGCAATTGTAGTTCCGATCCCAGAATCTAATAACACTTTATTAAATGCACCACCTGCACCGATAACTAACAGTATGTTTGCAATTGGGCCTAAACAATCATTTGTAACTTGTAAGACTTTGTCTTTAGAAAACCCTTTTGCATAGCCAAGACTAAAGAAAGAATATATCGTTGCAATTAATAATGCGACTATTGGATCTCCAATAAAATGCAATACTTGTGCAAGTTGGCTTGTTTTATTTAATGCTACTTCCGCTATCGATGCACCTAGCATAAGAAATACTGGAAGTAAAATAGTAAACAATGTATTTCCGAAGCTAGGAAGTTCCTTCTTCTTATCTCTTTCAATAAATTGCTCCGCTATATCTAACGGTACTTCTTTATGTATACGAGCACCAATCCATTTCCCGTAAAGCGGACCTGCAATTATTGCAGTTGGAAGTCCGACAATTAATGCATACAAAATTGTCTTCCCTACATCTGCTTTAAATATACCTACCGCTGCCATAGCTGCTGGATGCGGTGGAACAAGTCCGTGTACAACCGAAAGACCTGCTACTAGCGGAATACCGATTGTAATAAGTGATACCCCTGTTTCTAACGCAATTGTAAATACTAACGGAATTAATAGTACAAATCCAACTTGGAAAAATACCGGAATCCCTACTATAAATGCAACGAACATCATTGCCCAGTGAACACGCTTTTTCCCAAAACGTCCAATTAATGTGTTAGCAATTCGTTCAGCACCGCCAGACTCAGCCATCATTTTTCCAAGCATTGTTCCTAAAGCTAAAACAATCGCTAAAAACCCTAACGTATTACCGAGACCTAATTTAATAGAATCGATAATCCCCGGATGTTGTGGTGAAGTTCCAATTAAGGGCATCCCCATTGCTAGCCCAACTCCGATTGCTGTTAAAATTAACGCGACAAATGGATGCCATTTTACTACCGTAATTAGTAAAAGTAATATAACAACAGCCGCTAGTACGATCCCAACTACCATTTCTCCCAATCCCCCTATTGTTTACGTTGGAAAGCAGCTATACAATCAAATTCTTCTTTCAAACGATTGTAAAGTCGTTCATACATATAAAACATCTCTAAATATAAAGCCGTATTTTCTTTATTCGGTACATGGTGATGGACAATATCAATCCAATCCTTCACCTCTTCAAGAGAATCAATTTTCCCAATTGCATACAAAGCAAGTGCTGCTGCCCCAAGCGCAGATGCTTCATGACTTTCTGGAACAAGCAATTCTTTCCCCATCATGTCAGATAACATTTGTCTCCAAAATGCAGATTTCGCAAAGCCTCCTGAAACACGTATTTCAGTAAGTGGCCCTGTACAATCTCGAATGGCAAGTGCTACTGAATACACACTCATACAAACACCTTCCATAACTGCTCGTATGAAATGTTCACGTTTATGCTGAAGGTTTATCCCGAAGAATGTACCTCGAGCATTTGCATTCCAGTAGGGTGCACGTTCTCCAGATAGAAACGGTAAAAATAGTAATCCATCTGCTCCAGCTGGTACACTTTCTGCATACTTAATTAATAAATCATAAGGATCAATTCCAAGCTTTCTTGCTACCTCTTGCTCTGGGCTACCAAATTCATCACGTAACCATCTAAGTAATATTCCACCGTTATTCGTTGGTCCGCCGATCACCCAGTGCTCATCTGTTAATGCGTAACAAAAAGTTCTTCCTTTTTCATCTGTATTAACACTCGATGAAATTGTTCGAACCGCACCACTTGTCCCGATCGTAATTGCAGCTGAGCCAGATGATATTGCACCGACACCTACGTTTGCAAGAACACCATCACTTGCACCAATAACAACCGGAGTATCCTCACTAATACCCATCTTTTGTGCTAATTCCGGCTTCATTCCCGATAAAATATATGTAGTTGGTACAGGTGTTGATAATTGTTCTGGTGACATATTTAACATAGTTAAAACATCTTCATCCCAGTTTAATGTTTTTAAATTAAATAACCCTGTAGCAGATGCAATAGAATAATCAACTACATAGCGTGAAAATAATTGATAAATGACATACTCTTTAATGGAAATAAATTTATGAGCAGTTCTGAATAACTCCGTTTCTTCTTCTTTCATCCACAATAATTTAGAAAGTGGTGACATCGGATGAATCGGTGTACCAGTTCTTCTATAAATGTCATGACCATTCATTTGTTGTAATAGTTTTTCTGATTGCTTTGTGCTTCTATTATCTGCCCAAATAATAGAGCGCGTTAACGGCGCACCGTTTTCATCTACAGCAATTAAGGCATGCATCGCTGTACTAATCCCGATAGAAGAAATATCTTCCGGTGACACATTACCCTTTTCAATGGCAACGCTTACAGTTTTATATACAGCAGCACATATTACATCAGGATCTTGCTCAGCCCATCCGACGTTCGGTTGAATAATTGGATAATCAATTGCATGTGAAGCAACGACTTTTCCTTTCTCAGTGAATACAACCGTTTTCGTACTTGTGGTACCGATGTCAACCCCGATTACTCTCCCCCTTGTTTCCATGCGAATCTTCCCTTCGTTTCTAGCAAAATACGATCTAGTAAACCGTTTACATGAATTAGTATATAAAATATTTTTTCATAAATCAAGTTATGAAAAGAAAATTTTTTTCAAACAAAAATCTACCTCTCATCTTCTTAATCATTCTCTTTATCTTTTTTAAATAACCTTTTTAATTTATCAAACATTCTTTCCCCTCCACCTAAAGATAATAATATATAAGTTCTCGTTTTCTTAGCTTGATGGACATAGGGCGTGGCTCCCTACTATCACTTTTTTACCTTGTAAATATATGTCCCATACTATAAAATCTAATAGTATTTATATTTTTCTGAAAAATCAAAACAAAATATGAATTTTATTGTATAATGTTGTAAAAAGATGTCGGAGGGATTTAATGTTATATAAAATATCTCAATTCACAATAAAACTTTCATCAATTCTTTTATCACTCTTACTATTACTAAATTTACCTTATTTATTTATCACTCAACAGGGATTCACTTTTCAACCAATTCATTTTTTTAATCAGATCGTTACTATGTTAAAACAGGTTTTCTCCCCTGAATCATTAGTAGTTATAGGATCAGACCCGAAATTTGGTCATTTCAAAAAGACACCATTATTTCCAACTGTTTTAGAACCTTACCTATATTCATTTACTGTATTATTTATAGCCTTTTTGCTTGCACTCTTTCTATCATCTAGTATGGCATTTTTTTATTTTTTAGCAAAAGATTATATAAAAAAATGGATAAACCGAATTGTGTTCATATTAGAAGCTGTCCCTGATATGATGATGATGATTTGTTTGCAAATATTTTTCATATGGGTACTTCAGAAATTCGGGGAATCTCCTGTCACCATTATTTCTTTTAATGAAAATCGAGCTTATTTACTCCCTATTTTATCTTTAGCAGTCTTACCTACATTACAAATGTTTCGGATGATGGTGTTATACATAAAAGAAGAACATGAAAAACATTACGTAGAGGTTGCATATGGAAAAGGACTTTCATCAAGTTATATACTATGCATTCATTTATTCAAAAATATATCTATCCACTTCTTTCACCATTTAAAAACGATTTTTGTTTTCTTACTTTCTAACTTATTCATTTTAGAATTTGTTTTTAATATGGAAGGCATTATTCAATTTTTATTTAAGAAGGCGTTTATATCACCTCCAGCTGCATTTATCATACTTGTTATGATTATTTTACCGTTTTATGCCATTTTTCAAATAATCTCATTCATAATGAATAGATGGCAAAAGCAATTGAAAGGAGCAGCATTATGAAATCTATTTGGAAATCAAAACGATTTTTAATCGGGTTTACTTATCTATTCATACTTGTTTCAGCTAGTTTTATTTATAGTTGGTTCTTTAAAGATAACATCCCAAAACCTCCTCAGTTACTTTACAATGACAATAACGAATTACTTGGAAAGGCCCCCTTTTCGCCATCGTTAATGCCACCTTTTGGATCTGATCGTTTTGGAGAGTCTGTTTTCTTACAAATTGTAGAAGGAGCAAAATTCACCATTTTATTAGCCGTGGCAATTAGCTTCTTTCGAATTTTATGCGGAACATGTATAGGAATCCTCTTAAGTTTATACGCTCCAAGATTCAAGAGATTTTTCCAGGCATGCTCAGAAGTTTTTTATTATATCCCAACTCTATTTATCGCATTCATACTCATCACGCCCGTTAATATTGTAATTACATCAAATGCTGATAGATTAGATCCAAATATTTCATTTACGTTTTATCAAGTTCTCGTACTTATTTTCGTCGCTCTACCTACACTTTCTTTATATATCTCCTCTGAGGTTGATGAATTTATGAAACGAGATTACATTTTAAGTTCACAATTACTGGGTGCTAGCCGTTTTCATATTATCAAAAAACATTTACGAGTCTTATTACTTGATCGCTTATTTGTGTTATTCATGGAACATATCGTCCAAGCACTCATACTCGTTATCCATTTAGCGTTGCTTAACATTGTAATTGGCGGGATACAAATGCGGGAACTCTATGACGGAGTACCCAAACCTGTTTCTCTATCTAATGATTGGGCAGGTCTTATTGGATTAAATCGTTATGAAATGCATCTTTCATGGTGGATTATTTTTTATACTCTCGTTTCATTCTTTATTACGATTCTTTTTATTAAGCTTATGACAATCGGGATTCAAGATGCACTGAAAGCAAGAGATTCGCAAGTTGTAGCAATTCAAACCGTTCCAGATCATAAAAAATTTGTTAAAAATAAAGATTCTTTTTCGTTTGCAAATAAAGTGAACTTTTAATCATGTCTCATCAATCAAGTATTAATTGGCATTGATATTAGTAGAATATAAAAAAGATGATCCCTATTGAATACGAGGGATCATCTTTTTTATGCCGTCTAACTTTTTTACATATCCTTTGCTAGACTCATGCTTTTTATATTTAAAATGAATTATTTACAATCACAATTATGCTGTTTAAAATCGATTACCATACGTCCTTGAATTCTACCTTGTTCCATTTCTTCGAATACATTTTGTACTTTATCTAGAGAACACGTTTGTACAACTGGCACTACTTTTCCTTCTGCGCCGAACATAAATGCCTCCTCCAGATCCTTACGAGTACCAACTAGAGAACCAACTACCTCAATCCCGTCTAATACAAGTCGTGGAATGTTTAAATCCATAGTTTCTACTGGTAAACCTACCGCAAGCACGTACTGCATCAACTGCTGAGTTGAATGCTACTTTAGAAACTGCTGTTACTACAGCAGCATAAGCACCACCAAACTCCTCTTGAACAACTTTATCAGCAGGACCTTGAGAAATTGGATTGATAGTCATATCAGCACCAACTTCTTTTGCTAAGGCTAATTTGTCGTCATTGATATCTACTGCAATTACCTTTGCACCAAATACGTTTTTAGCATATTGAATAGCTAGGTTACCTAATCCACCACAACCATAGATTACGATAGGTTGACCAGGTTTAATGTCTGATACTTTTATAGCTTTATATGTAGTTACGCCCGCACATGTAATTGATGATGCTTGAGCAGGATCTAATCCTTCTGGTACCTTCACCGCATAATCAGCTGTAACAATACATTGTTCAGCCATACCACCATCTACTGAATAACCAGCATTTTTCACTTCACGGCAGAATGTTTCTCTCCCCGTTACGCAATATTCACAACGTCCACAAGATTGGAACATCCATGCAATACTTACACGGTCACCTATCTTTAGTGAAGTAACATCATCAGCAATTTTAGTAACAATACCTACACCCTCATGACCAAGGATGCGGCCATCGGTGTTTCCAAAATCATGATTCGCAACGTGTAAATCAGTGTGGCAAACTCCACAATACTCTACATCTACTAGCGCTTCACCCGAGTGTAACGGACGTAATTCTTTTTCAATAACTTCAATATTTGCTTTGCTGTTTTTATTAACTACTACTGCTTTCATATGTGATCTCCCCTTTAGTGTTTTAGAGTTTTAATGAGTTTATCTCACAACTACTGTCCTCACTATTTTGGCTAATTATTGTACCAAATTTAAGTGTTCAATCATCATTACAGGTTCATCATAACATGGAATTTCATAAGCTTATTGTAAAATATTGAACAATATTTGAATTATTACCCAATACGTATTTTGATGTATCAAGCTACTTGTTAAATTTCATATGCAAAATATCGAGGTTTAAAAAATGAATGGTCTAAAAGATGAGAGATTATTATTATAGGTAATTGGCATATTTCTATAGACACTTAGAACAAGTAGATCTAGAGGGTATATCAACAGACTACTCGCCAATATAAAAAGCTCTTCATTTGAAGAGCTTTTTATATTCGCTTCATCGAAATAGTTTCACGTATACTTTGTAAATTTTGTAGTGTTTCCTCTTGTCGCTGCAATGACAATCCCACATACAAAGTATCTAATAAACTAAGCTGCGCTAATCGTGACGAACTTGCTTCTGTACGAAATTCCGTCTCACGCGTCGAAGTATATAATGTTATATGAGCAAGTTGGCTTAATGCCGATTTTTGATAGCTCGTAATCGCAATAATTTTGGCCCCTCTTGCTTTCGCTACTTCTAACGCTTCAAGTAAACCTTTATTACTGCCCGAATGAGAAATTGCAATGACCACTGCTTTTTTTGTCAGCAAGCCAGCTCCCATAATTTGAAAATGTGAATCCGTATGAGCAATACAAGAAATACCCGTTCTCATAAACTTATGATAAGCATCCATCGCAATAATACCTGAACCACCATTTCCATAAAACTCAATTCGTTTCGCTTCATTCAGCGCACTTACTGCCTGTTCCAACGCGTTATCGTTTAACAAATGTAATGTATCTTGCAGTCCTGTAATATGTGAATGAAAAACTTTTTTAGCAACAGTGACAATATTATCTTCTACCGATACTTCCTCATGAATATTTTGCATCGGGGTATGTACAATCTCACGAGCTAATGTAATTTTCAAGTCTTGGAACCCTTGAAAACCTAAGTGTTTGCATAAGCGGAATATCGTTGCTTCGGAACTATTCGTAACTTCCGCTAATTCCGTAATCGATTTATGTACAACATCTTGTGGATGTTTCAAAATATGTTCGGCAATACTTCGTAATTTCGGTGATAAACCATTTAACGAAGCCTGAATCTTTCCAATCCCACTTTTTGTACCAGGCATAGCGTATCTTCCCCTTCCATAGTAGCTTTATCCCGTATTAACGGGCAGTAAGACTCCCACCTCAAAATTCGATGAATGCAAGGGAGTTAGGTGGGAGATCAACTGCCCGTAAAAACCCGATTGGTTCAACTAATAATCAGTGGGGATGGCCCCCCCACTGATTAAAGTTTCACTTTATTGTACCTAATTATTGAAAGAAGAAAAACCTTTATTCGGCATCTCTATACATTTTAATTTCTCATATGTATTCTTCCGTAGCATATGACACAATTATTCATACTTATTTCTAGTTTTCCCCATGCTTTACTGCGTATAAGGCAGCTTGTGTACGATCATCTACTTCCAATTTAGCCAATACGTTAGAAACGTGTGTTTTCACAGTTTGTTCTGTAATATGAAGTTCTGCTGCAATCTCCTTATTGCTTCTTCCTTTCGCAATTTCACGAAGTACTTCTCGCTCCCTTTTTGTTAACATAGAAAAAGGATTCTCTTTTTCTTTCTTGACTGCTGATCGTCCTAATAGTGCTGGTGTTACTTTCGGGTGAAAATTTGCGTTTCCTTGATATACCGCAACGATTGACGCAACAAGTTGATCTGGCTGCACTTCTTTTAATTGATAACCATCTGCCCCAGCTTCTAATGCTGGTAAAACGTAATCTTGTTCTGAAAAACTACTGAGCATAAGAATTTTTATTGTCTCATCGTATTGTTTTATACGTTTTGTCGCTTCAATACCATCCATTTTCGGCATTGATACATCCATTAATACTACATCTGGCCTTTCTGTTTGGACGAATGTTAATGCTTCTTCACCATTTGCTGCTTCCCCAATAATTTCAAATTCTTCTCTCGTCTTCAAAAAGAATACGAGTCCCCTTCGAACGATATGATGATCTTCTACAAGTAATAATTTAATTTTCACTGACGTTCTCCCTCTCAAACCGGTAATTGAATTTCTATCTTTGTCCCCTTTTCCGGTTCTGCTTTTATTCGAAAAATTCCCCTCATTAATTCAATTCGTTCTTTCATACTTTTCAAACCAAGTGCTGACTCTCTTACTTGATCCTGTATAAATCCTATTCCGTTATCTTCTATGTAAAAATGCAACTTATTATTTTCTATCCTTAAATGAACACATACTTTTTCACATGAGGCATGTTTTTTACAATTATGTAATGCCTCTTGGCTTATACGCCATAAAACTTCTTCTATTTCATCTTCAATTAAAACCATTCCATCAATTCGAACTTCCACTTGAATCCCTAACAGTTTTCCGTAATTTTGAATCGCTTCTGCTAAACCTTTCTCTAATCCTTCAGGCCTTAATTGCCAAATCAAAAGTGTCATCTCTTGTAATGCTTCCTGTGATAATTCTCCAATATAACTTAACATCTCTTGCAAGTCTCTATCCTTCGTCATATTTAGAGTCCCTTTCGCTGTTAGCATAATTGAAAATAACAATTGTTTAACAGAATCATGTAAATCACGAGCCAATCGATTCCTTTCAGCTACAACTACATATTTTCGTTCTTTCTCAACTAATTGAATACGTTGTATTGTCGTTCCAATTTGAAATGCAATCGCTTCTAATAACGCTAACTCCTCCTCAGAAAAATGTGTTTTATGAGGCGAGGCTACATTTAATAGACCAAATTTCTCTGATCCAGATCTTAGCGGGATTGTCGCATGATGTGTAACATCTTCTGTCTCGCCCCAATTACATTCAATCGCATCCTCTATTCGTTTACATTCAATAATATTTGTCGCTTTTTCCAATCTTCCATTCACAAAACGTTCTACACACCAACAATCGCCTTCACACATCGGCTTCTTTTCCTGCCACGTAAGAGCTGGGGGTAAGTTTTGGTCTACAAGCATACGATGCTTTCCACTTTCATCAATAAAGAATATCCACCCTGTTTGCAAATTCATAACTTGTAATAATGTATGTAACACTTTTCCTAACATTTCCTGTAAGTTTGTTGCTTCATTTAGTAACTCAGCAATTTCTTTTAATGCCTCTAAACGATGCATCTCTTTTTCATCTATGTTCATTCTCATCACCAACTACCATTATAACATTAAGAAATTTCAAAATACTACAAACAAAAAAGAACCGAATTCCTTCAGCTCTTTTTTCGGAGATATCCCATACAGTTCATTCAAATCTACTGATTCACAAATCTAAATTCTAAACCAAAACAGAAATTAGCTAGTTTTCATTAACTGTCTGATAAAGATTGTCCCACATGGATATTCTGTAAACTTTCAGTGTTAACGAACATATTCGCTGCTGGCATTTGCACTTGATTTTTATGAAAAATAGACATTAATTCAAATCTTACTTGTCTAGAAGTTTCAAAATAATCTTCCGGTTTAATCAAACCTGTAATACAAAATTCATATCCAACATATTTAAGGTTAGGATTTAAGTCTGTAACTCCAACATATTTAAATGGTTCAACAGCTTCATCATCTACTCTATAAAGACCTTGATCCAATTTTTCATTACAAACAACACACACTTCTTCTAACAATTCCTTAACTCTTGTAGGATCTTCCTGATAACTTACCGTGATGCGTTCAATAACTCGCATCCATCCTTTATTAAAATTTTGTATCGTTCTAATCTCTCCGTGTGGTATGGTAAGGAGTTTTCCTGACCATTCACGAATTTGCATAAAACGAATACTAATTTCCTCAATGGTTCCTGAATTTGTTCCGTTAAAAGTAACAAAATCGCCAACACGGAACTCTTTGTCCGCTAATCTTGCGAAGCCTAATATTACATCTTTTAGCATCTGTTGTGCAGCAAAACCGATGACAACTCCCGCTATCCCTGCACCTGCAATAATACTTTTTATATCTACAAATTGACTAATTAAATATATGATAAGACTAATGATAATGATATACCTAAAAATAGATCGAATTACACTTTGAATCGTCTGCTCTACCTCTTCATCAAAAAAGCTTGATTTCCTAAAAAACCAATCAATAATGCGATTTATAACAAAAGAAATAATGATAAGAACTAAAGCAAATAGTAAAAACCTTAAAAGTAAAAATTCCCTTACATAATTAAAAAACTCTTCAGTATACGTTAATAAACTCATCCATCCACTTCCTTACTAATAAAAATTTCATACAAAGCTACTATATTTTAAATACGCATTTATCATCTCAACACTTGTTTTCGAAACATCTTTTATCCTGATCTTAAATCGTACTTTCTTAACTATATGTATTTGTATTCATTGTTCATCTTCAACAATATAACTCTTTAATCAATCTTTCAACTTCAGATGTTCTTTTCTATTTACTATAACCCTTTTTAATCCTCTAAAGGGATATTACAATAGAATTTTTTATAAATGACTTTCTTTTAAGTCCGCAATACTCACCTCGTTACAAGGAATATTTTCACATTACATCGAATATTGCATTTCATACTATTTTTACTCACGGAGGTTACAAACAATGGGATATATCGAAGAACTAAGAGAAGTTGTTGGATCAAGACCACTCAATCTAGCAGGAGTTGCTGTAGCTGTTTTTAATGAACAAGGACAAATATTACTCCAACAAAGACGAAATGGCATTTGGGGTGTTCCTGGAGGTTTTGTGGAACTTGGTGAATCCACAGAAGAAGCTGGCAGACGAGAAGTGCTTGAAGAAACAGGTATTGAAATTGGTACACTTCAGTTAGTAAGTGTATTTTCAGGTAAAGAGTTTTTTGTACAATTACCGAACGGAGATGAATTTTATCCTATAACAATCGCATACCTTTGTAAAGACATTACAGGTGGCTCGTTAAAAGCAGACGGAGTTGAATTATTACAGAATTTACGATACGGGAAAGCCCACGCAGGACTTTAGTCCGTCTTTAGACGTGGGATGAAAGCATCGTTTTTGCATAGCAAAACATGGTATACTTTATTCATAGTCATGCAAAAGACTCTAAAACGACTGTTCTCTGAAAATAGAATACATATGAGGTTGGGGTAGCCAATTCTTCTACTCCGTAAAATGTATTAAGTCGTCATGCAAAAGACGTAAAAACAGTTGAGAACGAACAACCTGTACGGTATGGTCACAGTACCGTAGCCCACGAACCTATATGGTCTGTTGTGGGAGTGGTGATGGCACACCGCAATCTTGCACGTCAGCGATACCAGAAATGGACTTCGCCTTTGGTAGCAAGAATCCCACTGACGTTAGTCAGCTGGCCCCTTTAGGGGTGGGAGTGTCAAATGTACAATTTTTTGATTTAAATGGGCTACCAGAAAACATTAGCCCGTTCATAAAAAAACTAATTGAGCAAAATGTCGTCTCAATTTAAACGTAAAAAGAGGCCTTTTTAAAGGCCTCTTTTTACTTCACTTCTGCATGTAAACAAGATTTAAAATGTCCAAGTGCATATTCATGCCCTTGCGCATTAAAAGATGCTACTGCTTTTTCATAAACCACAATTTGAAACCCTTTGTTATAAGCATCTACTGCTGTATGAAGGACGCAAATATCTGTACATACACCTACAAGATGCACTTCCTCTATTCCTCTTTCTCTTAGCTTCATTTCTAGATCCGTTCCTGCAAAAGCACTGTAACGTGTTTTGTCCATATAGTATACATTCTCTGCATTTTTATATTTCTCGCATACATCTTGTAATTCACCAAATAAGTCTCTTCCATTTGTACCTGCTATATTATGAGGTGGAAACAATTTCGCTTCTGGATGATATACATCATTGTCTTCATGTTTATCGATCGCAAATACTACGTAATCACCTTTTTCAATAAATTGTTTCGTTACACTTACAAGTTCCTTCTCAATTTCTTGACCTGGTTTCCCGCATGTTAAAGCACCTTTTTCAGCTACAAAATCATATGTATAATCAATATTTATAAGAGCTCTTTTCATAACTACAATCTCTCCTTCTTCTGTTTCACAGTAAACAATAGAAAATTTGTTATTACGACATCGTATGTACTATTCGACATTTCAAATGAAATCCCTACATTTCCAACTCAATACTTACCTTAATCCGAGTTTATCATAAAGCCAAACTTTAATCATAGGGGGGATTATCCTTCACCAATCGGGCTTTTACGGGCAAGTTGATCTCCCACCTAACTTCCTCGCATGTGCCGAATTTTCAGGTGGGGTTCTTATTGTCCGTTAAGGCTTGATAAAACCGATACACAATGACAAAACATACAGCTCCAATTAACAAGTCATGAATGTGATAATTGAGCGTAACTTCAACCGCCTCTTGTAAAGTAAACCAAATGACCGAAAACATTATAATAAATAAGAAAATACGAATAACTCGTTTCAAACTTTCAATCCCTTTCTCTTACATGATAGTAAAGAATAATTTCTTCCTATTCATTCGTACTAAAAAGTGACACAAATTATTCTCAATGACATAATTCAATCCAAACTAAAAAGTACACTACTTTTGAGTAATGTACTTTTTCCATATTAAGACGCAGGCTTCGTTTCAAACGTCGCTTGATTCAAGCTAATGACTTTTCCTTTTGGGTCATTGTTTTCAAACTGAGCTGCGGTAATCGTATGACTACCTGTCTCAAGCGTCTTTTCTTTTAATTGTACTGTTGTCTGTGTTGTACTAGTTACTTGATGTTTATCTGCAAATATTTGATCTACAAATACAAATGTTTCTTTATCGTTTTGAAAATTGGAAAGTTCTAATTCGACTTGCTGAATTAAAGTATCCTTTTTTATGAATACAGTTGGTATATTGCCATTTTCAGAAGTACCATCTGGAGTAGTTACTTTTACTTTCCCTTCTCCGATTGGCACTGCTCCTTCAGGAAATACGACCATATTCTCATCACTTGCATTTACAACTTGTTCTTCCTGGTTTGACTGTGCATCCTCTTTTTCCTTTGGAGTACCACAGCCTACTAATAACAATACAGACAATCCAGCGATTATGAATTTCTTCAAAATTCATTCCCCCTGTTATTTCATTATAATTTATTATACAAAAATAACTTCTTGATTTTAAAACTAGTTTTTAACACTTTCATGAACAAATATTAGCTTGCTCACGATTACTGTACCATACTTTCATTTTAAGAACATTAATTTTTTTAAAGAAATAAATAGTAATTCCACTCTATTCATCATTTTAGCCCAATTTACTAAAAAAATATCCATTCGTAGAGTAGAAAACTGAAACAGATTAAATTTTCTTTAGGGATGGCTTTGCCATCCCTTTTCTGTTTCAGCTTCCCTCATCAAACCGTACGTGAGGTTTTCCCTCATACGGCTTTCCGATGTTCTTCCTTCTTTGGCGTTCAGTTTTGTTCTATCCTCCTACTTTCACGAGTGTATATGTTGTTTTCTTCATCAAGTCCTTGATACGACCATGTTTCTTTCGAACATTTCTTTTCTTATTCCAAAAAGGTTAAGTCGTTCTAGGACGTACCAGTCTATTTTACAGAGCCACCTCTATCCAATTGAAGATAAGCTATAATAATTCTTGAATCCTTGCAGAATTCTATTTAAACCTTTCACCATCTCTTCCAATTGTAGATACAGTTTGTTCCTCGGCTCTGTGTATCTTTTAATGCGTTCCCGCATTTTCTTCATGGCTTTCTGGCTCGGAATATGTGCCATCACATGCACTTTCTTCCCGCCTTTCACATGTTTAGGGTATTTTCGGTGGTGAAATCCTAGAAAATCAAATCCCTCGTTTCCATCCCACGTATTCACTAGCTTCGACTTTTCTGTATGGATTGTAAGTTCTAACTTATTCATAATGGATTGTAGTATCCGAATACTCTCTAATGCTTGTTGTTTTGTTTGACATACGATGACAAAGTCATCCGCATATCGAATTAGTTCCCCCAAATGTTTACACTTCTTTTCCCAAATGGTATCCATATAGTTTAAATATATATTAGAAAGTAATGGAGATATCACGCCACCTTGTGGTGTACCTAATGTCGTTTCATGAAATTGCGCATGTTCCATGATTCCCGCTTTCAACCATTTTCTAATGAGTTTTAACACTCTTCGGTCACTGATTCTTCTTTCTACAAGCCTCATTAATTTGTCATGATTAATATTGTCAAAGTATCCTTGTATGTCTACATCTACAATCCAATGAGATGTTTTACTCGCTTTCCGTATCTTCGATATCGCTTGATGTGCTGTGCGTTTCGGGCGAAATCCATACGAACAGTCTTGAAAATCGGCTTCGAAGATAGGTTCTATCACCAATTTCGTTGCCATTTGTACAACCCTATCCTTGATCGTGGGAATTCCAAGCGGTCTTTGTTTTCCATCACCTTTTGGAATATACATTCTTCTTACAGCTTGTGGATGGTAGGATTTACTTTTCAATTCTATATATAATTCATTGAGAAAGTTTCGTTCTCCATATTGATACACGATTTCTTCAATCGTCTGTCCATCAATTCCACCGCTCCCTTGATTCCGTTTTACCCTTCTCCATGCTTCAGCCAATATGTCAGGACGATATATTTTGTCGTACAACGCGTGAAACCTACGACTTGAACTTTCTTTGGCACAAAGATATAAAGTCTTCCAAAGTTCTTGAGCTTTTACATCAGTGTAGTTAGCTAGTTTTCCAGCATTCACTCACTCTTACCTCCTTCCAACTTATGAACAAAGTAGAGGTCCTTCCCTACATAACGTTGTGTTGTCGTTATGATATTCAGTACTATGACCTCCTCCGACTCCCTCTTTACAGTCCACCATTTCGTATATGCTTATAGGTTTCCTCTCTCCTTTCTGAAAGAAAGGGCAAAGGAGGGTCTCCCCAGTTCCAGACACTACTTTCTCAACATACCGCCCTCCGTACCCCGAGGGATTCTTCGATGTCGTATTTCCAAGTTCTTCACATCTTCCATGGTCTTCGCCCATATTCACCAGGCTCGACTTCCCTTTGTCCTATTGCTAGGTTGCTTTTAACGAGGCGGCAAGGTTCACTTTATGTTACGGTCTGTTGATTCGCTCGCACTTCTAGTAGAAGTTACTTTGTCACAGGGCTTCAACCTTAGGATTTCTCCACCAGCTGCCTGTCAGCTACTAGGCGACTTGGCTCTTACCTAGGCTGGACTTTCACCAGCAAGCAGTGCCCAGCTTAGCTGGGCACGCAAAATAAAAAAAGACATTGCTATTTCAATGTCTTTTCTACATAACATTTAGAAAATAAATGTTGTAATCTCATCAACTTCTTTTCGAGAAAGTTTCTTCGGCTTATCTTTCGGAAACCCGAGTGAAATTACCATATTAATTTGTTTTTGAGGCTCAATTTGTAAATATTGTCGCAGTTCATCTTGAGCTAATAATACAGGTCCTGTCATTGGACAAGTACCCAGTCCTCTCGCATGTGCAGCCAACATTAAGTTTTGTGCTGCTAAACAGCTACTCTTAATTCCTTCCTCTTCCCATACTGAATCAGGAACGAAGGCAATTGGATCAAATATCTTTTCACGAAACTTTGATTCATATGGTGTTGCCAAACATACGATTAATACTGGCGCCTCAGAGAAAGCTGTCGCATATGGACCGAAAGAACGTGTAAGTAATTTCCCTGCTTTCTCTTCTCCATTTTCTGCTGCTTTTGCTGCAAGTTTATGTAATGCATCCCATGTCATTTGTTCAATTTCTTTAATTTTCTCTCGGTTCATAATGACCAAGAACTCCCACGTTTGTGAGTTCGTATCACTCGGTGCATAACGAGCACAATCAATAATTTCTTTTATATCACTAGTGGATACTTCTTGTTCTGTAAACTTTCTAACACTTCGTCTACCGTGAATTACTTCTTTAAAATCTTCATAATTCATATATTAAATCCCCTTTTTACAGCGTTTTCAAAACTTGTCCTATGGTTGAATTATATCATGAAAAAAAGCTGGGGGAATACCAGCTTTTCCCCTCATTATTAATTTGTCACTTTAAACAAACTAATACTTTCTTCATATGCAGCTTGTAGTTTTTTCGTAATTGGTCCTCTTTCGCCGCTTCCAAACTTCTCATCACCAATTTGAACAACAGGGAATATTTCAAGTGGTGTCGCTGTAAAGAAACATTCGTCAGCCTCGTATACTTCTTGCAATGAGAATTCACGCTCTTCTACTTCAATATGTAAAGCTTTCGCTAATGTAATAACGTAGTGACGAGTAATGCCGTGTAGAATGAAATTATCGGCCGGATGTGTAATTAATTTATTATTTTTCACCATAAAGAAATTCGAATGACACCCTTCTGTTACAACTCCATCTCGTACTAATATCGCTTCTTGATACCCTTGCTCGTTTATTTTATTTTTAATCATGATATTAGGTAGAAGGTTTAAAGATTTTATATGACAGAACTTCCAGCGTATATCCTCTTCTACAGTAACCTTTATTCCTTGTTCCATAGTAGCGGTAGGTCTTGGAAACAAAACAACATTCGCAAAATATGTTGACTGTAAATCTTTTTCATACACATGATTTCGAGCTTGAGCTCCACGTGATATTTGAAGATACACATTCCCATCCTCTTGAAATTGATTTCTTTCAATCATTTGATGAAGTTCTTCAACTAACTCTTCCTTTGTAAACGGCGGAACAATATTTATTTCCCTCATAGATTTAAAAAAGCGTTCCAAATGTAAGTCTAATAAATGAGGCTTCCCATCGTATAGCCTAAATACTTCATATATGCCATCACCAAATTGGAGTCCTCGCTCTTCCAACGCAACCATCGGCTGTTCTTCTTTCGTATTTACAATTCTTCCGTTAAACAAAATCCAATCTTTATGAGTAGCTTTCATTCCTTTCCACTCCTTTATTCCATGATTGGTTTTATTGTACAACTTATCCACACTTAAAAGAAGGAATTTTCTGTATTTAACTAAACAAAAAAAGTACATCACCTATTTAAAGTGATGCACTCAACCATTCATTTATTTCAAAAAATATTTTTCAATATCATCTAGCATTAAGTTTGCAGCTTTAATACCGCCTGCTGTATTCCAAATTACTTCATCCACTTGGAATACTTTATTGTCTTTAGAAGCCTGTAGCTGCTTAAAGAGTGGGTCTTCTGTCCATTCTTTTGCTAACGTGGTTCCTTCGTTATTCTTATCTGCATCTTTATCAGATGTGAAGTAGAATATGTAGTCCCCATCCATATTCGGAATTTGCTCTTTTGTAATTCCTTTTATCGCAAACTCATCTTTATCTTGTAGTGGTGGTCGCTTAAATCCAATATCATTTAAAACAGCACCTGAGAATGAGTTTTTCTGATAAATACGAACGTCACCTGGTACGAAGCGAATAATAGAAACTTTAGAATTCAATTTATCTCCTAACTTCTCTTTCATTCCTTCAATACGTTTTTTATAATCTTCAAGAGCCTTTTGCCCTTCTTTTTCTTTATTTACAGCTTTTGTATAGAGTGTAAAGTTTTCTTTCCAATCCCCGCGCAATGTTTCAGCGTACACAGTTGGCGCTATTTCGTTCAATTGCTCATATATTTTTTCATGACGCATTTTATTCCCGATAATTAAATCTGGCTTAAGCTTCATAACTGCCTCTAAATTAATATCACGCTCAGTACCTACAACTTTCGTATCTTTTAAATCTTTCGCTAAATGAGGATACCATTCATCACCAGCACGTGGTTTTGTAGTTCCAACTGGTGTTACTCCGACAGCTAAAAGCGCCTCCGCACCCTCATTTGTTAAAACAACTACTTTTTTAGGTGTACCATTTACTGTTGTTTCACCCATTGCATGCTTTACAGTATACGAATCTTTTGCTTTAGCCGATGTATCATTTTCTTTTTTCTCTTCTTTGCTACACCCTGCGATTATTACCATAAGTATCATAATGCAGAACATAAATATTTTTTTACTATGTACCATATGTCCTCCCTAGATGAAATCGATTATCATTAACCATTAAAGATTAATGTATATTACATACATTGTCAATGTATATCAGAAAACTTTTTCAATATATACATTTTAGATTCTATCCGCTATTCAAATGTTTATTTTTAAAATAAAGTGTATAAGTATGAAAATAATAAATGTTCTTAAAATGCGTATCTACGTTATACATAAATACGCATTCATATTACATTATAAACTCATTTCCTAATATTGATTATATTTAATATATGATGGATCATTATACACCCATTGATTTCCACCAAGGTTCAACCAACCGTTTTGATTAATATATACTAAATAAGATTCTGGATTATTTAATTTACGAATAACTGAAGAAGATGTTGATGGACCACTTCTTAAATTCACATTCGTTCCTTGTATATATGCGACACCAATTGCACTTCCATCGCTATTGCTCGTCTTTACAAAATTAATGTACGAAGGGTCATTATACACCCATTGTCCATTTCCTAAGTCTAACCATCCGTTACTTTCCTGATATACGACATACGATTCTGGGGAGTTTAGTTGATGAATAACTGAAGAAGACGTTGATGGACCACTTCTTAAATTCACATTTTTCCCAAGGATATAAGCAATCCCCTTCGTTTGTGGTGTTGGCTGAGGATTTGGAGGTTGTGGATTTGGAGGATTCGGATTTGGAGCTACTCCAAAAATAGCTGCTATTCCGTTTGCATATGCTTGACTTAGATCTTCGATAAATTGTGGATTTTTCAATAAATTAGCATCAAATGTTGTATCAATAAAAGCAGTCTCAGTTAAAATTGCATCCATTGCAGTCTCCCTTAGTACCGCATAATTTGCTTTTTTTGCCCCTCGATCACGAAGACCATATTTTGTTAATACAGGATTGACTGCTGCATGCATTTTTTGTTGCTTTTCATATGCGGAACTACTATTAGATAGCGCATTGTAAATATAACTTTCAAATCCAGTGCCACCGCCACTATTAATGTGAAATGAGATAAAATAATCTGCACCAAATGAATTAGCAATATTAGCACGTTCTGATAAAGAGATAAATACATCACTATCACGTGTCATTTTAATATTGATTGGGTAATTTGCAGATAAAATATCTCGCACACGTCTAGCAATTTGAAGTGTTAACTCTTTTTCCACTAACCCATTACCAACAGCACCAGAATCATATCCACCATGCCCTGCGTCTATAACAAGTTTCATATATCTTTTTCATTCCTTTCTTTATTGTAATAAGCTTTCATTTCTACTCGTCCTATTTTATGTTAATTGTACAAGTTCCGTTACAAGTACAAATAAAAAAACCCCCTTATGTAAGGCGGTTTCTATCGCTTTGCTTTAGCCAATTTAAAATGAATATATACGATTGATAATGGATGTAACGTATGCAAAATAAAAGAAATAAAAGAAATATCCCACCGCCGCTATATAGCAACCCAAACTTCAAAAAGATGTTCAAAAGAGGTGGGAAATACGTTATGTTTTGCAATACAAATAGCATACAAAACAAAATTACAAACACGGGTATATATTGTAATTCATATGGTCTTCTCTTCTTATACATTCTTTTCCGAATAAAAGTCTGGCATAGTTCTGCTACTATAAAACAACCTCCAACTAATACAAGACCAGAAGTTATCGTCATACGTCCACCTACCTTATATTCATATCATCACCTAATCAATATTCACTATATTTTCTTTACATATATTCCATTTTCCTCAATAAAACCAGATCCCTCTATGAAAGATTTAGCTTGTTCCGTAAACATTTCTTGCAATACTTTTATTTCTTTCACATTTCTCTGTTTCATCATTTCTTCAAATGTAAAATACGTATTTGTCCCGTATCCATAACCTTGATAATCAAAATGAATAATTAACTGTGACAAAATAGCACTCTCTTCTTGAACGCTATAATCTATTACACCAATATATGTATCATCAACCTTTACACAATACTGAACCTTTTTCTCATCTAAGCTGTGTGAGTGAAACATTTCTTTTACAGCGCTTTCATTTTCTGTATTTACTTTCTCAAACGTAATCATATGTTGTCCATCCTTTTACTATTATTGTATCAATAATAAATGCAATTTATGAAAAAAACCTTAAGATCGAATGCGACCTTAAGGTTTTTTATTAAACTAAGCTATACGCACGCTTTGTTTCTTCGTGGAACTTATTCGTATCGTATTTATGCTCAACATAAATTTGATGCCATACCATAAACGCAAGTACAGTCCAAATTTTACGGCTATAATCGCCTTTATCTGCACAATGTGCTTCCAGTAAGTTTAATACATACTGTTTTTCGATTAAATGCTCAGTTTTGCTTTCTTTAATAATATTTACAGCCCAATCGTGCATTTCATCTTTTAACCAGTGACGAATTGGTACTGGGAATCCAAGCTTTTTACGATCTAACACGTGATCCGGAACAATTCCACGAGCAGCTTCACGTAATATAGCTTTCGTTGTTCCGTTTGCAATTTTAAATTCTGTCGGAATTTTAGATGCAACGTCAAATACTTCTTTATCTAAGAACGGTACACGAAGTTCTAATGAATTTGCCATCGTCATTTTATCAGCTTTTAATAAAATATCGCCGCGTAACCATGTGAACATATCAATGTACTGCATTTTACTTACATCATCATAATCTTTAATTTCGTTATACAATGGTTTCGTGATATCCATGTAGTTAACACTTTCATCGTAATACTTCATTAATTCAGCTTTCTCTTCTTCACGGAAGATTTTCGCATTTCCATAGTAACGCTCTTCGATTGGCGTACATCCACGCTCTAAGAAGCTTTTTCCTTTAAACCCTTCTTTAAGAGCACCACTTAATGCCTTTAGAACACTCTTTCCTGGGCTAGGAATGTAAGAGAACATTTTTAACGAGTTTGGCTCACGATAAATGTTATATCCACCAAATAGCTCGTCTGCACCTTCACCAGAAAGAACAACCGTTACATGTTTACGCGCTTCTTTCGCAACGAAATACAATGGTACAGCTGCTGGATCCGCTAAAGGATCATCCATATGCCAAATGATTTTTGGGAACTCATCCATAAATTCTTGCGCTGTAATGAATACGTTATGGTTTTTAACTCCTAATTTCTCAGCAGTTTCTTTCGCAACATCAACTTCACTGAAACCGCGCTGTTCGAAACCAATAGAGAATGTTAATAGATTTGGATTCATTTCTCTTGCGATAGAAGCAATAATAGATGAATCGATACCACCAGAAAGGAATGAACCTACTGGTACATCACTACGCATATGTACTTTTACAGAATCGTATAATACATCACGAATTGCTTGGATATGCTCCTCTTTCGTTGCGCTTGAAGCGTTGAAATAAGGATTCCAGTAGCGATGGATTTCCATCTCTTTACCGATTTCTTTTACGAAGTAATGACCAGGCTCAATTTTGTTAACATCAATTGTTAATGTTTCTGGCTCTGGACCATATTGGTACGTAAAGTAGTGTTGTAGTGACTTTGGGTTTACCCCTTTGTCTTCCATTACATGCATAATACTTTTCTTCTCAGATGCGAAGAATGTAGTATCACCTTGTTGTGCGATGTATAAAGGCTTAATACCGAAGTGGTCACGTGCACCGAAAAGTGTCTTTTCTTCACGATCCCAAATCATAAATGCGAACATACCACGAAGGTAGTCTACACATTTTTCTTTCATATGTGCATACAATGCAATGATAACTTCTGTATCAGATTGTGTAGCAAAAGTTGCACCTTTTTCAAGTAACATTTCACGTAGTTCTACATAATTGTAAATTTCACCATTAAAAATAATTACATATCGATCATTTTCATAAGTTAACGGCTGATGTCCTGCCTCTAAGTCAATGATACTTAAACGGCGGAAGCCAAATTGTACATGTTCATCACGAAAATATCCTTCGTCATCTGGACCGCGGTGGAAAATCATCGTGTTCATATTTTCAAATTGATGTTTTTCTGTTTCTGAAAACTCTCTAGGGTTTTCACATAAACATCCTACAAAACCACACATACTTCTTACCCTCTTTCAGTTTTCATTCTGTCTCAATACTACTATATCAACCCTATTTATACTAGCATAATCAACTGAATATGGCGACCAAAAACTATAAAAAACTCACTCCATTTCACATTTTTAACATTTTTTTATGAAAACATGAAAACTAGGCAATCACCTTTCTCCGCTTTTGTCATATGATATTGCAAATTGATTTCTAGGAGGTAATACCATGAGTGAAGAAAAAAAAGATTCTTCTCGCCCACCGGTTCGTAATTACTTAAAACAAATTGATGATTTTTTCGAACAAACGCCTCTTCGTGGCGTAATTGCTGATTTAAATCATTTTTTCCAAAAAGGAAACCGTTTATTAACATTCCCAGTAGATTTATACGAAGTTGGTGACGAACTCGTCGTTACAGCCGAACTACCAGGTATACAAAAAGAACAAATTCAAATTGAAATACAAAGCGAATACTTAAAAGTCTCTGTAAAAGAAGATATACTTGAAGAGACGGAAGAAGAACAAACATCTCATAACTATTATCGCCGAGAACGTTCCATTTCAGAAGCGTCAAGAATTATTAAGTTACCATATTTAATTAATAAAAAAGCAACGAAAGCTTCTTATCAAAACGGTGTATTAGAAATTCGCGCACCGAAATTACCACAACAGCATGACATATTATCCATAGACTGAATACTAATAAAAGAAGGGTGCTTAGCACCCTTCTTTTTAAGAAGCTAATCGCTTCATATCACGTATAATATCTTCGTATGGCGTATTGCTAATGCCGCTATATTTTTTCATTACTTTTCCATTTTGATCGACTAAGAAAAATGATGTACCGTGTATTACTTGCCCATTCTCTGGTTTATCTACAAGCGACTGGAAGTTATCTTTTGAAAACTTTATAATATCCTCCAGTGAATAACCAGTTAACAAGTTCCAGTTACTTGTATCCTCTGTAAACTTTTGAATGAATGCTTTCAAATTTTCTGGTTTATCAAGTTCAGGATCTACACTAAACGAAACAAACTGAACGTCTAATTTCTCTTCCTTAGCCATTTTCTGTAATTTCGCCATATTAGCAGTCATTGGCGGACAAACCGTTTGACAGCTTGTAAACATGAAATCAGCTACCCAGACTTTCCCTTTTAAATCTTTTGTACCAAACGGCTTTCCTTCTTGATTTGTAAATTGGAAAGTTTCTAAATCCCAGTTTAACGGTTTACGTAATTTTGACCCTGAACTGCTACAACCTGCAAGTACAAAGAGACAAAATACAACCATAAGACCAATTAACTTTTGATAACGCTTCATTATTAAACCTCTTTTCTCTATCCTTAATTTATGTAAGTTATGTATATCATAACAAAAGTAAACACTATGAGAAAATTGTTTACATCATTTGTTCACGAAATCGTACGAATTTACGTATGTTACTTCTTTATTTCAAGCGAATTACTAGACAAAATATATTTTACTACTATTATTTCTCTAACCATTATTTGCGAAACGAAGTTCATTGTTAAATTTGTAAATAACCCCCCCTATTTTTTTACAATTACTTAAACATTAATCCATGTTAAACACTGTATTCCTTAACAACATTTCGGTACAATACAACTACAACGATTTTAAATGAGGTGATGTTCATGGCAAAGCGCTATGAAAATATGGATAATGCAAGTACAAAAAAATCAATTCGCTCCTTCTTACGTTGGCGTAAAGAGAGAAAGCAAAACAAAAAAGACTTTTCTTTTCTAGTAGAACAATCACCTGTTAAACAAAGTAAATTTCTACTAAATAACTTTGAAAAAACGACTGTCACATGGATTGGTCATTCAACTTTTCTCATTCAAACGAACGGCTTAAATATTTTAACAGATCCAGTATGGGCAAATAAATTAAAGTTAGTTCCACGACTTACTGAGCCAGGGCTCACTATAAAAGAACTACCTAAAATCGATATCGTTCTTATTTCACACGGTCATTACGATCATTTAGACTTTTCATCTCTTCGTCAACTAAATGATGATGCCTTATACCTTGTTCCTATTGGGCTAAAAAAATTATTTACTCGTAAAAAATTCACCAATGTAGAAGAATACAACTGGTGGGAAAGTACAACAATTGATGAAGTCTCTTTTCACTTCGTACCTGCCCAGCACTGGACGAGAAGAACATTATTTGATATGAACACCTCTCACTGGGGAGGATGGATCATTGATAATATGACTTCTTCAGAAACCATTTATTTTTGTGGTGATAGTGGTTATTTCCAAGGATTTAAAGAGATCGGCAAACGTTTTTCAATCGATATTGCACTTATGCCAATTGGTGCCTATGAACCAGAATGGTTTATGAAAGTGTCTCACGTTTCACCAGAAGAAGCTGTGCAAGCGTATCTAGATATAAACGCTACACATTTCATTCCCATGCACTACGGTACTTTTGCTTTAGCAGATGAAACACCAAGGGAAGCAGTAACACGACTACGAAATAACTGGAATTTACGAATGCTACCGTGGGAACAACTACATGTTCTCTTTTTAGGTCAAACTTTCACTTATAGCCCTATTGTCCCAGTTAAAGAACCAGTAAAAATCACAGAAACTTCTCATGTATAATAGTACTAATTTTTGCGAGTAATTTATCATATACTTAAAAAAATTGAAAAGGGTGTTTTCCATGAAAGATTATTTACAGACTCGCTATATAATTAGCGGTAGCGCCTGTATTGCCCTTCTCATTTCTTATTTTCTGTCCTGAAATAATAAAAAAGCTACTTGAAAATTCATTTCAAGTAGCTTTTTTATTACTCTGCTAAATACATAAAACCAATTGCTCCTGGTCCTGTATGAGTACTGATAACTGGTGTTGTAAAGAAAATCTCTGATTGAGTGAATCCATTCACTTTTTCAACAGCAGCTTTTACACTTTCTGCTAAAGGAATTGCTTTAGCATGTGGAATCGCAACAGCTTTCACCACTTTCCCAGCAGTATCTTCCTCGAATAGTTTAGCCAACGTTTTTACAATCTGCCCTTGGCTACGTACTTTCGTTACCGGATTATATACGCCGCCTTCTAAACTTGCAATAGGTTTAATATTAAGTAATGAACCGATAAAAGCTTTCCCTTTACCGATACGTCCACCCTTCACTAAGTTCTCTAATGTATCTACGACAACATATAAACGAGTATTCTTTCTTACTTCATCAATACGTTTTAAAATATCTTCTAGTGAGCATTCTTCTTTTGCCATTTTTGCAGCTTCAATTACTTGATATGCTAAAGCATGTGTAATAAATTGAGAATCAACAACTGTTACTTTTGTATCTGTCATTGATGCAGCACTATTCGCTGTTGCGACAGTACCGCTCATTCCACCTGTCATATGAATGGAAAGTACTTCACTTCCATCTTCGCCTAGCTTGTCATACATTTCTACAAATGTACCCATAGCCGGTTGTGATGTTTTTGGTAATTCTTCTGATTTAATCATTTCTTCAATAAATTCATCCGGTTGCAAATCTACACGATCTAAGTATGTTTGTCCATTTACAGAAATAGATAATGGTAAAACATGAATATCATACTTCTCAATTATATCTTTTGATAAATCTGCCGTTGAATCTGTTACAATTTTAATTTTTTGCATATTATATTCTTCCCTTTCCAATACGCTCTCCCTGTTATTATACTAGCATTCCCGAGGCTTTCAACAATTTCGAATGAATTTCACCAAATTAATTATATTTTTATACCTAAAATGAAAAAGACAGAGCCTACCTAACTCTGTCCCTGCTGTGTATTATGCATTCTTTTCAAGAGTATTTGTCTTATATACATTTGAATAATCATGCCACTTCAAACAACTTTGTAAATATTCACGGAAAGAGTACGAGAATCTTGGGTTTTTATGTTTTTGAATTTTTGCAATAAATAATTGAAGACGAGACTGAATTAGAAACGCTAATGGATGCTGTGTTTGTAGGACAGGGATTTCAAATATTTTAATACAATTCCCTGTTGCATGAGTGAAATAAAAACTTTTCGTAATCACAATATCAATCCTCTTTTTCGTTGGATTTTTGAACTTCCTCCACTTTATTCTTTAACACGTTTTTTAGTGTAGGTTTCCTATGAATACTAAAATATCCTTAAGCTGCCCCATTCAGAAGTTAATACTTCATTTATATCCACCTAATTCGAACCCTGTCCTATATATCCTTTGAGACAGGAGTCTTATTATCCATATATAGCTTGATAACTTCAGTATAAACTTATAAAAATGAAAAGTTTGTCTAAATTTTGGAGATTCTATAATTTTTTCCTTCTATATATTGTATACAATTATAGCTAGAGTATAACAAATAAATTAAAAAGTGCCTTTATAACGAGGCACTTTTCGACTGTATTTCTTCTCTTTTCTGTTTTCGTTTACTAACTATCTTTGATAAAGCGATACTAATTTCATAAATACAAATAAGCGGTACCGCTACTAAACTATGTGATAAAAAATCTGGCGGCGATATACATGATGCAATTATAATCAACACGACATAAGCATATCTTCTTATTTTCTGAAGAAATTCTGCCGTTAGAAGACCTATACTCGTTAAAAACATAACAACTACAGGTAATTCAAATATAACAGCAAACGGAACTGTTAAATTTAATACGAAATGAAAATATTTTTCCGTTGTAAACATCGTATTAAACATCTCATTACCAATTGTAGTTAGGAAATGAAATAAAAATGGCATGACGATAAAATAACCGAAAGATAGGCCTGCTATAAATAATATAGACAATACCGGTATATACATTAATGTCATTTTTTGTTCATTGGGATGTAAACCTGGTTTTACAAATAACCAAATTTGTATCGTAGCAAAAGGAATTGTACAAACGATAGCAAATACTGTAGCAATCGAGAAAAAAATCCACAACACATCACTTGGACCGAGAACAGTTAATTTCATTGGTAAATCTTTTACAAGCCAAAAATAAATATCCTTCGTAAAAGTAAATCCAATAATTAAAAATAATACAAAGGATAATACTGTATATATTACTCGTTTGCGAAGCTCAACAATATGTTCTACTACGCTCATTTCCCGATCTTCCATCTCGTTCACCACACTTTATTTATCCATTCCGAGAAAAACTTTAGCATATTCTTTTATTTATTTTTTTCTTTCTCTTGAAATGCCTCATCAGTCAATTCTTTTGTTGATTTTTTAAATTCTTTTAACGTTTCCCCTAAAGCTTTCCCAATTTCCGGTAACTTTTTTGGGCCAAATAAAATTAACACTGCTACTAAAATTAAAATTAACCCTGGAAAGCCAATATTTGAAAACATTTCCCCATCCCCTTCATAAGTAGATTCCTTGTCCTACTATTCCATAAGTTCATTTTGTCAAAAAATTTCGTAAACGTCAATGTATCCGTTGTCTTTTATCGAAAAAATTCGAAAATATAATCAATTGAATATCATTTTCTATTCCTTTTGTATATGATATGGTTAAGGAAAATATAACTTATCTCAATACAGTGAAAGGAATTAACATTATGACGCAAAAAATTAAAAGAATGACCCAATTTGTAAAAGAAGAAATTGCGAATGCAATTACCCATGGTATCGGTGCCATTTTAAGCATCCCTGCCTTAATCATATTAATTATTCATGCTTCCAAACATGGCACAGCATCTGCTGTTGTTGGTTTTACCGTTTATGGTGTAAGCATGTTCCTTCTATACTTATTTTCTACACTGCTACATAGTATCCATCATCCAAAAGTAGAAAAGTTATTTACCATTTTAGATCACTCCGCCATATATTTATTAATTGCCGGCACGTATACACCATTTCTACTCATTACACTGCGTGGCCCGCTCGGTTGGACTTTACTCGCAATTATTTGGACCCTTGCGATTGGTGGAATTATTTTCAAAATCTTCTTTGTTCGTCGCTTTATTAAAACATCAACATTATGTTATATCATTATGGGTTGGCTCATCATCGTTGCCATTAAACCCCTTTATGAAAATTTAACCGGTCACGGCTTCTCACTACTATTAATAGGCGGCATTTTGTATTCTGTCGGAGCTATATTCTTCCTTTGGGAAAAGCTTCCGTTCAATCATGCCATTTGGCATCTCTTCGTACTAGGCGGTAGTACAATGATGTTTTTCTGCGTACTGTTTTATGTCTTACCCGCAGCATAAAAAAAGTTTCAGCTTGTTTAAGCTGAAACTTTTTTTATTACTTATGTAATTGAGATGCAATAATATCTTTTGTATCTTCGGGTTAACTCTTTAGCATCCATACTTGCATATTCTTCAGGTGTAATTGGCTTAGAAATCGTTACTGTTGCATGAGCTGGTTTCATACGATTTCCATTCGCTTCAAACATTTTATATGTACCATCTAACGTTACAGGTAAGATTGCTACACCAGATTTTACTGCTAGGTGAAAACTACCCGCTTTAAACTCTCCAATTTCGCCACCCTTACTTCTCGTTCCTTCAGGGAAAATTACGATAGAATGTCCATTCTTTAATAGTTCAATTCCATCTTTAATTGCCTTAAGAGATTGACGGCGATCGCTGCGGTCCATGAACACACAATTCATTAGTTCCATCCATGTTGGTACAACCGGAAACTTTTTAATTTCCGCTTTTGAAACGAATCCAATTGGCTTATTTAAGTAACCTAGTAAAACAGGAATATCCATATTACTTTGATGATTACTTACAACTAGCACCGGCTTGTCTTTTGGAACATTTTCAAGTCCCTTTACTTCTACAGTCGATCCAGTTACACCCACCATTTTCTTACCAAACCAGTTTGTTGTTTTATACACAACACTATCTTTTTCTTGCGGTGACATCGCATTTGCTTTTCTTTTTATACGCCACAACCTTGGTGTAATCGCAATTACGATTAAAATTAAATAAAAGATTTTAAAAAACGTTTGAATCATACAGAACCCCCACCTATTATCATTCCGACCTTCATTATACTAGACAAACGAAGGAAAAAGAAGAAAAAATGTCCAAACAACAAGTGTTTGGACATTTTGAAGTTTTCTATATTAGAAACGTTTTGCTAATTCGCGTGCATTTACAATTGCTGCTTCTTTAATGTCTTGTGCTTTTTCAGGATTTGCATTCATTCCTTCAACTGCAATATATTCAGTGTCTGATACACCCATGAATCCTAATACCGCATTTAAGTGATTGCGACCGAAGTCCATAGATGCGTATGCTCCTTCAGAGTAAACGCCGCCTGTAGCTTGAATATGAAGTGCTTTTTTGCCTTCTAGTAAGCCAACTGGACCATTTTCAGTATATTTGAATGTTTTACCTGCGATTGATAAGTTATCTAAGTATGCTTTCACTACTGCTGGGTAGCTGAAGTTCCACATTGGAGTCACGAATACATAACGATCTGCATGCATAAATGTTTCTAAGTTATTGTTCATTGCTGCAACTTTTTGTTGCTGATTTTCACTTAAAGTTTCGAATCCTTCGCCTGCTGCAAATTTCCCCCAAGCAGCGAATACGTCTGCATCGATTGCTGGTACAGTTGTATTGAATAAATCAATTGTTACAACTTCGTCTTGTGGATGTTCGTTTTTATACGCTTCGATGAAAGCTTCTCCTACTGCCATACCGAAAGAACCTTCTGCTGAATTTGGATTTGCTGTAATAAATAGTACTTTTGTCATTGTATTAGCTCCCTTTTACACATTTTATCTTTAATTTGAGATTTATATTTTAAAAGTAAATAACTTACCTTATGTAAGTATAATACAAAAAGTTATGTTTGATGTCAATAAAAAATAGCTACTTTTTTTCGTAAGTTAATGATTTATTTTGTTCCTTTAAAATTCAGTATATAGATATCTAGAATTCCTCATGCAAAAAGGCTATCTCTATACACTATAGAGATAGCCCTTTATTACATATTATTTTTGAAAAACATGTTTCACTTTTTCAGCTGGAATGTTACTTCCGCCTCTACCTTTTACATCTTCAATCATCATTGTAATGACCATATCTGGTGAATTTAAATCAAATGCAGCGAACCAGCCTAGTTCTTTTCCTTCGGCCTCTTTGGATACTTTTAATTCCGCTGTACCTGTTTTGCCAGCAAGAGTCATACCATCAATTTTAGCAATTTTTCCAGTACCATCTGGATCGTTAATTACTTTCGTTAAAGCCGTTTTCAATATATCTTGATTTTCTTTAGAAATCACGTTTTCTTTCCAAACTTTTGGTTGTTTATCTGTTTTAATAAGATACGGTGACGGAATCTTTCCATCATTTACAATCGGTGCATACGTTAAAGCTAAATGAAGAGGAGTCATTAAGACTTGTCCTTGTCCATATCCTGTATCTGCCATTTGAATATCATTTTTTATGCCATCATTTGCGATTTTAGAAGCTGGGAATCCGTATTCAATTGGTAATTTCTCATCGAATCCGAATTTTTTCGCCTCAGCCATAAATTTATCTTTTCCGATTTTCAAAGCTTCTTGTGCGAAATAAATATTATCCGAGTATTTCATCGCTTTATCAAAATCAATCGGATTTGCATCTTTTACACGCGTTACATAATAATTACCCCAAGAAGAATCTTTCGTCCATTTCAATCCTTCAATTTTCAACTCTTCTTTCGGATCGATTGTTTTCGTTTCAAGACCGATTGCAGCTGTAATTGGCTTAAATACAGAACCTGGTACCGATAATTGTGTAAATCGATTCGTCATCGGTTTTTTCGGGTCATTATTCCAAGCCTCGCGTTGTGCTTTTGATGTTCCTCGTGCAATTAAATTAGGATTATAAGCTGGACTACTTACAAGAGCAATTGTTTCTCCACTTTTCGGATTAATTGCCGCACTTGAACCAGCTTCTCCTTTCATTTCATTATACGTTTTTTCTTGAACAACACTATCGATAGTTAAAGTTACATTTTCTCCATCAACAGCATCTGTTTTCGCTAAATTTTTAATTTCTTTTCCTTGTGCATCCTCCATGAAGACACGGCCACCTTTTTTCCCGCGTAGCTGTTCTTCCAATACTTGCTCTAATCCAGCTTTACCAACTGGATCATCGGCTTGATAGCCTTTCTTTTGAAGCGTTTTTAAATCTTCTGCATTTACTTTTCCGATATAACCAGTAAGATGCGCTGCTGCTTCCCCTAACGGATATGTACGAACATTTACAGGTTTTGCTGCAACACCAGGTAAATCGATGTACGTATTTTGCGTTGCTCCCTCAGGCAAAATTCCAATTGGTACGAGATACCCTGGTTTTACCCATTTCGCAGCTAGTTTTTGATCAATCTCTTCTACAGACATATTTAACAACTTCGCTACTGCTTCTTTCGTTTGCGGAGCAGTTTCATCTAATTTTTCTGGAATAATTCCAATCTCAGAAGCTTTCCCATTCGTCGCAAGACCTTTTCCATTACGATCGTAAACTTCACCACGTTTTGGTTGTGTTGCCTGCATACGCACTTTACTATCTTTTGTCATGCCAGGGAAAATGAAATCAGGAGTCCAATCTATTTTCCAAGATTCTTTATCTCCATCTTTTTCTTTCACCATTTTTGCTTCATGGCCAAAAGAGATATTACCACCAACTGTATCCATACTTACTTTAAAAGGAACAGGACCTTCATCTTTTTTATCTTCTTTTACTTCTCCTGCTTCTACTTTTAAGTTTTTCACTTCAATGCCAGAATAAATTTTTTCATATTTCTCAGTGAACTCTTTCTTTGAAATATCTTTTTTTGCCTTTTCTGATAATTGATCATACATTTCTGCAAATTTTTGTTTATTCCATGCTTTTGTATATGTATCAAACGCTTCTTGTGGTTTTTCTTCTTTACCGCATCCAACTAACATGAACGTTAAGCAAAGAAAAAGAATCCCCCATATCTTTTTCAATCGATTCTCCTCCTCTTTCTATATGAATACTTTTGAAAATTTTAGCATTTTTACATGCTAGATTTCATTATAGCACTATTGAATATCATCTATAAACTTATATTAACGAATACAAATAAAAAGATTGATGTGAATTTCACATCAATCCTTCTTATTATTGTTGCTTCTCATACACATGATAATAGTACGTATACGGATTCTTTTCATCCGTTAAACCTTTTTCAACAAAAACTTCTTTCCAATTTGTCATATCCATTTCTGGGAAGAATGTATCTCCTTCAAATGCATGATGGATTTTTGTTATATATAACTTGTCTACGTAAGGTAAAAAGAGATCATAAATTTGTGCTCCGCCGAAAATAAAGATTTCCTCTTCATTTTTGCATAGTTCAAACACTTCTTCTACAGAATGTGCTACTTCACAACCTTCAACACGATACCCTTCATTACGTGTTACAATAATATTACGTCTTCCAGGCAGTGGTCTACCAATCGCTTCGTAGTTCTTTCTGCCCATAATAAGTGAATGGCCCATCGTTGTTTTCTTTACATACTGCAATTCACTTGGTAAACGCCAAGGTAAATTATTATCTTTGCCAATTACTCTATTCTCGTCCATTGCGACCATAAATGAAACAATCATTTTTTCATCTCCTCTACAATTATACTGCAACCGGTGCTTTAATTGCTGGGTGTGGATCATATCCTTCAATCGTTAAATCTTCCATTTCAAAATCAAACACAGATTTCACATCTGGATTTAATGTAAGTTTCGGGAATGGACGTGGTTCACGTGCCAATTGCTTTTCTACTTGTTCAAAATGATTCGTATAAATGTGTGCATCTCCAATTGTATGAACAAATTCTCCCACTTCAAGACCACATTCATGTGCAATTAAATGTGTTAAAAGTGAATAGCTTGCAATGTTAAATGGAATTCCAAGGAATATGTCACCGCTTCTCTGATATAACTGACAAGAAAGCTTTCCATCTGCTACATAAAACTGGAATAGCGTATGACAAGGCGGTAAAGCCATACTTGGTACATCTTCAGGATTCCAAGCAGACACAATTAGACGGCGTGAATCTGGTGTTTTCTTAATCATTTCAATTACATCTTTTAATTGATCAAGTGTCTCACCAGCTGTCGTTTTCCAAGCACGCCACTGCTTTCCGTATACGTCTCCTAAATATCCAAATTTCGTTGAGAATTCATCGTCTTCTAAAACGTTCTTTTTAAACAATTCCATTTGCTCATCGTATCGCTTCTTAAATTCCTCATCTTGTTGTGAGCGAAGACCGAAATCTGTCATATCAGGGCCAGTATACTCATCGCTTTCTACCCAGCTCTTAAACGCCCATTCATTCCAAATATTATTATTATGTTGCAATAAATAACGAATGTTTGTATCACCTTTCATAAACCAAAGCAGTTCACTTGCTACTAGGCGAAATGGCACTCTCTTTGTCGTTAATAAAGGAAATCCTTTACTTAGATCGAAACGCATTTGGTAACCAAATACAGATACAGTACCTGTCCCTGTACGATCTTCTTTCTTCGTACCGTGCTCCATTACATGACGGCATAAATTTAAGTATTCATATTCAGCATGTTTCATATGTAGGAAAACCTTCTTTCAATCTTATATGAAATTTATCATAACATGAAAAACAATAAATTTAATAATCTTGATAAATAAAAATTATTTCAGTAATTCTTACAAAATTATTAACTTTCCATATTTAAAAAGGTTTTCATTTTCTATTACCGAAAGTATAGTGCGGTAGGACAAAATTTATATTTGGAGGTTAGAAGTATGTCTAAAATTGAAACTCCTGTTATGACTTCGTTACAAACAACGGTTGAAAAAATGATGAAGGATTTAAACGTTCCTGGTGCTGCTGTAGCTGTTATAAAAGACGGTGAAGTTATTCTTTCAGAAGGTTTCGGATATCGAAATATAGAAACAAAAGAACCTGTTACACCGAGTACTCGGTTCGCAATTGGTTCCTCAACGAAAGCTTTTGGCACACTTTCATTAAGCTTATTAGCACAGCAAAAAAAGTTTAATTGGGATACTCCTGTCCAGTCTTATTTACCTAACTTCTCTTTATCTGAACTACTTGCTAGCTCACAAGTTACAGGACGAGATTTAGCTTCTCATCGAACTGGTGTAAGCCGTCATGAGGCTCTTTGGTATAGCTCTTCCTTATCTCGAAAAGACCTCGTTGAAAAAATAAGACATTTACCACTTGATGCACCGTTCCGGACTTCATTTCTATATAACAACTTAATGTATGCAACAATTAGTTATATTGTTGAAAACATTACAAATCAAACGTGGGAGCAATATGCTACAGAATATATTTTAGAACCTTTAAATATGAGACATACAAACTTCTCTGTTACAGATTCACAAACTACAAATGATTATGCTTTGCCTTACATTGAAAATGAAGATGAAATAAAAGAAGTTCCATTCCGTAACATCGATACAGTCGGCGCTGCTGGATGTATTAATTCTACAATTGAAGATATGGCAAATTGGGTACTTCTTCACTTAAACGAAGGAAAGTTTGGAGATCATGAATTAATCTCCTCTGAATTATTACAACAACTGTATACACCACATAATTCCATTCCAGATCAACCAGTTTTATCACTTCCTGAATCTCCATTAAATAGTTATGGGCTTGGTTGGTTTATTAGTGCTTATCGTGGTTATAAAATGGTTCATCATGGCGGTAATATCGATGGATTTTCAGCGTTTGTTTCATTTATGCCAAATGAAAATGTAGGTCTTGTTATATTAACGAATGCTGGAGGTACATTACTTCCTATTTATTTAGCAAACCAAATTTACGACGAGCTACTCGGATTAGAATCCATAGACTGGCATAAACGTGCTGTAGAAGATACTGAAAAAATGAAGGAAATGATGAAAGAGGCAACTGAAGCACTACCTGAAGCAACAAAAGGGACTAGCACTTCTCACACATTAGATGACTATACCGGAACTTTTGAGCACCCTGCTTATGGAACACTGAAAATATACAAACAAGATGATTCTTTACATGTACAATTTATGGAGATGGATATTCAATTAGGGCATCATCATTACGACATCTTCTCTGCAAAAGTTGATTTATTCCAAATGAAAATGAGTTTATTATTCGCTTATGAAATGAATGTGAGTGGTGAATTCCCATCTCTTCAATTGCATGTACCTGCAATGTTAAGTACCCAACCTCTTACATTTACTAAGATTGAATAGTTAATTTCATAGAGGGAAGCTTTCGCTTCCCTCTATTTTTCATCATTCTCCCTACTTTCCACTATGCTTTAATATAAAATTCCCCATTTCAATTGCTAAATCTTCACTTTGAGGATAAACACCTACGTTATCTCCATAAGCGTGCCCTAAACCTCGATAAAGGACTGTTTCGGTATCAACTCCTTTGTTAGTTAATTTAGCTGCATAAGCTAAGCATTCTATCATTAAAAAGTCATGCTCTCCTACCGTAATAAATGTACTTGGATAGTCTGGGGATACATCAACATATGGACTTAAATACTTAGAATCAATTTCTTTCGTACCCAGTACTTCTGACATACCTCCAACCATTGAATGCATAATATTAAGCATTTTTTCTAATCCTTTTTTATACTTTGGAGCAATTTCATATTTATCTATACTCCAAGAATAAAACTCATCTTCATAATCACACATATTAATTGTAGGATACAGTAGCAACTGTCCCTTCACGTACTTCCTACCATCTTCCAAATCTTTAGTTGTACAATACTGTGTTAAGTTCCCTCCTGCACTATCACCTGCCACAAAGATATTATTCTTATCACCGCCTAATGTGCCAGCATTCTCATAAATCCACTTTAAAGTAGTGTAACAATCTGTATGCCCAGTTGGAAAAGGATTTTCTGGAGCTAATCGATAATCCACAGAAACAGCTAGTATATCTGTTTTTTCCACTATCAATTTCACAAGTTCTTCTACTACATCTGGTGAACCTGCCATAAATCCTCCACCATGAATAAAATATAGAATTGGTGCATTCTCTTGTTTAGAACTACTATTATAAATTCTTATCGGAATATCAAATCCATCTCCAGCTTTCACAGTTTTATGCATAATATTAATGTCTTTAGTGACAATGGGAACACTTTTAATCGAATTAAATTGTTTCCGCATATTCTTTACTGATTTTTCAGAAGCATCCATTTTCATCATATTTTTAGGCATAAACCGCATTACATTCATTTGAACCTTCGTATCCTTATAAAGGCGTGGATCCATCGCTCCTTTTTCATCGCAATCCGGTATGTTTTTCACTAAAATTTTTGCTCCCTGTACATTGATGGTTTCTTGTTTTTCTTGCATTTTTTCTAATAAGTCTAAGTCATATTTTCTAGTCATCTAATATTTCTCCCCTCTAAATTCAAACGCTTTCATTATTCAGGATTATATAACTTCCCGTTTACTAAATAAAAATACGTTCCATGTACAAAATGTACCATGAACGTATTTTTATTGTTGTTCATATTTGATTCGATTATTGTCATTTTTTGATATGATATTTTTCCTATACTGTAATGGTGTATATCCGTATTTTTCTTTAAACTGTGAAATAAATGATTTTACATTTGGAAATCCGTGCTTTACTGCTATATCTTGTATAGAATTTGTACTATTAATAATATCTTCATAAGCTTTATAGAGCCTGTATCTCGTTAAAAAAGTGGTAAAATTTGATCCGAACGATTTTTTGAACATACGTGAAAAATGTTCTTCACTTACAAAAAAATGTTTAGCTACATCTTTCAGTTTAAGTTCTTCATCATAATGTTTATAAATATACGTAATCATTTCTTTCTGTTTATTTCCAAGTTGATAATTATTGTCTATGCTCTCTCCATCTTTGCAATATCGCAATAGAATATAAACAATTTCATAAATTAAACTATTAATTTTTATGTAACTTAAATCATCAGAATTTGTGACTAACTCCTTTAATTCATAAAATATTTGTCGGAGGTTAGTTTTCTGAACAACTGATTCTTTTATATTAAATCTATATTTATCAAAATCTCCATTTACCTCTTTAAGAAATTCATAAGAAATAATTAACATCATTACTGCACAACTTGTATTTTCAACTTTTTCGAATTCATGAACATCTCCACTATTCACAAAAATAAATTCGCCAGCGGATACTTTCTTTTTTTGCCCATTCACATACAAGAAAACTTCTCCAAATGCGACTAGGCTAATTTCAATACTTCTATGCCAGTGAGGAGGAATATAATAGTGAAAACCAGTAGGTAACATTGTGTCCTCTATATATTCAACCATTCCTGGAATTCTATCACGTAATTTTATTTCTTCATATTTACCTTGCCTGATTTTCAATAGTCCACCCCCTTTTTATATTATAAAGTAGACGTCAAGGTTTTCATTCCTTCATAAAAAACTACATATATAGTATGTAAAGAGACCGTCTCATGAGTTATTTACAAATAGCAGGTGTGAGATTTCCCACCTGCTATCCTTATTTTTTATTCATCATTTCACTATCAAACCAGATTGGCTTTGATAATTCAAAGTTTTTATGATCCTCTAAAACTATAGTAAGACGTTCTAACGTATCATCTAACATATGCGGTGCTGCTCGTAAGGACCAGACAACTGATGAGAAAACTGTCATGCCAACGTACACCGCATATAATTTCCAGAACTCCTCTGGTATTCTCCCATTAAAGTATCCTTCTATTTGTCCGATTGAATATGGAATACTAATGTCCCTTGCAAATAGTGCTATTTTTACGAAATCATGAAGTGAGTCGCCCCAGTCGTAGCCATTAAAATCAACAACACCTACATATTTCGCATCACGTACAATTATATTTTCTAAATGAAAATCATCGTGTTGAAATCGATTTGGGCGGTTCTTTAAATATTTTTCATTTTCATCTATAAACTTTATGATTTCATCATCATTTTTAATTTGTATTCCGCATGTTTTATATGCCTCTACATATTTTTGATGTTTTTTCATTGCTCTTTCATACCATGGGAGTATATCCTTAGGAGCTTCATGTGTATGCATTTTTGCTAAGTCTTTTCCTGCTGCTATACCAATATCATATTGTTCTCTTGGCGTATATGTAGGCAATAGCTTCTTAGCATCTTCTCCTTCTAAATATGAAAAAATACTATAACATAAATCTTCTTCCTCCTATATACCGAGTTCAATTGGTCTTTGAGCCTGCACGTTACGTTTTACCATTTCATTTAAAATTTGAAACTCTATTTTTTCCTATCATACTCTTTTATATCACCTGTCCGTAATAAATATTTTTTATCATCACTAGTCGTAATAATATATTTTTTATCAGGTGAGAAACCTTTAGAGATTTCTTCAATATTTGCAGCATCTTTTACTATTTGTATATTGTTTTTCCACGTTGTAATTATCTTCATGTCTATTCTCCTTACATTTCTGTATTCGGTGTATACGCACCCTCTACAATAAAGCCCTTCGGGTTATAAAAGTCTATTGTATAGTAACATCCGAATAATGATTCATTTCAATTGGACCACGTATAACCTTCACCTTATTGCCAGTAAGAAACTTTGCTACCCAAAATTCAATATGATGAATACCTGCTCAAAGTTTATTTATATTAAGAATGTGCCGCCTGTACTACTTGCACAATTTCCCCTGGCGTATTAACCATATAATCTGGCGCGTCTCCTTTTACTGTCTCAATTACGTCATACCCCCACGAAACCCAAATGACATTCACACCAGCTTTTTTACAAGCTACAATATCACGTTGTTCATCACCGACATACAACATATCTTGTTCTGTTAGCTTTTTCGACTTTAAAAATCTTTTAATCATTTTATCTTTACCAAACAAATTTTTAGAACAATACACTTCTTGAATATTTTCTATGCCATTACTATGTAAAAATGCCCTAATATGCTCTTCTGAGTTCGAAGATATAACCGCAATCCCGTAGCCTTTTTTATGTAATTCATCTAATACATCCTTCATCCCATGGAATAAAACGAGATCTTTTATGGCAGGCTGATATAATTTATAAAACTCCAGCGCTAATATCGGTAGTTTATACAGTGGTACATCGAGTTGCTTACATCTCTCTGGCATCGTTAATTTACGTAAATGCTCAATTTCTTCTTCCCCTACTCCCTTTGCTTTTTTTCCTAAACCTATATTATTCAACAACATAGTTTACCCTTTTATCAACATAAAAAAAGAACAAGATTTCTCTCGTTCTTTTTAAGACAACCATTTCGGCGGTACATTCGTATTCCAATAAATATTTCCTAACTCATGGTGTCCTGAATATCCATCATCAAAACGATGATAGTGGAAATTAAAATAATATCCATCTTGCGGTGGATGATCTCTCCTCACATGAAATCGCAGTAAGTCATTTCCTGATTTCGTGTCATAAACATGAAAAATCTTTTCATTATTTCCGCCAGCCGGTCTTTGAGAAATCGCTAATGATTGCAAAGATTCTTCTGGCACATCATTTGCAAGTTCCGCAATTGCCTCTTCAATTTTAGGTAATACAACATCTTTAAATTCATCTTCAATTACAGGCCCAATTTTAGAGCCGAATTTTTGCATAGATTGCTTCTCTGCTTCTTGCATCGCATAGTTAACAAAAGTATCGGTGGTTAACCTATCATTTGTTTCTTCATATGTATAGGACGTACTCTCCAAATTTTGTTGCCCAGCTGTGCTCGTAGGCTTGTCCGCAGCTTTGGCATTATCAAGTAATATGGAAGGAGGCGTCACTAAACCAAACGTAAATACGGTAATTAATGCGACTAAGGTTTTTCTAAACCAATTTGGCATTTATGTTCCCTCCCCTTTCACTCATTATATTTTATATAACGGTTGTTTCTTCTATTATACAAAATGATTGTAATTTTTGCACTTTACAATTTTGTTAACGTTCACATATTTTTCACTTGAATATGAAATTGTAAGATTTCATACACTATAAATACAACAACAATGAGGGGGCAATCAGATGACTTTAGATGTCGTGTACTCCGCCGCAAGCATACTCCTTTTAGTATATTTTATTTATCAGTGTGTTACAGACTAGAAAAAGAGCCATTTCCGGCTCTTTTTCTATGGTAAAAATACAATCCAACCAATGAATACTATAAAAATAACCCCAATAATTACTGCTGGTAATAAATAAAACTGAGAAAGGATGACCGTCCCGTATATGAATACGACTGGAAGGAGCAAATAACGATCCGCCTTCCACCTTAATAATAGTAATTCTCCTTCATCACAATATAAATGTAGAAACATTTTCTTCGTAAATTCATCCCAATAATCACGAGCATAGCGAGAAATAGCAACTATAGCAAATACAAGAATAATAGCTGTTATCCACTGCGGAGTCACGATAATACTTACAGTACTTATACATACAATTTGAACATAAAACATTATAGCACTACTTGTACGCAAAAATTCTTTTAAAAAAGCTTCTACAATACGCGAATCAGATTTTTTTCCTAATATCTTTTTAGAACGAGGGAACATCCACGGTTTTTTATTCGAACTACTTGGTTTAGCTGCATGACCACCAACTTGCATAATCCCTACAGTCCAGCGCATACTTTCTTCTTTTTCTTTCTCAACTTCTTTAAAAAAGAAATTTTTATAATTCATCTTTTCTTTTACTAAGACTACAGTAAGTACAGCTACTAGGCCGGTAAATAATATGAAATACAATGGATTTTTAAAAATGAAAAATACACTGATTCCAAAATAGACTAAACTTAAAGAAAATATAACATCTTTTATAATCAATAAAACCCATCGTTTCCCCACACGTACATTTATGAATCTCGTCAACAACGATAGCATAAATCGAAAAACAGTAAAGAACATCCAGAACAGTACGATTTGTATAATTGTCGCTCCCGTACTTTTCATCAATATAGGCAGCATAATGAATACTACAATTGCGTTCGTTATTGCAATCCGAATTAACGTATATATAATGCCAAGCTTCATTAATTTTCGCATATGATTTGGGTATGAAATTAAAAATAAACTATCTGCTTGTTCAAAAAATGAGCGAACTCCTCTTGAAAATGTGACAAAATAAAACGCAAGTAAACCTAACCCAAAATAAATGGTCTCTTCCATCGATAATTCTTTCATCCATAGTGAACGATAATAGATCCCCGCAAATATAAGTGCTGGAATAATAATATATAATGCTACTGTCCAATCTGTTACAGAACGAATCGCTTTCCATTTTCTTTGCAATTCATGACGTAACCTTTTATTAAACTGTTGTTTAATCATTTTGTTCCCGCCTTACAATTGCATCGAAACAATCTAACAGTGTACTTCCTGGCATTTCTGCTAACGATTGGATCGCCTCTAAATGCCCATCTGCTACTAATGTACCTTGCGAAATGAGTAAAAATCTTTCACAAATTCTTTCAGCTGTATCCAGTACGTGCGTACAAAGTAAAATTCCGGCTCCTCGCTCTTTTTCTTTATATAAGTAGTTCAAGAATTCTTTCGTAGCTACTGGATCTAAACCAATAAAAGGCTCATCAATAATATAAAAATCTGGCTCTGTTAAAAATGCTAATATAAGCATCGATTTTTGTTTCATACCTTTTGAAAACTTTGATATGTATTCGTGTATATGTTTTTCCATTCGAAACGTATGTAATAATTCCCTTGCTTTGTCCTCCCAATTTCCTACTTTACTTCCACGAGCAGCCATTAACAATTCAATATGCTCCCATAAAGTTAAATAATCATAATAAGTGGGATGCTCCGGTACATAGGCATATGGATTTTTCTTTTCACCAAACGAAATTTCACCATCCATATTGACAAGCAAACCGAGTATCGATTTAATTGTCGTACTCTTTCCTGCACCATTTGCACCAATAAGAGCCACTAACTCTCCTTTTTCAATTGCAAATGCAATATCATGAACTGTCTTTTCACCAATTTCATATCCGGCTGAGCGGATATTCACTTCTAGCATACATTCCCCTTCTTTCCATTTACAATACAATCAAGGAAAATGATAACATATCCCTCCTAATATAGTATTATATCATTTCTAAAATATTTGTTTCGGTAGCAGGAAAAAACATACTTTAACAGAATATTTAATGTTTGAAGATTTTAAAGTAAATGGGGTTGATCATATGTCAGTTCAAATTCGTGAAGCGACTATAGATGATATAGAGTCACTTTGTTCTCTTACAAAAGAATTAAAAGGATCCTCTATCTCTAATGAAGATATGAATAATCGTTTACAATTCGTAAAAATGAGCCCTTTTGATTTTTTATATGTTTATGAGGAAGAGAATACTATTTTTGGATTACTAGGATTTCGTATACGTGAAAATTTAGAAGATGTAACTCGTTATGGAGAGATTTCAATTATTAGTGTTGATTCTACAATACGTCGTAAAGGTATTGGACAAGTGTTAATGGACTACGCAGAACAATTAGCAAAAGAGCATAACTGTATTGGTACTTGGCTTGTTAGTGGAATGAACCGAAAAGAAGCACACCCCTTCTATGAAAAATTGGGCTATGAAGTGAATGGGTATCGATTTGTAAAACATTTTTAAACTACTGGTACAAAGAAAGGACTATAACTATGAAAAACATTGAAGCAATATTCATTGATCGTGACGGAACAATTGGCGGTGATACTACAATACATTATCCAGGTTCTTTCACCTTATTTCCTTTTACAAAGGAATCTTTACAAAAGTTAAAAGCTCAAAATATTAAACTATTCTCTTTTACGAATCAACCAGGTATCGCGGATGGAAAAGCAACTGCGAATGATTTTACGAAAGAATTAAAAGAGTTTGGTTTTGATGATATTTACCTTTGTCCTCATAGACATGGTGATGGATGTGAATGTCGAAAACCGAGCGCAGGTATGCTCCTGCAAGCAGCGGAAAAACATGGGCTTGATTTAACAAAATGCGCTGTAATCGGTGATCGCTGGACGGATATTGTTGCTGGGGCAAAAGTAAATGCAACGACTATATTAGTTCAAACTGGCGCTGGATATGATGCTTTACATACATTCCGAGATAAATGGGCACATATTGAACCAAATTACATCGCAGAAAACTTTGAAGACGCTACAAATTGGATTTTAAATCATCAATAAAAAAATTAAATGAGACGTCTTCACTTTGAAAACGTCTCATTTAACTATATATATTTCAAAAAGTTAATTCATAATGGAAATAACGATTATCTCTTAAATATCCATTTTCAGCATATAATCGTTGTGCTGATAAATTATCAATCTCTGTTTGTAATTTTACACCTTTTGCACCATTTTCTAATGCAAATTCTTTTGCAGCTTCTAACAATTTTTTACCTGTTCCGGCTCCGCGCTTCGCCTTTTGTACAAACAGATCATTTAAAATCCATAACTCTTTCATCGAAATAGAAGAAAATGATGGATATAGTTGCGTGAACCCGATATATTCTCCCTCTTCAACTGCCACGAAAATAATGGATTCTTTTCTCTCGATTCGATTTCGTAAAAATACTTTTGCTCCTTCAATATCGGAATCTTGTCGATAAAATACGCGATAGTTATTAAAAACAGATGCTAGTCCATCTAAATCTGCAATTGTTGCCTCATATATTCTCATTTTGTTTTATTCCCCTTCCAATACTGTTTCATAATATCCGTTACCCATTTAGGCTGTAGAATTTCTTCTTTCGGCATAAACTCTTTCATTATCGGCTTTATATCCAATATAGGGGTGCCATCAATAGCATCTAACCCCTCAACAATAATTGATTTACCTTCTCTTTTGACCACCTTTACAATTGTAGCTCCTATGCGATTCGGACGATTTTTCCCGCGCTGTGCAAAAATGCCTACTTTAGGATAATCATTATTATTTCTAGGATGTCTAGCAAAATATTGAATTTGTTCATCAGTTACTTTATGAAAATAAAAGAAAACTTCAATATGAGAAAAATCTTCAATCCCTTGTATACTTTCCTCTGTATACATATCAGTTAAAGTAATATAAGATTTTACTTCTCCCCACTCATCATCTTTTATTTCCTTTCTTTCATTATGTACAAATGCGATTGGCTGAAATGAAAACATCCGCATTCCCCCTTAAATGTAACCACTTACATTATAAAATATTTTCTGAATGTTTTCCAGACAAATGAGTTAAGTTTACATAATATAATTACAATCTATTATCTAAAGCGAAATTGACTGCTTCAATCGCATGTATATGCGTTGTATCAAATATCGGAACTGATATGTCTTCCTGCTTTATTAATAACCCTATTTCTGTACACCCTAATATTATTCCTTGCGCCCCTTTTTGCACTAACTCTTCTATAACTCTTTTATAATACTCTCTAGATTGAGATGTTATCTTTCCTAAACATAATTCTTTGTATATTACTTCATTTATTTTTTCTCTATCTTTTCCTAATGGTACTATTACTTTTATATCATTCTCTTCTATACGTGATTTATAGAAATCTTGCTCCATCGTATATTTTGTTCCAAGCAGACCAACCGATTGAATACCTTTTCTATTTATTTCTTTTGCAGTTGCATCCGCAATATGTAGTACTGGAATGTTAATATTCTCCTTTATTTTCTCAACTACTTTATGCATTGTATTTGTGCAAATGATTATAAAGTCTGCTCCTCCTTTCTGCAATGAATACGCCGTATTCCCTAATACTTCTCCTGCTCCATCCCAATCTCCGCTAGACTGGAATCGTTCAATCTCTTCAAAATTCACACTATTAATCAGACATTTTGCTGAATGTAATCCACCTAATCTACTTTTTATTTCTTCATTTAAAATTCGATAATATTCTGAAGTTGATTCCCAACTCATACCACCTATAAGACCTATCGTTTTCATAGTAAACACCTACCTAAACTATTTTTATAAAACTAATAACAATATTTTATTATGTATATTATACACAATAAAACAAGACTTTAAATTTATAATATAAAGTCTTGTTTTAACTATTTCCAAGGAAATTTTATTATAATATTCTGAAATTAAAACCCTGATGTTTTTATAGAATCTTCATATTGATAATTAAAACACTCTCGATACAACTGTTTGATTTCATCATAAGAAGGAACTCGTGGATTATTTCCTGGGCTACCACTTGCAATTGCATCTTTCGCCATTTTAGAAATAGCATTTTCAAATTCAACTTCGTCAATTCCGTATTCTCTTAAATTAGGAATACGAAGATCAAAACAAAGTTTCTTAATTTCAGCAATCGTGTAGTTCGCTACTTCTTCATCAGAATGAGAATACAAATCTTTGTTTAAGCTACGTCCTACTTCTGCTAACCTTTTTATTGCACTCATTTTTGTAAACTCTAAAACTGTAGGTAATAGTATTGCATTCGATATTCCATGTGGTACATGGAATAATGCTCCCACTGGACGGGACATACCATGCACTAATGTAACAGATGCATTTGAAAAAGCAATCCCAGCTTGTAATGAAGCAATCATCATTGCTTCCCTTGCTTCCATATTATCTCCATCTTCATATGCAATACGTAAATATTTCATAATACTTTCAATAGCCGAAAGAGCAAGTACATCTGTAAGTGGTTGTGAATATTTAGAAATATATGCTTCAATTGCATGGCATAATGCATCTATACCTGTCGCTGCCGTAATATGAGGTGGTACCGAACTTGTTAATATCGGGTCAATAATCGCTACTTGCGGGGTAAAACTCGGATGCTTCATCATCATTTTCACATCTGTTTTTTTATTCGTAATTACTGCTACACTTGTTACTTCTGACCCAGTACCTGAAGTTGTTGGAATTGCAATGAGTGGTAGTGGATCATTTTCTATTTCAACATCTTTTTGGACGTAATATTCAATTGCTCCACCATTAGTATGTAACACCGCTACTGCTTTCGCAGCATCAATACAACTTCCACCACCAATACCGATAATAAAATCACACTTTCCTTCTTTACAAATCATTAACGCTTCTAATACGTGTAAATTTGTAGGCTCAGCATTCACTTTGTTATATGTAATAACAGTAATACCTTTCTTATTTAGCTGTTTTATGCACCTTTCAACATACCCTAATTTCTCCATAATTGTATCAGTAACTATAAAAGCTCTTTTCCCAAACTTCTTTGATTGTTCCCCCAGATTTTCAATTGAATTTCTTCCATATAGTACAGACTTCGGCATACGAAACTCAGCAACTTCTTGCAAGTACTCCACCCCTTCTTCCCCTTATTAATGTTTTAGTTTATAAAATATCAACTAAATAAATCTTTACAATTCATATAGTATCTATTTTTAATAAATTCCTGTAATAGTATAGAATGCGATAACTAAAAACACAGCAAGCGTTTTCAAAACTGTAATAGCAAATATATCTTTATATGACTGTTTATGTGTTAAACCTGTTACTGTAAGAATAGTAATAATAGCCCCGTTATGTGGTAATGTATCCATTCCTCCTGATGCCATTGATACGATACGGTGCATAACTTCTAATGGAATATCAAATTGATTGGCTGCTGCAATAAATTTATCACCCATCGCACTTAAAACAATCCCCATTCCTCCTGATGCAGAACCTGTAATACCAGCTAAAATATTCGTCGTTACCGCTCCATTCACTAAAGGATTTGTGAACGTTGCAGAAATGCCGTCTCTCATAATTGCAAAGCCTGGAAGTGCTGCAATGACACCACCAAAACCAAATTCTGCTCCTGTATTCATTGTTGCAAGTAGCGCACCACCAATACTTGTATTCAATCCAGCTTGAAATCCTGTTACTACCCGTTTCCAATATAATAAAAGAGTTGTTAAAATTCCTATTATAAGTGCCAATTCTACAGACCATATTCCAACTACCGCACTCAATTCTACTTTTCCAAATGCTTTCATACCAATTGCTGAAAAGTCAAAACCGTTCGGATACCACTTCGGTATCATAATAGTAAACACTTTATTCATTACACCTACTAAAATAAGTGGTATAAAAGCAATAAGTTGTTGTGCCCTCGTAATTTCTAAACTATTTAACAGCGGTATTTCTTTCTGCTCTAATTCCAAAGATGCTGCCATTTCAGTATTCCCATCGTTAAAACCAAAATACCCTTCACCTGCTGCTTTTGCCTTCTTACGCCTACTCTCTAAATATAATAAACCTAACGTGAGAACAAAAATTGCCCCCACAATACCAAGTATCGGTGCAGCATAAATGTCCGTTTTAAAAAATGTTGTAGGTATTACATTTTGAATTTGTGGTGATCCAGGAAGCGCATCCATTGTAAATGTTACTGCTCCAAGGACAATCGTTCCAGGTATTAAGCGTTTTGGAATATTAGCTTGTCGAAAAAGCTTAGCTGCAAACGGAAATATAGCAAATACCACTACATATACACTAACACCACTATACGTTAAAATAGCACCCATTAAAACAATCGCTAAAATCGTACGTTTTTCTCCAACCAACTCTACAATCGTCTTTGCAATAGAATCAGCAATTCCTGACATTTCTACTACTTTCCCAAAAATTGCTCCAAGTAAAAACACCGGGAAATATAGTTTAATAAACCCTACCATTTTCTCCATAAAAATATTAGAAAAGAAAGGTAATACAAAACTAGGTTCTGTCAAAAATACCGCAAACAATGCAAAAATCGGTGCAAATAAAATAACAGAAAACCCTCTATACGCTACAAACATAAGTAAGCTAAGTGCTAATAATATAATAACTAGCTCCAATTATACCTCTCCTTTAAACTGAAAATTCAATCTTTTAACAGCGAACTTTTACTCGTATTTCGAACCCTTTTATTTCATGACATTCCGCCTCTTTTTATCCCGATATTTGCGAGCAGTAAGACTCCCACCTTAAAATTCAGCAAATGTGCAGAAGCTAGGCGGGATTTCAACTGCTCGTAACAGCCCGATTGGTGAGGGCTGATAATCAGTGCCTGATGGACAAAACTTCCACTAATTAAAGTTTTACTTTATTACAAATCTTTCATGCTAAAATTGTCTAATTATAGTATTCGATTACATATGTAAAATCCCTTTAAACAAAAACGATTTCATCGTCATATGTTATAAAGGGATTTCTAGGTTCTATTTCTATAGTTTTATCGTACTATTCTCTATACAAAATCTTTGTAACTCTTCGACATCTTTCACTATATGAATCGCCCCAGCATCACTCAATTCAATCTCACTACCATATCCATACAATACACCTATTGAAGCAATTCCGTTACTGTTCGCACCGATTACGTCATGCTTTCTATCACCAATCATCACCATTTTTTCTTTTTTGAGTTCTTCATTTGTTTGTAAAATATGAGCAATTATTTCTTCCTTTTTTATTCTTGTCCCATCTAAATTACTCCCAACAATCTCTTCAAAAAAAGATGTTAACTGAAAGTGCTCTATTACTTGTTTCGCAAATACAGTAGGCTTTGAAGTTGCTACAAACAAACGATTGCCAGCATCCTTTAATTCTTGCAATAGGGCTGTAATTCCATCGTATACTTTATTCTCTAATAAACCACTTTGCTTTAAATATTCCCGAGAGTAAAACACCGCTCGTTCTACTTCTATTTCATTCATATTATATCTATCTGCAAAAGATTGTTGAATTGGTGGACCGATAAATGAATCTAACTCACTTATATTCACTTCTTCAATCCCCATTTTTTCTAACACGTATAGAACAGCATTGATTATCCCTTCTTTCGGATCAGTTAATGTTCCATCTAAATCAAATAGAAATGTTGTATACATATTTAATTCCCCCACTGATTTTATATGTACCCCATTAAGGCCATGCTCCTACTTATCCCTTTACTATACTATCATCATCTAACTTTTCAGAAAATTACTTTTTCTAACCCTTATACTTTCAGTTACAAAATCACAAAAGATATGATAAAGTAAAAAAGTTACAATTATTTTAATAGAAACTGGTGAAACAAATGTCAATTACATTAATTTTTATAATGGCTTTCACAATTGTCATCCACGCAGTCGAAACTAGTTCTTATAGTATTCGATTAGCTGGTGTTCGTTTAAAAAAGATTGTCGTTGCCTTATCTGTCGTAGGAATGGTATTACTTATTTCAAGAACGTCAAATTTACTACAAGCCTTTTTAATTGGCGGGATTGTCGATGACGCAAAACGAGATGCTTCTATTAATTTAGAGCATACTATACGACTTGTACTATTATCTGCTTCCATCGGTACATTACTTGCGATTATTCTTTATCCAACTTTGACAAAACTATTTGGATATGTCATTCAAAACTTTGAAACAGATGGTTCTTTCATTCGAATGATGAAAACAAATAACATTCAAAAATTAAAGTACACAAAAAAATATGTGCGCTTTCCAAGATTTGAAATGATTCATAGATTGCGTATCGGTGGTATCCCAAAGCGTATTATGCTTATTAACATGTTTGCTACTGCAATTTATACAGCAGGTGTTCTTTCTGCCCTTTATGCTTCTTTTCTAAATCCAGATTACGCAACAAATGCAAGTACAGCTTCTGGCCTTGTGAATGGTTTTGCTACAATTTTATTAACAGTGTTACTCGATCCACGTATAGCACTTTTGACAGAACGTGCTTTACAATCAGAAAATGGCGCTGAATCTATGAGTAAAATGTATGGTTGGCTAATGATTTCTAGACTTCTCGGCACCTTATTAGCACAACTTTTATTTGTACCAGGTGCTCACTGGATTTTATGGATTATTGAGCTGATGCATTAATCTACTAGGAAGGTGTATTTATCAATGAATATAAAAACAGAGCAAGATTTAATTCAATTAATAGAAAACGACGAATGGATGATGAATGTATTACAATTGGCAAAATCACTAGAGCTACCTGATTGGTGGATTTGCGCTGGGTTTGTCCGTTCTAAAATTTGGGATACTTTATATAACTACGAAGTAAGAACGGCTACGCCAGATGTCGATGTCATTTATTATGATCCATTACATAAAGATGAGGCGTACGAACAATCATTAAAACAGAAGCTGGCGAATATGGATGCCTCTATCCCTTGGTCAGTAAAAAATCAAACTCGCATGCATGTAGTGAATGGAATGCCACCATACTCTTCTTCTGTTGATGCTATTTCTAAATTTCCTGAAACAGCAACCGCTTTAGGAGTTACGCTTGACGAGCAAAACAATGTCATATTAACAGCTCCATGTGGAATTGAAGATGTACTTTCATTACAAGTGAAACCTACACCTCATTTTCTGGAAACGAAAGAACGAATACATATGTACAACAAAAGAGTTAATCAAAAGAAATGGCAAAGTAAATGGCCTAATATTACAATCACTTATCCAGAAATTTAAAATAGAGCGCTTCGCATTATACGAAGCGCTCTTTCTTTTTTAGTTCAAAAAATGAATGACTGTTTCAGCAAATCGATCAGCTTCCTCATAATGTGGTGTATGGCCACTCTCTTCGAATATGATATGCTTCCCATTTCGAGCATCTTTATTAAATGTTTCAATTTGTTTTTCACACGTTACTACATCATATTTTCCTACAATTAATAACATTGGATTTTGTATATCTTTTATTTTAGATAATAATGACGTATGACATGCTCCCTCTAATTTTAATCTATCAAAATGAATTTTGGAGCGATTTGAAAATACTTCCCACTCTTCATCACTATATAAACTATCGTCTGTCTCATCTTTTTTATAATTGTAAATCTCCATTCTTTTTTCTTCTAATTCAGCACTTAATCTTATATAAGCTTCTAACAACTCTTCTGAACTAGCATTATTAGATAAATAAGCAAAGCAGTCTTCTGCTGCCGCTTCTTTTCCATAATTTGTTAATAACGTTCCTGTCCTTTGTAATAGAGCCCTACTTGTTAATGCAAAATCGAAAGTCGGACCTTCAAATATTATTTTCTCTATTGAATTTGGATACGCCCTTGCATATAACAATGCTACATATCCACCGAAAGAGTGCCCGATTACAGACCATTTCTCAATTTGTAGTAGTTTTCTTATTTCCTCACAGTCTTCAACTAAATCATTTAATCCAAAAGATTCTTCCTCAGTAATTCCTTCTGATCGACAAACTCCTCTTTGATCTATCATAATTACATATAAGGAATCTTTTAATCGTTCCGCTTGATGAAATGAAAAATCATAACAGCTTTCACCTGGACCACCGTGTAAAAATAATACTGGTTTATTTTTAGGACTTCCATGTGTTTCAACGTATAGCTTTTTCCCTCTAATGTTCATATATTTCCCAACTTCAATCAAATTCGTTTTTATGATCATCACCTTCTTTTTTACCGAATATTATAACATTTAATATTAAATAATCCCTATTACATTTAAAAAGACAATAATTATTGCAAGTGGTGCTACAAACCGAAGTAAAAATGCCCAGCAAGTAAATACTTTCTTTCCGTAATTTCCACCTACAAAAAATTCAGCTTCTAGCACTTTCTTTTCCATCTTGAATGATACGAAAATACTAATGAATAGCGCTCCAAGCGGCATTAATATATTACTAGATAAGAAGTCTACTGCATCAAAAATATTCTTCCCAAAAATCGTAATATCACTCCATACTCCAAATGATAAGGCCGATGGTATACCTACTAGAAAAATGCAGAAACCGATGATCCATGAAAGTTTAGCTCTTCTTTCTTGTTCACCATTTGCTAATGCTGAAACAACCGTCTCTAGTAGAGAAAATGCCGAGGTTAATGTGGCAAATGTAAATAGCGCAAGAAATACAGTTAAGAACAATCCTCCGAATGGAATTTGGCTAAATACAGATGGCAATACAATAAATAGTAAGCCCGGCCCCTCTGTCGGCTCCATTCCTAATGAAAATACTGCTGGAAATATAGCAAGACCTGCAAATAAAGAAACGAATAAATTCAATCCGACAATCGTAACTGCTGATTTTGGTAAACTTTCTTTTTTATTTAAATACGAGCTATACGTAACCATAATCGAAATCCCTATACTAATCGCAAAGAATGATTGGCCCATTGCGAATAAAATACTTTCTGAAGTAATCTTCGAGAAATCTGGTTGTAAGAAAAACTTCACGCCTTGCATCGCATTATCCAGTGTTAATGAACGAATAATAAGAGCGACAAATAAAACAAACAATGCTGGTAGCATATATTTACTTGCTTTTTCAATTCCATTTTGTACACCTTTTGATACAACCCATATCGTAATGAACATAAAAGCGAAATGTCCAGTAATAGCCCAAAGCGGATTTCCAATTGTTTCAGTAAATAACGAACCGTAATTTTGTCCCGGAGTAATAAGTTGTCCAGTTACTCCTCTGAATAAATAAATTAGTACCCATCCACCTACAACACTATAAAATGAAAGTAATATAAAACAAGTTCCAACGCCAAGACGTCCAATCCAGTGCCATCCTGTATTTGGTGCGATACTTTTAAATGCTCCAACTGCTTGTTTCTGTGTACTGCGTCCAATCATAAATTCAGCTATAAGTAGCGGTAGTCCAATTAATACAGTAAATAATATAAAAATTAAAAAGAATGCTCCTCCCCCGCTCTTCCCAGCGATATAAGGAAATTTCCATATTGCGCCAAGTCCAATTGCTGATCCTGCTGCTGCCATTATAAAACCTAATTTCGAAGTCCATTGCTCCGTCTGTTTCATCCTATTTTCCTCCTGTTAAAATCATTTTATATTAATAAATAAATATTATTGATCAATCTGAATAAAACCTCCATTTCTTTTTCTATAAAATAAAAAAATGGCCCAACGTCTCTATATAAAGAGACGCTAAGCCATTTACTTAACGCGGTACCACCCTTATTGATTCCATTATGAATCCACCTTAGTAGTAATCGTTTGATTACAAACCTAATATCGAAGGTTAACCGTTAAGATTTACTAAGAATGTGATTCCGTTCCACCTTACTGCTCCTAGGCGAGTTCAGGATGTCATTTGACTATGTCGCACCAACCCATAGCTCTCTGCACAAATACATGACCTTACTACTCCTATTCAACACATTTTAATATTTAGAATATATTTTCTTTTGAAATTAATATGAAGTATATCGGTTATATTTATAACTGTCAAGGGATATATTATTTTTTTGTCGAAAAGGATTTTTATAAACTTTCAATGTAAAAATGAAAGAACAGTAAAAAAGCATCTTCGCGATAATCGCGAAGATGCTTTTTTATGGTATAAGACGTGTACAATCTCTCGGAAAAGCACTCGCCTCTCGGACGTTTGTTAATTCTAAAAGTTTATATACAACCCTTTCTAATCCTATCCCAAAACCACCATGTGGTGGACAACCGTATCGGAATGTATTTAAATAAGATTGAAATTTCTCTGGATGTAATCCTTTTTCTTTAAAAGAAGCAAGTAACATGTCATAGTTATGAATTCGCTGTGCACCTGATGTAATTTCTAATCCTTTATATAATAAATCGAATGAATCAGTAATAGTTGGATTTTCTTTATTCGGTATCGTATACATCGGTCGCGCTTCTTTCGGATAATGTGTAATGAATACAAATTCACTATTATATGTTTCCTTCACATATTTCCCTAATAACTTTTCACCTTCTGTATCTAAATCCCCTTCAGGAGATTCTTTCCGATACTTCATTTTCAAAATTTCTTGCGCTTCTGCCAATGTGATTTTAGGAATTTCTGTAATGACAGGTACTTCTATTTGTAGTAGCTGTAATTCTTTTTCACAGTTTTTTGCTACTTGTTGAAACATATATCGTAAAACATCCGTTTCTAATTGCATCACTTCATGAAAATCATGAATAAATCCGAGTTCTACGTCTAACGATATATATTCATTTAAATGTCGTGACGAGTTATGATGTTCAGCCCGGTACACAGGAGCAATTTCAAAAACACGTTCGAGTCCTCCCGCTACCATCATTTGTTTATAAAACTGTGGTGATTGAGCTAAATACGCTTCTTTTTGGAAATATGGAAGCTTAAAAACATTCGCTCCTCCTTCTGCCCCTTGCGAGACAATTTTCGGAGTAAATATACGTGTGAAATCGTTCTCTATTAGAAATTCACTAAAACTTTGAACGAGTGTAGATTTTACTTTAAATATCGCCGCGATTCGCTCATGTCTTAACGATAATACTCGCTCATTCAACAGTTGATCTAGGCCAACTTGTAACTTTTTTTTATTTATTTCAAATGGGAGTGATTCTGCTCCATTTAGTACTTTCACTTCATGTGCAAGTACTTCAACACCTAATTCTGTTTTCGGTGTCTCTACTATTTCTCCAATTATTTGGACGACACTTTCAACATCAACTTTGTATCCGGCTAACTCGTTTTCTAATACACATTGAATAACTCCCGTTCGGTCCCTTAATAATAAAAAACTAACATTCCCTAGATGACGAATCTTTTTTACCCATCCTTGTAGTAATACAACCTTCCCGCCATGTTCCGTACATTCTCGTGTGAGTGAACGCTTCATTATTTGATCCATTACATTTCCCTCCAATAGTTTTATTTTTATTTACATTATTGTTGTCATCGTCATCATCCACAGTCACTCACCTCCTTTCAAAGAATACAAAAATCCGCCCCTATAAATAGGGACGGATTTTTCCGCGGTACCACCCAAATTGTCATAATGACCATCTTAGCCCTGATAACGGTAGGTACCGTTTGCTTTTACTAATTATCACGTTCAAAGCAACACTCACAGGTGTCTTTCCATCATGCGGTATCGCAATCTTCCCAGCAACCGATTGCTCTCTGTAGACCCTTGCATCATGTACTTTTCCTAATCATCACTTTTTATATTTACAGAGTATTCTATCTCTTTATTTTCTAAAACGCAAGCCCTTTTAGAAAAATATTGCGATTTCTCACTAACCAGACCCCTTCTAAAGATATGTAACATGAACATTGAACTCTATACAATTATCATTTGACAGCTTAGAAATGTTTTATCCTTCTCAAATTCTTTCAATCGAACTTATTTTTCCATTTTATTACATAAATCACGCATTTCCCACGCATATTATTATTAAAGTTTTATCGGAGGTGTACATATGAAAAAAACAATTAGTTTCTTTCTCCTACTATTATGCTTAGTTGTAGTTAATGAAGCATATGCCTATTCACCAAAATCTTTACCAATCTCTCAAAATTCTGATCAATGGCAAGTAAATATTGATGAAGTAAAAAGAACGAGTGAAAAATTGTTACAACCAAAAAAAGGTGTATTTCAAACATATCATTTCTCTGTAAAAAATCTTGGGAAAAGTGAAGTGTATAATGTACAAGTTGAAGTTTTTCGGAATGAACCAAATATGAAAACAAAATATGAACTCTTTTCCCTAAAAGAAAGTCGTCTAGCGGGCGGAAAAACTGGATTTGAACACGCTAATTTTCCAGTTTCTACAAAAGCGGATAAGGTTGACGTGATCATTACGTGGCAAGAACATCCTTTCCGCTCCATGAGAAACGGTCAAAAAGTTGAATCTAGAAAATTTAAAGAGCATTTTGTTTTTAAAGAAGCAGTAAAGTGAACTTATCGGTATATGTACATTATTACCGCTACCAATAAATTTTCCAGTACCAGTTCTTAAGCAAATAAAAAAGTCGTGGCTTTTAAACGCCACGACTTTTTTATATTAATTCGTACTAATCCCTCTCGCTGCCCAAATGCGATCAATTTCAGTCGCGTGTTGTCCGCCGTATAAAAGAGCATCCGCTTGCTTAATTGCTTTCGCTCCATCACGGAATTTCGCATTTGGCGTTAATGACCAATGTGATTGTAAAATAATTTTTGTTGCTACATCACGTCCAAAAGATTGCGCCATTTCGTATTGACCTTGAGCCCAAATTTCCCCATCATTATGCACTTCATTCGTTATATCTTTCGGGTATACTTTATTCGTATCTAATCGGCGTAAGCACGTCGGATCTGAACTAGAATAAGCAGCCGCATCCCATTCTCCAATACATGCTTTCCCGTATCCTGTTGTCGATACTGCATCTTCATAAGTAGCACCTAAGAAGTCTCCAAATCCTTCTCCCATCGCTCCACCTTCTGGTGAACTTCCGAAGCCTGGCACTTGATTATCTTGAATAGAATGTCCATATTCATGCGCGATAATGCCCGCATCTTCTGCATCATCTACTCCGCCAGTACCGAAAGTTAAAGCTTTCGTTGATGGTGAATAAAATGAGTTATCATCAGTTGTACCATTTACATTCACTTTAATAGAACGATTATTAATATTGTTAATGCCTAATCCTTGAATGTAACGCTGTAATGTATCAATATGATAATATGACATAACATCTTCAAAACTATCATTTGCACGTGTAAAATTAAATTGTAAGTTTGTAGATTTCGTCTTCGCTTTTGAAGAAATCGTAACATACTCACCAATTAAAAATCCTGTACCATCTAAACCTTTTAACGTAACAGTTTTCAATTGATTCGTTAATGCTGTTGAATCTGCATCATTATTATCTTTTAACCCTGCTAAACTTCCACTAGATACGACAGGGTTAGGTAAAAATACTTTTCCTGTTCCTTCTGCTTTTCGGTTTATATCAACCTTTTTAATTAACTTTCCATTTTCCGCATCAATGAATGTTTCCCATGCACCGAATGGATTATTAGAATGGACTACCACTTTATATACAGGAATAGCGACTCCCTCTTCAACAATATATCCGAATTCTTTTTCTGTAGGAGCCCATAAGTTTTGCTCACTTTCTCCTCCAACATACGCCATCGATTTTTGTTCTGCATCTTTTTCACTAATTTTTTTCGTAACTTCCTTCACACCTGTAACAGGCTGATAATCAGAAACCGCAAGTAAGCCTTTTCCCTCTCCGTTAAGAGTAACTGTAATTTGTTTTGAAAATACAGGCGCACCATTGACCACTTGTTGGAACCTAACATATGAAGCTACTGATGTTTCTGTTGTAGAAATATATTGCAAGTCTGAAAGGTCTGCCTTCAATCCATATTCCGTAGCATGTCCTTTTAAATATTCAATTGCTTTTTTCTGTGGTGAATAAGCTTCTAGCTTTACTTGCTGTTGTTTTTCCAATGCCGAAACCGTAGAAATCGTCCCCATTACTAATGGCACAGTCATTGCCATTGCCACCATTTTTTTGTTTAACATAAAACCACTCCCCCTAATAAATTGAATCCTTTACCCCATTCCTATAAAGCTATTACTGTCCACAAGTAACGAGATAAATTGAATCTACGAGTAATTCTATACGAGCAATTCTATTACCTTCACATTTATGGTGAGTGAAATTTTCTCAATAATTATGTATAAAATGAGAACAATACTTTAGAAATATATTTATTTCCCACTTCGATTAACTATATTTCACCAAAATAATGTGTAAAAAAATAAGTTATTTTTTACCTAACGATAGGTTGAAAATAATATTAATGAATGATACGATTTATGTAACCTTTTTTATTAGGAGGACTTATCATGAGCAAAAGTGAAGAAACACTCTCTTCCATAGTCGAAGCAAGTTATCGACTATTTGCCGGTCACGGCATTGCCAAAACGACCTATACAATGATTGCTGAAGAAGTTGGTATTGCCAAGCCATCTATTTATTATTACTTTAAATCTAAAGATGCATTAATCGAAAGTATTTTTAATGAATTATGTGCAGCGATGCAGTTCTCCTCATTCTTTCATACAGAAGAGTTTACGAAAGAGAATTTCATTGAGAAATGTGTTGAAATTGGCTTTAAAATGATAGACGAACAACAGAAAGATCCTTATTTTAATCGTGTATTACAAGAATATGTATTACTATCTTCAAGAAACGATATGTACAAAGATCGATTACTAACTGTACAAACAGAATATTTAAACGGATTTGAATCACTCCTAACAAAAGCAAATGAACTTCAACTCATTCAAAATAAAAATCTAGTTTCAAAAGCTCATATGTTAGCATTAGTTCTTGATAATATTGGGAATTTTATGATGTTACATTTAGATATGGATTATAAACAAATATGGATTGAAGCTGTAAATAGCATTTTTGAAAGCAGGGATTGAAGTGAGTACAAAAAAGCGCATTATCGGCTTAGATTTTGCTAGAGCGTGGGCAATGTTTGGAATGTTACTAGTTAATTTCATGGTGATAACAGGGGCGGAAGGAAATGGACCTCCTCTGTTAAAAACCTTTATGACACTTTTTGAAGGTAGAGCTTCTGCCTTGTTTGTTATACTTGCTGGGATTGGCATAACTTTAATGACTAAATCATCTGTTGCTAGCCAAGAGAAAATAAAAATCAATACCAGCCGAATATTGATTTGGAAACGATCACTATTCTTATTTATTTTAGGATTATTATTGTATGTAATGGAATGGACGGGTGATATTTTACACTACTACGGCGTTTACCTTTTCATCGCTGCATTACTAATTACTGTACGAAGAACTATACTAATATGGCTTTCTATCATTATTTTACTTGCTGCACAATATCTCCAACTTACTTTCAACGCCTTCGAAGGATGGGGAGGCACAATCCCATTTATAAACTATATAGACTTTTGGACCTTAACAGGTTTTCTTCGCAACTTATTTTTTAATGGCTATCACCCTATTTTCCCATGGTTTTCTTTCTTCTTAATCGGTATGATAATTGGCAGGTTAGATCTTCATAATAGGAAAATTAGACATTGGTTGTTCTTACTGGGTTTAACAGTAACCGTAATTATAGAGCTATTATCAAAAGGGTTAACACACCTTTTTATCCCATACATTAGTGAAGCAGCCTCTACATTTTTGTTTAACACAGGACCCATTTTACCCAATATATTATACGTCGCATCCGCTACAGGATCTGCTATTGCTATATTAATAATTTGCCTCTACATTGCTGAAAAATATGAAAATAATTGGTTTGTTACTTCCATTATACAAACAGGACAATTAACATTAACGCATTATGTAAGTCATGTATTTATCGGTATTGGCGCATTGATTGTATTAAATCGTATGGAACATCAAACACTACTTTTCGTTTTATTATTTGCTACTGCATTTTTCATTTTCAGTATTTTATTTAGCGTATTATGGCGAAGGAACTTTTCTAGAGGACCCATCGAATGGATTATGCGGAAAATAACTGATTAATTTATCTTCATACAAAAAAGGAAGTTGGAATGATTCCAACTTCCTTTTTTCTTTAATTAGCCGCGTTTAATTTAATTCGGATCTTTGTCTCACCTAAAGAAAGTTCATCGTCCTCATTCGTTAAGTGACCAAATGTAAATTGCTTGACGAGTAAGTTTTCTTCTAATAAATCTTTATGATTCGTTAACGTTTGCTGTAGTTCTTCTTCTGTATCAAGAATTACATCCACTCGTAAATTAACTGGTAAATTCAACTGCTTACGATATTCTTGAACTGCACGAATAAATTCACGTGCTACTCCTTCTTGTAACAATTCTTCCGTTACATTCGTATCTAACATTACCGTATATTGACCGTTAGTTGTATTTGAAAATCCTGATTTCGCAACTTTCTCTACTAATACATCTTCAGCTGTTACAACTACTTCTTCTCCTGGTGCTACTTCGTAAACTGCTCTTTCTGTAGATACAAAGTGTTGTACTTCTTCTTTTGATAATTGTTTTAGCCAGCCATTTACTGCATTCACACTTTTACCAAACTTCGGCCCAGCCGTTTTAAAATTCAGCTTTAATTGATAGGACGTGTATTTCGTTTCATCGAGTTCAACATGGAACGCTTTTACATTTAGCTCATCCATGATGATATCACGATAAGATTCCCAATCCATATCATTTTCATTATGCGCTAGTAATACAAGTTCTGCTAACGGCTGTTTTACTTTTAATGAATGTTGATTACGATTACTTCTTCCAAGTTCAACAACTTGTAAAACAGCATTCATTTCCGCTTCTAACTGGGGCTGGATAAGTGATTCGTTTACAACCGGATAATCTGCTAAATGAACGCTTCTTCCTTCTAAATTCAGATGAATATCCTCAGCTACAAACGGTGTAAATGGTGCGATTAATTTACTAATTGTTACAAGCACTTCATGAAGCGTTTCATACGCAGCTGCTTTTTCAGGATTCATACCAGATTCCCAGAAACGATTACGTGATCGTCTTACGTACCAGTTACTGACTTCATCTACAAGCGCCGCGATTTCACGAGCTGCATTCGTAAATTGATAATCATCAAGTGCTGTTCTCACTTTTTTCGTTGTGCTATGCAATCTTGATAATACCCATTCATCTAATTTCGTACGTTTAACTTCATACTTTTCTTTCGGATTATACTCATCTAAATTTGCATATAAAACGTAGAAGCTATATACATTGACTAACGTATCTACAAATTTAGATTTTGCTTCCAGTACTGTTCTTTCAGAAAAACGCTTTGCATTCCACGGAGCACTGTCAACAAGTAGAGCCCATCTTAAAGCATCTGCACCAAACTGATTTACTAAATCAACTGGATCTAGTGCATTTCCTTTACTTTTAGACATTTTCTGTCCTTCCTCGTCTAGAACATGCCCTAGTGATAACACTCGTTTATATGGTACTTTCCCTGTATATAGCGCTGATACGGCTAATAAACTATAAAACCATCCGCGTGTTTGATCAATGCCTTCTGCAATAACATCTGCTGGAAACTGTTCTTCAAATAACTCTTTATTTTCAAATGGATAATGATATTGTGCAAACGGCATGGAACCACTATCAAACCAAACATCGATTACTTCTGGTGTGCGATTCATTGTACTTCCGCATTTTTCGCAGCAAACTTGCACTTCATCTACATACGGCTTATGCAATTCTAAATCTTCAGGTGTTTCTTTCGTACTATGCTTTCTTAATTCGGCAATGCTTTTCGGTGCGAATTGATGATCGCAGCTTTCACATTCCCATACGTTTAAAGGTGTTCCCCAATATCTATTCCGGCTAATATTCCAGTCCACCATGTTTTCTAAAAACTTACCAAACCGTCCATGCTTCATATGGTCTGGATACCACTTAACAGAATCATTATTTCGTAAAAATGTTTCTTTAATCTCAGTTGTTCGGATTAACCAGCTTTCTCCTGCATAATAAAGTAATGGTGAATCACAGCGCCAGCAATGCGGATAGCTATGTTCATATTTTTCTTTATGATATAGTAACCCTTCTTTCGCTAAATAACGAACGATATCAACGTCACAATCTTTTACAAACTTACCTTTAAGAAATGGTACTGCATCCGTATACTCACCTTTCTCATCTACAACATGTAAGAACGACAATCCTTCACTTTGAACGACTTTATAATCGTCCTCCCCATATGCTGGAGCGATATGAACGAGTCCTGTACCACTATCTGCTGTTACAAAATCTGCTGCAATTACGTGGTACCCATTTGTAACTTCCTTCATCGGAAACGGTGCTGTATAAGATGTGTTTACTAATTCTTCGCCTTTGTGAACAGATAATACTTCATAGTTTTCTTTTAATACTTCTTGTACACGCTCTTTCGCAACAATGTATACATACCCTTCTTGTTTCGCTTTAACGTATTCCATATTTGGATGTACGGCAAGTGCAACATTCGCTGGAAGTGTCCACGGCGTTGTCGTCCATCCAAGGAAATATTCATTTTCACTATCTTTTACTTTAAACTTAACCGTTGCGCTTAAATCTTTCACTGTTTTATATCCTTGTGCAACTTCATGTGAACTAAGCGATGTTTGACAGCTTGGACAGTATGGAGAAACTCTATGTCCTTTATATAACAAACCTTTTTCATGAATCGTCCCTAAAATATTCCATACACTTTCGATATATGGATTCTCTAGAGTAACGTATGGATCATCCATATCTACCCAATATCCAATGCTCTCCGTAAATTCACGCCACTGCTTCTCATACGTGAATACACTCTCTTTACACTTTTGAATAAATGGCTCAATGCCGTACTCTTCAATCTCATGCTTACCTGAAATACCAAGTTGTTTTTCGACGCCTAATTCTACAGGTAATCCATGTGTATCCCAGCCAGCTTTTCTTAACACTTTATATCCAGCCATCGTTTTATATCTTGCTACTAAATCTTTAATTGCCCGACCAAGTGCATGGCCGACGTGTGGTAAACCGTTCGCCGTTGGTGGTCCTTCATAAAACACAAACGATTGTGCGCCTTCTCTATTCTGAATTGATTGTTCAAAAATGCCCTGTTCGTTCCACTGCTTACGAATACGTGTTTCTCTCCCTACAGCCGACTCTTTTACATCTACTTTCTTCATCTACAATCACTCCTTTGAATGTTTTAAAAGCACACAAAAAACCCGCCCCTATGAAGTAGGGACGGGTTTACCCGCGTTACCACCCTAATTCTATTAGCTTTTCACTAATAGCACTTAGCAACGTACTAACATACGCGTTCTTTGTAACGGTAGACATCCGTCCGAGCTTACTTTATTCAGCCACGGCTCCTCGGAGATGATTTTCAAATAACGTCTGCACACCGGCTTTCAGCAATACACCGGCTCTCTGGAGAACAGCTCACTATTTTACTCTTTCTCGTCTTCAGATTTGTATACTTTATTAAAAGTTATTTTATGCCATTAAACAATTAATTGTCAACTAATTCGAAATATATTTTTATTTATACCCTTTTTCTCTATTCTTATACAATTACTTTTCAAATTCTCGCAATCCTGCTAAATCTTCTTCTTCCTCTGCAAGTTCAGCGAAAAATCCTGTTTCATCTTCACGAAGCACAATTTCAAGTTCATCTCTTGCCTCTTCATTTCTGTTTAATGATGTTAAATAACAAGCATGATCGTATCTTGCTAACAAGTCAGTAGCATCAATTGCTAATATTTCACTTGTTATTTTTTCTGCCTTTGTCGTTTGCCCAGCTCTATGATACGAAGATGCTAAAGCAAGAAGAATTGCCGTTTCATTCGGATGATGCACAGAAGCGTCTTCTAATAACTGAATCGCGTCCTCAATTCTCTCTTGACTTTGATATATTTCTGCTAAAGCAAGGAATCCTCTACTTACAAATGGTGTTTTCTCAATTAATTGCAAGTAAATTTTTTCGGCTTTTCTTTCTTCGCCTAGCTTACATAATACATTCGCTTGTAAAAGAAGAGTATCATAATCATCCGGTAGCTCTCGAACCATTTGTTTCGTTAATTCAAAAGCGTCTCGTAACATATCTTCTTCTTCTTCTTCTTCACACTCAATGAAAAGATTTACAAGTTGCTTCGCTACATCATAATCCCACTTATTTTCTAACGATGTTTGTAAAACCTCTATAGCTTCTTTATTCATCGCCGCATTCTCATAAAATATTGCGAAACGCTGTGCTGCCATACTATTTTTCGGATTTAACTTTAAGGAGATTTCAAATAAATCAATAATAACTGTAATCATTGAAATTTCCTTCGCACGATTTTTCATACGATAAAATGCTCTTGTAAATATAGATTTTTTCGGTTGCTCATTTTGTTGCCTTTCTACTAATCTTTCGGCAACCGCAGTAGCTGCATACATAAACGCTGTACTTCTTTCTGCTTTTTTCACCTTTAGCGTATGAAGTACGTCTCGTATTTGGGATAATTTTTTATGTTGTTCCATTGCTTTTACGTACACACCAAAAATACGTTCACTTTCCAAATTTTTATGCATTACTTTCAGCGCAACTTCGATTGCTTCTGCACTCTGCTTTTTAACTAGCAATTTCGCATAATGATATAGTACTTCCACATGCGCTTCATCTATTTTCATTGCGCATTCGATATATTCTTTTTCTTTATCTATGTCATTCATCGCGCCAAACACGTATGCAATCGCATCTAAACGCCATGTTTCAGGAACTTCTTTCTCCAATTTTTCTAGTTCAACTAGCAATTCTTCCTGAAGATTCATTTCTACTGAAAGCTGCGCTAAATATTCCATATTTATATGCATTGGTTCTTCTTTCATCGCCTGGACCATATGCTTTTGTTCTTTGGAACGATTCTCTTCTTTTTCGTATATTTCAGCAAGCTGCAAATGTACACCTAAGAAGTTCTTATCCATTTCTAAACATGTTTCATACGCATGCTTCGCTTCTTGAAATTGCCCTAACGCCATGAATGTTTCACCGATACGGAAATACGGCAATGAATCTTGTTTTTTCTTAAGTGCATCATTATACCGTTTTATCGCCTGATCATACTGTCCAATAGATTCATATAAAACACCTGCGTAACAACCGTATTCAATTACATCCTCTTTTTCTTTTTCTAACGTTCTTAAAAATGCTATGCCTCGTTGCACAAAAGCTGTGTCTTTTATTCGATTTACATACTCATCCAACACGCTCGCTATATTAGCGTATACGCTTCGTATACCGTTCTCTAATTTAGAAAGTGCAAGTTTTAACTCTTTTTCATCCTCACCTAATGCCATTTCAGCATCCCATAACACCATACCAGCATTCATAAGGAAATCTTGATTGTCTTCAAATTGCTTATTAATACTGACAATATAGTTTTTTGCATCCTTATATTGTTCCTTTGCCATATAAACTTGAATTAAACCGAAATGAGAATATACATCTTCATTATTTTCTTCTAAAGAACGCTTATATATAGTTTCCGCTTCTTCAAGTTCATCATTTTGAAAATGAAAATCTCCTAAACGAACATATAAAGACGCCTGATCTTCACAATTTTGAATTCCTTGTAATAGAATTTCCTTCGTATTTTTCTCATCATCCAAATCCGATTCATAGATTTCCGAAAGCTTCGTATATAAATAGGCTGCTGTTTTATCTAATTGAATCGCCACTTTAAGTCCTTTTACCGCCAAATACACTTTCCCTAAATACTGAGCACATCTTGCACGTTCATACCATATGTGCGCTTCATATTTATATTCTTTTAATAAATCATTAAAGAATCCATATGCTTCTTCATATCGTTCTAAATCTATTAAAATTAAACCGTGATTTACAAGTGTAAACCTTTCTGGACTACGTTCTATAGCTGTTAGAGAATACTCTAGCCCCTTTTCGGATTGATCCATATACATGTATGATAATGCTAAGAAACTCCACGCAACTGGTTGATCTGCATCCAATTGTAATGATGAACGAAAACTAGCAATCGATTCTGCATAATTATCTTGCTCAAAAGAATAACGTCCATTTATAAAATGATACAACGCTTGATTGCTTTTCTTCTCCACACTTTGAAGCATCTGTCCTGCTTTTTCCATATCCTGCAGACGAATAAAACACTGTGCACTATGCAATTTCACAAAGTCAGAGCTCGGAAACTTTTTCATTAATTTCCCTATACAAAACTGAATAAAATCTTTATCTACTTCAGCATCTAAATGTTTAATCGTATATAACCAAGTGTTTGGATTTTCACTTGTTTCTTTTAAAAATAGTACTAACTTTTCAATTCCCTCTTTATCTTGCTCACCTAAATGATCTGTAAGAGAAAAGATTGTTTTATAATAAGTGTGTTCTTCCTCATTTAAAAATGAAAGTTGTTCCATTCTATCTTTCGGTATAAACGTAATAGCTAAACAATCTGTATAACGATATTTTTCTTGTAGCTTATCATATTCCACAAGAATCGGTTCCAAGAAATTCGGATCTTGAATATAAAAAGCTTGCAGTACATCGTCATAACCAGAAAGCACTTGTACATGGGAAGCGTGCTCAATATCTATACTTAATAAAACGGGAATACCTTGATTGAGTAATCTCTTATAATTTTCCTCATTCCCTTGAAAATAACGATATTCGTAACCTTGCTCTTCTATATATGTAACTGTATCTGAAAACTTAGAACCTGTTACATCAAAAATATGTTGTGCAATTTCATCTTGCGTACGTTTTTCTCCCCATACCCCTAACATCATTTCCAAACTTGTCGGAACGCAATAGTTATCCTTTTGTACAACCGGAACTATCGGTAAACGAACCTTTTTTCCATCAGGATTTTTTTCTATATGATGATATAGAGAATTTTTTAAACTCTTTTCACTTTTCAATAGTGCTTGCAAATCGTGAATATTATTCATTTTATAAAATGCTTCTGCACGTAAATGTATAAAATAAGTTGTATATGCATGATGCGGAAGCATATGATTAATTTTATCTATTACCGCTAACATTTCTTCATAGCGCTCTAAATCTAATAAATATTTTACTTTTTCAAAATAGAAATATGGTACTTGAGGGAACTTTGCAATCGCATCATTAATGAGTTGTAGTGCTCGCTGCTGTTCACCTTTATATGCATATAATTGCGCCAATAAGTACGTAGCTAACTCTTCACAATCTTTATGCTGCTGACCGGATAAAAGTTGTTCCTCTGCCTTCTCCCACTCACCAGTCTGTATATATAAGTAACCCCATTTATCAAAAACTGCACGTGTACTATACTTTTCCGCCTTTTGCATATAGGCATAGGCCTCTTCATTTCGCTTCATATCTAGCAAACATCTAACTAACGTAAAGTATGCTTTCGTTAAAACATCCGCATCAGTTTCCTCTTCATTTACCTTTTCCAAAGAATCTTTTAACAATTGTTCAGCATCAAGGATTTTACGTTCATCAATTAATTCATCACAATATAAAGAGAGCGTTCTCATATTTGGGAATTTTTTATACGTATAACGAATTAAAAAGGAGCTATATTGATGCATCAAACCTTCATCAGCAAGACGAATTAATGTATCAAACTCCTTAGCTGACGAGACGTTAGAAAGCCATTTCTTCACGTATGATAACTTATTCTTTTCTTTTATATGCGCAATTTCATTATTTATCTCATGTAATCCATCTACGAATCTCTTTTCTTTCAAACAAATCTCTAATTGCTTAAAATCTAGCATGCATTCACCTCAAATTATTATTTATACTGCCATTTGCAAGCAGTATTCTAACCTACTTGCTTAGATTTTACACATCATATAGTATGCATTCAACTAAAACCTCATATAATGAACGATATTATTTAATATTATTCAAGTTTATAACTAAATATCTTAAAAACGATACTTTTTCTCGTTATTTTGTTTAATTTGATGAAATAACATGTATTATTCGAAGATGGGTTTTATCTTCTTTTTTGAGCCTTCATTCAGTGGATGAAATTATATTAACGATTTCCTGAATATATATCGTAACTTACAATATATCAACGATTTGATAAGATATATCGATTTACCGGCAAGCCTTGATAATAATGGCAACCTATCCATATTAGAAATGTAGCAATTCTCCTTCTCCCTTACTTTTCTAATATGATATTTACTTCTTTATTTCACCAAATGTAATTTTCATATTCGGAGCATATACTAAAGATGCATGTATATGAAACATTTCAAAAAATCGTAGTTCTGCTTCATATTGAGCGAGTGCTTCAGCAAATGTTAAGCCCCGACTCATTAAACAATCTATAAATTGTTGTTTTTCACCTGGATTACTAGCAATCCCCTCTTCTTTTAGAGAATTATATAATCCTTGCTTATCATTTTGATTTAAATTAGGATCTAAAAAATTCACTTTATCACTTACTCTACATTCAATATTTTTAACACCTAATTCACTTAAATACATTGGTATTTTCATGCCAATATTGCCATCTTTACCACTTCTGTGTGCATCTTCTTCAAATAACTTCTGCAAAACACCAAGCTGGATAATTTTCGATTGAATTACTCCATCTAGCATGTATGAAGACATATTAGAAATCCAATTCGGCTCAAAACATATTATCTTTCCTCCCTCCTTAATTGAATTTATCATTTTTTGCAACATCGTTTTGGGCGAATTCATATGTAATAAGAAAGCATGACTGACAGCTATATCATATTTATTTTCCAATTCAATTTCTGTAGCATCTCCTTCAATAAATTCTGATTCATATGGAAGCGAACGAAACAACTCTCTCGCTTCAGCTATTAATGCTTCCCCGCTATCAATACCTGTATAATTTGATCCATTTGGAAGTAACGGCAACAAAATTAAACCTAAGTAGCCATACCCACAACCGTAATCAACAATATGTACTGGCTCAAAAATCTTCCAAACTGTATTTACTAAAAAACTTAAATAATCATCGTTATAATATAAATCTCTCGTATTTCTTAAATACTCTAGCTTACTATTCCAATCATACTCTTCCAAGTACAACACCTCCTTTTATATACAAAACTAAAGTTCTCCATTCAATAAACGTATTCCTATGTTTCTAATATTTTTAGAGATTTTTAGTTCTAATTATTGCGTTAAATCGTACATGTTCTTTACTCTCCACCTATTTGACAAACTAATTTTTTAAAAAAATAAAAAGGATTACATACCTGAAACGATATATAATCCTTTTCATAAAAAAGAAATACATAGAAGTTTAGATAGTACAATCACAATCTGAGCAATCGGTACAATCTATTACGTCACAATCTAAATTTCTCTTTTTTTGCTTCTTTTTAAATAAAAATATAGTAGCACCATAAATAATAGGCAAATAACAAAAGCTATTGTTGCTTCTATATATTTTTCATGAATGATAAAACCAATTCCACTTCCACCTGATATAAAAATTAGAATTATGTAAATCCAAAACATGTAAGTAGCTACCTCCGTTGATATGTGGTTTAAGATGTAATCCATATAATACTAGATGCAATAAATAGTCCCATACCATTACCGCTTAATAAGCCAGTAGTTACTCTTAGCAAATTTGTGCTGCTTCGCCATTTCCACTTTTGGGTGAATCCATCAATTAATAATGGAATTTGAGCAAAAAAGGATAGCATTAATGAGAGACTAAACGAAGGTGTTATTAAAAAGTAAATTGGAAACATACATAAACCAATAAACATACCTGTGCATCGCGCACATAAAGGCATGTATTTTTGTAGTTTAAGAAAACTCCTTTCCGGTAGTCTATGACAAGGAATTTTTAAAATGAAACTTCGAATCAATACGGACCATCCTCTCTATAAATATTTTAATTGATTTAGTAACAAAATTATAGAATTCTTACACTTCGTAGCGTATAACACTTTATAAATAAGAATTTATTTAAGAAAATACAAAAAGACAAATCAGATTAATGACCGTCTGATTTGCCTTTTTGTTACAAAATTTTTATTTTACATCTCCTCAGGTGCCCCTACCCCAAGTAAACGTAATCCCTCTTTTAATACAACCGTCACAGCGTAAGCTAATGCGAGTCTACTCTCTTTCTCTTCGCTCTTTTCTAATATACGAACATTTCCATAATATTTATTGAACGCTTGCGCTACATCTAATACGTATTTTGAAATAATAGATGGCTCATTTTTGTTGAAGGCCGCTTCAATTGCTTGCGGGAATTTATTGAGTAATTTTACTACACTCCAGCTGTAATCGTCTTTTAATTCAAAAGTACACGTTTCAAATTCTACACTTTCTTTTCTTAAAATAGAGCAGGCACGCGCATGTGTGTACTGCACATATGGTCCTGTTTCTCCTTCAAATTTCAACATATTTTCTAATGAGAATTCGATATTATGCATACGCTCATTTTTTAAATCATGGAAGATAACCGCTCCAACACCGACTTGTTTTGCCACGTCTTCTTTTTGTTTTAAATTCGGATTTTTCTCTTCAATATTTTGTTCCGCAAGCGCAACAGCTTCTTCTAACACTTCTTCCAATAAAATAATTCTGCCCTTACGTGTCGACATTTTCTTACCATCTTTTAATATGAACCCGAACGGTACATGTTCCATTCCATCAACCCAAGTACAGCCTAGCTTTTTTAATACAGTGAAAAATTGATTAAAATGTAAACTTTGTTCTGGGCCAACTACATATAGTGCTTTATCAAATTCGTATGTGTTTTGACGATACAATGCCGCTGTTAAATCACGCGTTGCGTAAATAGTTGCACCATCTGATTTTCTAATTAAGCATGGCGGCATACCTTCTTTTTCTAAATTAACGACTAATGCGCCTTCTGATTCTTCAAGTAAATCGTGCTCTTCTAAAATCTCAATAAAGTCTTCCATTTTATCGTTATAGAAAGCTTCTCCTTGAAAGTTTGTAAATTCCACACCGAGAAGTTCATAAATACGAGAAAATTCTTTTAAAGACTCATGACGGAACCAATTCCAAAGTTCGACTGCTTCTTCATTTCCTTCTTCTAGTTTTTTAAACCATGATCGTCCTTCTTCTTCTAGTTCTTTGTTCTCTTTTGCTTCTTCATGAAACTGAACATATAACTTAAATAACTCACGTATCGGATCCTCTTTAACTACCTCTTCATTTCCCCATTTTTTATATGCGGTAATTAACTTTCCAAACTGCGTGCCCCAATCGCCAATATAATTGATTCCGACAACTTCATACCCACACTTTTCGGCGATATGTTTCAGTGAATTACCAATCATTGTAGAACGTAAATGCCCCATTGAAAAAGGTTTCGCGATATTAGGAGAGGAATAATCGATAACTACCGTTTTTTCACATCCAAAGTGATTTTGACCGTACTCTTCTTTCTCCGCTAAAATTATTTTTAATACTTCATCACTTACTGTTTCACGATTAAAAAATACATTTACATAAGGACCAACAGCCTCTACTTTCGTAAAGAACGGATCATTTAATTTCTCCGCCAATTCCTTCGCTATAATAGCTGGTGATTTTTTATATTGCTTCGCTAGTGAAAAGCATGGGAACGCTGCATCTCCGAATTCATCTTGTTTTGGTGTTTCGATTAAATCTAAAATTTGATTTTGTGTTAATTCATTCGTAAAAATATTCGATAAACTTTTCGCAAACTGCGTTTTATAATTCATACTATAACCTCCTTATTTTTTAAAACACAAAAAACTCGTCTCTAAAAAAGAGACGAGTTTTAACCCGTGGTACCACCCTTGTTGTTCATTTCGAACCACTTTCCCGTTTATAACGAGGACAGGGGGCCTCGGCTTACTCTACTATTCGTTCAAGAAGCGTCTCCGAAGTGCGCTTCATCTTTTTCTTCTGCACTAGGCTCACACCATCCCTAGCTCGCTTTCCTTCTGAAAAAGATTACTCTCTTCATCACAGACAGTATATTTAATTAATTATTGCTTATTATACATCTTTTCAAACAATTAGCAAGGGTCAATTACACCAAAGTGAAACTTAGCACTTTTTCTTTTGTATACTTGAAAATTATGTTTTTCAAATCTAGAACTACGGAAATGATCTTTCAGAACGACACGCTTTCTAGCCACACGCTTCGCTTCCGCAATTGTTTCGTCAGTAATATCATGATACAAAGCGAAGTGTTTTAATCCTTTAATTCCATCTGATTCTATGACAGTTTCTTCAAACATCGGATCAAGGTAAACGACATCATAACTATTATCTTCACATTGTATTAAAAATGCGTAATGCTCCGTTTGCTTTACATCGATTCTTTGCATTGCTTCATCGATTTCAGAAACGGATGAAGACCATGTTTGCAAGCCTTTTCCCATGATGTAAGACATATATTCGTTTCCTTCAAGTCCTGTTACTTTTCCACTTTCACCAACAACATAACTAGCTACAATACTATCTGATGCCATACCGAGCGTACAATCTAATACTGTCATTCCGCTCTCTAATTTAGCAGCTTGTACAAACGGATCGTGCTCTCCGCGCATTAACCTTTTCACACGAAACATCGCTGAGTTTGGATGAAAGAAAAACGACTCTTCCGTTCCTTTTGGATAAATGGCTAATCGATTTTTGCCTACAACAAGTACATCTTGTTCATACTGCTCATGCAGTTTATGTACTGGTATGTCATTACGTTTAACGAAAGAACAATTTAATTCTTCTGCTACCTTATTTGCATAAGCTGTCATTTCTTTATTTGTTCTTCCTGCTGTTGTTACTATCATTTTTTCACCTCTATATAAAGAAAAGAGGGAGATTCACTCTCCCCCTACTTTAGCAATTCTTTTCGAAAGCTTGTTCTAAGTTTGTAATAATTTCGTCCATTGTTGCGCCTTCAATTTCATGACGATGAATGAAGTGAACAACTTCTTTTCCTTTTAGTAATGCCATAGATGGTGAAGATGGAGGAATTTCTCCGAAGTATTCACGCATTTTCGCAGTAGCATCTTTATCTTGACCTGCAAATACAGTTACAAGATGATTAGGTTGTTTTTCAGCACGTACAACCGCTTGACCTGCTGATGGGCGTGCTAAACCAGCTGCACAACCACAAACAGAGTTTACAACTACTAAAGTTGTACCTGATGCATTCTCCATAAATTCTGTTACAGCTTCTTCTGTAGTTAACTCTTCAAATCCAGAACGCACTAACTCTTGGCGCATTGGAATTACCATTTGACGCATGTATTCTTCATATGCATTTGACATCTTGTATCTCTCCTTCAACTTTCATTCCAAATTTATCATATCACGCTCTATTAATAGGTGCAAAAGAAAGATAACGATGATTTCATTTTTTTGTAGGGATTTCACAAACCCCTTCACGACAGTGTCCAACTGGGACAAGTTTTCTATTGTTGGCAATATAATCGTATACTTTACTTCCAAATCCAAGTACGATAGATAGTTTTATAAACGGTACTGCAAACCAATAAGATGGAACGGCCTTTGCTAATACGTTAATGCTATGAATTCCGTCATACCACTTATTATTTTTTAAAATATACAATCTTTGTTCCATCTTACTTTGTAATTTTTGAGATAGTTCATACCTCTCAACTACATCTTCATCTCGAAATGAAACAAATTTCATCTTACCCTTTTTATCTAATCTTTTCGTACGTTCTGCAACCGCCGTACACATCGGGCACCAACTATCATAGAAAACAATCATAAACTATTCCCCTTTACGAGACTCCGTCATTTGCTTCCATACTGATCCTTTTGCTTCTTCGCCGCCTTCAATACGTTCTAAAGCTAAACGTGCTTGCATCGCCACTTCAAACTCCGGATCATCTTCTGCTGCTTTTAGTGCCGGAATTGCACTTTCATCACCAAGTTCAAATAAGAACATTGCTGCACGCCAGCGTACTAATTTACTTGAATCTTTCAGAGATTTAATCATAACGAACATCGCTGCTGGATCACCTACGTCTGATAAGCAATCTCCTGCTGTACGACGAACACTTACTGAACGATCTAATAACGCTTTATATAATAACGGCAATACTCCTTCACCTTTTACCATACCTAAATAAGCTGTTGCTAGGCGGCGGATAGATACTTTCTCATCATCTAATGCCATTTTCAATACCATCATATCTTCTTCCGTTGGATCCATTTGTTCTAAAGCTGCAAAACGGTTTTTCCAGTCAGAATCTTTCATCATCTCTTCTGTTACTTTATATGGCTCACGCTTTTGAATCGTTACTTCAACAGCACCTGCTTGATCTAATAATTCTTTAACCGTTTCATTTACACGTTCTTCTGAATAAGCAGCAATAATTTCTTCTACTACTTCTTTCCCGATTTCTTCAAAATTACCGTAACGTGTACTTTGCTCTATCCACTTACGCTCTTTCACAACGTTAGGTGCAGACATTTGCACTTTCATAATTGATTCTTTAAAACGATCAGGTAAACCAACACGCTCTTCTGAGGTTCCATCTGTTAACTTCACTTGCATCGGAATTGTAAAGAACATTTGAACAAACACTTTCACTTCTCCAAAATGAGAAAGTTGTTGTTCTTCGCTTTCTTCCACTATTTCTTCACCGAAAACAGCACGAACTTGTTGTAATAAAACTTTCCAGTCATACTTCGCATTTCGCTCCACTGCTAAAAAGTCTGCAACATGATACACACCTTTAATGCCTTCAATCTTCAAGATTTCTTGCACTTGCACTGGTGCTTGTTCTTTATTTTCATTTGTATAATTATTACGCGCTCCTGATGGTAATACTTCATTCAAAATAACTTTCATTGTATTTGGACTTGGCGTCGGTTCAATTGCTTTAATTTTCACGTAAAAATACTCTCCTTTATTGCGTGTTCTTAGCTGTATTGTAACATGTTATCCCTCTATACTCCTACTCGGATGCTTAACTTTACTAATTCCTTTTCTACATTTCATATAAGTTTAACTATTTCTATTTTCACCTAATCATTCCGAAACTACAGTTAAAAGTCTAATTGACAATAACAAAAAAAGGCATTAATCTTAACTCACAAAATGACCTCGGTCATTTTATGATCAAAGTCATTTGAAAGTGGAGGGATAACAAATGAATAATGTCATGATTATTGGTGGTGGTATTGCTGGTCTTTGCGCAGCAATTTCCTTACAAAAAATAGGATTAGATGTAAAAGTATATGATAAAAATACTGAACCTACTGTTGCTGGTGCAGGTATTATCATTGCCCCAAATGCAATGCAAGCACTTGAACCATATGGAATTTCTGAGCAAATAAAAAAATTCGGCAATGAAAGTAACGGTTTTAACCTTGTATCCGAAAAAGGAACTATATTTAGTAAATTGACCATTCCAGCTTGTTATCCAAAAATGTACTCCATTCATCGAAAAGATTTACATCAATTGCTACTTTCCAAACTACAAAAAGGTACTGTCGAATGGGGAAAAGAGTGCGTAAAAATAGAACAAAATGAAGAAAACGCCTTAAAAATATTATTTCAAGATGGTAGTGAAGCATTCGGCAATATACTCATTGCTGCAGATGGTATTCATTCTGTCGTTCGAAAACAAGTAACACAATGTGATGGTTATCGTTATGCCGGTTATACGTGTTGGCGCGGCGTAACTCCAGCTCATAATCTATCTTTAACAAACGATTTTATTGAAACTTGGGGAACAAACGGTAGATTTGGTATCGTCCCTCTTCCTAACAACGAAGTATACTGGTATGCGCTCATAAACGCTAAAGCTAGAGATCAAAAATACAAGGCTTATACAACAGCAGATTTGTATAATCATTTCAAAAGTTTCCATAATCCCATCCCAGCTATTTTAAAAAATGCATCGGACGTTAATATAATTCATCGTGATATTGTAGACCTTATTCCAATGAAACAGTTTTTTGACAAACGCATCCTCTTTATTGGAGATGCTGCCCATGCACTTACACCTAATTTAGGCCAAGGAGCTTGTCAGGCAATTGAAGATGCTATTATTCTTGCTGAATGCATCAAAAATAATGCCCACTATCGCCAAGCATTTACAGAATACGAACAAAAAAGACGAGATAGAATTGAAAAAATCTCAAACACTACATGGAAAGTTGGAAAAATGGCGCAAATAGAGAGTAAATCCTTAACTATACTAAGAAACCAAGTAATGAAACTTGTTCCGAAATGGGTTTCTGAAAAGCAAGCACATGAACTATACAATTTTCATTTATAAAAAACTACAACGAAAAGTGGCGAAAAGTATGACCAGATTTCTCTCTATCTTATTTTCAACTATATTACTTATTAGTTTACTTGGATGCTCTGCTTACACCTCAAATAAAGCAGACTCAAAACTAGCATTAAAAACAGATGATGTAACGGATGTAAAGTTATTAAATATGAAGGAAAATATTACAGTAAAAGCAGAAACAAATAATAATGGATTTATTGTACAAATGCTCAAATCTATTCAAGCAGGTACACCTAAAGAAATCTCCTTAACAAAACAAACTATGGAATCTGTATCGAGTAAAATGGAAATTGTATATGAAGATCATTCAATCAAAACTTTATTAATTTGGGTGAATGATGATGAGACAATTACAATAGCCGAAGACTCTAATGATACAACTATTAAAGGCGTTCAAGTACAACACGACCTAAAAACCCCCATGATTGTATTAAATTTTATTAAACAGTAAATTTGTGCATAAAATAAAATTTCGTTTGAGATTATCTAAGAAATAGATATAATTGTTTTTGTTAGGAGTAGATTATATGCTTAGAGAAACGAGAAAAAAAAATTAAAAGAACTCATATTCCTAAAAGCAGTACAGCTCTTCCAAGAACGTGGTTACGAAAATGTAACAGTTCAAGATATTACTACTGCATGCGGGATTGCAAAAGGAACTTTCTTCAACTATTTTCCGAAAAAAGAAAACATATTATTATTTTTAGGTGATTCTCAAATTGAACTATGGAATGAAAGCTTAAAAACATATGAAAATGTGGAACATCCAAAAGAACGAATCAAACTTGTTTTAGGAGACTTACTGGATCGCTTTACTGGACAAGGAGAATTAATGACGCATGCTGTTTTTGAAATTATTAAATCTAACTACTTAGTAGAAAATGAATTAAAAAGTATACAACAGCTACAAGAAAGTTTGTCTTCTATTATTACAGAAGCGAAAGAGACAGGAAAATTACACAGTCCATGGGATACAAATATCATCACTTCTACTATTATGAGTACTTATTTTTATACACTAATGTCCCACTCGCTATTACACGCTAATGAAACAAGTGCGAAAAATATACTTAATCAACAGTTGGATATTGTTTGGGAAGGTATCAATCAAAAATAATAGAGGGCTATGCTACAAAGCCCTCTTAACTTTTAATACTCTTTACGTTTTACCCCGATGCCCCCTCTCTCCTTCTCTCCAGAAATGTAATACTCTCTATCATAACTTCAGTTCTAAATATTCTCTTTCCTTGCTCATCATCGTAATTACTCGTATGAATACGTCCTGTAATCCCAACAAGTGAGCCCTTCGTACAATATTCTGTTACATTTTCAGCCGATTTTCGCCATACGACACAATTTATAAAATCGACTTGTTGTTCACCCAAACTATTTCGAAAACCTCTATTCACCGCAACACATATTCGCGCATAAGCGACACCTTGTTTTGTGTAGTATAATTCTGGCTCCTTTGTCAATCTACCAATTAATACAACTCGATTCATCATAAGTTATACCACCTCACATATTTTTCTTCATTGTAAAGAAAAAGGTTGGAAGGGTAAAAAGCGCAAAATGATATGTTTGTAAGCAAAAATTATTGCTTTATATCTTACAAATCAAAAAAAGAAACCCTACATAGTTTAAACATGTAAGGTTTCCAAAAATATTATACTTCACTGCAAGATATGTAATATCCTCCGCCGGCCATCTTTATTTCAGCGCGGTACATTACATTTTCTAAGTAGAAAGTAATCGGTTTAACTTTACTCTCAAATTTTAATTTCCCATTACATTCAGCCGCATATCCTTCAATAGCTGAACGAATGACTTCTGCTGATGGATATGTTAAAGCGTCATCTAGTTCTATGAAAAAACTTTTAGAAAATAGTTTTTTCATAATCCCTTTTTTCTCTTTCATCATATTCCATCCCCCTTCAATTTAAGTCGCCAACATCCATATTTTCAATTTATCTTTAAAAATAAAAAACCTGCACATTTCATGCAGGATTTTTTATTAGTCATTTTTCGTAAAGTAAGAAACGAAACGAAGAATTTCTAAGTATAACCATACTAGCGTCATCATTAGACCCATTGCACTGTACCACTCCATATATTTTGGAGCTTGGCTACGTGCACCATTTTCGATTAAATCGAAATCTAGTAATAAATTTAATGCAGCAACTACAATAATAACTGCACTAATGATCATACCAATTGTTCCACCTTGGTGAATATATGGAACAGAAACACCGAACATGTTTAATAAGAATACGATTAAATACATAACCATAATTCCCATTGTTGCTGCCATAACACCTGTGCGGAATTTATCAGTTACCTTCACTACGCGTGTTGCATATAAAACTAACATCGCAAATAGAATTGAGATTGTTAGTAATACAGCGTTTAAAACGATAGAATCCTGAAATTTCATTGCATAAACTGCTGAAATACTCCCTAACACTACCCCTTCTACTGCCGCATAAATCGGTGCACCAATTGGTGATATGCGCGGGAAGAAGATAGATGCAAACGCAACGATTGCCGCAATAACTAAAGCACCAATTAATACTGGCATTTTCATCGTACCATTTGACATCTGTATGTATGAATAGACAGACGTTGCAAGCAGCAAGATAAGCATGATAAACGTTTTGCCTACTGTTCCGCCAATAGTCATCGCAGAAGTATTTGCTCCCTCTTTACGGAATGCCTCTTTTTTCAACATTGGATTAGATGTTCTCATTTTTTCCCTCCTAAAATAGGTTCTACCAATAGTGTAAAGTTTTTCTCTTTACTTTTCAATATATGCAGCTTGTTTTTATTTTAAACCTTCAACGATGTCTGATAACTCGCTCCATCTTTCCATCTTTTTTTCTAGCTCTTCTTCTGTTTTCTGCTGTGCTTCAGATAATTCTTGTGCCTTTGTGAAGTCAGATCCAACTTTCGCAAGTTCTTCTCCAATTGACTCAATTTTCTCTTCTAGTTCGGCAATTGTATCTTCAATTGTTTCCCATTCACGCTGCTCATTGTATGAAAGTTTACGTTTACGTTGTTGTTTTGGAGCTTCTTCTACTACTTTTTTCTCTTTTTGAACTTCCGCTTTCTCAATAAGTTCTTTCGTTTTTTCCATTTCTAAATAATCTGTATAACTACCTAGGAATTCACGCACTTCGCCCTCACCACTAAAGATGAACAATTCATCTACTACTTTATCTAAGAAGTAACGGTCATGCGATACAGTTAAAACGACACCTGGGAAATCTTCTAAATAATCTTCCAGTACTGTTAATGTTTGTGTATCTAGATCATTCGTAGGTTCATCAAGTAATAGTACGTTTGGTTCTCCCATTAAAATACGTAATAAATATAAACGTCTTCTTTCGCCACCAGATAGTTTACCAAGCGGTGTACCATGTGAATGCGTCGGGAATAAGAAACGTTCTAACATTTGAGATGCACCAATGACTTTTCCATCTGTTGTATGAATAACTTCTGCAATCTCTTTAATGTATTCAATCATACGCTGATTTAAATTCATCTCTTCATTTTCTTGCGTATAATAAGCAACTTTTACAGTTTGTCCTACTTCAATTTCACCACTATCAGGAGAGAATTTTCCTGCAAGCATATTTAATAGTGATGATTTTCCGCTTCCATTTGCTCCGATGATTCCGATACGATCACCAGGCTTCACAATATGATTAAAGTTATGTAATACTGTTTTATCACCAAATTTTTTCGTTACATCTTTTAATTCAAGTACTTTCTTTCCTAAACGACTTCCACTTAGTGCAATATCAACTGATTGCTTCGCTGCTGGTCCTTCTTGTCCCTTCAGCTCATCAAAACGCTGAATACGCGCCTTTTGTTTCGTAGAACGGGCTTTTGCACCACGGCGAATCCAAGCAAGTTCACGACGATATAAATTTTGGCGTTTTGATTCTTGTGCCGATTCTTGCTCTTCACGAAGTGCTTTCGCTTCTAAAAATGTACTGTAGTTTCCTTCGTAGCTATACAGTTTACCGTTATCTAATTCAAAAATACGGTTTGTCACACGATCTAAGAAATAACGATCATGGGTTACAAGTAATACCGCACCTGTATATCTTGCTAAATATTCTTCTAACCATTCAACTGTCTCATGGTCAAGATGGTTCGTAGGCTCATCCAAAATTAATAAATCAGGTGTTTCAATAAAACATTGCGCCATTGCAATACGCTTTTTTTGTCCACCAGATAGGTTTCCAACAGTTGCTGTAAAATCAGTAATTCCTAATTTCGTTAATAACGATTTTGCATTCGCATTTGCTTCCCATGCACTCATTGCATCCATACGTTGCTGCACTGCAAATAATTGTTCCTGTACTTTTTCATTACTTGGATCTTTTTCGATATTTAATAACGATTGTTCATAATCACGAAGAAGACGAATTAAAGGTGTATCACCATGGAACACTTGCTCTAATACTGTTAGTTTTTCATCAAACTCTGGTTGCTGTGATAAATAACTAATTGTATATCCACGTGAATGCGTCATATCACCTGTATCAGGAGTTTCTAATCCTGCAATAATTTTTAATAATGTCGATTTACCAGTACCGTTTACACCAATAATTCCGACACGTTGTCCTTCTGTAATACTACATGATAATCCATCAAATAACGGTTTTTCTCCATATGATTTCGATAAGTTCTCCACAGTTAACATTTTCATATTTGTGCATTCCACTCTTTCATAAATTGTTCAATAAACTGTTCCATATAACGATGACGAATTTCAGCCTCTTGTTTTGCTGCATTCGTGTTCATCAAATCTTTTAGCTTCAAAAGTTTTTCATGAAAATGATTTAAAGATGGATCATTATTTTTTCTATATTCATCTTTCGTCATCACTTCTCGAGGCGGAATAGTTGGATCATACATTAATCTCCCTTTCGCCCCTCCGTATGCAAATGTACGAGCTATTCCAATTGCACCAAGAGCATCTAAACGATCCGCATCTTGAACAATTCTCCCTTCAAGTGACTCAACTGTGCCACCATGACCGCCCTTGTAAGACATATTGGCGATGATATGAAGAACATGTTTACTTTCCTCTTCTTCAACACGTAACTCTTCTAACCAATCAGAAACTTTTTTCATTCCTGCTTCTTCACTCTCATTTAACTTCTCATCTGCTACATCGTGAAGTAATGCTGCCATTTCAATTATAAAACGATTTCCCCCTTCTTGCTCGGATAAAGAAATCGCCAATTTATGTACGCGTTCAATATGATACCAATCATGCCCACTCGCATCTTTTTCTAAAATATGCTTTACGAAAGTTATTGTTTTTTGTATTTTTTCTTGTTTTATCATTTTATCTTCACCCAGTTACTTATTGTAACACGCCCGCATTTTTTCATCACATATTTTCTTGTCCGCCCATACACTAGGTGGTAGGCATCATTATGAAGGAGGAATAAAAATGTTCTATAATAACCAACCGCCTTACCCACAACAACCTCTTTATCCTCAACATCAGGAACAAAGATATGCTGAACAATATGAGGAGCAAGAGACACAACATCAAGAGCCACAATACGAACAAAATCCATACGCAACACCGCAAAATCAAGAAACTGAATATCCTCAAAACCCCTATGACACACGTCCAAATTATGAATATCCTCAAAATCCATACGTAGCACAACCTAGCCAAGAACCTCAATTTCAAGGTAATCCATACGAGACGCAACCACAATATCAACAAAATCCATACCAACAACAAATGTATCAACCAAACTATGACGCACGTGTCTCACCACCTAAACCACCAACTATCGATCCGACGCAACCACAAATTTTACCGCCTGGTCCAACATTCGATATTACACAGCCACAAATTTTACCACCAGGACCTATTACAGAACCAACGCAACAACAAATCCAACAAGTTGTCGGTACACAGTTTTTACCTTTAAAGAAACCTGTACTTGATTTCGTAAAACCTTGGGTAGATTACGGTTTAAATGAAGCGAAACATACATCACATCAACACGCTTTAACTGAGGTTGCTGCGATTATGTTCTTAGTTGGTAAAGGATTTAATCCTACGATTGCGCATTATATTGTAGAATCTTGGGAGAAGAATGAGCAGTTTTAAGGTTGTTTATTTTGTATAACACAAAAATATAAAAGTGCTATAAACGCCCATTAAATAAGCGGTTATAGCACTTTTTATTTATTGCGCTATATTTCGTTATGAAAATTCACTTCATATTTTCTCACGTATTTCCATAGCATTTGTGAGCAAAATATGAGCGAAAAATAGTCCTTTAATTAAACTGTATTCACTAAAGAACAAATTGAATTTTATTTAGGTATTATGCTTGATCTGATTGTAGAACATGTAATGGAGGCGGAATAATCCAACCTTTTTTCTTATTCAGACGAAGTAATATAGCTCCGACTTGTGCTTTTTTCATATGAAATTGACCAAACATCATTCCTACATCTTCTCGAAGGGATTGTCCCATAGCTTGGCTACATGCTACTAACCCAGCGGCAAGATCCATAGAAACTTTAGCTGCAATTTCCGCATCATTAATACGAGCACCAGGAGGAATCGTTTCAATAGATGCAACTGGTCTTTCTGGAGGTGCTTGGTGGTAATGCAACACCATTCAATTTTAATATATTTTTTAATTCTTCAACTTCTGATTGGATATCATTCTCTACAAGGTTTTCTAAAAATTTCTTTAAATCCTCGTCTCCTGTGTGGTTAATAAGAACTTGATATCCGAGCAATTGCACCTTGTGCCGCTGCAAGATAACTCCAAATCCCAAAGATTTCTCCGTAGTGCATTGGTTCATTTTGTGGATTTCCACTTAAAATACCCATAAAAATATTCCTCCTTAAAGAAATTAGACTTTTAGCAACAATACTTACTATAGAAAAAATTTTCCCAATCATGTTCTGGATTAAAGAAAATAAGTTCTTATAACTCATAAGGAACACCTTACCCAAATATAGTAATTACCTCTCATAGAATGTACCGTTACCAAAAATTTATTCTTATAAAGAATAAATACATTCAATTAACTTAATCCATTATTATAAGTGCTTTTAATAATAAAAATTAAAGAAGTTTATCATAATTTAAATTCAAATGGTTTTATATATTTTCAACCGAATATTGTCTAAAGGAACTGGAGACATTACTAAATACGAAAGGAGGGAAAACCATGAAGAAAAAACTTTCATCTATTTTAGGTGCCCTATTACTAACTATTATGGTTTTTGGTACAAGCGTCCATGCTGAATACGATGGATATAATACGAATAGAGTTAACAATAATAATATTACAACTCGAGTTAATGACAATAACATGAATAGAGTTAATAATGATGTGAGAACTCGAAATGTAAATACGACAAATGATTTAAATGATAATCGTGATAAAAATAATAATTGGACTTGGCTTGGTTTATTGGGACTATTAGGATTATTTGGTCTTAGAAAAAAGACAAAGATCCAGAAACACGTTAATGTAGAAAATTGCATTTAATTTTAAAAGATATTTATTTATCAAAAGAATGCAAAATGAATAAATTACAAATCGCTTTTAATGAGGCGATTTGTAATTTTTTAAAATCAATAACAATCGCATAAAAACAGATACTATTAATCGAAAACAATGAATTTCTTAACTTGATGGTAATGGAGCGTTACGTCCATTTGACAAACTACGCTTCTTTTTTATGCCTTTTCTTCACATACCCATATCTTATATTTCACAGATATTCAATGTTATCTCTCCCTTCTCTCTATCTATTCGACAAAAAAGGAGAATACAGTAAATGAAGTTTTATCATTGATAATGGAAAACACCACTACCATAAAAGATAGCGGTGTTCCAAATAGACAAGTCATGTTTGTGCGCTTCATATTTTTTTAGTTTGTTTGGTTGTGAGATTGTACACCTCTTTCAATCGCCGACAATACATCACTCTCCCGTAGTTGCTTCTACTTGTCTCGGAGTCAGCGATTGAAAGAAGAGCAAAAACTCTCCTTATTAACGGTAACATCCAATCAGTACCATCTGCTGGTTTCGGATTTTATGTGCCGTCATTACGAACCGTTTAGAATTTCAAAAACAACATAGTGAGTTGTGTTTTCCGCCACTTCTCACAATACAAATATATCACGTTAACTCCAAAACGACCGGCACATTTACTGCCAAAAAGCGGTCACGACTCTGCCATGTTTTTAATTAATTGTTGCTTTAATTCTATTTAATAATTTTTGGTATAATTCGTTTTCTGTTGACCACTTAATATGACTAAATTGTCTAGTATCAAAATGAATATCTTTAAAATCGTCATCTTTACATGTCCATATAACAGTCTTACCTAGTCCCATCGCATAACCAGCTTCGAAATAAACTCCACCTCTGTGTCCGGTAAAATCTGCAATTACAAATTTACTTTGTCTTATTTTGACTATAATTTCATCAGTTATGTCATTATTATGTTCCGCTTCTTCAATTCTGATAGGCTGGTATCCTGCCTCTTTTATAGCTTTTGTGATTGCATTCTTATATGGACCATCCATTTTTGGACTAAACGACATCGCGACAAATGCCTGCTTATTATCCGCTTCTCTTCCTTTTTCTAATTCTGCAATACGATTCCACCCTTTCGCTGTAACTGTAATATGCGCAGGGAAATCCGCTGCCGATAGCTTAGATATCTCAATCAGTTCGTCCTGAAATAGTTGGTTCGCTATATATTTCATTTCCAACAAGTGAACACTCTGTACAAAAAATAGAGATTTATCTGATTCACGAATATATACTGGGTCACCTGGAAATTTGGACAATTTAGCTAAGTTTATTAATGACTCATCCAACCTATCAGAAGCACTATCTGGATATTCACTTAATAGATCCTCTAAAAGATAAATAGGATACGGAAATTCTGAAAGATTTTTATCTGGTCGATTAAGAAAAATCATTATTTTCCCCATCCCTCTAATGGTTCTCTTTCTTAAAATTGCAGAAAGTTTTCTCTTCTGCTCTACATTTAATTCAAATCTCGCTTCTTCAGCCATGGAAAATGTACCACAATTCTCACATTTATATTGCTCTACACGTCCTCCTCCCACTCCCACTAATTGTTGTTCCTCAATAGATTTTTGACAAACCGGACATCTTTCACTCATCACAATCACTACTTTCTTTTTTATAGCATAATCTTAACATATAAATAATCGACTTACCCATATCTTATATTGTGTGTAACTGACCCTATCGCTGAAGTCCTTGATATTCATAGCTTCATAACACTTTCCATTTTGAGTTACACAACACAGAATAAATGGGTAATTATAAAAATCAAAAAAATAAAAAAGACGTTGCTATATTTTAAATCCAGTCATAGCCTTATCCATCGCATCTTGGTTTACTCCAATATATCTTAATGTAACTTTCTCTGATGAATGATTGAATATCTCCATTAGTAAAGCAATATTCTTTGTTTGCATGTACATATGGTACCCGAATGTTTTTCGTAACGTATGGGTCCCTATTTCCTTCAATCCAAACTCTTCCGCTGTACTTCTCAGTATCTTATAAGCCATGCTGCGTCCGATTGATCTATTAGTACCTTCGCGGCTCTTAATTACATACTCACTGTCATCTCGTTCTTCAATATACCAACGTAATTCTCTCTTTAACACTGGAGTTAATTGAATACGTTTCTGTTTTCCTGTCTTTTTTTCTCTCATTGAAATATGGCTATCCTTTAAATCGCCTATTTTAAGCTTTAGAATATCACTTATACGCAACCCCGTATTAATTCCCATCACAAACAAAATATAATTACGTTCATTGTTTTCCTTTAAGTATTCTTTAATATGTTGTATTTGTTCTGGATCACGAATAGGTTGAACAAAGTTCATAGATACTCCCTCCTATTCTGCTCTTCTGTCTCATATACTTCTAATCTAAGAGCGAAAGCTAATTTATAAAAAGCATTAGATTTATTTCTTCTATATGTACGTTCACTCATACCAATATCGTTATAAACCATGTAATCAAAGACTTCTTCATCTTCTAAATATCGCTTTACGATGATGTCTCTTTGATTCTTGCTAAAGCGGCTTAACGCCTTATCAATTTGAAATGATAAACGTTGTAATTTTAATTCTCTTTCACTCATTGCAACATTTGCTAAAGCAACATCTTCAGCTGGCTTTCCTACTATGTTTGTTGGACCATGATATCTTACCTCGCTAGAGGCTGTGACCCTCATCTCGTTTCTAATCATCCCAAATTGTCTGTAAATACGAACGTTTTCTAAAGTCTCTTCTAAACGAACCTGTGTTGCTTTTCGGTCAATTTTAGGTAAGAAAGTTAATTGCATCATATATAAAAACACCCCTTATTTATTTTGTTAATGAAAAACAAAAAGCGGACACCAAACTACAGAGCAATATCACTAATACTCTTTATAGTTTGATGCCCGCTGGTTCTTCCAGTAGGACTAAATGTTTAATTGGTATTATTATATCATTTTCTCATATTTTAGTAACTTTGTTATTAGAAAAGGATTATTTTATTAGGTTTTCTATGAATTATTTTCCTCTAACTCTTGGATTTCTTCTCTTATTTGACCGATTAATGAAACTACTGAACCGACCGCTTGGACCCAACTCCCCGTAATCACTATAAGCTGTCCATTCTCCTCATCACCTTCCGAAATTCCCTCCACTTTATCCCGACTAGCTTTCAATTCATCTATTCCACCTATTGCCTGTAATGAATTACCAGTCGCTTGTAACAAATTCCCGACAATGTTATACGATTCATCTATATTGGAACTATCCTCTATTTCCCCACCTATTGATGTAACACCACCTAATGCTTGTATCCAATTTCCTGCAATCACTATTTTTTTTTGTGTTTCATCTTCAAATTCTATAATGAGTCCTGTTAGAACCGTTACATTACCAATTGATTGGATTTCGTTCCCAATCAATTCAAGGGATATTTCTCCTTGTCCATCAGCTTCCAGACCATTCCCCGTTGCCTGTAATACATTCCCCCATACGTTCAAGTCTTTTCTTAATTCGCTGTTCAATCTTTTTAAAGGTGTACTCCCAATCGCAGCAATAATTGTCCCTACTGCAACAAACCAAGCGCCAACTATCTCCTTAATTGGATCATCCATTCTCCATCTACCCCGTCATTAATTTAGTACTTATAGGGTATGAATTGGCACATCTTCATGTTAATGGCCTACTTCTCTCCCTCCTCCCTCCTCGAATAAAATAAGTAATTCGGCATATAATATCTATACATCTAGGTTATTTCCTCTGCATCGAGCAGTTAGACTGGGCTAACTGCTCTTTTATTTGCGGCAAAATTAAATTTTTGCATGTAAGATACTTTTTTAATCACTTAGAACAAACCAACCTATATTTTATAAATACATAAGAATTATACTTTTTTACTAGTGTACAAGCCGTATCTTTTAAAGGAAGCACAACATAGAATACAATACAGGACAAGACTTTCAAAAAACTTGTCTGAGTTAATTCTCAAAAAGGGGTGAACATAAATGCCTATCGTTAAGCCTTTTATAGCTGGAAGAAGATTTGTAAGTACAGCAGCAACAGGAACTGCCGCTGGAGCGGATTTAACTTTTGCTAACACAGACTTCACTGATGACACTGGTGCTGTAACAACATTCCCTGCTTCTTATGCTTTTTTTACGCTTTATATTAATGGCATTATTCAAACAGGTGATACTATTACTGGTGTGACTACTACAGCTGCTACTATTGTAGGAGGAGCCGTCCTAGATGGAGGTACTCCTATTGCAATTGAATTTACTATAACGTAACTTTAGTTGTCTTTTTAGAGGTTTCATTAAAAGAAACCTCTAATTTTAAAAACTGACATTAACTTTAGTAGCAACTACATAATACAGTGCATATACTAGTATAGAATGATAGGAATTTATACTCACTCTCCAAAAGGGCACTTATATATAGTGCTCTTTTTTAGCTTCCTCTTTTCTACAAAATGAAATTTTTGTCACCCTCCAATAACCCACAATATATTAATATATACATATATTAACAATCATTATTTTTAGACATTTAAGAAAGGATGATAAAATGGCTATTTTCCAATGGATAGAATCCTGGTTATCTAGTGATATTCTTCATTTTAATTTATTTGTAGGTATGACAACCCTTCTCTCTCTAGCGTCTGTTATCTTATTCTCTATAATATTTAAGAAAATAGGTACCAACGATATAGAAAGACTTAGAATCAAGCTCCAAATATCTTATACAATGTACACTTCACTACTTGTCTTATTAGCCATATTTATTCTATGGAAGCCTACAAATACTATCTATTTAAGACAGTATCTCATCATGATAATTTCCATTTCACTTCTTTTCGGATCGATATCAGGTCTGTACCATTATAGAAAAAAATACTCCCTGAGAGTTGAGTTAGACTCCTTTTTTAGAACTCGTTACAGTTAGCGAATTCTTTTTTTATAAAATAGCGTTTTTATTAAAAACTTCTCACATTTAAACCGGACAAACATATGTTATTGTATGGAAGCTTTCCATTCATAGCATTCTACCTTTCTTATTTGAGAGCACACTTATATATGTGCTCTTTTTTATTTAAGCTAAAATAACGATTTTATTTAGTTTTCTAACCTTTTGCCTACTTTTACATTTACGAATTCAGTTATAATAAAATATATAGTTGCAAAAATTTATTATTAGGAGGTTTAATTATGTCATTTGCAGCATGGAGTGCAATTTTTATGACTTTAATCGGAGCAATGTCCGGAGCAATATTTGGTACAATCTCTTCTAGAAATAAGAGCAAAAGTCCGAACTAAAAAACCTAATAATAAAAGTTAATATCTATTTCAGCTGTCATTTTCTATTTAAATAAGGATTTTGTTAAAATTTCATCAATCTTATTGATTCCTTTGCATACATTATTATCACAAAGAATTTCACAGGTTTCTCTGGTCCAATTACCTTGAATTTCTTGCACACCTTGTGGGAATAACCCGTTTTATATAGCGGGTTATTTTATTTTTGATCATAAAATAACTATTTTGTTCGTCTCAAACCAATTTACTTTTTTAAAAAAACGTAAACATTTATTCAATGTTTTTTCTGAATACTCATATTATTATTTAATCGCTGTTGTTCACCATCCCAAGAACTCAGCTCCCTGTACTTTCTATAGGAGGAGAGTACAGGGGTTATTTATAAGTTTATCCTTCAACCATTTCTGTATATTTATACCAAATTAAAAACCTATAACAATCCAATATAACGCTTTTATGAAATTTCCATTGTCTAATTCCTCACTTGTCCATTTCGCTTTTCTCTACCCCTGCATTTACTATTAGTAATACTAACTCTTCAGAGGTGAAAATATAATGGACGAGTTTTTATCTTCTGCTGCAATAAATCCTAATTTAGTTGGACCTACTTTACCACCTGTTCCACCATTCACACTACCGACTGGGCCGACTGGGCCGACTGGGCCGACTGGATCACTATCAGTAGCTTACGGAACTTTTTGGCAAACGGAAATCATTACAGTCCCTTTCGAATCCCCTTTTTCTTTTAATCAGGCTGATCCTATGGTAGGGGGAATTTCTCTGTTAAATCCAACCACAATTAATATCACACAAGCTGGGGATTATCGAATTTCTTTCATTTCCTCAATTAACTTGACTGTAGCCCTTTCATTCCCTTATTCGCCTACCATTTCTATACTATTAAATAACAGTCTGATTCCAAATTTCAAAGCTACTTTCGGTCTTTTAATACAAGATTCAGAGGATGTAGATTGCGCTCAACTCATCGGGGACACTATTTTATCAGTCCCAGCCAATTCAACACTTCAACTTATAAATAATAGCTTTGTAGGCGAAACAGCCATTCGTACATGTGATAATGGAATAAATGCTTTGGAATTAAACATTATCAAATTAAACTAGTACAAGTACTCCTTTAAAACTAGATGCTATTATGGCATCTAGTTTTCAGTTTCTAATGAATTTTTCGTACAAAGAATACACACAAAATCAAAAAAACTTCATAAAATATTTTATATTCTTTTCTTTTTAGATTGGATAGTCTTTACAGAGCACTTTCCCAAGTGCTCTTACATTTACATATCAAATAACGTTTTTAATTAATTACGAGAGCGGATTTTATTATTTTGTACAAGCACTCTATTCTTTTTTTAATAAAATATACAGATATCTCAAAGAAAGGAGAGCAACATAAGTATGGCTGATTATTTTTATAAAGATGGTAAAAAATATTACAAAACACAATCTTATTCTCACCATCAAAAAGACAACTGTTTTATTGAAACCCATACAATAACTGGTTCGAATACAGCTTTAAATTTCAGCGTACCGACTAACACTACAAGAACTGCTTTTGAAGATTTCACCAATAACCACAATAAAACATTACTTGATCTTCGCATTCCCGGTACTTCCCAACCAATTGAAGTAACTATCCGAACAAGAAGTTCTCGTCTGCCGATTACTGTAACAATAGTTGCAGGTGAAACCAAGGTATTCCAAGTAGAGGATTTCCATAGCCTCACTCTCACAAATAATACTAATATCAATAGCAATATTGGTATATTCATTCAAAAAACATTTTGTATCTGTTGCAATAATCAAAATGATTCTCGTAACAAGTATTATAAAGAACAATCAAATTCTCACTATCAAAAAGATAACTGTTTCATCGAAACTCATACCATAGCTGGTTCAGAAACTACCCCAACCGAAAATGCACCTTTAACTATTATCGTACCCCCTGACACTTCAAGAAGAGTTTTTGAAGATTTCACTAATAATCACAACAAAACATTACTTCAAATATCTGTTCCCGAAGATGTCTCCCCCATCGAAGTCACTATTCAAACAAGAAAATCTCCCACACCAATTATCGTGACTCTTGCTACAAATGAAACAAGAGTATTTCAAGTAGAAGATTTTCAAAGCCTTACTCTCACAAATAATACCGAATTCCTTAATTTCATTGAAGTATTGATCAAAAAGACATTTTGTATCTGCTGCAATGATAGGAATGATTCATGCGATGAATATTACCGTGATTACGAATGTGAATGTTAGATTGACTCCCCAAAAGAATCCTTATAAAGGGTTCTTTTTCTTTTACCTTAGTATCATCTAATCATTCACATTTGTTCAACATTTTATCTCTTAACAAAATTCAAATTTGATTAAAGTAACTATGTTTTTCGTTCTTCCATACGAATTACTTTTCCACTTTGATATACAAATGATTGTTTACCAAATCCACCTTGGGGTGATTCTATTAGTTGGACCTGACCATTTTTAACAACATATATTCCGTTTATTTTCAAATCTATTTCAGCTGTCCTTTCTACAAGATTTTCTTTAGTAATTCACATTAAGACCACTCCCGTATGTTATGATTATTTTAATGAATAAGGTTAAAAAACCACGTGAAGAGCAAGGTGAGATGAAGACATGGTCCAGCGAAGAATGTAATCGATTCCTCCAGTATCTAAAAGAAAAAAATATTAAGTACCATATGTTCTTCTTACTTGCAATCTATACAGGTATGAGACGCGGAGAATTACTTGCACTAACATGGAAAGATATTGACTTTGATAATAAACGTATCCTGGTTAATAAATCGCTTGTAAAAACAGAAAAAGGACTTTTTAAAGCTGCTACAAAAACTAAGTCTTCAAATAGAAACATTAGTATCTCTTCTTTTGTTATAGAGAAGTTACAATCTTACTATTCCTATAAAAAGAAAGAATTTTTTCGCTGGGGTATACACTTGAATGAAGAGGCCTATATTTTCACTGGTAATACGATACATTCGCCCTTACATATAGATGCTCCCCATCGCTTTTTGAATGATCACTATAAAAAAGCTGGTGTTCCCCGAATTCGTATACACGACTTACGACATACTCACGCTACACTCATGCTTCAGGCTGGAGAACACCCTAAAATCGTACAAGATCGCTTAGGACACTCATCTATTCAAATGACGTTAGACAAGTATAGCCACATCACACAGAACATGCAGCAACAAGCAGCAGAAAACTTCGAGAGCATAATAAAATCTAGTGAAAACACCTGATAACAAATGAAAAGATTTAATGTGAGCAAAATGTGAGCATCATGGAAAACTACCACTTACAAACCTTGATACAATAAGGTTTCTCATACTATCTCGTTGAATCTTGGGAGAAGAATGAGCAGTTTTAGAATTGTTGATTTTAAAAAACATAAAAACCTCAAAAATGCCAAATCCCTTATGTCACAAAGGATTTGGCATTTTTAAGTTTCTAGAAAAATCCGCTAAATATAAAGAGGAATTAAAAGTCATAAATCCGGTACAATACTGTATCCACGCCCAAGGAACTGTCAAATGAAATAACGTGTCTAACTTTTTGGAGTCTATTGACCTTTTCAAATCCCCTTATATTAATGCTCGCTATTAAGACCTTCTCCTTCTAGGACCTACAATTAATTTGATTGCTGTTCTTTCTTGATTATCGATAGTAACCTCTTGAAACGCTGGAACAAGAACCAAGTCAATGCCACTTGGAGCTACAAAACCTCTTGCAATCGCAATCGCTTTAATCGCTTGATTTAAAGAACCAGCTCCAATTACTTGGATTTCTACTTTGCCACTTGCTCTTAGTACACCCGCTATTGCACCTGCCACTGAATTCGGACTTGATTTTGAGGATACCTTTAATATATTTTCCATGTAAGTTGCTCCCTCTATTATTTAATCTCTCTTTTCTTACTGTTTGAACTATAACTAACGTATCTTTAACTACTATTCATACCAAATGCAAACAATTCTGTATAATTACATTCATTCGATATTTTTTGCCTTCTTCCTGCTCAATTGTATAAATAAAAAGCGATGACTAAGTTTCCATAACGTTTTTTTCATGCCTATCGTCCTCTTATAGAACATAAACTCCTATTTCACTTTTCTATTCATCTAATAAACATGAAAAAGTGCCGAAATCCTTCTACCACAAGAATTCGGCACTTTTTTTTATTAAAACAGATTCATTCTTTCCTACTTCTCCACATAAACCGATTTAACTATCGTACGATTATAAGGTTGTCCTTCCTTATTCATCCCTTTCATATCAATTGTAACGTTATATACACCTGGCTGTTCTATATTTTTCAAAGCACCTGTAAATGTAGTTGTATTAATGTTTTTCGATTCATTTGATTCAGAAACTAATTTTCCATCTTTATTAATTACTCGTACTGTTACTGAAAGATCGCCTTTCATTTCTGGAGCTACAGGTGATTTTTTGAGTTTATACTCTGCTTTATTTACTTTAACCTTTGCCGGCATTTGAAGGACGAAAGGAGCATCTTTTTTGTAATCGGTCACGATTAAATATGCATCTTTCGGCTGCTTCGCCATCATTTTAACTTGCCATTCTCCTGCTTCCATTTTATCAAATTTAAATGTTCTTATAGTGGCTCCTTTAAAGAGAGATTCACCTTCACCAGTAGATACAGCACTATCTTTATTTGTATAAACTTTTCCTTTTGGAGATATTAGTTGTATTTCTACATCCGAAGAAGCTGTTAAAATAGAAACTACCCCTTCGGCTTTTTTATCAACTGCGACAGTTTGTCCTACCCACTGATTTTGTGACAACTCTCCTCCTAAAATAGCTTGATTAGAAGTTGTGTTTAATTGTTCTACCTTTTCCTCTGAACTATTACTCGGGGCTAATAAAGCTGGTACTGGTACATTTGCTGTCCGTAAATATGGTTCAATTCGTGCAAAAACGGCTGAACCTTTTCGTATATTATCATGATCAAATCGTGAATCTGTAAATAAATGTGTTCCATATGGTAACTTAGCACTCCATTCGTTCACTAATCCATCATTCGAACCGTATGATGACAAATACAACCCGCCCGTAGATAGTGCTGAAAAAACAGGTCCCCAGCTTGTCCCAGTAGCCGTATAGTAACGATTTAATTTAGCTGCAGGATTATTATCTATTGTAGAACGAAACTTTGCCATCTCACCTATTTGCAATGAATATGTCCCATCATCTTTTTGACCTAATAAAGAGGCAAGCCATCCTGCCCACCAACTATATGATAAATCTGCTAAATTTGATCCGTAATGCGGAGTGGCAAGCGTAATAACATTTCCAACAAATCGATTCGCTCCATATCCAACTAACGCAGCTTGTGTATCAATACCACCTTTACTGTGAGCTACAATATTTACTTTTTTGCCAAAATGATTATAAATCTCTTCAAGCTTTTGTGCTAACAATTTTCCATTGTCCCATTGGCTAGCTGATCCTTTCCCCGCGGCATCATATAATTGAATAAATACAGTTTGATAGCCTGCTTTCAAAGCATAATCGTACATATCATTCATCTCATGATATACTGTCTTTCCATACCAACTATCCGCATTACCATTTCTTCCTTGTACAAAGAGAATTGGTGTTTTATTCTCATCATAATTAGCAGGTTTCTGACCTAAAAACCATTCTCCAGGAGTAAATACTTCTTGATCTGGAAAGCCAGTCTTAAGCTCTGTTACAACCTCCGCGTGTACATTTGCACTAAAAACCAGCGGACTCATAAAACAAAGTACAATAAATAATGCGATACTCCTTTTCATAATTCCCATTAACATCCCCCTTTTTCTCCTGAAAGAAAACGCTGCCATTCTGTTGAACACCAATTGTTTTAAATTCCATTTAATCAATTACTTTTACGTTACAATATAATAAGAAATTAATAGCTGCATTCCTTTCTTATCAAACGTTATTCTCTCAACATTTCTTCATTCCTTTTTACAATAAGCGTTTTGAATATTTCTCAATAAAGCTTTCTCATTACAAAAAAACTGCGTATAAAAGGTCTCTTTAATAACCTTTTATACGCAGCTTCTTTGTTTAAAACTCGATGATGTACTCATCATCATATTTATCGTATTGCAAACCCGCTCCTATTTTGAATTCTGTAACTTGATCTCTTAGAAATGGTGCATCTTCTATTTTACTAGTTGCTATTTCAATCCCATATTTTTTTGTTAAATGCGCTAATTCTATTAAAAACCATTCTCTTCGTAATACGACTGGAATATCATACGTTCGTCTTTTCATATATACTAGCACCTCTTTTATTTTCATTATTGAAAAGAATATCACTTCTACTTTCGATACACTTTTTAAAACTATCGTTCATCATCGAAGGCCAATGAAACATTATAGTATATGCATGTCCGTTTTAAACGTGCTATGGCAAAAATAATATTAAAAAACTTAAAAATCCTTATTTAGTTTACATAAAAAAATTATGTAATAGTAAAAGGGGAAGGCTTGTCCCTCATCCTTTTACTATCAAAAGCTAAATTAAGAACATCTTGGTACACCTAAAGCTAAGAATAAACCTGCTACTCCTGCTGTAATTGGCACTTTCAACGTAATAACATCGTCTACTTTAGTTACTAAAAAGTAAGCATTCCCTTCTTGTAACACACAATTCACTAATAATTGAAATTCCATTCAAATCTCCTCCTTTCAATCGATATACCATAATTTATGAAATCTCTTTCAAAATGTAATAGTAAATATATCTATTTTTCCTTATATACGAAATAAATGTTTATACGTCTATTAAAAATATTAATTTTCTAAATTAATATAAAACGTGTAATATCCAATAAATCCCTATATAATCAATAGAGAAAATCTTACAAATGGAGGTATGAAAATGGCAGTTTTGAGTAATATTGGTGTAGCTTTATTTTTTATAGCTTTTATTCTTTTAATCTTATGTATCATTTCATTCTTTAAGAAAAATGGAAAAGCAAAACAATATGGTCGTCCTACTGTTATTCTTTTTATGATTTCAATTATATTAATAATGACTGGCTCAACAAAATCTGAACACCCAGTCGTAGATTTTTTTTCTACTTTAAGTTTCATTCTATTTATATTTTTCCTCGTACTAGCAATATTATCTGTAATTAAAAAGACAGGTGTTGCAAAAAAACAATTTATCATTACAGCTATTTTATTTGTCATTTTTGTTGTGCTATTAGGTATTTCAGGTCCTTCTTCTGAAAAAACGACAGCAACTAATAAACAAGTCGCTTCTAATAGTGAAGAGAAAAAAGATGACGAAAAGAAAAAGGAAGTAGAAAAGAAAGAAGCGGACGAAAAAACTCGTAAACAACAAGAAGATGAAAAACGCCAAGCCGAAGAGCAAGCTCTTAAGCAAGAAGATGAAAAGCGTCTAGCTGATGAACAAGCTCTTAAGCAAGAAGATGAAAAACGTCTAGCTGATGAACAAGCTCGTAAACAACAAGAAGAGAAAAAACGTCTAGCTGATGAACAGGCTCGTAAACAACAACAAGAAGAGCAAAAACGTCTAGCTGATGAACAAGCTCGTAAACAACAAGAAGAGCAAAAACGCCAGGCTGATGAACAAGCTCGCAAACAACAAGAGGATCAGCAAAAAGTACAGCAAGCTCAAACACAACCAACTACGGGAAATACTAGTAATGTATCCTACGCAAATTGTGCCGCAGTTAGGTCTGCTGGGAAAGCTCCATTATATAGAGATCAACCAGGGTATAGCCGTAAACTAGATAAAGACGGCGATGGAGTTGCATGCGAATAATAGTAAAGAAAAGAAGCTTAATAGAAGCTTCTTTTTTACTTTAACGTCTTATATTTACTCGCTCTTTCCCCTCTTTTAGATACGTTCTTAAATAAATTTCATTCTTTTATTCTCAAAAATGACACATAAAAAGTGATTTCAATCACCTCATTATTTTTCATTTATCGCTATTCTTAATTTAGATATTACATTTAAACTTTATGGAGGCATTCATATGAAACATACATTTACTGAAACTTCAATTATCGGTGAGATTGTTACACAATTCCCGAAAGCTAGCGACCTTTTTAAGTCCTATAGAATAGATTTTTGTTGTGGTGGTAATAGACCACTTATTGATGCAATTAATGAAAGAAATTTATCAGTAACAGAGGTAATCACAGAGTTAAATACGCTTTATAATAATACGAAACTATTAAACGAATCTGAAATTGATTGGAAAAATGCTTCATATCGTGAATTGATTGATTATGTGATTAATAAGCATCATCGCTATTTAAATGAAGAGTTGCCACAGCTAAGTCCATATGTGACGAAAGTGTTACGTGTTCATGGAGCAAATCAGCCTCATTTAGCTCAAATTCATAAACTATTTCATGAACTTAAAATGGAATTAGAACAACATTTAATTAAAGAAGAAACGGAAGATTTCCCGTTAATTTTAGAATTCGAACAAAATCCAACTGATGAAAACTATGCAAAGTTACGTAAAGTAGTAGATGAGCTCGAAAATGAACATAACCACGCTGGCAATATTATTAAAGAACTTCGTAAGGTTACAAATGACTTTACTCCACCAGAAGGAGCTTGCGGCACTTATCGCCTTGTTTACCAGCGCCTTGAAGCCATTGAATCTGATTTATTTGAGCATATTCATTTAGAAAATAATATTTTATTTCCGCGTGCAATTTCAAAAGCATAAATAAAGTGCAGGACATGAGTATAAATGCTCATGTCCTGCTTTTTCATTGTGTAAAAAATATTTACACTTCCCCTCTACCCATATAACCATATTCCCTTTCGCTTCTCCCTTCACATAAATCCGAATTTTAACAATTTGTGAATTATTATAAAAATGTGATAAATATCACATCTCCCTCTTTTTTAATTTTCTATAATAGAAATATAATCCTTTGTTCAACATTTCACATAAAAAGGGGAAACGAAAATGAAAAAACGTTTAGTTATGATCGGAAATGGTATGGTCGGCATACGTTGTATGGAAGAAATATTAAAACATGATAGTAATTTATATGAGATTACTATTTTTGGAGATGAACCACATCCGAACTACAACCGTATTATGCTCTCTCATGTATTACAAAGAAAAACAAATATGCAAGATATCATTATGAATGAATACAGTTGGTATGAAGAAAATGAAATAACTTTGTATACAAATGAAAGAGTTCAAAGTATTAACCGAAAAGAAAAAATTATTATTACAGAAAAAAATCGTACTGTTACATACGACAAACTCATTATCGCAACAGGTTCTAGTGCTTTTATTTTACCAGTTGAAGGTTCCACTCTTCCCGGTGTAACAGGATTTCGAACAATTGAAGATACACAATTTATGATGGATACCGCTAAAGAAAAGAAAAAGGCTGTTGTCATTGGTGGTGGATTACTCGGTTTAGAAGCCGCAAGAGGTCTTATTGACTTAGGAATGGACGTACATGTTGTTCATTTAATGCCTAGCTTAATGGAGCAACAACTAGATACGAAAGCAGCTTCCCTATTGCGTGAAGATTTAGAAGCGCAAGGCATGAAGTTTCTAATGGAAAAGAAAACTGTAAAGATTCTTGGTACAGACCATGTTGAGGGCATTCAATTTGAAGATGGTGAAGTTGTAGATTGTAATTTAATCGTGATGGCTGTTGGAATACGCCCGAATACCCATTTAGCAAAAAATGCTAGTTTAATTGTAAATCACGGCATTGTAGTTAACGACTATATGCAAACAAATGATGCATCCATTTATGCTGTTGGAGAATGTGCGGAACATGACGGTATCGCATATGGACTTGTTGCCCCTCTTTATGAACAAGGCGCAATATTAGCAAAACATATAACGAATTTACAAACGGATGGATATGCGGGCAGCATCGTCGGTACGCAATTAAAAGTTGCAGGTTGTGATTTATTCTCTGCTGGTCAAATTTATGAAGATGATCAAACGAAAGCAATTTCAATCTTTGATGAATGTAAACGTTCCTATAAAAAAGTATTAATTCGTGACAATAAAGTCGTCGGTATCGTTTTATATGGTGATGCAACTGATGGTACACGCCTCTTTAGCATGTTAAAGAAAGAAGAAGATATACAAGAATATACAGCCGCTTCCCTTCTTCACAAAACTGGTGAAGAAAGTGAACTTGACGTTGCTACAATGAGTGCGGATGACACAATTTGTGGATGTAATGGCGTTACGAAAGGTACAATCGTTCATGCCATTTTAGAGCAAGAGTTAACTACTTTTGAAGAAGTTAAAGGATGCACGAAAGCCGCAGGGTCTTGTGGTAAATGTCGTCCGCTTGTGGAACAAGTTCTAGCTCATACACTCGGAGATGCTTTTGATGCTTCTGCGCGGTCTGCTGGTATGTGCGGATGTACAACTTTATCACGTGACGAAGTCGTAGCCGCCATTCACGAGAAAGGTTTAAAATCGCCAAAAGAAGTACGAAATGTACTCGGTTTTGCACATGAAGACGGCTGTTCGAAATGTCGTCCTGCTTTAAATTACTATTTACGTATGGCGATTCCGGAAGAATATGTAGATGATAAATCATCCCGTTACGTTAATGAAAGAATGAATGGTAACATCCAGCATGATGGTACATTCTCTGTTATTCCACGTATGTACGGAGGCGTTACAACCGCAGATGATTTAATAAAAATTGCTGAAGTCGCAAAAAAATATGACGTTCCTCTTGTGAAAATTACAGGTGCGAGCCGAATCGGCTTATATGGTGTTAAGAAACAAGATTTACCTAACGTATGGGCTGACTTAAATATGACTTCTGGATATGCGTACTCAAAATCGCTTCGTAATGTAAAATCATGTGTTGGTTCTCGCTTCTGTCGTTTCGGTACGAAAGATTCTTTAGGACTTGGTATGCTCCTTGAACAGTCATTAGAAATGGTAGATACACCTCATAAAATGAAAATGGGTGTAACAGGTTGTCCACGTAACTGTGCGGAAGTACTTACGAAAGATTTCGGCGTTGTGTGTGTTGAAAATGGATTCCAACTTTATATTGGCGGAAATGGTGGTACAGAAGTACGCGAAGCTGATTTTGTAATGATTGTCCCAACTGAAGATGATGTCCTTCGCATCGCTACAGCTTACATGCAATATTATCGTGAAACTGGTATTTACGGGGAGCGTACTGCCTATTGGACAGAACGATTAGGCTTCGATCATATAAAAGAAATACTACAAGATGCAAGTATGGTTACTACGCTAAATGAACGTTTCCAAACAGCTCGGAGCACATATACGGAAGCTTGGGGACAAGCACTAGAAACGAAGTCTTTAAAAGCGATGTATGAAGTAGAAACTGTGAAATAAGGAGCTGTGATCTATATGATACAAACGAAAGAAAAAATAAAAGTTATGCGTGCGGAAGACCTTCCTATTCAAATCGGTAAAGAAGTGCAAATGAAAGGTATGTCTATCGCCCTATTCCGCCTTTCAAATGGAGATATTCGAGCTGTAGAAAATCGTTGTCCTCATAAAAACGGACCGTTAGCAGAAGGAATTGTATCTGGAGAATTCGTCTTTTGTCCACTGCATGATTGGAAAATCTCATTAATAACAGGTGAAGTTCAAAAACCTGATGACGGCTGTATCCAAACGTACGAAGTAGAAGTTATTGATGGTGACATTTATATAAAGTGAAACTTTAATCAGCGGGGATTGGTTCATCCCCCGCTGATTATTAGCCCTCACCAATCGGGCTTTTACGGGCAGTTGATCCCCACCTAATTACTTTGCTTTCGCTGAATTTTGAGGTGGGGGTCTTACTGCCCGTTAATGCGGGATAAACATGTAATTTACGAAAGGAAGCCTCCTCTGGCTTCCTTTTAAATAAAAATAAACGAGGTGCGAATATGAACGGATATGTATATTTAGTTGGTGCAGGACCAGGTGATGAAGGGCTTATTACAAAAAAAGCGATAGATTGCTTAAAGCGTGCCGATATTGTCTTATATGACCGCTTATTGAACCCTAACTTTCTTAGCTATACAAAAGAAACTTGTGAACTTATTTATTGCGGTAAAATGCCAAAGAATCATACTATGCGTCAAGAAATGATTAACGCCCACCTCCTTCAATTTGCGAAAGAAGGAAAAATCGTTGTCCGCTTAAAGGGCGGAGATCCATCTATTTTTGGCCGTGTTGGTGAAGAAGCAGAAACTTTAGCGGCTGCGAACATTCCATACGAGATTGTGCCAGGTATTACAGCTAGCATCGCCGCTAGTAGTTATGCAGGTATCCCCCTCACCCACCGTGACTATAGTAATAGTGTAACTTTACTAACTGGGCATTCGAAAGGTCCTTTAACCGATCATGGAAAATATAATTCATCCCACAATAGCGACACAATTGCCTACTACATGGGTATAAAAAACTTACCTACAATTTGTGAAAGCTTACTACAAGCAGGAAAGAAAACAGATACGCCAGTAGCAGTCATTGAGTGGGGTACAACTGGAAAGCAACGCGTTGTCACAGGAACACTTTCAACCATTGTTCCTATCGTCAAAAACGAAAATATTTCTAACCCTTCTATGACAATTGTTGGTGATGTCGTTTCCTTACGGGATCAAATCGCTTGGAAAGAACGTAAACCATTGCATGGTAAAAAAGTTTTATTTGCATCCGCAACAAATAAAACCAGTTTCATGAAGCAAAAGTTACAAGAATGCGGTGCAGAAACATATCAAATTCCAACTTTCAAAAGGGAAGAATACACATTAACATCTGAACAAATCAATGAAATTTTTAACGTTGATCGCCTTGTATTTTGTTCAGATGAAAGTGTAGAAATCTTGATGCGATCATGTAGTAAACACCAGAAAGATATTCGTTCCTTACAGGTGAAACTGCAGTATATGAACGTTGCCACTCAAGAAAAACTTATGCAATATGGGCTACTAAGTAAACAAGCAGAGTTCTCTTCCGATACAACTGTTTATTTAGGCAGAAATATTAATCGAATTGGTTTTATTCAAGAAAAAATTGGTGCTGGGTCTTATATGATGACTCATGAGTATACAATTGATCATCGCTTCGATGAAATTCATTCTCGTATGCTTTCTGAATTCTCATGGGATAGCATTGTATTTGAAGGACGTGCTTCTATTGATACGTTTCTAGCAGAAATAAAACGCCTTAACTTTATCAATATTCTTACTCTACCATTCTCGTATACCGATATTCCAACTTTACACTATGCAAATAAAGTCGGATTTCATAACGTAGATCATCCATTACAAGACACTATTATGAAGAAAGACATGGTGGCACAATGAAAGGAATCGTATATGTTGGACACGGTAGCCGACTGCAAGAAGGTAACGAACAATTCATTCACTTTATTCAATCTGTTATGAAAGAACGTAACGAAACGAGTCAAAAAATAGCTTTTCTAGAACTAACGACACCTACCATTTCGGATGCAGTTACAGAAGCAATACTAGAGGGTGCAACTGAAATAATGATTGTACCTGTTTTATTATTTGCAGCAGCTCACTATAAACGTGATATTCCTTTTGAAATAAAGCAACTACAAAAGAAATATCCTCAAATAACATTTTCAGTTGTACCACCTTTTAGTACGCATCCACATATGGTTGAACTTGTAGTGAAAAGAATACGTGAAACTATGCCAAAGCAAGATAGTAGCGTTTTACTCGTAGGACGAGGCAGTAGTGATCCACAGCCGATACATGAGTTACAACAAATCGGAGCAGCGGTCGAACGAAAACTCGGTATGCCAGTATCGTGCTCCTTTTTAACGAAAGGAGCGCCCTCTTTTACTGCTGAGCTCAAGACGATAACATCGACTGCGTCCCATGTATATGTCATGCCGTACCTTCTCTTTACCGGTTTGTTGCTTCAAAAAATTAAGTTGCATACAAAAAAATATGATCACATCACGACTTGCAACTGTCTTCAGTTTGATACATATATGAAGTTAACATTATTAGAACGAATGGAGGAATGTGTGTATGTATAATATGTATCCTCTTATGTTTAATTTAGATAAAAAAGTAGTTGTTATAGTTGGTGGTGGTAAAATCGCATATCGGAAAGCGTCTGGATTAAAAGATACAGGCGCTTTTGTCACCGTTATCAGCCCAGAGATTTGCGAGGAAATGAAGGAACTTCCTTATATTACTTGGAAGCAAAAAACTTTTAGTAATGATGATATTAAAGATGCTCACCTTATTTATGCAGCTACTAATCATCATGCTGTAAATATGATGGTCAAACAGGCCGCCCATGATTTCCAATGGGTTAACGTTGTAAGTGATGGTACAGAATCATCGTTTCACACACCTGGTGTCATCCGAAATGATGAATATGTTGTGACTATTTCAACTTCAGGTAAAGATCCATCGTTTACAAAGCGTATGAAGCAGGAACTAACATCTATACTTCCTAAGCTTATAAAAAATCTTTCCCGTACACATAAGTCTTAATCTATCTCTTAGCTAACATATGAATTTACTTTGGGCAAACGTTTTCAGAGACGTTTGTTCTTTTTGTTTTGGTTTCATTTTTCAGAATCACCCAGGCAATTGGACAAGAATCTGCAAAGAAAAATAATAGTATTGAATACTTGTAAGCAAGTGAATTTCATGACACCTGCAACATTACGAGCAAAAAACAGTTGCTTGAGATCACCGGGTTCAATAAAGGTTTTATATTGGATATTCATTCAACCATATTAGTGCTTGCTCATAATCATCAAAAAATTTTACAGATTCTTTTGTATTGGATTGTTGTAAATAATTCATTATCTCCCCTTCTTCAAGGAGAAACGCAATTGCCTTACTGTGATTCAAAATGGTTTCATTGAAGAACTTATCTTTCCATGCTTTTTGAACAGAAAAATGATTTGGCATGTATCCTTTTCTATTCACCAACAATTTGTATTTCCGGCCCTCGGAAATGAATTGATGACAAACTTGCTCAAAGCCATTAAACCATTCATAAACATCATCTGTTTTTATCTTGCCAATTAGATGGGTAACAATTAAATCTCCTGAAACTGTTGTGCTGATATTCTGTTTACTCAACTTGGAATCATCTCCCTTAGTTACAATTATGCGTAAAATTCTCATAAAATCAATAAGGATAAAATTCTTAAGTAATAAAACAACATTATTTACGAAAAGAGCCTTGTTATTCATAAGACAATTCATTCTTTTTTGTTTAAGTAGAAAAAGGATGCCTCTACTAGACACCCTTTTTACCCTATTAATTATTCTTTAACATCACTAACAGCTTTTCTTGGCTATACATCCACACTGTAATGATTAAACAAGCAAGTGCTACTTCTGATAATGCCATAAACCCAATTGCATAATGACCTGTTAGTTGGAATAGTAACGTTAAAATTAATGGTGGGAAGAACCCTCCTAGTCCACCTAAAGCTGACACAACCCCATTTACAATCCCTGCTTGTTCAGAGAAGTACATTGGAACAAGTTTAAAGATTGTACCATTTCCAATACCTGCACAGAATGCGACTAGTAAGCAACCAAATGTATACACGTTCATACTAGGCATGAATGATAAAACAATACCAGATAGTGTTAAGCCGATAAATACGAAGATTAATATTTTAAATGGATTAAATTTATCACCGAGCCAACCACCAATCGGGCGCATCATTGTTGCTAATACGATGAATCCAGCTGTCCGCATGCCTGCATCTACTTTCTCTAATCCGAAGTGAGATACTAAAAAGTTTGGTAAATATACTGTAAATGCAACAAATGATCCAAATGTTAAAAAGTAAAAGATACATAGAAACCAAAGTTTTTCATTTTTATATACACCTTTTATTTGTTCCATTAATGGTGTATTCACCTTTTTTTCCTTACGATCGCCTAATAAAAAGTTCATAAGTGCAAATGCTGCAAGTAAAACTAAATAACACTGTACTGTTGTTCTCCAGCCAACTGATGTCGCAATTACAGGTGCTAAAAATGAAGTAATTGCTGTTCCAGCGTTACCCACACCGTAAATACCATTTACAAAACCGTGACTCTCTTTCGGGAAGTATTTCGGTAGAGAAGTTACTCCTACAGAGAATACAGCACCACCAATCCCTACAAATAATCCACCAATAATTAAATCCATCATAGAATTGGCAACACTAATGTAAAAGACAGGGAATAATAAAAGTATAAAACTAATAAAGAACAATTTTCTTGCTCCGTAACGATTTGTCCAATAACCAATTGGAATGCGAAGAATAGAACCTAAAATAACCGGTACTGCTGTGACCATAGAAATTTGTCCCGCAGTTAATGGAATATCCGCTTTAATATATGGCATTAATGATGATAAGATAACCCATACCATAAAACCGATAACTAGATTAGAAGTTTGTAAACTTAATTGAAAATTAGGACTTTTCATCCTGTTCCCTCCTATGTATGCATAGTTATATTCATTCTCTCCAGCCTAATCACGTCCTAACATGATTAGGCTGAAAAGAATCAACCACCACTTACTGACGGAATCATTGCTACTACATCGCCAGTTTGAATAATGTCATCCTCATTTGCATACTCTTCATTTACGGCGACCATTATCTCGTTTGAAATCGCTACGCTGTATTTCTTAATGAGAACTTCCTTTAGTTCAGCAACCGTAATATTTTCACAATCTATGTACAAGGCCGGCTTACTTGCTTCTTCTTGCAAATGTGCAAATAATAGTACTTCAATCATGTTCTCATCTCCCTTTCAGGCTCACCATTTGCATATGCTATTTTCTCTAACTGATCACCTATCCATGACTCACCATCTTCCCAAAACTCTTTCTTCCAAATCGGAACAATTTGTTTTATACGCTCCATAATATATTCGTTCGCCTCATAGGCTGCTTTCCGGTGTGGTGTTGAAACGGCGACAACAACAGCAAAATCAGAAATTTCCAATGTACCAATGCGATGTGTAATTGCTACATATGTCCCAGGCCACTTCTCTTCTACTTCATTACCAATTTTCTCAAGCTGTTTTTCCGCCATTGTTTTATATGCTACATACTCTAAATATAGCGTACGACGTCCTTTCGTAAATTCTCTGACGGTACCAATGAAAGTAGTAACCGCACCACACTCACACCGAATTACTTTGTTTGTAACTTCTTCAATTGAAATAGGTGTATCAATTACTTCATAATACGTATGTGTCATTTTGCACCTCTTACCTTCGTATAAGTTAGCAATCTATTTTTCTATTACTTGTATGATCGAAGTGGTTCTTTCCACGGCCACTCACTTCCTATGTTCGATTCCAATAATAATACCGAAACAATTATTCCTGCTTCAAATCCTTTCGTTCCTCCCGGCAGGACGATAAATGCATTCGCCTCTGCAAGTGAAGAAATTGCACTAGATTTATCTAAACCAACTGGTGTAGCTTGCAATGTTCCATCTACAATTTCTACTCTCCCTCTTACAAAACGAGTAAATGGGTTTGCTTTCGGAAAATCTTTCTGCAAAATTGCCTCTGCACGAAATACGTGCGGATCTTTCTTATACAAATATGTTTGAATAACAGGCTGAACAAATAATTCACAACCAACATAACAAGCAGAAGGGTTACCGGATAGACCAAATAATAGTTTTCCTTCTAATTCAGCTACAGTTGTCACACTTCCTGGTCGCATCGCTATTTTGTTGAAAAGTACATTAGCTCGTAATCTCTCATAAATAGCAGGTAAATAGTCATAGTCTCCTACTGAAACGCCACCAGTTGTAATTAAAATATCGACTTCTTTTATTGCTCTTTTTACGGTCTCATAACACGTCTCTAAATCGTCAGCAAATTGTCCATAATAGCGTGCAATTCCACCTGCTCGCTCAATTTGAGCAGCAATCATATAGAAATTACTATTTCGAATCCTCCCCGATTTAAGCTGTTCATGTACTTCTAAAAGTTCACTTCCTGTCGCTAAAATTCCAATAACCGGCTGTTTTACAACATGTACGGAACTATAACCAAACGTAGCAAGAAGCGCTGCTACTCCAGGGTTAATAGAAGTCCCTTTTTTCACAAGTATGGCATTTTGTTTTACATCTTCTCCTTTAAAAGAAATGTTATCACCAGCAGCGAAAGAGCGTTTTAATTTCATATAAGTCTTTTCTTTTTCTTCAAATCCTTCCGTTAGCTCTAACATAACAACCGCATTACATCCTGCTGGAATTGCAGCTCCTGTCATAATACGTACAGCTTGAAATGCTTTCACCTCTTCTCTAAAAACAGAACCTGCCCCGATCTCACCAATCACTTCAAACTGAATCGGGTTACTGCTATTTGCTTCTTTTGTATCTTCCGCTCGAATCGCAAATCCGTCGTACGGAGAGCGATCGAAATGCGGGACATCATGATCTGCAATAACATCTTCTCCAAGCATTCTACCGTAGCTGTCTATAAGAGAAACCTTTTCTATTTCACCTTGATGAGCATACTCCATTATGCGTGCAACTGCTTCTGCTACTGGAATTGGTTTACGTTTTTCTAGCATTCTTTTTTCACCTCGTTTTGATAAGGATAAACTCTCTTTCTGTTCATCCTATATATTTTGCGTATAATCGTTTTGCCATTTTCATATCATTAGTCCCATGAATAAACGCTCTGCCGTCTGTAAATAAAACAAAACGATATTCATCTACTAGAAACGATAGTAAATATGGAGTTTTTTTGACACTCACGCTTTTTTGTAAGCGCTTTTGAATTTCTTCTAAATTAAGAATTCTCTTTATTCCTGGACGGATTTGAACTGTATTCCGCCCGCATAGCACTTCAGTTTTCATCTGTGCTTCAAATGTTAAACTTGGATAAGTGCGTACATTCCCACAAGATGGACATGTACTTTTCTTCTGCCTATTTACTTTTAATGAGAGATATTGATTGTTCCAAATATCAAATGATAACATCGTTCCCCTTAACACCTCAAAATCATTCACCAATATTTTCATCGCTTCTGTCACTTGGTGAGCAACGACCATTTGTACAGCCGGTTGAATGATTCCTGCTGTATCACATGTTGCACCGCCCATAGGATGATCCATTAGGCAGCGAAAGCATGGTGTTTCCCCCGGAAGAATTGTATACGTTACACCGTAACTTCCAATGCATCCACCGTATATCCAAGGTATATTTTCTTTTTGCGAAATGTCATTTATAAGTAGGCGCGTATCGAAATTATCAGTCGCATCTAAAATGAGATCCACTTCTTTTACTAACTCTTCCATTTCTTGCATTGTAACATCCGTTACAACAGGTACAATTTCTACTTCAGAATTAATTTTCCTTAAATGCTCTGCCGCTGCAATTCCTTTCGGTTTACACTGCTGTGCATCTTCTTCTGTATATAACTGTTGCCGCTGTAAATTACTCCATTCGACGTAGTCACGGTCAGCAATTGTCAATTTCCCAATCCCCATCCTAACGAGCGCTTCCGCATTTGCAGCTCCTAGTGCACCCGCACCGATTAGGAGCACATGTTTTTTTCTTATTTTTCTTTGTCCCATTTCACCAATTCCAGAAAACAATACTTGCCTTGAATATCGCTCTTGCATAGGGAATCCTCCTTTCGCTATCCACCAATATAAGACATTTCAACTTTTGGACGTTTATTTGTACTTTCAGCCGTTCTTTCATCCGAATACCGATCTGTTCTGCACTCCCATGTATGTTGGAGAATTTTTAATAATGAAGCATCAGAAATATTTTCTCGAAGAAGCGTTCGCAAATCCGTTCCTTTCGTTCCAAATAAGCACGTAAAAAACTTACCGTCTGCCGAAATACGAGCTCTCGTACAAGAGGAACAAAAAGATTCAGAAACAGAAGTAATAAATCCAACTTCTGCATCGCTCCCTACATATCGATACAATTTCGCAACTTCTCCAAAGTAACGAGGCTGGGCGGGCTCAATCGGATATACACGATTAATTTTCTCTATTAATTGTTCCTTCGTAATAACTTGTTCAAAGTTCCATCCGTTCGTACTGCCCACATCCATAAATTCGATAAAACGAAGCTGAATTTCTTGTTCTTTAAAATAACGAGCCATAAGAAGAATTTGACTATCATTCATCCCTTTTTTTACGACCATATTTACTTTCACTTCTAATCCAGCTGCTTTTGCTGCTTCAATTCCTTTCAATACAGGTTTTGTACTTATATTTCGTCCATTAATTTTTCGGAAGACATGATCTTCTATCGCATCTAAACTAATGTTTACACGTTTTAATCCCGCTTCTTTTAATGCCCTTGCCTGTTTTGCTAAATGAATACCGTTTGTTGTGAGTCCAATATCCTTTAAGCCTTCTAGCTTTGCAAGCCTTGCAATTAACTTCGGTAAATCTTTACGCAATAAAGGTTCACCGCCAGTAAGTCTAATTTTATTAACACCCATACTTATAAATAATCTCGCTAACCTTTCTATTTCATCGAACGTTAATAAAAACTCTTCCTGTAAAAAAGCATAATCAGGTCCGAACACTTCAGCTGGCATACAGTACGTGCACCTAAAATTACAACGGTCAATAACTGAAATACGTAAATCTTGAAGTGGCCGCTCTAAAGAATCTTTCATCTTCTCGTGCATCTATATCCCTTCTTTTCTACTGCAATCATTAGTAAGCTTTCAATTTTTTTATTTGCCTTCATTATAAAAAAGAAGCTACATATTCAATGTGACTTTTCTCACATTACTTTCCCCATTCAAAAATTCTTCACAAATCTGTTCGCATTTTGTTCACATCTTCAGTCCCTACTCCTTACGGTCATTGAAATTTTACAACAATTTTGAAATAGCTCTTGCATTTTCAGCATACTTACACTCAAAATAGAAAATGTATTGCTTATAAGAAGAAAGGTGATTGCTGTGACAAACAGTATGAAGTTATCTCAAGATTTAAAGGAATTACTTGCATCTGTTGAATATAAAATGCAAATTAAAAAAGGAAGTTTTATTTTTCAAGAAGGTATGGAGGCAACCGAACTCTATATCATCCACTCCGGAAAAGTACAAATTAGTAAGCTAAGTGCTGATGGGCAAGAGTTGACACTCCGTATTTGTTCGGCATATGACATTATTGGAGAATTAACATTGTTCACGGACGATGCGAAGTATTTATTAAATTCAAAATGCCTTGAAGATGTTGAAGTAGGCGTTATAAAGCGTGAAGCGTTAGAAAGAGAATTACTCCAAAAGCCCGCACTTGTATTTGAATTTATGAAATGGATTAGTGAACATTTAAGAAGAATGCAAACGAAGTTCCGAGATTTAGTATTACACGGCAAAAAAGGTGCCTTGTATTCTACTCTCATTCGAATGACAAATAGTTATGGTGTGTTAAAAGAAAATGGTATTCTCATCGATTTACCTTTAACGAATCAAGAACTTGCTAATTTCTGTGCAACTTCACGTGAAAGCGTAAATCGAATGTTAAATGATTTGAAAAAAAAGGGTACAATTTCTATTCATAAAGGAAAGATTACAATTCACGATTTACAATTTTTAAAATGTGAAATTGCTTGTGAAGATTGCTCTGCTTCTGTTTGTAGCATTGATTAGCATCTAATTTCTATAAGGAAAGCCGAGGTCTCCAATTAGATCTCGGCTTTCCTTATAAGTTACTAAACATATAAAACAAAATTATTTTTTCAATTCATTTGGAATACGTCTTCTGTAAATTACATAACTACGGCTTAAGTATTTAATTGGGGCACTAAATACATGTACTAGTCTAGTAAATGGCCATACTGCGAAAAGCCCCATCCCTGCGAGAATATGAATTTTAAACCACACTGGTACTTCCATCATATATTCAACTTTCGGTTGGAAAATAAAGAGACTTCGGAACCAAGGACCGATCGTTGTACGATAGTCAAACCCTTTGGAGTCGATGTTTAAAAACGTTGAGGAAAGTCCTGCCAGCATTACGATAAGTAATAAAATAAGCGCAATATAATCTCCCTTTGTACTCGTTGCAATGATGCGTTTTACTGTTACGCGGCGGTACGTTAATATAATTAAACCGATGATAGAAGCGACACCTGCTGGAAGTCCGAAACTAATTGCCATTACGTGATACATATGCTCCGAAATACCTATTGAACGATATACAGCCTCTGGAATTAAAATCCCCATAACATGACCACCAATTACGAACATGATCCCAAAGTGGAATAATAGACTTCCGATTCGGAGCATTTTCTTTTCTAATAGTTCACTAGATTTTGACGTCCATCCAAATTGATCATAGTTGTATCTGAAAATATGTCCACCGATAAAGATTGCAAAAATGATATAGGGAAACAATACCCATAGAAATTGATCCATCATTTTGACAACTCTCCTTTCTAATTTGCCTGTACACCCCATGTATTGATAGCGAGTAGAACAGCGGCGAGAATTGGTTCATACATACAGTTTGCTTCTTTTAATTGCCCGTGCAACGCTTGTATATTTTCCGTGTATTTACTCATAATTGGTTCGCTATCTTTTTCATTCGCGTTTGCAAGAAACTCAAGTAGAAGCGGTAAATAATCAGGTAGTTCTTTATCTGTTACGTTAAAACCAGATTTTTGATAATGCTGTTTTAACTCTAATAATTCAATTCCACGCTCTCTTTGTTCACCTGTTTTCATGTAGGTAAGATACATATTTGTCTTCTTTCCAAAGTCGAATGTATAGACGTAAGAATCAATAAGTTGGTTGTCTGTTTTATTTAGCGCTTCTTTTATAAATGTTGTAAGTGATGCTCTGATTTCTTCCTGTTCAATTTCTTGAATCTCTTCCTGTAATTCTAGTAAAGCTTCCCTCCAACCTAGTTCAGGATAGGAGAGAAGAAAAGAAGAACAAGAAAAAGCTGTTTGTAAACTTTGTTTCATAGTTTTCTGCCCCCTTTTTTTAAGAAATTGTCGTACAAGAGCCTGGCCCACCTGCGAAAGATAAACCACAACTTCCTTGTTCGCTATATAAATCTGCAACTTGTTCGCGGTGAGACGTCGGGATAACAAAGCGATCTTTATATTTCGCAATAGCAAGAAGACGATACATATCTTCTACATCCTGTTTCGTTAAACCGAGTTCTTTTAATACAGCTTCATTTGGTTCTTTATTAATTTGTAATGCTCTCATATGTGTTCGCATGACAGCCAATTTTTTCAATGTAAGACGAATATGTGATTCATCTCCTGCAGTGAGTAAATTCGCTAAATATTGAATTGGAATACGCATATTATCAATAGCAGGGAAAATCTCTTCTGCTTGCCAGTTACTACCTTTCCCCTCCACCATGTTCATAATTGGGCTAAGCGGCGGGATATACCAAACCATTGGCATTGTACGATACTCTGGATGAAGAGGTAGAGCGATTTTCCAATCGATAATCATTTTATAGATTGGCGACTGTTGTGCCGCTTTAATCCATTCTTCAGGAATCCCTTGTTTTTTCGCTTCAGCTGCTACTTCTGGATCATTTGGATCTAGGAAAACAGTAAGCTGAGATTCATATAAATCTTTTTCATTTTCAACAGAAGCCGCTTCTTTTACTTTGTCAGCGTCATATAGCATTACCCCAATATATCGAATACGTCCTACACATGTTTCAGAACAAATTGTTGGCATACCAGCTTCAATACGAGGGAAACACATTGTACATTTTTCAGCTTTATTTGTTTGCCAGTTAAAATATACTTTTTTATACGGACAAGACGATACACAAAATCTCCATGCACGACATGCATTTTGATCCACAAGAACAATCCCATCTTCCTCACGTTTATACATCGCACCCGATGGACAAGAAGAAACGCAAGATGGATTCATACAATGTTCGCAAATACGTGGTAAATACATCATAAAGACATTTTCAAAATCCGTTTTAATTCCTTCTTCCATTTTCTTGACGTTCGGATCTTGTAACCCTGTTATATGTCCGCCTGCTAAATCATCTTCCCAGTTTGGACCCCATTCAATTTTGTCGATAAATTCACCCGTAATTGCTGATTTCGGACGAGCAACTGGTTGATGCTTACGCTGCGGGCTATTTGTTAACGTTTCATAATCATAGTTCCAAGGTTCAAAGTAATCATCAATTGTTGGCTGATCTGGATTGTGGAAAATATTCATAAGACGCTTCATTTTCGAACCGGATTTCAGCTGAATTTCACCATTTTTCAATTCCCAGCCGCCTTTGTATTTCTCCTGATTTTCCCATTGTTTCGGATAACCAATTCCAGGTTTCGTTTCTACGTTATTGAAGTACATATATTCAGCACCTGGACGATTTGTCCAGGTGTTTTTGCATGTTACGCTACAAGTATGGCAGCCGATGCATTTATCTAAGTTCATTACCATTCCGACTTGCGCTTTAATCTTCAAGCCAATCTACCTCCTTCAGTTTACGGATTACAACGTTTAAGTCACGCTGGTTCCCAGTCGGACCATAATAGTTAAATCCATAGCTTAATTGGCCATATCCACCAATCATATGTGTTGGTTTAACGTGAATACGGGTTGGACTATTATGTGTTCCCCCGCGGGTGCTTGTTAATTTCGTACCAGGCACGTTAATGTGACGATCTTGCGCATGATGCATAAATGCCATCCCCCTCGGTATACGGTGCGTTACAACAGCACGTGCTACGACTACGCCGTTACGGTTAAAGCATTCAATCCAATCATTATCAGCAACACCAGCTTCATTCGCATCATCTTTATTCATCCAAACAGTTGGACCACCTCTAAACAGCGTTAACATTGGTAATGAATCGAAGTACATACTATGAATCGACCACTTATTATGCGGTGTTAAATAGTTTAGTGTAATTTCTTTCCCTTCTACTTCAGGGCGTGATTTACGGAATGGTTTATGTTGCAGTATTGGTTTAAATGTTGCCATCGTTTCGCCAAATTCTTTCATCATGTCGTGATCTAAGTAGAAAGATTGTCGACCAGTTATCGTTCTCCAAGGGATGAGACGTTCAACATTTGTTGTAAATGGTGAGTAACGGCGTCCACCTTTTTCAGAACCCGTAAAGGCCGGAGAAGTAATTACTGTTTTAGGCTGCGCTGTAATTTGTTCAAATGTGAAGCATTCTTCTTCACGTTCTTCTGCTAAGTCACGTAGTTTTAAATCGGTTTGTTTTTCAAGCGCTTCCCATGCTTTTACCGCCATATGACCGTTTGTTGTAGAAGAAAGTGTTAATACCGCCTCAGCAGCATTAATTGCTTCTTTTATGTCTGGGCACCCCTTCGCAATAGAATCCGTTCGAACAACTCCTAATCGACTCTTTAATTGCTCATATTCTTTTTCTGCCGACCAAGAAATCCCTTTCGTACCAATCGGTTGTTTTCCGGTATTTGGTCCAAGCGCTGTCATCTTGTCATAAATCGTTTTATAATCCCTTTCGACAACATGAATTTGCGGCATTGTTTTACCTGGGATCGGTTCACACTCACCTTTGCTCCAGTCTTTAATCTTACCAAGTGGTTGCGCTAATTCTTGCGGTGTATCGTGAAGAAGTGGTGTTGCAACGACTTCTTTCATTGGTTCAAGATCGATTTTCTTCGCTAAATCTGACACAGCTTTAGAAAGAGAGGTGAAAATATCCCAGTCAGAGCGTGCTTCCCACGGTGAACCGATTGCTGGATTAAATGGATGCACAAATGGATGCATATCAGTACTGCTTAAATCATGCTTTTCATACCAAGTTGAAGCAGGTAAGACGATATCAGAATAAAGCGCCGTTCCAGCCATACGGAAATCTAAATTAATGAGTAAATCTAACTTCCCTTCAGGTGCATCTTCATGCCACTTAATTTCTTCTGGTCGTATTGAATCACTATCGTCATTCATTAATCCATTTGTTGTGCCTAATAAATGTTTTAAGAAATATTCGTGGCCTTTACCAGAACTTGAAATTAAGTTGGCACGCCATACAAATAAGTTGCGCGGGAAGTTGTTTTTATTATCTGGATTTTCAATTGCAAATTTTAGTTCTTTTTCTTTTAATTTTTGTGCAACATATTTTCCGATTTCTTCTTGCGTTGTTGCACCAGCAGCAACAGCTTCTTTATATAATTCAATTCCATTTTTCTCGAATGTTGGATAGGAAGGTAACCAGCCCAGTCGTGCTGCTAATACGTTGTAATCACCGTGATGTTGATAACGAGAGTTGCCCTCAATTGGTGATGCTAAATGTCCAACAGGTGTATCTTCATAGCGCCATTGATCTGTTACGAAATAGAAGAAAGATGTACCGTTTTGTAATTTCGGTGGCCCCTGCCAATCTTTCGCCATCGCGATTGTTTGCCATCCTTCTGCTGGTCGTAATTTTTCTTGACCAACATAATGTGCCCAACCGCCGCCGTTTACACCTTGTGCCCCAACGAGAAGAACAAGATTTAAAACTGTGCGATAAATCGTATCAGAGTTAAACCAATGGTTAATACCAGCTCCCATAATAATCATCGAGCGGCCATTCGTATCAACTGCATTTTGCGCGAACTCACGAGCAATTTGAATAATGAGCTCTCGTTTTACTCCAGTCATTTTCTCTTGCCATGCAGGTGTAAACGGTACATCATCATTGAAATCTTTCGGTTCTTGCCCGCCAAGACCTCGGTTCACACCGTAATTTGCTAACGTTAAGTCATATACAGTTGTAACGAACACTTCGCCTTCTTCTGTCATAACTTTTTTCACTGGAATTGTACGTTCTAATATTGTATTTCCATCATCAGAGAAGTACGGAATTTGCACTGTTTCAACACTATCTTCCATTCCAAGTAAAGAAAGACGTGGATCAATCGTTTCACCTGTCTGTTCATCTTCTAAACGCAAGTTCCATTTCTTCTCGTTATCCCAACGTGATCCCATTGTGCCGTGAGGTGTTGCAAAATCTTTCGTGTTATCGTTCCAAAGAACAGGCTTCCATTCTCCTAACTTTGTTTCACGTCCAATATCAGTAGCATTTAAGAAACGATCAGCGACGAATTGATCTCCTTTTTGTTTCAATGTGACAAAGAAAGGAAAATCAGTATATTGCTTCGCATACTTTGTGAAGTATTCCACTTGATTATCTACGTAAAATTCTTGTAAGATCACATGCCCCATTGCCATCGCAAGCGCACCGTCTGTACCTTGTTTCACACTAATCCAATCATCTGCAAACTTTGTAGACTCGGCAAAGTCAGGACTTACAGAAACGACTTTCGTTCCTTTATATCGAACCTCTGCTAAAAAGTGAGCATCTGGTGTTCTCGTCATCGGTACATTTGAACCCCATGTCATAATGTAACCAGAGTTATACCAGTCACTACTTTCTGGTACATCAGTTTGATCACCCCAAATTTGCGGAGAAGCTGGTGGTAAATCTGCGTACCAATCATAGAAGCTAAGCATCGGTCCACCCATAAGTTGCATAAAACGGCTACCTGCAGCGTGACTTAACATCGACATAGCTGGAATTGGTGAAAAACCAACATTGCGGTCTGGACCGTATTTAATTACTGTATAAAGTAAAGAAGCTGAAACAAGTTGTAATACTTCATCCCAATTCGCACGAATGAATCCCCCTTTACCACGCGCCTGCTTATACTTACGTGCTTTTTCAGGGTTTTCCACAATGCTTTTCCAAGCATCTAATGGTGACTCGTTATTTTGTAGTTCTTCTTGCCACATTTCCCAAAGCACACCACGTACATATGGATATTTCACACGAAGCGGACTATAAATGTACCAAGAAAAGCTCGCTCCACGCGGACATCCTCTTGGTTCAAAATCAGGCATATCAGGACCTGTAGTCGGATAGTTAAGCTCCTGCCCTTCCCATGTTACAATTCCATCTTTCACATAAATGTTCCAACTACAAGAACCAGTACAGTTCACGCCATGTGTAGAACGAATTACTTTATCATGCTGCCAACGCTTTCTATACACATTTTCCCATTCACGATCTTCATATGTTTCTTGTGTATGATTATCGTTATAACGATCTATTGGTGAAAAATATTTTAAACGTCTCATTAGTGCTGAAGGTTTCTTCTTCATACTGTTCACTCCCTTAGTACGTCTCTCTTACATACCCTTACTATAAAAGAGGTTGTAAAATACAGATGTGACATTTCGCACAGTTCAAGAGATTGTCATAAATTCATTTGGAAATCGGTTTAAGGGGAAACATTTATAAGTAAAGATTACTTTGTTTTGTTGTGAAGATTTCGGTCAGCGGTGGGCTTATTAGGAGAATAGTATTTGGAGGATTCACCTTTTTTTGCATAAGAAAAAACGCAGGAGAAATTCCTACGTTTTTATATAAATATATTAAAAAGAGTTTTGATACTACTTCAATAATGCTATAAGGAATTTACTTTTCTGCAACGATACTATTATCAAGACATATTTTATATAAAGTGAAACTTTAATCAGCCCGCAAATAGAGGGATAAAACTACAAATCATTATTTACTGTATTGCCCTTAATTACGGAAACAATTATACTAGATGTTATCTGCATATATAATCTGAATATTCATAAAATTATGAGTAGGATTTCCTTTGGGGACATAGAAATTATAAAGTATATCACCATGATTTTTTAACATTTAAGTTTTTCCTATTTATATAAGTTCTCAATATGAACTTATATAAACCATTCCTACTTACCTCTTAGATTACTATTATACTGCATTAAAATGAAGGAACTCCTTTTCTTTAACATAAAAATGAATTAGAAACGATAATAAAATTAGGAGGATTACGATGCCCCAGCTTGATTCATTACATCCCATAGTAGAAAGAATAATCAACAATATTGAAAAATTAATGGTCGGAAAACGAAAAGAAACGATCTTAGCTTTGACAGCTCTCTTAGCTGAAGGTCATGTACTATTAGAAGATGTTCCTGGCGTTGGGAAAACAATGCTAGTACGTGCTCTTTCTAAATCCATTGATGCCGATTACAAGCGTATTCAATTCACACCTGATTTACTGCCGTCAGATGTAACAGGTGTTTCTATTTACAATCCAAAAGAACTCCAATTTGAGTTCAAGCCTGGACCGATTATGGGGAATTTTGTACTTGCTGATGAAATTAATCGTACATCTCCAAAGACACAATCTGCCTTACTTGAAAGTATGGAAGAAGGCACTATCACAATAGATGGCATTACAAGATCGTTACCAAAACCTTTCTTTGTAATGGCTACACAAAATCCGGTCGAATATGAGGGAACATATCCTTTACCAGAAGCACAGCTCGATCGTTTCTTATTGAAACTAAGAATGGGATATCCTACACCAGAAGAAGAATTTGAAATTTTAAACCGGATGGAAAAAACAAATCCACTCTCTCATTTACAAGCTATTACTACAATAAAAGAATTACTTTATTTACAACAAAGCGTACGGGAAGTAAGCATTGACAAAGCAATCAAGCATTACATTGTAAAACTTGTTACTCAGACGCGTTCTTATAGTTCTATACAGCTAGGTGCAAGTCCACGCGGCTCAATCGCTTTAATGAAAGCTTCACAAGCTTATGCATTCATCCATGGCAGAAATTATGTTATTCCAGACGATGTTAAATTTTTAGCTCCTTACGTTTTAGCTCACAGACTCATTCTAAAAATGGAAGCAAGATTTGAAGGAATAACAGGAGAACAAGTTATCGCCAAAATCGTTGCAAGAACTACCGTGCCGACTCAAAGGACGAAAAACCTTTGATGAAACGACTACTACGAGCACTATATCACGTTACGAAGTTATTGCTAATCCCTTTATGCCTAGTCTTAACATTTGTGTACGCTATGCTTCAAGGAGGATTTGTAAGTTGGTTTTTGTTTTACAGTACGATTCCTATTGGTCTTTATTCACTACTACTTCCCTTCTACGCTTTACGAGACGCTGAAGTAAAACGAATAACAAACCAAAATGAATATGCAGCAGGAGAACAATTTTTAAGCACTATTACAATAAAAAGAAGATTTCCTTTTCCCTTACTTTATTTAATTATAGAAGATGAACTGCCATCACAATTTACAAATTGTAGACAAACGAAGGTGAATAAGGTAATACTCTTTCCAGGATTGAAACGAAATATTTCGTTTCAATATGCAATTGACACAATCCCTAGAGGAGAGCACACTTTTTCAAGCGTACGTGTCAAAACTGGTGATCTATTCGGTATGATGGAGAAAGAAGTAACTTTTTCAGTTCTAGATACATTTTTAGTCTATCCCCAGTACGTAGATATAACATATCGACAATTGGAAAATCATTTCGAACAAGGAGCGCTTTCAGCAAATATAAATTTAGCAAAGGACTCTACAATCTCTGTCGGTGTCAGAGACTATAAACCTGGTGACCGCTTTTCATGGATTGATTGGAAAGCAACTGCCCGAACAAACAATATTATGACGAAAGAGTTTGAACAACAGCGCAGCCATAATATCATGATATTTATGGACAGAACTGAGTCCCCTCTATTCGAATCAGTCGTAACATTTTCCGCCTCTATTGTAAGGGCTGTCTTGAAGCAAAATTCACCAGCGTCATTCGTGTCTGTCGGAAAAGAACGAACTTTTTTCCCTTTAGACAATGGTGATACGCAGTTACAACAAATCTTTTGCCATTTAGCGAGAGTACAAGCAGACAGTATATTCCCGCTCTCTCAAAGTGTAGAAATGGAATTAAGAAAAATTTATGAGCCCGTAACAATTATATTCGTGACAAGCGATCTTTCTCCCGATATTCAAAAGGCGGCTGACTTTGCTGCTATAAAAAACAGAAAATTAATGGTGTTTGTCGTGAAAGAAAAAGCAAATCAACTCTCACATCGAGAACTAAGTATTCTAGAAACTCTACAAAAACGAAAAATATTTGTAAATGTGGTTTATGGGAACCGGTATACAAACGTGTTTTTTGAGGTGAGCAAATGATAACATTACGAACAAAATACAAATGGGATATGAGCAGATTATTCATGCATGTATGTGCACTTCTACTTTTACTAGAATGGCTAAGACCCCTTATAGGTATTACAAACGTAGGTAGATTAGATATTTTTGTAATATTTATAGGAATTTGCTTCACTCTCTCTTTTTTCAAACAAGGTGGCAGATTCCAATAAAGATCGTCACGATCTTATTCATCATTCATTTCCTGTATTATAAAAATACTTTTATAAATCCATTTTGGCTAACAAATTTTTTTGCTGATATTTCTCGAAATTCCTCCCTGTTTTTTCAGGGGAATTTGCTAGATATTTCTCCAGTTTTTCCAACATTATTATTTTTTCTATCATTTTGGTTTTTGAGTTCTTTCAGCTCTTTTTGGGTTATTCATAAAAAACGTGGGTTGTTATTTCTTGTATTGACTATTATTTATATCACAACTTTTCATAACTTACATTTATACAATGCAAACTACGCTATTATTCGTACTGTTGTCATCGGCTTTTTTATGCTTAGTCTTCTTCAAATAGAACGAATAAAAGAGATTGAACACTTACAAAATTATGCTAGAGTAATCTCAAAATTACTTAGACCTCTTACAATATTTATTGTATTGTCAGCAACCATCGCATACTTCGCTCCAAAATTTGGCCCTCAATGGCCAAACCCAATGAATTTTTTAAAATTCAACACATCTGAAGCAAGTAAAGAACAAGAAGTTTCTAAAATTGGATATGGTCTAGATGACTCGCAATTAGGCGGTCCTTTTAAGCCGGATAATACAATTATTTTTACAGCACAAACGCAAAACAAACAATATTGGAGAGTAGAAACAAAAGATTTTTATACAGGAAAAGGTTGGGATGTTTCTGAAAATCGAAAAAAAGTTTCTTTTAAAAATAAAAACGACGTCGTGAGCTGGTACGAACCAAATACAAAAACGGAGATAACTGAGGCAACAATCACCATGCAAAAAAGTTATCCTCACCTTACCTATCCAGCAGGATTAGTATCAGTTGAGGCTTCTTCTGATGTATCATACAGCGTTGACCCCTTTTCAGAAAAAATCTATACGATGGACGGAGATTCTTCTACTATTTTAAATTCATATAAAGTAACATATGGGGTCCCAGAGTTTTCCATAGAAAACTTGAAAGCTGTAAAAACAAATGAAGGTCAAGAATCAAATCCTTATTTCATGACAAAGTACACGCAACTTCCCGAATCATTACCACAGCGAGTAAAAGACTTGGCTGTCAATCTTACAAATGATAAAGACAACCGATATGATAAAGTATTAGCTATTGAAAATTACTTTACAGACAATTCTTTTGTATACGAAACAATGAATGTCTTATACCCTGCCAAAAACCAAGACTATGTAGATCAATTCCTTTTCGATACAAAAAGCGGTTACTGCAATAATTTTTCGACATCTATGATTGTGTTACTTCGTTCTGCTGGGATTCCTGCTCGCTGGGTAAAAGGATTTACAGAAGGAACTCTGGAGAATACACTTGCCTCTGCAGAAAGTGAGAATGTTTATACAATCGCGAACAATAACGCACACTCTTGGGTCGAAGTATATTTCCCAGGATACGGATGGATTCCATTCGAACCAACAAAAGGATTTACCAATCCCTATAATTTTACAAATAATACTCCTGCTTCTACTTCACAAAATAACGAAGTAAATAATTCTAATAACGAGCCAATACACCAACGGAACAATGAAGCAAAGCTCAAAAGTTTAATAGAAAATACAGAAGAAGCCTCTACTAAAAAGATCACAAATTCCAAAAATGATTTTTCTTGGTGGTACGTATTCCTCTCTACGATACCGATTAGTATCACCGGATACATTCTCTTCACCACTAGAATGAAATGGATTACATTTTTTATTATTCTTTTCTATAAATACCGAAAAGATGATGCTGTTTATCAAAAAGCTTACGGTACACTTTTAAACCAATTTGCGAGAATCGGCATACCACGGGGTGAAAGTCAAACATTCCGAGAATACGCTCTCCACATCGATACACTTTATAACTCGGCCGATATGCAACAACTTACTTTCAGTTATGAGAACGCTATGTATCAAAAGGAACAGGCCGCAGCCGAATGGAAGACATCCGTACACTTATGGGAAGTGCTTATGAAAAAAGCAGCTTCTCTGCCTAAATCAAACGACTACGATAGAGTGATTTAATCTTGATAATGTGAGTTTAAAGAAAACACCTCAAAGAGCTACTTTGTTCTTTGAGGTGTTTTTTAGTAAACATAATAAAAGATAGCCAACTCCTAATTATTCCCCAAGCACCTTCTCAATCTCAACCTCTAAATCCACCGGCTTCGTCTGCGGCGCAAAACGCCCTACTACTTTCCCGTCTTTTCCGATTAGAAACTTAGTAAAGTTCCATTTTACTGCTTTCATACCGAGTAAACCTGGTGCTTGTTCTGTCATGTATGTATATAGTGGATGAGCTTTATCACCTTTCACATCAACCTTTGCAAACATCGGGAAGTTTACACCGTAGTTCAATTCACAAAAACTAGTAATATCAGCTTCTGTGCCTGGTTCTTGTCCCCCAAATTGATTACAAGGGAAACCGAGTATTTCTAGTCCTCGGTCTTTATATTTATCATATACTTCTTGTAATCCTTTATATTGCGGTGTAAAACCACATTTGCTAGCTACATTTACAATAAGAAGTGCTTTTCCTTCGTAATCTTTTAACGATTTATCTTCTCCTGTTATTGTTTTAGCTGAAAAATCATAAACTGTCATTGTTCCGACCCCTCTCATCACTATCATTCTATGTTTATACTATACTACATTCGTGAATATACAGCTCTTATTACGTACTCACATACCAGAATGATAGCGCTTTATTTTCGTTCGAAAATTCGACACAATATACTAGACTTTTATGATGGAAAGTTTTACAATTAATTTGTGAACAAAGTGTGACAGTTTATATTTCCATTATAATAGAAAAGGATGGTGTTCATTATGAAAACTGCACAACATGAAACGATTTCAAATCGCGAGTTTTATTTCGTACTATATATGATGTTATTGTATGTTATTGGCTGGGTAATCGATGTAAATGGTTTATTTTTAAGCTCCTACTTTAATTTAGCAGGAGAAATTATGCTTCCGATCGTTGGTGGCATTGTTGGACTGTTCGTTATGTCTATCAATAAAGAACAAACGAGATAAAGTGAAACTTTAATCAGTGGGGGTTTTCTTCATCCCCACCGATTATCAGCCCTCACCAATCGGGCTTTTACGGGCAGTTGATCCCCACCTAACTTCTTTGCTTTCGCTGCATTTTGAGGTGGGGGTCTTACTGCCCGGCGAATAGCGGGATAACTACATTACAAAAGGGCAGAAGACGAGCTTTCGTTTTCTGTCTTTTTCTATTTTTAGCGTATAATAGATACATACCGTATATAAGGAGTGGTAAGTATGAAAAAAGTAGAACAACTATCTTCTCATCTATATCTTATTGATGATTATGACTTACAACATGATGAACGCACCGGTACATACGTTTTATTAGGTGACGATATTACTTTAATTGAAACTTGTGCGGCCCCTTCTCTTCCCTATATTTTAGACGGCTTACAGCAATTACATATTAATTTAAACGATGTAAAAAACATTGTTGTTACACATGTTCATTTAGATCACGCCGGGGCTGCTGGTTTAATGATGGAAAAGTGTCCCAATGCTACTTTATATGTGCATTCTCGCGGTGCTCGTCATATGATTGATCCAACAAAACTCATTTTAGGCGCAAAAGCTGTATACAAAGAAGATTTCGATAAACTATTTGATCCAATTCTTCCTATAGAAGAAGAACGTGTTCATATTGTACAAAATGGTGATACATTACAGATTGCAGAAGAACGCATCCTGACGTTTTATGATACACCGGGACATGCTAAGCACCATATTAGCATTCACGATTCATTAACAAACGGCATTTTTACTGGCGATACAATAGGAATTTACTATAGAGGACTCGCAGACCTTGGTTTAGAACTATATCTACCATCAACGTCCCCTTCACAATTCCAACCAGATGCGATGATTGCTTCTAAAAATCATATTCAAAGTATGAATGTAGATACTATTTATTTCGGCCATTACGGTGCATCATCCAATGTTACAGAAGTATATAACCAACTGGAACATTGGTTACCTATTTTCGTTCATACTGGTAAAGAGGTCTTTGAACAGTATAATGATTTCGATGAAGCGACTAAAGCTTTACAAACTATATTAATGGATAAGATCTCTTCTCACCTTACAAAGGTAAACGTTCCATCAGATCATTCCGTTTATAACATTCTACATCTAGATATAGAAATTAGTGCGATGGGCATTATAGATTATTTCACGAAGCAAGAAAAAGCAAACTCCACTATTAAATAACCGTAAAAGAAGAGATATACAACAGTAGTTATTGTATATCTCTTTTTTCTTTGAATATATTTTGAATAAAGGATGGTGGAATGCAATGCAAAAAGTGATGCTATATCTCTGCTTTACATTATTTATCATCTTATTATTAGTTGTAGGTGTTAAAATTCAATTTTATTTAGATACAGATGCGCAAGTGAACTTTAACGTCTATCCAAGATTATTCTACTTTACACTCTTCCCTCTTTTGGTCGGCATTTTATTACGATTCCTACAATCCATTAATCGCGAAACGAGTAAACAAAACTGGAGCTTTCAACCGGATAAATTTATCGCGATTACGTTGCCTACGCTATTCATTTCCTTTTCTCCAGCTCTACTCTTTTCACCAGTTGGTGCATACCTACCTTATTTAGCTAATATTATTCTTATAAATACAACTTTTGTTACGATAATTAGTTTAATAGCTGGTTATTCCCTTTTAGATTGTTTTATACAAAAAGACAAGGAGAATAGTAAGGAATATAACTAAGTGATTTCCCACTTTCACTTTATTAAGCAAATCAAGATAATTCTGCCCCTAACTTGTATGCAAAAGAACCTAATGTTCAATTTTTAAGTGTCGTTGGTTATGGTGGTTTATTTATAAGTGCAATACTCCTTGTAAGAGTTGCTATACATGCGGTAAGGAAATTTAAGTAATAACAAAACGAGTGTGAAATCGCATAGATTTTATACTCGTTTTTTATTGTTCATATATTTAATTGGTAATAGGAAATTTATGTTAAACTAAAGAAAGTCGTGCACTAAATCAAAATACATTTCAAACAAGGGAGACTTATTATGAAATTAGGGACTTTCTCGTTTCTAACGTTTATCACAAGTATATGTTCTTTCTTTGTTTTAAGAGGACCTAATGCAAATTTAACATTAATTATTGTGCTTCTAAGTATTCTTTCATTACTCGGTATTATTTTTGCGATCGCATCAAAGAATTGGCTATTTAAAATAGTTGGTACGACATTAAATGGAGTCATACTAATATTTGTATATTTCTTATTGCTAGCAAAAGGAATATGTGGTTAATATATTTACGTTTCAATAAGAAAAGCTCACAGCTTAAGCTATGAGCTTTTTTACTTATCTCACCTTTTCATCTACATACTCCATAAACTGTTCTGCTTTAATAAATCTTTCTTTATACGCTTCAGGTACTTCTTCTACTGTTATCCCACCACTCGATTTCGCTTTTACTAATACAGTTTGATATGACATTAACGCTTCCATATATTGTTCATACTCTTCTGAAGTTAATACTTCTTTACTAGATTTATGGCCATTTAATTTATCAAAATACGGCTGAAGTTCCATTTCTACCTTTTTCATTTCCTCTTTTTTAGCTGGTGATAATTGATCATAATCAATATTACCGTTCGAATCCCCGTACTCAAGCTTTGCATTTGTTAATTTCTTTAGTTCTTTTGTAAACTCTTCATATTCCTTCGCACCCATTTCGTCTTTCGCTTGTGATAACTTTGCATTAAAACGCATGTATCCTTCTAATGTTATAGCTTCGGCATGTTTTTTTAAGTTCTCAAAAGATCCGTATATACCATCCGCCATAATAGATTGGTAAGCAAAACCAGTCGTCGGGATTAAAAATGCTGCTGCAATTACTCCTGCAATAAGGCGCTTCTTCCTTTTGTTCCCCCCTCGCTTCATTTTAATCTGAACAATTACTTTTTCTTTTAACTCCGGCGGGGCAATAATCCCCTTCGCTTCTTCTTGTATAGATTCTCTAACTCTACAATCTAAGCTCATTTCACATTCCCTACCTCTCCTAAAAAGATTTCTTCTACTTGCTCTTTTTGACGTAGTTTCTTTAATGCCGCATGAATTCTAGACTTCACTGTACCGATTGGAATATGTAATATTTGTGCTACTTCTTCTTGAGAGTAATCGTGTAAGTATCTTAAGATAATAACTTGTTTCAATTTATACGGTAACTTATGAATGAGTTCGATTAATTTTTGATTTGATATTTTACTTACAACATCGCTAGAAAAATCAATTTGTACTGGTTTTCTTTGCTCTTCTGCTTTTTTTATAATTCGTAATCGCATCCACCTCTTTCTTCTATAAGAATGAATTTGTTTAATTGCAAGTCCAATTAGCCAAGGACGAAATGGCTTCTCGCTATCATATTTACGAAGCGATTCATATAGTTGTATGTATATTTCCTGAACGATATCATCTACATCCGTTTTATCTTCTATTAAAAAATGTGCTGTCTTATATACTTCTTGAATCGTTTTATCATACAATTCGCTATATGCTTCTTTATTGCCTGATAAAGTTAATTGGATTAAATCTGTATACACTGTTTCACCCTTCATGTACCATCCCTCCTTTGTCCTACACTATATATTGGCAAGAAAACGATATTTCGTTCGATTTCTTTCAAAGTTTTTTCAAATAAATTAATATAATGATGCAATAACTTCATAAGCTTCACTTATAACCCTGCATAACAATTATATAATTTTCCAATTCCTAATGAAGATTTAAAATAATATATATAGTCAAATTTAGGAGGATGTATATGAAAGCTATCGTTGTAACTTCATTCGGTGGTCCTGAAGTGTTGAAATATACGGACATGGATATTCCTACAATTTCAGATAATCAAGTTTTAATTCGCGTTGTTGCTACTAGTGTTAATTTCGCCGATATTAAATCACGTTATGGCAAAAAAGGAAACAAATCCTTACCTTTTATTCCAGGGATAGATGCAGCTGGTATTGTAGAACACGTAGGCTCTCATGTAAAAAACATTCATCCTGGCCAGCGTGTCATTACTTTTCCTCAAAATGGCTCTTACGCTGAATATGTTGTCGCGAACGAAAATCTTACTTTTGTATTACCTGATGAAGTTAATTTCCAAACTGCAGCCGCTTGCCCTATCGTATCTTTTACAAGCTATAATTTACTCGCAAATGTTGCAAGGATTCAACAAGGTGAATCTGTTCTAATTCATGCAGCTGCTGGAGGAATTGGTACTACCGCGATTCAACTCGCAAAATTATTAGGGGCTAAAAAAGTAATCGGGACTGTCGGAAGTGAAGCAAAAAGAAAAATTGCTTTAGATGCTGGCGCTGATTATGTTATTTGTCATCAAGATGAAGATTTTGTAGAGAGGGTAAATCAGCTTACACACGGAGAAGGCGTTAATATTGTTTTAGATTCTATTTCTGGAACTGTTTCTGAAAGAAGTTTAAACTGCCTTGCTTATTACGGTCGCCTCGTCCATTTCGGCAATGCTAGCGGAGAAGTTGGTAGTTTTCAAACGAAAGATTTACACGCAAGTTGCCGTTCTATACTCGGCTTCAGCTTTGGCACTACACGGAAAAAACGTCCTGAATTGCTTCAAGAAACTGCGAATGAAGTTTTCCGTTATTTACGCGATGGAAGTTTACAAATTAAGGCTACGAAATCTTTTCCCCTTCAAGATGCAGGGAAAGCACATGAATGGGTCGAAAGTAGACAAAGTACAGGGAAAGTAATACTACACGTTCAGACAGCTCCCTAAAATGAATACATGAAATAGAGGTGTTATTCATGGGATCACGAATTATGCATATCATTATCGCGAGCGGTATTGCTGAGAAACTTTCTATTCAAGATAAAACTTCTTTCTTACTTGGTGGTGTAGCTCCTGATGCTGTTCATTCAAAAAAAGAAAAAGGAACTTCACATTTTTACGCTGGTACAACGAAGAACTATACGAGAAGAATAGATTATGATTCATTTATTCATAAATACGAAGATCATCTGGATTCCCCTTATATTTTAGGTTATTATACCCACCTCATTGCCGATGATAATTGGCTAAGCGGCTTTTTTCTACCTTGGCTTAAAAACAGAATAGAAAACGACGAAACTATCGTACCTATGTACTATAACGATTTTAAATTATTGAACGCACAATTGTTGCATCATTACGATAAAGAACAGCAGCTCTTCGCCCTACTTAATCAAGAGGCTAACATTGTGAATATAGAGGAGATTTCTAGAAAGAATGTTTTAGCTTTTCGGCAATATATTTTTGAAGATATGCTATACCCTGAGCAACACTTGCACGAAAACTTACAAGTGTTTTCATTTGATCAAATCGTTGGTTATATTGAGACTGCAATTGAAAAAGGAACATTTTTTATAGAACAACTCGTTAATAAAAAATTGACTTCAAATATTTAATCCCCCTCATTATTTACGAGGGGGATTTTCACATAACTATATAATTATTTATTTTTTCCCATTACTGCAAAGTAATTCCCTTCACTATCAGCAAAGTTAAACAATTTACCAGTAGGCATAGTTACGTCTTTCTCATTATTTATCTAGGCTTTTTCTTACCAGTAAAAGCTGGTTTCTTTTTCTTTGGTGCTGGTGGTTTCGATTCTACAAATGTTCCTTTGAACATTTCTTGTTTCGTAAACACGATACCTAATTTTTTCGCAAATTGAAGTAATTTACGCTCTTCTTGTTCTGTTACAAGAGAAACAACTGTTCCTTCTTTACCCATACGTCCAGTACGTCCTGAGCGGTGAATATATTGGTCTACTGTGTCTGGTAACTCTAAGTGGATTACGTGTGTTAAATCATCGATATCTAATCCACGTGCTGCAATATCAGTAGCAAGTAATATTTCTAATTTCCCGCTACGGAACGCGCGCATCGTTACTTCACGCTCTTGTTTGCTTGCCTCTGCATGAAGAGCTGCCGCTTTCATTTTACGGAATTTCAGTTTTTGAGTAATTTCATCTAAACGGAATGGATCATTTAAGAAGGCAACTGCTTTTACATTTCCCATATGCATAACTCTTCTAATATAATCATTTTTTTCACGACGTTCACAAACGATATACGTATGTTCAACTAGGCTCTGTGCCTCTGAACGTGTTACACGTACTAATTGTGGTTCAACTGTCAAATCACGTGCCGCATCTTCTGCAGCTTTCGTTATTGTCGCCGAGCAGAATACTAATTGACGATCGCGCATCGTTGATTTAATTACATCAAGTACAGCACCCATCATCTTTTGTTTTACAATTTGATCAAACTCATCAAATACAATCGTTTTCACTTCATGCATCTTTAATTTTTTCATGCGAATCAACTCTAAAATACGTCCTGGTGAACCGACAATAACTCTCGGATGTTTCTTTAATTTTTCAACTTGGCGCTTAATATCCGCACCACCAATTAAAGACGCACCTGAAATATCCGTTCCTGCTGTAAACTTTTGAACCTCTTCATGAATTTGCATAACAAGTTCACGAGTTGGCGCTAAAATTACAACTTGAGGTTGTTTAACTTCAGGATTAATTTTATGTAAAAGTGGTAATAAGTACGCTAATGTTTTTCCTGTTCCAGTTGGAGATTCAGCAATAACGTCTTGTCCTTCTAAAATAGTTGGAATCGCTTGTTTTTGAATTTCAGTAAATTCTTTAAAACCAGCCTTCTCCCAAGCTTGTTGTAAAAATGGTTGCATATCTTTTATCATTTGTTTTTCTCCTTTATCTCTATTTTTGAAGAAAATGTTGTATTGTTCGCACCGTTTCTATCATGTGTGAAATAACAGCTATTAAATCATCAACATGGTCTTCTGTAATCGATTTTTGAAATAGAACCTCTACCTTATTATGATATGAAATCGCTTGCTTATTATATTCGTATGAAATTTTTTGCGTAATCATTCGCTCTTTTCCCCATATAGAATGCAATAAAGTTTCAATTTCTTCGCATCCTATCTCTGGTTGCTCCATTTCGAACGAAAATTCCAGCTTCATTTCACAACCTGGTATAAACTGAGGTACTTCTAATATTTCACCTGATAAATTCTTTGCATCAACAGATAGTGAAAATGTCGCCTCTACCATCGTTTTAAATGTTTCTGTTAGTTGAAATGAAATACTATACATACGACTTAATGAAGCAAGGTCCATCACATCTTTTCGATCCGTTACGAGAATATCACCGTGTAAATCGAAATCATAGACAGCTCCTTCCACAATTACCTTTAAATTTTCAAAAGCAGTTGGATCAAACATAATTTCCTCCAAAAAACAGGCGCCTTTCGATGGAAAGGCGCCACTTGATGTATATATAGTTTACAGATAAACGAGATGAATTACAACCTTTTAGAATAAACCTACTGCTTTTCCATCTTCATTTACATCCATTTGTAGTGCTGCTGGTTGTTTAGGAAGGCCTGGCATTGTTAACATTGTTCCTGTTAACGCAACGATAAACCCTGCACCGATAGATGGTTTTAATTCACGAATTGTAACGATAAAGTCAGATGGGCGACCTAATTTTGTTGCATCATCTGAAAGAGAGTATTGTGTTTTCGCCATACAAATCGGTAGGTTACTCCAACCTTCTCCTTCATATTGAGCTAATTGCTTACGTGCTTTCGGAGCAAATTCAATATCTTTTGCGCCGTACACTTTTTGAGCAATTGTACGGATTTTTTCTTCTAATGGTAATTCTAATTCATAAAGTGGTGCGTAGTTGTTTTCACCTTTTTCAATTTCTTTTAACACTTTCTCAGCAAGGTCAACTCCGCCTTGGCCGCCTTTCTCCCAAACTTCCGTTAAGGATACTGCATAGCCACGCTCATTGCACCATTCTTGTAAGTATGCAACTTCTGCATCTGTATCAGTAATGAATTTGTTAATGGCAATTACGAAAGGAACACCGAAGCTTTGAATTGTTTCAACATGCTTCTGTAAGTTCTCCATACCTTTTGCTAACGCATCTACATTTTCTTCTTTTAATTGATCTCTCGCCACACCACCGTGCATTTTAAGCGCACGAATAGTCGCAACAATAACTACCGCTTCTGGTTTAATACCAGCTGCACGTACTTTAATATCTAAAAATTTCTCGGCACCTAAATCTGCACCGAATCCAGCTTCTGTAATAACATAATCACCTAATTTTGCTGCCATTGTCGTAGCGATAACACTGTTACAACCGTGAGCGATATTCGCAAATGGTCCGCCATGAATGATAGCTGGTGTATTTTCTAATGTTTGTACTAAGTTCGGTTTTAATGCATCTTTTAATAGAAGCGTTAACGCACCTTCTACGCCTAAATCTTTAACTGTTACAGGTTGATTTGAAAAATTATAAGCGACAACAATGCGAGATAGACGAGCTTTTAAATCTTGAATATCTGTTGCAAGGCAGAATACGGCCATAATTTCAGATGCTACTGTAATATCAAAACCGTCTTCACGCGGTACGCCTTGAACCGGTCCACCAAGGCCAATTACTACATTACGAAGGGCACGATCATTTAAGTCAACACAGCGTTTCCAAACGATTTTACGCGTATCAATTCCAAGTGTGTTTCCTTGTTGGATATGATTATCAATGAACGCTGCTAATGCGTTATTGGCAGTTGTAATCGCATGAATATCTCCAGTAAAGTGAAGGTTAATATCTTCCATTGGTACTACTTGAGAATAACCGCCACCTGCTGCTCCGCCTTTTAATCCCATTGTTGGTCCAAGAGATGGTTCGCGGAGTGCAATTACTGTTTTCTTACCAATTTTATTAAAAGCTTGACCTAAACCAACTGTTACTGTTGATTTACCTTCTCCTGCTGGAGTTGGGTTAATTGCTGTTACTAAAACAACTTTACCGTCTTTCTCATCTTGTAAACGCTTAAAAATATCAAGAGATAACTTGCCTTTATAGTGTCCGTATGGCTCTAGTTCTTCTTCTAAAATATTTAAATTAGCTGCAATTTCTTGAATCTTCTTCATACTTGCTTCTTGTGCGATTTCAATATCAGATTTAACTGTTGTAGTAGTTGTCATGTACCCTAGTCCCCCTTTAATTGATTCTGATGATATTGTATCAGTTTTTTGTATTTTCTGCACTTATTTACCTCCTAAAACCCTTCAATTTTGTCATACGTTTTTTAACATAAATACCCATAAAAATGTTAATGCTTGTTGTAACTCTGTAGGTAGCTGACCTAACATCTTCTCATTTACTCCGCGCTTATATACGCCGGTACCATCTACAACTTCAAATCCTTGTTCTTTTGCTAACTGTTCAAATTCCCAAGGCATCATCGTATTGCAAACAACGTCTTTGCCATATAGGCGCGGATAACTGTTCTCTCTCGGTTTTGCTGTCGGTCCTAAAATTGCAATACATGCGTATCCATCTTTCTTTAAAACACGCTTTATTTCATTTAATGCTCGCAACGGCTCCTCGGTCCATTCTAAAGAATTAATTGCCATAATTGCTTCAAATTTCTCATTTTCAAATGGTAATGAAGAAAGATCACCTTTTATAAAAGATAAGTTTGGGTCTTCTCCGCGCTCCTTACCCTTTTGAATCATAACTTCCGATAAGTCCACCCCAACCGCTTTGTAGCCAGTAAGACTTAATTTATATGTACCATACCCATCACCACAGCCAACATCTAAAACTTGTACTTCCTTTTCCACGTACTGCTCAAAAAATGGAATGATTGTACTCCTGCTCCCGCTATCCCACATTTCTTGACTATTTTGATTCCAAAACTCTGCATTGTTATCCCATTTTTTCTCTGCCGATTCATGCCAATTAAACTTCGCCATACATTCCCCTACCTTCACGTATTATCATTCATTTCATTCTACATCATGTTCCAAAATCCCTGTTTATCTTCATAAGGAGATAAAGTGAAACTTTAATCAGTGGGGGTGTTTGTTCGTCCGCCACTGATTATTATTTGAACCAATCGGGCTTTTACGGGCAGCCCGACTCCCATCTAACTTCTTTGCTCCAGCCGAATTTTGAGGTGGGGGTCTTACTGCACGGCAAATAGCGGGATAAACAGGATAACAACGGAATCTATTTTCTCCAATTTTTGCTTTACTTGGGTTTAACTCATACTCATGTTCTGCTTCTTATGAAAGATACTATAGATACACCCAATTGAAAGAGAGGGATGTACATGCGAAGAAAGAGAAATCATCATTTTAAAAGTGGTGAAAAAAACGAAGAGTATGCAGCTGAAATATCTCCAGCTGGTATTCCGATTAGACATGAGCGCAAAGAAATTGCAAATGAAATAGAAGGTACAAACACCGGTGCAATGATAGGCTATGTCGCATTATTTCTTTCGTTATTCTCCATTGCTTTTTATCCTGTTACACTCGGCTCCCTTGCTATTTTAGTTGGCTTGTTAGCTGTCAATTTTGGGGCGAGAACACTTGGATATACCGCAATTGGTTTTGGCAGTTTTTCTGTTTTATTCACTTTACTATATCCGCTTGCTTTATCAGCATTTTAAAAAAACACACCAAGTTATACTTGGTGTGTTCATTCATGATACAACATGATATGACCACATCCACAACAATGCTTCGCTGTAATTTCTTGAAAAACCGGATAATTTTCTTCATCTCTATGCTCAATAAACACCTTTTCAAATCGGTACATGTTTGGCGCATATGCCCAATCTTGTTTCGTACGTGCATATAATGTTGAAGAAAAAAACTCCTCACCACCACAAACGATACATCCCTTCTTCATCAATACCCCTCCTATGCTTGTCTTACTTCATCTATATGAACATAAGCATAAAAAAAAGACCTTCTATTACTAGAAAGTCTTCTCTGAAACAAAAAGAAATGTACCGAATATACCTACTCCGCTATATTCTTTCATAACACCAGCTTCTGTTTTATACGTTTGCTTTACAGTCATAAAGAAAACACCATTTCGTGCATCAATACTTTCAAACTGCAATTTCTCTTTTTTTCCATCTACATTTTGCGTGCATTCAAAGCTACTCTCGTCACATTTTAATGCATACTTATCCTCTAAATACAATTTAAAATCTGATTCTTTCGGACAAGTTATAAGTAATATTGCCACGAGAATAATACTTACAATACCCACAATTGTATAATATTTCTTCATTTGTTCTCCTTTCAAAAGACAAGAAAACTTGACTTCATGCGCCAAGTTTTCTTAGTCTACAACCCATTGCCACTCTTGTTCTTTCTTATCAAAAATGAGCCAACCCGTTTCTGTTGCTTCCGCTTTCAATTCATCGATATTATCTAGTACCTCATCCGTACTTTCGAATGATCCTACTACATATACCGGAATTTCAAGACCTCTTCTCGACTCAATTTTCCCCGCTAAATCAATGTATAACCCATCTTCCATTAACGGCATAAGCCCAAGGATAACTTCCTTTGAAATTGCTGGGAAAATTTTTGATTTTTGGAAGAAAGTAAAACGTTTCTTTCCAAACGAACCGAGTTTATATGGAATCACTTTACTCAGCATTCCTACAAAATCACCGATTCTACGGTAATACACTTTGTTGTACCAACCGTCATCATGTGAAAAATAAACGAATCTATTCTTCAACAATGGGAAGAACGTTCTTCCAAGTGGTTCTTTTTTGTGAGCCAAATATAATAATTCTGCAATTTCTTTTGGCTCTAACTCATCTAAATCGCTTGCATCATCGAAATCTACCCAACAAAATTCATCAAATTCATCAATCTCTGCTTGAATGAGTTTATGTATGTTTTCTTCCTCAACATATTCAAATAAAGTATGATAATGAAAATCTGTCCACTCAAAATTATGCTTTAAAAGCAATACTTGATGAAGCGGTGAAGGGATGTTACTTGCAAACTCTTTAAACGTAATTCCAGATGTAATAAAACAATGACCCCGACGATTACCATTAATATATATCATATTGTTTACTTGGTCAGATCCTCCAGACAAAGCACCTAGCCACCTTCGTTTTATATGTTTCAATTCTATAGCATATTTTAACATGAAAAATTTTAGAAACATAGAAAAAACTTCAAAAACTATTTACAATTTCATGTGTTTTATTACATACTGATTACAAGAAAAAACGCCTGCTTATGAGCAGGCGTTTTTAAAGGATATCATCTGGGTTTTGAGGGTGATTATTTCCCTCTTTCTTTTCTTCTTTTTGGAACATCGATTGAATTTTATCAATTGTTTGCGGAGCTAATTCAATTATTTTTTCTGCTAAATGTGTCGCATTTTGTAGATGCAGAATATTTACTCCATCTTTATTCACTACAAGAAATGCTACTGGTGTAATAGAAACACCACCCGCACTACCGCCACCAAATGCAGGGTTACCGTTCGCTCTTTGTCCATCATTCGTCTGGAAGTCAGATCCTCCTGCTCCAAAACCGAACGCCACTTTAGAAACTGTTAACACTACACCACCGTCAGCCGTTTGAACAGGCTCCCCAACAATCGTATTTACATCGACCATTTCCTTCAAATTTTCCATTGCTGCTCTCATTAATCCTTGAATTGGATGATCCACCGTTCATAACCTCCTTTGTCATATCTTTCCTAGTTTTTCCGAAAGTTGGTGAACTAAACATAAAATTTTATATTGATTTCAAAAAACTTAAGTTGTAATATTTAGAAAAATAAAAAAGAGGTCGATTCGTTATGATGAGAAAATTAACAAAGAAAGATCATAAACAAGTATTTTCTTTTCTAAAAGAAGAAGCAGCCCTTAACTTATTTATTATTGGGGATTTAGAAGCTTTCGGTTATGAAACAGACTTTCAAGAATTATGGGGCGTATTTAAAGAGAATGGAACATTAAAATCCATTTTACTTCGCTTTCACGATACATTTATACCGTATAGTAAAGAAGAGTTTGTGGTTACTGACTATGAGGCACTTCTTTCCGCATATAAGCCGCTTAAACTCTCTGGCAAGTCAACTATTGTAGAAAGATTTGAAACTGCTCCAAGTGTACAACTAGGCGCCAAAAATGAAATGTATTTTTGCGAATGTCTAAATGACAGCAACTTACCTAGCACACCAATTCATGAAACAATTAAACTTGCCTCACTCGATGATATAGAACGAATTATGAAATTACGAAGTGACATCGCTGAATTCCCGGCTGCTAATGAATCAGAAAAAATGTTAAGGCAAGCTATCGAAACAAATACAGGACGTACATATTATATTGAAAAAGACGGCGCAATCATCGCATCCTCCTCAACTTCCGCTGAAAATTCATTATCTGCTATGGTTGTTGGCGTATGTACGCATCCGAACTACCGCGGAAATGGATATGCTTCGCTTATATTGCAAAAAATGATTCAAGACTTTACGAACGAAGGCCGAACACTTTGTTTATTTTATAACAATCCAGCTGCTGGACGAATTTATAAACGCCTAGGGTTTAAAGACATTGGAATGTGGACGATGTACCGATAATAAGGGCTACTCTATATACAGAAATAGTTGTCACTTAGCAATAAAAGCAAATTACAAAAAATTTCACACCGTTATTATGAAGATGAAGAAACTACTTGCGGAGCCATGACTCTAACTAAAAAATGTTATGTATTCAAACTAAATTTGGATAGATAAACGTCCCCAATTGTTACATATAGTCTAGCAATTGGGGCTGCATTTTTATGCTCTAATTCTCTCCAATACAACTAGAAATAATTATTAAACATTCACCACACTAATCTCTCTAAATATTCCATCATGATACAATTAGAAGTAATTGCATCACCTAAAACCTCCTCAACTTTCGGTCTTTCATTCACTTACTTAATCATTTATTATTTTCATATTTCTTTTTATAATTTACATACTCTTTCGTAGCTTCTTGATTATTATTTTTTTCACTACTAAAATACACATATATTTGCTGACTATGTGTTAACATTTTACCTTCATCATTTTGCCTCTTATAGTCAATTGAAATTGTTAATTCTGTTATTTGCATTGGATGTTTTTCATTGTCTATTGAATCGTTAAAGTTAAGTACAATTGATGCATTTTCAAATTTATCATATTGCAATTTTAATTTATCATTAATTATTTCTTGAAATTGCGCTTCTGTTAAAGTAAATCCAACTGAATTTGGTTCATTAATTTTTTTCTGTTACCTCCTGCTTTCAGTTTTAAATCCCCTACACCTTGTAATCTATTAAATATCAATTTCACAGGAGTAACATCCAAATTTGAATCAGATCCTTGACCTTTTCCGTTTTGATACAGCAAGTTTATATTATATTTTTCTTCTTCTTTATAATTATTATTCTTATGTCTATCCTTTTCATCTTTTGTTTTACTTGTTATTCTTTGAGACGTTATTCCATATAACAATTTTTCTTTCAAATTATATATACCTTCAGTAGTTTGATACAGCGTATTATAATGGTTTTCATCACCATTTGTTTCTATAGTAAAATCAACAACTCGTTCTTTCACATACGCATATCCATCATCACTCGCAGACATAACCTTTCTCATATCCCCTTCATCCAAAGCTTTGACAAACGGCTCATAATCTATCTTTTTTTCACCAAAACTACACGCACCTAATAGAATCATTACTATCATAATAATTATTTTATTAATTAATCTTTTGGTCACATTAATCACCTACATAATTAAAATGTCTTTGATAGTTCAAATAGTCTTCTTTTATTTTATTATTACTTTTTTTATCATTAAAGCTTACAAATATTTGCTGTTGTTTTAAAACATTTTCTTTCTTTACACTTACAGCTATTCTTATTTCTAATAGTCCCATAGATCCTTTCTTTGAATCTTTTATAGCATTAAAGTGCAATCCAATTGAGCTACCAATAAATTCATCATATTCTAACTTTAATTTATCGTTTAGTACTTGTTGAAACTGAGATTCTGTTAGACTATAACTAACAATATTCGGTTCATCGAATCCTTTTGTATCTTCTGACGGTTTTAAATCTTTTATTCCCTGTAAGCGATCCATAATTAATTTAACAGCGGACACATCAAATGCTGTTTTTACCGTCTTCACTTCCCCACCTTCATACATAATATTAGTATGATAAATTTCTTCTTCTTTGTAATTACTAATATCCGCCTTTTCTTTTTCATTTTTAATATTTGTAGCTATTTCCTCCGTTGTTTCTCCAAATAATTTTTTCTCAATCGTATTATAAATCCCCTCTGTTGTTTGATAGATTGTTTTACTATGAGTACCGTCTTCTTTTCCCTCAAAAATCCCATATATGCTTCTCTCTTTCACATAAGCATACCCATCATCACTCGCAGACATAACAGCCTTCATATCCCCTTCATCCAACGCCTTTACTAGTCTCTCATGCTCTATCTTCGTCTCCCCAAAATCACATCCACTTAATAAATTTGCTGCTATTGACATGACTATCATCATCTTAACTTTTTTCTTTAACTTCATACTGACACCCCGTTGGTTACTGGTTCATTATATTCCCATTTTGATAGTAGTACACTTCACCTTTACTTACTGGTGTTTTTTTACTCATACAGATTATATTGAAGATACTTTAATTTTTAATAGCATCGATTTATATACAAGCCCTAATTGCTTATATTTTCTATTCGAATTTTCAGAATCCAAAACTTATTTTATTTCTTTCGCTTTCTTTTCCTCTCTCTCTTTATAACGCTTTAAGAATTCCTGGCGTTCTCTTTCATGTTCTTCCCATGAAATATAAAATGATGGAAATTTAAATCTACAATAGGCTAATAATTGGAACTCAGCTGCGCCTATGGCTATCGCGTACATGATGAACGTAAATATAAAGTAACCAAACATTATGCTCAATGAGTAATTATTTTGTATATAAATTAAAACAAGAAGAATTAGTACATAAATTGCCACACCAAACATTACATTTTTCTTTGCCTTATTAAAAAATGAAGTAGATCTTTCTCCCATACTAAATGCACCTTTACTTGCTTGTTTAAAAGTATCAACTGTTGTTACACCATGAACAAGTATTGCTCCTAATACTAGTAAACCTACATAAATAAGCGTAATAAAATTAATAGAATAATTACTCATCCCTGGAAGAACAAATGCCGTAAGACCTATAGTACCTAACTGAAACGCATATAATAATATCACCAATGTCTGGAGCTTTTGAAATTTAAAACGTACCTTAGGGATCAGATATATAATAAAAAAGATTACTTGTAGGCTATATAACAACAATTCCATTCTGACTATTACTGTGTCAAAAAGAGTCGGATAGTAATCCCAGCCAAATCTAATTAATGCTCCAAAAATAAAAAGCATCAATAACGAACTATAAAGCATTCCACCAAACATAAACAACATAGCTCCTTCTGGGCTTAAACGATGTCTACATGTTATTTTAAATTCATCTAAATCTTCTTCTTTTATGTTCCACATTTGTTAACTCTACCTTTCCCCGAACTATAGTATATTACCAAAATAAAGATGCAATTTTCTTAGTCACTAATTTCACATCTTTTATTTTCATCGCCACTCTTAACCATCTCTTTTGTTGTACTGCACCTTATATTTTAAATATTCCTGTCTCGCATCTTGGTTATTATCCTGTTTTCTATTAAAATACGTTATTATTTGGAACATATTTTCTACTACTTTTCCATCCTCATTCTTTTCTTTAAAGTCTATATCTATCCTCATTTGCAAAATTTGTTTTGGATTTTTTGGGGCATCCAGGTGCAATACAATTGTTGCTCCATCAAATTCATCGTATTGTATCTTTAATTTATTATTAATAATATTTTTAAATTCAGATTCAGTTATTCGATATCCCACTGAATTAGGCTGATCAAACTTTTTTATATCATCCTCGGGCTTCATCTTTAGTTTCCCTATCCCATTTAAACGATCTACAATTAAGTTCACGTATGAAACATCTAGATTTGAATCCGGACTTTTCACCTGTCCATTTTCATACTTAACATGAGTACTATAAATAGTTTCTTTTTTATAATTTTCATTTGTCCTTTTTCCCTTGTCTTTTTCTATATCAGTCGCAACTGTTTGTATCGCCTCTCCATATAAACTTTTATCTTTTGTATTATATACACCTTCCGTAGTTTGACGAATTGTTTTACTGTGCTCTCCATCTTCTTTTTGCTCAAACGTACTATAAATACCTCTTTGGGTCACATAAGCATACCCATCATCACTCGCAGACATAACTGTCTTCATATCCCCTTCATCCAACGCCTTTACTAATCTCTCATACTCTATCTTCGTCTCCCCAAAACCACATCCACTTAATAAACTTGCTACTATCGACAAAACTATCATCATCTTAGCTTTCTTCTTTAACTTCATACTGACACCCCGTTGATTTCTCTAGGCATTTTTAGGTTCATTACATTCCCATTTTGATAGTAATATAGTTCACCTTTACTTACCGGTATTTATTTACTCATACAGATTATATTGAAGATACTTTAATTTTTAATAGCATCGATTTATATACAATCCTTTATTGCTTATATATTCTATTCGAATTTCCAGAAACCAAAACTTATTTTATTTCTTTGGCTTGCTTTTTTCCCTCTCTTCATAAAGCTTTACTCTTTTCTGACGTTCTCTTTCATGTTCCTCCCACGAAATATAAAATGATGGAAATTCAAATCTACAATAGGCTAATAATTGGAACTCAGCTGCACCTATGGCTACCGCGTACATTATTAGAGTTCCTCCCGCATACAATCCTAAAATATTTAGTGTATAATCATTATGCACATAAATTAAAATGAGAAGAGTTAACACATAAATTACAGCAAACTTTATTGCAATCCTCTTTGTTTTACTAAAAAATGAAGAGGATTCTTCTCCCTTATTAAATGCCCCTTTACTTGCCTGTCTAAAAGTATCAATAGTCGCTAAAATATGTAAAATGACTGCACCTAAAAATAATAACCCAACATACATTAATGTAATTTGATCAATTGAATAATTTGATATTCCAGGGATTATCAACATTGTAAATGTTATAGTACCTAGCTGAAACGCATATAATAGTACCACGAGTGTTTGTAGTTTCTGAAATTTAAATGGCATCTTAGGAAACAGATAAATAATTAAAAAAATTACTTGAAGACTATAAAGCACTAACTCAAGGCTAACAATTATTTTATCAAAGAGAGTCTGGTAATAACTCCAACCAAACCTTATTAACCCTCCAATAAGAAAAAACATTATTAATGAAATAAAAAACAGCGTTCCAAACACAAACCCTGTAGCCCAATCGGGACTTAAGCGATTCTTGCAAGTACTTTCAAATTCATTTAAATCTTCTTCTTTTATATTCCACATCCAGACTTTTTCACCTTCTATATAGTTTAAATAATTCTCATACACTTAAATTCTATTTCACCCTTATTTACTTTTCGTTTTGAATTTTTTATTTTGTTTTCGAGTTCTCCCACGCATTCTCTCATTTTCTTCCCAAGTCATATTAAATGATTTAAATTTGAATCTACAGTACACCAATAGCTGGAATTCTGCTGCACCAACGGCTACTGTGTACAGTAAAACAGTACCTATTACATATCCAATCAAAGTAGCAATCGCATAATCATTATGAAAATAAATCAAAATAAGTAGGATTAATGTGTATATTGAAGCCACTTTCATCATAGTTTCTTTTGTTTTACTAAAAAAGGAAGCAGATCTTTCATTCATTCTATATGCACCTTCACTTGCCTGTTTAAACATATCAATCGTTGTCACAATATGAACAATCACTGCTCCTATAAATAAGAAACCTACATATACTAATGTAATTCCGTCGATTATATAATCCGAAATTCCAGGAAGAATTAAAGCCGTGAATAATATCGTACCTAATTGAAATGCATATAATAATACGACAATCGTTTGAAACTTTTGAAATTTAAATCGAGCTTTTGGAAATGAATATAGAATTAAAAAAATTATTTGCAAGCTATATAGCACAAGTTCAATTTTAACAATTGTTTTTTCGAATAAAGTAGTATAGTAGTCCCAACCAAACGTTACTAAAGTACCAATAAGAAAAAACATCATAACTGAAACGTACACTATTGTTCCTATCATAAAACCTAAAGCACCCTCAGGGCTTAATCGACTTTTACATGTCACCCTAAATTGATCTAAATCTTCTTCTTTTATTTTCCACATTCAAGTGCCCCACCTTTAACCACATTCACTTAAATCATATAGATTAAAAATAAAAACCTTCTCATTTTAACGAAAAGAGAAGGTTTTCTTGCTGTTATACATTCATGCCATATTCAAAACTTTCCCTCTTCAAATAACGTATTATAGTTGTTAATCTTTAAAATTTTATTTTCGCTATTAATTTAGGCATTTTTACTTTTCTTAAAAAATACCAAATATGCAAATAATGACGAGATTAAGAGGAATACACCCGCCCCTATACCCTCATATATTTTAAAATAAACAGCAGCAATTATCACAAATATTGACATTATTATTATTAGAATCATTGTATATTTCATTATAAATTCTAACGCTTTATAGATAGATACTATTGTCCTTTCAAAAAAACTTTTCTCTGTTTCCGAAAGATTCCGATCCTTATTCAAAATAACACCTTCCCCTCTTTACAAATTGACTTTCGAATAAATTTCCCCTTTCAAAATAAGAACAAAGCGAACTGCAGAACGTAACTACTACCAATACAGATTAATCCAATTGAAAAATCTCATATCGAATTGTTCAATCAATTACATATAGATTTTAGAATAAAAAACCTCCTCATTCTAAAGAGAAGGTTTTATTTATGTTACATCCCCATATACTATTCAAAACTATCTCTTTTGCAATGCTTCATTATGTTCCTTTATCTTATCGCTCAATACTTTAAACTCTAACATCCACTCTGATATTTTTTCAATTTCCTGATCAGTGGATTTTTTCCTATATATAAAACCAATCACTTTAATATCGGAAAACGTTGAATCTCTTACCTCTTCATCTACTGATTCAAATTGAATAATTGCTTTCGTCGTGTTTGATACTTCGACAAGAATCTCATATACGTCAAAGTAAAAAATCATGCGAAATAAACTTGCATTACTTACGGATAAAACTCTTGAAATTTCTCTCAAAAGTTTAGGGTATCGGGAATCTTCCATTCCTTCTTTCACAGATCCAGAACGTAAAGTATCATTAATCATTTCAACAGTACTTTCAGCAGAAATTATTTCATCTAGCATTTCACCAGTTATTATACATTCAGATGCTGAAGCTTTACTCAATATTTTTTGTTTAACTATCTCGGCATTTCTCTCTTTACAATCTTGCTGAAAGTACACTTTTCTTTCTCTAGAAAATAAACCCATACATCCCCCTCACTTTTCAAAGCAAAAATAACACTCGGATTTTATAGAATAAAACCATCCACATATTATTATTTCTATGAAACTTTCTTTTCCCTATAGATCACAAGCTTAAAATATTATTCTTCATTAAATACAGCAATCTTCACTTCAACATACTGTAAAGACTCATCACCGCTAAACACATGATAAATTGGCGAGGCTAAATTCAGATTATTATCCTCCATATACTGAAGCATTTCACCATATACTTGCTCTGTTAATTTTTCATAATCTCCCGTATATCGTTTCATGAGCATCTCATCAACATAATAATAGCTCCTAAATTGAAGTGTTTCTGATGCTGGAATTTTATCTTCATTTACCGGCATAAATAATTCAACGTACATATTTTCATCAGATGGTATATTTTTCAAAGCATAAAACATCGGACCTTTTATTGTTAAATTCGCTGTTGCAATTTCTGACATAAAATGTTCAATTGCTTCTTCCATATCTTCGTAATGAAAATAGTACTCTTTCGAAACAACATTTGTATATGCAATACTTTGTCCTTCAATTATCATTTTATTGTTTCACCTACTTCTATAATAGGAGCATAAATATCTAGCCACATGTCACCGTATACGTCTAAACATACGTGATAAAAACCATTATCTAACTTGATATGATGCTGTTCTGCAAACTCATGTATTAAATTATAAGCCTCCTCAATATCACCATCTTCATCAGTAAATCGAACACTTAATGCCTCTTCAATAATTAATCCATCAACGTATTCATATGCAGAATTCTCCCCTAATTTAACACGTTCATTTACTGGAACAGAATACGTATATTCGCCGTACTCTGGTTCATTGTCCAATGGCTGATATTTAAAAAGAACAGGACCTACAGCATATATTCCATTATGAACAACTTGATTTCTCAGTGCGATAGCAGGTAATAACCAATCTTCTTTTTTTACAATTTGAGTAATACTAATTAAATTTAACAGTGATAACGCTTTATATTGAATTTTCATAATACTTACCCCTTTTACTATTCTTTCTCTTGGCTATATTTTTTATGTTTCTTCAAATGTCACTTACGCTCTCCTTCACATACCTTCCACATTATGGTAAGTGACGAACATTTAAACCTACTATACTCATTTCCTTTACGCCTTACGTTTCGATTTCCCTTTTTTATTTTTCTTTTGATATCTTGGAGTCTCTCTTTTATGTTGCTCCCATGATATGTTAAATGACGGAAATTTAAATCTACAATAAGCTAATAATTGAAATTCCGCTGCACCAATAGCCACTGCATACATTAAAATATTCCCTACTACACCCCCCATTATAAAATCGTCTAAGGCAAAATCATTACGAAAATAACTCAAAATAAGTAGAATTAGTACGTATATTGTGGCCACCTTCATCATAGTTCCTTTTGTATTACTAAAAAATGAAGTGGATCTCTCATCCGTACTAAATGCACCTTTACTCGCTTGTTTAAATGTATCGATTGTTGCCATAATATGGACAATAACTGCTCCTATAAATAATAACCCTGCATATATTAATGCAATCTGGTCAATTGAAGAATTAGCTATTTCAAAAACAATAAAAACAGTGAACCCTATAGTCCCTAATTGAAATGCATATAATAATACGACAAATGTTTGTAACTTTTGAAATTTAAATTGAGCTTTTGGAAATAAATATAGAATAAAAAAGATTATTTGCAGAGCATATAACAACACTTCTAGCTTAACAATTTCAATATCATTGAAAAGAGCTATGCAGTAATCCCAACCAGACTGATAAAACAATAGAAAAAATAGCTATTGAACTATACAGTATTCCTCCAAACATAAACACCGTTGCACCCTCAGGACTTAAACGATCTTTACATGTCATCCTAAACTTATCTAAATCTTCTTCTTTTATATTCCACATCATCTATAAGCACCTTTCGTGTAGTCTAATTACCAAAATACAGATTTTAGTTTTTCTCCTATTTTTAATTTTTCATTTATCTTTTCAGTTACATTTTTCACTCCTTTTTTAACATAATCTATCGCATTATCTTCCCCATTCCATTTTTTATTTAATAGCCATGTACCAACTACCGCCGTACCAGCTCCTACCACAGTACCAAGCGGTGGAAGGAAAAACGACCCCGCTACAGCACCAGCTGCCATCGCTCCAGCATTTGCTCCAATATCTACAGCTGAATCTGTTGCTACATCAACTACATCTTTTAACTGCCAACCACCTTCTTTAGCATCAACAACATTACCTCCAACTGACACAACCGCTCCAAAAATACCTGCTCCTTTCAATATTCCTCCTGCTTTACCTAGGCCTTTAAACGCTTCTTTCCATTTCATAGGATTAATATCCTTTAAGCCGTCTGCCCAAGCAGCTTTAAATGAACTCAGTCCTTTTTTCCCAATCGCGGTAGGCACTCCTTTGTTCTCTCGATCCATCCGAAAATCTGCGTAATTTTGAAACTCTGGTAATTTATAAATATTTCTGCTTGCCTTTTTTATTTGTTCCTTTGTTGTTTTCAAACCCTCGAATTTAAATTCTAATTTATCCTGTAAATATTTGAATAAAACGTCATCTTTATTATCCATTTTAAGTATTCTTTCTGCTAAAACCATATCTTCTTTCTTAGAAGTCGATAATGTATATGCCCCTTTACCTTTTCGGCCTTTAGGATCAAAAAGGGCATCAAAACCCAATTTCTTTGTAACATAATGCATGCGTATGTAGGCATTTAAAGTAGCCTTAGCTCCCTTATTCCCAATATCAAACTTAGTCATGGCATCTGCCAATCCCTTAATGATATTTCCAATTGATGTGTCAGCTAATAGCTTCCCTATTGAAGCGCTAGACAAATTCCCATTATTCACTTTTATTTGTTGCATTCCCTCATCTATCTTACGCATTAATTCATCAAATTCTTGCAGGTCACTTTGCTTACTATTATAAGTCTCTAATTTTTCTAATGTATCACTGATTTCTTTTTGGCTTTTTACAGCACCTTCAGTGATGCTTGATGATGATGGATATTGAATTGCGACGATGTCACTAATCGTACCTACTGTTTTTTTTGCCTCTTCATTAGAGTGGCTGAATCCCTCACTATATCCATTAACTTTTTTCTTTACATCATCCAAATAACTTCCATGAATTTTCGCATCTGCATCACTGTCAACCTCACTGTTAAATTCCTCTATTGCTTTTTGAAATTGACTTTTTAACATTTCCGCTGTAACTGTAAATCCAGTGATAACAGCTCCATGAACTGTAGATAAATGATTCTTAATAGTATCAGCAGCTTTCCCTTGAAAAGAGTTAATTTGTGTAAAGTCCTCTATTTTTTGCTGCAATGTTTCCAAATGTTGATTTAACTCTTCAGCACTTGAATTAAAGCGCTCTTGCAGTTCTTTTACTTCTTGTAACTCTATGATTTTGCTCATATTTTCTCCCTCCTATCCCTTTACATAGCACGGTGAGCTGAACTGTCTTTCAAATCTTTTCCAAGCTTTTCATCTTGCTGAACCATTTCTTGTCCTGTTTGCTGAATTCTACTAATATCCTTTTGTAGTATTTGTTCATATTGCTGCACTTTTTTCGATAACTTTTCAATCGCTTCACAATATTTTTTCAGTTTACTTAAATTCGTACGATGTAACTGCATACCATTAAATTTAGTCTTACCTAAATCACTAGCGCCACTTTTCAATTCACTTACTTTCGCATCAAATACCCCTTTATTTAATTTAATTTCCCCCATTTATCATTTCCCCGCCTTCTGTACTTCTACTTGAATACTAGCGTCAACCATTGAAACACTTCTACTTAGAGAAAGAATACTAGACTCACATGTAGCGATTTCTCTTTCAAGCCGCCGTATAGCTTGATCGATGTCTTCTTGCACTCTCCCTAGTTCTCCAATAAACCTCCCCAAATTAGAAATAACTTGTTGTTCATACGTTTCTTTAAAGGTAGTTGCTCTTTGCCCTTTCCAACTACTCTCGTTTATTTCTAAAGACTTAAACTGCTCTTGATTTTGTTTAATTGCTTCAAGATTATTTACAAATTTCCCTTTAGCAGTTGTTAGCCTTCGTAGTTTCATTTGTAATTCAGCCAATTGCCCTTGTTGATGACTTATACTACTTAACAAACCAGATTTTTGACTATTTAATTCCTCTATCCCCATGCAAATCCCCCCTTAAATAGTTGGCACTTTAATTCTAGTAGCAAAACGATTTTCAACAAAATACCCTTCAAATGGATTTAATTTTGTACTACTTAAATCTTTATTAGATACATCGAAGACCATTTGGCCTGATGATTTTCTAAGTAAAATAACATGAGATTGCGTTTTTATTGTTTTTGAAACTAAGTCGTATCGACTGTCAATTGAATCAACATCACAGCCAATTACGAAGTGGATGCCCATAAATGCACCATTTGTTATTAATTCCGCCAAACTATATATATCGCTATCTTCTAAATTACTTAAAATATCATTTACATCTGCGATTACGATTACAATCGGCTTAAATTTCTTAATAAATTCTGCCGGGTTCACTGTTTCACTTGATGCTTCCTGCTCCTCTTTAAACGCCGCTTCTCTCGATTTATAAGCATTTGTAACTTGTTTAATCGTTTTCTCAATTCCTGTTTTTTCAGCTACATATAAAGCAGAGCTCTCTCTATAGTTTGAGAAATTGCGTGTTCTTGTATCAATTAAACCTAGGTCAAAGTGACCACTGTCTGCTAACTGTTGAAGGAATTGATGAACTACATTTTCAACTTCATCTTTCTTAATTCCCCCTACAACAATATTAGACGCTTCCGTTAAATCTAATTCGAGAGGTGTAACGCTTTCTGTTTCTACACCAAATGTTAGTTTGCCTGCTTCAATAATTTTCCTTGTTTCTGGCCATGCAATAAATTCTTTGTATTCCAGAACTTCAGGTACCATAGGAATTGCTTTCGGTCTTTCTCCATTCCAGAAGGAATCCATCTCTTTTCCTTCAGCTTGTATATTTTCAATTCGAGTAAGGACATCTTCTCCATTTGTCGGTAAAGCTGTTTGGAAGATTGTTGGTTCGTCAATTTTAACTAAACCACGTCCTGCTAATTCTTCAATTTTTAACTCTGTTCTTCCTACAATAGCTCTAGATTCTGCCTCATCTATCATATATAGAGCAATTTGTAGTTTAATATTTGTATTTACTTGTACTCTCAATGCATTTTGACGTGTAGCCGTAAGCATTAAATGAATTCCTACTGCTGCCCCTTCACGTACAATTTGTGCAACAATGCGTTCAAAGTCTTCGACAAATCCAGCTTCTCTAACAGAATCATAGTTATCTAACGTAATTAATATTGTTGGTAATACTTCTTTACTAGCTCTCTCATACATTTCAAGACTTGCAACGCCATATTTACTTAGCAATTGCTTTCTATCTTTTAATAGGTCTTCTATGCGACGAAGAAATTTCTCGCATTTTTCAACTTGATCTAATGTAATGATGTCTGCCACATGCGGTAAAGATTTTAATGGCATTAAACCATTTGTTCCGAAGTCTAATAAATACACATGCAAATGCTCCGGACTATGCTGACGAGCTACATCCATAATGACTGATTGTAAGAATGTTGATTTTCCGTAGCCTGGACTTGAGAAGACCGCTACGTGTCCGTCTTTACTAATATCTAGTGTTAATGGTGTTTGTGATTGTAATTCAGGCTGATCTAGTAGACCAACTGTTGCTTTTAATGGTTTCTTTTCTTTCGTCCATGCTTCTTTGAACTGAATAGCATGTAAGTCTTGTAGATATACGCTTTCTGGAAGTGGTGGTAACCACGGTCTAGCTAACGCTTCAATTTCATTTATTTCTGCGTAATCGTGAATGTAGTCAATAACAGCATCCAGTTCAGATGGTACGCTTATTACTTCTTTACTGCTACCAAGTCCACTTAAGTCTTCACTTAATATTTCATATTGTCCTAAATCATTTATTGCATATATTGTTGCGTCTAAATGTTCTTTATCCTCTTTATTTTCTACATAGTCTGCTCCGCTCCAAGCTGATTGGAATAGTTCATAAATTTCATTGTTCCCAACTTGTAAGTACGCACGTCCTGGTAATGTAATTTCAGCAGCATCTGGTGTTTTTAAAATTTCATTACTATCTGACGTATTTTGAACTTTTAATGCTAGTTTGAATTTCGAGTTACTCCAAATTTGATCATCTACAACACCACTCGGTTTTTGCGTAGCTAATATTAAATGGATTCCGAGTGAACGACCGATACGCGCTGTTGAAACTAACTCTTTCATAAATTCTGGTTGTTCTGACTTCAGTTCCGCGAATTCATCACTAATTAAAAATAGATGTGGCATCGGTTCACTTACTAAGCCTTCTTTATACAATTTTTGATACTGATTAATATGGTTTACATCATTTTCCCCAAATAAGCGTTGTCTTTTTTGCAATTCAGCTTTAATTGATGCGAGCGCTCTCATACTTTGTGCTCCATCTAAGTTCGTAATTGTTCCTAATAAATGCGGTAAGTTTTTGAATAAATTCGCCATACCGCCGCCTTTATAGTCAATTAGTAGAAAGGCTACTTCGTAAGGATGGAAATTGACTGCTAGAGATAATATATACGATTGTATAATTTCCGACTTACCTGAACCTGTTGTACCTGCTATTAACCCGTGTGGTCCGTGTGCTTTTTCGTGTAAATTTAAGTTTACGATATCTTCTTTACCACGTAATCCAAGTGGTACAGCTAAAGATTTATGCGCTGCATTTTTCTCCCAGCGACTTGTGATATTCAGTTCTTTTACTTTCTCAACACCGTACATTTCTAAAAATGTTACGCTTTCTGGAATACTATTTTTTAAGTTTTGCAAATGGTTTAACGGTGCCAATGCACGTGAGACATCTTCTAAATTGAACCCTTTCGGTACATGATTCAATTTAAATTGACGGTTAACAAGCTCTCCTTGTTCTAAGATGATGTTCCCTTGTTTTGCATCTCTTATATCAATTACCGTTTTCACGTGCTCCGGTAAACTTTGCATAACATCTTGTACAAATACAAGTGATACACCTAATTGACTCGGATCATCATTAAAGAATTCCATAACAACATGGTCTAGTATTAGTTTTTCATCTGTAATGAGAACGACATAGTGCGGTGCAAAGTACATTTTTTCATTAGTTGAACTTTTTTCATCTAGTTTTAATTTTCGTTCTTTCAATATTTGATACAAACTATTTAACACTTGATCACGGCTACGATCATGGTATACAAATCCACGTACATTTATATCGCGAACACTTCCATGAGGTAGCCAGCGCATCCAATCCCATTTTTCTTTTTCTTCTTCAGGAAAAATAGTAATAAACTGCAAGTCATAATAACTATGGAATAACGCGGTTTGCACAACTAATAATTGTAATTGTTCTAACACTAAAGAGCGTTGTCCAATATAGCCAACCGGTCCATTTATCAAGTCTGTTACAACAGGTACATCTTCCAAAGAAAGATAACGCTGTCTTAGTTCACGCGCTATATCAATTAATTCATCCTTCGTTTGACTAAATTCTTCTTCATTAAATTGGATTTCAAAACTCGGATTAGCTTGTCCTGTCCCAACGCTAAATGTTAAGAAATCATGATGTAGCATTGTTTTTTCATATATACGTGGATTTACTTGCACAGCCATATTACGTATTACTTCAACATTTGGATTATGAAATTGTAATGCATGACGCTGCTTTTCACTTTCTGCATGTAAATCTTTCGTTTTTTGTTTTATATACGCTCTATAACTTTTATCACGTTCAACAATGTCAATTTTATATTGCTTTAAATTTTTTATATAAGATGTGACAGAAACAATAATCGTTACTAATGTCATCGCTATCGATGCAATAATAAACATTCCATATTTCATAAAGATAGCGAGTAATACCGTTACGACAATCATGACAAGAGATGGTGCAATAATTCTCGCCAAATGCTCAGTCGGTTTTGACGGCATACTTGAAGGTTTTGCAATTGTCATTTTCTCTTCTGGTTCACGGTAAATAATACGTGGTGAACGATGATAGTCTGGATAACCACTTTGATAATTCGTTTCGGATTCTACTAAAATAGGTAACGTAGATTTAACGTTCTCTTCTGAAGACAATACTTGAATATCTTCACTGCCTATCTCTACTAAAACACCATCAAAATATAATTGATCTCCTGCTTCTAACATAGCGCTATCTTTTAGCTTCGTATAATTATGAAATACATCCCCTTCATATACGTTTACTCTAAAAGAATCGTACAACGTTTCACGAGATAGCATTAAATCCACATTTGTCCCGATAATAGAAATATCATCATAACTGTTTTGACTAATTGTAAGAGAATGTTTCGTTCCGATATCAAACACTTTAGTTGTACCAATAATAGATATAAAGATTTTCAAGCTCACATCTTTAGTTTTTCCAATCTCAAATTCCTTATTGAACTCTATTAATTGATTTTGTACCATCCAAGCGTTCACTTCATTATTCCACTTTAATTCTACTTCTTGTTCTAAACTTGGATTCGTAATATCATTTGTCCACTCTTTTCCAATCGACACTATTGATTGCTCATTTGGATGTAATGTGCACTTATATATTTTGTCTCCATAAGTCAATACTAATAGTTGCTCCATCCGTGTTCACTGCTCCTTTTCAACTGTCTCATCAAGTGCTTGCTTACTCTTTTTTCTCTGTGCTCGACGAGTCTTTATCGTTTGATGATTTTCCATATTTCTTTTGATATTCATCTAATTGTTGCTCATATGTTTTTAACTTTTGATCACGCTCTTCTCCTGATAAATCCGGATTATTTTTCAGTGATTCAATTTGTTTAACAAGGCCGTACATAATAAGCTGAGGATCATCAAGTGTCTTAGCTAAATCTAATGATTTATCAAAATTACCTTTTCCGTTATACATCCAATACAGCAAATACTTTTCATCACTTTTCAAACTAATATTTTTCATAATTGATTTCTTTTGATCTTCACCTAGTTTTTCAGCTGTAATGTATGCAAATGCTAACTCATATTTAGATGCAATCGGTAACGATTCAAATTCCTCTTCATTTAATTGAGTAATTACTTTGTCATAATCAGTTGCTATGAAATTCGCATTTGCTTCTAATAATTTATTTTGATAAGGAAATTTTATAAAAGTGAAATATATTAAAGGAGCAGCTAAAATCACAGTCGCCGCTATGAAGGAAAAAGCTAAGTATTTAAACGATTTATAGCTTTTTTTAGGTACTAACTGCATATTTTTTTCTGTTTTTGTTTGTTCCTTCTCAAAGCTGTCATCAAGAAATTGCAGTAATGCATCTAAGCTTTCCATTTGAGCAACCGTCTGTTCAAATGTTGTTTCTTTTGCATCTTTTAGTAACCCAGCATACAAATCATCAAAATTGTGCTTTTTGGAGAATAAAGCGATAATTAGACACTTATATTGTGTTAAAAATTGCTCTTCTAACAACGGGGTTGGTGGAACAATATCTCGAATTCCTCTATGTATAATACTTGGCATTAAATTAGCATTAAAAACTATATTGTCCGGATGTAAAAAGAACGTGATTCGTTTATTTAAATATTTACGAAACTGCGCAACATTTCGAAGCAGTCTTAATTTCTCATTTCTTCCAAAACGGCTAAGATCATCCCACTTATATAATTTTTTATCCACTTGAAATATAAAGGTAAACATATCATCAGTTTCCTCTATCGTTAATGGTACAAATTCAGATGATACGCCCGTAATTACATCAAATTGACGGAAGTCTTTTATACGTGTTTGAGATTTTGTCATCTCCAATTTCCAATTTTCCTTTTCTATTTGAAATTGATAGTTCATTGCATCAATTTGAATTGTTTTTTCCGTCATTTTTATCCTCTTCTCCTTTTCTTTATAACCCGTAATAACTTATTTTCAAATAACTAAAAGTAAACATATTCTTTATAAAACTTGTAAAATATCTCCATCTGTTATTTGGTGATCGATTAAACGATCATTATCTGTTAAAACAATTGACTTATTCTTTACTTTAATTACAAAATGTGAACCTTCATGATTATCAATCTTTAGCGTATCTAATAAATTTTTCAACAAATATTTAATAGATTGATGATTCGGAATACGTAAATCATATGTATTTCCATTCCATTTACTAAAATCTACCGTTACATTAATATGTGTTTGTATTGCCATTACTTTACCTCCAACTTTTGCGAAGAACTGTATAAATACCGATGCAAATAAGTACAATGCCACCGCCAAATAATAATATTATTGTTGTACTAATTGGCTTTTCATTCATTGTTTCATTACTCGCTACTTCATCTGCACTTTTTCTGACAACGTATTCACTGCTAAATAAACTATTTTTCGTATCTTTAACACTGTTTATTTCTTTTTGTTTTATAAAAAGAGAATCTCGTAAAGCTTCCATATCTTTTTGTTCTTTCTTTTTCTTTTTCTGAATTTCTTCTTCTATTTCTTTATTAAATAACTCAATCGATGCTTTATCTAATTCAGTTTCCTTGTGTTCCTTTTTATTTTTTTCTTGGTCGTTTTCTTCAACACGATCTACTTTAAACTTAATCTTCCCATCATCACCAAGATAACTGTCAGCCGCGCTCCTTATCGGTAGCGCGACAAACAGTAAAAGGATAGAGAGAAATGATAACTTAGCCACTATGCTCCATTGTTTGATCATTTACTTCTTTTTCCTCCCATTTCTTATGCCATACAAATAGATTACCAACTAATCCTATAATGGCAATTACAAACAACACGATGAAAATAACTTTTCCAGTATCTTTACCGCTAATAAAATCATTTAGAAAACTTTCTATATACTGAAGTGGTGAGAACTGACGTACCTTTCCAACAGACGACATTTGATCTACTTTACTTCCAACTGCTTCAGTTAAAAATAGGTACATACTTAAAAATACTAATAGTATAAACATCCCTACCATTTTTATTTGTCGTAATAAGTATGTTGAGACCAATACAAACGCCATCATAATGATTGTGATAAACGCAATCCATAGTAAACTTTGATCTTGACCGAACTGTAAAAGACGTCCAGAAATGATACCTATACTAATTCCTTCCACAATTGATATACCGAATGCCACTACTGTAGTTGGTACATTCATATCAATTAATGAGAATTTCTCTTCAAAATGATCTGATTGCGTTCGTTTCTTTTCTTGATTCGCAATTGCGTATGCTGTAAATAACGCAACAATAAAACAAGTTAATACGATTAAATATGGTGTAAAAGCATTACCAGCTACAATGACTCCATCATTTTGTTTCTGAACTGGACTAGATAAAAATTGATATAACATTTCATTTTGGCGATCACCAATTCGGCTATTAGCCAAAATTTTAGTAAAGTTTTTGGAGAATGATTTATCATCGTCCATTTTCTTTGTAAAGTCATTTAATAATGAATCAGCCTTTGAAACAATTGTCGTTCCACTGTCTTGAATTTCTTTTGCTTGTCCATTAATTTGATCAAATGTTTTATATACATCGTCTGATGTTGTTAAACTATGCTTCGAACTCTCGACCAATGACTGACTTTGCATCATTAATGATTTAATACCAGAATCTAACGATAAAACAGCTGTTTGCTCACCAGTATTATTTGTTGTTAGCACTTGCTGTTCTTCAACTAGCTTTAAGCTACTCTCACGCCATTTCGCTAAACCTTTTAAATACTCTCCTAAATTTTCATTCATACTAGTTGCTTGCTGCGTCGTTACATTTAATTTCTCCGCTAGTAGCATTGAATTTTGATCCGCACTAGTAATCACTTGTTGATAAGCGTCTATTTTTTGTTTTAAACCTGTCATATCTTGCTTTACTTCTGCCGTAATACTAGATGAAACAAGGTTTAAAATTAAATCAATTAAGCTTTGTTTATTTAATACATAGTACAAAGATTGATCAGTCGCAATTGCATCTAAACTTCCCTCTTCTAGCTTAGGACCTACATCTTTCGTTCTTAAGTCAATCCCATAATACATTTGGTACAGACTAAGTAAACCTTGGTAACTTTGAACAGTATCTACTGCTTCTTTAATTAGTACATTAGATGTATTAGTTGTTAATTTTTCTGTTTTTTGATGTACAACTTGATTAGTCGTTCGTTCAATAACTTTTGAGTTATCACCTTGGTTTTGGTTTCCTCCTGGATCTGTTCCCGTTCCGCCTCCTGGGTTTCCTCCCGGATCTGTTCCCGTTCCGTCTCCTGGGTTTCCTCCTGGATCCGTTCCCGTTCCGCCTCCTGGGTTTCCTCCCGGATCTGTTCCCGTTCCGCCTCCTGGGTTTCCTCCTGGATCTGTTCCCGTTCCGCCTCCTGGGTTTCCTCCTGGATCTGTTCCCGTTCCGCCTCCTGGGTTTCCTCCTGGATCTGTTCCCGTTCCGCCTCCTGGGTTTCCTCCTGGATCTGTTCCCGTTCCGCCTCCTGGATTTCCTCCTGGATCTGTTCCCGTTCCGCCTCCTGGATTTCCTCCTGGATCTGTTCCCGTTCCACCTCCTGGATTTCCTCCTGGATCTGTTCCCGTTCCACCTCCTGGATTTCCTCCTGGATCTGTTCCCGTTCCGCCTCCTGGATTTCCTCCTGGATCTGTTCCGCCTTCAGGGGTCCCTCCGTTACCATTGTTATCCTGTTCCGTTTTTTGAATGATAGGTTTTTTAGCAGTGTGTACTAGCGGCATTATTCCATACTGCGTTTTATTAACTACATTTTCCACCTTGCTATTTTTGGATTGTGTTCCTTCATCCTCTTTTTTAGGTTCTTCTTTTTTAGGCTCTTCTTTTCCAGAACTAGTTTCTTTTTCGTAATTTCCATTTAATCTCCATTCCCATGTTACTGGAGAAAAAACATCTATATTGATGCTTGGATCTATTAACTTCACATGAAGGTTAATTTTTAAATCCCCTTCATTACGGGCAGGTATTGTAACTGCTCCGTTTTGAAGAAATTCACTTGTATGATCCACATCATCAATATACAAAGATCCTGTACTTCCGTATAGTTCAAAGCCACTTGGAATACTTATGTTCATAGTTTGAGGTGATTCCATCTTGATTACTTTCGCTGTATCACTAAATGTAATTCCATCCTTAGAAAGACTATTCTTTACTTCTTTAATTGAATTTCCTAAAGAGATTTTATTTACAGGATCATAATTAAAATTATTTTCTTTATTATATTTATTTGTAAATTGAATTACATTTTTCAGTTGTAATTTCATTTCATCTGGCAAATCACTTTGAACTATTTCTTCCATATTTAAACTAGGTAATTTTGTAATTAAATTCTCGATTTGTTGCTTTATTCGAACATCTGGTTGTTTCATTAACGTATTTATAAATACTTCTTGTTGTCCATCATTTGAAAGAGACTTCTGTAATCGTTTATTTATCGTTGCTTGAATGTCACTCTCTAACTTCCCTGCAAGTTCTGTATCATATTCTGATACTTGTTTTTTTACATCTGTTAAATATTTTTGAATTGCTGAAGCATCAGCTAAAATATTTGGTTCTTTCTCTGAAAGCATAAATTGATTTGCAATAATTTTATTTGCCGATTCCAGTGAGCTTAACTGCTTTAAAGCATCACCTGCACCCATCTCACTCATAGATTGATTAAATTGACTCGAAAAATTATTAGCTAACAAATTATTATCAGATTGCATTTTTTGAAAGTTATTAAAACCTTCCAAATAAGTATTATTAGATTTATTTCCTTCATCTAATGTTTGACCAAACCCTTTTAAGACATCCTGAAATCCTTTAAAACTATTAACAGAAATCCCTGTATAGTCTTGTACCGTTTTAAATTGATTTGTATAATTTGCCAACGGACTATGTACATCTTTTTTGTATATATTTGTTTGAGTGTTTCCTTTTTCAATTATTTTACCTATATTATCTTGTGCGCCTTGCAATTTTCCGATAATACTTGCAAAATAAACATCAATTATTTGTTTATTAAAGTCCTCCAAAATCATAGAAGCTGTATTTTCAGCTTCAGCTTTCAAATCTTTATTCCCAGTCGCGTTTACTTTGTAGTTTAACGTTAATTTCTCCGGCAGTTCTGAATCAATCGCAACGGCCTTCCTAGAAAAATCATTAGGTATTACAATCATCATATTGTAATTATTATTTTTCAAACCATTTTCTGCTACTCCGCGACTAACTACGTACCATTCTTGTTTCGTATTTTTATTTACATTTTTAACAAATTGATCTCCAAACGCTATTTTATTCCCTTCAAATACAGTTCCTTGATCTTCATTTACTAATGCAACTGTCATTTTTGGCGTGCTATTCTCATTAGCTTTCTTAACATTTTGATTTAATGCTAAATAGGAGACTCCTGTTGATAGCACAAGAGCTAAAATAATAAACAACAAGATGCTCCACTTAAACTTTTTCACTACTTATCACTCCTGCGGCTGCGAGTCTATTAAGTTAAGGACTCCTTATCTTACTCTAGTTTTAAAGCAATTTAGCCATACAACAAAAGTTGCATGGCTAAATTATATATTTCTTTTGCCCGTTTTTATTGTAGACCGAAATTACGAGAAAGATCTTCGTCGTGTCTAGCAACAGCCTCTGCAGTTTTATTAAGCTGCATATTAATTTCTTGTAATAGCTCTGCGAAGTTTTGTACTTTTGGTTTTAATTGATTGAACTGTTGATCAAAACCTTCGAAAGCACGACCTTCCCATTCTCCTCTTAATTCATTTTGTAAGTTTTGTAACTGACGTAAAATGTCCTCAATTTGATTTGCACCTTGTCCATATCGAGTCGCTTTTGATTTAAGCTCCTCTGGTGACATACGAATTTGTCCTGCCATTATTAAATCCCCCTTAAAATTTTAAAATAGTAAAATTAACCCAAAATCAATTCTACAAATTGATTATATCAATAATTTAAAAATTTCTAAACAAAAAAATGATATTTTTCCAAAATTTCTCTTTTAACATAATAATATTATATTATATAATATAAATTTATTGTTTTTTTAAAAGGACTGCTAAGCGTTTCTACCTCTATTTAATAATAACAAGAAAACTTTTTTTGCCCAAAATTCAGAATATAACCTTTGCAAATTACATACTCATTTTCTTTTTCTTGTTTCTTCGCCCACTTAAAATCGTTTTCTCACTTCAACGTCATGATTACTTGTCTTTCAACGAAGCCAAAATCTTCGTACATTTCTTTTGCAAAGTTCCCTGTAAATACATTCAAGCGAATTTCTGAATACTTTTCTTGTAGTTCCTTGATCCCAGCTTTCATTAGTTTTCGTGATAATCCTCTCCCGCGATACTCTGAAAAAACATACAATTCATAAATAAAACCGAGTTTTTCACGAGAGAAATAGTCCACATTTTCTCCTATTAGTATCCATCCCACTACTTTATTTTCTTCCTTTGTAACTATATAATATGCCCCTTTTTCTACTAAAGGTTTTGTAATTTCAATCGCTTTTTCCGTACTTAGTTGACAATTTCCTCTCGTTCCTTCGAAAAGTGATTGAGCTGCATAATGTAATATTTGTTTCGTTTCTTCCTCATCCGCTTTTGTAATCATTCCTTTCTCCCTCCTGCCCTCTAATCATCATTGAAATACCATTTTCAAGACCGTCTGACTCAATTACAATTGCCATCAATCCTTTTTCCGTACTCGTTTCATGTAACTCGCCCTTCGCCCAAAACGCAGCTTGTCCAGCTCCTATCTTCACTTTTTCTTTATCTGATCCGCAAACAAATCCTTCTCCTTGTACAATTAGAAGCAGTTGAGATACAACTGCTTCATGATATCCAATAACTCCATTCGGTTGTAGATGCATAGAACCGATATGTATATTCCCTTGATGTTTTAATATTTTTGACATTATAAAGTTAGATTGAAATGCTGATATATGCTCTCCCACTTTTTCACTGAAATCAAAAATCTTCATTTCTGATCCTCCTTATATGTATAAAACCATTCTCACTGTTTGCAGCATATGTCCTTCGAAATCTTCTTCAAATTGCTCTAAAGCCGCAAAACCTTTTGCTTCATAAAATCGTTTTCCTTTTTCATTTTCCGCTTCTACATGAATGTACATTTTTCGAATCCCTTTTAACGTCGTGATCCCTTTTTGTAACAAAGCTGTCCCTATCCCTTTCCCTTGCTGATCTGGCAACAAATAAATTGCACCTAATTCTGCTTCGTTTTGCAGTCTAATTGGTGAAAAATTTGCAAAGCCAATTACTTCTCCCTCTTCTTCCGCAACAAATAAATGTGTATTTTCAAGGCGATATTTCATTTTTTCATCGGAATACGCTTCATTTAAAAAGTTGTCTTGAATCTCTCCCGGAATAATTCCTTCGTAAGTATCATGCCAAGCTATTTTCGCTACGTTTTGTACAGCATGAATATCTTCTTGCTTCATTTCTCTAATTACATATGTCATCTCGATGTCTCCATTCTCTTTAAATTACACTCTGCTAAAATACTAGAAGAAACGGCAAAACCATCTTCATAATTTACCTTAATTAATTTTAACTTCTCAATCGAAGCTAGTGTAACATCAAACTTTTCATATATATATTCCATTACACTTAAAAATTGATTTGAATTTAACCCATTAGCAATCGTGCAATGTGGAACCCATTTTCCTGGTACGTAATATGACTGTAGATTATCATGAAAAACTTTGAAATAATCATGATAAGAATGATGAAGTCTTAATAACTCATCAGTAATGGTTGGTGCTAGAAAGATCGTTCCGTTAGTAGGAAAAGTTCCAACTGAAGGAAAAGTTACAGCGGAGATGTTCTCTTGAAAAACTACAAACTCCTCTAATTTCTTCGTATATAAATTAACATCTAACTCATTATAATCAGCCAATGTAATATGTGGTTCTACTCCAGCTAGTTGATTTATTCCAATTATATTTGTTAATTCATTTTGCAATTCTCTAATTTTATTAGTGAACACACAATCAAATGTAGCAATAATAGCGTACATGCTTCCTCACCCCTTCGTTACACATAGCACTTCCCATTCTTCACGAATCATTCCCATTCGAATAGAATCATAGTATGTCCCGTTATAATATCGGCATTTTCGCATTCTTCCTTCTAAGCTCATTCCTATTTTCTCTGCTACTTTCATCATTCTTTCATTGCCAGACCAAGTTGTAAGCCCTACTCTACCAATCTCCATATTTTCAAATAGTAAGTCCCTATATAATGTTAATGCTTCTGTACCATATCCACCGTTCCAGTATGCTGGGTCATAAATTACGATTCCCATTTCTAACCAACGCGTCGGTTTATGCTCCCAATAAAATCCGACTGTCCCTATAATTTGACCGTCATTTTCGACAATTAAATTCGATAGCGGCTCTTCTATTAAACGTTTTTGTGAATTTTCTTTATATGGCGTGTATTCTTGCATTGATATTGGAAAGTATGGTGCATCCCATTTCTTCCATTCTGGGTTTTCTTCTTTATATACAATACTCCATAATGTTTTTATATCTGATTCCTCAATTGTACGAATTGTAACTTTGTTCCCCTTTAATATAACGTTTTGCATAATTTCCTCCTACATTCCTCTTTATTTCATATACAATTATAATATTTTTTCAGAAAAATCAAAACAAAACTCTACTCTATTTTGTATAATTTTGTTATATGATACGAATTATTTATGTAAATTAGCCAATTTTTTCGAATTTAATTTAGAAACGGAACTTCGGAAAAAAATTAGATGAAGTACGAACTCGTAACATAGTTAATAAAAAATAGGAGGTTATATCCCTCCCATTTTAGCTAAATATTGTATTTCCCTTCTTTTCTACCTCAAGTAGAATTCCTTTCTCTACCCAGCCTTCTACGCCATCTTTTTTAATTAAATCATATCCCATGCAGCTACCATCAATTAAAGAAACTGTATCCCCTTTTCTAATACTGATTTGCGCACAAGAAATATCCGTTTTCACTGTATACTCACCTGATTCAAGTTGCTTTATATACTCGTTTTTCACATGAAGTAATTCATTTGTTCCTAGTTGTTTACATACGGTAAAACCTTTCATTCTCTCCACAGGTTCTATGTAATAATGTGGATATGTAACCCCGCCCTGCATTACTGCATTCGCATTAAAATCGGCCAATACCTCATACTGTGGAAAATGATCTACATATGTATAAGAAAACGTATCACCTGAAGTTGTCCTCTGAATAATAAATGCGTTTAATTGCCCTGCTTCTTTAATCGCATTACCACCATCAATCGCAATAATTTTTTTCTCCTTATCAATAACTGGATTGTTAGACGGCGCCTCATCGGAATAGTTCACAACAGGCCAATGTCCAACAATTACGTACTTATCCGCACTATGTGACTTATTAAAAAACTCTGGTATTGCAATTGCATTTTTCCTGTCTGTTTGTCTCCAATTCTCTCTATCTTCAAGGCCAGCATGTACAAAGATATAATCATCAGTTTCAATAGCAGTTGGCAATTCTGTTAGCCACTTTATTTCTTTTGAAAAATGGCTCATCAATATTTTTTTCACTTCACAAATATCACTTTCTTTATTAACGGTAACGTTCAATTTCGCTAACCATTCATTAAAAACTGTATTCTTTCTCGTACATAAATAATTTATTAGCGCAGGATTTTCATTTACAAGCGCTTCAACTACAACTTCACAATTCCCTTCAACTACATAAACATTTGGCTTGCTAACTACTAAATCCATGACATAGTTTACGACGCCAATGCTATCGTTCCCCTTCTCACAAAGGTCGCCATTTATAATTAAATAATCATCATCTTTAAAATTAACTTTATGTAGTAGCTCCTTAAAAAGATCTAATTCTCCATGAATATCAGAAATAATGATGACTCTTACATCATTTGGTATAGATAATTTCTTTATTTTTTCCAAGTATAAACGCTCCTAACATTCTCTAAATACAATATTCCCTTGTTAATTTCTAATATTCGACAAATTATATTACTAGACCTGTTCCTAGCTCAAATCTGTAAAAGAAAATAGGTTCCATATATTTTTACACACGGAACCTACTTAATATTATAACTCTTTATAAAAAGAATAACTTACCTTATCATAGCCTTCTCTTTCATAAAAACGATGGGCATCAACTCTTGGAAACGCTGATGTAAGAACGATAGAACTGCACCCTTTTTCTTCCCCCATTTTTCTGCATATGACAGAAGAACTTTACCATATCCTTTCGATCTGTGAGCTTCCGCAGTTACAAGGTCATATACGAAAACATGTTTCTCATTATAAAAGTTCGTACAAATTGCTACACCAGCAAGACAAACAACTTCATCATCTTCATTCTGTAACGAAAGTAGTTTATAATTTTCTTCTTTCATTTTTTGAAATAAAGAACTTGCTTCTTCTCTTGAAAGTTTCGTTCGTAATTGCTGTAATACGGGGAATACATCATGTAAATCAGCTTCTGTTACTACTTCTCTAATATTCATTATGATTCTCTCCTTACTATTTATAAAATTTTCTAAATGTTATATCATTATTATAAAAAGTAACTGCCCCTCACTTAAGTGACAGTTCGATTATTTTTTATATGGCCAGTTTTTAAAGGAGAATTCATAAAATGGATCTTACTATCCCATTGCAATTAGAAAGTAAAACACCAATTTATTTACAAATTTACGAATATATGAAACGAGAAATCTCTCAGGGATCACTGCCTGCCGGTACACGCCTTCCTTCTCACAGAAATTTAGCGGTACAACTTAATGTTAGCCGTATTACTGTTGAATCTGCTTATCAACAATTACTAGCTGAAGGTTATGTAGAAAGTAAACCGAAACGCGGGATTTTTGTTGCAGAAGTTGATATTGATGTCATTCAAAATAAACAACAAGTTGTGTCAAACAGCGCTAACAATATAAAAAAAGAACAATATGACTATGATTGTAGCCAAGGGCTGATTGATCAAAAAGCTTTTCCAATTACAAACTGGAAAAGAGCATTACAAGAAACTTTATTCCAGTATGAAAATGAATTATTTGCTAGAGAAGATCCTCAAGGTGAGTTCGTTCTACGAGAGCATATTTCAAAATATTTATACCATGCCCGCGGGGTACATTCTTCACCTGATCAAATTATTATCGGAGCCGGTACGCAGCCTCTTCTTTGGCTACTACTTCAACTACTTGGTTCAAAAAAAGAATACGGAATCGAAAACCCTGGATTTCACCGTATAACTGCCATGATTCAAAGTTCTGGTCTTCCTGTTCACCCTATTTCATTAGACGATAAAGGGATTCGTATTTCAGCTTTACGTGAATCACGTTCCAATGTAGCATACGTCACTCCATCACACCAATTTCCTCTTGGAATGATTATGCCATTATCTAGAAGGCTCGAATTATTAAGATGGGCCAATGATTGCGGAGGATATATTATTGAAGATGATTATGACGGAGAATTTCGTTATGTAGGAAAACCTATTCCCTCTTTACAAGGACTAGATTCAAATGAACGCGTTATTTATATGGGAACTTTCTCGAAATCCTTCTTACCTTCTTTGCGAATGGGGTATATCGTTTTACCAACTCATCTATTAAAAATCTATAAAGAGCTTGAAGGTAAGTTTAAACAAACTGTTTCCACAATACAGCAACTCGCTTTTGCAACCTTTATTCACAATGGTGATTGGGAGCGCCATTTGAACCGTAGTCGTACGTTATATAAAAGAAAGCACACATTACTAGTTAAATCTATCAAAAATGAAATGGGATCTCGTGTTCAAATACTTGGCGAACAGTCTGGACTGCATATCGTACTTCATGTTCATAATGGTATGAACGAACAAGAACTGATTCATACTGCTGCAAAACAACAAATCAAATTATACCCACTCTCTACATATGATTCTGTACATAATTTAAGAGGGGCGTCCTATGTACTACTCGGTTTCGGCAGCATTCCCGAAGATAGTATCGAAATTGTAGTCAAATTACTAAAGGAAGCCTGGTTCCCTAAGTAAAATAACTCCACATAAGTTATACTTATGTGGAGTTATTTTACACACTATTTTTCTGATACGTCTCCTGATCGAGCAGTCCTTCCTGGACGCTTAACACCAGTTGTTTCTGTTGAATAGGAAGCTTCAATTATAGCGGTTGGATCTACAGAGAGAACGAGATCTTTCATTTTTGGATAAATGAAACGGTTTGTAATACAATAAATGATTTTCTTGTGCTCTCCTAAAAAACCACCTTCTCCATGTAGATACGTAACGGATAATTGCAAGTCTTTCATAAGCAAATCGCCTATTTCTTTATTTTTCCCAGAAATAATCATAACGCTCTTTCCTTGATTAATACCATCTAATATGAAATCAATCATTTTCGTAACAATATAGAAAATAGCTAATGAGAACATCGCTTGTTCGATTGAAAATAAAATGGCAACAAAAATGAAAATAACTGCATTAACAGCAAGTAAAAATGTGCTAATTGGTACTTTAAAGTGTTTGTTCATCCAAACAGCTAACATTTCTGATCCATCAATTGCCCCGCCCATTTTTACAACGATCCCAACACCAACTCCAAATAGAACTCCTCCGTAAAGTACAATTAATAATTCCGAAGTTGTAATTGCTGGAAATGGCTTTAAATAAATCAATCCAAGTGTTGTAACAACATTTGCATAAGACGTACGGATAAAGAACTTCTTACCCATTACTTTTGCAGTAAATAGTAAAATTGGGATATTAAGTCCTAAAAATACTCCATAAAGCGGTAATCCAGCAACTTTATTTGCCATAATAGCAATGGCCGTTACCCCGCCATCTACTAATCCATTAGGTGCTAAAATAAGCTCTAATGAACCCGCTACAATAATCGATCCAATTGTTAATAATACGTATTCAAATACTCTTTTCATTCATTACCCCCAAAACATATATATTTTCTTAGTATTATTTTAACGTAATTTTACTACTAATTCAAAGATATCAGTTTATATACACAAAAGTTTCACCTTTATAGTGATTTTTTATGTAATTTATTTATAAAAACACACTTACGTATTTCAGTAAGTGTGCTCCAAACATTTATTTAAGTTTTAAGTATGAATTCACTTTCATTTTAAATATTTCATCAACTGCTCTATTATACCCACCAGCATTTCGAAGTGACTCTCCAACTTTACGACTATTTTCCTTAAACGTTACATCATACATTACTTTCTTTACAGTCTCACGTAACAATTCAGAAGTTAATTCTTTACGATTAAGCCTTATTCCAGCTCCTACTTCACTCACTCGTTTCGCAACTAAAGGCTGATCTCCTGTTACCGGAATTACAACTAACGGGACACCGTAATATAGTGCTTCACTCGAACTATTCATACCACCGTGTGTCACGAATACATCAGCGTACTGTAATAATTCTAATTGCGGCACATAATTATACAACTTAAAGTTATTCGGAATGTTTTCAAATTGACTTATATTTATCTTCTTACCAACAACTAATACGACTGTCGCTCCTACATCTTTAAACGCTTCAAAACATTTTTCATATAACTCAGGTTGTTCATTAAAAACTGTTCCCATAGAAATGAAAATCAATTGTTTATCTTTTAAATCTTCCATAGAAAAGCTATCTACTTCTTTTCGAGTAGCAATTGATGGACCGACAAACTTATACGATTCATCGAATACATCTGAACGCGGCTGATATTCCTTTGAAGTATATACAATAGTAATATCACCAGGATGATTCATAATATCATACATATTAATACATTTCATTCCATACTGCCTATTCCATTTTTCCATTCCCGCTAAACAAGATTGATATAATGGATTAGTTTTATCTACTTGTCTCGATTCTTGTTCATCATTAAAAGTAATGTACTGATTAAAAGCAAACGTTGTACAAGAAGAAACGCTAGGTAATTTTAAAACATTCGCTATAATACGTCCTACTGGAAAATGATTATCGTATATCAAGTAATCGTACTTTTCCCCTTTTGTTTCTTCTACAATTTGAGTAACAATACGCTCTGATGCTTCAATCATATGAGATAGCATCGTCAAAGGACTCCCACCTTCATTTACTCGTTCCATAATATTAATTTGAGAGAGGAAATTCTCAAACACTCGGAATTCTGCACCTGTTGCTTCAATCTTCTTTCTATAATCTTCAATACAATACGAAACAACTGTTTCCCCTCGCCGAATTAACTCACTTACAATAGCTAAAGTCGGATTTATATGACCTTCTCCAGGGAAATTTATTACGAGTACATTTGCCATAATATTCTCTCCTATCTAATATAATTAATTTAAAACTATTAAGTAATCTATTCTACTTCTTCATATTTTTCTCTTCATTTTATTATTGAGAAATATTTTTCATAACCTACATTATAACTCTTATAAAAGTAGGCTTAACCTTTCATTTATTGAAAAATACGGGATTTACATTCAGGTATTTTTACAGATTTATCATCAGAAACATTTTTTTGATAATTCATACAAAACTAGAAAAATATAATTTTCACACTGATTTCTCACCATAAATTTATTTAAGTTCTATGTTGTCCCCATCATTATCCACTTGGTACATATTCTGTTATATAATGAATTTATAGAATTTACAGAATAAGGAGTCCTTTCATGCTACAACAAATATTCAGTTCACCTATTTTATCTGTTCAAACTTTACACCCAGGTTATGAAGACCATGCAAGCGACGTGTTTCTTGTTAAAACAGAAGCTGAAGAAGTTATTGTTCGCTCTTCAAAAATGACTGAAGAGCCCAACAATGATTTTTGGTGGGGATGTAAAAATCTTTTTGGAATTGATCCAAGGCATGTACATCATTTAGAAACAATACACGCATTATTGAAAAAGCATACTACCTTACCCATCCCGACTATTTTGCAAAAACATGTTTTAAATGAGCGAGAGTATGTAATCGTCGAAAAACTAACCGGAAATACGCTGCAATCATTTTTCGGACAACCTGATTCTATTTTATTCAGCCTTGGAAAAGGACTAGCAGAAATTCATTCGTTTCAAGCAGAGTTTATAGGAAACCCATCAAATACTTTCCACATTCCATTAGAAGAATTTAAATCTCACATTTTAAAAGTAAGCAAGAACCTTGTAAATATGTTTTATTCCGATAATATGAGTATACATAACGCATTTCATACTTTTGAGTCACAGCTCTCTTCCTTGCCGTCACCGAAGGAATCTACACTCGTTTTAATTGATATGGATCCTACCCAGTTTTTATCAGATGGAGAATCTATTACTGGTTTAGTAGATACAGAAGCTTATGCAATTGCTCCACGAGAGTTTGATTTTATTGGATTAGAATATGTATTTACAGAAAAAGAGGCTCATGCTTTTAAACAAGGTTACGAAACCATTATGCCCATTCCTCGTCTTGAAGAATGTAGACATCCCTATCGATATTTGTACCGGTTATTATCTGTTCAGGGCAGTGTGGAGTTAGAAAAGTGGCTAAGTCATCCATCCTATTTTTAAATACGAATGAGAGGGATTATGAAATGAATATTGAACAAAAAAAATCTTTAACAGCAAACGAAATTCAGCAAATGAAAGATTTAGCACATATTTGCGGGCAACACGATCAAATTGATTACTCGTCAGAGTTACATGTCAACTTTTTAACTGCTCGTAATAAAGATGTGATAAATGATTTTCTATTTTATGATGATACTCAATTAATCGGTGCATTAAGTATGTATGACTTTGAAAGACCAACAAAACTGGAGTTAATAGGGTTTGTTCATCCGAACTATAGGAAACAACATATAGGCACTACTCTTTTACAAACCGCAATGAAAGAAATACAAAAAAGAGAGGCAGATGAAGCCCTTCTTATAATTAATGGTGACTCTATTTCAGGGAAATCATTTGCAAAACAAATGAACTTTCCTTATTTATACAGTGAATACGGTATGGAGTTCAAAACAAACGAAGCACAAAAAACAATGAAAAATAATATTAATCTTACTGTTGCATCTTCTGAATTACTTCCTGATCTTATAGAAATCGCTAGTGAAGCTTTTGGAGATTCGGCAGCAAATACATCCACATGGTTACAAAAGATGATGGATTCATCTTCCCATCAAGTTTACAGTGCTCTTATCGATGAAAAAGTGATAGGAACGATTACAGTTACTGAGCAAGAGCAATCTACTACACTATCAGGATTCGCCGTTCATCCTTCTTATCAAGGTAAAGGATATGGTAAAGATATTCTTAGTTATATGGTACATACACTTATTACAGAAGGAGTTTCAACAATTGAATTAGACGTCGAAACGAAAAATAACAATGCTTTAAAACTATATACACAATGTGGTTTTGAAATTATGACAAAGTATGATTATTATAGATTGTTGGAATAGGAGTGACTTTTCTATCGAGGAAGCATGTTATTTTAGAGACGAAATTATTACCTCTTTAAAATCTGTAGGATGTAACAATATACAACTACACGGTATAAATAGAACATTTTTCATTTGTCAAAAATAAAAAAACTGAATCATATCGATTCAGTTTTTTCTTGTTTTTTTCTTAATATATTTACAACCGCAGTCGTTTCATCATTTTTTTTATAAACACGTGGAATTCTTCTATCCAACATGCATGTAACTTCATAATTAATTGTACCTAACATATCTGCTATTTCTTCCACCGCAATCTCTTCTTCACCTTGTTTGCCGTAGAATACAACTTCGTCTCCTACTTGTACTGGCATTGCATTTGTAACATCTAGCATAAGCTGATCCATACAAACACGGCCAATTACAGGTACTCGTACTCCGTTTATTAGTGCCTGCCCTTTATTAGATAGCTGACGATTATAACCATCAGCATAACCAATCGGTACAGTTGCAATCCATTCTTCGCCCGTTGTTACATAAGTATTCCCATAGCTAACACCACGATTTTTCTTCGCATGTTTAACATGAGCTACTTTTGATTTTAAAGACAACGCTGGCTGTAAGGAAGCAACTGTATGATCCACTTCTCTTGAAGGATACATACCGTAAATTCCAATACCGACACGAACCATATTTTGAAATGTGTTACTAAGTTCCATTGATCCTGCACTGTTTGAACTATGAATATATGGAAAATGAATCCCTAATTCTTCCGCTGTATTTACAGCTTTCTCAAACAAACTTGTTTGCATATTTGTATAAGTTTTATCTATTTCATCAGCGGTAGAGTAATGTGTAAACATCCCTACTACTTCTACATATCGCATACGTTTTAACTCTTCAAAAAACGGTTTAACTTCTTCTTCCTGTAAACCAATACGGCTCATTCCTGTATCAATTTTCACATGAATTCGCACTTTCTTTTGAAGATGGTTTGCAACTTCATCTATACCTTGTAAATCTTCTACTCTATAAACAGTCATCATAACGTCATATTGAATTACATCTTCTACAGCTGCTACTGGTGTATATCCTAAAATTAAAATAGGTACAGTGATTCCAGCTTCTCTTAATTCAATTGCTTCATCTACAAATGCAACTGCAAGTTGGTTTATTCCTGCTTCAATAGCCGATTTCGCAACTTCAACTGCCCCATGACCATACCCATTCGCTTTTACAGCAGCCATCATTGCAATATTTTCATCATTCACACGTTTTTTAAATTCTTTTACATTATGTTTTACCGCATTTAAGTCAACTTCAACAATTGTATCTCTTCCATATTTCAAGCTCATTGGTCTAACTCCTAACTCAATAATTACATTCCATTCTATTTCACGTTTCATATGACCTTTTACAATATAATACTTTTCACTATGCTAGTCAAACTACTAGAATTTTCGGAATTTTGAGTATGATATAATACCCTTAAGAAACTATTATATACGGAGGTGAGAATAATTACAATGTTTGTTCCATCTGCATTGAATCAAGTTAAAATTGCTATCGATACTTCCATTCAAATACTGAACCAATACACTGAAAGTGATTTGAAAATAAAGCCGATTGAATCAAAGCGGTCATTATTTGAAATGTGCACACATCTTTCCCTTATTTTCCATGCTGATTTACTCATATTAAATGGTATTACGGAAAAAGACTTACATACCTTTTATATAGAACAAACACCAGAAACAATTACTCAAATAGAGCAAACGATGATACAAGGGTACGATTTACTTTCTAAAACTTTTTTATCCTATTCCAATGAAGAATTAGCGGAAATTATGACTGCTTATTGGGGTATTTCTTACTCTCGATTCGAATGGTTGCTTGAAATCGTTGCACATTTTTATCATCATCGCGGGCAAATTCATATTTTATTATGTGAGCATATTAAAGATCCTTGCATTCCCTTATTCGAATAAAAAGAGTGAAAACAAAACCAATAAAGAGTATCAATCCTAATAAAACAAACGTCTGAGCATAGTCTCCTATTTTCATAAGATAAATAGAAATAATAGGTCCTATACTAGTTCCTAAAAATAAAATAAATGTATAAATAGAAACTGCTATTCCCCTTGCTTCCCCTCCTAATTGGCCAACAAGAGAAACTAACGATGGAACGGATATAGCAATACCTATTACAAAACAGATGCTCATCATTACAAGTAGCGGCAGGTTCGAAATAAAGCCCATTGAACTTAAACTAAAAATAGCGACCAACAATCCGCCCTGAAGAACTTGCCTTACTCCGAATCTCTTTGTTAAACGACCCGCAAGTGGTGACAGCAACATACCAAATAGCCCCGCTAAGCGAAAATAAAGAATTTGTTCTGGAGTTAAATTGTAAGTAGGACTGCTCAAATAATCCCCTAAAACAGTATACATGTTAACAAAAGCCATTAATAAAACAAATGCAATCATATAGCTCAATACTAAGCTTTTATGTGTAAAAACTTTACCCATCTGTTTAATTGGTCCCAAAATATCAGTATTGGATTGAGACGTTTCCCCTTTCGGAAGAGAATAATGAACCAATACAGCAGTAATGATATAGACGATACTAAGAAGAAAGAACACCATATGCCATCCAAAATGCTGACTAACAGCTGTACTTATTACTTGCCCTGCAATTCCAGCTACTAAAAAACCGGTACTAACAAACCCTATTGTTGTAACCTTTTTTTCTAATGGAAACATTTCTACAACGTAAGCTAACGCTACTGGAGAAAATGTAGCTGCTGCTATCCCCTGTAACCCTCGAAGAATAACAAGCCAAAATAAACTATCCACAATCCCTAAGAAAAAAGAAACAATCGACAGTGCAAGCAGTCCAATAAAGATCACTTTTTTTCTCCCATATTTATTAGAGATTGCCCCAAATAACAAACAACCTATAGCAAAGCCAACAGAAAATATACTGCCTGTAGCCGCAGATTGTGCTAATGAAACCTTAAAAAGGTCTGAAAATAGAGCGGTTAAAGGAATCGTCACATATAGGCTGGACATAACTACCATGCCTGCCCAACATAACACCGCTGTCATTATTGTGTAATTCCTTTCACTATTTACTTCTTTTGATATTTCCATCATAAAATCTCCCCCTTACAATGATTTTCCCCATCGGTTTAAAACATCTAAAGTAAACTACTCAAAACGACATTCCTTTAACACTTACTTAATTTGTTTACGTTAAAAGACATATCACCACCCCTCATCAAATTAGCCAGACATATAATAAGGTAACCTAATTATATGTCTAAATAAAAAAGTTGACTCACACAATCAACTTCTTTATCTGCCTTCTCCTAATTTCTTCTGCATAGTTACTTGCATTTTATTTAATAGCTTCTCTAAAGTTTGACGCTCTTCTTGACTAAAGTCATCAACTAACGACGCGCAAGATGACCAAAAAGTCGGTAAAGAATGCGCAACTAGTTCTTTTCCTTTCGGAGTAATTTTCACCTTTAATCTTCTTCGATCTTCAGAATGATTGAATCTTACGATTAACTCTCGTTTCTCCATCCAATCTAATAAGCCAGTGACAGAAGCACGTGTAATCCCTAATCGGCTCGCAATATCCGAAGGACTCATGTTCACTTCTCCTCCATTCGATTCCATTTCACGCAAAATAAACAACAGTAAAAAATCTAATTTACTTTCTGAAATACCAAGCGGAGCTAAATCTACGTCAACTGCATCTAGAACATTATCAGACGTCCATAACATTAACAAACCAAGTTTTGCTGCGATTGGATCCGTATCCGCTGATGCTGTCTTTTTTATTAACTCTGCATAAGGCTCAATCCCTAAAGGAAGAGCATCTTTTTTTGAATCCATTCATTTTCACTCTCCTTCCTTTCATTTAATTAGCTTACCTAACTACTTTTTATTATACTCATTTTCTTCCTTCTATTGCAAGAATATTGTTAGACAAAAAAATCCTGTTTTTAAAACAGGATTTTTCACACTGACTAACTAATATTTCTAAATAATCCCAAACTCTTTTAAAGCAAAAGAAATGCCACCTTCACTTGATTTCTTTGTAACGAAATCTGCTCTTGTTTTTAACTCTTCTCCACCATTCCCCATCGCAATTCCTAGTCCTACATACTGTAACATCTCAACATCATTTCCACCGTCACCAAAAGCAATTGCTTCTGATTTACAAATTTTCAGATGTTCCAATACCTTTTGCATTGCAGTTAGCTTCGATACTTTACTATCTTCCAACACATTCATAACGTAACCATGAAAACGTTCAAACGTAAGTGCTGGATATCTTTCAAAGAATTTTTGAGCTTCTGTTTCATCAGCATACAGACATAAACAATAGACTTCTTCTGACAAATCCCTGCTTTTTTCAGGATACCTTCCTAAATTTAATGTCTCGTTAAGCGCTTGAATTACACGTTCATTATCCGAGGCAATACCGTTCATTGCAAATTCTTCTGTAAAATAAGAAACACTATACCATGTAATTCAGCGAAATTTGAAATATCATGAACAATTTCACTTGAAAGTACCGATTTATGTATAACTTCTTCCCTACATTTTATACGTGCACCATTTGCAGAAATAAACGTGTTTATGCCCAGCTCTTTAAATTGTGAACATAAGCTATATGGTCTCCCGGTTGTCACAACTACGTGAATCCCTTTATCTATTAACCTTTGTATCGCTTCTCTTGTACTTTCGTGCATACTTCTATCAATCTCACTTAAAAGGGTACCATCAACATCGAAAAATACAACTTTGGACACATCCTCTTACATTCCCTCTAAATGATTTGTATCATTTATAAAATGAATAGTTTTCTGTTTATCCGTAAGTTCAATCAAACTAATTCCCGTATCTCCCATTTTAAAATAATAGTCCATGCTAATTGGCATTTGGAAAAACGATCGTAAAATACTATTTATTACACCACCGTGTGCAACAATTGCAATTCGGTCATATGTATTCTCTGTCACGATTTTAGAAAAAATTCCTTCTATTCTCATTCTAAATTCAATAAATGATTCCCCGTTTTCAAAACGATCATGAAGAAATTTTGGCTCTGGATATTTTTTCGCTTCTTCAAATGATAACCCTGCTTGTACCCCATTATTAAACTCCATTAATTCTTCTTCTAGTTGAATTGGGCACCCAATTCCTCCTGCTAATGTTTCACCAGTTTCGCGGGCACGTTTTAATGTGCTTGCCCAAATGAAATCTGGCGGGAAATCTGCTTTCACTTTCTGTACAAGTCTTTGTACTTGCTGTCTTCCCTTTTCTGTTAATTCAAAGTCAGCTCGACCTTCATGTACATTTAAAATATCCGCTTCTGATTCACCGTGGCGTATTAGTAGTATTTGCATATTTCCCCTACTTCCTCATTTAATATTCACAAGATTCCATTATATCACATTCTTACCTTTCCATAACAAAAAGGAACGGTTTCCCGTTCCTCACCCATTCACTTTCTCCGCATTGTTCCAATAATATTTACTAAACGCTTCCGTCAACACATCAATTGTGTTATATAATTCATCTAATGTATTATCAACACCACCAACTTCAATTAACATCGCATTTTTAGATAAATCTTGATTATAAACGCCATTTCCATCTTTTTTATACTTTGGAAAGATTCCTCTGCTTAATCCGTAATAGTTTTCATCTAAATAACTATTGATTGCTCTTGCAATTTTTTCATTTTCAGCACGCCCTTCATTTTCCATCCCAATTATAAAATATAATTTTGCATACGATTTCCCGTTAATTACTTTTGTTGTTACCTTCTTCCGCTGATCATCACGGTGTATATCAATCGGAAACGCAATTTTATTATTTTGTGCTAATGTTTCTTTTACATATTCATGAGACGCTTTATATGATTGCGGCCATTTCCATTTTTTACTCGCTAATAAATCCCCCATATTCGTTTTATCATGAACTACCGGAATTCCTTGTCCTTCAAGTTGTTCTTTCATACGTTTCCCTAGTAAGGACACATTTACATCTGGACTTGATGGATCGGTAGCCCCTGGTAATAACGGAAAGAAAGATTCCCAGCTATGTGTATGATAAATATATACTGCACTTTCACCTTTTTTCGCTCCGTTCTTTTTCTGAACCGGATTATTCTTTTCAGCTTCTGTAACTTTATCTTTTGCTACTTCTCGCTCTTTCGTTACTTCTTCAATCGGTACACTAGATTCATTTGGGATATTCGTAAAGTTTGTCCCTTCCCCAGCTACGATAATGTTAGAGTAATACTTTGACATACCAGGCACTTCTTTACCGACAAACGTTCTTAAATCTTTAATTTTCAAATCCGTCGCAATCGAGAACATTAAATTTCCAAATGACTCCCTTTTATTCTGCTTAAAATAATCAAATCCGTAATAGCGATTCTCACTTTCTATCATTTGAACAAAACCTTGCATCGATACTTTTCCAAACCATTGATTCACGTAATTCGATTTCATTGTATGTAAAAGCGACGTCAAAATCGACGCAATAATAATTATGACTAGTGCATATAGAAAGAGTAACGAGATTAGTTTCTTCCCATGTATACGGGTTGCATACTTTTTCAATGTATCACCTTCTTTATACATGGATATGTACAAGCTTTTCGTAATATACGCAAAAAAAAAAAGAGAAATGGCATCCCATTTCTCTTTCTCACTCTTATTGTTCTTTTTCTGTATCTGACGAAGGTAATTTCTTCGTTTGTTTCTCTTTAAAGATTTCCCCAATTGCCCCAAGAGTACCGAGTGTTTCAATTGCATTAGATGGAATAAACACTTTATTTGCTGGGCCTTTTGCAACCTCAATCAATGATTCAAATGATTTATAAGCAAGTACGCGCTCATCTAAATCTGCTGCGCGAAGTAATTCAATTCGGTTTTGTTCTGCTTTTGCGATTTCCTCAATCGCTCTCGCTTCCCCTTGCGCTTCTAATTCTTTCGCTTCTCGTATACCTTCCGCTTCACGAATACGCGCTTCTTTATCCCCTTCAGCCATTAAAATTTTACTTTGTTTTTCCCCTTCAGCACGAAGGACTTTATCTTGTTTCGCTGCTTCAGCTTCTAAAATGATCGCACGTTTATTACGTTCTGCTTTCATTTGTTTTTCCATTGATACTTGCACATCTTTTGGTGGATTAATATCGACTATTTCGACACGCTCAATACGAACGCCCCATTTTTCTGTCGCTTCATCAAGTGCTAAACGAATTTCTGTTGAAATTTTTTCACGACCTGATAATGTTTCATCAAGCTCCATTTTACCAATAATTTGACGCATTGTTGCAGATGTAATATTACGAACACCATATTCATAGTTTGAAATACCATATGTCGCAAGCTCTGGTTCAACAATTTGATAGAAAATAATTGTATCAATTTCTACTTGTACATTATCTTTCGTTATTACCTTTTGTGGTGGTACATTCGTTTGTTGAATACGTAAATCGTGATATACACGAACGCGGTCTACAATTGGGATTAGAATATTTAATCCTGGGTGCATAATCCGTTGAAATTTACCAAACCTTTCAACGACCCCAACTTTTTGCTGAGAAATAATTTTAATTGTCAATGCAATAAATACAACGACAATCAATGCGAAAATAATCGTTAACGTTAATGCTACTGCCATATTTATTCACTCTCCTTTTTCACTTGTAAAATAGTACTATGCCTCTGTATAACAACGACTTTTTCTCCAGCATCAATAGGAGTATCCGAAATAGCTGTCCAAGTATCTCCATCCACTTTCACAATACCGTTCACTTCACTTGTAATCGTTTGCATAACAATTCCCTTTTTACCAACAAGTTTATCTACTGTATCAGTAAAACCTTTTGCTTCTCGAAAGTTTTTGGAAATTCTTTTCGTAAAGAAAGTCAATGTTAAACTTACAATCGCCCCAACAACGACTTGTAAAAATAGTGCATCAGGAGCAAACAAAGCAATAAGACCTCCGACAACAGCTCCAATTCCAAGCCAAAGCATGTAAAACGTAATCGACAACATTTCTGCAATAAATAAAATACCCGCTATTATAAACCAAATCACCCATCCAGCCATATGCAACCCTCACTTTCTTTCTCATTTTCTATATGTATATGAAGAAAAGAATGGTTTATCCGCCCTTTCTCATAGAGGGGGCGTTTGCTACAAGCTATTATATGTATTCGCTGTTACAACAAGCATTAATATAATGCTATATTAATATATTCTTCATTATACACGAAAACCCCTTTCAAAAAATGACAAAAAATTTAATTCTTTCAAAAATATAAATTACAGATTATAATAATTAAAATTAAAAAGCAGTATTGATTTGAAAGGTGGTATTCTTATTGCCTAAACGTTCACTAACTTACTATTTGGGCTCCAAAATATGCATTACTCTCGCTGACATTGTATACATAATGATTATTACAACTCACATCTATATCACAACTAGATCAGCTACAATTACTGCTCTTTTTCCATTATTACAAGTTATCACAAATCTTATCGCGAACACCTCTGCACCACTTATAATGAATCGGTTTCCATCTTATTCATTGCTATATACTCTACAATGGATTAAAACAGCTCTTTTAATATTGTTAATGATATTATTTCCTATACTATCAACAAACATTTCTGCTCTTTTAACTTTTGTTATTTTCATTTCATTATGTAGTGGCTGGAGCGCTCCTCTACTATACGCCGTTATCCCGCGCTTAACACCACAAGAAAAATTAGTAAAAGTAAATAGTGCCTTTTCCTTTTCAACACAAATTATACAAGCCGCTGCATACTCATTTACAAGCATAATTGTTCTTCTCATTGGCGTTACTTCGACACTCATGATTAATAACATATTGATGATTTTCGGATGTATTACATTACACCTTTCATTACAATCTATACAAGCTGAACGAGTAGCAGAACCCACTTCTTCGAAAACTACTGCATTATTAGAAGGATGGAAACTGTTATTTCAACACCCGTCTCTGCGCATCGTTACAATTATGGACTTAATTGAAACTTTCGCAGGGACGATATGGATCGGTGCTATTACGATGGCATATGTAACGACTGTTCTTCATAAAGGCGAAGATTGGTGGGGATATATTAACACAAGTTATTACGTCGGCACATTAATTGGCGGGATATTAGCGTGGAAAATGAGTACATATATTCAAAAAAATTTAATACGCTCCATGGCGATAGGCTCTCTTATGTTTAGTATTCTTACATTTTTATATGGTATGACAAGTAGCGGATTTATTGCTCTATTTCTTTGTGTTCTAATGGGGCCATGTTATCAAATTAGAGATATTTCTCAAACGACGGTTTTACAATCAAGCGTCACTCCTTCTTTATTATCGAAGATGTATACAGCTCATGGTGCACTTCTCTCGACAGCTTCTGGTCTTTCTATGCTTAGCGTTGGAATTATTACTGATATGTTCGGCGTTCGTACTATTTATATTATCGCCGCTTTTCTTATTTTATGTTCTGCTTGTTTATCCTTTAACTTATTAAAATATCAGAAGACGGAGCAGAAAGATATTTCACTTTAATCATTAAAACAAAAAGGACAGGAATTCCTGTCCTTTTTGTTTATTCTATTCATGACAAGTTGGGAATCTTCCTATGTTTTGTCGCTTGTTCAAAAGCATATGCTAGTTTAATTAATGCTCCTTCACTAAAAGCAGCACTTGCAAGAGTAATTCCAAAAGGCCTCCCATTATCCATATATCCCGCAGGCATTGCTATAGACGGATAACCTGCTTTCGCACATATAGTAGATCCTATATAAGAAGGGAACAGTATCGCATCCAGATTATATTTTTCCAACGCAAAATCAATACCTTGTTTTTGCGAAAAATATATATCTTCTAATCTTGCGTTTGAATATTCTGGATTTCTTAACGTATTAGGAAAATCTTTTCTTCTTTCTAACTTAGTTTGTCCATATTTCAAAGCTCTTTCTGCTATGTTTTTATTAAACTCCATTAACTCCGAAATAGAATGTACTGGAATAGTAGAAGGTAATTTAGAAAGATAGTTATCCAGGCTGTGCTTCAGCTCATAAAGTGGAACTCCCCAACTCCATTCCCTATGAAAAGACGGAATATCAATATCTTCTACTACTGTCGCTCCCTCACTACGTAATACTTGGATCGTTTCCTCAAACAATTTTTCATCGTACTCACCATTTTCGTAATAATCTTTTGGAGCATTGCTATAAACACCAATCTTCGCTCCCTTTAAACTATTAGCATCAAGATAAGATGTATAATCTTGATATGCCATGCCTTCACTTTTATGAGTAGCTACATCTTTTTCATCCACCCCAGTTAGACTCCCTAGTAAAATAGCAGCATCTGTTACCGTTCTAGCAAACGGACCGGCTGTATCTTGAGAATATGTGAACGGAATAATTCCTCTACGGCTAATTAAACCAACTGTCGGTTTAATACCTACTACAGAGTTTTGAACAGCTGGACTTAAAATAGAAGCATCTGTCTCTGTTCCAACGGATAATACAGTAAAGTTAGCAGCAACTGCAACGGCAGATCCTGTACTCGATCCACCAACAAACATATCATCCTTTCCTGTACCGTAAGGATTAATCGTTTGACCACCTCTAGCGCTATATCCAGCCCACATTTCAAAAGACATTGCATTTGCTAACTCTGTCATATTTGCTTTTCCTATTATCACCGCTCCTGCTTCTCGCAGTTTTTTTACGAGAAATGCATCTTCACTACTTATATTTTGTTCCAGGGCAATCGTACCTGCACTTGTATGCATTGAGTCATTCGTTTCAATATTATCCTTAAGTAAAATAGGTATACCATGTAATAGGCCTCTTACACCTTTTGTCTTTCTTTCATGATCTAGCGCTTCTGCAATAAAGATAGCATCCGGATTGATTTCTAAAATAGAATTGATTTTCGGTCCATCTTGGTCATACTTTGCGATTCTATGAAGATAATACATGACTAGTTCTTTTGAAGTTAACTTCCCAGCTTCCATTTCCTTTTGAATATCATGAATTGTTAATTCTTTTTGCAGTAGTGTATTGAACTGAATTTCCATTTTCATTCTCCTTTTATAAGCCCTTATATATATGACGTATGTCTATTACTTTTTCATTTTCTCCGCTCCTCGTATTAACAACTACTATCCCTATACAGGAATTCAACTCACCAGTTTAAAAACCTTTAATTTCCAGAGAAATAAAAAGAGTCTGAAACGAATATAATATCGCCTCAGACCCTTTTTATTATTTCACATATACCTCTTCTAACAAATGTAAAAACTCGCCTTGTTTACCTGCTAATTCAGGGCATTTGTTAATATCAACCCACTCATAATAAAATACTAAACCTTTGTCTTCCTCACCAGCACTTACTATATGTTCCCACGTATCTTTCACATCTGTTAATAATGAAATGTGGAAAAAATGACGTTTTTGATATTCCTTTTTTTCTTTCATATAAATAATGTAATCAGAAAGGAAGCGCTCGATACAAAAATGGCGTAGTCCTGACTCTTCTTGTACTTCACGTAAAATTGCTGCCTCTAACGTTTCGCCTTCATCTACTGTCCCACCTGGCACTTGGATACCAGCCTCTCGTATATCACGATGTTTAAAAACGAGTAGTTGCATAACCCCTTCTTTTTCTCTCGTAATATATGCATGTACCTTTTTCTTATATAACATCGTCATCTTAGCCCTCTCCCCTCAATTCATTACTGCGTTACTTCTTCAATCGTCAGTTGGTTTTCATATAAATATGTAGCTTGCGGATTCCCAACATACCGTACATGCCACGGTTCATAACGATAACCGGTAATCCCTTCTTTCTCTTTCGTATATCTAATAACAAAACCAAACTTATGGGCATTTTCAGAAAGCCACTTTCCTTCTTTCGTCTCCCCAAAAACAGTTTCTAGCTGAAATTTAGCAGATTGAGATGTAATATCCATAGCTAGTCCTGTTTGATGTTCACTCGTACCAGGGACTGCACTAGACATCGCTGTCTTTGCTTCTCCATCTTGTCTTTTATACATTGTATTTAATGCTTTTTGTCGATCAAAAGATCTAAATCCAGAGACTGCAAAAAGGAAAATCCGCTCATTATTGGCTTGCTGAAACATTTCCTCAAGTGCCAACGCTGCCTCTTTCCTCATCTTTTTCTTCTCTTGATCACCTTCACTAGAGTAACGTACTTTCGGAACAACTAAATCTGGCGGTCTATACCCATCTGGTAAACGCCTATTTTTATTCACAAGTACAAGCATCGAACTTGGATTACTAATGACTGCGATATCCCCATCCATATTAGCAATCGTTTCTTTAGCTTTCGGAAATATATTGTTTACATTTACTTCCTTCGCCTCTTGCTCCTTGTACATCTTATAATTTATTCCTGCTACTCCAATGATCAGTATCATTGCTACGATACCAAGTAGTACCCATCTTTTTTTCATATAACGACCTCTTATTTTAATAATTTGGCCATTTCATACTCATCGATACCTTTTCCATCGATGATAAGAGCAGATTTTTTGACACCTTCTTGTTCAAATCCAATTTTGCTATATAGTGCCTGAGCTCTTGTATTATGGGCCATTACCGTTAATTCTAAACGCCATACATCATGTAATCTTGCCCACTTCTCTACTTCTTTAAACAAACTCGTTCCAATACCTCGGCCACTATACTCTTGCAAAATGCCAATTACAATGCCTGCCACATGTCTCTTTCTTTGAATATTATTTCCATTAACTAAAATAAACCCTACTATTCTCTCTTCTTCAACTGCTACAAATATTGTCGCATATTCATTTCCCATAAAACGTTGGACCATCTTTTCTTGTTGCTCTACTGTAGTTTTTCTTTCTCCTAGTTCGTATAACATAAATTTCGTCTCTTCGTCCAATTGCTTATTTAATTGCAAAAACGATGTTGCATCTTCTACTCTAATCTCTCGTATCACCTTGATCCCCTACCATTCTGTTAATTAAAAATTTTCCTTGTAAAAAGATTTTCTCCATTATTCCGAAAATCCCTTTCTAAATTCCTTACTATAAATAGACAAATTTCGATATCAATATAATAATAGGGAATTTTGTCTATAATGTGACATGTCTTTCTACCTATAGATTATGAACAAACAAAAAACGTAAGCTTCTCGCTTACGTTTATCCCGTATTAACGGGTATTCTGATTGATGAGGGCTAATAATCAGTAGGATAAACACTCCGGCTAATTAAACTCCCACTTTATCCATTCACTTTTTCCGCTTGCCAAAAATACCCTCCAAATGCTTTAGCAAGAACATCAATCGATCTATTTAATTCTTCCTCTGTATTATCTACGCCACCAACTTCAATTAAAATCGCCTGTCCTGATAAGTCTTGATTATAGACTCCATTTCCTGTTTGGAACCCCTTTTGAATTACACCACGGCTCACTCCTGGATATTTCTTATTAATTTCCTCATGAAGAGCTGTTGCTAATTGTAAGTTCTTTTCATAATTTTTATTTCCTTTCCCAATTACAAAAGCAAGCTTTGCATATGATTTATCTCCAATTGTTTTTGTCGTGACATTTTTCCGTGCACTATCACGGTGCAAATCGAAAAAATATTGGAGTTCTTTATTACCAGCCATCGCTTCTTGTACAATTTCTCGTGACAGTTTATAAGAACTATTACTATTTAATCCTTTACTTATTAATTTTTGACCAACATCAGTTTTATCGTTAGTAGCACCGATCCCTTCACTTTCTAACTGTTCTCGCAATCGATCGCCAACTATTGAAATATTCGTTACAGAACTCGTTGCTTTATTTGGATTTGGATCATTCGTTAAGTTAAGTAACGGCAAATAAGATTCCCAGCTATGTGAATGATAAATCAATGCAACTTGTCTTTTTCCAGTCGTTTGTGCTGGTTGTTTCTTCTCTTTATTCGGATCAGGCTTAGGAACTTGTCCAGCTTCTCCAGTCCGTTCCTTCACTACTTCTTCAAGCGGAACACTCGATTCTATCGGTAAGTTGGAATAATTTGTTCCTTCACCTGCTATAACGATTTCTGTATCATATTTCCCAAATCCCGGAAGTTCTTTCCCGACAAAACTACGTACATCATCAAAACGAATATTCGTAGCCATCGAAAAGAGGAATGAAGAAATAGAAAAGTCTTGATTCAAATTCCGGTACTCCTGTGTAAAATAATGATTCTCTTTCCCAATAACGTACATGTAACCATTCATTGATAACTCATTTAACCAATTATATAAATACGTTGACTTTGTCTCTTTCATGGAAGTTACCATTACACTAATAAGAAAGAAAGTCGCTAATACCGTAGTAATAATAAATATAATTAACTTGCGTACACTTGTTAATTTCACGTAAAAAAAGCCTCGATTCATACTATCACCCTCTCTATTTCAAGTTATGTACAAGCTCTAGAGAATAGACCGCTTAAATTCCGGCTATATTGTTAATGAGGTGAAATGAATTGAAGCTACTAATAGGAACATTACCAATCGTCTTATCATTTATTTTTTATTTGTTTGCTTTACATCCTAAAATTCGTATTGTGCTACATATTTCCGCATACTTAGCACTGTATGTACTCGGGACAATTATTTCTATTAATATATATGATGTTTTAATACAAAATTTAGTTTTCATGACAAGCATTCATGGAATTTTACTGAATCCATTTTTCCTTATTGCAGGAGCGTATATAGGAACATACACTTTATACTTACTTTTGTCTTACATTATTACAAATATAAAAAATGGAGCGTAATGAAATGCAACCACCGTTCATCTGTCATACATGCAAAAAAAGAATTGCTCGAAAGAAAGATCTTATTACCTCTACACGGCATTTCCGTTTTTATTTGTTTCACAACACTTGTTTCAAAAATCAGCAATTATTTGTCTCACGTTTTATTCCTATAAATACACTCTTTGGTTTCTTTCTTATTACATATGGGCTTATTGCTGGCAGCATTCTAATGTTCACGGAGCCCTCTATCAATTGGCTTATTTTTTTGCTTCCTATTTTATATCGGTTTCTTTCATATTATTACGTTGAACGTTTTTTCTGTAAATAACTAGTAGATTGACCTCTAGGAATGCTTAAACACTCCCATTCATTTTCTTTTAACATTTTACCAATGTAAATGATTTGTCCAATATGTAAAGCATAATGAGAAATTTGCCTTTCGATCGCTTGCATGACAGTGTGTTCTTCTCCCCGAATGTATACTTTCTGCAAAATCTGCTCTGCTGTTAAAGCATCCATCGTTTTAAAGACATACTCCCACCCTTCTTGCCACGCAGCAAGCGCTTCTTGTTTTGAATTGTAGCCACCTTCAAATTCACCATCTCGGTTACGATCTATTTTTTCGCCATCAGACGTTAAAAATCCCGTCCATCTTGAACGCATATTACCATGTAAATGTTTAATAATAATCGCGATACTATTTGTCTCTTCATGAGCAGACCACATTATCTGTTCATAAGATAATTGAGAAAGTACACGTTCTCCTTGTTTTTGTGTTGCCTTGAAATTCGAAATGGCACATTGTAAATATTCTCGTCCGATATCCATGTTTACCCCTACCTTCACACTAACTAATTTTCGTTCCATTTGGCAATTCCATATTAGGCTGAAGCAACACAACATCACCAGCTTCAGGAACACCACCCAATACAAGCACTTCCGATTTAAATCCTGCCACACGCTTTGGCGGGAAATTTACAACAGCAACAATTTGCTGACCGATTAAGTCTTCTGGATTATATCTCTTCGTAATTTGAGCACTTGACTGCTTGACCCCAAGCTCCCCAAAATCAATTTCTAGTTTAATCGCTGGCACTCTCGCTTCTTTAAATTCCTCTGCCTGTGTTACTGTTCCAATTCTTACATCAAAAGTTAAAAAATCTTCAAAATTAGCCATTTTATCATTCCTCCCAATTATTACTTAGACAAAATACAAAAATCCCCTTTAAAAAAAGAAAGGCGCCTAAGCACCTTTCTTTTGTAATTCACTTGATTCATTTGATTTATAGAAGAAGAAACCGAGAATCCCGCCAATACATGATGGGATTAGCCATCCTATTCCTTCTTTATATAATGGTAACATTTGTAGCACATTAGAAATCGCATCAATTTTAATGTTCGCACTTTCTAAACCGTTAAAGAAACTAATTAACAACGCACCTAAAATAGCTCCGATATATATTGTATTACGCTTCCCTATCCATTTATGGAAATATGAAAGAACGATTAATACAATTGCAACTGGATAAATGATCATTAACACTGGTAATGTTACTGTGATTAATTGTGTTAACCCTAGGTTAGATACAATTAAACTAAATACACATACCATAGTTACAATCGTTTTATGCGAAAGTTTTGGGAATAAGTTTGTAAAGAAGCCAGCACACGCAGATGTTAATCCAACAGAAGTTGTTAAACAAGCGAGTATAATTACAAGTCCTAATAAAATTTTGCCACTTGTTCCATATAACTCATTTACAACATTCGTTAAAATAAGACCACCGTTCTCCGACACACCAAGTGATGTACTTGTAGATCCGAGATATGCAAGTGATAAATATATTAACGTTAAGCCTAATACAGCAATAATCCCTGATACAACTGTTATTTTTGCGATTTGTCCGCTCTCTTTTATCCCTTTTGAGCGAATAACTTGTACAACAACAATCCCAAACACAAGTGCACTAATCGCATCCATCGTTAAATATCCTTGAATAAATCCACCAAAGAAAGCATTCTCTTTATAAGCAGCTAAAGGTGCAGCCGGTTCTCCAATTGGATCAATAATTGCTTTTCCGACAATAACAGCAACAATCAATACTAACAATGGTGTAAGAAATTTCCCGAACCAATCCACTAATTTAGATGGATTTAATGATAAATACCACGTTATTCCGAAGAAAACTATAGTGAAAAGAAATAGCATGTACCACTCAGAAACCATTGTCTCTGATAGAAATGGCTTCATACCCATTTCAAATGAAACAGCTCCAGTACGCGGAATCGCGAAAAATGGTCCAATCGCTAAATAACTAATCAATGGGAAAATAAACGCAAATATAGGGTGAACTCTAGAAGATAGCGCTTTCAAGTCCCCCTCTACAAACGCGACAGCTGTTACAGCTAATAGGGGTAATCCGACTCCCGTTACAAGGAAGCCAATTGTAGCAATCCAAACATTTTCTCCTGCTTGTTGACCTAAAACTGGCGGGAAAATTAAATTTCCTGCTCCTAAAAATAGTGCAAATAACATTAAACCAATCGCTACCGTATCACCTGGCCTTAAACGTCCCTTCATGCTTTTCATTTGCATAGCACTTTTTCATTGTTTATATCTCTTTTCACAATATGCTATGCATCCTCCTCTCTGCTCAAGATGATAAAATATGCCCCTTACAAAGCAATGTCTTTCTCCATAATTTCTCCATTCCCCTTATTCTTACTCTAATTATTAATTTTTGATTTTTGATTTTTTTGAATATTTGAGTCATTAGAGTGTTATAACGTGGAGTTTAGTTGTCAGACCTCTTTGTTTTTATCACACATATAGTAACATATTTGGCTGAAAAATAAAAACATATTTTTAAATAGAATTTTTTGAAAATCAAAATTATCCACACATACCTCCTTTATTTATTCTATTACACAAATTTTTTTAGAAATTTACGATTTTTACATTTTATTATATTTGAATATTTTTATACAAAAGAAAGTAAAAGCCATCAAAAAATAAGATGGCTTTTACTTGTTAGTCTATCGTTTCAACTTCACGTGGATTATTCATCTCTTCAACATACACAACTCTAAATCCATGATCTTCTAAATCCTTTAGCAATGTTTCTAATTCACTATCTTCAAACTCTTCTCCCAATGTAAACATTATTCTACGTACTAATAAAGCATCATTATCAAAAGTCATTAAGCTTTGAATACCAGTGTATTTCTTTAGCACTGTCGATAATTTTTGAATGGCCCCATTATAATCTTGTGTTCCAATCATGACAGAATATTTACTAGAATGGACTCCCCATGCATCTTCTAATAGTTCAAAAACTTTTTTATGAGTTAAAATACCAAGGAAGACCCCTTTTTCATCAACTACTGATAAATACGGTAGTTTTTTAATTGTAAAAAATACTTTAAAGAAGGAAGAGTCTTCTCTCACGTACCCATTTTTATCGTTCAATAATTGTAATACATTATCTTCAAGTGAACCTTTATATTCTAAAATATCTACTTTGTATACATTCCCTAAAAACTTCTCTTTTTTTTCATCTAAAACTGGTACACAACGATACCCCGTTTTATTTAAATGTTCCAGCGTTTCCCCTATCGTAATTGAACTTGAGCAAAACAAAACTTCCCTTTTTGGCACATAATTCCCTTTAATCCTCATAAAAAAGCCTCCTTATGCTAAAATACTTTCTGTGCCATAACTATATTATATTTTCAGAAAAAAATAAATATATTATTTTATTTTTCTGAAAATTATTCATTTTTTCGTCATAATTTATTCATGAATCATTCACTTGTACTCTCTTCAGCATCAAAAATCCCTTCTGAATTCTGGATCACTTTACTGCATCATTGTACGGACCTAATTGCTTTTTAGAAAAATAATGATTTGTCTCCTTACTTTTCATTAACATATTTCCTTTTATAATTAAAAAATAGGTAGCTACTAGAAAATAGATCAGCCCTAATATCCAATCCAAATTTGTAGCCAGATTGTGTAAAAGAACATATCTCATATATGCATAACCAATCGGAACATGTAGTAATACAACCGCACCTAATCCCGGATTGTATATTGTTTTAGCTTTTATATTCGCAAAAATACCATGCCATATGAATTGAAAAAAACCCATTAAAATAGGTGCCATCCCAAGCCATATTATATTTTGAAAGAAAACCGGAAGTAAATAAAAAACATACGCAATCAAAATATTTATTACCATAGCAGATTGCGTATTTAATGGATAGCGATCTGGTATATCACTTTTAAATATAACTACATTAAACAGACCAGCGAAATAACCTGGCCAACGATACTCTTCAAATTGATGCACTAAAATGGCTACAAAACTTAACGCTAACAGTACTTTTATTTCACTTATTTCTCCCAAATTCGCGACTAAACAAACAACGACAACAATAGCCACAACTAACCCTATATCATACCAATGCTTTCTAAAGAAACTAACCATCTCTATCACCCACTATCTCAATTTTTATAAAAATAGCGTTCAAATAGGAAATCAATCTGTTTTTCTATAGGTAGTACTCTTATATCTGCCCCTGATTCAAGAATTGGCATCATTAATGCTGGAAGAAAAATGGATCCAAATATTTGCACTGTCATCATCATTAAAATTTCCTGATCCGCTTCATTTGTTATTTCGCTCAAAATATTCTTCACTTTACTAAAACCTAGCCTCTTCAAAAAATCTCCATATTCGTATTGAGATGTAAATACCGTAGTTCCCATTGCAATAATCTTCCTGACTAACTCAGGATATTGCCGAATTACTAGTACATAATCAAATAAAAATATTTTTAATCTTTCTTTCGCTGGTACTGTAATATCATCTAAAATAGAAAAAGTGCCTTGGAAGCTAATTAACAAAACTTTAATCGCCTCACTAATCAACTTTTCTTTTGAACCAAAATGGTAATTTACAAGCGCAATATTTACATCTGACAATGATGCAATTTTCCTTATCGTTACCCTTTCAAAACCTTCGTTTTTAATTAACTCCAAGGTTGTATTTAAAATCTTTTCTTTCGTTGATATGTTTTCATTTTCCCCCAACTTATCTCCCCCTCTAGAATTTATCGATTAAACAATGATTTAAACATTGTTTAACTTTATGGTATCACTTTCCAATTTGAAAAATCAATTTAATCCTTTCGACATTTACCTACATTTCTTTTCATTCATCCCATACATAAAATAAATTTCTAAAAATAATTTAAAACTATCCATATACCAATACGTAAAGAAAAATATATTGTAACTTCCCTGAAAAAAGCTAAAATAAGAATAAGAATTTTCTGAATATTCTAAGAGTAGGTGGTTGTATGTCCTTATTGCGCTCACATATATGTAAATTTATAGTTGGTATTTTTATTATTTTTGTCATAAGTCCTATTCCAGCATTATTCATTACACATAATTACTCTTACACAACTGGATTTATTAGCATTTTTCATAACTTTGCACAACTTTTTTCTATTTCAATTCCAAGAATCGATTGGATGCATGAACCTATCCTTTTCTCAGCAAATCAGATTATAAATACACAAAATATGATACATACTTCTAGCCATTCGTCACCACTATTCCCCTACATATGGGAAATATATTTTTTATCAATCGTTCGTTTCACATTCACTCTTGTAATCGGTTTCTTTATTAGTTTAGGGATCGGTCATCTATTTTTAAAAGCACCGAGATCAGTAAGAAAGTGCACTTCCTTATTGCGCTGGATACCATATTCTTTTGGTACTGTGATATTACAATGTTCAGTACTATTACTACTACTCTACATCGCGGAATTCATGAAGGTTCCTTTCTTCTCCTCTTTTATCATCGTATGTAGTACTTCCATGATAATCGTTCTGCAAGCAATAAAAAAATGGCTTCCTTTCTTAAATAATACAAATGAATACGAAATAAAAAATTCAGCCTTCCTTGTTGATACGTTATTTATGGCGCTTACTTCCAATCATAAATCTATTCTAAGTTCCATTATTCTTTCATTTGTTTTTATGGAATGTGTTTTTCACGTAAACGGACTCTTACAATTTATCGTTCAATTTGGTGGAAATGCACCTATAGTTGTCGCAATTGGTTTATTACTTCTTTACATCCCATACAGCGTATTATCTTTTCTCCAAACACTATGGACAACAAACTACAATAAACAGCAAACATACACTTTAACAAGAAGTATTTCAAAACCATAACGTAGAATAACCGTCTACTTTAAATTAAAAGTAGACGGTTATTCCTATTATATAGAGGACAAAATAACAGCAAATTAAAAAACTACTATAGAAACCTACCATTATTTACCCATTTTCTTTGACTAATCTTTTCATTTGGATTTATTATAAAAGTATAACATAATTACAGGAGGTGACATCTTTATTCCAAATTAGGAATAAAGAACACACTTGGACATATTAAATATTTTTCTCATCTTTATACTTATCCTTATTTCTGGTTTTTTCGTTGCTTCAGAATTCGCTGTCGTAAAAGTACGAAAAAGTCGAATTGACCAGCTTGCTAATGAAGGTAATAAACAAGCATTAGCTGCAAGAAGCGTTTTATCTAACTTAGACGTTTATTTATCCGCTTGTCAGCTTGGCATTACTATCACCTCTTTAGGACTTGGTTGGCTTGGTGAACCAACTGTGGAACATTTACTGCGACCACTATTTGAAAAAATCAATATTACTGGAACAATGGCTAACACGTTATCCTTTATTATTGCTTTTAGTGTGATTACTTTTTTCCATGTTGTATTAGGCGAGTTAGTTCCTAAGTCTTTCGCAATCCAAAAAGCTGAAGCAATCACATTAAAATTTGCAAAACCGCTTATTTTATTTGATAAAATTATGTATCCGTTCATTTGGCTTCTCAATAGTGCAGCTATATTTTTCACAAAATTACTCGGTTTGGAGCCTGCGAAAGAAAATGAACTTGCCCATTCCGAAGAAGAACTACGACTCATTTTAGGTGAAAGCTATAAAAGCGGCGAAATTAATCAAACCGAATATAAATATGTAAATAATATTTTTGAATTTGATGATCGTGTTGCTAAAGAAATTATGGTACCTAGAACTGAAATGGTTTGTTTATCTACTGAAAATACGTTAGAAGAAAATATGAAAATCGTTGCAACTGAAAAGTATACACGTTATCCTATTATTGAAAAGGATAAAGATGATATTATCGGAATGATAAATACGAAAGAGATTTTTCATAATCAAACAAAAGGCATTTACAAACCACTTGATGCCTACATACATCCTGTTTTAACTGTATTTGAAACAGTTCCCATTCGTAAAACGTTAATACACCTCCAAAAGAACCGCGTACAAATGGCGATTGTTATGGATGAATACGGTGGAACTGCTGGCCTTTTAACGATGGAGGATATTCTTGAAGAAATTATCGGAGAAATTCAAGATGAATTTGACGCAGACGAATCACCAATGATTGAAAAGCGTACTCCTAGGCTTACTGTTTTAGATGGGAAAGTACTCATTTCTGAAGTAAATGATATGTTTGGCCTACATATCGATGAAAGTGATTTAGATACAATTGGTGGTTGGCTTCTCTCTCAATCAATTGATTTAAATATTGAGGCTGGCTATTCAGTTGAATATGATGGTTTTCAATTTAAAGCATTAGAACTTGATGGGCATCAAATTAAAAAGATTGCTGTACATAAATTAGATACTACAAAGGAGCTATAAAGTGACTGTTTTACTAACAATTTGTATCATTGCTTGTTTCATTGTTTCATTTCTTGCCTTTATATACCCCATTATCCCTGGCATCCTTGCCGTATGGGCTGGCTATTTCATTTATCATTTTGGAATAAACGGCGGAGAGTTAACGACATCTTTTTGGATTATTCAAGTCATTTTTACACTCTTCATTTTCGTTGCTGACTTTATTGCAAATGGATACTTCCTAAAAAAATACGGAAGTACAAAATCGGGCGAACGTGTTGGTATGGTTTCTATCATTGTCGGATCGTTCTTCTTCCCACCATTCGGGCTTATTATCATACCGTTCTTATCTGTATTTATTACGGAACTAATGCATAAAAAGGCGCCAAAAGACGCCCTTTTAGTCGGAATTGCAACTGTTGTCGGTTTTTTAAGTAGTACAGTAGCCAAAGCCATTCTCCAAATCATTATGATTATCATCTTTGTATGCTATATCATTTTTTAGCCATCCCTATTTTGGGATGGTTTTTTAATATGAAATACCTACTCGGCTTTTCTCGTATAAGCTTTTATTACGTAAACTCCATGTAAACTGAGCTGTATCACCAACTGTGATTTTCGATCCATCTGTTGGCAACATATCTTGTTCAGTTCGATATACACCGGTTACATCACCATCTATTAAATGCGTCGGACAAACAACAGTCCAACATAGTTTACTATTATTCAGCGCTTCATAAGCAGCTAAATGATCTTCCGCAGCTGTTGTCATTTTTCTTTTCGATTCTTTTGATTGGAAACGATATATACTTGGGTTTGTTCGCGCTTGTAAAATACCAGCAGTTCCTATTGTAACAATTTTCTTTATGCCCTCTTCTTCCATTTGCTTTATAATAATCGGTACACTCTTCTCTAACGTCCCATTCCGATCAGTTCCAAGAGCACTAATTACAATATCACATCCTTTAATCGCTTCCTTTATATCATCTCCGCTTAATACATTTCCCTTAATAACTTGCAACCTTTCATGCTCTGTTTCCACTCTACTCAAATCACGAACTAATACCGTTACTTCATATGAATCTTGTAATGCCAATTTCATAATGTGTGATCCTACTCTACCTGTCGCTCCTAATATGCATACTTTCATATATTATCCCCTCTTCCATTCTTTCTCTCTATTTTTCCGCAAAACTTACAAATATACAACAAAAAAGCTCCCTCGTATATGTGAGGGAGCTCTGTTATCCATTTGTCCCGCTATTTGCGGGCAGTAAATTCGGCGAATGCGAGGAAATTAGGTGGGAGATAACTGCCCGTAAATGCCCGATTGGTGTGGGCTAATAATCAGTGGGGATGGACAAAATCCCCACTGATTAAAGTTTCACTTTATTTCTTTTCTTTCGAATCAGAAGATTTTTCTGTTCCACTTGTTTCTTTATCTTTCTTTTCATCTTGCTGCGAAGTTGTGTCATCCTCTTTCTTTTTATCCTCATCTTTACTACAACCTACCATTAATAAAGAACTTGCAAGTGCCATAGCAGTTAATGACTTAACCCATTTGTTCATTTGCGTTTCCTCCCTTTGATAGAATATGTACAATCCCATATTACTCTTTTTTTTAAAGGGAAGATTTAAAAACAGTAAAGATATTGTAAACTTTTGTAAATATTCCGATAACACAACTGGTTTTTCTCAATTCTTCTAATTGAGCCTTTCATTAGACATAAAAAAACTAAGACGCCTTTCATTCCGTCTTAGTTTTTCACGCAAACTTCTCACTTTCATTTTCATATAAATGTTTAATTTTATATTCCTTCTTCACAACATATTGCCAAACACTATAAGCATAACGATTCATTTTCACAAAACAATTTTCCAAGAAAGAACGAAACTCTGGGTTCGCAACTTCCACTGCAACTTGAGCAAACTTTAATGCTAATCGTTTCAAATGTGAAATATAACAAATAGCAATCCCAATATCCCCTGTATACTCATTATCTGTTTCCCTATCCATTTCAGTAAATTCCGGCCACATTTGTTTACAAGTTATATGTTGTATATTTTCTCCTTCTTGAAAATTCACTTGTTCATTATATGCTTGTAACATATACGGCAAATGATGCTGTAATATATCCTTTAATTCTTCATCTCGAACCTTGCTCGTGTATTCTCCAACTTTATATATAAGTGTGTAACTATATGTCATCAATTCTTTCATACAATCCATTAAAGCGCCTCCCTTCCTATTTCATCTCTATACTATAAATATGATGCGATAACATTTGATATTCTTGCTAGAAACCAATCCCATCTACTAATTTTCTCAAAATCTTCTTCAGAAAATCGTTTTGATTTATGAAAGTCTTCTTTTAATCGATTCCATACGTCAGCAACGACTGTCTTATCATATATGAAACAGTTAGATTCGTTATTTAAGTAAAAACTTCTATTATCAAAATTTGCTGTACCAATATCAACCATTTCCTCATCGATGATTGTTACTTTCCCATGAAAAAATCCATTTCGATATTGATAAATCTCCGCTCCAGCATCTAACATGTCTTTCAAATAAGGATAGGCAGCCTGTTTTAGCAATACTGCATCACTTTTAAATGGGACGAGGATTTTTACATGGACACCACGATTTAATGCATCTTTCAGCCCCTTCACCATTTCTTTACTCGGTACAAAATATGGTGTAGCGATAATTAAAGAATGTTTTGCCTTCTTTAAAAACGCTCCATACTCCTTCCATAAACCTTTTCCATTCGAAAATACGTATTGATATTTTACATTTCCTTGTACAGGTAACTCTTGGTGTATAGGAAACTTTTCTCCCGTATCTTCTTGCCAATCTTCCGCAAACTTCCGTTCCATATCAGTAGCTCCATTCCCTTCGATGCGTACATGATAATCACGCCACGGACCAAATTTAGGATCCTGTCCAAGATATTCCTTTCCGATATTGAAGCCACCAATGTACGAAACTTTCCCATCAATAGTAACAATGCGTCTATGATTACGTTGATGCAAAGAATAAAATAAGTTTTTTAATTTAGGTTTTTTACTAAATGTAAACTTCACGCCTTTTTCTTTTAATTGATTAATTATCTTTTTCTTAAGCTTATATCCGCCAATGCGGTCTACTGACAATTTCACATCTACTCCGCTAGATGCTTTTTTCTCTAATAACTGTAAAAACTTTTGGCTTACTTCATCTTTTCCTACAATATAAAAATGAACATACACATTCTTTTCTGCACGATTTATATCCTCAAATAAACTTTTATATAACTCATCACCGTTCGTATATACTTGAAAATCCCCTGATCGGATTTTTTCTAATTCATATCCACTAGCCATTTTCTTCCCCATTTCCACATCAACGTTCATCCATATGAATACACCTATAAAACAAATTATTACAATTAAAAAGCGCTTCATGGATACGTTCCTTTCTCTAACTACTGTTATTCCTATATCTTTCCTTTTTTAAAACATTATCATACAAAAAATATGTCATTGCATGATATACGTCCATATCAAACAGGAGCTCATCTGCATATTGTATGTTGTATCTTAAAATAAAAGGAGGAAATAACAATGGGCTTCGCACATGGTAATGGATTTGCGCTACTAGTCGTATTATTTATCCTCTTAATTATCGTCGGTGCTGCTTGCTTCTGCTAAGCAGTTATTGTAGTACGATATGGGGATGAAAAAACTATAAAAGCGGACACCTATTTTTAGGTGTCCGCTTTTCATTTCAAAAATCTCCTAACCTATTACAAAATAGTACCACTAGGAAAGTATTTCACATCAAAAAGTTAGCAGTGTAGCTACCTTCTTACTCTCTGCCTTACGAATATGGCGCTGTTCTGCACGTAACACAGCAATTCGATGCAATTCTTTCTCCTCTTCTGTCTCAGGGATAACACGCGGTACAGGAACTGGATTATTCTCCTTACTAAGCGCAACAAAAGTAACGAATGAAGTTGCTGCTACACGTTTTTTACCTGAAATTAAATCTTCTGCTACTACTTTCACAAATATCTCCATAGAAGTTCTTCCCGTCCAAATTACGAAAGATTCATAACTAACACAATCTGAAGAACGTACTGGATGTAAGAAATCTACCCAATCCATAGACGCTGTGACACATTCCATTCTCGAGTGTCTCGTTGCTGAAATTGAAGCAACCATATCCATCTCCGCCAATATCTTTCCACCAAATAGCGTGTTATGATCATTTAAATCCGTTGGAAATACTCGACTCGTTTTAAACACCCTTGATTCATTAGCTGTTTTACCCTTTACTTCAGTCATTGTTATCACCCCTTTAATTATTTATCCCTAATATCCCAATATACACTACACCTCATGAACTACACGTTTAATATTAACAATTTTTAGAACTTTTAGTCCATAAAAAAGAACCGATTTTATTAATCGGCTCCTCTAAACACATATTGTTCTTTCGGCTGTTCAACTTTATTCCATTTCGTTACCTCTAACACTGGAATATTCGCATGAAACGGCTGATAAAATTCAGTTGAAATTTCTCCCTCTATCTGAATCCAATCATCATTTTTCCACTCTACCCCTTCTGGTTTTTTTACTAACATACCATATACACCCGAATCCGCAACACAATGTATAATGCCGAAACGGAATAAGAAATATTGTTCCTTTTTAGAAGAATCATCTCGGAAAACAAATCCTTTATAAGACAGGGTTTTACCAGTAAATTCACCAGGATAATTATAAATTGTCTCCATACCCTTTAAGAAATCTTCATCTTTTAAAGTGATATTATCTTTCGTAACAAACTCTTTCTTCCCTTTTTCCATTACACCACGATATCCTTCTTTCCCGTAATAAATACTCGTATCCGGTCTTAAGAATTGTCTTGTCATAAATGGATCTTTACTTTCTGCTTGCGCTACTGGAAAATGGAATCCCTTCGCCTTAACAATATCGGAATCTAATGTTGCAATTGGGAAAAACAATCCTGTAATGATTGGAAAACAGAATAACGTGTAAGAAAACACTTTTTTCCACCATGTATTCTCATCTTTCGAATGATCATGCCCACAATGACTATGATCACAACTACAATCATGTTTCTCTTTTTCCTTTTGATGTTCTTTTTGGAAAACGATAATAATTTGTACAATCGTTAAGAAACCTAAAATAATAGCAGCAGTTTTTGATAAATAGGCGTACTTCATATTTATATACTTCGTAATGTTACCGGAAATATGAAGCTGTCCAATTAAAATTGTAAAGCCTAATAATATATATGCTCGAAACATAACCTACCACCCCATCGCATAAATGAGTAGTGAGCTTGCATAAACAACAAGTGTAACTGTAACCGTCACAACAATTACAAATTTCGTTTTAAACGTTGCAAGCATCATAAACATATTTTTAATATCCACCATCGGTCCATATACGAGGAACGCGACAAGTGACGCTGTTGAAAATGTACTCTGGAATGACGAAGCAATAAACGCATCCGCTTCTGAACAAAGTGATAATATGTAAGCAAGCCCCATCATAACAGCTGGTGAAGAGAACGGCCCTTGTCCTATAGCAAGAAGTGTTGAAGTTTGTACGAACGTTTGAACTGCCGCTGCAATTAACGCACCTAATACTAAATATTTTCCCATCGAGAAAAATTCCTCAACAGCATGCGTACATACATCCCACATTTTTTTACGTAATGGACGCTTATGATTCACTTCTGGGAAGTGATCATCTCGTAATTGATGTTCTTTAAACATAAATGATAATATAATTCCAACGATAATTGCTACGATAATCGCTACAATAGAACGATACCATACCATGTGCATACTACTTCCAAAGGCAACGTATGTTGCAAATAATACGACTGGATTAATGATTGGTCCAGTTAACATAAATGCAATCCCGGCATAGGGCGGAACCCCTTTTCCGATTAATCGCCTTACAATCGGAACGATTCCACATTCACAGCCCGGAAACATCATCCCTAAAAAAGTAGCCATTAAAACAGACAGAAATCGATTTTTCGGCATCCATTTTGCTACCATATCTTCTGTCACAAACATTTGAATGAATCCTGAAATAAATACACCAATGAGCACAAAAGGAAGTGCTTCGATCAATATGGAGATAAAAATTGTATTCATTTGCAGGAATGCTTTCGGTAATTGAAACAATTCCATGATGTATTTCCTCCAACTTTTCATTAACAATATGTAATTTTAACCTCATTTTATGAATTGGACAAGACTTATACGGAATTCACCCCTTTCATATACATTACATTTTATAAGTTATATTCTATTCAAAATTTAGGATTTCATAGCAAAAAAGCTGCTCTAGCGCAGTTACACAACTATGCTAGAGCAGCTTTCTTCTCGTTAAAAGTAACGTTTCTTCCAAAAAACAAACGCTAATGTGAAAGATAGTGTTACACATATTATGAGTACAATTACAAAACCATGTGCTTCCCCTTCAAACGGAACCTTTACGTTCATTCCAAAGAAACTAGAAACCATCGTTGGTAACGATAAAATGATTGTAATAGACGTTAACAGTTTCATAACACTATTTAAATTATTTGATATAACAGAGCTAAAAGTATTCATCATTCCACTTAAAATGTGACTATATATTTCCGCCATTTCAATAGCCTGCTTATTTTCAATTAATACATCTTCTAGTAAATCTTGATCGTCTTCATACATTTTTAAAAATGTACTGTTACGCATTAATTTTTGAATTACAATTTTATTCGCCTTTAATGATGTTGTAAAGTAAACTAAACTTTTTTCAAGGCCTAGCAATGTAAAAATTTCTTTATTTTTCATCGACTTATTTAATTGGTGCTCTAAATCGATTGTTTTTCTGTTAATTTGCTTTAAGTATCTTAAATAATAAGTAGAAATCGTATATAAGAGCTGAAGTGCAAAGCGTGTCTTTTTAAACGTATAAAATTCTTTAATACGTTGATTAATAAAACGTTCAAAAATTGGGTTTTCTTCTAAGCAAATAGTAACAAAACAATCTGGCATTACAATCATACCTATTGGAATCGTGTCATAAATCGAATTTCCTTCTTCATCATGTCTAACTGTTGGAATATCCACGATTATTAAAGTATTATTGTCTTCCTTTTCAATACGAGAGCGTTCTTCATCATCTAAAGGGTCTTTAATGAAATCTAAGTCTACATTTAAAGTTTGTACTAGATATTGAATTTCTTCTTCCGTTGGATGAAGTACATTAATCCAGCAACCCTTTTGCATTTCCTCAACCTCTTGTAGTTTTCCGTTTCGGTCTGTTAAATAAATATTTAACATACTATCACCCCGATTCTTTTTACATGTAGGAATCTACCTCTCTTACATAACAGTTTTTGAACCGCCATTCTCAGCATATGAAACATACGTTTAAATTTCAATAGAAAAATTATTTTGAAAACGTTTTTATAAGAAAAATATTCTAAACAAAGAAAAAGACAGAGTGCTCTCTGCCTTAAAAAGCTTATGTTGCCTTTATAACATATTTAGAAAGCATCCACAAGTTAAAGCCAACTGAAATCGTATAACCAGCGTATGTTGAAATAATAAAACTTACATAATCGAAATACGGAAGCAATACGATATTTAAAACTATCTTCACAATAATACCAATTACTAATCCTAGCACTGTTTTCTGTTGTTGATTAATTCCTTGTAACATCGCAGCTGTTACTGTAAAAAGCGAAAATAGTATACAGGCAGGAGCATAATACTGTAAAATAACTCTCCCCATCTCCGGATCATTTCCGGCACCAAATAAAAGAGTATATACTGGTTTTGCTAACAACATCATTCCAATCGCCGCTGGTACCGTAATACCTACTACTAATACATTCGTCCTCGTAAAATGTTTGTACAGTAACTTCACATTCCCTGCTGTATAGGCTTTTGTCATCTCAGGTACGAGAGACATACTAAAAGCAGTCGCAACGGAAACCGGGATAAGTACAACCATCTGGACAAGACCAATTATCGCATTAATCTTCTCCGCTTCTCCTTGCATATATCCTATTTGTATAAGTAGTTTATTAATTGTAAATGTATCAATCGTCTGATATAACGGAATCGCTAATCCAACTACAACGAAAGGAATAGAATATGTAAACAGTTCTCTATACAACGAAAAAAAAGTTTTCGTCGTTTGTGGTATACTGGCAATCTCTTTTTTCTTTAAATGTTTTCTCCTTCTTATATAATACGCACTTAAAACACTTAATCCACCTAGTGCTCCCATAAATGCTCCAAACGTTGAAATACCAACTGCCAACGAAATAGAAGCTTTTATAACATATAAAACGACAAAGCTTCCTATCAAAATAGTTAAGACCCGAAAAAATTGCTCTACAACTACACTGAGCGCAGAAGGTCCCATAGATTGAAAACCTTGAAAGAAACCACGTAACAAGCTCATTACAGGAACGAGTATTAACGCAAAACTTACAATTTGAATATTGTGCGTGACAGCTACCACACTATTCCCCGACTGATCATTTCCATCAATCACAAGTTTAGCTAAATGTGGTGCTAACATATATAATGCTAAACAAGAAATAACGCCCATAATGACCATAAAAACGATACCACTCTTTAGCACTCTCTTAACAGTGTGATAATCATTGAGTTGATCATATTTTGAAACCATTTTTGAAACGGCAAGTGGTAATCCCATCGTTGCAATACTAAGCATAATTGTATAAGGACGGTATGCATACGTATATAATACGTACCCACTCGTACCCACCATTGCTGTAAATGGTATAACATATATAAACCCTAACATTTTAGATATCATCGTTGCCATCGTTAAAAATATCGTTCCACGTAAAAACGGTGATCCTTTCATCACATTCCCCCGCTACGCTTTATTATTACACATTATGGACAACTCCTTTTTTTTAGAACTGAAACAATAAAAAAAGCCAATGAAAAATCATTGACTTTAACGCGCTGCTTTTTTCTTTTTTAAATACTTTAAACCGAAGTATAGAGCAACAAAGAGAACAGCCCCTATAATTATGTAATGTGTGTAATCAGATGCATACTCTTTAATGTGTCGCCAATTTCCACCAAGCTTTTCACCTAAGTATATAAATAGTATTGACCATGGAATAATCGCAACTACTGTATATAGTGTAAATAGTTTTAACGGCATTTTAGCTAATCCTGCTGGAATAGAGATTGCATGACGTACTACTGGGATAAAGCGTGCAGAAAAGATTACTCCTGCTCCGTAACGCTTAAACCAACCTTCCGCTATGTCTAAATGGTGTTTATTAATAAGTAGATATTTCCCATATTTCTCTACAACCGGACGCCCTCCGTAATATCCAAGCCAGTATAAAAAGATTTGGGCTAAAGTACCACCAATAGTTCCGGCGATAACTGCACCGACAAAACTAATTTTACCATCCGCTACTAAAAATCCAGCATACGAAAGTACAATTTCACTCGGGATAATTTCAATCATTAAAGCTAGCGCTACTCCAAAGTAACCTAGGCTTGCAAAAAATTGTAATAACTGATCTATTATGCTTGCTAACATTTTATTTTCTATCTCCTTTTTTCTTCACATACCATCCCATTATTACATAAAGGTCGCATTCTGCCAATATCTTCATTTCAACAATATCATCGGCATAAGCATTATTAATCTATTAATGTTTCTTTTTGAGGTTCTTTCATGTAGGCAAACATTTCTTTAATTTGCTCTTCTGTATTTCTAGCAATCGATACATTAGGCAATTCATTCTCACCAAAAAACTCCACATCTTCTGTTTCAATACTAGTTTTCTTTTCGCCACCAATAATCTTACAGCCAATAAAAATTTTATATACATGTGTTGCTGAAGGCGATGGTTGATGTTTTTCTTTATCAAATATAGCGAGTAGCTTAAAATCATCTACTTCATAGCCCGTCTCCTCTAAAACTTCTTTTGCTGCTACTTCTGTTGGCGTATAACCAACATCAGCCCATCCACCTGGCAATGCCCATTTCCTATCACTTTTTTCTTTCACAAATAATAGTTTTTCATTTTGAAAAATAACTGCCCGTATATCAACTTTAGGTGTTTGATAGCCTGTCCCACTTGCAAATAAATTCTCTACTACTTCCCAATCTGTCTTTGTGTAATGTGACATCATTGAAACTGAAATATCCCGTAATTGTTGGAAACGCTCTATATCATACACATCCTTAGAATACGTTAAACCCGCTTGAGCTATAGATTGTATTTGTTTTACCCAATCAATCCACTTGACCGTCATGTTTCCACATCTCCATTCTTTATTAAGTAAATATTACGTCAATTCAATTGATACATCTTTATTATACAAAAAAAGAGATTGATAATGTTCCAATCTCTTTCAAAATTAATCCAATTCATGTAAGTGGTCTTGTATATACTTCCTTCTTTTATTTATATATTCATCAATCATATCAGCTTCTTGATCAAATGTTTCTAATTTTTCTTTCATATATGGATCTTGTAGTAAATATGGACGAATCGATTCACACAAACCTTCTACTTTCGGCATCATAAACGAAACGGTAAATTGTTCTTCTAATATTTCTTCCAAAATACTTCGGTATTGTTTTCTAAATACAGGTATATCTAACAATCTTGCACTTAACGTATTATAACCTTGAATACGAATATATTCATGATTAAGTGGTCTCCCTTGTACATCTCGCCCCCAAGTCGCATCATAATCCCACGGTATCACTTCAAATAAATTTGTCTCATCGTTATGATATAGTGCATAGTTATGAACGAAACCATCAAAGTTTTGCGTAAAAATAACTCCAGCTAACCATCGTAAATATTTATCTACATGTAGAAACTTCCCGATCTCTTTTTCATAATCTTCCCTCGACAAAGTATTCGCTTGAAATACAAATTCACTCAGTTGTTCTTCACTATTTTTATTCGAATATTTAAATTCATAACCCGCAAAGAGCTCTGTCTTAACATCTTTATCTCGCTCACTCATTAACGAAAAATTCGCATCATCATCTATCGCATAATAAATAGAACCACTCGGTAACCCTCTATTTTTCAAAAAGTTTTCATCAACTGATTCTAACTGTAAATACACACCTTGAATTTGACCATTAATTTTTATAAATACATGTTGTGATTTTGGCGAAAGTACACCAATATCATGAAAAAAATCTAAAGATAATTTATTTCGTATGAGAGACGGATCCATAAACTCAGAATTCAAATGAAACTCTTTCGCGCCTTGAAATTTTTTCGGTTTATAAAACATAACATGATAAGACTTTTTCTCAAATTCGCGAATATGAGCCCCTCGGTATACGATATCAATGTCATACTTCTTTTTTCCATAAGTTAATTTTGCTGGCACTGGACTATCTGACCAAATGTCCTTTTTCAATTCCACTAAGTACATTGGATGAACAAAAAAATCATATGAAGGCAGCATATTTTCTCATCCCTTCTCAGTTCTCTTCATTCAATGTATGCGCCTTGTCTTGTCCATACATCCGCTATCATCTATTTATATAAAATTACACTCTTGTCCTGTTCAGAAAGAAGTCGAATCTCATATTATGTTAAGGAAAAAGAATACCTTTTCAATTTAACACTCGATAAGGAGGATTTCTATGAAACGTGATATTAGAAAAGCTGTTGAAGAAATCAAAAGTGCTGGTATGGAGGATTTCTTACACCAAGATCCAAGTACTTTTGAGTGCGATGATGATAAATTCTCTCATCATAAATGTACAACAGGGTGTAAATGTACAACAGGGCGTAAATGTACAACAGGGCGTAAATGTCCAAGAACAAGATGTACTCGCGTAAAACATTGTACTTTCGTTACAAAATGTACTCATGTTAAAAAATGGACGTTTGTTACGAAATGCACTCGTGTGCGCGTTCAAAAATGGACGTTCGTTACAAAAGTGACGCGTAGAAAAGAATGCGTTTTAGTTACAAAACGTACTCGCAGAAAGCATTGTACTTTCGTTACAAAATGCATACGCTTTGAAAAGAAATTTTTCTGGACAAAACGAAGTTTCTGTAAAAAATGCGAATTCTTCCCTCACGGACACGGTCGCTCTTGCGATGATGATTGTGATCATGGTAAGGACTGTCATGATGATGGGCACAAATGGGACGATTGCAAAGATAGCAGACACAAGTCTTCTTCTTGCAAGAATAAGAAATTCGATCACTTCTGGTATAAAAAACGTAATTGCTAGTTTTTTATGTCCACCAAAAAAGGTCGCTTTGCGACCTTTTTTACGTTTACTGAAAATGACTTATATCTGCAAATTGTTTTACTTTACCACGGTTTTCATCAAATTCAATCACACTAAGACTCGCGCTATGCATAAATGGCTCTTCCCATACATGTTCAATTTCAAAACCTGCAAAATGCCCTACGAGTAATTTCGCTGCTGCAGCATGAGTAACTATTAAAATATTTTCTCCTTTATGCTTTTCTAAAAGAAAGTGTATCCCTTCAATTACTCTTTTATGAACGGCCGCAAAGTTTTCCCCTGATGTTGACTGAAAAAGATGTGGTTCATTCCAAAATAAATGTACTTCTTCTGGATATTGCATTTCCAAGTCAGCAATTGTTTGCCCTTCCCATATCCCCATGTTTATTTCATAGAAACGTTCATCTTCTATAATTGGAAGATCGCGTTCCCCTTTAATCAATTCAGCAGTATGAAGCGTTCTTTCGCTTGGACTACTATATATGGCATGGAGTGGTAAATCCTTCATACGCTCCCCTAATTGTTTCGCTTGTATCATACCATTCTCTGTTAATGCTGAATTTTTCCGTCCTTGCATCCGCCCTGCTACATTCCATTCTGTTTCACCGTGCCTTGTTACATATACCGTTGTCTTCATTTCACATGCCCCCTTACCATTTTGGCCGCGATTCCCACGGCTCTACTCTCCCTACAATCCATTCTGTGCATTTACTTTCAATTCCTTTTATAACTCCGTCAGCAATCTCTTCATGAGTAAGCCATCTTGCATATGTATCTTCTAAAATAAACCCTAATATAATTCTATAATAACTACATAATGTCCCACCTATTTTTTGTGACTTCGTACGCGATGCACTACTACCTAATATATGAAATAAACTATACTTTTCCGATGACAATTCAACTTCATTACAAATGAGTCGTAATGCATGCTTAGCACTCGAATGTACCCATGCAACTACTAATGTAATTGGACCATTCTGTTCAATTGTATTTGTAATAGATCGCTTTAGACCATCGTCATTTTGATAATCTAAAGGAAGACATGTAATATTTTCTGGTGCCGAACTAGCTTGCTTAACATTTTCTAATTTCACTTCATCTCGTCCAATAACAGACACACGAAATCCTTGATCACAAAGCCACATAGAAACTTTCTTTAACATTCCTGTTCCACCAATTACAAGTGCATGCAACTTCTTCCCCCCTTAGTAAAATGTCATATGAGGTTTTTCTTCCCTATAATAATTTAGACGGTCTTGTAACGTCCCTGAATGCAACTCAAATTTATGACCATCAGGATCAACAAAATATATAGACTCACAATCTCTCACATCACGCTCTCTTCCTTGTAAAATATGAACTTTATTTTCTTCTAATCGCTGCAGTAAGCGTTCAAAGTCTTCTTGTTCAACAGAAAATGCGAGGTGCGTATAAGATTGATGAATCTCCTTTCTTGGAATATGTGCCTCTTCGTTCAGTGCTATCCATACTCCACATATATTGAAATATGCAAGTTTTCTCCCTTTAACTAATAGTTCTCCTTCTAGCACTCTTTCATAAAACATAATAGCGTTTTCTAAATTTGATACTGAAAAACAAAGATGATTGATTCCTTTCAACACTCCACGTTCCTCCCTAAACAAATAAAAGATGAGCGAAAATTCACTCATCTTTTATTATACTATTTCTTTGTAATATATGCCCATTTATAACTAAAGTCGCCACCGAACGTATGGTTAGCAATACCATTTACATACGTCTTCTCTAAGTAAGCTGTACTTTGTTGGTACGTAGGAGAGATTGCAGCATCTTGACCAATTAAGATTTTTTCAGCTTCTGCAAGTGCTTTCCAGCGTGCTGCGTCATCTTTTAGTAGTTCTCCTTTTGATTTTGTTACTAAATCATCGTACTTCGGATTTGAATAATCCATTTCATTAAATGAGCTTCCAGTAACGAACATATCAATATATGTCATTGGGTCTGGATAATCTGGACTCCATGCAGATAATGAGAATTCATATTCAAATTTCTTTTCTAAATCTAACTTCTGCTTATATGGTTGTTGCTTCAAATTCACTTTAATACCAGGTAAGTTTTTCTCTAATTCTTCTTTAATAAAGTCGCCCACTTTTTTACGACTACCGTTATCATCATTTAGTAATTCTACTGTAATTGTATCTTGACCAAGTTCTTTCTTCGCTTCTTCCCACAGTTTTTTTGCTTTCGTAGCATTATCTTTACTGTCACGGAAATTTTTATTTACAGTACGGAAGTCTTTTCCATCTGGTCCTGTCGTAAACTTTTCAGGTACTAAGAAATACGCTGGCAATGATCCATCATTCAAAATTACATCCGCAATTCCTTTTTTATCGTACGCTAAATCAATCGCCTCACGAACCTTTTGATTTTTAAACGTTGCATTTTTTTGATTAAAACGTAGGAAATACATACGTGGGTCTAGCTTCGTTTTAAATTCATCTGGTTTATTCTTTTTATATTTGTCTACAAACTCAGAACTTAAAATGACACGGTCTGCTTGATCACTATCATATAAATTTACCCCAGTACTTGTCTCTTTTACTATACCCACATTAATTTCTTGTAATTTTACAGCATCTTTATCCCAATAATTTGGGTTTTTCTTTAACTGGTAACTTTGTTCATGTTTCCATTCACTCATTGTAAATGGTCCATTGTACAATAATTTATCTGCTTCTAATCCGTATTTATCCCCTTGTCCTTTTACATACTTTTCATTTAATGGGAAGAATGTAGGGAACGAAGTAAGCTCAAGGAAATAAGGTGCTGGTTGCTCTAATTCTACTACCAACGTTTTATCATCCTTCGCTTTAACACCTAATTGATCCGACGGTACTTCTCCTTTATTTACTTTCTGTGCATTTTTCACATCAAATAAAATAAATGCATATTCTGCTGCTATTGCTTTATCTAATGTACGTTGCCATGCATATACAAAATCTTGTGCTCGAACTGGATCACCATTTGACCATTTTGCATCACGTAATTCAAATGTATATGTCTTTTTATCTTCACTAATCTTCACGTCTTTGGCCATACCTGGAGTTGGTTTATTATCTTTATCTAGACGATATAATCCTTCCATTGCATTTACAAATACACGGAAAGATACAGAATCTGTTGATTTAGATGTATCCATTGAAGGAATTTCAGCTGTTTCTAGCAAATTTAAAACTTGTTTATCTGCCATTCCCTTACTTGATTCTTTCTTCGTTGTCGAAGCCTTCTCCCCATTCCCACATCCCGCAACCAGTACACTAGCCGATAATGCAACTGCAGCAATCGTTGTTACCTTTCTCTTCATTCTTCCTTCCCCCAATCTATATGTATAAGTTAAAACTTGTATAATATATTTTATTATACAAAAAATTCTGATTATTTTAAATATTTATTTTCATAAAAAGAAAAAAGCGGTCAGAAATTGCTTTCCCTCCGCTTTGTTGAATAGCATTTACTTGTAAGCCATCCTCTATATCAAATGGATTTTGAACTTTAAATATTTCCTCCATTATCTTCAAAAACTCTTCTTCATTTTTAGATTCACCGTTAATCGTAAGTGAATATGGTTCCACTTCTCCCAATTTATAATCAACAATAAATTGAATTCTCACCTTTTTCCTTGGCATCTCAGGACTCTCCCCCTGAAATTCTACTAATTCTAATCCTTCCGTTCCCCGATAGTATATCCATCCTGAATTTTGAAAATAATTTTCGAACGATTCACCAATCGAAAAGAACGGATATTCATAAAGCGAACTTGTACGTACTTTTTGTATAATATCTCGATCAGTCGGAAAAAAGAAATGACTGAAAAAAATACTAGCAACTGCTAAAATAGTAACGATTGTTGCTCCCATTTTACTCGTTCCACCACTATCACGGATCAGATAATTTTCAACCGATTCATCTTTAATTCCCCGTGCTTTTATTCGATATATACGCCTTTCTGCAAATTGATAATATAATCCATTTGCAAAAATCCCCATCCCAAATAGAATGAAAATGAGTAATAAAAACGTAAGAGGCACCATATTAATGATTGGCAATGCTACGTTGAACCCCATATAATAAGAAAATGCATCACATGCTACTAATAACAGTATAAATAAAGCAGCAGGTAAATAATACTTACGATATCCAAGCCAACCTACATTGAAAATAGCAGCCAAACCATTCCAGCTCCACCTAGCAATTCGCTTATTCTCAAGCTCCCATTTTCTTTTGTAATATGGATATTGTCTCCCTACATATACTTCTAATTCTTTGTCTATTAGCGAGCTTTCTTCACCTTGTTTATTATGCAAGTTCCGTTGACAATTTGCACAATTCAACTGATCATTAATACAAGGTCGCCCACAATTTATACATTTCAAAACAATCCCTCTTTCCATCCATACTTCATTTTAATATGCCTTCATGCTTCAATAACCACTCTTTCCTCCATAAACCACCTGCATACCCAACAAGTTTTCCACTCTTTCCTATTACACGATGACATGGAACGATAATTGAAATTGGATTCCGGCTATTTGCCCCTCCTATCGCTCGTACAGCTTTCGTATTCCCAACCTTATCTGCAATATCTAAATATGAAGCACTTACGCCATACGGTACGGTGTAAAGTGCTTCCCATACATTCTTTTGGAATGGTGTTCCTTCAGCAGACAATGGAACTGTAAACTCTTTTCTTTTTCCTTCAAAGTATTCATCTAATTCATTTATACATTGTTCAACAAGTTCATTTTTATGTTCTTCTTTTCTTTCTTCAACAAATATAACAGACGTAATCCCTTTCGTATTCGCTGTAATTTCCAGCAAACCTAATTCACTTTCATAATAAGCCTGATACATATGTCATCCTCCAATTCAATTCATATTAGCCATTGTAACACGAATAGACAAAATTTTTCGTATAAGCGTTTTATTAGGGAAACAAAAAAGAGGATGATACAATGTAAGAAAATTCAATCAAGGGGGATATTTGATGGAGCTTCAACTTTTTTCACCTTATACAATTAAGGACGTTACGCTAAAAAACCGTATCGTTATGTCGCCTATGTGTATGTATTCATCAGAGAATGAGGATGGCCGAGTAACCAATTTTCATCTCATTCATTATGGAACCAGGGCTGCTGGCCAAGTAGGCTTAGTTATGATTGAAGCAACAGCTGTGTTACCTGAAGGGCGTATTTCTAACAAAGACTTAGGCATTTGGGATGATAATCTAATTGAAGGCTTACATAAGACGACGGCATTTATACATGATAACGGCGCAAAAGCTGCCATTCAACTCGCTCATGCCGGAAGAAAGGCTGAATTAGAAACGGACGCTTTAGCTCCTTCAGCAATTCCGTTTAACGATGGAATGAAAATACCCGTGGAAATGAGTAAGCAACAAATTAAAGACACCGTATTAGCTTTTCAAAAAGCTGCGTTACGTTCAAAACAAGCGGGATTTGACGTTATTGAATTACATGGTGCTCACGGTTATCTTATTAATGAATTTCTTTCTCCGCTTTCAAATAAGCGGACTGATGAATACGGGGGTTCACCTGAAAATCGCTATCGTTTCTTACGCGAAATCATTGACTCTGTAAATGAAGTTTGGAACGGACCGTTATTTGTTCGTATTTCAGCAAATGATTATCATCCTGACGGGTTAACAGTTCAAGATTATGTGCAGTATACAGGATGGATGAAAGAACAAGGGGTAGATTTAATCGATTGTAGTTCTGGTGCTGTTGTACCCGCACATATTGATGTGTATCCTGGTTACCAAGTACAATATGCTAAACATATTAAGGGGCATGTTGACATCGCGACTGGTGCGGTAGGATTAATTACAACCGGATCACAAGCAGAGCAAATTTTAAATAATAACGAAGCAGATTTAATTTTTATCGGACGCGAGTTACTTCGTAATCCATACTTCCCAAGAATAGCTGCCAATGAACTTGGCTTTGAATTAAAAGAACCCTATCAGTACCGACGAGCACCTGGAAAAATTAAAACTAATAAATAAAACCGAGAAGTTATTCCTCTCGGTTTTATTTATTTTATCTCTATAATATCGTTTGAACTATAAATATGAATACCAGATTCTTCACGCAGCGCTGTTATATACATTCCTTTCGCCACATCTTTAGCTGAAATTGGTTTATACTTTTTAAAAGCCCCTTTAAATACAAACGGAAGAATACGAGATAATTTCTCAGCCATTCTTTCCCCAAAACGATATTCTTGTCGATTTCCAACTAATAATGACGGCCTGAAAATATGTATGCCACCAATAACTAGCTTTTTCAGCTCCTCTTCCATTTTCCCCTTCACTTGCGAGTAAAAGAAAAATGATTTAGGTTTTGCTCCCATTGATGAAATAACAAGAAAATTTTGCACGCCTTGTTTTTCAGCTAAGCAGGCAGCTCGTAATGTATATTCATAATCTACTTTTTTAAAATTCGACTTCGACTTCGCTTTTTTTATCGTTGTTCCTAAGCAACTAAAAACATCATCTACTGCAAAAAATTCTTTGTATTCCTCTAATACTGAAAAATCCACCTGTTTCTGTTGCAATTTCTCATGCTGTAATTGTAATGGTTCCCTTACAAAAATAGTAACCGAATCGTAGTAATCTGAGTCAAGTAATAGTCGCGTTATTTCTTGTCCAACTAACCCACTTGCGCCAAGTACTAACGCTGTTCGCTTATTCATATATGTGTATACCTCTTTATTTACTATTCTCTCCTATAGCTAATCGTCGCTAACAGGAGTTTCCGTTCTCCCATTTTACCATAAGTAAAGCACTATGCGTGTGCATAGTGCTTTACTTACTCTTTTTTCTCTTCTTTTTCTTCTGCTGGCAATTTTGTAATTGTTGTAGCATCCCCTAAATTACTTATTAGTCTTCTTAAAAAAATTAAAACAAAAGATAATGGCAAAACAACCGCAAGTATTAATAAGATAGCTTCCATGAAGTAACCCAAGCGCTCATCCCCTTTTTTCTGCTCCCTCCCAATATATGAAAGTAACATTGTCACATATGCACCAATCATAAAAATTAATACCTTTCTTTTTGACAGATTTATTACAAAATCAAATCGTAATGATTATTATTTATTGCAACTTTCATAAAGATGTATTATACTAGGTTCGCAACCTAAAACGTAATTATTCCGTTTTGTATTAAAACGATATTTTCTTCTTATATTTGGAGAAAATATAATTGTAAAAAAGAAAAGAGGAGAATTATATGCCTAAAAAATTAGCTCTATTTTCATTTATACTTATTTTCACACTCATCTTTCGTCGGATGTTCTAACAACAAAGATAGTGCAGCGAAAAAAGATGGGAAACTTTCTGTTTATACAACCATTTTCCCACTCGCTGACTTTGCAAAAAAAATCGGTGGTGATTATGTAAATGTAGAAACAATTTACCCACCTGGTGCGGATTCTCATACATTTGAACCAAGTCAAAAGCAGACTGTACAAGTGGCAAAAGCCGATTTATTTGTTTATAACGGCGCAGAATTAGAACCATTTGCCGAAAAAATGGAAAAATCATTAAAAAAAGAAAACGTAAAAATTGTAAATGCATCTAAAGATATCGAACTTCGTGCTTCATCTGAAGAAGAGCAGCACGATCATGGAGACGGTCATAAAGAAGATGAACATCATCACGATAAAGACCCACACGTTTGGATAGACCCTACTCTTGCGATGAAACAAGCAGAAAAAATTAAAAATGCACTTGTAGAATTACAGCCTGAACATAAAAAAGAGTTCGAAAAAAACTTTGCAGCACTACAAACAAAATTTACTGATTTAGATGATCAATTTAAAGCAGTTGTTGCAAATGCAAAAACGAAAGAAATATTAGTTTCACACGCAGCTTACGGCTACTGGGAACAACGATACGGTTTGAAACAAATTCCAATCGCTGGAATTTCAGCATCTGATGAACCATCTCAAAAACAGCTTGCTGACATTACAAAAACAGTAAAAGAGCACGGTCTAAAATATATTTTATTTGAAACATTCTCTACTCCAAAAGTAGCATCCGTTATTCAACAAGAAACTGGCACAAAAATTTTACGTTTAAATCACCTTGCTACTATTTCTGAAGATGATGCAAAAAACAATAAAGATTACTTCACTTTAATGGAAGAAAACGTAAATACATTGAAAGAAGCTACTAACTAATCAACTTTTTTATAAGAAGCTGAATATTCCATTCAGCTTCTTTTTTGTCTGTTTCCGCTTGACTTGACCAAAATAACAAGTAAAATTATCCATATTAGCTTGTAAGCTATACTAATTTAGAAGGTGAGTTGGAACTATGAATCTTCACATTTGTGAAGTAACAGCAAATAATTGGCGTTCAGTTGCTGCTTTAGACGTAGCAAAAGACCAGCAGCAGTTTATTGAAAGCAATGCGTTTTCTTTAGCGGAATCATTATATGAAGAAAACGGAACGTCAGTAGGCTTATATGACAAAGAAACACTCGTTGGATACGCAATGTACGGTTGGTATTCCCAAAAACATGAAAGCGTATGGTTAGATCGTTTTATGATTGACCAACAATTTCAAGGAAAAGGATACGCAAAACGTTTCCTTCGCTTACTAATTCAATTCTTGCAACAAACATTCGAATGTAAAATAATTTATTTAAGTTTACATCCTGACAACAAACACGCAATGGGACTATATGAGTCATTTGGCTTCCGTTTAAATGGGGATATTGATGACGAAGGTCCAGTTGTAGGTGTTGTAATGGAATTACTTATAGATGAAAATACAAGCCTGTGAAAACAGGCTTTTTATTATGCATTTATCAATGTTATGTTTTCTATTTTTAGTTTCTTTCCCTTATATACTTCATTTTTGTAATCTAGTATTACCTCATTAAAATGCTCATAAAAAATAAGCCTGCGATTTACGCAGACTTATTTCACACATTCTTCAAAATGTTCTTGGAACCATTCTTTATTAATATCTCTTCCGATGAAAACTACTTCGCTTACTCGCTCTTCGCCCTCTTGCCACTCTCTATCGTACGAAGCAGCAAATAACGTATGCACACCTTGGAAAACAATACGTTTATCTACTCCATCAATAGATAAAATTCCTTTGTAGCGATATAAATGCTCCCCTAGTTCCTGAACGACAGCTGACATCCACTCATTCAATTTTTGTAAATCTAATGGACGTTCTTCACGTAGTACAAACGATTTTACACCTTCTAGATGGTTATGTTCTGTATGAGGGTAAATTTGCAGCGTATCTTTCGTTTTAAACGTTTGAATTTGTAATAACGATGGAATATCTACCTCACAGTTAGTCGCCTCGATTAACTTTGCAGTCGGGTTAATTCCTTGAAGTTCATGCAAGAGATTTTCTTTCTCATTTTCTTCAATTAAATCTAATTTATTAACTAACACAACATCAGCAAAGGCAATTTGTTCTTTTGCTTCTAGTCCCTTTTCAAAATGTTTATGTATATGATAGCTATCTACAACTGTTACAACACCGTTAATTTGGTATGCAGATTGAATAACTGGATCTAAAAAGAAAGTTTGAATAATCGGACCTGGATTTGCAAGACCTGTTGTTTCAATTACTAATCCATCAAAGTCCATTTTCCCTTCTGCTTTCACATCCAGTAATTGTTTTAAAGCAACAAGTAAATCTTCACGCACAGTACAGCATAAACAACCGTTTGTCATTTCCATAATTTCTTCTTCAACGTTCATAATTAATTGATTATCGATACCAATTTGCCCTATTTCATTTACAATCACTGCCAATTTCTTGCCGTGATCCTCTGATAAAATTCGATTTAATAATGTCGTTTTCCCTGATCCAAGAAAACCAGTTAGTATTGTTACTGGAATCATTCCTTACATCTCCTTATAGCTATATGTTTCTACATTATAGCATATAGAGAAAAACGTTTTTGTAGCAAAACATATTTATTGTATGTACGACCCTGTAACTATATAATAATACGTAGTAAGAAAGCCTTTTCAAAAATATTATTCATTCATATAGGGGGTACTTATAGTGGAACGAGTTCAAATGGCCGAAACGCTAGAATTTTCTCGTATTATTCAAGGTTTTTGGCGTTTAGCAGAATGGAATATGCCAAAGCAAGAGTTACTTTCTTTTATTGAAGACTGTATGGATTTGGGGATTACTACTTTCGATCACGCTGATATTTATGGTGGGTATACGTGTGAAGGATTGTTTGGAGAAGCGTTACAATTAAAGCCTTCCTTACGCGAAAATATGCAAATCATCACTAAATGTGGAATCGCTCCCCCATCACCGAAATTTCCAGAACGATATGTTGCTCACTACAATACGAGTGCTGAACATATCATAAAGAGCGCGGAGGATTCATTACAAAACTTACATACAGATTATATTGATGTATTGCTCATTCATCGTCCTGATCCATTCACGGACCCAAACGAAGTGGCAGAAGCGTTCTCACGCTTAAAGCAAGAAGGAAAAGTTCGTCACTTCGGTGTTTCTAACTTTTTACCTTCTCAATTTAATATGTTAAGTTCATATTTAGATTTCCCGCTCATTACAAATCAAATTGAAGTATCTGCGATGCAAATGGAGCATTTTGAAAAAGGTACGATTGATTTATGCCAAGAAAAACGAATCAATCCAATGATTTGGTCACCTCTTGCTGGTGGAGAAATCTTTACTGGCCAATCAGAACGCGCCGTACGTGTACGTGAAACTTTACAAAAAATTGCTACTGAGCTCGGCGTTGATAGCATCGATACTGTTATGTATGCATGGTTACTTGCTCATCCAGCTAAAATGATGCCAATCGTTGGCTCTGGTAAATTAGATCGAGTAAAAACGGCTGCAATGGCAACAAAAGTTAATTTAGACCGCCAACAATGGTTTACAATTTTCGAAAGCTCTAACGGTCATCCTGTACCATAATAAACAAAAAGAAGAGCTGTTGTATTTTATCAAGACCTAATTTTAAAAAAGATAGAAAAATTAAAGGGTTCTACATATTAGATATGACTAATATGTAGAACCTTTCTTCTTTTACTAAAGCCCCCGTTAGTTGAATAAGTAATTTATCACTTTCGAATATATTTATATACGATATAAAAAAACACCTATTAGAAATATATAAGTCATCCCTAATGATTCTTCAACTTCTTTAAAGTCTTTATATTTCAATAGAATCAATTATTCCCCATTTTATTTGGTTAGAAATGCAGTAAACAAGTGTCCTGTTTTTACTTTTAAATAATCAAAAAAAGCGAGTATTTTCTACTCGCTAGTTACCTCCACTGTTGGTTTCTGATTTTCCTCTTCCCTTATGCCCATATCAAATTGAATTTTTTTTAGATGCCTTGGTATTACATAAACATATTCCAAAATTATCTCTGTAAATTTGAATAGGGAACTTACTAATTGTTGATCAAATTCCACATCATCACCGTGTGCAGCTTCGTTGCCAATATCTTTGATGATAGAAGACATTACTGAAAGAATCGGTGGGATTACACCATTATCTGATAAATATTTCAATTTACGATATAGATCTTTCCCTTCCGCACCTTTATCCTTACACATTCTTTCAAGTGTTCTCCTTAAAGCCAGAGATGTTATAGCTCCATCAATATTTCTCACTTTATGTGCTGCTTCAAAAGCCTCTTTCACTCCGGAGGGAAACTTTATTACTTGAGATTCTATTAGAGGATATAATACCTTTTCGCTCCAATATTCTGTTCCATCTGGTCCGCACTCAAAAGTACTTGAGGATTTCAGTTCTAATGTAACTTTCTGACATACTGGACAAAGAAAAAGGTTATAAACATCCCAATATTCCCCGATTTGTATTTCTCCGTAACCTGGTTCATATTCAACTTCAGGAATATTATGTTTATACGTAGTCACTAACTCCATCTGTGTTTTATTTCCACAATGAAAACAAAGTCTAACTTCTTTCATTCCTCCTCACTCTCCTCTCATAAAATTTCTACAATAGGATAGTTTTCCTCTTTAAATATAAAAAAACGAGGAGACACCTATTTTTAGGTCAGTTAACTTGAACGTATCATAATAAAAGATACCCACAAATTAGAACATATCTAATATGTGGGTTATTTTTGGCTTTAAAATTCAACTAAAGCACTCCGTTAGTTGAATAAGAGTTGTAATATCATTACTAATCAAATTTATCTTTATTTAGAAAATACAATTAAATCATTCAATTACAATTACTTCTCCATCCCTTTCCCGTTTATTTGTAAGAGCCCCTCTTATTGGTTATACTAACTTTATTAGGGAAAGTAGTGTTGAGAATGAAAAGAAAAATCTTATTCGGTTCTGCTGCTATTGCCGTTATACTTATTGCCACACTTGGAGTTCGTGAATATGGGGCTCTTAAATATTCAAGCGACAAAGATGACTCAACAAATAGCAACATTGTAGAAGCATCTGAATCCCAAATTTATAATGCTGAAATCGGAGAATGGGTTTCAAAGATGAACGTATTACTTTCCGAACCGATGAACGACCCAAAATTGAAAAAAGCTAGTAACGATGAAGGTTTCGAGTATTACTTGAAGTCACTAGTAGTCAATGATGAATCACCAATCCATTTAATTAAAGGAAATAAAGAATTGGAAAAAGATTATATAAATTTGTTCCTTTTAACAAGTTATATATCTAATAAGCAAGTTGCCCGTACGGTACATTTAGATCCTAATGGTGAAGCAATGGAATCAACAGATTTAGTTAATCAATGGGCACCTACTGATGAAAATACGCGTATTGCATTCGAATACATGAAGCAAATTATCAATGATTTAGACGTTGCAATTAATCATAATGGAAAAGGTGAACTATATGGTGTGACGCATGTATTGAACACGCGTTTGGCTTCGCAACAAACGAAAAAAAAGCCAGTCCTATTCGCTGTAGGACTGGCTTTCGTGTTGTCTTGCTAAATTTCATAACGTTTCGCACTTAAAGTATATCATGATTTAATTTCTCAATCAAAAGTATTGAGTATTCTTTTATCATACTTGTTACGTAAAAAAAGAACCTCTAAGCATACAAGACTTGAATAATATTTTTGTATATGAAAGATTAGTTCTTTTGAAAAGTTTTTTTAATGTATCATCATATTGTGTAGTGTAGAATGAAAAGAAACCTTATCTAAGGAGAACAAAATGAAAATAGAACGTATGTTAACCATTATTGTGATGTTACTTAATAGAAATCGTATAACAGCCAATGAATTGGCTCAAAAATTTGAAGTGTCGGTTCGGACTATTTACCGAGATATTGAAACAATCAATCTAGCCGGAATTCCTATCATTTCCCACTCTGGAAACAATGGTGGATTCAGCATTTATGAAAATTATAAATTAAATCATCAAGTACTGACTCTTAATAATCTGTCCTCCCTTCTTTCTGTTCTCAAAGATATTAATTCCACGGTTGACGACATTGAGCTAGAATCATCCATAGAAAAGTTAGAAAATATCATTCCTAAAAACAAGGCAGATGAACTAAAGCTGCATATGGAACAAATCATCATTGATTTACATCCTTTTGGAGAATCTCTAGAACAAAAGTCATTAGTTAAAACGCTAAGAAAATCTATTACACAGACTGATATACTGACGATTGACTACAGAAATTATAATAATATTGTCAGCAAAAGACGAGTTGAACCTATGTCACTCATATTTAAAAATTATACTTGGTACTTATTTGCTTATTGTCTTTCAAAAGAAGATTTCAGAATATTTAAAGTTTCCCGTATAAGTGATTGTTATATCGAAAATCAATCATTTGAACGTCGAGAAAAATCGTATCATGAGATTAGGACATTATTAAATGAGCAAACAATAATGACAACAATTGTCTTAAAGATTTCCTCCATAATGCAGTCTCGTGTGGAGGATATTTTTAATAAAGAAGATATTTCGGTGTTAGAAACAGGTGAACTTCTTGTTAAAGCTACACTCCCCGAAAAAGAATGGTTGTTCTCTCTCATATTTAGTTTTGGAGAGCATGTAGAGGTCTTAGCTCCAAAAGAAATGCGTGAAGCAATTGCTTCAAAACTCAGATTGATGGCTGAAAAATATCGTTAATTGCGTTTCTCAAAGTTGACAGACTGTTGTCAAATCACCGTGATAATATTGTTGTTATAAGACACATTTATTTTAATTAGGAGGAACGTTAAATGACAAACAATTATGAATTTCCAACACCAACACTTATCTCAGTTAACGGTGTGAAACTAGAAGTTTTTGAAGCTGGACAAAAAAATTGGGGGCGACCTATCGTTCTCTGCCACGGATGGCCAGAACATGCCTATTCTTGGAGACATCAAGTGACTCCTCTTGTAGAAGCAGGTTATCACGTTATTATTCCCAATCAACGGGGATATGGAGAATCTTCTTGTCCCAAAGAAGTTACAAAATATGATATTAAACATTTAACCGGTGATCTTGTTGCTCTATTGGATCACTATCAGTACAAAGATGCCATTTTTATGGGGCATGATTGGGGTGCAAGTGTTGTTTGGAGCATGGCTTTGCTGCACCCAGAACGTGTTCGTAAAATGATTAACTTATGCTTGCCCTATCAAGTTCGTGGAGAGAAACCTTGGATTGATTTTATGGAAGAAGTTTTTGGAGACGATTACTATTTTGTTCACTTTAACAAACAACCAGGTGTTGCAGATGCTATACTAGATGAAAATTCATCACAATTTCTTAATAACTTATATCGAAAGAATGCTCCATCACAAGTTCCTGGTAAAGGAATGGAAATGATTAATCTAGCTAAAGCAACCAAGCCATTAGGTAAACCTGTTATGAGTGATGAAGATCTTTCTGTTTATATCTCAGGGTTCAATAAGACAGGTTTCACTCCAAGCATCAATTGGTACAGAAATCTAAATCGTAATTGGCATTTATTAGGTGACGTCTCTCCTATTATTCATCAGCCAACATTGATGGTATATGGCGAGAAAGATATTATTCCGCCACTTCAAAATATAAAAGATTTTGTACCTAATATAGACGTTAAGAGTTTGGACACTGGTCATTGGATTCAAGAAGAAAGACCTGAAGAGCTTAATCAAATGATTTTAAAATGGCTGATAAAATGAGTGAAGCCTTATTTTTTATTAATCAAACAGAATTTATTGATTCGTTAGATATTCATCACCAAACAGCTAGTGAGATTTGGGTAGTTTTTTCAAAAAAAAAGACCAATAAAGCTAGTCTTACTTGGTCAGAATCAGTAGATTGTGCACTGTCGTTTGGTTGGATTGATGGGATACGAAAAACAGTTGATGAAGATAGCTATAAAATCCGCTTTACTCCACGTAAGTCTAATAGCCTCTGGAGTAAAGTTAACGTGCAAAAGGTGCATAAATTAATAGAACTTAATCAAATGAAGCCTGAAGGATTGACTATTTTTAATCAAAGAAATGATCAAACAGGTTATTCTTCCGCTAATAGGAACGTTACTTTAATAAAAGAATATGAGGATGAAATTAAAAAAAATCAAAATTCTTGGAAATTCTTTAATCAGCTTCCGGATTCTTACAAAAGAGATTCTATTTGGTGGGTAATGAGTGCCAAAAAAGAAGAAACTAGGCTAAGAAGATTGAATCGATTAATCGATTCATGGAAAGAGGGAGACATGTTAAGACCGTAGTTTTATCAATCAACAGCATTAATTTATATATACCTGGATTGTTTAGAGAGAAGAATATGTAGCTTTTGAATAAAGTTCGATTAAAAGTAAGTTGCAAACGCTGATTTTATACAGAAAGAAACCAACTGTTTTGAAACAAAGTTTGATCAAAACAGTTGGTTCTTTATTTATCTAGTTTGGTTTTTATAATAAAGATTGATTATTTCTGGTTGCGAATCTTCAATTAAAGCACCCTATAGTTTAAGTAGATTTCTTCACAAACTTGTCTTTTTTAAGCCTAATTAATTATTACTATCTAATTAACGAATATAATATGCATAGGAAAAGAGGATATATGCTCATATATTGAACATAATATCCTCTTATTAGTTTAGTCTATATAGTTCTTTACAGCTCTTCTTTTTCATACGTATTTCTCGTCATTGCAAATACACACATATCCCTTAATCCATTTCCATCCACCGCAACACTTGCGCTTTCTAAAGTACCCTCTAATTTAAAGCCTAATTTCTCTGGTATCGCTCTACTCTTCTTATTTAGAGAATCACAACGAATTTCTACCCGGTTTGCTTTCAGTTCAGTGAAAGCATAATCCGTTATTCCTTTTGCAGCCTCTACCATATAGCCCTTTCCACTAAACCTTGAATCAATCCAATACCCGATTTCAAATTGAGGTATATCCCAATTAATACGATGTAATCCGGCAGATGCAATAAATTCACCTGTTTCGTTCGAAAAAACTAGTAATCTCAAATCCTCACGCTGCAAAAATTGAATATGCGATTTTCTAATACTCTCTTCTATTTCTTCCTCTGTTTGCTCTTTTTGTGCAAAGACCATCCAAGGTTTTAATTCTTGTATTGAAGCTTGAATTGCGTCATATACAACTTTACCATCACCTGGTTTTGGCATTCGAATAAAAAGCCTGTCAGTATAAAATTCAGAAGGAAAATCGAATAATAACGGATTCACTGTAAACACTCCCTATAATTCTTTTATATATAATAATATCCATCTCAAGTTATACAGTAAAGAAATTTCTGAATTTTAAACTTTTTGATCATTCACTTCCATCGCCACACGCACTCCAGATTCAATCGCACCTTGAATCCATCCGTGATACAGCGTTGTATGATCTCCGGCAAAGTATATTCTCCCCTCAGGTTTTACAATGACTGGCTGTAATTCTGATTCTTGGCCAGCTTGAAATAGTGCAAACCCTCCAAGCGCATATGGATCTAATGTCCAACTCTTTGATATTCCAGACATGAACTCATCATATACTTGACCACCTAATATTGTTGCTAAATTTTGTAGTGTGTAATAGATACGATCCCCCTTTGATAACCCATCCCATAGTAATGCATCGTATGACCATGTATAACTCCCTAGCATAATGGCTGGTCCTTTTGAACCGATTCCATGACTTGGATAATACGCATAACGTATAGGAAGATCTGTTATAATTCTCCCACCTAATTGCCCTTGTTCCTCCCAAAAACGACTTTTAAATTGAATTCCTATTTTTGTAGCTGGCATATAATGCAATTCGCGAATTGTTTTCCACTTCGCATGAGATATCGAATCAAATGGATCTACTTCTACAAATCGCATTGTTGAAAAAGGAATTGTAACAATAACTAAATCCCCTGTAATACTACTATATTCAAAAGTTTCCTCGTTCCGGTAATAGGCTGTTACACTATTGGCTTGTTGATGAAGCTTCATTAATTTTTGATTATATATAATATTTTCTTCTAATTGTGGTAAAAAAGACTTTGGTAATCTATCATTCCCACCTATTATTTCGCAAAATCCGCTCTCCTCTTGCATAATATATAAAAAACGTAACGTCTCAACGAATGACCTTTCTAAAAAACCTTCTAAATCTAATAGAACACCTATCATCTCAATCGTTACTGGCGAAAAATACGTATTATATTGATAAGGATGATATTTTAAAAATTGACCTGTAGAATATTTCCCAAAATCCTTTACTACAATATCCCAATTTTTCTCTGGGTTCTTTTTTATAAAATTTATAATGGGCTGTACCGCTAACATTAATAGTTCCTCAGACGTTTTCCCAACTTCATTCATTTCCACAGGATATCTTAAAATACTTGGATCTTTTTCGTATTGTTTTAATGTCGTTTTCCGACCATTTACGTATATAATATCTGTCTCATTCCTATTAATAAAAGGGCTCACCTGTAGCCCAAACTTTCTTATATATGCCATCGTTAATGTATGCGAATACGGAATTCTCATCGCTCCAACATCTAAATATAATCCAGTATCTTCCATCCTAACTGTCTCTATGCGGCCACCTACACGGTTGTTCGCTTCAAAAACCTTTACTTCATGCCCTGCTGCTTTTAATAAAGATGCCGAAACTAATCCAGCCATACCAGCCCCTACTACAATGATTTGTTTCGGACGTGTCGTCTTCTTCAATCCCTTATTTATAACTTTTAACGTTTCACCCATCTCATTGTTAAACATTATATCTTTCTGCACAATCCCACCCCTTACTTCATGAAATACAAATTAGTGGTTTAGTGCATTTTATTCATAAATTCACTTAAACATAACACCACCACAATTTGAAAATTCACTAAAAATACATAAGGTGCAGCTCTCCCCCTTCCACATGCTTCATATGATAAACATACAGATAGTAACTGTATGGAAAGGGTGGATACGCATGAAACGTACTTACGATTATCAGGCTACAAAAAAACATTTAGAATTAAAGAAACAGCAGTTATGTAAAAAACTCACTAGCGTTAAACTAACTGAAGAAGAACGCAAGCAAATACATTTAGAAATTGATAACTACGAATATATATTAAACTTAGTCGAAATGAATCATTATGAACGAGGGTTTTCTCATTAAAAGCGGATAAAAAATTATTCACTTTTCCTTTTGAGCATTTCATTACGCATTTTTCGTAAGTAAATATATAATAGGATGTACATTAAGATTGAGAGGTATATTCTATGATCAAATTAAGTGTATTAGACCAATCACCTATTTCAGATGGTAGCACAGCAGCCCAAGCTATTTCGCATACAGTTACGCTTGCACAAGAAGTTGAGAAACTCGGATTCACACGTTTTTGGGTATCCGAGCACCATAATTCAGTTAGCTTAGCTGGTTCAAGTCCAGAAATACTCATTTCACATATTGCCGCGAAAACTGACTGTATTAGAGTTGGTTCTGGTGGTGTTATGCTGCCACATTATAGTCCATATAAAGTTGCCGAGAATTTCCGCGTTTTAGAAGCACTTTATAAGGGCCGCATCGACCTTGGTGTCGGGAGAGCGCCTGGTGGTATGCCGATAGCAACTCGCGCACTTCAAGAAGGTAAAATGGTCTCACTTGATCAATATCCAGAACAAATTGCAGATGTTGCTATGTACTTACATGATCAAGTACCAGAAAACCATCATTATGCAAACTTAAAGGCTACTCCAGTTATCCCAACATCTCCTGAAATGTGGATGCTCGGATCTAGCGGAGAAAGTGCAATGATTGCCGCAAAGCAAGGCGCTTCTTTTGCATTTGCACAGTTCATTAACGGATACGGTGGCCCTGAAGTAATGAAGGCTTACCAAGAACAATTCCAACCTTCCTATTTAGGTGATAAACCAAAATCAATCGTATCTATTTTTGTTATTTGCGGAGAAACAAATGAAGAAGCGGAGAAGATTGCATCAAGCCTTGATTTATCGATTTTACTATTAGAACAAGGAAAACGGACTACTGGTACTCCTTCTATTGAAACTGCTCAAAATTATTCGTATAGTGCTTATGATCTATTCCGCATAAAAGAAAATCGTCAACGTATGATTGTCGGTGATCCGTCTTCTGTGAAAGAAAAAATATTAAACTTAAGCAAAGCGTATAATACTGACGAATTTATGATTGTCACGATTACTCATCAATTTGAACATAAATTAAACTCTTATCGCCTATTGGCAGATGCTTTTAATTTATAATAACGAAAAAGAGATGCATCACATATGATGCATCTCCTTTTCTTACTACCAATCAATTGTTTTTGCTTCCTATATATTCAATAGCTTCTTTTAATAACTCATCAAAATTATGAGGGTAATCATGATTTAAGTTAGGCACAACTTTATACTTATGTTCTATATTTTTATCCTTTAATAACTTTACAAATTGCTGTGTACCTTCAAAACAATCTTCATCTTGATCCCCACATATTATATATCCTTTTATGCTTTTATCATGCAATATTCCAATCATTTCTTCCCATTCTTCCATTTCCGGGAGCCACGGTGCCACAAAAATAAAACCGTTCACTTCTATTTCACCTTGTAACATGAAATGTAACGCTACTCTTGCCCCAGCAGAAAAGCCACCAATAATAATATTCTCAAATGGTTTATTCACTTTAATCTTATTGTAATGTCCTTTTAACTCTTCTCTTCCTCTTTCGATATTATCCCAAACATATCCATCTGAAAATTGAATTTGGGAAGATTGAGGCAATGCTAGCATAAAACCTTGTTCCATTACAGAGTTCCAATATGGTTCTATTATTTGTATATTTTCTTGATCCCCATGCAGTGTTATTAGTAGATTTTCAGTTTGTTTGCTGTATTTATATTTCACGTCTGCTTGTTCCGATTTCTTTGCTAATTCTTCTCTTTCTTTACATAATTGAACCATTCTATGAAACTCTTCAAATTTATGTAGTGGTTTTAAATCATCATCGGAAATTAAATACTCACTTCCGTACCAAAATCCATTTTCTATAATTGCTTTCTTCATTAAATTCAACGCTTCTTCTTCAAGTCCTGCTGCACTTGCTAATGCATATTTAAAATTATATATTTGCGCTTCATTACCCATTACATCTTTAGCATTATTCATTATATAAGAATACGCTTCAAAACTTCCTTTATTTGCATAACAATGTAACGTTTCATTTAATAACTTAATATAAGTCATATTATTTTCCATATAGGAATTCCCCCGTAACCTTTTATAATAATTGCTTCTCCAATCTTCCTATCATTCTAGGGTCACGGTATAAATAGTTAAATTCTACAATTTAACTTAACAATACCTGATTCTCAGAATGATATTTAATAGTTAATGTATGTATACGCATAATACACCACTCCTTCCTATCCACTAGTTGTAGTATAAAGCTGAATAAACTGAAAAATCAATATTTTAATAAAAAAAGACAACAATAATATTATTGTTGTTCTCATAACATCTGCCCACTATTCTTTTTTTCTTATCTGGTTTACTTGAAACTAAATAATGCTTTTCTGAAATATATAAGTTTCTTTTTAATATACGATTTAAATATGGTCCTAGCTTCACTCCGCATATGAGGCGATCTTCGCTATCTTCAACAATTGGGAACATTTCTTTTTCTGTTACATATTGATCTACGGCCTTTTGTACGATATCAATTTCTTTAACTAGGTTTAAATTTTCTTCTGTATGTTCAAATACTTCAAGCGTTTCCTTCGTTATCAGAAAAAAATTTGTTGGAAATGCAGGTAAATAGGGCTTTAACAAATCATAATTTACTGTGTAATCATCATTTACTAAAACTGTATAAACGATATTAGCATTCGTTTCTAGAAACTTCGCCATCGCTTGTTCTAATTCATCTTTCGTAATTTCCCTATCTTCTTTTCCAGTTCTGAAAAAGCGAAACATTGTATCGCCTCCTTTTTACTATATTATAGCATAAAAGAAAACTGAAAAATTATAAAAAACTCTATTGAAAGAATTTTTCAATAGAGTTTTTCTTTAATCCATTTATGTTTATTTTAAGAATGCACTTAACATCCATACATGTTGTTCTAATGTCGTATGAATTGCTAATAGCATATCAGCCGATGTTTCATCATCAGCTTCATCAGCTACTTCCATACCTTCTTTTAATTCTTGAATAAGTGCAGAAAAATCGTTTACTAAAATTTGCACCATTTCTTCTGCAGACTCTTTGCTTGTCCCTTCGATTACAGTTGAAGTTGCTAAATACTCTTTCATTGTCGCTAACGGTTTTCCTTCTAACGCTAAAATACGCTCTGCTAACTCATCAATGTATGTTCCTGCTTCATTATAAAACTCTTCAAATTTCTCATGTAATGTAAAGAAGTGCGGTCCTGTCACATACCAATGATAATTATGCAGTTTGACATATAATACATTCCAGTTTGCTACCTGCTTGTTTAATACTTCAACAACATTCGTTTTCGTACTCATACAATCCACTCCTCTTATCATGTTACTATCTTTTAATGACCTAACTTCATTTTACCATACATTCCCTATTCTTTTGAATGAACAGCTTATATGTAACAAAGTTTTAACAACCTTAATATTTCCCTAATATCATATAATTCATGTATCCTTTCAACTACTTCATATGTCTAATTGTCCAAGCTCACACATATGCATAATAGTAAGTCAAGCTCATCATAGAAGAAAGAGGGATAACATGGACAATCAACAATGGCAAGTAGCAAAGAAAGTCGCTGCTACTTATATCGGAACGGTCGTTGGAGCTGGATTTGCTACTGGGCGAGAAATTGTCGAATTTTTTACAGTTAACGGATTGTACGGAACCATTGGCATATGTATAAGTGGATTTTTTTTTATTTGGCTCGGTACAAAAATGATGTTACTTTCATCACAAATCGGGGCATTTTCAGCGCAAGAATTTAATAAATATTTATTTGGGGATGTATTTGGAAATGTCGTAAATACTTTATTATTACTCGTATTATTTGGCGTAACTAGCGTTATGTTATCAGGAGCCGGGGCAGTATTTGAAGAACAACTTCGTCTCCCGAGACAACTTGGTATTTTCATCACAGTCATCGCCTGCCTCATTATTGGGAGCCGGGGATTACAAGGTGTTTTTGAAGTGAATACACTTGTCGTACCTATTATGATGATTTTCATTATCGGACTTGCTATTACAACCTTTATTCATGGTACAACTCCTATTATTGACACCGTTCCTACAGAAAGTTGGAATATGAAATGGATTACTAGCCCTATTACATATGTTGCATTAAATCTGTCTCTCGCCCAAAGTGTTCTCGTCCCATTGGCCAGTGAAGTAAAAGATCGAAAAGCTATTTTATGGGGTGGTATTTTAGGCGGCGCGGGGCTTTGCTTTATTTTATTATGTAGCCATCTAGCAATATTATCCGTTGAACAATTTTATCAATATAACATCCCAATGGCTGAAGTTGTAAGAAGGTTTAATGCAACTTTCCATTTTTTCTTTGTTCTTATCATTTTTGGTGAAGTATTCACAACATTAGTTGGGAATATATTCGGAATGACAAAACAAATGCAATCCATTACCGGATGGAAAAGTAATAACATTATTTACTTCATATTACTAATTAGTTATTGCTTTAGTTTCATTGGATATAGTGAATTACTTCATATTCTATACCCAATTATCGGTTGGGTGAGCATCATTTTACTACCGATTATTGCCTTTAAACAACTTCAAAAAACATAAAAAAACATCCGTGTATACGGATGTTTTTCATCTTCATTCACAGTCTTCACATACTTCCCAGTACGGCCCCATTTCTACTGCAAGATATGGCTTTAATTGCAAACGAATCATTCGACTTGGCATGCGTTCCAATACGAATTGAATGCCGTCTTCCTCTTCATCCAACTCAACTTTTGAAATAGCAATTCTTTGCATAGTAGTAATAGGGCTTCCATCTTTATATAAAGTGATTTTCACCTCATCATACTCATTAAAATACAATTCAACATTCATTTGCTTTTTTAACATTTCATCAACAATTTCATAATTATCATTTTGTTCCTGGATTATATATTTCCAGCCGCCTCTATCCAATTCTATCGGAACAGCTTGGAATAATGTCATCAAATCCTCGTATAGCATAAGATAACCCCTCTCTTACTAAAAAAACGATGAGTATTTTATATACCCTTTATCTCTATCACTATCCATGTTTATTGTACCATATATCACGAATCTTACTGCATTCATTTGCTTTATATACACATACAAAACATATAGTATTTTCAGTTCACTCTCTATTCACTAGTACGTCCTCTTACTGATAACTTATCACTTTCCTTATTTCCTACACACTACTTATAACTCTTAAAAAACCACAAAAAAGAAGAGTAATTTATATCACTCTCCTCATAAGACTTTTCCTGTAGCTACTAATGCTAACACTATAATTAAACTTGCAAATAATAGTGATACAATTAAACTAAAAATCGGTAATATTTTCTTTTCATTCTTCTTAAATAATAACCTTAAACTAAGAATGATATTTAATGGAACAAATATAAAATAAAAGTATTTAACGATTTGTAATGAGCTATTTGAAAGTGTTTTAAATACAAACACTTCAATTAAAAAAGCAACAAAGAATAAAATGCTTAACCAAAACGAGACATAGCTAAGCCAAGAATGTCTTTTCGTTCCCCAATACACTCCCATACTGATCTCCTTTAAACGTAGTCTATATTATATTAATTATACACCCGCTTAACAAATTCCTCTATTTTTCGACAAACATTAAATACATTGAACCTCTAATCCGTTTATCAGCTAAAAGACTGTCTCTAATAGCACTAATGCTATTTTGAGACAGCCTCCCCTTTTATACTTTAAATCTTTCAATTAATACTTGTAACTCTTCAGCCATTTGAGATAGTGTACCGACTGCAGAACCAATTTCTTCCATAGAAGCTAACTGCTCCTCAGCTGACGCTGCAACACTTTGTGTACTCGTCGCATTATTTTGTGCCGTCATAGCAATTTGACCAACCGAAATAGATACTTCATTTGCACCTTTTGACATCCCATTAGCTGTTTCAACCATCGTTTTAATTTGGTCAGCAATTTCATTTGTAGATTGTAAAATTTCAGTAAAATTTTGTTTTGTTTCATTTGCAATAACAAGTCCAGATTGCACTTCTTCATTTACATTATTCATAGATTTTACTGTCTTACTCATATCATCTTGTATTTCACAAATTAATTTACTAATTTCACTTGATGATACACTAGATTGTTCTGCTAATTTTCGTACTTCATCAGCAACAATTGCAAAGCCTCTTCCATGCTCACCAGCTCTTGCAGCCTCAATTGCTGCATTTAAAGCTAGAAGATTTGTCTGATCTGCAATATTTTGAATAACTTCTAAAATATCACCAATTTGCTTTGATTTGTTATTCAACAACTGAATAACAGCATCTGACTGTGAAACAGATTCCGCAATAGATTGCATTTGATTTACTGTTTTTCCAACTAGCTTTCCACCATCTTCTGCTTTTTCGCGAGTGTGAGCAGAAGCAGTATTAATAGATGATGAGCTATTTGCTACATGCTGAATCCCTTCTGTTACATCAAACAGTAACATAGCACCATTTTCTACGCTTGCTGTTTGCGTCGTTGCACCACTTGATATTTCATCCATTGCTGATGTAATTTGTTCAGTCGCTTCACTCGCTTGTCTCACACTTGCCGTTAACTCTTCAGATGCAGCTGCAACATGCCCTGCTGAAGTATTAATTCTTCCAATTAACGTTCTTAGTGAATCTGTCATTTCATTAAAACCTTTTGCAAGTTGACCGATTTCATCGTTTGAATTAATTTCAATTGTTTGCGTTAAATCTCCTTCACTTATTTCTTTAGAAGTGGCAACTAATCTCTTTAAAGGTTTTGTAATAGAAAGAGTTACGAAATAAATAAGTGCCCCTCCTACAACTAATGAAATAAGCATAACAATTAACATATTATAAAATACAGGCTGAGCAGCTTCAATTACTTCATTTGAGTACATCGTTCCACCGATTTTCCAACCTGTTTTTAAGTTTGTAGCAAATACCATTTTCTTTTCACTACCATCATACGTGTATGAAAAAGTGCCTTGATTATCTTCGAAAATTCTCTTTGCCCAAGAATCAGCTGCTTTATCTCCTGGTTTTTCTTGAGGATGCGCAATTATTTTTTGTTTTCCATCTAAAATGAAAGTATATCCTTTTTTACCAATATTGATTAACTTTGTTGTTTTCAATAAATTCTCTAAACTTAAATCTACCGCAACAACACCATTTTTATCTTCTGTTTGTTTCGCGATCGTTACGACAATATGTCCATTTCCTTTCGCCTTATACGGTTCAGTGACCACGATTCCACCTTGTTTACTCACTGCATCTTTATACCAAGAACGAGTTGTTGGATCATAATCTGCTGCCATTTGTATATTTGGTTCTTGCACAAACTTCTTATCATTGCCGGCAACATATACTTGTTCAATATCTTTATTTAAATTAATATATTGAGATAATACCTTTCTTAATTCATCTTGATTATCTCCTTGATACATATCACTATGAATCACTCGTGCAAAGTTATTTACTTCGTTAAATTTCGCCTCAATCATTTGATTGATTAAATTATCTAATATTTTTATATTATCGTGAGCACTACTCGTAATTTGTGATTCAAAATTCTTTTTAGCCGTTTGATAAGACATTCCTCCAATAATAGAGACAGCCGCAATTAAAATTATCAAAAATGAAATTAATAGCTTTTTTGCTACTTTTATATCTCGAAACCACCTTAACAGTTTACTCATTATAAACCTCCTACATTTAAATATTAAGTTTTAAAGATAAATAACCAATTATGAATATATCCCATTCCCTATCCTCTATTTTTACAATTCGTTTTTGATAAACACCTTGTAAAGTTTAAACAAATATCCCCCCTTTGTCTATATATATGAATAATATTATTATAAAATTTACAAATACAAAAAACCAAAGGAATAGTCCTTTGGTTTTTTACATTTTTTTATGTTGTTTAGAAATCTTCTTCCATCTATCTCGTTCCGCCCTTGCCAGAGTAATGTTTTGTTTTCTCATAACATATGCCAATTCTCTTTGCAGCTTTTTATAGCTTAGTAAGCGCTCTACGGGTATAGTTCCGTTATCTATAGCATTTCGCACTGCACATCCTGGTTCACCTTCATGTTTACAATCTCGAAAGCGGCAAGTATTTGCAAGATCTTCAATATCGGAAAATGTAGTTTGAATTGCCGTGCTTCCTTCCCAAAGCTGAAGTTCCCTCATACCAGGCGTATCAATTACTAAACCGCCACTCGGTAATTGGAACAATTCACGGTGAGTTGTCGTATGCCTTCCTTTACTATCTTCTTCACGTATATCTCCGGTTTTTGCTACAGCTGTTCCTATTAATGCATTTAATAAAGTAGATTTCCCTGCACCTGAAGATCCAACTAAAGCAATTGTTTTTCCTGGTGAAACAAATTGTTGCAATAATTCTATTCCGACGTACACTAAGCTATCAACAACAAATATAGGAACACCGATTGCTACCGCTTCAGTTTCTGCAATTTTCTGTTCCACATCTTCACATAAACTACTCTTCGTTAAAACAATAACAGGCATTGCACCACTCTCATAAGCCACCAGCAAATAACGTTCCATCCTTCTTACGTTGAAATCATGGTTAAGTGCATTCACTAAAAATAGATAATCTACATTTGTTGCGATAATTTGTTCTTCAGTTCTGTTACCAGCTTCTTGTCTTGAAAAAGAACTTCTTCTCGGAAAAATACGGTGAATAATTGCCTTTTTCTCATTTTCTATTTTCTTTATATATACCCAATCCCCAACTGCCGGATAATCTCCCTTCGTTAACGCTTCATGACGAAACTTCCCAGACAGTTCCGCTACATATTCACCATCATTACAAATAATCCGATATATATGCTTATGCTCAAGTAAAATACGCCCTACTTCATAGTTCTCTACAGCTTGTTCTTCAAAAAAAGAATCCCATCCGAAAGATTCTAAAATATTTTGATCCAAATTGATATCCTCCCTAGTTTGAACTTAGTGGAAGGATCGTGCGCTCACTTATAGAGTATCGCCCTTTCCGTCCACCTTTGTATTTGGTTTATTATTCATATAAGTTAATTTCGCCATAATACATCACCCCGTTCTTATTTTAATTACTCTCATTATATGGAATATTGATTTAAAAAGCTACCTCATTTAACGTAATTTTCAAATAACTTATTTTTTAGCATTTTAATTTGTCCGCGATGACTAATTTCATCTTCTAGCACATGAAACCAAAGGTAGTGCTGATTATACGCTACACCGTTAGGCCACTTTCTTTCTGACATTAGCCATGTATCATCTACTTCACTCAAATACTTTAGCGACTCTTCTCGAACACTTTGCAAAAGTTGTACATAATACGGTATGTCATAGCCACGAATAGATTTCCCTGCTTTCCCTAAATACAGTGCATCTTCCCATATTTCTAATTCTTCTTTTGTAAAGTCACGCTTTTGAAATGAAATAAGCTGATGTGCTTTTTCAATAGCTGCTATATGCTTTAGTAACGCTCCGATGGAATTCCCTCCACTCGGCATAATTAAATCTAATTGCTCAACTGATAGCTCGTTTATTCCCTGTAATGTTACAGCCCTCGTATGTTCCAGCATGCTTACTAATTCCCCTATATTTTTTGTATAACCATCTACACTTCTTATTCGATAATCTATATTCATATCACGCACCCCTTTCTACATTCATATTAAGGAATAACCGCTTCATACAATAGACTGAAATATATCAGATTTTTCTGTTATAATTAAATTGAATACGGAATAAACCTAAACAAACTTTCTCAATATGCTTATATGAAATATTAAAAGGAATCAATATCAAATTATCGAATCTTATTCACTAAAAGGAGTGGATTCGATGGAAATGTATCAATGGCTAACCGCTGTTCTCGTTGGTGGCATTACTGGCTTCGTTTCCCATCTGATCAATAACCAAGGCAAGTTATTGCTTCCACGCCGTTTAAAAACTTTTTTTCATTTTGGATTTTTAACTGATATTTTTACAGGTAGCCTCGCCGCACTTCTTGGACTCGTTTTATTCGATGTCACCTTAATAAAAGAAATTATAAAAGTCTCCATTGTGACCGCTATTTCCGGTCAAACGTTTTTACTTCACCAAGCTCTTGGTGGTGAACAGGCTAAAAATACGCAAATTGGGAAAGCTGATGAGAAAATCCAAGAAATTGACAAACTATTACGACGTTAGTCTATACTTTCTCTAAAAATTATTGTTATAATAAAAAATAAATATTTTCTATTGCGTCGTTTGTCAGAAGAAAGGGTGTTTCGTATGACAAAAAAGAAAATAGAAGATTTCTTAACAAACACCGAAAAAGAGAAACTGCTAGAAAACTATAAATGTTTACGAGAAGCCCGCACAAAAAGCGAAGCTAACTATTTTGGTGAAGCAGTAAACCATCTATTAAATAAAGCAAAACAACGAATTATTAATGATGCAGGCATACATGATGAAAATGCAGCAACTGTTCAATCAAAGAGAAAAGCACTGTTTTAGCTAAAACAGTGCTTTTTATTACGGCATTTTTCACATTACTTTCACATCTATTTCACAAATATAAGTAGTCCTATATGTTAAACTAAGTATATCCTTTTCCAAGGAACTATATGCCGATATATAAATCCCTATCTCTTTAGGGATTTTTTATTTTTTGGGATTTCCCCGATTTATTTTTAAAGGCTTTATGATGCAATTCCTGTTTCACTATCTTCACTAAGCTTTTCACTTTTTCTAAACAAAAATAAAGCTCCTATATATAGTAACGCAGTAAAACTACCTACAAGTATAAAATTGTGAGATGCTGCAAATAACATTCCTGCTATTGCCGCTCCAATCATTTGGCCAATATACATAGAAGCATTAGCAAGAGCGGCTCCTGTTCCTCTTGCTATACTAGACATATTTTGTAAGCGCCCCATCATCAATACAAACAAAATTCCTGTCACAAAAAATAAAACAAAGAATAATAACTCCACAAATATAATGTTCTTTACATGAGGAAGTAATACATATAGCACAGCTGTAAATACAATTCCACCATAGAAAGAAAGGTTATAACCAATTTTATTTACGATTCTTGGGCCAAAAATATTCCCTGTTAAATTTCCTAACCCTAATACGAGCATAGCTGTTCCTATTTCATGAACTTGTAAGCCAAATTGAATGGAAAGCCATACACCAAAAAATGAAAATGCAGCAAAATTACCAGTTTGAAAAACAAAATATGCAAAATAAGAAAGTGAAACCTTTGAATCTGTAAGTAATTGTTTATAGCGCTTTAAGATGTTTGTTTTACTTCCACCTATATGAACCGGTTGTATTTCTGGTAATACTACATAAATAAGAACGACAAGTAGTGCTGATAATATACCAATGACGAAGAATGGTGTTGTATAATGTATCGTTGCTAAATATGCTCCAATTGGCAGACCTAAAATTTGGGAGATTGATAACCCTGCTGTTGCAATTCCAATTGCTTTTACAATTTGCTTCTTCTCTATAAGGAGCGGAATAGATGCCCATACTTGTGGAGATACAAAAGCTGCACTTACACCTGCTAAAAATCTAAATGTTAGCATCCATAAAAAACTCGGTGCCATTCCACACAAAAATGTACTTAATGCAAAAAAACTCATTCCTAATACCATCACTTTTTTTCTGTTTAAGCCATCTGATATAGGACCAGCGATAAGCGCAAATCCAGCGTATCCTAAAGCATATGAACTCACCATCCATCCTGATAATTCAGTTGATACATGATACACCTGTTGTAATGTCGGCAAAAGTGGTGAAATTAAGAAAGTATCTGTACCAATCATAAACATTATCGTAAAGAATACAGCTAGCACTCTTTTCATTTAAACCTTCTCCTTTTATATAAAAAGAGGGAACTATCCCTTTTTTCAACTAATCTTCTAAAATAGATTCAATCTCTTTCATAACTTTTTCATTCAATGAAACATCCACTGCTCTTACACTTTCTATTATTTGCTCTGCCCGCTTCCCGCCAGGAATAACAGTATCAATTCCTTTTTTGTTTAATAACCACGCTAAAGCTAAATGCGATACTTCGAGATTCTTTTCTTTAGATAAATCTTTTAACTTCTCAACTTTCTTAAAGTTACTCTTATATTTATTTTCTTCAAATAGATTTACACTTTGACGCCAATCCCCTTCATCCAATTTGAAATATTCTGTATATTTACCACCTAGTATCCCAAAGGCAAGAGGCCCGTACGGAATAAATGAAATACCTGATTCTATACAATATGGCAAAAGTTCTTCCCCAGCAGCACGATCCAACATATTATACGGTGATTGTACAACATCTATATGTCCGTGCTGATTCGCTTCTTTTAGTTGCTCTACATTTACATTAGATATTCCAATTGAACGAATTTTCCCTTCTTCTTTTAGGCGAGTAAGTTCTCCAATTGAATCTATGTAACTTGTTTCAGGATTTGTAAAATGTAAATAATATAAATCAATATAATCAGTTTGTAATCTTCTTAAGCTATTTTCCACAGCATTTCTTAAATAGCTTCGTTCATTATTAATATGAACCTCTCCATTTAATAAAGGCTGAATTCCACCTTTTGTAGCAAGTACAAACTCGTGGCGTTTTCCTTTTAATACTTCTCCTACCAATTCCTCTGATCTACCGAAACCGTATGAATCTGCTGTATCAAAAAATGTAATCCCTTGCTGAATTGCTTCTTCTATTAATCTTTTTCCTTCTTCCTCATTCACATCAGCATATAAATTATGTCCCCCAACAGCGTTTGTTCCTAACCCCAACTTCGAAATATTTAGTCCTGCCTTTTGTAATTTTGTATACTTCATTTTTTATCCCCCTATATTTCTATTGTTCGATTATATTCGAACAATAGAAATATACCACTTTATATGTTATAGTGCAAATATATTAACTTATACAAGTAGGTGAAAAAATGCGTACTCTCTATCATCCTAAACGAGAAGAAATTCAATTCTCTTCTGTCTTATACGCACTTAGCGATCAAATTCGTTTACAAATTGTAACTATGCTACTAGAGAAAAATGAACAATCTTGTGGCGCGTTAAACATTCCAATTGCGAAATCAACTTTATCTCACCATTTCAAAGTGTTACGTGAATCTGGTGTTATGTATACACGCCTTGAAGGCACACAACGTTTCATTTCAATTCGTGAAGATGACTTAAATGCTAGATTCCCCGGTTTATTAGACGTCGTAATACATGCAACAGAACCATACTAAAAAACATCTCATATAAATATGAGATGTTTTTTAGTAATTACTATTCTTTTAATAAATCTATTAATCCATTCCCCTCAGATGTACGTTCATACCCTAAAGGTACAGTCCTTTTTATAAGTTGCGCATATATTTCCGGCTCTGATAATTTTCTACCATACTCTCTCTCACACTGCTTTATGAGAAGTGCTAGCGCCCCAGCGACATGCGGCGTCGCCATTGAAGTACCACTTAATACCGCATATTTCCCCTCTGGATACGTAGACAGTATTTCATCACCCGGCGCTACTAAATCAATTTCTTGATTTGAATTACTAAAGCATGAAATTTTCCGCTCTAAATTAACAGCACCTACTTCAATTACTTCAGAATAAGCACCTGGAAAATCTAATTCTTCAGTATCATCGTTACAATCTCCATCATTTCCTGCAGCGCACACGACAAGTACGTCTTGTTTTACCGCATTTTGAATAGCTTCATGTAACTCTGGTACATCTTGCGGACCACCAAGTGACATTGAAATAATTCTCACTTTCTCTTTATTCGGTCCTCTCCAATTTACAGCGTAATGAATGGCCTCAATAATTTTCTCATAACTTCCAGAACCATCTCCAGCTAATACTTTTAAAACTAACATTTTAGAAAGTGGTGCGACTCCTAGTACACCCACTCCATTTTCAGTCGCTGCAATTGTCCCCGCTACATGAGTACCATGCCCATTATTATCAAGATAAATATTGGGATTTCCTTCATAATCTTTTGTGAAATTTCTCCCACCAATAATACGATCTTTTAAATCTACATGATTTACCTCACAACCTGTATCTAAAACAGCAACGACAATGTCTTTTCCTTTCGCGCTCTTTTCCCATACTTGCGGAGCATGAATCAATTGTACACCTGGTGGAATTTCATTTACTTGTTCAACCACTTTATTTACAGTAAACGGAATTAATTTAATGCCTTTTTGTTTATTCGCTGTACTACTATTCATCGTAATCCCTCCTGAAAATATATTATTTTCATTTCAGACCACTATTGAATGCGTTTAGATTTAACATTCGTTTTATTCGTTCCATTTCCCTTCCTCTCAAATATTTCTCAATAAACAAAAGAAAAGGACCCATTATGGTCCTTTTCTTTTTCAGTTTTTCAAAAGAATAATATAAAGTGAAACTATAATCAGTGGGGGGTGTTCATCCCCCACTGATTATTAGCCCTCACCAATCGGGCTTTTACGGGCAGCCCGACTCCCACCCAACTTCTTTGCTTCAGCCGAGTTTTGAGGTGGGAGTTTTACTGCCCACAAATAGCTGGATAAATTAAGACTAAATCTTACTCTTGTTCAAAAACTGCTCAATTTCTTTTATTACATGTTTTGCGCCTTCTATACTAACAGTAATGTTTCCATTTGCTAATGAAATATTTTGATCTGAAACATCACCTGTTATTTGACAAGCATTGTAAGGCTGATATTTTTGTAAAATGACTTTGTCTTCTTCTACAAAAATTTCAAGTGGTGATTTGATTTGTATTCCTAATACATCCCGTAATTCTTTAGGAATAACTATCCGTCCCAATTCATCTACTTTTCGAATAATTCCTGTTGCTTTCATGTTACTCCCCCTTACTCTCTATTATTTTTTTCACCTCGCTATTTTCATTTTATCACTATATATTTGGTAATGCCTTACTCTTTTTAGAAAATATAGTACAAAAGTTAAAAAAACACATTTAACGAATATTCAATCTTTCTTTCAATTGTTTTAAATAACGCGATCGTATAATTAAGAAGTATACAACTTGAATACCTACGAAAATACTTAATACAATTGTATTTTCTTTAAACAGTGAGTACTCAAACATTTGTCCTAACGCAGTTAATGCTACTGCCCCGTGTAATGTTGCAACTCCAACTGGAACGAAGAATAAAAGCGCTAAGCGGATTGTGACTACTTTCGATAATTCCCCTCTCGTCAATCCAACTTTTCGAATCATTTCAAATAAACGAGTATCGTCCTCCAAATCTGAAAATAAACGGAAGTAAAGGAAGCTTCCTGCACAAACGAAAAATACAATACCAATAAAGAAACCTACAAATAAAATGGGTCCTGCGATTTGTAGACTTTGATTTTGATCGTACTCTTCTGCACTAAACGTTGAATGTTCTTGATAAGGCTTAATCTGATTCGTAAGCTCTTTACCAACCTCAATTTCATCTTTCGCGGATTGTGTTTTATACATATAATCTTTTTCTTCTTTAAATCCATCTTGTAATGAATCATATTGATTTTTAGAGATTACATACACATTACCTCTTAGTATTTTACTTAATGAAGAAGTATTAACTTTTTTCACATTTAAAGGTTCATTCATATTTGATAAAGTAATTTCTTTTCTTTCTTTCATCGGTGGTCCGGGTATTTCGACTGACAAAAATAAAGCCTCTTTATTTGATACAGTATTAAATGGTTCTCCTGTTAACTTTGCATATTCTTTATAATCTGATTCTTTTATAAAAATGGCGCTTCTTAACGACTGCTCCTCCGTTTTCTTCGATGAAATATTTATTTTTGAAGCTGCTATATTATGTTTCTTTAATCCTTCGTCAATGATTTTCAGATGCTGTGGCTCATTGCTATTACCTTGCTTAGACTGATAGTGAAACGCAATTGGTCTGTCCATAATTTCTTTCGTCATCGAAGCAAACCCAACCAATGTACCTATTGCTGAAAATGCTACTGTTGAAATAATCGTTACAATAAAGAACATTCTTGCGTTATCTCTCATACGGTATGCTAAATCTGACAAAGTAATAATATTTGTCTGTGTCCAATAGAAGCGTTTACTTTTTTTACATAGTCTAATAATAAAGACGCTCAACTGCTTGTACAGCAAATACGTACCAATAATGACTACCGTTGTAACAGGAATCATCATTATAAATACCATTGCACCATGTGACATAAGAGCTCCTGCATAACCAGCACTAAGCAATACTACCGCTAATATAGAAGAAATTATAGATGCCTTCGGTTCTGGCTTCGCCTCTGCTGATCCTCTAAACAATTTCATAATTTTATTTTTACGAACCATTCCTGCACTAAACAATGAAATAATCATAAATAATACGAAAAACATAATACTCGTTACAACAATCGCTTTCATCGGTATGTAATAGGATAAAGAGATATCTAGTTTTAATATCATCGGAGCTACAAATATTAATATTCCTGAAAACAACATACCTGAAAGAATCCCAAAAATTATTGCCCCTATTCCAATCATTATATTTTCAAAGAAGATAAGACGCTTTAATTGATATTTCGTCATACCTAGCATCATTAAAATTCCTAGTTCACGCTTTCTCGTTTTTAAAAACATTCCCATTGAATATAAAATAAAGAAGAATGTAAATAAGTAAATAATAGACTGCGCAAAAGACATACTTACGAATACGTACTGTCCTAATTCTCCAGCACTTAATGCCGGATGAAACGCAAAAAATGAATACACGAAAAAGGCCATAATTGCAAATGCACTACTCAAAAAATAAGCTGAGTATGTTCGTCTATTTCGCGTTACATTTCGAAATGCGAGTTCTCTAATGTTCATACTACTTCTCCGCCCTTCTACTAACTATACTTTTATATTAGTAAAGTTCGGAAATACCTTCCATCGATTCAAATGACAAAAACCTTACATTATTGAAAGGTTTTAAACAATTGCTTATATAAAACAGTTTCATTATAATGACTACATTCATACACGCATCCTATTGTATATTCGTTAGTTTTGCGAAATAATAAAGGATAGAAGTATGTACCAATATACATATAAACTTATTTACCGCTTTAATATGAATAGGAGGAAAACATAATGACATTACAAGAACAAATTATGAAAGCATTACATGTTCAACCTGTAATTGATCCGAAAGTAGAAATTCGTAAACGAATTGATTTCTTAAAAGATTATTTAAAAACTACAGGTGCAAAAGGATTTGTACTTGGAATTAGCGGCGGACAAGACTCTACACTGGCAGGACGTTTAGCACAGCTTGCAGTCGAAGAAGTTCGTAATGAAGGTGGTAACGCAACGTTTATCTCCGTACGTCTTCCATACAAAGTACAAAAAGATGAAGATGATGCACAATTAGCATTACAATTTATTCAAGCTGATCAGTCTGTTGCTTTTGATATCGCTTCAACAGTTGATGCTTTCTCAAATCAATACGAAAACTTATTAGGCGAATCATTAACAGATTTCAATAAAGGAAACGTAAAAGCACGCATTCGCATGGTTACACAATACGCAATCGGCGGACAACAAGGGCTACTCGTTATCGGAACTGATCATGCTGCTGAAGCTGTAACAGGTTTCTTCACAAAATTCGGAGATGGCGGTGCAGATTTATTACCATTAACGGGATTAACGAAACGCCAAGGACGTGATTTATTACAAGAATTAGGTGCAGACGAGCGACTTTACTTAAAAATGCCAACAGCTGATTTATTAGATGAAAAACCAGGTCAAGCTGATGAAACAGAGCTAGGCATTACTTACGATCAATTAGATGACTATTTAGAAGGTAAATCCGTTCCAGCTGACGTTGCTGAAAAGATTGAGAAGCGTTACAAAGTGAGTGAACATAAAAGACAAGTACCAGCGTCAATGTTTGATGATTGGTGGAAATAGAACATAAAAAAGAAGCTAATCTCATTTAGCTTCTTTTTTATACGTTAACGATATACCCCTACTCTTTTCTCTAATAAATCCTGCAAGCAATCTTCATGTTGTTTATTAAACAATGGCGGCATTTTGTCTAAAGGGAAAAACTGCAAATCTAACGTTTCATCACCGTCTATTTTTGTATTCCCTCCAACGATTGAAAACTTAAAGAATATTACAATTGCCTGTGCCTGATCTCCATTCGGATATGCTTGAAAATATTTCGTATACACACCAATGAGCTCATCAATTTTCACATCATATCCTGTTTCTTCTTTTATTTCTCGAATCGCAGTTTCTGCCGCAGATTCCCCGATTTCCATTGCACCGCCTGGAAATCCCCAAGCATTAAAGTCTCCTCTTTTTTGCAGAAGCACTTCACCAAATTCATTAAATACACAACCTCCTGCAAAATTCAAAATAACATAATCATGCCCTATTTTTTCACGTAATTCCTTTATATAATTCGCCATCTGCTTCTCCTTTTTATCCATCTTCCATTATTCTTTTTTATCTTTTTCAAGCAATTCAATAATCCGATCTAACTTCTGATTCATATTAATCACATGTTGTTTTTTCATAGTGTTGTTTTGCAATAATCTTTTAATGAACAGAGTAAATGATACAAAAAACAAAACGATAAGTCCGATTACTAGACAAAAATATATCAATGCAAATATATTATTTTCGAACAAATTCATTCAGCTATCACATCCTCTATTTTCAATTATTTTATCACATAATTCTAAATAGTCACTATAATTATAATCAAACGCAAAAAGAGCACCTTTTAAAGTGAAGTGACCCCTAAAAGTTAGACACGGTTATTTCATTAGGCTACTTGATCCAAATGAGTCCGGTATTGTACCGGGCTCATTTTTAATTTTGCCTTAATCCGTTTCTTATTATAATAATCTATATATTTTTCTAATTCTATTTTAAAATGCTCTATGCATTCAAATTCTTTTATATAGAGGAACTCCGACTTCATAATCCCAAAGAAATTCTCTATTACTGCGTTGTCGTAACAGTTTCCTTTTCGAGACATACTCTGTACGATAGCTCTTGATTCAAGTGTACGGACGTACTGTCTCATTTGATAATGCCATCCTTGATCCGAATGCATCAGTAGTTTGGTGGTTTTCAGGTAAACGTTCTAATGCTTTCTCTAACATCTCTGAAACAAGTGAATACGCCGGTCTAGAACCAATTGTATAGGTAATAATCTCACCATTATACAAGTCTAATACAGGTGATACATACAGTTTTTCTCCAAATAATTTAAACTCTGTGATGTCTGTTACCCATTTTTGATTCGGTGCATCTGCATAAAAATTACGCTCTAAAATATTGGGTGCAATTTTACCGACTTTCCCTTTATAGGATTTATATTTCTTCATACGCACAACACACTTTAATCCAAGCTCTTTCATAATACGTTGCACCTTGTTGTGATTCACTTTCTGACCACGATTCGCTAACTCATCACGAATGCGACGGTAGCCATAACGACCTTCATTCTCCTCATAAATCACTTTAATCTCAGCTTTCAAATCGGCATCTACATCTGGGCGATTCATTTTCTTTACTAAATCATAATACGTGCTTCGTGGAATAGTAGCTAACTCCACGAGTGCCTTCACCGAATATTTATGCCTTAATTCATAGACTACTTGCGCTTTGTCTTGTTTAGTGACTTTTCCTTGTTTTGAACTAAGGCATTCAACTTTTTTAAGTACTCATTTTCCATTTCAAGCTGTTTAATACGTGCTTCAAGTGCTTCGACTGACCCTTCAGCTAAAGCTTGTTTTACTTGTTTATTTGACTCTTTTTTCATGGATGGACGCCCCTTTTTTTTAGATTGAAGGGCATCAATTCCTTGTGTTTTGAGTTGTTTTTTCCAAACAGAAATCGTTGAAGGGGCAGGAATGTTAAAGATAGCTGCCGTCTCAAATAAGGACATACCGTTTTCAATCATAAAGTTTTAGTACGTCTAGTTTAAATTGTTGTGTGTAATTTGTACATCGTTTTAGAAAAGCTTCCACACCATTCTGCTTATATTGGTTTACCCAATTCAAAATGATTGTGCCACTTATACCGATCGCTCTACCCATTTCTCGATAACTTTCATTTCCGTTCAAATAACGTAGAACGATTTGTATTTTTTCATCAGCTGTAAATTTAGCCATAGAAAAACTGCACCTCCAATTGTTAGACTGTGTCTAACAATTGGGGTGCAGTTCAAAGATGCTCTTTTTCATTAATACGTAAATGTAATTGTCGCTAATGAATAACCTGCCATTGCACTATATGGCGCAACTTGATAAGATACACGCTTTGCACCTTTTGGCCAAGTTATTTCATCTAGTACTTTCTTTATATCTTGCATCGTTCCATCCATTGACTGCTTATATCGTACTTCTACTTTTTCTGGCTTGGAAGCAAATTGTTGCTGTAATTTTTTCTTAAACTCATTGTAATTTTCCGCTCCGTATTGTGCAGATAAATACTTTAAATTTGTTTCTTTTAACATTTGTTCATATACAGCAGTTTTTGAACTACCGGCTTTTATTTTGCTTGTTAATTCGTTGAAGTAGCTTGTAGTTGCCGCTGGATATTCACTACGATCCCATTCATGGTCTTTGCTTAATTGTTCATCAGACATATTAAAATATGAATATGTTACGCGCCCAGCTTTATCAGGAACTGGATCATCGAATGTAGTATCAAGGTGGTACCACTTGTTATCAATGTTCACTAAATTCCATGCGTGAGCTTGTCCATTCCCTGTACCTGTTACAATATGATTTTGAATACCTGCTTCTTTTAGTAATTGATATGTTAACAATGTATATCCTTGGCAAACGGCAGAACGATTCGCTAACGCTTCATACGCTGTATATGCTTGATAAGAAGTATCATATGATACTTCTTTCACAACATAATCATGAATAGCTTTCACTTTTTCATGTTCATCCATGCCTTGTTTAATGATAGAATTTACAATTGCTTTCGCCTGAGACTTTACATACTGTGTTTGCTCTTTTGATTCACGATACTTCACTTGTAATGTAAATGTATAATTCCCTGGCATCCCTTTTATAGAATATTTAGTAGACGCTACATTATATTTTACATACTCATCAGCATCTACAATTTTATTAAACTCGCCATACAATTGGTCCATAATATTTCTAGCATTTCTATCTTTTGTTTTATATGTGATTGTAATATTTTCTTCTCTATTATCAATCTGTTTTTTTAATTCTTTTCTGAAATCATTTAACAACTTTGCATCTGATTGTGTTGTCACTGTAGTCGGATTCGTAGCCGCATAAGATACAGCTGACGCCTGTAAGCCTCCCATTACTATAGTTGAACAAAGTGCGGCAGCTGTCACATACTTACTTGTCTTTCCCATCTTGTCACTCCTTACATTCTATAACTATACAAAAAAGTATCGTATAGTTTCAGAGTATACAATACTTTTCAAAATAGGTCATATGAGATTATGCATATTTAACATTTTTAAAAGGGTTGTTCTTTTAGAAAAAGAACAACCTTTTTTTAGCAAGTTTGCAACACACAGCATGTATTTTCAAAATGGCGATTTTTCAAGTCTTCATTTCCAATACAGAAATAAAGCATCCCTAAATCTCCCCACATCATATTACAATTTTTAGTATCTGAATCAATTTGGAATAAGAGCGTCATATGCTGTGGATCTATCCCCATATATTGTCCAGTCTCGTACAATACCTCATCTTGTACAGAGAATGGTTCTCCAAACATTTGATGATTATCATAGTTGTCTGGGATTAGCTCTTCAAGTAATTGCAAGAAACGATCTGAATCCGCCTCATCTTCAATGAAAAGCTCCGGTAATTTATACGTCAGTTCAAAAGTAATTGCGCACTGGTTATATTTCGCTTGTATTTCATCAGCTCTACGTAATTGCTCTACAGGGATATCATAATAAAGTATACGTCCAGCTTCGGTTGGATCCACATCTTCTTCAAAGTAATTTTCAATACTAAAGAAATATAACATCCCTGTCTTAGGAAGATTATGATCCATACCAACGTTTTGTAAATCACTTAAATTAAATTGTGCGATAAAACGTAACGGATTCTCTTTGTATGTTGGATATTCAAATGTATTTGGCAAATCAGGAACTCCGCCCATTTTCGAACTGCCTATCGCAATTATTTCCTGTTGTTTTGGCACAACTTTTACACAAGGAAATACAGTATTAATAAGTTCCTGTTTCAAATGTGTTAGTTCATATTTATCAATTAATATTTCAATTTTCTGTTCCATAAATTCTCCTTACATTTACATACTTATTTGTATCATAGCACAAAGATTATACTTCATTCATTGTAAATTCAACAAGCCCTCCAAAAAACGGGCTTATCCCTCGTACGCGAACAAGTTTAAAAAAGCATAGTATACATTGTTCCTACAAACACGATAGTTCTTTATTTCTTCCAGTACATTTTCCCCTCGTTCATTTTTATTTTTAATTTAAGGAGGAATTCCACATGAGTTACGGATATAGTTGCGGCGGTGGTTACGGTTACGGCGGTAGTTGTGGTGGCGGTTGTGGTTATGGAGGTTTCGCTTTATTAATCGTTTTATTTATCCTTCTAATCATCATCGGAGCTAGCTGTTGGGGCGGCTTTGTAGGCTGCTAGTAAACTTAAAAACTATTGTAAAAAAGCACGTACAATACGTGCTTTTTTTCCATTTTCATTTTTTAGAAAGGAAGTATGTTCAATGAAAATTGATGGTGTTTTTGAAGGAGGCGGTGTACGCGGAATTGCTCATGTAGGGGCAATTTGCGCGTTAGCCGAAAAAGGATATGAATGGGAACGTTTAGCTGGAACATCAGCCGGCGCTATTATTGCAGCTCTTCTAGCAGCAGGATATTCTTGTTCCGAATTAAAGACGATTGTAACAGACATTGATTATGAAAAATTCACTAAAAAAACTTTTCTTGATAAAATCCCCTTTATTGGTAAAGGATTAAGCGCTTGGTCTACTCTAGGTATTTATTCAAATGTATTTCTCGAAGAATGGCTAGAAGACCTGCTTAGAAAAAAAGGAATTCATTTGTTTACAGACTTACCCGATTTGAATAAACTCAAAATTATCGCTTCAGATATAAGCAATGGTAAAATGGTTATTTTTCCCGATGACTTGCCAAACTACGGATTTTTAAATTATCGCTTCTCTATCGCTAAAGCAGTAAGAATGAGTGGAACCATTCCTTTCTTCTTCGAACCAGTGAAATGGAGAACCCCAAAATGGAAACAACCTTGTTATATGGTTGACGGCGGTATTTTAAGTAATTACCCAATTTGGATTTTCGATTCACCGACTTCTCCTCGCTGGCCTACCTTTGGATTTCATTTTGTAAAAGATGAGATTCAAGCTGATCCCGCCCACTATGACGAACCTATTTCCATGTTCAAAGGATTATTTAAAACGATGATGCAAGCTCATGATTTACGTCATTTAGATAAAGAATCAAAGGCTAGAACTATTACAATTCCAACAGGAATCATTACCAGTACTAATTTTCAACTAACTAAAGAAGAGAAAGAATGGCTCTATAACTCTGGTTATAATGCAGCTAATAAGTTTTTACAATCCTGGAACTTCAGACAATATGTTGATGAATATAGAGACGGCAATCAGGATCGAAAAACAAATCGGTATTTCCGCCAACTTGACTCATAATTATATTATTTTCCCTGTCACACTTTAATAGTAAATAAGCCTAATAATATAGTACATTATTAGGCTTGTTTACTTCTTATGTACTCTCCCATTATTTAAGGATAAGTTAACCCTTCAGCTTCTTTTGCGGTAATTACTATGTAACGATTTCCGGTTCTTAATCCTAACAGTTCTGCTTTTTCAACTGCATCCTGTTTTGTCTCTGCATAAGCAGCTAAATATTTATCCCCATCGATAATTTGGCAAATCACATATTGTTTCATGGTTTTCTCCTTTTACCCTTTAATTAATTGCGCAATCTTTTTTATTCCAACTTCAATTTCTTCTACAGTTGCATAGGAATAAGAAAGACGTAAAAATTGGTTAGCACTTCTATCATACAAAGTGCCTGGGTTTAACAACACCCTTTCTTGTAAAGCTTTTTCAAATAAACTACGATTCGAAATTGGTAGATTTATATGTAGCCAAATGTAAAAGCTTCCTACTGGCTCATGCCAAGTTGCAATGCCACTACAATACTTTTCTAACATACTTATCATAAAATCTCTACGTTTTTTCAATTCACTTCTTACAAACTGTAAATGTTCATCATACAATCCATTTTCAAACCACTCCGCTGCAATCTGCTGGGATATAGAACTTGAACCATAATCAGTTTGCATTTTTATATCTGCTAATCTTTGAATAACTGATTCTGATCCAACAACCCATCCAATTCTTAAACCAGGACTAATGACTTTGGACATACTTCCAATATGTAGCACGATACCATTTTTATCATATGCCTTTAAAGGCTTTGAAACTGGTGCATCGAACCATAAATCTTGATATACCGCGTCCTCAATAATAGGTAATCCAATTTCATTACATATCTCCATCACTTCTTCCCTCTTCTTAGCGTTCATACTAAAATTGGTCGGATTATGAAAAGATGGGATTGTATATAAAATAGATGCGTTAAATTGTTTCTTATATTTTGTAATGTATGAAGTATTTATACCGTTCTCATTCATTGGTATTCCAATCAAGCGCATTCCTGCTGATTGAAATACATTAAGCGAATATAAATATGATGGTTTTTCTAATAAAATTGACGCTCCTTTCGGAAGAAGCCCCATAGAAATAAGCTGCAATGCTTGAATTGCCCCTGAAACAATTAAAATAGAGTCAGGAGATACATATACCCCATGCCCTTTTAAATATTCCGCAATTTTTTCTCTTAAATGGAGATTTCCTTTCGGTTCCTCATACCCAAGTGGAACATTTGATTGTAAAATTTTATTAATAATACCCTTCATCTTTTTCTCAGGCAAGAGACTCGGTGAAAGTTCACCTGTTCCTAATCGAATTACATTGGGAGTAAATTCAGCTTGATTAATCTCTTGTACAGCAGGAAGATTCGGATAATGAAGTCCTGTTTCTACATAAGACTGCCAGTTTGGAGGCGGGGCATATGTTGAAGTATTCTCACTATTTTTTATAACAATTGTTCCCTTCCGTCCATTCCCCTCAATATACCCTTTTGCTATTAACTCATCAAAAGCCATTACAATTGTACTTCGGTTCACTTCAAACGCATGCGCCAAAGCTCTTTGTGAAGGTAATTTAGTTCCAATTGTCCATTCCCCATTAACAATTCTCTCTTTTATATAAGATTCTATTTGTTTATACAAAGGAATAGATGAAGACATATTAGGTTTCCAAACGAGCCTTTCCATTATATCACCTCACATATTTTATGGTTGGTAACCTATCCAACCATATGGATGGATACAAATTTTCATTTCTTCTATACAATATAGACTATCATAATTAATCAAATTAAGTAGGAGGTAATCTGATGAGTGAAGCAATTATTCACGGTATCATCCTTGCATTTGGTCTTATCATTCCATTAGGTGTCCAAAATGTTTTCGTCTTTAACCAAGGCGCTAGTCAACCAAATATTTGGCGAGCTGCTCCTGTAGTCTTGACTGCATCTATATGTGATACATTATTAATATTAATTGCTGTACAAGGTGTTTCCCTTGTACTCCTTACTTTTTCTTGGTTAACAACCACCTTGTATATGATTGGATTTTTCTTTCTTATGTATATGGGCTGGGTTATTTGGAGAAGCGATCCTTCAAATGATGTAAAACAAGAAAAAAGCATGCCTTTAAAAAATCAAATTATTTTCGCCGCATCAGTTTCATTACTAAATCCACACGCAATTTTAGACACAATTGGTGTAATCGGAACAAACTCTATACAGTACATAGGAAGTGAGAAATGGGCTTTCACTTTTGCAACAATTATAGTTTCTTGGATCTGGTTTATTAGTTTAGCTTTTGCTGGAAAATTTCTAAAAGGATTTGACTCAACAGGAAAAACGATTATAGTATTAAATAAAATTTCAGGGCTACTCATATGGGGAGTCGCACTTTATATGTTAAAACAAGTTGTTTTTCCTAACTAATTAAAGAGAATTGCATGTTATGTAATTGGCATGCAATTCTCTTTCGCATTATGAAGTTGGTTCCGGTTTCTGTTTTAACATCATTTTATCTTTTGCTGGTTTAATCCAAATAATTGCTATGACAGCACCAATAGCAGCGAAGATGCTTGTTAAATAAAACACTTCATGGTCTGCCCCTTTCATAAAAAAAGAATACAGGGGTGGTCCAGCTGCTACACCGATAAATCGCATTGAACTATAAAATGACGTAACTGTCCCCCTCTGCTCTTTTTCAATCCCTTGTGTAATAAGAGCATCTAGACATGGTAACGCCATACCAATTCCTCCCCCCATAATAACGAGACAAAGAAGTAGCAAATAGATTCCTTTTAGAAATAAAGGTAAGAAGACAGATGCAGCAGCCAGTAAAAATCCAATATAGATACACTTTTTCATAATATCTTGTTTATCTCCAATTTTTTTACCAGCCATATATGAGCTAAGTGATAGTACAAGTAAAGGAATAGCGAGTACACACCCTTTCCATATACCATGAATATCGTACTTCGACTCCAGTATAGTTGACAGATAAAAAAGTATTCCGAATAAAATAAGCATAATAATTGCACCTAGTATAAAAATGGCAATTAACCATCTTCCCTTTTCTCGAAACGTAGAGATAATAGATTGAATAAATTCTTTAAGTGGTGGGACTTCTTCTTCTTGTTTCTTCGCCTTTACTAGTACCAGTAGTAAAACAATCGATATTACACATAAAACTGGAATCGCCCAAAATGGTAAGAACCATACAATAGCTGCAAGAGCTGATCCTAATATGGGACTCAATACTTTTCCAAATGTATTTGACGTCTCAATGATTCCTAAACCTGCACTAACCTGTTTTTCATCTTTGTATAAATCACCGACACATGGTATGACAACTGGCATAGCACCAGCAGCACCTATCCCTTGAATTGCTCTTCCGATAAGAATCCAAACATAAGGGTTATCAACTTTCCATGATACCCATCCCGTTATCGCTCCTCCAATAGCTGCAATTAATAAACTTGGAACCATTACCATCTTTCGTCCCCATCTATCTGATAAATAACCTGCAATCGGTATAAGTATAATTGCAATGATAGAATAAATTGTAATTATCATGGATACCTGGAAAGATGAAATATGTAATTTCTTTTCAATGGTTGGCAGGATTGGAATAAGCATTGAATTACCTAGCGTCATAACAAGTGGAACTGATGCAAGTGCAATTAAACAACAGTTTTCTTTTTTTAACATGTTGATTTCGGAACCTTTCATCATATATTTCTTACCATATAATAGCCCTGCTGGAAATTATGTTTACATTCCACCAGGGCTATTTCATCTTTACTACTTTCCATTTACAACAAAAGAAATTGGGTAAAATATAGCATTACTCCTATTCTTTGAATCCTGTTCACAATATATCCATACCAATTAATTGAAAATAAAAAAGAAAGGAAGAATCCTTCCTTTCTCCTATAACCTTCTACATTTAGCGAGTATATCCGCCACCAAGCTGTTGTTCTGCCATCGCTACAAGGCGTTTTGTAATTTCACCGCCTACAGAACCGTTTGCACGTGAAGAAGTATCAGCCCCAAGCTGTACACCAAACTCTTGTGCAATTTCATATTTCATTTGATCTAGAGCTGCTTGTGCTCCATGTGATGCTAATTGATTAGCGTTACGATTTCTAGCCATTACCGATCACCTCCTTATATATATTAAACTGTATCAAATCCGAAATTAAATACATGGTAATTTTTGGTTATTGATAAAATAAAAAAAGAGTCTCCTAAACGAGACTCTTTCATCATTTCACCTTATGAACTTACTACTTCTAATTTTCTATTCGTTAATGCTTTCATTTCTTCTTTCAATATATCTTTCGCATTATGCCCAAACCATTCAAGCGAAGCAAAATGATCAGTATCTCTCACTTCCCGGATGATTTCATCATAGTTTACAATACCTTCAAATAATGGAACCATTCCTATACGACTTCCAGCAGCGGCATATACATTATTTGGTTCAAACACGTGTAAATACTCCGCTGATGATATATTCTTAAAATGGTAATGTTGTATCCACGGCTTTAATCGATGAAAACTATCTACAGGGTCTGCACCAGACTCCCATATATGAAGAAAATCAAGGTTTATTTTTAAATATGGATGATTTACTTCTTCTAACAATTTCAAAGTAGACGGCAAAGTATCCGTTAACGTATTTGGATGTGTTTCTAATAGTATATACATATTATGCGGAGCAAATAGATCACAAATCATGCGAATTCGCTTCACATACTCTTTTCTCTCTTGTTCCGAGAAATCCTCACTACCTTTTTGCCCGGCAAATGTACGAATTTTATTTGTATTAAACCAATTAGCTAGTATTACCAGCTGTTCACATTTTTCCATCGTTTTTTGAAAATCCGCTAATAATGATATGTCCAAGTAATCACTTATCATCGTGACCTCTAAATTTTTATCCTTTAAATAATCTATTTCTCGTTCTGTCGTTTCACGCTCTTGCATATATAAATTTTGTGCATGGGTCCCCCACAACTCAATTCCTTCAAAACCGTTTTCATATGCAAATTGAACAATATCAGTAAATGAAATTAGTTGATGGCGAAATGAAATTGTACATAGCGAATATTTCATTGGTTTGAACTCCCTTATCTTAAATTCAATGAACTTGTATTAGTTAAGAAAGACTGATTCGTTACCATTTATTTCCACAACAGAAACTGTTTCTCTAGTTCATCCTTAATTTGCAGTTCAATTGTATTCATTTCATCAAGTTTTTCAACAATTGGTAATAACATATCTTTATTATTTGTCATTGCCATTTTAATAGCACGGTACTGTACATTTGTAAATCCTTGTACAATGTCTTCCACTCGATCACACCAATAATCAAATTCTTGCTCCGAATATTGTAAAGTGTCACGGAAGTATGCAAAGGCATGTTCATAGCTATATTTACGTATTGCCAATACGGGTATTTGCTTTACTGCCGTTACGAGCCCGGAAAGTGAATACCCATCCTCTTCATTTACCATTTTTATTATTAATTTTTTTAATTCCATTGTTAGTTCATTATCATCTTTTTTGAATGTTTCCATGAAATAACTTTCTACCATCTCTTGTGTTGGCTCCTGAATTCCTTCTATATCAATGAAATAGCCTCCACCAAATGGGTTGTCTTTAACAGAATGGAGCACTTTTTCTCTTTCCATATTCCCTTCCCAGCGAAAATCAGGATCAAGCATGAACCATTCCTCTTCTTTCTCTGTCTTCGATATCATTAAGTAATGCGGAAACGGTTTTTGATGAAACTTATTTTCTCTCTCAGGCAATAAAGACATATCAACCATTACAATTACGTAACGATTTTCCGGCTTATTTTCTACTAATTCTAAAAATGTTTCTACATTGCTACTTTTATCTTTTGAATGATCGTACCATTCGTTCACTTTAATGCCATACAATTTTTCATACCAAAGTAAGTAGTTATCATGATTAATGTTTTCGGAATGATAAGAAATAATCCCGCCTTCTGTTATATCAAAATCTCCATCCCATAATCCGAAATAAAATGGACGGAAATCTATATCGCTACGCCTTTTTATAATTTCACAAAAACAACTCACTAAACAGTGAACTTTAATTGAAGTCATACTCTCATCCACTTTCCTAAAAGGTTAGTTATTCACATTTATTTCGTGTAACGGCTGTAACTCTTCCATAAAGTCAAGCAAAGATCCTACAGTAAGAAACGCCTTTGGGTCTATCTCATCCTCTGGAACGCATAGCTTTAAATCCATTTCTATGTATACTATAAGCTGTAACATCATTACCGAATCTATATATAAATCTTGATTTAAACGCATCGTTTCTTCTAAATGCGTTACATTTTTCAGTTCCATTTTTTCTCTCATAATACTTAAAACTGCTTCTTTTAACATTTCACGACTCATGTTGTTATCTCTCCCCTCTCTAATAACTTCCGACTTACTTTCCCTGTTTTATTTTTCGGAATCTCTGCTACATTTTCAATTTCATGTGGCACTTTATAAGACGGTAAATGCTGTATGCACCATTCTCGTATTTGTACTGGTTCAATACGAGAGACTACTTTCGCTTTTACTATTTCTCCCATCACAGGATGCTTGCCCCGGTATACAATCGCCTCCTGAATACCTTCTAATCGAAGTATCGTTTCTTCCACTTCTATAGGAAATACCTTTAGACCGGACACATTAATAACATCATCTATTCGCCCCATGAAATGAAGGCCTTGCTCAGATCTATAACCTAAATCTTTTGTATAAATCTCCTTTTCAGCAATTTTCACTACGATTTCTTCAGGTTCATCTTCATTTGACCCTATGTTAATACTTACATGAGGAAGTGGTTTTCCTAAATCCAAATGTGTTTCCATAGCATGACATATACTAATGCAACCAGCTTCAGAACAGCCGTACTGCTGCATCATGTATTTCGTCATGCCCTTTAACTTATAAAATAGCGTTTCTGGCAAAGGTGATCCTGATGTCATAATTTTATGAAACTGAAAAGTCCCTTGTGGAAAACTCCCCATAATATGTAACATAAGTGGTACTGCGTATATGATATGTTTTTCGGTATTACGAACTATATTTAATGCGAATTTAGGGTTTTTATTTGTAATGATTATAGGCTTACTACCTCTCGTAATTGCTGATAACGTGCCACAAATTAATCCGTATGAATGTGAAACTGGAGCCATTACAATTGGCACTTCGTCTTCTTCACATTTTAAAGCTTCATTGTAAGCAGCAATTTCTGTTTCAATTTCCGTCCATGCTCTACGAATCAGTTTTGGCTCTCCTGTTGTACCTGAACTATACTGCAATAAAGACGATTCTTCTTGTAATAGATTTGGAACTTCTAATTTTGTAAAGTCGTTACTTTCTCCGTATAAAAGTGCAGTACACTTTGCGCGCTTTGCCATTTCAATAGCTGTATCCTTTGGCGTATCTTCATGAATAAGTAGTACAGATGCTCTTTTTTCTTTTAGGAAAAACACAAGCGTAATAATATCGAATGGATTTTTCAGACAAAGTGCAAATCTATTTCCTTCTGCTTCTTGAAATTGTTCCACTCCCTCGTAACCTTGTAATCTCAATTCAAAATCATATTTGCTAAATTCTTGTTTATTAACGATTAGCATGATTTCCCCCTGTAACAACTGATTTTTGTATTGTAAGTTGCTTTGCTCTATACAATGGATTTGGAACTTCATGAACAAGCGATTCCACATCCATATATAAACGACGCTTCGTTAATTGCTCTGCATGAAATGTAGGTGCATATAATTGTAATGCTTCAAAACGTTCTTTCAAATGCGAAAATCTTTCAAAATGATCTTCTATTTCTTCAACAAGAATGATCCAAAATTGTTCCTCTTTCAACTGATACTCATCTGCCAGCACGAAAGCCAGTTCACCTAGATTGAATAGGAAAAGCGCATCTAAAACCATTTCTTGTAAACATTCAATACGGTCCATTTCAAAGAAATCATTCATTTGACCATTCGCATATGTTTTATGCATTTTAGTAAAGTCAGGACATTTTTCGAGTTCTTTCAAAAATGGACGATAAAACTCCAGTCCTTCATGAAAATCTTTTAGTGCAATACGGACTGGTATTCCCTCTTCATGAACTAAAATCATGTTTTGTCCATGTGATTCTAATGCGACTCCATGCTCTACAACGAGGTGTACAACTGGGATAATTGCTTTTTGAATAAGCAATTGTAACCAGCTTTCTACTCCATATCTCTTTAACCACAAATCAATAGTTGGTGTCCCATTTTTTCCCTTGGCATATAAACCGTTAAATGGGATCGCCTCTTCTTTCTTATCTAAATATTTGTGAACGCTTTCGCGCCAAATACATCCTAATGAGCCATACGTAGCTTTTTTATTCGTATCGTACGTAACACTCGAAAATTCATTTAACAAAATTAAACGCGATTCATCCCTTAAATAAGGATCATGTTTTACTATATCTTTTAACCAATTCGATATAGCAGGTGCACTCACAACCGAATGTGGTTTTAATGTACGGATAGTTGAAGTATTGAGTAAATTCATTGATAACTTTACATATGGTTTCTCTCGATTCGTAACATTTCTTAATGTCCGCATCGACTGCTGCGCGCAATAATTATCTTCTGATTTCCCTAAATAAATAATATATTTATCCTGTATATGGTCAGTATAATTCGGAATAATAAAGTTCTCCCACTGCCAAGGATGAACAGGTATAAACATATACTTCTTCGAATCACAGTCCATTTTTCGAATACGATCCATATACTCTTCGATTTTCTTTTCACCAATTTCTTCTTTAAAGGTACAGTTATAACTCTCTTCACTTTCATATCCTACAGTCGTATATTTCTCATGAACTGCAATCCATATAATTTTCATTGGTTGCATAAATTCAAATCCATATTGAAAATTATCACGATATTGAAACCCGATGCGTGCTTTATAACTAGGATGATACGGGTGTCCATCTATTAAATGGCTTTCAAGCTCATCATAAGACTTCACAATATAGTCTTCTTCACAACTTCTCTCATATTGTGCAATCGTATCTTTAAAGATTGTTTGTTCTAATTCTTGAATAAAAGAATCCAATTTCGTTCGATCCACTTGAACAATCCGAAAAATATCCTGTAAAAATTGTGAAACTGATTGTATTTCTTCTTCCTCATCTTGAACTCTCATTATTAATGAGTCATGTAAACAAATACGCCCAAATGTCATACGTTCTTGTCCATAGCATTGGTACATTACATTTTGATCCTTTTCATCAAGACCTTGTATAATAAAAAGTATTTGCTCTCCCTTTTGTATACGAATCGGCGTAATGATTTCTTCATAAATTAACGATTCTACTAATTGCCGGAATACTCTTCTTCTTACTGAAATGTACTCTTTTGATTGGAGTGCCTTCAATATTTTTATGTGATAAACTTCTTCTTTCATAAATCCCTCCGCTATAATACGGAATATCAAATTCCATTATTTGTATTACGTGAAATTTTAGCACTACTTATGAACGAACAGCCACTTCTCTAACGAGTGGATTATCTACTTGTACATAAATTGCTTGCTCTAAAGGATTTGTCAGTTCATCAACATCGAAAAATCTCGTTAGCAAATTTGCTTTACATGCCAATTTATTTTCTTCCAACAATTCACTTAAAAATGTAGAAGGTTCGCGGTTATATGGAAGGAACGCTTCAAGTACAGACCTTAATTCCGAAAGAAGAATTTCCTCCTTTATTAATCCTGCTGTACCAAAACCGTTAATTAGTCCAAACATATGATTGAAAATTAAATAGTAACGAAATCTTTCATCTACAATGTAATCGTCATATAAATTCCCAGTAAGTTCGCCAATACCCGCTAGTTCATTATCTAGCACTGACTTCATTGAATTGCAGAAATAAAAACCTTGATTATCACGGAAGTAAAACTTAACTGGATAACCATCTTTCAATTGAACAACACTATTTTGTTGATGCGCTTCTAATGCAACGCCATAACGTAAATACATCCATACCATCGGCTTTAAAGAGATATTCATATATCGTCTAAACCACTCTAAACTTACTTCTTCACAGCTTCTATCTTCTAAATCCGCTAAGCGGTGGATAATATTTGCTAAACGAGTTCTTTCACCCGGAATTGCATCTTGTACTAATCCAGCGATAAGCGTTGCATCATTTTCATTTTCACTATAAAATGTGTTTTCTCGAATAATCACTTCAAATCCAGACTCTTGTGCCCCGTATTTTAAAGTAATAAAGGCCGGATCACATATAAAATCAAATCCTGGAAACTTTTCTAGCACCTCTCCAATTTTAGTATTCAATATTTCCTTACCTTCAAGTCCACTCTCAAGTTCCTTCAATTTATTAATACGCATTGAATTCGTGACCTTTACAGGGAATGAAAACTTGAACATATACTTCGAATGAGGATGATATAGCGTTCTAAGTGATGATGTCGCCATATAACACTTACCTACTGGACCGATATATTCAAGTACACCTTGATTCATCCAATTTTGCACATAAGATTGATGTAATAGCCATTCTGCTTGTAGCGGATGGATTGGAATTAATGAATATTCATCTTCTTGACAGTACTCTTCAATAAATTCTTGACCTACCTTTTCATCGTTCTTTAATTCCTTTTTTATCATCGCCGTTGTAGAATCTTGTAACAATGACTTTTCACTTACTATACTTTTATGTGCCCGAAAATAGTGAAGTTGGCACTCCCCTTTTAATTCAGGAGAATACATTGAACTTTTCCAATCCAATATACCTTGTCTACTCTTTGGTGTAGGATGAGTTAAATGTCCAAATAATAAAGATTGCTCCGCCTCTATAAAAGTCGTATGGAAACCATATAATTCAGCTGTATCCTGCTCCCTTCCTTGTATAAACCTCTCAATATTTTGACAACTACAGATAACTCGAAGCATAAGTTCATCAGGATTCGTACCTTCTCCATAGTTAATAGACATTTCCTTTATTAAAAACATAATAACCGTAATATAATCTGCTTTAATAACATTTTTATTTTCGCCAATTTGGTAATAAAATTGTTCTCCAAATAGATGACGGTCCGTTGACGATTTATATATAACTTCCCCATACAAAGTAACGTTTTGTGCCGATAAAGGGCAGCATAAATAAGTAGGGATAGCGTCTCTTTGAAATGAATGGCAGAAAATATTTTCTATCCTTTTATCCTCCGTAATCCATTCTCCACTTCCTGTTTCTCTTAAATAACAATTTAAAAAGCTTTGTATTGTTGCATGTTCCGCGATTTGTTTCGCATGCTGCATACTGCTCCTCCTCTTTTAGACGAACACTATCATTTTTTTGTGAAACTTCTGACAGCTGAATTTTATTATCAACTATGATTTTAATTGATAATGATAATCATTTCAAGGTATATTTCAGAATTTTTTTATCTAACTAAACTTTTCACCTTTTCAAAACATTTAATCCGTCAACAAAAAAATACACCAATATAATAATTGATGTATTTTTTCATTCTCGTAAATTAAGTTTACATAATAAAATTATCGTTTTCTAGATTGATAGTGATTTGTATAAACAATCCATATTTCGCCAAGCATATGCTATTTCTTCTACATGTAGTCTTTCTAAAAGTTTCGTGTCAATTTTTTCCGGATTATATTTTTCATAAAACTTTTTAGAAGGGTTATTAGCAACAACCCAAACTAACAGAGATTGCATATTATCTTTTTTACATTCCGATAGCAATGCTTGAAATAATCTTTGTCCTATCTTCATTCCTTGATATTTTTGTAAAATGTATATTGCATATAATTCTCCATCACAATTATATGCACCTGTTCTTTCAACTCCCCCATCGATAAATCCAATTATTTTACCATTTAACGTTTCTGCTACAAACCTAAATTGATGCCCGTCTTCTTTTTGAAATATACTTTCCCATAGCTTTTCTCGTTGGTCATACGTTATATTGTCTAAAATTTCATTAGAGAATATCCCCTTATACGTTGTTTTCCAACTATCCACATGCACTTTTGCAATTGCCGAAATATCATCTTTTATTGCCCTTCTAATATGTATCTCCACCATACTCATCCCCCTTAGAAAATAATTATAGCAAAATGTTTTGTATGCATTAAAAAAAGAGTGAATTTTCATCACTCTTTTTATCTACTTTCAACTTCTACTGAAACAACATGATCGATTTCTTTTAAAGAACTATATAATTCAGTTGTATATAAATCTTCTGGAGCTAAAATGACCATTTCCAATTGCTGAGATGCCCCATTATCAATATCTTTAATTTTCACTCGTTTCACTTGCATATTTAAATTTTTAATTTGCTTAAAAATCCCGTCTAACTCTCGATGTTTGTTTACGGTAATTTTTATAGATAAGTCCTTTTGTCTTAATGAATAAGGGCCTGCAATTTTCACAATTTGCGGAAGTACGTTAATCGCTAATATAATTAAAATCATAGCAACCGTCGCTTGTATATAAAAACCTGCACCAATCGCAATACCTAGTGCTGAAGCGGCCCATACCATAGAGGCTGTCGTTAATCCTGAAATAACGTCATTATTTCTTCGTAAAATTACCCCTGCTCCAAGAAAACCAATCCCACTAACAATTTGAGCGGCGAGACGCATTGGATCCATGTTTGTATGACCCGGTACAGAATAAACATTCACTGATTCAATTGAAACCATTGTAATTAAACAACTCGCTACGGAAATAACCATACTTGTTTTCACACCAAGCGGTTTATTCTTTAGCTGCCTATCTATTCCGATGAATAATCCTAAAAAGAGTGCTAAACCTAATTTGAATAAAAATTCATATGACATATTTCATTCTCCTTACTTTACAATGTTTCCCTTGGAACAATTCACTATAACTCTTTTATGATATCAATTCCAGTCTTTTCTATTCATTTAAAGTAAAAAACCGAAAAAACATTTTTGACAATGTTTCCCCGGCTTTTTATTATAATTAAGATCTTTCTTTATTTTTGTTCTTTAATTTTAATTTGTGCATCTTTATAAAATGCTAACTTATTATCATTATACTCTTTTGTATGTTTATTAAATTGTTCTTTCGCCTTTTGCGCTTCCACATTTAATTCATTAACAGTTTTAACTTTTTCACCAATTTCTTTTAACTTCGTTTCTTTTACTTTTAATTTTTCATACAGTTCTTTTTCAGTCGCTAACGCCTTTGTGTAATTCTCATTCATCTTTTGGAAGGCATCATAACGATTTTTATACGATTCTTCTACTGTTTTTGCTTGTTTTTGTAATTTCTTATCTTCGAGTTTTTCAATATTATTTTGAACGGATGTCGTTTCTTTCTGCGCTTTTTCTAACTGTTCCTTCTCGTTTTTCAATACTTTTTCACGCTCGTCTACATTTGCAGTAGCTTGCTCTATTTTCTTTGAAACTGCTTCATTATGCTCTTTACCTTCTTGTAAAATTTGAGAATAAAGTTCTTGTCCTTGCTTTTCTAACTTCTCTAATTTTTTTGTGTCATCTGCTAAAGATTTTTCCTGTGTAGATGCTGCTTCAAAAGCCGTAAATAAATTTTCTTCTGGCTTTTCACCGAAACAACCTGATAATAATCCTACTGATAATGCTCCAACTACTGCTACTTTTCCATATTTCAACTTCAATTCCTCCATTACATACGGTTATCATGCCAGAAGTTCACTGGGAAGTGATTCTCTTCATGATATGCTTCAAACTCATAACCCTTTTCTTTTAGACCCTTTAATATTGCTGGCACAGCTGCAACTGATTGCGGATGAATGTCATGCATTAAAATGACTTCTTGAGGATTTGTTGCACCAGCTAATACATTTTGAGCGATTTGTGCTGCCGCTGCATCGACTGGTACTTTATTGTATTTCCAGTCTAAAGAATCAATTGTCCAGTCCCATACTTTAAGACCACCCTCTACTACTTTGTTTCGAAGGCCTTCATTTAAACCAGGCATCGACCCGTATGGTGGACGTGTTAATTGAGGTGATTTTCCAATAATATTTGCGATTAAGCTTTGATCTTCTTTCATTTCATTAACATATTCGCCGTTTTTATATAACTTCGCAAAATTGTGTGTCATACTATGCATTCCAACATAATGACCCTCTGCATTTTCACGTTTTACTAAATCAGGAAACGCTTTTACATTCGCTCCGATTAAAAAGAATGTCGCCTTCGCATCATGCTGTTTTAACATATTTAATAATTCAGCCGTATATTTTCCTGGCCCATCATCAAATGTAAGATAAGCAACTTTTCTTTCCATTCCGTTAAAACGACTTGGCGCCGTTTTATTCATTTCAACTTTCGATTGTTCACTTGCAAGCTGCACTATATTTTCTTGCTTCGCAACAGCTTTTGCTGGTGAAGTAATAGATTGAAACATGAAATACCCAATAGCTACTATTGCAATCGCTACTGAAACAACTGCAACTCGTTTAATTTTAAAAGCCTTTTCCATTCTATCGAATTCCTCTCCCTATTAATCTTATATATAAATCACCCAATATAATTATACATCTATTTATTTTATTACACTATATAAACAATCTAAAATATGAATTATAATGGGAGTTTTATCAAAATTGTTGTTCCTGCCTCAACAAACTCTTTATTCTTTTCATACCAATTCTTGATTGCACTATGTACAACTTTCAAGAAGATTTGTTTTAACCTGTTTGATCTTCCATCAATTCAATTCGCTTTCAACTTGCAATGAGATGAATTTATTTTCTCTATTTCAGGAGTTAATTACCAAATTCTTCCCTCTAGTATATCGTACAATTGCACCTTTTGTTTATATAAATTAAAATGATTTAACTGTAGACGTGAGAAAACTAGTAGCCCTTCTACTAAAAATAAATGAAGCAATCCATTTCCATAAAAAAAGATTGGCTGAGGCCAACCTTTTTTTATACTTATTCATTTCGAGTTGGTTTTGGTGTAACACCTAAATGCTCATTTAACTTAGTCGAAATGTCTTTCACTTTTTTTTCGTTTGGAATGTAATAATAAATACCACCAATACGTTTATCCGTTCCTTCTATTTGCATCTTTTCCATTTGCAAATCTGATCCTGCCATATTTTTCGTAATAGCAAGCATATCATCAAACGTTAAGTTTGTTTTCATATTTTTATCAACTGCATCAAGTAAAGAGCCCATTTTACTAATTGATTGAACAGACATTGCTTTTTTCGCAATTGCTTCAATTACAAGTTGTTGCCTTTGACCACGCATTGCGTCACTGTCAATTTTACGCGTTCTAGCAAGTGCAAGGGCTTGTTCACCATTTAAATGTTGGTAACCTTTTTCTAAATGGATCATACCTGCTTGGTCTTTACTATCTTGTTCTGTGAAAGTAACAGGTACATCAATATCAATACCACCAATTGAATCTACAATTTGTACAAATGACTCAAAGTTAAACTTCACATAATAATCAACTGGTACATTTAAAAATCTTTCCACTGTATCTCTTGTACTTTCAACACCACCAAATACGTGTGCGTGTGTAATTTTATCTAATTTCTTTCTAGATGGAATATAAACACGTGAATCACGAGGAATGCTTACTAATTTAACGGATTTATCATCTTTATTAATTGTCGCTAATAAAAGTGCATCTGTTCGAACCGCTTCACCATATTGGCTTTTTCTCATTTCGCTTCCATCGACACCCATGATTAAAATCGAAATATTATCCTTTAAAGGTTCCACTTCTTTGTCCCTTTTTGATGACTTATCAATTTGTGCATATGCATCACTTACAACAGCTTTTGCTTTGTTATATATAAACGATCCATATCCTACTCCTCCAAAAACAAGTAGGAAAAATGGAATTAAAATGAACCATTTTATTGATTTTCTTTTAGAACGTTTTTTACTGCTTCTCGTATCTTGTTCTAATTCAGAGCTCATGTTCATTCTCCTCTCTTTCTCTTTTCCTAGTATAATGTATGTCTAGTAATCTTCATATTGAATTTCCTTTCAATCACCTTACATTTTTGTAAGGTTACATCATGAATCCAATATGTATTCCATTTCACATTATACTCTCGTGCTTATTTTTGGCAAGTCACTATTTATCAACTTCAAAAATTTAACACTTCAAAACGTTCAAATTTACAGATTTATCATTCTGTTATTTGCAGGTAGTAAGACTTTCACCTCATAATTTATCAGGAATAAAAGAGTCAAGTTTTGGCCGTGAAATTTTGATTGGTGATGACTAATAATCAGTGAGGGATAAATCCCCCACTGATTAAAATTTCACTTTATTATTTCTCATTTGGTGTGTATATCATTTGCTTCCCATTATTATAAATTAAAGCTGATTTTGCTTTTATTTTCGTTTTTTCTATTTCCACATCATCATTAGAGAAATTCACAATAATTTTAATATCTTTTCCATATGAAGCAGATTGGACTAATTTATCTTCTGACAAATATGCAAAGTTCGTCATTTCTTCTTTTACTGCCTTTTCATGAACTTCATTCCAAACTTTCAGATGCTGCGTAATTTCTTGTTTATGCTTATTCCACTCTACTTCATCTAAATGGTACAACGGAGGAACATTATACAATAACTCATACAACATACGATTTCCTACCTCATCTTTTACTTTCAAACTTCCCCATTCCCAGTGGTGCGTTGTAATAACGGAATCATTGTATACTAATTTATATAACGGTACCGAATATACTGGATTTAAATATACTTGTTTATATTCTTCTTTTAACGGTACTTGTTTTGCATATTTTTCTGGAACATTTTGATTCGGTGACCAATATCCGCCCACATAATACGGACTTGTTTTATTTTTCCTCATATCTTCATCGTCCCATTTAATAACAGGCGTTTCAATGCCGTGAGCAAATGCAATCGTGCTACTTGCAAAGTCATTTCCGCCTTCTGAGCCAACTACCATACCTTTTTCTTGCGCAATATAATCCATTCGTTGCAACCTTGCTTTTAAATCTTGTTCTTGTGTCGTTATATGTTTGGCCGAATAATCATCATAAATTTCACCTGTTGCATCACAATCAATAAACCATGAATTATATTTAGGTCCATTTTGTAATATCTCGTTCATTCGCTCTTTTACACTAGGAAGAGATAAAGTTGGATTTAACTTTCGCCCTCTACCTAAAAATCCTTGCACTTTTTCTCCATTTTTCTTCGTCACAGTTGCCTCTTCATATAGCGATGGATCCTGAAAAGAAGCTGTATTCCAATTTTTATCAGCTTTTTCGTGAATAGAATGGTAAGAATCATACGGACCAACTAAATATCCCATTTCCTTAGCTTCTGTAACGAAATTAGGCTGCATAAATCCTTGTTCCCAGTTCGGTAGACCAATCCACGCTTTGTCTATCCCTACTTTTTTCATTTCCTTTATTATATCCGTTCCATCTGCTTTACCCCATTTGCTTACTTCTTCAACTGCATCACCGAGTACTGACTTTAATAAATGTTTATTTAAGCTATACAGCTCTGTCTTCGATAAGTGATCTACACCTTTCTTTAATAACACACTAGCTTCCTGATTAACTTTCGGGAAAATATCCTCTTTATACAATTCCTTCATAGATAATACTTCGTTTGTATAGCGTAAAATAACATTTTTTTGGTACTTATCAATGAAATCTTGTTTACTTACTTGCTCAAACACACTCAGTTCTCCAGGCTCCGAACTATTCTTTTGAATAAGCTCTTTTATATGGCTAAACACCGGGCTATTTATTTGCTCTCTTAGCTTCGGCCAATTCACGTTACTTTCTGATAAACCATTTTGATTCCAAAAGTAAAAATGAGCTGCCCCGTAAAGTTTTTCGATTTCTTTATTTTTTCTTGCCTTTTCTTGTAATGTTTTAAATTCACCTTTTCGAGCAATATTATCCTTATACAGTTTAGCAATACTTACTGCATCATTATTTGTCACATATAATTGAAATCCATATGTTTTATTTTTATTTATACTCGGGAATTCATGTGTAAAATCAAACCCTATTTTCGGATCTGAATGAAATTTCAATTCATTATTAAACATATTGTTCGCAATATATACGATCGAATATTTAGAACCATTTAATGCAAAAAACTTCATAGAAAATGATTCAGCAAATGAATATGCATCATCCTTTAAAAACTTCTTCCAATTCTCATCATTACTCGGAATTTGCTTACCTTCCCATAACGGAAGTGTATAATTTTCAGCTTGCACTTTTGGCCATGTAAAACTTTCTGCACCAGTCGATTCCACTTCAATATTTAAGTGGTCTTTTTTCTTTTCTAAATTTACTTTTACTTTTTGATCCGGATATTCCCATGATGTATGATCCTTGTCTTTTTTCAAATTCGAAACCTTCATTTTTGGTAACGGTTGTGATGCCTGTTCTTTTACACCATCATGTTCTACAGTTAACGTAAAAGTCTCAGGATTTACATCGTAAGTAAAATCTTTATACGTCGCTTTCTTTATTTTAGACTCTTGTAAAGCATCATTACCTTTTACATCACACCCGACTAAAGTCGAAAGTGACAATGTTGTAAGAAGACATATCGCTATCATTTTTTTCATCTTCTGCACCTCCACCACTGAATATACAGGAGGTTTGTTACAGGAATATGGCAAAAAATAATAGAGCTAGCATTATGCTAGCTCTATTATGAGCAAAAAAAATTTACGTATTACTATAATCTGTTTAAAGAAAATATGTAATACAGGGAGACTTTAATCCTTTTTTTATTCTCACTAATAATTAGATCAAGCAAATCTAAATTCCATCAAGCTTTCCTTAACTGAAAAAGTAACTATATATAATATATCCTAAAACTAGCAATAAAATTAATATCCCTGTACCTTTCCAATTCATACCACCTGTCATATCAGCGTGGCTACCTGATTCCGCCCTGTTGAGTCCATCATTCAAAGAACCGGTAGGATTATTTTTCAATTCACTTTGTCTCATGCGTTCTCTTTTTTCTTCTGGTGACTCTTTTGAACTCATATAATCACCTCTAAAATTAATGTTTATTCCGAAAAATCCCCTTTAAAATAGATTCTCCATAACGTAAAGAAAGCTAGCGATGCTAGCTTTCTTTATAATCCAATATGTTCTTCCTTATTTACAGTAATCCCTTTATGATCAATTTCAAGCTCACATACTTTCATAGCTGCAAATACTCTCGCTAATTGGTCAGCTATTTCTTTACGCTTCTCGTACGGAGTTAAAATAAAAATGGATGGTCCCGCACCACTAAGCGCTGTTCCATATGCTCCGAATTCTTTTGCACATTTACGAATTGATGGTAATAACGGTACAAGTTCTAAACGATATGGCTCGTGGAAATGATCTCTTTCCATCATTTCACCTACAACTTCCCACTTCTTTTGACATAACGCAGCTACTAATACGTTACTTATCGCACTAGCCTTAACCGCTTCATGAAAAGGAAACATCTCTGGTAATACAGATCGACTTTCATCCGTATTTAGCTCTTCATTCGGAATAAGAGAAATTACACCTAATTCCTTACTTTCAATCCTTACAACCGAAACATTTTTTCCATCAAGTGCTCCGATTACAGTTCCACCTAAAATAGAAGCAGCGACATTATCTGGATGTCCTTCAAAGTTTGTAGCAATTTGAACCTTTTGATCAGTTGTTAAATATAAATTTCCAAGTTGATTCGCAAGCTCTATTCCTGCTACAATCGCTGATGCGCTACTTCCTAGCCCTCTTGTCAGCGGAATATTACTAGTAACTTCTATTATATGGGGTGATAAAGAAGGACATACTTTACATGCCGTGCTAACAATTAAATTTTTATCGTCTTTTGGAATTGAATCGTCAAAAGAATGTATCACTTGCCACTTATCAGCTTCTTCCTTTACACTTACTTCTAAATATAATGACAAAGCTATTCCAACAGAATCAAATCCTGGTCCAACATTCGCTGTACTAGCAGGAACACGAACTCTTAATGGTATCACGACATAATCACCCCTTTAATATGATCTTTAATTTGTTCTATATCATTTGACACACTTGCAATATCAAATTTATTAGAAGAAATTGCGATATCAGGATCTTTTAAACCATTTCCAGTTAAAACTGCAACAACTGTTTCGCCTTTTTTGATTTTTCCAGATTGAACATGTTTAATTACGCCCGCTAATGAAGCATTTGATCCTGGCTCTGCGAAAACTCCTTCAGTTTTTGCTAACAATCTATACGCATGTAAAATCTCCTCATCTGACACCATATCTATTTCACCATTAGACTGTTCGGCAGCCTCTACTGCATACGACCAACTTGCCGGATTACCGATGCGAATCGCTGTTGCAATCGTTTCAGGTGCCTCAATGACATGTCCTTTTACAATTGCCGCCGCTCCTTCCGCTTCAAAGCCGTGAATTCTGGGCTTCTTATAGCCTTTTTCTTTCTCGTATTCACAGAACCCTTTCCAATATGCTGTAATATTCCCAGCATTTCCAACAGGGATAGCTAGAACATCTGGTGCGTTTTGCAACTGGTCACAAATTTCAAATGCCGCTGTTTTTTGCCCTTCAATTCGGTAAGGATTTACTGAGTTTACTAATGTAATCGGCTCTTCTGCAGCAATATTTCTTACAGCCTTAAGTGCATCATCGAAATTCCCTTCTATTGAAATGATCTCCGCTCCATAAGCAACTGCTTGCGCTAATTTCCCATGCGCAATCTTTCCTTCTGGTATTACGATAATACATTTCATTCCGAGGCGTGCCGCATATGCGGCAGCTGATGCCGATGTATTACCTGTAGATGCACAAATAATTGCCTCTGCCCCTTCTTCTTTCGCCTTTGCAACTGCCATTACCATGCCACGGTCTTTAAAAGAACCTGTTGGATTCGCTCCTTCATATTTCCCGTATAACTGAATTCCTAATTGCTTTGATATATTTAATAATGGAATCAGAGGTGTATTCCCTTCCATTAAGCTGACATCAGGTGTGTTTTCATTCACTGGTAAATAAGAAGCATACTGTTTTAATAGTCCTTTATACATATTGTTTTTCCTCCTCAATAATGTAGTAACTGTTTATTTCACTTGCGACATCTTCTATCGCCCCTAAAACTTGTTCGAATTGATATTTTGAAGTTCGATGCGTCACAACAACGACTTCTGCAAGTTCGCGATTTAAAGGTAATTGAATAACTTCTTTTAAACTTACAGAATAATTAACGAAACATTCCGTTACTTTTCGCAACATCCCTGGCTCATCTCGTAATGAAATACGTAAGAAATATTTCGAAACTACTTCTTCATCTCCTTGTAATTCGTAAGGCTCTGGTTCTTTTAACGCACTTTTATTTTTCGGAACTTGATTCATATTTTTAACGATTGAAATAATATCACTTACTACAGCAGAACCAGTTGGTAACTTCCCAGCTCCAGGTCCGTAAAACATCACTTCCCCTACTGCTTGACCGTGAACATACACCGCATTGAATTCATTATTTACATTCGATAACGGATGATGCCTTGGTAATAAAGTCGGTTCTACACTTAAATGAATGGCTGATCCTTGTTTCTCTGCTTTACCAATTAATTTCATTGTAAATCCTAATTTTTCGGCCATCTCTAAATCTTCTTTTTCAACCTTTCGAATACCTCTAACTTGAACATCATCTAAAGAAACATTCATCGAAAAACCTAAGTTTGCAAGAATTGCTACCTTTCTCGCAGCGTCTAGTCCATCTACATCCGCTGTCGGATCTGATTCTGCAAACCCTAATTTTTGCGCTTCCTGTAAAGCCTCTTCATACGACCATCCATTTTGACTCATCTTTGTTAACATATAATTTGTTGTTCCATTTACGATTCCCATTATTTTTTCAATTTGATCTGAAGCTAGCCCGTCTGATAATCCTCTTAATATTGGAATCCCACCGGCTACACTCGCTTCGTAACATAGGTCACATTCATTTTTATTTGCCAGTTGCAAAAGCTCCGCACCGTATACGGCCATTAAATCTTTATTTGCTGTTACAACATGTTTTTTATTTTGTAAAGCCGTAACAATATGCTGTTTTGCTTCTTCAATTCCGCCCATTACCTCTACTACAATATCAATATTTGAATCATTTAGAACTTCATCTACATTACTTGTTACTACGATTCCATCAATGCAAACATCACGTTCCTTTTCCAAATCACGTACAACGACTGTCTTTACCTTTACTTCATATCCTGTATCAAGAGCGATCTTTCGATAATGTTCTTTCAAAATATGGACAACACCACTTCCGACAGTACCTAATCCTAATACCCCAACATTAATAACGTTATTCATTTTCTAATCTCCTCCTAAATAGTTTAATTGTTACACCTGTGAATCACCTTACTCTGCTTTTTAATCATGCAGGTGGTGGTTATTTCCGTACGTACTAATCGTTTCATGTTACCGCACCTCCTTTCAAAGTAATAAAGTGAAACTTTAATCAGTGGGGATTTTGTCCATTCCTCACTGATTATTAGTTGAACCAATCGGGCTTTTACGGACAGTTGATCTCCCGTCTTACTCCCTCGCATCCGCCAAATTTTGAGATGGGAATCTTACTGACCGTTAATGCGGGATAAAAAAACACACTCATCCCTAGGAAAGGGACGAATGTGTTTTCGTGGTTCCACCCTTGTTCCAACCTAGACTTACTTTCTTCTAGATTGCTCAAGTTCAGATAACGGCTGATACCGTCAATAATTACTAGATTACTCGTTCACTATTGAAGTTCAAAGGTGGTAAGATCATTTCTCGTGTTAGGAAGCTCACAGCCTTGGCCTCCCTCTCTGTAAACCGTAAAAATGTTCTCATGTCCTTATCGTTACTTTTTCGCTCATGTTTATTTGTTAACTCATTATACTCGCATAAAAAACAAAATCAATGCTATTTTTTAATTATTTTAAATTTTCAATCTTAAAAACTATAAAAAACACACTCATCCCTAGGAAAGGGACGAATGTGTTTTCGTGGTTCCACCCTTGTTCCAACCTAGACTTACTTTCTTCTAGATTGCTCAAGTTCAGATAACGGCTGATACCGTCAATAATTACTAGATTACTCGTTCACTATTGAAGTTCAAAGGTGGTAAGATCATTTTTCGTGTTAGGAAGCTCACAGCCTTGTCTTCCCTCTCTGTAAACCGTAAAAATCATCTCATGTCCTTATCGTTACTTTTTCGTTCATGTCTATTTGTTAACTTATTATAGTTATCAACTTTTTAAAAAGCAAGCCTATTTTTCTTCACAATTTTTAAGAATATGAATAATTATATTTTAAAATAATAAATCATCTAATACAGATGTATTCTCTTGCACATATATTCATCACATACAAATTAACAATATTCATAGTTAAAGTCTCACTCTAAAACGTTTAGAGTTTCATACTTCAACACTATATTTAAAAAATAATTTTTAATACAATCTTTCCCTATAACTTTCTTCTAAAGAACGTGCAACTTCCTCTTCTGAAGCATTCACTTTCGCATGCTCCATTAACATTTTCGGTGCTGAAGGTAGCTCTGTTTTATTTAACCATGACTCTGGATCCCACATTTTTGAACGAATAAAAGCTTTTGCACAATGAATATAGCATTCTTCTATTTCAACAACAATTCCAAGTAACGGATTGCGTCCATTCGCCTGCATTTCTTTCAAAATTTCTTCATCGTTCGTAATATATGCTTTACCGTTTATTCGGAGTGTTTCCCCAAGACCCGGAATAAAAAAGATTAACCCTACGTGCGAATTTGAAATTATATTTAAAATAGAGTCTATACGACGATTACCCGGTCTTTCTGGGATGATAATTTTATTTTCATTTAATACATATACAAATCCAGGTGCGTCTCCCCTCGGCGAAGCATCACACTCTCCGAATTTATTTGCAGTAGATAATACTAGAAAAGGCGATTTAGACAGGAAATCTACACAATGGTGATCAAGTGATGAAATAACTTTTTTCAAAGCCCGTTCACTTGGTTGCCCCAATATTTGTCGTAATTCTTCCTCAGTTGAAATTATTGATTTTATTTCCTTATTCTCTATCTTCACTAATAATCACTCCTTTTTCTTTATTTTCCCAAAATTCAATACAAATATTGTATAATAAAATTTGCAGAAAGGGGAATTAAAATGACAGAGTGGTTAACAATATTTGATCCTGAAAGAAATACACTTGGAAAGAAATTACGTGATGACGTGCATCGTGACGGTGATTGGCACGAAACATTTCATTGCTGGTTTGTAGAAAAAGATGCTGAGGATATGTTCTTATATTTCCAATTACGCTCTAAAAATAAAAAAGAAGCTCCGAATATATGGGATATTACATCAGCTGGACACATTATGCATGATGAAGATGTACAAATTGGCGGTCTTCGTGAAATTGAAGAAGAATTAGGACTTTTCTTTCAAACTACTGATCTAACATACAAAGGAATCTATAAAATAGATTATGAAATTTCAAATCTTACTGATCGTGAATTTTGTCATATGTATTTTCACAATGTAATAAAGCCACTTCCATTTGCACCAGGTGAAGAAGTAGACGATGTGATGAAAGTACATGCAACTTCTTTTCTACAACTATTAAGAAGAGAGATTTCATCTTTAACGACTAATTCTGTTTTAAACAGTAATCCGATAACGATAACATTTGAAGATATTTATCCTTATGCTCTTGAATACTATGAATTTGTTATAGTGCAAGGACAAGAATTGCTAAACAAAAATAGTTTATAAAAAAATAGGACTCCCGACTTACTTTATTCGGGAGTCTTATTTTTTTATTGCTCAAGTATCTTTAATTTTTTCTCTACTCGTATAAATAATCGTATAATTAACAACAGCATAACAATCATAATCGCTATCATTGTATGTGGATATCTAAACAGTATACTAATAACACTTCCAATTAACATCATAATGAATCCATTTTGTTTCATCACTTCTGCACTATACTTGTTACCTGCATCCCATAATTCCTTATTTTTCATAGACCGTTTCGTACGGTAACCATATGCTGCGTTAATATCCGTCGGTGGATTTTTTTGAAGAATAAGTGCCGCAAGTATAAATATAATACCAATCAATATGCTCATTCCTACGTTTACTAGTGCATCCATCAATTATATCCCCCCTAACTTACACCTTCATTATACTATACAACTCTTAAAATCCCAATTATTAACATTTTCATTTTCTCTCTTTAGATGTCTGGAACATACTTGGAAGTGTTACAAAACGTGCCCCTTTCGTTTTTAACTGCGGAATGATTTTGTCTAGTGCATCGACAGATCCTTGCAAATGTCCACCTGGAGTCGAATGTTGAAGTATGACACTTCCTGGAAATGAATTCCCTAGCACATTATTTGTAATCGTATCCGCACTTACCCCTTTCCAATCAACTGTATCAACACTCCACTGTACAATCATAAAATTTTGCTCCGTCGCCCACTTCAATTGATTTTCAAGTATTTCACCATACGGTGGACGTATAAATTTAGGAGCATAACCAGCTAAACGATTTAATATTTCTTCCGTTTTTATAATTTGATTACGGTACTCAGCCTCATTTACTTTCGCTAAATTCGGATGATTATACGTATGATTACCAATTACATGCCCTTCATTCGCGATACGCTTTACTACATTCGGAAACTTTTCTGCATTTTCACCAAGTAAGAAAAAAGTAGCTTTTACATTATATTGTTTTAACTTATCTAAAATTTTTGGCGTAAATACTAAATCTGGTCCATCATCAAATGTAAGAGCTACTTCCGCTTTATTGTATGGTCCTGAAAATGCATACGCATATTTTTCAACCCATGAAAAAGGTGTCCATGACCCCCGATTCTCTTCCTTCACTTTGACTTGATCATTTTGCGGAACATTTAATACATACGGCACTGCGTCTATATAGTTTCCATAATAAAATGAATGATATGGCATATAAGCATACGAAATATTGCGTTCTAGCCCCAAAGGAAATGGAACGAACATTTCTGGCGCATAAAAATAATACATGATAAAAACCTCCCTAAAATTTCATATGTGATTCATCTGCACTTTGTTAGAGAATTTCTTATTCATGAACAAAAATAAGACTGTCCGTAATTAGGACAGTCTTACTGCTTTATACAATTAATAAAGTGAAACTTTAATCAGTGGGGGTTTTACTGCCCGTTTATGCGGGATAAATCGATGTACTATCTTTCGGCAAAACTTTCACATGTTTTAAATAGCTTGTCACTTTGTCATCATCATCTTGCGGGTATTGATATCCATATGTGTTAGCAATTTCGTTCGCAACTTCCCTAAATAAATCACCCATTACAAAGAATGACTCCCATATATTTTCATATTCTGCATTTGAAAATGTCTTTCTAAATTGCTCCCACGTATCTTTTTCAACATATTGCTCGAAATGCTTACCAAACTTTCCGGTATTCACTGTAAAATTTGTTTTCATGCCAATATGCCATTCTATCATTACGATTAACATATCTCGCATTGGGCCTTCCAGCATTCCTTTCGCATAAGAAAGTTCCTCTCTCCATAACCCTTTCCCTACATTTGTGCTGCACCACCAAAATTCATTACAGCAATCGAAAAACTCTTTTTCTGTAGGATTTTTTATAACGTAATCTTTATCACTTGCTGGCGGAAATTCTCCAATACAATTGTCTTTATCCAGTAGTAATTCACTTAAACTATCCTGTCCAATAAATTTATTTATTAAATCAACTGGAACTAGCATTAAATCAATTCGATTCCCATCCATGAACTGCATTAAATACGGAAATTTCCCGTCTTTATCAGTTGGAAGTAACGACATTTCTTCCGGCATTTGCACAATCATTATTTCTCCAAATCTATTAATCCAACTATGATTACACGTAAAAGATTGTATATCTTTTACAACATAAATAATATCATAGTCTTGAAAACAATCTTTTTTCACATTTGGATTCACACGTGACCCATTCATGATGACAGCTCGAATTCTTTCATCCTCTTTTGCTGTATTTATAATTAAGTCTAACATTTCTTTTTCAGTTCTCATCTTCTTATAGCCTCCAAGTTTTTAATATATAATATAAAGCTATGTAAATTGGAGGTCCACGAGCTAAATTCGTTGTACAAGATACACGTTATAATTTTTGAAACTTCTTTTTCATCCCTTTTTCCTCCTTACATTACTCTGTTACGACTGCCATTACAAACCCATCGTACCCTTTACTTCCTACAGTTTGAAGCGCAGTAGCACTTACACGCGGCTCAGCAGCTATTAGCTCATAGAAATGGCGTATCCCTTGTACACGAGGGTCATTACTAGTATTGTCAATAACTTCACCTTCACGTACTACGTTATCCCCAATAATTACAGTACCAGGGCGTGATAGTTTCAGTGCCCATTCAAAATAAGCAGGGTTATTTTGTTTATCCGCATCTATGAAAATAAAATCAAATGGTTCATACTTCTCATTTTCTATTTGTTTTAAAGAATCTAACGCTAATCCTAATCGTATTTCAATTTTATCATTCAAATTGGCACGCTCAATATTGCTCCGTGCAATTTCAGCATGCTTTTCACTTGCTTCTAATGTAACAATTCGCCCTCCAGATGGCAATGCTCTTGCAAGCCATATTGTACTATATCCGCCTAGAGTGCCAATTTCTAATATGTTACGAGCTCCTTGAATTTGTACTAATAGTTGTAAAAACTTCCCTTGCGTTGGCGATACATCATGTGCCGGCAAATTAGCTGAAGCATTTGCTTGAAGAACTTCTTCTAATGTAGAGTCTTTCGGTATTAATACATCACTCATATATTGATCAACAGCCGTCCATTTCTCAATCGTACTCATGGAAATACCATCCCCTTCAAGTTTTTCATGCTTTTCTACCATTCATTTCACATTATACCGACAATTCTGCTTTACATACAAAAAAATAAAAAAGGGACACCCATTCCATTACAGAATAGATGTCCCTTCTTTGTTTATAAATTTACCCCTTACGGATTAGTAGACCAAAGTCCTGCTGATTTAATAAATGTACGTTTATTTAATTTCAGCTGCGCTACGATAAACTCTGCAATATCTTCCGCTTGCATTACTTTATCAGGGTTTCCATCAGTTAATCCTAAGTCTACAGCCATGTCAGTTGCTACTGTACTTGGTGTTAAAGCTGTTACACGGATATTATGTTTACGAACTTCCATCGCTAACGATTCTGTTAAACCAAGAACACCAAATTTAGAAGCACTATATGCACTTGTTACAGGTGCACCTTTTTGTCCTGCTGTAGATGAAATATTAATAATATCACCAGATTGTTGTTCAATCATACTTGGTAAAGCTGCACGAGTTGCATAGTATACACCCATTAAGTTTACTTGAATGATTTTTTCCCAATCAGCAACTTCTAATTCTAAAAACTTACCGAATTTAGAAATACCAGCGTTATTAATTAAAATATCGATAGATCCTAAACCGTTTTTTAATGTTTCAATTGCAGTAGTTACCTCTTCATATGAAGATACGTCAGCAGTCGCAATAACAGCTTTTACGCCTTCTGCTTCTACTTCTTTCGCAACTGCTTTTAAGTTTTCTTCTGAACGAGCTAAAAGACCAACATTTACGCCTTCTTTCGCTAATGCGATCGCTACAGCGCGACCAATCCCTCTACCTGCTCCTGTAATTAAAGCATTTTTTCCTTGTAATAATTCTGCCAAGTGTAACACTCCTTAATCTTCTCAGTTGTTTATTATATTAAAAGTGTAGCTATGTTTATGTAAAAAGGCAATGATGCACTTTTATGTGCGTAGGTTACTTATAGGTAACTATAGTAATGGTAAATGCATTTTTAAAGAAAAATAGTGTTAGAAGGCCTCCTTCTAACACTATTTTTCTTCATGATTTGGAATACGCACAATAAATTCTGTACCATTTCCTTCTACACTCTCAACTTTTATTTTTCCTTGATGAAGGTCGAGTACTTTTTTTACAATTGCTAGACCTAATCCACTTCCTCCATAAGCACGGTTTCGTGAAGAATCCGCTTTATAAAAACGTTCAAAAATATGTTGTTTCTGTTCTTCGGATATACCAATTCCCGTATCATGAATACTTACTTCCAGGAATTCTTTATGTTCTTTTAAATGAATTGTAATCGTGCCACCATTTGGTGTGAATTTAATACTGTTATGAATTAAATTAATCCATACTTGGCTCATACTTTCTTTGTCTGCAGTAACACACACTTTATCCATATCCAGATCTAGCTCAAGTCCTTTTTCATCCCAAAGAGGCTCACTATTTAACACAATTTGTTTCAACTGTTGATCTAATCGATAAGTAGCTCTTTCTGGTGAATACTCCTCTGACTCTAAAAGTGTTAGCTTCAATAAATTTTGACTCAATTTAGATAATCGCGTTGTTTCAGTTTCAATAATAGTAAGATAATGTTTTCTTTTTTCAACTGGTAGATTATCATCTTGTAGCGCTCGAGCAAATCCCTTAATAGATGTTAATGGCGACTGTATTTCATGAGAAACATTCGATACAAATTCTTGTCTCATTTTCTCCATTGCATTAAGTTCATCCGTCATATCGTTAATACTTTTTACAAGCACACCAATTTCACCATCATACTTTTCTTCATTCCGTATTTTTACAGAGAAGTCCCCTTTTGCAATTTTTTGTATCGGTTCAATGATCGTCCAAATCATCGCCTCTCGCTTCGGTCTCATTAAAATTCCGATTAATGTCCAAATAAGAACGATAAAAACAAAGCCGACCATATCACTAATTAGAAAAGTAATAAAAGGCGATACGTTTATTTCAAAAGCTTTCATTACACTAGACGATACAAAAAAGGCTATTGACCAAATTATAGTAAGAAAAGCAAAGAGCGCTACTATCGCCCCCATTACTTTTAACATCTTCATCTTACTCATTCTTTCTCTTTTTCTCATTTACTTACCTCTAAGCGATACCCTAAGCCCCTTATCGTCCTTATACTAAACTTTGATAGCTCTTCTTGAAACTTTTCACGCAACCGATTAATATGAACGTCTAGCGTGCGTTCATTCCCTTCAAAATCATATCCCCATACGTCTTCTATTAATTGCTCTCTTGAACAAGTTCTTCCCGCTTTAGATCCTAATGTAAAGAGCAACTCAAATTCTTTTAGCGGCAGCGTCACCGTTTGTTCTCCAACGTTAACTTCAAATGTTTTACGATTTAACAGTACATTCCCAACTTGAATAGATTGCGATACTGTAATTTGGTAACGTTTCAATAATGCCTTCACTCTCACAACTAATTCTAAAGGATCAAATGGTTTTACAAGATAATCATCTGTTCCGAGGTGAAATCCTTTTACTTTTTGAGATGTTTCACCTTTAGCAGTCAGCATAAGAATTGGGATATCATAGTATTTTCTTAATTCATAACATAAATCAAACCCATCCATATTTGGCATCATAATATCAATAATCGCCATTTCGACTTTCACTTCTTCTATTTTTCGAAGAGCATCTAATCCATCAACGGCCTCATATGTTTGAAAACCTTCTCGTTCCAAAAATACAGAAACAAGTTCTCTAATGTGCGGATCATCATCTACAATTAAAATTTTGGGTATCAAGGAATCATATCCTTTCTGCTTAACATACTTTTTAGCACTCTAAAATCAACAAACAGTGAAGTGCCCCTTCACTGTTTGTTTTCATTCTATAATGCTCCTTCTTTAATTTTCAATTGTTGCATTGCAAATTCACGGTACATGTCATGTGTCCGTAATAACTCATCATGTGAGCCACTTCCTGTAAGATTCCCTTTTTCAATAAAGATAATTTTATCTGCATCTACAACAGTAGAAAGTCTATGCGCAATAACTAAAGTTGTTCTACCTTTCATTAAGTTATTTAACGCCTTCTGAACAACCGATTCCGATTTACTATCAAGACTTGAAGTCGCTTCATCTAACATAAGGATTTGCGGATTTCGTAGTAACGCTCGAGCAATCGCAATTCGTTGTCTTTGCCCTCCAGAAAGCTTCACACCACGCTCTCCAACTTCTGTTGCGTATCCACTTGGTAAATCATGAATAAACGCATCAACATACGCCATCGCTGCTACTTTTTCAATTTCTTCATCCGTCACTTCACCCTCAACACCGTAACAAATATTATCACGAATCGTTCCATCAATTAACGGACTATCTTGTGAAACGTAACCAATTTGACGTCGCCATGATTGTAATGAATATGCTGTAATTGGTTCTTTCCCTAATTTTATGAAACCACTAGTTGGCTCATAAAAACGTTCTAACAGCGAGAATAAAGTTGTTTTTCCGCTACCACTTGGTCCTACAATCGCCGTTACTTTTCCAGATTCAATCGTGAAGTCGATATTTTTCAAGATTTTCTCTTCTTCGTTATACTCAAAATGTACATTTTCAATAACGATCGGCTGCTTCGCATTTGTAACATTCATACCTGTTTCATGATCTTCTACTTCATATTCTAAAATCGTATTAATTCTTTCGGTTGCACCAATTGCTTTTTGGAACTGAGTAAAGAACATAGATAACTGACTCATCGGCATAATAATTTGAACTAAATACAAAATAAATGCTACAAGTTCACCTGTTGTTAATGCACCACTAGAAACTCGCATTCCACCATACCCTACGATAATAACAAGCAATGCCATTAAAACAAACGACATAACAGGTGAAATTAATGCTTGCACTTTTCCTTCTTTCAAACCAAATTGCAATAATTTTTGGATACCTGTATTACCTGTTTCATATTCTTTTTTTTCCGTATTTGAAGATTTTACTAAACGAATTTCTGATAGTACTTGTGTTAATACACTAGTAAAAGAAGCCGTTTCATCTTGAAGTGCTTTTGAAATCTTATACATTTTCCGTCCAAGTGGAACTAAAATTAGTACCGATAATGGAATAACCGTTAAAAGTAAAATTGTCATTTTCCAGTCTAAAACAAATAATACAATTAATGACCCAATAATTGAGATACCGCCTGTTAATAAGTTTGACAAATGCTCAGAAATTAATGTTTTAACAACACCTGTATCATTTGTCATACGACTAATTGTATCTCCCGTTCTGTTTTGATCATAATAAGACACTGGTAAAATAAGTACCTTTTTCCACAATCGTTCTCTAAGTCCAGCTACAATTTTTTGTCCAATATAATTCAGTAAATAAATTGACAATCCTGCAGCAATTGTTTGAATAATAAAGAATGCAATTAATCCAAAAATTTGTCCCGTACTAATTGAAGAAAGTGAAAAATTATCAACTAAACCTTTTGTCAGCATTGGAATAAACAAACTCGCTCCAGTAGAAAGTAAGCTCATTATTAATGCAAAAATAAGAATGCCTTTCGGTGGATTTGTATCTTGAATGAGACGTAAAAACTGCCTCCAATTCCCTTTTTTCTTTTCTGTATTCCTAACTTCCATTGTCGTTCATCTCCTCGTTATAAACAAAACTATTCTTTCTAAAACTAGAATACGCTATAAATGTAAACTGAATGTAAACACACTTTTTTCTAATTTTACAAAATATACATATAAACTCATCTTTACAACAAGTATAAATATCTGATATTATTACCTGGTACTTATTATTATTCTATGTAAATTATAGACTACGCATAGAAAATATATAACTAATTTTATTAATTAGCTAATTTAAAACACTATATAAATCTCCGAAGCATTGAAAGGAGTATCCTTTTTGCAAACAAATAAACATTCCGAAAAGGAAACAATCATTTTTATTCATGGATTAGTTGGAAATCGCCGCGCCTTCAAAAAAGAGCATAAACGATTTTCTGCCTCCTACAACATTATAACTTATGATTTATTAGGTCACGGCGACGATAAAGGAGAAGCTATCGACTTTTCAATACAGCGCCTCGTAGATCAATTATTGAACTTGTATGAAAAAGAGGGAATTAAAAAGGCTCATATTTGTGCTCTAAGCTATGGCTGTTATATCTCTACGACATTTGCACAAATGCATCCAGAAAAAGTATTGAGCATTTGTCATATTGGTGGACATTATAATAACCCTTCTCGTTTATATAATGTTTTTCAGAATTTTTGGGAAAAACGTGGTGATGAATATTCATCTTGGCTTTCTCAGTATGCTAGTACTATTTTTCCAAGTGGAATACTAAGGGCAAATCCGTTCGCTGTTATTTCCCGAAATATTTATTACCGTTTCGGATTACAATTACACTCGTCCATTATTGCTGAGTCATTACGACACCGCTTAGAATTCGACTTAAAATCTAAATTAAAAGCACTTCCCCATCCTATATTATGGGTGATGGGAGAACATGATCATCTCTATAAATCGTGTCTCTTTGATTTGAAGTCCATTCTTCCGAACGTTTTATATAAAGAAATTCCATTAGCAGGTCATGCAGCAAACTTATTCCGTCCAAACTATTTTCATGATTTATATGCTAAGTTTTTGCACGGGAAATTGACATAAAGTCAATCTTTAATGAGTGGGATTATCCACCCCCACTCATTATTTTCCCGAACCCCAATGAACTTTGAAGCGTGATAAACACTACTATACTATTAGTTTATCTAAATATGAAAAAGGCTTCCCAAGTTTCCCTGGAAAGCCTTTTCTCTATACGAAAAGTAGTATATAAACTACTTTTTCTTAGTATGCTTTTGTGTAACCTGTTAGGTGTTTAGCCCAGTAAGAGTTATTAATTGAACTAATTCTTACACCAACATTTTCATTCTCTGCACTAATGAACTGACCGTTTCCTAAGTAAACACCCATGTGAGAAAGACCTGATTTATAAGTGTTAGAGAAGTATACTAAATCACCTGGTTGTGGATTGCTAGTTTTTGTTTTAGAGCTCCAGTATCCAGCAACTGTTTGACGAGCGCCTTTATGACCAGTTTGATTTAATACGTAGTGAATGAATCCACTGCAGTCAAAACCAGCAGGTGTTGTACCACCAAATACATATTTTGAATTGTTTAAAGATCTAGCGAATCCAGCGATTGAAGATGTATCTCCACCTGTTGGTGCTGTTGGTTTTTGTACTTGATTAGTACCTTCGTTACCACCAGTAACTACATTGTTCACTCCGCCTTTTACAAACTTCACAAAGTCTGCACTTACGTAACCTGTACGGCCGTTATGGTTAATTTTATACCAACCATTTTCAGCGCCAGTAACGTTTAATACTGTACCGTTTGTTACCCCACCAATTACAGGGTTATATGTAGCTGGACCTGTACGTACTTTTAAAGCTCCTGTATTAACAACATATGAACCACCAGTTTGAACTGTAGTAGTATTGTTGTTGTTGTTTGTAGTTGGTTGCTGTGTTTCGTTAGATACAGCTGAACCACCTTTTGTTACGAAGTCTTTACTTACGTATCCAGTTCCACCATTGAAGTTAATTTTAAACCAATCTTGAACTTCACCTACAACTTGAACTGTTTTCCCTTTATTTACAGAACCTAAAACAGTATGAGATGCACTTGGGCCTGTACGTACGTTTAGTGAAGAAACGTTTACTGTGTAAGTACCTGTTCCTTGTTGAACAGTAGTTCCTTTATTGCCACCAGTTGTTACGAAGTCCCCACTTACATAACCTGTTTGACCATTTACACTAACTTTGAACCAACCGTTTTCTTGTCCAATTACTTGAAGTACTTGACCTGCTTTTACTTTAGAAATAACGTCATGTCCTGTACCAGCACCTGAACGTACATTTAATACATCAGCTGTTACCGTGTATTTTAATTCAGAAGTTGTTTCTACCTTTTTTGTTTCAGTTACAGTCGTTTGAGTTTGAGTTTGAGTTTGAGTTTGTCCATTAATTTCTTTTAGCGCATCATTTGAAACTTGTGCATGAGCAGAATCCATTCCAGGAACTGCTACACCTACTACAGATGCTGCTGCTAAACCTGCGATTACTTTTTTCATAAGTTGTCTTTACTTCCTTTCCCTACTATCCTCTTGAGAAAACTATAAACTTAGTACTTTACAATATTATCAAAGTAAAATATTCATCCAGTTCCATTTTTTAGCAAGAGTTTTATTTTTCACACATCGTTTATTTTAAACGATTGAAGTGAATTTAGTGTGAACTTCATGTGAACTTTATCATTAAACAGTGTGTTTTTGCAACGATTTTTTCAAATTCCTTATGTATTACATCAAAATTTAAAATTTCATACGTTATTTCAATATAGATTTTACACTTTCTATCTAATATGAAAATTCCATTAATCTAATACATAAACACAATATATTTTTCTAGAAAGTTCTTTTTCATGAGGCACACTCTTATCATGACAAAAAACACTTTATTAATCAATAGTATAATATTTTAAGAAAATGAATTCTCTATACTATGTATAATTTTAAACAACGCGATGATTTGTAAGATTTCACGCCCCCTCGAGAGCACTCCCATACTAAAAACACAATTGACTATTTCGTTTCTCTACTAAATATGGAATTATTAGGGTTTTATTGATAGAATATGTATAATCACATAAAAAGAGGAGTTGCATTTGTGGAAAAAATAATAGACGATCACATGAATAATAATATCGAACTTTACTCTGCTCTTACTCACTTATTATCGTTTACAACGTTTAAAAAGGTAACAATCATTGAAACAAAGAAAAACGAACTAAAAGAGCAAATGAAAACAATTCAGCATAAAAACTCATACCATGTATAAAAAGGTGAACAGATTATATCTCTGTTCACCTTCTATTTTTTATTTTATTTATAAATTTTCACACGAGTTTCTAATGGCTGATATTCTTTATCTCCTGCAGAAACTACTGGTTTACCAAATGGCATTTGCGCAGTTAACTTCCAGTTTGCAGGTACATCCCATTCTTTCCTTACTTCTTCATCAATCAACGGATTATAATGCTGTAGTGTAGCACCAAAACCTTCAATCTCTAATGCTGTCCAAATCGCAAATTGCAACATTCCAGAAGATTGCTGAGACCATGTAGGAAAATTATCTTTATATAGTGCAAAGTTCTCTTGCAAACTTTCTACTACTTTACTATCTTCGAAATACAAAACTGTTCCATAGCCATTTTTAAATGCATTCATTTTCTCTTCAGTAGGTGCAAAATTATTTTCAGGCACAATTTTTCGTAACGTTTCTTTCGTAACATTCCATAATTTGTCGTGTTGTTCACCTAGTAATACAACAACTCTTGCACTTTGAGAATTAAAAGCCGAAGGTGTATGTTTCACAGCATGATAAATCACTTCTTGAATTCTTTCATCAGAAACTACTTGCTCTTTACTAATCGCGTAAATAGATCTTCTGTCTTCAATTGCTGAGTAAAAATCTTTTGCCATTACAATTCCCTCCAATTTTCATTTGAGGCAGTATCATATGTACGAAGCATATAATGCCTCTCGAACTTATTATTAATAAGTTCTTAACTTAATAATATCAACAAACAAAAACAAACTCAAATGATATCACTTGAGTTTCCCCCCCATACTCCCAAAATTTAAAAAACAGCTTATTATCACCAAAATCAAGGTTCAAATAAACTGTCTGTCTCTTTTTATAGCAATTAACTTAATTCTTCACCTAATTAACCAATTGAAAAGCATAGGACATCAGCTTCTGTGTTTCTGTAAAACGTTTTGTTTTACTTTTTGTCCCCATAACAACTGTAATAATGCGATTATCACCTTGTTTTGCAGTACCTGTAAAACAATACCCTGCGCTATCTGTAAATCCTGTTTTTAATCCGTCTATTCCTTCTATATATAAAGCTTTATTATTTTTGTTTAACATCTCATTTGTGCTTGTAACATTAACATTATTAAATGCTAACTGACTTTGACGTAAGTGAGTCACTTCTAATATCTCTGGATAGTCTTTTATAAGATGATACGCTAATTTCGCTACGTCAGCTGCTGTCATTTTTGTTTCACTTCCGTCGGGCTCCTGCAATCCGGAAGCATTCGCGAATTTAGCTTTATCTGACATTTCTAACTGCTTTGCTTTTTCATTCATAAGTTGAACAAAGTTTTTTTCTGTCTTAGCTACATGTTCCGCTAAAGCGACAGCCGAATTATTAGCCGATTCAATCATTAACGCATGATATAAGTCCTTAACAGTTAATGTATCATTTGCTTGCATCGGGATTTTTGCACCCTCTGTTTGTGCCGACTTTGCACTTATTTTCACTGGATCTTCCCAGTGGACTTTCCCATTATGTATACTCTCTAAAACGAGATATGCTGTCATCATTTTTGACATACTAGCAGGGGCAACAGCTTCATTTTCATTATTTTGATAAATAACTTCTCCATTACTCGCATCGATAATAATAGCTGCTTTTGCATCAATTTCTGGTGGTATATATTTTGGTGGAACTACTTTTTCAGATAGCCCTGTTTTAGGTAGCTCTGCCACTTGTAAAGGCTGAGTATCTACATTTGTTTCACTCTTTTGAACTCCTTGGAAAAAGAACCAACATATACCCAGAATTACTACTAACAGGATTGTTAATCTTCCCCATTTTAACCGCTTCATTCTAAAACTCCTTTAACAAACCTTTTATACACTCATGTTTAACCATAACAACAATTACTTTATATCGTCAAGGTAAAAAGCATATTTATTCATCTATAACAATTATAATTTCAACCTCGTTCTCTTTTTCATATGTGTTACACTAAAAACAACGAAATATAAGAATATTCAATTATATTTAAACACAAAAACACTATATAATAGAAAGGATTTATACAAATGATACTTCCAAAAGCATTAAAATATGGCGATACAATTGGCATCTACTCTCCCTCTTCACCAGTAACCTATACTTCTCCAAAGAGATTTGAGCGAGCAAAATTATACTTAGAACAGAAAGGTTTTCATATATTAGAAGGTTCACTAGCAGGTCAATATGATTATTATCGCTCCGGGAGCATTAAAGAACGTGCTGATGAATTAAATGACTTGATTAGAAACCCTAACGTCTCTTGTATCATGTCAACAATTGGGGGACTGAATTCAAATTCATTATTACCTTATATTGATTATGAGACTTTTCAAAAGAATCCTAAATTAATGATTGGCTATTCAGACACAACAGCATTATTACTAGGTATTTATGCAAAAACAGGAATTCCTACATTTTATGGTCCAGCACTTGTTCCTTCTTTTGGTGAATTTGAGCCTTTCGTAGATTGCACGTACAAATATTTTGCGGATACTTTATTAACTGATCAACACCTTCCTTACAACATAAACCAGCCGTTATTTTGGTCAGATGAATTTATTAATTGGGAAGAAAAAACGAAAGAAAAAGATCTTCGACCGAACAATTGGATTTCAGTAATTGGTGGGAAAGCTACTGGACGTATTATTGGTGGGAATTTAAATACTATACAAGGTATTTGGGGTAGCCCCTATATGCCACTTATTCAAGATGGTGACATTCTCTTTATTGAAGATAGCTCAAAAGATGCAGCTACTATCGAAAGAAGTTTTTCATCACTTAAAATTAACGGCGTTTTTGATAAAGTTTCAGGTATCATCCTTGGAAAACATGAGCAATTTGATGATTGTGGTACAAATAGAAAACCTTACGAAATATTATTAGAAGTATTACAAAATCAAAAACTTCCTTTTCTAGCCGATTTTGACTGTTGTCATACTCATCCAATGATTACTTTGCCAATAGGTATTCAAGTAGAGATGGATGCAACAAATAAAACGATACAAATTATAGAACAGTGGAAAATCTAACTCTACTAGCTCTATTATTTTCAGCTCTAAAGCTACGCATTGCCTTCTATTGTTTTACATTAGAAGACATGATACTATATATTTTGGAATGTGAAGAAATAAACAAAAATCATTTCAATATGCCTTTTATATATAATAAGAAGCTATTGATTATATACATCGAGTTTACATACGTGTATATAAAGTAAAAGAGAGTGAATATATGAAACCAACTATTAAAAACTATGTATTTCTACATGTAGCCTTCTTGATATATTCTATCATTATGGTTTACATGAAATGGGCATCTCAATTCCCTATTGCATCAATTTCATTTTTTATTGCTTACTTCGGACTTGTTGTACTTTTATTCGGATATGCAATTCTATGGCAACAAGTCATTAAGAACTTTGAAATTTCTAGAGCATATTCACACCGTGGGATTATCATACTATGGTCAATGCTTTGGTCAGTATTCCTGTTTGGAGATACGATACAGTGGAATCACATACTTGGCGCAGCTATTATTATCGTCGGAATTGTGGTGGTGACAAAAGATGAATAGTTATATGTTATTATTGATATTTGGGATAATTTTAGCCAATTACTCACAAATATTATTAAAAAAGGCTACTTTACAACAATACGATTCTAGAATAAAAGAATATGTGAATCCTTATGTTATCATCGGCTACTTTTTATTTGTAATTAATGCCGGATTAAATGTGATCGCCTTAAAGGGCATGGCATTAAAGCAAGCATCTGCATTAGAATCATTAAGTTATATCATCATTTTAATTTTCAGTTGGTACTTCCTAGGGGAGAAAATCACGAAACGAAAAATCATTGGCAACATTATTATTGTCATTGGTGTAATCATCTATTGTATTCAATAACAAAAAGATCCGTTTATCATAAACGGATCTTTTTGTTATTGCCCTAAATTTTGAACCTTATCTTTCAAATCACGAACTTGTTCTATCGTCTGCATAAGCTCAGAGTTTTTAAACTGCTCTACATTCATTTTCCCTTCCTCTATCTTTGTCATAGATGTATCAATTAATGTATTTAACTTTTCATTATACCCGACGATTTGCTGGTGAAGATCCTTCGCTACATCTGGTGGTGTTAATTCATTAAAAGCTGGTATATCTTGTTTAATTTCAGTAAGTTTCGTTTCTAGTTCTTTCCGGGCTTCCCCATCATTAACGGCCTTTTCTGCTAATGCTGGCGCTTCATTTGCAAATGCACTTATTTCATTTACATAGTCTGTCGCTTTTTGAGCGTAATCTATGGAGTTCTTCCCTTCCTCTACTAGCGAACATCCCATCAAACCAATTGAAACTACAATTGAAAGTAACATTGTTTTTGTAAACTTCATTTTTACCTCCTAAATAATTTCCATACTTTTATTCATTTATAAACACTTTATTTTCTTCTTATACACTTTATCACATCATATCTTATTTTTTAATCTTCCTCTTATACATTCTAGAAAAATCATTATTATCCTGTTCAACATGTACCTCGAAACTATCTTCATTTAAATATAAAAACAGACATACTTATTTTTCAGTACGTCTGTTTTCCAGGTACGTATAACTCTCACTAATTAAAGTTTCTCTTTATCCTCTCACATGCCCTATTACTGTTATAATATCTATGTCTATATGTACACTAATAATATCTTCTATAATGTCTGTATATCCTTGGCCTAAAGGTGTTCCGTAATGTAATAAAATTTCTTTTTTTTCATAAACTGACTTCGGTACTGTAAAAATAAATTTCCTCAGATTCCGCTCATCAGCAGGCTCCAAAATTAAAACAATGCCATCCTCTTCAAACATATAATCACGCCTTCCAACAATCCATTCACTATGGCTCAAGTATTGCCTTGAAAGGATAGATTTTAAACACCCTTTCTAACAATATATAACCATTTCATGATCAAATAGCTTATACGGCTTATATGATTTCACCACAAATACAAAAAACACGAACCTTGAACTACCAAGAATTTGTGGTTTTTTGCATTTCATTCCTATATACCTTTATCAAGCTCATATAACCTACGATATTTCTCATTTTCTTTCAGTAGCTGTTCGTGACTACCTTGCATATCGATTTGGCCACTATCAAGGAAAATAACTTCATCTACATGTTCAATTCCTACAAGATGATGTGTAATCCAAATAACAGTCTTTTCTTCTGTTGCAGAAAACATTGTTTCTATTAAGGCTAATTCCGTTTTAGGGTCTAAACCGATAGTCGGTTCATCAAGCACAATAATCGGTGTTTCTTGCATAAGAGTTCTTGCAAATGCTACCCTTTGCCTTTCTCCGCCAGAAAACCTCTTTCCCATTTCATGCATTTTTGTTTGTAATCCATCAGGAAGAGAAGCAATGTGTGGTGCTAGCTGTGCTTTCTCTAAAGCTTTCCATATCTCTTCATCATTAGCCTCTGGTTTACCGATCCGCACATTATTTCCAATTGTCGTATCGAATAAATGTGGTTTTTGGTTTAATACAGAAATATATTTTGACAAAAAATCCGTACGAGCTTGTTCACCATTCAATATAACTTGGCCATTCACCGGACGTAGTGCACCAGTTAACAATTTTAGTAAAGTAGATTTCCCTGTTCCACTTCTACCTAAAATAGCAATTTTCTTTCCTGCCTTTATTTGCAATGATACATCTTTTAATACAGGTTCATTACTATCCGGATAATTATACGACACATTACTCAGTTCAATATCTATATGTTTTTGTGCAACGTAATCTTTATCTCCAGGTAACTCATTTCCATCTTGCAAAATGATATCACTTTCTACGCTTTTAAGCCTATGAGCAGATTCTACATAAGATGGAATTCGATCAATAGCATCTGATATAGGGATAAGCGCATTTGTCACAGATAATGTCATTAATACGAAAGCTGCGATAACTGTAGGTGCAATCTGTTCACTTGCCGCTTGATTTCCAGTCCACATAATCATTGAAATAACTACAATGCCGACTGTTAAATGAATGATACTGTCTCGAATATGGTACCAGCGTTTCACTCTCTTTTCTGTCTTTAACAACTGGACATTTTGCGCTACATACTCATTAATAAATTCATCTTTTCTACCACTCGCCTGCCAATCAGATAATCCAAATACAGCATCTGTCAATTGTTGATACAAACGATTTCTTCCTCGCTTCAAAGCAACATGATGTCGTTTCATCAAAAGTAGTGATACGAATGGGAGAAGAAAAACAATAACAGCTAACATACAAGCTGCGATAAGTGCAAATACTAAGTCAAATGCACCTATAACAATTACGAAAATGCTATATACAACTAACGCTAATATACTAGGGAATATTGTACGTAAATATAGATTCTGTAAATGTTCTATATCATCAGACAATACACCTAGTACATCACCAGTTTGAAATCGAGAGCGGAAAAATAACGCCTGTGGTTCTACAATTCTATATAGTTTTGTTCTCATTTTTTCTAAAATTCGTAGAACGACGTCATGCCCTACTAAACGCTCTAAATAATGAAAGACAGCTTGCCCTATACTAAACGCACGCGTTGCAACTATAGGAACATATACAGCCATTACATTTTCTGGTCTGAGAGCAGATTTAGAAATTAAATAACCTGAAATGAAAAGTAGCATCGCACCTGAACTAACTCCAAGAAGCCCGAGGAAAATAGTCAACGTCATTCTACCTTTATTTTGCTGTATATAAGGTTTAATCCAATTACTCATCGCTCTCCCCTCTCTTCCCTATGAAAATGTAATGTCTCATTCTTTAAAAGTTCTTCATATGTTCCACTTTCTTTAATTTCCCCTTTATTTAAAATAAGAATATGATCCATTTGCTTCATCCAATGCAGACGATGCGTTGCAAGAAATACTAACTTACCTTCAAACAGACGTAACATCGATTGCTTTATTTCAAATTCAGTTTCAATATCAAGATGTGCTGTAGGTTCATCTAATAAAATGATTGGCTTTTTACTTAAAAGTGCACGTGCCATAGCGACACGTTGTTCTTGTCCGCCACTAAGCATACGTCCACCTTCTCCAATTCTTTCGTACATCCCCTGTGGTAATGATGCAACGAGCGAACGAAGACCAACTTCATTAATAACTCTCTCAACTTCTTCATCAATTGTATTCGTTTCATAGAAACAAATATTATCTTTTAATGAAAGCGGAAAAATATAAGGTTGCTGCGGAATATAAGCAATATTTTTTTGCCAATCTTCTCGAGTAGATTCACCAATTTCCACACCATTTACTAACATCTTCCCACCCGAAGGCGGTAGAAATCCTGCTAACACATCGATTAACGTTGATTTCCCTGCCCCACTTTCACCAATAATGCCTATAGCACCGTTACCTTGCCAAGTAAAATCAATTCCCTCTAATATAGCCTTTTCAGATTCATCATTATTTACTTTTACATCTTGTAATTTCAAACTACTAGAAGAATTCCATACTATATCTACATTTGAATCTTTCTTTTCTATTTCTTTTTGTTTCTGTAAAATTTCTTCTATTTGCTCCATTGCAAGTTGTCCATCTAATGTAGCATGATAATTCGCTCCAACTTGCTTAATCGGCAGAAAATATTCCGGCGCTAAAATTAAAATCGTAAGAGCTGGCAACAGTATAATTGTCCCATCTATTAACCGTATCCCTAATCCAACTGCTACAAATGCAATTGATAAACTCGTAAAGAAATCTAATGCAAAAGAAGAAAGAAAAGCAACTCGCAAAGTACGCATCGTTGCTTTTCTATATCGTTTACTTACTTTTTCAATCTTTCCTTCGTGCTGTTTACTTTTCCCTAAATACTTTAATGTTTCTAATCCTTTTAACGTATCTACAAAATGATTAGAAAGTACACGATATGTCTCATATTGGCTATCCGCCATTTTCTGCGCTGCTAATCCTAGAAGGATCATAAATATGATCACAATTGGAATCGTTACAACTAAAATGATTCCAGACTTAATGTCCAGTGTAAAAACATATAGAACAATTAGCCCTGGAACGATACTACTTCTAATCATTTTAGGAATTGTCAATTCAATATATGTTTTAAATTTCTCAATACCTTCTATCGATAAAGTAACCAGATGACCAGTCCCATTCGTTTGGACAAATCTCGGCCCTAACGTAAAATATGCTTCTATTAACTGTTTACGTAATGCAAATCCTGTTTTTTCAGCGAAACGCTCCACCAATATTTGCGATGTTCGCACTAACATTTGGCGTGCTGCAAACGTGATCCCAAAATAAACAGTTTCATTTAGCACAGCTTGCACTGTTTCTCCATAAAATAAAAATGTGATTGCTCGTGCTAAAAATACTGTCTGCGCAATGATACTACACGCCTCTAAAATGCTAATAAGACTTAAAGTTACATATAAAACTCGGCTACCAGGATACGACGGAAGTCCTCTTTTTCTTTTCATTAGTACTCCAAATCTTTGTCTGACTTAACAGGTTGTCTAAATACATAGAAACTCCATATTTGACTACCGATAACAAACGGTAAAATAGCAAGAGAAAAATAGCTCATCAATTTTAATGCATAAGGTCCTGATGCCGCATTATAAATTGTCAAATCATTTACCGCTCCTAATGAGCTAATCATGACACGCGGGAACATACCGATGAACACACTTGCACTTAACAAAATGATTGTTAAACTCGTCATAAAGAAAGCCCAACCATCTCTTCTTCTTTTATTTAATAAAGTAGAAACAAATAGCGCTACAAAAGCTCCAATTGGAACCATTAGCCACTCTGAACCATGTGCGGTGAAAATATCTGTTTTCCATAACCCTACAGCTGCAAAAACAAGAAGTGTTATTAATGCAAAAGGTGCAATCTTTGTCGCGGCAATACGTGCGCGTTCTCGTAATTTCCCTGTTGTACGTATAGTAAGGAATTGCAAACCATGAACAATACATAGAAGAAGAAACATAACTCCCCCAAGTAACGCAAATGGGTGAAGTAATTTCATGAACCCGCCTACCATATTTTTACTTTCATCAATTGGTACACCTGTCATAAAGTTTGCGATTGCAACTCCCCAAAGTATGGGAGGTAACAAACTTCCAATAAACATGCCCCAATCCCAGAAACTCTTCCATTTATGATTTTCTATTTTCGCACGGAATTTAAAGGAAACACCTCTTATAATTAATGCAAGAAGCATAAACACAAATGGAATATAAAACCCACTAAATAAAGTTGCATACCAGTGCGGAAATGCCGCAAACATAGCGCCACCAGCACAAACAAGCCATACTTCATTCGCGTGCCAAAACGGCCCAATTGTATTTAAATATATACGTTTTTCCAAATCGTTTTTCCCTAAAAACCTTGAAACGATTCCTACACCAAAATCGAAACCTTCAAGTACAAAGAAGCCAACGAATAAGGTTGAGATAATTAGAAACCACAACTCATTAAGAGATAACATACTCTTCCTCCTTATCAAATGGATCATGGCTTTGATAATCCTTTTTCGTTTTCTTATTCGCATGTCCTTTAATGATACGAACGAATAAGTAAACAGTAATTCCTCCAACAATTAAATATAGTGATGTGAATGAAACAAGAGAGAATAATACTTCTCCAAATGAAACGTTTGGAGATACAGCATCTTCTGTTTTCATAACACCGAAGACAACCCAAGGCTGACGTCCCATTTCAGTCATAATCCAACCTACTGTATTACCGATAAACGGTAGTGCAATTGCATATACCATTATTTTTAAATACCAAGGGTTTTCAGTTAAGCGATCTTTTCTTGATAAGAACCAGCCGTACATTCCTAAAAGAAGCATGAATGTTCCACTCATTACCATCGCTCTAAAACTCCAGAACATAGTATGTACTGGCGGAATATAATCTCCAGGTCCATATTTTTCTTCATATTGTTTTTGAATTTGGTTCATCCCTTCAACTTGACCGCTAAATTTATCGTATGACAATAGACTTAGCATATAAGGGATTTGAATTTCAAACGAATTTTCTTTCTTCTCTGTATCAATTTTTGCAAATACTGTAAATGGCGCTGGATCCTCACTCGTATTCCATAATGCTTCAGCTGCTGCCATTTTCATCGGATGTGACTTAATTAAATTTTGTGCTTGTGCATGACCGAAAAATAATACGAATGCTGTTGTAATTGTTCCAACAACGATAGAAACTCGGAACGATTTTTTAAACACCGCAGTTTCTTGACCTTTTGATATTTTCCATGCACTTACACCTGCAATAAAGAATGCACCAGTTGCAATTGCCGCTGTAATTGTATGCGGGAATTGTACCCATAATTGTGGATTTTGAATAATCGCCCAAAAATCATTCATTTGCGCACGTCCATCTGCTGCCATTTCATATCCTACTGGGGCATGCATAAATGCACTTGCAGTTAAAATCCAAAATGCTGATAACATTGTTCCTATTGAGAGGAGCCAAATACATAAAAGGTGAACTCGCTTCGGAAGTTTATCCTCACCGAATACCCATAAACCTAGGAATGTAGACTCAATGAAAAATGCTAATAAACCTTCAATTGCAAGTGATGGTCCGAAAACATCACCAACAAAACGTGAATACGTTGACCAGTTCATACCAAACTGAAATTCTTGTAAAATACCTGTTACTACACCTACTGCGAAGTTAACAAGGAATATTTGTGTCCAAAACTTTGTCATCTTCTTATAAATTTCTTGTCCCTTTACCACATACAACGTTTGCATTAACGCAATGATAAAAGCTAAACCTATAGACAGCGGAACGAAAAAGTAATGAAAAATCGTTGTTGATGCAAATTGTATTCGTGCCAATTCGAGCGTTTCCATGCTAAAGTCACTTCCTTCATATTTTTTTATATCGTAATATCGATTGAATTGTATGAATTCACTTCATAACGAACAATTCAATCATTTGGAAATACAAAAAGATAAATTCGTTTATGTACTTTCTGAAAATATAGATTGTCAGTTTTTTAGATAATTACAAAAGAACTTTCTTCATACGATTTACCTTTTCACTATTTCAGTAGTGTTTTATTCGTTAATCGAATTGTATAATATACTTACATAATAAATTCAGGTGATTTTTGACGTATTATTGACAGGATTTTGTCTGAAATATGTCTTTTGTAATTTTTTTGAATTAGATTTCTCACATTTTAAAAACGTACTTTTCAAACATACAACACACTCTTATATCAATTGTTATTATGTTTTTCTCTTCATACGCTTGACTTTCCCTTTGAAAAATGTCCTCGAACCAAACCTAAAAACACGTTACATTTTTGTCAAGAGAAAAATGTATTTCCAAAATTCAAATCAACAATATTGTTATTCACAAATAGAAAAAACTCCCCTTTCTCTAGACATAAAATTCGTTTTTTTGTCATTTTTCAAACAGACTAAATAAAAAAGTACCGAGAATAAATTATATTCCCGGTACTTTAATCATTATTTCGTTGTATATTTTCTAACAGCCGGCATAATTTCGGTAGCAATTAATTCAATGTTTTTCTCAATCTTATCAAATGGTACACCGCCAAAATCAATCTGTGCCATAAAACGTTGCTGTCCAAATAATTCATATTGATAAAGCATTTTTTCAATAATTTGTTGCGGGCTACCAATCATTAACGCATCACGGTGATCTACTGCGTTAGTAAATTGTTGTTTTGGATACCCACCACCGCGTAGCGCAAGCATACCAGCATTAATATGAGGATAATATTCACTAAGTGCATCTTGTGAATTTTCTGCTGTATAAAATAAACTTGTTGTTGCAATTGGTAATGTTGCTGGGTCAAAACCACTTTGCTCAGCTGCTTCACGATATGCATCAACCGAAACTTTAAAATTAACAGCTGGGCCACCAAGTGTCGTAAGCATCATTGGTACACCTGCGCGTCCTGCCTTAATTGCACTAGCAGGTGGCCCTCCAACAGCACGCCAAATTGGCATATTGTTATTTTTAGCTCTCGGTATAATTGCCGCATGTTCAAGTGGCGTTCTAAACTGCCCTTTCCATGTTACACTTTCTTCTTTATTTATTTTTAATAAAAGATCCATCTTCTCTTCAAATAGTTCTTCATAATAATTTACATCGTAACCAAGTAAACTATATCCCCCAATACGAGATCCACGACCAGCAACGATTTCAGCACGACCATTAGAAATTAAATCAATTGTGGCAAAATCCTCATATACACGAACCGGATCTGACGTGCTTAATACTGTTGCAGAACTCGCGATTTTAATGTTTTTCGTAGCTTGTGCAATAGCTCCTAAAATAACTGTATGAGCTTGCGTTGTAAAATGCGCTTGATGACTTTCACCGACAGCAAACACATCAATTCCAGCTTCATCTGCTAACTTAGCTGTTTCAATTAGTTCATGAATTCTTTTTTCTGCACTTATTTTCGAACCATTATGCGGATTTAAAATATGATCTCCAATTGAATATAATCCAAATTCAATTCCCTTACTTGTATCAATACGGTATTTTTCCATAGTTGCTCTCTCCCTTTTAATAAAGCGGTATTAATTTCTCTTCAATCTCTTTTCTTCTCTCTTCTAAAAATGGTGGTAAATCCAGCTCTTTTCCTAATTTTTCAACTGTTGAATCTACTGTAAATCCTGGTCCATCCGTCGCAATCTCAAATAAAATGCCATTTGACTCACGGAAATATAAACTTTTAAAATAAAAGCGATCGATAATCCCTGTTGATTGGAACCCTTTATCTTTCACCGCTTCATTCCAATAACTCAGTTCTTCATCATTTTTCACACGAATAGCTAAATGATGAATACTTCCTTTTCCTGGTCTTTCACTCTCTCCATCTTGCTGTTTCACCAAAATTTCTCCAAAAGATTGACCATCGATAGATTGATAAATCCCCTCATCGTCTGAACGAGATACTTCTTTATAACTAAACAAACCTGTTAATGTTTTTGATAATTTATTTAAACTGCGCACTGTCATTTCAACTGTTCCCATGCCTAAAATACGATGATTCTGCTCTACAGAAGATTCATCCCATGCAGTCCAATATTCAGGCACCTCTTCATCTTTATTATTTAACAGCACTAACCGTAGACCATCTGGATCTTCAAGGTGCAGTGCGTCTCTTCCGGCGTAAGTTGTAATTTCCCCATGCGCCACCTGGAGTGACTCAAAACGTCTCTTCCAAAATGTAAGACTTTCTATTGAAGGTACGAGCAAGCCTATTTGTGTTATTGCATTTGTACCACGGATTGTTCTACCTACATTCGGCATTTCAAAAAATGATAATTCAGTTCCGGCACTCCCTGTTAAATCACCATAAAACAAATGATACATAAATGGATTATCTTGATTGACTGTCTTTTTCACCCGGCGTAATCCTAAAACATCTCGATAAAAATTATTATTCGTTTTCGCATTTTTAGTCACCATAGAAATGTGGTGATGTCCTGGAATTGTATACATAAAACTTCCTCCTCTTTATCACTTGATTAGTCAATTGATTAAGTAAAAAAAATTACTCATTCGGTAATTCTTTTTTTTCACTATGCTTATGAACTTTTGACATCAACTCGTATAGTATTTTCTGCTCTTCTTCATTTAATACATCATCAAAAAATGATGATTGAAATGCAAGTTGCTCTGGCAATGCTCTTTCTAAAGCCGCTTCCCCTTGCTCTGTAAGACTAATTGTTTTCGTTTTCCAATCTTGTTTTCGTATAATATATCCTTCTTTTTCAAGACGTGTTAACATTCGAGAAATACCGCCTTGTGTAACGGTAACTTTTTCTGCTAACTCCATTTGTGTTAATGGCTGATAAGTCCGTATTTGCAAAAGCACATCAAATTGGGCTGTTGTTAAATCAAAACGTTTTAAAAACTCATTTGACATTTGATTACTTTGGTTCGTAAATCGTATTAAACGTAGCCATATTAACGATCCTATCGTATTTTCACGCATGTTTCATCACTTCCTAGCGTTGATCTTACTATCACTTTACCACTCAAGTGATAGTAATGCAAGTAGAAATATGTTAAAAATACCTCCCAAAATCATTATTCTTAACTTTCCATTTCATTCATTGCTATATTTAAAGCTGCCACAGCTTTTGGCCAACCAACATAAAAAGCCATATGTGTTATTAATGCAATTAATTCATTCTCCATTATCCCATTTTGTTTAGCTAGCTTCAGATGAAATGATAATTGTTCTGTATTACCAAGACCGATTAGTGCCGACAATGTACATAAGCTTCTTTCTCTTAATGTTAAAGTGGCATCCCGCCACACTTCCTCAAATAATATCTCTTCACTATAATGAGAAAATACAGGTGCTATTTCTCTCATTTTCTTCGGAATATAAAATTCAATTGGTTCATTCATCATTTTGCTCCCTTCATTTTTACCAATTGTGCCATCCCTTGACCAAATGACCAGTTTTCAGCAGCTGTCTCATGTAATGTAATAAAAATGTCAGTAACTTTCACATTAGAACATGCTGAAATTTCAAAGGATATAGATTGATACAAACCTTTTTTCTGTTGCACTGTTCTTCCAGGTCCACATGTAATAGAAACATGAATCATATTCTCAGTTCTCATTTCTCCTCTTTCCAACAAATAATATGGATTATACAAAAATTGATTTTGTTGATAAGGTAAAAATATTTGAAAATAATCATTTTCAGGGATGTTAAAATGTTCAATTAATGCAAGATGGATACATTCACCTATCTTTTTCAACTCTTCTTTATTTAATATATCTTCATGATAATAAACGTTCACAAAAGGCATAGATTTTCATTCCTTTTTCTTAATTTAGCATTCAACAACATATCCTCGTGAAATATGTAAAATCTCATAAATAGTAACATCGCCCATTACATCTATTTCAGGCTTTTCCTTATAAAAACTGAATTGACTATATCCCCACTTATCCGGATTATAAACTATTACATTTCCTAAACATTTTTCTATGTTTTGCACATTTTCATTTACTTTATTTAATTGCGTCCCAATCAGCGATTTACTTTGAGAAATACTCCCTGCATATTCAACAGCATATCTACTTTTTCTAAAATCATTACTTAAATTAACAACTAATGGAACAACTATATTTATTTGTTGCCACCCAAACGATTGCAAAATATTATCGTAATACCCTTCAAAGATAAATTTATTCATCCCTTCATGACCATTCCAAATATATAAAGGTGCATAACAATTATGGAAACCCCCATCCTTACCTGCCTCAGCAATTAAATAAGCCTTAAAATTCAACCCTTGAAAACCATCCGTTTTATAACCATTCTTTTTCACCCTTTCTCTAATAGTCCCCATATCATAATCTTTTGGCAAAATGACCTTATATTGCATACCAATCATGTTTATCACTCACTTTCGATCTTATATATATAATGATAAACCGATGATCGGCTGACGTAAAATAGGTATAAATTATGTTTGATATCATTTATAATGATACCGTATAAGGGGCTGAAATGAATGGAAATAAATGATCTTATCATATTTAAAACTGTAGCTAACGAAGGATCTATTAGTAAAGCCGCTAAAGAGCTAGGCTATGTACAACCAAATGTAACTGAGCGAATCAAAAAATTAGAACAAGAATTAGAAACGCCTTTACTACATAGAGATAACAAAGGTGTCTCCCTGTTACCTTCTGGTGACATTTTATTAGACTACACGAATAAAATATTAGCTCTTTTAGAAGAAGCCAAAGATGAAATTAAAACAAGTGCATCTTCTTATGTAATAGCGACGTCACAATCTATTTTGACTAATTATTTAAGTATGCGTATTAAAGAAAATTTCAGGAATTATCAAATATATATAGAAAGTAGTAGCCATTTACAAAAACTACTACAGCAACAAAAAGTTGATATGGTCATAACTTATGAGGATTATCCCGACGCAGCGTTTAAAAAAGTATTCACCACTTCAATTTCTGTAGGCTTATTAAAAGCGAAAGAACAGTGTAACATTGACTTTTCAAAAGAACTTTTCTTTGTTAGTAACGATAAAAAGTGCCCTTTTAGAAATATGACAATACAATTTCTAAAAGAAAACAATCTATCTCAGCATCAACTTCAACAGTTAGATTCTTATTCGCTTATTGAAGAGTTTATTGTTGAGGGAAATGGGATAGCTTTTTTACCGATTAGAAATGATAAATTAGTTCCAGTTGAAAATGTCGCGGTTGAAAAACTACCTATTAACTTCTTTACAACTCGAGACTTAGATAAAGTGATTCCAGGTGAACTATTTAATTAATAAAAAGGCTACACTTGTCGTATTTTACGGGTAAATAAATATCCCTTTTCGAATCGCTAATATAACTTCATATACTATCGTACGGCTTAATAAAATAAAAAGGGATGTTACCTAGTTAATATGTTTAACTACTAGGACATCCCTTTTCATCTTGAAGACTTATTTTACACGTTCTGTTCCACCCCTGTACTCTTCTCCTTCTTACTTCTTTTAAAATTCTTCAACTTCTTAACCGTTCCAACTAATCCTTTTGGAAAAACTAATAACACGATAATGTATAATAAACCTAGAATAATCGTCCACCTTTCAAAAATCGGATACTCTGTAGCTAGTTCTGATAAATAATATTTCAGTGATTCAATAATCCCCGCTCCAGCAATAGCTCCGATTAACGTTCCAACTCCCCCAATCATTGTCATCAATAATGCATTTAACGTCATTTCAATTGAAAATACAGTTGTATTAACAAAGCGTAATGTGATGACAAATAAACCACCGCTAATCGCTGCAACTACTCCTGCAACAACACTAGCAATAATTTTATAATGAAGAACTTTATAGCCAAGTGCTTCAACTCGTTGTTCATTTTGTGAAATCGCCTTTAACACTTTCCCAATTGAAGATTTTGTGAAAAGACGTAACAAAATGAAAATACTGATTAGACATATAAATGTTATATAATAAAATGTAAAACGATCACGGAATATATCTGGTACACGAAATGTAAATCCATCTCCTCCATGAGTCAGTGAACGCCATTTTTCAGCAAGTACAAAAAACAGCTGGGAAATAGCGAGCGTTAACATTGCATAAAAATGACTTTTCAGCCGTAAAGAAAGCAAACCGATTATATAACTAACGATGGCTGATACAATAATTGCGGCTGCTATTCCTATAAAAAAGTTTGTGATAGACACCCCTTGTCGATCAAATAAAAGTGCTACCCCATACGCCCCTATACCAAAGAACATACAATGACCGAATGAAACAATACCTGTATATCCAAGGAGAACATCAAAACTCATAGCGAAAATAGCAAAGATGAAGATTTGAGTGAACAAAATTAACAAGCTCCGTGAATCATTTACGAATGGAAATACACTTAAACAAATGAGCATAAATACTCCGAAGTATACTTTAATTCGATTCGATGTACTGTTCACCATTTCACCCCTTTTCACCAACAAGTCCCGTTGGCTTCACTATTAAGAAAAATAGTAACATTAACATATTAATTGCAAGTGATAAATCCGGTATAAAATATGCTGTAAAAGCACCAGCTAATCCAACAATTAAAGAAGCGATTGCTGAACCTTGTACGCTTCCTAATCCTCCAATTATCACTACTATAAAAGCTAAAATCGCATACTGCATACCCATCTCAGCAAAAATAACTCCTGAATATGGTGCTAGTAGAAAACCACCTAACGCCGCCATCCCTGCTCCTAATAAAAAAACAAACGAGAATATCGCTTTTACGTTAATTCCGAGAGCTTGAACCATCTCTTTATCCATTACACCAGCGCGAATCATAAGTCCTATCTTTGTTTTTTTCAGCAGCAATAGTAAAGCGATGTAAATTAGTATCCCAACTAAAATAACGAATAGGCGATATTTTATTAAGATAACTCCTCCAAATGTAAAACTGCCTTGAAGCCATAACGGTAATTTTGCAGCAATTGGATTAGGACCCCAAAATATTTTGATGCACTCGCTAAGAACGAGCATTCCTCCGAGTGTCACGAGAAGCTGCCGCACATGGTTTCCATACACTGGTCTAATAAGAAATCTTTCTAAAATGAAACCGAGGAACATACCCATAGCGACTGCCCCAATTAGCGCTAATAAATAACTATCTGTCATATTAAATAACCAAACGCCTGTAAATGCTCCCCATGCAAATAAACCGCCATGCGCAAAATTTAGTACGCTCATTAAACCGAAAATAAGTGATAGACCAGACGCTAATAAAAAAATAAGCATCCCTGTCGAAACGCCATTTACAAATAAGTTAATTAGCACATCCACGTTCTATCCCCCCGTATCAATGTTAAGAAATACCTAAATATTTATGACATGTTTCCTTATCCTCTCGCAGTTCCTCCATGAAACCGTTATGCACAATGCGCCCATTATCCATAATGTAAAAATAATCACCGATTTGACTAGCCATCATAAAATTTTGTTCAACAAGTAAAACAGTCGTTTTTTCCTTCATTTTCAAAATGGCTATCATTAATTTTTCTATCATAATGGGCGACAAGCCTTTACTCGGCTCATCAATAAGTAATAAACCATCACTATTAATAAATGCTCTTGAAATTGCTAGCATTTGCTTTTGCCCTCCGCTTAAGAGTCCGCTTTTTTTGTGCCAAAATTGCTTTAAATCTGGAAATAATTCAAGCATCCAGTCTATTTTTTCTTCCGCTTCTTCTCCCTTCCCCCTAGCAAGAGCGAATGTTTCTTCTACTGTCAGGTCGTGAAAAATACCTTGATTTTCTGGTACATACCCTATTCCTTTCCTTGAAATTAAATGTGTAGATAATCCATTTACTTGTGTACTATCATAATAAATTTCACCATGTGCGATATGGTGAAATCCCATAACCGAACGTAATGTCGTAGTCTTCCCTGCCCCATTTCTTCCAAACAGTACAGTAATCGTTCCTTTCTCAACAGTAAGAGATACCCCTTGTAAAATATGAAACTGATCTAAATACGTCTCTATATTATTCACTTGTAATAGTGCCACTATATAATCCCCCTAAATAAGCACTTTGTACACGCTCATCTTTCATCATTTCTTCGGGCAAACCTTCAGCCAATAACTCTCCATGGAATAAAACGATAAGATGGTCTGACAAACCTAGTACCATATCCATTTTGTGTTCAATAAGTACAATTGTACTCTCTGGATGTTTCTTAATATTTTCAATCACTTGTAAAATAGCCGGTACCTCCTCAACTGATATACCTGCCGTCGGCTCATCAAGTAGTAACACATCCGTTTTTAAAGCTAATAACATCGCAAGCTCTAACTTTCGTTTTTCCCCATGCGCTAGATCTTTCGCTAATACATGTTCTTTCTCGTGAAGTAATACTGTTTTTAAGAAACGTCTCGCCTCTCCAACTTGTTGCTTAAATTTTGCCGAACTCGGAAAAAAACTATAGTAATCTTGCACAAATGATTGAACACTTAAACGAACATTTTCAAGTACCGTTAACTCTGGGAATATATTTGTAAGTTGAAAAGAACGACCAATTCCTAATCGAGTACGATCCGAAATTGATAAATTTGTAATCTCTTGTCCTTTAAAATATACTTCACCCTTTGTTGGAGAAATTTGTCCACTTAGTAAATTGAATAGCGTTGTCTTTCCAGCACCATTCGGTCCAATTATTGAAATGAGCTTTCCTTTTTGTACCGTTAAATTAACATCCTTAATAACATGATGATCCCCAAAAGATACACAAAGATTTTTTGTCTCTAACAAATGTGTCATAAAATTCCTCCCACTGAAAGCCATGTTTATGAAAGAAACAAGTATAAAGAGGGTATTCCCTCTTTATACAAAGACAACAGAAAATTCAGTCTATTTATTCTGAATTGATGGTTCTGTCTCTTTCATCGTTAATTCTCTCTCTAACACTGGTACTGGATAATCAACACCATCTTGCTTTTTCAGCGTTATAGAATATAGAGTTTGTAATGCTTGATGATCCTTCTCTCTAAATTTCATCTTTCCTTTCGGTGTCTCAAATTCCATCCCTTCCATTTTCTTAATAAGTGTATCTACATCTGTATCGCCCTTCGTTTTCTTTAAAGATTCGACGATAGAAATTGCCGCTGACATTCCTCCTGCTGTAAACAGATCTGGAACAGCACCATTAAAACGTTTTTTATGTTCTTCTACTAGCCAATCGTTCACCTTATTCTTTGGAAGTGAGTGATAATAAACAGAAAACCCTTGCATCCCTATTAGCGCATCCATCGTTTTTAATGCTGGTATATCAGGTGCACCAGTAGAAATTTTAATACCTTGCGCTTCCACATTCATATCTTTCAACTGTTTCCATGGTGAATTCGCACCTGCCCAAACGATAAATAAATAATCTGGCTTTGAGCTAATAATATTTTGAATATTTGCAGTGAAATCAGTTGAATTCGTATCCGCGTATTGCTCGTTTACAATATTCGCACCTAATTTCTTTGCTCCCGCTTTAAATGCTGCAATCCCTTCACGACCGAAAGCATTATCTGGAGCAAACGTCGCAATCTTTACATCTTTTTTAGCAATTGAGGCAGCCCCAGCAATCGCATCTTGCGAAGAGTTTCTTCCTGTTCTAAAAATATATTTATTCCAGTTCTTCCCGGTAATACTATCAGCAACTGCCGGTTCTACAACCATAATTTTTTCATATTCTTCAGCTAGTGGTAAAACTGCTAATGTATCACTTGAACTAGATGATCCGACTAAAAAATCAACCTTCTCTTCTTCTAATAATTTCGTAGCTTTCTTAACCGCTACATCGGCTTTCGTTTCCGTATCTTCTACAACAAACTTAATCTTCTTCCCTTCCACTTTCCCAGTTCCACCAGTTGTATAATCTAACCCTAATTCAAACCCGTTCACTGTTTGTTTTCCATACGATTCCAATGGACCTGTTAACGAAGCAAGAACCCCTACCTTAATCGTTTTTTCATCTTCTGTACTTGTCTTCTTTCCCGAACAAGCTACTGTTACTAATAATGACCCTAAAACACAACCAGTAACCACCGTTCTTAGCCATTTACGTTTTTTTATCGACATTGTGATCCTCCCCATACTTTACTTTCTGATAGAATCAAACACGCCAAATTCCCCTGTCCGTAATCATGACTTTAAAATTGGTAATGGAAAACTCTTGTAGTAACCTCTACATTCGGCACAAATCTATAATCACCTTCCTATTAAATGGAAACGGACATACAATCAATATATATTCCGTTGTTCAAATGAAATTACTGTTTCATTACAGTAATCATCACGCAAAAAGCTGCAAATAATTAACTTAATTCATTAAGTCAATTATTTGCAGCTTACCTAAAAAAATGATTAGAAAAACCGATTAATTATTTTCGACTTTCTCTAACCCCTCAACCAATTGCTTCTTATCTAATCCTTCCCCTATTACTACCAAATTTGTCGGGAAACCGAAGTCTTGTTCCAGTAAAGTTGGTACGCCAAATGAATATTGGAATAAGTGAGGGTATTTATCTCCATGGAATTTCACAAATCCTTTTACACGATAAATACTATCTGGTAAATTCGAAAGCCATTCGTATAATTTATCTTGATCAATCGATTTCGTAAATTGATACGTCATCGTTTGTATATGTAAATGCTGTTTGACATGTAGTGTCTCATGTTCTCCATCTCTCACAAATTCAGCTTCTTCTATATCTTTTAAAGATATATTACAATACTTTGTTTCAAACAATTTCGCATGATTATTTATTGCTTTTACGTCTTCAAGTACTTTGTTCTTATCCGAATCTGTTAATAAATCTGATTTATTAATAAGAATATGACTTCCATATTTCATTTGCTCATGTAATAGCTGTTGTACATTTGCACTTAATATACTTCGGTTTAACCATCTTACTGCATCTAATACGACTACTATAGATTTCACTTCAAGGAAAGGAGCTAAAATTGGTGATACACATGCATCTAACACTTCAATTGGATGTGCGACACCTGTTGTTTCTATATAAATTACATCTGGTCTTTCTTGTTGATATAAAGAATGTAATTGAATTTCAAGCTCTTCTTTTAACGTACAACAAATACATCCTTTCAGCAGTTCCCTTAACACATTCTCTTTTCCAATAATATCTGTATCTACCGAGTATTCACCGATTTCATTCATTAACACGGCAACTTTTCGATTTTTCTTCTTTTCTGCTAATAATAAATTTTGCAGCAATGTTGATTTTCCGCTACCTAAAAAACCACCTAATATATGAATCTCTACTTTACTCATACGACCGACCATCCATTTCTCTACTTCAAATTTCTTCAAAGCGTAATAATTACGATTTATATTTATCATTTTATTAAAAGAATACCTATTTGTAAACAAAACTGCTAGATTATCGTTTCATTTTTCATTCACTTCATGAGCAACTCTAATTCCAGACTCAATAGCTCCTTGCAACCACCCATGTGTTAACGTCGTATGTTCTCCTGCAAAGTGCACCCTGCCAGCTGGCGGCGTAATATATGGAAACAATTCAAGCTCTTGCCCTGGTTCAAAAGCTGTAAATGCTCCGCAAGAATACGGATTTTGACTCCAGCTAAAAGATTCTCCCGCAACATACTCACTATAAACCACATTTCCATATATTTGCGCTAAATTTTTCAACGCATAACGAATACGTTCTCTATTCGAGAGACTATCCCACGTTAACGCCTCATCTGCCCACGTATAACTCACTAAAACGATAGCCGCCCCTGGTGTATGAATGCCGTAGCTCGGATAATATGTAAAGCGGATAGGTAAATCTGTAATTGACTTACCACCATATTGTCCTGCTCTTTCCCAAAATCTACTTTTAAACTCTATCGCAATTTTAGTTGCAGCAATATAATTTAATTCACGAATTGCCCGCCTTTTATAATAAGAGAATAAATGATATGGCTGAACTTCTACAAATCGCAAAGCTGAAAATGGAATTGTGACAATAGCGATGTCACCAGTTACTATAAATGAATTTAACGTTTGTTCATGTGTTACTTGCATCATTACTTTATTATCTTCCTGTATAATTTTTTCTACTTTATACGACATAAAAATATTATCCTTTAGCTCTGGTAAAAATGAATTTGGTAATTTATCCATTCCGCCCGTTATCTCATAATATTTCGTCGTTGAAGTGAAAAAGATCATTTCGCGTAATACTTCAATTAATGACATTCCCATGTATGCTTCCATATCAAGAAGTACTCCGATCATATCTATTGCCCCATCTGAATAATACTCGGTTAAAAATGAACCGAGCGAATATGTTTTATACTTTTTTTCAACAATAATCCAGTTTTTATTAGGATTTTTCTTAATATAATTTAGTATCGGTTCCAATACCTCTAACATTAACCCTTCTGCTGTTTTCCCTCTTTCTTTATCTAAAACTGGATATCCAAGTACACTTGGATCCTTTTCAAACACATCCAATCTCGTTCTTTTGTTATTCGTATAAATTATATCTGAAGAAGTTTTATTAATAAAAAGGTTTAACGGTAGTTTAAATTTATGAATGTAGGCTAAAGTTAAATCATGAGTATCCGGAATACGCATAGGGCCTGCGTTAAAATATAACCCTGCGCTAAATGGTTCACGAATCGTATACACCCTGCCACCTATTCTGTTATTCGCTTCTATAATCGTTACCTCGTGTCCAGCCTCTTTTAATAAAGATGCTGCAACTAATCCAGACATCCCTGCACCGGCAATTGTAATCCGTTTGGGGTTATTTGTTTTGGCAAGCCCTTCATGAATAATTTGAAGCATTTCTTCCATCGATAATGGATTCCCCATGCCAATTCCCCTTTTATGAAGGATTTTACTGAATTATATTCGTTTAACAGGATTCCTATGTTTCATTCAAGTAATTGAGCGGATACATTTTCAATTACTTGAATATCTTTTATAAAATGTAATAAAATAGATATGAAACTATAGAAGTAAGACGTATTATCTTACATAATAAAATTAATGAAATTGCGAGGAATTTTGAAATGAAAAAAGGTATTAACCGTGTTGTATTAGTAGGAACAGGAGCAGTTGGGTGTAGTTATGCTTACTGCATGATTAACCAAGCTGTAGCTGAAGAATTTGTTTTAGTGGATGTAAATGAAGCAAAAGCTGAAGGAGAAGCAATGGACTTAAGCCATGCCGTTCCTTTCGCACCAGCTCCAACAAAAGTTTGGAAAGGTAGTTATGAAGATTGTAAAGACGCAGATCTTGTTGTAATTACAGCTGGATTGCCACAAAAGCCAGGTGAAACACGCTTAGATTTAGTTGAGAAAAACGCTAAAATTTTCAAGCAAATTGTTCGTAGCATTATGGATAGCGGCTTTGATGGCATCTTCTTAATCGCAACAAACCCTGTAGATATTTTAACTTACGTAACTTGGAAAGAATCTGGTTTACCGAAAGAACGCGTAATCGGTTCTGGTACAACTCTTGACTCAGCTCGTTTCCGCTATATGTTAGGTGAGTACTTCGATATTGGACCTCATAACATTCACGCTTATATTATCGGAGAGCATGGTGATACAGAACTGCCTGTGTGGAGTCACGTATCAATTGGTATTCAAAAACTACAAACGCTTCTTGAAAAAGACAACACATATAACCAAAAAGATTTAGATGATATTTTCGTAAACGTTCGTGATGCAGCTTATCACATTATTGAACGAAAAGGTGCTACATACTACGGCATCGGCATGTCACTTTTACGTGTTACGAAAGCAATCTTAAGCAATGAAAACAGCGTATTAACTGTATCAGCATATCTTGAAGGTCAATACGGCCAACAAGATGTTTATATCGGCGTACCTGCTGTTTTAAACCGCGGCGGTGTTCGTGAAATTTTAGAAGTTGAACTAAGTGAAGAGGAAGAATTAAAATTCGATCACTCTGTTCAAGTGTTGAAAGAAACAATGGCTCCTGTTCTTTAATCATATTTTTCAATCAAAAAAGCAATCCGATTTATATTGGATTGCTTTTTTATATTTTTATAGTTCCCCCTCAATTTAAACGGTAATATTATCTATAAAAAGGGGTGATTTCATGAATGATTCTTTGACGATTGCAATCCTCTTGCTAGCTGTAGCATCCTTAATACTTTTCCTCTTCTTAATCATCAGAACGCTATTTCCAACTAAAAAATATGATAAAAATCTCGGATTGATTCTAATTATTTTAAGCTTGTTAGCAATACCGATAAGTATCTTCCTTGTAGGAGGATGGGCAGGTATGGGAGTTAGTGTAATCGCAGTCTTTATTTTTGCTGCTGTTATTATAGCTTTAATTGCAAATACCTTCATTAAACTACCTCCTCCAAAGAAAAAATAATAAATGACCGATGTTTTCATCAAGAGAAAACATCGGTCATTTTCTATCACTTATTATCTTTAATCGGTTCATCATTATTTACATCAAGTACATCTAATAAAAAGATAAAGATTGGAATCCCAATAATAAGCCCCCATATTCCGAGGAAATGCTCTGAAAAGATAAGAATCATAAATGTATAAAAAACAGGTAAATTCGTTTTTGCAGACATAAATTTTGGATTTAATAAATAACTTTCAAGAGCGTGGATTACTGTAATGAACACTAGTATGTAAACAACATACACAACCCCGCCGACGTTATAGGCAATGATACAAAGTGGAAACAAGGAAATAATAACACCAGCAACCGGAATCAAACCGAGTAGAAAGACCATGACAGCCAATACAAGAAGCTGTGGAAATCCTAAAATGACAAGTGCAATTACAGTGAGTACACAATTTACAACCGCAATTAAAAACTGTGCTTCAATCACTTTTCCGAACGATCTTGCAAACCTTTCACCGAAATATGCAATCTCCTCATAAAAAATTTTCAGCTTACTATCTTTAAATTTCGAAGTAAATGCTATAATGCGTTCTTTTTCTAATAGGAAAAATAAGCTTAAAATAAGAGAAAGTAGTATTTGTAAACTGACTTTTCCTATGTTTGCTATCGATTGATAAATGACATCTACACCTTGTTCGATATATTTCGATACTTCCATTCCATTAATTGTCGAAAGTGCATATTTAATTATCTCGTTATCAGGTGGGTTTTGAAAAAACAATTTAAATTGATAAATTAATTGTGAAATTTGTATCGTTAGTACAGGCAAATATTTATATAGTGTAGTTACAATAAACGTCACTAACACAATATATAAACAAGCAATAACCACTTTCCTATTTACTTTCAATTTTTTTGAAATAAACTTTTGAAATCGATCCATCAAAAACGTGAGAATAAACGTAATTAATATTAAATTAATCATACTTTTTAATCCATACAATACAAGCACTAATATTATTAAAACGAGAAACCGTTGAAACCCTCTGCTTCGAAAGAAATTTTTCACTTCATTCATTAAGAATTAACCTCCCCCTTCAATGGATGGAAATTGGATATATTACATTTTATGAACTTCTATAGACAATCTTTCTTACTAATTGGAAAGAATCCTTTTTTTCTTTTTTATTGTCGGATTTTTTTATCTACTACTTTTCTAAAAACTACTTTATCAACTCTATATTTTAGGAGATCGTCTATTTTTAGACTGCTGTTCATACGCATATCCAATATTAAAAAGTTCTTTTTCACCAAACTGTTTCCCAACAAACACTACACCTACCGGCTGACCATCAGAATCATATCCTGCCGGCACTGCTAATTCTGGATAACCAGCCACAGCTGATAGAAGAACTTCATCGTTATTAATCATCACAAGAGCATCCAAACCTTTTTCTACTAAATACCTATCAAGCTCTTTTCTTGCATTTTCTTGACTCGTTTGAACTATTTTTTCAAACTCATCTTTCGTTATAGCAGATTTCTCAGAACCCTCAATTAATGTTTGTCCATACTTTATTCGTCGTTTACTATCCTTTTTATTAAACGCTATAATCTCTTCTAACGATTTTACTGGCACATTTTTTTGCCGTGAAAGATAATCGTTAACATTATGCTTGAACTCATATTCTAATGTTTGCAGATTATCTACACCCTCGCTGTTTAACTGAACATCATCAGTCAATATTGCACCTGCATCTTCAAGGTCCTTTCTAATCTTTTTCGCTACTGCTTTTCTAATTTCATCTTGTTGTTCTATAGAAAAAAGAATCCCTATCTTTTTCCCTTTTAATCCATCTATCGATAACTCCTTCGTATAATCCATTCTATCTCTATCTTTCATTTTTTCTATCATAGCATCTTTTCCATCATAACCTACCATTGAATTAAATAGCGTTGCTGCATCTTTGACCGTTCTTGCCATTGGCCCTGCTGTATCAAGTGTTTCAGCTAACGGGATAATTCCTGTTCTGCTAACCATACCTAAAGACGGACGTAACCCAACTACTGATTGTTGCGTTGCCGGTGCTACTATGGATCCCGTCGTTTCCGTCCCGATTGCAAGCGGTGCAAAATCAGCTGCAACTACTGTAGCAGATCCTGAACTCGATCCTGATGTATCAAATGTAATCGGGCCATATGGATTTAAATTTTGTCCTTTCTTCCCACTATATCCACTTGGCATTGTAAAAGATAAATAATTTGCCCATTCAGACATATTCGCTTTTCCTAAAACAAAAGCACCTTCTTCTTTCAACTTCTTCACGATCGTCGCATCTTCATCTGCAATCCAATCTTTTAATACATAAGTTCCTGCGCTTGTCGGCATCACTTTTTCCGTTTGTATATTATCTTTTACAATGAAAGGAATGCCATATAAGTTCGATTTCTTCTTTAACGCTCTCTCTTTATCTAACTTTCGTGCTACTTCCATCGCATTAGGATTAATCTCTGTAACAGCATTTAATGTCATTCCATTTTGATCATGTTCTTGTATTCTAAAAAGATAAATACTCGTTAATTCTTCATATGATAATTTCCCATCATCAACCATTTTTTGAAGCTCATCCACAGTCGCATTTACAACTTCTTTTTCTTTTATCTTTATATTATCTATGTCGATCCCTTCAAGCTGATTATGTATCGGTTTTAACACTCTGTCTTTATCATATACAATACGCTCAGGTTCCTTTGGAAAATAATTTTTATACACGTAATATCCTCCGGCACACGCCAATAGAACAATACCTCCGGCGATAGACAACGTTATCTTTACCCATTTTTTCATGTTGCTTCCTCCACTCTAAAAGTTGCTCATTTATATAAAAAAGAGAGTTACCTTTTACTTAACTCTCTCCAATCAAAATGCTAAATGAAAAAATGAAAGATTTCAATCTAATTACTTTTTTTTTGCATTTGCTTTGCTAACAATTCCTTCACCTGATTATATGTTAATCCTGAATTTTTATTTAAACGTTTCACTTCATCAACATCAGTACCTACCACTGTATATTTTTTCTCATCATTCATTTTTCTACTTCCTTTCTCACCGGATTATTTCTTATATTTCTTCCCTAAACTATTATAAATTAACACAAATACAAATAAGGAAACTACACTAAATTCAATAACTAAAAGGAGTTCTGTTGCGTAAGAGGAATAGATAAAAATATGTCGAATTTATATACTTATTGAATTTAAGGACATGGAGGATGCATTTTGAAAACATATGAGTTTAAACATAACATTCCAACATTGGAAGAGTACAAATATTTGTGTGATTCTGTTGGATGGACTAATTATATGAATTTTGAAGTAGCGGATACTTCACTGAAGCATTCTATTCACTGCATCACGGTCAAAGATAATGAAAAAATTGTGGGCATGGGGAGAATTGTTGGTGATGGATCTATCTATTTCTATATTCAAGATATAGTGGTTCATCCGGATTATCAGAAACATGGTATTGGGAAAAAAATAATGCATCTTTTGGTTGCATACTTAAATGAGAATGCCCCTGATAAGGCGTTTGTCGGTTTATTTGCATCACAAGGTAAAGAATCGTTCTATGAAAAATTTGATTTTAAAAATTACTCACCAAACATGACGGGGATGTTTACTGTCATTTCAAAAACATGATAGATTTTTAATTGTAGGGAAAACTTCGATTCATATGAAAGAAATTATTCTTGCAGTAACCTTTTCCACAATCGCATTTAAACATTACATACGAAAGGAGAGTACATATATAGCTATATATGTACTCTCCTTTCATTTATTTAACTCTGTATATATTAAATTTCTCAATAAAATTTCACTACATCTTCAGTAGGTAAGAATGTTCTTTCCCCTGGTTGTTCATTTGGCTCACCAAATGGCATTTGTCCTACTAAACTCCACTCCGCTGGAATATTCCATGTTTCTTTCACTTCAGCATCTACGATTGGATTGTAATGTTGTAATGATGCGCCAATTCCTTCAGCTGATAATAACATCCATACAGTATGTTGTAGCATTGCATTTCCTTGATGAGACCAGAATGGGAACTGATCTTTATATAATGGTGCATTTGCTTGCATTTTTTCTACTGTTGCTTGATCTTCAAAGAATAGAACTGTTCCTACACCTGCATGGAAGCCTTTTAGTCTTTCTACTGTTGCTTCAAAATTTTCTGCTGGCACGCGTGATCTAAGTGTTTCTTTTACGATATCCCAAAACTTTTCATGCTCTCCATCCATTAATACGACCATACGGCCACTTTGCATATTGAAAGAAGTTGGTGCGTGTAAAGCTGTTTTTAAAACTTCTTCAATTCTTTCTTTTGTTATTGTAGCACTTTTTGTTACTTTACGAATTGAACGACGGTTCACGATTGCTTCTTTTAAATTTGTTGTAGTTGCTGACATTTTAATTCCTCCAAATATATGTTTTATTATTTTTATTTAAACAAATAAACTTGAGCCTTTCATGCAAGACGAATTAGCAATATCCATCCGTCTTACATTGCATACCTTCAAATGAATTTGTTTTATCCTTTTCGATTTCTTTATCAATTACTCTTTCTAGCGTTTCTTTACTAGCAAGTCCTTGAATGACTTCATCTCCAATCATGACAGTTGGAACAGCCATAATATTTGCTTCATCATATGCATGCTGAATTGCTTCTTGATGTTTTTCTTTATATTTACGATTTACTAAAGCATCTTTAAATTCAGCTTCAGGAAGCCCTACTTCTACCGCTAATTTCGTTAATACATCAATATCTTCAATGTTTTGCTCTTCTTGAAAAAACGCAGTAAATACTCGGTGATGATACTCATTTCCAAGTCCACGCTCTTTCGCGAATTGGCACCCTTCAAAAGCTAAATGTGTATATGGATGCGGAGAAACGCGTGGCAGACGCATTTCAACCCCTAATTTTTTTGCAGTAGGAAGAATGAAAGAATCCCATGAGCCTAACTTATCTGGCTCGTTCCAAGGATCTATTTTAGAATATGGACTTGGACGCAATTCAAATGGCATCCATTCGATTTCTACATCTTTCTCTTTCGCTACTTCATCTAATGGGCCTTTTGCTAAAAAGCAAAACGGGCATATAAAATCTGAGTACACTTTCATTTTTACAGTCATATCTTTTACACCTTACCTTCTTTTTATTTTTAGATGTAACCAAAACAGTTACAATTTTAAGAAAAAAATATGCATTCTCTTTTAGAGACTTGCAATTATCATATTATGCTTTCATTTTTTGTTGTAAAGATTCAAATAACTGCCCCATCGTAATATTTCTCAACACTTCTTCCATCGCAGATTGCGCCTGAACTAAAATAACCTCTAAAACAGCTTGAATATTCGCCCCAATTGGACAGTCTGGATTCGGTTTTTCATGAATGTGAAATAGTTTGTCTTCTTCCACTACATTCACTGCATGATACACATCTAATAATGTGATTTCATGTAAATCCTTTAATAATCCCGCGCCACCTGGTCCGCGATTTACGTAAACAAATCCAGATTGTTTCAAGTAAGACATTATTTTACGAATGACTACCGGATTTGTATTTACACTTTCGGCCATATAGTCCGAAGTACAAACTGAAGATGGATTGTTTTTCAAAATAGATAAAATATGAACAGCTATAGAAAAGCGGCTACTAATTTTCATTGTGATTACCACCTCGATGTAATCATTATAGTTACAACGTGAATATAAGTCAATCCTTTTTACAAATTTTTTAAAGCAAATAAAAAAGTGCCCCATTACAATATATGAGACACCTCTTCTTATTCTGCAAACAAGTCTTGAAATTCTTCAATAAATAGCTGCACAGCGATTGAAGAATCCTTTAATGAAGGAACAGCTAAAGCAATCTCTCTCCATACTTGTGGTTCCAATTCTCTCGTTTGTATATTCTTTGGTAAACTCGTTAAAGATAACTCAGCCAAAATTGCGATTCCTAATCCTTCTTGAATCATATTTAAAGCTGTTGTAACTGTGGAAATTATATATTCAGCCCGAAGTGGTACGTTCGCTTGTTTAAACATATCGATAATGGGTGGTTCGTACCCACCCTTACATAATATGATTGGTTCATTCTCTAAATCACCTATTGTAATAGAATCGTTCTTACAAAGAGGATGATCCTCTCTTAAGACGACAACCATTTTCCCCTTCGTTAAGGGCACGATCTCCATATCTTTATTAGGCAAAATAACAATTCCTATATCAACAACCCTCGATACTAACCAATCTTCAACTTCTTTAATCGTGCCTTCACAAAGAACGACTTCTAAGTTCGGATACTTCTCCTTAAATAGATTTATCATTTTGGGTAAGAAATGTGCAGAAGCACTCGGAAAACTCCCAATTCGAATCGTCCCAACTTCGTGCCCTTTCTCCATCGCTACTTCTTGTTCAATCTTCTCAACGCCGTTTAAGATTTCTCTAATATGTACAAGAATTCTATTTCCAACATCCGTAACGATTAGCCCTTTTCGTTTATCGCGTATAAGAATGGTAACTCCTAACTCGGACTCAATGCTTGAAATCGCATGACTTACAGCTGGCTGTGTCATATTTAACATCCCAGCAGCCTTCGTAAAACTCCCTAATTCAACCGTTTTAATTAAAACTTGAAGTTGTGTAATGGTCATAACTAATCACTTATACTCCTTATAAAAAAGATTCATTTTATTTATCATAGTCGATATCATATCATAGTGAAATGGAATACAACAAGGAGGGATTACAGTGACACAGCTTTCTCGAACTAAGACGGCCATAATCCTTACATTTCTCGTTATTATGTGGGGAATTAATTGGCCGTTATCAAAATTCGCTCTGCATTACACACCACCCCTACTCTTTGCAGGGATTAGAACATTAATAGGAGGATTTATCTTACTTACTTTCGCATTACCGAAATACAAACAATTAAATTTAAAGGCAACTTGGCATTTATACTTTATTTCATCTTTACTCAATATTATTTTGTTTTACGGACTACAAACTGTCGGACTTCAGTATATGCCCGCCGGACTCTTCTCCGCAATCGTATTTCTCCAACCTGTCTTACTCGGCATTTTCTCATGGATTTGGCTTGAAGAATCTATGTACGGCTTGAAAATTTTCGGACTTATTCTTGGATTTATTGGTGTTGGGGTTATTAGCTCTAGTAGTTTAACTGGACATATTTCTATTATCGGTGTACTACTTGCTTTAGGGTGCGCTATCGGCTGGGCACTCGGCACAGTATTTATTAAGAAAACTGGACACCGCGTTAATGCCATTTGGATGGTAACACTTCAGCTTATTATTGGCGGACTTTGCTTAATCGGATTTGGTTCAGAATTTGAGAGCTGGTCTAACATCGCTTGGAGTATACCATTTGTAAGTGTACTACTATTCATCTCGTTCTTTGTTATTGCAATGGGATGGCTCGCTTACTTTACACTTGTAGGAGCTGGTGAGGCAAGTAAAGTTGGGGCTTATACGTTCCTTATCCCACTGATCGCTATTATTGTAAGCTCTATTTTCTTACATGAGGCCATTACAATTAGCTTATTCATCGGACTTTTATTTATTATCGTAAGCATTTGTTTTGTAAATATAAAGCCGAAAGCACTTGCTGTAAGGCAGCAAGTTGAAGTGAAATAAATAGATATGAGAAAGAGTCTACCACTTGTAGGCTCTTTCTTTTTTACCATTTTATGAGTACAGTCACTTAACATCTTAGCAAAAGGAAAATTTTTCTTTTTTATTGTATGATGATAATTAAGTAGAAAATATTATCTCTAATACATATGTATGGACTAACAATTCTAATCATAAGGGGGAATTATATGGTTTTACAGTATAAAGAATTTGGAGATTCAAGCTCTCCACTTATGGTTTTTATTCATGGGGGCGGAGTCAGTGGATGGATGTGGGACAAACAAATTAAACATTTTACTAACTTTCACTGCCTTGTTCCTGATTTACCCGAGCAAGGGAAAAATAGTAGTAAGGATCATTTTTCAATACACTTTAGTGCTGAAAAAATCATTGAATTAGTTGAAGAAAAAGGACAAGGTAAAACTGTTATAGTAATCGGTTTTTCGTTAGGTGCTCAAGTATTAATTGCAATGCTCAGTATGAAACCAAACTTAATTCAATACGCTATGATAAATAGCGCATTAGTTAAACTAATTCCTTTCGCTAAAACATTAATAAGATCCCTTGGCTTAACCTATCCACTTATAAAGAGTAAGACGTTTTCCAAAATACAAGCAAAATCAATGTACATAGATGAAACACAATTTGATAACTATTATCATGAAAGTTGTCAAATAAGTAAAAATACATTTGTGAGGATATTAGAAGAAAATATGTCGTTTACAATACCAAAAGGTTTCGAGAATGCTAGTAGCAATATATTAGTGACTGTTGGAGAAAACGAAAAAAGAATCATGAAAGACTCGATGACTGCAATCCTTGAAAGCAATCCTAATTGCACAGGTATTATCATTCCTAAAATCGGTCATAGAATCCCTTTAGCAAATCCCCAACTATTTAATACTTTAATTGAAAACTGGCTTAAGCATGATAACCTACCAGAAGAAGTAATGACAGTCAATTGAGTTCCTTATCTTAATAAACCATGTTGTATTTGTAGCTCTAATCCCCCTCGAAGCTGCTTAATCTCAAAATTTTATTAACAAAGGTCTCATTACTTTCAATGAGACCTTTCAATGTTCCCTACTTTTTACGACGTACTACAAAAACACACGTACCTACGGAAGATACAATCGCTAAAACTGATAAGACAATTGCTATTGTTTGCATATTACTTGTACCTTCATTTTTTTCCACACTAGATACTTCACCATGTTCTCCTGTTAATGATGTACCTTTTGCAATCGTAGTAAGTGAGTGGGGCTTTTCAGCTTTCTCATCGCCTGTCCATTCAACAATTTCTCCATCTTTATATTGTTGATATGCATTCCAAGCTATTTGTTGCTCTTTATCTGGATTTTTAGCAACGAAAGTAAATCGTTGGAACTGACCAGGTAAAATCCCTTCTCCTGTTGCTTCCCATATTACAGTTTTAACTTTTCCAGCTGCATCTTTTTGTTCTTCCACTTTCCACCCTGGCACTGGCTCGTACTGTTGAAACTCGACTCCAGACGGTATTTTCAGTGTGACTTTTGTTGTTGCCATATTCTTTTCAACAGGTACCTTTATTGTATAAGTCTCCCAAGAGCTAACGTCAGAAGTTGCTGGTTTCACAGTTACGTGAGCACTAACAGGTAACGAAAAAATCCCCATTGCAATTATTGTTGCGATCATTGTTGTTCCTAATTTTTTTATACGTTTCATTTTCTATAAACTCCTTTTCATTTATAACTTCTTTTTTATCTGCCACCTACAATAAATTTATAATCCGTATCGAAACTATCAAGAGATTTTGTTAATCCGTGAACTTGTATATTCCAGTTTCCTGTCATGTTAATATACATACCTTCCGCTTCATATTCTCCCGGTGACACTGCCGAAACTTTAAATGAACCTTTGCCCATATTCATATCTAAAGATTGAGTCGTCAATACAATTTGTTCCATATCAGTAACAGGCTGTCCATTCTCATCCTTCAAAGTAATATGAAATGTATTCTGTCCTACCTTATTAGGACTTACATGTAAAGTAAGTTCATATCCACTATCTAATTGTTTGCTCTCTGTAAAAGGTCCCGTAGGAGGCATCGGCGGCGTTTGTACATTTGTCATAAAAGCTACGATTACGAAAACGATAATTCCAATGATAAACTCTACTTTCACCGTAGCTCCTAACCTTTGCTGCGCTCGCATTCTCCCTTTCACATAATGAATAATTCCCAATATCCCCATACACACGAATAAAAGTATCTTTGCTAATAAGGCCAATCCATACTTCGTATCAAATAAGGAATGGATCGTGGGAATAAAAAATGTACTGTTAAAAAGACCCGTTAATAAAATCACAATGACAGCACCTGTTGCCCATGGCGAAAAACGCTTAATCGCATCCCAATACATAGTCCACTTGTCATCCTCTTTACGTAACAGAAGAACAATCGATGATAGCCCCCCCATCCATAACGAAGCTGCGAATAAATGCAGAAAGTCCATAACGACAGCAATTTCTTTAAACTTTAATCCATATGCATGACTATTGAAGGCTTTCATAACAAGTAACCCAATAAATAATACAATTGGAATGCTCCATACTTTAAACGACGAAAGCCTCTCACTCTTCACTGCAAAATATGTAACAATCATAAGCGTACTAATAAGAGCCATTTGAGTGATCCATACATAACCAAAAACAGATAGCTGTAATGTTTCTTTTAATAATAAAGGATCGAATGCTTCTAGCCATGAAACATCAGCATTTATTTTCGCTTGCAACGGTAAATTGAAAAGTAAACTAATGAATATCCCAAATAATGATATCCATATTATTTTCTTACTCCTCGACTGAACTTGACTTGCACTTCCTTTATAAAGGATAAGATTAAATAATAGAACACCGATAAATAGAGAAAAATTTGTATATAAAATTCCGCGTTCCATAATCATATCGATTTGGGGAACATAGCCCATCTCTTCTACTTTTATATCATCTGTTCCCGCTTCTGCTAATCCAATACGGAATGGAATAACTCCTTGAATCGGATGTCCATCAGCTGAAATAGCTTTCCACTGAATAGAGTAGAGACCATTTTTGAGATTCTCTTTTAACCCAGCCTCTAATATTTTTTTGTTTTTCTTATCAATATGAGCATCTTTTAAATCTACTCTTTTACCTGAGGTGTCTCTTACGAACAATGTATTAAAACTTGAAACTTGTATGTCCTCATCGAATTCAATTTTCACAACAGATGGTGCTTTCTTTAACGTTTCATTTTCAGCAGGATTTGATTTCACAACATACGCATGAGCAGATGCGCTTTTTGGTATCAATATGATAAACACGCACGCTATTAATAGCCATGCCCCTAACCTTCGTATTACTTTCACAATCATTTCACTTCTTTCTTTTTCGTCACTACACTTTCATTACTTTTTACTTCCCAAGTTTTATTTCTTAATAAAATATTAACCTGATTAAGTATAAGGATCTATTTAGTATCACTCTCTATTTATTCCTCACCTCTACACTTCTAACAAAATAGTAGCTACTTATATATATATTACTTATATTTTTAAAGTAGATTATCATTATAGCATAAAATATATTTATGTAAGTTTCTAAAGAAGAAAAGTTATCGTGAATCATTTGTGAAGAAAATGTGAAATACATAAAGTGAAACTTTAATCAGTGGGACTTTTACGGGCATTCGATCTCCCACCTAAATCCCTCGCATTCTCCGACTTTTGAAGCGGGAATCTTATTGCCAACAAATAGCGGGATAAATAAAAAAGGTATTACGTTATTACGCAACACCCTTTCTCCATAATACACTTCCTTTACTTCTCTTCCGGATAATCACAGTAATTAATGATCGTGCCCTCTGTATCCGCTAGGTTAAGATAAATTAATCTTCTACCATGCTTATTCATTCGAAGTGTATGCTCTTCCATTCAAATACCTTGTTCTTTAAATATGTTGTGTTTCAACACATTCTTTCCCTATTTTTAAATTTCATTTTCTTTTTTAGGGTTCATTTCAATTATTTTTAACAGCTGTTGTACCCTTTTATCATATGTATGTTCGATTAGCGTTCTCTTCAGCCCTTCCATCGCAATTTTCTTTCTTTGTGCCGGGTTCGATAAATATCTTTCAGCTTTCTCTATAAAATCAACCGCTGAGGTAAATGTCTCAATTTGTACCCCTGGAATATAACACTTTTCTAAATCTGAACGAATATCCGTCATTTGAAAAGAACCTGTACTAGCTATTTCGAATGTACGATTATTAATAGAACAAGCATTTACTTTTACTCTATTTCTATTAAATGTTAAATCCTCTATCGAGCGATGTATATTCATGTTGATTTTACTTTTTTTGTAATATCCTATACTGTTTTCGTAAACCAAAAATGGTAAAAGTAAAATTTTATCTTTCAATAACTCATAACTTTTTAGTCTATCCCAATTACAACCTATAATTAGAGTGTTTTTAGTCACTAAGTACTCTGCAATTGAATCAATAAATGCGAGCCGATTATCAAAAGCAGTCCCTATGAAACTAATATCAAATATGTATTCCTCTTCCCTAAGTATCGGTGTATATACAGGAGGTTCTGCTGCTAAAGGCAAATAATATACATTATCACAACCTAAATCTTTATAAAAATCAATACATCCTGTATCTTGCGTAAACACATAATCATAATCAAGCACTAAGTTTTTCGTCACATCTGTAAAGTAAGGGTCATCTGTAAGCCAGAGTGCAGTTTTAAAGTTGTATTGTTTTAAATCTTGAATTCCCTTAATTATCCCTTCTTCAAAACCATGAAATACAATAATGAGTGCCGGTTTTATCTTTAAAGCCGTTTTCACCAAGTTTTCGTATGTTACCATCGTTACATTACGAATTGCCTTTTTCAAACTATTATATATAGATTCCTCTAGCACCGGAAAATAGACAGGAACACTAGATGTAACAAATAATACATTAAAATTTTCAGCACTATTTGAAATCTCCACAGATAACCACTCTCCAATACATGAAATTCACAATTTATATTATATGTATTGCATAAAATATATAGTTGGTTATAAAGCACTCTTTTTCTTTCATATATTACTGTGCAAAATGAGGATTGCTTACCCTATAGTCGGCTCCATTTGCTCGCAAATACTAAAAAAAATCATGCCCACTCCTACAGGATAGTGGATAGCTTCTCATAATATATATTCAACATTCCGAAATACTTTCGTCGAAATATTGAAAAGTATACAAATAAAAAGGCGTTACATTAGTACGTAACACCTTTCACAAAAATACACTTCCTTTATTTCACTTCCGGATAATCACAATATTCAATAATCGTCCCTTCCGTATCCGCTGGGTTAAGATAAATTAACCTTCTACCATGTTTATTCATTCGAAGCGTATGTTCTAACGTTCGAATACCCTGTTCCTTTAATTCTTCTAAAGCTACATCTAAATCATCTACACGATATGCAACATGATGGACACCTTTCCCTTTTTGCTTTATAAATCGTGCTATTGGAGAAGTTGTGTTATTCGTCGGTGCAAGTAATTCGATTCTATCACCATCAACTTCAAGAATGGCTACTTCGCTTTCAACACCGGGTGCTTCACTTACGTATCGATCTATTAAAGTCCCTGATAAAACCTTTTCATAAAAATGTATCGTACTATCTATATCACGAACTGCGATCCCGATATGGTCAATTGTTTTTTTCATTTTATTTCCCCTACTACTTTATTTTTTCTATTCTTATCAATAGTAACAAAAAAAGTTATAGAATCAAATTCTATAACTTTTTTCATTTAACTTATTTTCTTATTTGCATCAGCTGCTGGTTGCACTCCATTTTTCGTTTTTACAACGCTAATACCATAGCCGATAAATCCACCGATAATCGCTGGGAAGATCCATCCTAATCCTACTTCCTGCATCGGAAGGAATTTAGTGAACACTTGGCTTACTACTTCAATGTTAACTCCAGCTGCACTTAATCCATCGAATAAGCTGATGATAAATGTTACGATTAAGCTCACTTGATAAACTTCAGCTCTACCTTTGAATAACGAGTGGAAGAATGTTAAGAAAATCAGCACGATTGCTAGTGGATAAATTGCTGTTAATACTGGAACAGAAACTGCGATTAATTGTGTTAATCCTACGTTTGCAACAATAGCACTAAACACACATAACGTAATTGCAATTACCTTGTAAGGAACATTTGGGAATAGCTTATGGAAAAATGAAGAACACGCTGATACAAGTCCCACACTTGTTGTTAAACAAGCAACTGTAATCATTAACCCTAATAATACCCCGCCATATGATCCGAAATAGTAGTTAGAAACTTTTGCTAATACTTCTCCGCCGTTTTCTAAATGTCCAAGCTTCGCAACGCTTGAAGCTCCCATATAAGAAAGAGCTGTATAAATAATTGCTAAAATAGATGCAGCGATCAGTGTTGCTTTTGCACAAACAACCATAATTTGTGTTTTCGTTTTCGCACCTTTTTCTTTAATTGCATTAATAATGATGATCCCAAATACGAACGATGCAAGCGTGTCCATTGTTAAGTATCCTTCTTGGAATCCTTTGAAAAATGCATGTGATGTATATCCTTCAACTGGTGCTTGCATTTCTCCAATCGGATGAATAAAAGCAACGATTACTAAAATACCGATGAATGTTAATTTAATTGGCGTTAAAATTTTTCCAACAATATCGACAATTTTCGCAGGATTTAGCGAAAAAAAACAAGTAATACTAAAGAATATAATTGTAAAAAGAATTAACGGTGTAGAACCTAATCCCTCTGGCATAAACGGCTTAAGACCAATTTCATAAGAAACATTTCCCGTTCTTGGTATTGCAAATAACGGACCGATTGCTAAGTATAAAACTGTTGTAAATACAATCCCAAACACTGGGTGAGCACGACTTGCTAATGACTGTAAATCATCTTTACCTGAAAAACCAAATGCTAATACACCTAGTAATGGTAAACCTACTCCTGTTACTAAAAATCCAGCGTTAGCAATCCATACATTCTCTCCTGCCGATTGACCAAGCATCGCTGGGAATATTAAATTTCCTGCTCCAAAAAATAGTGCAAATAACATTAATCCGATAACTACTATGAACGAAAACGGTACTTTATTCGCCATAATATAACCCCCATTCAAATTTCCTTATCTTATTTCCAATTTTAACTAATTGAATTTTCTGAATATTTAATTTAAGTATCAACTATTCTTGAACTCATTATAGTTTGATATATAATATTTTGCAATACTATTTTCAAACTTTTCATTTATTTTATGAATATACATTTTTTAACATGGAAACCAGACTAAAAAACCAACATGGTCATCCATGTTGGTTTTACATTTACTATCATTAATTAAAATTTCGCCGCTACTTTCTTAACGTTCTCTAAACCTTCTTCAACAATTTGCTGTGAGCGATCTGGATATTGATTGTGTCCTTCAATTACAACTGTCTCTGGATTTGCAATTCCCCAGAACCCAAGTACGTTTGTAACGTAATTAACAGCCATTTCCATAGGAGCCATTTGTTCAGAAGAGTAATCTGAACCACGAGCACCTAAAACAACTACTTTCTTATCACCAACTAAACCTTCTGGACCGTTCGCTGTATATTTAAACGTTTTTCCCGCTTGAGAAAGATATGAAATATACGTGATTAATGGTGCTGGTACTGTAAAGTTCCATAATGGGAATGCAAATACTACTTTTTCAGCTTCTAAAAACTGGTTTAAGTACTTATCCACTGTAGCAACTGCCTTCTCTTCTTCAGCTGTTATCTCCATTCCTTGACTACGTTTATATCCACCTGAAATAGCGATATTTCCGTAATACGGAAGATCTAATGCGAATAAATCTAACTCCGTAATTTCTGTATTCGGATTTGCTTCCTTATAAGCACTTACAAATGTTTCATACATTTTTGAACTAATTGCTTGCTCCGTTGGACGATCGTTTGCTTTTACAAATAATACTTTTGACATTGTTTTATTCCCCTCTACTTTTGTATTTTCTTCTTTTTTACCAAATAACGAGCTAAATAATCCCATTTTCTTCACCTAAACTTTCTTATCATATTCATTATTCATCATCATAAAAATTCTTATTCTAATAAAAAGTTCCAATAGATACCTTAACCTAAGTAACTCAAAACTTTTTGTTATTTAATTACCTTATGTAAGTGATTGTAATATATCCACTTACTTTAGTCAAGTAACTTTTAAAAAATAAAAAAATCTTGAATTAAAAACATTTAACATAGATATTTCCTCAGTCAAAATGATTAATTCAAAAACACATAAGGGAAATACCTTGTATAATACAACTAGAGAGGGATATTCATCTATAGAGAGGATTAGTTAATGAGTACTTTAGAAAAGATTCAAACCTTTATCATTCTTGCAGCTGTTATATTCGGGGTTATATTAGGACAATTTAATATGATACATATGTATTCGGAAAAATTTATTGTTCCCTTCTTATTTTTCATGCTTTATGGATTATTCCTCAGCATCCCATTAAAGGAAATAAAAAATGGATTCCGCAACTTAAAATTCGCTGGAACAAGCCTAGGTATTAACTTTATATGGACACCTTTTCTTGCTTGGGGATTAGGCGCGTTATTTCTTTCAGATCACCCAGCACTTTGGGTCGGCTTTATTATGTTAATGGTTACTCCGTGTACAGATTGGTACTTAATCTTTACTGAAATAGCGAAAGGAAATGTAGCACTTTCTACTGCAATTTTACCTGTAAATTTAATATTGCAAGTACTACTCCTTCCCATTTATTTATTTTTATTTGCTGGTGTCATGAAGACTGTAGCGGTTTCTGTTTTAGTGGAAAGCATTGTTATCGTAATCGTCTTACCATTTGTACTTGCACACGCTACAAAATTCATTATGCATAAAATGAAAAAAGTTGAAACACTGGAGAATAAACTCATTCCATTTTTCAGCTCTGCTCAAATTGTATTTTTAAGTTTAGCAATAGTAGCGATGTTTGCCTCACAAGGTAAGTACTTATTACAAAATATGAATGTTGTTTTATTGTTACTTATACCAGTATTACTGTTCTTCATAATTAACTTTATACTAGGACAGTTTGTAGGACGTATGATGCATTTATCTTATGAAGACACTGTAAGCCTAAGCTTAACAACATTAGCGAGAAACTCGCCTGTTGCACTCGCAATTGCTGTAACAGCTTTTCCAGACGAGCCTCTTATCGCACTTGCGTTAGTCATTGGACCTTTAATAGAACTACCAGTACTAGCTTGTGTGTCACAGGTGTTGTTGCTTATTAAGAAAAAACAGCAATACACATAATAAAAAACGTCCTACTTTGGGACGTTTTTTATTTTCGAGAAATTATAGAAGTAACGATAATTATCCGCTCTAAGGATTTTATACATTATAGAAAATTAACTTGTCGTTAGATTAACAAAGCCTTTCTATTTAAACATTATAGGAAAAGTAAATATAACGAAAGCTGCCCAAAGTCCGTAGATTGGCAAATACTTCGTAACGGCATCTTGGATAGCTGTCGGTCCTGATTTGTTTTGTAGAAAACGCATATAGGAGAACATAATCCAAATGAGATTTGCCCAAATCAGTATGTTTACGCCTAAAACAGCAAGTCTATTAGGTGTAATCCCGTAAGAAGAAAGTCTGAATACGATAGCTGATAAAGCCACAGTGTCAATAATAAGCGCAAGAACAATTAAGGCAAAATTGATATAATCTGAAATGTTCTTTCTCTCGTCTGAATCACTCTCAACAATGGAAAATATGGTAACAGCCAATACACCAAGGAGTATTCCGTTGAAGGCCATTAGGAAATTGCGGTCCAAGAACGGATTTTTCCCGACCCATATAACCGTTATAAGATAAATCAACAATGTGATCAGTACGAGAGGACTAAAAATTTTAGATATGTATGGTGTAATATTCTTAGCAAGTTTAAGATTCATTGATGCCAAGTATGCAGCCACAATAGCGAGAGCGGCAGCACCAAATAAAATAACATTACTAAAATAGAAGTCTTCTATATTCAAGTCAACAAACCTAAATAACTGCATGGTTAATGCCGCTAGTATCATTCCGCTCACTGCCATGCTCGCGTAGAGAAGACAATATTCTAAATTAAATTTAATATACGCTAATCTTGTACTGCCTTTTGAATATTCATTTCCTGTAAACGCAAGTCCCAATAAGACCCATAACAATATAGGAAGATGTAAATACGCAAGGATACTGCTGTCTTTATAATTTAATGGCAACATATTAAGATACAACCCGGCAATTAAGAACAACGCTGCAAGAAAATAAATAATACTTTTTTCGGAGTATTATTGTAAATAAAATAAGCAGCAATAAAGGGAATTACACCAAAAGCCAAGTTAATTGGAGCAATTGCTTCCTGCTCGACAAAGTGGAAAATGATTCTAGTGCTTAGCCCAGCTAGAATAGCTAACATGCCCATGAATAAGAATCCTTTTTGAAACAGCGATATTTTTTCTTTATTTGCCGTCTCCTTGAAATTCAATCTTTCATACCAAGCAGCTAGAAGCTGAGAATCAGGGTTTTCATCCCATGCTTGTGAGAATGACTTTTTAAAAGCATTCGGGTCTTTTCTATACATTCTCTCCAACTCATGAGGGTTATCCATATTTTCAATAATCAAATTGTTAATGTCCATAGTTATACCTCCTCTAATTTTAAAAATAACGTTGTTACCTTTTCAATAAAAAGCATCAAACTTATTTATTCTGTTTTTGATTTTAATATAAATTTTATCGTTTTACAATAAAATTTTATTATTTTGAGCGATATTTTTATTGCGTGTTTTTTATACAAAAGAAATAACACAGATAATATCACCGTCGTATTTAATACTACCTTTTCAAATATTTTTTATCGTTTGTGTAGCTTTAAAATAAAGTTTGATTAAAAAATACCTTTCAATCCCTATTTAATAACAAATAGAAAAACTCCATTTTGAAAAAAGATTAATCAAAATGGAGTTTCTTTTATAACTAGGAGGCAACTAGATACGATTTTTTCATAAAAAAGTTTGATCCAAAACAGCTTGCAAACCAATATGTTACTGTAATTAAAAAAGCATCCATTTAGAAAAAAGTTGATTAAAATGGATACCTTTCCAACGAGGTTTTAATTGGATTTTCATAAAAAAATTTGATCATTTTATACATGTGTATCTTCCTCAATTGCGCCCAATTGTTGAATAATGAAATATGGAAAAATCTTTATAAATAAAATCTCAGTTATTGACGTTAGATAATTCTCTTTCAACTATCCCTCCTTCCTAAAAAAACGTTTAAATATGCTAAACTCTCCTGTAAAAAAGTTTGATGCTTTTCAATACCTCTTCTTTTACACCAACCAATTGCATTAAACGCATCGGTAAAGCGATAAAACGGTAAAACTTCTTGTAAATCAATCAGTGGACGAATGGACTCATAGCCTTTTTTATACGCATCCCATGTTCCAGGATATTTCATTAAAATATCACTATTAATTTTTATAAAATCCATTTCGGTTGCACCAATTCGTGCACTTTCAAAATCAATGATGCCGACTACTCGATTTTCATGAACTAAAATATTACCTGATCGAAAATCCATATGTATATAACTAGGTCCATCTGGAGATGGAAGTAATTTCACTTGACGGTCAAAATGCTTCAATGATTGTTCGTATAAACAGGGATCAATCACTTCTTTTACATCTTCTGCAAAGGAATAAAATTGTCGCTCAATAAACTCAGACCGTTGACCATATACATTGGAAATGGCACTTTTGAAATCCTGCTCATTTGGAATGATTGCATGCAGCATTGCGTGGTGTACTCCGATATCATAAGCTAAAGCTTTATCCACCTTCTCAGTAATTGGCACACCGTTGATTTCGGATAATAATAAAGCTCCAGTGACATCTTCATTACCTTCCCAATAGTCTAATATTTCTGGTACGGGTAGCTCATTGCATAATCGTTTAAGTACAGTATACTCACGTTCAAGTTTCACTTTGGAATAAGGAATTTATATATATACCGTACGATGATCAATTAGCTTGATTTTATATACAATCGAACTAAAAGACTCAGGAACGTTCTCAACTGCTAACACATTCAACTTAAATTTATCTATTACTTGTTGCAACATATCCATTTAAAAAAACCATTTCTGTACAATTTATCCTCTTCACTATCTCTAACAATATAATATATATTCATTATTTTTTGAAGTCTTACTCCATTACATGTCCCGTTTTCGGGGTTCACTTCATAGAACAGTGCGCTTTTCATTTTAAATAATAATTCCATAAAAACATTTAAAAGTTCTTTCATTTGTTGTTTAAAAACAATACTTATGAAAACAAATAAGTTTCTTGTGCCATACCGCTCATTCAAATGTCAATCTCTAATACGACCTCCAATAATTTTTTCACTTTCCGCATCCACATATACACCTATATTTCCCAGGATTTCACTCTTTTTAGATTTATAATTAATTAAGTAAACTTCTTCATTTAAATATGATTTATCTTTTATACCTCTCATCATTTCTTCTGTTAAAACCACCTTATGTATTTCTGCTTTCTTCCATCCTCCTATCACTTCACTTTTTTGAGAATCAGTTAATTGATCCCACACTCTTTTTTTAGTTGAATTTCACTATCATTTGTATCAACATTACATCCAGATAAAATAAATATCACTGCCCCTAAAGTTAAAAATATAAATTTCAATTTTTCCATTTATATCTTCCTTTCTTTTATTCCAATCATACAATATATTTTTACTTTATATACACGCAATTTGATTCTGAATGTTAAAATATTATTAAGAAATATAAGGTGAGTTTTACACCTATATACTTTATCTTAAATTTCAGTTATTATAATATATGAATATATATTTCATTCTATTTTCTTACACTTTATTACAATTTCAGGAGGTTTTTGTGTGAAAAAGATGAAAAAGTTGATTGGTTTTTCTTTGGCATTAATTTCTGCTGCAGCTATCACTCTACCATCCTCTGCTTCGGCGGGCACCCATTTTGGAACATTCGGTTTCAGATTAACAAGCGGAGTTGGAGACTGGGGAAACTCGACTCAGTATTATTGGATTGATAGTTCCGCATCTGGAGAAACATCTAGAATTAACGATTCTATGAGTGCTTGGGTGCATACAGGTCACATTTTGTCTACACCTATTTCATTTAGAAAAACTACTAACAAGCCTTCCAGTGTAATGGATATTTACAAAGGGAATTATTTCCCATATTCAGAACATACACTAGGAATAGCAAGGTTTTACAAAAGCGGGAGTGAAGTTAAACCTTATGAAGAAAACTATTCTTGGACGAAAATATTGATAAATGCACCAAACTATAATGAATTCAATGATTTTTATAAAAGAGGTACTCTTGCACATGAAATGGGACATGCTTTTGGTCTTGCTCATAATAATGCGGAAGGTGACTCTATTATGTGCCAGCTAGATTCTGGTGAACCTGGTGATGCAAAAAGATATGTGAATACACCAGACTTAGGCTCACTGTACGGGATCAACTCATTATATTAATTTTTTTATTATCTTACGGATGGAGATGTATATATGAAAAAGAAAACTATTAGTGCAGGAATAATAACTGCTGTAATAACTTCAGTAGCATTTTATATTTATAGTGGCAATGAAACTAAATTTGAACAGCCAACAATAAAAGCATCCGCCAATGCAGTAAAAAATGTTGAGCAAGTTATTACATCTGCTGATTTCGCCAAAGGATTCAGAGATGCAAAAGCATTAACAATAGAGTCTGATGTGATTGTTGAAGGGAAAGTTTTGGATTCCGAATACTTTGACTTTAATACGAATACATTTACTCGTTCGAAAATTCAAGTTTCAAAGAGTTTTAACGATGCTGTTAAAGCTGGAGATATAATTCAAATTGTTGAAATCGGTGGAAAAACAACAAAAGGAAAATTACAAGAGTATGATCCTGAAAAATTAAAAATACCTAAAGATGAATTGAACACAGAAGTTGAAGTTCTATTTGATGGCGCTCCAACTTCTAAAAAGGATGACGAGGTTTTAATATTCGCTAAAGAGGATAAAGAGGACTTTTTTGGTCTTAAGGAAAAAGTATTTATTACTTTAAACTCTTATCAAGGTAAATTTACAATTGATAAAGATAAAAAAGTTAAACGCTATGCTCCAAAACATAATTTGATCCCAATCAAAAACGGAAATAAGAATAATCCTAATAATGCTAGCCCTATAAAAAATGAAGAGTTCAGTTCTTTAGAAACTACATTATCTGACATGGAAAACCAAATTATTAATAATTTAAAGAAATAGGAAGAGTTATTCGAACTCTTTTTCGAAGCTTGTAAATTAGGGTGTTGCAAGACAATAAAAAGTACAAATTAAACACCAACTAACGGTTTGTTTTTAAAATAGAAAGCACTCTATTAATTAGAGTGCTTTTCATATACAATACTAATCCCGTTAAAGCACATTAAAAAAACTTGTCATGGGCAATAAAAGATTTGTTATTTCTTACACAACATTTACCATCCTTGAACATACACGTTCTCATCAATCTTTTTTACAAATCAACAGTTTGCATATAAAATAAAAAAGCATGACATAAAATTGTCATGCTTTTTCTTTTCTATCTATATTTTCAAACCTAATACAGCACATTTTACTCGGGAAAGGGCTTTTTCATTTGTTAAAACCACTTAATTCTCAAACACAAAATTAATCTTATTATCTTTCCACTCTAACTTCGCATCAAACGTTTTCTCACCTTTTTTAAAGCCTTTAATTAAATCGGTCTTCTCACCTTTTAATAGTTTCGTCATGTTTTTTTGCGAAATAGCTTTGCTTAAAATCTTCTTCGAGATGGTAAAGTCACATTGTGTTGTATTGTAGTTAGAACAACCGTAAAACGTCGACTTATCAATAACATCGCCATCGCATTTTTTACAGTTCCCGACCTTTTTACCTGTTGTAAATTTCGATCCTTTTCGCTCAATCGATTCAACATGTAATCCGGTGAAATCCCATTTCTCCGACATTTCTACCGCGTCTTCAATAATTTTAGCTGATAGCTTTTTCGTTTGCTCCATAAATGTCGCTGGTGAAGCTGTACCTTCTCCAATTTCCGCAAGGCGTTGCTCCCATTTTGCTGTCATTTCTGGTGAAGCTAGTATTTTATCACCGATTGCTGTAATTAATACTTTCCCTTTGTCGGTTGCGTACACTTGGTTTTTCTGTACATCTATATATTTACGGTCTTTCAGCATCGTAATGATACCGGCACGAGTCGCTTCCGTACCTAAACCTTCTGTTTTCTTCAATACTTTCTCAAGCTCTTCATTCTCTAAATACTTACCGGCCGTTTTCATTAACGTAATAAGTTGTCCTTCTGTATAACGTTTCGGTGGTTGTGTTTTCCCCTCTTTCACTTTCACCTTTACAACTTTCCCTTGTTCACCTTCAGCTACAATTGGAAGAATCGTTTCGTCATCTTTATCGTCTTGGAAAATGACTTTACGCCATCCTTCTTGAATTTGTTGTTTTCCTTTCGAAATGAACGCAGCACGTTCGTCTACAAGAGTTGTAATCGTTGTGTAGTCAAAGATTGCTACTTCATAATGCGCCGCAATCAGCCTTCTTACGATCATATCGTAAATTTTCTTTTCATCACCTGATAGTTTGCTTGGATTTGTAACTTGCTCTGTCGGTATAATTGCGTAGTGATCTGTAACTTTCTTTTCATTCACATAACGCTTATTATTCATAATCGATTCAATTGGTGCTGGCAATAAACCTTTATATTCATCAAACTGACTTAACTTCTGTAAAATATCAGGGAACGTCGCTGCCTCTCCTTGTGTAACATAGTTAGAATCCGAACGAGGGTAAGAGACAATCCCTTTTTGATATAGTGCTTGCGTTATATCAAGTGTCTTTTTCGGTGAAAATTTAAAGGCTTTATTCGCCGTTGCTTGCAGTGCTGATAAATTAAATAAAAACGGCGGCTGAAACTCTTTACGCTCCGTTTTCATTTCTTTTACTACAGCCGGTTTGTTTTGACAAAACGCTGCAATTTTATTTGCCAAATCAGGGTCATTTAAGCGGGACTCATTATCTTTCTCCCATTTCCCCTCATATTTCTTTCCTTCTATATTAAAGGTTGCGAACACTTCCCAAAACGGCTCTGACTTAAAGTTCTCTATTTCTTTTTCACGCTTTACAATGAGTGCTAATGTTGGTGTTTGTACACGACCAGCGGAAAACACATCATTCATTCCTTTTTTCTTTAGCAAAATACTAAAGACACGCGATGCATTCATACCAACGACCCAGTCAGCGCAAGATCTTGTATATGCTTCGTAATACGTATTAATCGTATCTGCTTCATCTAGTAAGTTTTTAAATCCTTGATAAATAGCTTGCTTCGTTAAAGATGAAATCCAAAGACGCTTCATTGGCTTTTGCACGTTGCAAAGATTAATAATATTTCTTACAATCAGTTCCCCTTCACGCCCAGCATCGCCCGCGTGAATAATTTCTGTTACCTGTGGATTATGTAACAGCTGTTTCACAACGTTAAATTGCTTATACTTTGACTTTGTTACCTCAAATTGAAAACGCTCTGGAATCATCGGCAATGTATTAAGTGACCATTTCTTCCACTCAGCGTGATAATGTTCTGGATTACATAACTGCGTCAAATGACCAATTGCCCATGTACAGTACGCTCCATTTGGAAATAACTCATTTGCTTCTACTTCTAAATACCCATCTTTCCGGCGATATTTAAACTGTGAAACAAGAGCCAAACCTTGATCTGGTTTCTCGGCAATAATTAATTTCATCTTCTAACTCCCTATCTGTATTCCAGTGTTACTTTCATTGTCTATCTGTTTAGAAGCGATGATAAAACAACCATCTTATTTATCATTCGCGGTTTGCCTCACAAATGAGAGACCTATAATATTATACGCTTATTCTTTATGGCTTCACAATAGAAACTCATTATATAACACTTTCTTTCTCATGCTTATAGACAAAAAAGACGCTCAAAAATCGAACATCTTTTCCATTCACTACTACTTGCTTACATATATTCTTTCAAAATATAAATACAACAATTCTTTATGAAGCATCGTCCACTAAGAGAACCATCATTATTTGAAAATTATATTGAACTTACCTTTTTTAAATTGTGCAGATAATTTGCAGATATATATTAGCATAAGTACTCTCCATTTGAACATATGATGAAGTGAATGATAGGACAGGGAGGTATCATGATGTTCGCTTATACGTTAACTGCCTTAACACTTTGTTGTATCTCGATTATTATTACATCATATATTTCTAAACGTAAGGGTACCCTAATGGAGTATATGGTATTTATTATGTCTTTTAGTATGTGTATCGGTTTAAGTATAGGTTTTTATTTAGGGATTCTCTTCAAAGGAGAATTACTATATTCTACTTTGCTTGCTATTTTGATTAGTGGGTTTATCGGTTTTTTAGTCGGTCTACGTTTTCACCTATATACTGCTTTAGAAGGACTGTTCTCTGGATTAATGGCAAGTATGATGGGAGCTATGATTACAGAAATGTTAAACGCTCAACAAGCCCACAGTATACTGTTCATTAGTCTTTTACTTACTATAACAATAACTATGTCATGTATAATTCAACTTTTATCAGAAACCTTTTCTACTTTTATCCAACGGCGTTTTTTATTATTACTTTCAATTAGTGTGGTAATTATCGTTGCCGTGTTCGTGACATTCCCCGATCATACTCCCCCATCTTCATCCGGGCACGATCAACATATGCATTAACACTTGCAACGAAAATAAATAAGCAGCTATCCATAGGATAACTGCTTCATATTATTCTGGCTTATTAGGAATGTTAGGGTTTGGAACATAATCAGATTTATAATCTGTATATTTCACTTCTGTTACCATCCCCGCTGAAGCATGGTGTAAATCATGACAGTGGAACATCCATTCACCCGGATTGTCTGCTACAAAGGCTACTTCATATTCTTCTCCTGGTTTTAAGTTCAAAGTATCTTTCACAATTGGAGAACCTTCTACCGGTTTTCCATCTTTACTTAACACCTGGAAGAAATGACCGTGTAAATGCATCGGATGATCGTCCACTTTAGAGCGATTTACTAATTTTACTTTTACTAAGTCACCCTTTTTCACTGAAATTGGGTCAATATCTGGGAATACCTTTCCGTTAATTGTATATACCATTTCATTTCCATTCATTTGCGTATTCAAGTCCATATTATATGTGGCAATATACTGTTGATTTAACGTGAAACTACCTGGTTTTTTAGCACCATATTTCGTCATATCTAATTTCGGTAATTTTTCTTTTTCATCTGCTTTGTCTTTCATCTCTTTGCTGCCATCATATTCAATAACAGCTTTCATTCCTTTTGCACCTTTACTTTCTGAATGGTCTTCAACGTACCATTTTCCAGTATTATTAGCAGTAAATTCAATATCATAACGTTCACCCGGTGCGATTGAAATTACTTTGTCTTTTATAACTTTTGGATCGTTAATTGGTTGACCATCTGTCGCAATTACTTTTATATCATGACCGTGAACATGTATATCATGTGATAGATAACCAGCATTAACGAGTCGAAGACGAACTTTATCCCCTTCATTCACTTTTAACAGCTCTACTAAATCTCCGCTTTTACCATTGATTGTGAATAAGTCATACATACTCATATCATGACCTTCCATCTTCATATTTCCATGGTCCATTCCTGCCATATTACTAGAGTCTTTTTTATCACTGTCCATACCGGAATGATCCATACCTTTCATATCATCATTCTTTTTCGTATTTTCATTACCCTTAGATTTATTACCTGTTGGCCCTTTTGTCATTTCTTTTAACTGCTTATTAATTTCTTCTTTATCTGTAACCCATTCATCCAACATTAATGTGTAATCTTTATCATATTTTTCATTAGTATCTTCTACAATGAGAGCACCATATAAACCTCTATCTAGTTGATTCACAGAATCTTGATGCGAATGATACCAATATGTTCCTGGTACGTTCGCTTCAAATTCATAGGTGAAACTCTTTCCAGGTTCAACCGCATCTTGCGTCACACCTGGAATTCCATCCATGTTATTTGGGACAGGATACCCATGCCAATGAATAGATACTGGTGCAGATAATTCATTTTTTAATGTCACTTTAACCTTTTCACCTTTTTTCACTCTGATTTCTGGACCTGGGGATGAGCCATTAAATGTCCAGACTGGAACAATAACACCGTTACTTAGCTTTTGCTTTTCTTCTTTCGCTACTAAAGTAACTTCTGGCCCTTTTACAACTTTCAATGGTTTTGTAGCCGTTTCAGTCTGTGTTGTTTTTTTATCGTCCATATTTTTATGATCATTTGTTGTATTTGTGGTCGCAGAACATGCAGCAATTAAAGATATTACGGAGACTGTAACTGCTGTTAATACAAATCTCTTCATCGAAAACCCCTCCCTTTTCTTTTTCAAAATCATTATAAAAGATGATTTTCAAGAAAATATGGAGATGTGCAATGGATCAAATAAAAAAACGCCCAAAATTGAGCGCCTCTACTAATGATTATTTCGTAACAACTTCATCTTCTTTTACATTCACATTATTTTCACTCATAAACTCTTCAATCTCTTCAACTTCTCTAATAATATCTTTTGACAAGTTTTCATACCCATCTTTTGTTACAAGGATATCATCTTCAATACGAATTCCAATTGATTCTTCTTCAATATAAAGACCAGGTTCGATTGTTATAACCATACCTTCTTCTAACACTCTATCTTTGTATGTTCCTACATCGTGAGTATCTAAACCAAGGAAATGGCTGACGCCATGATAATAGTATTTTGATAACTCTTCATCTTCTTGAATTAAGCCAATTTCTTTACACTCTTCTGCTAGTACCTTTTTTGTATGCTCATTTAATGCAGCAAAATTTAATCCTGGCTTAATAAGCTCCGTTGTTTCTTTCAATGCTTTTAACACGATATTATATATTTGTTTTTGGCGACTAGAGAATGTTCCACTAGCTGGGAATGTATAACTAATATCAGCGTTGTAGTAATCTTTTTGAGCACCTAAATCGAGCAGCACTAAATCACCATTTTGAATTTGTGCATCATTATCTTCATAATGAAGGACTGTAGCATTTTTACCACTCGCCAAAATTGTATTGAATGCATGATGTTTAATTCCAGATGATTTAAGCGTAAAATCAAAATGAGCTTCTAATTCATATTCCATCACATCTGCTTTTGCATGCTTCAGCACGTTATAAATACCCTCTTTAGTTACAGCAATCGCCTCTTTAATGATTTCAATTTCTTCTTCCGTTTTAAACACTCGTAATTCACAAATATGCGGATATACATTACCAATTAAAACGTGTGGATACTGTTCTCTTACATATTTAGCAAACGCTAACGTTTTCGTCTCAGTACCCTTCCACTCACGACGCTCTAAATCTAAATACAGATGCTTCACATTTTCTGTGAAAAGTGTATTTGCCATTGTCTTCTCAAAGCTTTCTATATATACAACTTTTTTTATGCCTGAAATTTGTTCTGCATCTTCTTTAGAAACTGTTTTACCGTCCCATTTTTCCATTACTGGATCTGATTTTTCAATGAAAAGAGTTTCTTCCACACTATTTCCAAACTTTTTCAACATGAAAATAACATTTGGCTCATCGATTCCCGTTAAATAGTAAAAATTTCGATTCGGCACAAATTTATAATGTGCATCGGCTGACATATGAGGTGCTTGCCCAGCAAATAAAATAGTAATAGATTCATCCGGTAATGTGTTTACTAATCGTTCTCTATTTTGAGCAAAAAATGTTGATTTCATAATAATCCCCCTAGCGTTCTATGTATAATTTTGAAACTGATTATCCAATATAATTCATTCTATTATTGTTATAATTTTTCGTCAATTAATAGTACTCATAGAGAAAAGAAAATCTTCATTACTAGGGCCCCTTCCACTCTAAATTATGCATACCACTCCACAATTTCTTGACATTTATTCCATATACTTAAAATCTCATATATATGGAAAGGAGTCTACAAAAGTGAAACATTATGTAGCAACAGGGTTAGCAATTACTTCTTTATTCATAATTTCAGGATGTTCTAGCAATGCTGAAACAGCACCAGCTAAAAAAGAAACCGTGCAATCTCAACCCAAAAATAAGGAAACAGCAAATACGATTCCGCAAAACTTTTATAAAGAAATTACATCTGGAAAAATCGAACACATTCATGGAATTGGCTACGCGGGAAATATGCCTGGGGTTTCTATCGCAACTCACAGTGGTATAAAAGTTTATCAAAATGGTAAATGGTTTGAAACTACTACACAGTTACACGATTATATGGGCTTTCAGACAACAAAAAATGGATTTTTTGCTAGCGGGCATCCTGAACCAGGAGCAAACTTAAAAAACCCTTTAGGATTAATGAAAAGTTCTGATGGTGGTAATACCCTTGAAAAGCTAACCTTTTATGGAGAATCTGATTTTCATAACCTTGCTGTCGGATATAATACGGAAGCAATTTATTTATACAATGAGCGTCCAAATTCTAAATTACAACAAGGTTTTTATTTCAGTACGAACAACGGACAAGATTGGAAAAATAGTAAATTAAACGGTCTTTCAAGTACAATCCATTCCTTTTCAGCACATCCAGATCAATCTAGTGTAGTCGCGGTAAGTGCTAAAGACGGTGTATATTTGTCTACAGATTATGGAAATACATTTGAACTATTTTCTAAACCAGTTGAATCGACCGCAGTTACATTAAGTAATGAAGACATTATCTATGCCTCTATTAATAAGCAAACTGAGCAACTGATTACGAAGAAATCAATTGCTACAAATGAAGAAACAAACTTACAGATTCCATCTTTAGATTCTAAAGATACAATTATGTACATATCACAAAATCCTCAAAATTCAGCTGAAATAGTTTTTGCTACAATGAAAGCAAATGTGTTCCTCTCTACAGATGACGGTAAAACGTGGAAACAGCTTACTAAAAATGGAACTTATCAGGTATTATAAAAGGAAGAAGTTTCTTCTCTACCATCTTCCCTATCAAATTTATACGAAAACAAAATGAAGTCAGCTCATTTTCACTTGGGTTCTTCTTTTCTTTAGCTTTCTGTCCGACTATGTTTGTGCTATTTTTCGGAACGTTAATCCCTTTATCTTTATCATATAATTATGGGTACTTATTTCCGACATTCTTTTCAATAGGAACCGCTCTACCTATCGTTGTACTTATGTTCATCATCTCCTACCTTGGATTAAATGGAGCACTACTTAAAAAGAGCCGAAAAACAGGAAAAAACATTCAGCGTATAGCAGGGGTACTACTCATTTTAATCGGACTTTATGATATATCCTTATATTGGGTATAAATAAAAAAGGCAAGTTCAAGTGAGTCGAACTTACCTTTTTTACAAACATGTTATTATTTTTTCTTTTTTTGTAACTGCGCTAATAAATTCATAGCAAACGTCAGAAACAATGGGTCATTTTCTTTTTTAGGTGACCATTGCATAATAAGTTGTCGTGGAATTTTAATTTCTATCGGTTGCACGATGAAGTCATGAATAATTTGTTTATGAAGTCCTGATAATGGAACGATTGTTATTCCTTTAACTTGTAAAGCCAGTGCTAACGCCGAACTAATTGTCTCTGATTCCATCACTTTATTAACTACTATTTCATTTTTCGTCAAATATGGTTCAAGTACTTCTTTACAACCAGAGAGCGGCATTATAAAAGGATAATTTTTCAACTCTTTCATTGTAAGACCAGATGGAACTGACTTAGAAGAAACCATAACATACGGATCTTCACCAATTACATCATAATGAAATCCTGGTATTAAATTTTCTTTTATAGAAATAGAAAAATCTGCACTTCCAGAAGACAGCCAATCTAACACTTCTTGATAGCTTCCTTCTCGAACTGCAAGCACATACTGACTTTGATCAAAATTACCTAGTTCGATACACTCCGCCAAACAATATACAGTAACTGAAGGATATGTAGCTAATACAATCTTATACAAGTTATTATTTTTTAATTGTAAAGCTGTTTCTTCAAGGTTTTCATACTCCATTAGAAGTCGATCTACACAAACTAAAAATTCCTTTCCATTTTCAGTTAACATCGTTCCTTTTCTAGAGCGATCAAATAAAGTTAAAGCATATCGTTTCTCTAATTTGTTTATGATATGAGTTATAGCCGGCTGTGTCATATGTAATTCTTTCGCTGCTAAACTAATGCTGTTCAACCGAGCCACATTTTTAAAAACTTTAAAATCAAAAACGTTCATTCTGTTCTCCTTATATAAAAGATATTTATATCATCTATAAATAACCTTCATTATATTTATCAAACCACTTCCTATACACTAAGTATACATCATCAATATCACGAAAGAATAAATCTTATAATCATTAGAGGAGTGTTGGTTAAATGAGTACTTACGTTTTAGTACATGGAGCATGGCAAGGCGAATGGGCATGGGAATTTGTAAAACCTCAACTAGAGGCTTTCGGACATACAGTTGTTACACTAGACTTACCTGGAAGTGGAAAAGATATGACTCCATCACAAAATATAACGTTAGATTCTTATGTTAATGTAGTAACAGCTACTATAGATCAACAAAATGAAAAAGTTATTCTTGTTGGACATAGTATGGGTGGAATTGTGATCACTCAAACAGCTGAACTTATACCAAATAAAATCGATAAATTAGTATATCTTTGTGCATTCTTACCACAAAGCGGAGAAAGTCTTGGTAGTAAATTAGATGGTGAAGCTGGTCCACAATTCTCAATTAATGAGAATGACATGACTGCAGAACTTATACCAGAGTTGACTGAACAAACATTTTTAAATGCTACAGAAGATGCAGCTATTAAAGAATCTTCTTTCAAACAAATGCGTCCTCAACCACTAGGACCATTCCAGCAAGAGATAAAAATATCTGAAGAAAACTTTGGAACTATAGATCGTATTTATATCGAAACGACTCTAGATAGAGCAATTCCGATTGATTTTCAGCGCCGAATGAATACAGAAACTCCTTGTGTGAAAATCATTACTTTGGAAGCTGATCATTCTCCATTCTTTTCTAAAACAGCAGAACTTGTTAGTCACTTACATGAATTAAGCTAAACCTTATATTTTCCTTGTAGACACCCACTTACTGTAATACGGGTGTCTACTTTTCTTTTACCCTTCTTGACATATTCATATGAAAAAGTTAAAATAACTATAAATTAGTAAGTAACTAATTTAATTTAAAATAAGAGGTGAACAAAATGCAAAACATTTTATTCCGTATTAACGAATTATCAAAAAAAGAAAGAACATCTGGATTAACAGTTGATGAAAAACAAGAACAACAAATGTTGCGTCAAAACTATACAAAAACATTTCGCGGGAGCTTAGATTCCATTTTATTAAACACAAAAATTGTTGATCACAATGGTCTTAATGTTACACCAGTTGCATTACAAGATGCTCAAATACGTTTAAAATTAAGCAAATGAAATCAAAACTAAAAAAACAATCGTATAAAACATAAAAAGAGCTGAAATTCCTATATAGAAATTCCAGCTCTTTTTATTGTCTTTTCTAATTTAGTAAACGAGCGATACATCGCAATTCTCCACGATACAATCATCGCAAATGCGAGTAAGAAAAACATCCCGCTTAATTGTGCTAAATCAATTGATTGACTTAAATATGATTTTAATGCTACCCGGACAGCTAATAAACCAACTAAAATAAATATGAACGCTTTTGATGGTTTCATATATATGTCTTCGCCTCTTATTTCGAACTTAGATGTTTTAATAAGAAATATAGAGAAAATAAGTCCTACGCTAATTGCCTCTACTATTTCTAAAGACGTTAATCGAAACTCTGGTAAGAAGTACATCATTGCACCAGTGCTCATAAAAATTGGCGGTAATATAATTTTCTTTTTCGTTACCGGTTTTTTCGCTGACTTAAAGCGAAGAAACATAACTCCAACGGCCATACAAACCGCTACTATACTTGATAAAAGTGCTAAACTCATACTCTCCACTCCTATCTATTTAAAAGATTTTTTGAGCAAAATCATAAACCAAACGAGCCCAACACTTATAATGACATGACCTAATCCAGCCATATGGCTTAAACCATTAAAGTCAGTTCCATTCACTTGTAGAATACCTCTAAATACCATTGTAGCGATTGTAAAAATAAGTCCTATGTTATAAACAACAAACCACGCACGAAAACTTTTTGTTTCACGGACATTAAATACTTTAAATAGAGCTAAAGCGATCAAAAAGAATACGAAGCCGAGCACTAATACGTGTGTATGCACTAATTGCAACATAGTGGATCCTTTAATTCCTTGCGCTTTCATATACTCTCTAGCAAATACACCTGATAATAAACCAATAATTAAGTAAATGAATGCTGCATTATATAATTTCTTCATCATATTCCTCCTGCTGTAGAACGACAATTCATATTGTCATTTTCTTTATTCACTGCAATCATTTTACGCAAAGTTTATGAACGGAATATGAACAGATTATTACATTCTATTATTGAAAATAAAAAAGGCCATTCCACAACTATTAATTGTGGAATGGCCTTTTAACTTATTTTAAATCTTCAATTGAAAAGGCACCAGGCAGTAACTGCTCTACAGTCACTTCTTTTTCATCGCCTTTTACATTTGTTAGTAAAACTGGCATTTTCGGATTACAAAATTCAGCAATAACTTGTCTACATGCACCACATGGTGAAATCGGTCCGTCTGTTTCGCCTGTAATGACTAAGTAACTAAAATCGCGCTCACCTTCTGATACTGCTTTAAAGATCGCTGTTCTTTCTGCACAGTTACATAAACCGTAAGAAGCATTTTCTATATTACAACCAGTATAAATTTTACCTTCTTTCGTAACTAATGCTGCGCCAACAGGAAATTTAGAATACGGAATATACGCTTTCGATAACATCTTATTTGCTTCTTCGATATATTTTTTCTTATCCATATTATTTCCTCCTCAAAGTAAATGTAATTATGATTAGTCAGTAATAACTGTATGAACTAATTTAGGAGCCACTGCTGTTTCAGCGATAGAAATGTTCTCATAGATTTTTGCTTTTACATCTTCTACATTTTCGCGATTTGCATAGATCGTTACGAACGGCTCGCCTTCTTTTACTGCATCGCCAACTTTTTTACGTAACATTAATCCTACCGCTAAATCGATTTCATCTTCTTTTGTCGCACGACCTGCACCTAATAACATAGCTGCGATACCGATTTCATCTGCAACAATGTTTGAAATCACACCTGAAGTTTTTGCAGGTACATCAATTACATACTTCGCTTGTGGCATTTTTTCTGGATTGTCTACAATCGAGCTGTCTCCGCCTTGGTTGCTTAAGAACTCTTTAAATTTCTCAGTTGCTTTTCCATTTTTCATCACTTCAATTAGCATTTCACGAGCTTCTTCTAATGTATTTGCTTTTTTCGCAAGTACAACCATTTGGCTACCTAATACAAGTACTAATTCTGTTAAATCTTCTGGACCTTCGCCTTTTAAAGTATCAATTGCTTCCTTCACTTCTAGAGCGTTACCAATCGCAAAACCAAGAGGTTGTGACATATCTGAAATTACTGCCATCGTTTGACGTCCAACATTATTTCCGATACGTACCATTGCATGAGCTAATTCTTTTGCATCTTCTTCTGTTTTCATAAATGCTCCTGCACCTGTTTTTACATCAAGTACGATCGCATCAGCACCAGCTGCTATTTTTTTACTCATAATTGAACTTGCGATTAAAGGAATCGAGTTTACTGTTCCTGTTACATCACGAAGTGCATAGATTTTTTTATCTGCAGGTGTTAAGTTTCCTGTTTGTCCGATAACAGCCACTTTGTCACGGTTTACAATATCAATGAACTGTTCTTTCGTAATTTCAACGTGGAATCCTTCTACCGCTTCTAATTTATCAATTGTCCCGCCCGTATGTCCTAAACCACGACCAGACATTTTTGCTACTGGTACATCTAAAGCAGCGACTAATGGTCCTAATACTAATGTTGTTGTATCACCAACACCGCCAGTTGAATGCTTATCTACTTTAATGCCTTCAATTGCTGATAAGTCAATTGTTTCTCCAGACTCAACCATTGCCATCGTTAAATCTGCACGTTCACGATCCGTCATATCTTTAAAGAAAATTGCCATTGCAAGTGCACTCGCTTGATAGTCAGGAATACTTCCGTCTGTATAACCGTTAATAAAGAAATTAATTTCTTCAGTTGTTAATTCTTTTCCATCACGTTTTTTCGCAATAATATCTACCATTCTCATTACAATCACCATTCCTTTTTATATTATATGAATCTGTTAAAATAATAAGCCAACGATTGTTGCTGATAAGAAACTTACTAACGTTGCACCGAAAAGTAATTTCAAACCAAATCTTGCGACTACATTCCCTTGTTTTTCATTTAAGCTCTTAACTGCCCCAGCAATAATTCCAATTGAGGAGAAGTTTGCAAATGAAACTAAGAATACAGATATAATCGCTGTCGTTCTATCTGAGAAATTAAAGTTTCCTTGTGCTAAATCTGTCATCGCAACAAATTCATTTGATACAAGTTTTGTCGCCATAATATTCCCTGCGTTAACTGCTTCATGCCATGGAACACCCATAATAAATGCAAATGGTGCAAATACATAACCAAGAATTTCTTGGAATGAGATACCGATTACACCTTTAAACACTGCATTAATGAATGCGATAAGGGCAACGAAACCGATTAACATAGCTGCTACTGTAATCGCAACTTTAAATCCATCTATAATGTATTCCCCTAATACTTCAAAGAATGTCTTTTTCTCTTCTTCTTGTACTTCTAACATATCTTCTTCTTCAGTAACTTCATACGGGTTAATGATAGACGCAATAATAAAGCCACCGAATAAGTTAAGCACTAAAGCGGTTACAACATATTGCGGTTTTAATAACACCATATATGATCCAACGATAGACATAGATACCGTAGACATTGCAGATGCACATAATGTATACATTCTTTTCTCTGGCAATAATCCTAGTTGTTTTTTAACTGAAATAAACACTTCAGATTGTCCTAAAATCGCAGAAGCTACCGCGTTATATGATTCGAGTTTCCCCATCCCATTTACTTTACTTAATACTAGACCGATAGATTTCACAATAATAGGTAATACTTTAATGTGTTGCAAAATACCTATTAAAGCTGATATAAATACGATTGGCATTAATACACTTAAAAAGAATGAAAACTCTTTTTGATTTACTAATCCACCAAATACGAAATTCACACCATCAGCGGCATATTTTAATAATTCTCCAAAACCATCTGCTATTCCGCTAATTAATATATTCCCTACACTTGTATTTAATAATAAAAACCCCAAAATGAATTGTAATATAACCATCGTTATGATTGGGCGATATTTGACTTTCTTTCTATCATTACTAGCAAGCCAAGCGATACCTAAAATCAATACGAGGCCTAAAACACCGATTAAGTATTTCATAAGCCTTCTCCTCCCATTCGTATCCGCTTACATTCTTTTCAATTGTTAAAGCAATAGATACACTTTACTTTAAACGTGTATCTATTGCTTTTCACACTTTATTGATTAGTAGTTATCTGTAGCACCTTTTGCATCATTTAATACGATTGCAACACTAGCACTTGCTCCAACGCGAGAAGCTCCAGCCTCTACCATTTTGTCTGCATCTTCACGTGTACGAACGCCGCCAGATGCTTTCACGCCAACGTTTGGTCCAACTGTTTTACGCATTAACGCGATATCTTCAGCAGTTGCTCCGCCAGTTGAGAATCCAGTTGAAGTTTTTACGAAATCAGCGCCAGCTTTTACTGATAATTCACAAGCACGAACTTTTTCTTCATCTGTTAGAAGGCAAGTTTCAATGATTACTTTTACAAGAGCTTTTCCTTTTGCTGCTTGTACTACTTCATAAATGTCTTTTTCAACGAATTCGTTGTCGCCATCTTTTAGAGCACCTACGTTGATTACCATATCAACTTCAGTTGCACCTTTTGCGATAGCATCTTTTGTTTCGAATGCTTTTGTTTCAGTAGTGCTTGCTCCTAATGGGAAACCGATTACAGTACAAACGTCTACATCATGTCCAGCTAATTCTTCAGCAGCTAGCTTTACCCATGTAGGATTAATACAAACTGAAGCAAATTTGTATTGCTTTGCCTCTTCGATTACTTTCATAACATCTTCTTTTGTAGAATTTGGTTTTAAAATTGTATGATCAATTAACTTTGCAATGTTCATTATCTTCACTCCTCATATCTTTTAACAACTTCATTCTAACCCTTAGTTGAACAAATGTAAATACACTTTTGAACTTTTGTTCATTCTTTTTCAGAAGGGAATTTCTTGTAATACATTGAAAGTAGTATAAGCTTGTAAATAAAGGATGTGAACCACTTGTTTAAGTCAAAATTCTTTATATTCACATTGCTAGTATGCACCTCACTATCCATATTTATTTTTTATAAAAGGGATGTTATTTTCCAAGAAGGAAACCCAGTTCCATTTGCTTTAGCTATGTCTAAGATGGTTATTCAAGATAAAGAAATGGTGGAAGTAGAACCGATAAATAATCAATACCCCTACTTAGTAAAGCGCGGAAAAATGGAACCTTTTATCGATATGATGGAGCAAGATGGATGGAGTTTTGTAGATAGAGATATTATGGCTAACTCACTAATTTTTGAAAAAGGAGATCAATCAAAGAGCGTTCCTTACAAATACTTTACAAGGTACTACACATTGATTTATTCATACTAAAAATAAAAGGCTTTCTCAAAATTAATATTTTGAGAAAGCCTTTTATTTCTAACCTTTTTGATAATGTAACAATTCTTTCGCTGTATGCTGATCTATAATTAGTACATTTGCATACCCGCCACGTAACGCACCATCAATTGCTTTTATTTTTCTATTACCACCTGCAACTAAAATAGAACGTTTCTTTAATTTAAGTTCCTCTAACTCAATTCCAATTGTACGCTTATTAATTTCTTCACTACTAATATTTCCATCTCCGTCAAAGAAACGTGAACAAATGTCACCGACAGCTTGTTTTTTCAAAATGTTCGTTTCATCCATATCTAAATATCCTAATCGGAATAATAACGCTTCATCACGCACTGTTCCGACAGTAAAAATTGCAATATTCGCTTGTTTTCCCATTTCAATAATGTGATGAATATGTCGATCCTGCTCCACTAATTCTTTTGTCACCGCATTATCAAATATAACTGGAAGAGGTAGATTTCTTGGCGTCGTTTGAAAAGCATCTGCAAATAACGCGATCGTTTCATTCGCATATGTATTTACACTTGAGTGACTAATGCCACCTTTTAACTGGACAACCTCTACACCTTTTACATGTTGCGGTACGATTTTCCTAGCGATTTCATACATCGTCATTCCCCAGCTTACACCAACGATATCACCAGTTTTCACTGTCTTTTCCATATACTCAGCTGCATATTTACTAATATACTCAGTAATCGTTGCATATTCTGGCACTGGAGAAAATACAACATGCGCCTCTAACAAGTTGTACTTTTCTTTAAGTAAGTTCCCGACGTTATCTAAATCAGCAAACGGATCAGCTATACTAATTTGAACAAATCCTTTTTCTTTCGCGTACTTTAATAATCTTGAGATTGTCGGTCTTGAGATATTTAATTTGTTAGCAATTTCTTGCTGACTATAATCTGATTGATAATATAATCTTGCAACTTCAACGCTTAATTGTTGTTTATCTTTTTCCATAGTACCTCATTACAAATCCTTTCCTGTATTTCCCTTTCGTTACAAGCATTATACAGCTTTATGCAAGAAATTTCGACTCCCTTATTTATCAACCTAAACTTCTACTCCACTTAGGATTTACAATGAAACTTTTATTTTTCAGCTTCATACACTCGATACAAATGATCTTGAATCAGATAAAGTGAAACTTTAATCAGTGGGGGTTTTGTCCATCCCCCACTGATTATTTTCCCTCACCAATCGGGCTTTAACGGGCAGTCCAACTCCCACCTAACTTCCTCGCATTCACCGAATTTTGAGGTGGGAGTCTTACTGCCCGCAAATAGCGGGATAAATCGATTCATATTTAATTCATTCTTTTTGTTCTTTCTGTAGTAACAATAACAAAACCCTCCAATAACAAACATTAAATATTGTTTATTGAACTTCCTTAACGTACGGTAAAACCAAGTTTTTTAACATAGAAATTCCTTAGCGTGCGAAATTCACGTTTTGATGGCGAGACCCCATAGCCATCAAGCTAAAATTTTATAGTACCCCCAGAACGAAATTTTGTGCTACTTGTAACAAAAAAGCACATTTTTTCGTTTTGGGGAGCAACCAAATTCTTAACTTGATGGTGATGGGATATTTACTTTTCTGAGCTTGATAGCGATGGACGATATCCCTATTACGCAATGATTGTTAGACGTCCAATTTGATTACACTCTTCAGCGAACCAAAGATCGCCATCCGGACAAAACGTGATACCATGTGGCTCTGCATTATTTGTAGGTATCGTATATTCCGTAATAACTCCTTCAACTGTAATACGGCTGATTTGGTTACCTCCCCATTCTGTGAACCAAAGATCTCTGTTCTTCCCAGGTATTATGGCATGAGGACGAGCGTTCGGCGTCGGTATAACAAATTCTTTGATCTCACCTTCGAACGTAATTCTACCAATTTTATTGCCTATGATTTGCACAAACCATATTGCTCCATCTGGTCCGCTCGCAATTCCAACTGGCCCGGAGTTGGGTGTTGGGATTGGATATTCTTTGACCTCACCTTTAGTGGTTATTCTCCCAATCCTATTGTTCTGATTCTGTGTAAACCATAATGCACCGTCTGATCCCAGAGTAATAAAAGAGGGAAATGATTTGGAGTTAGGCAATTCAAACTCGGTGATTTCCCCTGACTTTGTTATTCTTCCGATCCTACCATTATTCATTTCTGTAAACCATATTGCTCCATCTGGGCCTTCCGTTATGCCAAAAGGTGCAGCGTTCGTTGTAGGGAGTACATATTCTTCAAAAAGACCGTTCATCGACATTTTACCGATCTTGCTTGAGTTATATTCCGTAAACCATAAGTCACCGGTCTGGTCCGAGATAATTGACATAGCTCCTGCATTTGCTGTCGGAATGGGAAAAGAATTTATTTCACCAGTAGCATTTATTCTACCAATTTGATTCCCTTTCTGTTCCGTAAACCACAATGCTCCGTCTTTTCCTACGGTTATTCCATATGGTCCTGAATCTATTTCATTGACCACATATTCTTGTATCGTGATCCTCATATCATTTCCTCCCATTGAAAATTTCGAGTCTTGTTTTTCGGTATAATTTAGTTTAAAAAAGGACATTCCTGGTATTACAGTGGATGCCCTTTTTGCTAAATTATAAGATATTTTGTTAGAATTCAAAGTCTAGAATCATTTTACTGGTTTGACCTGTAAACTTATAATTATAGGACCCTTTCAGGCTTTCTAATTCACCAGTAGCTTTGATGATTGTTGCAGGGGAATCTAGATTTCCTTTATCAAATATCCCTTGCTCTATAGCTGTAAATGTCCCTCGTTTTCCCTTATAAATTCCTTCGAAATGTAAAAATCCGGAAATTTTAGCAGTAGCCAAGTGACCATCATCTATAGTTGATTCTAAATAATATAATAAATATTCAACAAAAGCTTTTTCTTTTAATTCACCGTCAATATCATATTCGACATGGGCAATATTAATAGGGAAATCTTTTCTAGTGTCATTGACTGGCTTTTCATCCCATTTACTTACTGTAAATGTTACTTCCATACGCGTAAACCTCCCTTCATCATTAGATGAGTAATCTACCTCCAGTATATCACCTAAAAAGTACCATCAATAATTATATCTCATAGGAGTGTTTCTAAAGTAACGGATGCCGTCTGGTAAGACCCTGTTAAGAGCAAAAGACGACTTATTTTTTGTTCTTCTTATATGACATTGAAAGTAAATTTTTATTTAACAGTTTACTTTCATTTTTATTAAAAAAGAACACGTAGAAATTACTACATGTTCTTTATGAGACGGTTCATTTTTAAATATTACGTATCTTCTAGACTTTTCTTATTATATAGTTGTGTCCTTCTATTTCTTTTCCCTCATTTCAACAGCAAAGTTCATGATCTCTTCCTCTGTTAATTTTTCTTCAGTGGTTAAGATCGGACGGATTACTCTATACGTTTCTTAATTATTTCAATTGTACTAGAAATTGTGAATTAAAAAAGAGAGCCGTAGCCCTCACTTTCAATTAATAGCAATTAAAGATGCTTCGAGGGTATTTAATAGCCTACATTTTAAGGAATGTAGGCTAAGTAATATAAGTTAATCTGTTATTAATTTTGAATAAATACTTAGATCAATAAACTTTTCATTAGATTTTTCACACTTTCTCATTGTCCCTTCGAATGTAAAGTTTAACTTTTGTAAGACTTTTATTGAATTGATGTTTTCAGATTCAACTTTTGCTTCTATTCTATTGAATTCTAAAGTACTAAACGCATAATCCATTAAAGAGAGAATGGCTTCTGGCGCATACCCCTTACCCCAAAAAGCTTTACTAATATCGTAACCAATTTCTGCTTTGGCGTTTTTGAAATCAAATGAATTATAACCACAAGAACCGATAATTTCATTTGATTCTAATTCAATTATTGAATAACGAATAGCTCTGTTTTCCCGAGATAACTTATCAAGCATTTTAATCATATCTACCGCTTGGCTTTCATCAGTAAAACTATTGATATTCATAAATTTTGTAACTTCTGGATCCGCCCAAATTGTAAACATGCTAGCTGAGTCTGATACTTTCATTTTTCTTAAAACTAATCTTTCGGTTTGTAGTTCTGTAATCAATATTTTTACCTCCATTATGTTTTTATTTTGGGGTCAAGATATTGATATCTGCGCATAGTTCAGTCCCTTCGTGTTTCAAGATAATATTATTATAAAAGCTATAAAGGATGAACCAATAAATTTCAAAAATTTGGTTATGTCACAGTTTATGCTAACTGCGTAATAAAGAAAAATGAAACAATTGTATTGTGATTTTTTAACATCTTTAATTTTATTCTTATTTACCGTTCGTTGAGAGCAATTATTTTTTAGTTGCTGTATTTCCCATTGCAATAGAAATTCTATTCCAACTGTTGATTTGATTAATTACCAGAACAAGGTCAACATATTGTTTCTCGTCATAGTGTTCACGTACTCGCTTATATAGGTCTTCAGGAACTCTTTTAGTGGGAATTAGAGTAATATGCTCAGATAGTTCAAGAGCAACTTTCTCTTCAGGTGTATAAAAATCACATTCATTCCAAGCATTCAAGCAATAAATTCGTTGTTCGGTTTCACCTATCTTACGGGCATCTGATGTATGCATATCCATGCAGAAAGCACAACCGTTAATTTGAGAGACTCTAATCTTTATAAGTTCTCTAGTAATTCGATTAATTGTAGATTTCTTAGTGTACTTCTCCATATCCATCATAATTTTCATGCCATCAGGTGCAACATCATAGTAGGAAATTCTTTGACTCATAAGGCAAGACCTCCTTTGATTTTAAGATACTTATAATTATACCTTCATACGAACATTAGTGCTATTTTTTTGTTTGTAAGGCATTCGAAATCAAAGAGAATTTCAGTTATAGACAGTGTAATTAGTTGTTTCATGGTACGTAAATATCGCAAATGAGTAAACGTATTTTCCAAACAAATGTTTTCACTTTTTAATTACTTTATTATTACCGTCAGAATAAATTGAATAACTTTATTAATTTTTAAATGATTTTATTATAAATGAAACAATTTTATTATCACCAAACAACTACATAATTTTGATCAAACTTTATTCGAAAGCTACAGTGTTTTTATCTTCCTATAGTTATTTATGGGGATTTAGTTAATTTTTTCGTTTTGGAGAACAACTAATTTCTTAGCTTGATAGGCATGTGACGAGACCCCCTGCCCGTCAAGCTAAAGTTTTAATGTACCCCCAAAATAAAAATTTTCTTTCACTACAGTTAATTACTTTGAGAAGTCAGCGGATTTTTTCATTTTAGGTGGATTTTGTTTTGTTAGCTTGATAGTGATGGGATACAGCCAACATTTTGGAAGTTTTATATGCTAAGCGAATTTTAACTTAAAAAAGTCGAATTCCTGTACGTTAAGTAAAGTGGCATTTCATTCACATAATCCCTATTATCTGAAGTTAATAAAGTCTGTTACACTCTCTTCTTTAAAAACGTTTCCATAATATCCTTCTTGAATCTTTCATAATCAAGCTGAAAAGCTACATTATGCGCTTTATAGCCTGGATTAGTAGCAAAACGAAAGTCTGCAATACTTTGACCAAATCCTTCTCCTTGATCAGGAATTACTTTAATGGGTACTCTTGAAAGGCCAACAGCCTCTTGATTCAGCAAATACCACACTGTTACAAAATCATGCATAGGGCTTCCACTTATACCAGGATTAGACTTGGAGTAGAATTTATAATAATAGTCTAACATAGGTTTGATGATGAGTCCTGCAAGGTCCTGTGTATTCCGATGAAATGCATCAATTTGCTGGACCATTTCGGGTGTAACAATCGCATGTTGAGTCACATTTAAAGGAATAATTGTCAAGTTCTTTGCATGCTGCAGAATTAAGTTTGCTGCATAAGGGTCTGAGTAAAAGTTAGCTTCAGCCACAGCAGTTACGTTACCTGGATAGAAAAAAGCTCCCCCCATGCAAATGCATTCTCTTACGTTTCGCATTGTTTCTAAATTCAACACAAAAGTCGTAGCTAGCGAAGAAAGTCTTCCTAAATTGATAATTGTAAGATCTTCTAAATTTGATTCTATAATTTGATAAATATCATTTAAAGGATAAACTGGATATGAAATTTCAGGGGGAATGATAGGTCCTAATCCGACTTTTCCATGTACCTCAGGGAAATACTGAATCAATATACCTGTCAACGGTACAGAAGCACCAAGGAATACGGGTATCTCTTCTCTTCCCGCAATGTACTTCAAATAGTTAATATTTCTTATTGCATTTTCTCTGGATACATTTCCATAATCGGCTACAATTCCTACAAGTTGAATGTCTTTACGAAAAAAAGTGTACAGTATAGCAAACGCATCATCAATCCCCAAATCTGTAAACAGGAGAACCTTTTTTTTCATATCTCTTCCTCCAAAATCTATAGAATCCTACTTTCACTAATGATGTAGTGATCAGACTAAGCTTGTATGTATATATTTTATGTATTCTTAAAGAGTGGATTCTATTCACTTGAAATAGCTTTGCTCATCTAAATTTGATATTATGTTCAAGCGTAAGTTTCTGTTCTTAAGTTCATAGGCATGGTGTGCTATCCCATGCCCATCAACTTAAGAATTTTTTAACACCCCAAAACGAAAAAACAAGTTAAATTCTCATAGATAACTATCTTATAATCAATTATATAATTTATTTTTTAGATATAATGATATGAAGATATTACTCTTAAAAGGGGGGATTCAAATTGGTTAAAAACTTACCTTTATACTAATAGTTATTTTAATACTAGATGTAAGTTCTTCTACATTAAGTACGAACGGATACTTTTCTCCAGTTATAGAATGGTCTTTAATGATTATAAGTATTATTTTAAACATTACTGCAGTTATAGGCTTATCACTACACGTCTTTGTATATCAACCTATGAAAAGATTTGAAAAAATTAAAATGAAATCTTCAAATAAAATAATTATATTTGAGGTAACACCACCTCGCCATCGAGTGTTGATTTAGAAAAAAGTTTAATTATAAATATTTTATGATATTCAATAAATTTAACTTATAAAAATATTTTTATTCAACTATCCTGCCCCGTTAGTTTAAGTACATTTCTTCACAATTTTTACAGTGATAGTAACATAAATACCCAACAAAAAATCATCTCACCTCTAGAAATCTATAATGGTAGTTTTAGAATAAGTGAATAAGAGAAATAACCACCATTGATTATTTCTCTTTTCATATACATATTTATTTTTGGAAAAACAATCTAACTCCAAATACTAATAATACTGTGCCAGTAATACCTTCTATTGTACGGTTCACTTTTTCTTTTCTTAAAAAAGTTCTTAATTGACGTATGAGTGAGATATAAAGTAAATACCATATTGCTGTCAAAGTCGTAAATGTGAGTCCTAACAAAAGAAATTGGAAGAGATGACTTTGATTGCTCACAATAAATTGGGGTAGAAAACTAAGGAAAAATACAGCAGTTTTTGGATTTAAGATTGCCGTGGTAAATCCTTGTCTAAAACTTTTAATCGTTCCAATATCCTTAGAGTTCATTCCCACTGAACCTGACATATCTTCTTTTTTATGTAAGGCACTTTTAATTGACTTTACAGCTAAGTAAATTAAATAAAAAGCTCCAAAGATATTTTATAAATGTAAATAACATAGAGAATTTCATTAGGATGGCAGAGAGTCCTAGCGTAGCCATTATTGTATGAATCATCATTCCAGATACCGTTCCTAAGACGGTCTTTATCCCACCATTTTTACCATGCGAGATAGTGTTTTTTGTAACTAAAGCAAAACCGGGACCAGGCATTATTATGATTAGGATTGCTGTAAGGATAAATAACAAATAATTTTCCATGTTCTAGTATTTCCTTTCCAATTTTTAGTTTTGCCTATAGTATAGCTTTTTTACTTAAAATATTAAATATAAAAAGCGTGATCAAGAGTTTATCAAGGTTATTAGTATCAATTTGACCAAACATTATCCTAAAGTTACATTGATAAAATGCACGGCAAACTTATGGGTAAAATTACAAGCTCTCTCTCACAAAAAACGGGATAAAAAATAAACAGCGGAACTAGTCCACTGTTTATTTCGTCACACCCTCATGTAATTTTTCTGTATAATCTTTTACATCCTTCCAGCTATCTTTCGCTGTATTTAAATCTTCTTTTATAAACGTAAATTCTTCTGGACTCATTCCTTTTACGTTTTGTAGTAAATTATTATATTTCGCACCTACCGTATACCACTGATTTGATATGTTTTGCAGTGCTGTAATTGCTGCATCAATTGTTTCTGTCATATTAGTCGTTTTATTTTTCACATCTGTCAAAATTGCCACTTCTGCTTGTGCTCCTGAAATTCTATTCTTTAAACTGGCTATTTCTCGTTCTGCATTTGCAATATCTTTTTTCGCAATCGCAATCATCGGTCCGCCAGCAAGACATGTTATTAGCGCTACGCAAAGTACACCACCAGCGATAACCATATCATTACTCTTTTTAATCGAATCATTATATGTATTTATTTGTTGCTCTAATGCTGGAATACCAGCATTCGTACTTGCCAAAATCGCTGTTAATTGATTTGTATCCTCTTTAAAACTATTTGTGTCTTTCGCCATTCTATCGCGAAAAGCTTTCAAATTCCCTAATAATACATCTACCTCATTTTGATTCTTTAAAATGTCCGCATACAACTTTTCTAAATCCGCTTTTAACTTTACGCTATCTTTTTGATCAATCGCTAATAGCATGTCACTATAGTACGCTTGAAAAGTATTGTTGTAATCAATAATATTTTGATCCGTTTTCATAATTTGAGGCTTCATATTATTTAACCAATATGCCGCATTAATTTTTGCATCTTTTTGATGCTGAATCATATTCCCTCTTAAATTACCATTAATTGAACTTATTTTACTCAAATCAGTCTCTTGTTGATTTTGAATTAATTTTGCATATGAATCCATTGCGAATATGCTCGATGTCGTTTGCCCCATTACATCTTGGAACCCTGCTGGTCCGAGAGAATAATTTTTCGCATTTTCTTGCAATGTTTTTACGTTTTGTTCCGCTGCAAAAGGATGTAAAGGAAGCACATTACTCGTTGCCACTCCAGCAATCATTATTGCTAAAAGACATTTCTTATAAAATCTTTTCTCCATACTTTTCACCTATTCTCTTTAAAGGATATCAAAAGCTCCTGCTCACAACTGAACAGGAGCTTCAACTCATTCATTAATACTTAACGCTCTTACGATTCTTATTCAATTATGCTTTTTTCGTATCTACTACTTTAATATCTTCAGCATAAATCTTTTCTGCATAGTCTTTAATGTTTTTCCAGCTATCTTTAGCTATATTCAAGTCTTCCTTAATGAAAACAAGGTCGTTTGGACTAATAGAGTCTACATTTTGAAGTAATGAATTATATTTCGATCCCATTGTATACCATTGGTTTGAAATATTTTGCAACGCTGTAATTGCTGTATCAATTGTGTTTGTTAAATACTCAGTTTGTGTTTTAATGTTCGTTAGTCCTGCCACTTCTAATTGGGCAGTTGTAACTTGTCCTGTTATCTTTTGAATTTCTGCCTGTGCATTATCAAGCTCTTTCTTCGCTAATACGATTCCAGCTGTTCCACCACCTACAGCTGCTGCACCACCTGCAATTAACGCGACTCCTAGCGGCGTTCCTGCACCTGTAGCAATAACTACTGCACCACCGATAATTGCAATTGGCCCTAGAGCTGTCGCAACTGATGAACCGATAATAATTGCATTATATTTACTAATCGCTTCATTGTACGTTGTAATTTGATTTTGCAGAAGCGGAATTCCAGCATCTTGACTAGCTAATATAGATGTAATTTGATTTGCATCTCCCTTGAAATTTTGAGTATCCGACGTCATTTTATTTCGGAATTTCTTTAAGTCTTCTACTAACTGATCTACTTGCGCTTTATTTTCAGTAATACTACTTGATAATCTAGTTAGACCTTTCGTAAGAGTTGCTTTATCCTTTGCATCAACCGCAGCAACTAAAGTATCATAATAGTTTTGGAATTTCGTATTGTAATTAATAATATTTTGATTCGTTGAAATAAGCTGTGGTTTTAATACATCTAACCATTGCTTCGCATTTCCTCTAGCTGTATCCTGGTGCTGAATCACTTTCCCTTTTAAAGCCGCATCAACAGACGATACATTACCAAAGTTAACATTACCTTGTTTAATAATTGTTAAAGCGTACAGATCCATTACTAAAGCGTTTGAACCTGTTCTTTCCATTGCATCTTTCAGGCCTTCTGGTCCTAATGAATATTCTTCGTAGTCATTATAAGCTTTTGCTACAGCATGAACTGGAGCTTGTTTCACTGTACTTTCAGCTGCATACGTATGGGCCGGCATAATATTCCCTGCTGCAAATACTGCCATAAGTGCTGATAGAGCCATTACTTTATATGGTTTTTTTGTCATTTTTCTTCTCTCCCTATATCGCTAATTATTTTTCTGTTTAATGTACTTCAACGTTTGTAACGTAATCTTCAAATTGATTTGTTTGCTTATTCATTTCATCACTTACTTTTTTAAGTTGATTGAAATGTTTTTGAAGTAAACTACTGTCTGTATACGTGCCTTCTTCAATATTTGTTTGAATTTGGATCATATTATTATTTAAAACTTTCCAATCCGTTAATAACGTTTCTAAAGTTGTAATTTGGCGATCAATTAGTTCTGTAAAGCTGCTTACTTGATCTTCAACAAATGTAATTTGAGTCGCCTCTAATTCAGTTTGTGATAACTTCTGAATTAGCGGTAATAACTCTTTTTGCTTTTGTTGAATACGAAGAGCTGCTTCCCTCGTTTGACTATCTGCAGCATTTACAATTTCATTACTTAAAGTACCGATAGAAACAAAGTCGATTGTTTTCGTTTGTGCAGTTTGATTTGTAATTGTAAATACTTGTTTACCGATATTAATAGAACCTTTAATAATTTCTTGTGGTCTATTCAAAATAGTAGTTAGTTCAGCTTGAATTTCCCCTTGAATTCTTTTTATGTCTTCTCTTAATTTCACAATATCTCCACTTGATCCTTGCAGTGTTTTTATTGCTTCATCAGCTTTAGTTGATAAGTTATTACTATCTTTGTCTAATACCGTTTTAAATCGATTTAACTCTAATAAATCTTGCTCCATACTCTCTTGAATGCTTTGGACTTGCAATTGTAATTTTCCATATGCGTTTGTAAAATCTGCTTTTGCCTGTTCATCTTCATTTACTTTTCCTGCTAGTTCATAGAGCTTACTATAATAGCTATTAAATCTAGTGCTGTATCTCATCATCTCTTGATTTAAGTCGATTAGCTTCGGATTATATTCATCAATCCACTCTCGTACATTCGTTTTTGCAAATTTTTGATGATTCGTTAAACTACTCATAGCGTTTACCTTAATGTCTGGCTGTTGCAAAATAACTAATCCGTATGCTTGTATAAGCGGTGACTGTGATCCTAACATTCTAATTGAATTGGATAATGTATTTGGAGCAATTACATTTTGCGCATATACTGTTTTCACTTCTGTTTGCCCCTCCTTAGCGTAAGCGCTTACAGGAACGAAGCAACTCGTAGATACTGCTGTAACCAATAACCCTGTAATTAAAGTCTTTTTCACTTTAACTCCTCCTATGTATTAGCAACTATTACTATCGCATTTTAGTATTCTATTTTCTTGCAAATGATTTGAGATGGTTAAAAATAGAGAACGTTCTCACCGTGAGTTATGTACGAACCACCTCTCTCAAACTTTATTTCTACAGTACTTACTTATTGTTATAAAACACTTCATAACTTTTCATATGTGCTTAGTATGAATAGAACTGTATAAATTTTCTATTTTATTGCGATTTCCACATTCACACAGTGAATATATTACATGAAAATATTATTCATTTTAAACTAATTAACGTGTGAAAGTATGAAATTTCGTTTTGTTTTCATGTAAGTTTTGTACTGTAAGGTCATTTAAACACAGCTATTTATATAACGTAAAGAAGTATTTTAATTCCCTTTATTTTCAAGCTCTCATGTCCTTATCCCAAAATAAAATTCAATTCACTTTCTCGATTAAACTATCTATATACCACAACAGGAAACACTACATATTCATAGCTATTAAAATTATACTAATATATTTTTTAAATCCATATGCAATTATGCATAGCATATACACAAAAAGGATAACTTCACTTTCGTGAAGTTATCCTTAAAAAATTCCCTTACTTTTTCAAATGATACGGTACTGTCGTAATAACAACATTTCTTTTATAGAGTAAATACGCACGAATGAGTAAACTAGACTGATTATGAAGAATGTTATGCCAACCTTTTTTCGGAATAAACTGTGGTATAACGACCGTAACTCGGTAATTTGATTCACTCGCTTTATATTGCACTGTGTCAATAAATTTTGTAAGCGGCTGAATAATGCTTCTATAATGAGAATGTAATGTAACAAGCCTTACTTCAGGTTGCCACTTCTCCCATTTCTCTTCAAATTTCTTTTCCTCTTCTCTGTCAAAAGCAACATATACAGCGATAACTTGATCTGCAGAAAGAGCCTTAGCATAGTTCAATGAATTTTCTACTACATGAGTCATACCAGCTACTGGAACGACAATTACATTCCCTTTAATCGGAACAAGTGGTTCACAAGTTTTTAAACTTAATTGATCGCCCACTGCATCATAATGCTTCTTAATTCGATGGAACAAGAAGATAATGAAAGGTAAGAAAATAAGGATTGACCAAACTTGTGCGAACTTAGTTAAAAAGAACATGCTCATAACGATAAAACTAATGACTGCACCAATTAAATTAACCGTTAATCTTAAAGCCCATCCTTCAGGCTTTTCACGAAGCCATTTTAGTACCATTCCAGTTTGAGAAAGTGTAAACGGAATAAATACCCCTACTGCATATAGCGGAATCAAGTGTTCTGTTTTCCCCTGAAAAGCTACAATTAAAATAATCGAAGAAATCCCAAGTATAATAATACCGTTTGAATAACCTAGGCGGTCTCCTCTAATCGTAAACATTCTCGGTATGAACTTATCTTTTGCAAGATTAACCGCTAATAGTGGAAATGCAGAATAACCTGTGTTAGCCGCAAGAATTAATATTAAAGCTGTTGTACCTTGTATGAAATAGTACATGAAATTACGTCCAAAAGTTTGTTCAGCAATTTGTGAAACGACTGTTACTTCCTTACTTGGATTAATTCCGTAATAATAAGCTAAAAAGACAATTCCAGAAAATAAAACTGCAAGTAATGCACCCATTGCAAGCAATGTTTTCGCTGCATTGTTAGGTGCAGGATCTTTAAAGTTTGGAATTGCGTTAGATATCGCCTCAACACCCGTTAAAGCAGAGCTTCCTGAAGCAAATGCTCGTAACAGTAAGAACAAACTAATTCCCGCAACTGGTGTTCCAATTGGCGAATGCAGCGTGGGTGAAACGTGACCAGTCAAAATATTATATATTCCTACACCAATTAATATAAATAATGCTACAACGAATAAATAAACCGGATATGCTAAAACGGAAGCTGATTCCGTTACGCCTCTTAAATTTAAGATGGTAATCAATATGACAAATATAATCGCAATGATTACATTATGTGCATGTAAACTAGGAAAAGCTGATGTGAGCGCATCTGTACCTGCGGACACACTTACTGCAACAGTTAAAATGTAATCGACTAATAAAGATCCTCCAGCTATTAATCCCGGATTCATCCCTAAATTTTCTTTTGATACAACATATGCTCCGCCGCCATGAGGGTAAGCAAAAATAATTTGTCGATAAGATAAAATAAGAGCTGTCAATAATACTAATACCCCAACAGCTATCGGAATGGAATACCAATAAGCTATTGCTCCAAGACCTGCTAGTGCAATTAATATTTGCTCTGGTCCGTATGCAACCGATGACAATGCGTCAGAAGATAAAATGGCTAGCGCCTTCGTTTTATTAAGCTTTTGCTCTCCTAACTCAGTTGATTTTAACGGTCTTCCAATTAAAAATCTTTTAATAGATGAAACCAATGCTGTCCACTCTCCAATAATTTTGTACGAACGATTCTGCTAGTTACAGCGATAAACTATTTCTTCAGAAAACAAAAATGTCTACAAGCCATAACGAAATAGACTTGTAGACATTATTTTTTTTGTCGCACAAGCTCCACCTTCCTTCTCAATATAACGCTTACGAGGTTAGCTGTCGGATTCGGGCCTATGAGTAGCCCTACCTTTTTCAAGGATTCACCCCATTGGATTATGTACTAATCCATAAGAACGGGTCCCCCGCACCATGCGGCTTCAGCGATTTAGAAAATTGAAACTGTGGATTATAATACTCCTTTATTTTCAAAAAGTAAACAAAAATTTTAAAAAAGAAAAAAATTAAAACGATTGCGCATAATCCACCGAAAAATATACATAATGAATACTAAAAATCCACAAAGGAGTCCCGTATGTCTAAAGAAAAGAAGCCACTTTTTTCCGATTCCTATTTAGATGCAGTAGCAAATGAAATTAATCAGCTATATGGTAAACGTGAAAGAGAACGAAATACGACAGATAAACCGAAAAGAAACGAATAAATTGTCAAAAAGAAACAAAAAAAGGATAGCAACATTTATATTTTGCTATCCTTTACTCTTTTTCATACCATTTCTTTAGTAAAAATCATTTTTTCATATACCTTTAAATTCTGATACACAACACTTAATAAAGGCACATCTATAGACATTTCCTCTGCTAATTTCAATAAGTATCCTTGTAAATGCTTCCCTTCAATGAGCGAACCTTTTTCCATATCCCGTTGCATCGATGACTTCATGTCATACGAAATTTTATCAATCGTTTTCATATGTTCCTGGGCGATATTGTCCTTAACTGGAGCCCCCATAGATTTCATGATTTGCACTGATTCTTCAAATAAGTTCCTAATAAATTCTCGGCCTCCATCACTCTCACGAATCGGTCCTATCGGCGCACGCATTAATGTTGTCACACCTGACATTACGGTGATAAATAAATATTTATGCCACATATCTTGCACAATATTTTCACTTAAAACAAAACTAGCTTTTGTATCTGCAAATGTTTTAGAAATAAGCTTTATTCTCTCTGAATCTTGAGGCTTAATTTCCCCAAATACAAGTCTGTTGGCAGCACTCGTTTGTACAATTTCTCCCTGATCGTTTAATGTCGTCTCGATAAAGCATAGACCGCCAATTACTTTCTCTTCACCGAATTCCTTTTGTAATAGTGATAAATGAGCGATACCATTTAACAATGGGATTATTACAGTATTTTTACCTACAAACGGCTTTAAATCTATGGTCGCCTCGTGTAAATGATACGCTTTTGTTGAAAATAAAATCACATCAAATGGAGTCGTTCTATCTTCTTTCGTTACCAATTTCGGTTGAAATGAAAAATCTCCATTAACACTACGAATAACAAGGCCTTTTTCTTCTAATTGCTGTTTTCTTTTGCTGCGAACGAGAAATGTAACATCTTCTCCCTTTTCTACTAATCGGCCACCGAAAAATCCGCCAACGCCCCCAGCTCCTAATACTAAAATACGCATACAACATCCCCCTTTTTCTAACACAATTATACTAATTTTAGTATACATAACATTATACATGTCCCTTGTTAAATAAGCTGAATTTTCATTCTTAATCTAATGAACAAGAGAGGTTATTTTCAAGAAAAATTGGGCATGTTGTTTCTATAGCTTATACGGAAAGGAAACAATGTAAATGGAGGCAATACAAACAATCGAGGAAAAAGATGTAACAACAGCTATATTTCAATTTATATTCCCGTTTTCGTTTAAAACTGGATATGAACAAAATATGTTCCCTTTCTTACAAAAAAATGATTTTCGACCTTTTCGACTCGATCATCTTGAAGATGAAAATACATATTACGGGAAATTTCAAGTTTCACATCAAAATATGGAAGCATACTATCTTTCCTTTACAAATAAAATTCTCTTTCCTCATTCAGAACATCAAAAAGGATTACAGCGCTATTCTAAAGACCTTAATTTAAATGGACATTTAACAACTAACCTTATTTCCGTTCCATTCAAGATACATTCTATTGATGTAACACTTTGTCCTTATGAGCTTGGGTTCTTAACAATTCGGACAGAAATAAAAACCGCTCCTAACATGACATTATCAGAAGCAATTGAATTCGCGGCTCGCTTCCGTGTACTTGAAACTAAAAGTGATACGACTGAGACTATTTGTATTGAATGTGATGGAAAAAAATATTCACAAGTAGAAAAACTTATATTCGGTGATTTATTTCATGGTTTAACAGACTTCTTTGAGAACAAGAGATTGCGGAGTTCTTACTTTCAAACATTCCCTTTCTTTGAAGACCAGCGAATGTATGTACAAACTCTATTATCCATAAACAAAGAGTCAGACCTTCATATAATCGATGTATATCGAGCTTCCAGTCTTTCTGGATTATCAGATGATGGTAAGCCATATATTAGTGCAAATAATGTTCCTTATATTCACAATTATTTAACAAAACATTCTTATCAAAGATGGGCTCCTAACCGTTACTTTATTATGGAAGAACATATTTTCACATGTATTACAAATGAAGGTGAACAAGCAGTCACTAAACTTGCTAGCCAAATGTACGGGGAGTTTTATTACGCTTTATTATTAAATTTATTTCATAAAGTTGTTTTATTAAAGATGGCAAACGCCTATGCTGAATTAAATATTGAACAAGATACAAATGAGATAGAGAAATTAATTTATTCAATAAATTCGTTTACAGCTAATTATTTTTCTTTAGAATTAGTATCCCAATCACAAAGTGAAGATATTTTCTTTCGTCTAAGAAAACTTTTTAACATTGAAGTACTGTACACGAACGCGAAACAAAATCTCGATAGTTTATTTAAATATCAAGAAAATGTTGCTTCAAAAAAAGATAGCCTCTTATTATTAATTTTAACGCTCTATTCTGTTGTAGGCCAAATGTTAGGGTTTACTATGATTGACCTTTTAAGAAACACCGATTCAAACAAAATATCATCGCCTTTTGAATTTTTCGCTCTATTAATAGCGATTAGCGGTATAGTCATTTCACTTATTTTAGGTATACAAAGTTTATACCAATGGAGTGTACAACATAAAAGAAGAAAAGCATGGGTAAAACAAACTGTACTTTCTGCTGTGAAAGAGAAGGATAGTACAAAGTAACTAAAAAACAGATGGCAGCACGATAATCTGTACCCTTTGTAAAGGACATTTTTAAAAAAGTTAGGCAACATCAAGAAGATGATTTCTGTATCCAACAGGAGTCATCTTTTTTAAATTCCATTGATATCTATAGTGATTATAGTACGTCATATATTTCTTAATCTCTTGTTTCAACTCAGTAAAAGACTCGCAAGGTTTTATATGTGCTTCATCTTTCAGATGACCAAAAAATGATTCTTGTGGAGCGTTATCCCAACAGTTCCCTCTTCTTGACATAGATTGTCCGAGCTTTAGCTTTTTGACTAATTTTTGGTAGGTAGGGCTTGTGTAGTGGGCTCCTTGATCTGAATGAATATATGCACCTTCAGTCAATCGAATCCTCTTATTCCGTTTTAGTTTATGAAGAGTTGTTGTTACGAGGTCTAATGTCATCTGTTCTGAAACATGGTAAGCTAAAATTTCATTGGTTGAGCCATCTAAAATTGTAGATAAATAAGCTCTTTTATTCTTACCGTAAACTAAATAAGTGATATCTGTAAGAAGCGTTTTTCCTGGGGTGTTTTGTTTAAATTCTCGATTTAATTGATTCGGCACTACTCGATGTTCTTTTGAAGCTTTCAGCATTCTTTTATAAGGATTTGCTTTCCGAATCGGACAGACAATCTCATATTTTTTCATGATTCTACGGATACGCTTTAAATTGTAGACAACTTGAAAATGACCCACCAATGTCATTTTTATTTGACGAGCCCCTTTCTTTCGATTTCTAAATCGAAGTGCTTTTAATATGATTTCTTTCACGATTTCATCTTGATTGTTCTTTTGTTTCCGTTGTTCTTGAGATGAAATGGAAAAATAATTATAGTATCCCGAACGGGATACACCGACTACTTTACACAAATAACTCACCATATTTCTTAAGTTATATTTTATGATGACAGAACGAATCAGGATATATTTCTGACTAGGTGATAACGTTATTTCCTTCTCATCCTCCCTTCCATAAGTTTGATCTTTTTTAACAATTCATTTTCTGCCTTTAGTAAGTTCCGTTCGGCTTCTAAACGAGCATACTTCTCTTCTAACGTAAGCTCTCTCTCAAGAGTTCTTCCCGCGCCCGCGTTTTGGGTGCGTGTATCTCGCAAACCAAATACACCATTTTTTCTGTAAGCAGCACGCCACCTACTTCCTGATGACATAATTCGTTTCATTCCAATCATATCTATATCAAAACCACATTCTTCAAAAATATTTCGAGGTAGTTTTCCTTTCTCATTTTCCTCAATAAAAATACGCTTAAATTCATCTGTATAAGTGTATAAGTGATACCTTTCTGACTTACAGATTTTATGTAGGGGTTATTTGATAGAATTTGAATGTCTCTTTCTGTAAATAGCTTTTTTGTCATTTTGAACTTTCTCCGATCCCAATTTTCTCTCATTATACAAGAAATACCCTATAGAATAGACTTTTTTTTCAGTGTCTATTCTGTAGGGTACATTTTACGATGCTACCATCTGTTTTTTTATTAAGCTAATTTTGCTTACTTACCTGCTTCGATTTTTTCTAATGTAGCAGCTACTTGCTCTTCTGTTAATTCGTGTTGCACGATGTAACGGTTACGTGGGTGTACACGACATTCATGAGAACATGCACGTAAATGTTTTGCTTCACTTTCTTCAGAACATAAAATTTTCTTGTTACATTCAGGGTTTGCACAGTTTACATAGCGCTCGCAAGGTTCACCTGTAAAATGATCTTTACCAACGATAACGTGCTCTTTTTGGTTTACTGGTACAGCGATACGCTCATCAAATACGTAACATTGACCATCCCAAAGTTCACCTTGTACTTCTGGATCTTTTCCGTACGTTACAATTCCGCCATGAAGCTGGCTTACATCTTCATAACCTTCACGAACTAACCAACCTGAGAATTTCTCACAACGAATTCCCCCTGTACAGTACGTTAAAATCTTTTTACCTTCAAGTGTTTCTTTATTTTCTCTAATCCAATCTGGTAATTCACGGAATGATTCAATATCTGGTTTAATCGCACCTTTGAAGTGTCCTAAATCAAATTCATAATCATTTCGTGCATCAATGATAACTGTATCTTCTTGTTTCATTGCCTCATAAAAATCTTTTGGTTCTAAATACTTCCCAGTAATTTCTTTCGGGTTAATGTCGTCTTCTAGACGAAGTGTAACTAACTCTGAACGAGGACGTACGTGCATTTTCTTGAATGCATGTTCATCCGCCTCATCAATTTTAAACACGATTCCAGCAAAACGTGGGTCATTGTTCATCGCTTCCACGTATTTTTCTGTTTGCTCAACAGTACCAGAACAAGTTCCGTTAATTCCTTCTGTCGCTACAAGAATTCTTCCTTTTAACTCAAGTGATTTACAAAATTCTAAATGCTGTTCAGCAAATTCTTCTGGGTTTTCAATTGTTGTGTACATGTAATATAGTAATACTCTATATGGTTTTGTAGTTGCCAATGTATTTCTACCACCTATCTAAATTTTAAAATCATGTATAAGTTAACGTTCATATCAAAACATATATAATAAGAAAATATATACAAAATTATACGTAGCCTATTTTCTTCTATTTACAATTTTTTCTATAAGTTAACAGAAATAAAAACAAGATTACAGAACAAAACACTACGGTTAGGTTGTAATCCCAATATATTATATATCATACAATTTCATTTCCATCAATTAATATGCTGTAATATAGGCTGTATGTTCACATAAATTTCAAAAACAACCCTATAATTTATTATCTTCTCCCTTATTCAGCAACCATAAACTCCCAAAATATTTTTGCATCGTCACACCATTCATTGCACACAGTCATATAATTTGCATTAAGGAAACTTTTATGTTCAAATGAAATTGCCACATCATATATCTAAACGTATTGAAATAACGAGTAAGAATAAAGTGAAACTTTAATCAAGTTAAGATTTCAAAGGGGAATACTAATATGAATAAAGATATAACAAAAAATGAACAAGTCCCTTCTCAAAGTACAACAGTTCAATCAGCCCATTTAGCGTTAAGTGGACAAACAAAAGGCTTTAAAAGACTGTTACCATTCTTAGGACCTGCTTTCATCGCATCAGTTGCTTATATTGATCCTGGGAACTTCGCTACAAATATCGCAGCTGGATCACAATATGGGTATTTATTGCTTTGGGTAATACTCGCTTCTAATTTAATGGCTGTATTAATTCAAACTTTATCAGCTAAATTAGGAATCGCTACTGGGAGAAATCTTCCTGAAGTAGCTCGCGAAAACTTCCCCAAACCAGTTTCCATCGGTTTATGGATACAAGGGGAACTCGTTATTATGGCTACAGATTTAGCTGAATTTATCGGGGCAGCACTTGGCTTATACTTACTATTTGGAATTCCGATGTTACCAGCTGCTTTAATTACAGCAGTTGGATCATTTATTATTCTTGAATTTCAACGCAGAGGCTTTCGTCCATTAGAAGCTATCATAACAGGTATGATTTTTATCGTTGTTATCGCTTTTGGTATCCAAGTCTTTTACGCAAAACCGGAATTAAGCCCTCTACTCTCCGGACTTTTCACTCCAAAATTCCAAGGTGTAGATAGCATCCTTTTAGCAGCTGGAATTTTAGGTGCGACAGTGATGCCGCACGCGATATATTTACATTCGGCCTTAACGCAGCGCCGTGTAGTCGGAACAAATGATGAACAAAAGAAAAAGATTTTCCGCTTCGAATTCATCGATATTATTATTGCAATGGTTATCGCTGGAGCAATTAATGCAAGTATGTTAATTGTAGCAGCTGCACTATTCTTTAAAAACGGCTTGCACGTTGAAGACCTTGATGTTGCTTTTAACCAGTTCAGTAATTTAGTCGGTCCTGTATCGGCTGCATTATTTGGGATTGGACTTTTATCAGCAGGTTTATCTAGTTCTTCTGTTGGTACGATGTCTGGTGATATTATTATGCAAGGATTCATTCGAATGCATATTCCGTTATACTTACGCCGATTTATAACAATGATTCCGCCTCTCGTTATTATCGCTTTAGGTGTAAATCCAACTTACGCTCTCGTTATGAGTCAAGTTGTCTTATCTTTCGGTATTGCCTTTGCATTAGTACCACTTATTATGTTTACAAGTAATAAGAAGATTATGGGTGCACTCGTCAACCATCGCATTACAACATTTATCGCGTGGTTAATCGCTGCACTTATTATCGTTTTAAATATTTTCTTACTGTATCAAACATTTGTAGGTTAATAAAAAAGGGTATTCCAAATTTGATTTGGAATACCCTTTTTGTATGAAATGATTTCCTTCTACTTACCACTTATGTATGTCCCTCTTTCCGGCATTATCGCACCTTTTTCAGTTCGAAAATAAAGTGGTAAGCCTTCAGTGAAAAACATACTCACCTTGGATGGATCCTGCCTTTGATGATGGATATGTAAATGTGGTTCACTTGAACTTCCTGAGTTACCGACTTGTGTAAGAAACAAAAATACCCCCGATTCATCTAGTCGTAAATAAATATGATTAACAGCCATAGATTCAAAATCATCCTTACCCCTTGAATAATCTTTATTTTCAGATTAAATTATATAATAACAACACATTCTAGTTTCAGAAGAAATGGAGTGAAAGCATGTTTCCTATATTAAAAACCAACCGACTCATTTTACGAGAACTTACCGACGAAGATGCACCGAGTATATTACAGTGCTTTTCTAATACCGATGTCCTGCGCCATTATGGCCAAAAACCATTGCAAAATTTGGATCAAGTAAAACAAATCCTTACTAATTTTAAATTGGGGTACAACGCAAGAAGCGGCATTAAATGGGGAATCGAATTAAAAGACAAGAAAGGGCTCATCGGAACAATTGGTTTTCATGATTGGTCTTCCGAACATAAACGAGCAAATATAAGTTATGCCTTTTTGCCTGAACACTGGGGAAATGGATATGCTACTGAGGCAGTTTCTGAAATTATATCTTATGGCTTCCATACGCTTCATTTAAAACGTATCGGGGCAATTGTATTTCTTGAAAACGAAGCTTCAAATAAAGTGCTATTAAAATTAGGATTTGAAAAAGAAGGGATTCTAAAAAACTATATGTATCAAGATGATATCCCATATGATACGAATTTTTATTCTTTATTAAAATCCGTTTAATAGATATAATTCCAAAAAAGAAACCTCACTTTTAAAAGTAAGGTTTCTTTTTTGATTAATAGTTTTACTTATTATCGATATAAGCATTCTTATAAGTATAAACGCCACCAAATTGATGCTTTTCAATTCCTTTTACATAATCCTTTTGTACATAAGCGGAACCAATATGATAAAGCGGCGCTACCGCAGCGTCCTCTAATATGACCTGCTCAGCTTCTCGCAACGCTTCCCATCTTTTCTTTTGATCTAGTATAAGATCATTTTTAGCTTTTTTATTAGCTCATCGTAATGAGGATTAGAATAATTCATTTTATTATTTGGATTATTTGTCGTAAATAGCTCTAAATAACTAATTGGATCTTTATAATCTGGTCCCCAATTTACCATAGATATATCGTAATCACCTGTTTGTTCTAATTGTAATTTCTGCTTAAATGGCTGTTGTTTAATTTGTATCGTTAATCCATGCAAATTCTTCTCTAAGTCACCTTTTATATATTCCGCCATACGTTTTGCGTTATCTTGTTCAAACGTTAAAAACTCGAGTTTTATTTGTTCTACTCCAAGTTCTTTTTTCGCTTCTTCCCAAATCTTTTTCGCATTTTGCAAATCATATGGAGAAAGATCTCCGTTTTCTTTTCTAAAATCTTTACCAGTCTCTTCATTTACATGACCAACTGGTACAAGTCCACTTGCAGGTTTTGCCCCGTTATTAATAAAGTGAGTAACAAAATCCTTCTTATTTAACGCTAATGAAATAGATTGACGTACTTTCTTATTTGCTAACGCATTATTTTTCTCATTAAAACGTAGCATAGCAATTCCAGGATCGCTTGACATATGTAATTCCTTATTCCCTTTATACTTGTCTACAAATTGCGAATTAATAGGCACTCGATCCAAATCACCAGCTTCGTATAAATTAACAACCGTCATTGTATCTTTTACAATTTGAAAGTTTATCTCGTCTAATTTCACTTTCTTTTCATCCCAATATGTAGCATTCTTCTTTAATTGAAACTCTTGTTCATGCTTCCATTTCTCTAATACAAATGGCCCATTATATATGAGATTACTAGGTTCCAATGCATAATTCTTTCCTTGTTCTTTCAAAAATGATTCATGCTGTGGTAAGTAAATAGGTAGTGCTAACAACTGTAAAAAATAAGGAATTGGCTGTTCGAGTTCCACTTCTAACTTATAATCATTTATAACTTTAACCCCAAGTTCATCAAGAGGCATTGTTCCCTTATTTATCTCTTTCGCATTTTTCACGTAAAAGAGCATGTACGCATATTGAGACGCTGTTTCAGAATTAATTGCACGTTTCCATGCAAACATAAAATCATTTGCTGTCACACTGTCTCCATTTGACCATTTTGCATCTTTACGCAAATCAAATGTATATTTTTTACCATCTTCACTTCTTTTAAACGATTTTGCTACTGCTGGAATAGGCTGATCTTGATCATCTAATACATACAACCCTTCAAATATGTTTTGCATAACATGTGCTGATGTACCATCCATCGTTTTCGCAGTATCAAGAGAAGGAATTTCTTCTGATACTGTTACATTTAATACTTGTTTTTTTGCCTCTGTTTCACTTTTATTCGCTTTATTATTACAAGCTGTTAATAATAAAGCGGTAACAAGTGCCATTACCATTAAACGGCTCTTCTTTCGCTTCATGAGTTGTTCTCCTTAAGTATAAAATATTATAAAGCGTTATATATTATAGCAGAAATATGAATAGAAAGATGCGACATTCTTTTGAATATTTATTCGTTCAAGAAAAAAAGCTATCCTTTTAAAAAAGGATAGCTTTTCCTTAATAAAATCAAAACTAATTGTCGCCTTAATTGTATGAAGGAAATGTTCTTTCGGAATTAAATCTTACATAGAAAAAGATACGCTTTCATCACAATGATTTTTAAAGCATCATCCTAAGAAATTTTTCCTTTTCTCTTTTTTATCTGTGTTGACATATAAAAAGTAGTTCGGATAGAAAGTGTTATTTTACAAATCTTATATACTTAAGGATTTTGTAAGGTTCAAGTAAGAAAAACGAGAGCTTTGTTTCGTATAGTCAAAATATGAAGTGAAGGAAAAGAGGTTAAGAGTTTCCAGAGCGATTAAGACAAAGTCAGTACTGTTGGTTTTAGATGAACATATCAATGGTTCAGACGTTTTTACACCAGAACCCTAATTACCATACCTGTTTTTTACCATCACATATTGGAGGTTAAAACATGAATAAAAAAAAGAAAATACAAAAATCAGTACTTACCTTTACCCTACTCTTTTCTTTAGGTGTTTCATCTTTCCCGCTTACAACAGCTATTCACGCAGATACACGCGAGGAGCAATCTGCAGAAAAGAAACGAATCTCTTTAACGGAGCGTACATCATTATTTTTTGAATATCTCCAGCAAGGTAAGTATGCAGAGGCACTTCAGTTGACGTCTGCTGCTTTTCAATCCAAGTTTACAGCAAGCACATTACAAAACTGGTGGAAACTAAGTGACTGGAGCGGGATAAAAAGCATGGGAACCCCGGTGATAAAAGAACGAAACTTGGTCCATCAGACGGTGGAAATTCCAGGAACTACCCAAGGAACTACGATACCGTTACTCCTTAAATTCACACCTGGCGGGAAAGTAGATGAAGTTGGGGTAAGGATGCCTCCGGAACCTTATATTATCCCGCATCCTAGCTATGATCAACCTACTTCCTATCAAGAACGTGAAATCGTCATTGGAAATTCTACCTATCCGTTACCAGCCACATTAACGGTTCCGAAACATAAGCCTGGTGAAAAGGTACCCGTAGTTGTTCTTGTTCATGGTGCTGGCATCCATGATCGCGATAGTACATATCTCGGGACAAAAATCTTACGAGACATTGCGGCGGGCCTTTCGTCCAACAGAATTGCGGTGTTACGCTATGAAAAACGCACCTTTGAACACGCATTAAAGATGAGTACAGAACCTGTTACGTTAGACCGTGATACTACAGATGATGCCATATATGCAGCAAAATCAGCAGCGCAGCAGGAAGGCATTGATCCAAATAATATTTTCATTCTTGGACATAGCCTAGGAGCTGGCACAATGCCTCGTATACTGAGCAAAGCGCCTTCCTCACTTGTCCGAGGAAGTATCTTGCTTGCACCACCTGCTCGCCCTTTGACTGACATTGCCATTGATCAGTATCAATACCTTGGGGCGTCAAAGGAAGAAATCGATGAACTAAAAAGACAGGTCGCTTTTATCCAGGATCCTACGTTCAATCCTGACCATCCTCCAGCTGGCTACAATTTTGGGTCGCCTCATTTTATGTATGATGTTTCTAGGTGGCGTCCAGTTGAAGAGGCAAAATCACGAAAAGAGCCTTTACTCATTCTGCAAGGAGCACGCGATTATCAAGTAACAGTAAAAGATGAATATACTAAATGGCAGGAAGGACTTTCAAACCGCAAGAATGTCCAGTTCAAAGAATACCCGAAATTGAATCATTTTTTCACCGAGGGTGATGGGGAATCAAGTCTTCCTAGTGAATACGAAATCCCTGCTAATGTTCCCGAGTATGTCATCCGGGACATTATTACATGGGTCAATGAGACAAGAAAATAAGAAAACATCAAAATCCTTCATGCAATAATGATTGCATGAAGGATTTTTTGAAACTAGTGATTTTATCTAAACCATTCTCTTCTGTTTTATTAATCAACACTAATAAAAAATCTCTCCTTCTCCTCTTTTTATCAGTGTTGACACATAAAAAAGGGAAAGGCACAAAAATAGGCTGTGGAGAAAGTCTTCTCCACAGCCTGAAATTACCTATCTTTGTAAACCTCGTTTATAACGACTTGCTTCAAATATAATACGCTCTTCATCTAACGTTTTACATTCACCATTCCAAACGACACGTTTACCATTAATAATTACATCGCTTATATCTTTTCCACTAGCTGCATACACAAGATGTGATAACACTTCATCTGCCGGTTGTAAATGTGGCTTATTAGATGGATCAATCGTAATAAAATCAGCACACTTACCAACCTCAAGTGATCCCGTTTGTTTCATACCAATTACTTCCGCAGCTCCTTTTGTCGCAAGAGAAAGAGCTGTTTCAACTGGTAATGCTGTTGCATCTTGATGAATACCTTTTTGTAATAATGTTGCAATGCGCATTTCTTCAAACATATCTAAATTGTTGTTAGACGCCACACTATCTGTTGCAATTCCTACTTTCATCCCTGCTTCTAGCATCGCTTTTACATTCGCTATACCAGAACCTAGTTTTAAATTACTATTTGGGTTATGTGCTACTCGAACATCATGTTCTGCTAAAAATGCACGCTCATTTTCATTTAATACTACACCGTGTGCAATAACCGTTGGACGTTTAAACAATCCACAACTTGCTGCATATTCTACTGGACGCTTCCCATACTGTGCTTCAATATCACGTACTTCACGCTCTGTTTCAGAAAGATGAATATGAACCATCGTTTGATTTTCTACTGCAATACGAGCACACTCTTCTAACAGTTCTGTGGAACATGTATATGGACTATGCGGCGCAACCATCGTAGTTAACATACCACTTTCTTTATAGTAGCGCTTCACATATTTCTCAGCTTCTTCTATCGCTTTCTTTTCATCGTCTTTCGTTCCGAAGCTAAATAAAGTTCTTGAAACAGCAGCACGCATTCCACTCCTTGATACCGTTTCCATAATTGCATCTTGGTCTACTCCAATAGGATTAAACATATCAGAGAATGATGTTGTACCACTTTTCACCATTTCAAGTAATCCTAATTCCGTGCTAGCGACCGCAAGCTCTGGCGTAAACTGACTTTCAAGTGGCCAAATTCTCGTCTCAAGCCATGGCTGCAATAACATATCATCGCCAATACCTCTTAAGAGACTCATTACAACGTGTGTATGTGTATTGACAAGCCCTGGTAAAACCCACTTTCCTTCCATGTCAATTACTTCATCTACTTCAAAATCGTTAGCGAATTCTCCGCTATTTATATCTATAATTTGATCATTTTCTACAATGATATATCCATTTTCTATCACTTCATTTTGTTCATTCATCGTTGCAATTGTAGCGTTTACATAAGTTGTTTTCAAAAGTATTTCCCCTTTCAACTCTATGAAGTTCCCTTTAATTAGTTACCACCATTATAGTAACTTATTGAAGATTAAGAGTCAAAAGATAATTTTAATTCTTTCGTTGTCTTTTCCTTCAAAATGCTATATTGTTTTTCATTTGTATCTGCAAATGCTTCTTCACGGCTCGACTTCATGTCCATATAGTTTAATGTTTCATGAAATTGGGTCCTAGTAAAATCATACCTTTTCCCATCTACTTTATTGTAGAAATGCCATACTTCACCTATCTTCGTCTTTATTATCTCTCCCCCACACAATTCTTGGACAATAAGGGCCGTTACACCACATTGTCCCTTTGCTGGGCTTTCGCTCGTCCACTTAGAACTCGTTTCTATTGACCAAGATTTTCTTAATGCTTCATATAGTTGTTTAATCTTTATGCTATCCATATTCAGCATCTCCTGACATTAGCAATTTCACACATCATATTATAAAAGCGGTAAAAGGCAATCTTTAAAAATCATTACTATTTGTAACACCGTTCAATATATTGAACGGTGTTACAAATGATTTAATTCACCTTTGCTCCATAACATCTCGCAACTGCAACCGCCTGCGCTATATCTAATTTCACGTTTTTTAAATCAAAAGCTTTAAAATCAACTCTATCAACTACAGCTCCTCTTAAATCCGCACCACTAAGTTTCACCTTACCTAATTGTGCGCCCGTTAAATCCGCTTCACGCAAATCTGCTTTTTCTAAATTACATTCATATAGGTCAGCTTCAATTAAACGAATACCGATACGATAAACTTAACTAAATCTATACAATTCAATCAAATTTACACAAGTTAGTGCTTCAAAGTGTTCTCGCACCCCCGAAGGGACGAGGGGTATAACACTCCACACGAGGCAGTATCGTTACCTCCTATTACCAAGCATTTATTTTACCCATCTTGATAAATTTATCGCAGCATTTAAATCCCTCTCGTGATGGCTATTGCACCCAACACAACACCACTCACGTATTTTTAAACTCCACTGCCCTTCTGGTTGAACTGAATGGTTGTATTTAACGCCACAACATGAGCAAATCTTGCTTGAGGCGAACCATTTATCAGCTTTTACATACTCAATGCCATACTTATCGCACTTGTATGATAAACATTGAAAGAAGAAGTTTAATTTTTGAAATGAAAATGCTTTCGATAGTTTTTTGTTTTTTAACAGGTTTGAGATAGGTAAGTCTTCCACAACAATCCTCATTGGTTTGGTTTTCACCAATTTAGCTGTTGCTTGATGGATATGGTTATTTCGGATATTCGTAATTTTCCTAGATAACCGAAGGTGCTCAGTTTTAGCTTTTTCATATCCGGCAGATTGAATTTTTACACCTTTTTTAAATCTCCTAGACATATCTCTTTGCGCTGACTTTTTCCTTTTCAAAAGTTTTTTAACCTTAGCATCTTTGTTTATATTTCGTTCTTTCGTACCATTAGAAGCTACAAACAACTCTTTTAAACCAACGTCCACACCAATCGACTCATTGGTTAGTTCTGGTGGTTCGAATTCTTCTTTGAACCCTACACTAATCCACCAGTGACGACCATCAAATGTAACTCTTGGATTTGATGGTTTTTTGTTTCTTGGTAGTTGTTGGCTTGTTTTCACTTCTCCAATAGACTGAATATCAACTACTTTCTTTCCTATAATCAGTCTTTCATAATTGGCATAAAATCCTTGGATTAAATCTTTTTTGGTTTTATAAGAAGTGTGATAGCCATTTTTGTACTTTTTGAACGAATTTTTTCGCGCCTTGTCAAAATCTTTTGAAGCCTGTTTTGGAACTTGTGCGTTGATGTCATTTAACCACTCATATCACTTTCGCTTCTTGATCTTTGTAAATCGTTTCTGTAAAGCTAACTGTGAAACAGATTTTCCAAATAGCTTATAGTATCTATCACTCATTCTTTTACAATAGTTATAAGCGAATCTTGAAGCTCCAGCATGGTTTCTAAGCACTTTTTCTTGTTCAGACGTTGGAATCAATCTGACTTTCTTCGCCAATATCATCAGAAATCAACTCCTTGATTATCTGTTTGGTCTTTTTAGAGCGCTTGCCTTGAAGTTTACAACTAAATACTGTAATGATCTGAACAAGGTCTTCTACGAAACCATCCTCCGCATTTTGCAGTGGGGTGAAATTAGTTATATTAACGCGGCCCGAAGAGAATAAAACCTCTTAAACCAAACCCATAACTGTAGCCTCACGTTCCGCTTTAAAAAGGGTTGAAGAACGCCAACCACGAGTCTTCGAAGCCCGTTAATTTATATTAAGTTTCTTCTTATAAGTTTTATTCCAGAACCATCTTGATAAGGGCCCAAACAGCTGTCCCAAAGATGCTAAGAGGTAAGAAACATTTGCTGATCAGCCTTCAATGTTTTTGAAAACTCCGCTAGAACCGACTCCGCTGGCTGGCTCAACACTGTAAAGATTACTTGGGTGCGCTCCCTTGACATGCGGCTGAAAGATATCGGGCTTTCTGAATAGAAAAATCCGACACCGAAATGTCTTTTTATGTATTGTTAATTCCATCGTTTTTGCAGGTAATTCTAGTGAAAGACAATAGATGCGGCAAATCTTCAGCAGGTAATTAGTTCTGATATTGACCACCCTCCAAATGATTAATGACTTTACCCCGCCATCCGTAATAGTAAAGAATTTATAGGACCCCATGTTTTGATATATTTAATGATTATACCCGGTTCCGGTCCAGAGTTAGCGCACTCTTAGTTATCCCTTAAAGACTCCCCGTGCTGCCATGCCACGCCGCACTGGTGCTGTTTATTTATCAGAAGCATCTTTTCCACCGTTCAGTATTTCGCGTTAGCTACCTCGTCAAGAATGCGAGAGATATCGCGCTGAATGCCATTCTAATCAAACTTAACTTAGATGATTCATTTTGAAAACCAACATTTTTTACTGTGTTTGGGTGATCATAACCTCGCAAACGAATCCGATGATTTTTCAGCAACATTCGCTTACCATCATTTAGCGTCACGCTGTTAAAACGAACGTCAAAGCTTTAGGTGGATTGTTCCGTGAAGCGCGAACCCCCACCATTGCTTCCGAACTGATGCGATTGTAAGTGAAAGGCTTTGATAGCAGCGGAGCTTCAGAGATTCCGCCGGAAGTGTTGTAATTTAATAAATTAACTGTGCAGGGAATAAATAATAAGAAAGCAGCTCTAACATTTGTTTATTAAGTTCCGCAAAACTCCAAAAATTCTGGTATATGACTCAACGATATAGCAACATATTGCGGGTATTCCGCTCAGTTCCGCTCCTGAAATCCTGGTAACCAAATACGGCAGGCTCCTTTCCTGCCGCTCCTGATACTGTAAATTCTGTACCAAAAATCATAAGTCATAAAACGTAGAAGTTCTTTTTGATGATGACAGAAGCGATGCGAAACGGGTATGGAACCAGCATAGACTGCGAAAATGCGTTTTCGGTAAAACCTGATACGGACTTATCCCGAAAACATTTTATGGTTAGCTTTTTTCGGCCTTCTTCTTCTTACCCAATATCTTTCACAGAAAATCGTTCCTTAGACATAAATTCTTGCCTTGTAAACTGTTCGTGGACAACTCCAATCCTCCGATGAAATCCTCACTTCAAAGAAAAGAGCCCTTTGCTGTATAGCTTTACACTGAATCCGCTGAAATCAACTTAAATATGATTCTTCTTAATCCTATCACGAAAGTTAACGATGTTTACAGCCCAAACGATTTTCGCAGGTATTGTGCTGTTACATCCTTCAACTGATTTTTATAGCCGTATTTCACTTTCCTGTAACCTCAAAGCCCAGTAGATCCGCGCCAGATCAACGAGAAGAAGATGAAAATGTATACATTTTGGTACTCTCTTCATTCTTCTTGACGGTTTATTTCAACTCTGTTGTTGAAATCCTTCAGGTTCAATGTGCAAAATAACGCATATGGTCATCCGTAACAGAGATGAAATTGAAACCCGATCAGTTTTCACTTAAAGATCCAAACTCAAATTTCAGCGGATTTGGTTTTTATAAAAAGCAAAGGTTAAAGCTCTGAAGAGTGTAGTTTTTCCATATTCTGACTTTCGGGTTTTAGCCGCACATCTTGAACAGGTGGCTACTTTATGACCGATACTTCCTAAAAGCCCTGGATTTCCACCAGTTCCTGAAATAAGGAATCCATCATATAATTCACCTTTAAATTGTACAGCACGTCTTGATAAAAAAGAACCCATACTATGTCCAAGTAAAAATAACGGGCATGTCTGCTCTTCTTTTATCATTTCCGAAACAAAGATAACATCAGACACAGCCTGATTCCAACCTACATTTGGTTCAAAATGACCATAGTCTTCTTCTCTTTTTACTGTTTTTCCATGCCCTTTATGATCATGAGCATAAACACCATATCCTGCTTCTAATAAGGCATCAATAAATTCTGTATAAACACCTGCATGTTCTGTCATACCATGTGCAATTTGAACAATTCCCCGCGGATTTCCTTCTGGTAACCATTTACGCAAGTAAATTTCCGATTTATCCAATGCCGTAACGAAATTTTCCTGTATGCTCATTCCGACAGCCTCCAAATCTATTATGTATATCTTTTTTTATAATGAATAAACATTCATTATTCTTATTATGTATTATATGCAATTGCTTTCATTATGACAAATGATCTATTTTTCCGATTACATATTAAACTATTATCTTGACGAATTTAAAATAAAATTATATAGTTACTTACATAAAGTAATTAATATATTTTTAGGAGGTTTTAATCATGATGCCCTCACTATTTTTAGCACATGGATCACCTATGCTTGCTATTCAAGATACAGACTATACACGCTTTTTAAAGACACTTGGAGAAACATATAAACCGAAAGCTATTGTTATTTTTACCGCTCACTGGGAAAGTGAAGTATTAACGATCTCCTCTTCAGATGAAGTATATGAAACAATTTATGACTTTGGAGGTTTTCCTCCTGAGTTATACGAAATCAAATATCATGCGAAAGGCTCTTCTAGCATTGCGTCTATGCTAGAAACAAAATTTAAAAACAAAGGCATTCCAGTCCATCATAATATGACGAGAGGTTTAGATCATGGCTCATGGACACTCCTGCATCGTATGTACCCAGAAGCCAATATTCCTGTCGTACAAATATCAGTAAATCCATTCCTTCCTGCAAAAGAACAATTTGAAATTGGAGAAGCACTAAAAGGACTTGGACAAGAAGATATTTTAGTAATCGGCAGCGGAGTTACTGTTCATAATTTACGAGCATTAAAATGGAATGAAACAACTCCGGAACAATGGGCGATTGAATTTGATGATTGGATTATAAATCATATGCATACTAGCGATAAAGATGCATTGTTTAACTGGGAAAGAAATGCTCCTCATGCACAATTAGCTGTACCAAGAGGGGAACATTTTGTTCCTCTATTTATCGCGATGGGTAGTGGTGAGAACGACGGTACGGTCATTCACCGTAGCTACGAGCTTGGTACATTAAGTTATCTTTGCCTTCAATTTTAATGAAAAAGGATGAAGCAATATTGCTTCATCCTTTTTCTGTTTTTCATTCACATAGTTAACTAACTTCCAAATGTCGTTTCTCTGATACCTCTTCGTTCTTACTATGAAAATAAACCCAAATGCACGCAATAAATAATAGTGATGATGTAGAGAAGAAAACATATTGGAAGCCTGCATGAGCTGCAATTTGTCCACCAAGTACTGGCCCAATCATATTTCCTAAAAACTGAAACGATTGATTATATCCAAATATTCGTCCCGTTACATGGGTTGGCGTATGTTGTTTTAGTAGAGTTTGTACGGAAGGTAATAGTCCTGCTTGTGCAATACCTAATAAAAAGCGAAGAATTAATAGTTGCCAAGCTGAGGTTACAAATGCTTGCGGAATAAAAATAATTCCTGCAGCAAACAACGCTACAACTAACGTTTTTTGAGGTCCAATATGATCTGATAATCTTCCTAGCTTAGGAGCTGCTAAAATTACTGCTAATCCTGTCGCAGACATGACTGCACCTGCAAGCATTTCAATATGATCTGTTCCTGGTCCTGCCAAATGCTTTACGTACAACGTAATAATAGGTTGAATCGACATATTTGCAAGCTGAATAATAAACGTTGCTACAAATAAACTTATTATTAAATGTTTTGCAGGGACCATCGTCCATACTTTTTTCGGCTGTGCCTTTTTTTCTTTAGCAGAATGTTTCTCCTCATGTAAGAAGAAAAAGACGATAAGAAAGGAAAGGAATAAGAAAGCTCCTGTAACTAGAAAAACATGGCGCATTCCAATTAACTCTGACAAATAACCTCCGAGTATCGGCCCAAGTAATGAACCGCTCACGCCTCCAGTTGAAATTGTAGAAATTGCCCAACCTGAATGTTCTTGCGGAGTTTCTGCAGCAATAAGTGTCATCGCTGTAGAAAGGAAACCTGATACCGATCCCATTAAAAACCGAAGTGCGACTAATTGATACACATCTGTCACAAACCCCATAAGCGTCATAATTATCGCCATACCAAGGCTCGCACGTATAAGCATCAATTTCCGACCATGTATATCACCAAGCTTGCCCCATATTGGTGATACGATCGCACCCATTAAAAATGTCACACCAAATGCAAGTCCCGACCACTGTGCAATACTAGAAGTGCCGGTCACCCCTAATTCCTCAATATAAAAAGATAAAAAAGGAATTACTAAACTCATACCGGCTGCAGTGGTAAAACAACCTAGCCAACAAATCATTAAATTTCGTTTCCAGCTGGCCATTTTCACACCTTCTTTCATTCGATACCCATTCTACACCGTTTTCTAGAAAAAGTTTAGTAATTTGCTTTATACATAATAAAACTCTATCCCTTTGCATTCTTTGCAAAGGGATAGAGTTAATTATCTCCTATGGGTATTAAACGTGCATTACAGCATCGCTCGTAAAACTCAATCGGACCTGCTTGTCCTATAATTGCATACTCATATCCGCTTTTCTTCATGTTATATAAACAATGATTCAATAACGTCTTCCCAACACCGTTCACACGATTATGTTTCGCTGTACCCATCGGGCCAAACAACCCTTTCTTTCCTCTCACAACATCGTAACAAGCGAAACCAATGATTTCTCCTCCTTGTTCAGCAATAAAAATAGGTAACTCTTCTTTATATGTCCGAAATCCATAATCTAAAGATTTTAACCAACGCTCACCAAATTCATCCTTAACAAAACGTGCCAACTTTTCAAAATCAGAAGAGATCGCTTTTCTAATATTACAGCTTAAACTATTACAAATAGGATCAAATATTGTTAATGCAACCGTCAAGTCTCTTGGTTCAGATGTAATTTGCAATAGATCTTTTTTCATCTTTTCACTTATAACCTTATCAATAACTGTATCCCCTTGAAAAATTGCATATAAAACATGCCCTTCATTTATTACTATTTGCTGAAAACGTTCCATCCGTTTCTTCGCTACTTTTAAAACTTCTATCGTCTTATTTGAAACTTTAAACTCCCCAACATTTATGTATTCTATTTCATTTGCATAATATTGTTGGAGTAACGATATCTTTGCTAAAAAATCCATACCCACCGTGTGAAATAAATACATATGTAACTCCGCGCAAACTCCAGTACCTTCCTTACAAGCGCCTATAAATAGATGAACTGGATGGATAATACCTTTACTACACTCAGCCTCTTCTGCTGCAATCTCCAATATTTTATATGCACGTTTTGTAAATTGGAATTCCATCATCTATATCCCTTCCCCTAATGACTTATTATCAAACCATAACCGTATATAATAGAAACAATTACTCCAACCATTAATATGCCTGGAAGTAAATTTGCCACTTTAATTTTAATAAATCCAAGTAAGTTTAATCCGATTGCGAATATCATAATACCGCCAGTAGCCGTCATTTCCACTATAAATTGATTCATTAATTCTTTTGGAACAAAACTATTAATTTGTGTTGCAAAAACTGCAATACCTCCCTCATATAAAATCACTGGAATCGCTGAAAATACTACGCCAATTCCTAGAGTTGTCGTTAATATAATAGAAATGAATCCATCGATAATCGCCTTTGTAAATAAAATATCATGATTTCCGCGAATCCCACTGTCCAATGCACCAAGTATCCCCATCGCTCCGATTGCAAAAATAAGCGTGGCTGTTACAAAGCCTTCTGATATGCTCCCTTTCCCTTTCGATCCAACTTTATTTTCTAGCCAATCCCCTAACAGTTTTAACCTTTCTTCTAATTGTAGCCATTCTCCGATTACCGTACCAATAACTAAACTTAGTATGACAACAAGAAAATTTTCACTTTTTAATGCCATTTGAAGTCCAAGTACAGTAACCGCTAAACCAATTGCATGCATAATTGTTCCCTTCATACTTTCTGGAATCGCACTAAATAATTTACCAAGTAAAGTACCAAATATAATACAAATCCCATTTACAACTGCTCCTAATATAACCATTTCTCATTCTTCACCCTTCGAATTCTTTATTTCTATATTTTGGTTTATACATTGATTTACAGGTTACCTATATGTTAACGTAATATTGTGAATATTAACAAACGTTTTTCACTACATAACCCGCTATTTTTTTGTAACTATACAAAGACCGATTGCCTTTAGTAGATTCATTGTTAATCTAATTGCGGGATAAACTCAAAAGGGAAGGTATTTATGAAAACTTTACTAAAACGATTTCTGTTAATAGCCTTTTTCATTACACCAATTGTTTTATTAATCAACTACTCTTTTATTTCAAAAGCGAAAGACAAACCTGATATGCAAAACAAATCTAGTAAAACAGCTTCAAAAAGCGAAAAGAAAACCGAAGACCCTGAAATCACACTCACCTTCTCTGGTGATACAATGTTCGATTGGCAATTACGTCCCGTAATCGAAAAAAATGGGGCTGATTATCCATTCCAACACGTAAAAGAAGAAATAACGAAAGCTGATATTTCTTTTGTTAATTTAGAGTCAGCATTTACAACGAGAGAAAAAAAAGTACCTGGGCAACAATTTTGGATTAAAGGTGATCCATCCACACTACAAGCCATTAAAAACACCGGATATGACATCGTGAACATTGGCAATAACCATACGCTTGATTATGGGCAAGATGGACTACTAGACACCATTTCTCACGTCGAAAAATTAAAACTACCTTACACTGGAGCCGGAAAAAATGCTGAAGATGCTTATACTGCTCGTGAACTAACTGTAAAAGGAAAAAAGTTTAAATTTCTTTCCTTTGTACGCTTTATGCCCAACTTTAATTGGGTAGCTGGTGACAATAAACCCGGCGTTGCAAACGGATATGACCTAGATCTTGTAACAAAAACGATTCAAGAGCAAAGGAAAGATGCTGATTATGTAATCGTCTATATGCATTGGGGCGTCGAAAAATCTAATCGCCCAATAGAATACCAGAAACAATATGTTCCGAAAATGGTAGAGGCGGGTGCTGATGCAATCGTTGGAAGTCACCCGCATTGGTTACAAGGATTTGAGTATTACAATAAAGTTCCTATCGCATACTCGTTAGGAAACTTTTTATTCCCGAATTATGTAAATGGAAAGAGTGCCGAAACAGGCGTATTAACTTTAACCTTTAAAGGTAAGGATGTCCAAATGTCATTCAATCCTTACATCATTCGCAACAACCAAGTTTCTCCTGTAAATGAAGAAGAAAAGAAAAAAGCACTGCAATATTTACAAACGGTTTCAACTGATGTAGAAATTGATGACACTGGGAAAATAATAAACAAACGCAACTAAACAGCACGAGATTCATTTCTCTGTAACATACATTACGGGATAGGTGATGAATATGCTGAAAAACTTATTAGAAAATATAAGTCTGTTAGAAAACGTGTATAAAATATCTATAGCGATCCTGCTTTTATGTTCATTTTTTTCTGTTAGACTTCTAAGAAAAATAAAGCGAGAGAGAAAACTTACTCCCTTTGAATTTACAATGTATGTAATCATTCGTATTGCAATACTTTTTTGGTTAACTAGCTTTATCCTACTTGAATATGGAACGTATTTCGTTTAACTTTCAAAGAATAAAAAAGATAGAACAAGCAGGATTTCCCTCCTGTATCTATCTTTTTTATTTCAAGTAGAATTGTATGTTAACTCTTTTCTTTTATTAAATAAGTAAATCAAACAGCACAGGATTTTTATTAAGCTCCACGAATTGAATGTTATTTTCTTGAAAACGAGTAATTAAAGCTTCATAGTCTTCCTTATGCTTTAATTCTACCCCCACTAAAGCTGGACCATTTTCTTTATTATGTTTCTTAATATACTCAAAGCGAGTAATATCATCTTCCGGTCCTAATCCTTTATCAAGAAACTCTCGTAGTGCTCCTGAACGTTGCGGAAATTCAATGATGAAATAGTGCTTTAATCCTTCATGAATAAGGGATCGTTCTTTCATTTCTTGCATTCTATCAATATCATTATTTCCACCACTTAACGTGCATACAACTGTTTTTCCCTTTATTTCATCTCTGTATAGATCAAGTGCCGCAATAGAAAGCGCACCAGCTGGCTCTGCTACAATCGCATTTTTCTTATACAGTTCTAAAATCGTTGTACAAACCTTTCCCTCCGGTACTAAAACAATATCATCAATTACATCTTTACATGTTTCAAAAGTTAACTTTCCTACCTTCTTAACAGCTGCTCCATCAACAAAACTATCAATCTTTTCTAATGCAACATTTTCATTTTGAAGAAAAGCTTCTTTCATAGATGCAGCTCCCATCGGTTCTACACCGATTACCTTTGTAGTAGGACTAACCCCCTTTACATATGTACCAATACCAGATGCTAATCCACCACCGCCAATTGCTGTAAATATATAATCAACTGGTTTCTCCATATCATGCATAATTTCAACAGCGACTGTTCCTTGACCAGCAACGACATACGGATCATCAAACGGATGTACAAATGTCATCCTATTTTCTACACAATAGCGCTGCGCCTCTTGGAAAGAACTATCAAATGTATCACCAACTAATACAATGTCTGCGAAATCACCACCGAAAAATTCAACTTGTGATACTTTTTGCTTAGGTGTCGTTGTCGGCATGAAAATTTTTGACGGAATATTCAATAAATTACACGTATAAGCAACTCCTTGTGCATGATTACCAGCACTTGCACAAACAACACCATTTTGTAACTTTTCTTTCGGTAAACTTTGAATTAAATTATACGCACCACGAATTTTGAAAGAACGAATAACTTGTAAATCTTCTCGCTTAACATATACGTCACATTCATATTTCTCAGATAAAACTGAATCTCGTTGTAACGGTGTTTTAATAACGATATCTTTCATGCAATTATGAGCCATTAAGATATCTTCAATTTTCACTCTCTCCTTTACATTTTGCACCATTTTATATCATCCTTATCTCTTTTTATATTGGCTCAATCAAAATTCGGGATTTTCAGAACTGCACCTGTATTCGCCGATGTTACCATTTGTGCATAACGTCCAAGCCACCCAGTTTTCACTTTTGGTTCTGGTCGTTTCCACCCTTTTTTACGCTTCTCTAATTCCTCATCACTAACTCTCACTTCTAACAAGCGTTCCTCAACATCAATACATACAATATCTCCTTGTTCAAGAAGTGCAATCGTTCCGCCAGCTGCTGCTTCTGGTGAAATATGCCCTACCGAAATACCACGTGAAGCACCAGAGAAGCGACCATCAGTTAAAAGTGCAACATCTGCTCCTAATCCCATACCAGCAATTGCTGATGTTGGTGCTAACATTTCCGGCATACCAGGTCCGCCTCTTGGTCCTTCATAGCGAATAACAACTACATCTCCTTTCTTAACTTTCCCAAGCATAATGCCGGCAAGCGCCTCATCTTGTGAATTAAAAATAACGCAAGGTCCTTCAAATCGTTTTACTTCTGTTGCTCCGCTTTTAATAACCGCTCCGTCTTTCGCAAGGTTTCCTTTTAATATACGTAATCCTCCTTCTTCACTATGAGGATTTTCTAGAGAATGAATAACTTCCTTATCTTGAATCTCTGCATGAGCAATGTTTTCTCTTAATGTTTGCCCAGTAGCGGTTATACGATCAAGGTGAAGTACCCCTTCTTTTCGGCTCATCTCTTTCAAAATTGCACTAATCCCGCCTGCGCGATCGATATCTTCCATATGCCAATTAGAAGCTGGACTTACTTTACATAAATGCGGTACACGCCTTGAAACTGCATCAATGCGGTTCATATCGTAATCTAACCCCGCCTCTTGTGCGAGTGCTAACGTGTGTAATACTGTATTCGTTGATCCACCCATCGCCATATCAAGTGCAAACGCATCATCAATTGCTTCTTCTGTTACAATGTCGCGTGGTTTAATATCTCTTTCAATTAAAATTTTTAATTTTTCTGCTGCTTGTTTAATTAACTCCTCACGTCTTGGATCAATCGCTAAAATACTCCCGTTACCAGGAAGAGCTAAACCTAACACTTCACATAAACAGTTCATAGAGTTCGCTGTAAACATACCGGAACAAGAACCACAAGATGGACAGCCATGATCTTCAATATCCTTTAATTCTTCTTCTGAAATTTTCCCAGATTGGTAGGCTCCTACCCCTTCAAAAACAGAACTTAAATCGACAACTTCCCCTTTAGATGTTTTCCCAGCTGCCATCGGTCCACCTGAAACAAAAACAGTTGGAATGTTTATTCGAAGTGCAGCCATCATCATACCTGGTGTAATTTTGTCACAGTTTGGAATACAAATCATTCCGTCAAACCAGTGTGCATTTACAACTGTTTCTACTGAATCTGCAATGATTTCACGACTCGGAAGCGAATAACGCATACCGATATGACCCATCGCAATACCGTCATCTACTCCAATTGTATTAAATTCAAATGGAACCATGCCTGCTGCACGTACTGCTTCTTTAACAAGTTTCCCAAACTCATTTAAGTGCTTATGACCCGGAATAATTTCAATAAAAGAATTACAAATTGCTATGAATGGTTTATCAAAATCTTCATCTTTTAAACCAGTTGCTTTTAATAAACTACGATGCGGAGCTTTATCAAAACCTTTTTTAATCATGTCACTTCTCATCTTGTCAAATCCCTTCTTACACATTTTTTCTCTTACTTAATCTATTTTTTAAAATAAAAACTCTCACCTCAGCAATCAACTACTACTTAATAGTAGCTTTGATTGCTGAGGCGAGAGTTTCGCGTTACCACTCAGCTTCCTTACACTTCTCACGAAATATAAGCTTTGTAGGTCCAACCAGACCCCCGTCCTTTTACCGGAGACGATACCGCCGCCCTCTACTCAGTTTCCCTTTCGCAAGCGATGCTCCGAGGTGATATTCAATGATTCGATGCTTACTACTCTCGCAGCCTTGGAGTAGCTCTCTGAAACGATCATAATCATCTACTTTCCTCTTCTTTGCATATATATAATATAAAGTCTGAAAATTCATAATTGGCTTTTATTTGTTAAACGTATTATAGGACTTTGTTCTTTTCATTGTCAACATTTTTTTAAAAATTCATTTTTAAAGTTCAATTCATACACCAAAAGGTTGTTTATTTTTCTCAAAACAAAATTGGAATGAACTTCTTACACGTACTCATATATTACTTAAGTATGTTTGCTTTTCTACATAAAGAAAAACAACTTAAAACATATAAAAATTTCATGAGGAGATGAGAGAACTATGTTAAAAGGTAAAATAGCATTAGTTACTGGAGCAAGCCGAGGAATTGGACGTGCTATCGCAAAACGTTTAGCAAACGATGGTGCATTAGTTGCTGTTCATTATGGTAACCGAAAAGAAGATGCTGAAGAAACTGTTCATGAAATTCAATCAAATGGCGGATCAGCTTTTTCTATCGGTGCAAATCTTGAATCTTTACACGGTGTAGAAAACCTATATAATTCTTTAGATACTGAATTGCAAAAGCGAACTGGTGGAACGGAATTTGATATTTTAATAAACAACGCTGGAATTGGACCTGGTGCTTTTATTGAAGAAACGACTGAACAATTTTTTGATAGAATCGTTTCAGTAAATGCAAAAGCACCATTCTTCATCATCCAACAAGCTCTACCGCGTTTACGTGACAATAGCCGGATTGTTAATATCTCATCAGCCGCAACTCGCATTTCTTTACCTGATTTCGTTGCATATAGTATGACGAAAGGTGCAATTAACACAATGACTTTCACTCTAGCAAAACAACTTGGCGCACGAGGTATTACTGTAAATGCAATACTTCCAGGCTTCATTAAAACAGATATGAATGCGGAACTCTTGAGCGATCCAATGATGAAACAATATGCTACTAACATTTCAGCTTTCAATCGATTAGGTGAAGTAGAAGACATTGCCGACACTGCTGCATTTCTCGCTTCTCCTGATAGTCGCTGGGTTACTGGACAATTGATTGATGTTAGCGGAGGATCTTGTTTGTAAATTCATTTACAATAAAAAAGCCAGCAAAAATGCTGACTTTTTTATTAGTGTGTAAAACGATATCCTACTCCCCAAATTGTTTCAATGTATGATTTATCAAATGGATCGAGTTCAATTTTTTGACGAATATTTTTCACATGTACAGCAACCGTTGCTGCATCACCAATTACATCCATCCCCCATACAGTTTCAAAGAGACGATCTTTACTAAATACTTGGTTTGGATGTTCCGCCATACAAGTTAATAAATCAAATTCTTTTCCTGTTAACATGACCTCAGTTCCATTTATAAATACACGTCGTGCCGATTTATAAATAAGCAATCCTCGAATACGAATTTCATCTTTTATTTTTTCTCGCTTCCCTGTTAAACGATCATAACGGGCTAGATGAGCGTTTACACGCGCCACCATTTCACTTGGGCTAAATGGTTTTATAATATAATCATCTGCTCCAAAACCTAACCCTTTAATTTTATCGATTTCCTCTTGTTTTGCGGACACCATAAGTATTGGTATGTCCTTTTTCAATCGAACTTGTTTACAAATTTCATATCCATCTATTCCCGGTAACATTATGTCTAAAATTAACAAGTCATAATCCTCCAGAAGAACTCTTTGTAAACCTTTTTCGCCAGAGTAATCAATATCTACTGTATACCCCGCAACCTCTAAATAATCCTTTTCTAACTCTGCTATAATAGCTTCATCTTCAATAATTAAAATTCTTTTCAAGATGCTCTCCTTTTTCTAATTGATTTTTTGTAATGTAAATGCCAGCGTCGTTCCTTTACCTTTTTTGCTTTCTACCCAAATATCACCACCATGTTGTGTGATAATCTGATGTGCAATTGACAAACCAAGTCCGCTTCCACCCGTTTTAGAATTTCTAGAATGATCTGCACGATAAAATCTTTCAAATATATAAGGCATCGCCTTCTCCTCTATTCCTATCCCATTATCTTTTATGTAAATCGTTACATAATCAATAGATTCGGTCATGCGAATTCCTATATATCTTTCTTCTTTATCCATATACTTCACACTATTCCAAATGATATTTGTAATAACACGACGTAATTTTTCACGATCACCTTTTACCAAAATAGAAGTATCCTTTTGAGCATCCCAACTCACTGCAATTCCCTTATCTTGCAATTCAAGCTGTAGTTCTTCTATACAATCAGATAAGTATTGATTAATTTCAACCTCTTCAAATTGAAACGGTTCCTCTTTCAAATCAAGTTTTGAAAAGAGAAAAAGCTCGTCAATTAATTGATCCATATCAAACACTTTATGATAAATAATCGTTAAATATTTATCTAATTGTTCTGGAGTTCGAGCGATACCTTCTTTAATTCCTTGTACATAACCTTTAATAGCCGTTATCGGCGTCCGTAAATCATGAGAAATATTTGAAAGCAACTCTTTACGATTCTTTTCATATTGCATTTGCAACTCGACCGATTCCTTCAACCTGCCACGCATCTCTTCAAACGATAAACTTAATTCACCTATTTCATCTTTCGCAAGCGGCTTTACTTGAAAATCTAAATCACCCTTTTGAATTCTTTCCGTTGCCTGCTTTAATGAATGTAAGGGTTTAATAATACTCCGTGATATAAAATATGTTAATATTCCATTCGTAATAATTAACCCCAGTATTAAAGAGCATACGAAATACGGGAAAAATTCTCTAATCATTTCTTCTAAAGGATTTACATACTCAAATACAAAAATACTAACCTTATCCTTCTCTTCATCGTAGTAATCAAATTGCTTATAGTAAAAAGAATTACCCTCTATTTTCACATCCATTCCCTTTCTTTGTCCTTCCGTTTCAAATGCGGGTAGGTATTTATCAAACGAAGAGATTTTAAAATATGGGGATGAATATTTAAGCTCATCATTTTTTCGAATTAGTAATCCTGCTTGATTATCGTTTAATTCTTTATCAGTTTCCTTTAAAAAATTTATATCCTCCAATTTATCTGGAGCATACGATGAAAGAATTTTCAACCTACTAAAAATATCATCTTCATCTTCTTTTGTACGAATAGCTCCCTCCTGCTCTTTATCAATGAGAGAATGACTATTTTGATTAAGACCAATGATTGCTTTTGCAATACGAATATCACCAAATAAAGTAACACTAATTAACATAACTGCTATACCGCAAAAAACGATTGGAATAATTACCATCGCAACATACGACAACAGCAATCTAATACGGATTGACATTACAGAACTCCTATGAACATTATAATTTTAGCTTGTTACAGAATTCACCGGAAACGAAACTTGACTCATCCAAATACCAGCTAATAATACGAGTATAGCTAGAACAATTTCTAAGAGCAATAAACGGCGATTAACTGTTCCGATATCGTTACCCCATGTTTTCGTTTGTCTCCATGCTACAATTGTAATTATACATACAGTAAGAATCTTTATATTTAAAAGGTTCGTCCATATTGAATTAAAATTAAAAAGTACCCAATTCCTTGTCTGTAAAAACACAATTAATTCCCCAGAAAGAAATGCTAGAATAAATGAAATACCAGCAATAATGCTAAAATGCTTACGGAAACTCTTTTGATCAAATGTAATTTTGTATAATGTTGTCCACACTATAACAAGAGCTAAATAAATAAGTGCTCCTAGCCACACTGCAATACTCATAACGTGGACCATTCTAATTATAACTGCTGCCCAATTTGGATTAGTAATCCATACATGACCTGTGAAAGAAAAACTCGCAACAAGAAATCCCCAAATTAGCGCATACCATTCGTTCCCCATATGCCGCAAAGACATAAGAACTAATAATAGCAGTTGAATCATAATAATAACTGAAAATGGCGAATGAATAAGTAAACTTCCCTTCGGAATAACTGACTTATATACTATTAATTCGGCTATTAATCCTACTACAAGTATAGAGAAAAAAATCTTTTTCATATTCTTCATTCTTTGCAATATGGAAGGTAATCTATAACGCTTTACAAACATATCGAGCCACTTTACTCCTGCTCCAATTAAAATCATTCCCTCAACAATATAGCGTAGTGTTACTATCATAACATCTGAAAATACTGAGCCACTCCCACTCGCATTTTCCTCTACCACTACATTAGTTTGTACTTCTTCTCCAATTGAAAAGGGATAGCCTCCCTCACTCGGATGTCCGTCTGCAGAAATCATAGACCACCTTACTGTGTAAGTACCATTATTTAAGTTTGGTATTTTCACTTTTATTTTTGCTGGGTTATCTAATATTTCAACCTTTGATACTTGCACTCTCTTTGCACTTGCATCTAGCAATTCAATATTAACTACATTTCCCGCAACTGGTTCACTAAATTCAAGAATAATCTGTTCCGGTTGTACTGTAAGAACCTCACCCTCTTTAGGGGTGGCTCCTACAACACTTGTATGAGCAAATACACTACTATGAGAAAATAAAAATATACTTGTACTTATTACAATAAATACTATCATTCTATAAAGCATGAAAACCTCCGTATTATTATTCTGGATGATTACCCGCGTGATCTCCTGTAGAAAACGGAGTAGTTACCCCCTCATAATTCATCATCGTATGCATTCCTTTTTCCGCATGAACGAGATGATGACAATGAACCATCCATAGTCCACTATTATTTGCCTCTAGAGCAATTTCATATTCTTCTCCCGGAAAAACATTAACTGTATCTAAGTAAATCGGACTTCCCTCCATTGGTTTACCATTTTTAGAAATAACCTGGAATGTATGTCCATGCAAATGCATTGGATGAATTTCTTCCCCCTTATTTTTAAATCGAATCTTAACTTTATCCCCTTTCTCTACTTTAATTGGTGGAATGTCAGGTGATGTCTTTCCATTAATCGTATACACCCATTTTTCTTGTCCATTTACATCTTTCACACCTTCTGCCAAATCCATATCATAGACTTTTGTAAACTTTGAATCTATCGTAAACTTGCCAACTTCTTTTTCTCCATATTTCGTAAAGTCAAACCATGGATAACTCTTTATATCAACAGGTTTTTTCGGAAAAGAACCGTTCCCAATAGTCGTCGTTAACATTCGATTCATTTTCTTAGATGGATCAACATTAATAAGTTTTACACTCGTTGTTTCTGGCATTTTAAAAACAAGGTCATAACGTTGTGCAGCTCCCATCGGAAGAATTGCTTTATCTAGCTCGTCCCCACCTTTTATGTCACGACCATCTAATGCAATAATTTGAAATGGCGCCCCAACTAATGTCATTAAATGCGTATTATTCCCAGCATTAATTAAGCGAAGGCGTACTGTTTCACCTGGTTTTGCATCCAATCGTAGTCCCTCACTTGTATCATTTAATGTAAATACATCGTAATCATCTCCATCAGATAAATCTTTGAGTTGATCATTACTTGGCATCATTAATGGTCCTTCTAAAGTTTGCGCCTTTTCATTTCGAATATGATTGCTAGGATAGCTATCCCAATCTTTATCTTGTTCGCCATTATGCTTACGGGTTTTTATGTCTCCTGCTTTCCATTCATGGATTGCCACTGTATAATCCTTTTCATATTTTACAGCTGCTTTATTCGGTTCAATAACAATGGTTCCAAATAGTCCCCGCTCCGTTTGTTTTGCACTTTTTTGATGTGAATGATACCAATATGTCCCCACCTGATCAGCATTAAATGCGTATGTATATGTTTCACCTGGTTTTATAGCATTTTGCGTAACACCTGGAACACCATCTACCGCCGCAGGAACATCTAATCCGTGCCAATGGATTGTAACCGGTTCTGGTAATTCATTTTTCAAATTTACAACAATACGTTCACCTTGTTTAACTCGAATTTGAGTACCCGGTGATGTTCCATCAAAGGTCCATGCATCTACCTTTTTTCCATTTCCCAAATCTAAACTTGCTACTTTCGTCGTAATATTAAAAGTTTTTGTAACCCTTTTTTTGGCATCTGAATTCGTAAGAGATGTAATTGATTCTGAAGTAGATGTTACGTCTCTTAACTTCTTTTTTTCATTTGTACCTGGGTAATTATTAATTAAAAAATATCCGAAAACAACTAACCCTAATAGTAAGCATGCCGCAATCAATATATTTCTTAAATCACTTTGTATAAATTCTTTTTTCATATTAGTCTCTCTTTCATTTTTTGTTGTAAACTATTAATTTTCATACGTGGATTCATTGCCTATCACCTCACATATTCACTTCGATTTACATCATAACACTCAGAAAAAAGAAACTTTGAAGGAATTTTAAAGACTTTATAAAGAAATATATTTCAATTTTTATTTACTTCTAAATCTTTTTTATTGCGCAATAAAACATTTTATATAATACTGTATAAAACATATATATTTAGGAGGATTACAGCAATGTCTGAAAAAACATACGAACTCGCAACCTTCGCAGGCGGTTGTTTTTGGTGCATGGTAAAACCATTTGATGAGCTTCCCGGTATTCAAAAAGTACTTTCCGGCTATGCAGGTGGTCATGTAGAAAACCCAACATACGAACAAGTAAAGACTGGAACATCTGGACATTTAGAAGTTGTACAAATTACATTCGATCCTTCTATTTTTCCTTATCAAAAATTACTAGATTTATATTGGCCACAAATTGATCCAACTGATGACGGCGGACAATTTTTCGATCGTGGTCCATCTTACCGCACAGCAATTTTTTATCATAACGAAACGCAAAAAGAGCTTGCTGAAAAATCAAAACAAGCTCTAGCAGAAAGCGGTATGTTTAAAGGTCCTATTGTGACTGAAATTCGCTCAGCTGCACCTTTTTATGAAGCAGAGGAATACCACCAGCATTTCTATAAAAAGAATCCAGAGAAATATGCTACCGAGCAAAAAGAATCTGGTCGTGAAGACTTTATAAAAGAAAATTGGCAAAAATAATAATAAAAATGCATCGTACCTTTTAAGTACGATGCATTTTTATCTTTGAAAAAAGTACCATACAATGATGAGAACAACCGCTGTTAATGTCCAAAGTGCTATTTCATTTTTCACTCTACTCTTTTTCTTAGTCATTTCCTCTCCTCCTAATAGCAATACAACGTATTCAAGATTTCCTCTGTTTAATTGTCCACCTTATATACGTGAATACATCCTTACAAATTCTTATAACAAAACCACCGACGATTCCGATTGCAATTGAAATTACTAACATCTGTACAAAACTAAGAGTAGTTGTGTATGTTATGTAGATAACAATGCATACAAGTAAAACATCCGGTAAAGAAAGCAAAAACTTTTTAAGCATTTCTTCAGCTCTCCTATGCTTTATTTGTAATTTATACTTTCTACTGTAGCTTTGAAATAAAGTTTGTTCAAAAATTCCATTTAGACACTCATTTTATGGAAAAAGAATAAGAACCTCTTTTAAAAAGGGATTCTTATCTACATATCCTATTCCATAATTACTCCTAAACTAGAATAATATTACTAGTGATTTGTTGTGAATTAACTATTTGCCAGGCAATCGGATGTTGCGCCAGCTACCTACATCGCATTGACCGTATGTATTATCACCTACTGCCACCACGGTGCCATCTAATTTAAGTCCGACCGTATGCGCACAACCTGCCGCTATCGCTACAATATCACGCCAATCACTTACATTACATTGGCCATACTCATTCCAGCCGACTGCCACCACGGTACCATCTGATTTCAGAGCGATTGTATGATTACTCCCTACCGCTATCGCCACAATATCGCGCCAATCGCTTACATCACATTGGTCATGTTTATTATTACCCACAGCCGTCACCATACCGTCAGATTTAAGACCAACTGTATGAAGATATCCCGCCGCTATCGCCACAATACCACGCCATCCACTTACATTGCATTGGCCATATCGATTATTCCCCACAGTGGTCACTGTGCCGTCCATTTTAAGACCGACTGTATGCCAGTCACCCGCCGTGACCACCACAATATCTCTCCAGCTACTTATATTACATTCTCCTTCTTTATTTCGCCCCACTGCTATTACTGTGCCATCCGGTTTAAGGCCAATGGTACGACGCCACCCTGCCGCAACCGCTACAACATTATGCCAATCATTTACATCACATTGTTCATGCTTATTCCAACCCACCGCTTCCACAGTATTATCACTTTTAAGAGCGATTGTATGAGCGTTCCCAGTGTTCGTCGCCATATGAACATTGCCCGCAGCGACTGCTTCAATATCACGCCAGCCGCTTACATTGCATTCACCTTCTTTATTTCGCCCCACTGCTACCACCGTACCATCCGATTTTAGAGCAACTGTATGTCCACGACCTGCCGCTATCATATCTTTAGGCCACCGTTTCACTTTTAACATTTCTTCTTTCGGTGAAATGTAATTCATGTTTTACCTCCTTCAAAATAAGCAACTGTATCCAAATAGATATTTTTATCAAATTTCATTATAAATGACCTGACTTTTTTTATAAATCTACAGCTACAAAAGAAGCCTATTATTACTTCTTCAAAAAATAAAAACCTCCAGTTTAAATACTAGAGGTTTCTTCTTTATTTCTTCAATCGTTCAATAAAATCGTTCAATTTATCAAGCGATTTCATATTATGATTACAAGCTACACCATCTTTGCAAATATAGTTTCCCTTTCTAACGAAAGTTCCTGGTACATCACCTTTAATTTCAACTAAAAACATACCTACTTCTTCATGCCCATGACATAATGAACAAATGCTTTTTTTATTTAAACTTTGAAATGTTCCTTGCAGACCAACAAACTTATTTTTATCATTTTTCGCTACAATAAATTTCCTACTTGATCCTTTGTCAATCCAACTTAAATAAGATAATTCTTTCATGTCCAGTTCTTCCATATCAGGCAGTTTTAATTTTTTTGCTTTAGGAAATAATTTTTTTAATGTTTGTGCTGTAACTTCCTGAAACGGAATGACATACGGATTTATTTTCATTAAAAACGATTCTGCATCTTCTCTATTTTGAACTGTTAATACCGTATCAATTAACTCTTTCTGTTCATCCGTTAAATTCTCAAATACATGTATTATTTTTTCAATTGCAAGTGATTTTAACGCTTGAATTACACCTCTATCATTTGCCGTTGCATGCCCATTTGCTAAAATATAAGCTTGTGACTTTATAAAATTGTATTGATCACTTCTAATAAAAGCTTCCATCTTTATCACTCCATACAAATTGTTGATCTAGTCTTACCCCGCATTAACGGGCAGTAAGACTCCCACCTTAAAATTCGGCTGAAGCAAAGAAGTTAGGCGGGAGATCGAATGCCCGTAAACGCCCGATTGGTTCAACTAATAATCAGTGGGATGAACAAAACCCCCACTGATTAAAGTTTCACTTTATTGTATACAATGATTCAGTTTTTTGATATGTAAAAGATAGTTTAGAAATGAAAATTACATAACTACATCGGTTATTTTCTACCGATTCATCTCCTGACAAAAGAATCCATCATCTGTTTTCCATTCCGCATATAGTACGTCCTCAAATTTAGTAATCCCTTTTTGCTTTATTTGTTTATAAAGCCATCCTTCATCAAATCCTGCTTCCCTCAAATTATCCTTAACTACTTTCCCATCACTAATTAATGAAATCGGTAAGTATACAGGTTTATGTTTTAAACTTAAATCATTTATAGTAGGAGATTCATATTTGCTTTTCTTCAGAACACTTATGTTTCCATTAGGTTCCAAAATCATATATTCAACTTCTCGGATTGAAAATATATCTTTTTGTTGTCTTAGCATTTGTTGTAGTTGATTAATATCCAAATGATTTGAACTTAGTTGTTCCCGGTCAATATATCCATTACGGATAATGATTGAAGGAGAGCCTTCAAAAAAACTTCTCGTCCCCCTAAATTTTTGCGTTATCACTTCTATTGTATAAATTAACACTACCCATACAAGTACTGCATATAAAATAGACCATACTTTTATTTCCGGATCATATATAGTATTTCCTACTAATTCTCCGAGAACTATGGCAGAAATAAAATCAAATGGCGTTAACTGAGATATTTGTGTCTTCCCTAATATTTTAGTAGCAATCAATAGCACAAAAAAACCAAAAAATAGTTCTATCGTTATTTGTCCTAGATGATTCATATATGCTCACCTTTCTGCTTTTCACTCAAATGCTCTATATTCTATTTAGTAAAAAGCCGGCACATTTTTTCTATTATCTTGCCCATTCATATCCAATAGATACAAAACAAAAAGAGTCTAGTTCAATTTAATAATTGAACTAGACTCTTTTATTTTCATTTAGAATACACAATCTTTTTAATCGTTTCTCCGGAAAGAAAATGCTCCTCCGCAAGTTGATGAATGGAAATTCCACTTTTAAACGCTTCTTTAATAGCTTTGTTTCTTTCATCTAGTTGTTTTCTTCCTCCAGATTGTGTACCCCATTTACAATGTTTTGTTTCTTGTTTTGGAATGTAAATTGTTTCACCTTGTATATACTTTTGAATTTCAGCAATTAAACTTTCTGGTAAAACCGTCGCAGCTTTAACGTATTTCATTTCTGCTCGCCCCTTATTTTTTATGGTTCATTTCAATAAGGTGCAAAGCCAAATATAAAAAATGATACGAGCTCATTTAGGCGATTGTATATTACTTGTCTACCCCACGCAAAGTATCGCCATTTCCATACTTGGCTTTGCATGAGACGCTGCAGTGTCTGGCAATTGAATTATAATCGCCATATAAACACCTCCTAATATACCTTTTGCATTTTATTATATGATAAATTTCCTCCCCTTGCATCCACATCCTTTTTAAAGCACGAAGTTACTTAGTTTGATATAATACTTTTTAGTCCAATCCAAAAGTATAGTGAGGTTGCGTTATGAAAAAGAATATAATCATTACAATCGTTACATTATTCATTATTACTGTAGCATTATTCGGAACATACAAATTGATGAACGCAAGAAGTTTTCAATTGTTTGGAGGTTTAACAAACCGAGTAGAAACAAATGAAAAAGTGATTGCTTTAACTTTTGATGATGGTCCTACTAACAATGTAAAACAAATATTACCGCTACTAGATCGATACAATGCAAAAGCTACTTTCTTTTTAATCGGAAATGAACTAGAGAAAAACCTATCGTTAGGAGAAGATATCGTACAATCTGGACACCAAATTGGAAACCATACATACTCTCATAACAGAATGGTTTTCAAAACTCCTTCTTTTATTAAAGAAGAAATAGAAAAAACGAACTCGATAATCCGTCAAACAGGATATACAGATGAAATTGATTTTAGACCACCTAACGGTAAAAAGCTAATTGGTCTGCCCTATTATTTAAATAAAAACAATATCGAAACAATCACATGGGACCTTGAACCTGATACTTTTTATACATCTACAGCTGATAAAATTGAATATGTTAGTAAAAATGTAAAACCAGGTTCTATCATTTTATTACACTCTATGTATGATGAGTCTAATGAAAATTTACAGACCATTGAAGGTATTTTAGACTCTTTATCTAAGAAGGGCTATCAGTTCGTAACAGTAAACGAATTACAAAAAAGAGCAAAATAAAGTGAAACTTTAATCAGTGGGGGCTTTGTCCAGCCCCCACTGATTATTAGCCCTCACCAATCGGGCTTTTACGGGATAAAAAGGTAGCGTATCATAGAGCGATACGCTACCTTTCTTTTTATATAATTCCAAGTACATTTAGGAATACGATAATAATCGCAATTGGTGCAATATAGCGAAGTAAGAATAACCATAATACGAACAGTTTATAGCCTTTATTTTTACTTACACCAAGTTCTTTCATTAATACATCTTTCTTCATTTTTAAAGGGACAAAGATGGAAACTAATAAAACACCAAGTGGCATTAGTATGTTACTAACCGCATAGTCTGCTAAATCAAAAATTGTTTTCCCAAATGGTTTCACATCACTTAACAAACCGAATGATAAGGCTGATGGAACCCCTACAACAAAGATTAACAACCCAACAATTAAAGCCATTTTTTCACGTTTCCCTTTACTTTTACCTTTAGTTGTTAAAGACGCAACACTAATTTCTAACATCGAAATTGCTGATGTAATAGTAGCAAAGAAGAATAGTAATAAGAAAACAATGAAGAATAATTTCCCGAATGCCATTTTACTGAAAATAGCTGGCAGTACGATAAACAATAGCCCCGGCCCTTGAGATGGTTCCATTCCAAATGCGAATACAACAGGGAAAATCGCTAGCCCTGCAAGTAATGTAATAACAAGTGTTAAAGCTACGATAGAAAATGCTGAACGCGGTAAACTTTCTTCTTTCGGTAAGTATGAGCTATACGTTACCATAACGGCTACACCGACAGATAGCGAGAAGAACGATTGCCCCATTGCATATAAAATGATTTCTGACGTTACGTTTGAGAAATCAGGTTGTAAGAAGAATCGAACTCCTTCTCCAGCACCGTCTAAAGTAAGTGCACGAACAATTAGTACAAAGAATAATACGAATAATGCTGGCATGAAATATTTATTTACTTTTTCAACACCATTTTGTACACCTTTACTTACGATAAAAATAGTAATAAGGATGAATAATAGCTGTGATCCAACTGCTAAATATGGATTGGAAATGATTTCACCAAACGTAGCTTCGTATGCCCCATTTCCTTCCCATAGTCTACCTGTAATTGCATTCCATAAATATAGTAAAATCCATCCCCCTACAACACTGTAGAAAGAAAGTAGTATGAAACAAGTTACAATCCCTAATTTACCTAACCAAGGCCATAGTGTTTTTGGTGCGATTTCGCTATACGCCTCAACGGCCTCTTTTTGTGTACTTCTTCCGATAACGAATTCAGCTAATAATAGCGGTAAACCAATTAATAATGTGAAACCGATGAAAATAAGGAAGAACGCGCCGCCTCCTCCAATTCCGGCCATATACGGGAACTTCCAAATCGCTCCAAGACCAATCGCTGAACCTGCTGCAGCTAATACGAAACCTAATTTCGATGTCCATTGCTGTGAATTCATTTGTTAATCTCCTCTCTTTATCTTTATCTTTTTCTGTTTTACAATCCGGTATTTATATTGTTCTATCCATACTCTTTTCTAATACGTTCACTTCCTCCCTAATAAAAAACGTCCCTACGTAAATACGTAGGGACGACAAAAATATCGCGGTACCACCCTAGTTGTGAAGATACACCAAAGTTAGGACCTAAATAAAAAACGTCCCTACGCAAATACGTAGGGACGATAAAATATCGCGGTACCACCCTAGTTATGAAGCCACACCAAAATTAGGACCTAAATAAAAAACGTCCCTACGTAAATACGTAGGGACGATAAATATCGCGGTACCACCCTAGTTGTGAAACAATCTTCACCACTTTATTTGATAACGGTATAAACTACCGTCTTTCATTTCCTCATAATGTGAGATTTATGAAAGATGCTCCAGGACGAACTTCATGAATAATCTATATACTGATTCACACCAACCATCAGCTCTCTGAAATAGGGAGATATTCACTACTATACCCTTTCATTGCCCAAATATTATTTTCCGAATTGATTACTATCATTTTTATCATACATTAAAAATAGTGTCAACTTATATTTTGAAATTTTATGCATTACATTCTATTTAAAGATTCAAAATATGACTTTTGTATGAATAGTATTAGAACATTTATGGTTTATACTGTATTAACTTCTCTAGCAGGTTTATAGTAGTATACGATAAATGCAAGACAGCACGAGTAGGAGGAAAGAATTTTGTCTACTTCAAAAGTTTTAAAAGGTACCGCTTTATTAAGTGGTGCAACAATGATTTCACGAATTTTAGGTTTTATATACTTTTTCCCCTTTCAATTATTAGTTGGAACGCAAGGGGTCGCTTTATATGGATACGCATACTCTTGGTACGGTATTTTATTAAGCTTTTCAACAGCTGGTATTCCTATTGCCGTCTCAAAATTTGTTGCAAAACATAATGCACTTGGTGATTATAGTACAAGTAAAAAATTGTATAACTCGAGCGTAAAATTAATGATGTTTATGGGCTTTTTAGGATTTTTAACTTTATTTATTGGAGCACCGTACATATCACAATTTATTATTCGCTCGAAAACACCAGATCCACAATTTATCGCAGACGTAACACTTACAATGCGAGCATTAAGCTTCGCGCTTATTATCGTACCAGCTATGAGTGTTACACGTGGTTATTTCCAAGGTTTTCAACATATGAAACCAAGTGCTGTTTCTCAAGTCGTAGAACAAATCGCACGTGTCGTTTTCATTTTAGTTGGTAGTTTTATCGTCTCAAAACTATTAGGAGGTTCAGTAGCTTCTTCTGTTGCAGTTGCTACATTTGGTGCTGTTATCGGGGCACTTGCAAGCGTCTCTATTTTAATGATGTACTGGAAAAAATATAATGGATTAAAACCTCCTGAAGGTGAGCTGAAAACGAGATCATCAAACATTCCGTTAAGAAGTATTTATATGGAATTACTACGTTATGCAATTCCAATTGTATTTGTAGGCATTGCAATCCCGCTCTATACGTTAGTAGATCAATATACCGTAGCTGATGTCCTTAGAGCAATGGGAGAACCTTTAGAAACTGCGAATGCAGTTTTCGCTTATATAACGAACTATGCCCAAAAGTTAATTATGATTCCGGCTTCACTTGCAACTGGATTCTCATTAACAATTATTCCGGCTATAACGAAATCATTTACAAGCGGGAAGCTAGATGAATTACAAGGACAAATTTCAAAGATATTTCAAGTGTTGTTATTCTTCACTATCCCAGCCGCATTCGGTCTTGCTAGTATCGCTTACGATGCATTCCGCATGGTTTATGTAAATCCTGAAATTGCACTTGGTGGATCACAATATTTAATTTCATTTGCACCTTCTGCTGTATTAAGTGCAATTTTCACAGTTTCAGCCGCTATATTACAAGGAATTGATTATCAAAGAAAAACAATGATTGCATTCTCAGCCGGTATTCTCGTTAAAATTGTGGTGAACACACCGCTCTTACATTTATTCGGTGGACATGGTGCTGTACTTGGAACAATTCTTGGATATCTCGTTTCAAATATTATTATGTTGTACTGCATCGTTAAGTTTGCGAAATTTAAAATTGGCGAAACAGCAAAAACAGTATTTCTTATTACGATTTACTCCGCAGCAATGTCTGCTGTTGTAATTGCATTAAGAGCAATTATAAGCTGGATTATTCCTGGACAATCTTATATAGAATCACTGATCATTGTGTTTATATGCGCCGCAGCAGGAGGACTTGTTTATCTTTTATTCGTATTAACGAGTGGACTTGCTTCGCATATTCTCGGTGATAGGATTCAACGATTACCTATACTAGGAAAGTTAGTAAAATAAAAAAACAAGAGATGTAACGCGTTGTTACATCTCTTGTTTTTTTACTTCGCATATTGAATGCGCTTTTGTTGTTCAGCAATATTTAATTCTGGAGCATATTGTTCTACTAAATGTAATACCTCTTCGATCAACACTTCTAACTCCTGTACACTATACTCCGGTTCCTCTATCAGCGTATCCGCCATACGCTCATATAGATTTTCAGGTTTAATATTCATACGCTCTACATTATAAGCCATCCATTTAAATGCAGGATGGTGCACGTACATTCTATTCAAACCGAATAAAACACCGAATAAATCCCTTTGTACTTCACAAATAACATCATAAAGCATAAGCCAGTCTTTTCGTTTTAAAAGCGCCTCTCGATTATGCCAACGATTACTAAACCAAAGTTTTTCTGAAATCATCCTTTTCGCCAGTTCTTCTGGATATACTTCAATCCTATCTTTTAGAGCATGTACTTTTACTTCTCCATACAAACTCACACCATCATGAACCGATGATACAATACATTGTTTCTCATAATTTGTATCATACTGCTCTATAACTTCTGAAATAATTTTTTCTACTGTTAATGTTAAAAAGTTACTAATCTCTAGTTTAATTCCTTCTTTCGTCAAATACGTTTCCGACCATTCCTCGTCCTCGTAAGGATGATATGACAAAATCGTTCCACCAATATTATTAATTGGACCTAGACGCTCTTCATCCTCTGGTGGTTCTGACCATAAAATATGTAATTCAATATCTGAATGTTCATCTTCTAACTTTCTCGCTACAGATCCTGCTAAAATAATAGCTTCGACTTTCTGGTTTTGCCTATAAATCTCCGACATCTCTATCGCTTTCTCTTTTAATCCCATTGCATTTCCCCCTAAAACTGCAGTACTCCCCTTACTTTTCATTTATCTATTTCGATATTAAACATTATATTACCTTTTCAAATTTCCACTAAATCATATTTCTACCCAATAACGCTGAACAATTTCGCCAGAATTAGAAGAAACTACTTCATTTTCTAGCACACCGCCAACCTTTTGAATCGTTTTAGCCGAACCAATATTAGCTTTATCACAAGTTATTAACACTTTCTTCAACCCTAACTTTTGCGCTTCACTTAATGCAAGTTTCAATTGTTTTGTCGCGTAACCTAGGCGACGTTTATTCGGATGGACACTATAACCGATATGACCGCTTTCCAGTAATAATTCTGGATTTAACCGGTGTCGAATATTCACAAAACCTATTATTTTTCCATTCTCAACACTAAAAAACTGACTAGATGGTACTCGATTAGATGGTAAATTTTTTCCTTCTTCTTGTGTACTTACTTTTTCAAACCATTCACCAATAGAATCGAAATTTTGTAAAGAACAACTACCGTGCGGTTCTTCTCCTGAATGTAAAAACGCCTGCCTATACTCCATAATTTGTTCGCTATATTCGTATGTTGGTTTCAATAGCTTCATTGTCATTCTCCCCACTCACCCATTATCTATTTTTCTAAAAGAAACACCTTAATAGTGGATTTTCATCCTTACTATTAAGGTGCTTCTATCACTTTTATTCAAATAGCCCCATACTTAAATAGCGCTCCCCTGTATCAGGTGCAATACATAAAACTTTTTTACCAGCACCTAAACGCTTCGCTATCATAATTGCTGCGTAAACAGAAGCTCCTGAAGATGGCCCTACTAGTAATCCTTCTTGTCTTGCCAAGTTCCTCATTGTAGTTAATGCCTCTTCATCTGCAATTTGCATAATTTCGTTATACACTTCTGTATTTAAGTTTTTGGGAATAAACCCTGGGCTTGTTCCGACTAGTTTATGAGGGCCTGGAACACCACCAGATAACACTGGTGATCCTTTCGGTTCTACTACGGCAATATATAAGTTTGGTAGTTTCTCTTTTAACGTTTCACCGGTCCCTGTAATTGTTCCACCTGTTCCTGCGGTTGCTACAAATGCATCAAGCTCTCCATCCATTTGTTCATAAATTTCAAGTGCAGTCGTATAACGATGAATATTCGGATTTGCTGGGTTTTCAAATTGCTGCGGAATAAAACTATTTGGAATTTCTTTTTGTAACTCTACCGCCTTCGCAATTGCTCCTGGCATTCTTTGTTCTGCTGGTGTTAAAACTACTTCTGCGCCGTATGCTTTCAATAAATTAATACGCTCTTTGGACATATTATCTGGCATAATTAAAATAGCTTTATATCCTTTAGCAGCTGCATTCATCGCTAAGCCAATTCCTGTATTTCCACTTGTCGGTTCAATAATTGTATCACCAGGTTTTATAAGTCCCTTTTCCTCAGCGGCATGAAGTAAATTATAGGCTGCACGATCTTTCACACTGCGTGACGGATTAAACATTTCCAGTTTTACATACACATCCGCTGCGTCCTCTGGAATAAATTTAGATAATCGGACGACAGGTGTATCTCCTATTAATTCTGTAACATTTTCACATAATTTCATAGCGCATCCCCTATTCTATCGTTTTCTTATCATTTGGCAGCAACAATGAAGTAAGTCCAATTAATGGTAAACCACTACATAATAGCATAATAAATTGAAGGCTATACATATCAGCTAATTTTCCAAGGACTACAGCACCTAATGCTCCAAGACCAAACGCAAGGCCAACAATTAACCCTGATACCATCCCTACTTTTCCAGGAACAAGCTCTTGTGCATATACAACAATTACACTAAAACTACTAGAACTAATAAAACCAATACATAAAAATAATGGTACAACCCACACGAGCGAAACGTGAGGTAGTAAAAGTGCAAGCGGTGCTGAACCGAGCATTGAAAATACAATTATCTTTTTCTTACCGAATTTATCTGCTAACGGACCACCAAAGAAAGTACCTAATACACCAGCAATCATAAAAGCGAAGACGAAATACTGTGCATTTTTTATAGATAAACCGTAATGCTCTATTAAATAAAATTGATAGAAATTCCCGATACCAGCACCGTACCAAGAACGTACGAATGTTAGAAAAACAAGAAGTATAATAACAAATTTAATGTGCGTACTTACAATCGCATTTTCAGCCTCAAGTGCAGCCCTCTTTTTCCTTCTTACAGCACCAGTGGCTAATTCATTTTTATACCAATTTGATACGAAAATTAGTAATACAATTCCTACTGCTGCAAAGGCTGTAAAACCTAAAGAACCAATTTGACCGAGCGGAACGAAAATTAATGCTGTAAAAATAGGTGCTAGAGAATTCCCTGTATTTCCCCCCACTTGATAAATCGCTTGTGCTAAACCTCGTTTTGCACCGGCTGCCATGTAAGCAACACGAGCGCCCTCCGGATGAAAGACCGCGGAACCTAATCCAATAAATAAAACAGAAATAATAACAACTATAAAGTTCGGTGCAAATGCGAGTCCAATCATCCCAAGCATACTCGAAAACATACCGAGCGGTAATAAAAACGGTGACGGCTTCTTATCTGAATACATCCCAAAAACCGGCTGCATAATCGATGACGTCATATTTAACGCAAACGCAATCCACCCTACTTGCATATAGGATAAATTCATCGTTTTTTCCAAAATAGGAAACAACGCTGGCACAACTGCTTGCATCGAATCATTTAAAAAATGTCCGAAGCTAATCGCAAATAAAATACGATATATTGTCGGTGTTTCTACTGTATTTTTTTGTGAAACTGCCTGCATATGTGTATTTCTCCTTTCTGTACAAAATATATATTTATTACAGTAGGTGTAATAAATTCTGATTTTTGAAACATTTCTATTCTATACTGGTTTCGTTTTTTTATCCAGAAATACAACTTCTAATAAAATATATTTTTTTTATGTGTTTTATCGGAATTGTTTATATGAACTCTCTGTATTTTCTTTTATACTGGGACAGGACGAAAGGAAGGCTTGCAACTATGAAGAAAAAGACGATCCTAAAACATATTAGGATCGCCTTTTTTTATTAAATAGAAAAACGCTTATATTTCTCATAATCACTCGTCTTACATTCTAGTGCCATTTTCGTACCTTCGTTTTCATAACTCGTAGATAAAACGTGTGCATGATTGTTGAAATACGAAACTACCTGTCCTTGATCATACGGAATTAACATTTCACACTTCGTATACTCTTTATAAATGTGTGAACGAACTACTTCTACAAGCTCTTCAATTCCAACATGTTTCTTCGCAGATAGATAAACGCGATCTTCTTGCACTTTCGGAATTTCAACATCTACCAAATCTGATTTGTTGTATGCATAAATCGTCGGGATATTTTCCACGCCAATTTTCTTTAACGTTTCATTTGTAATATCAATTAATTGCTCATAATTGGGATTTGAGTAATCTACAACGTGAATAAGTAAATCTGCTTCCGCCACTTCCTCTAGCGTTGAACGGAATGCTTTCACAAGATGATGCGGTAATTTACTTACAAATCCAACAGTATCCGTTAATAAAAATGATTTATTATCCGGCAAATCAATATTTCGTACAGATGTCTCTAACGTCGCAAATAACATATCTTTTTCAAATACTTGTTTCTCTACAGTACCATTAAAAATTTCAAGCATTGTATTCATTATCGTTGATTTACCTGCATTCGTATATCCTACTAACGACACAACTGGAATTTCATTTTTCTTACGTTGTTTACGCTGGGTTTGGCGCTGTGCAACAAGTGCTTCTAATTCTTTATTTAGGGCCGCAATTTGTTCTTCAATTTTACGACGATCTAATTCCAACTTCTTCTCACCGACACCTTTATTTTTCGTGCCAACTCCCCCGCTTTGTCTTCCTAAAGATTCACGAAGACCGATTAAACGAGGCATCATGTACTGAAGATGGGCCACTTCTACTTGCAACTGCGCTTCTTTCGTTTTCGCACGTTGCGCAAAGATATCTAAAATTAAAATGGTACGATCAATTACTTTACAATCTAAATCCTCTTCTAAATTTCGAATTTGTGAAGGAGATAATTCGTCATTAAAGATGACCATATTTGCATCTGCTTCTTTCACATACGCTGCTACTTCTTCAATCTTCCCTTTTCCAATATAATGCGACGGATTTACTCGTTGTAAATTTTGCGTCACTTGACCGATTACTTCCACATCACAAGCTTCCGTAAGATTTGCTAACTCTTCCATCGAATATGCAAAATCAGCTTCCTTACCTAAATTTACTCCAACTAATATTGCTCTTTGTAATAATTCTTCCATATATTTATTCCTCCATTTCGATTACGCAAAATAAAAAACACAGGTCACTGCCTGTGTTTTCGTAAACGGATAAGGGTTCACCAAAGAAATAGAAGAAAGCAGTGCTTTCGTCCTATACATGGTCAAAAAGTCCCAAGATAGTATACGTATCCAACAAGTGCTCACCTATACGATCCCATTCTATTTATAAAGGCAAAACAAAAAGAGGGCGTATTCGTCCCTCCCTCTTTTTCACATATAAGCTTAATAAAGGGTTCCTTTAAAATAGGCAGACCAATCCCGTTCACTCTGTACACAGACAGAGCCTTTGAGCGCTATTCAATTATCGGCACAAAGTATTGAGACGTAATCTGATTAAGATCAAAGGAAGCCCCTCCGTTCATTTTAAGTTACATAAAGTGTAGCATAAGTAATTCGCTTTCACAAGATTAAACCACCTATAGAAACAGAAAGAAAATCTTTATATTTTTACTTTAATCGTCATTTTTTGCGAGTTCTTCTCACAATAAAAATAACCACAGCTACAATGAATAATACACCTATAACAATAACCACAACTTGCCACAAACTTAAGCCGCTCACCATATCCCCTTTTAAATTCACTTTCTTCGTTGGAACAGACTCTTTTGTAAATTGACTTAAAGCCACTTTGTCCGCCCCTGCCTCATCTAATCTCTTCGTTCTACTACAACTATGTGTGTGTAATTGTTTTTCTGATCCTCTTTGAGAAGAATATACTAAGTACTCTCCTCCCTCTACAAAGTGAAACACACAATCACCACCATTTGTATATACAATAATTTGCGAAGAACTTGTCCCTTTCCAAATTTTCTTCACTTCAAATAAAACTTCAATTCCAATCCCTTCTTTCCTTCCAACCTCAATTACTTCCCCCTCAAACACCACATCATTTTTTTGAAATGCATCCTCTGGAGATTTTTTAATACAGTCACAAGCATAAGATTTATCTGGAAAAACAATAAGAATAAAGCTACAAATAATGATAACAGACAACATGCGCAAAATTCTTTTCAAGGAGCCCCACTCCCTTCATTATCAATTTCAAAAGCTTCTCGTATATTATTTTTAAGCTACTCGCCAAATTCCTCCAGAGTAAATTAAACATTATCGCTTCCATACAATAAAAGTCTTTATTGACATTTTTATAACCTGATATTAGTATCAGGTTATAAAATAAAAAATAGGAGATGTCCCTATGAATTCTAAATCTCGTATTACCGCAATTGGTACTTATGTTCCAGATCAAGTATTGTCTAATAACGATTTAGAAAAGATGGTCCATACGAATGATGAATGGATTGTACAAAGAACAGGAATGAAGGAAAGAAGAATTGCTAACGAAGACGAATACTCCTCACACTTAGCCATTAAAGCCATCGAAAATTTATGTACAACATATAAGAAAAACTTAGAAGATATTGACTGTATCATCGTCGCTACAACTACTGCTGATTATGTTTTTCCTAGTGTCGCTTGCCAAATACAACAATACTTCAACATACCTCATACACTAGCTTTTGATTTAAATGCAACTTGCGCTGGTTTCACATACGGACTGCATGTCGGTAATAGCTTAATCACTTCTGGATCACATCAAAAAGTACTCGTCATAGCGACAGAGACATTATCTAAAGTTACTGATTACACCGATAGAACGACCTGTATTTTGTTCGGTGATGGCGCTGGAGCTATTTTATTAGAAAGAGATGAAAACAAACCAAGCTTTATCGCTGCTCACATGGGAACAAACGGTGACGGTGGCATTCATCTATACAGAACAAACTTATCTACTACTATGAATGGCACACCACTACAAACAAGTGAAAAAATCGTTCAAAATGGAAGAAAAGTATATAAATGGGCTGTACGAACAGTACCATACGGCATAAAAGAACTATTACATACTGCAAATTTGCAAATAGATGATATAGACTGGTTCATACCACATAGTGCTAACTTAAGAATGATTGAATCTATTTGCGAAAAATCAAAAATATCTATTCAAAAAACATTAACGAGTGTGGAAGATATGGGGAATACATCTTCCGTCTCTATTCCACTCGCTTTAGATTTAGCTAGAAAAGAAGGAAGATTAAATAACGGAGACACACTTTTGCTATACGGATTTGGCGGTGGACTTACGCATTTAGGGCTTATTGTGGAGTGGGATTTAAGTTAAACGAATTAAAAAGAGGTTCTAGGAAATAACTAGAACCTCTTTTTAATTTCATGAATTTTTTTTACCTAACCGAGACCACATCACAACAGGAATTAGCAATAATGCTAACAATCCTCCCGCTAATGATAATGCCGCATAACTGGAATTAGCTACTACCATTCCTGACATCGCTCCACCTGAAGCTCCGGCTAACGCAATAAAAACATCTATTTTCCCTTGTGTTTTAGCACGTGTAGAAGGAGTTGTGGAATCAACGATTTGTGCTGTACCACTAATCAATCCGAGATTCCATCCTAATCCAAATAAAGAAAGAGCAACAATTAATAATAGTAAAGAATCACTCGGTGCTATCGCAGCTATGACACCCGCTGCAAGTAAAATCACCCCACCAGCTATACTCATCTTAGTACGGCCAATTTTATCAATTAACATTCCTGTAACAAGTGATGGCAGGTACATTGCACCGACATGAAAACCAATCACGAGACCTACTGCACTTAATCCATGACCGTGGTGTCCCATGTGAACTGGAGTCATAGTCATAATCGCAACCATAACTATTTGAGTAAGTATCATAACGATTGCTCCGATGGTAATACCCCGTTTATTTTCTAACGTTTCATTAGTTACCGATTGTCCTTTATATGTATGTTCCTGTTTATATTTTTCTATTATGTTAGCAATAATTAACGGATCTGGACGAAGCATAACAAAAAGTACAAGACCCGCAAGTATAAATGCCACTGCTGATAATATGAACGGACCAGCAAGGTTAGGAATTCCAATTGAATGGGCAAAATCTCCCATTACGCCTACTAAATTTGGACCAGCTACTGCACCAAAAGTCGTCATAACCATCGTAATACTAATAGCAGTTGCTCGCTGCTTCTTATCTGCTAAATCGGTACCAGCATAACGAGATTGTAGATTCGTCGCTGTACCTGCACCATATATGAGTAAAGAAACTAGTAAAAGAATAATACTATTTGTTAACGCAGCCAATACAACTCCAATAGCCCCTAGTCCCCCTACTATAAACCCTGTTGCAAGTCCTATTCGGCGACCATATTTTTGCGATAACTTCCCAACAAAGAAAGCGGCTACCGCAGATCCCAACGTAAACATAGCAGCTGGTAATCCTGCATATGCATCTGTCCCAAGCATTTGCTGTGCAAGTAGTGCCCCCACTGTAATTCCAGCAGCTAACCCCGCCCCACCAAACATTTGTGAAATACTTACGATTATTAACGTTCGTTTATATAATTTTTGTTGCTCTTCTTCTGTATACATGTGGTTACTTATTGAAGCATCCGCTTTATTTAACATTTTCTCACCTACTTAATAAAATACATTACTCTTATTAATGTACTATATTTTCATATCTAATGATAATTGTATTCGTTAATTTATCATAGTCATAAGTTGAATGAACTTAACTCAGATCTTCCTTCCATACTAGTGTAAAGAAAACCAGGCTAATATATTAGCCTGGTTTTCTTTACACTTCCTCTACTACTCTTTCCCTTCTCCTCTTACTTAAAGCTTTCCCTTCCCAAAACAACAAACTTACTAAAGCACAAACTAAAATAATTGGTACACTCGCTTTATATAAATCTGTAAAACTCATAGCCATCTGATTCTGAGTATAATGATTCACGTCATTTGAAAATACGAGTATTTCTTTCTTTATATTCTCTTCTTGTTTTTCAACTTCTTTTGTTACTCGATTCGTAACTTCTTCTCTTTTTATATTTCTATATTCTACTGGTACTCCACTTAATACCTCATCCACCTTTTGGTGAATTAATTCATCTTTTTTCTCTTTACTTAACCCCACAAATGTTTCATTTTGTTTCTTTTCTACATTTGTTTCTATACTTTTCTTCTCTATTTTTTCTTTTGTTACTTGTAATATCTCAGTTTGCTGAGCACTATCCACATGAATATTACGCACTTTTTCTTCTGCATAACGATATACATTCTCTTTATTTACAGATAAGTTGTGTGTTAAGTTAGATACAAATATCGCTACCGCTAATACAATACCTACTTGACGTAACATCGAGACAACACTTTGAGAAGCAGTTAATAATTCCCCTTCAAACGAAGATGCACTTAAAACTGTAATTGGACCTACTACTAAACCATATCCAACGCCTAATATCATACATGGGATAATAATTTCTGTATTTGTTGAATTGACGTCAATCATTTGCAGCCAATAGTAGGATAGCCCCATAATAAGAAACCCTGACAAAATAATAGTTACTTTTCCAAATTTTTTAATTAAAGTTGCTGCAACCGGTGAGACAAAAAATATCATCGCTGAAATAGGTGTCACTAAAAAAGCAGCTTCAATTTCCGTTCGGTGCTGTATTTTTGTCAAGAATGTTGGAAGCAACACAGTTACTCCAATTAAAAACAAATTACTTAATATAACAACGATAGACGCTCCTACAAACATTCGATCTTTAAATAATTTTAAATTCACCATCGGATTATGAATCTTTCGTTCCACTAAAACAAATAGAATAAGAGAAATAGTGCTAATTGCATAACAGGACAAAGCGATATTACTTTGCCATCCCCACGTATTACCTTTCACTAATACGAGGGTAAAAGAAAAAATCGCTAAACTACTTAATATGAGTCCAATCCAATCAATTTTTGAAATAATACGTTCTTCATTTTTTACTTGTAACATAATACAGCATAAAATGATTCCAAGAATACAAATCGGAACATTGACGAAGAACACCCATCTCCATCCTACATTTTGCGTAATAATTCCGCCTATTACCGGACCAAGTGCAGCTGACAATCCTTGCGTTACTCCTAAAATAGCAAGTGCAACATGCCTCTTTGCTAACGGCATAGCTGATACACCAATTACCATACTTGTCGGAAATAAAATTGCTGCTCCAACACTTTGTATAAAACGAGAAAAAATAAGGAAGTCACCTGTATTAGCAAAAGCACAAAGTACTGACCCACCACCAAAAATCACCAAACCAAGAATATACATCTTTGCTTTTCCAAAAATATCAGCTATCCGTCCTAGCGGAATTGCGAGTACTGCAATAGTCATTGTATATACATTTAATACCCAAGACATCTTTTCTAACGAAGTATTTACACTTGATTGTATTGCCGGTAAAGCTATATTCATAATTGTCGTATCAATCATACAAAGAAAAATACCTAAGCACATTAGAAAGACGATTTTCAGTCCCCTTGCTTGCTCCATGTTCATCTACCCCTTTATTTATTTTGAACACATTTTCATTCTTCTGTTTTATTATTGTCTTTCGCTTCTAACTGCTCTAACTTTCTCTTCAGCGTTTCTACTTGCGCACTATATGTTGCAATACCTACATCAAGTGAAATTTCCTCAACGAAAGTAATACCTTCCCTCCATTTTTCATATTTCAATCGAAGATCCGCAATGTATGCTTCTTTCCGTTGAATTTCGTCTTCAATCCATTTTTTTATCGCCCTATCATCACTATAATTACCAAAATACAGCCTCATTAAAAAATCTGAACGTAAAACATCTTTCTCTACATCCGTTTGCATGTATTGATAAAACTCTTCACGCCCTTCATCTGTAATAAAGTACATTTTCTTATTTGGTTTCCCTTCTTGCATGATAACCTCTTTTTTTATTTTCCCCTCTTTTTCCAACTGACGTAATGTTGGGTAAATCATTCCAAAGCTTCCATCAAAAAAATGAGTAAATACGTCTTCAAAAACGATTTTAATATCATAACCAGATAATTCTTTTTGCATTAATAAGCCTAAAACAACATCTCTTCCCTTCAAATTAAGACCCCCGTATAGTATATAATCAACAATCATATTAACAATATTAATATGATTGTTGATTATATACCTTTTTTCAAAAATTGTAAAATGTTTCTAAATAAAAACTACCTGGTAATTCAATTAACACAAATTACCAAGTAGTCCCTATACAAACTTTACTTTTTAACCTTTACTTCTTGCACAGATTCAATTTTCTTTTTCTTTCCTTCTTTTATTTCATTATAATAAGAAGGTAATTCTATATTATGCTCTAAGAAATAATCCTCAATTAATGAAATAATTACTTTCAATGTTTTCAAACGGGCGTATAATTTATCATTACTCGCGATAATATGCCATTTTGCATTCGGCTTATTTGTATTTTCAAACATGTCTTCTATTGCTTCGACATACTCATCCCATTTTTCACGATTTCGCCAGTCTTCATCTGTAATTTTCCACCTTTTAAGAGGGTTGTTCTCTCTTTCTGTAAATCTCTTTAACTGCTCATCTTTACTAATATGATAGAAAAACTTTCCTATTATGTAATGATCATCTGTTAATAGTTTTTCGAAATCATTAATTTCACCATACGCTCTCGTCCACTCTTCGTTTGTAGCAAAGCCTTCAACACGTTCAACTAATACACGCCCATACCATGAACGGTCGAATATAGTAATTTGCCCGTACTGAGGCAGTTTCCGCCAAAAACGTTGCAAATAATGATACCGTTTTTCATGAGGAGTAGGCGCTCCAATTGGATTTACTTGGAATCCGCGTGGATCAAGATGTTCAGTCACTCGCTTAATTGCTCCGCCTTTACCTGCCGCATCCCAACCTTCCATAACGAGCATAACAGCTATGTTTTCTTCTTTTAAAATCTGCTGTAGTGCCAATAAGCGCATTTGATATTTTTCAAGTTTCTTATTGTACTTAGATTTTGATTCAATTCTTTTCGTTAAATCTACTTTAGCAATATGCTCTTTTTCCATCAAACGAATCCCCCTTGTTATATGACAATGTTATTTTAACATATTTATTGGTAATATTTTCATATTAATATCTCTTTTAACTAATACTCGTACCCCTCCACCTATATCTATCTTTTATAAGTTGGACGCTACTTTATATTAATAAATTAATCCCCCTGATATGCTTTTTCGTATCCTTTAGCAAGCATTTATTATTAATCAAAAAAAACAAAATAAGGAAACTATGCCGAAAAATCTTTACATAGTTTCCTTGTTTTTTTAATGTGCGTGTGACATACTTGGGAAGATTAATAACGAAAAGATAGAAGCTCTATCGATTCACTTATACTACAAACGAATTACAGGCGGAATATCTCCTTCTCGTAAAAAGTAAGCAATCACTGTAAATCCAATAATTAATATTGAAAATAATGTTATTATAATTCCACCTGGTAGTGTTAGAAAAATAGTATTCAAGCTACTCTTCATAGAGAAAGCAATCGAGTATATTCCTAGCAGAAGACTGATTATAGCAATAGCCACATAAACCACTACCGCATACCATGGATTGAGTTCCAATAAAACAACAGAAATAAATATATACAAAAATAACAGTTGTAGAAACATGCTGCTTCCCATACTTACTAATTCTTTCAATATACCCTCCCCTAAACTACATGGTATATTATCTTAAAAAGAGAAGATAATAACAAATAAATCCATTAAAGAATGGGAGCTCTCTAAAGATGAAACGAAAAATATTTTCTCTCTTTGCACTAATCTGCTTAGCACTACCAATACAAGCTAGTGCATACACATTTCAATCACTACCAATTGCATCAAAGTCTAAACAGTGGTATATCGAAATTGACAAATCTCATAACTCAAACAAGCAAGCAGTGCAGCCAAAACAAGGTGTATATGATACGTATAGTTTACTCTTAAAAAATATTGGTAATGATGTATCAAATGTATCCGTAGAAATACTTGATAACACACCTACATCTAAAGCAACTTTTAGCCCTACTACATTAAATAACAACGTTTCAAAAAGTCATACAAGCTTTAACTACATGGTATTCCCGTTAGACTTTAATAGCCATAATTTTAAAGTCGTCATTACTTGGGAAGAAAAGAATTTCTCTTACAACGGCCATCCAGTACATGAGAGTAAAAAAATGAAACAAACATTTGTGTTTAATGAAGAGTAAGTCCTAATTTGATTAGGGCTTACTTTTCATTTACAAAACCAGATTGAATTGCTTCTGTCACTTCTTTTGCAATATGTATTTTTGTAGCGTCTACACAGATTTTTTTGTCCCAAACATGTACGGAAGGCTCTTCATTAGACAAATGCTTAATTAAGATGAATCGATTATATGTCATTTTATTTTCTATAGGAGTAGCAATATACACCGTAAAATTCTTTGCTTCAAATACCTTTTCTCCCAAAACGTATTTACATCCCAACTCATGTACTAGTAAATCATGTAGGTTTTCTATATTCATATACCATATCCCCCTTTTAGCCTACATAATCAATCGAACCGCCGAATACTTGGTACAGACAATGCCATTCCAATTGTTATGATTACTAAAATAGCTAGCATTATGATTGTTATCTTTCCACCTATTACAGTAGCTAACCAGCCTACAACCACATACCCTAATGGCAATAAAGCAAATGAACCTAACATATCAAGACTTGCCACTCTCCCAAATGCTTCTTCTGGTACAAGCTCTTGTACACTTGTTTCCCAAATGAGCCCAAATATCATAATACCGAATCCTTCAATTGCCATTAATCCAATTAAGGCAGGTGCCCAAGAAACGAAAGGCATAATTAATAGCGCCATTCCACTTATTAAAACACCACCATACGCAAGTAATCCTCTCTTTTGCCACTGCTGCCTCCCACCAAAAATTAGTGCTGCAATTACAGCTCCAGCACCAGAAGCAGCCATACCTAAGCCATACACGTAAGCTTCAAAATGATGATGAACATTAAACAACCATGGAATTAATACAACGATAACGCCTGCATAACAAATATTAACGAAAGAAAAGACTAGAATGGTAATCCACAACCACGGATGACTTTTTAAAACTAAAATACCTTCCATAAACTCTTGTTTGTAATCGATCTTACTTTTTTCAATGGATTTTATTTTTTTAAACTTAATTTCTTTTAAAAATAATAAACATAAAAATGATAATAAATACGTTGCTGCATCTAGTCCGAAGCCTATCCCTGCAGATGTAACTGATACTATCAACCCTCCAAGAGCCGGTCCAATTAATCGTATACCCTGATTACTCATTTGCGTTAATGCGTTAGCTGCATTTCGAATTTCCGGTACAAATACTTTCGCTCTTACAGCTGAATATGCCGGCTGAAATATCCCTTCCATAAGTCTATATAACGCTACGAGTACATATAGAAGTGGAATTGTTAAAACGTCCATAAATATAAGTGTTGCAAATAAGTGCATTAATATGCAGCGGATTATATCTGTAAATAACATCAATTTCACCCGGTCAATACGATCCACGACTAATCCAGCAAACGGTAACGCTAGAATATTAGGAAGCATGTACATTCCCATAGTCATTCCCATTACAACTGTTGAACCAGTTAATGAATACACAACGACTGGCAGAATAACCATCGTTATCGAACTACCTAAAGTCGAAAGTAATTGTCCAATCCATAAAAACTTAAAGTGTGGTGACATTTTAACTGGCAATAACAATTTACCGACATAACCTGAATTTTTCTCTGTTGGTATTTCTCCTTGCACATCTCTCTCCTCTTTTCAAATTAAGTTAATACCCAAGAATAAATACAGAAAATTCAATCTTTAATGCCTTTAATTATATATGAAACTGTTAGATTATTGGTAAAAATATAAAAAAGAATATCATAATGAATCTACAAATATTACATGTTGAATATAAATAAAAAAGGTGTTTTCATATATGAAAACACCTTTCCACTTTATAATTTTAAGTTCTTCTTCAATGTCCAATATTTTTCTGGAGCATTTTCAAGTGAGAATTCTACCCAGCCATTTGGATCTTCGCGATATACATTTACTTTTGTACCATTTTCTAATTTTCCAACTTCATTTTGTGTAACGTTTGGTACACTCTTAATTGGATTGTTAAACGGGAATGGAACTTGATAGTAAGATCCTACAGTTTGAACAGTAGCTTTCGCATCTTTTGCATAATCTTTATATGGAATTGTTTCGCCTAATGCCTCTACATTTAATGTATTAGGGTTTTTCGGCAATCGGTTTATATTTTGATAATCTTTGTTATTGAAAGGCTTAATACGTTCCATAATATTAGCGATTTTGCCAGCCCATTCTTTATCAGTTGAATACATTACATTCATCGCAGGTAATGTGTAACCTTTGAAATACTTAGCACCTTGTTCTAAGTAATTCTTTCTCACATAATCAGCATTGTATGAAATACTTAATCCATAAGATGGTAAATATTTTGCATGTGCGAATGGATCCCAATCATACGCTCGTAGTCCAAATAAATTATGTTTACGATATGCAATTTCTGATTTCCCGTATCCAGATTCTAAGATTGCATGTGCTGCTAAATATAAAGAGTTCACGCCATACTCGTTTTGCGCTTTAATAAAGTCTTGTCCAACTCCAACAAGCGGACTATCGGGATGATATCTTTTAATATAATTATCAATCTCTTGAGCTGTTACATTAGAAGGTAATGTTACATCTAAATCGATATATGATGCCATGGCGTTATATAAAAATTGTGCATATTCTTCACGTGTTAAAACACCTGTTGGATTAAATGCACCTGCTCCATTACCTGCAGCAACACCGTTAGACTCTAATGCACTAATCGCTTCATTTGCCCAATGATCTTTCGGAACATCATTAAATGTATGATTAGCTTTTACTTTTAGTTTAAAGGCTTTCTGTAAAATTACAGCCATTTCAGCACGAGTTAAAGATTCTTTCGGTCTAAATGTTCCTTTACCATCACCTACGAAAATCCCCATATCTGTTAAAGCTAAAATTTCTTTTTGGAACATTGTTGTCCCTTCGTTAATATCAGAGTATGGATTTTTATATTCGCTTTTCACTTCTGCCTTTAACGCGCGATACATTAATGCGGCTACTTGCTCACGAGTTACAACATCCCCGAATCCAAACTTACCATTATCATATCCTGCAATAATTTCTTTTGACGTTAAATTAGTAATTGCTTTATACGACCAATGACCTTTTGGAACGTCTGGAAAATCTTTTTCAGCTGCAAATGAAGTTGCCGGAGCCATCACTACTTGAAGTGCGACTGTCACTGCTAACACATTAGAAATAATTTTTTTCATATTTTTTAACACGTTATGTATATGCTTGTCCCGTGTTAACTTGCCTCCCTTTATAATAAAATTTTCCCTATCAAACTAACAAACTCTTAATTAGTCAACACTAAAAGTATACGTGATACAAATAAACTAATCTACCATTATTTTATTTATAATCAGCATAATACGATATATCTTTTTATTTTGATACAAAATTATATAAACTCATATAAAAAGTCCATCATCTCTATATAGATGATGGACTTAACAATTAATATTTTTTATTTAGCTAAACGATATTTTGAAACATCGAAACCTTTCCACTCATAATAATCTAAAATCCCAGCATAAACTGCCTCTGCAGCAATTTGTCTTCCTGATTCAGTAGCTAATTTGCCATTATCTATATTATTATCAATAAAGGCAATCTCTGTTAAAACTGCTGGTACTGTATTTTTATTTACTACATAAAATGAATGATCATCTTTTATATCTCTATCTCTTGTATGTAGTGCCTCTACTACTCGCTTTTGAATTTTTTCGCTAATACTTCGCTATCCTTTTCAATCTGTGTCTCTTCTCCACGCTTGGATTTTTTATAATAATATGTTTCCGTTCCATAACCATCATGATTTTGAGAAGAGTTTGCATGAATGCTTACAAATATATCTGCATTGTTCTCTTGACCAAATTTCACTCGATTCACAAGAGACTCATTCTTGTTACTTCCTGGATTCCCGTTCTCTTCACGTGTTAACAAAGCTTTTAAAGGTGTATTTTTTTCTAACAATTGCTGTAATCTTAAAGATATATCAAATACAATTTCACTTTCCTCTACACCTTGCCCTGGATTCCCTGGATCAAATCCTCCATGACCAGGATCAATAATAACTACCTTTTCCACTAATGGATTTCCAACTTGAATTGAGTCAGCCTTTGTAATAAATTGAGCTGCTTCTGCTTTAGTTAGAGTTTTTTCAGGCTCCCATTTGTTACCAGTACCAACAGAAATCCCTAATTCAACTAGGATGTTAGCTTTTGCTTTCCCCCAGCTTTTTTCTAAATCACTGAATTTAGTTACTGGAGTACCGTTTACTTTAGAATCTAATTTGTAAGCTTCTACAAGTAGAGATGCCATTGAAACGCGGTCGATTTTTCCGTCTGGATCGAATGTGCCGTTATCTTTACCTTTAACAACGCCAGCTTTTTCTACAGCTGCGATGATTGGAGTAGCCCAGTGTTTTTGAGCATCAGCGTAAGATGGTTTAGCACCTGAATCGATTGGTAAGTTTAAGATTTTAGCCATCATTGTAGCTGCTTCTGCACGAGTGATTTCTTTTTCAGGCTCGAACATTCCTTTATCATTACCTTTAACTGCACCTTTCTCTACTAAATAGTAAATAGAATCTTCTGCCCAATGTTTAGCTGGGACATCTGGAAACGTTTTTGTTTGTGCAAAACTACTAGATGAATAAGATAATATACTAGCTGCAATTACTCCTGCTGCGATTATTCTATTTTTCATAGAATATATTCCCCTCTCAAGTACAATGTTTTATGTAACAGAATAATTATAGTTCTGAAAATTAGTAATAGTCAATTGCATTTTGTATAATTTTGTATTATTATTGTATTTTTTGTCATAAATAACTATAGTAAAAAACTATAAGATTTTATAAAAGGAGATATTCGTATGAGCAAGAATTGGAAAGATATAGAACACCGTATTTATACAATGTGTATGATTCAGCATAATAATGAAGTATTACTAATACAACGCCCCGATCATCTAGGCTTCCCTGGTTACATCGCTCCGGGCGGAAAAGTAGATTTCCCAGAAAGTATCGTTCAAGCTGCTAAACGAGAAGTAAAAGAAGAAACTGGATTACTTGTTTCAAATTTAACTTTTAAGGGATTAGATGAATATGTAAATCCAAAAGAACAGGTTCGCTATATGGTTTTCAATTATTGGACAAATTCATTTGAAGGTAACCTTCTCCCTCACCCTCCAGAAGGAGAATTAGTATGGGTTCCAATTGACTCTGCGTTACAGCTTCCCATGCAAGGGTGGTTTAAAGAAAGATTCCCATTATTTTTTGAAAAAAGCACTTTCGAAATTCAACGTGTTTGGGATCGTGACTTAGATAAACAAGTTGCTATGACAATTACCCATACATAAAAAGCTTGGAATCTCTCCAAGCTTCTCTTACTTCTCCTCTATTTTCTTAATCTCATAATCAATTTCTAAAAACTTGACTCCGAATATCCACATTCTATGGTGAGCTGTTAACATTTGGTTCGCGCTCTCTTTAATGATAAATGTCTCTGCTAATGGTAAACGTATTGTAAAGAAACGAGTATATAAATAAATCCCCTCATCTCCCTTACCATTTCTTCTCAACTTACTAGTAATGATTAAATCTTTATTCTTATTACATAATTTCAAAATCCCCGTCATATTCGAATATGGTAAAGGTAATCCGATATTCATGTATTTCTCATCCTCATGGGTATGTTTTGAGTAAAGAGCTACAAAAATAGATTCTCCTGCTTCATTTTTTCTTAGCCAAGCCCTTACATTCTCTCTTCCATCCTTCTCATCTATTACCCCAATGATAGAGCCATGCATCGTTTCCCACTTACCGCCCATTCCTAAATGTATTTGTCCTACACGCTTACTCATTTTCTCATAGCAAAATGCAAGCGGGCGGAACCAACGATTCCATTTTATATGCGATTGTAACTCATACTCTTTTGTATTTTCATAGAAACGAGTAATACTTAAAGGAATCTTCGTCACGTCAAATGCCTCACTATGAAAATCATTCATTTTATCAACTAAACCTTTGTATTCCTTGCTATCTATTAAATTTCTATTATGTAAAAATGCTTCACCAACTGTCGCATTTCCTCTTAACCTGCTCATTGTTTTCCCGTAATATTTATAATTCGGAGTACTCTTTTCAATCATCCAACCAAGAAAAGCTGGTAACGCTACTCCAATTCCATTTACAACACCGTGAATCCAGACCATTTGTGCAATTGTAATCGTCATTACTTGTTTGAAATTCCCGTATGAATATATGAGTGAAAACATTATTGTTACCATAAGTATACTGGATGAAAGAGTAAGGAGAATCTTTGCACTTATAGCATTGAATTTCGTTCTCCATACGTAAATCCCATATCCATAAATGGCACATAAATATATGAACACTGCAAAAAATTCAAACACCCTCGAATACGTAATTCCTACTGCAACTGTCATTGGAGAAATGACGATGATAAACATAATAGAGTCATATAACTTACTTCCCCGCTCTCTTTTCCTTCCAAGTAAACCAGCTGATAACGGCAATAGAAATGCCGAGTAATGAAAGTGTGCCGCTGTAAGTAAAACAATGTCAGAACTAAAGTGCATAATTGAAACCTTTGCTACTGAAGCAAAAAACCAAAAACCACCTAAAAACAAATAAATAAACGCACTATCGATAGCCGTCTCTTCTATCGGTTTCCATCCTCTTTCTAACAATCTACTTACACCAAATAACGCAACGATTCCTGTATATGCAAACCAAAGTAGCGCAAAGAAATAGTGATTTGTTACGAAAGCTAGCATCGCACTGATTGCTGCGATTGGATATAAAAACGATACAAATTTATAAAATAATACATACGATCCATTTCTTTTTTTCTTGTCAATAATACAAAAAGACATCGGGATAAATAACAAAATAGATAATAAAATAATTGCTTCAACTGGGTTTACATTTGACCACTCACATATTAGAAAAATAATATAGCAAGCAAGCCCAAATAGTATATTTTTCATATCGTTTATTCCCTTTCCACAAATGTTCCCTTATATGAAAATAACGAACCAATTAACGGATTCCGTACTTGTACATGAATTCGAAAACATTGCAGTGCATCATCATAACTTTCAACAATTTTTGCCTCTCCATATAAAAATTTTGGTAACGGGATTTTTCTTCCAAACATAAAAAACCATTGTTTCTTTGAAGAAATATGCATCCCGCCTTTTTCATCAATATAAAAATTCAATGTAGAAACGAGTAAATGTGGCTCACCAAAATAATCTACAATTTCATTATTCTCTTCATCCAACTGCATAACAGCGTTAAAATATCTTTTCTTATTATGAAAATAAAAAGTACGATTCCACCGTACAAACTCATTTCCATGTTCATCTCGCTCAGCGGTATTATGTATCACAAACGGAACTTTTTGCCCTCGCTCAGAGAAAAACATTCGAAACTTCGATGTAATTTTTAATATTAATTTAACGAAAAAAGATCCTCCATAAATTTCATCCATTTCCCCTTTGCCAATAAAGCTATTTTCCTTTGTTATCGCATATCGTTCCTGCAATTTTGGATGAAGCCTTTTATAAGAATCCCCTAATAATCTTTCATAAATATTAACCATATACTTATCCCTTTCTCGTCCTCTTGCAATTTTTTGCGCTTGGCAAATTAGTGCTATTTATATAACCGACAATCGATAACCCTATTAGAAGAAAATTTAATGTAATCGGATTAAACGGTTGCGTAAAACTAGCGATATTCGTCGATCCTGCCGCTAATGTTAAAACTATCAACAATATAATATGCAATATAAATAGTTTTCGCTTTTGAAGTGGCAATAGCCACATAACACCCCATATTATTTCTAAAAATCCAACTATTTTAAGTATAAAAATACTACTTTCATTCGATCCGATTAGTGCAGAAAGCATCTTTACTTCTTCTGAATGAGTAAACATCAATTTCGGTACAATCCCTTGATATAACCATACGAAAGCAAATAAAAAGCAAACTAGCCAATACGTCATCGTTCTTCTAATTAGCAACTTAGGATGAAGTCCCTTTTCTAACCATAATTTTAAAGCATCAAAACTCCATGCTGTCGCCCAACCTAATAGTGGACGAAAAACATATAAATCTATCACATTTCCTATACGACCAAATCTCGTATCATAATCATATTGCGTTTCAAAATGAATATGTTCTTCATTCGGTGTATACTTCCAATAACCACGCCCTATTTGTATAAGTGATAATTGATTGTCTGTCCAAAATTTTAAAGAGGAAATGCGTTCTCCAGTTTCTTTTCTTATTTCACCTATCGATTCCCCTTCTCCGGCTATTTCAAGTCCAAATCCGATCTTTGTTTTATATAAAAACTTCTGTGGTTCTCCCTCTTTTTTTTCTAAATACGAAATCTCAGTAAAACGAGCATCCCACTCTGTATGTATATCAGGCTCTTGTGTATATGCCCATAGTTTCTCCATTGTTGTGTTCATTTCTGTTGCTACATAAATAGGCTTTTTCTTCCCCATCCTTCCACCTCCCATGCGCTATATTTTCAATGTACATGCAATGAATCGATTTTGCTACATTTTTCACAAACTAATTTAATAAAAAGATAGAATTTCAAAAAAATACAAAAAACACTTGATTCCCTGAAAAATTTAAATTATTATAAAACAAATGTTACCAACAACTTCATAAATCATACACTCTCGCCTAAAACGTGAGATAGAGGTTGCAACGCTTATAAGTATTCTAAAGGAGACACAGAGATGTCTATGATTTTAGAGGAAAGGAAGTGTTGCCGAAATTGATAAATTTCTCTGCATTTATCAATTGGGGCTGTTTTCGAATAGAAACAGAACTGTCATATGTACAGACGTGTACGTATGAAGAGCTATCTACAAAAAAGAGATATCATTTTTATGATATTCCTTTTTTGGCGGTTTTTTTATTAGCTCCGTTTTCTGTTTCCCTTTTCCTGTAACAGCACCATCCTCACTTATTTGAGATGGTGTTTTTTGTTTTTCTCTCTGGTAACTACAGGAATATTGGGATTTGTATATGTCCTAACCTATTCTTAAAAATGGACGAAAGAAGGAATTCGTAATGGAAACGATTGTACAAAAATTTGGCGGTACTTCTGTCGGAAGCGTCGAACGCATTCAACATGTAGCAAATTTAATTATTGAAGAATATGAACGAGGACATAGTATTGTCTCTGTCGTTTCAGCAATGGGAAAAAGTACGGATAAACTTGTAGCACTTGCTAACGCTATTACTGAAAATCCAAGTAAACGTGAAATGGATATGCTCCTATCTACAGGAGAACAAGTAACTATTTCATTATTAACAATAGCACTACAAACAAAAGGTTATAACGCAATTTCATTAACAGGATGGCAAGCTGGTATTACGACAGAATCTGTACATAGTAGTGCACGGATTACTGACATTAACACCACTCGTATTCAGTCTCACCTTACTGAAGGCACGATTGTTATAGTAGCTGGTTTCCAAGGAATAAGTGAAGAAAATGAAATTACCACACTTGGCCGCGGTGGCTCCGATACAACTGCTGTCGCATTAGCTGCTGCACTAAAAGCAAAAAAATGTGATATTTATACGGATGTGACCGGCGTATATACGACTGATCCACGAGTTGTACAAGATGCTTATAAATTAGATGAAATTTCTTATGACGAAATGTTAGAGCTTGCCAACCTCGGTGCTGGCGTATTACACCCACGCGCTGTTGAATTCGCTAAAAATCATAATGTAATTTTAGAAGTTCGCTCAAGTATGGAACAAGAAAACGGAACAATTGTAAGGGGAGAATGTAACATGGAACAACAATCAATCGTTAAAGGTATTGCATTTGAGGATAATATTACACGCGTCACAATTAAAGGATTAGAACAAGGTGCACTTTCAACAGTTTTCTCTACATTAGCAGCAGCACATATTAATGTAGATATTATTATTCAAAGTATTACAAATGAAGGAACTGTTCACCTCTCCTTCTCAATCCATTCTAATGATTTAAGAGAAACATTAGAAGTATTGGAACAAAATCAAGAAGCACTTCACTACGAATCTGTAGAATATGAAAATCATTTAGCAAAAGTATCAATTGTAGGATCTGGTATGGTATCTAACCCAGGAGTTGCTGCGAATATGTTCACTACTTTAAAAGAAGAAGATATTCATATTAAAATGGTAAGTACATCAGAAATTAAAGTATCTGTCGTTATTGACCGTCTTCATTTAGTAACGGGTGTTGAAGCACTTCATCAATCATTTATGGCGAAAATTGAACCTTTAGTGCAAATGATTTAATTTCCACCAGTAAAACTTACAACAAATTATATGAATCTATTTCCTTCCTATATAAATAGAAAGCTGTTTGCATAGTGGAAAGTGAGAAAAAGGTTATTTAGTTTAAAATAAAGTCGTTTGAAGAACAATAAAATTGTTAAAAAACGGAAGAAAGTCATTATATTCAACAATCGGGCAGTTATCTCCCACCTAAATTCCTCGCATTCGCCGAATTTTGAGGTGGGAGTCTTATTGCCCGCAAATAGCGGGATAAATTTTTACACATAAGGAGATAAAGACTATGGCAAACAACAGATTACTAAGAATGGACAATGTCAGCATCGTTGTAGAATCTCTTGATAACGCAATCTCTTTCTTCAAGGAGATTGGATTAAAACTCGAAGGGCGAGCTACTGTCGAAGGTGAATGGGCTGGTCGCGTAACTGGACTCGGTTCTCAGTGCGTAGAGATTGCTATGATGGTTACGCCAGATGGTCACAGCCGAATTGAACTTTCGCGATTTCTCACCCCACCTACTATAGCAGATCACCGGACAGCTCCTGTAAACGCCCTCGGTTATCTGCGCGTCATGTTCACCGTTGAAGACATTGACGAAATGGTATCCAGACTTACTAAGCATGGTGCTCAGCTCGTTGGAGAAGTAGTTCAGTATGAGAACTCGTATCGACTCTGCTACATTCGTGGAACCGAAGGAATTCTAATCGGTTTGGCGGAAGAAATCGGTAACAAATAATTAAGTAATTTTTTATAAAAAGTTATTGGCTTTGCCAAACAGAATTTCATTATCAATTAAACCATATTTTTAACCACGTCCTAACTTTAGAACGTGGTTATGCTTGTTTGAGCTTTTAAAAATGTATTTTCATTTTACACATAGATTTCAAGACTCTATCCAAATCGTTCTTTAACATATTATCAACATCCCAAAATCATTATAAAATAATTTAATTATTCATTTTATCCTTTCCTAGGAAATATAACTGACTCTTCTCATTTTATATCTTATCGCTCTTTCCCATGAAAAAACGCTCTATATTCATTCAAAATAACTTTCTTCACATCCGAGTAAAATACCATCATGAATAGTGCAACTCCTAATACAACCACCTGTATTTTTTCATAATCAATGAATGCAATTATAATTAGCAAACCAAATCCAATATAAAAGGAGACGAAAAAGAAACCATTAGTAAAACTCACTGTAAACTATTTGTTTACAAAATAAAAAAGAAAGAATAGCTCTATGTTTGAGCTATTCTCTCTCACTTCTATTAAAACAAATGAATGTTTTCTTTCTTGCAAGCTTCACGTAAATCATCAGGCCATACAGAAGATTGAACTTCACCGATATGTGCTTTACGTAAGAAGTACATACACATTCTTGATTGGCCGATACCACCACCAATTGTTAATGGTAGTACGTCTTCTAAAATACCTTTATGGAAATCATATTCACGTTTGAAGTCTTCACCAGTTTTCGTTAATTGCTCATCAAGTGCTTTACTATCAACACGAATTCCCATTGATGATAATTCGAACGAAGCTTGTAGTACTGGGTGCCAGAATAAAATGTCACCGTTTAATTTCCAATCATCATAATCGGACGCGCGTCCATCGTGCTTTTCACCTGAACAGAGTGCATCACCAATTCCAATAATAAAGACTGCACCGTGTTCTTTCGCAATTGCATGTTCACGATCTTTCGGTGTTAATTCTGGATATTTATCTTCCAGTTCTTGAGAAGTAATGAAAACAATTTCTTCTGGTAAATACTTTCCAAGGAACGGATACTTTTCAAATAAGTGATCTTCCAATTCTTTGAATATTCCATAAATTGTTTGTACTGTTTTTTGTAAGTAATCGATAGTACGCCATTCTTTTTGAACGATTTTTTCCCAATCCCATTGGTCAACATAAATGGAATGCGTTGCATCAAGTTCTTCATCACGACGAATCGCGTTCATGTTTGTATATAAACCTTCACCAGCTTCATATCCGTATTCATGTAATGCGAATCTTTTCCACTTCGCTAGTGAATGCACAATTTCTAATTCTTCTCCTGAATGTAACATATCAAATTCAATTGGACGTTCTACACCGTTTAAGTGATCGTTTAATCCTGATTTTTTCGTTACGAATAATGGTGCAGATACGCGGAATAGTTCAAGACGTTTTGCTAATTGATCCTCGAAAAATGTTTTAACTTCCTTAATTGCGATTTGAGTCTCTCTTACTGTCATTAATGATTGATACATGGTGGTTTCCTCCTAAAATGTTTGGATGTTGTGAAAAGAAGCCAACAAAAAAAGCCCTTCTTTCCCAAAAAACTGGGACGAAAGACTTTGGTTCCGCGGTACCACCCAAATTAGCAACAGAGGTTGCTCACTTATACAGTACGGAGATTAAAAAATCTCGATACTGTTCTTCTTGTAACGGCGAAGTTCCCGGCTAAGTCTACTTTCCTATAAAGGATTTCGGTTAGCGACTCCAGGAGGTTCTTCATAATAGGCTTCGTATCAGGCTCACACCGCCCCTGACTCGCTTAAACTACATCCTACTACTACTCGTCCTTTCATAGTCGTTTTATTGTCACATCTCTGAAACATTTTATTAATGATTATTCTATACAAAAAATCGATAAAGTCAACAAAAAGTTTTAAAAAATTTTTCAATTCTTTATTTTATGCCTTTACCGATTGTTCTTAATATAACATTTTTATTTCCTTTGTCTCTTCAATCCAAAAAACATTTCACTAATTGAAACTAACATATATACAACAACTAGTGTGATTGTTCGAAATATAGAATCCGCAGTATTTCTTATTATTTTCATTTTCTTTATAATTCCTTTCAGTTTACTCGCAATTTCATGATATACTATAGCACTCAAGCAGTTTGTTTTTATTTAAAGCAAGCATAGTCATTTATCGATAGTATTTTTCTAAAACATTGGCTATTATCAAATCAGATTTTTTATATAACGGAGTGATCATATGAGTAAAACGAAAGCAAAACCGAAAAAAGGTGTAGGACAAGGTACAGGAAGTAAAGGATGGAACCGTTGGCAATCAAGTGCGAAAAAGAAAGCTGCAAAACCATACAAAAGTAAAGGTACAAAGAAATAAAATAAATAGTGGGAGACGAACAACTCCCACTATTTAAAGTTTCACTTTATCTCTTTACTTTGTACAAAACAAAATATAATTATTACAACAAAAAAGCTATGCTTTCATCTCTATGAAAGCATAGCTTTTTCTATATTAAATCATAAGAATATCGCGGATTTCTTCCTCCGTAATAGAAGATAACTTCTCTTCTCCCGGCTCGATAATTTCAGCGATTAAATTTTTCTTACTCTCTTGTAACTCGTGCATTTTTTCTTCAATTGTTCCATGTGCTACTAACTTAATCACTTGCACTGTATTTTTTTGTCCCATTCGATACGCTCTATCCGCAGCTTGTTGTTCAACAGCTGGATTCCACCACAAGTCGTACAATATAACTGTATCTGCACCTGTTAAATTTAGTCCTGTGCCACCAGCTTTTAACGAAATAAGAAATAGATCCCCTTCTCCTTCGTTAAACCGATTGCATAGCTCTACACGTTCTTGCGCTGGTGTACTCCCGTCTAAATAAAAGTATGGAACTGCTTGACGATTTAATTCACGTCCGATTATCGAAAGCATCTTCGTAAATTGGGAAAAGATAAGAATTCTCTTCCCTGTACTTCTGCATTCCTCCAAAATTTCTAGCAGCTGATCAAATTTAGCTGAACTACCTTTATAGTCATCAACAAACAAAGCAGGATGACAACAAATTTGCCGTAGTCTCGTTAAACCAGCTAAAACCCGAATTTTATTTTTACGTAACGTATCTTTATCCAAATGTTTTAACGTTTCTTCTCTTAACTTTGCTAAATAAGCTGCGTAAAGCCTCTTTTGATCTGGTAAAAGTTCTGATGATTGTAAGTGCTCAATTTTTTCTGGGAGTTCGTGTAATACATCACCCTTTAACCTTCTTAACACGAATGGTTTTACCCGCTTCGCAATATCTTCTCGTCTTAAATCACCGAACTCTTTTCTTCCCGGTAATAATTCTGGGAAGACAACGTGGAAGATAGACCATAGCTCTTCTAATGAATTTTCTACAGGTGTTCCTGTTAATCCAAAACGGTACTCCGCCTGCACTGTTTTTACCGCTCTTGCAGTTTGCGTCGTATGATTTTTAAATGCTTGTGCTTCATCAAGAAATAGCGTATGAAATGGCTGCGCATATAACCTTATATCTCTTCTCAGTAAAGGATATGACGTAATTACTACATCAAATTTCGTTATATCTTTTAAAATTTTTCGGCGCTCTGCTTGATTTCCATCGGCAATAACTGCTCTAATATGTGGAGCGAATTTTTTTAACTCGCTAAGCCAGTTGTAAACGAGGGACGACGGAGAAACAACTAATATAGGCAGTTTCTTCTCTCGAATTTCCGGCAAAACAGAGTCTATAAAAGCAATACTTTGCAACGTTTTCCCCAGTCCCATATCATCAGCTAAAATGCCGCCAAAACGATAATAGGCAAGTGTTTTCATCCACTGGAATCCGTATGTTTGATACTCTCTCATTATCGCATCTAAGCCAATTGGCACCGCAAACTTAAGCTTTTTAGGGTTTTGAATGTTCTCTACCAATTCTTGAACAGACTCATCTAAACTTAATACGTTTCCTTCTTGCAGTGAATTCATCCATTTCACACTACGAATAAGAGGGACATCTATTTCTTCGCCCTTTAAAAATTCTTTTCGAATACTAGATTCTTTTATAAACTGATTAATATCATTAAACTCTTTACTCTCAAGTGATAGTAGAGCACCACTTGCTAAACGATAATATTTTCGTTTCTCCTCAAGAGCGACTAATACCCCTTTAATTTCTGCCTCTGGAATACCTTTTATATCAAAGCGGAATGACAACCAATCAATTCTCTCTTTCCTTCTAACTCTTATAAGAGGAGCTGTGTCTCCCTTATGAATTCGTAATTTGATTGCTAACGTCGCATAAATATCAACTAAACCTTTTAACGTTGGAACAGCATGATATAAAAAGTTATACTCAGCTTCTTCATTATGCATAAAATAACCGCCTTCCGTTTTCGCGAAGGCACTTTCACTCATAATGTCTAAAATCTCTTTTTCCTTTTTCTCATCACGATTAAAAACAGATGGCTGCCCATCCTCTTCTAACGGATTAATCACGACGTTTCCATAATGAAATTCGAGACCTGCTAGCAAACGATTTTTCACTCGATCTAAATACAATTTTGCTTTTAGCGAAGGCGTTTCCACACGATCTGATATTACTTCATCAATTCGCACAGTACCAAGCTTCATTAACCCTGGTACAACTTTTGCTACAAAGTGCTCCATCTTATCTGCTGGAATATACAATTGGTTACTACTAGAACGATTCATCATTTTTTGTAATTCGATAAGCCGCTTACAATCCTCAGCGTTCAACTGATACAGTTTCCCTCCAAATAGAGCATAACTATACGTATCCATTACTTCTACTTGTTGTAAGCCGTCAATATAAAGTGTAAACCCACCGTTACTCCCTTTATTAAACTCAAAATGTAAAGGAAGTAGCCCTTTTGAAATTTGTAAACCGTGAAAAGATTTTCCATCTTGATTAAGTCCCACAAACTCAACTTTAGAAAGTAAAGATAGCATATCCTTCCATGAAGCTGGCGGTATTAAAATCATACTATCATCTTGTTTTGCATGTACTTCCAGTGTATCCTCATACATTTTTTCATTATGATAAATTTTAATGAGCTGCTGAATAATCGCATCCGTTTCTCGCTTAAAGCTATGTACATCCGGTGTATATGTAAATTCATTCGAGCAATTATAGGACTCTCTTTTCTCCACATTGGAAAGAAATTCTCTAATATGATTTACAAAATACATCTTGGCGAGTTTAAACTGAATACCTAGCAGTGCCCCACCATTTTTCGTAACTACTGGCGTACATATAAATTCAACATGAAGTATTTCACGTGTATCAAAACGGTGTTGTTTACTTTTTGGTCTTAATGGTTTTTCTGCAAATAAATGAAACATCCCGCTTGTTAATTGTTCATTTCCGCTCATGTTTCCGCTACTAATAGGCACCATTCCACCGGTTTGCTGATTATAATTTATTTGTATCAATACTGCCGCAACATGTTGACAGTATGTTTGAAAAGACGCTAACGAAGGACAACTACATTTCGCAACAACATCACCTTTTTTAGCTTTTTCTACTGTAACATGAAAATCTTCATTCCCTTTTACCGTTGCCTCGCAAATTTCTTTATTTTCATCATAATGATTTATTATTACTTTATTTGCTTTATAATAAGCTTCACCTCTTTTATATGAGGTCTCTCCGCATACTTCTTTAATAATCGATTTATTTAATGTAAAACTCATTTTTTGACACTTCCTTACTGTAAAACCATTTTCTCTTACTTAACATTTTACATGCTTCACGAGTAAATATAAAATGTTGGTTTAACAAAAAAGATACTTATTTATAAACACCTCAGACTGTAAGCAAATAGAGTTTCAGTACTTGTTAAAACTGCCTATTATGCAGGCGATTCTGAAAGCTTCCAGCGTAGTATTTAAATATCTTCTACATTATTCATGTAAAAGTTTTACCGGCCATCGCATCAATAATTTAAAAGATATGATTTTATGAAGAAGAGTAATAAAAGTTTTTCACACACACCATTGAGATGGATGTGAAAATTTTGATACAAGGGGCTTACTGTCTATAAAAGGAGGATAAAGTACGTAATTTACATATTTTCATGCGTGCCCTTATATAAGACTGTTATTGCGGCTACTATAAGGATGATCCCCATACAAGCAGGTGCGGCATGCCCAAGTGAAACATAAATTTGCCCTCCAATGATTGGCCCAATCATTCTTGCTAAAGCTTGAACAGATTGACTACCTCCTTGAATCCTTCCTTGTTCACTAGAATCGACAGACTTCGAGAGCATCCCATTGAATGAAGGTCCAAAGATGGAATCACCAAAACCAAATATAAACATTCCAGCGATAAGAAACGGATAAAATGAGAACAAAGCTGATGCTGCAATAAGACTATAACCTATAATCTCCGAAACCATTCCGAGAATTGCTATCTGTTTATCAGTAAGTTTTGTCAAAAGTTTTGGCATTATGAAACTTTGTGAAATGATATCTTGGAATCCCATAATTGAAAACATAAGTCCGATTAACGCAGGCTTCCAACTAAAAGTATCCATTGTAAATTGTGAAAAAATTGCCTGTAAAGATCCATTTGGTATCCAAAGTAAAAATGCTGAGACAAGTAGCCATTTTAAATTTTTCATGGAAAGTATATTTGCAAGCTGTGTAAATGGATTCAATCTTACAAAGGTAATCTCTTTCAATCTATTATTTTTGTCAAGGCTCTCAGGCATATATAAGATTCCATAAACAACATTTAATAAAGTTATTATTGCTCCAAAATACATAGGTACAGAATAACCAAACTTGGCAAGATATCCACCTATAGTTGGTCCAATTACAGTACCTACTCCTACAACCGCACTTACCCATCCGAAGTATTTCGTTCTTTGTTCTGGAGGAATAATATCTGCAAAATATGCGAAGATAGTGCTTATGCTCCCTCCTGTTATACCTTCTATTATGCGCCCAGCAAATAGTATCCATAGAGCTCCTCCTATGCCAAAAACTAAGTACCCGATTGCGGAACCGAAAAGGCATACTAAAAGTAATGGACGACGACCATATTTATCACTCAAAGCTCCAAGTGCGGGAGCCGCAAAAAATACGCAGACTGCATAAACAGAAGTTAATAGCGTAACGACGACCGCTTGTTCTGCCGAATTACTTGTATATGGCTGCACTAAAAATGGAACGACAGGTATTATAATACTGAATCCTATTCCGCAAAGAAACACAGAGATGAGACCGAATAGTAAGGCGTGTTTATCTATGACTCGTTCCGTATTATGTTCATTATGTGATCTGAATTTGGACATTTACATTCTCTCCCCAACAGTTATTTTTGTTTCCTTGTCAACAAAACAATAACTCCATTTCGTTTCCCTGTCAACAAAATTACAACAATAAAAAAGGCGGTCCATCCTTGGACTGCCTGCCGTTTCATTTTTATTTTTTGAATAGATTACGACTTAATATGTACACCTTGTTTCTTTATTTCTGTATCCAAATGTCTACTATACTTTTCCACGAAGCTAAGTATACTATCAAATTCTTCCTCGGTTACTTGATCAAACACAACTTTATCCCGTTCTTCAAACTCTTTGTGCAGATCCTCATGTATTTTATAAATTACTTTCCCTTGTTCAGTAAGCCTAAAATAGATTTCTTTCTTATTATCCGACTTCTGATAACTTTCGATAAGGCCTTTTTTTATAAGTTTTTTAGTTATTCTACTTATGGCACCGCGAGTCATATAAAAGGCCTCCGCAAGTTTTGTCACGTTAGAATCTACATTTTTTTCAATGTATTCGATACAATGTACTTCAGAAGAATTATAACCCTTAAGACTGTCTTCCATCTTATCCTTATTAAGCCAAACAATCTTATTGTATAAGTCCCTGAAACCCACTATGACCTTTTCTTCTTTATTCATGTCCTGTCCTCCTCCCCGTTGGTGCATTAACAATATTATATTTATTTTTTGTTTCTATTCCAACTCTAATTAAAAAAGAGAGTCAAAAGCATGTTAAGCACCAAGAAACTCAATGTCACTTGAACAAGACTTTGTCTACAATCTGAAACACTTATCTCTTTTCACTCTATCTCCATCAACCGTTTTGCCTCAAAATACAACACTTGAATAAACTTCTTCGTATTAATTCGTATATGGCCAGAAGTTGCTACTTCATCCTTTGTCATTTCTGTCATTCGTTTTCTAACTACAGTGAAATCAAAAAATTTCGGAGCATAGCTTTCAAATTTCGGATTTGAAAAGTCTGTTAATCCAAGGGAAGCTAAGTGATTTAACGATTGATAAATCGCTCTACGTACCCTTTGTTCAGATGCTTTTCTCTCCTTATCTATATCTGCATCTGAAGCTATATTCTCTAATTTCCTTATAGTTATATGGTGAAAGATATCTTTTAGCGCAGGAAATCCAAATTCAAACGTTTGCTCTTTTTCTTGTCCATATAAATATTCCAACATACTAAGTAAATCTTTACTTCCATTCTCTCCTGCAATACCGAGTTCTGATAATAAATAGCGCCCTGAATCTGCTATTCTTTTTCCTTCTTGCATTGGCTCATTTCGAACTTGCGGCTGTTCCCACTTAAAAACGTTATTCAATGATTTTTGAATATCATGTATAGAGCGCTCTAAACGAATACGTTCCATTACTTTACGTACAACAGATACAACCTCAATTTTATTTAATGGTTTCGTAATATAATATTCAACACCAAGTGTATACGCCTCACCAATAAGCTGTTTCGATTCAACTTGAGAAATCATAATGATTTTCCCTGTAAAGGAGGATGCAATATGGCGAACTGTTTCAATCCCATCTCGCATTGGCATTAATAAATCAATAAATAAAATATCTACTTTTTTAAAATTTAATTGATCCGCTTCAATAAAAGCTCCATCTTCCGACTCTCCAATTACTTCCCCAAGATCGCCATCTTCAATAATTTGTGAAAGCATGGAGCGGAAAACTTCATCATCATCTACGATATAATAAAACAACTTCATTCTCCTTCCCGCTTTAAACTGCACTCAGGTAAACAAACGACAAACTTACACCCTCCGCCAGTTTCTCGGTCTTCTAATCTCACTTCTCCTCCGAGCTCTGTTACCATTTCGTTTATGTAAGAAAGTCCAATTCCTGTTGATGGTGTTCCCGTTTGATCATACTTTGAAGTAAATCCAGGCTTAAATACTAATTTCTTATATTTTTGTGCAATACCAGGTCCATCATCAATTACTTCAAAAAATATATGGTTATCAAGTTTATATAACTTAATAATAATAACGCCATTATTCGCAATTGCTTCAACTGCATTTGCAACTAAATTATTAAAAATTGATAAGACCGTATACACATGATATTCTGCATGCTCACCTTCTATATGTTTAGAAAAACGTATATCTTTTCCCAACATTTCAGCGTACTTCTCATTTATTCTCACAATCATTTCCGCAAGCTCATGTCCTTCTACATACTCAGCCACATTTTTATCTAATAACAGTTTAGATAATCCTGCAAAAATTCTTTGATTATCCTTTTTTATTTCATGTACTTCTCCCGCTATTTTCAATGCTGTTTTACTACTCGAATCACCGTTCGCTTGTAAATTCCGATATAATTGATACGCTGTTTGTGTAATTAACTCCGCATTTTGTAACGTTTTTTTCAAATGAACAGATTCCACATATAAGTTAGAAAGATGCAGCAACATTTTTTCATTTTCTTTTCGCACTTGTGATTCTTTTAATTTTGTTTCATACAAGTTCATCATATTTAAAAAACCAAGCGCAAAGAAACTACGAAAAATAGCAATAATAATTAGTTTATTCACTTCAGAAACTGTTATCGTTGTCCCCAGCACTAACATATGATAAAACGCAAGTTCAGACATACTTGCGATAATTTCAATTGTAATTCCAAGACATCCTATCACAATTGGCTTCTGATGAAACTTATTCACCCTACAAAGCGAAAAAAGACTTCCATAAATAAAATAATAAAAGAACACAGGATAACGCAAATAAAATGATTCTGTCATATGGAATGAACCTTGCAATACCCAGTCAAGACATACACGAAATAAGACTACAGATATACCTACAAGAATACCTGCAGCTGCTGCTGGCACTCTTCTTAAAAATAGTAATAAAAAGAAGAAAAGCGGTGTCCCGAAACTAACACGAAACATATCATTAAAAGGATGAAAATTCAGCTCTCCAGCAATCGGAACAACAACCATTAATATAATTAAAAGATACATATCTTTCTTCCATAATTGATTCCAATTCAAAGGTGCCACTTCCTATGCTTTTTTTCAATTGTAAAAGTGAAAGCCCGCTTATAATTATAAACGGGCTTTATTTCTATATTCTAACCTTTTCTACCGCTTTTATTTGGCGATACTCCGGTTCCCATATTGCTTCTTTTACTGCAATCTTAATATCGTCATCACTTAAGTTCTCTCTAGCAACACCTTCTGCAACTGCGACTTTCGCTACTTCAATCGCAACCAGTTCAGAGATATTACGTAACTCTTCAACTTCTGGCAAAATAGGCGCTCCTGGCTGACTTGTATCTACCATACTTGCAACTGCTTCTGCTGCTGCTGCGAACATTCCATCCGTCATGACGCTTGCACGAACAACAATTGTACCAAGACCTAGTCCTGGGAAAATAAGTGCGTTATTTGACTGTCCAATCACATACGTTACACCGTTATATGTAACCGGTTCAAACGGACTTCCTGTTGCAACTAATGCTTTTCCTTCTGTCCACTCGATTAAATCTGCTGGTTTCGCTTCAGCAAGTGGCGTTGGATTCGACATTGGTAAAATGATTGGTCTTTCTACGTGAGAAGCCATTTCTTTAATAATTTCCTCTTTAAATGCGCCTGCAACAGTAGATGTACCAATTAAAATTGTCGGTTTTACATGTTTCACAACTTCAGCAAGTCCGATAGCATCATTTTGTTTCCAATCACTTACTTCAGCTTCTTTTCTTGCATATGGAATTTGGAAATCAAGAAGATCTTCCATATTATCTGTAACCAACCCATTACGGTCAATACACCAGAAACGATTATGTGATTCTTCGTCTGATAAGCCGACACGAACCATTGCATCTCTTACTTGATCTGCGATACCGATTCCAGCCGTACCAGCACCAAACACAACAACGCGGTGTTCACTTAACGGTACACCAGAAGCTTTTACTGCCGATAATACAGCAGCAAGTGAAACTGCCCCTGTACCTTGAATATCATCATTAAACGTACAAACGTCATGACGATATTTATCTAAAATTTTTCGTGCATTTCGAGAACTGAAGTCTTCCCAATGTAGAAGTGCTTTCGGGAATTGTTTATTTACCGCTTGAACAAACGTATCAATAAATTCATCGTAAGCTTCACCTGTTATACGAGGGTGACGATTTCCAATATAAAATGGATTGTTTAATAATTCCTCACGATTTGTACCTACATCTAAAATTACCGGTAATACACGGCTAGGATCGATTCCAACTGCGGCCGTATATACAGCCAATTTCCCAATTGCGATGTTAATTCCACCAACACCCCAATCACCAATTCCTAATATACCTTCTCCATCCGTTACAACGACTAAATCAATGTTTTCAGCTGTTGCACCGATATTTGCAAATGCATCTTCAATACCTGATGGATCGTTAATTGATAAATAAATGCCACGTGGTTTACGGTATTCATGACTATATCTTTGAATTGCTACACCTACAGTTGGTGTATATACAATCGGTAACATTTCACGTAAATGCTCTGTTAAAATACGATAAAATAACACTTCATTTCGATCATGTAACGCTGTTAAGTATACATTCTTTAATAAATCATCCGGCTGAGAACTAAATTGTTCATATGCTCGGCGTGCTTGTTCTTCTAACGTTAAAACCGCTGGCGGTAGTAACCCTTTTAAACCTAACTCTTCTCTTTCCTCTTGTGTGAAAGCTACCCCTTTATTTAAAAGTGGTGTTGATAATACTTCTGCTCCTCTTAATGTTGTTTCTAATGCACCATTAGAAGCCACTGTAAACTTACTCATAACATCCCTACCTCTATTCATATATAGCATTTCTATATTGTAAACAAAAAAGAGGGGATTGTCCCCCTCTTCTTTTAATTTTTCTTTAAAAGAGTTGCTCCTGCAATCCCTGGGTGTGTCATTTCGAATGGATCTAGAATTAACTCTAATTCTTCTTGTGACAATACACCATTTTTCACACATAGTTCTCGAACGGATTGCCCTGTCGCAATTGCTTCTTTCGCAACGCGAGCTGCTGCTTCATAGCCGATATGAGGGTTCACGGCTGTAATAATTCCTACACTCTTCTCAACGTACTCTTTTAAGCGATCTTCATTCGCTTCAATTCCTTTTAAGCAATTATCTGTAAAGGCACGGAAACCGTTATTCATAATGCTAATAGATTGAAGTAAGTTGAAAACAAGTACTGGTTCCATAACATTTAATTCTAATTGTCCTGCTTCTGAAGCAAGGCAAATGGTATGGTCGTTACCAATTACTTGGAACGCAATTTGATTAATTACTTCTGGCATAACAGGGTTTACTTTCCCTGGCATAATAGATGAACCTGGTTGACGAGCTGGTAGCATAATTTCCGCTAATCCAACGCGTGGACCTGATGCCATTAGACGAAGGTCGTTCGCAATTTTAGACATGTTCATCATACATACTTTAAGTGCTGCAGATACTTCAGTGTACGCATCCGTATTTTGAGTTGCATCTACTAAATCTTCTGCACCAACAAGTGGTAGTTCACTAATTGTAGCTAAATGTTTTACAACTGCTTCAATATATTCTGGATCTGCATTTAAGCCTGTACCAACTGCAGTTGCTCCCATATTTACTTCATATAAATGTTGACGTGATTGCTTGATACGTTTCATGTCACGTTCAAGTACGCGGGAGTATGCTTTAAATTCTTGTCCAAGACGAATTGGCACAGCATCTTGTAAATGTGTACGACCCATTTTAATAACATGATCGAACTGTTCTGCTTTTAATTCAAATACATCATGCATATAACCCATTGTTTGTAATAAGCCTTCTAATGCATTTAATGTTGCAATATGAATCGCTGTTGGGAATGCATCGTTTGTTGATTGTGCCATATTTACATGACTGTTTGGACTAATATAATCATAGTCTCCCTTTTCCATTCCTAATAATTCAAGGGCACGATTGGCAATGACTTCATTTGCGTTCATATTCATTGAAGTTCCTGCACCACCTTGAATTGGATCAACGATGAAATGATCATGCCATTTCCCCTCAAGGATTTCTTGTGATGCTTCTGCGATAGCACCACCCTTTTTCAATTCCAATCTTCCTACATCTGCATTAGCAAGTGCTGCCGCTTTTTTTACAATTGCTAACGCTTTAATTAAACCTTCATGGACTTTGTATCCTGTAATCGGGAAATTCTCCACTGCACGCATTGTTTGTACACCGTAGTACGCATAATTTGGTACTTCTTTTTCACCTAAAAAATCTTTTTCAATTCGTACTCCATTTTTAACTTCAGTTAATGTTGCCATGATTACTCACTCCTTAACAATCTCTTACGCTGCTTTTGTTTGTTTGACCGTTTCTACATATTGTTTTGCTTTCTCATCATCGAATTCGCCTTCCCACTTCGACATAACAATGGCAGCTAATGCATTTCCTAATACATTGACAGCTGAGCGAATCATATCTAAAATGCGGTCAATTCCCGCAATTAATGCGATGCCTTCTAGCGGTAAGCCCATTGATCCTAACGTCGCTAATACAACAACGAATGATGCACCCGGAACTCCCGCCATACCTTTGGATGTTAACATGAGAACGAATAATAGCGTTATTTGCTCCGTCAGTGACATGTGTACACCGTACATTTGTGCAACAAACAATGCCGCTAACGCTTGATAAATAGCTGATCCAGTCAAGTTAAATGTATAACCTGTCGGAATTACGAAAGAGGCAACTGCCTTTGGACAACCGAACTCTTCCATTTTTCTCATTATATTAGGTAAAACAGCTTCTGAACTTGCTGTCGTAAATGAAAGAATAAGTTCTTCTTTTAAAATTTTCATTAATGTAAAAATATTTACTCCAACCATTCGCGCATTAATACCTAATACAATCACAACGAATAGTATAACAGTTACGTATACAGCTAGCACTAGTTTTCCTAAAGGAAGTAGTGTTGCTACACCAAATTTTGCAACCGTAACAGCAATTAATGCGAATACACCAAATGGTGCGAATTTCATCACTTGATTTGTAACCCAGAACATCGCTTCGAGCACACCTTCAAAAAAGTTAAAAACAGGCTTTCCTTTTTCTCCGATTGCTGCAACTCCTAAACCGAATAGTACTGAGAAGAATATAATCGGTAATAAGTCACCTTGTGTAATAGACTCAAATATATTTTTCGGTACAATATGAACAATCGTTTCTGCAAAGCCTTTCTTCTCTGTTGCATCTGCTGTTTGTTTATAAGAAGAAATATCACTTTGCTGTAAATTACTCATATCAACGCCAGTACCTGGTTGGAATATATTTGCTGCAAGTAATCCCATTAAAATAGCAATCGTCGTAATAATTTCGAAATAAAGAATTGTCTTACCGCCCAGTTTCCCAAGCTTTTTCATATCACCTACACCAGCTACCGCAACAATTAATGCTGAAATAACAATTGGTACTACAATCATCTTAATTAAGTGAATAAATATATCCCCAATTGGTGTGATATAAGAAATCGCCGTTTTATTGCCATAAAAGACTGCCCCTACTACAATCCCTAAAACAAGCGCGACAAAAATTTGTGTTGCCAATCCGAATTTTTTCATTTATGTTCATCCCCTTTTATGCGAACGCTTTCATTTCGTATTTATAAAAGCTTACTCACACATCATATATGCGAACCTACAAAATCATACAAAAACCTACAAGTTCGTCACAAAAAATTCAAATTTATTTCTTATAATATTCATTGACACTTTTTTATAAAAAAGAAATAAAATAACCTTGATAAAACATCAGATTATTTCGTATAATCTAAAAGATATACGTATTCTAAATAAATGGGGATGAAAAGGAGTGGATGTTATGAAAAATCACGTGAAGAAGTTCATCATATCTATTTCTTTTCTATTTCATTTTCTTACGAAGGAACAAAGGCATTCGCCTTTGTTCCTTTTTTATTGCAATCTATATAGGGGGAATTGTTATGAAACCATATAAACGCGTCTTAATTAAACTAAGTGGCGGCGCACTCGCTGATCAATCTGGAAATAGCTTTAACTCCAAACGATTAGAACATATCGCAAACGAAATAATATCCATTATTGACCTAGATATCGAAGTATCCATTGTCATCGGCGGCGGTAATATTTTCAGAGGTCATCTAGCTGAAGAATGGGGAATTGATCGTGTAGAAGCTGATAATATCGGTACGCTAGGTACGATTATTAACAGCTTAATGCTTCGCGGCGTTTTAACAAGTAAAACAGATAGAGAAGTACGCGTTATGACTTCCATCCCTTTTAATGCAGTAGCTGAACCATATATTCGCCTACGTGCAGTACATCATTTAGATAACGGTTATGTTGTCATATTCGGTGGTGGTAACGGGCAACCATTCGTTACAACAGATTACCCAAGTGTACAAAGAGCCATTGAAATGAATAGCGACGCCATTTTAGTCGCAAAACAAGGAGTAGACGGTGTCTTTACAAGTGATCCGAAACATAACAAATCAGCGAAAATGTACAGCAAACTGAACTATAACGATATTGTTAGGCAAAACATACAAGTAATGGATCAAGCAGCTTTATTACTTGCCCGAGATTATAATTTACCGGCACACGTCTTTAACTTTGATGAGCCTGGTGTTATGAAAAGAATTTGTTTAGGTGAACATGTTGGGACGTTGATTAATGATGATGTTTCGATGCTTGTGCATGAAAAATAGTATTTTCCATTAACAAAGGGTGCCTTTTATAGACACCCTTTGTTCGTTAATCGTCACAAATAAAAATCAACCCATCCAACTACTTTCTCCTTACAACGCTCCCAGAAAGATAAGTTGTCAAAAAATGTTTCTGTCATCTCTTTCGAATCACCAATGTCTTGCGTTAACGCCTCATTTACTTGCGCTACGATAGGACCACCATGAATATACAAATTCATCTCATCATTTATATAGAAGCTACGCGCAGTAAAGTTTGTTGTACCAATAACGGTTAATTCATTATCAATCAGCATTAACTTTCCATGAAACATACCTTTTTTATAACCGTATACAGTAATCCCATTATTAACAGCTTGACGTATGTATGGATATGCCGCCTCTTTAATGAGAGGAATGTCTGGTTTATATGACCAAAGTATTTTTACTGTAACACCACGTTTCTGCGCCGCGATTAAAGCGTTCATTAACCCTTTATTTTTCGCTATAAAATATGGCGTCGTAATGACAATCGAATGCTTCGCTTGTTTTATTAACTCTACATATTTTTCAGCGACGTGATGCCCATTGTAACTAGCCATTGTATGTAACGTATTCCCTTTACTAGCCTTATTCGTACTCCTCTTTATATCCTCTTTCGTGTCTCGTTTCCAATCTAAAGCAAACTGCTCTTCTAAATCTTTCGCTCCTTCTCCTCTGAGTCGTACATGATAATCACGCCAGTATCCAAATTTCTTATCTTTCCCTAAATATTCATCTCCTATATTAAAGCCACCCGTATAGCCAATCTCCCCATCAATCGTCGTAATACGACGATGATTACGATGGTGAATTGAATAAAATCCGAATGGCAATTCTTGTTTTCTACTGTATGTAAAATGAACACCACTTTCTTGTAATTCTTTTTTCATCTTTCTTTCAAATGATAAATCATTAATTAAATCAACCGATAAATATACGTTTACTCCTTCTTTCGCTTTCTCTTTTAATAAGTTTAAAAAAGTATGGCTACTTTTATCATCCGACAAAATGAAAAAATAAGTGTAAATGGAACTTTTCGCTTCCCTTATATCAGTAAATAACTGTTTATAAAACGACTTCCCTTCTACATATAATTGAAAATCACTATAATGAGACGCATACTCTGTCGGCATGTTTTTCCCAGCTTCCATCTTCCTTCCGAGAGTAACGTCAATATGCATCCAAATTAAAATAACAACGAAAATAGCAATAATAATAGAAGTAACTCGCAATATCTTTTTAATCATTTTGATTTCCTTCCGATCATATTACTTACTATTTCGTAGTGTTTCATTAAATTACTTTTTCATACGAAATGTATTCCTTACTTTTAATTACGAACAAAAAAGGCGTGGCATTTACGCCACACCCTTTTTCATTAAACAAAGTTCCTCGCATCATTATTTCTTCCAAACTTATAAATAGCAATTAAGAAGAATGCTATCGCGAAAGCGAATAAAATTAAAATATTTAAATACAACTCAGAAAATGGAATGCCTTGCTGTAGTTTTGAAATCGTATCTAGTAACCAACGCTGTGGAAGGAAATCAGCTACTTTTTGTACTGCTTTCGGCATAATGTCGTACGGGAAATAACATCCAGCAAGTAAACATGTTGGTACTATTACTATATTTTGCATTGCATTTGAAGCAGTTGAACTTTTTGAAAAAGACACAATGACTAATGATAAACCAATTGCAATTAAAGCGAATATCATAAGCACACCAATCATAACTATGAAAGGCATATTTATAGTTGTGTGAAAAACATTCGTCATAAATAAGACTGCAATGACAATTTGTATTGTTAATATCATCATATTTACTGCAACATTAGATAATATAAATTTCTTCCCATCTATCGGCGTTGATAATAATCTAAAGTACGTTCTATTCTCTTTTTCTTTTAAGATAAATCCTGATAAGTTCGCTGCTGAAAATAACATAAACATAATAAGATAACCCATCGTTTGATTTGTCATATCTTTATTTTTTGAAGTATCTTCAAGTGTCTCAGACTTTACTTTAAATGAACTTTTTTGATAACCAGCGTACATACTATTAAACGTACTTTGATCGGCCCCTGCCACTTTACTAATCGCAGCGATGTTATCAACATAGTTATATAAATACGATTTTATAAATCCTGTTACTTGATCGCCTTTAATCGATGAAATCTCAATATGACTCGGTTTCCCTTCTCGAACACTTTCAGAAAAACCCGACTGTAATGTAATAACACCATCAAGTTTTTTTGAAGTGAGTTTATCTTCCACTTCAGATTCCTTAATTTTACTAACATTTACATGATTGAGTCCTTCTAAAAATTTCACTGTATCATTTGCGATAGGTTGATTTTCTTTATTTATAACCCCAATATTTAACGTTCCTTGCCCTACATTCCCATATATCGAAAAGGAAATAAGCGTTCCTATTATCGGCAAGCTAATAATAATGAGTAACCCCTTTTTATTTTTCAGAAGCACAGATAACGTCTTTTGTATGAGCCATAAAATATCTTTCATACTATAGCCCCTCCCGTCTACGTAATGCAATAATCGCAATTAATAAGAAGATTGCTGAAATCCCAAGATTTAAAGATATTACCGGCAGTGCCGCTCCTACATCATTTGCATAAATAATTTTCATAATAGCTGTGTTTGCCCACGTTAATGGTGATAAATTCGTAACGGAATTTTCTTCCACTACGAAATACGCACCACCCAAAATAGACGCTAATTGCACAACAACCATAATAATCGCTCTAGATGCCTCACCTGTTTTTGTAATATATCCGATTCCTAAACCGAAGCTAATTGCTAAAAAGACTTCTGTTAGTAAAATAATAAATATGATTCCAATATGGTCGCCCCAATTCGCTTGAAAAACAAATTTACTAAATAAAACGACAAGTAATAGACAAAGTGCATTCGCTACAAGACTACCGAGCACTTTCCCAATGAAAATTTCAGCCTTACTTATAGGTGCTGCAATTAAACGATCTCCTGTTTTACGTATTCGTTCTCCTCGAATTAAAAAACTCGCCCCCATTGCAGCGTACAGTGCAATCATCGTCGTCATTACAACCGCATAGTAATCCATAGAACCTGGTTTTTTAGCAGCTTGTAAAGATGTTTCTTTAATATAATCATTATGATTTCCATTTGAAATAACTGCGCTAACCTTACTCGGATCTACTTTTGCAACTTCGGCCACTACGTTGTACTTATCAACAAATGTTGTAAGCATGCCTTCCACAATACTTCCCTCAATACTACTTTTGTCACTTCCATAAAATTTTGCACCATCTTTATTTAACTCTACATAAGCAGCATATTTATTTTGCTTCACTTCTTCTTTCCCATCTATACCTTCGGAAGCTTTTTTAAAATGAATACCTGATTTATCGACTTCTTTCGTAAATGCTTCAAATGATTGAGAAAACGTGCTACTTGCTTCATCTTTATATAGCACTTGTATATCCTTAAACGATTGACTATCGCTATTAAATGCATTCGTTAACGCTGTTCCTAACACAAGCATAAGTACAATCGGAAATGCTAACATAAAAACTAAAGTTCTTACGTCCCTGAAATCTCTTTTAATGTGCATCACTGCAATGTTAAAGATGTTCAATTGATGAACCTCCCTTTACCTTTTCTTCATTTACCTTTATTTATCTCGTAAGTTTCTTCCAGTTAACGTAAGAAATACTGTTTCTAAGTTTGGAGCCTGCTCCTCTAACGAACGAATTTCAATGTCATGATTAATGAAATGCTGAATAATTTTATTTAAATTATTTAATCCTGCATCCGAGTTTACCTTGATTACGTTCTCTTCAATTTGAACAGCTTTCACACCATTTATCTCTTTTAAATTTTCTACATCTAAATTTTCTACTGACTTTACTTCAATCCAAATATCTTTCGTATCTGTAATAATCGCTTTTAACTGTTCTTTCGTTCCTTCTGCAATTACTTTACCGTGATCGACAATTGCTATTTTCGTACAAATCTCTTCTACTTCTTCCATGTAGTGACTCGTATAAATAATCGTACTTCCCATTTCATTTAATTTTCGGACAGACTGAAGAATGTAGTTCCTTGACTGCGGATCAATTCCAACTGTCGGTTCATCCATAATAATTAACTTCGGTCTATGAGCGATTGCACAAGCGATATTCAGTCTTCGTTTCATCCCGCCAGAAAAGTTTTTCGGATAACTTTTATGTTTATCACTAAGGCCTACAAATTGAAGTGCTTCCTCTACTCTCGCTTTTAGCTCGGCTCCTCGTAATCCATACAATCCAGCAAAGAATTTCACATTTTCATAGGCAGTTAACTCTTCATAAATCGCAATATCTTGCGGAACGATACCGATATTCATTTTCGCAAATCGATTATGTTTCTTTATATTTTTTCCTAGTATGCTAATTTCACCTTCATTACTTCTTAACAAACCAGCAATCATATTAATCGTTGTACTTTTACCAGCACCATTTGATCCTAAAAAGCCAAATATCTCTCCTTCTTTAATAGATAAAGACATATTATCTACTGCGATGAAGTCACCAAATTTTTTCGTTAAATTTTTAATTTCCAATGTGTTCATCATTTCACCCCTATTTCGGTTTCTCTGCTTTTATTATAAACAAAAAGAATGAACCTGCTCAGTGCAGAAGTTCACCCTTTTCACATGAGATTATTCACTTTTTTCATATGAGATGATTCATCCTCGTCTCATCCTCTTATATCGGCAATAACATTGTTACTGAAAAACCACTTGTTCCATCTACAATAATTTTTCCGTTTACAGACGCTGTTCGCTCCTCCATCCCCATAATACCGAGACCTTTCTTAACAAGAGCTGCACCTTTACCATTATCCTTCACTTGTACTTTCACCATCTTGTTCAGTACATGAATATCGATTGAAATGACTGTCGCATCAGCGTATTTCATCGCATTTGTTAACGCCTCTGTAACGTTTTCACCGACAATTTTCCACTGAATGGGAGAAATCATATCTAAGTTACCTTTATAAACGAAAGGAATATTCATATCATGCTTACCGGCAAATTCCTCTATGAATAATTTCATACGATGAATGCCAATTTGCTCAGTTGGTGGCTTCATATTTTTTAATGTAATCCGAATGCTTTCAATGCCATCTTTTGAAATATGAATGGCATTTTGTAATAACTCAGCAGATTTCACTTTATCTATTTCCATTAATCTCTTCGCTGCTTCCATTTGAATTAGTGCACCTGTCATTGAGTGACCGATTTTATCATGAATTTCTTGAGATAGTCGATTTCTTTCCTCTAATTTAAATGTGTATTCAGATTGCCTTATGTAATCTTTATTTTCATTTAAGCTTTTCGTAAGTCTTTGTATGTCTTTTCTCATTTTATCATTTTGCATTTCTAGTTTTAATAATCGTACTATATAGCGGTGAGCTATCGTTAAGGAAAAAAACAAAATGCACTAATAAGTCCATACGTCATCTGAATACCTTCACCTATAAAAATAATAGGAAGAATCATAATGAAAAAGATTAACCATTTCTTTTTTATGTAATAATTTGCAATTTCATATAAGTTCAAAGGTAAAAACAAAATAAAAAACGGATGAATCTTCCATGCAAATAACATAACTACGCCAATTGACACACAAGTTAATATGTTTTTGTACGTATCTTTTTTAAATATAGAGATCAACACGTTTACAGAAAGATATAAAAGCAAAGTAAGTATAATCCATGGTAAGTTCGTAACATTTAAATGAATGTAGCTAAACACTATATATAAAAAGACAATAAGTTTACTTACAGTTAACCAAAATTCCATAACATTAATCTACTTTCCCTGTTAAGTAATAAATCGCAATTTGCGTGCGATGTTCTAGTCCAGTTTTCCCTAAAACTGATGTAATATAATTTGCAATCGTTCCTTCAGATATGAAAAGTTGCTTCGAAATTTCTTTATTTGAGAAACCTTTCGCAATTAATGCGATAATACTAAGCTCTCTTTCTGTGAAAAGGCTCTTATCAATTTTAGATTCTTCCTCTTTACTTTCCATTAAATTAGACTTAATTTTATCAAGCACTACATCTTGCATAACAGTTTGACCGTTATAAACTCCTTTTATCGCATCACGAATACGCTCCGGATCATTATTTTTTAATAAATAACCTTTCGCTCCGTTTTTTACTGCGTCCAAAATATATTCATCATCATCAAATGTCGTTAAAATGAGAGGCTTCGTTTTTGTCTCTTCACAAATTAACTTCGTCGCCTCTACCCCGTTCATGTTTGGCATACGAACATCTAAAAGCGCAATATCAACTTCATACTTTTTACAATACGCTACAGCTTCTTTTCCATCATTTACGGTATCTAATACTTCAAACTCTTCATATGTATTTAAAATAATTTTCATACCTTCTCTAATAAAAGAATTATCATCGGCTATTAATATTTTAATTTTCATGTTTGTTAGTATGGACCTTATCCTACTAACATTCACATCCTTTCTCCATGTAGCATTTCCTCTTTGCTCATTATATACTTCTCTTTACCATTTTTTCACACCTTTTTCATATAGCCCTCCTGCTAAAAATATATTATTCTTTTTTTATAACATGTGTAGGGTGACTTATCATTTCTTACGTCTATATAATAGAATGCGTCAAAAAGGAGGGAGAGACCGATTGAGGAAAAACAATTAGTTGAAAAAGCACAACAAGGAAGCGAACATGCTTTTCGTATCCTTGTACAAACATATCGTCATTATATTTTTCAAGTTATCTTTTCTATTTTAAGACATGAAGAAGATGCTAAAGATGTTACACAAGAAGTATTCGTAAAAATTCACGCCTCTCTCCCAAATTATCAATTTCGCGGATTAAAAACGTGGATGGCACGTATTGCCACCAATCACGCTATTGATTATAAGAGAAAAAAAGCTAGAGAAAACGAAGAACTCTCCTTATGTAAAGAAACTGCGGAAAATATAAAATCCTCTCATAATATCGAGGCATTATTATTGACGAAAGAGCAAAAATTACTCATTGCTCAAAAACTGCGAGAACTTCCCGACAATTACCGTGACGTCGTTCTCGCACATTACTTAGAAGAAAAAAGTTATCAAGAAATTGCTTTGCAAGAAAATATTGAAGTGAAAACAGTCGAAATGAAACTGTATCGGGCAAGAAAATGGATTAAAAAACATTGGAAGGAGGAAGAGTTTCTATGATGCATTATTCAAAAGAAGATTGGCGCAATTATACATTAGATGTTATATCAAACAATGAACGTGAATCTATGGAAGAACATCTTTATGAATGTGATCATTGTTTAGCACTTTATATGGAAAGTATTGATGAACAACATGAAAACCTTCCAATGATAAATGATGATTCATTTACGAACGAAGTTATGACGCAAATTAATTTTGAAACGTTACAGCCTAATGAAAATATAAAAACAAACTCACTAAAGCGCACAATTATTCACTACATAATTGCGACTGCGGCTACAATTATTTTTATGGTAAGTGGTTTATTCCAGTATATTTTCACAGCGACATCAAATTTCGAGAAATCTTCAAAACATAACGAGTCTTCTATCTCACAACAAATTGTAAACAAATCGGTAGACACATCAAAAAAGGACGGAGGTTCAAAGCATGAATAAAAATCCCTTTTTAGCACTTGTGTTAGGGCTAATTCCTGGGCTTGGACATTTATATTTAAAAAAGATAGGACGGTTTATTTTATATAGCGGAGGGGCTTTATTTCTATTTATCTTTGCAGCATTTTGTACAATAGCATTAGGAGCGCGTGATATTGCTTTTCTTTCTCTATTTTTACTAGTCGTGTTATGGGCGATCAATTTATTAGATTTAGTTATCACTATTATTAACCAATCGAAAAAACAAGCAGCCGGAGAATTTACAGAGTCCTCTAAAGAAAGCGAACGATTTTATATCATTCTTCTATCAATCATTCCTGGGCTTGGTCATTTTCAATTAGGACTTATGCAACGCGGACTTACATTTTTAGTCGCTTGCACAGGAATCGGAAGTATGATTATATTCGTTGCACTCTTAACATCTCAAGGAAGTTTCCTTATCTTCCTTATTACGTTACCTGTTTTATGGATTTATAACTTCTTCGACGTTGTTCAACAACTACAGAAAAAAGAACGCGGAGAGCAATTAGTTGATCGGACTATTTTTGAAGAATTTGAAGAGCACCGAGAACAAGGAAAGAAAAATAAAACATTCGCTTCCATTTTAGCAATGTTTCCTGGAGCAGGACATATGTATTTAGGCTTACAGCGCCGTGGTCTCCAGCTTATGGCAGCCTTTTTACTATCTATTTATTTGCTCGACTTATTAAGACTTTCTGCGTTTTTATTTTTAGTACCAATTATTTGGTTCTATAGCTTTTTTGATGCGTTACAGCAAACTGCAAAATACGGAAAAGAACGTGTTAATGACGAACCTATCATAGATTATTTTATAAATCATCAAAGATGGATCGGTATCGGATTAATTACACTCGGTGGTTATTATTTATTAGATCAAACAGTCCTTCCTATTTTGAATGACTACTTTGCAACTATATTTAATATTCATCTTAGCGAACTATATTATCGCTATTTCCAAACATCTATCGTTGCTCTCTTTTTAATTGGTGGCGGCTTTAAATTGTTACTTGGAAATAAAGAAAACAAAGGTGGTACAAAAGAATGAGAACATGGCGCGTTGGAACATTCTCGATGGGGATTTCAATTATTTTATTAGGTTGCTTTTTACTATTTTCAGTCGTAAAAGGCGTTCAAGCATTAGATACATTAACAGCCTGGTGGCCTGTTTTACTTATCATACTTGGCGCTGAAGTTTTACTATACCTTCTATTTTCTAAGAAGGAACATTCATTTATTAAATATGATATTTTTAGTATTTTCTTTATCGGAGTTTTAGGAAGCGTTGGAATTGCTTTTTACTGTTTATTATCAACTGGATTACTAGAAGAAGTTCGTCATTCTATTAACACAACTAGGCAAACGAGTAATATTCCAGACGGACAACTTGATATACCTGAATCTATCAAAAAAATTGTAGTGGATGCGGGGCATCACCCTCTAACGATAGAGGGAAATAATACAAATCAAATTCATCTTCTTGGAACATATGAAATGACGACGAAAGCAAATGAAAAACTCAATTTAAAACAAGAGGATTTCCTTTCAGTTCAAACAGCTGGAGAAACGATGTATATAACTTTAAAATCATTACCGGTTCAGCATACGTTATTTAACTCAACACCACAGATGAAACAAACACTCGTTCTTCCGCAAAATAAAAATGTAGAGATCCGCGCTTCAAATAACGAACTATCTCTTTATCCAGGTCAATTACAAAATAATTGGTTTGTACAAGAAAGTTCAAATGTATCTGTTCATTTAGTAAAAGAAAGTGATGTATCTTTAATCGCCATAACAAACAAAAAAGAAACTCACGGGAACACACCTTGGGAACAAGTAGAAGATTTAACGAAAAAAGAAAATAATTCTTCAGAAGAAAATCCAGAATTAAACGGGCAAGAACATTGGTATAAAAACTCGATAAAAACAGGAAATGGGACGTACAAATTAAATATCGAGAAAGCTTATAATATAAATATGAGTGTTATCGAAAAATAAGAAACCTTCCACAATTGTGGAAGGTTTTTCTCATATAATCGCTTTTATTCCTTCTAAAACTAATCCAATCATAAAACCACAAACAGCCCCGTTCACACGAATCCACTGCAAATCTTTACCGACATTATTTTCAATCATTTCGATTAATGTTTTATCATCTAACTTATCAAGGTTTTCTTGCACAAGCTTTCCAATTTTCGAATGATTCTTTTCAACAATAGTAACAACTTGTTTTTGTAACCAATCTTCTATTTTTTGAACAGTCAGTTCGTCTTCTTTTATTTTATTCATTTGTGTTTGTAAGAATGGAACAACATATTTATCAGCAAATTCTTCATTCTTCACAAAAGTAACTGCCCTACTCTGTACTTGCTCTAGCATCTCTTTTATTTTGTCAGTAGCATCCCAATTTGCAATCCATTTTTCTTTCCACTTCTCTAATTCCTGTAATAAAGATTCATTTTCTTTTACATTTATAATCTCTTGACGAATTTTCGCTAATATAAGTTGCCTTGTGCTATTATCTGCATCTTGTAAGCTGTTAATATTGCTAATGATAAACTTCTGCAAAATGCCGCCGATTTTATCCTCATCAACAATATTCATAAACGATTTCAAAGTAAACTGTAGGAATCCATCTACTTTTATGTTTTCCATCGCCTTCATGCCTAAGCTTCCGAGCTGATAACGTGCTTCATCCTCTGCTGTCCAATTTTTCACTTTTACTAATATGTAATCAAGTGTTTTTTCATCATATTCTTGCACTACTAATTGATCCACAAGCACTTGTAATATGTTACTTGTGTTAATTGTATGCAAATACGTTTTTAATTCTTTTTCAATAATAACAGCTAATTTTTCTGTATCTATTTGAAGAATCGCTTTCTCAGCAATTGTTACAATTCCTTTTTTCACAGCATCAGACTGTAACTCTTTCTCAGCAATTTGCAGTACCATTTGCGCTAGCTGCATTTCTTTTACTTTACTTGTAATACTGTCTTTCGTCAGCCATTCATTTTCTAACGTAGAAACGAGTCCCTTTGTTACCCGCTTACGATTTTTCGGTAATAATGCTGTATGTGGAATTGGGATTCCCAACGGATGACGGAATAAAGCTGTAACCGCAAACCAATCCGCAAGTCCACCAACTAACCCAGCTTCAAATCCACCTTGTATAATTTCTCCAGCTACCGTTCCTTGAAAAGGGATTGAAGCCGCAAAACCTACGCCCATAACCCCAAGCGAAATACCCGCTATATATTTAGTCTGTAATGACATCGTATACACATCCTCTTATTATGTAAAATAAAGCTTTTTTGTTATATTTATTCGATATTAGCAATCCTTTATATCTATACTATAATGAACTAATGCGAAAATAACAAAGAATTTTATGCACATGAAAAAAATGAGGCTGTGAATAGCCTCATTTTTATTTTAACGTTAATTCCAAACCTTTCTTATAATACCCATTCATCACGTCTTCCGGAACCATACTCCCACCAGTTCCCCACACAATATGAGTACCTTTCTTCACCTTCTCTGTTAACTGTTGTTTTTGTAAATACTCATTTTCAGCTTTACATACATTCAACGGCCCTATCATACCCGCTAATGCAGAAGGCTCTAAATAAATATTTTCAGTATCAGCCAGTTCTTTTAATAATCTATATAACTCCTCATCACTTACTGTGTAATTTCCACTCAAAAATGGTTCCATCGTTTTACCGACAAATCCAGATGGTCTTCCTACCGCAAGTCCATCCGCATCGGTTACATTATCAATTCCGATATCTTGAACGGCAATTTTATCGTGAAGCCCTGTCATTAAACCGAGTAACATACACGGAGAGTGCGTAGGCTCAGCAAAGAAACAATGCACATTGTCTTTGTACAATAACTTTAAGCCGAATGCTACTCCACCAGGCCCACCACCTACCCCGCACGGAAGATAAACGAATAAAGGGTATTCTTCATCTACTACAATCTCTAACTCTTCTAATTGTTTTTGTAAACGTGACGCTGCTACTGCGTATCCTAAAAATAAATCATGTGAGTTTTCATCATCAACAAAATAACAGCTAGGATCTGCATCTGCTTGCAGTCTTCCTTCTTCTACTGCTTTACTATAATCAGCTTCATATTCAATAACGTTTACACCTTTACTTCTTAATAAATCTTTTTTCCATTCCTTTGCGTCTGCTGACATATGGACTGTCACATTGAAACCTAATTTCGCACTCATAATACCGATGCTAAGCCCTAAATTTCCAGTAGAACCTACTGCAATTGAATACTTCGCAAAAAAATCTCTAAATCTATCACTATCTAAAATTGAATAATCATCTTTCCCTGTTAACATTCCATGCTGAAGTGCCAGTTGCTCTGCATGTTTCAGCACTTCGTATATTCCGCCTCTAGCTTTTATTGATCCTGATATCGGAAGCCCGCTATCACATTTTAATAGTAATTCCCCTAAAATAGGTTTCCCATAACTTTTCTCTAAAGATTGTTTCATAGAAGAGATTTTCACTAAAGGTGATTCTATAATACCGCCTGTTTCTTTCGTTTCAGGAAATACTTTCGCAATATATGGTGCAAAACGCTTTAATCTCTCTTCCGCATCTTTTACATGTTCTTCATTAAGTGGCGAATTTTTTATTGCTGTTTCATACTTTTCCATATTCGGGTTTACCCAAAATACTTCTTCTGTTGTGATTAAGTTATTTACTAGTGGATATTGCTCTTTTAATGCCTCTATCTCCTTCATTCCTCTTCCTCCTCATATCCTTGTAGATAGCCATATAATAAATTATAATTAAATTAATTTTAATATAGTTTAACATAAATAATTCATTTTAGTTAATTTAAATTTAATTTATTTAAATATAATTTAATAATTATTAAGGAGCATTTATTATGGAAAATATAGATATTGGTAAAAAGATTGAAAAACAAAGAAAAGAAAAAGGATTAACTAGTAAAGAATTAGCAAAGATGGCCGAAATCACACCATCAATGCTTAGTCAAATTGAACGTGGTTCTGCTAACCCTTCTATTCAAACATTAAAGGTACTTGCAAAAGCTCTTGATGTTCCAACATTTAGTTTTTTACTTGAAGAAAATAATACAGACGATTTAATTGTACGTTCTCATAAAAGAAAAAAAATGATTATCGATAATTTATCATATGAATTGTTATCACCTGATTTCACAGGAAATTTAGCAACAGCAATTATGACTATCCCACCAAATACTGCTTCATCAGAAAATGTTCTAGAACATAAAGGTGAAGAATTAGCATTTGTATTAGACGGAAAAATCACATTGCACTTAAATGAAGAAGAATACACATTAGAAACTGGTGATAGCGTAAAAATACCAGCTTATTTAAAACATAAATGGGTAAATCAATTCGAGAAAAATGCGATTGTTTTATTTTCTGTTACTCCGCCGATTTTTTAATTCATATGATGATACAAAAATAGCCATGCTCTCCGTGCATGGCTACTTTTATTTTTTTGGTACTAACAAAATCCCTAAACTAATAACACAAAAACTGATTATTTGCTGTATTGAAAGACCAACTAGAACTGAATTTTGTTCACTAATAAGTGAAATAATGATATGAGCAATTCCCTCGCAAATTAGAAAAAAGATTATATTCTTTCCATTTCCTAATCTTTCATTTTTAATCCATAACGAGCCAATTATACCGAGTGCGAGTATAATCTCATACATGAAAATAGGATGATACAAAAATTTTGATTCATATATTTTCATCCCCCACGGCAGTGTCGTTTGTGCACCTACTTCTTGATGGAATATAAAATAAAAGATTATACTCATGCAAAATCCAAAAGGTAATGTATCAAGTAAAATCCGAAGAGAAAATTGCTCTTTTTTACTTTTCCAAACAATATATATACTCGCAATTACGCACCCTACTATAATATGCTGAATACTTCCTACAGCTAATAATGCTGGCATTGGCGCCCCAATGGCCCATACCGGATTTAAAATTGCCGGTGCGAATTTCCATACTAATACAATGATAAGAAAGCCATTCGTTACTGCATCCATCATTTTTTCATATTGAATATTTTGCTTTTTCATCCTTAGTTTCATTAGAGTAAATCCAAATAAACTTCCTATTATAAGAGAAACGGGTTGTAACCTCACCATCCACTCCATCACTATGAAATCCCCTCTTAATTCTCAATTATTTTCTTAAACTTCTCTTCTAATTGATCTGGAGGTAATACACCTCGTGCATGATCTACAATAATTCCATCTTTATTAACAAAAAATGTCGTTGGTAAAGAAAATACTTTATAATCTATTCCAGCTACTCCGTCCATATCTAATAGAACAGGAAATTTAAATCCGTGACGATCTGCAAATGCGCTCGCTTCTTGTACTGGATCCCCGATTGTTGCATTTACCGCAAAGATTTCAACATCCTCCTTATATTTATCATACAAACGAACTAGATCAGGAGCCTCCATTTCACATGGACCACACCATGATGCCCAAAAATTAATAACATATGGTTTTCCCTTTGCATCATTTAACGAATAAAGCTTCCCATCTAATCCTTTTAATGTTATGTTCGGCGCTTTAAATCCCACTTGTGGTAATACTTCCTTCTCTTGTAACTCCGCTTGTTTCGCTTTTCTTTCTTTTTCTTCTTTCTTAGTATTATAAAAGTTAACTCCGGCCCAAATTAGTGCCCCAGCTAGTATAATAGCAATTAGTTTCTTCACTTTTCTTCCTCCTCATTTCTAAAATCCCGTAAATCCGCCGAATAGACGAATAAAGAACGCTGTAATTTTCGTCATTTGATTTGTATATAATAAAACCCCTGTTAAAATCATCATTCCACCGCCGATTTTCATCATGACATTGGCATAAGTAACAATCCATTTTACCTTTCCAATAAAAAATGCCATCACGAAAAACGGAACTGCAAAGCCAAGAGTATATGCCGTAATATAAAGAAGCGCACTTTCCGGATTGGTCGCCCCGAGCATAAGCACTGCAGAAAATATCGGACCAACACACGGTGTCCATCCTGCTGCATATGTCATGCCGACCAAAACTGAGCGAATATATCCTGTCGATTTACTTCTATACTGCACTTTTTTCTCTGCCATAAGCCACTTAGGCTGAAACAATCCAGTCATAAATAACCCCATCAAAACAATAAAAACCCCACCAATTTGCTGAATCAATCTTTGATTAGATGAAAAAGTAATCCCAATCCAACTCACCGATAAACCTAACACATAAAATATAACCGAGAAACCGATCATAAAAAATACTGTATGTATAATCGCTGACTTTTGCATAATCCCACGATTTTCTTTTAAATCTTGAATAGACACACCTGTAATATATGATAAATAAGATGGATATAGCGGTAAAGAACATGGTGATATAAATGAAAGTATCCCAGCCCCTACTACTAGCCAAATTGTTAAATCCGCCGCATTCATTTTATCCCTCCTAAACACACTACAATACGTAGTGTTAATTATTAAAAAAAGAAGCTATATGCACTCTCCGACAATAAGTACAATCGACATACAAAATAGCCCTAACGTTACATATACTGAATTTGTATGTAATGGCATATTCAGCTTAACAACTTTCTCATTCAACACTTGCTCAATTCGTAAATTAATTGCGGTTTTCGCAAACGACGCTGTAATACATTGATTTTCCATCGTCTTTATTTTAATTAACTTTAATAATGCACTACCTAGCTCAAATGAAGATTTCATTTTTTGCATCGCATATTTATCTGCTGATAGCTCTTGATATACATGATAACGCTGCAACATCCCTTTTAATATAGGAATATACATCATTCCCTCAGCTAACAATGTAAAGAAAAATAACTTTAATGGATCTCGATTTTTTTGATGATATTCCTCATGTAATACAATCGCATCAATTTCTTCCTCAGAAAATGCCTGAAACATTCCTTCTGAAATGACAATTTTCGGTCGAAATAATCCAATTGTAAATGCCGTAATCTGTAACGTTGATAATACGTACACTTGCTTTCCTTTTCTAGTAATAGACACGAGATTTCTTTTCAATCTTTTACTATAAAAAAATTGCTTCCAAATTCTTTTACTCATAATGATTACAGTAAATAACAGTAATCCGGCTATCATTATACGAAGTATTGATAGTTCCCTCATATGTTTTTGTAATTCAAATAAACAAAATTGAGAAAGGAAAAATGCTTTATTTTGAAAAAGAAATGGGTATGTAACGTAGTATACTAACATGCTTAAAAAAAGCACACTAATAGTCACTGCTAACAAAACGATTTTACGCATTTGCCACTTCATTTTATCGGTCCTCTTTTTTTAGCCGACTTAATTTCTCTTCTAATTTTTTTATTAAAGATGGATCAGCTTGTTCTAACTCATCTATCATATGGTTCACAACAAGATCTCCAAATTCACCCATTAATTCCTGTGTCATTTTCTTCGTTTGATTAGATAAAAATTCTTCCTTCGTTTGTGTAGTACGATACATACCACTTCTTTTCACAATATGCTTTTCTAAATGTGCTTTCTCTACTAATCTGTTCATAACTGTCATTACAGTATTAAAATTCACCGGGGATTCTTCACTTAATCTCTGTTGCACATCTTTAATGGTAATACCCTCAGTAGCCCAAACAATTTCCATTATTTTCGCTTCAAGCGGTCCGAAAAAGTGATTTAGCCCTTGCTCATTTAACTTGTAGTTTTGAGTAAACATCGTATGGCCCCTTTCACACTACAGATTGTAGTATAAAATATATAGAAGGTCAAACATAAATGATATTAACTGATACTTAAATGAATCCTAATCTCCACTAATTAGTTATCTGTACCACGTTCGATTCATTGTAAACCTAACTTCTCTCCAAATGTATCATAGAGATAATATTCTAATATTTGCACACTAAATTTCTCATTACGCCCAAGTGCAAATAATTCCCGATCTTTAGCTACGATAGTATCTAATGGAATCACCACATTATCCACTATTTTTGTAATTTCAATTATATTACTTTCTACGTTTACTTCTGTTTTAAATTCAATATTTTCTAATACTATATGTGAACGTCTTCCTGATGCAAAAAAGTAAAGTTAGGGTTTTTAAAAATTCCAATTTCACTCTCTAACGGATATAAATATTTATAAATTATATCTCTGTGTCCATCTTTTATTATTTTTTCATCTTTTTCATCATCTAAATATTCTTTCACCTTCGCTGCGAACTCAAATCGAAAATCCACTCTTTCACGCTCCCTCTTTTTAGTCTACACTAATAAATATATTAATATAATTTAACTATATTATAAAATAAGTTCCTATAAAAAGTAAAAAACACTTTTGTAAAACTTTTGGTATTCCCTGTACTTTTTAAATATAAATACTCTTTCAACATTCATTAGTACGTCGTTATATTCATTTAAACATATTGTTCCCATATTTTGAAACAATATTTTCCAGTATTATATATCAATAAAGTGAAACTTTAATCAATGGGGATTTTGTTCATCCACCATTGATTATTAGCCCACACCAATCGGGCGTTTACGGGCAGCAGGGCTCCCACCTAACTGCTTTGCTCCAATCGAATTTTGAGGCGGGAGTTTACTGCCCGCAAATAGCGGGATAAACTGCTTCTAATTCCTTTCTATCCACAGCTATCGAATCCTTATGCTATTTCAATATATTGTTCACTTTATTTCCCCTTATTCATTAAATCACAGAAGGAATGTAACTCCCCACTATCGAATTTTTACATAACAAATATTATTAGGTGGTGCTTTACTATGAAATTAGCTGTCATTGGTGGCGGTGATTTACAAGATCCAAATCACTTGCATATTAATGAACGACTTATAGAATTAACGAATAAACAATACCCAAAAGTATTATTCATTCCTACAGCTAGTCGTGATGATGAAGGATATATAAAGTTATTTTTAGCAACATTTGAAAAGCAATTACATTGTGAGGTTCAAATTTTACGTATTTCAACCGAAACACCTACTAAATATGAAATAGATGAGATGATTCATTCTGCCGATTTAATTTACCTTGGCGGTGGAAATTACGTTCACATGCTTGAACAGTGGAAAGAACATAAACTAGATGAAAAGTTACTATTTGCTTTAAAACGTGGAACACTTATTGCAGGATATAGTGCCGGTGCTATGTGCTGGTTCACATCTAGCATTCGTTCAGATTATGAAGGTTCCGGTTATATAGAAAGTAGTGGCTGGGGTATTGTTAACAAAAGATTTTGCCCCCATTACAATCAATTAAATAGAATGAATGCCTTCCATACGTTTTTACAAACTCACCAAGGTAATATAGAAGGTATTGCATTAGAAGATAATTGCGCTTTATATATTACAGAAGATTCATTTGAAATTATCGGTGAGCCAGATACAGCTTGGGAGTTTTATATGAATAATGGAGAACTCATTAGACAACATTTTGACATAACTTTAAAAAGTTATTTATAAGCATTCATAAAAAAATGTCCCTAAGTATAATGACTTAGGGACATTTTCATCTTTTAACTCACTAATCGTGTAATTCGTTTCTTCTGCCATGAAAGCTTATAATATGCATACTGTAATATTAAGCTGACGATGAATGCAGCTGGATACCCAATCCATATCCCTTCTATTCCAAGGCTCGTATGGTAAGAAAGATAATACGCCACAGGTACTTCAACAAGCCAAATTGATACAACACTGATTACAGTTGGCCATAGTACAGTACCACTTGCTCGCATTGTCGCACTAATAATTTGTGCATGACCGAAAATTAAGTAGCTCCATAATGTAATCATGATTAGACTATGAGCAATGTCAATTGTATTTTGACTTGTTAAAAATAGTGCTAAAATATCTCTTGAGAACAAGTAAATAAGAGATATTAATACACCACCAATGATATAATTCATAATAATTCCGGCCTTAACAACTTTCTGTAATCGATCAAATTGGTTCGCACCAATTGATTGCGCTGCAAAAATTGATACTGTAATACCGAGGCTAACCGCTGGCATTTGTACATAACTTGCAACTTGGTTCACAACACCATACGCCGCTGTTGCATCTGAACCGTACCGATTTACAAATGCGATTACCGCGATCTCTGATAATGAAACTAATATCATATTAATACTCGCTGGAATACCGAGGCGTAACAATAATTTTAATAACTCCCAGTCCATACGAAGATATTTTCTTACTGTCCCGTCTAATTGTAGTGGATGATTTTTCTTCTTTAAATACACTAGCATGACAATAAACGTAATAACTGTAGATATAACTGAAGCATAGGCCGCTCCGTAAACATCTAATTTCGGAGCTCCTAACCAGCCAAAAATAAGAATTGGTAATAAAATCATATTTAGCGCTGTACTTACGATTAAAAAGTAAAATGGCGTTTTTGAATCTCCTGTACCTCTCATAAATGTTGTGTATGCAAAATATAAAAATAATACTGGCATAGATATAAATAAAATTCTTGCGTAATGCACACTTATTTCAATAATATTTTCTGGCGTTCCCATAAGACGCATAATATCCATCGCAAAAATACTACCTATTATCGCCAACACGACTCCTATAATAAAAGTAAACGTAAGCGTCGTACCAACGATAGCTTTTAAGCGCTCCTCATTTTTAGCACCAAATGCCTGACCAATTAAAATTGAACTACCAGAACCAATTCCAATTACAAATGAAACGAGTAGGAAAAATAACGGGAAAAATGCCGATATAGCTGCTAGATCATTTACGCCAAGCCATCTTCCTACTACTACCATTCCAAATAACTGTCCAACTGATTGTAATACATTACTTAAAAGTAACGGCACTAAAAACATGGACATCGATTTCCATATCGGCTTATGTTCTGTTTCTGACTTCTGTGACTCTACACCTTCTTTATCGTTATCTGTAGGTGGTTTCAAATTTCATTTCTCCTTTTATTTAAAATCTGCACGGTTAAATCCGTGCTCAAATAGTTGTAATTACTCCAACCATTTCTATACTGTTTGCTCGTCAAAGTAATTGCTTCTTCCACTCACTATTTTCAAATTCATCATAGAACTTTAACATATTTTTCGTATCTGTAATCCTCTATCTCTTTGTATAGTTGTTTTTATTATGTGCATCTATTCATTTTCTTCTCTTCATTCTTATAACTTCACCCAATATTGGCTTCCATCAGCTGTTCTATCTAAAAAACCATATTCGATTAAATATCTTCTCAAAGTTACAAAATCCGGATATATATTTTCTAAAACTATATTTACTTCTTTTTCAGTATACTTTTTATTACTATCGAATTTCTTCACTAAATGACGTAATATAATCAATTTCCGCTTTTGCTTTTTCGGAAATTTAGAAAGCGGTCCATCCAAACCTTCTGTAAAATGCGCTGTTAAAACTTCAGCATTTTCTTCCTCTGTAATATTGTATCTATCATCCACCATCGTAGCTGTTCTATGAATCGGTACAAATTTAGTTTGAACTTTTGATTTTTCTTCTGACAATTCCATTAACGCTAAAAATACTTTCGCTTGCTTCATTTTCTCGCGCAATGTAAATCGATGATTGCGAATCGTCGATGTGCTCCCGCCATCCATTTCTTTTACAATCTCTTTATCGTTAAGTCCCATATGGAAAAACTGAACCATTTTCTTTTGCAAATCAGTTAAGCCTGTAAACTTTTTATCAAGATTTAATAAATATTCAAACATAGATGTATGCTCATTTTGAATATGCAACTGTACAAACTTCTCTGCTTCATACAAAACTTGATTTTCTTGATAAATAACTCCTTTAATAAACGTTTCTCCACAAGCTAAACAAACATACTCCTCTGCTTCCTCGTCAAATACATACCCTTTCTTCAATTCCTCTATCGACGCATCCCAAAACTTCTCTGAAATATCACTCATACTAAACATTCCTCCAAAAAGTTTATTAAAACCATAAACAAATTACGATATCGTTTATTACCACTCCATCATCTTACCATATAAAAAGCAAACAATTCAATGTTTCGTTTACCTATTTTACAAACTTTTATAAAAATATCTATTTATATGTTATAAAAAGGACTTATCCCAACAAACAGCGAATGTGTTTTTAGAAACGACTTATTATTAAAATGTGAAATATGCTGTTCAATATTTAAGTGATACAAACCTAATTCAACATGGAACCGGCATTCACACATTCCAAAACTTCAGCATTCAATTTTAACTACAAAAAAGGTGTTTCCATATACGAAAACACCTTTTACCTTTTATATATTTTATAAACAACCTCTACTAAAACTTTACTTGCTTTTACAAATACATGTTTTCGATTTCCATCCTCAACGAATCTATTTGAGCAGCCACTCATAATCAGCATACAACTAATTATGACTAGCACTACACTTCTATTCTTGTTAGTCACTTTATGCCACTCCACTACTAAAAACTTCATTTAAATTTATCCTATCAAAAAATTTTACACGAATAATAAACCGAAAGAATATGCAATTCTGCATATTCTTTCGGTTTATTACGATGTTATGATTTAATTTAGTTAATGAACACGTATAACGAGGTGACTAACTTGAAGTTTAAAGCGAAAAAAAATCCATTTCACGTCATTTTCATTACATTATTTATAATTTTTTTTTTCATTTCGCTATTCTTCCAAAATGAAAATTCTATTTTTTTCACTCTTATGATGCTGTTAAATATCGTGAATCTCTCTTCATTCTATTTCTCTCACTACAACATAACGGAATCTTCTCTTATTGTAAAACACGGTTTCATATTACGTACTGAAATTCCATTTGAAAATATCCGTCACATTAAATACTCTGGCAAAACACTCCGTTCAGAAAAATGGACTAGGCAGCAATTAGAAATTGATTATAATTTATTTGACTCAGTGACAACTTTCGTACCACAAGAAGAAGAAAAATTCATTTTACTCTTAAAAGAGAACTGCCCACATATGAAAGTAATGAATACGTCTGCTAACAAATAATATCTTTTGAAGCTTGCAATAGTACAAGTGGAGGAAGCATAAAAATGAATATACAAAAAAAGCCAAGATTCTATACTAAGAACCTTGGCTTCTTCTATTATTCTTTCGGAGCAATCATTTTTTTCGGATCTACAATCTCATCAAATTGCTCTTCTGTTAGTAGTCCAGATTGCAATGCTGCTTCTTTTAAAGTTAACCCTTCTTTATGGGCATGCTTTGCAATTTTCGCGGCATTTTCATACCCGATATGTGGGTTTAGCGCTGTTACAAGCATTAATGAACGATTTACATTTTCATTAATTACTTCTTCATCTGCTTCAATACCAACTGCACATTTATCATTAAACGAAACGGTTGCATCCGCTAATAAGTGAGCAGATTGCAGGAAGTTGTAAGCAATAACTGGTTTGAATACGTTTAGCTCAAAATTACCTTGGCTCGCAGCAAATCCGATTGTTGTGTCATTCCCCATAACTTGTGCTACAACCATTGTTAATGCTTCACTTTGCGTTGGATTTACTTTACCTGGCATAATAGAGCTTCCTGGTTCATTTGCAGGGATAATAATTTCCCCAAGACCACTTCGTGGACCACTTGCAAGCCAGCGCACATCGTTAGCTATCTTCATTAAATCAGCAGCTAATGCTTTTAATGCTCCATGTGCAAATACAACTTCATCATGGCTCGTTAACGCATGGAATTTATTTGGTGCAGAAATAAATTGTTTACCTGTAAACAGACTAATTTCTTCCGCTACCATCTCACCAAATTTAGGGTGCGCATTAATTCCAGTTCCAACCGCAGTACCACCAATTGCTAATTCTTTCATATATGTATTGCTATCTGCAATCATACGCTCTGTTTTTTCAAGCATACGGTGCCATCCGCTAATTTCTTGTCCTAACGTTAAAGGTGTTGCATCTTGTAAATGCGTACGACCGATTTTAATAATATGTTCAAATGCAGTTACTTTTTCTGCTAATGTTTCTTTTAATTTCGTAATAGCTGGCAATACATGATTTTCTACCGCAATTACACACGCTACATGAAGTGCTGTTGGGAACGTATCATTTGAACTTTGAGACATGTTCACGTCATCATTCGGATGAATATGTACGTCAGATCCCTTTTCTTTCAAAATTTGATTACCGCGGTTTGCAATTACTTCATTTACATTCATATTCGATTGTGTACCACTACCGGTTTGCCATACGACAAGTGGAAAATGTTCATTCCATTTTTCTGCGATAACTTCATCAGCAGCTTCCACAATTGCTTGTGTCTTCTCTTCTGATAGCTTTCCTAATTTTTGATTACTAAGCGCTGCACTCTTCTTTAAAATCGCAAATGCTTTTACAATTTCAAGCGGCATATGCTCTGTTCCAATCGGAAAATTTTCCTTACTACGCTGCGTTTGTGCTGCCCATAATTTATCAGCTGGAACTTTCATTTCTCCTAATGTATCTCTTTCAATTCTGTACTCCATTTTTTCATCCCCTTGAAAATAAAATACCTACATCTTTTATTTTAACAGACTTTCTATCAAATGATAAGAATTCTCATTGATTCATATAAAAAAATCACCTTCTGCCACCACAGAAGGTAATTTTTTTATGATGCTTGCTTTCCTTTATCCGCATCATCTACATACCAAATGAACTTGCCTGTATATCCATAAATAACTGCTAAAATGAGTGATACGAAGCTTAGCCACATAAATGGAACGTATGATAATGTTGATACACCTAAAATACCAGCCATAAAAATACCATTATCAGACCATGGAACCATACCAGAAGTCAAAGTTCCACCTACTTCTGAGTTACGTGCTAATACGCGGCGATCTATTTTTAATTTATCATAGCTTTCTTCCATAATTTTTGGTGTTAAAATAAGTGATACGTACATCGCACAACCAAATATGTTAGCTAAAAACGCAACGATTAATGTAGACAATGTTACATTACCTGCAGAATTTAATTTCTTCTCAAATTTCGATACGATTACCTTTAGAACACCTAACTTTTCAAGTAATCCACCAAAACCTAATCCGAAAATAATAACAGCTACTGAACCAAGCATACCATTAATTCCACCACGGTTTAATAACTTATCGACAAACTCGACACCAGATTGAATTGAGAATCCGTTATATGCTGTTCCAATTGCCTCTCCAAAGTTCATTCCTTGGAAAAGTGTTGCCCAAATTGCACCAATTAAAGCTCCCATAGCAATTGTTGGCATAGATGGTTTCTTCATCGCCAATAGCATAATAACAATTACCGCTGGAACAAGCATCCATATTTTAATATCAAAGTGCTTTAATAAAGATTCTTTTAAAAACTCAACTCTATTTAAATCTACATTATCCCCGCCATACATCCATCCAGCAACAGTAAACATAATGCTGGTAATAATATAAGCTGGAACGTCTAATACGAGCATAGCTCGAACGTGAGCGATAACATCTACTTTCGCCATAGAAGCTGCAAGAACTGTGCTATCAGAAAGTGGTGATAATTTGTCTCCGAAATAAGCTCCTGAAAGGACTGCACCCGCAACAAGCGGAAGTGGTAATCCAAGCCCTTCACCTATCGCCATCATAGCAATACCTGCAGTTCCAACTGTTCCCCATGATGTTCCTGTCGCGATAGAAGTGATTGAACAAATAATTAAAGTTGCCAATAAGAATATGCTAGGGTGAATGAATTCTAATCCATAATAAATTAATGTAGGTACAACCCCACCAGCAATCCACGTTCCAATTAAAGCCCCAACTGCAACTAAAATAAGAATTGCTTCTAATCCATTAGAAATCCCTTTCGTAATTGCATCTTGCAATTCTTGATAACGAAATCCTAATCTTAATCCAAGCGCAATAACTAAAAACCATGAAATAAATAGCGCTAATTGAATTGGGAGATCAAAAATCGTTTGGAAGGAAAAGACGACAGCAAGAAATAGGCATAAAAGAATAATAATTTCTAGCATCGATGGTAATCTTACACTTTTCATTTTCTTCTCTCCTTACAAGTCGATAACATGATGTATGTAGTCTTACGTGTATGTAGTATACAATTAGCGAAGACAAAACAAAATTTTCATATTATTTCGATTTATTTTTTCAGTATAATATATTCACAACCCTTTCTATTGTAAAAGTAGATTGCGCTTTTCGCAATGAAAAATATAAAAAATGTTGTATTTTTATTTATTTAGATAAAAACACCTAATGAAATAAAACTTTAATCAATGAGGGTTTTATCCATCCCCACTAATTATTAACCCATAATAACCTTTTTAATATTTGCCTCAACAAAACTTTTTACTACCGCTTTCATCTCATATGTAATAATATATTTCCACATAAAAAAAGAGCACACATCATTTAATCGATGCATGCCCCTCTTTTATTTATACATATTTTGTATCTCTTCTTTATTTTTAAGTATTTCCGAAAACTTATCGCTACAACCTTTCGGAAATAAAACTCCGAGTCCATATGAATGCCCAAACTGAAAATGAGGGTATTTCACCTTGACCTCATCCCAAAACTTATACACACCGAAATCACCGTTTTTAACTTCAATATCATGAAATAATACAATACCGTTTTTCGCAACTTTAGGTAACCATGTTTTATAATCATGAGAAACAGCTTCATACGTATGATAGCCATCAATATGCAAAAGATTTATCGTTTCATCTTGAAACTCATCCAGAGCATCATCAAAAGTAGACCGAATTAAATTCCCTATATTCAGGTAGTTATCCCTCACCACTTTTTCTACTATTTGAAAAACCCCTTCTCCATATGGACCTGTATGCCCATCTCCAGCCCAAGTATCTACAGCAAAACATTTTGTGGCTAACCCACCATCTTTTACCCCCTGGCAAAAACTAAAAAAGGAAGCACCTAAATGCGTACCTAACTCAACTAAAGTTGCTGGTTCTTCAAATCTTACTAAATCATATGCGAAATCTAAATGCCCACTCCACGCAGATTGTGACCGAATAATAGGACTAAAATTTTCAAATTCAAACGATGGTTTATGAGTAACCCAGTTCATCACGTATCTCCTTATACACATATTTTTAACAAACCAAATTACTCTTATCTTTATTTTTTTGGCGTCGCGATTATGATTATATTTCATAAAAAGATGATCGTTCTTAATAAAATGAAAATTTAATCAGTGGGGGTTTTTCCATCCTCCACTGATTATTAGCCCTCACCACTTGGACTTTTACGAGCAGCACGACTCCCACCTAACTTCCTCGCATTCGCCGGATTTCAAGGTGGGAGTCTTACTGCCCGTTAATGCGGGATAAACAATTTTATTTTTAATTAGAAATTTCAGTTTATTGATATTCCATTCTGTGATATATTGCATATTGTATCCAATATATTTTTTTAAAAAGGAGGACTTATATATTTTATGGATTCAAATCGTTTAAAAGGAATTATTATGGTTGTAATCGGTGCTTGTTTATGGGGCTTATCCGGAACAGCTGCGCAACAACTTTTTCAATATGAAAACGTTTCTACTGAATGGTTAGTTACAATCCGTTTGCTTATATCCGGTGCTATTTTACTCATTATGTCATCATTCGGAGCGGACAAAAAAGAAATATTTGGGATTTGGAAACAAAAGTCTGATGCAAATAAGATAATTTTGTTCGGTCTTTTAGGCATGCTTGCTGTACAGTACACGTACTTCGCTTCTATTAAAGAAGGAAACGCTGCTGTTGCAACTTTGTTACAATATTTAGCCCCTATATTTATCACTGTATACTTACTTTTCAAATGGAGCGTTCGTCCATCAAAAATTGATTATATTTCAATTACCCTCTCATTAGTAGGGACTTTTCTCCTATTAACAAACGGTTCTGTTCATAACTTAGCTGTATCTACACCTGCTATCATTTGGGGCATTTTATCTGGACTATCTCTTGCATTTTATAGTTTGTATTCAAAAGAATTGTTAGAAAAGTGGTCTTCATCTGTTATCGTTGGATGGGGGATGATCATTGGGGGGATTGGCGTAACGATTTTACACTTTATTTCCACAAACGAATTCATTTTATTATCAACTATGAAATATGTAAAACTAAGTACCCTCCCGCTCATTACATTTGTCGTCATTTTCGGGACACTCATCGCATTTTATTTATACTTAGATAGCATAAGATACCTTACGCCTAAAGAAACAACATTATTTGGCTGTACAGAACCACTCGCAGCTATTATTTCTTCTGTGCTTATTTTGCACGTACCCTTTCAATCTTTTCAGTTATTAGGTGCTTTTTGTGTAATTGTAATGGTGCTCATATTAAGCCAAAAACCGGATAAAGGAAAACCAAAATTAAAGCTTGTTAATACGAAAAAGAAACATATACAATGAAAGGATTGAATTCACTATGCCTGTCCCTCAAAATTATAAAAAACCAGGAAGAGTTTCAGCAAAGTCACTCGTTTTAAATCAACTGCAAGATTGGATTATAGAAGGTGTTTTACGACCTGATGAAAAAATAAATGATGGGGAATTGGCAGAAGCACTAGGAGTAAGCAGAACACCTGTTAGAGAAGCTTTACAAATTTTAGAGCTTTCTGGATTAGTTGAAATGGTACCTGGGCAAAAAACGAAAATCGCGCCTATTAAGCTAGACGACGTATCTATCATTTATGAGACGATAGCTGGTCTTCACTCAATTATAGGAAAGCAAGCACTTCAAAAAGTTACAGACGCTGATATTAAACTACTTTCCGAGATAAATGATGCTTTTCAACAATCTATACATGAAAAAGATTCAAAAAAAGCTTTAGAACTAGATATACGATTTCACAATACAATTACTTCTATTGCTAAAAACCGATATATTGAACCTTTTCTAGAAAATATGCAACTTCACATTTTACGCCTTGAATATTTATTTTTCCAAAACTTCGTGCCTGCAAGTCAATCTATTAAAGAACATCACTCTATAATTCAAGCACTACAAAAGCAGGACGAAAAACGAATGGAACAAATGATGTCTCAAAACTGGCTCCGTCCAATGAAAGAAATACAAAAAATAATTTCTGTGAAATAATAAAGCTGGTTACGCAATGTAACCAGCTCCTTCTTTAATAATCTATATGCTATGCCTGAATATTTGCGTAATCTTCAATATGCTCGTACTCTTTTTCCAATTCCTCTAAAGACAGCTCGTATAATTGTCGGTCGCGAATCTTAAACACCCCTGCTCCAATTAACTCATCAATTAAATGTCTCTTACGATTTTCAACAGCAAAACGGAGTTGACTACTCATCTTTTAAAAAACTCCTTTCTACGATCATTGAAAATGATAATCTTTATCAATTACCACTTTTGATTATAAAAGATGATTCTTAATAAGTAAAGTAATCTTATGAAATATTTACCTTACAAAGTATTTGTAGCCACATTATATATATGTATGCCACGCGAAAAATGTTATGACATTTTTTCATACCCTTTTTCTTTCATACTTTGCAAGTTGTCTCATTATGGTTAAATTCACCTTCTATTTCAACTTGAATGGTGACATGTTCTACATGAAATTTCCCCTTTAATACATCCGTTGCTTCTTTCAATACGCTTTGCGTTTCATTACCTTCGATAATAAGATGACAAGTTAATACTTGAAAATCTGATGTTACAGACCATATATGTAAATCATGAACTTCTTTTACAATAGTAATATTTAATAATGTATTTTTCACCTCTTCAGCATCTATGTGCTGCGGTGCACCTTCCATTAATATATGAACTGTATCACGTGTTACACGCCATCCACTTATAATGACTAAAATAGACACAAGAATACTAGCAACCGCATCTGCAGCAGTCCATCCAAAAAATTTGATAAGTAACGCAGCAATAATCGCTCCAACTGAACCTAATAAATCCCCTAGTACATGTAAGAATGCACTTCTTAAATTTAAATTACCTTTCACATCTCCGCCTCTCATTAATATCCAAGCTGATACAATATTAATAAGCAGACCAAGCACAGCAATAATGAGCATTCCATTACTAACGATTTCAACTGGTTCCTTAAAACGAAGAATTGCTTCAATAAAAATATATACTGAAATGACAATAAGAACGACACCATTACATAATGCCGCTAACATTTCGACTCGCTTATACCCATATGTTTTCGCGGCCGTTTCCGTTTTTTCCCCAAGCTTGAACGCAAGTAAACTTAAAGCTAAGGATACTGCATCACTTAACATATGCCCTGCGTCAGACAATAGTGCTAAGCTATTCGTTACAAATCCGCCAATAACTTCAGCAATCATAAAGCTTGTTGTTAATAGGAAGGCAATTAATAACGCCTTTTTATTTTTTGAATGACCGTGATCATGTGAATGTCCCATACAAATACTCCTTTAAGTGCAATATCTGTATGTTAGTATGAAACACATTCCCTATCTTTATCCCCCATTAACGCCCGATAGTGAATGCTACTAATCCGTAGAAGATGAACAATACCCCACTGATTAAAGTTTCACTTTATCCCGCTTCCTCTGTATACAAACTTCGCTACTTTTCAAACAAGTCCTTTTTCTCAACTAAAAACAAGACTACTTCTTTTTTATTTTCATATTGTTTACTAATGAAAGAATTTTTAAGGGGGTTACAAAATTGAAACGACTATTTCTCTGCATGGAGCGTGAACTTGTTGTAGTAAAAGAACAATATGGTAACTATGAAACCACATATCATTTACAAAATATGCAACCTACCTGTATTGTGGTTGATCCATTCCAAACAAATCGTGTATATTGCGGGACATTTGGACGAGGTTTATGGCTAAGTGACGATGGCGGGGATTCGTGGAGACCAATTGGAGATTCATATCGTTACTTTGATTTCCCTAAAGAGGATGGTATTTTACATTCTTCGATTACTTCCATTACGATAAGCCCTAATGAACAAGTTAACGGATATGGTGTCGTTTATGTAGGTACAGAGCCTAGTGCTTTATTCCGTTCAGAAAATGGTGGTGAAACGTGGACTGAACTTAAAAATATGAAATCATTATTATCTTCTTATACGTGGGCTTTTCCGCCTAGACCTTTCACCCATCACGTTCGCTGGATTACAGTTGATCCAAACACTCCAAATACAATCCATGTTTCAATTGAAGCTGGTGCTGTTATTCAAAGTAATGATAAAGGGCATACATGGATTGATAAAAAATTCGGTGCTCCTATCGATGCTCATCAATTACTCATGCACCCTGAAGCCCCAAATCGCCTTTATGCATCATGTGGTGACGGATTTATGGGCGGACCTGATCGTGCATATCTTGAAAGTTATAACAGTGGAAACAGCTGGATCTCATGTAGTGAAGGACTTGAACATCATTATTTATACAGCATGGCTATCAATCCAGCTGATTGTGATACGATTCTCGTTTCTGCTGCACCGAGTGCTGATCTTGCTCATCACCGTATTCCTTATGAATCTTATATATATCGAAAAACGAAAGATACTCCGTTCGAGCAAGTACAGCAAGGACTACCATCTGCAATTGGTACAGTCATTTCAATGTTTGCAACAAACGAAGCAGAACCACATACGTTTTACACTTTAAATAATAATGGCGTCTTTCAATCCAATGATAGCGGCGAATCGTGGGAACAACTAAATATTCCGTGGAAAGATGAGTATAAAACGCAGCATCCGCATGCGTTACTCGTAACTAGTTTTTAACGAAAAAGAGACTGCCTAATGTTTTTAGGCAGTCTCTCTTTTATTTCTTTAAATCAATTACAATATCATCTAGAACAATATCTTTACTCTTCGCTTCTTTTTTCGGCACTTCAATTTTCTTCTCTTTTCCATTCACATACTCCACTCCACCATGATTTTCAGGTGTATGAACTCGCAAGTGCACACGAGGTGTAACGATAAGCTTTGTTGCATTTTCGTTTAACTTTTGGAATGTAGCACTCCAACTACTTTTATGTGGCTCTGCTACTGTACTACTTCCGCCATTTCCTTCACCAGCATAATGATTTCCTAAATCATCTTTTATTTCTAACTCAACATCCGCACTATCCCATATACTTCTTAATGCCTTAGATTCTTCTTGATTGAAAAAAACGATACATGACATTGGGGTTACTTCCATTTTGTCTATATTTACTTTTATTAATTCATTTTCAGAAACCCTATTAACCTTTACTTCCGTACTATCCATTGCTTTTACACTAAGCGCGAAATTCCAGTTCCCCTTTATTACATTACCTTCATAATCCAACTCAATTGCCTCTATATCCCACCAAACATTTGCAACATCTAACCTTTCACTACCATGACCACTCATCGTAGTCATACCTACATATTTTCCCTCTCCAACTTTTGAAACGTTTGAACTACCTCCTCCGCCATTAAAGCCCATAACTTGCGGACTTCCAAATAGGAACGGTTTCTCTCCTAAATCTTTTTCACTCTCAATAGAATATGTGATTGTAATTGTTCTACCATCGAACACAGCATCATTAATTGTAACTTTAACCCCATTACTCTCTCTCGTCATATTCAATTCAGTCGAAAACTCTTTATAATTTTCATATAATCCTGTTCTACCGTTATCTAAAAAGCGGAATATGTCACCTACAATTGGCAATCCTCCAGCATATGTAGGAAATCCGATACCGAGTGTTACAACTGATAATCCTACTAAAATGGATGCAGCAGCGACACCTTTTTTCCAAGTTTTCATCTTTTTCTTCGTACGTATAGATCGTTTTAAATTACGTTTCACTTTTTCTTTTTCAATTTCAGAAGTCTCAAGTTCTTTTTCATCTATATCAATGTCATTTAATAGTTCATAAATGTCTTTCATATTGCACTACCTCCAAAACTAATATTCGTAGCATTTTGTTGTAGTTTCTTTTTTCCCCGGTACACACGATTATCGATCGCCGCCCTGGTTAATCCTAACTTGTCACCGATTTCCTCTGTCTTCATACCGAGAAGATATTTCATAATGAACACCTTTTGATCTAACGGTTCTAATTGATTAATAAGCTTCAATAACTCTTCCCTATCTTCCATAAGAATTAATTCGTCTTCTGCCGATTTTTCCGTACTTATATGAAACTCATCTGAAATAATTTCTACTTTTTTAGTCGCTTTCCGGTAATAATCAATCGCCTTAAACTTTGCAATCGCCGCTATCCATTTTTTAAAGTCACTCGGCTCTCCATGAAATTTATTTGCGTTATTCCAAATGGAAAGAAATATATCGTTTACACATTCCTCTATGAGTCCATCATTTTGAACTGGAAGAAGAACTTTGTGCGTGATTCCTTTTATAAGTGGTAAATATGTATCGACAACGAATTCTAGCGCATCTTCTTTTTGCCGTTGTAATCTTTTTATAAAATTTTTCTCATTTGATTTCATGTAGCGATTCCCCTTATTTTTTTGTAAAAGCTTTTACACCCTATATAACGTCTAAAAAAATATTTTCTCTCATCTTTTTTATTTTTTGTATGTAATGGAATACTTTTCCTTAGCCATTGTCTCATATAAATATAAGCTTGAAGAAAATTTTCTCAAGTCTGTAATTCAATTAGTGTAGTACACTATTTATGCAGACACTCTTTAACCTGGTGTACATTTCATTTAATTAATCTACTTTTATAATTTTAAATTAGGAGATGAGATTTGTATGTGTGGAATTACAGGTTGGGTAGATTGGAAAAAGGATCTTTCAAATGAACATGTTATTTTAGAAAAGATGGCGAATAGTATTCAGCATCGCGGTCCTGATGCTGAAGGATTTTGGTTTTCACCTCATGCGGCTTTTGCACACCGACGTTTAATTGTTATTGACCCAGAAGGCGGGACGCAGCCAAAAACATTCCGTGCCGGTGATTATACGTATGCTCTTACTTATAATGGAGAAATTTATAATTTTCGTGAGCTGAGAGAGCAGCTTCAAAAACGTGGGCATGCATTTGAAACTCACTCAGATACAGAAGTGTTACTACATGCTTATTTAGAATGGAAAGAAGACTGCGTACAACATTTAAACGGAATTTTCGCTTTCGCCTTATGGGATGATCAGAAGCAACAATTATTTTTAGCACGCGATCATTTAGGTGTAAAACCACTTTTTTATACGGAAAGAAATGACAGTATTATTTTCGGATCTGAAATAAAAGCGTTATTAGCTCATCCATCTGTTCCTGCTGAAATTGATGCGGATGGAATAAATGAAATATTTGGATTAGGCTTATTTCGAACTCCAGGATGTGGCGTCTTTAAACATATTCAAGAAGTTCGTGCTGGACATTCTATAACATTCACACGTGATAAAAAAGTAGTTCAAAAGTATTGGAATTTAGAAAGTAAGATTCATACAGATTCTACTGAAGATACATCATCACATATTTTATCTATTTTACAAGATACAGTAAAAAGACAATTAATTGCCGATGTTCCTCTCGTTTGTATGTTATCAGGCGGATTAGATTCTAGTGGTATTACTGCACTGGCAGGTAAAGAATTTAGAAAGGAACACAAAACACTTCACACATATTCAATCGACTTTTTAAATAGCGCGAAAGATTTCGAACTGACATTTGCTCGCACTGGTTTAGACGCTCCTTGGGTAAAACGTGTTTCTGAACATGTAGGGACGTCGCATCATGACATTATTGTGAATGCTGAAGAGTTAGCAAATCACTTATTCGTTCCCCTTCACGCGAAAGATTTACCCAGTGCTGGTGAAATGGAAACTTCACTTTATTTACTATTTTGCGAAATGAAAAAAGATGCAACCGTAGCTTTATCTGGAGAATCTGCTGATGAAGTATTCGGGGGATATCCTTGGTTTCATCAAGAAGAACTATTATATGTAGATAAGTTTCCGTGGTTAACAAACTGGAAAAACACATCTTCTCTATTATTAAACGACGTAACAACTCAATGTAATCCTGAGCAGTATATTAATAAACGATTCCATGAAGCTGCTCTTGAAGTACCTACTCTTGAAGGTGAAAGTAAAAAATCCGCGAAACAACGTCAAATGTTTTATTTATTTTTAACACGATTCCTTCCGTTCTTACTCGACCGTAAAGACCGTATGAGTATGGCTGTAGGATTTGAAGTTCGTGTACCGTTTTGCGATTATAGATTAGTTGAATATTTATGGAACGTTCCTTTCAACATAAAAAGTATTGATAATATCGAAAAGGGAATTTTACGTAGAGCGCTGAAACCAGCTTTACCTGATGATGTGCGAAATAGAAGAAAAAGCGCTTACCCTACTTCACAGGATCCATACTATTTACAAACAATCCGCAATTTAACGCTTGATATGTGCAGTAATAAAAACAATCCTGTTTTCTCACTCATTAACCATTCCATATTACTTGCAATTGCTGATCAAAGTAACAAAGAGATTACCAATTTTGAAGCAAGAAGTGCTATGGAGTATATGCTACAAGTAAATGAATGGTTAAAAACGTATCATATTCATATTGCTTAACAAAAAAGAGTTCAAGGACAAAAACCCTTGAACTCTCTTTCATTTATTAATTGGCACATTGTCTATTTTCAGTATCGATGGACCATCCAATAATAGTGGCACAATCTCTACCTTTCCACTGAAGTACATTTGTTAATACAGGCTCAATCTGTAAACAAGATCCGTCGTGTAATATTTCTACTAAAGATTGATCATCATCAAACTTTAGTTTATCACACTCTAAAATACCATCCGTTGCCATTACAATGTGATTCTGACCTTTTTCTAATCCCCTTACCCCTGATGTAAAACAAGGTGTATTCGCTGCAAAAACATTTTTTCTTCCTATATACTCATAGTTCTTACGCTTATTTAGCCTACCTTTTCCATTTTTCGTTTGCTCTGAATGGAATAAATACGCGAAGCAATCACCAACTGATAGCCAATATAAGAACTCGCCTTTTCGTAAACAAATTAAACATGCAAGTTCCTCATCATCTTGGTCACATTTCTCGATAAAGAGCTCATCTGTAAATAACGCTAATAAATACATATGTGTATGATGAAAAGCTAAATGGATTGGGTATGAAAATAACTCTTTTAGTTTTTCTTCTCTTTCTGAAATCGCTTCTATTATATAATGTATATTTTTCGTTTTATGATGTGTATCAAAAATCATAACAAATTCAAATTCTAATTTCGGATCCCACCAAGCTAGCACTGCATCTCCTCTTTCATATGCATCACTCTCTTGATTTCCTCCATATACGCCGACTGAAAGAGGACCACATTTTTCAACATGTATTTGATCTACATACATCTTTTCATGACTAATCCATTTAAATGTATTCACAGCTATCATCCTCTCTCTTGCTAAATGTATACCTTTACACATAGATTACCTTATATTTCAATAAAAATAAACTTTTTCAACATTTTTAATGAAAATAAAAGGATTTTACTTCTGGATCAACGAATATATCTTACTATACGATATAAAAATAGGAGGATTTATCATTATGAAAGACATTAATCAACATTGGGAAAGTATTTATTATCACTTACGATATGAATATGAAGACAACCTTTCTCACCAAGCTATTCGTATTTTACAAATCGTTTCTCGTGAGAAAGATATAACAATTGGAAAAGTTGCTACTGAGCTTAGTCTCTCTCATAACACAGCATCTGAACACGTAAAGCGCCTTATTCAAAAAGGATTTATTATAAAAGAAAGAAACAAACACGATGAAAGGGTTGTAAACCTTACTTTAACGAAAGAAGGCATTGAAGTATTAGAAAAGCATACTTTACTAGATAAAGAAAAGATAAAAATATTAGAATCACAGTTATCAAAAGAAGAACAACAATTAATTGAAAAAGCCTTTTCGTTATTAGCGAAGGAGGCAAAATATGCATTTCCTCGTTAAAGTAATCGTTTCGGCACTTATTATCGGCGTTATTACTGAAGTCGCTAAACATTATAGTACGATAGGCGGCTTTATCGCTGCCCTTCCACTCGTTAGTTTACTAAGCCTATTTTGGATTTCTTTCGAAGGTGGGAGTAAACAAGAATTAAGTCAATTCGCTTTAGGCGTATTATATGGATTTCCTGCATCCGCACTACTATTATTTATTGTTTATATCGGTTTAAAGAACTCCTTTTCACTTAGTACATCTATACTCTTCGGCATATGTGCCTGGTGTATCGTCTTTACTTGCCAAAAAGTATTTCAAGCTTAGGGGGAATTACTATTAATAGATCAATAGAGATATTTGGACAAACTGTAGAAGTATATATAAGAGGTAACAGTAAACAAACTGTAGTCATTCAAACAGGAATGACTTGATCATTTTATGATTGGCTCCCTATTATAGAAGAGCTTTCACAACACTTTACAGTTGTTTCATACCATCGCCCAGGTTACGGAAAAAGTGAGCTAGGAAATACTCCACGTACAGCAAGGCAAGTTACAAAGGAACTACATATGTTACTAAACAAACTCCATATTCACAAGCCAATCATTCTAATCGGCCATTCCTATGGAGGGTTATGTGCACAACATTTTGCAATGTTACATGAAGATAGGCTGCAAGCACTTCTTTTAGTTGATTCTACTTCCATGAACTTACACCGATTAGATGAGCTTCATTTACCAGTTTCTGATCAAACTGATTCTGATGATATGTGGCTACAAAAATATCATACCTACTCCAACATGGATGCAGACGCGCTTTATACTGAACTAAAACCTATGCTCGTCAATACAACAAAACAGCATATCAAATTTTCTACATCTCCTTCCTTATATAAAGCGACAGCTTCTGAACTGTCCGAGTGGAAAAATTGTGCTCGCTCAATAAAAAAACAACATAAAACATTAGAAATACCATTAATCGTTATCGGTAGAGATCCTCAATATTCTATTGCTCAATTGATTGAGGGCGGTATGCCAAAAGAAGAAGCTACACAACTTGAAGATATGTGGCAAGAACTTATTCGTGAACAATTAAATCTCTCAATAAACAGCCAATACATTTTGGCTGAACATGCTAGTCACGGGATAGAAAACGATCGTCCAGATGCTATCATTGAAGCCATTCACTTATTGTAAATAAAAAAAGGAAGCAACTAAAGCTGCTTCCTTACTTATCTATTCATAGTCTTCTTCATCATCGACTTCTTCATAATACGAACTCCCATTGCTTACATATATAGGACCGTTCGCAACATCAATACGTAGTACCCATGCCCACGGCACAGCTAAACGTTTATGTATTGCTCTCCAAAAGTTCATTGATTTTCTTTCGTACTCCTGGAACTCCTGAAGTAACTCTTTATAGGAGGAACCGTCTAACTGAATATTTGCTTCTAATAAACGAGAATGGGCATAGTACTGTAACTCCAGTTCAGCAGCAATCTCCACTTCTTCTTCCGTTGCCATACCTATAATTGCTCCATCTGCTGGTGCGATTTCATATACGTTGTGAACTTCAATAAGCCCTTCTTTCTCTTTCTCAAACATGTAAACAGCCTCCTTTAACCAATATTTTTTATGTTACAAAGTCATACTTCTACAATACCTTCTCCCTTTCCTCTTTTTTTGATAAACTTTTACAAATTATTTATCTGATAATCTGTAGACTGTATTCTTTCAGCAGAACTGAAACAATTATTATCAAAAGTTAATTTATACACATCAGGCATATGAAGGGTTTTCCAAAACTGAAAACCATATTTCGAATCAAAATAATTCATTAGTAATACCATAATATTCCCATGAGTACCTATTACAATATTCTTACCTTTATATTTTTTTAATATACTTTGCATACATATTACAGCGCGTCTTTGCGCTACATCATTTGATTCTCCGCCTTCGTATGCAAAAGTCCAGTCTTCCCATACCTTCTGAATAGCATCGTTAAAATCTGTTACTGGCTCTTTACTTAATAACCTTTCCCGTAAATCTTCTTCCAGTTGTATTGATAAATTATATGTATTCGCAATTCCTTGCACGGTTTGAATCGCCCTTTTATACGGGCTAGAAATAACAACATCAATTTTTTTATCCTTTAACAAACTTGTTACATTACCTGCATCAATCTCTCCTTCTTCAGATAAGGGACGTTCCCTTTCTTCCTTTGTATATGTAGAGTGAGCGTGGCGAACGAAATATACTGTAGTCATTATTCAACTGCCTTTCTTAGTTTCAATCTATATTCCATGCAGTAAATAGGAAATCCTGTATCATGAATAGAAAAGAGCGCCTTTTAAAAAGCGCTCTTTTGTTTACATAATAAAATTATTCCATTATAACTTTTTTCTGAATTCTTCATCTGTTATAGCATCTTGAATAAAATAATCTATATTATTTCTCAGCTTTTGATATGCAACTTGATCTTCTATATCGTTAAACATAATTACAACTTCTACCTTATTCCCTTTCTTATCTGTAGTATACAAACTTTTTGTCAATACGAATGCGGTAGAACCACCTTTTTGACCAGAGATATTCCAACTTACTATTTTCAACTGTTCCTTTAAAAACATTATCAATTTCATCTTGCATTGATTTTGGAAAATAATTTCTACTATTTATCTTTTCCATTAAACTCAAATAATCTTTAGCATTTGCACTCACTAATCGATCTGACCAAATACGCTGGAATTCCATATCTATTTTTAATGGTATATCACGTTTCTTCCATTCACCTTCATCTTTCATCCATTCATGTATTTGTAACACGTGCTTATTATATTCATCATTAGACATGTTACGTATCATTTCTAACGATTGATTTTCTGGCTCATTAAGCTCCTTTTCTACATACCCTCTCATATATAGTGAAGCAGTATACGAAGAGAACTTGTCATGACTAGTAAGTTCTAACTCTTTTAAGCTATCATTTACTCTTTCTATTCTAAGCTTATCTAACAAATACGTTGTATTCGCATTAGAACTATAATGAATCATCCCTTTAGCCACTTCTTCTAAAGTAATCTGTCCATTTTGCACTAACTCTCTTACTTTTGAATCTTCTAACCAGTCAGGATGCGCTCCACCATCAGTGTTTTTAACATAATATTTTTCTAAATCCTGCAATGAAATTTGTTCATCTCGACTTATTTTTCCTTCTGACACTTGCTTAGCAAATTCAACTGCTATGACGATTTTTGCCGTACTCGCTAATGGCAATTTTACATTTTCATTTATAGATGTTAATACTTCCCCATTTTTTCTAATTAGTAATGAACACGTTTCATCACCTTTATGTTCTTTTATGTAGTTTAATACGTAATCAGGATCCTCTTTTGACAAATAGTACTTCATAATAAAAAAGAAAGCTATAACGGCTACTATAATGACTCCTGCAACAATTCCTATAATCTTTAATATGTTCACAATATGCCCCCTCTATAAATTCCCTTCTATATAATAATTATAACGAATAAAAATACAAAATTATACAAAACAGAGTAACTCTTCCTAAAAAAAGAAAGAGTTACTCTATTTCACATGATGTTATTTGTCCATTTAACGTAACAACTATATTTGAGTCGTCACTTTCTTTAACGCTATTTAGTCGATTTGAGTTAGGAGGACCAATTACAACTGACTCCTTAATTGGCGAAAGGTCCTTTCCTAATTTTTCTGCACTTACACCGTATGCAGCTTGAAATACTTCTGGCGGTGTTAATCTAAGTATGTCTGACCCCTCTGCTGTTTCAAACTGATCGTTATTGAAGAACAAATGTAATTGTACTTCTTCTGTTACCGCTGTAATCCAATGCCACCATCCCATTGGAATAAAGACAGTTTGCCCCGCTTTCACATGATAATTTTGCAATTGATTCGTTTCGGGATTTAAAATGGATGTAACTGCTTCTCCTGATACAACAACATCTAATTCCCACGCATTCGGATGCCAATGTGGTTCCCGCATATGCCCTTTTGTCATAAACAAATCAACAAACGCCCCTCCTATCATCGCAGGTAACTGCGTTGAGGTAACTTCATATGCAACGTTTTTCTCATCTCTTTTAAAAAAGACATTTTTTCTCGAATCAAAGAAAAGGTTTGGAGTTCCTGAGCTTTTCTTTAAATTTTTATTATCTGGAACATAGCCTGAACTACTCATTTTATCCCTCTTTTCCACTCCGAACATTTCTACTTTCACACTGTATCGTATGGAAAAAATGTATGAATGTGCCTATCATTCACATAACAAAAAAACATGCCTTCATGATGAGAGCATGTTTTGTGATTTTTTTCACATTATTTAGTTAAAAAATAAACTTTTTACTTACCATGATGTAACATTAAATCACTAAGTTCTTCTTCAATGTGATTTAATTTCGCAACTCCTTCTTTCCACTTATGAATATAACGCGATACCCCGACAATAAATAAAACAATAATTGTAGAAAGAATAATACCATATACGATTGTTACAGTACTCATAGTTACACTTCCTTATAATTAGTAATGTTGTTATTAGTTATATTTTTATTATAAACCTTTTTCTTTTAAAATACTTCGATTTCAACTTTTTGTAACAAAATTGATTTTTCTAATATTTAGTTCATAAAAATGGAATATTTTTCACAAATTATACAAAACTTCACCATATGTACTATTGCCACATGAGTTATATTGTTAAATAGGATAAAGTGAAATTTTAGTCAGTACGGGGTATCTATCCCACACTGATTATTAGCCCGCACCAACCAGGATTTTACGGACCGTTACTGTGAGATAAAGGGGATGAAATACTATGACGACTTGGTTTATTGTAATGTTAGTTGTATTTGGAGCATTTAAAATTATTGTTTCTAGCCTTCCTAACTCTGCTATTGAATCCATTATTAGCAAGTACGAAACACATCCACAACTTGAAGAAGAGAATGTGACTGTTACAATCAATGGAAATAACTTAAAAGGCGAAAAGAAATCCAAAATTATTCATGATTTTAACGAAGGATTATTTTTAGATCGCTATTATGCACCACCACACAATGAAGGCACTCCTTTAATTATCAATGCAAAACGTGGCAAAAAAGATTTTACATTTTATATTTATAGTCATGAAGAGCATGTTGATGTAGTAAAACAACATAAAAAGAAGGTAGTTGCTTATAGTTTACGCTCTAAAAACCTTCAAAATAATGATATGTTCGTGTCAGCTGATTTAGCTTAATACTCATATATTAGAAGAAGGAATCCATGGCACATGGATTCCTTCTTTCCTATTTACTGAAAAATAAGCTCTGTCTTCAAACTATCTTTCGGTAACAACCATCCTTTTTTCTCTATACTCGCCATTAATAATTCTCTTTGTTTTGTCGCGATACTTTCCTCATTTGTTTTAAACGACACTTCTATTACGAAGTCATCTTCTATTTTCCCGGTATTACTTAATGGCCAAATTTCAATATTCGTTTTTATATTTTCAAATTCACCTGTATACCGTTTCATTAATACAGGACCATAAATACGAGAATTCTTGAGCATTTCTTCTCCCCAATTCGTATACAACCATTTGTTCATTTTCCCTGGCAACTTTTCTATTAACATGTTTTGAGCAACTCGTTCGTTTGGTAAATCAAGTACTCCATATCCTTTAGCACTGTAACTTTTCTTATTTGAAATACTTAACGTTTTCTTCTCAAATCCCCAATCTATTTCCGCCTCATAATTATCAGTTTTACTATCAAATCCATCCTTTTTAGCCACTTCTAGTGCTTCTTGAATTACACCATTTTGAATAGGATATCTTTTTTTATATGTTAGTTCAAAATCTTTACTAAATTCTTTCTTTCGAATTCTCGCAAACCAACCTTCATTACTTAAATTTTTATTTGCTGTATCTAAAAATTGCACCTGTATTCTTTCATAATTTGTACCAGCCTGGAAATGTTCTAGTACCTCTTGCTTCATCTCTTTGTTATAACCTAATACTTGTTCTGGCTTTAATAATAACTTCACTTCAAAACTAGGTTTCATTGGACTAGCAGCAAACCCTTCCTTAACATGATAAAGGAAACAACAAAAGAAAATACTTACGAATACAAATACCTTTTTCATATACCGATCTCCTTTACATTTTAAATTACTTCTATACGTTCCAGAGTAAGCGAATACACATTTTCATATCCTGCTGTGCTTAGCTTTTGTTGTAATCGATCCGTATCCTCTTTCAAAGCATGTACTAACACCGTATGTTCTGGTAATAGTGTATTTAACATTTCCTTAACGTCACTTATACTTTGATGAACTTTATATGGAACTCGCTTCACCCTACATTCTTTACCTACACGTTCCTTCAAAACTTTTTCTGCAAAACTTCCTTTAGCAATATGTCCAGTAAAGATAATCGAATTTCGTTCTTCATGCCGAAGTTGTTCATAATACAACTGTGCTCGTTTCGTTTGCATATTCGCATCACTCATTACAACTATTCCGTAACTATTTTGCATACAAATTTCCTTATCCATAACTATTATGTTTCTTTTTAAATCCTCCACAACCCGTTCAAGTTTTTCATTATTTTTTAGCCAATCTTTATATATGAACATTTCTTCAAAACCAACCAAAATTTCTTTATCTACTATAAGCGGAAACTCTTTATATCGTTCATATAAATACAATACTATATCTTGCGCCCTACCAAGTGAGGGCAGTGGTAGTAATGCCGTTCCTTTATTTTGAGCAACTCTTTCAATTTCTGCACATAATTCGTCTACTCGTTCCTTTTGTGAAACATCATCAGTGTGATAAGCGGCATCTACAATTGCAATTTTTATATCGCTTCGCAAATTTTCAGGTAAATTAGCTCGTAGTATATTAGATTCTGCTGAATAATCACCAGAATAAAATACGTATGTATTACACATATCCACTAAAAACCAAACAGCTCCTAATACATGCCCACTATACCCCCATTGAAACCGCAACGTTGGTGTAATCTGTATCCATTCATTTGGATTACTAATCTCATCAATACATACATAATTTAGATCTTTAATATTTTGATCGTTATAAGGTAAATTCCACCCTTTTGAAAGATTGTAGTTTCCCCATTTTTCAAAATAAGCTGGAAGTTGCTCCTTCGTATAACGAGTCGTCCAAATTTTTTTCTTATATCCATACTTCGTCAATAAAGGTAAACCCATCGTATGGTCTTCATGAATATGTGATAAAAATACTGCATCCAAACATGGAACAACTTCTCTTTCTATTTTAGGATAACTATCCTCATATGATCGATTAATACCACAATCAAATACTATTTTTGTCTCTTTATTTTTTACAAAATAGCAGGAACGACCGTATTCTCCCGCTCCTCCCCATACTTCCATCCTCATCATGCTACCCCTTTTCGTTTTTGCTCCATATGTTGCAGAAGTAATAAGCACATTGTTGTAAGCCCAACAGAAACAACAGCCATTGCCATTCCTATAGATACTTCTCCTTGTTCAAATTGAGCAAAAATAAACGTTGCTGACGTTTCTACTGATGGAGGTAGTACGAGAAGCGATGCTACTAACTCTCTTATCGAAATCGTAAATGTCATCGCCCATCCGAACAAGAATTCCTGGAATAATAAGCGGCAATATTATTTTTCTAAAAATATAAATATAATTCCTAGAAAAAATACTTCCTGCCTGTACAAGAGAATCATCAATTTGTCCGAGCGATGCTTTTACATACTGCACCGTATAAGGTAAAAAGAGAACAACATACGTTACGATAACCATGACTGGTGTATTGTAAATTGACATAGGCATATAGGGTGAATTCCAAAATAAAATAAGCCCTACAACCATCACTATTCCTGGTACCATATTCGGTAACATGCCGCACATATCAAGCCATTTTTCAGAGGACTTTTTCCCCTTTCGAATCATAAGCGCCAAAAATACGCCAATAATTACAGCAACAATCGCCGTTACGAGTGAAAAAAGAAAACTGTTCCATAAAGCTTCTAATCCCGGAGAACCAATTGTAAATAATGCTTCATAATGGCTTGTTGTAAAGTTATTAAAATGTAAGCCACCGCCTCTTAACTTCGACAAAGAAGCAATAAGTATAGAAAAGTATGGGATTCCAATTGCTACTATTAGTAAGCCAATTACATAAACCCATGCTATAACGCGCGCAAATATAGACAAAGTATACCTTTTAGATTTCACACCTTTTCCACTAACCATTGCATATGTATACTTTCGATTCAATACATTTTGCATATACCAAATGAGCATACACGCACTAAGTAATAAAGAAGATAGTGCTGTGGCACTGCCAAAATCAATCGGCCAACTAGAGATAAATTTATGAATCTCAGATGTTAACACATGGAATCCTATTCTACGTCCGAATGTAGCTGGTGTTCCAAATTCAGCAATCGTCTTTACGAAAATGAGTAAAGCACCCATTACATAACTTGATAACAATAACGGTAGTATTATTTTTCTTAAACGATAGAAAAAACTTCCACCATGAACTGCTGCCGCTTCTTCTTTACTACTCCCAATATGAAGTAACGTGTTTTTCAACATGAAGTAAAGGAATGGGAATAAATGCAGACTCATAATTAAAACCATACCGCCTAAACTAAAAAACGATGATGAAATCGGCTTTAAAGCCGGAAAAAATTGTTCAAAATAACCGTTAGGTTGCATGAACAAAATCCAGCCCATCGATCCGATATAGGGCGGGGTCATAAATGGGATCATAAAAACAATATCTAACTTACTATACTTTCCTACATCTGTTTTGCTCATAATGAACGCCAATGGAAACGCAAATATTGTAGCTCCTATTACAACGAGTACACCTAGAAGCATCGAATTTAGAAAAATCCCAGCTAATCCACCACTCTGCATGACTTCAAAAGGCTTTAAAAAATTCCAACTGCTATTTTCATATACACTAGAAAATAAAATGAGAAAAAGCGGAATGACGATTAACATCGCCACAAGTAACAACGCTACTGTCATTCCAACTTGTCTTACTGATACGAATCGATTTACCATGTAATCACCATCTTATTGAAATACTTTCTTAAATTGTTTTGCTATTTCATCTTGTTCTTTCTCAACTGTTTTCCAATCAATATTTAATACTGGAATCTCTTCTACATTCGGTCTATTTTCAACTTTTATATCTTTTCTACCTGGCAACAAATACGCTTTAGAAACTTGTTTTTGCACATCATCTGATAATAAATAATCAATAAACTCTTTTGCACCTTCTACATTTTTACTATCCTTCATAATGCCTGCTGCACGTGGACTAATGACTGTTCCGCTTTTTGGATATACGATATCAACCGGTTCACCCTTTGCTTTTGCACTGTACGTCATATAGTCAACACCCGCAATTACCATATCTTTCGCACCTGTTACAACTGGGTCTAACGCTTCTTGGTTTGCCCCAGCTACTGTAACTTCATTTTTCTTAAGCTGTTCAAATAAATTCCATCCATCTTGTCCATTCTTTTTCACATATCCTGTTACAAAGTCTAAAGCTGAACCTGAAAGTGCTGGATCTGGAAGATTCACTTTCCCTTTCCATTCTCCTTTCGTTATATCGCTCCAATCTTCAGGTGCTGTCTTCACATTTTTTGTGTTATACACAATTCCTAATGCTGAAGCACTATATCCAAAATAATGTCCTTTATCATCCGACCATTCAGAACGAAGCTTATCAGCTTGTTTTGCTTCTTTATAAGCTAACGTTTGCCCATCTTTTTTTAATCCTTCCATCGCTGGTAAAGAAGCAAGTACGACAACGTCAACGACTGGATTTTTCTTTTCAGCCTCCATTCTTGCTAAAATCTTACCTGTTGTTCCTTGAAACATTTCTACTTTTATCCCTGTTTTCTTTTCAAAGTCCTTTTGAATTTTTTCTGCTAATCCTTTTGGTCCTGCACTATATACAACGATTTTCTTTTCATTAGCGTTTTTATTTTTTGCATCTACACTGCCTGTCTTTGAGCTACAACCTGTTACTACAGCAGAAAATAGTAAAGTACATACAAATAAAGACTTAAGCGAACTGAATTTCTTCATACGATTCTCCCCCTATATGATGAATACATTTTTTTGGTACATATAACGATACCGGTTTACCAACGCTTAGCTTACTATTGTGATAAGCTGTCCATACACCGAGTGTCCCCATGTTTACTTTCACTTCATAACGTTCTCCTACATATGTAACGTGCTGAACTTCACCTGTATACATTTCGCACAAGTCATTTTTTGTCCAGCTCACATGCTCTGGACGAATCATTTTTTTCCCCTCTACAAGCCAATTTGCCTTACCAATAAATTTTGCAACAAATTCATGAGACGGTTTCACATAAATGTCTTCTGGTGTTCCTTTTTGTAATACTTCACCCTGCTTCATGACAATAATTTGGTCTGACATTGACATAGCTTCTGTTTGATCATGTGTTACATACAATGCCGTTAAACCAATTGAATGAACGATGTCCATAAGTTCTAATCGCATTTCTTCTCGCAAAATTGCATCGAGTGCACTTAACGGTTCATCGAACAAAATAAAATGAGGTTTCGTTACAATTGCTCTAGCAAATGCGACACGTTGCTGCTGTCCACCGGAGAGTTCATGCGGATATCTTTTCTCCATACCTTGCAAACGAACTCGCTTTATCGCATCTTCTACCTTTTCTCTTAAGTGATTCGTTTGCTTTGTAGCCCTTAAACCAAATGCAACATTTTCAAATACAGTCATATGCGGCCATAAAGCAAAATCTTGAAATACCATGCCGATATTCCGCTCATGAGGAGATGTTTTTATCTTTTTAGCAGAAGAATACATGCACTTATCTCCAAAATATATTTCACCTTTATCCGGTTCCTCAAGCCCTGCAATCATTCTAAGTAAAGTCGTTTTCCCGCATCCTGAAGGTCCTAAAAGTGTGGTGAATTCCCCTTTTTTCATTACAATCTGTAACGGCTTTAACGCCTGTGTTTTCCCAAATGCCTTTTCTAATCCATGAATTTTAATATCCATCGTTTCACATCTCTCCCCTCATTCTTAACCTGCTTTCATTCTATCTGGAAGTTTTATACTGAATGTTAATGTACTGTAAAGATTAAATTAAAAAATCTCTAATAAACTATTTATTTCTATAGATTTTTTCTATAGTTAGAAGAAAAAGGGGCCAACTTATCATGAATCTCTTAAAATTAGAAATTGTAGTGCTTATTAAGAAATATAAAAAGCTTACTATCGTTGCAGAAAAACTTGGCGTTAAACAACCTACTATTACGTTTCATATAAAAAGCTTAGAAGAGGAACTTGGTGTGCCTTTATTTGAATTACGTTCCGGAAGGTATTTCTTAACAGAAGCTGGTGAGGCATTGCATCATTATGCTTGTAAAATAGATGCACTTATGAAAGAAGCTAGGCGGGTCACACAAGAGTTTAAAGATTTTAATAAAGGCGCTATAACAATTGGTGCTAGTTATGTACCCGCGACTTATCTTTTACCAGAAGTTGTTCACCAATTTCAATGCGAATTTCCAAATATAAAAATAACACTCATAGTAAAAACAGCTCCTGAAATTCGAACGATGCTACAAAATCATGAAATTGATCTCGGGGTAATTTCTGCGGCACCGTTTGACGAACCACTTCTAAAACAAATGAATGTAATGCCTGATACACTTGTTCTTGCCTTTTCCAAAGAACATCATCTTTCTAAAAGAACAAATGTATCATTACAAGATATCGAAAAAGAACGTATATTATTGCATCGTAACCCATCTACAACGAGAGATTTACTTACACAATGGACGTTAGCACATAACATTACATTCCAATCAGAAATTGAACTAGATTCATTAGAAACGATGAAACAAATTTTAAAACATGGTAATGGGGTTGCCTTTATTTCAAAACTTGCTATTGAGCAAGAAGTACAACGAAATGAGCTATGCTATATACCGATCCCTGATTTTGAATTTCAGCGTAATATTTATACCATTCATCATGAGGACAGATGGAATTCTAAAATAATTTCTTTTTTACTACATAGCATTACTTCTTTTGCAGAAAAAAATTAAAAGGCTGTCGTTATACACGACAGCCTTTTAAACTATAACTCTATTTGTTTTTCTTATCCTCAATTTTTGCTTGTGCCTCTTCAGCCTTATCTAATGCTTCTGAAACTTTTTTCTCTTTTTCTTTTACATCATCTATACTATCAACAGCTTTAATTAATTTATCGATTCCTTCTTCATTTACCTTTTTTCGTTTCGCTACTCTTTCATTTACTTTCTCTTCCACATCTTTTGCTTTTTGAAGCATATTCTCTGCATTTGATGTCACAGCTTTTTCAAGTGCATCATCTTTTTTCTTTTGTAACACTTCATTTGCAATATCTTTCGTTTCTAAATACTTACCGTCTTTTAATGCTGTCGCACCGCGATCTAGTAACTGAGCGACTTCTTTATATGCCTTCGCTTCATTTCCTGATTTCTCTTTTTCCGCTTTTTCAAACCACATAATCGCATCACTATATTTTTCATTTTTCAATGATTGCATACCTGTTTCAATATACGTGTCATAATTACTACATCCAGTCATTACGACTAACAGAAAAAGCATTACAAAACTTAATTTTCTCATGATGTTTTCTCCTTTTCTTTGCCTGCTCACTTTACTGTAACATACATGAAAAGGAGTTTCAAAAACTAAAATACTAATATGGTCATTTTTATATTGTTAAAATTTTCTTTTAAACCGATACATCCACTTGTTTTTTCGCCATATGCTGCTTTACTCCAACTAATACAACTAACAATAATCCTCCACCTAATGTCATCATAACAATGCTAGTCGGTAACATATCTAATAATAATCCATATACAATCATTCCAAGCGGTGCGATTGCAGTAGAAATTGTTTCAAGTAGACCGAATACACGTCCTAAATAGTTTGGATCTGTCGTCTTTTGCATATGTACTTGCATCGGGATATTTACAACCATCATTGATATACCGGTTAAAATCATAAAAGTGATATAGTAAATAAAACTTGCTACTTTCGGAATGATAACTAACAACGGAAAGACTGTGCATAAACTCAAGCCCGCAAATAAAAACAGTCCAATATAAACAGAACGAAACGGATTATTCACTTCTTTACGTACTGATAAAACAATTGCACCAATTAGCATCCCGACTGCTAACATTCCCTCTACAACACCGAGTTGCTTCGAGGATAAATGCAAATTTTTAATAATAATATATGGAAGCGAAACGAAAAGTGCACTCGCAAAAAAGTTTACCCCTACTGCAATTTTCATTAAACCATATATTTCATGCTGTCGTTTCACATATGAAAAACCTTCTTTTATACTCGTCAAGAAATGCTCTTTACTTTCGGCCAATTCTTTTTTATATAAATCAAATACGATGAATAATTGTACAATAACTGCTAAAAAGAATGTAATACTATTTAACAGGAAAAATGTTTTGATTGAAAAGAAACCAAATACAACTCCTCCAATAATCGGCGCTAAAATATTCGATAAAGATGATGCCGTCTGATTTAAAGCACTCGCTTTTTGAATACGCTCCTCATCTACTAAATTAGGAATAGACGAAGTTAATGAAACAGAATAAAAACTTGCACAAATTGATAATAATGCCGCTGATACATAAATAAACAGAAGTGATGGTCCAAATATAGTAGCAAGAATAAACATAATAAGCATTGTTAAGCTACTTAATAAATCAGTGCCAATTACAAGCCATCTTCGGTTCACACGGTCAGCTACAGCACCTGCAATTGGGCCACAGATCATTCTTGGTATTGATCCGCAAATAAGAGTAGTTGCAAACCCCATTCCTGAACCAGTTGTCTTTAATACGTATAATCCCATTGCAAACGTATAAATACCCGCCCCTAACAAGGACGTCATTTTTCCAATCATCATTAAAATAATATTTCTCGTTGCAATCTTCATTTTCCAATCATTTTGACCTATACTTACATCCCCCATTATGACACTCTCCCTTTAAAAGTTAAATTGTGCTAAACTTATTATATATACAACTTTCCAATTTTTACAACGAAAAGTTTAATTACATTTAACTTTTTGATTATAAAGGAGCATATGATGGCTACTCTCGGCGAGAAAATTAAAACGTTACGAAAAGAAAAAAAGCTTACTCAAACTGAATTAGCAGGTTCAGAACTGACAAAAAGTATGTTAAGTCAAATTGAAAATGGAAAAGCTACACCTTCTATGAAAACATTACAATATATCGCTAATAAACTTGGATGTGAAATGAGTTTTTTACTAGAAGATGATGATGATGGAGAAATTGTAGAACTCATTCAAAAAATGGAGGAACTAATAAAGACAAATAAATGCGATGAAGTATATGATACTTTACTACCTATCGTTCAAAAAGAGCTACCTTCTACTTTAAATACGGCTCGTATATATAAACAGTTCATAACTGGAGCAGCTATTATGAACGATTATAATATTGAATATTACGTCGAAACCGCTATTTCTATATTTGAAAAATATACTTTATATCGAGAAAGCACTGAAACGAAACTACTGTTTTACTATATGCTCTTCAAACGTAAAAAATATAAAGAATGTTTACAGATGATTACCATTATTCGTGATGAATATAAAACGAAGAATTTAGAAATGGATCTTATTACGCATATACAATTATACTTAAAAGAAGCAATTATTTTACTCGCATATGGTGATTATGAAAAATGTGAAAAAGTCATTTTTGATGCACTTGCATTTTCAAAAAAACATCAAGTGTATTATAAAACAGATGATTTTTATCGTATTTTATCTTATCAAAAAATCATTACAGCTGATAAAGAACGATATTTATATTACATAAAAAAATCTGAGCAATTTGCTATATTTACAGAAGATACTTTATCCATTGCAAATATAGATATATTAAAAGCTTATTACTACAACACCGTTACGAATGAATATACAATCGCATTAGAGCATCTAGAGCACTTTCGAGAAAAACTAAAAAACGAGCCAATTTTTCAAGACAATGGACTGTATTATCTTGAAAAAGGAAAATCTTTATATGGTTTAAAACGTTACGAGGAAGCTTCGGAAACATTACAACGTGCTATCATACCAAATTATATGAGCCATCCACTTGATCAATCATGGTTATTAACAGCTGGATCTTATCGTGCCCTTTGCTATATAGAACTTCAAGATAAAAAATCTGCTCTGAAAGAAGCAAAAGAAGCAGTTCAAGCGATAGATGACTATCCTGATTCCATCTTCTCTTCATTTATTAAAGAAACATTACAAATAATACAAAAACTTTAAAAATGTCTCGAAATGGTATATTATTCCTCCTTTTTTGCAAAGATAATAATGATGGGAGGAATATAAATGAATATACAACGCGCAAAAGAGCTTTCCGAGTCATCTGAAGAAGCCAATGTCAGTTTTCAAGGCATGCCTGTTATGATTCAACACGTTGACGAAAGCAACGAAACCGCCCGCATATATGAAGTAACAAATCCAAAACGCGAATTAACTGTTCCAGTTAATAGCTTAGAGGAAATATAAAAAATGCCACTTCTTTTTTTTGAAGTGGCATTTTTCTTACTTTAGATTACTTAATATAAATCCCTTCTATCCTCTGTTTTACAACACCTAAAAAAATAAGAATCTTCTACTTCTTTTTTTAACCTGCTAAAATACAAACTATGAATTAATTATTCGAACTATACATTAAGGGGGAAAATAATGAAATATGATTTAGAAAAAAACAAGCCCTATTATGCAGTTATATTCACTTCTAACCTTTCAAATGATAAAACAGATTATAGTACCGTTGCCGAAAAAATGGAGGAACTTGCGAAACAGCAACCTGGATTTTTAGGTGTAGAAAGCGCACGTGATCATTCCGGACTCGGAATTACAATTTCTTATTGGGAGTCACTTGAAGCAATTGAAAATTGGAAAAGGAACGCCTTACATAAAGAAGCGAAAAAAAGAGGCCGTGAGCAATGGTATGAAAACTTCCACCTGCGTATCTGCCTTGTTGAGAAAGAATATAAGTTTCAGAGAGAAATCTTGTAAAGGAGTTTCATATGCCACTAACATTACTATTACTCATATTCATAATAATTCCCTTCATTTCAGCATTAGCTCTCATTTTTATGACGGTTAAAAAAGGAAATTTTCTAAACCGACCATACTTACAATCATTCATCGTATGTGCTCTATTTTTTACGAATTGGATATTATATTTAACAAATTTTTATTCATTTCTGCCTGAGAAAGTTAGTCGATTTATATTCCTACCCATTTGGTTTTTCCTTTGCGTTTTAGGATTTATCGTTTTCGCACGCGAATGGAAGAACAATCGTATTTTTTCCATATCTATCGGTTTTCTTTCTTTTATTAGTTTTCTATTTGGATTATTGTTGTTAGTTCTTTCGGGAATGTGACTGTGAAATGGTAGTAAAAACAAACAGTTCCACACACTGTCTAAAGGAAGTGTATATATCAACGGGAGCGCATATGTATATTCTACTGATGGAGGAGCTATGGGACCTTACGATGTAAAATATACTCTGTACAGATCTGCATGGGGTTCGGACCCTAGTTATGGAACAGTTAATGGCGGCATAAATAAATCTTTCTCTAGTGCATACAATGTTGATACAAATTCAAATGAATACTACTTATTTATTTGGAAAACAAATGACGATGGACAGAATGTAAAAGGGAACGGAAAAATATCTAATTAAAATATTGCTACTAAACTATGATGTCTAATAATAGACATCATAGTTTAAATATGAAAATATGAGGGATTTTAAACATGCTAATTGACTTTGATGGTTTTATTCTTATTGGAGCATTTATTATATGGTTATTTTTACTCCTCTTTTTTAAGTTACACCTAAAAAAGAGGAACATGTACTTACTATTTTTTTCAATATTTTATTTGTACCTTTGTGTAGTACTTAATTATACCCAATTCCCAATTATTATAGATGAAAATATGAAAAAAGAAATTGGACAAAATGTTTGGAGAGATGCTAATTTTATACCATTCAACACGGAGCATTTCGCTATAACAACATCATTACTTAATATACTACTAACAATTCCTTTTGGCTTTGGTTTTCCTTACATAAAAAAGACGAATTTCAAACAAGTTGTTTTATCAGGAATTGTCTTAGGGTTCTTGTTAGAAAATCTACAACTTTTATCCGCACTTTATGCCGGATTCACTTTTCGATATGTCGATATAAACGATGTAATTTTTAATTGTATGGGTGTCATTTTAGGGTATGGTATATCAAAAGGCTTTACCCTTGTGTATAGAACATTTATACACAAACTTGATATTAAATTGAATTCCTTTTTAAGATATATTTATGAAACGAACAATTCCTCAACATGACTTCCCTTTTACATTAGCATGTTCTATAACGTTTTATAGAACATTATAAAGCAAGAAAAATAGAAGAAAGAAAAGCCTTCGTTCAACTTTTCTTCCTTCTATTTTTACCTTTAGATTTTATTGTCATAGTTTCACAAGGTGTGTAATAAATTTGAGGTGTCGCCTTATCAACCACCATCAAAAACGTAATAAAACCGATAATAAAGAAAATGAATACCGTGAATAAAATAGCACCTATCGTTAAAAGTATCATAACACCACCCCTATATATTTCATGTTATTACACCTTTCGCTATTATATGAGCTGAATCCTTTTTAGAAAAATAAACGTAACAAAATAATTACAATGACTCCTGTTAATACTGTTCCTAATAAACTACGAGTATATATCGCTACGAAAAATGTAGGAATTGCCGCAATGATATAATCCCACTGCACTGTCTCATGCATAAATAATACTTGTGCTAAAAGTGCTGCTAATATCGCAATTGGTATGTAATTTAACCATTTTAAACCCCAGTCTGGAATTTGTAGTTTACTAAATACGAGAAGAGGTAAAATACGTGGTACGAGTGTGACAGCTCCTGCTGCTAGTAAAAGGAATAATACGTCCAATCTTACTTCCATTTTTCAATCACCACCCCGATTGTCGCAGCTAAAAGTGTTGCGATAATAACTGCTATACTATCTGGCATAAATAAGTGTGAAACGTATGCGATAATAATCGCTACAATTGCAACACTTAGATGAATGGCTAGTTTCGGTTTACTACTTATTAGCTGAAGTACAAATAATCCGATAAACATCGCTGGTAACGCATAATCCATTCCGTACGTATGAGGATCTGGTATCCACTCTCCAAAAAGCCCTCCGAGAACTGTAGCTAAAATCCAATTTAAATATGCTGTTACATTAAGTCCCATCATCCATTTCTCGCCTAAATGGCCTTTTTGTGCTGCTTGTTGCACTGCAACGCCGAAAGTTTCATCTGTAATTTGCGAACCAATTATTAAATTTTTAAAAAGAGGTATCTTGGTGAAGTAAGGTGCGAGTGCAGCACTCATTAATAAGTGACGTAAATTAACAAAGAACACAGTAAAAATAATTGCCGAGGCTGGGGCACCCGCTGCATACATACCCGCTAATATAAATTGAGCAGAACCTGCGTAAATTAAAGTGGACATAAAAGCAATTTCAATGATGGAGAAACCAGCTGTTTTCGCAATAACACCAGCCGCTATACCAATGCTCAAATATCCAAATACAGTTGGTAAACAATCCTTTACACCTTGTTGAAATGTATCATCACTCTGCAATGTCATATGTGCCTGAGCTTTATTCACCATTCTCTCCCTCCATTTCTTCCATACTACGTTTGCCTGTTACGACATGAACTAAATCTATGTTTTCACGCCATAATGTATCTAATTTATCAGCTCCAAACTCCTTCGTAATCTCTTCCACCATAATGTCGTGCCGCACATACTCCGTAGCAACGAGAACTAGAGCTGGATCATACGTTGTAACGGCCCATGAAGTGCTATCATTTGAGAAGTTAGCAATTAATACTTCTTCCCCATCACGCGCGATAACAGTTAAATGACCTCCCATTCTTTTTTCAACGACGTGAGGTGTCATATAATTATGATGAAATGTCGCTCCTATTTTTGTTTCTGGAGCACCAAATAAAATGGAAAATATATGTACGCCTTCCTCTTCCTTTTGATGAATGAACGGCTCAATCTCGTGCACTTGATCTTCCCATACAGAAATCCATAGCTCTTCTTTTGCTCTATTAATTATATTGCATATTTCTTTTAAAACACGATCATTTGAGCGAATATGCGAAATTACATCAATTTGCCGCTCTTGTTCTAAACAATTTAATTTCTGGTCTAAAAATGCAAAGGACTTTTCAAAATCTTTTCGCATTCGATCCATTAATTCCGTAGCTGGCACTGGTACATATTTCACTGGTTCAGAAGGAACGATATGCACCGCTCCTTTATCCATCAACTTGCCAAGTACTTCATAAATCATCGAACGAGGTACCCCTGTTTGTTTACTCACTTCATAACCTGTTACTGGATAATGTTTTAATAGTCCAATATACGCTTTACATTCATACTGGGAAAAACCTAACTTTTGTAACTCTTTTATTATTTCATCCATCGGTAACCCCTCATAATCTACATAGCTCTCATTTGAAAACGATGCATTCATTTTATATTAGTAGTTATTACTATACCTACTAATATAAAAAAAGAAGACCCCTAAAGTCAATTGATAATTCTGAAATTTTAACAAAAAAGAAAAAGCCTTCTTATGAAAGACCTTTTCTACATACTATTCCACTTATTTTAACAGCAAAGTATTTGATAAAGTCCCCTCTAAATGTTCACGCAAGGTTGAACCTGTATACTCTTCTCTAAATACACCTGCTCTCACGAATAAAGGAATCACTTCACTAAAGAATAGATCCAATGATTTAGGAGGTCCGCCTGGAATTGCAATGAATCCATCTAGTGCCCCTGCTTCAAATCTTTCTATAATTTGTTTGAAAACGTCTTGTGGTGTGCCAATAGCGACCCAATGAGCAGAACCAACAATTTCTGGTCGTTCTAGTATTTGCTCAACAGTTGGTTCATTTTTAATGATGAAATTCCGCAATAATTCGGCATGTGTTTTACTGCGTACAGTTTGATTCCTACTCGGCAGCATATGTTCAGTAACCTTACTTTCTAATGGTATCCCTCTAACGTCTAATCCGAGAACCATTTCGAGTAAAGCACATCTCTTCTCCCTCGTAAGATGTTGATGAGCTTGCCTATGCATTTCAAGTGCTTCTTCATATGTATCACCAATAAAGAAATATAAACCAGGCAATACACGTATATCATCTTGCTTTCGGCCATGCTTTTCTGCTCTTCTTCTTAAATCTTGACGAAGTTCGATTCCTGACTCTACATCTGGCATCGCGGCGAAAATTGCATCCGCAACAGAAGCAGCAAAATTCCGGCCAGACTCTGAAGCACCCGCTTGAAATAAAGGCATTTCCCCAGAAATATGTTGCGGAACATTAAGTGGACCTTTCACCTCAAAATGTTCACCACGATGCTCAATTGGCTGTACCATTTCTCTAATTACATCTGCGTTGTCTTCTTTTAAAACTTCATAAGGATGGCTCCTCCAAAGTTTTCTAACTAAATCTGTACATTCTGCCGCTTTCGCGTATCGCTCTTCAGATGGTGGCATCCCTGTCTCACCAAAGTTTTCAGCACCATCAATTGATGTGACAATGTTCCATCCTACTCGGCCGTTACTAATCCAATTTAAAGATTGTAGTTGCCTCGCTAGTATATATGGTGGATAAAATGATGTTGAAGCGGTCGTAACGACTCCAATTTTCTCTGTCGCATAAGCAATAGCGGTAAAAAGTAATGTTGGATCTAAAATTACATTCCCCTTATTACGTGCAATTAAATCTGGATGTGTCACTAAATAATCCGCTTTAAAAACAAAATCTAACTTAGCCTTCTCTGCCAGTCTTGCTAACTCTACTTGTTCATCGATTCCTGAATCAAACTTATTCTCTTGTTCTTTCTTTCTAGAAATCAAACATAACCCAATGCAAAGCTGTTTTTTGGTAGACATATGTACACACCTTCCCCTTAGTTTTTAATTCACCTAGTTAAGCAAAGACTGATACAATCACAACCTCCATTCTTTTTAAAGAATAACAATAATGACATTGATAATCATTATCATTTTATGATGTTACTGAAATAAATGCAACAACAAAAAAGACTCCCGCTAATGGGAGTCCTTTATCCCGCATTAACGGGCAGTACGGCTCCTAGCTCAAAACCAGAAGTTAGGCGGGGAATAACTGCCCGTAAATGCCCGATTGGTTCAACTAATAATCAGTGGGGGATGCCCCCCACTGATTAAAGTTTCACTTTATCTCAATATTTCATTCGCTTCTTTTTCATAAATTTTATCAAACGAAGTCATGATGCGCTGCGATGCTTGAATCATTTTTTGATTCGTCATTAAATCTGCCATCTCTTTCGTCATATCTACATTTGAATTTTCTAGCATATGATTTTTCACAATCCCTGTTCCATTCGGTAAATCAGCGATGTTACCTTCTGCTAGTGTAAAACTTTTATTTTCTCGTTGCACAAGGCGAGCGTTCGTTTCTGCATCGACTGTTTTCGTTTGCAATTGTGCAATTACTATTCTCTTAATATCTGGTTTTTGCAGCGTTCCTTCGTTAATTTCTCTATAAATTTCTCCATTATTAGATACGAAGAAATCTACATTTTCTGGAATACGAATACGTTCATTATTTACATCCATAACATAAGCACCTGAAGATGTTTGTAAATAACGGTCACTATTTAATGTAAAACTACCGTCTCTCGTTAAAAATGTTTCATCATTTTTAGATGTAACGAAAAATGATGATGTGCCAGCCGCACCGTCGTCTAAAAAGAAATCTGTAGCACTATTTGTCATTTGTACATTTCCTTGTACTAAGTTCACATGCGTCGCAGCTGGTACGACAGCGTAATCGACCGAACCGATATTTGTCGCCGATCCGTCTCCGCGGCGATATGTGTCTTGCACATCAAATACTTTAGACGTCATGTTTTCTGCTTTAAATCCTGTCGTTTGGGCATTTGCGACGTTATTCGAATGAACATTAATATGCTGCATGTAATTCATCATACCCATAGAACCTATATAAAGACCGTTCATACTCATTTGAATAAGGCAAGCGCCTTATTCTTCACCTCTTTTCTTACGATGTTTGTAACATTTGTTTTGCTAAATGTTCAGCTGTAGCGATATGTATATGTTGCTTCACGTCTTGTCCGTCTGTCATTAATACAATTGGAGCTGATGATACTGCTGGAATTTTCAACAATTCACCACTACTTGCTGTTTCATCAAATTTCGTAAACACGATACCATCAATATGAATATCTTTAAAGTTCGTAATGATTTCAATCATGTCTTTACTTTTCATAGAAGCTGATAACGTTAAACAAATATAATCTGGCTCTACTTGCCCCATCGTCTCAATCATTTCTTCAACCGTTTCTGACGTACGATAATTTTTTCCGGCTGTATCTATTAAAATATAATCGACGCGCGCTTCTTCTTTAAAATAAGTAAGCGCGCGTGCCATTGCGGCTTCATCCCGCACAGCGATAACTTCTGATCCAATTGTTTTCACGTAATCTTGCAGTTGCTGTACCGTTCCGATGCGAGAGTGATCTGTTGTAATAAAACCAACCGTTTTTTTCTTACCGTGAAACTGCCATGCCATTTTCGCAAGTGTCGTCGTTTTTCCAACGCCAGTTGGACCGATTAATGCAATTGTTTGTACCTCTTTTTCAAATACGTTTTCAGTATTGAAATGAGATCTCATATCTTCCAATATGTATCCGATGACTTCTTCTTCTGTAATCATCGTTGCATTCTCAAACTTCACTTTTAATTTTTCAGCATATGCATGAATGAAATATTGTTCCACATCGTTTTGTTCTAACATCCGAATTACTTTTTGAATAATAAATGGTACAGATTCCTGTTTTTCTTTTTTTATAACTACTTCTTCTTTCTTTACAGGAATAGCTTGTTTCACAACAGGCTGTTTTTTAGCTACTTTCGTCTCTTCTGTATGTTTCACAACGACAATACCTTTTTCAAACAGTTGTAATAGTTTCTCTTTTTTTCTTGCCCATTCTTCACTATTTCCTGTTTGCATCGCTGCGTACGACATAGAAGTCGTTACGTTTTCTAAATTGTGCAAGACTGATTGAATTCCATTCACCTTCACGATTTCTTCTGAAGGTTCACCTACAACATCCATTAATTGCTCATGAAATTGAGTTGTTCCTTCGCTATTTTCAGCCTGTTGATCTTCAGGAAAAGCGACTAACATTTCATAATTCTTTTTCCAAAAAAACGGAATGTTTCGTTTTACACTTTCATCGACAACGTAGTAATAATCTGTACCATATTGGTCAAATAACTTTCGATACAATTCATTTTTCGAAGCTGCTTTTATTCGCATTAACGCTTCTTTTTTTTCTGTACTTTCCATTACTTCACCTCCTACTATTCAATATAAGCAATTTGATCTACAACAATTTCTGGTGCCAATTCACTAATACATAATACTTTAGCTTCTATTTGATAACGTTCAAGAAGTCTCACAATCGCAAACCTGAAATCTTTTCTACGCGTTAATAATACTGGCTCTCGTCCCATTAAACGAGCTTGTTTGAAAACGCGCTGTACTTGTTCTACTACACGCGTTTCTAAATCTAAATCCCAGTTTAATAAATAACCTTGGTATGAATTATTAACAACATCTGCATCTAACTCAAGCGAATCAGCGAAAAGTGCTGCATAAATTTTCCCATCAGGATTTTTCGCACTCTCACAAATAACTTTTGAAATACATTCACGTACAAATGCAGTGACACCATCAACATGGTTTTGATAAATTTCTTTCCCGTCAATAATACCTTCAATAATCGTTGGTAAATCACGGATTGAAATTCCTTCTTTCAGCAGTTGTTTAATAACATTTTGAACGAGTGATAAATCAATTTCTTTCTTTTTAATTTCTTCTAATAAAACGCCATTATCAGTTTCAAGCGAGTGAATCAAGTCTTTCACATGTTGACGCTGAATTAACTCATGAAGGTTACGTCTAACGACAACATCTAAATGCGTAATTAAAATGCTAAGCGGCTCTAACACTTGATAGCCCTTCATTTGTGCATCTTGTACCATATGCTCCAAAATCCAATATCCATCTTCACCAAAAATTGGATCTTTCGCTGGTTCTGCATCTAAATCAGCCATTACGTTCGGTGTTTTCAGTGCTAGTAAATAACCTGATTTTAAAACACCTTCAGCAGCTTTCGCACCTTTAATACGAATAATGTAACGTCCGCGCGGTCTAAAACTCGTATTATCTTTAAAGTTAATTCCAGGAACGTTAATACCAAGGTCGGTAATAATTGATTTCCTCATTAGAACAACTTTATCACGAGCTGTTTCCCCGTTAATTTTCTGCTTTACAAGTGCCGCTAAATCTAAACCGAGCTCTACAATAATTGGATATTTATCTGTAAAGACTCCGAATGAATCTTCCACTTGTTGCAGTTGCTCTTCATCGCCTTGAATCATTTCTAATTCTTTTTGAAGCTCGTCTTCTTTTTCTTTCTTTATTCGCTTTTTATTACGAACTCCTAAGAAAATAATCGTGCCTCCAACGAGAGCAAATGGTAAAAATGGTAGCGGTGTAAAAACACCCATTGCGATAAATAAACCACCGAGTGCATATACAACAACTTCATGCGCTAATAACTCTTTAAAGATTCCTTCAGTTACTGTATCTGCTGAACCGTCAAATACACGCGTTACGATAATACCTGTTGAAATCGCAAGCATTAACGAACCGATTTGGTTTACAATTCCGTCACCGACAGTTAACTGTGTATAGTGAATAGCCGCATCTGCAAAGCTCATTCCTTGCTGCATTATACCAACAATTAAGCCGAAAATAATGTTTACAAATAAAATGACAATCCCGAAAATAACGTCCCCTTTAATGAACTTTCCGGCACCATCCATCGCTCCGTAAAACTCTGTTTCCATATTTAATTTTTTTCGTTTCGCCTGTGCATCTTTTTCTGTAATAAGACGCTGATTCAAGTCAGCATCGATAGACATTTGTTTCCCTGGTAAAGAATCAAGTGTAAAACGAGCTGCTACTTCAGCTGTACGAGACGCACCGTTTGCAACGATAAACTGGAATATGATTAATACTATAAAAATAACGATACCAATTAATAAGTTTCCGCCAATTACGAACTGGCCGAACTCTTCAATAACATGACCCGCATTTCCGTCTGTTAAAATCGCTCGCGTCGTCGAAACGTTAATCGATACGCGGAAAATCCCGATTAATAACAACATCGTCGGAAATGACTTTAATTCATCCCACTCGTTAATACTTGTAGCTCGCATATAAATAAGCACTGACATACTTAGTAGAAAAACGATAACGATATCAAGTATAAATGGTGGAAGTGGAATTAAGAGCGCCACAACGAATGACGCTGCTAAAAAGATAGAAAAATAGGTTCTTGCAGAATCCATCTTAAACAAAGAGATCCCCTCCAAACGCGCTATTATACTTCAAGTTCTTTCGTTTGAATTAAATAGCGCATAACTTCAATTACAGCTACATATAAATCTTCTGGAATCGTCTCATCTTCCTCGACTTGATAATATAAAGAACGAGCGAGCGGACGGTTCTCTACCATTGGTATTTCTTGTTCACGGGCAAGCGTTCGTATATATAATGCGAGCTCATCTTCCCCTTTTGCAACGACAATTGGCGCCGCATCAATTTGTTTATTGTAACGAAGCACAACTGAAATGTGCGTCGGGTTGTTCACAATAAACGTTGCGCCATCCATCTTCTTCGCGATTGTCCCTTGCAAGATGGCATGCATAAAGTTTTTTCGTTTCCCCTTTACTTGCGGGTCCCCTTCATTATCTTTATGCTCCCTTTTCACTTCTTCTTTTTTCATCTTAATATCTTGTTCGTACTCCCATTTTTGATAAATGAAATCAATAATTGAAAGAATGATTAAAATAATTAAAATGGCTAGAAAGATAAATTTAATTTGGCTAATAATTTCAGTAAGTGACGCTGTCCAGTTAAATCCAATCATACTAACAATCTTCTCTAAATTCTTTTTAAAGAGAACGTAAGAAACGTAACCGATTAATCCCATATAAAATAGTGATTTCAAAATATCTACTAAACTTTTACGACTAAACAATCTCGTAAAATAGTTTTTCGGATTAATACGTGATGCTTTCGGCTTAAGTACTTTAGAAGAAAATAAGAAACCAACTTGAATCATATAATTGAACAAATGAAAAGCATATACAAGTATTAATATAGGAGCCGATACTTTCAGAAGTAATATGCCCATTAAATAAAAATACTCGGTCGAATCTGTATTTTTTCCAATTTGATCAAACAGTACCGCTACGGAATGTGCGATCTCATAACCGAGCCAATCTCCGAAAAAGTAAACGACAACTGCTAATACAAGAATGGAAAATAAATTATTTAAATCTTTACTCCGGGCGATATTCCCTTCTTCACGCGATTTTTTACGCTTCTGCGGGGTGGCCTTTTCTGTTTTATTATCCTTTGCCATGCGCGTCCCCCTACTTCGTTAAGAAAAAGTTAAATAGTTTCGTATACTCTTCCAGTAATACGTCTGTCATATTTTTAAACACATAACCGAGCATCGGTACACTCATCGCAATAAACAAAATACCACACGTTATTTTAATTACGTACGCATTCATAAAAACGTTTAATTGCGGTGCATTTTTTGCGATTAAAATAAGGACGAAATTAATAATGAATAGACTGCCCATAAGTGGCAAAGCAATTTCAACCGCTGATGTAATTGCAAATAATAACGTTGCGAGTAGACTATCTAAAAAACTAGTCGTCAACAATTTTGAAATCGCCTCTGTATATTGAAACGACTTTAAAATCGTGGCAACGAAATAGTTAATGCCGCCAAGTGAAATAAAAATAATAAGAAAAAATATATCAAAAATTGTTGATAGCAAAGTGGACTGTGACCCTGCATTTACATCAAATAAACTCGCCTGTGATAAACCGATATCAAAGTCTAAAATATGCCCTGCCATTTTCGGAATGTTCCACAGCATCTCTACAATTTTTGAAAGTGATAACCCAATTACAATTTGCGTTCCTGCATAAGCTGCTACATCCCAAACTGTCTTTATGTGAGAGACATCCACTTGATCTGCCACTGTAATCGAAAGAGCGAGTCCAAATGTAACCTTTGCCATCGCCGGAATTGATCGGCCTGAGAAAAACGGTAGAAAATATAAAAATGAAGTAATGCGACAAAACGCAAAAAACGTCGCCGCCCATAATTCCATATTCATTTCAGTTCACCTATCTTAGTACGAACGCAATAGCGATGGGATTTTATCAAATAAATCTAAAATAAGCATCGTTAACTCTTGAAACATCCACGGACCTAAAATGATAATAACGAGCACAATACTCGCCATTTTCGGTAAAAACGTCAACGTTTGCTCTTGAATTTGCATCATCGCCATAATAACGGCGATAATAATAACGACAATCATACTCACAACGGCAATCGGCATTAAAATCATAACCCCTTTATAAAAAAAGGTTTGGAAAATATCTATAATTGGTGACGTATTCATTTATATGACTCCTATCACATAGCATCAAACGCTTCAGGCGACCGTTTTAAACATAATATCGACGATTTTTGTATATCCACCTAAATATACGAAAACAAGTATTTTAAATGGTAAACTTAAAATCATCGGCGGTACCATCATCATCCCAAGGTACATTAAAAGTGTACTAATAATTAAATCAATAAAGACAAACGCTAAATAAATGAACATCCCTGTAAGTAAACCTTTTTGAATTTGCGTTAACGTAAAGGATGGCACAAGCGTAAACAATGAAAGATCCTTTAAATCTTTCGGCAACTCTTCTCCACGCACTTTCAGCATCATTTTCAAATCATGCTTATACGTATGCTTCGACATATAATCTTTCATAATCGGAGCTGTCGTCTCCGCAGCTTGACTTACTGTTATTTTTTCTTTCGTCATCGGGTCCCACACATCACTCTTTAACTGACCGAGTACTGGTTGCATCGTAAATAGTGATAAAAATAAAGCGAGCCCAACAAGCACTTGGTTTGGTGGTAAATTCATAACCCCAAGCCCTTGACGAGTAATCCCAAGAACGATCATAAAATAAGTAAAATGCGTAAATAAAAGAACGATAGAAGAAGATAATGATAGAAGGGTAACGAGTGCGAATAGTTGTACACTTGAATTACTCGTAAACTCTTTTCCATTTTCGAAATTAATAAAACCGTTCGAGGCTGCATACGCTGGATTTACAAAAACAATTGAAAAAACAATAGAAAATACGAAAATAACGGCAAATAACGATAACTGTTTCTTTATTCTCATGATGGATCCTCTACTTTTTTCGTTTCACTCTTCACCGCGTCTTCTAGCGCTTGTTGAAACTGATTTCCTGTTCCTGTTAATTGCACAGATTGTACACCGTTATTACTTATAACAGTAAACACTTGCTTCCCGTCCACTTCAAATAAAAAGGCGCTCGTTTGATGATTTAAATAAACACCGTCTTTCACTTGAATATGGCCGTTTTCACCTTGCTTAAAAAACTGCTGTTTGCGCGTCTTTTTCGTCATATAATATGCACCATAGCCGAGCGCACCAAACAGTAAAACGACTTGAAATAAGGTCGTCATATACGACATATGACTCCTCCTCTACTCTTTATCCTGCATTTGATTTTGCGCCTTCATAAGCGCCGCGTGTTTCTTGTCAGCTTCAATTTCAGAAATAATAATGCCAAACTTCTCGTCCATTACTATTGCCTCACCAATACCGACTTTCATATCACTTAAATATACATCTACTTTATGTCCTAAATTTTTCTCTACTTCAAGAACATCGCCAACTTTTAATTGTTTCACATCGCCAAGCTGAATCGATGACTTCCCAAGCTTTACACCAAGTTCAATCGAAATATCCGAAACGGTATCAATATGCGCTTTACCCGCTTCATTTCGCTTCCCTGCAAATTCTTCTAATCCCATTAATGACACAGGAGATACTTCATGCTTCATATGGATCCTCCTACTCTATAAAACTTTTAAATAGGAGCGCCTTACGCGTTCCATCTTTCCCGATAAAACAATTAAATTTATGTTTTCCATCTACATAACCACGCAATTGGTCTGAAACCTTTGTATGAAGCGGAATAATATCGCCTTCTTCAACTTTCTCAATCTCACCAATCGTCATCTTTTGCTCACCAATCGCAACGTGAACAGGTTTGTACACTTGATTTACTTTCACTTCTACTTCAGACGTATACTTTTTACGCTTATCCGAAGAATGTTCGACAATATTTTCAGACGTTAACTTATCCATAATTTCTTCAACAGATAAGAACGGAATTCCAATACGAACCGTCGTATTCCAAAACTCTGTTTTCATATTTACGTTCAGTAATGAAATAATATCGCTCGCTGTCGTAATCTTTAGCGCATTCGGATCTGTCTCCGTCGTTACAAACTTCGGTTCAATCGCAACAACGCTTTCAAATGATTGCTCTAAATTTTTACAAAGAAGCAAGAATATATTATCAAGCGTTAAAAACTCAAACGCCGTTAGCGGTCTGCGCATCGTAAAGTTACGCTTACTATCTCCGCCAAGCCAGCATTCATGAATATAAATGACGAACGCTAAATCAATCTCAATAACAATTTCTCCAAGCTCTGGTAAACCTAGATCTATCACGCAATATAAATAATAATCTTTCGGCATTTTCTCTACATACTCACTTGTAAATGGAACTTGCTCAACGGCCGAGGGCTCGAGTTCAATTGGAATACGCATACGCGCTGACAACGTCTGCGACGTCTGCTTTCCAAACGTAGACGCAATTGCCTGCAAACTACGTAAATGCTCAACACCAAACTTCTCCGGTCTATTAAAATCATACTCTTGAAATTTATCTTGCTTCCCTGCTTCTTGTGCGAAAGCTGGCATTTCTTCGCCTTCATTTACCGCCTTCAGCAGGGCATCAATTTGCTCTTGGCTTAATTTTTCGCCACTCATGACAATCCCCTTCCCTACCTTTTCAATTCAACGATTTCAACGTACATTTTCCCATTCTTCGTCAAAATCTTTCCGGTTCCAATCTCTTCATTCTCAAGCATAAGACGCACCGTATTTTTCGTTGAATTTTCAAGACGATACAATGTACCTTTCGTAATATGAAGCAGATCTTCAATTTTCTTTTTCGTATTTCCGATTTCAAAATAAATTGTTAACGGAATATCATCTTGTAATTTCAAATCTAGCCAACTCCCATATCATGTTCACGAAAATTTCATGTTCTCTCTATATATGAAATTTCTTATTTTGAAACGTCGATATTTAATATTTTTTTAATATATCCTTGCGTTTCTTTAAATGGCGGTACGCCTCCGTACTTTCTCACATTACCAGGGCCAGCATTATAAGAAGCAAGCGCCAATACGAGATCACCGTTATTTTTCTTTAAATAACCGCTTAACTCTTTCACACCGCCTTCAATACTTTCAGCTGGTGAGAATGGATTTTTTATACCCATCTCTTTCACATTCGCTGGCATAAGCTGCATGAGCCCCATCGCCCCTGCATGTGACACCGTTTTCGGATTAAAATTAGACTCTACTTCAATCATTTTTTGAATTAACGTTTTCGGAATTCCATATGTATTACTTACGCGATCAATAATATCCTCATACTTACCTTCATTTGAAGAACGTATTTTCTGAATATTATATTTATTCGTTAATCCCCACGTATCAGCAGGCTCATTTTTCGTTTCTGAGAAACGTCGCTCAAACTCTTTTTGTGCAACTTGCACTTCATCTACTTTCTTCGTTTCAGCTTTTTCCTCAGGCTTACTCGCTTCCTCTACTTTATTAATAGATTCTTCTGGTTTATTAAAAACCGTTTCTATTTTCGTAGATTGTACCGGCTGACTCATATCTTCTACTTTTGCCGTTTGCGGAGTAACCTTCGCCTCTTTTACAGGTTCACTCTGCAATTGATCTTGAAAACGACTACTAACGAACGCCTGCGGACTACTTAACTTTTGCTGCATTTGTCCTTTTTTATATGCAAGAACTTCTTTTACTATATTTCCAATTACCATAATATCACCTTTTCGGTAAACAAAGATAATCTAATATTAGAGTTTTTTAAAAAAGTTTGCAATAATCCTTTTAATAATATTTTAATAAAAAAATGAATATATTGTTAAACTGTTATTTTTTTATATTTATTAATTCGAATTTTTAGTTGACACCCGTTATAGCAAGGCTTACAATAAATCTCGAAATCGATTTTTTCGCATATTACCGTTTTTCGATTTGCAGAAAAGTCAATATAAAAAAATGGGGGTTCTTAACATGAGAATTAATACAAACATTAATAGTTTACGTACGCAAGAATACATGCGTCAAAACCAAGCAAAAATGAGCAATTCTATGGACCGTTTATCAAGCGGTAAACGTATCAACAACGCTTCTGACGATGCAGCAGGTCTTGCAATCGCAACTCGTATGCGTGCTCGTGAAAGCGGTCTTAACGTAGCTGCTAACAACACACAAGATGGTATGTCATTAATCCGTACAGCTGACTCAGCTTTAGGATCTGTATCTAACATCTTACTTCGTATGCGTGACCTTGCAAACCAATCTGCAAACGGCACAAATACATCTGATAACCAAGCTGCAATGCAAAAAGAATTTGCAGAACTACAAAAGCAAATTACTTACATTTCAGAGAACACACAATTCAATGATAAAAACTTATTACAGTCTGATTCATCTATTGACATTCAAACATTAGACTCTTCAGATGGTAATCAACAAATCGGTATTAACTTAAAATCAGCTTCTTTAAAATCTCTTGGAATTGACCAATTAGCGATTGGTGCTTCTGCTAACCCACTTGCAAAAGCTACTGTTGATGCAAGTGAAGCTGTTGATAAAGCTACTGCGCTAACTACATCATTTAAAGCATCAGTTATTGCGATTGGTGACGGAGCAGCTGGTCCTGATAAAGCTGCTGCTACGCTAGCAAAAGCTTATATTACCGCTGCTAATGCAGGAGATAAAACTACTGCTAAAGACGCTATTACAAACACTGTTGATCCTAATGATAAAGCTAAAGCCCTAGAATTAATTAACAAATTCGATGCATTAGAAGCTTCAGAAAACGGTAAAAAAGCTGAACTTACTCTAGCTACAGTAGCTTCTGACCAAGATGTAAAAGCTGCTAAATTAGTTACAGATTATAAACAAGCTAAAACCAACCTAGATACACCGGCTAAAGATTACCTTGCTGCTAAAGCTGTTTATGAAGCAGATACAAGTAATGCTGTTAACAAACAAAAATTAGAAGATGCTAAAGGAGTAATGGAGAATACAGTAGGTTCTAAAGATTTAGTTTCTAAATTTGAAACTGCTAAAGCTGCTGCTACAAATGGTACTCCATTAGATGCGGTAAGTAAAATTGATGCTGCATTAAAAACAGTTGCTGACAACCGTGCAACTCTAGGTGCTACATTAAACCGTCTTGACTTTAACGTAAACAACCTTAAGAGCCAATCTGCTAGCATGGCTTCAGCTGCTTCTCAAATCGAAGACGCTGACATGGCGAAAGAAATGTCTGAAATGACTAAGTTCAAAATCTTGAACGAAGCTGGTATCAGCATGCTTTCTCAAGCAAACCAAACTCCACAAATGGTTTCTAAATTATTACAATAAGCCATTTGAGTTAGTTTCATGAATGAACCTCTCTGCTTGCGGAGAGGTTCATTTTTTCTATATAAATAGATTAAAAGCTTTCTTTTCAGCCTGGAGAGAAGCTCCATCCGTATTTAGAAGCGGTCAGTGCCTATTCCTACCCCATCCCATGTTAAATGAGCATAAGTCCCTTTTTCTTTTCATAGCCGTTTATTAGCTTTAAGACCCTATATGAATCTATAAGGAGTGTCTATTATGCGTATTGGTACGAATGTTTTAAGTATGAATGAGAGGCAGTCGTTGTATGAGAATGAGAGGCGTATGAATGTTGCGATGGAGCATTTGGCGACTGGTAAGAAGTTGAATGATGCTTCTGATAATCCCGCTAATATTGCGATTGTGACTCGTATGCATGCGAGAGAAAGTGGTATGCGTGTGGCAATTCGTAATAATGAGGATGCGATATCGATGCTTCGTACAGCCGAAGCTGCCCTTCAAACTGTTACAAATATTTTGCAACGTATGCGTGATTTAGCTATTCAATCTGCAAGTGGTACAAATTCAAATACAAACCGTAATTCGCTGAATAAAGAGTTTCAATCTTTAACTGAACAAATTAGCTATATCGGTGAGACAACTCAGTTTAATGATTTATCTGTATTTGACGGACAAAACCGTCCTATTACGTTAGATGATATCGGTCATACAGTAGATATCACGAAATATATTCCCCCTTCCCCTACACAACATGACATCAAGATTTCAACAGAACAAGAAGCAAGAGTGGCGATTCGTAAAATTGGAGATGCTTTACAAAATGTATCACTTCATCGTGCTGATCTTGGCGCTATGATAAATCGTTTGCAATTTAATATGGAGAATTTAAATAGTCAAAGTACAGCGTTAACCGATGCTGCTTCTCGAATTGAAGATGCAGATATGGCGCAAGAGATGAGTGATTTTTTAAAGTTTAAATTGTTAACTGAAGTTGCACTTAGTATGGTTTCACAAGTTAATCAAATTCCGCAAATGGTTTCGAAGTTACTGCAATCTTAAATATAACCTTTAAAACTATTGAAATAACTCCATTAAAAATAAAAAGTGGGATACATACGTGCTATGTATCCCACTTTTTATATCAGCCTATCCTTTATAAATAATATCCTCAGCTAAAGAAGTAAAAATCTCCCCAACGAGTGAATCTTCATCATACACACATGAGCCCTTATTTTCTTCACGTTTTGCAAAAGGTATTTGGACGATTACTTCTGTTTGCAGTTGTTCTGCTAACATTTCACCACCGCCTTTTCCGAAGAGATAGTTTCTTGAGCCATCTTGTTCTTCGTAATATGCCATATTTTCAACAATACCTAAAATATCGTGTTTCGTATGTTTTGCCATTACTCCTACTCTAGACGCGACAAATGAAGCTACACTATGAGGAGTTGTAACGATTATTTCCTTCGCTTGTGGAATCATTGCAGCCACATCTATCGCAACGTCTCCTGTTCCAGGTGGTAAATCAAGAAGTAGATAGTCTAATTCTCCCCAGTGCGTGTTCGCAAGGAAGTTTTGAATCCATTTGTTTAACATTGGTCCTCGCCACATTACTGGGTTATTACCATCTGTGAAGAATCCCATCGACATAATTTTAACACCGTGACTAACGACTGGAATTGCCGTTTGATCGATCATCGTTGGCTTTTCTTTCGTTTCCATCATCGCTGGGATACTAAATCCATATATATCTGCATCTAAAATCCCAACCTTTTTGCCCATACGAGCTAAAGCAGTAGCAAGGTTACTCGTCACAGTTGATTTTCCAACTCCGCCTTTTCCGCTTGTTATAGTAATAAAACGCACCCCTGAATCAGATCGAAGCATACTAGGCATACCTGTTTCTGTTCTAGCCTCTTTCTTTAAAGATGCTGTTAATGCTGCTCGTTCTTCTGTTGTCATAGAACCGAATGTTAAAGAAACTTTTGATGCCCCAATATTTCGAAGAGATTCTTCAATATCTTGTTGAATTTTTGCTTTCAACGGACAACCTTGTATCGTTAAAACTACTTCTAGCCCAACTTCTGTACCATCTATTTTTATATTTCTAACCATATTTAGTTCCACAATACTTTTGTGTAACTCTGGATCTTCGACATGGCTTAACGCGTTCATAATCTGTTCGTGAGTAATCATCATACACATTCCTTCCATTGTAATTATTTTACCTAGTGAAAAAAGTCTCCGCTTTTCCCACCCGTTTTTTGTACTAAATACGTTTCTTTCATGACTATCGTTTTATCAACTGCTTTACACATATCGTAAAACGTAAGGGCGGCGATTGATACAGCAGTTAATGCTTCCATTTCTACACCTGTTTTCCCACTACATTTTACTGTAGCTCGTATGATTAATTCATAGCCATCAGTTTTCTTTTCATAATGAAACGTAAAGTCTGTTCCTTGGATTAATATCGGATGACACATCGGAATTATATCCGCTGTTTTTTTAGCACCGATTATGCCAGCAACTTGCGCAACTTGGAGCGGGTCTCCTTTTTTCAATCCACCACTTTGAATTTCCTCAAATAGTTCATTTGATAAAGAAATCGTACTTTGCGCAACAGCTGTGCGTGTTGAAATATCCTTTTGAGAGATATCAACCATTTTGGCTCTGCCCTCTTCATTCCAGTGCGAAAATTCACTCATAATGATCCTCCTTAATTTATAAAAGATGCGGTATTCAAATAAGAAGAATTAACCTCCACTTACAGGCGGGATAAACGCGACGGTATCTCCAGGTTTTACAACATCTTCGTCCGTTACAAATTCTTCATTGATTGCTGCCATAACTTTATCTAGCGTCTGTAATTGATAGTTATCTTTCAGCCATTTTTTCAATTGATGAACATTTATCTCTCTTTTTTCTATTATGGCTAATCTCTCTGAGCCAACTTCTTCTCGTAAATTTGCAAACAGTAAAATTGTAATCATTCTCTCATTCTTCTTTCTTTGGTTTTCCTTCTGGATATGGAGTATTTTCAAGTTGATCTCCAATCCACTCTGTTCCATCTTCCCAAAATTCTTTTTTCCAAATTGGGACGATTCTCTTTATACGTTCAATTGCGTATTCATTCGCTTCGTACGCTACTTTACGATGTGGTGATGATACTGCAATGACAACGGCAATATCCATTATTTCTAGTCGTCCTACTCGGTGCGTGATTGCTATTTTCGCATCCGGCCACTGTTTCTTAATTTCTTCTCCAATTTCAGTAAGCTTTTTTACCGCCATCGGTTTATATGCTTCATACTCAAGATGTAACGTTCGTTTTCCTTTCGTTAATTCTCTAACCGTTCCAATAAAAGTTGTAATGGCTCCTGCTTCTCTTCTTGCTACTTTATTCGTTACTTCTTCAACTACAATCGGATTATCGACAATTTCAAATCTTGCTTGTCCCATCAAAACCTCTCCCCACTTTACGGAATGTCCAAGGCCATTCACTACCTTCGTTATCTTCTAATAAAAGAATGTCTACAAACATCCCTTTCTTATATCCTCTCGTTCCGCCCTGTAGGACGATAAAAATGTTTGATTCTGCTAATGAAGAAACGGAACTAGATTTATCAAATCCTGATGGATAAGCGATTAGTTGTCCTTCGTTATACTGAAGCTTACCTCGTACAAACCTTGTAAATGGATTAGGTTTTAGAAAGTCTTCTCCGAGCATTGCTTTTTCTCGTTTTACATGTGGTTTTTCGCTAAACATATACGCACGAATGCTAGGTTTTACGAATAATTCAAAACCTACATAGCAAGCAGATGGATTACCTGATAATCCAAATAATAATTTTCCGTTTAATTGCGCTACAGTCGTGACGCTACCCGGCCGCATGGCTACTTTATTAAAAAGAACTGATGCGCCTAACCTTTCGTATATAGCTGGCAAATAGTCATAGTCGCCTACCGAAACACCACCAGTTGTAATTAACATGTCAACTTCGCTTAACGCTCTTTTCACTGCTTCGTAGCACGTATTAAAATCGTCACTAAACTTCCCGAAGTATTTTACTCTTCCACCTGCTCTTCGAATTTGAGACGATATCATATACGTATTACTATTTCGGATTTTCCCAGGTTGTAGTTCTTCATTTACATCGAGAAGTTCACTCCCAGTCGCTAATAGTCCAATTATGGGCTTTTTCGCTACTGGAACTTCGCTATAACCGAATGTAGCAAGAAGAGCTGAAATACCTGGATTAATGTAACTACCTCTTTTTGCGAGAACGGTTCCTTTACGTGCGTCTTCACCTTGAAAGGATATATTGTCCCCTTCTTTAAATGAGCGTCTCACTTCCATATAGCTTTTTCCGATATTGTTATATTGACGATGACGAGTCAGTTCTAGCATGACGACCGCGTTACATCCTTTCGGAATTTGTGCCCCTGTCATAATTCGAACTGCTTGAAGCGCTCCTACTTCTGTAGGAAATACGGAACCTGCTCCAATTTCACCAATTACTTCAAATACGATCGGATTCTCACGACTTGCTCGCGAAGTATCTTCTGCCCTAATAGCAAATCCATCATATGGCGAGCGATTGAAAGAAGGCACATCGTGATCCGCCACTAAATCTTCTGCTAACGTACGTCCGTATGCTAATTCCAGTGGTACTAGTTCTTTTACACCACAATTAGCAAATTCCATCACTTTACGAACAGCCTCTTCAACTGTAATCGGTACCCTTCTTTCCATCATTACCAATCCCTTTCTATTAGCCTAATAACCGATAGTATAGTTGTTTTGCTTTTTGAATTTCATTCATGCCATGAATGAATACACGACCATCATGAAAAATGACGATGCGATACTCTTCTAATTGGCAAGAGAGCAAATACGGATTCCGATCAACTTTCCCGTGATTCTTTAATACTTTTTCTAACTCATCAAAGTTGTAATGTCTATTATGCGCTGGTCTAATTTGAACTGTACTTCTTCCACATAACACAGCTGTCTTCGTTTGATTTTCGTATGATAAATAAGGATAAGTTCTATTTGTTCCGCACGAAGGACAGTCTTCCGTTTTGATTTTTCCTAGTTTGATAGAATGATATTGATTACTCCATATATCAAACATTAAAAAAGTTTTCCGAACTGCTTCATAGTCTTCTACTAAAATTTTGAATGCTTCTGCCACTTGGTACGCTGCAACGATTTGAACAGCTGGACTAATAATTCCAACTGTGTCACACGTCGCCCCTGTGACAGGAACACTTTTCAACACACAATGTAAGCACGGTGTTTTCTTCGGAATAATTGTATAGCTCATGCCATAACTTCCGACACAAGAACCGTAAATCCAAGGGATATTATGTTTTTGTGATATATCATTGATTACAAACCGAATATCGAAATTATCTGTGGCATCAATAATGACATCGACACCACCTAATAAAGCTTCCATATTATCTACTCTTGCATCCATTACTAGCGCTTGCATTTGCACGTCTGAATTAATTTGTTTGAGACGATTCTGCGCTGCGATTGCTTTTGGCAACTTTTCTATCGCATCTTGTTCAGCGTAAAGTTGTTGCCGCTGTAAATTGCTCCATTCTACGTAATCGCGATCAATAATCGTTAATTTCCCGATACCTGCACGTACAAACGCCTCTGCACTTGCACTTCCTAACGCACCTGCCCCTATTATTAATACATGCTTATTTCTAATCTTCTCTTGCCCTTCTTTTCCAATAGGAGTGAACAGCTGTTGTCGTGAATACCGCTCTATCATGAGGTGCCTTCCTTTCATATACTGTTATTTTTTCAATACATCTTCTTCGGTAGCACTTTGTTTCTGATAACAAGAAAAATAAGCGAATCCAACAAATCCAGCTCCGCCAATTACATTTCCGATAAAGACAGGCACAAAGTTTTTCGCAAGATCCATCCACGTAAGGTGACCCGCAAAAATCACGGCTGAAATGACAAACATATTTGCTACTACTTGCTGAAACCCAATTACGACAAACGCCATAATCGGAATCCAAATCCCAACAATCTTTCCGATTAAATCGTTCGTTCCGTATGCTAACCAAATTGCAAGGCAAACGAGCCAGTTACAGCCAATTGCCAAAATTAAAGTTCTCCCGAAAGATTCATGTAACTTATCTTGAGCTATCGCTATCGTTTTATTTAAATAGGCACCTTCAGTTAACCCGCCAAGATGACCGAAACAATACGCTACGAAAAGCGCACCTGCGAAGTTCGTTAAAGTGATCCACGTCCAATTGTTTAACACATGTTTCAATGAAATTTTCCGTGCATACAGTGCCATGGCCATCGACATCATGTTTCCCGTAATTAATTCTCCTCCTGCTAAAACAACGAGCATAAGTCCTATAGGAAAAACTGCTCCTCCTATAAAATTGACTAAACTTCCCCACTGCTCTGGTACATTACCTAGAACACGAATATTAAGTAAAAATCCTAACGAAATGAATGCTCCTCCTAAAAAACCAAGAATAAGCATCGCTGATAGCGGTTGCCTCACCTTTTGAACACCGGATTCAATCACAAGCGCAGCAATTTGTTCCGGTTTATGAAATGCCATAACCAATTCCTCCATTTTTCTCATCTAAAAAAAGCAGCACCAAAAACCCTTATCATCGTAAGGATTTTTGAATGCTGCTTAATCTCTCTGCATATCTCTTACAGAAATATCAATCATCATTTTTACTATACTCATAGAAAGTGTACAAAACTTGCACATTTCCCACTATTTACGTTAACAAAGAGAATCTACATTCTTAGTAGCTTCTCAGCCACCGATATGCGACATTTCAATTTTCGGCATTGCTTTTTTATTCGTATTGCTTAACCGTTCATCTGAATAACGGTCTGAACGATTATTCCAAATGTCACGAATAACATTAGTAATCTCCTCATCCGTATATCCAAAGCGAAGTAATTCTTTAAGATTGTTTCCTTTGGACGCAAACAAACATGTATACAATTTTCCTTCTGCTGAAATACGCGCTCTTGTACATGATGAACAGAACGAATCCGTTACAGATGAAATAATTCCTATTTCTTCATCACTACCGATATAGCGATAACGTGTCGCAACTTCACCAGGATAGTTCGCCTCAATACGTTCAAGCGGCATCACTTTATGAATCATCTCTACTATTTCTTGCTTAGAAACTACTTCGCCTAATTCCCAGCCGTTAAAATTTCCGACATCCATATATTCAATGAACCGAAGGATATGCTTATTCTCTTTAAAGTACTCTGCCATCTGAACGATGTCTTGTTCATTTTTCCCTTTTTGAACAACCATGTTCATTTTAATTTTCATTCCGGCTTCCGCTGCAGCCTGTATTCCCGCAAGAACCGTTTTTACTTTACTTCTATTCCCATTTAAATAAGAGAATCGTTCTTCATTTAACGAGTCTAAACTAACTGTCACACGAGATAAACCCGCCTTATATAAATCTGGAGCAAACTTTTTAAGTAATGATCCATTTGTCGTTAAACCAATATCCTCTACTCCTTCAATTTCGTTTAACCGCTGTATGAGTTCAGGTAAGTCTTTTCGAAGTAAAGGCTCTCCCCCGGTAATACGTAGCTTTCTTACACCTAAAGAAACGAAAATACGTGTAATCCTTTCAATTTCATCAAAAGATAAAATTTTATCATTAGACAAAAAAGAATAATCACGACCAAATATTTCTTCTGGCATACAATATCGACAGCGAAAATTACAGCGATCAGTAACAGAAATACGTAAATCCTTTAAAGGACGATCTAATTTGTCTAATGTAACAGATTTCATGATTATTGCCTCGTTTCTACTTATTTTATATTTATAATCCGCTCTGGATGCGTATATACATTTAAAGATTTATTACGAATGAAGCCTATTGTAGTAATCCCTAACTGCTCCGCTAGTTCTAACGCTAACTCAGTTGGAGCTGATTTTGACAATATTACTTCACAGCCAATTTTCGCAACTTTTAATAGAATTTCAGAAGAGATACGTCCACTAAAAACAATAATTTTATCACCAATCGAAATGTTATTTTTTAAACAATAGCCGTAAATTTTGTCTAAAGCGTTATGTCTTCCTATATCCATGCGGCTTAAAACAATTCCACTCACATTACATAAAGCTGCATTATGAACGCCGCCTGTATGTTGAAACGTAGACGCAGATTGCTGCATATCATTCATTAACCGAAAACAATCCTCGGCAGAGATCTGTACGCGAATATCATTCATTTCTTTCGCAGTCAGCGCATCGTTCGCAAAAACAAACCCTTGCCTACTCATTCCACAGCACGAAGTAATATAACGTTTGTTTTGTATGTCACGATAATAAGGATTGATTTTCGTCGTTTTTACATGTACATAGCCTTCTTTTTCTTGCATCCATATTTCATCAATATCTTCATACTTTCGGATAATGCCTTCAGAGGCTAAAAAGCCAATTACCATATCTTCAATATACTCTGGAGTACTAACCATTGTAACAAATTCCTGGCCGTTAATTTTAACCGTAACAGGAAACTCTGTTACAATGCTGTCCTCTATATGTTTAAATTCCCCTTGCTCATATTTAAAAATTTTCCGTTCCACCTGAATCGATTTCACGATGAGCATCCTTCTCTCACGTTATATTTTTATCAAAAACAAACACGGAAACTGCAATATCTTCATCTACTTTCATATCAGAAAACAGATGAACTAACTTCGCACCAACAAGTTCTTCTAAATGTTCATGAGGATTAGCCACATACACTTCTTGAATCATTTTCGTTCGAGCCATATGAACCATTTCCGCCCCATCCGTAGTTCCCGAAATAAATTTCTCAGTAGGTGTTAAATTCCCATAAAGTGTTGCAATCGCCATGTTCTCGGTAAATACAGTATGAATTCTTTCCGGCCCTTTCCCGAACAACTCTTTTCGAAGCTTTCGGATCATATCATTAAATTCATGTACCATTTTTGACATACTCTCATTCCTTCCTAGTTATTCCATCACAACTATTTTAACAAAATGATCATTTCGTCTAAACTATTTAATAATGAGACGAAATGGATCATCTTTTACAATTACCTCAAGTACGCAAACAACATATGAAATACTATTATTGTTGCTTATCTATTCTTCTTTTAACCCTTTACCCATACCTTTTAAGAAATGAAGACCAAATCCGATAGCACGATTAATATCTGGATCCTTCAGTACTTTCATAAGGTCTAATATTCCTACTTTTTTATTGCTTTGCAAATGCTGGTTTCCTTCATCCATACCTGTCAATACGCTACCTATAAGCTTTTTCGTAAGTTCCGGATCAAGTTCTGTTAAAGCTCCTGCAGCGCCCATCATATTATTAATTAAATTTGTAACTGGTTCACGAGTGACTTGGCCTAGAACGATTTTTGCGATTGGTTCTTTCGCTTTCAGCATAGAATTTGCTGCTTCCAGCACCCCAATGTCATTTAATTCACCTACTATATTAAACATTTGATTTAAAGCATCTTCATTATTAGCTAGCAGTTCTTTTAAGTCTTCGAGTTTTTGTTGTTTTATGTCTTCCTCAGTTAGCTCCTGCTTCTGGACCGCTTGAATAGGTGCTGCCATATTCTTTTCTCCCCCTTAGTTATCCGTTAAATGTACGTATCCTGGACGAGCCCACTTACGATTTACCTCAATTCCGTTTTGAGGATGACGCTTTTTATTACGTGGGTTCGTTTTTGGCATCGGATTTTCGCCATCAACTTCTAACACTTCCATACGTACTTTCGTTTGCTTATATGCCGGCGTGTTTGTACGCAAGTCAACGGCAGGACCTGTTAAGAAATTAATTGCCGATTCTTTATCCGTCGAGTTCATCGGTAAATACAGTTCATTCGCTTTTACACGATCCGTTACAAGTGCACGTAATTTAAGTGCCCCGAATGGAGAAACAAGGCGTACTAACGAACCAGTTTTCACTCCGCGTTCCCTTGCAAGTTCTGGAGAAACTTCGACGAAAACACCTGGTACTTTCGATTGAATACCAGTTGATTTATTTGTCATGTTCCCTTCATGGAAATGTTCAAGCATACGGCCGTTATTAATGTGAAGATCGTATTCTGCTGGGAATGCAGCAGGACGTACCCAATCAGCTATCGCAAAACGAGCCTTTTTGTCTGGGAAGTTAAATCCATCTTGGAAAAGAAGCGGTGTATTCGTTCCATCAAAACTTCCCCAGTGGAAACTGTTCCACCTTTCAAGCACTTCATAGTTTGCGTGTGCAAATAGTGGTGATAAGCTTGCCATTTCCGCAAAGATTTCACTTGGGTGATTATAGCTCCAGTCTGCACCTAATTTATTAGCAATTGCCTGCACAATCCACCAGTCTGGTTTCGCATCTCCTAGCGTTGGAAGCACTTGATATAATCTTTGTACACGACGCTCTGTATTTGTAAAAGTACCTTCTTTTTCAAGAGATGGCGCTGCTGGTAATACTACATCAGCGTATTGAGCTGTTTTAGAAAGGAACACATCTTGAACGACAAAAAATTCAAGGCTTGATAACACTTCATGTACGTGATTTGCGTTAGAGTCTACAAGAGCCATATCTTCTCCAACAAGGTACATAGCTTTCATTTTTCCTTCATCAATTGCGTGAAGCATTTCAATGTTATTAAGACCTGGTTTGTTATCAATTTTTACTCCGTAAGCTATTTCAAATTTCGCACGTTCTACATCGTCAGTAACGTGCTGATATCCTGGAAGCCAACCTGGAAGTGTTCCCATATCACAAGCACCTTGTACGTTATTATGACCTCGAAGCGGATATGCACCAGCACCTGGACGGCGATAGTTTCCTGTTGCAAGAAGTAAGTTTGAAATCGCAGCGGAAGTATCTGAACCACCTGTATTTTGCGTTACGCCCATTCCCCAAAGAATACACGTACCGTCTGCATCACGAATCATTTCTGCCATTTTAACGAGCGTTTCTTTTGAAATACCTGTAATCTCTTCTGCATATTCAAGCGTATATTCCGCGAGACTATCTTTGAAATCATCAAAGAAGTTTACATTCTCATCGATGAACTGCTGATCGTGCCAACCTTGATCAATCATATATTTCGTAACAGCCATTAACCATACTTGGTCCGTTCCTTGCTTTGGACTAATAAAGATATCCGAACGCTCTGCCATTTCAGTTTTACGAAGATCTGCAACAATTAGTTTTTGACCGTGAAGTTTATGCGCACGTTTCACACGAGTTGCTAGCACAGGATGACCTTCTGTTGGATTACAACCGACGATAATAACAAGACCTGATTGCGCAATATCTTTAATCGTTCCTGCATCCCCGCCCATTCCAATAGTGCGGAACAATCCATCTGTCGCTGGTGATTGACAATAACGTGAGCAGTTATCAACATTATTCGTTTCGAACACTTGACGCGCTAATTTTTGAATAACATAATTATCTTCATTCGTAATTTTAGAAGAAGAAATAAAGCCGATAGAGCCTTTACCGTACTCTTCTTTAATAGAGCCCAATTTATTCGCCACTACATGAAGCGCTTCTTCCCAAGTCGATTCAACGAACACTCCATTTTTACGAATTAAAGGTTTCGTAAGTCGTTTTTCAGAATTAACGAAATCCCAACCGAATTTTCCTTTTACACAAGTAGAAATTGCATTAACTGGTGCCTCAGAAGTTGGTTGCACCTTTAAAATTTTGCGCCCTTTCGTCCATACTTCAAATGAACAACCTACACCACAAAACGTACATACTGTTTTCGTCTTCTTCGTACGAGTGTCGCGCATCGCAGCTTCTACTTCTGACACAGCGAAAATACCGCTATATCCAGGTTCAACCTCTTTAATAAGATCGACCATAGGTTCAAGAATATCCGGCTTCAGCCCAGTCATAAATCCAGCTTCACCAAGCATCGATTTCTCCATTAAAGCATTACAAGGACAAATCGTTACACATTGACCGCAGCTTACACATGAAGAATCGTTAATATCTACTCCTTCATCCCAAATAACACGCGGGCGCTCTGCCTCCCAATCAATAGATAACGTTTCATTAACTTGTAAGTTTTGACACACCTCTACACATTGACCGCACGCGATACATTGATTCGGATCATAGCGATAAAATGGATGAGACATATCAACTTCGCTTGCATCAACTTTTGGCTCATAAGGATATTTTTGATGCTCAATTTCCATTAATTCTGCCGTATTATGCAGTTTACAATTCCCGTTATTGTTGTCACAAACCGTACAGTACAGTAAATGATTTTCTAGTAAACGGTCCATCGCCTCATGTTGTGCTGCCTTCGCACTAGTAGAGGACAACTCAATATTCATACCGCTCGTCACTACAGTAGAACAGGATCGCACAAGCTTTCCGTTCACTTCTACAATACAAGTATCACACGTTTGAATAGGATCCACTTCCGGCACGTAACAAATTTGTGGATGTTCAATTCCGTTCTCATTAATAATGCCCAGTATAGTTGAACCAGGCTCAGCAATATACTCTTTGCCGTTAATTGTAATATGAACCATGCTGTCGTTCATGGTTACTCCCCCTTTTTGAGAATAAAAAAACTCCACCACGAAAATATACGCACCACATTTTTGGCACGTTATCATCATGGTGGAGTAGTTTATTAGCACATCTTGCTAAAATACCAATCCATTTATTCATAAATAAAATGATAGATTCATAACAGGTCATATCACGATTCCATCTTTAACACTGTAATTATAGCGTTAAATCGAAAAATACACAATATAATTATCATTACAAAGGACAAAGCACATAATGCTCTGACCTTTGTATTACATTTTAGGATTATTCTGAGATGACTTACTTCCCGGTGCAAACCAACCAATGAGTGCGATGGCAACTAATACTCCGTAGAAGATTAAAGTCCAAGTTGTACTGTGTGGAAAATCATGATCTAAAATACCTATATCCTCATGGGCAAGTGTAATTACAGCAAGTTTGACGCCGACCCAGGCAACAATTGCATATGCTGTTGTTTCTAGTGCTGGACGTTTCTCCAGTAATTGTACAAACCAAGTTGCCGCAAATTTAATTAAAATAAGTCCAGCTATCCCTCCAAGAAGTACAACAATGAACTGTCCTCCATCCATACCTCCGAAATCATCAAGCGGAGAATCTGGAAGCCCCAGAGCAAGAGCAACTGCGGCTAATATTGAATCAATCGCAAAGGCAAGGTCCGCTAATGCAATCTTTCCTACTGTGAACCAGTAACTTTTTCCTGCTGCTTCCTTTTCATCTTCCTTGTGAATATTTTGATTATTTTTTCCGAATTGCGCCTGAATGACATGCTTTAATCCTAAGTAAAGAAGATAAGCTGCTCCTATCGCCTGTATTTGCCAAACATTTGCAATAAATGAAATCGCAAACAGGGCTGCAAATCGAAAAACAAAGGCCATAATAATTCCGTAATTTATAGCTCTTTTTTTCTCTTCTTCGGGTAAATGCTTGGCTATAACTGCTAGTACAAGGGCATTGTCAGCCGATAACAATCCTTCTAATCCGATTAAAATTAATAATGCCCAAGCATACTCTAGCCATATTGAATCCATCCGCTTCTCTCCTTTCTAAAACTAAAATCAGATAAGGTCTTTGCTCATTAGAATTTCCTATTAAGCCAAATTAAATGCTAAAACATTTTGACAGTTACTTTGCTGTCCTCTATTTGTTATAATTTCAACAAAAAACAAATCTAGATTGTGGTTTTCTTAGAAAAGGCGACGCGACATTGTGCTTAAAAACTTGATGAATTCATCTTCACTTACAGGTTTACTGTAGTAATAGCCCTGAATTAGATAACATGCATTACGTTGTAACACTGTTAATTGTTCCTTCGTTTCTACCCCTTCTGCGATCACTTTCATGTTTAAAGTATGCGCTAGTGAAATAATGGTATGAATAATTTCATTTCCATCAGTAGAATTTCCGATCCTATTAACAAATTCTCTTGGAATTTTTAAGGTATCAATTGGATACAAAGGGAGATATGCTAATGAAGAATACCCTGTGCCAAAATCGTCAATTGATAAATGTACACCATATGATTTTAATGCTTTTAACTTCGCTAACGTTTCTTTTTCATCTACCATTGCTATTCTCTCTGTTAATTCTAAATCAATCGAACTAGCAGGTACCCCTACTTCTTCTATGGTAGATATGATTGCTTGAACAAAATCTTTCTGTTCAAACTCTATAGCAGATAAATTTATCCCCATTTTTAGATTTACATAGCCTGCAGAATGCCACTTTTTCAGTTGTCGACACGCTTCCTGTAACGTCCATTTCCCAATTAGAATAATTTGCGACGTTTCTTCCGCGATAGGTATAAATTCAAAAGGAGAAATAAGTCCCAGTTCTGGATGTTGCCAACGAATTAAAGCCTCTGCACCAATAACCATACCAGTCTTACTGTCAACTTGTGGTTGATATAATAAAAACAACTCATTATTTTCTAATGCCTTCGGTAAATCCTGCTCTAATCGTAATCGTCTTGTTATTTTTTTTGATAATGTCTCGTCATACATGCAAACAGCATTATTACCTTTTTCCTTTGCACTATACATAGCAATATCAGCATGTTGTAAAAGTGTAGTAGTATTTATTCCTCCAAACGGATACACCGCTATTCCTATACTAAGAGATAAATAAAAACTATGTTGATTAACTACAAATGGTTCTTCAGTTATACGAAATAGAGTTTCACACAAATCCAATAGCTGTTGCTCTGTGTGGTTATGGACTATGATCGCAAACTCATCTCCCCCTATTCTCGCTAGAGGAATAGCCGGTGACAGACATGTCCTAAAACGTTTAGCAACTTCTTTTAAAACACTGTCACCAATTGAATGTCCCAGTGTATCGTTAATGGTTTTAAAACGATTTAAATCTATATACAAGAGTCCAAATTCACCCTGCGTTTTTCGTGCACGCTCAATGGATTTTTCTAATTCTTTTTGGAAGAATATTCGATTTCCAATCTCCGTCACTGTATCATGGAATGCTAGATAGTTTATCTCATCTTGTTGTTTCTTCATTCTCGTAATGTCTTTTACCATTACATAACTCCCAAAAGTTTGTCCTTCTATCATAATAGGAACAATGGTGACGTACCAAAAATGAATGTCCTTCTCATTATTATTTTTCACACGTAATTGTAACGAAGCCGAACTGCATCGTTTCCCTTCCTGTAGAGCTGCTTCCAATTCAGATCTATCTTCGTCTAAAAAAATCGAGAAGCACTCTTTACCTATTAATTCATCACTGTTTTTTCCTAATAACATACTTCCAGCCTGGTTTATATTTAACACAGTACCATTTGAATTAATCGTTAAAATAGGATCTGGATGATACTCATATAATGACTTAAATCTCTCTTGATTTTTGACCAAGTCATTGGATTTGTTTATTAAATCTTCTGTTCTTTGAGATACTTTTTGTTCTAATTGATTATTAAACACTTTTAACATTTCGGTTAAATCTCTGTTTTGCATTCGTACGATAGTATGACGAATCAGCACAAATACAAATGCAATACAATTCCCAGTAATAAGTGTAGCCGAGGCAGTTTGCTCTTTTAAAGTAAAGCCAATTAATACCGCAACTGCAAGATAAGGAAATATAACAAGAAGTTTCTTCCCAAATGTGGGATCGATAATGAAATAATTCCTTCTAGAAGATGCATTCTTTGAGATCGAAGCAGCAATAGCAATTAATAATAGGAAAACTCTATACAAACACCTTAATAATATAAGTGAACGATCTGACAAATCATCTTGTAAGTAAAAATACAAGTAGTCCGTAATAGCCAATCCAGTTAATACGAGAATAAAAATAAATAATTTACTTTTCGCATTAAAAATAGCTGGTCGAAAGATTAGACTAACTCCTAATAAAAGAAGTAATAAATCTATAATCGGAAAAATAAATGAGAGAAAAACATCTCCAATTGATAAGAATAAGATATTTGCAGAAGGTTTATTAAACAGGTACCACTCTAATGTAAAAATAGCAGTAACAACAATACATAAATCACAAATTAAATACGCTTTTTCCCACTTGTTACATTCCATAATGATTTTATAAAAGAATGCAAAGAGAAAGAAGAATAAGAAAAACAACAAAAACACATCAGAGATATTAAAATTTTGTATCGGTAATTCTACATTAAGTACTTGAAAAGCGGATATAAAATTCCCGATCAAGAAACACCCTATTGCAATAGTAATGCAAACCCGGAATACTCCTAACTTAATTTTTCCGGATAATATAGAATAAAGTAATGAGATAAATACAGTAGTTTCAACAACTAAGGATGATAGTCGGATATTAAAATCTGATACAAAATAATGATTCGGAAAAACAAATAAAAATATAAAACAAAAGCTTATATAGAATATTAGAGCTATTGTTAATAAGATAAATTGCAAATGTGAATGTTTAAGCAATATATTCACCTTCTTAAGTCTTTCATCATTTTTTAAAAATTTGTTTCTAATTATTATTCATATTATGACCATTTCACAAGATTTCTTTCAAAATAAAGCAGCCTTACATTACACCTGCAAATATTTAACAATTCCATAACAGGAATTACAAAAAAATATGAACAGCTATGTCCTTAACACTATCAATTATTGTTATACGAACTATTTATGTAACAAGTTTATTTAATAGCTAATTAGTTCAAAGAATGTTTTCTTTGAACTAATTGTATACTGCCCATCTGAATCATATAACTTAACTATTTTTAAATTAAAATTTCACGTAAAAATAATGAATGTAGGTGTATGCCCCTATCTATTTATCTTTTTTCTTCATAACTTCTATAGTATTCATTAAGTACGCTAACTTAAACACCGACTTATTTATAATCCTTAATAAGTCGGTGCTAGTATACACTATAAAACTAAAACACATTTCAAATAACAAAACTATACTTTAGCAATTTATAAATTTCATATTCCTAGAATTACTAAACTTTCTTTTACCTATTACAATCTATATTCAGATACATTATTTCCTTTCCATTCATAATAATCTAAAACCCCTTCATAAATGGCTTCTGCTGCAATCTGTCTGCCGTTTGCCGTAAATAGTTTACTGTAATCGATACCATTATCTATAAAAGCCAGTTCCGTTAACACAGCTGGCATGTCGTTTTCTCTTATAACATGAAGATCTCCATGTTTAACGCCTCTATCACGTGTTTGAAGAGCCTCTACTAAACGTGTTTGAATTTTTTCCGCTAACACACGACTTTCTTCCACATGAGGATTTGTTTTTTCGGATTCAGAAGATTTATAGTAGTATGTTTCTGTCCCTTTTGCATTACCATTAAAAGCATTTGCATGAATGCTTATAAAGATATCCCCCTCATTTTGCTTAGCAAATTTAACACGTTCCTGTAAAGAGCTTTTTTGGTCATGTCCAGGTCTAGTATCAGATTCACGAGTTAGTAAAACTGTAAATGGTGTATGTTTTTCGAGCAATTGTTGTAGGCGTAAGGAAGTGTCTAATACGATTTTACTTTCAGGCAATCCTTTTGTGGACTTTCCGGGATCTGCACCACCATGTCCAGGATCAATAATGATTGTTTTACTTTCTAAAGGGTTTTTCGGACTGTATTGAAGGGTATCTGTTTTGGCAGTAAGTTGTGCGGCTTCTGCACGTGTTATGAATTTATTTGGTTGCCAACCATTATCAGTACCAACAGAAATCTTTAAATCAATTAAAATATTGGCAAATTTTTCACCCCAATGTCCTTTTAAATCATCAAATTTACTTTGCCCATTACTATTTGTTCTATCTTGTAGCTTATATGCATTTACTAACATTGTTGCCATTGCAGCACGAGTAACTTTTCCAGAAGGATTAAATATTCCATTTCCTTCACCTTTAATTATTCCTGCTTTTTCAGCTGCGGCAATATACGGCGTTCCCCAGTGGTTTTGTGAATCTGTAAAAGATGGTTTTGCATTTAAGTCAATATGTATACCAAGGGCCTTTGTCATAATTGTTGCCGCAGAAGCCCTATCTAATGTATCACTTGAACCAAAAGTTCCATCTGGATAACCACTCAATACTTTTTTATCAACTAAATAATTAACGGATTTGTCAGCCCATGCAGGAACATCTTGGAATTTATGAGTATTTGCAAATGCACTAGATGAGTAGGATAGTAGACTTCCAGCAAGAATTCCTGTAGCAATTAATTTTTTCTTCAAAATTTAGCACCTCTAAAAAATTATTACAAGTTGGTAAATATATCATTTATAGTTAATCTTTAAATAATACGACCTAGAATAAAGAATAGATTAAATCCGCGTTATCCCTATATTAAAGATATTAAATACAAATCGAACTATTATTCCGAAAAGAATCCTGAGACATACACTTATAGATAGAAACTATTAAATATATTCACCAACGTCGTGTAACCAGTATAGTTACTCATATGTACGAGTGTCAATTAAAAAAACCTTACATTTTTGTAAGATAACCATGTTAATTATGTAGTAAGTAATTATTATATAATGTGAATAATTACTCGGTATAATAAAATAGTAATCTTATATTTTAAACAAATATTAATTATCTTGGTAGGCAAATAACTTATAACAGCCACCTTTTTGGCTATGCTTTGGAATCCTACTTTACTCTTCAATTCTCCGTATTAAAAGTTTGTTGATGAAATGTAATAACAACTGTACGATTATACAACTTATTCACCTCAATTAAATCAGTTAAATATTGAGGAAGAGTCGGTTTATCTTTAAAATCATTATGTATTAAGCCCTTTCACAGTGACAATACGCATATTCCCAGTATTTTTCGGATCACAATACTACAAAGTAAGACCTAGCTCCTTCCTTTTGTACAAATTTTTGATTTACTAAAATTAATTATAACTTTTCCTCTGCCCGAAATGATTCCATACAAAACAAAAGGGAAATACATATACACTATGTATCTCCCTTTTATTTTGTACCCAATTTTTTTATTGTGTTACGGTCATAACTTGTCCACTACGGTCAACCATAATTTTCATTTTTCCGTCTTGAGCGTTATATAACCCTAGCTTATGTAGATCTTGTTTGCATTCTTTTACGAAGTAAGGCAATGTACGAATTTGATCGATATCCGAGCTCGTAATGAAATGAATTAAATGATGCGTCATCTCTTTAATATCATGAACGAGTTCTTCCTTCTCTCGTTTTAATCTTTCATTTTCAGCTCGTAATGAATTTAATTCACCTTCAAGACCACGTGCATTCTTTTCATCTTTTGAACGCTCTGCTGCCATACTGGAAAGCTTATAGATTCCCTCCATGAACTGATGCAATTCGTGTTCTTTCTTGTCACTACATTGACTAATTGTTTCAAAGTTATCCACGATGCCAGATATAACTGTTACGAGGCTTTTTTCATCATCTCCATTTCGAACGTCTTCAATTACTTCCTGCTTACTTTCTTGTTTTGTCTCAGCAATTGTCTCTTTTACAGGTGCATATTTACGTTTTCGCCCCGGCTTTTGTTTTTCAATATTTTCAAACGGGATTTCTTGTTTTTTTAATTTATAATAGGTATTTTGCAATTGACTTTCCGTTTTTCGAAAAAGATTCAATTCATTTTTACTAACATATTTTGAAATATTTGCGATGTTTAAGCCATGACGTTGACAAAATTGATACACTTCATACAATAATTCTAGTTCAGACTTCAACCAAGTAATCGCTGATTTTTCATATTCTCGCATACCGCCATTTTTTTCTATATCTATTTGAAATAATACCATTCTATTATATAAATCGATTAGCTCTTCATACCCGATTTGGAATTGTTTCTCTATTTTTTTAAATTCCGCCTCTAATTTCATATCGTTCGTTTTATTATTTGACATGTTTTGTAAAAGACTTAATACATTGATTGCTGTGTGGTGATACATAATCTGTGTCACTCCCCTCATCCTTTCACAATTCTCATATGACTCCCATGCCCTTTAAGAAAATAGAAATTTTTACATATCCATATTATAACATTTCGAAATTATCTGTCAAATAATTAACATACAAAAAGGTATAAAAAGTATCGAAATAAAAAATGATTGTTAACAAATATTAAAAAATAAAAAATAGCTAAGTAAAATATTATATCAGAAAAATTCTACTTAATTATATTATATGGTATTTCTAATATATTTTCACCGAAAAAGCTTGCGTCACCACGAAATCTTATAGATGAAATAATTGAACATCATGTAAGAAAACCCTCACCTTTATAGTAAAGGTGAGGGTTTTACACAACGCTAACGAATTAACCGAAAGAATGACCATTATTACCACGGTGGCTACAGAAAAACAAAAATATCTCAGAAACACTCAACCTTTCTGTCTTTACACACATGGCTGGCTCCTCTCTTCCAACTAAAAGAAGCTTTATAGTACTAACTTATCAACTAGCCCGATTAATTCTTGGATATCTGGCTTACTTACTTGAGCATTCGCTCCTACTGCTTCACCTTTATGGAATAATTCATTTGTAATTAATGAAGAGAAAATAATGACTGGTAATTGATTCATTACTTCACTATCTTTAATTACTTTCGTTAAGTGGTGTCCATCCATTTTCGGCATTTCAATATCTGTAATAAGCAGGTGAATATGTTCATACATTTTTTCACCTTGCTCTTTTGCTAATTTTTCAATTTGAGCTAATGCTTCTGCACCATTGCTGAAGAAGTTCATTTTCGTATATCCAGCTGATGATAATGTTTCTTCTAGTATTTGACGAAGCATCGCTGAATCTTCTGCAATATAAATAACTTTTTCAGCTCGATCTGTTTTTTGCTCTAATCCTGAAAGTGATTTATTGTCATAACCAGTACCGCTAATTTCACATACAATTTTTTCATAATCTAATAATAAGATGATTTTCCCATCTAGCTTTACAATTCCAGATGTCGTTTCTTCTAGTCCCATAGATAATGAAGCTGGTTCATCAATTTGTTCCCATGAAATACGTTGAATACGATGCACTTCATCAACACGGAAAATAACTTTCATTTGGTTTAATTCTGAAATGATAAATTTCGTTTGATCAAGTGGTTTTATAGATTTTAAATTAAGAGCCGTTGCTAAGTTAATAACAGGTAAAATTTCACCACGTACTTGAACAACACCTTCAACTGCATGATGAGATTCTGGCACAGTTGTAACAGGGAATGGATTAATAATTTCACGCACTTTCATTACATTAATACTAAATAAATTTTCACCAACAGTGTACGTTACGATTTCTAATTCGTTTGTTCCGCTTTCTAATAAAATACTTTGTGCTTGTGACATAAAGGTGTCGCTCCCCTTCCATTAATTCCGTATATTTAATTATTAAGCTTTATTAAAACCGAAAAGTCAACTACCTATATGAAAAATATAGATAGTTGAATGATTCTCACAGTTTTAAAGTAGAAATACTACCGGTAAAACTTAATCTTGTATAAACGAAGCAAGTGCCTCTAGTAACACTTCTTGTGCTCCTACAATTTCTGTCGGCATCGCTTCCCATTTTTTTGAAAGCTCTGTTTCCACTCTCATTCTTAGCTCTGGACCCATTTCTCCTAGCACATATTCTTTCGTCGCTATATCAACATCAAGGAGTGCAAGTGCATATAATTCCGGATCGTTTATTTTTTTAAATAATTGTTTCAATACCGCCGGTGCTATATGTTTTAACTTTTCAATGTGAATTTCCTTATCCGAAAATAGTAACTCATATTGAATAAACGTAACATTTTCTTTAATCACTTTAAAATAGCAATTATTTTTTTTATCATTTACAAAATAACCGTTCTGATCTGCAATAATACTCTCTACTTGACGTATTAAATTAGGTAAACTACTCGCCGCCATTACAGTACGTTGCTCAACCTCACTTGGCGAAATGAATGTAACGCGATACTTATTCTGCGCCATCCTCCTCACCTCTCCTTTTATATAAACTTAGTCTAATTGTACAATATCTTAATTAATCTAAATCTATTTCAAATCAATGCTTCTAGACTCGGATAAATCCTCTCTCCCAAAAGTGATGAGGCACCATCTAAACACTTGGCTTTTGGCCTCTTCAACTAACCTAGAACCACTCCATATCTCTGTTCTCACAATGCGCGATCCACTCATAGGCACTAACCGCTACTACACATCGCTAGGACATCTCTCAAAACCTAAAAGAAAGCTTTTAAGAGATTTTAAGCCCCTTTCAACAGCTCAATGTTATTGAACCAAAAAGCAAGCTGCTGATCCGTAATATCCGGCAACATAACGAAAAACTCACGGCACTTCATCTCATCTTTAAACAGTTGATACTTCCAAACACTATCGCTACCAATACTTACGAAATAAAACTCGTGTATACAGCCAATGATTGCTTGTTTTTCACCAAACGAATATGGAGGCACTTGTTTGATTTCAAATTGATCTGGTAAATATATATGCTCTTCTCGTTCTATTTTTAACACTTGCTCAGCAAGCTCACGTTTATTTTCGAAAAAAGGCAATTGTAAAATTCGCTCTTGTCTTGTCATACGAATATAAAACCCTTCCTACTACGTTACAATTTTTCTTTACGATTTATTATCGAATTAAGTTCACAACTTCATTTAATACTTCATCTGAAATTTTGATTACTTTCGCATTTCCTTGGAATCCGCGTTGGTATAACATTAAATCAACGAATTCTACAGATAAATCTACGTTTGCACCTTCTTGTGCACCACCACGTATTTTTCCTGCACCGTTTTGGCCAGATGCACCAAGTGCTAAAATACCAGTTGTATTCGTCGCCGTATAGTTACCATTACCCGTTTTCATTAGGCCGCCTTCGTTCGGGAACATCGCAACAGCTAATTGGCCAGCAGCTTTCATACTTCCATCAGAATATTTTACCATCACGTATCCACCGTCAGCAATAAAGCAATCTTTAACAGTTGCTGCTGCTCTACCATCTACACCTGTTACTGATAATGTTTTATCTGTCGGATGATTCGTTAACTGACTTAGGTCTAGTTTTATATTGCCGCCATTAAATGGAATATTAGCCGATTGCTCTTTCGGACTTGGATTTCCAACAGCATCAAATGTCATATTACCGCCTGCACCTGGAACATCTTCAAATGTTGTTGCTTTTTTCGAATCATTACGCATCTGTACTTTATATGAATAATTATGTTCGCTCGTTTGTGTAAACTCTACACGCATTGTCCATGTATTACCAGCATTATCATATACAGGTATCTCTTGTGCAATTGCTTTTGCATCAGCTGGAATATTCCCTCCAACTACACCTTTTGATGTTCGAATACCACCAATTGCCGTTCCCATTGGAATTTGCAACGGTCCTGGAATACCAGATAAATCAACTTCACCAGTCGCGGCATTTGCAGGATAAGCAAATACATATTGTCCTTCTGTATTCGTAATATAGTAATCTGAAGATATTGCAAACGTACCTTTACGCGTAAATTCCATATTTCCGCCTTTTGAATCACCTACTACGAAGAAACCATTACCTTCCATTGCTGCTTGCGTTTTACCACCCGTTAAAGTAATTGTACCATCGCTATAATCTGTAACCGTTCCGCTCAATTTTACACCGTTACCGATACTTTTTGGATTTGTTCCAGCATATTTATCGTCGGCTTTTGCACCAATTGAATTGTTATATAGTAAATCATCAAACATTGCTTTTTGTTTTTTATAACCAACTGTTTGTGCATTGGCAATATTATTTGAAGTTACACTTAATGCATTTTGTGTTGCATTCATCCCTGTAATACTTGTATATAACGCTTTAATCATAACGTATGTACACTCCTTATGAATTTGTAGTTTTTACTTCTTCAGTTACTTTTTGATCGTCTTTCTTTGCATCTTCTGGATTCGTTTCTCCAATCGGTTTATCAGACACCCTCTCAACAAAGCGAAGAGATACAATCTTATTATCAATAACGAGCTGTACATCATTATTTTCCGCAAGGCGAACTGTCTCTACTTGACCAGTTACTTTTTTACCGTCACCGTCGATCCCTCTTACGTATTTCCCTAAAAACTTCATTCCGCCATCAAGCGCTGTCGAATACATCGTCGTTCTTAAAGAATCAACTGCTTTTGTCATATTTTGCACTTGTTCCATAAGAGATAACTGCGCTGTCTGATTCATCATTTGATTCATATCCATCGCATTGAATGGATCTTGGTGCTGGAAACTTGATAAAAATAATTTTAGAAAATCATCTTTCCCCATTACACCAGGAGTCTTTTGCTCTCCTGCTGAAACTCCATTTGTTTGTTGAACTGGCGATTGTACACCGTTAACAGGTACATTACTTTTTTGCGCTCCTGCTTGTAACGGAATATGATTTGTACTCGTTGTATTTAATCCAACTGTTGGCACGCTTTATTCCTCCAATAATCCCGCAAATTCTTTTGACTGTTGTTTCTCATGTTTCGTATTTGCTAATTTTTGTTTTTGTCTTTGCTCTTGCTCTCGCTGTTCTTTACGATTTTCATCTTTTTCTGAATAACTAATTTGAATATTAATTTCTTTTTCTTTTAACTTTAGCTTCAATTCGTCAAAAATTATTTCAACACGCTTTTTCGCATCGTGTTTTTCCATTTCTACATGGACTTCAATTTGATCTCCATGCTTTTTCATAAATACAGTTAATGAACCAAGTTTCTCTGGATTTAGCTGGAATAAAACACGTTCTTGTTTCACTACAAACTTTTGCAGAGCCTCTACTTGTGCTTCCATTTTCTTGCCTAAGTCAGGTAATGTAACCTTCTCAGCTCCACTATTTTGTTTTCCTATTTGATCAGTCCCAGTTGCTTTATTTAATAACTCAGCTCCGGCCGAACTTGAGTCATTTAACTGATCGACTTTTGGTAACTCTACCTTCACATCATCGCTCTCTGCTTTCGGGAGTTCTACTTCCTTAGACTCCTCTTGTTTCTTTGCAATATTACAAGTTTCTGATTCTACGACTTTTAATACTTGCAACGTCTGCTCTAGCATCGTCACCTTGTCTAGCGCCATTTGCATTGTGTCTTCTAAACATATGGCATTTTTAATATTCATGTTAGAAAAAAGCTCTTGTAATTGCTGTAATTCAGCTGCGGGCAATTCGTTCAGTTTAATATTTCCGTATTCTTTATATAACGCCTGTATTTTTTGTATGTATTGATATAACAATTCTGGCTGCACACGCAATTGCTCAATTGCAACCATCTGCTCAGATACAGCTAACAATAACTGTTCTGTCTCTTTCTTTTCTTCTTTCTTTACAATCGGCTCTTCTTTCGTTACCGTTTTTTTTGCGAGAATATATTCTTTCTTCTCTTCTTCTGGTGCTTCTTCTCGTTTCGTTTTCTCCGTTTTCGGCTGTTTTTTATTTTCAATTCTCATTGTATTATCGAATGAAGAATTTTCATTTTTCGATTGTACTTCTAGCCCTTTTTCTTTTTGCGGAGGTAAACTTTGCTGCACCGGTAATACAAACTGTATCACTACATCCACCTCATCCGTTCATACACATTTTTAAATCAAGAAGCATTTTTTCTTCCAGCTTTTCTTTTACTTTCGCAAGCTTCTTACAATCTTCTTCATACATTTCATCAATGACACGTTCTTTTTCTTTTATTTGCTCTAAAAAGCTTTCATTTTTTTGAATAAAACCTTCTGTTTTTTTAATTTTTCGATTCCATTCTTCTATTCTTTCAGGTGAAAATGTATGTGATGAAAGCATACCAGCCATAATACGTTGTCCCGTTTGTACAACCTTATTGCGTGATTTCACAACATATAGATCATATTCTTTTTTTTGTTCTATTTTTCTTTTTTCAGCTGTTAGTTCGTACACTTCTTTCAAGATATGTTCTTTCTCTTGATTAATCTGCAATTTAATCGTGTCGTACTGCTGCTTATCCACCCGTTTTCATAGCCCCTTCCTATTATAACGTTACCTTTTTCTATTATATAGTTTTTTTACAAAAAAATCTGTGAAATATTAAAATCAAAAAAATAAGACCTCAAAGGGCGAGGTCCTATACAATATGGTGCATCGCTTGGACAACATCTTCAAACTGAAAACTATCCGTTCGACCTTGTTTTAAAAACGTATTTATAGCTTCTACTTTATTTTTACATTTAAAAATATAAGCATTTTCTTCATTCTCTTGAATTGTTCCAAGTTTAAAATACAATTCATTCTCTTTATAAATAGATAGAATTTTTCTCATTTCATTTGCAAGTTGCCAATGATTCGGCGATACGATTTCTTCCATAATCCTACTTACCGAATCTAATACCGAAATGGCAGGGTAATGACTAAGAGTTGCGAGCTCACGTTTTAATACAATATGTCCATCTAAAATACCACGAGCTAAATCTGGTACAGGACCATTTAAATCATCACCATCAACTAACACTGTATAAATACCTGTTATTGACCCTTTTTGCGTTTTTCCTGATCGTTCTAATAACTTTTTCATATAACTTTCCATTAACAGTGTTTTACCACCGATCGGTAATTCCTTTACCGCAATATCAACACTTCGGCGTGCATCAGCAAAACGAGTAACAGAATCCATCATAAGTAGTACGTTATTACCTTGGTCACGGAAATATTCAGCAATAGATGTTGCAAGCTTAGCCGCACGAAGTTGCATAAGGTGACTTTCATCTGACGTTGCTACAACAACGACACTTTTTTTCATACCTTCTTCGCCTAATTCTTTTCGAATAAAGTCTTTTACTTCTCGGCCACGTTCTCCTACTAAACTAATAACGTTAATATCAGCTTTTGCGTTTTTCGCAATCATTCCAAGCAAGGTAGATTTACCAACACCCGATCCTGCGAAAATACCAATCTTTTGACCAATCCCAATCGTTAACATGGAATCAATCGATTTAATTCCCGTTTCAAATACATCTGTAATTTCTTCACGCTCAAATGCATGAATCGGCGGTGCATCTAATTTTATTTTTTGTAGTGGAATGTTTTCAGTGTTCTCATTTAACACTTCACCATTCGCACTTAACACTTTCCCAAGTAAATGATTACCACGAGGTACAACAACATCTTCTTCAATTAATGTAACTGCATCTCCGTAACATACTTTTTCTGTCTGTCCAAATGGAAGTAGCATATTATTTTCTTTTTCAATCGCAATTACTTCACATAAGACACTATGTTCTCCAACGAGACAAACATCGCCAATCTTCGCTTTTGGACCTTTCGCTACAAAAAACTGCTCTTGTACACTATGAACTTTGCCAACTTTCGTATAAAACGGTGTTTCAATAAATGTATTCCATTTATTATGCTCATTCATTAGCTCGTTGTTCATACGTTTTGCTCCTCAAACAACTTCTCTTCTTCCCATTTATGACGAAGCTTCGCAAATATCGGTGCAAATTTAAATTCAAAAAACTCTTTCTCTTCTTCCAGAACAAATTCGCCAAACTGTAAAGAAAAATCATACTTCCATTCTACTAATTGTAGTAGCCAATACTCTTTCGTATTTTCTTTCTCTTCTTGTATACGTTCAAATGTTTCTGGATGAACCGTTATAATTAATTTTTCAAATGAAGTAGGCAATGTTTGCACGATGCCTGTTAAAATCGGCAAAACGTCTAATAAGCGCGAATCTACCGCTTGATTCACTACTTTTTCTGCTAACTGAAAAGATTGATTCCATAATAACTCTGTCCATTCGTATGCTGTTTCTTGTTGTTCTTTTTGAAACTGTATACGCGCTGCTTCCATCTGTTCCATTTGTTCATGAATATGCATTTGAAACTGTTCTTTATCTTGCAACAACTGCTGACGCTCTCGTTCTAGCATTTGCTGCTGCTGCCTTAGCTGATTCATTTCAATATGTAATGCATCTTGCTGTGCAAGAAGTTCTGCATGATCCACTTGTATCTCTTCTTCAATGTGAACTGATACTGGTTTCGGAAATTGTAATTCATACGTTTCTTCAGAAAAAGAAACAGAATTCTTCGGAATTCTGTTTTTAAATAAGGACATCATCTTCACCTCTTTGAACGATAATTCTTCCTTCTTTTTCTAACTTTTTCACCGTACCTGTAATCGTTTGTTGTGCTTTTTCAGCATCCGTCATCTTAAGCGGTCCTAAGCCATCTAACTCTTCAAGAATCATCTCTCTACGGTTTGAAGACATACATGTAAATAGTTTCTCTTTAATTTCTTCTTTTGCAATTTTAAGTGCTTTCGCGATAACACCGTTATCTGTAATTTCCTCTAATACACGGCGAAGCGCAAGATCCTCAAGACCAAGTAAGTCTTCAAAGACAAACATATTTTCTTTAATTTTCTCAGATAACGCATAATCGACTTCATCCAGCTTTTGAAAGACTGTTTTTTCAACACCTCGTGAAACATTATTTAAAATGTTCACTATTGTTTTCAATCCATCTGTTTTATTAATAGCACTAAATGCCATATTATTTAATTTTGCTTTTAATAACTCACCAATTTGATTAATTAATTCACCATCTACTTGTTCAAGCTTTGCAATACCCATTACCGTCTCTACACGTTTATGATCTGGTAATCTCTCAATTAATTGAGAAGCAAGTTGCGGCTTAATATAAGAAGCAATAATCGCTATAGTTTGTGGCGATTCATCATTAAGCACTGTAAGCAGTGGCTCTAAATCTGTAAGTGAATTTAAGAATTCAAATGGATTATCTTTGTTGTACCAAAGGTCTTCCAATAATTTTTCCAGATCTTCTTCTGGCATATTTTTAAATATACGACGAATGTATTCTTTATCTGGAGTTACTAAATTCAATTCTTTTACATTTAGTTCATACAAAAACTCCCCTAATACATTTTCTAACGTTTCTGGTTTATATACACGAAACTTCGCGATTTCACGAAGTAATACTTCTTTTTCCTCAGCCGTCATATATTCAATGACTTTTGCTGCCACCTCTTCGTTTAATGTACGAATGAGGATGGCAGCTTTCTCTTTGGAGGAGATTTCATCTAACATTGTTTTTCCTCCCTTACTGTCCGTTTAACCATTTTTTAATTACTTTTGCAGTACCTTCTACATGCTCTTTCGTAGCTTCCTGCACTTGATCATCTAATGTAGGCTCTGATGGTTCTACTGGCTCTGGCTCTGGTTCTGGTACTATTTTTTCTTCAGGAATTTCAAAAATACTTTCACTACTAGCAGCAACTTCCTCTTCTGCTAAGTATTCTTCATATTCCTCTTCTTCTCTCTTTTTCTTACGTCTTGCTAAGAAGAACCATACTAGGCCAATTAGTGCTAGCAAGCCAGCTGTAATTCCACCGAATAACCACCAGTTCATACCACTTTTTTCTGGCTCTTTCTCTTTTTCAACTTTCGGCTGGTCGAACTGAACAGTTACAACGTTAACTTGACCGTTTGTAAAGTTTCCATTCGGATCAGCTTGAAGCCCAGCTGCTGTGCCAATCGCTTCTTTAAATGTTGTCATATCAATTTTTCGTTTTACTAACGTATCGTTATCTACCCATACAACAACATTTGTTTTTGTTAATTCTGGATGTTTCTTAATCGTTTCAACTGTTTTATCTATTTCATAGTTTTCAATTTTGTTACCATTTTTATTATCGTAGACAACTTTACCGTTTTGATTATTGTTCGTACCGTAGTTCGGCACTTCACCGTTCGCTGTAATACCCGCACCTTGCTTCGTATCTGCTCCTTCTTGCGCAGTAGAGCTTTCCTCTTGCTCTTGTTTACTGCGAAGTACACCTTTATCGCCATATTTTTCTGACTGACGTGTAACTTCATCGTAGTTTACAGACACTTTCGTATTCACTTTATATTCATTTGATTTAAACATCGTCATTAACGTTGCGTCAATATCTTGCTTTAATTTACCTTCAATTTGATGCTGCATCTCTACTTCCTTTTCATAAGAAGAGGAGCTGTTAGAATGCGCTTCATCTGCTCCTTTTGAGATGATACCTTTTTTACTATCAATAACACTTACTTCTTCTGCTTTCACGCCAGGAACTGCCGCACTAATCATTTGCTGTATACCAGCAACTTGATCAGCTGTTAATAATTGTCCACGCTTCACACCAACAGTAATCGCCGCTGTTCCTTTTGCTTTTTCTTCATCAAAAATTGTTTCTTTTTCAGGTAATGTAATTTGCACATTTGCCGTTTCAATCGTCGCAAAATTTCGTACAATATCTTGCTCCAATTGCTTTTTCGTACCGACAATCTGTTTCATTTTCTTATCTTGTTCACTTGAACCGAGCGAGCTTTCTAATAAAATTTCCTCACCGCTTTTTGAATTAAACGGTAAGCCCATTCCATTCATTTCTTTTCGAACCCATGGAGCATCATTCTTTTGCACTCGAATCGAACCATCGGCTGCTAATTGGTAATCAACACCTAGCTTCGATAATTCTGCTGTAATCTCTTGCTTATCTGTATCATTTAAATTTTGATATACAACAACATATTTATCTGGCAAGGTGAAGTATAAAAGTGCTCCTGTTGCAATCGCTAAAAGCGCAGCACCAATCACTAACTTATGCCACGTTTTCAACGATTGGAAAACATTTTTTATCTTTTCCATTTAAATACACCCGTCCATTTTCCTAAATTTGCATATTAATTAGTGACTTATAATTTTCAATAAGATTATCGCGTACGAGAGCAGCTGTTTTCATTTGTGATTCAGCTTTCTTCTGCTGAATTAAAACGTCATGCGTTTCTCCTACCCCTTTTGTCAGTAAATCATATACTGCTGTTTGGGCATTATTTTGCGTTTGATTCATATCTTCCAATAAATCAATAAACTTTTTGCCTTCAACTACAGATGTTTCTGAAGTTTTCTGTGTGCCAATCGGCTGAATCGCTCCAAATGGCTGTGTATTTAACATTGGTTGAATTTTCATATTTCCCCTCTTCCCTCTTATCCTCGGCCGATTTCTAAATCTTTATCGAGCATTTTTTTGTTCGCATTTAATACACTTGTATTTGCTTCATACATTTTTTGAGCAACCATTACATTCGTCATCTCAGCTGTCACATCAATGTTCGGATAACGTACATATCCTTCTTCATTTGCATGCGGATGCGTCGGATCATACACAAGATTTTCATTTCGATCCGTTTCAATACTTTTTATTTTCACTCCGTTAGTAGGAGCTCCATCTAGCATACTTGCAAAATTATTGTTTGATTCTAACACCACACTTCGACGGTGATACGGCTCTACACCCGGTGCTCCCGTCGTATTTGCATTTACGATATTGTTAGAAGTAACTTCCATCCATTTCCTCGCTGTAGTTAGCCCTGAACCACTTGCATTAATTGCCTGAAACATCTTTGTCTCTCCTTTTACTATTAACGTCCACGTGCTGCTTGGTTAATAGCGTATTGCGTATTAATTGCATTAATTGAAACACCGTATAATTGGTTTGTTTTCATTAAATCTAGCATTTCTGTCGTTACATCAACACTGTTTCCATCTTTATTCGTTTGCATTGATTTCGTTTGAATCTTTGCGTATGTATTTTTCGTATTTGCTGTCGGTAAGTGCATTACATTCGTTTGATATAAATCTGGATTACTCTTTAAATCCGCAGCATTTTTTTTGTATAATGCACTGCTCATATTCATTTTCTCAGCAAATGTTACATCTTGTGCTTTATAGCCAGGTGTATTCGCATTTGCAATATTACTAGAAACGGTATTTCGCTTCGTTACTAAATAGTTCATATAATGACTTACATCACTAACTAAATCTGGCATATTCCACACCCTTCCTTTTCCATCATGCTCGTTTAGCGCATGATCATCCACTGATGGAAGTTTCACTTTATTATTCATTTTCCTATATGTATTTATTTATTAAAATATTATCTATTATGTACCCTTACATATTTTATTCCATTTTTCCATTGTTGTCTTTAGAAAAATACAAAAATATAAAAAAGAATATAAAAAACTGTATACGCGTAGTAATCCATGTAACATTTTGATATATAAACAATAAAAAAGAGCTTCCATACACTTCTCTCTATAAAATAAAGACATCTTATTTTTCATTGTTTGGATTATTACCATTCTTTTTATTACAGTCATAAAGTGAAACCTCAATCAGCGGAACGCCTTATTCAAACAATGGAATGGATCCCCTTTTAAAAGGGGTATCCATTTCCATACTTTCCTATTAAAATTTACCGTAAAACGAATTCGCTTTCATTCGTCCATCATTTGTCATAATCATTTCTTCCAAAATCTTTTGCTTATCTCGAATATGCTGTGCTGCCTTAATTATTAATGGACTCACTTCCGCTGCAACATCTGCGCGCGTCTCTTCATCCAATGTCATCATCCAGCGATTTAACATTGCACTCTTCTCAGCAAATTCCCCATCTGATACTTGCAATTCTCCGATTTCATTAAAACAGCCGACAAACGCTCGATAAATATCATTGTTCATTTTCAAGTACTCCGCGGTAACCGTCTATTAAATCTTGTAACACTTGCACAATCGCATCCATATCGTTCGCTTCACGAGTTACTTTCATCGTCTGAATTTGAATGCTAATCCAATCGTATAAACCAAATAGACTATCGTATAAATCTTTCGTAATCTCAGGGTTTAATTGAAGCTTTAACTCTTCAAAGATACGTTCTAATTTTTCAAGAAGCGCGTCTCCTTCTTGTAATTTAAAACTATTTAAAAGTTCTTCTAAATTACGAAACTCAACGATACATCTTTCATAAATAAAAATTGTGTTTTTAATTGGATTACTCGTCATAATATCATTTTGCATATAACGTTGCCATGCTTGCATACGATCACTTCCTCAACTTTCATTAATCATCACTTTTTTGTTTTGTCATTGCTTTAATTGTTTTTAGTTGGCTATCTAGCGCAGCTAATGTACTTTCTAGCTTTTGATACTTCTTCACAATCTCATCTTGTTTTTGCAGATTTTGTGTTTCAATATCTTTAATCTTTTTATCTAGATCACTTACACGTGAATCGATATTTTTTACTCGCTCTCCGACTACACCTTTATCACCAAATAGTTTATCAAGTGGATCTTCCATCATCTTCCCTAAACCGTTAGAACCAAAGAAAAATTGTTTCGCTGCATCCGGCTTGTCTTTTAACGCTTTTGTTAATTGTTCATCATTAACTTCCATCGTCCCGTCTTGCTTTAATTGAATTCCAAATGAAAACAAATAATTACCATCTTGAGAAAATGTTACGACATTATTCATCGCTTGACGTACACTTTGCATAATGGCTTGACCTTGGAAAGCTCCACCTTTTCCAGCAAAAATATCTATTGTAGAAACAGCTTTATTATAATCCGCTACCATCTTTTTAATAACATTCGATGCATCTGTTACGTTTGAGTCACTCACTGTAAACTTCAGATCTACACCTTTTGCTTTTGGATCTGTTGTTGTACCCGCATCTGGTGTTCCTTCTACTTTCGGCTCAGTCACCTTTAACAATTCAATTTTCACGCCCGGAAGAGCCTCAATTGTATTTGTAAAACTTTCAGCTCCAATACCATTAATACTATATTTGGCATTTTGCGCTTCATTAATTGTATTGACTGCTGTCCCATCCGCCTTAGCTAAACCAATATCTTGAAACAGTGTAGATGTGTTCCCTGAAAAATCAATTTCCCCATCTGTTCCTTCTTTTTTCGAGGACATAAAAATTTTATCTCCAAGTGTATAAGCCGATACGCCATAATCTCCATCATTAATTTTATTTATTAAATCTTTATATGTCATATCAGTTGTTACTTTTAGAACTTTATCGCCTAGTTTTAATGTTTCATCTTTAGGAAGTTTTGCATTTATATCAGTAATAGGATTAGAAGCTATTTGATGACGCTGTGCAAGCTGTGTAATCGTCATATTAAAAGTTCCTGCAATCGCTCCACCATCAGCTTTTACATTAATATAACCGTCTTGTGATGTTGTAACTTTTTTCTCATTCCCTTTAAAAGCCGCCAAGTTTTTAAAAGTTTGTGTGAAAGAACTAAATTCTGATTTTAAGCTTGTATATAATAGTTTATCTTGTGAAAGTTGGTTCTTTTCATTAGTATATGGTGTTTTTCTCATATCTAACGCTTGCATTTCTAATTCTACAAAGTTAGAAGTATCGATCATATTATTTCCGAGGTTCCAAATCTGTTGTCTACCACCAATACCTGTTAACGTCCCTGCCATATTTCTCACTCCTTATTGTTTACATGTAATCTAAAATGCTCGTTTTACTCATCGTACTAACTGCTTTAAGCGTTGCTTCATAAGTTGCATTAATATACGCTAGGTCAGAAATTGCTACCGCTAAATCAACATCTTCAATTTCTTTACGATTTTCTTGAAGCGCTAAATTTTGCTCGCTTAAAATCGTTTTAAACGTCTCCATCGTGTTCATAGTTGAACCAACTTCAGTTGTACGGTTAATAACGCTATCTAAGTTTTTCTTATTTTCTCCTAATAACGGTTGCAAAGATTTTTGATCACCGTTATTCAGTGCTTCACTCATCTGTTTTAACGTTTTTATAACTGGGGATAATAATTCTTCTCCGTTACGAAATGCTTTTAATTGATAACCGTCATTTAGTTGCCAGTTCACATCATTTTTTCCACCTTGATACGTACCATCTTCTGTAAATGGAGCTTGTTCAGCACTATCCCCACCGAAAATATAACGGCCTTGCTCTTTCGTATTCGCTAAATATACAACTTGTTTTAAAATTTGATCAATCTCTGCACCGATTGCCTTCAATTCTTTTTCGCTATTCGTTCCATTTAACGCTTGCACTGTTAATTGATCCGCTCTTGTTAAAGATTTAAAAACACCTTGTAAAGTATTTTCAGTTTGTGTTAATACATTTTTCGAATCCGCTAAATCTTTTTGCATTTGTTCAATATTTGCTAACGAATGCTGAATCGCAAATGATTTACTTGCCGCAAGTGGGTCTTCGCTCATAAAAAGATTTTTTTTCCCAGAAGTTACTTGATTTCGATGATATTGCTGCTGCACATTCAAATCCATCATCTGATTCTTTGCCCAGTTTGCATTTTGAAATGTAGATACTCTCATCTTTACCTTCTCCTTTATCTATATTTGAATTGGCGCGAAGAAGAAACCTCACCTATATACAGCTATCCTCTTCCCTCATAAAAAAACTTTTTCGTTTTCATTTAATTTACATGGGGGAGGACGCTTGCTAAACATGGCTATTCTCCCCCTTAACTCCCCATTCAACCATCTCATATCTCTGGTCTAACATGGGTTGGTCCACTAAAAGGCTCTGTCCGCTTCTACCCTGCGCCGGATCCTCTCTTCCATCACAAAAAAAGCTTTTTCGATCCTTCTACATGTTATCTAATAATCGAAAACAAACTATCAAACACTTCATTCATCGTCGTAATAGCTTTAGAGTTTGCGACAAAATATTTTTGGAAAGCCATTAAATTAACCATTTCTTCTTCCATATTTACGCCTTCAATACTCATTTTTTCTTGTTGAATACCTTCTAATAAATCTTTATGAATATTTTGATAAGCATTCACTGCACTTTTATCAGAAGCTACACCAACTATAAATTGGTCTAATGCTTGTTTATAAGAAAGACCTTCTTTATAATCTCCATCCGTAATTCCTGCTAGTTTATTTGCTGTTTCAGCGGAGATTTTCATTTTCGAAACATCTTTTGCGAATTCAGGGTTTAACTGAATATCTTTCGCATGATCTCCAACGAAGAAATCTTTTCCCATCACTGTATTCACTTGACCTTTTACAGAACTCATTAATTCTTCAAGGTTTTTCTTATAACTAGCAATCTTCGCTTTCGTATCTATCGCTGATTGAATTGCTCCACCATTTAAAGGAATATCCGATCCATAAATCGCAACAGACATTGGTTCTTTTTCTTTATTTAATTGAAGTGGATATGTATCTTGTCCATTTACTGTTAAAACACCATTCATTCTAACACTCGCGATATTAGGATTCATAGATTCATAAGATACTTCGATATTGGCATACTTAGACATCTCTGTAACGATGCGATCACGTTCGTCTAATAGTTGATTAGGTACTTGTGTCCCCGCTTGTCCAATTTTTTTATTCGCCTCTGCTAAACTAGCACCAAGACGATTAAATTCATTCACATGTGCTTCAATATCTTCTGTCGTCTGTGCTTCTGCTGTATCTAAGTTTTTCGCAAGACGATTTATCTGACTTGTGAACTTCCCAGTTTCAGAAACTAATGTATCGTAGTAGTTTGGTTGTTCTGGATTTTTTGCAACTTCACGAAAAGCATTGAAGAATCCATCCATTAAACTAGACAATGAATTTTTCCCTGTCGTTCCTACCATAGACTCTACTCGTGATAAAGTAGAATTCATATATGCGTAGTAAGAGAACTGTGACAACTGATCATTAAATTGCTTCGTTTTCACTTCATCTGTAATACGGTCAACTCCTAATGTTTGTACACCATAACCGATTCTCTGTTCAGGTGTATGACCGTTACTTGCTCCAACAGATCCGTAATTTACCATTTGACGAACATAACCCGGCGTATGAATGTTAGATAAGTTTTGTTTTGTCGTTTGTAATCCCATTTGGGCCGCTAGCATACCAGATAACGGCGTATTATAATCAGATAATCTCATAATGCTTCACTTCTCCTTTACAATAGTTCATTCATAAAGATTTGCGAATTATTGTTTTTCTCCAAATTGTATTCAGAAACGGAATCCACAATACTTTCTGTAGTTTTTAATAGTACGTTTAAGTAATATTGATTTTTCAAAAGAATCATTTTTACATTTCCTTCTAATTCACTTAAGTTTTTTTGTAATTCTTCCATTTTTTCAATTTCTTCCTGAGAAAAATACAAAAATAGCGAACGCATACGCAAAGGTTCGATTTTCTTTTCCTTACAAAGCTGAACAACCATTTCCTCAAAAGATCGCGATAATCCTTTAACACCTTCTATGTACTGCAATTGCTCTACTTGCAACTTTTGAACTGCATTTACATTTTTATTTTTTAAATTCTCATATATTTGTTCCCCAAGCGTTTGAACATTTTCATATGCCTTTTGAATAATAACGAGCTTTTCATATAATTGTATGTACATATAGCTTCCTTTCCTTTACAAGACTAAATTTACAATCAAACCATGAATTTCTCCAATTTGATTTAACATTTCTAAATGCCCTGTTTTCGTATTAATTAAATTCATAACATCTTCTAACTCAGTTAATCCCATTTCAGCTTGTTTTACGATCGTCATTTTCTGCGAATATCCGTAACGCGGATGACGAGACATAACATCTTTATACTGCAATACGTTATCAACATAAAAATTCAAAAATGATTTTACAGTATTTTTGTATTCCATTACATTATCGAGCGTTAACTCTAATTCGATTTTCTCTTTAATTTCTCCAATGTTATCAACAAGTGCTTCCATTTGTTCTAACAATTTATCGTTTTTCGGATCTGCATGCAAATTATCCGAAAAAGCAAGTCCTGTCCTGACATTTGCTTCTTTCGGCATTTGAGTAGCAGGCGGTATATGCGATAAAATTGGATTATGTGAGATAGAACGCAGCATATATATCACCTATTTATTTTTTTATTTCTTTCTAAACTTAATCGTAAAATCTAGTTATTTATAATTATACTCTGTACAATGATATTTTGCAGTTATTTTTTATAGAAGATATGTTACAATTTAGCATGAGGTGGCACAAATCTATGAATATTTTTCTTTGTGGTTCAAATCAATTAACAGCATTAGATCAGGAAGAAATAAAAAAATTTTTAATTGACTATGCTCACAAACATAAAATTTACATATTATGTTATAAATCTATTGAAAATGAGGTTCTTCGTTTCTTCATTGAAAACGAAAGACTTGCTCAAAATTTATGTCTTTACACACTACAACCGTTACAAGTATTAACAGACGAATTTCAAGAAGTCGTTGATTACTTAAAAAAACACGGAGCCGAGTATATTGCTTTTGATCATCCTTCCGACTCCATTTATCGATCAGATTATATGTTTTTTGTAAAGCAAATTGTCGAAGATACCGATTTAGTTCTCTGTTTTTATAACGGAGATAAACATACGTCTGTCATTCCCGTTGACGTTGCAAAAGAAGCAGGAATTGATGCTGTTATTTATGATTTACCAGGCTTACATGAAAAGCAGATGAAAAAAAGCTTTGAACAAAAAATTCGTATGATGTAAAGGGGGAGGCACAATATCGTTATTGTGCCTATTGTAAATATGAAAACTGAACAAGATTATAATCATTTTATTACGAGTTTTAAACAGCACTTTAATATGGATATCGCTTCCTATAAGCAAGATAGAATGCGCCGAAGAATCGACGCTTTCATTTCGAGAAAAGGTTTTGAAAATTACACAAATTTTTTAAATAATTTACGCACCGATCAAACGTTATTTTTAAGTTTTATTGACTATATTACAATTAACGTATCAGAGTTTTTCAGAAATAAAGAGCGCTGGCAAACGTTAGAGACGAAAGCTCTACCAAAGCTACTTGAACAAAATAACGGTAAATTAAAAATTTGGAGTGCTGCTTGCGCTGCCGGTGAAGAACCATATACACTTTCTTTAATATTATCGAAGCATCTAGCTCCGTTTCGTTATGATATTCAAGCAACGGATCTTGATTTTCACGTTTTAGAAACTGCAAAACGCGGTCAATATACAGAACGCTCTTTAAAAGAATTACCTAATGATTTGAAACAGCGTCATTTCACAAAAGAAGATGATACATATATATTGCACCAAAACATTAAACAACAAGTCACATTCAAACAACACGATTTATTAATGCAGTCATTTGATACGAACTACGATTTAATCATTTGTCGTAATGTAATGATTTACTTTACAGAAGAAGCAAGAGTAAAGCTCTATGAAAAGTTTAGTCGTTCATTACGAAAGGGCGGCGTACTATTCGTTGGTAGCACTGAACAAATTTTAACACCTGAACGCTACAATCTTCAGCGCTTTGATACCTTCTTTTACGAAAAAGTATAAAAGAAGGTCGTCATAATTAAAATGACGACCTTTTTTTATTATATAATACGAATCAATATGATACCTATAACCCACATGAAGAGAAATAGAGCCGTAACAGACCATTTATGCTCTTGAATCGTATGTTTCAACGCATGAGATAATTGCGTCATATTCATTTCTGCAAGTGCTCTCCACACGCTCACATCACGTTCTTTAGAAATACGATCTGTACCGCTAATTAAGATTGTTTCATTAGACAATTTCGTCATGTAAGCTGTAATAACCGTTATCATTAAATTTATATTTCCTTCTGAAGAATCACTTTCCACTCTAGAAATGAGAGCACTTACGTCAAGTAAAGGAATATGTACTTTTCGCCCGAATGAAAGCTGTACTTCAGCGAAATCATACGTCCCATCGAGTAACGGAATATCTTTTATATACGCTTGCTTAATAATCCCTTGTAAACTTCTAACAATTTGTTCATATATTTTTTCCGATTCCTTTCCTTCCTCGGACAACATATGTAACTTTGAAAACAACTGCAACACCGTATCCATTTCCTTAGAAAGCATTTCTTTTACAATCTTTCCATCACCTAAACTTGCAAGCAACATCCCTATTTCATTGTTTTTCGAAATGATTTTGGGCTGCCCAGTAAACACAAGGTTACTCCGCTTTCGTTCTTTCTGAATTTCATGTTCTGAAATAGCTGCAGGCTGTTTTAATGGTTGTAGCGTCTTATTTTCAATTGTCGTACGTTTAATTTCCATTTAAGCGCCTCCACTACTATCAAATTATTAGCCCCATTCTTTATTACTCTTTAAAACTAAAAACAGTACAAATAATCCTGACATAACAGCAAACACATTAGAAGCTTGTACTCCCTGCTCACTTTTTTCCTCTTTCTTTTCTTGTTGTTCTTCTATTTTCTCTTTCTTTTTAGAAACGACTTGATTGTCATTTTCGCTTTTTTTCTCCTTATGAACTTTCACATTATTTACTTCCTTGTTGTCTGTTAACGACTCTTTTATAACGTAGTTGATTTCCTCTTTTTCTTTCAACGGCTCTTTTATATAAGAGTTCACTTTCTCTTCTTGCTTTGGAATTTGAACAACTGGAAGTTTTTCTTCTGGAAGAGAAATCTCTATTTTCGGATCTTCCTGCTTCTCAATTTCTTTCTTATCTTCTACTTCCTTTTGATTCTCTTGCTCTTCTATCTTCTCATCATCTTTCACTTTTTGTTCGATAATAGAAACGATATATTCACTCTCTGTCACAAGTTTGTTACCTGCCCCATCTGTTACTTCCACAATAAGTTGATGCGGCCCAACAGGTAAAGCTTCTGTTATTTCAAATATTTTGTGCCAATCCATGTCGTGTTTATTATAGTCTAATAAAAAAGTAATATCGTTACCGTCTTCTTTTCCTTTTAATATAACGCGCACTTCTTTAACAACCGATTCTATATCTACCGTTTGTACTCGTATATGAACGGATTCTCCCTTTTTCCGTTCAATTAAGTTCCCTTTTACCTCATCAATAGTAACCTTCTCTAACTTTGGCAATTCTTTATCTATAGTTGGTGCTTCATTGTTTATACGAATGAGCGGGACATTTAATTCGTTCTCTATTACTTCTTCCTTCTCATCTTCTTTATAGCTTTCAACGAGCCTAAGGTTCCAATCACCTTGTAAATCATATATTCCGGCCTTATAATTAGCGATCCATCGCTTCGTTTTTTCTTCATACTCAAAAGATATTATTCTCTCTTGTCTGTACTGCTCACCATTTTTTTGTAATTGTAATATACCTTTTACACTTTGAATGTTTTTTTCATTTGGTTCTACAGCAATCCACACTTCTTCGCCAACCTTTAGCTCCTGCTTATTAACTGTAATAACCCCTCGGTCTGTTTCTATCGTTCTTTCTTCTTTTTGTTCTTTCACTTGCTCATTTTCTACTGCTTTTTTTTCATCTTCAACCGAGGGCATTTCCACTTGTTCCGGCTGTTCCTGAATCTCTTTATTTTTTCCCTCTTGGTCATTCATTTCGCTTATATTTTGATCTTGTACACTATTTTCTTCTGCCTGCCCTTGTGATGGTAAAAATATGCATATATGTAAGAATAGCCAACTAACTAGAAAAAACTTTACGTTTTTCATTTATTTGTTCAAACTCCTATTTTGACGCCTTATAGCGATTTCGTCACTTTTACTCCGAAAAATCCATCTACATTTACAAGTTCTCCATACGCCACTAATACATCGTTCACATAAATTTGAATCGGTTCATCAATATCTTCATCAAGTACGACCGCTTCATTTTCTTGTAGACTTAAAATATCTTGAATTGTTCTCACTGTACTTCCAAATACAAATTTAACATTCATTTCTACATTTTGTAGAATAGATGCATCCATATATACTGGCTCAACTTGCTTGACTTCTTTATATTCAATTGGCTGTACGACTGGTGCAGGAATTTCTTCCTCCTCAACAACTTCCTCAACTATTTCTTCTTGCTCTTCCACCATCGGATATAGAAGTCTTCTAACCATTTCTTTCGCTTCTAATATCGGTAGTATTTGATACATCTTTGATTGAAGGAGATCACCAATTTCAAGATTAAAAGTAATTTGAACGAGTTCGTCAACTGCCATCGACTCTCCCAAATATTCCATTTCTTCTTTTAAAGAAACAAATTTAACGTCTGGTGGTGTCATATCCATTTTTTCTTTAAACATTTCTGACATCGCTGTTGCAGCATGCCCCATCATTTGGTTCATAATTTCTTTAATGCCACTTAACTCTAATTCACTTAGTTCTTTCTCCGGATCAATTTCACCCGTTCCCATCATCATTAAATCTACCATTGTTAAAGCAACATCTTTCGTAAATACGAATACATTCTCATTTTTTAGTCCTTCAACAAAATCGACATTTAAAATAACAAACGGAACCGGTACTCCTTCATAATGACGAACATTAATCGCCTCTACATTTGGTGTACTAATAGTGACAGGCTGATTTAAAAGCGTCGATAGTACTGTTGAAGCCGAACCGATTGAAATATTCGCAATTTCACCAAGCACATCTTTCTCTTCTTGTGTTAATTGCTCTTTTTCTACATGCTCTTCTACAATCTCAGTTTCCTGCACTTCCGCCTGCTCATCTATTTCTTCTTCCACACCACCAGATAATTGTAACAATTTATTTATCATTCGCTTCGCATGTTCAACTGAAACAACCTGTACAAGCTGAGAATTTACAAGATTATCTATTTTTAATTCAAACGATACTTTAACAACCATATTATTCCCATTAATACCAGAAATCTTCTCCATCTCTTCTGTAAGTTGCACAACTTTAATTGTTGGCGGAGACATGTCTACCGTATCTTGGAAGAATTCTGACATAGCTGTTGCTGCGAATCCCATCATTTGATTCATAGCTTCTTGTACTGCACTTAGCTCTAATTCACCAAGCTCTTTTCCCTCTTCAACTTCACCTGTTCCCATCATCATTAAATCAGCAATAGATAAAGCAACATCTTGCTTTAAGACAAGAAGATTTTCCATATCTAATCCTTTTGTGAAATGGATATTTAATACAACATGTGGAATTTCAACATCACTTGTATCATATAAATCTACCAGTTCTACTTGAGGAGCAGTAATACTTACTTGCCTATTTAAAATTGTTGATAATACAGTCGAAGCTGAACCAAATGATATATTAGCGATCTCACCAAGAATATCGCATTCTTGAGGCGTTAAATGTTCATTTTCTTTTTCTAGCACAATTGTGCCAGTATCCCCTTTTGTGTGTTGCTCAGGCATTTTTCCTGCCTCCTCATTTTTGTTTTTCTATCAAATGATTTAAACTCTCTATTACACTCGTTATATTTTACCAAACTTATCATCCGAATTGTGAACATGTATTTATTTCCACAATATGTGTAAACGACGGTTTTCATATACTTATATTATTAGTTCTACCCAAAAAGCTCCCCAATTGTATACAAGTGGGGAGCTTCCTTCATTCCTATTATAAACCTTCTGGGTTTAAAATGAGGACCACTCGTCCATCACCGAGAATTGTCGCACCAGAGAAATAGTTAGAGCTCTCTGCAAAGAAATCACCTAATGACTTTAAAACTATTTCTCTTTGACCAATAATTGTGTTTACGATAAGTCCATAGCTACGATGTGTATTACGAACAATTAACACAGGAACCATTTGACTATCATATGATGCGAACGCCTCATCTACTGTTTTTTCACCAAATACAGTACTTAAATGTTTCACTTCAATAATTTGATTGCGATAGTTTAAAACGTCTTTCCCTTGTAACGATTGTATGTCTTCTTTCTTAATTCGAATGGCTTCAGCAATATTGCCAAGAGGCAAGGCATAACGCTTATCATTTGTTTGAACAAGCATTGATTGAATAATAGACAATGTTAAAGGAAGTTCAATTCTGAATGTACTTCCTTTTCCTTCTTCAGAATCAATAATTAAATGCCCACCTAAACTATGAATCGTATGTTTAACAACATCTAATCCAACCCCACGTCCAGAAAGGTCAGATACAACTTCCGCTGTACTAAATCCCGGTTGGAAGATAAGATCAAACACTTCACGATCCGTTAATTTATTTGCCTCTGATTCCGTTACAACACCATTTTTTATCGCTTTCTCTAATACTTTTCCTTTATGAATACCATTTCCATCATCAGTAATTTGAATTACGACATGATTTCCACTATGAAACGCCTCTAATTTAATAGTACCGGTCTCATTTTTCCCGGCATCACGTCGGTTTTCGACAGTTTCAATACCATGATCAATTGCATTACGAATTAAATGAACGAGTGGATCACCAATTTCGTCAATAACAATTTTATCAACTTCAGTATCTTCACCTTTAATTTGTAAATCGATTTTTTTACCTAAATCTTTCGCTAACATACGTACCATACGCGGAAAACGATTGAAGACCGTTTCAATCGGTACCATACGCATATTTAACAATACATTTTGGATATCTTTTGAAATATCACCTAATCTATTTAAATGCTCGATTAACTCTTTATTTTGAATCGTTTCTGCTAATTCATCAATTCGTCCACGCTCAATTACACTTTCTTCAAACATATTCATTAATCTTTCGATTTTTTCTAACTGAACACGAATAGAACGATTCTCTACTTTAGCATTTTTCGTTTTTGTATTACTTTTAGCCGGTGTAGTACTAGCTGTTGGAGTTCGTGCCTCTAGAGATGGATCCAGCTGCGTTGCTGCAATAGATTGTACGATTCCTTCTTCAGCTATATTTCCTTGCTTCACTTCTACTTTCTCAATTTCAGAAACGTGAAGCACCACCTGTTTCAATTCTTCAACACTACGATCAGTATCCATATATACTGTAAACTCAAATCCAAAAGCATCCGCTTCGATTTCTTCAATGCTTGGAACCGTTTTTTGTATATCCCCTACATTTTGTAATGCTTCAATACACATAATGGCACGTACTGCTTTTAAAATGGCTTGTTGTTCGACGGTTATATATACTTCATGTGAAACTGTATCATCATTGTTTATACTACTTTGCTCTACTTGTTCCATAGAAACTTCTACATTCCCATTTAATAATGCTTCTAATTTATGCTTTGTAGATACAACATCAATATTACCCATTCCGCCCTGCTGCACATCTGTAACCATCTTTTCTAAATTATCAATGCACTCAAAAATAACATCAATAATATTAGCATTCACCATCATATTTCCATGACGGATTTCGTCTAAAACATTTTCCATCTTATGAGTTAAATCTGCCATTTCCGCAAATTCCATACTCGCAGACATACCTTTAAATGTATGAGCTGAGCGGAATATTTCCCCTACAACACCCATATCGGCAGGATTCTGTTCTAAATTTAGCACATTTTCATTTAGCGACTGTAAATGTTCTTCTGCTTCTTCAAAAAATATATTTAATAGATCTGTTTGCATTTTAATCCCCTACCTGTCTAACAAACATTTCATTCATGTATAACAATTTAGTGTTTTATAACGAGAAAAAAGGGGGCCACACGTCTATCCGCTATCATTGATTTGATTCTTTGTGGCACCCCTTCTATATTAGCTATTTGCTACTTTTGTTAAAGCTTCGATAACACGATCGGCTTGGAATGGCTTTACAATAAAGTCTTTTGCCCCGCCTTTAATTGCATCTAATACCATACCTTGTTGTCCCATTGCAGAACAAATAACAACCTTTGCACTCGAATCAATTTTCATAATTTCTTTTAATGCTTCAAGTCCGTCCATTTCTGGCATAGTAATATCTAGTGTTACAATATCAGGTTGAAGTTCTTTATACTTTTGAATCGCTTCTACCCCATTCTCTGCTTCACCGATAACTTCAAATTCAGAATTACTTTTTAATAAGTTTTTAATCATTGTTCGCATAAACATCGCATCGTCTACAACTAAAATTTTATGTGCCATTCTTTTCGGTTCTCTCCTTTTATGTATAAATATATCTTAATATTTCACCTTATCATTCTCACTCATTATACAAAATAAAACGAGAAAATTTAATATTTTTTTAAAAGAATTTCTGTATTTTTATTATTTTATTAATAAAATAGAAATATATTATTCTTTAATATATATTACAACGCGCCGATTTTTCTCCCAATTTTGCGGTGAATCATTTGATGCTACTGGTTTTGTGTCCGCATATCCTACCGCTGCTAATCGTTTATCATCTACATTATACACTTCAATTAAGTGGTGAATCATATTAGCTGCTCGTGCTGAAGATAATTCCCAGTTGGAAGGAAATTTTTCATTATGAATCGGTCTACTATCTGTATGTCCTTCTACAACAATTGGGTTTGGTACCGATTGAAAGAACCCTACTAATTGACTAATTACTTCTTTTGCTTCCGGCTTAACATTCGCATCACCTGTATCGAATATTAAGTTATCTACTATAACGATGCTAACACCTGTATCTTCTCGATATACATTCACTTGACTAACACCATTATTATCTACATATGCTTTTAACTTTTTATACAATTCATCCATTCGTTTTTTTGAAACCGCTTTTTCATCATTTTTTTCATGTGAAATATCTGGTATTGTACCTTCCATTACTTTCGCATCCACTTGTTCTGCATCACTAAACTTTTCAAGCATCTTCGATAATTTTACTGTATCTTGTTTTGATGTAGCAACTAATAGTACAAAAAAAGTCAATAACAACATCGTTAAATCAGTAAAAGTCGTCATCCAACGAGGCGATCCTTTTTGCGGTCGTTTTATCATCACCATACCACTCCTTGAAATATTAGGCTGCTCGTTTTTCTTTTTTTATCTTCGTTTCATATACGTATGTATCAAGTTTTAACTTTAACTTAGAAGGAATTTGTCCTCGGTAAAGCTCTGTGATTGCTTCTATTACAAACTTCTTCTCTGTATACAAATCTTCAATGCCACGATACACTTTTTCAGATAACGGTATTGCAATCATGTTTGCAATAACAGATCCATACAATGTCGTCAACATAGCAACTGCCATTCCTGTACCAATTTGCGATGTATCTTGCAAGTTTTGAAGCATAATAATAAGACCAATTAAAGTTCCTATCATACCCCACGCTGGAGCGAAATCACCAATCTTATCTAATAATGTTGCTCCTTTTCTTAACTCATATACTTCTGTTTCAACATCTCTCATTAATACTTCTTTTAATTCTGCTTCATCATATCCACTTAACATTAAACGAATCCCCTTTTGAATAAAAGGATTGTCTACTTGCTCTCCATCAACTTCTAACGAGAGTAAACCATGTTTTTTAGACTTCTTTGAAAAATCAACGAACAAATCCGTTAACTGTTCTAGATTTTCCTCTCTTCTATGTAAAACAGTAAAAATACTTTTCGTATATTTTTTTATTTCTCCAAATCTATATGCCACAATAATTGTCGCTGTTGTTCCCCCTATAACGATCAAAATAGATGAAACATCTAAGAAATTTTTAAAAGCTTTTATTCCACCACCGCCAAGCATGATCGCTGCAATTAAAATAACGAAACCTACTACAATGCCAAAGGGGCTAGAAATATCAAACTTCCTTTTTTTCCTTTGCGGTCTAGCTAATCCTTGATTTTCGTCTCCCATATTCCTGCCCTTCCTTTTTCGTTTTCGTAAAACATTTTTTTATTTTAATAATGCGTTTTCACATATAACAATCATTATACGCGTATCATCTATTTATCGCAATATACTCATTAAATTGACACATTTCATTTCTATATTAAAATTATAGTATGGAAATATGAGGAGGATCACGATGGAACATAACATTTTACAAGTCATTGCATTAGCAGAAAAACTAAAATATGAAATGCGACATAGTTGGCTTTCTAACGGACGTCAAGAAAGTGTTGCTGAACATACGTGGCGTATGTCCCTAATGGCTATCTTAGTTGAGCCTTATTTGGATCAAAAAGTAAATATAGAAAAATTACTTAAAATGGTTATTATTCATGACCTTGTCGAAGCAGAAGCTGGTGACATCCCCGCCTTCGACACGATGAATAGCCGTGAATTACAATTACAAAAACAGAAAAATGAGCTAGAGGCCATTTTAAATATTAAACGTACATTAAAAGGTCCTCTCGGCGTGGAATTATACGATTTATGGATGGAGTTCGAAGCGAAAGAAACGTATGAAGCAAAAGTTGCTAACGCACTTGATAAACTTGAAGTGAAAATTCAGCATAACGAAGCTGATATTGATACTTGGCTACCAATTGAGCATAAAATGACTTTCCAAGTTGGTAAACATACAGATTTTGACTCTTTCTTATCTAAATTACAAAAAATCATTGAACAAGACGGAGAAAAAAAATTACTCGCTGCCGGCATTGACGTTGAAGCATGCAAACAGTAACCATTTAATTATGAAATAAGACACTCAAAATGAGTGTCTTATTTCATAATTGTTGATATTGCCTGCTTATAAATAAGTTGTTGTTTTCCATCTACTAATATTAATACTGTAAATCTATCTACTCCAACTACTTCCCCTACTATTCTTACTCCGCTCTTTAAAAATATAGTAACTGCACCTTTTTCTTCTTTTATTTGTTTATACAACTCTTCTTGTAAGTGTTCCATAACTGTTTTCCCCTTTACAAATAAATAATCCTAATATAAAAAAATAAAGATTAATCACTTATATACTTTGTCTTTTATATTCATAAACTTATTAATTAGTATATCTAAATCTCGACTAAATAACAAAACTTTATTATGATCTAATCCATGCCTAGCAACAAGTTGAATTAACTCTTTCTTTTTGTGTTCTATTTTATTGTGTAATTGTCCCATCTCCATCTCTATACTAAAACTCCCTTTTCCCATAATATTACTTGTAAAATTATAGTACATTTCCACTCATAAAAAAATAAAAAAATGGTTTTTTTTACAAATTTTATATTTATGAAAAGAAATTTTAATGTAATTGTAAGTTACATACCCCTTTCATTTACAATACATTCACCTAGTATACACTTCCATATTGTTTTACCATTTTTAAAAAAGCGCTATGAAACAAAGTAAATATCACATTTAAATCCGATCACAGGCTCTTGTCTAATTAGAAGTAAGACTTGCTCCTTTTCTAAATAAAAACATATCTTATAAAGTAATCCATTAGTTATATAGATTAATTTCCTAAAAAGGAGGAAAAAACATGAGCTTTGGTGGTAGTTGCGCTGGTTTCGGCGGTGGATTTGCTTTACTCATCGTGCTATTCATCCTTCTAATCATTATCGGATGTAGCTGTTGGGGTGGCGGCGGAGGGTTTTAAATATAATACGTATCCTTTTCGCTAAACTCTAAATGAATGAAATATGTTGACTAAAAACTATACGAAAACAGCTCATATTTGAGCTGTTTTTTCATACTTTCGTATGAATTTATGTCCATCTTTTTTGTGATTTCAACTAACAAGAAATCGTTTACTATGGAATAAGAAACATTTTTACTAAGGAGGATTATAATGATTAAAGGTCTTTATGAAGCACATTTACCTGTCTGTAATTTAGAAATTTCGATACCTTTTTATGAATCACTGGGGTTAAAATTATATAAAAGTGACAACGATATCGCCTTCTTTTGGATTGTAGAAAATGAAAGTTGGATTGGTCTTTGGGAAGGAAAAGAATACAAAGTCAATTATCATCCATCCTTACGACATATCGCTTTCCAAGTAAGCTTACACGATTTAGAAAACGCAATACACTGGCTCAAACAGAAAGGAATTCCAGCACGAAAAGACTTTGGAATGGAGCCAATTGAGCCAATCGTTTTTCCAGAATTAGCACACGCCTCCGTATATTTTAACGATCCTGATGGAAATAGTTTAGAATTCATTGCACAATTACCTGTTGGACTACCTAAAGCAGAGAAAATGTATTTAAGTGAATGGAAAAAACATGTACAGGCATCACTTATAGATAAGGTTTAATTTCTCATGTCAATTTCTTATTACAGGCTTCTTAAAACAAATACAAACTTCAAAAGACTATTTTTTGGTCAAACATTAAGTGTACTTGGGGATTGGTTTCATACTGTCGCTTTATTAACACTCGTCTATAGCATAACAGAATCTTCATTTATGTTAGCACTCACCTTTATGAGCAAAGGGTTGCCTCAACTTCTTCTGAGCCCATTCATAGGCGGAATTGTAGACCGTTTTTCAAAAAAGAAAATTATGATTTTTACCGATATTTTACGAGGAATTATCGTCCTCACTTATTTATTAGCATTCTACAAGATTGAAATTATTTTCGTTTCTAATATATGTTTAGCGGTACTCTCTTGCTTATTCGAGCCTGCTAAGCAATCAACCCTAAAAAATATCGTACATCAAAAGCATTTAGTAACCGCTAACTCTCTTTCTAGTACAATCAATGGTTTTATGTCTATTATGGGAGCCTCTTTAGGTGGGCTCATTGCACAATCTTTAAGTATCGAGATTGCCTTTTTTATTAATAGCCTATCATACTTTATTTCAGCCTATATTATTTATAAAATAAAGATCCCTTCTCGTGACACTTTTAGCACGAAAAAAGCATTTTTTACTGATATAAAAGATGGTTATACATACATATTACAAAGAAAAATTATTTTATCATTAATTCTCGTCGGAATTTCATGGGGAATTATTGGAGGTGCTTATCAACTACTCTTAACAATCTATGCCGAAAGAATTTTCCACTCTAACATTGGTATTTTATATGCGGTTCAAGGGGCTGGACTTATGATTGGTAGCCTTCTCGTTAACCTATATATATCTAAAAATGAAGACAAAATGAAAAGAGCATTTGGTTGGGCCTATTTACTACAAGGAATTTTCTTTCTCGGATTCATTCTATCCGATCAACTTATTATCGGTATCATTACATTACTCTGTATGCGTATAGCAGGAGGAATCATCGTTCCACTTGATACGACATTACTACAAACGTATACGCAAGAAAACATGATTGGTAAAGTTTTTTCATTTCATTATTCCATCTACGGATCGCTTATTCAGTTATCTATGTTTTTTACAGGATGGCTTTTAGAAATCCTTTCTCCGCAAGTCATTGGTAGCTTGTTAGCTATATGCTGTATTTTTGTTAGTTTTATATGGCTTTTCTTATTTTATCGCGGTGAGCTTAGTGAAGAATCTATTGATAATCAATAGATTCTTCACTAAATTTTATTTGATCTCATTTATTAGCGCTGCGTAACAATACAATTATTTAAAAATGGCAACCATATTCGTTAATGGGCCCTATACGTGAACGCTATTTGAGAAGAAACTAATTATTTATGTTAAAATATAAATAAGTTTGTGAAGGATTGCACTTAAATTTTAAACTTAAAATATTTATTGAATTTGATTAAATAGGAGGGCTATTTTGGGAATCACTTTAATTTTCATATGTATTATATTAGTAGCTTCTATTTTACAAACAAGTACAGGTTTTGGCTTTTCTATTATGGCAACACCTTTCTTACTCATGTTATTTCTACCACAAGAAGCTATACAAATAAATATCATTTTATCATTAATTATTTCCATATCACTCATTTGGAAAATAAGAATGGACATTGATTTTATTCTACTGAAAAGATTAATTTTCGGAAGTATAGTTGGTGTTCCTTTTGGTATTTTAATTTTCATTTCCATTAACATCAACACATTTAAATTAGCAATTAGCATCCTGCTCTTACTATTAACATTGATGCTAATATGCAACTTTAAGGTTAAATCAACACCATTTAGAGATTTTATAGTTGGTGGATTATCAGGGCTTTTAACGACAAGTATCGGTATGCCAGGACCACCCCTGTTACTTTACTTTACAGGAACTGATACGAAAAAAGAGAAGTTGAGAGCAACTACTTTAGCTTTTTATCTGTTTATATATTTCATTAGTCTCATAACTCAAATACTCTTTACTGGAACGAACAAAACAATTTGGGAATCAAGTTTTTATGCAATTCCAATTGTATTTTTAGGTTTGTTCATAGGTCAAATTATTTTCAAATGGCTTAATCAACGGATTTTTAAAATATTTACATATATCCTTTTGAGTTGCACGGGTATTTATCTCCTTATTGAAAGTTTGAACTTGTTATAGAGGGTGCTTTAGATAGTGCACAATAATAGATAGGTTCAAACGAAAGTATTGCTGTATTTTCAAGTGCGATGGGGCATTCTATATCAAAACTTAAATAACTTTATTGGCAGTTTACAATTAGCAATAATCGTTCTTTCATAAGACAAATATTTCAAATCGAATACTAAACAAAACGATAAAAAGCGGCTATTATGCCGCTTTTTACATTAAATATTTTATAAAGCAAAGACCTGCACTTACTATCACGAATATATTAAAAAATAAGAAAAACCCTTTTTCAAAATCTGTATACTTTTCTACTTTTACTCCGCGTTTTTTTAACTCCATAACTATCATTGCAACTTCACGTGCATACTTAATACTTCCAAATTGTATATGAGTGTTATTATATTTAATCTCAAAGACATTTTTCATTTTTTTATGTTGCGAAATGGATTGTATATCCTCTATTGGCATCCTATGTTCATTTGTTTTTTTAAAATAGCAATCTAATCCTTTCATGATTACTCTTTTATTTGTTAAAACGATATAATAATAGAAAGTAGCTCCTACGTAATATATATTTGGTATTACTTTATTATTTGCCATATACCCTTCGTCTACTAACAGTGCCTTCTTAATTTCTTCATCAGCTTGTAATTCACTTCGAATTGACTCTTCTAACATTTGTAAAGTTAATTTTTTTAGCAGTTCACCATTTCTCGCATAATACTTATCTATATTTATAGAATCATTCGCTTCTTTCTCTAAACGTGTAATTTCTTCTTCTGAATATTGGAGCTCATTTAACATCGATAATAATCTTTTATCCATATTACACACTCCCTTTCCACAGTTTTTGAAGTTTTTTCTTTCCACGAGAAATTCGATTGTATATATAGTCAGCCGTTACTTTTAATTCTTTCGCAATATCGTCAATGGAATACCCATCAATATACCTCTTTAAAAAGATATACCGATCCTTTGTATTTAAATCTTGTACGAGTTCCATAATCTCTTCTTCTTGTTCTATTTCATACCTATCATGGATACTTGTATCTATTTCTACGTCTTTATCGATTTTATTCTCTTTATATACTTTCTTTTTATATTCCAAGGCCTTTAATTTAGTAATACCAATCATCCAAGATTTTAAGTTTCCCTTTTCTATATCAAATTGTTCGATATGAAACCAAATGACAGTAAATACATCATTATAACAATCATCTATATATTGTTTTTCAATAGGGGTACTTAATGATTTATGAATAATGTATAAAATTAATTTTCCATATTGATCAATGACTTCTTTCAAAGCATCTTGATCACGTTTTTTCATAGCTATAATTAAATCCTCTTCAGAATCAAAAATCATAAACATCTTCCTTCCTCAGTTCCCCTTTAGCAGCTGCTTTTACTTACTATTGGCATTTCATTCTCATTTTCTATCACTTTTGTAAAAATTTATTAATTTTTATTTCTATGTATATGATAGCAAAAAAAATACATTTCTCCTCCAAAAAAGACAAACCCGCATTCCAGGTTTGCCTTTTTACTTATTTCTTATTTAATCCTTTTTCATTTAAAAACTCTTTCATATGCATTCTTTTCTCTTTGGACATAAATGAGCTCATTGATTCCGTCCATGTTACGTTTTTTTGATTTGACGATCTTTCTTTGTAATACGCACTCATCGTTTCATCATATTCGTTTAATAATTCATCATATTTCTTTTCATCGTATCCATTTTCATGAAGAATGGCTGCTACCGGTAATCGTGGCTTTACTCCATGCTCTTCATCTGGTACGCCGACCGTCATTCCGAATACCGGATATACTTTATCCGGTAAATGAAGCAATTCACTCACTTCTTTCGGGTTATTACGAATTCCGCCAATATAACAAATACCGTATCCTAAAGATTCAGCTGCAAGTGCTAAGTTTTGTGCAAATAATGAGGCATCTACTGTTGCTACAATAAAGTCCTCTACTCCCTCATGTTTAATCTCTGTTCCATGTTTTTCACATGCCATTTCAAGTCGCTTTAAGTCTGCACAACAAACAAAGAATGCTGCGCAGTCTTTCACGTGACGATTCCCGGATAACTCAGCTAGTTTACCCTTGAGTTCTTGATCTGTTACATATATAAGAGAATACGCCTGTACAAAATGTGAGGAAGCCGCATGTTGTGCAGCTTGCACCATTCTTTCTACTATCTCTTTTGAAATTGGTTCTTCTTTATATTTACGAACTGAAACGTGTTTCTCCATTTTATGTATCATCTCATTCATGAAAATCACTCCTTTTTTCTGTTCATAATGAAAAATTACCATATCTTTTTCATTATGAACAACTTATAAGCACAAAAACAGCAATTCTTTTCGAATTGCTCTTTTTTAATGTTTATTAATACGGTATATGAAATTATATCGACGTTTTGGCAAATAACGACGAATTTATGTGCTGTTATGCAATGCTTGTTAAGCTGCTTTCAACACTTTAATACCTTTTACGATATTCCAAATGAAGTAATAAATCCCTACAAGAATGAACACTGCATATGTGATCATCATTCCAATTCCAGCACCATCAGATTGATTGAAGCTTAAACCGTATACGCCCGACACTGCTAACCCTCCAAATAAAATTGCATATGGAAAAACATGTGACCAAAATGCTTTTTTCGCATGATATTTCACTTCATCTTCCGCAACGAAGTACACGATAATTGGTAGTAAAAATGGTGCAAAAAAGATACTAAAGTAACATAGCGAAGATAAAATATTATTTCCTTTCAACCGAATCACCTCTAAAGTTTTTTGTTACCTTCATTATGTCAGGAAACCTTTCCACAAACTATCGCTTTACCTTTCATGAACATGACATTTTTGTAAGATTTCCCTCGAAATAAATCCCGCCTCAAATTTTGGGCGGGATTACTTTAACTATATTCGATTCATAAACCAATATTGCGTAATCGCTAAATATTCTCGTACATTCGATGGAATGATAATTGGCTTCGGTGTTTTGGCCGGAAGCCCTTCTAATTGCAAACCTTGTTTTGCAGCTATTTTTTTCGCTCTAAACATATGGAAATCGTTTGTTACAATCATACCTTTTTTCATATTGGCCGGAATTAACGGTTTTGAGAATTTAATATTTTCATCTGTGCTCGTCGACTTATCTTCCATTATAATGCGGTCTTCTGCAATATTTTGTTTCATTAATCCTTGTTTCATCGCTAATGCTTCTGTAATATCTTCACCTTTTCCTTGGCCTCCAGATACAATAGCAATTGTTTTATCATGTGATTTTAAATACTCAGCTGCTTTATCAATACGATATTGCAATGAATAAGAAGGTTGTGTTCCATTTACTTTCGATCCTAGTACAATTATATAATCCGCATCATCAATTGCATTCATATGCCCATGCTTATAAATGTTATATTGTAAAAACCCCGCATATACGGTGCAAATCATTATAACAACTAAAATATACTTGATTGTTTTCTTCTTTCTCATATCCATATACCCCTATTCCCTTTACTTCCTTCATCATAATATCCATTTATTCGTTTGTATACAGACAAATTCCAATTAAGCCTAATTTATCCTCCAAAAGGTAATATTTCTATTAATTTCGGGAATAGTAAGTACAACTTCGCACGAAGGAGTGTCCCTATTGCTTCTCTTTTTATGTAACGTATCATTCTTTTTTATCTTATTTTTACTATCACTTAAGCTACTTGGTAAATCTGCATTAGCACAACTAACTCCTCATGATTTTGGGGCTATTATCTTTTTATCTTATTTAGCTTTTCAAGCCATACCAGTCGCTGGTGCTTTACAAGCATTTCTCGGTATGGTCGTTATTACATGTTTGCATTTGCTTCTTACAAAATTAAGCCTACTCAACAAACTAAATCGTTTTATTCTCGGACACCCCATTATTTTAATTAAACATGGTGATATTATTTTTGAGAACTTACAAAAAAGTAGATATCCGATCCCTGAATTGCTTTCTAACCTTCGCGTCGCAGGATATCCAAGTGTTCATGAAATTGAGTATGCGATATTAGAAGCGAATGGAGCTATTAGTATTTTACCAAAAAGAGAACTTGTGCCTCTGACTCCAAAAGATTTGAATATAAATGTTAAGTATGCAGGCTTACCAATTGCTCTTATCGTTGATTCACAAATTCAATACGATAACTTAAAATTAATCCATAAAAATGAAAAGTGGTTACATGCAGAGTTAATGGAGAAAGGCGTTACAAATATTAAAAATGTGGCTTTCGCTTCTGTGCAGGAGACAGATGGATCTTTTGCGATTAGTTTAAAAGAATGAAAAAAAATCCCCTTACTTGTTCAAGGGGATTTTCTTCACTATATTGCTTTTTTCTCTCTCGCCATGTTTAACGGAACAGGATGTTTCATACGATTCATCGTAAATACGATAATTGCTGTCAATACTTCCGCTACTGGCATAACGAGCCAAATTCCGTTTATACCAAATACTTTTGGCATAATCCATAACAATGGGATAACAAATAGTAAACCTCGGCTCATTATTATAAGTACTGATTTTTTCGTTTGTCGCACTGATTGGAAATACTCTCCATACACAATGTTATAGCCTAAAAATACATATTGAATAAAGAATAAACTAATACCTGTTAACGTTAACTCCAATAGTTCTGGCGATTGAACATTAAATAAACCTATAATATATTTCCCGAAGAATAAACCGACAACAATCGCAATGCCTCCGAGTACAAGCGCAATTTTCACAGCAAACTGTAATCCTTCACGCAATCTTTCTGATAAGTTTGCACCGTAATGGAAACTAGCGATTGGTTGTAATGCTGCACCAACACCGAAGAATAATAGTAATGTCATTGCATGAATACTATTCACCATCGCATAGGAAGCGACTCCTATTTCTCCTGCATATTGAACGAATGCAATGTTAAAACCGATCGTTACGATTGCAACTGTACTTTCTGCTGTAAAGCTTGGGAAACCGATCACCATAATTTGTTTAACCGTATCCCATTCAAAGTGGAATTTCGTCCATTTTAAAATACTACTTTTTCTAAAGAAGTGAGTTAATAATACAAGGAAACCAATTGCCGCCGAAAGAATAGTAGCTGAAGCAGCACCAGTTACACCCCATCCAAAGATGAAAATAAAAATATAGTCGAACACTATATTTAATACAGCCGTTACAACAAGACCTGCCATTGCTAAATTAGGATTTCCGTCATTTCGTATAAATGTACTTAAAATATTTTCTAAAACGTATATCATTCCAAATGTTAATAACACCTGTAAATAGTCTAATGCGTATGGTAAAATCACTTCATTCGCACCAAATAAATATGCTAAATCTTCTATTCTCCATAAGCAAATAGCCGCTAAAACGCCAACGATAACAACTGCTACTGTCATAGATTGAGTAAAGATAGACCTTGCTCTTTCCAGTTTATTTTCACCTAGTGCAATGGAATATAGCGTTGCTCCGCCCATTCCAATCCATAATGAAATAGAGAAGAAAATTGAAAATACTGGAATAGCTACGTTTACTCCGGCTAAACCGTTCGCTCCAACTCCTCTACTAATCATGACTGCATCAATCACAATATTAACCGACATTAATACCATCCCAAGAACAGCTGGTATTAAATACGTAATAAATAAACTTTTAATTGGTTTTTCTCTTAATTTTTCTGTTGTTTCCATCATATAAATGCTCCTTTTTCAATCCTCTGTTCACAGTTTAAACCTTCAAGTTACTTGAAGGTCAATAGAGAATCGAAAAATATATAAGCCTATTTTTTAACAACAGGTATTTGAATTTCCGTTACTTGCTCCTTCGGATTTTCTGTTACGGACCAATCAATTAATGCAAGTTCCAGTGCATCTCCGCACACTTCATATCCTTCGTTATCAATGTGCTTTAATAATTCCGTATACGTTGCGTCTGTTTCTTCATATGGTCCATGGTGATAAGAACAGGCAAATATCCCTTCTTTTATTTCATCTGAAGTATGCGCTTCAAAAGGCATGTAATCCAATAAAATAAACACACTGTTATATGCTTGAAACTCATTTTGCATTAATGCTTTTTTTGAAACTGTTACACCGATATCACCTGAAAATAAACTATTATCAATTTGCTTCATATTTTTTTGCAACGAATGGATATAATATTCAAACATATCATCCGTTGTATTTGGTGCAACTGCAATTGCTGTAATTTTTCGTTTCGGTATCTTTTTATAAATAATTTGATTTGCTTCAGATTTCGTCGCTTTCTTCATTAAATGGATTTTATGTTCCATTTTTGCCAAAGCATACTCGATTTCTCTTTGTTTTTTCAGCATCATTTCTTGTTGTTTTTCAAGTAAATTCAGCGCATAAGATGGATTTCGTTCATCAATATATTTCTTTATTTCCTTTAACGGGATGTTCAATTGGCGTAAAAATTTAATCGTATCTAATAGTGAAAACTGATCAATTGTGTAATAACGATAATTGGTTTGAGGGTCAACAATTGACGGATGAAAAATCCCTTTTTCATCATAATAACGTAATGTAGATTCCGCTACATTATGCATTTTCGCCATTTCCCCAATTGTAAAACGTTGATTTAATAACATTTTTCTTTCTCCATTCATTATATGTAAACTTTATTACTTCCTATTATATATCTATATCCCCCGTTTCTAAAACGAATCCTCTCATGAAAATCTGCTATTTTTTCATTGATTTTTAATAAATTTTATTATATATTAATTACAGGTTCAAATTACAAGTTCAAAAGAACTTGTAATCAGACCCTTTGTTTAATGGATCTTTACATATTATCATTAGGCAAATTCCGAGAAATCGTATGATAAAAATAAAAAATGATGAGGAGAGGATCAAATGGAATTCGAATTTTTTTTTCAGATTGCACTTATTTTATTAAGTACAAAGCTCGCTGGTGACCTTAGTGTTAGATTAGGTCAACCTTCTGTACTCGGTAAATTAATTGTTGGTATCGTTATCGGTCCAGCTATATTCGGATGGATTGAAAATTCAGAGCTTCTAACACAATTAAGTAATGTCGGAGTTATTCTTTTAATGTTTATGGCGGGACTTGAAACAGACTTAGAAGAATTAAACGCAAATCGTAATTCTTCTTTAGCTGTTGCACTTGGAGGTATCGTTCTTCCATTCGTAGGTGGTTACGTTGCTGGTCTTGTTGTCGGTATGGAACAAGGGAATGCTGTCTTTTTAGGATTACTTCTATGTGCAACAAGTGTTAGTATTTCCGTTCAAACACTTCGTGATTTAGGTAAAATGAAAACACGTGAAAGTACGACGATGCTTGGAGCCGCTGTATTTGATGACATTCTTGTTGTTATTTTATTAGCATTTGCAATGAGCTTCTTAGGCACAGATGACGTTAACTTAACAATGATTATCTTGAAGAAAGTAGTATTCTTTGCTTCTATCATTTTAATCGGATGGAAAGGTGTTCCAGCAATCATGCGTTGGTTATCACCGCTTCGCGTATCTGAGTCTATCGTTAGTGCTGCGCTTATCATCTGTTTCTCATTCGCATACTTCGGCGAACTATTAGGAATTGCTGGTATTATCGGTGCTTTCGCAGCTGGTATCGCTATTTCTCAAACGAACTACAAACATGAAGTAGAAAAGAAAGTAGAACCAATTGCTTACGCTATGTTCGTTCCAGTATTCTTTGTTAGTATCGGTATGAATATTACATTTGACGGTATTGGCGATCAAATTTGGTTCATCTTAGCATTAACAGTTATCGCTGTATTCACAAAACTAATTGGTTGTGGATTCGGTGCACGAATGACTGGATTTGATGCAAAGTCTTCTGCAATTATCGGTGCTGGTATGGTTTCTCGTGGTGAAGTTGCACTTATCATCGCAGGAACAGGACTTTCTTCTGGCCTATTAGCACAAGATTACTTTACAGCAATCGTTATCGTAGTTATTTTAACAACGATGATTACACCACCAATGTTAAAATACACTTTTGGTGCAAAAGATAAAGCAATGAAAGCAAGCAAATAAGTTTACTATAATAAAAGGAGATTGCTATCTTAAAAGATAGCAATCTCCTTTTTCATTTTATCTTTAAACAATTCCATTCATTTTTAACCAGTTTTCAAACATAGTTCGTGCTTCTTCATCATCGATATCATTACTAAATGAATACACCTTAATGCCATAATCATCTATATATTCACCTAGCTTCATTTCCTCCACTTTTTTGTAAAAATCATCTACCTCATAGTGTGGAATATAGGCATCCCAAATTGGTTCATTTATTCTTTTATACGCTGTCACTTCTAAATCATATCCATCTTCATAATATCCGATGTGATAATGTTTACTAGGGTCATATTTCTCCATTAATATCCCTTCCTTTAAAAAGCTATCCTATTTCACGTAATAAACAAAAGCGAGCTGTATATTACAGCTCGCTCAATTAATTAAATACGCTCCATCGCCGTCTTCAACGTACCAACAACGAAAGCAATTTCTTCACTTGATATAACGAGCGGCGGTGCCAATGTTAAGACATTATTATATCCTGCTGTTGTCATACCGTTACGCCCAATAATGAGCCCTTTTTCTTTACAAGCATTTACAACACTTGCAATTTTGTCATTATCAATTGGTTCTTTCGTCGCTTTATCATTTACTAGTTCGATTCCAACTAATAGCCCTTTCCCTCTAATATTACCAACAAGTGGATGTGCCCCAATTTCTTCTTTTAATTGATTTAATAAAAGTGAACCCATTTGTGCAGAGCGCTCAATTAAATTTTCATTTTCCATAATCTCTAAGTTTTTAAGCGCTAATGCACAAGCCGCTGGATTTCCACCAAATGTATTAATATGGCGGAAGAATTCATATTCTCCTGTTCCTTTAAATGCCTCATAAATTTCTTTTTTTACAGCTGTTGCTGATAATGGTAAATATGCGCTCGTAATACCTTTTGCCATCGTAACGATATCAGGCTTAACGTCATAGTTCATAAACCCAAATGCTTTTCCTGTACGCCCGAAACCACAAATAACTTCATCACTTATAAGTAGTGCTCCGTGTTTTTGACATGTTTCGTGAATTGCTTTCATATAGTCTTGTGGTGGCATTAAAATACCTCCGCCTGTAATAATTGGCTCCATAATAAATGCTGCTATCGTTTCACTTAATTCCCATGTCATAACACGATCTACTTCTTTCACACACTCTACATCATAAATATTTTGCGATTCCACTTCTGGCATGCGGTAACAATCTGGAGGCGTTACGTGTAAAAAACCTGAAGCAAATGGCTCATATTGGTATCTACGTTGTGCTTGGCCAGTTGCCGCCATCGTTGCCATTGTGTTTCCGTGATAACCACGATAACGCGACATAAATTTGTAACGATGCGGTTCACCTTTTTGAGCATAATATTGTCTTGCTATTTTAAAAGCGGTTTCATTCGCTTCTGATCCACTATTAGAGAAGAAAATAACATACTCTCCACCAAGCCACTCGTTTAACTTTTCAGCGAGCTTAATTGCTGGTTCATGTGATTGTGACATCGGAAAATATGATAATGTTTGCAATTGCTTATAAGCTGCCTCTGCAAGCTCTTTTCTTCCATATCCGCTATTTACACACCAAAGACCACTCATACCATCTAAGTATCTTTTTCCTTGTATATCTTCAACCCAGCACCCTTCTGCTTTTGCCCCTACCATTGTACTACTTGGACTAAAGGGACGCATTCCGTGCCACACATATTGCTCATCTTTTGCTAATAATTCATCGGTTTGTTTTGTCTTCATCATTTCTTCCACCTTCCATAACAACTTATTTTTCACAAAGCTGCGCTGGTGCCATGATGAGTTAAATTTCTCCCTGCCTATTTTCATTCCACAAACACAAGACAAATCCTACCAAAATTAAAGTAATATTTATAAGAAAATGTCAAAAGAAAGAGGAGCTTTTCTTATATTTCGAAAAGCTCCTCTTTTTTAATGCGAAGATGCATCACTAATACCATGACCAGTATTAGATTTCACAAGAATTTCATCAAATTTCGCTGCATCTTCTTTCTTACTAGAGAAAACAGTTCCTAAATATGCTGCAAGAAACCCGAGTGGGATCGAAATAATTCCAGGTGTCGTATATGGGAATATCGCTTCTCCAACAAAAATAGCTTTTCCAGCTACTGGGTTCCAAACATTTGGACTTAACGCTACAAGAACAATCGCTGATACAAGACCAACAATCATACCAGAAATTGCTCCTGTTGTATTAAAACGCTTCCAATAGATTGTAAATAATATAACCGGTAAATTTGCACTCGCTGCAACCGCAAATGCTAGTGATACTAAAAATGCTACGTTTAATGTTTGAGCAAATAAAGCAAGTATAATAGATACTATCGCTACTCCAATAGACGCATAACGAGCCATTGACACTTGCTCTTTTTCCGTTGATTTTCCTTTACGGATAATCTCATTATAAAAATCATGCGCGAATGCTGATGCTGCTGTTAACACAAGTCCTGCTACTACAGCTAAAATAGTTGCAAAAGCAATTGCTGATACGAAAGCAAATAAGAAATCTCCGCCTAATGCTTTTGCTAATAAAGGTGCTGCCATATTACCAGCAGGGTTTGCTTTAATAATCGCCTCATTTCCTACAAACGCTGCTGCCCCAAACCCTAAGAAAATTGTCATAATATAAAACGCGCCAATTAACCACGTCGCATATACAACAGATTGACGTGCAGTTTTTGCATCACGTACTGTAAAAAAGCGGACAAGAATATGTGGTAATCCCGCTGTACCAAGGACTAGTCCTAAATTTAAAGAAAGTGTATCAAGACCATCCTTATACTTTACTCCTGGATTTAAAAACGAATCTTTTAATGGAGTAGCTGTTTTCATGTGAGCGAACATTTCAGTCACACTGAAATTAAATTTGGAGAAAACGATAACAGAAATAATAAATGTCCCTGCCATAAGTAGTACAGCCTTTACAATTTGAACCCAGCTCGTAGCTGTCATTCCTCCAAAAATAACATACACAGTCATAAGTGTACCTACGATTAATACAGATGTTGTATATTCAATACCTAATAATAGTTTAATAAGTGCACCCGCACCAACTAATTGTGCAATCATATAAAAAATTGAAATCGTCATCGTATTAAGCGCTGCTATACCACGAACTTTTTTCGCATCAAAACGTGCCGCAATCATATCCGCTAACGTGTACTTCCCTAAATTTCTAAGCGGTTCTGCGACAAGATATAGAACAACTAAATAAGCAACTAAAAAGCCGATACTATAAAAGAAACCATCAAACCCAGTTAACGCTATCGCTCCGGCTATACCAAGAAATGACGCAGCAGACATGTAATCCCCAGCAATAGCCAGACCATTTTGCCAGCCAGTTAATCCCCCTCCAGCCGTATAAAATTCACTCGCATTTTTCGTTTTTTTTGATGCAAAATAGGTTATAACGAGCGTACCAAGGACAATAATTAAAAATAGTGCAAACGCAGTAGTATTCAAATTCAGCCCCTCCCTTTTTGCATATCTTGCAGAATTTTTCGCGAAATTTCATCAAAGGATTCGGCTTTCTTGCTGTAAATCATACATAATGACCATGTCATAATAAATTGCGCAAAAGCAAATACCCATGCCCATGTCACATCACCAAACGCCGGTGTATTAAGCACCTTTGAATACGATGTTAAAATAGGTAGTGCTATAAAAAAACTTAAAAAGAAAATACTCATTGGAATGATAAACTTCTTTTTCGTATTTAATAACAATTGAAACTCTTCAGACTGAACAACTTCTGTATAATTCACCTCATTTTTTAACTTACGTGCTGACGTATCATCTCGTTTCATTCTCTGGTCCCCTCTCTTAACTTAAAATACAATTCCCCTTGCATACACAAAGACTAAATTTTATAAATATTCAGAAACTTATTTTCATTTTAGACAATCCGTACATTCCTGCAAAGATTTTTCGATAGACATTTTTCGTCATTTTCTCCTAAATTTCCAATATACTTTTTTAACATAAAATTTGATTGATTCGATTAAACTTTTATTCCCATTAAAATAGAAGAAAGAAGTAGTGCTTATCGCACTACTTCTTTCTTTGTCTCCTTTTCTAAATTACGAGCTGTTTCACTTAATTCAACGTCTTTTCCATCTTTAAGTGTTCTAAATATAAAATCGAATACTGGATTTGAAACTCCGAACCAAAACTTTTCATTTTTATAATGGTGTAATATGTGCTGTTTTTTTAGCCATCTTCCAAACTTAGTGAAGGGACGAATCGGTTTATGTGCAATATAATGTTTCCATTCATAAACGAGGAGCATGATAATCATTCCGATTCCGAATGAAAGTGTAACAGTAACACTTTTTGTAATACCATACGTTATAAGTAAATATATAGTAAAGCTAGGTATACTAAACCATACAGGCAAAAATAAAAGTTTTAAATCATCTGGATATACGTGATGATCATAATGTAATCTTCTTAACATTTTTAATAAAAATACGTTTTTAGGCGGCTTTAAATGGAATAAAAAACGGTGTGTCATATATTCGTTAAACGTATAAAAAACAATCCCAAACATACACGCTAACATACTAATCCATGTGAAAAATTGCATTTTTAAAATAATAATAAAAATTAATAGAACACTATGCATAATAACAATATCATGTTGTAAAAAAAACTCTTTCACCACTCTCTTCATCTTACTTCCCCCTTTTCCACAAAAACAGCCGCAACATATCGTTACGACCATTTTTTTCTATTTCATTCTTATTCTATTCACTTTACAAATTTGCCTGCTGTTCTATTGTCGAGAAAAAAGTGTTCGGACCAAATATATTTTGCTTCGGAATAATGTGTTCTACTGCAAACACTGTTACTTCTCCTCTTTGTACTTCTCCAATAATGAGACCAAATACTTCATGATTTACCGCAAACGTTGGTTGTTTCGTTTGCAGTAACCTTGCTGCATTTTTAAATACCGCTTCATATAGTGGATTCCTATCAGTAATTTCTTTTCGGATTTTTGGTGCTAAAGTGATGATAATTTCTTTTCCGTCAATAGTGGTTCGATACATAAAAATCTCCCCTTCAATCTTATATGAACAACTGTAAAGCTTTGTATGCAAAATGGATAGAATATCCTACTAAAATAATACCTGCTCCGGCTGTAATATAGCCAAGTGCTTTTTTCTTTAATAAAGTTCTTCCAAAATGTACAGAAAAAGCAATATTTAAATTCCACAAAATAATACCAACAATAATACAAAGACTGTACAAAAAAGCTTCTTGTTTCGTTACCTTTGTAAGCAACGAGCTAAGTGTACTTCCATATATACCAAACCAAAAAACGAGATTTAATGGATTGGATATCGCAATTAGAAATCCTGCCATAAAAGATTGTTTAAGTCCACCTATCTCTTCTTGTTTATATTCCATATTAGAGTGAGAAATTCCTTGTTTTACACTTTGAAACCCTAAATAAAATAACAAGAAAAAACCAGCGCAATACATAAAAGCTTGTACATATGTATACATAAACACAGAAGATAAACCAAAATAAATAAGCAGCATAAACAAAATATCAGCAGTCATTCCTCCGATTCCAACAATCCACGCATGCCAAAATCCACGTTCAATTCCTCGTTTTAACATTTCAATATTAATCGGACCTACAGGTGCAGCTAATGAAATACCTAATACTATTTGTTGTATAATTGCTCCAAACATCACTCTATCCTTTCTACTTCTTTTACTATTAAGTAATGATGCAAATAAAGAAAATAGACTAGCTTTCATAAAAATTATTCACTAATACAATACCCTTTTTTATCCAAAATATGCAAAAGAGCCATCCAGTTGATGGCTCTTATTTCTCTACCCTATGATGAAAAGGACATTTACCTTTAATCGGCTCAATATCATCCCCTATGAAATATTGTTTCCATTCACGATGATTAGGATCGCCGTAGTGACTAATGTTAGGGTGCTTCGGCAACTGATCCCACTTTTCAACTCGTTCACGGACCATTTGTCTTGAATACGACCCTTTAGGACGATCTCCTTCTAATCCATCGAAAATAGTTCTTGGCTGGAATCCAATAACGAGAGAATTTCCTAAATGCCTAGTCTTTCGCTGTTTATAAGCTGGCGCATTCCCAAATGCAAATATTGGTTCACCACCAAATGAAAATTCCCATAAATGATGGTCTGGATTTTTCGGGATTTGCTTTGGCCATAATTGATTATCTTGTTCATGCAAATATTGTAGTACTTTCCAAAAATAATCTCGATAATATTCGATTGATTTTTCTTCACATTCCGGTTCCACAAAAAGAAAAAATCCTCTTCTTACAATCGGCCGCTCTTTCATTAGCTCCAAAAAAGTTAACATTGTATTGGGCAAATGACTCCAATCATTATGAGAGAGAAATGAATAACGAAGTTCATTCTTCTTCAAAGCTGTTAAACCGAAATAACACGGGAAGGTTGGTTCTAACACGACACTCGAAAAATCATGAAATTCTTTTGCAACCCAATTCGGTATGTCGACTCTATTTTTCATCCCTTCATTATCTAATAAATAAGACTCATCCATTCTTTCACCTCATTATGTACAGCATTCACTTAAGAATATTACATACTCGGCTTGTCCTATACCTTTTTAAAAATTCGAGAAAAAATTAATTCAAAATACAAAATTTTAAAAACGCTTACTTGACTAAATTCTACCAATTCATGTATATTTAAATTAATCATTTAGCAGAATATTCGATAATATAGCATTTTTTATTTTTATTATTTTTTAATGAATTTCACTAAATGAAAAAAGGAATCGTTTTTAGGAGGAATTGTGACATGCAAGGAAAAGTAAAATGGTTTAACAATGAAAAAGGTTTTGGATTTATCGAAATGGAAGGCTCTGAAGATGTATTCGTACATTTCTCTGCTATTCAAAGCGACGGCTACAAAGCTTTAGAGGAAGGTCAAGAAGTATCTTTCGACATTACTGAAGGAAACCGTGGACCTCAAGCTGCTAACGTAGCAAAACTTTAATCCCACATATGACAGGAGGTTACCTTACTTGGTAACCTCCTTTGTTATTCCTTTGTATATTTCCGTTTTCCAGAGCAAAAACTATGTGAAATGCGCAAAATACAAAGGAGGCAATAACAATGGGGTCACATGTAAATGATTTTGAAGAAGTAAAATTCCGTGTAGAAACTGCACAAAAAATGGTAGGTTCTGCAACAATTTCAATGGATCCAGACACATTAGAGCATGCCACTACTGCAGTAGAATCGGCTCGTTCTCAGCTTGAAATCATGAAATCCGTTGCAACGGATTTAGATGAGCCATTTCTAATGAATGAAGAAAAAAAATTAAGTAAATGCGAGCATCAATTACATGAAGCGAAGCACTAAAAAACATCCAGAGAAAATTCTCTGGATGTTTTTTTATGACAATTGCTCCCCATACTTTTTCAACTTCTCTCCAACCGTACATTGCCGTATACAAAAAGAATGAGCATAGTATTTACTATGATTTTTCCGATTATGTTCCTGCAGGAAACACCCTCCGCAATACGTTTCTAATAAGTCATTTACCTCTGTAATGAGTTGCTTCTTCTTCACGTGTGCACCTCTCTATTCGGTTATTTCTTTATGACTATCAATTGTCGTCCCTTCCAATGCTTGCGCCGCTAATTGATGTGCCTCTTTATTTTGTTTTCTAGATATCGGTTCACAAATAAGCTTTAATTTCATTTGCTTCGCTTTTTGTTCAATTTGATCTAAGTAATGATTTAAATGTTCATCATAGCAAGGCCATTCACCAGCTAATTGCTGCAGTACAACTTGAGAATCTCCACGAAGTGTAACTGCTTCATATTTAATTCCTAATTCCTCGAGTGTATTCATCCCGTATAATAATGCTGCATACTCCGCTTCGTTATTATCATATATGCCTTCTATGTATGCATTGCGACGAATTCGGTAATTTGTATTTCCTTTTTTATAGTATACACATATACCAACCCCAGCTTCTTTCGTCTGTACATCATAACCACCATCAAAATAAACTTGAATTTCTTGCGGATCTTCCTCCACTTGCTTACTCAGCTTTTTCATTTCCTTTAATGACCATTCTGCATCCATTTCATCATAAAATGATAGTTCTTTCACTCTTCCTGTTTTCTCAAAATCCTCTGCAAATTGCAGTACATCTTCTATGTTCATATAATCTGTCGTTAATTCCGTCTGCAAACCGCGCTTCGTTTTATACAACCAATGAATTTTATATTTCATACTAGATTCCCCTTTTATAAGACTTCTTATATGTAGCCAGCTAATGAAAGCCTCACTTTATTTTATTATATTGTATCAAGAGTCACAGCATTATATTCAATGTGATTACATACAAAAAGAGCTATCCCTATAGGAATAGCTCTTTCATCTATTGCATAAATCTTTCAAATTGCACTCGCTTATTAATCCAGTACATTACAGGCATACCAATTGCCATTACAACAAATTCACCAACTGCACAAGTTAGCCATGTCAATAAAAATGGCAGATCAAACGCAAGATGAAGTTCAATTGCAATCATAAACATTGTGACTGTAAAAATAACTGTATTAAAAATCATACGAGCCCAAACACCTTTAATGAAGCGCATAGAAATAATAGTTGCAAGTAATGCAAGAATGGATTGCCCTACTCCAAATACTAAATCATAAGCGATCATAGGTGAGAAAAAGAGATTCGTTAAAAATACACCTAATACAATCCCGTAAATTGCTTTCTTATTGAATACAACGAGATGATTAAACATCTCTGAAATACGAAACTGTACACTGGTAAAGCCAAATGGCTGAATAAGCATAGAAACAGCAATATATAATGCCGCTAAAATACCATTACCGACTAATGTCCTTATATTCATGACAAAATCTCCTTAGTTTTTTTACGTGGGATGGTTTCGAACCACGTTATTCGTTTTTTAAGCAACAAGAATATATTCTACGTAATAGACACTCTCTCGTCAATAGATTCCTATCATTAACTACCTTTTTTCTTTTAGAAAACGTATAATAAAACATATGAAAGTTTTAGGAGGTTTCACTTCATGACAGCAACAATTCAAAATGAAAAAGTGATCGTTTCCATTTCTGACAAAGGTGCAGAATTACAAAGCGTTCGCTTAAAAGAAGATAACACTGAATACTTATGGCAAGGCGATTCTACTTATTGGGGGCGCCGCGCACCAATTTTATTCCCAATTGTCGGCCGATTAGTAGATAATACATACTACGTAGATGGTAAACCGTATTCTTTAACACAACACGGCTTTGCTCGTGATCTTACATTCTCTGTAAAAGAACAAAGTGAAACGAATATTACTTATATTGTTACTAGTAATGAAGAAACATTAAAAAAATACCCATACGAATTCGAATTACTCGTTTCTTATGAGCTAGATGGACAAATCGTTCATGTAACATATGAAGTAAATAACCCTACTTCAAAAGAGATGTTCTTCTCAATCGGAGCACATCCTGGTTTCAACTTCCCCTTATTAGAGGGCGAATCATTTACAGATTATCATTTATCATTTAATGGTTCTGAACGCTTAGAAACAAGCGTATTAGAAGGACCTTATCTTTCAAGTAAAAAGCAATTAATCGCTGAAAATACGAATGAATTACCACTTACATACGATTTATTCAAAAATGATGCACTTATTTTTGAAAATATGAATACGGATGAAATCTCTATTCGTTCTCATAAACATAATAAATTTGTAAAAATAGAATTTGACGGATTCCCATTTGTCGGTGTATGGACACCAGGCGAGAACGCACCTTTCTTATGTATTGAACCTTGGTACGGGATTGCTGATGAAGTAAATCCGGCAAAAGATTTCAAGGGAAAAAAAGGAATTCAATCTTTACAAACGAATGAAACATTTACATGTCGTTATAGTATTACAATCGGCTAAGTTACTCTATCCCCTACTTCAAAGAAACATATAAGTAGGGGATCATCTTATAATTTGGAGGTTTCTCATTTTGATTGAAGTATATATTGATGGTGCATCAAAAGGAAATCCTGGTCCTTCTGGTGCAGGAGTGTTTATTAAAGGGGTGCAACCAGCTGTACAATTATCATTGCCCCTTGGGACAATGTCCAATCATGAAGCAGAATACCACGCCTTACTTGCGGCATTAAAATATTGCACGGAGCATAATTATAACATTGTCTCTTTTCGTACAGATTCACAACTTGTCGAGCGAGCTGTTGAAAAAGAATACGCAAAAAATAAAATGTTTGCACCACTATTAGAGGAAGCATTGCAGTACATAAAAAGTTTCGATCTCTTTTTTATTAAGTGGATTCCAAGTAGTCAAAATAAAGTTGCTGATGAATTGGCTAGGAAAGCTATCTTACAAAATTAACGGGGGTATGAGTGTGAAAAAGGATTGGATTGCTCCTCTTGCTTTATTATTTGTCTCTTTTATTTGGGGAGCTACGTTTGTTGTCGTCCAAAATGCTATGTCTTTCGTTGGTCCATTTACTTTTAATGGGATTCGCTTTTTATTCGCTGGAATTATTTTATTATTCGTTCAAATGATTTTCTCAAAAAAAGCTTCAAAACAAGATATAAAACAGAGTAGTCTCGCTGGATTGATTGTTGGATTCTTTTTATGTGTTGGCTATTTATTACAAACATTCGGCTTACTTTATACAACTTCTTCAAAAGCTGGTTTCTTAACTGGACTTAGCATCGTGATGGTTCCAATCCTATCTTTTATCTTTTTAAAACAGCGGGCTACCATTTTCATCGTACTTGGCATTGCTGTAGCAACAGCAGGTTTATACTTATTAACGGCTGGTGATTCTTTTCAATTAAACATTGGAGATATACTCGTTCTCGGTTGTGCAGTTGCTTTTGCTGCCCATATTCTTGTTAACGGTTTCTTTTCTAAGAAAATATCACCTTTATTACTAAGCACCTCTCAAGTATTAGCTGTCGGTATATTTTCTTCTATTTGCGCTTTTTTGTTTGAAGATTGGGAAAAATTATTTTCAGTTTCACTATGGACGAATCAATCCTTTTTATTCGCTCTATTTCTAACTTCCCTATTTGCGACATCAATTGCCTTTTTCATTCAAACTTCTGCACAGAAACACACTTCTCCAACAAGAGTAGCAATTATTTTCGCAATGGAGCCCGTTTTTGCTGCATTAACAGGCGTTCTAGTTGCAAATGAACAGCTTTCTATTTCTGCTATTATTGGATGTCTATGTATTTTCCTAGGTATGGTTTTTGTTGAATTACCTTCCAAAACAAAAAAAGAAGCGCAGGCTGCGTGAAGTTACGCTTGTAACTTCCGCATAAAAGCCTTAGCGCTTTTTTTATCTGTAATTTCTTCTTCTTTCAATCGTTCTAATAACGCAACAAAATAACTGCCATCAAACTGTAATTGATGTTTAATCGTCGCTTCTATTGCTACGTTCACAATCCCATCAGATGCACCAGTATATCCTTGTCCGAACATAATAAATCCTTGTGCTTCCTCTGATAATTTAAATCCTTTCGTATGTAAGAATGAAAGATAATCTTCTACTGTTTGCATGATATTCCCACCTACTCAAAAATTCTCCACTTCTTATCATACATGTTTTTATACTCTATGAGAATGAAATTTATTTGACAACTTTGTAAATCTATCGTCTACTTCTTAGAAAAAAGAGGAGTTCCTTACAATATAAAAGAATATGTAAAGTGGAATTTATTTTATATTAAAGGGGATATCGAATGAAACAAGCACTATTAATTATCGATGCTCAGCAAGAATTAATGGATGGAAATGAACAAGAAAATGAAGTTTTTCGTAAAAACGAGCTATTATCTACACTAAATACAGCCGTACAGAAAGCAATAGATGCAAATGCCCTTACTGTTTTCGTAAGAGATATCGATGTTGCTTCTGGTAGCGGAGAAGGATTTGAAGTACATAATCAAATTAAAGTACCTCAGTCTGCAATCCTTATTAATAAAGCAGCAACAAACTCATTCTATGGCACTTCTTTACTTGAACTTTTAAAAGAAGAAAAAATTAATCATATTGTTATAGGTGGATGTAAAACAGAACATTGCATTGACACCGCAGTTAGAACAGCTACTGTACAAGGTTTTGACGTTACATTAATTAAAAATGGCCATTCAACAACTGATTCTAATGTATTGTCTGCACAACAAATTATCGAACACCATAATAAAACTTTACACGGTCATTATAATGTTGATCATTTTTCTATGGTGAGAGATATCGAGGAAAATCTCTTTCAACCAACTCATGACCAATATCGTGATTAGGTTTAATCACAAAAAAAGAATCCTTTACTTTATAAGGATTCTTTTTTTATCCAAAAATTTGTGCTGCAATGCTATATAGTTCACTATTCCTTTTTAATAATTGACCACTATTTTTCACCATTATTGGTGGTATATTCACCTTCTGAAAACCACCAATCTCTAATTCTTTCATAAAAGCTTCCTTTCCTTCTGGTACATCAATTCTTAATTTACCATGATGCTCTCTTGCTAAATGATGAACAATTCGCATTGCCATTTCATCATTTTTAGCAACGACTGGTCCTATTATTTTATTTTTTGGCGTTTGTATACTTATACCGTATCCTAATACATTTTGTTGTGCATCCTTTGTAACAATACATTGTTCACTTTGTATCATTCGATACTTTAAAAACTCTTCTCTATTTGTTCCAAATGCATCTTTATCTATTTGTATTATTTCTTCTAAATCACGTTCTTCATAATTCACAATATACTCTTCATTTCCTACACAATGATAATTCGTATTGTATGAGTTACATATGTATTTAGAAACATAACTAACGGCCCTGAATCCTAGTGTTTCATATAAGACTTTTCCCTCGTCCGTAGCAATAAGCATAATGGGAGTTTGAGTTGATACGCTTTTAACGCATGAATCCGTTATTATCTTTCCAATCCCTCTCCCCTTATAATCCGGATGTACAATTACCATTCCAACAGACGCTAGCGCCTCTCCGTATAATATAATTGCCGCACTAGCAATAAGCTCCTTTCTCTCATTCCACACACCGTATACAATACCTGAGTTGAAAATCGTCTCAATTTCTTCTGTATTATAATCCCAGCCAATATAAGAAGATAATGCAACAATATCCCCTATTTTTTCTTTTCTAAGACGCTCCACTCTAATTTCCAATTCAATCATTCCCCATCTCCTTATATAGACATTTAAATCATTCTTACTAAATCAACTTGTACATGTTTCCCTTTATTTGCCACACACATATCCTATTTTGACCAAGACTATAATATAAATGAGGTGACAACATGCCCATTACGAATCGATTTTCTACCACCACTAACGGCGCACTCGCTATTACAGGAAACACTTTAGGCTTAAGTAAAATTAGTAATCAAAACCGTGCTGGTACAATCGGGGCAATTGGTGCATTCGTAACTACGAATACCGCTTTACAAGTAACTACTTTTCCTGCTGGTACAACGTTAAACTATACACAAAATAGTTCTACCGCTATTTTGAATATCCCTGCTGGCAGTACTATTCTTTACGCAGAACTCGTTTGGGGCGGAAACTACTTATCTCGTGATCAAAACATTACGAGTGTATTAGGAAACCCCGTTTCTTTTACAACACCTGTGTCAACATACTCAATTACCCCTTCAGCTGTTACAGCTTCAAATCAAACATTCGTTTCTGGATCTGTCACATTTGGATTTTATACACGATCAGCAGACGTAACAACTCTTATTCAAGCTGGAGGTTCTGGTTCTTATACTACGGGAGCTGTCCCTGGACTTGTAGATCCCATAGATGCTTCTAATGGAACAATTAATTCGGCTGGATGGACGCTTATCGTCGCTTACCAAAACGGGACATTACCTGCAAGAAACTTAACAATTTATGTAGCTGGTAACCGTGTTTCTGCAGAAACTGGTAGTGCCGATGTATCTGTTTCAGGATTTTTAACACCTTCAGGAGGACCTGTAAGCGGGAGATTATTTTTAAGTTCTACAGAAGGAGATGCTGATTTAACCGGGGATCAAGCTTTATTTGGACCAAATTTCAGTTCATTAAATGCTTTATCTGGACCAAACAATGCTATAAATAATTTCTTCGGTTCTCAAATTAATAATGCCGCAGGAAACTTAGATACAACAGGGACATTTGGAACGCGAAATCAGAGTGCCTCTACAAGTACAAATATCTCCGCTGGAAGACAAGGATGGGACATTACTTCCATTGATATTTCTCCTTATTTAACAAATTCCCAAGTATCTGCCTCAATTCGTTTAACTACTAACGGGGATGCATATATGTTAAATACAGTCGGTTTACAAATCAATATAAACTCACCTAATATACAAGCAACTAAAAGCGTGAATAAAAGTGTCGCTACAATTGGAGATATTCTAACCTATACAGTTACTGTTCCTAACACCGGGCTTCTTCCTGCAAATAACGTTACTTTTACAGATGTTCTCCCTAACGGTACTTCCTTTATACCTGGAAGCGTAACGATAGATAACGTACCACAAACAAACGCAAATCCGGTCGCCGGTATATCTCTGGGGACAATTAATAATGGCTCTTCTCGTACAGTAGCTTTCCAAGCGACTGTCGTTTCTCTTCCAAGTCAAAATCCTATCTCTAACACTGCGAATATTACATTTCAATATACACCGATTGCCGGAGGAACGACTTTTAACGGTCTTGCAACAAGTAACTCTGCAGGAACACAAATTAACCTCGCAGATATTAATGGCACAAAATCAGTTAACAAACTTTTTACCGATATTGGTGAAACATTAACTTACAGTATTGCCTTAGCTAATATAGGAAATATCGCTGCAACTAATGTTATATATACAGATCCGATTCCTAGCGGGACTACTTTCATTCCAGGGAGTGTAACTGTTAACGGAGTTACTCAAGCTGGAGCAAATCCCGCTAATGGTATATCAATTGGATCTATTGCTGCAAATTCTACTACTACTATTTCCTTTCAAGTATTCGTTCCTTCTATCCCCCAAACAAATCCAATATTAAATAGTGGTACAACAACATATCAATACATTCCTGTACCAAATCAGCCGGCAGTAAGTGGAACTGATACGACAAATATTGTCTCCACTCAAGTGAATAATGCTACTGTAACAATGACGAAAGCAGTAGATAAAAACTATGCAGATATTGGCGATACACTGACTTACACTGTTGCCTTTACAGGTACAGGTAATACGAATGCGAACAATGTTATTTTTACAGATGTCATTCCTACAGGAACAACTTTTGTCCTAAACAGTTTAACAATAGATGGCTCAACACAAATTGGCGCTAATCCCACTAATGGTGTGAACATAGGATCCATCCCAACTGGCACAACCAAAAGTGTTTCATTTCAAGTAGTAGTAAACACAATACCCGTGTCAAATGCCGTATCTAACGGATCAAGCGCTTCTTATCAGTACACCGTTAACCCTAGCCAATCACCCATTATGAAAAACATTTCTTCTAACGTCGTTACTACTCAAATTAACAATGCGAATTTAACATTAACAAAGTCTACAAATAAACAATTTGCCACAATTGGCGAAACGATAAGTTATACAATCCTTATTACAAACAGTGGAAATACGGCCGCCAATAACGTTCAACTAACAGATCCACTTCCAAATGGAACGATATTAACATTAGGTTCTGTAACGCTCAACGGAGTTTTGCAAAATGTAGATTCTCTCGTTGCTTTACCTATCGGCACAATTCCTGGCGGAGCTACTTTTACCTTATCCTTCCAAGTAACAGTCATCAATATTACTGCACAAAACCCTATCATTAATAACGCTTTCGCCTCTTATATTTACACTGTAAATCCAAGCCTGCCACCAACTTCAAAAACTGCAAATTCTAATTCTGTTACATCAACAATTAGACTAGCAAATCTTCATGCTAATAAATCTGTAAGTCAAACGTTTGCGGAAGTTGGAGATGTATTAACTTACACCTTTGCTCTTACAAACGATGGAAATGTTGCGGCGAACAATGTATTACTATCCGATTCCATTGCGAATGGCACTTCCTTTGTACCGAACAGTGTTATAGTTAACGGTGTTACTCAACCGGGCGCAACACCAGCTAGCATCAATATTGGTAGCATCAATGCTAATACTACAATTACAGCTTCATTCCAAATATTAATAACTAGTATTCCAAATCCTAATCCTATTTTGAATAGCGCTTCCATCTCCTATAACTTTATCGTTGATCCAAACGCTTCTCCTGTAAGTACAAACACAACTACAAACACTACATTTATCCAAGTTAATGATGCAAATGTAATTTCGGCAAAAACAGTGGATCGAGCGTTCGCTACTGTTGGAGATATATTAACTTATACCGTTTCTTTAACTAATACAGGAAGCGTTTCTGCTGATAATCCTACTTTCATAGATATAAATCCAGATGGTACTACCTTTATTCCAAATACTTTTCTTATTAATGGCGTTTTGCAAAACAATGCAGATCCAAATATCGGTGTCCTGTTACCTTCTATTCCTGCTAGCGGATTAATTACCGTTTCTTATCAAGTAACTGTCACTGCTTTACCAGCCCAAAATCCAACAACTAATTCATCGAGTACACAGTATAGTTTCGTTTTAAATCCAGGTGATCCACCAATTATAGAAACATCTTTAAGTAATACTGTAAGTACACAAATTAATTTAGCAAATGTAGTTATTGTCAAAGAGGTAGATTTAACTATTGCCGATGTCGGGCAACCAATCACATATACAATTTCCTTAGCTAACCTTGGCAATACTACAGCAAACAATGTTGTTGTTACCGATATAATCCCTCCCGGCACCACTATCGTACCAAATAGTATTTTTATAGGTGGCGCTTTACAGCTAGGTGCAGACCCAAGTAACGGCCTTCAAGTCGGCTCCATTCCTACTGGTGGTTTTACAACGATTGTTTTTCAAATAAGTGCAAATGGGCTACCTTTACCAAATCCAATTCAAAATAGCGCTTCACTTCAATATAGCTTTATCGCCGATCCGAGTTTACCTGCTGTTGTTAGAAACGCTGCTAGCAATATAGTAACTACACAAATTAATACTGCTAATATTGTTGCTACAAAACTAACAAGCACAAATTTCGCTGATGTTGGTGATGTCATATTATATGCGACTATTTTAACAAATAACGGGAATATCCCTGCTTCTAATGTAACGTTTACAGATATCATTCCAGCGGGTACCCTCTTCATTCCTAATACTGTAACGATTAACAATGTCCCTATAGCAAATGCAAATCCTGCTAACGGTATTTTGATCGGTACGATCGGGGCGAATTCATCACGTACCGTTTCATTCCAGGTTTTTGTACCAAATATCCCTGCGGTAAATCCGATTACAAATCAATCAAGCACTACATTCCAATACACGTACGATCCATCCAAACCAACCGTAATGCAGATGGTGGCTTCTAACACTGTACAGACAACTATTAATAACGCCTCAATTGCCGCTACAAAATCTGCAGATAAACAGTTTGCTAACGTAAATGATATTATTACGTACACGACTACTTTAACGAATAGTGGGAACATCCTTGCATCAAATGTAATATTTACAGATGTAATTCCAAATGGGACATCGTTTATTCCTAATAGTGTAACAGTAAATGGCAATACACTCCCTAATGTAAATCCAGCAAACGGAATTGCAATTGATCCAATCAATCCGAATGCAAATACGATAATTTCGTTCCAAGTTCAAGTAAATTCTATCCCGAATCCGAATCCAATCCCGAATCAAAGTAATACAGCGTACCAATATGTCGTAAATCCTAACTTACCTCCAGCATCCGCCAGTGCGCTAAGTAATCTAATAACAACTCAAATTAATAACGCTACAATTGTTGCTACTAAGTCAGTGAATACACCAACAGCTGCAATTGGAGACATCGTTACCTATACGATTGCAGTAACAAATACAGGAAACATCCCTGCTAGTGCAACTGTTTTAACGGATGGACTTGGACCAGGTGCATCCTTCGTCCCAAATTCCGTTACGATAAATAACGTTTCACAACCTGGATTAGACCCTTCATTAGGTATTCATTTAGACGATATTTCACCAGGAGGAACTACTTTTATTACATTCCAAGTAAAAATTCTTGAGATTCCTCCTAGCGGTACTTTAACGAATAACGCCCTTGTAAATTATGAATATACAGTGAATCCAAACCAAACACCTGCTGTTGGAAGCACTGTAACAAACACGACTGCTACCCCTATTATTGACGCTACTCTAGTTTTAAATAAAAATGCGAGTACAACTTTCGCTACGATTGGTGATACGATTACATTCACTTCATCTGTTACAAACACAGGAAACACTACTGCGAACAACATTGTTTTTACAGATACAATTCCAAACGGTACTGCCTTTGTCCCAAATAGCTTTAAAATAAACGGTGTAACCGTCCCGAATGCAAATCCACAAAACGGTATCAATATTGGTAACTTGAATTCAAATGCATCGATTACACTCAGTTTTCAAGTAAACATTACAACGCTTCCAAACCCTAATCCAATTCCGAACAAATCATCGCTTCAATATAGTTTTATTGTTGATATAAATGAACCACCTGTTTCACGAACAGTTCAATCTAATAAAACCTTTACACAAGTAAATACGGCTTCCGTTATCGCAACAAAAACTGCAAGCAGTGCATTTGCTGCTGTCGGAGATACACTTACGTATACAACTACTCTCACTAATAGCGGAAATACTACCGCAAACACACCTATTTTTATCGATATATTACCACCTGAACTTTCATTCGTGCCTGATAGCGTACAAATTAATACCATCCCACAACTTGGATTTAGGCCAGATAGCGGGATTCCTTTAGACCCAATTCCAGTTGGAGGAACGACAACAATTAGCTTTCAAGCTATCGTTGGCTCAATTCCAGCTATAAATCCAACATTGAACCAATCTAGCACAACATACTCTATCATTGTTGATCCTACCCAGCCGCCAGTGACAGAAACAGCTACAAGTAATCCAACTTTAGTTCAAATTAACGAAGCGATTATTCAAGCAACGAAAAGTGTGGATCGAATATTTTCTGACGTAGCACCTGGAAATTCATTTTTAACGTATACTGTTTTATTAGAAAATATAGGGAACACGACTGCTACTAATATCATTTTTACAGATCCAATTCCGAATAATACAGTCTTTATAGAAGATAGCGTTCGAGTAGGTGGCGTTTTATTACCTGGAGTAAATCCAGCGAATGGGATACCAATTGGAGATATTATTGCAGGAGATTTTATAAACGTCACCTTCCGCGTGCAAGTAGTTAGTATTCCAAATCCAATTTTCACAATTGGGCCTGGGGGACCAAACTCACCGGTTGTAAACGGTGCTTCCATCGATTACCAATTTATGACAGGACCTAATTTACCACTCGTTTCACGAAGTACAACATCCAATTCTGTTTCGACACAAATAAATTCCGGGGAAATTGCACTTGTTAAATCTGTAGATAAAACTTTCGCAACAATCGGGGATACAATCTCTTATACAATTACATTAAATAACCCTGGAAATGTCACTTCACAAAATATAATTTTCACGGATATTTTGCCTGATGGAACGACATTTATTTCCGGGACTCTTACAAGCGATTCTGGTACACAGCAAATTGGAAATCCAGCTAGCGGGATACAGATTGAAAATATAAATCCAGGTGGAACGGCCGTTATTACTCTCAACGTACTTGTTACAAACATTCCAAGTATAAATCCAATTTCTAATTTTAGTTCTGTACAATTTGCACATGTGGTCGATCCTAGTCAACCTGCCGTATCACAAACGAATGTATCTAATGCGGTTTCGACAACTATTAACAGTGCGATATTAACAACCCAAAAAAGTGTTGATAAATCTATTATTTCCGTCGGTGATACACTTACGTATACAACGACTATTACGAATACAGGAAATACACCCGCTACAAATATAACTTTTACAAGCGCGATTCCTCCTAGTACTACTTTTGTACCAGATTCGGTCACAATAAATGGCATCCAGCAGCCCGGTGCGCAACCAGCACTTGGAGTAAATATACCAAATATCGCCCCTGGCGAAACAGTAACTGTTACTTTCCAAGTAAATGTTATTTCTGTGCCTCCTTCAAGCTCGATTATGGGTAACGATACAATTTTATATTCTTATACTGTTGATCCAAGCGGAACTCCTACTACAACTTCTACTTCAACGAATATTGTTACAATCCCTGTACTAGATGCTATGATTACGATGATTAAATCAGTCGATCAAACACTTGTAACGCTAGGTGATACCATTACCTATACGACCATTTTAACGAATAGTGGTAATACAAACGCAACTAATATTACTTTCACTGACCTTATACCAGATGGTACAACGTTTATTACTGATAGCGTTACAATAGATGGCATCACGCAAATTGGTCTTAATCCTAATACCGGTATAACGATTGGATCAATTGCTCCTAACAGCTCAATATCTATTGCATTTCAAGTGACCGCTACTTCTACACCAGTTCAAAATCCTATTGCAAATTCGGCTAGTGCTTCTTACACATTTATCGCTGACCTTAATGCCCCTATTGTTTCAAGGAATGTTACTTCAAACACAGTGTTCACTACAATTAATACAGCTACCATTCTTTCATTAAAACAAGTCGATAGAGCATTTAGCAACATCGGAGATACACTCACTTATACTGTCGCTTTAACAAACAACGGAAATTCCTCCGCACAAAATGTTATATTCACAGATACCGTGCCAAGCGGAACTACATTTATCGCAAACTCATTTTCTATTAACAATGTTCCTCAAACAGGGGCAAATCCAGCGAACGGTGTAAATATCGGACCTATAACAGCCGAGACTACAGTAAATGTTTCATTCCAAGTGACCGTGACGTCATTACCAACCGAAAACCCAATTGTAAATTTCTCATCGACATCGTATCAATTGGTCTCACCACCTGAGGCAGAAACTTCGATTAGTAACCCTGTTTCAACGCTAATTAGAGAAGCCATATTATCTATGACGAAAAACGAAAGTGTATCCTATGCAGATATCGGGCAAACTGCTTTTTACACTACTTCTATTGCGAATGTAGGCAATACGGATGCAGCTAACATTGTATTCACAGATGTATTACCAAGTGGAATCACGTTTGTTCCTAACACATTAACTGTCGATGGCATTTTACAAACTGACGCGAATCCGAATACAGGTGTGTTACTTGCAGCACTTCCGCCAAATGAAATATATAGTATCGTCTTTCAAGTTACGGTTAACAGCATCCCACCTTTTAATCCCACACCGAATACAGCATCAACGACGTATGAGTTTACTGTTGATCCAAATAATCCTCCTGTTTCAAATACAGCTAATTCTAACACTACGCTTCTTCAAATAAACAACGCGACTATTATTAGTACAAAAACAGCGAATCTTACTTTTGCGGATATTGGTAATATAATAACATTTACACTTAACCTTCCTAATACAGGGAATGTGGCTGCAACTGATGTAACGATTATCGATATTCTTGATAGCAATTTAAGTTTCGTTCCAAACAGTTTCACAGTTAATGGGCAAACCATTCCAAACGCTGATTTATCTACTGGTGTAAATATTGGTTCAATTAGTGGTGGTAATACGGCAATCGTTACATTCCAAGCAACTGTTACTACACTTCCAACACTTAATCCAATTTCTAATTTTGCTTCTACCACATATCATTATGTCGTTGATCCTAGCCAGTCACCTATTACAACTTCCAATCAATCGAATACAACGACAACTCAAATTAATAGTGCTATCCTTACTGCACAAAAAAATTCAAATGCGGAAACGGTAGATATCGGGCAAGATATCGTCTACTCCGTTACAATTACAAATAGCGGCAATGTTAGTGCAACGAATGTTATTTTTACCGACCTTATTCCAGCTGGAACTTCCTTTGAACCGAATAGTTTTACACTTAACGGAATTAGCATCCCAAATGCAAATATAATTACAGGTGTTCCAATTGGTGATATCGCGCCAAACGAATCTGTCATCGTAGCATTTCATATTAATGCCAATGAAATTCCGCCTATAAATCCAATTACCAATCAAGCTAGCGTTAGTTTTCAACATATCGTTAATCCAGCTAATCCTCCAGTTTCAAAAAACATTACTTCTAATAGCGTTTCAACACAAATTGAAAGTGCTATTTTAAACACTATTAAAATAGGAGATAAAGCATTTGCAACTATTGGTGATACAATTACGTATACAACGACTATTACGAATACAGGAAATATCCCCGCTAACAATGTTGTTTTCTCAGACCCTATACCATCGTGGACACAATTTGTTGCAGGATCAGTTATTGTTGATGGAACTCCATTACCATCCGCTTCTATCATTGATGGTGTTGGCATAAATACAATAACTCCAAATCAAATCGTAACAATTGTATTCCAAGTTCAAATTGTAAGCAACCCAACAACGTTCACACCTGAACTCCAAAACTTAGGATTTGTTAACTTCCAATATAACGTAGGCAATTCATTACAGGCTCAGCCTGGCAATGTGGAAACGAACGTCTTCGTTACTTCTATTAATTCAGCAATACTTTCGGCCGTAAAAACTGCTAATACAGCCTTTGCAAATATCGGAGACACGATCACTTATACAGTTTTGATTCAAAATAGCGGCAATACAAACGCTACAAATTTAAATTTCTCAGACATTATTCCAGCTGGAACGACTTTTGTTGAAAATAGTTTTACTGTAAATGGAAGTACCATTCCAGGGGCAAATCCAAATAATGGAGTTAATATCGGAACCGTTAACGCAGACAGTTCATTAGCTGTTACGTTCCAAGTCATAGTTACAACTACTCCACCTTCAAACCCAATTACAAACGTTGCATCTATTCAATACTCATTCATTGTTGATCCGGCAGCTCCTCCTGTTACAAGCACAATAAATTCTAATAGCGCTTCAACACAAATTAATAACGCTACTGTTACAACTGTTTTAGAAGCAAATCGTTCAATTGTATCTATCGGAGATGTAATTACGTATACAGCAACATTAACGAATACTGGAAACTTCCCTGCAAATTCTGTATTACTCATTAACGGTGTTCCTGAAGGAGCATTATTCGTTCCAAATAGTGTTACGCTAAACGGGATTTCACTTCCAGATGCCAGTCCAACTCTCGGTATTCCAGTTGGTATTATCGCACCAGGTGATTCTGCTACTATTACGTTCCAATTTCTTGCAAGTTCTATTCCACCGCAAGGGGCGATTATAAATCAAGCTATTACAAGTTACACGTATATTGTCGATCCAAGTCAACCTCCAGTTACAGCAACATCCTCATCTAATACGGTTAATACAGCTGTCGTTGATGCATCGTTATCCGTAATTAAAAATACAGATTCTCTCGTACAATCTACCGAAGGTACAATCACTTACACAGTAGGCGTTCAAAATAACGGCAATACAACTGCAAATACAGTTACTTTAACAGATTTGGTCCCAGAAGGAACTGCATTTATTCCGAATAGCGTGACCATTAATGGAGTTTCAGTTCCAGGTGCCGATCCAAACGTAGGAATACCATTAAACTCCGTTGCGCCGTCAGAAATTGTCACCGTCACATTCCAAGTTATCGTTCAATCCATTCCAAGCGTGAATCCAATTTCTAATATAGCCCGTATTGACTATACTTTTATCGCCGATCCAACTGCTCCTATCATCTCTCGAACAATTACGTCTAATCCAGCTTTCACACAAATTTCGGATGCGAATGTTCTTTCTTTAAAAGCAGTCAATGCACAACAAGCAACAACAGGTGATATTTTGACTTATACGATAACACTAGAAAATACCGGAAATATTCCAGCTACTAATCTCATATTTTCAGATACTATTCCAGAAGGGACTACATTCGTAGAAAATAGTTTTACACTTAACGGAACAGCTATACTTGGTGCCAATCCAAACATAGGTGTTACTTTGCCTAACCTAGTAGCAAACGCTACTCACCTTATTTCGTTCCAAATTCTTATTAACGATTCATTCTCGCAAGATTCTATTACAAATCAATCCAATACAACATATACAATTCAACCAGATCCAAGCCAGCCGCCTATTACTGAAACATCTACAAGTAATATTGTCATTACAAATTTTGTGCAAGCACAATTGACAATTACAAAAACGTCCAATCCAATAACTGTAGATATTGGCGGAACTATACTTTATATTTCTGAAGTGAAAAATATCGGCAATGTTGACGCAATAAATATTATTTTTACAGATTCTATTCCAGCTGGGACTACATTCGTTCCCGATAGTGTCACAATTAACGGTGTCCTGCAACCAGGTGAAAATCCAGAAAATGGAATACCGATTGGAACGATTCCAGCAAACAGTTCCAAAACAATACTATTTCAAGTGCAAACAAACAATCCACCTACTGAAACCGAAATTGTAAATCAATCTTCTGTAAATTACCAATATGTAAGTATTCCTACAGCTCCACCGGTGAATCGCTCTGCAAATTCTAACATTGTTACAACATCACTTCAAAATGCAAATATTATTTCTGTTAAAAGCGCGGATGTAACTTTCGTATCAATTGGGCAAATTATTACCTACACAAATACACTACAAAATATAGGAACCATTCCAGCTAACAATACCGTGTTTATTGATAACATTCCAGAAGGTACTATATTCATTGAAGATAGCTTATCAATAAATAATGTGATTCAGCCTGGCGCGAATCCTGAAAACGGAGTAACTCTCAGCACGATACAACCAAATGAAACAGTCACTATTTCATTCCAAGTACAACTTACAAATATACCGTCCGGCAATACAGTCATTAATATTTCAGACACTTCGTACGAATACCAAATTGACCCTAGCTCTCCGATTATTCAGCGTAGATCGTTATCAAATGCAGTAAACACGGAAGTGCGGACGGCAAATGTTAGTACAATTAAATCCGCCAATAGATCCATTACACGCATCGGTCAAATCATCACATATACAGTCGCCGTTACAAACGCTGGTACAGTACCTATTACAAATACTCTCCTAATTGACGCAATTGCAGCTGGCACCACATTCGTTCCAAATAGCATCCTTGTAGATGGCATACCAAGACCTAACGAAAATCCAATTACCGGAATCACCCTTGATATTATCCTTCCAAATAATACGATTATTGTTACGTTCCAAGTAAATGTAGTCTCTATACCTTCTCAAAATAATATTAATAATATCGCTGTTATTCACTATGAATATCAACCGGATCCAAGCTCACCACCAATTTCAGAAACGACCTCTTCCAATACTACAAATATACAATTTATTGATGCTATTCTTATCGCTACAAAATCCGCTAATAAAGTATTAGCTAACATTGATGAAACCATTGAATATACAGTATTAATCCAAAATAACGGATCGACTACAACTAACTCCATCTTTTTTACAGATACTATCGAGGATGGAACAGTATTTATTCCTGGAAGTGTAATAGTTAACAATACTATAATTCCTGCAGCAGATCCGAATATCGGCTTTTCCATTCCTAATATCGCGTCAGGTCAATCGACAACAATAACATTCCAAGTTTCCGTTACGAATTTACCTGCTGTAAATCCAACACCTAATACTGCAAACATCGTCTATGACTTTATTTTCAACCCTGACTTTGCACCAATTCAAAAATCTACTACTTCCAATACTACTTTCGTTCAAATTAATGACGCTGATATCATTTCACTGAAAACTGTTGATTTAACTTCTGTAACGATTGGTGACATTTTAACTTATACAACAACTTTAACGAATACAGGGAATACGGATGCTACTGCTGTTGTATTTACAGACAATATTCCTGATGGAACAACCTTTATAGACGGTAGCGTTTTAGTAAATAACATTCCGCAGCTTAACGCCAATCCAAGTACCGGTATACTTGTAGGAACGATTGCTCCTGATATTTCTATCCCAGTCACATTTTCTGCTACCGTCGTAGCTCTTCCAGCTAGCGGCCATGTTCAAAATCAATCAACTTCTCGTTATACAATAAATGGGGAAGAACAAATATCGACTAGTAATATTACCTTCACTGAAGTTATTTCTGCTAATGTAATTGCGACAAAAACAACGCCAATCCAATACGCTGACCTACAAACTATTATCCCTTATACAATTTCCATCATAAATAACGGAAATATACAAGTGGAAAACATTATTGTTACAGATATCATTCCAGCAAATACGAGCTTTATAGAGAATAGTGTTATTGTGAATGGCAACGCTCGGCCAAATGACAATCCACTTAGCGGTATACCAATTGATAACATTCCACCTAATACGACAGCAACTATTCTATTCCAAGTCCGGGTTACTTCCATTCCGCAAACAAATCCAATCTCTAACACGAGTACAATTGAATATGAATACACGGTACCAGATAGGCCACCTATTACCGAAACTATTATTTCATCAGCTGCCGTAACAGAAATTCATCACGCGAATTTAAATAGCAATAAAGCTGTTGACCTTGCATTTGCAACGGTCGGTGATACGTTAACGTATACGATTACACTAAATCAAACTGGTAATGTTTCAGCAGATGATGTAATCATTCAAGATATTATTCCTCAAGGTACTACGTTTATAGAAAATAGTGTCATTGTAAACGGAGAAACTGTTCCGGGAGTTAATCCAGTAAGCGGCATACCAATTGGTACTATAATTGTAGGTGGAGATGCCATCGCTTCCTTCCAAGTAACTGTGACTTCTATTCCAACACCAAATGAACTCAGCAACAAAGCAATTACTACTTTTAACTATATAGTCAACCCAAATAACTTACCTGTTACAAATACGACTACAACAAATACTGTCACAACAACTGTCCAAAATGATAATGTCGTTGCCATAAAATCTGTTAATGCCACGAATGCATTACCTAGTCAAACTTTAACGTATACAATTACAATTACTAATAGCGGTAATGTAACGATTGAAGACCTTCTTGCCATAGACACCGTACCAGTAGATACAATTTTCATTACTGGCAGTGTTACGATTAACGGGATCAATCAGCCTAATGCGAATCCTGAAAATGGTATTCCATTAGGAAACCTTGCTCCTAATGAATCTGTTGTCATTACGTTCCAAGTAACAATATCTTCTTCGACTCTTCAAACTGCTATCAATAACGACGCTTCTGTTTCCTATACTGTTACCATTGATCCGAATGAACCACCTATTACAATTACAAAGCAAACAAATACCGTTACAACAACGATCGTTGATCCAATGGTGCGCATTGAGAAAAACGCTGACAAATCTTCTGTCGTTATAGGAGATATTATTACATTCACATTAGAGGTATTTAATCATTCCCCAATTCCTACAGTAAGTACTTCCGTTTTAGATATGATTCCAGCTGGTACAACATTTATAGAAAACAGTGTAACAATTAACGGTACTCCGGTTCCAAATATTCGACCAGACACTGGTATTAATATCGGCGCTTTACCTGCAGATGGAGTAGCAACTGTAACATTTAAAGTTCTCGTAACTTCTATTCCTTCAAACAGTGCTATTATCAATTCTGCAACCGTTACAGTTGCTTTCCAATTGACACCACAGGATCCAATTATTATTTTCATTGTCAATTCGAATATTGTTCGTATACCAGTTCAATTTATAACGGCAGCAGTGATAAAAAATGCTTCCGTCAGCTCTGCTTATTTAAACCAATATTTTGATTATACAGTGCGTATTACGAATACTTCCGAGATTTCACTTTCAAATATTTCATTACAAGACACCATTCCAGCAGGTTTACAATTTATGAACGGTACGGTCTTCATTAATGGGGAACGCTCTCCACTAGCGAATCCGAATATCGGTTTCCTAGTCGCTACTAATTTGGAACCGAACGAAACAATTATCGTGTTATTCACAGTACAAGTGATAAGTCCACCTATTAATAATGAATTTAAAAACACGGCAAACGTTTCTTTACAACTTCAAGTCTCTCCTACCGATCCACCAATCACAGTAACTATTACAAGTAACGAAAACATCGTCACCTTCATTCCAGAAAATCCAGATGAAACACTTCCAAATTTAAATTGTTTCTTTGACGGTGAACGTTTCATACGCATTACTCCTCGAAATATACGAAATTACTTTTGGACTTGGATTTGGTGGCGTTAATCAAAAAAGAAAAAGCTTGTAGTTCGGATAATATCCAAACTACAAGCTTTTTTCATAAACAAAATTATCAATTGCTAGCAGCACTATATGCTACATGTCGTTTCTCAATCCGTTCTTCAATTTCTTTCATATTCTCTTTATTAGTTAGTAGGGATTGTTTATTTTCTATTAATAATTGTTTAAAGGATTTTCTCACTTTTTTTCGCATGTTTATTTTCCTCCTTGGGGGATGGTTTATATAAAAGATAACTTGAAACTTTAATCAATGAGAGGATTTACCCTCACTAATTATTAGCCTACATCAATCGGGCTTTTACAGGGAGTTACTCTTCCATCATCACTCTTTATTCAGCTATAATACTGAGATAGAAGTCCTATCTCCCGTTAATGCGGGATAAGGATTTATCTGTATGTCCTTATAATAGTTGATTGTTGTGAATTCCATTTGAACTTCATATGAAAATTCCGTTTATTTTCTGACAACTTTGTGAACAAAAAAAAGAAAGGTTAATCAAAAATATATTTGATCAACCTTTCCATGCTCTTTAAAGCATATTAATTAATATTTCAGGTCTTCCCCAATTCATTTCGTTACAAACAAAGCGTAGTTTTTCTTCGTCCATTGTGTGTAACCCTTCTTCTAATAAGCATGAAATTGGAACTTCACAATGAATTTGCGCTAATTGTAAAGAGATACTTAAGTTCTCTAAATCACTTTCAATTTTTGTACGCTGCGCTTTCGTTAATGATGCTATATTTTCTAGTACTGCCGATACTGTACCATGTTCTTGAATAAGCTTATACGCTGTTTTTTCACCAATACCTTTTACACCCGGATAATTATCACTTGTATCTCCCATGAAAGCTTTCGCATGAACAATTTGCCAAGGTTCTACACCTTTCTCTTCCATGATTTTTTCCGGTGTGTAATACTCGTAATTTCCAATTCCTTTACGAAGAAGCATAACTGTAACATTCGTATCAACAAGTTGAAGTAAATCTGTATCACCTGTCAAAATATAAACTTCCGCTTCATTGCAATATTGTTTTGCAAGCGTACCGATACAATCGTCCGCTTCATAACCTTTCATACCGATTACAGGCATAGATAATTTCGCAGTCATTTCTTGCACTAAATCAAATTGCGGAATTAATTCTTCCGGCGGTGCTGCACGATTTGCTTTATAATTCGAGAAAGATTCCGTTCTAAATGTCGTACTTCCCATATCCCAGCACGTTACAATGTGCGTTGGTTCGATTGCTTGTGTTGCTGTTAATAAATGCTTCATATAACCATGAATCCCATTCGTCGGGGTACCATCTTGTCGTTTCATAAATTGTCCATATACACTTGTTGCGTAAAAAGCACGAAATAATAGTGCCATACCATCAACTAATAATACTTTTTTCATAATTCCTCTCCTACTAACAAAAAATAATAACCTCACGTTATCACGTAAGGTTATATATAGATTACCATTCTACGTTTTTGTTCAACTTTGTCTATTATACATTGTTTTTGTATATTTAGCATCATTAACACATTAAGACATTCTACCGCAGCAAGTATGAAGTATTCCTGAATACGTATTTTTACCTGTCGAAACAACTACAGCCTTTGCATTTCCGTCAACAATATACGTACCTTTGAAACATACATTTTCAAGTTCAAGTGGATTATAGTCTTTCATCCGTTTTAATGGAATAAATCGTTTACGTTCAAGATGATAGCAACTTTCAAATTTCTCAATACTAGCATCATTTCCTGTCAGCATAGATTCATTTACTAATAAATCATTTGCATAAATAATACGTACATCTGCTGGCACTGTATCGCCCTCTGCAAGAAAAATCATATCTCCAGGTACAAGCTCTTGTACTGGTAATTTCATCATTTTTAGTTCACTGTTTAGCCCTGTTACGCTACAGCCAGCTACTCTAGAAACAGTAACTGTTTCACATTGTAATTCATCACCCATATTTTGTTTTGAAAGACCTGGGATCATTCCACTTAGCTTCATCATTACTTCCGCAATACGCGCTCTTTTTGAAGTTAATTCATTTCGGCCGTATACTTGAATACGCTTTTGTGCCTCTTTCATAGATAGTCCGTCTCTTGTTGTTTTAAAATACGCAAATACAGATTTTACATCTCTTGTTGCGATTTCAATTAATAAATCTTTATTTTTTTGAAGCATTGTTTGTTCTTTCATTGCTTTTTTACTTAATTTATACGAAGTGTTACCCACACTTTTATTTACATATAACATATTATCGTCTCCTCCTTTACAACATAGGAAGAAACGCTTTGTTTCTCAATTTATCCACTTTACTGTGAAAGTGTCTAGCGCTTAAATACTCGAATAAACGCTACATTATGATAAATATAGAGGGAGGAACAAGTCGTTTCCTGCCTACATCATATATTTTTGATTTGAAGTATATGGGTAACGGAACCGAGTCAGAATTTGACATGCTCCTCACCTCCTCTTTAATTTTTTAGTTATAATCTATACTATGAAATTACTCATAGCTTGCTAACAAAAAAGACCCTTACTCATAAGAGAGCAAAGGTCATTGCATACACAAATAAGCGATTCCTAATATAATACAATTAGAAATCTATGGACCTCTCCCTCGCCGAGTTTTAGCACTGTATAGCATAGGTTCATTACCAGCTACGTTAAGAAAAACCTTAATTCGATCATTCCTGTTGACCCATTGGCGTCTCTCGACATTTTTGGGCAGTAGCATTTCTCTATACAGGAGCCTCACCTAACAGAGACTTATTATAATTACATAGAAAATGTTACTCTTATTTAAAATAGATGTCAACACTTTGTATGGAAACTTTTCCTTATTACAATAACTATCTCGAGTTTAGTACACTAATACGCATTCTGCTCAGCGTTCGGCTACATAAATTAATTGAACACATATTGCAAAAAATTAGCAAATGAAAAATAAAACCCTTACGTTAAAATGTAAGGGTTTTAATACGTTACACAACCAGCAATTACAATTCCGATGGAAAGTGATAAAAACATAAGGAAAAGACCAACTGCTTGATTATCTTCTTCAAGACTTTTATTAATATTAAAACGTGGTGTAAGCCATTCCGCTAAATAAAAGACAATAATTTGAGCTAAGATCCCAACAGCTCCCCATGAAACCATATCAAGAATTGAAATAGAATTAGCAGCCGTTGAATATAAAACGATAGCAAGACCAAGTAGTCTTCCTCCAAGTACATAGCTTACCGCTTTATTCCCTTGAGCCATTAACTTAAATTCCTTAACTTTCGTTGTCACTTCCATAAGAAAAAGACCGATACACAAAAGTACAAGTGATACTGCTAAATATAGTAAAAAATTAATCATTTATTTTCCTCCTTCTTAATACCTACCGGTAAATAATACGATTCATTTCCCGTAATTTTTTCTCCGGTACGTATACCGATGCTGCTCGCTTTTCCAGCAATTAAAAAAGCCCCAAACACGTACGACAGCTTCTCAATTCCTTTTTCAGTTTCCAAAAATACAACTGGAAGCTCTGTATATTTCTGAAATATAGGCAGTGACGATTTATACGTTTCATGTGCATTTCGAATCATAATATTTGTATCCTTATCACGAATCGTAATCGTGTCACCTTCCCTACCGAATGAAGGTTTTTGAACGAAAGGACTTTTCCCAAAAAATAAATCTGGCTCTAAATATGTAGGAAGCATATATTCTTTAATCCACTTTTGTTCCTCACTTGTGTAAAAAGCACCTTCTTCTGCTAATCCCCAAATAAGACATTGAATTGATTTCGGCTGAAGTAAAAAGGCCGACAAAGGATTTATAATAAAAAGCTTTCCTTCTTTTACAAGTTGCAAAAGTTCTACTCCCACCAAATCCCCCGTTTCGGGATCTTGATCTTCAATTAAGTCTTCAATTGGATATGTTTGGCGATACAAAACATCAATTGGTACACCATCTCTATCTACTAAAGCATCATCTGTAATTCTAAGTTCTGTCATTGGCATCACTTTATTTTCAACATGACATAGCCCACTCAAATACATAGTCGTATTCCAATCTTCTATATGTTCAGGATGAGCTGTGAAAACAACATTTGGATCTTCCATTCCTTTTGTAAACTCCATTACGGCTTTTGTAATACCAGAAGAAAGTAAGCGCTCTTGATTTGCATTTGGATCATCATAGTCAAGTTCTTCACAAACTTTTCCATTCATTTGAAAGCATTCCACAATAAAAGTTGGAGTATCACTATTAAACTCAAGCATTTTAATACGATTATCCTCTGTTAAAGTAAAATCAAATCGTGAAATAACAGATTCAGGATACATCCCTTTCAGTCTAATAAAAGGCAAGCTTGCAGTTGGAAAACCGAGTTCAAGAAACTGTTCATTAGATAAATTCCGAAGAATTCTAGCAGTCTTAAAAAATATTTTCCCCATTCGTTCAGTTGCTACTTGTAATTGTTTCATCGTTTGCTCTGTTATCGGGAAAACATGAAACAAACTATACTCACATTCATATAAATCCGACCAGAAATGAGGATAATTCGAATAAAATTCTTTTCTTTTCTTTATGTATTGCGACATATTTTAACCTCCAAATCCACCTTTTGAACCGCTTCCAATTCCACCTTTAAATTCGGCCGAAGATTGATAAGTTTTAAACTCTGATGAATTTTTGAAGGTGGATTTATTTTGATAGTATGTACCACCATAAAAGTAATGTCCACGATAACCTGAACTACTATCATCACACTGCCAAACACCAAGCTCATCATCCCAATCCCAATCAGAACAACTATTATCATTCGGTTCGGGGGGAATATCTTGCGCGCAGCCAAATAAAGTGCCCGTCATTAAAGATGTTAGGACACCACCTACTAGCCATTTCGTTTTTGTCACCTTTGCACTCCCCTTTTTAAATTATATTTCTATTATATAAGATGTCATGATAAAGTAGAAGAAAAAGGAAGAAGAGGGATAAAATGCGATTGGAATATCGGCTCAATGATGAAACAAACGGGTATCCAGCTTTATGGAACTACGCAAATATTTCTAATTCTGAAATTGTCGCGCGCATGACTTGTGAATATTTTATAAAAGATGGAAATACATATATCGTTACTGCAACTTCAGTAGATCCAGACGGAACAGCAGTGTTATATATACAAAAAGAAGTTTTTTCCAACGACCCTTCAGATCCTACATACTCGCACATAGGTTTTGAAATTAGAGAACTAAAGGAAACCTGCTCAATTATGATAGAAAGTAAAGATATTTGGAATTACGAGGATATCTTACCCTCTCTCCATTCAGATATTATATATATTCAACGGGATGGAATACATTTGGAATTCACCCTCGATTCAAGAGAAATTGATGAAGACCGTAAGTGCTATATTTATTATGGGAACTTTACAGGTAAATCGAGATAACATGAGTATATTTATTCAACAAAAAAACCTTACGTATAAAACGTAAGGTTTTTTATATAGTCCCACATATGCCGTTATCTATAGATGTCCATAAACCTGCTCTCACAGGTGGATGTTCTCACAAATGTTTGTAACTTCCTTCTTAAAAAGATGGCCTGCTATCTACATTTAAATATTGAACTTCCGCATTATACTTATTGGTTTAAGACATACACAAGCTACGTACACCGTAGGAATTTTATATACTATTAGTTGAAATAAGACCCCCGCAAGTGCCGTCTCTCGTAAATGTCCAAAAACCCGCTACTCGCAGGTGGATGCCCTCACAGTTACCGTATATCTTCCTCCACAAGGAAGGCTTGATAATGGTCACTAAATATTGAGCTTCCGTAAAACTAACATCGGTTTTAGACATAAATAAGTTACGCACACCGCAGGATGTATTATTTACTTGTCGTTATATTATCACATTGTTTCCAATGTGTAAAATATAATTTTTTTGAAGCAATCTCTTGCTTGTGACCTTATTTTAATACAAATTATTTTTGCATGCAAGTGATTAATCTTCTTCTTTTGCAATTTGATTTTCTGGATAAGAAATCCAATCACTCCAGCTACCTGTATACAATTTAACATTTTGAAAACCAGCTAATTTTAATGCAACTATGTTCGGACACGCTGTAACACCAGAACCACAATATACGATTGTTTCCTTCTCTTTATCAAGATTTTGGAAACGCCCTTGCTGTTCCTCTTCGTTTTTAAAGTGTCCCGATTCTAAAATCCCATCTTTCCAAAAATAGTTTACTGCCGTCGGAATATGCCCTGCCTTCGAATCAACGAGCTCTTCCGCACCAGCATAACGTTTTGATTCCCTAGAATCAATTAATGTCATATTTGCACCTGCACGAATTTTCCCTCTCACATCTTCCATCGTTACAAGCATATTTTCTTGTATTTCCAGTATAAAAGGTTTTCGTGCAATAACTGGGATATTCGGCGTTGTGTGTAATCCATTCTCTTTCCAAGCCGGAAGTCCACCATCTAATATATACACTTTCTCATGTCCTACATAGTTTAATAACCACCATAAACGAGAAGCCATTGCACCAGCTTGACTGTCATACGCAATCACTGTCGTATGTTCATCAATCCCGGCCTGTGAAAGCTTGTCTGCAAACTCCTCAATATTTGGCAACGGATGGCGGCCACCATGTTCTGCTACAGGACTTGATAAATCTAAATTTAAATCAAAATATAACGCATGAGGAATATGTTCTTCCTCATACTTCTCTCTACCCCAATTAGGATTCGCTAAATCAAATCGACAATCGATTATACGGACATTCTCATCTTCTATATGCTCACGTAACCATTCGACTGTAACTATCATCTTTAACGACCTTCTTTCTCTTGCAAACGACTTACATACTCCATAACCATTTCTTCTGTAACAAATTTACGCTGCAGTGTAACACCATTTTTTGCAAGATCATTAATTTGCTTTGTTACAACATTAATGATATCAACCGAAAATTCTTTCCCCTTTGACGCAAGAGATACGGCTGCTTCAATAGCTGCTTCACGCTGCGCATCTAATTGTAAACATGCTTTTACACTTTCATTTTGTTTACGAGAATGTGCTGTAATTGCTTTATGTACTTCCATCTTCTCTTCCCCCTAAATAAGTTATACGTTCTTATTCAATTCCATTGCAAGCCGAATCATATCGCGACATACAATCCCATTTTCAATAATCTCTTCTTCATAATGCTTTGAAAAGTAATCAAAATCAATAGAAAAAATACGAAATCCACATTTTTGATATAGAGCAAGTTGTGAAACACTAGAATTGCCTGTACCAACTTCAAGTTTTGACATACCATATCCTTTAGCAGTTTCTACGGCATGACTTAATAGCTGCTTTCCAATCCCTTTTCCTTGCAAATGCTCTACAACCGCAATATTCATAATTTCCATTGTCCTTGGTCTTGTTTCCAAAAGCACATATACACCGATGATTCTTTCTTCTTGTTTAGCTATATACGTAAACCCTCTCTGTACATATGCATCAATTTGGCTTTCACTTGGATCAGCAAGAAGTAATAAAGATTTCGGTATAGCTTCTTTCGAAATACGCTCTATGACAACAGACATAAAAATTCCCCCTCCTCTATTGTTCTAAACCCCCCTTGTCTACCATAGATAATAGAAAGGAGGGATTCACCATGGACAACAATGAGAAAAAATGCAACGTCATCTCTATTGATGGAAAGAAAAAGAAGAGCGACACATATTCCTATCCAAAATTAGTAGTAGAAAACAAAACGTATGAGTTTTCTTCATTCGTCTTATGCGGTGAAACACCAGACGGCAGACGCTTAGTTCTTACCCATATGATTTCTACTGATGAGTTTGCAGGGTTTGTAAAATCTTTAGATACTGTACTACAAAAGAAAATTGAACGAATCTTTTTTTCATAACAGCTATTTAATATAAATTTCTTTTTCAATTTCTACTAACTGCTTTTGTAGCTCTTCTTTACTTTGTTCGTATAGTGATACATCAATTGTTTCAGCTAAAGCGAATAATATACTTTCATAATAATTCTCAACATCTTGCTGCATCACCTTTTGGAATAGGTTCCATTTTGCATCCCACTCTTGCTTATAATGATGAACGAATAAATCTTCTTCATCAACTACATAGTTTGATACGAAAGGTTCTAACACTCCTTTAGCGTCTTCTTGCATAAAAGCTTTATCATTTTTTTCAAAAAAGCTTTTCTCATTTTTAAAATGTGCTAGTGCCTTTTTAAAATCTTTTATTTCTATTGAAGGAAACGGCTCTTTATGTGTAATAATTTTATATTCATAATCCACTGTTCCACCCATAGAAATCGATTCATTTTTCACTTTGCAATTCACAACAATTTCATCCTTTGCACGCTTCATCGCTTCATCTATCCATTTTTCAAGACGTAATGATGTCGCACGCATTTCTTGTAATAAATCATGTTGAATAAATGAAACTAATTCCATTACACATTGCTGCAACTGCATTTTCACATTCCCATCTGTTCGTAACGACGCCGGATTAATAAATTCAGTAAACACATCGTTATAGCGTAAAAATAGACGTTGGTGTACATAATAAAGCAATTCTTTCACTTCATTTTGCATTGCTTGCTCTTCAGCAAGTACACTATATGATGAAATAATATGAAGTAGCTGATTACGCTCTGCTTCATATTTTTTTGTTTGCTTCTCTTTCTCATCATTTCCCTGCTTTGCGCCATTTATCATATTTACAAGAAGCTGATTCGCTCCTTGCAATGCACCATATAAAGCATGCACAGATACAAGCATTAAATCCCTCATCATAAAGGACGTAAATGATTCTTCAAACTTAGTAATCCCGGAGTTTTGTAAAATACCATACTTTTCTTTATCAATACTTTTCCCTTGCTTTTCTTCAAGCGCACATAAACTTGAAATTGCAAATAAACGTGGATTTCTAATACCGTATTGCAGGAGCTGATCCGCAATATAACCTTTTACCATTTCAAGTTCTTCTTCAGATTGTGCTAAATCGGCAGCATTTATTAAGAAGAACATTTTATCAAGTGCAAATGTATCCTTTACACGACCGAGCTGAATTAAAAATTCACGATCCGCACGAGAGAAAACATGATTATAGTATGTTACGAATAAAATAGCATCTGCGTTTTTAATATACTGGAATGCAACATCCGTATGGCGCGCGTTAATAGAATCCGCCCCTGGTGTATCTACAAGAGCTACTCCTTGCCTTGTTAAAGCACAATCATAATAAAGCTCCATATACTCAACAAAGCATGATTTTTCTTCATTAGCTACATAATCAGAGAACTCCTCTAATGTAACTTGTAATTGTTCCCCTAAATGATTAGCAACTGCCTCATATCCTTTTTGTACCGCTCGCAAAAAGCTAAATGTTGTTTTTTGCTTCCCGCTTGGTGAAGGGTATTTCATAATTTGATCAATTTTCGTTAACGCTTCTTCCAATGTAGCAATTTCATAGTGAAACATTTTATAAACAGCTTTCATATCTTCTAACAGCGCTTGCTCTGACTTAAACTGGACAATTACCGTTCCATGTGGTTTATCTTCTGTAACTGGCAAAATTTGATTTATTGTTGCTGTCGTTGGGTTTGGCGATACAGGAAGTACCTTTTCACCGAGCAATGCGTTAGCAAATGATGATTTCCCAGCACTAAAAGCTCCAAATAACGCTACTGTAAATTGCTTCGTTTCTACACGCTGTCTTTTTCCAACTACTTCTTGCTGTAGATGTTTCAGTGTAGGCAATGGATCTAATATCATTTCAGCTTTCTTCACTTTTTCTAATATACGCTGAATATTTAAAGCTTTCGTTCCTTTAATCTCTGCTTCACTAGCCGCTACGTTATCATTTACAATTTCTTGCTCTTGTAGTGTAAACTTCTCACTAACAACTTGTTTTTTACTTTGTAATATTTCGTCTATTTTCAATCCATCTGGTATAGAAACATTTTCATTCCAAATATCTCCTAAATAGCTCTCATATTCCTCATACGTCTTAATGTATTGTAATTTTGTTTCTTTTGCTGTTTGTAACATCGTGTATTTTTCAATTTCTTCTTCAATACGAGCAATCTCTATCTTCACTTTCTTCTGCAATATACCCGTACTTTTTCCAAAGATTTGCTGAGATTTCATAAAGTATCTTTTCTTTAACTCATTTGCAACGTCAGCAGTATAAAGAAGTAAGTAATCACCGGTAAATCCAGCCCCCTGTTTAATTGTTTCAGCCAACACTTCCGGTCCGAAAGCAATTTCTAACGCATATATGTCTTTCCCTATTTCCTCTGTAAATAACCCTTCTTCTTTTAAGAAGGCTACAATAAATTCTTTCACATGAAAATCAAGTTGCGTTTCAACAGTCTTTTGAAGAGCAGAATAAAAAGTATCTACACGTCTCTGTTTTTCTTGCTCCGTCTTTCCTTTCGCAAATAACAAACCAACTTTAAACTTCGTTAATTTCGTTTCTAAATATTTATTTGCCAATTCTCTCATTTCAAATGGCATTAAATATGCGTTATCTAATATGGCTTGTAAACCTTTTATAAATTCATTTCTCACATCAGATTCTTTACTAGCCACCCGATTTTTATTTTCAGTTAACTCTTCCTTTTTTTCAACTATCTCTGAAAGTGACAGTGGTGATGTTAATTCTTCTTCATATTTCATGAGATATTTTTCATTTTCAGAAAGAATAAACGAGCAATGTTCTTGCAGTAAATATTCTGTTTCTCGCTCCATTCCCTTTCTTACATACTGCTCTTTTTCTTTCATGATAGAAAAGATTAATGCTTCTAAACTTTGAATTTCATTGTATGGATGATTCATCATTCGCAATGATGTATAGAAAATACCATCTACTTCAATATCCCAGTTAGAAAAAGACTGTTTTACACTATCTCTATACTCTTCAAACGATAACTCATTTGCTTTATGTTTATCTATTTGATTTACAACGAGATAAACCGTTTTATTACGTTGTTTCAATTCTTTAACAAACTGTAAGTTAACCTCTGATTGGACATGGTTATAATCCATCATATAGAAAATAACATCAGCTAGATGTAGTGTTGATTCCGTCGCTAATTGGTGGGCATCATCCGTAGAATCAATTCCGGGCGTATCAACTAACATAACCCCATCAGGAATTGGCGCATCATTTCGATAAATATGAACACCAATTACTTCATCACCGTCTTTACATATTTGTTTTAATTCTTCTGCTGAATATGCGCCGTCATATTCATACTGTTCTCCAGACTTAATCGTTACAACAACACGATCAGATCCTCTTTCAATTTTAACAACGTTAGCACTCGTTGGAATCGGACTTGTCGGTAATAATTGCGCTTTATATAGGTGATTCATCATTGTCGATTTCCCCGCAGAAAAATGACCACAAAAAGCTAGCATAAGCTGCTCTTGTTTATATTTTTGAATCACTTCAAACAACTTCAAACTATTCTCTACATCGCCGTTTTTTTGCCACTCTTCATAAAAACAAACAAGTTTTTTCATACCGTTTGTCTGTACTATGTTTGTCATCCCCTTGTTCCCCTTTATCCAAGATGTATATACTTTATCCCGCTATTTGTGGGCAGTAAAAACCCGTTTCGTGCGGGCTAGTAATCAGCGAGGGATAGACCTCCCCGCTGATTAAAGTTTCACTTTATTATCATACTAAATTTTCAGCATATTCACATCAAAAATAAAAAATCCCTTTCATTCTTTTTACAAATGAAAGGGATTTTATGTAATATTATTCATTTTGTTGTTCCTACTCCATTTAATACATACTTTGTAACACCAACATATATAGCAATTGTTCCTGCAACAAGTGCATACACCATATTAACACACCAACCTTTTTTGATAATGATTATCACTTTTGAATACATTTTATCATTAAAGAGAATCATTATCAACAAATTTCTAAAAAAAGAAAGCTCCTTCGGGAAAAGGAGCTTTACTGCCTGTTTTAAAGAAGTTTAAAACTTGCTGTGCACTCTTATTATATCTCATAATACACATCTTAGCAGTTTTAAAAATTGGAAATAACCTATATACCCTCCTCTTTACATTTTGTATAATAGAGTGAAACTGTAATTAGTGGGGATATTTCCCATCACCACTAATTATTAGTTGAACCAATCGGGCTTTTACAAGCAGTTGATCCCCCACCTAACTTCCTCGTATTCACTGAATTTTGAGGTGGGAGTCTTACTACTTGTTAATGCGGGATAAAAGGGAATTACTTAATAAGGAGGAAAATAATGACACAAAATATTTCACAAGGCGAGAGGATACATTCCATCGATATTATTAGAGGAATAGCTGTACTAGGTATTTTTCTTGTTAACTGGCCTGTTATCGCTGGGATTGACTCACGTGATCTTTCAGGAGTTTATGAGGGGCTAGATAGCTATATCCGTCTATTTTACGATATGTTTATCCAAACAAAGTTTTATACAATCTTTTCGTTTTTATTCGGCCTAGGCTTTTACATTTTTATGACTCGTGCTGAAGCGAAAACAGATCGCCCAAAAACTTTATTTGTTCGTCGCTTACTTATTTTATTATTATTTGGGTTCTTGCATTACGTTCTTTTATGGGACGGAGACATCTTACATAGTTATGCCATCGCTGGATTTTTCTTATTTTTATTTTATAAGAGAGAACCTCGTACCATTTTAATATGGGCAATCGTTTTATTAAGCATTTTTCAGTTTTTCATGCTAATCGCTAGTATAGTGGTTGCCTTAGTACCAAAGGCAGAGTTAGGGTTTTCCTTACCGATCATGCCACTTGAAGACTGGGTGTCACAAATACAAAATCGTTTCCATGCATTTTACTCTGAAGGAATTGGACTAAACGCATTCATGCTCCCAGAAACAGTTGGACTATTTTTACTTGGTTTATACGCCGGCAAAAAAGATATTTTTCGCCGCACGAAAGAGTTGGATTCAAAGCTTAAAAAATGGCAAATCATTATGTTCATTTTGACATTACCAATGTGGTTCTTCATGGTCCGTTACTTCTTATCAAAACCATCTTATGAACCATTTTATATGCAGGCCTTTACAATGTTTAGTGGAAAAACATTATTCATATTCTACATTTTCACGCTCATGCGTTTATTACAAAAAGAAAGATGGCAAACATTATTACGTCCGTTCCAATATGTCGGACGAATGGCGTTAACAAATTACATCACGCATACGATTATTACGTTACTTGTATTCGGCCTATTTTTCAAAAATTATTATCCCGCTCCATTATGGGTAGGACCACTATTTTGCATCGGTTTCTACACGTTGCAAATCTTTATTAGCCGCTGGTGGCTGTCACGTTATCAATATGGGCCACTTGAGTACATTTGGCGTCTTGGTACGTACGGGAAAATGATGCCACTTAAAAAGAAAAGCAAGGTCTCATAATGAGACCTTGCTTTTTTTACGCTTCTCTTACTGCACTTTGCATAGACACTGGCTCTTCTTTTACTTTACGCTGCGGCACCATATTAAATACAATATTTAAAAGTACTGCTGATGCACTTCCAAGTACAATTCCGTTATCTGTCAAAATACGAATGTTTTCCGGAAGCTGTGAAAATAACGTTGGAACAACTGTAACTCCAAGTCCGATTCCGACAGAACATGCAACAATTAATAAATTTTCTTGTTTTCCAAAATCAACACTGCTTAACATTTTAATACCATATGCCATAACCATGCCGAACATTGCTAGCATTGCACCGCCAAGTACTGATTTCGGAATAATTGTTGTAATGGCTGCGATTTTAGGAATAAACCCAAGAGCAATTAACATACCACCACAAGTATAGATAATGACGCGATTTCTTACTCCAGTTAATTGAACAAGTCCTACGTTTTGAGAATATGTTGTGTATGGAAATGCGTTAAAAATACCACCTAGAACCATTGCTAATCCTTCTGCGCGATAACCTTTTGTTAATTCTTTTTCACCGATCTTTTTATTACAAATATCAGATAATGCAAAATATACCCCTGTTGCTTCCACAATTCCTACGCAAGCAACGAGAATCATCGTAATAATTGGCGTTAATTCAAATGTTGGTGTACCGAAGTAAAATGGCTGAATACCGTGGAACCAATCCGCTTCTCCAACCGCTTGCAAACTTACTTTCCCCATAAATGCTGCAACGATTGTACCGAACAATAGACCTAGTAAAATAGAGATTGAACGAATAAATCCGTCAAAGAAACGATACATAATAATGATAAATAATAAAACACCAAATGCTAACGCTAAATTTTCTAGACTTCCGAAATCTTTACTTCCAACTCCTCCAGCCATATCATTAATAGCTGCTGGAACAAGTGTAACCCCAATAACTGTAACGACAGATCCTGTTACAACAGGAGGAAACAGTTTTACAAGCTTCCCAAATAATTTCGCGAAAATAACAACAAATAATCCCGCAGCAATAATTGCTCCATATATAGAGGACACGCCGTATTGTTTACCAATTGCAATCATCGGTCCAACCGCTGTAAATGTACAACCAAGTACAACCGGAAGCCCAATACCGAAAAAACGATTTGATAATGCTTGTAAAATCGTTGCTACGCCGCACATTAATAAGTCAATCGATACTAAATACGTTAATTCTTGTTGATTTAAACCAAGTCCCCCGCCGACAATAAGAGGAACAATAATTGCGCCAGCGTACATGGCAAGCATGTGCTGAATACCAAGCGATGCGATTTTAAATGGGTGCTGCTTCATCGTTAGTTCACCTCCGCAGTTTCTTGCTGTACAAATGTAACTGTGCCGTTATCAAGTGATGCAATTTCTGCTAGTGATTCAACACGAACACCCTGTTCACGCAGCTTCTTTCCTCCATCTTGAAATGCTTTTTCAATAACAATGCCAATTCCCGCAATACTTGCCCCGGCTTGCTCTACTAAACTCATTAAACCTAAAGCAGCCTGACCATTTGCTAAAAAGTCATCAATAATTAATACATGATCATTTTCATCAATATGATTTCGAGATAATGAAATCTCGTTCGTTTCTTGTTTTGTAAATGAATATACGTTTGCAACATACATATTATCTTGTAACGTTAACGATTTACGCTTTCTTGCAAAAACTACTTTTACACCAAGCTCTAAAGCAGCCATAACCGCTGGTGCAATGCCTGAAGATTCAATCGTCACGATTTTTGTAATGTTCTCTTCTTTAAAACGCTTAGCGAATTCTTTTCCGATTTCTTGCATAAGTACTGGATCAATTTGATGATTTAAAAATGCATCTACCTTTAATACATCACCAGATAAAACCTTTCCTTCGTTCAAAATCTTTTCTTGTAATACTTTCATGTTAGTTCCTCCTCTTATGCAAATAAAAAACTCCAAAAGCCGCCACCACTCGTTACAAGTGAGAGACGTGCTTTTGGAGTTTCGCAAAAAAGAATGCTAAACAAGCAAATATATTCGTCCTCACTCATAGTCAAAGTATTTACGGTACTTCGGTAGAAACTTGCAGGCCATATCCCCGCGATTATATGAGTGTAGCTAACTTATTTATTTATAGAAGGATTATAACGCACTTTTTTCACTTTGAAAAGCATTTATCGAAAAAACACGTACGAATTTTATGAAAATACTATTTTCGTTCGAGTTTTGCAAACTCTTACATTTCATATTTAAGCGTCGTTAAAATGATAGGACCATCCTTCGTAATCGCAATTGTATGCTCATATTGAGCTGATAATTTACCGTCCATCGTTCTTGCAGTCCACCCATTTAAATCTACTTTAGAATATCGCATACCTACATTTACTATGGGCTCAATTGTAATTACCATTCCTTTTTGTAACTTAGGCCCTTGTCCTTGTTTACCAAAATGAAAAATCGCTGGTTCTTCATGAATCTCTTTACCGATCCCGTGTCCCGTAAAGTCTCTTGCAACAGAAAACCCTTCAGAGGCTACATAACTTTCAATTGCGTATCCAATATCTCCAACATGGTTACCACTTATTGCTTGCTCAATCCCTTTATATAAAGCACTCTCTGCTACTAACAATAACCTTTTTGCTTCATCAGAAATATCTCCAACTATATACGTCCATGCAGAATCCGAGAGCGCACCATTTAAGTTTACTACCATATCAATTGTCACAATATCTCCTTCCTGTAAAGGTACATCACTAGGGAAACCGTGACACATTTCATCGTTTACAGATGCACATATCGCATATGGATACCCGTTGTAACCTTTCTGTTCAGATATTGCACCATGCTTTTCTAAATACGCTTCAACAAACGTATCAATTTCTTGTGTCGTTATTCCTGGTTTCATCATTTTTGCAATTTCTCTATGACAAGAAGCTAGTAACTTCCCAGATTCATGCATCAAATCTATTTCATTTTTCGTTTTAATTGTAATCATACTACCTCTCCTTACTAAACTTGCTATTTGCTACTAAACTTCAATCATACACATCCTCTTCCAAAATTTCAAAACTTCTAATTACAACAAGTACAAAAAAACATCATTTATTTCTACATCAAAATAAAAAAACAGAAGCTCTCCTCTGTTTTTTAATCATTTTTACATATATAATTCATTTTCAAAAACTCAAAACAACTACCATTTGTTTTCTGTATAAACGTTCCAACAGCTTCGAATCCTGCTCTTTTATACACTTTAATCGCTCTTTCATTAAATGTCGCTACTGATAGTGTTATATAGTTACATCCGTATTTTTCTTTACTAAAAGCTAGTCCAGCTTTTACGAACTGTAGACCAAATCCATTCCCAGTTATATCAGGTCTCATTCCAAGACCTATATCAACCGTTTGATTATTTATGTTACTAAAACTAAAGAAACCAATGAGAGTACCATTTTCCTTCACAGAAAATGTATGATTCCCTCTACTCTCATCCTCTAAAAACTCAGCTAAATCTTCTTCATCTGCCTCTATATCATAAAAAGAATACTCCCCTTCATAATGCCAGTTGTATGCAATTTCTTCTGCTTCCGCTTGCGACATTACTGTAAACATATAGCCCATTTCTCTCACTCCCTCATAAAAAAAAGCTGCAATTAAGCAGCTCCTGTTTTATAACTCATAAATCTCTTTATATTTAGCTTCTAAATAATCAGCTAAGTAGTTTGCATTTAAACCTTCACCTGTCACATCTTTTAAAATTTCAAGTGGTTTTTTCGTTTTGCCATATTGGTGAATATTCTCTGTTAACCATTCACGAATTGGTGTCACGTTTCCTTCTTCTAATAATGCATCAAAGTTTGGAATATCCTTTAGCATCCTATGTTTAAATTGCGCTGCATACATATAACCAAGCGCATAAGATGGGAAGTATCCAAATGAACCACCAGCCCAGTGAACATCTTGCAATACACCTTGTGCATCGTTTTCCGGACGAATTCCTAAATATGCTTCCATCTTATCATTCCAAGCCGCTGGCAAATCCTTCACTTGTAATGTACCATCAAATAATTCTTTCTCAAGTTCATAACGAACCATGACGTGAAGCGGATATGTAAGCTCATCTGCTTCTATACGAATAAACGATGGCTTCGATTCGTTAATCGCATCATAAAACTCATCTACTGATATATCATTGAATTGACCATCGCTATACTCTTTTAATAAATCATAATTTTTCTTCCAGAATGATTTATTACGACCGATAAAGTTCTCAAAGAATAATGATTGTGACTCATGAATACCCATAGAAGTTCCACTACATAGCGGTGTACCTTCAAATTCCTCCGCAATATTTTGTTCATATACAGCATGGCCACATTCATGAATTGTTCCAAACACTGCCATACGGAAATCTTTTTCATCGTAACGAGTCGTAATACGAACATCCCCTCTATTTAATGTAATTTCAAAAGGATGTACCGTTTCATCAAGACGACCCGCTTCAAAGTTATAGTTCAATTGTTTTAATAACTCTAAAGTAAAATTCTTTTGTTTTTCTTTTGAAAAATGTTCAGCTAAGGCATTTGTTTTTAATTCTTTTTTAGACTCAGAAATTTCTTTCACAAGCGGAACGATACGTTCACGTAGTTGACCAAATACATGATCTAACACTTCTACTGTGATTCCCGGCTCATACATGTCTAATAGCGTGTTATATTTGTACGTTTCGTAACCCCAATATGTAATAAACTTCTTTTTGAATTCAACAATTTTTTCTAAATACGGACGGAACATTTCGAAGTCAGATTTTTCGCGAGCTTCTTCCCATACACTTTCCGCTTTCGCTTCTAATTTCACATACGCTTCATATTCCGCTTGTGGAATTTTCTTATTTCTATCATATTCTTTACGACACTCTTCAACCATTTTCTTTGTCGTTTCAGAAAGTTTATTTTCAACAATTAAAGATTCTAGTTCAGTTAAATAGTTCCCCATCTCATCTGAAGTCGACATCGCAAACACTTCGGATGAAAGCATTCCAATTACTTCTGAACGCTGGTCTACTCCTTGCTTTGGTGCACCTGTTCTTAAATCCCAAAACATTAAGCTTAATGCCTCTCCGTAATTCTCTATCTTCTTGACATATGTTAAAAATTGTTTTTCCACTTCATATGTAGCAACTGTCATAGTATAAAAAACCTCCTTTTTCTACCTCAAACTTATTTCGACACTGAAACATAAATTCCTTTTCTAATAGAAAAAAAGCTTGGCAAATGCCAAACTTTTCCCTACAACATTTTTTCGCTTAAAGTACTTTTCCTTCTACCGGAAGTACTTTCTTCACTGCTTCTATCACTTTTTCATCTTCATTATCTGATAAGAATAATGATATAGCACCTTTATCTTCACTTGTACGAATTAAACGTCCAATTCCTTGGCGAAGACGTAAAATCATATAAGGCACATCTACGTCCCAGAATGGATCATTCACATGTTTACGCTTCGCCTCAAACACAGGATCGTTTGGAGGGAATGGTAATGACCAAATAATAACATGTGATAATGATGAACCTGGAATGTCTAAACCTTCCCATAAATGAACGGCACAAAGTACAGTCTCTTCTTCATTTTGGAAACGAGAAACGAGCTGACTAATTTCTTGATCTCCTTCATATAGGAACGGAACTGACATTTGCTCTTTACTTACATATTCTTTAAACGCTGCAAGTTCTTGCGTTGTACGGAATAATACGAGTGTACGTCCATTTGTTTTTTGTATATTTTCAAGTGTATATTGACACTTTCTTTCCCATTCATTTTCTTTCGTATACGGAAGTAAGTTTACTGTCATTTGCTCTTCATAATCAAACGGCGAAGCAACTGAGAATGATAAGTAATCTTTTACCCCTAGACTATTTGCAGTAAATGCGAACGAATCATTGTCAGATAATGTCGCAGAAGAGAAAATATATGGAATCTTCTTCGAGAATACTTTTTCTTGTAACACTTCTTCAACTGCACGCGGCATAATAACTAACGTGAAAGCACCATCGCCTTCTTCACCCCACGTAATTACATTTTTCTCGTGCATGAAAAGACGAAGTGAATGCTCTAACACATCTAAATGCTCATCAACAATATTTAAATCGTATGTGTTTACTGTATGCATTTCACTTTCAAATACTAATGCATCACCGACTTCACCGATTTTCGCATAAAGTCTTTTCGCTTCTGCAGTTACCTTTTCTGTCACAGTAATTTCTAAACGATCAGAACCTTCAATTTCCTTTTTATTCTCTTGTAGTACCCCAAAGAATTGTTCAGTTTGCCAAATTGTTTCTTCTACTAAATGTGCGAACTCTTCACGAATATCATTTTGTAATAATCTCGTTAAAAGTTGCTCCATCATCGTTTGTTTTAAACGGTACGTTAAAGCTTTTTGAGCTGCATATTCTACAAGATGCCCTTCATCGAATACAACGCAGCTACTTTCTGGTAATAACGGAATTTGTCCTTCACGTTTGCGAGCTTCGTACGTCCAAATATGATCCATATAGAAATCTTGAGAACAAATGATTAAATCTGCCGCTTTACGATAATGCTCGCGCGAAAGAGTTTGACCACAACGATGACGAGAATCACAAGTGAAGCAATCTTGGAAGTAATCCCAGTTTACCTTTGACCATTCCTCGTCATTTAACAGTGGAAATTCTTTTCGATCACCATAGTGAGTAAAGTTCTGCATCGTACCATGATCGAATACGAACTGAGGTAATTCGTAATATACATCTTCAATTACTTCTGGAGCTCGTCCACTCATAACATCTTCTAGTTTACGTAAACATAAATAATTATCCATTGACTTCGCAAGTCTAACATCAACAGATAGCCCTAATGCTTCAGATAACTTAGCAATGTCTCCTTCTTCTTTCACAAGCTGCTCAATTAACGTTTCATCTGCACAAGCGATAATAGCCGGCTTCCCTGTATAACGTGCATAACAAATTGCATATAAAAGATATACAATTGTTTTCCCTGTTCCTACACCTGCTTCTGCAAACATAACTTTCTTCTCTTGGAAAGCGCGCTCTAACTGAAACGCCATAAAAATCTGTTCATCACGCTCTTCAAAGCCTTTTTCCGGAAGAATGTCGTAAAACACATCTCCAATCCACTCATTCAACTTATCATAAAAATTATCTTGTTTTCCTACTTCAAATGGTAACCTATTCTCAGTAAACATCCTTAGCCTCCAACCAAACAGTTTTTCTATAAAAAGATATAGCAACTGCTACTCACATATGTGCAGCCACTTTCCCCTGTTACAATACATAGAAATACACGAAAAAAAATTTCCCTTTCGAAAAAGGAAAATTTTTTTCTATATTAATGACCTTAAATAACGTTTATCAATCGCTGTTTCATGTGAAAGAGCTGACAAATATTCTTCCTGCGCTTTTTGTATTCCATCTACAATTGCACCTTGACTATCCACTTCTTTTCCGAGCTCATCATACGTACGGTGAATAGCTTTTTGAATCATCGATAATTGGAAACTATCCATATCACTTCCTCCTTTACGCATTACATAATAGCCAGTATATGCGTGCTGGAGGAGTTTTATACTATGAATTACGCGGTGGACGCTTTCCGAAGTATTGATAGTAATCTGTACGGATAAATCCGTTAAACAGTTTACGCTTTTTCGATGCATCTTTCCCATAACATTTCTCAAATGCTTCATAACTTGTTAATAAATACATTGACCACGTATCTAATGGGCGGAATACCTCTCCCATTTCTTTATATAATTTTTCAACAAGCGCTCTTTCACTTAAACGTTCTCCGTATGGAGGATTCGTTACAACATAGCCATATTCCTCTTTTGTCGTGAAATCTTTTACTTGCATTTGTTTAAATGATATAAGATCCCCTAATCCAACTTCTTCTGCGTTATCTTGGGCAACTCTTATCATACGGTGATCGATATCTGATCCAATGATTTGCAATGGTTGATTATAATTAGCTAAATCTTCAGCTTCTTGACGAGCTTCGCGCCAATTTTGTTTACCAACCCAGCCCCATTCATCCGATGCAAAGCCTCGGTTAAATCCTGGTGCGATATTTTGTCCAATTAATGCAGCTTCAATTGGAATTGTACCAGATCCACAGAAAGGATCAACGAAAGGACGATCCGCCTTCCAGTTTGTTAACTTAATTAAAGACGCAGCTAATGTTTCTTTTAAAGGCGCTTCACCTTGCTCAAGACGGTATCCACGTTTATGAAGACCTACACCACTCGCATCGATTGTTAACGTCGCAATATCCTTGAGCATTGCAATTTCAATACGGAATAACGGTCCATCTTCTTCAAACCAAGTTGTGCGTCTATACGTTGTTTTTAATTTCTCAACAACAGCCTTTTTAACGATACGTTGGCAGTCTGAAACGCTAAATAATGTTGATTTCAAAGATTTCCCAATAACAGGGAATTCTCCGTTCTCTGGAATATAATCTCCCCAGTTTAACGCTTTTGTTTTTTCAAATAACTCATCGAATGTCGTTGCTTTAAATTCGCCGACTTTAATTTTCACACGGTCTGCAGTACGTAACCATAAATTCGTACGACAAATCGCTTTTTCATCCGCTTCAAACGTTACCTTTCCGTTTTCCACTTCACATTCATAACCAAGATCGCGAACTTCTCGGGCAACTAACGCTTCAATACCCATTGCCGCTGTTGCAATTAAAGTAACTTTTCCCATTTGCATTCACCTCTTATGTATAATCAAACAATAATTAATAACATGTTGTCCTATTAATTATCACATATTACGAAGAATATTCTCACTTACCATTTTAACTCACAACTTATAACTTCATACAAATAAAAAGCCCTCCTCTAACAAAGGAGAGCTGAGTTATTTCATAGTTGGTTCATAACGTTCTGTAAGCCATGTTCTGTTCCTTTGTACTGCAAACGGCCCACGCCTCGTACTCCGGTGGTAATCATCTATCTACAGGTTACGAAAACCTGTCCTTTTCCGTCGTTCATTTCCTTGGAAAAGATTCCCCTACCATTATTTGGGTTTCTCGCTCGTGGGGTTTACCTCGTTCCACTCCTATCATTTCTTCAAGGACTTCGTCACTGTGGCACTTTAAAGGTAGTCAAACCATATCCGAAAGGACTTAGGTTTTTTCCCTGCCGTTAAACCAGCCTTGCAGCCAGAATACCCTAGCTTATGACTTGGCTAGGCACGAACACTACAGCCATCTCAGGCCGTGCGAGCATGGACTTTCCTCTACAACGTTGGCGTTGCAGCGATTACCCAAACGTTATGACAAACATTAGTATAGTGGAAACAAAAAGATTTTGCAATGTTTTTTTCTATGTAAAATGCTTTAACCTTTTTGTTACCTTAATTTATTCGTATAACTTACTTCCAAATACAGCTTTTTCTAAATTAGATAGACGTTTTAAAATATCCGTATTCGTATTGTTATACACTGGTTGTGCAACTGGTGTTTGTACCGGTTGTTGCGGAACTTGTGTTGCCGCTACTTTTTGTTCTTCTAATTCACGTTTCAAACGAGCATTTTGTTGTTTTAATTGATCAAATTCCTTATGAAAAGCTTCATAATCTTTAATAATCATATCAAGAAACTTATCTACTTCTTCTTGTTGATAACCTCTCATACCTGTTTTAAATTCTTTTTCTAAAATATCTTTCGCTGTTAATTTAATTTTATCCGAAATCATTTTCTTCACCTCAAATTTTTGCCAAAGCTTTCATTAACTAAATTTTTTCAGAAACAACGCCTTTTGTCAATCAAATATACGAGTACTATATTACATATTACTCTGCATTATTCCACTGTTCCTCTTCCATTATATCTTGTAAATCAGAAAAAAGAATGAAATAACTGTGATAATTTTCTATTTCTCCTTTTTTCTTAGCTGCTTCTACAATATATTTAGGGCTCCCAGACTTTTCTTCATCATATACAGCTAAAAGTGCATCGCTTTTTTCAATAAAAAATTGATTCTTTAATTTAAATTGCTCTGGGCTTTCGTACTTCCGTTTCGTAATACTATCAATATGATCTGCTTGTGAAAGAATAAATTCGTAATATTCACGGTTATCTTCCTTCCAATTTTCCTCTTGTTCTAAAAAAGGAGTAAATACAGCTAATTTTAAATTTGGATATTCTACTTGAATTTCAAAAACAACTTCAGCAGCCCATAGCTCTACTCCTAACTGACCACTTATAATAACCCACTCCAAACCTTCTTCTACAAAAACAGTTAATTTACGACGCAGCGCCTTTTTTATACACTCTACTCCTGGGTGATCATTTTTAAATATTCCAAGTTCAAACGGCTTATATCCTGTTACAGCAACAACCTTCATATCAACACTCCAATTACAAAAAAAGAACTAGCATTTCGCTAGTTCTAACATATCATTTACTTTTTAAACATTCCACCAACGTTTGGTCCGATATTTGGTCCAAATGGTGATACATTCGGTCCTGGTCCAAATGGTGACACGTTCGGTCCTGGTCCAAATGGTGACACGTTCGGTCCTGGTCCAAATGGTGACACATTCGGTCCTGGTCCAAATGGTGATACTTGATGCCCATGGTGATGATGACCATGACCACATGGTCCACATCCGCCGCCAAATCCACCAACAGATCCTGGATCACCAGGGTCTACAACATTTACGTTCGAGTTTGTTTGTGGGAAGAAGTTTTGATTTTTAATTTGTTGATGATGTACATGTGTTGTATGCGTTGGGAAAATGTGTGGCACCACCGTTGTTGAAAAAGAATGTGTTACGCATTGTTTCGTTGGATGAATGACAGGAGCTGTCGTACAAATAGGTCCTACAGGCTTATGCCCTCCAAAGCAAGGATGACAATGATGCATAGTTTTTCTCTCCTCTCTCATTAAAAAAATCTGACTACACTTTACAATATGAGTGAGGGGCTAAAGCCGCTTGTTATATATACCCATTTATTTCATGGAAATTTGTCTAGTATCCAATTTCATACGTAATACCTATTATAGACAACCCCCTACTATTATTTACCAAAAAAGCCCCCGACTTGCTTAACAATCCCTGTTACTTGATTCATCGCGTTCATCATTTGTCCAGCCGTGTTCATCATTTTATTTACATCGTAGTTACCATCTGATGATTTAAATTGTGAAACAAAACTAGAAAACTGACTTGGTTGCTGTTGCTGTTGCTTTTGTTTATTCATCGTTGGATATGGTTGTTTTGGTGGATAAAACATAGCTTGTTGATTTACATATTGAGCTGGCGACATGTAGTTTTGTGAATTCATATACGCTTGCTGTGGTTGATTCGTATACATTTGCTGCGGCTGATTCATATGCGGTTGTTGTGACTGATCCATGTGCGGTTGTTGCGGTTGATTCATATACGCTTGTTGCGACTGATTCATGTGCGGTTGTTGCGGTTGATTCATATGCGCTTGCTGTGGTTGATTCGTATATGCTTGTTGCGGCTGATTCCCAAACGACACTTCAAATGGTTGATAATAATTTTGGTTTCCATAATGAGGCTCGAAAGGATACATATTATATCGTAAATATGTATCCTCATTATATTGATACATATTTTGCTGTGCATATGGATTTGTTTGCTGATATACATTAGGTTGTTGAAACATGCATTCTCTCCTCCTTGACATAAGTTTCTACATATAGAATATGTACCTATAAAATAAAATGTGTGACGGAGTACCTGTCTGTTTTTGTCGGAAGTTTAAATTTTTAAAAAAATTAGAAAGTAAACCCTTCCATGCTATGATAATAAGGAAGAAGATTCTCATGGGGAGGAATCAACATGGTATTAGGGGATTTAAAACAAGCGTTTTCTCAAAAAAAGGGGTATTACACAGAAAATTCGAATGAACTGTTAGACTTTGCAAGACATTGTTATCTTGAAGGAAAAGTATGCATATCAGATTACCGAACATTAATACGAGAGTTAGAAATAAACGGTGCAACAAAACCTACAACAGTGACAGAGGCATAAAGTGAAACTTTAATCAGTGGGGGTTTTGTTCATCCCCCACTGATTATTAGCCTTCACCAATCGGGCTTTTACGGGCAGTTGATCTCCCACCTAACTTCATTGTTTCAGCCGAGTTTTGAGGTGGGAGTCTTACTGCCCGTTAACGCGGGATAAAAAAACAAGAGGGTTTTCCCTCTTGTTATTTACATTGATCTACGATATTTTGCAAAGTATACGAAATAGCTTGATGAGTTTCAAAGAAACGTTTGCCTTTTCCCTTATTAACAAAACATTGTAGCACATTAGTTTGTAAATTATCATACACTTGATCAATTTGTTGTACATGTATATACTTAGGTCGTTCTTCCTTTATCCACCTATAAGCTAATTCTTTCCACATCTCTAACTCCGCATCTACAATATCAACAAATGGCTTCATATCCTTATAAAAATCATATTCAGCCATCTCTCTTTTTTTCACATTCGCTTCATCATTATACTGCATTAACTTCTCCGAAGACTGGATTAATGCTTCATGTCCCATTTTGTTCCCACCTTATTATGCACTCACTACGACGTTTTGAAATGTCTTTACCCAGCTCCCTTTTTCTTCGTGATGCACTAATTTATTTTCCATATGTTCTATATGCATTTCTGTTATTTCTATCTTATTGCGTATTTTTTCACCTTTATCCTTCAATGCATGATTCATTCTAATCCCAATCTTCATTTCCAGCAAATCGAGAGAACTTAACATTTGATCCATTTTTTTCATAACATCTTCCTTCTGAACCATCGCCATATTTAAAACGCCCCCTTCTTTGCCTTTCCTTTGTCATGTAATTTCGCCGATTGATTAATTACTCCTTCTCACATGACAAAACTAGTTGATATTCGTCAAAGAAATCATTTAGTATGCCATTATTAGAAATGGTAACAATACAAAAAGGAGGTGTATTACGATGGCAAAAAATAAAAACGAAAAAAAGAAAAAGCAAAACAAACAACAAAACAAACCTGAGACTGGTAATCCAAAGCTTGATGGTCCAAATTTCCCCGCTACATAAAGTGAAACTTTAATCAGTCGGGTTTTGTTCATCCCCCACTGATTATTAGCCCGCACCAATCGGGTGTTTACGGACAGCAGGGCTTCCACCTACCTTCTTTGCTCCAGCCAAATTTTGAGGTGGGAGTTTTACTGTCCGCAAATAGCGGGATAAAATGACACTTTAACCAAAGTGGCTTTTACAAACAACTATTTTCTAGTCTACCTTACCTCTTCGCTTTCGATAAGTGTTGAAGTTAAAGTCGTACTGCCGGCAAATAGCCGATTAGAAAGTAACTTGTTGTAGAGCATATTACTTTTAATAAAGAAGTCCCGCCCTCATTTAAGAAGGCGGGACTTCTTTATTATATCATGAACTCATCTATTCTTTTAACAAAACTACTTAATATAGAAAGAGTATGTATTTGCTCCCTCTTCTTTCTATACCATTCTGTTATATTAATTTCCCCCTTAGGTTTTTCAAGTAAAAATAATGAATCTATTTCCAACCCTTCACTAAACCAATCTTTTTCAATTAATTTTTCATGAGTGACAATAGAATACACATCCCGAAGAGCCGGCGTACGTGATTTTCTAATGCCCCTTATATTACATTCATAATCCATTCTTGACCCTGTATGCCTAGTTTGCACTGCAAATTTATAAAAAGAAGACTTATACTTTGAATGAAATAATAACCAAGCTAATTGCTTCCCCAGTTCTATACGTTTTTGCAACGTTTCAAATTGATAAACTGAAAATCCATACATTCCCCCTTCCACCGTTGGAAAAATAACTGCACTAACATGAAATATTTCTTGAAATTTGAACAGTGCAGTATCAAATACATATTTTTGAAAGTATGCATTCTCAATTACTGGTTTTTGAATTTTATTTTGTTCATTAATAATAAGTGCCGTCATAAGCCTATTTATATCTTTTTTCTCCCAAAACGCGCCCCATTCTTTTTCCATAAAAATTGATATGTTGAAAAATTGTAACAAATGGAAGAGCGGCGCACATCTCTTTTTACTTTCCTCATACAATAATAGTTGAGGAAATGCATCTAAGAAAATGAGCCAATTAGCTTTCTCATACAAAAGAAATAATCGTCTCTTAACTGTTTGAGATAAAAGATTAGAATAATATTCTCCTTCTAAATCTGTCATGTTCCATCCCCCATTCCTTGAAACCATACTCGCTAAAAAAGACCATCTAATTTCTCTATTTCTCAAATAATATTCTTGGTAAGTTTGTGTACGTGAAATATTATCTACGTTAGCTACATCCGTTCTCTTCTTAATATTAAGAACTATAACTTTTTCCTCTTCTGTACAAAAAATATCATTACGGTTCTGTTTAATTTTTTCATAATCATTCCATCGAAACATGAGTAAGTCACCATACCTTTCTTGAAAAAGGTCACATCTTTTTTCATTTTTTGATATAATCACCTTTGTAAGTAATTCTTATCAAGTTGGGAGTGGACAAAACATGACCATTCGTTACCCAAATGGAAAAAGGTACGATCAAGCTTCACAACCTCATAAAACACCAATAAAAAAACATACTTACAGTAATAGAGGTATGTCCCTTGAAGAGGAATTGAATGAAACCAATCAATATTACTTAACCCATAATATTGCATGCGTACATAAAAAACCTACACCTCTTCAAATTGTAAAAGTAGATTACCCCGCTCGAAGTGCTGCAGTGGTAAAAGAAGCGTATTTCAAACAACCTTCTACAACAGATTACAACGGTGTATACAAAGGGAAATACATCGATTTTGAAGCGAAAGAAACTAAAAATAAAACCAGTTTTCCACTTCAAAACTTCCACCTTCATCAAATTGAACATATGAAGCAAGTAGTCGCTCATAATGGAATTGCATTTGTTATTATTAAATTTACACTTTTTGATGAATTTTATTTATTAGATGCAAAACATATTATTGCATTTTGGAATCGTCAAAATACTGGTGGACGTAAATCGATTACAAAACAAGAAATAGAAGAGCATGGGTCTTTATTATCATGCGGTTATCACCCTCGAATTGATTATATCCGCGTACTAGACACGGTTTATTTTTCGTGATAGAGTCATCACTAAGGCTCTTTTTTCGACTTTTGGGGGAGAGAATGAAAGGTAGGAGAAAGTATAATGTCAGATAATTATCGTTCTCGTACAGAACGAAATCATGTGAAAAATCAAACGAAAGAAACAAATAATAAAGAAGAAAAACCAAAGAAAAAAGGTTCCTTTTTCAAGAGATTTCTTATAGGTTGTCTACTTCTTGGTATCGTCGGTCTCGTAGCTGGCGTTTCGGCCTTCTTTGTTATGGTAAAGGACGCTCCAAAACTAGACAAATCAAAGCTAGTCAATCCTTTATCAACAAAATTCCTTGATAAAAACGGGAATTTCTTCTATGAATACGGTGCTGAAAAACGAACCCATGTTACATACGATCAAATTCCAAAAGTAATTGAAAGTGCATTCCTTGCGACTGAGGATGCTCGTTTCTACGATCATAATGGAATTGATTTTAGGCGTACTGGAATGGCAGTCATGGAAAATGTCACTGGTGGTTTTGGATCACAAGGCGGTAGTACGATTACACAGCAAGTAGTTAAAAACTATTTTCTAACGATGGACAAAACTGCAAAAAGAAAAGTGCAGGAATGGTACCTATCTTATAAGTTAGAGCAACAGTACTCAAAACATGAAATTTTAGAAATGTACTTAAATAAGATTAACTTAGGTAATCGCTCTTATGGTATTTCCACAGCTGCCAAAAAATATTACGGCAAAGATTTAAAAGACATACAACTACACGAAGCTGCAATGCTCGCTGGTTTACCCCAAGGTCCTAACATTTATGATCCAACAAAACCAGATAACGTCGATAGAGCAACGAAACGTCGTAATATCGTATTAACATTAATGAATCGACACGGGTATATAACGAAACAAGAAATGAATGATGCGATGCAAATCCCTGTAATACAAGGACTTCTTCCATCTTCAGAAGTGACTGAAATGAAGTATCAAGCATTTATAGATGCTGTTGTAAAGGAAGTTGAAAAAGAATACCCTGATGTAAATATCGGTTCAGATGGTTTAACGATTCATACAACACTTGATCAAGATGCTCAAGATTACGCTGAGAAAATTATGGATGGCAATCTCATTAAGTATCCAAACGATCAGTTCCAAGGATCATTTGTATTTATGGATACACAGTCTGGAGAAGTTCGAGCAATTGGTGCTGGGCGTAAAGAAAGTAAGTCTACTTTCAAAGGTCATAATATGGCAGTTGATTTAAAACGCCAAGTTGGTTCAACAATGAAACCAATTTTCGACTATGGTCCAGCAATTGAGAATCTTCAATGGTCTACTTATCATCAATTAAATGACTCTGAATATACTTACTCTAATGGCACAAAGATTAAAAATGCTACAGGTAATTTTAAAGGTGACGTTTCACTTCGTGAAGCATTGAAGAAGTCATTAAACATCCCGGCTTTAAAAACAGCTCAAGCAGTCGGTATTCCTAAGTCACAAGAGTTTGCTGAAGGTTTAGGAATGACGTTTAAAGATGGGAAAGCATATGAATCTACTGCAATCGGTAGTAATGAAGGCTCTCCGTTAGATGTCGCTGGAGCTTATGCAGCATTTGGAAATGACGGTGTATACAATAAACCTCATTTCGTTAAAGAAGTTATTTTCCCAGATGGAAAAAAGAAAAGCTTTAAACCGAAAGAACAGCGTGCAATGCACGACTATACAGCTTACATGGTTACTGACGTTCTTCGTGACGTAGTAAAACCTGGTTCTGGCGGTACAGGGCCAACAGCATATGTTTCTGGATTCGACGTTGCTGGTAAAACAGGAACACAAAACTTTGATAAATCTGTTATTAAAAAATACGGTATTCCAGCAGATGCCAACAGAGATAGTTGGTTCGCAGGATATACACCACAATATACAATGGCTGTATGGACTGGTTATGAAAAAGATAGCCCAGAAAATTACATTAGCGATCGTTATACTAAAATTGCACAACAAATGTTCCAAGTAATGATGAGCAAATTCGCTACGGATAAATCTCGTTTCGAGCGCCCTTCTTCTGTACAAGAATTAAATGGAGAACTGTACATTAAAGGTGCGAAAAAAGATGCAGTTAAAGAAATTAAAGTAGATCCACCTAGTGGCCTTAATGTCGCTTTCGATGGCGCTAGCACAGTGACACTGAACTGGTCTGGACCATCATCAAATGTTGATGCATACGCAGCAAGCTATAAAGCTACTGACGGTTCTAGTGGTAGCTTATCAGTAAGCGGTACGACAGCTACTCTTGGTGGTATTAAACCAGGTGTTACTTACAGTTTCTCTGTAGTAGCGAAAAAGGGTACTGGAACAAGCCCTGCAGTTGGTGCATCCTTCACTGCCCCTGGCGGAACTCCAGATGCGAAAAAAGCTGACGAAGAAGCTAAGAAAAAAGCTGACGAAGAAGCCCTGAAAAAGACCAATGAAGATAAACTAAAACAAGAAGAAGCTAAGAAAAAAGCTGATGAAGATCAGCGTAAACAGCAAGAACAACAGCAACAGCAACAACAAGAACAACAACGTAAACAACAAGAACAACAGCAGCAACAAGAACAACAACGTAAACAGCAAGAAGAAGCTCAAAAGAAAGCCGCTGACGAAGAGGCTAAGAAGAAAGCTGACGAAGAAGCTAAGAGAAAAGCCGACGAAGAAGCTAAGAGAAAAGCTGACGAAGAAGCTAGAAAAAAAGATGAAGAGCAACAACAGCAACAGCAACAAAATAACGGGGGAGATACACCTCACGCGGACGGAAATGTTGTTACAACAGAGTCTTAATAAACAAAAAAAGAAGTCGGTTTCTCTTAATGAGAAACCGACTTCTTTTTTGTTATCATTTTCTTTACATATAGCTTTTCTATTTCGATATACAACTGTACTAATTGAATATACGAATGGTAATTACTCGGTTTCTTTATAATAAATGAATATCGCTCCATAAAATTAACAGGTTGTACTTCCAATTTATTCGTATTTACTTGCATCTCATTCAAACTATGAACAGGCTGCTCATTTAACCAATATATAACCGATAGAAAGTGCGCTGCAAAAAGAATCATCGGACCCTCAGCTTCTTGTTTTTTTCTGTGCCGAAATAGTATAGCAATTTCTTCATGCTTGCTTTTCCATATATTTAACACCGCTGGAATACTTGTTTCAATTTCATTCCATGGCTCATATTTTCTTTCAATATCAAATATAAAGTAAGTATTTTGTATTATCTCTTCAAAAGATTGGTCTGTGTGATACGTAATCGAATTTGCACTCTCTTTAAAAAATGGTACGCACCGAAACTCTTTCGGTATTTCTATAACTCGCTCCATCCTTTATTTCCCCTTCATTCGTTTCTTTCCTTCGCGACATATTTCTAGTAATCGACACTCTTCACATTGTGGTCGCTGCGCCTTACAGTAATAACGTCCGAAGAAAATCATACGGTGGTGTGTAACTCCCCACTCATCCATTGGAATTTTCTTCATCAATGTCTTTTCCACTTCTAACACAGAATCTTTCCATCTACAAATTGCTAACCGTTTACTCACTCTCTCTACATGCGTATCAACAGCAATCGCTGGAATCCCAAACGCTACCGAAACAACTACATTCGCTGTCTTTCTCCCTACTCCTGGTAATTTCGTCAGCTCATCACGGTCTTCTGGAACTTTCCCGTTATAATCATCTAGTAACATCCGGCACAATTTTTGAATATTTTTCGCCTTATTTCTAAACAATCCAATGGAACGTATATCTTGTTGTAATTCTTCTAAAGACACACTTAAATAATCTTCTGGTGTTTTATATTTTTGAAATAAGTTTTTCGTCACTTTATTCACAAGTGCATCTGTACATTGCGCAGATAATGCCACTGCGATTACAAGTTCAAATGGATTATCATGAATTAACTCACAATGCGCTTCTGGATACATATCCGCCATTGTATCTAAACAATAACGAATTTGCGTTTTGTTCAACATATCTTTCCTCCTACACTACTGCTCCAACCAATTATAAAAAGGCACTTTCCCAGTAAATTTCGTCTCTTGTTTTGTCGTTTGTTGTGTGCGTTGTTGATTCGCTCTAAATTTCTGGCCTTGATTTTGCGCTTGATCTACCGTTTTAATTCCGTTCTTTTTCCACTCAAACAAAATACGATCAATATACCGGAAATTAAGTTTACCACTCATAACAGCTTCACGAAGAGCCGCTTGAATTAAATTCGGATGGTGTTGATCTTGATCTTCCCACATCCCTAATGTTTCACATTCAAATGGCGAAAGTGGTCTTCCGAATTCTTTTTCAAATACTGTATATAAATTTACTTGAATTTGCTTTTGTTCTTTTTGCTCTTCTTCTATAGATTCATTCATTAAAAAGTGCAATATTTTTTCCCACAGTGGTTGTAAAGAATAACTTTCACACATCATCGCTTCAGATCTTCGTCCACCTTCTAGTGCTAAAAAACCTTTTTGGATTAAAGTCTGAATCACTTCCATGCATTTCATTTCTGTTATCGTCATCCGTTCTGAAATCTCTGAAGGAGTCGGGAACGAATTACCTGATTCTAAAAATGTGTGTACATGAAGTACTACCATAAATTCCGTCTCATTTAAACCTAGCTTTTTATAATGCATCATAAGCAATTTAGGAATCGCTATGCTTCCCTGTTCAAACCATTGTAACATCATTTTCTTTTTCATCACCAAACACCTCGTTCTCTAGTATAACACACCTTTAGCCATTTCTTTTTGCCACAATTCGTCAAAAAAACCTCCCTATATATAAGGAGGTTTTTTGCCATTTACTACAAGAAACAAACGATTAAGCCTGTACTTTACTTTTCATGAACGTATGAATTCGTTCTAATGCTTTCTCAACTTGCTCAAGAGATGTCGCATACGATAATCGAACGTTATTTGGTGCACCAAATCCTGTACCTGGAACAAGAGCCACCTTTTCTTCTTCTAATAATGCTTTTGCCCACTCATCAACTGTATCATACCCAGCTAACGCTACGGCTTCTTTTACATTTGGGAATAAGTAAAAAGCACCTTGTGGCTTAATGCAAGTGAAACCAGGAATTTGAATTAATTTATCATAAATAATGTTCAATCTTTCTTCAAACGCTTGACGCATTGTTTCTACAGGTTCTTGTGAGCCTGCATACGCAGCAATTGCACCGTATTGAGCAATTGAAGTAGGGTTTGACGTACTATGACTCGCTAAGTTCGTCATCGCTTTAATAAGCTGCTTATTTCCTGCTGCATATCCAATACGCCAACCTGTCATAGAATGTGATTTAGATACACCATTAATAATAAGTGTTTGTTCTTTTAATACATTAGAAAGCTGGGCAATTGAAGTATATTCCGCGTCATCATAAATTAATTTTTCATAAATCTCATCTGAAACGATTAAGATATCATGCTCTAAACATACTTCTCCAAGCTGTTGTAATTCTTCTTTGCTGTAAATCATCCCTGTTGGATTGCTCGGTGAATTAATAATAACAGCTTTCGTTTTCTCTGTAATTGCCTCACGCAGCTGCTTTGCTGTAATTTTGTACTCATTGCCTTCTAGACCTTCTACATAAACTGGCTTACCACCAGCAAGCTTTACTTGCTCAGGATAACTTACCCAATAAGGAGTTGGGATGATAACTTCATCTCCTTCATCAAGTAACACTTGGAATAATGTATATAATGCATGCTTGGCACCATTACATACAATAATTTCAGATGGATCATACGCAATTCCTTGATCACGAGTAAACTTCTTCACAATTTCTTGTTTTAACGCTTGTAATCCACCTGTTGGTGTATATTTCGTATGTCCTTCTAACATCGCTTTATGCGCAGCATCCATAATATGTTTTGGCGTATTAAAGTCAGGTTCTCCTGCCCCTAACGCAATTACATCATGACCTTCTGCTTTTAATGCTTGTGCCTTTGCTGTAATTTCTAAAGTTGCAGATGGTGTTAAAGCAGCTACTCGCTTTGCTAATTTCATTTGTAGTTCCCCCTACATCTATTTTTCAATGCTGTAGTGTCCAGCATAAACCCCATTTTGAAACTCTAAATAGTAATACGTATAACGATCTTCCTGATCAATATATGTAATTTCCCACAATGGAATATCGTTTTGAGCACCTAATTTTACTTTTATAATTTCTTTTGGTTTCGGCTTCGGCTCAGCACCTTCTCCTGTAGCTTGTTCAGCCAATTTTTGCAAAGCTTCTTTTTTAGAAATACCTTCGCTCTTTTTCTTCACAAGGACATTTCCTTTTTTATCAGGCACCCAAACGATAAGTTGTTCTCCTTTTTCATCTGTACCTTGTACGACTGTATATGAAGATTTTCCGTTATAATAATCAACGGTATTTACCTTTGTAAGCTTTGCCTTTTCTTTCGCAATTTCTACAGACTTTGACTCTTTTGGAATTTTCTTTTCCATCGCTTTATTATAAACATATGCCCCATATATTCCGCTAGCAACGATAACGATAATGATTGTAAAGATCCACTTTTTCATTGTATCACTACGTTCTGTAAATCGTAAATACAGCTATTTCTTTATCTTTTTCGTCTAATGCTAATCCGAACATGAGGTCCTGCTCTTTTAACGTACGATTCAAACCATCAACAATTTTATACAAGTCAGACGAATATTTAATACGCGTCGTTGATAGGACTTCGATTTTCTTATCCATGAAAAAACTCCTCCGTTACACAAAAATTTCTAATTATAGAAGAACGCAATGCGGTTACAATAAGAGTACATTCTTTACAACCCCTGCTTCATCACCCATCTATTATAGCAGGACATGTACAGCAAAAAAAGGTTTCAAATCGAAAAGCAATATATTTTGTATACAAGAAGTAAGAAAAATAAAATTCCTCCTACCCACATTTTTTACGCCTGAAGTTTAAATGTCCTTCAGGCGTATTTTTCTTCCAATTTTATTCATTTGACGATTCTTCTAACTGTACTAACAATTCTTCTAACGGTCCTTCATAGAGCGGTACAGTTGGGATTGATTGTAAAAATCGTTTTCCATAGGAAGAACTTGTCAAACGACGATCTAATACAAATACAGTTCCCGTATCTGTATTTGTTCTAATAAGACGACCAAACCCTTGTTTGAAACGCAAGATTGCTTGCGGGAGCGCCAACTTATCGAATACGTCTTCTCCTTGATTTTTTAACCACTCTCCTTTTGCTTCCATCATCGGCTGATGAGGAGGGGTAAAAGGCAGACGGACAATGACAAGACAGCTTAGGGCATCTCCAGGTATATCTATCCCTTCCCAAAAACTACTTGTTCCTAACAAAATCGATTTGTCGAACTCCTGGAATTTGCGGATTAGACGACTTCGGCTCTTATTATTCACACTTTGCGTTAATAATAAATATCCTTCTAATGTCTCATCATTTTTCAAATTCGTATACGCTTCTTTCAACATTTCATACGAAGTGAATAAAACGAGCATTCTACCTTTTGTAGCTTTCGCTATTTTCGCAATATGTGCCGATATAGACTCAATATATTCTTCATTACTTGCTTTCTTAATAAAAGGTACATCCGTTGAAACCATTAATTTCATTTGCTCTTCAAAACGGAATGGTGATGGAACCTTTAATGTATTGGGAGCAAAATCATGTAAACCTAGCTCCTCTTTTATATAGTCAAATGAATCATTAACTGTTAACGTTGCTGATGTGAAAATAACACTCTTTTTCTGGGTTAAAAATTCATCAGCAAATCTTTCACCAATATGAACAGGCTGCGCATATAGAACTGTTGAATGAATCGTTCCCTTCGTTTCAGTCTCCATCCATGTCACGTATGAATTTTTTTCTAAAATGAGTAATTGTAAAGATTGTGCCATCTTTCTCAACAACTCAATTAAATGCATAAATTCACCTGTAACGACATGCATCTCCCATTCTAATTTACTTTGCAATATTTCAACTTGCTTCTCAAGTGTAGTCAATAACTTTCTTACATCATACACAAATCGATTTGTTAACTCGGTAATGCTATCCCATAACTTACCTTTCTCTACTTCCGTGTTATATCGATAAATGAGTGGCATATTGCTCATCCCTTGTTCCTGCTTTGTTTGTTTAAATACGAAAGTCCGTAACATTTGAAATAGTTCATCCGCATCAAATTTCAATTCCTTCAAGCTATGACTCACCATACGGAAAGTCGAACGCGATGCTTGCTCTGATTTTTTCATCATTTTATATACTTTAGAAAGTACATCATCTGTTTCAAGCGTACCAAGACGAGATAAAGCTAATTGAAAATACATGCATGAGAACTGTTCACCTAATGTTCTACTCGCCGCTTCCTCGATATGATGAGCTTCATCAAAAATAATATGTTCACATGAAGCAAACAGTGGTTCTTCACTTGAAAAATCTTGAAATAATAACGCATGATTTGTAATAACGATATCTGCAAATAATGCTTTATTCTTTGCTCTTTGATAAAAACAACGACTATACCAGTTGCTTTGCATCCCGCCTGGACTATGTACATCACTACAAATACGGTTCCAAAGTAACTTGCCGCCCTCAGGAATATTTAATTCATCACGATCGCCAGTTTCCGTTCGCAATAACCACACTAAAATTTTTGCCTTTGTGAGCGCCATATCATAATTTTTCTCTTCCTCTTGCAAAGCATATTCAAATTTATGTAGACACAGATAATGCTTTCTTCCTTTCAGAAGAGCTACTTCAAATGAAAATGGCATTATTTTCTTTAATAAAGGAATTTCTTTTTCTAGTATTTGTTGTTGCAATTGTACAGTTTGTGTACTTATAATGATAGGTTCTTCTTTTTTCTTTGCGAAATAAATACCTGGAAGTAAATATGCAAGCGTCTTCCCCGTACCTGTTCCTGCTTCAATCAGTGAAAACCTAGAATCTCTTAGCGCTGTATATATTTCCTTCATCATAATTTGTTGGCTTTCTCTTTTTTCAAACTTTGGCATATTCAATTCAAGTTTATCGATTGTCTTATGTAAGAAAGCATCAAATTTAGATGAGTATATTTCACTGAGGCTTAAAGAATAATTCCGCTTTCGAAGCGCAATATTTCGATACACCTCATACTCCTCTGCCTCTTCTTTACCATGCATCATTTTCTTTAAAATATTTTCAGAAAGTACATCAGCTATATCACTTTGGAAAACATCACTTAATTCATAAAGCGATTGTAATGTGACAAGTGGTAACTTTTCAATTTCACTTAAAAATTGTAAAAACAACTCCGCTGTTGCAAGAGCATCACTATCCGCACGATGTGGTTGATCGTGCTCTAGTTCATGCTGCTTAGCTAAATCACGTAATTTATAACTATCAGCTGTCGGCAAAAGAATTTGCGCCAATTCAACTGTATCAATTTTAGGACAATGTACTTCTGTATATCCAGCCTGCCTTAATTCTTCATTTAAAAAATTCCAATCAAAGTGAACGTTATGTGCAACAAAAGCCGCACCTTGTAATAGCTCAACAATCATCGGGGCTACATCTCGAAATAACGGGGCTTGTTTTACAAGATTTTCATCAATCCCAGTTAATTCTGTAATAAATAGGGGAATCTCTCTCTTCGGATTAATAAAAGATGAAAAAATCTCTAATATCTCTCCATCTTCCACTACAACAGCTGCAATTTGGGTGATTTTATCCTTCCCATCCTTCCAGGAGTTCCCTGTCGTCTCTAAATCAACAACGACATAACGCTTACTCATATATGTAACACCTCAATTTCTTACCTATCAAACACAAAAATTATATAATGTTACTATACCACGTTTTACCTCATCTTAATGAAAAGATGCACAAAAAAGCTATCTCCTTAATTAGAGATAGCTTTCCTACTTATAATATCGTGCCAGCTTTTTCAGCACCTAACATTTCAATAATTTGATTATCATCGTCTAATACTGCAATTTTCGGCTCTTGTTTATGAATATTTTCTTCTGCCACTAAACCATAGCAAATAATAATAACTTTATCCCCCGGTTGTACAAGCCTTGCAGCTGCACCATTTAAACACACAACACCGCTACCACGCTCTCCTTTAATAACATATGTCTCTAAGCGAGCTCCATTGTTGTTATTTACAATTTGTACTTTTTCATTTTCTACAATATTTACTGCATCCATTAAATCTTCATCAATTGTAATACTACCTACATAATTTAAATTTGCTTCTGTTACAGTTGCACGATGTAACTTCGCTCTCATCATTGTGCGAAACATAGATGCTCCCCCTTATTTCCCCATTAATGTTATATTGTCAATTAATCGTACATTTTCAAACTTAACTGCAATCGCTAAAATGATTCTTCCTTCAATTTTATTTATTGCTTTTAATGAAGGATATGCATATAAATCAGTATAATCTACAGTGCCTTTCGTATACTTCTCAATATGCTCTTTCACAAGATTCATAATGATTTCCGGATTACGTTCGCCTGCCTCAATTCGTTCTTTCGCTATACATAGACTGCCGTATAAATGAGGAGCCTCTTCACGTTCTTCTAGTGATAAATACACATTACGAGAACTTTTCGCTAATCCATCTTCTTCCCTTACAATATCAACTGGTACGATCGTAACGGGAATATTAAAATCAGTTACGAATCCTTCAATTACAGCTACTTGCTGTGCATCTTTCATACCGAAATAAGCACGCGTTGGCAATGTAATATTAAATAGTTTCATTAGTACAGTCGCAACACCAGCGAAATGACCAGGTCTTTGTTTGCCACATAATACGTCCGTACGCTTCACAACTTCTACTGTTGTCGTTTGTTCTGCTGGATACATCTCTTCTACACTCGGATAAAATAAATAATCAACACCATTTTCTTTTGCTACATTTTCATCTCTATCAATATCACGTGGGTATCGATCTAAATCTTCATTTGGTCCAAATTGTAGTGGATTTACAAATACACTTAAAACTACAATTTCATTTTCTTCCCTTGCCTTACGTAGTAACGTAGCATGCCCTTCGTGTAAATACCCCATCGTTGGAACAAAACCGATACTTTTTCCACTTGCATGCAGTTCGTTTGTAATTTGCTGCATCTCTTGCACTGTAGTTATGATTTTCATTATTGTTTTCCTCCGTATAACGCTAAGCACTCTTCCTCTTTCATTGTGAATGAATGTTTTTCTTCAGGAAATTGCCCTGTCTTTACTTCAGTAACGTATTGCGAAATCCCTCGCACAATCTCCTCTTGAACAGACGTATATTGCTTCACAAATTTCGGAACACGATTTACGCCGTACGAGATAAGATCGTGGTATACAAGAACTTGCCCATCTACTTTTTGTCCTGCTCCAATTCCGATTGTAGGAATTGTTAACTGCTCTGAAATAAGTTCTGCTAATTGCATTGGCACACATTCTAGCACAAGTGCTATCGCACCAGCTTCCTCACATTTCTTTGCATCTTCTATTAATTTTTTTGCACTTTCAGCATCTTTCCCTTGTACTTTATACCCACCTAGCACTCCTACAGATTGAGGAGTTAAACCTAAATGCGCCACAACGGGAATTCCCGCATTCGTTAAGTAGTGAATAGTTGATATAACTTCTCCAGCACCTTCTACCTTTAATGCATGTGCCCCGCTCTCTTGAACAATGCGACGTGCATTAATCATCGTATCTTGCGATGAGACATGATAAGACATAAATGGCATATCAGTTACAATAAACGTCTCTTTCGCTCCGCGGCGTACAGCTTTCGTATGATGAATCATATCCTCTACTGTTACTGGAACTGTTGAATCATACCCAAGTACAACCATTCCTAGAGAATCACCCACTAAAATCATATCGACTTTAGCTTCTTCTGCTAATTTAGCAGATGGATAATCATACGCCGTTAGCATTGTAATCGGCTCACCTTGCTCTTTCATTTTCAAAAAATCTGTTTTTGTTTTCAAAAACTACTCCTCCTTTATGCAGGAGAGAGGAGATGGCCGAAATCATATAAAAAAACCCCTCTGGCCATAAAAGGGCAGAAGGGTTGTGTGTTAGTCGGCATTATTCATCCCTCTGTCCCAGTCCGTTATTGGATCAAGGCAGAATCCAAATTATTATTTTTTCATACTGCGTAAAATAATGGTGCAGTTCGCTTTGATACTGCCCATATTCGAAATAATTATAGCAAACTCTGAAAAGGAATTGCTACATTTTTTCGAAAAAATAATTTTTTATCCCTATTACGGTATGTGAAATTTATTAGTATCTAAATGACAAAAAGAAGCTCCAAAATAGGAACTTCTTTTACTTAATTTCTATATCAGCAGAATGAATGTGGTGCACTTGTCCTTGATGATCCTCAAGTAACAATACACCATCCTCCGTAATTCCTTTTGCTAGCCCATTAATAGTTTCCTTCATCGTTCGAGCTGTAATTTCTTTTCCGATACTTACTGCGTAACTTTCCCAAAGAATTTTAATAACAGAGAAGCCATTTTTTAAATACTCTTCATACAATTTCTCTAGTTGCAAGAAAATTTGTTGCATAAGTTCCGCACGAACAATCGGCTTACCAGATTCAATTGCTAATGAAGTTGCAATTTGCTGAATTTCCTCATCAAAATGTTCTTGTTTCTGATTTGCATTAATGCCAATTCCCATAATAACAGCATTAATTTTATCTGGATCAGCTTGCATCTCCGTTAGTATACCGACAGCTTTTTTACCTTGAATTAAAATATCATTCGGCCATTTAATCCCTACGTTTACACCGGTACATTTTTCAATTGCTTGCGCTACGCTAACAGCTGCTAATAAAGTGAGCTGTGGTGCATGATGAACTGGAATCGAGGGACGCAAAATAATACTCATCCAAATTCCTGTTCCTTTTGGGGAATACCATTTTCTACTTAAACGTCCTCTACCTGCTGTTTGTTCTTCAGCAACGACAATTGTTCCCTCTTCTGCGCCTTCATAAGCAAGTCTCGCTGCAATATGCTGAGTAGACTCAACCGATTCTTCAAAATAAACCGTTCTACCGATACGCTCTGTTTGTAATCCTAATTGAATCTCATTCGCAGTTACTTTATCTGGTTTACTAGCAATTCGGTACCCTAAGCGGCGTACAGCTTCTAGTTCATACCCTTCATTACGAAGGTCCTCCATATGCTTCCATACAGCGGTTCTCGAACAACCAAGTTTGTCACTAAGTATTTGACCAGATACAAATGCACCATCTGCTTCAGAAAAAACTTGTAATAACTGCTTTCTTATAGTAGATTGCATCTTTGTAGCCACTCCCTTATATCCTCTTTCTTATTAACTAAATCTCCTTGTACGATTGCTTCTTCAATATTTTGAAGCATTTCGGCAACCCACGGACCTGGCTTTTTATCTGTCCAGCTTAATAAATCATTACCAGTCACATTCATTTCTTGACGATTTTTTATCGGCAATGCATGAAATAATGATTGTACTTGCTTAACAGACGCACTATTATAACTTTCTATTATCGCTTCATATACTCTTTCCGCCATCTCAGCGATGCGAATCCCAGTTTTATAAAGAAGGATTGTATCCCACTCCTTCTCCTTTCTAGAACGAATTGCTAATAAAACCGCTACGATATCTTTAATCTTTTTATTCGAGAACTTCCATTGACGCAAAAAGACAGATGGATGCTCTTCTCCGATACAATATAAGAAAAATGCCCACGCCTCAACGTCTGTTTCGAAAGAATCCCATTTATACTGCGTAGCTTTCAAGAGTCTTTCTTCTGACATTTGCAAATATGGCAGATGAGAAAATAGCTTAGTTTCTACTAACTCTTGAAGACCATTCACACAATATGTACCGGTCAACAATTTTTCAAATTCAACTGTAATTCTTTCAATCGCTATATGTTCGAGCAAATGCCCATACGTTTCAATTGCTTGTTTCGTCTTTATTTCCAAAGAGAAACCTAACGTACTTACGAACCGAATACCACGCATCATTCGCAGTGCATCTTCTTGAAAACGGTCTGCAGCATCTCCAACCGTTGTAATTTCCTTCAGACGAATCGCTTCTTTCCCAGCAAATAAATCAACCATTTCGCCTTCCTCTGTCATTGCAATTGCATTCATCGTGAAATCACGTCGTTTTAAATCCTCTTCTAATGAACGGACAAATTGAACACTACTAGGTCTTCGAAAATCTTCATATTCGCTTTCTGTTCGAAAAGTAGTTACCTCATACGGTTCACCATTTTCTACAACAATTACAGTTCCATGCTCAAGACCAACCGGAACATGTCTTGGGAAAATAGCCATTACTTCTTCTGGTAAAGCAGATGTTGCGATATCGATATCTCCAATCGGTCTATCGATAATAAGATCGCGTACACTTCCACCAACGAAGTAAGCCTCATGTCCGTGCTGTTTTAACATCTCAATAATTGAACTAGCTTTTTTAAATCTTTCCATTCTTGTCATCCCTTAGTATGTCATAATAAATCGCCTCATACTGTGAAACGATTTTTTCCGAACGAAACTGCTCATATACAGATTTCATCGCTCGCTCTCCCATATTACGGTGAAGTTCTTCATTTTCTAGTAGCTGAATTGCTTGCTTAGCTATTCCGTCTGTATCTCCAACTTCACATATATATCCTGTTTCACCATGTTGAATGACCTCTGGAATGCCCCCAACCCTCGTTCCGATACTAGGCACACCACACGCCATCGCTTCTAATATAACAAGACCAAAACTTTCCTTTTCTGATAAAAGTAGCATTAAATCACTCATCGCAAGAAGCTCTGCAACATTATCTTGCTTTCCTAGGAATAAGACACGTTCCTCAATATGTAAACTTTTCACCAATTGTAAAATAGTACAGAACTCTGGTCCATCACCAACAAGAAGCAATTTTGCATCTACTTCCTTTACAATTTTGGCAAATGACTGCACAACATCCTGTACACGCTTAACCTTGCGGAAATTTGAAATATGAATCAACACTTTTTCATTTTCTCGTATACCATATTCTTTTTTTAATTGAGACATATCACGTTTGAAATAAACACGTTCATCTACAAAATTGTATACCGTCTCAATTTCTTTATCTGGTTTTACAAGTTCATTTGTTTCTTCAATTAACGAATGTGACACAGCTGTAACAACATCAGATTGTTCAATACCAAAGCGAATTAAATTATTTAACGAAGGGTCGGAACCTAACACAGTAATATCCGTTCCATGTAAGGTCGTAACAATTTTAATACGCTCCCCAATCATTTGTTTTGCTAAATATGCACAAATAGCATGAGGGATTGCATAATGCACATGTAAAATATCAAGGTTTTCTCTTTGAGCAACCTCTGCCATTTTACTCGCTAATGCTAAATCGTAAGGTGGATATTGAAAAACAGAATATTGATTTACTGTTACTTCGTGAAAATAAATGTTCGGGTACACTTTATTCAACCGAAATGGTACACCCGATGTAATAAAATGAATTTCATGCCCGCGTTCCGCCAATTGCTTTCCTAACTCTGTCCCAACAACCCCAGAACCACCTACAGAAGGATAACATGTAATACCTATTTTCAATTTCATTTACATCCCCCTATTAAATCAGCATGTAATAAAACCGGTTTCTTACTCATAAATCCTTCGGCATACAGCACTCCAACTTCTTTCCCAAACATCTTCTCCCGAGCGATTACAGTTTCAACGTATCCTTCGGTTAATGGCGTCTTAACACCATCACTCCCTGTTGAAAACTGACTTTCATACGCTTCTAACGCTTCCACCTTTTTAGAAAGGTATTCACTAATATCTATACAAAAATTCGGTTTATGAAAACCATTAATCATATAATTATAAAAAGACTCTACACGGTGCGGCGGAAGTTCAGGCATATATTTAAGAATTCCCGCTGAAAAGATAGCTTCTTCCACAAGTTTCGCGCAATTAGCATGGTCTGGATGACGATCTTCGTAATATGGTGCGAAAATTAGTGTTGGTTTATATGTACGAATAATCTTTACAATTTCACGTATATATTCTTCTTTCATATACAAACCACGGTCTGGCATTGCTAAATTAATTCTCGTTTTTACTCCCATAATACGAGCTGCAGCCTTTGCTTCTTCTTTTCTTAGTTCTACCGTTCCATTTGAAGAAAGATCAGCTTCTGTTAAATCGCAAATGCCTACTTCATATCCTTGCTTCGTATACTTTGCAATGGTACCTGCCATGCCGATTTCAACATCATCGGCATGAGCACCAAACGCTAATATATGTAATCCACTCATAATTGTTCCCCTCATTTTCTTAACTTTCGGTAATCTAAATCTCCCCGCTCTAATGCATGCATTAGCATTTCAGCACTTGCCATATTTGTTGCTAATGGGATGGCGTATACATCACATAAACGAAGTAACGCATTAACATCTGGTTCATGCGGCTGGGCTGTTAGTGGATCCCGGAAAAAAATCACCATATCCATCTCATTTTTTGCAATCATTGCACCAATTTCTTGATCTCCACCAAGAGGACCGGATTGATATCTTGTTACAACTAAACCAGTTGCCTCCATAATACGAAGTCCTGTCGTTCCTGTTGCAAAAAGTTCATGTTTTTCAAAAATTGGTTTATATGCGTATGCGAACGAAACCATATCATCTTTCTTTTTGTCATGTGCGATTAAGGCAATTTTCATCCGTTGTCTCCCCTTTAGTCGATAATATTTTCTAAACCGTACACAAGATGATCAAGGTTCATTACTGTTTCAATTGATAGTTTTACACCTGACATAAATGATGCACGGTTGAATGAATCATGACGAACTGTTAACATTTGTCCATCTCCGCCGAACATTACTTCTTGGTGTGCAATAAGCCCTGGTAGACGTACGCTATGAATGTGAATACCGTCTACATTTGCACCACGTGCCCCTTCTAATTGTTCCGTTTCATTAGGGTGCCCTTGTTCTTTTGGTACACGATTTTGACGGATTAATTCTACTGTTTTTACAGCTGTACCAGATGGTGCGTCTAATTTTTGATCATGGTGTAATTCAATTACTTCAACATCTTGGAAGTACTTCGCTGCCATTTGAGAGAACTTCATCATAAGTACTGCACCAATCGCAAAATTTGGAGCGATAATTGTTCCTACTTCTTTTTCTTTTGCATTTTCTGTTAATTGCTTTAGTTCTTCTTCAGTAAATCCAGTTGTACCAATAACTGATCGAAGTCCACGTTCAACTGCAAGTGTCACATGTTTCTTTCCAATTTCTGGTGTTGTTAAATCTAACAATACATCTGCTTCTACTTCATCTAAACAAGTATGTAAATCCGCGTAAATAGGTGCATCTAGCGCTGGCATTCCCGGTAAATCAGAAATTTTTTCTCCGCCATGCTTATAATCAATTGCTGCTACTAAATTGAAATGCGCTGTTCTTTCCATAAGAAGGACTGCTTCATATCCCATGCGTCCTCGTGGTCCAGCGATAATTACTTTAATTTCTTTCATGCGTCTTTCTCTCCCTCATCAATACGTGTCCAACGATCTTTATCACGTGTATTAAATTTATTCATTACAATGTTATGCGCTGTTTCTAAATCAATATTTAAACTATTTGCCATACAAATCATAACAAATAAAACATCTCCAAGCTCTTCCTCAACACTTCGTTCTTTCTCAGTCGTTTTCTTTGGTTTCTCACCATAATAATGATTAACCTCTCTTGCAAGCTCTCCCATTTCTTCAGTTAAACGAGCCATCATTGCAAGCGGACTAAAATAACCTTCTTTAAATTGACCGATATATGCATCTACTTCTTTCTGCATATCTTTCATCGTTTTTGCTTCCATACTAGTCACCTCTTATTCCTTCCTCTTTCATGTTAGCCAATTCATCGCGATTTGACAAATATTATTCCCTCATATCACTATTTACGACTCTTTTTAGGATAGACTATAATAAAGTGAAACTTCTTTTGCGTGATTTTTACAAAAGATCAACCTGAACCAATCGGGTCCCTGCGGCTGGTTCGACCTTTTCTTCTTCGCTTTTCCCTCTACCAGCCGTTGGGACGGGGTAAAGTGAAACTTTCTTTTGCAGTTTTTCCGCACAATATCAAGCTGAACTAATTAAGCTCTTATACCATTCTCTATTTTTACTATCAACTAGAAATAACTTATTATTATGTTCTATCGTTTAAGAGGAGCAATGCAATCATTACATAATTAGGGGGATTTCTAAATGACATCAAATTTGAAGATTCGAAATATCATTTTTATTTTAATCGGTTCCGCTATTTTTTCTTTCGGTATTGTGAATATCAATATTGAAAATCATCTTGCAGAGGGTGGATTCACCGGCATTACGCTATTATTATATTTTAAATTTTCACTTGATCCTTCCTATACAAACTTAATTTTAAACGTCCCTCTATTTTTCATTGGCTGGAAATTACTCGGCCGAACAACATTTTTATACACATTAATCGGTACATTTAGCGTCTCTTTATTCCTTTGGGTGTTTCAGCGCTACGAGGTTCTCAACTTACATTTAAACTTGCAAAATGATATGACACTGGCTGCTTTATTCGCTGGGGCATTTATCGGCATAGGACTTGGAATTATATTCAAATACGGCGGGACTACTGGCGGTGTTGATATTATCGCAAGGCTAGCTCACAAATATGTTGGCTGGAGTATGGGAAAAACGATGTTTATATTTGATGCGGTCGTTATCATTATCTCTATTCTTACATATTTATCATATCGCGAGGGCATGTATACGTTAGTTGCTGTTTTTATCGGGGCTAAGGTTATTGATTTCATGCAAGAAGGTGCTTATGCAGCAAAAGGAGCAACTATTATTTCTGATAAAAACGATGAAATTGCTTCAAAAATTTTATCAGAAATGGAGCGCGGAGCAACCTTTTTAAAAGCAGTTGGATCCTATACAAAAATAGAACGTAATGTACTATATTGTGTTGTTGCTAAAAATGAAATCGTAAAATTAAAAAATATCATTATTTCAGTAGATCCACATGCCTTTGTCGCTGTAAGTGATGTACACGATGTTGTTGGTGAAGGATTTACATTAGATGAAAATAAAAAACCGTTACATAATTAAAAGGCTATCATTTTTGATAGCCTTTTAGTTATGCCGTAACCACATCTGGTGTAATTTCTTCAGCTTCTTCACTCTCTGTAAACTGTACCTTATCAAAAGAATTTACTATTGTTTTATGACTGTGAAATAAATATTCAAATTCTTTTCTCTTTCTATTTGCAGAATACATTAATTGATACATCTTAGTAGGTACTTCAGAGTACATTTTTGCAATTTCTTCATTAAAATCATAAGTTGTAATCCAATGATAATCACATAATCTTAAAATCTGTTCGCTAAGTTCTACATGATTTTCGTGATTAAAGAAATTAGTATATAAATTCTTTCCCTGTTTATAATACGGTGGATCAAAGAAAATAAATGTCTCCTCAGATCTTAATTTTTCTATAATTACATCTTTTATAAATTTTTTTGCATCTTGATTTGATACATATATATTTTCTTTTTTACCTGCTATTGAATATACCTTTTCTATTAACTTAGCCTTATTGAATCGACAATCTATCTTATATTTTCCACTTTGGTCCATTCTACCTATCGGGCCACCTAATATTACTCCAGAATTGTTTGTCCTGTTCAAGAAAAACGCAGCAAATCCAACTTGTAATTGTGAATAATCTAGTTGATTTGCATATATATTCTTTTGTATTTTCCACTCTGCTATAGTAATATTTGTATCTCGTATCATTTGCACAAAGCTTTCAGTTTCGTTTATTATACTATGCCATATAGAATAAATGGCATAATCATAATCATTTATATAAATATTCCTTACATTCCCTTTTAAAAGAAGCTCAATAGCGATACCAGCTCCCCCTGCAAACGGCTCTACATAATTCCCATAAGAAATATTATTCTCACACATTACACTCTCTACAAACTTACATAGTTGTGTTTTGCCACCGGGATAACGAAGAGGCGACAATGTAACTGGCATATTGATACCTCATTTCATTTTTATTTATTCTTGTATAATAACTCATCAAGCGTATGGAGTATAGTAGAAATTTTCATCCAGGCCTCGACTATTTCAGCTCTATCTGGATAATGTGAAGCAGAGTGAATATAGTAATTTATTATTTGCATTACTGATGTATTATTGTTCTCCGTAAAAACTACATTTATTAATTCATATGTTACTGAATAATTTTGTATTACATTTTTCAAATGATTATAAATATCATTAAAAATCAATTCCCTTAATGTTTTGTTCCTTTTCTCTCTATTTGCGTTTATCCCTTTCATTTTGAGGCTATTTTCCCTATCTAAAGCTGCAAAATAATCGATGTATTCATTTACATACGTTTCTAAAAGACTTCTTATTAAATACATTGTTGCAATAGGTAAATCCCCATACCTGATTTGATTAATCTCTTTCATCATCTGGTTAATTCTTTGATTTTCACGATATGAATTTATAAATGGTACCGCTTTAGTTAAGGTTTCATAGTCTTTAGGATTCTTTGCTAACCTTTTTGGGCCAGAGCTTTCTGTATGGTGTTTCCTTACTTCTTTTTCTTCACCTATTGATTTTGGAGGTACCACAGTTTCCTGCGTTGTTACATTTGTACTTTCTAACATGTTTTTTTCGGGTATCTGTCCTTGTTCTTGTCCAATTACTTGTTCAGGTACTTTTTCTCTTACATCACTCTGTTCTACTTCCTCTGGAAAATTTTCAAAAAGAGAGAGGGTCTCTGGTTCACTAAGTAAATTCGCAGAACAAATATCCCTAATTTCTTGATTAAACACCTCTTCTATTTTCGTTCTGGTGTTAATTTCATTCGTAAAGAAAATTCTGCTAACTATTATTTTCAATGCCTTATCAAAGTTTTCTCTAGGTATTTTAGACTGGATTTTTTGATTTTTATCAAAAGATATTTGCATTATACTCTTAGCTTCCTCAGAAAACGGCAAAAAACGATCCAGTTTTGTCGCTGCCAAATCGTGATGAAACAATACATCTTTTTCTGCAGTTTCCCAATTTAAATTACGTTTAATATATTCTATAAAATAGAAAAATCGTAATCCTTTTCTAACAATTGCTTCACTCTCTCTTAGTACCTTGGCAATTTGTTTTATTGATTGTCCCTTCATATATCTAGTTGCATATCTTTTATTAATAGCTAATGTTGACCAGCGTTTAACACCCTTTCCAGAATGTCTCATTGTTATATATCCTTCTGCAGAGTCTCTACTTGGAGCAACAGCCACTTCTAGAGTTTTTAGGTACTGTTCTAATTCAATGGTCAGCGCTTGTAGTTTTTTCCTATCTCTTTTAGATACTAGTTCTTGATTTAACAAGATTTTACAAGCGGTAATCCTTCTATTTCCTTCAACCACTATATATTTATTATTTTCTTTAATACATAAGGGTCGCTCAGCCGGTGGTAAGCCCCCCTGTTCTTGAATAGATGCCGCCAAATTAACCACATCAAAATTATCTATGAGGAAATCAAGTATATTCTCTTGAGATAACTCATCAACGAAAACCCGTGGATTTTCTTCATCTAAATAAATATCTGCCACATTTAATCTTTCTATTTTCCAATTTAAATACTGATATAATCATCCTTTTTTATTATGACATTTTATGAACCATAATTGTACATTAATATTCATTTTTCCCAATTTTTAATATTCACTCTTACAATAAACTTCTTAGCCTAAAATATTTTTCAACCTTTCTAAATCCTCATAAATCAACTCCAATAAACTGCGATTATAAAAAATTGAAGCCGGATGAAAAGTAGGAAATATATTATATTCTTTTTCAGTCCATATAAACTCTGCCTGTTGTATATTCTTTAGCTTTTGGATCGGCTGCTTTAATAATTGTCCGTGAACATCTGTAATCTTTTTATTATTTCCGGCTAAACGCTTTAACGCAATATTACCAAGCGTCACGATAACTGGCGAATCCATATGTGCCAATTCATAATCTAACAATGGCGCATGGACAAGTATCTCACTTTGATTCGGTGTTCTATTGTACTTCTTTTGTATTATTTCGCCGCTTCGCTCTCTTTTCTCTCTCCACTTATACGGCCTACTCCGAACCGCACTCGTAATATATACTTCTTCCCTTTTGAGACTCCCACGACTAAAGTCGCAAGCCCGAATCCTTACGGATTTACGGGTGGGATTCTTGAATGACTAAACGTTCGCAGTCCATTTCTGTTTTAAACAGCCTTCAAGATGAGGGCATCTCATTGCCCCTCCTAAACCAGACCATATAGGTGCTTAGGCTGATTGACTGTTACCATCAATCACAGTTGCGTAGCGAATATTCATCGCCCCAACGATATCACGATGTGTCCCAAACCCACATGGACACTTGTACTTTCTGTCTTGTGCCTTATTCTTTTCAGCGCATTTCGGACAGCTTTGACTTGTATAAGCCGGATTTACATATTCAACCTGAATACCAACTAATGTTGCTTTATACGCAATAAATCGTGACAAACGATAGAATGACCAAGCGTGTAGGTTTTTTTCGTTTTTACGGCTTGTTCTTGCCGTCTGTCTTATATTCGTTAGTTGCTCTAAACGAATGACAGAAATATGATTAGCAATCGCAAAATCAATGATTTCACGACTTATTTTGTGATCTTTGTCTTGCATCCATCTTTGTTCTTTATCATCAAATCGCCGAATCGCATTCACTTTTTTGTCTTTTCCTAACTTCTTACGAACACTACGAAACTTACGCTTCCTATATTTATTTTGCCTACCATTCCCAAAGAAACGAACCTTGTCATCGTCTGTGATTGCTACCGCAGGGACTTTGAGACCTAGGTCTACTCCTAAAATTTTCGCCCCTGCTCTTTCATTTGTAGGAAGTGTGACAGATATTTGGGCCATCCACTTATTCGATTTCTTTGTGATACGAAGTGTACCTAACTTATGTTTTAACAAGTCCAAATTGCGATTTGTTTTATCGATTAATAAAGCACGGACCTTTAAACGAGTTGACTTTCCTTTTACCTTAAACGGGATTGAAATATGAGTGGAGTCAAATGAATAATTTTGATTGTTCCATACACAAACAGGCCTCTTTAAAATCGGAATGATTTTACACTTGCTTTTCTTTACTTTTGTAGCAAACAAACTTTTCGCGTCTTTAATTGCTTGATTCTTCACCGCACTTGGAATATTAGCTTCAATATCCTTTGTGCTTTTTTTCGTGCTTTTCTTTGCTTCAACCATTTCCAATATAAGTGTATTTATAACTTTAATATACTCGTGGCTACTTTGTTCCAATAAACGGATTTGTTTTTTTGTGGGAAGCAATTTCACTTTCACTGTTAGGGTCTGTGACATACGTTTCACCCCTTTGTTTTTTGATTCTCAACATACTGTTTTATTGTCTCATTTGATACATTTCCAGCAGTAGAAACAAAATGGGAGCGTGTCTATAAACTTTGCAAGTGCATGTGATGAGGGAATTCTTCTCTCAAACGCTTTGATGTCACTTATTTTATTTTTGCCATTGTATCAGCAGGACTAAGTGTTGACAGTGTATTTAAAACAAATGAACGTGGTTGGTATCCTATTCCATTGCGATACTAACAATATCAAGTTCGTTACATATCTCTTCAACCAACACTTTGAAACGTTCTTCTATAATCATTTATCATAGTTACAATGTATCATTTATTTCCGAAAAATCACAACAAACAGACCCAAAGAAACTACCTATACTTTGGATACTTAAAGTACCACGAACCTTACGATTTATAGTGGTACTCCGTATCCAACCTCACTTTCATCCCATGCCTAAAGGCAATGGGCTTTCTCGTTCGGAAAGGGCTGTAATGTGAATACGTTCTAAAAATTCCATTAAATGTTTTCCCGCTCTCCCACTAAATGGAATCCCATTATGAATTTCTGTTTCACCAGGTGCTTCTCCAACAAGCATTAATTTCGGGTTTTTAGGGCCCTGTCCACTTAAAAAACCTTCTAATTGGTATGTAGCACTACGCTCCTTCACTTGTTTAACTAAATAATATGGATATTCTATGTCCGTCACCTTCTTTCATCATTCCATACTTATCTTTATTTTAACTAGTTCTATACCCCATATTCTCTCTATTATTTCCATTTGTAACATATTATAAGATTCAATCCACAAAACAAAAAAAGACTATCAAAATTGATAGTCTTTAATCGTCGCTACGCTGCATACCAGTATAAATTAATACGAGACGTAATAATTCAAATACTGCTACAGCAGCTGCTGCTACATATGTTAATGCTGCCGCATTTAATACTTTACGAGCTTGACCGTACTCATCTGTTGATACGATACCAAGTGCTTCAATTTGTTGCATTGCGCGTTTTGATGCATCAAACTCAACTGGTAATGTAACAAGTTGGAAAATAACACCTGCTGCCATTAAAATAATTCCTAGTAACAACAAACCAGACATTTGTGCAAATACACCAATTAGGACAAAAACCCATGACATGTTTGAACCAAAATTAGCAACTGGCACTAACGAATGGCGTACACGCATAAAGTTATAATCTTTCGCATCTTGAATTGCGTGTCCTACTTCATGTGCTGCTACAGCTGTACCAGCAACTGAATGACCATAATAGTTATCTGTCGATAATCTAACCGTCTTTACACGCGGGTCATAATGATCTGACAAATGACCTGGCGTTTCTTCTACGGCTACATTGTACAATCCATTTTCATCTAAAATTTTTCGAGCCACTTCCGCTCCTGTCATACCTGATGTTGAATAAACTTGTGAATACTTGCTATAGGCACTACGTACTTTTGACTGTGCATACAACGGTATGATCAAAATGATCGCGAAGTAAATTAAATAAAACATCATAAACCTCCATTGAAGTTTTAATTATAGTACTTCTCATTCTATTTTTTTCTTCCACCGTTGTCAATAAATAAACCTTACAATCCATATCTTTATTTATGCGTATTATCTATCTTTAGAATGCAAGTTGCTTCTCCGCTTCTCTCTCTCCCCTTTATATTTTCTCCATCCAACATACGTTAAAGTGAACAAAATAAGTCCTCCAGTAATTGTCATAAACCAAATGAGAGAGGGAGCAATCTCATCTTTTTTTACTGTATGAAATATTTTTTGCAAATCACCTTTAATAATCCCTAGTTGCATTTGTCCACCTTTCGTTTTTAACATAACGTTACGAAATTCATCCAAATAAGATAAATGTGCATTTACACGCTGCGCTTCGTTTTCTGGCAGAGCAATCATTAAACTAGGATAAATAATATTAAATTCATTTAAAAATGTATTTAGCGTCTGTTGGAACTGTCCATCATCGTCTTTTTCCATCGCCTTTTCTACTTGAGAAAAAGCATTCATTATCTTTCTTTCTCTTTCCATCCAAAGTGGCTGATATTTAGATACTTGTGCATCAACAGCAAGTTGTAACGCTAACATATTATCCACTTTAACTTGCCTATCTGAATCTTCCGCGAGAGATTGTTTCGCCTTATCGTATGCTAAAGAAACGACTCTAATTTGTCCCGGAGTTACTTTTGAATTATTTTCATTCTCCTTTGATAGAAATTGCTCTGAGAAATGGTACAGTACTTGTATTGCCTTTTCATCTTCTTTTTTCTTCACTAACTGCAAAGAGTCATCTAGCAATCCAGTTAGTTCACTCCACTCTTCAGCATATATACGTACTGGAAACATTATAATTAGAAATGCTATCAGTCCAATTAATGTTCTCTTCATCCCGGTCCCCCCTATAACTACTAGTACAAAATATGTGGAATTGGACAAGAATAGAACAGAACAAAACCAAAAAATATATTATCTCTATGAAAACAAAAAAATTCTCTTTAAACAGAGAATTTTTTCTTTGAAACCCTTTTCTTTTTCACTAAATATTTATACACACCGTAACAAAGCATACTACCACCTAAAATCAATAATAAAATAATACATGCAGCATGCATAAAGAATTCTTCCGGTAACATTAAAATAACCGGATCTGTTTCAATATCAAACATCCAATAATCATTGCTAAATAAAAGCTTATGAAATAATACGAAACTCTTTTCAAAATTAATAGCAATTGGTAACGTAAGAGCTATTGGAAAAATAATTGTAAGAATCGCTCCGTGAAGTAAAAACTTTTCTTTTTTCTTTTTTAATAAATACGCTCCTCCCAATACAGCAATTACAATCGTTCCATACATTATATATTGAATCTTTACTAAAATATTTTTAACATCTACAAAATGAATGCGTCCATTTGTGGACATATCTAATGTCGGCAATTGTAATGCACCTTCATAAAACGGCGATAAATATGTAATAAGCACATCATAGTTTCTCTTAATTTCATCTTTCGTCATATCCGCTAAATCTGGAATATTTAAAAAATCAATTTCAAAATAATACAACCATTTTCCATATACAACTATCGTTGTCGCGAGAGCGAAAACAGAAAATGCTATGCTATAGGAAACTACTAAAGTGATCAATCGATCCAATATGTTTATACCGCTCTTATTTTTCTTCATTTTCTCCCCCTAAATGTCCTCACCATCATAAAGAAAACTGTTTTCGGTTCTCACGTAAGCAATAATAATATGTAATACACAGTACAGCAATACTTAACCAAAACGTAAAATAACCAATTTTCTCTACAAATAAATGCATAATCCCATATCTCGGCATTTGCCAAAATAAATAATCAATTGCATCATTATGTAATGTCCATATGCCAACTACAGTGAAGTGCCATTTTTTTATCCGATAAAACGGAGCATATAACATTCCCTGCACTGCCATCGCAAAATGAGATAACATTAACATATATCCCATAAGGCCAATAGGGCCTTTTACATAAATCATAATTGCATTTACAACAACAGCCCAAACACCATATTTTATTAAAGTAACTATCGCTAGCGCTTCTATTAACCCCCAGTTCTTCTTCATCAAGAAAGCAATTAAAACAAAGACAAAAAAGAGAGTCGCCATAGGGCTATCTGGTACAAACGGCCAAAATATAGGTGAGGTTTCTTTTAATTGATTTCCATACCATATGAATCCGTAAATTGTACCTAATATGTTAACAACCAATAAAAATAATAGTACCGAACGTTGCCTTAACATTGCATACAAGTAAGCCAATCTGTATGTCCAACACCTTTCAAACAAAGTAATTCTTTCATCGAACTCTACTCTATTATATAGCAAACTTTCCGTCATCGTAGAGTAGAAAACTGAAACAGATTAAATTTTCTTTAGAGATGGCTTTGCTACCCCTTTTCTGTTTCAGCTTCCCCTCATCAAACCGTACGTGAGGTTTTCCCTCATACGGCTTTCCGATGCTCTTCCTTCTTTAGCTTTCAGTTTGTTCTAGCTTCCTACTTTCACGAGTGTGTATGTTATTTTCTTCATCAAGTCCTTGATACGACCATGTTTCTTTCGAACATTTCTTTTCTTATTCCAAAAAAGGTTAAGCCGTTCTAAGACGTACCAATCTATTTTACCGAGCCACTTCTGTCCAATTGAAGATAGGCTATAATAATTTTTGAATCCTTGTAGAATTCTATTTAAACCTTTCACCATCAAACAGTGCCCAGCTTAGCTGGGTACGCGTAGAGTAGAAAACTGAAACAGATTAAATTTTCTTTAGGGATGGCTTTGCCATCCCTTTTCTGTTTCAGCTTCCCCTCATCAAACCGTACGTGAGGTTTTCCCTCATACGGCTTTCCGATGTTCTTCCTTCTTTGGCGTTCAGTTTTGTTCTATCCTCCTACTTTCACGAGTGTATATGTTGTTTTCTTCATCAAGTCCTTGATACGACCATGTTTCTTTCGAACATTTCTTTTCTTATTCCAAAAAAGGTTAAGTCGTTCTAGGACGTACCAGTCTATTTTACAGAGCCACCTCTGTCCAATTGAAGATAAGCTATAATAATTCTTGAATCCTTGCAGAATTCTATTTAAACCTTTCACCATCTCTTCCAATTGTAGATACAGTTTGTTCCTCGGCTCTGTGTATCTTTTAATGCGTTCCCGCATTTTCTTCATGGCTTTCTGGCTCGGAATATGTGCCATCACATGCACTTTCTTCCCGCCTTTCACATGTTTAGGGTATTTTCGGTGGTGAAATCCTAGAAAATCAAATCCCTCGTTTCCATCCCACGTATTCACTAGCTTCGACTTTTCTGTATGGATTGTAAGTTCTAACTTATTCATAATGGATTGTAGTATCCGAATACTCTCTAATGCTTGTTGTTTTGTTTGACATACGATGACAAAGTCATCCGCATATCGAATTAGTTCCCCCAAATGTTTACACTTCTTTTCCCAAATGGTATCCATATAGTTTAAATATATATTAGAAAGTAATGGAGATATCACGCCACCTTGTGGTGTACCTAATGTCGTTTCATGAAATTGCGCATGTTCCATGATTCCCGCTTTCAACCATTTTCTAATGAGTTTTAACACTCTTCGGTCACTGATTCTTCTTTCTACAAGCCTCATTAATTTGTCATGATTAATATTGTCAAAGTATCCTTGTATGTCTACATCTACAATCCAATGAGATGTTTTACTCGCTTTCCGTATCTTCGATATCGCTTGATGTGCGTTTCGTTTCGGGCGAAATCCATACGAACAGTCTTGAAAATCGGCTTCGAAGATAGGTTCTATCACCAATTTCGTTGCCATTTGTACAACCCTATCCTTGATCGTGGGAATTCCAAGCGGTCTTTGTTTTCCATCACCTTTTGGAATATACATTCTTCTTACAGCTTGTGGATGGTAGGATTTACTTTTCAATTCTATATATAATTCATTGAGAAAGTTTCGTTCTCCATATTGATACACGATTTCTTCAATCGTCTGTCCATCAATTCCACCGCTCCCTTGATTCCATTTTACCCTTCTCCATGCTTCAGCCAATATGTCAGGACGATATATTTTGTCATACAACGCGTGAAACCTACGACTTGAACTTTCTTTGGCACAAAGATATAAAGTCTTCCAAAGTTCTTGAGCTTTTACATCAGTGTAGTTAGCTAGTTTTCCGAAGCATTCACTCACTCTTACCTCCTTCCAACTTATGAACAAAGTAGAGGTCCTTCCCTACATAACGTTGTGTTGTCGTTATGATATTCAGTACTATGACCTCCTCCGACTCCCTCTTTACAGTCCACCATTTCGTATATGCTTATAGGTTTCCTCTCTCCTTTCTGAAAGAAAGGGCAAAGGAGGGTCTCCCCAGTTCCAGACACTACTTTCTCAACATACCGCCCTCCGTACCCCGAGGGATTCTTCGATGTCGTATTTCCAAGTTCTTCACATCTTCCATGGTCTTCGCCCATATTCACCAGGCTCGACTTCCCTTTGTCCTATTGCTAGGTTGCTTTTAACGAGGCGGCAAGGTTCACTTTATGTTACGGTCTGTTGATTCGCTCGCACTTCTAGTAGAAGTTACTTTGTCACAGGGCTTCAACCTTAGGATTTCTCCACCAGCTGCCTGTCAGCTACTAGGCGACTTGGCTCTTACCTAGGCTGGACTTTCACCAGCAAGCAGTGCCCAGCTTAGCTGGGCACGCAAAATAAAAAGCTGACCACAGATTTGTAGTCAGCTTTTCTATTATTTTTTATTATACTTTGCAACGAATTCCGAAAGTTTTTTCAGTTCCTCATCTGTACCTTTAAATACACCTTTAGGCATTGAACCTTTTCCATCTTTCGCAATTTTAGCGATTTCTTCTGGTTTTAAAGTTAAGTTTTGCAAAGCCGGTGCTGCCGCTCCGCCCTGTAAATTGTCACCATGACATGTTAAACAAGTATTTTTTTGCATCAACTTGTAGCCGTCATCATTTTTATCAACTGGTGCTGTTTTTACAATTGCTCCTTGTTTTTTTGCAGCTTCCCAATCGTGGTGTGCTACAGATTCCCAAGTTAAAAAAATAATCGATGCAATTGCTAAAAGCATAAACCCCGTTGCTACAGGACGCTTCAATGGTGCTCTTTCTGGGCCTCGATCTAGAAACGGAGCTAATAGTAATGCTCCAAACGCAATCCCCGGCATAATAAACGCACCAATTACAGTAAATGAGCCTGAAGCATACGAATACTTTAATAACTGATACAAGAATAAGAAATACCAATCTGGAAGTGGTATATATCCTGCATCTGTAGGATCCGCCATTCTCTCAAGCGGTGACGGATGCGCCACTGTTAAACATAAATAACCGACTAAAAAAACTGCACCAACCATCCATTCTTTTAACAAGAAATTCGGCCAAAACGCTTCTGTTTTCCCTGGATATTCAGAATAATCTTTTGGAATATTTGGTTTCCGGGCTACTGGTACCCGAGAATCTCCTACAAACTTCATCCCTTTGCCGCGATGCATAATCTCCCTCCTTTTGTTCTTTCCCCTTTAATTTAGCAATCTCTTATAGCGGACCGGAAATACCTTGTTTGCGAATCATGATGAAGTGGAAGGCCATTAAACCTAGAAGTGCTGCTGGTAAGAAGAAGACGTGAATAGCAAAGAAGCGAGTTAATGTTTGAGCGCCAACGATTTCGGAATGACCAGCGAGTAATGTTTTAATATAAGGACCAATGAGCGGCGTTTGCTCTGCAATTTGAATCCCTACTTTCGTAGCAAATAACGCTTTCATATCCCACGGTAATAAATATCCGGTAAAACCAAGACCTAACATAACAAAGAAAATAAGAACACCAACAATCCAGTTTAACTCACGAGGCTTTTTATACGCACCTTGGAAGAAAACTCTGAGTGTATGTAAAAACATCATTACAATTACGAGACTAGCACCCCAGTGATGCATACCACGAACAATTTGTCCGTAAGCTACTTCATTTTGTAAATAATAAACCGACTCCCAAGCATTTTTAATATCCGGCACATAATACATCGTCAAAAACATTCCGGACAAAATTTGAATTACTGTAACGAAAAAGGTAAGTCCTCCAAAGCAATAGACGAATGCAGAAAAGTGATGTGCCGGGTTAACATGCTCAGGTACTTCATGATCAGCGATATCACGCCATATCGGTGTAATATCTAAACGTTCGTCCACCCAATCATAAATTTTATTTAGCATCTACTTTGCACCCCCTCTTGGCTTCGCTTTTCCTAAATACAGCGTTCCATCTTTCACTTTAGACTCGTACACATCAAGCGGAGCAAGAGGCGGTGTGCCTTTAATGTTCATCCCATCTTTTGTGTAACGTCCCCCGTGACACGGGCAAAAGAATTGATTAGGATGTGCTTTGTCCGAATTCCAGTTCACTGTGCAACCTAAATGTTTACATACTGGAGAAAACGCAACAATTTCTCCACTTTCATCTTTATGCACCCAAGCAGATTTTGGCTCTTCAGACTTGTACCACCCGTCAACCTGCTTCACCTTAAAATCGAAGCGCTTCGGCTCTGTTGTAATATCCTTTACTTGTCCAACAGCAACCATATCTGTTCCCGCTTCTTTTCTTAACACCGGATCAAGCGCAAACCTCGTCATCGGCATTAAAATACCCGCCGCCATAAAGCCTCCTACCCCTGTAAGTGTGTAATTTAAAAACTGTCTTCTTGACACACGATGTTCTTTCTCGCTCACGAAAATTTCCCCCCTCTATCAGAAATTGTCCCCTCGTGAAAAAATTATATAAAAAATAAAAACTAGGACACTATCATGATATAATACCCTCTTGTATAGGTCAATATCATACTACTCATAATAATAAGAACTTTCTGTTTATTATTATTTTATCCATCTTTCTTCCAACATTTCCATAATATTTTTTATGTGTGCACGAATAACTTCCCTTTTCGCTTGGTCACTAAATTGCTCTAATGATAACGATGGAAACCAAAATAAATCACCCTGCACATCTCTCATATCTTCTTTCCATGAAAAGTCACTTGTCACATAGGCAATATGCTTAAAACCTTGCCTTTGCAAATGATCTGTCCATTCTTGCAAACGGTCTTTTTCATTCTTTTGGCTCTCTACCAAATACGTAAATACGGGCAGTAAAAGCACTCTTCCTTTATACTCCCTTTCCAACTCCATACTCAAAGCCTCAATAAATTCACCTTGCTCTACAACCATTTTCATCCCTTTTGCTGCCGAAATAGACAAAAGGGGTATAATCCCTGTATCTACATACTCCCTCGCTTGCTCAAACTGTTCTACATCTTTTACAATCCATTTCACCTTTTCTCCCCTCCTCCATTTCAAATAACAGAACTTTCACTTTATATATATTAAACCATACTAAAAGAGGTAAAAAAAGAAAAACTACCTATTATTAAGTAGTTTTTCTTAAAAAGTCTGAATTTCGTAAAGATTACATAATCAAAATGAATTCTATAAAATTTTCAACTCTGCTGTTAACCTATGAAATGCTTCCTTATCTTGCTTATCCAAAGCTTCATCAATTTGTTTCAAAAGACGTTCTCTTCTAAATGAGAATACACTTTCTTCTAAAAATCGTTCTGCAAGCAATCGATCTTTTTCATTCACTTCAATATGCTTTGGCAAATATGGGTTTTCTTCTAATACAGCTACATAGTTTGCATTTTGGAACGATGATTTAAAATTAAGCTGAATATAAATATCCTCATCTCGATTCAAACGAATATCATGAAACGATTTTTCTGCATCTGTTGTCATTACATTTTGTTTAAAAAAGTGAAACGGTGTGTCTTTCACACAATTTGCTGACATTACTAAGCCACGCGGACAATATTTTGCATGTTCTACGAAGTGGACTTTATGCATTAATTGATCGTGACTCATTAAATAATTCAAAATCCATACACATTCACGCTGTTTCAGTTGGTAATTATTCAAAAACCATTTTACAAAATCCTTCTTCTCGTTTACAGAAACAGGGGTATTCATAGCGATTAAGTCCCTCCTCTGTCTTTCTCTTTTCTTTTTAGATTCAAGAAGCGGCATTCAGTTTCCTTCCAACTTATGAAAAATCCTCTAAATTATATAACAATTCTTCAATATGAATTTGTGTCGGGTCTAGTTGTATTAACTGCGTAAATACTTCTTTCGCCTCTTTTCGCATTCCTTCTTCTAATAAGAAATAACCGTACTCTTCCAAGAAATCTGGATGATTCTTAAAAGAAGTATATGCACTTTCATAGTGTTTTAATGCATCCGAATACATTTCTAATTGTTTTTTTGCAAATGCAAGATCCCAAAGTAGTTGTGTATCTGGTTCTCCACTGTCAATTGCACGCTCTACAACTGCAATTAGCTCTTCGTATTTCTCTTGTTCTTTTAAAATATACGCATATTTTAATATCGCACCTAAATGTCCCGGATCTAGCTCCAGCGCTTTTTGAAGCACTTCTTCTGCCTCCGCTATTTTACCTAATTTCGCCGCAATATTCGCTAATTCTACATAGAAAGGAACAGACAGCTCATCTACTTTAATTCCTTCTTGAAGTGTTTCATAGCTTTCTTGAAGCATACCTTCTTTTTCATAGCTTTTCGCTAAATACATGTATAACGATGCGTATTCAGGATCTAATTCTTTTAATTCTTGCCAAGCACCAATTGCTCTTTGATATTCTTCTCCTTGGTATAATGTGAAGGCATATCCAAATAATGAGTGAATATCTTTTTGCTCTTCTAACCCGGCTTCATAGTAAGAGATTGCCTCTTCCCAGTTTCCAATAGCACTTAAAGTTTCTGCTAGACGAAGCGCAATGACAACACCACCCATAACTTTATGTTCTGCTAGTAACGATTCATAATAAGTGATCGCCTTTTGCTCTTCACCTTTACTACTATATAATTCTGCTAACCCAAACGTAATAACAGGTTCGTCTGGCATCATTTCTTTCGCCTTTAATAGTTTTTGTTCTGCTACATCATCAAAACCTTGCATTTGGAATAAATCCGCTACAAGTAATAACGATTGAACATATAAATCATCGTTTTCTGGAATATCATGAAGCACTTCAATCGCTTCATCTTCTTTATCTAAATCAATATATAATTCTGCTAAAAATACCGTAAATTCACTTTCTTCCGGATATAGCAAGCGTAAGTCTTCAGTAATTGCTAACGCCTCATCCATAAACCCAAGTGTATGATAGTAACGAGCGATATCATACTTCTCTTCATCATTAGCAACTCGTATTTGTTCTTTTAATAATTGTAATCCTTTTTCTGCTTCACCGTTTTCAATATAAGAAACAGCCTGTTCAAACTTTTGCATAAACGTCTCCTTTAATTCAAAAAATATTCTCTTCTGTTCATTTATCATAAGCAACTAGGTGTAAGAACGCAACCTTTTGAGTGAACTACCTCTTCCTATACTTTCTCTCATAGCGCAGCTAATTGTTCGAAAAATTCCGGATACGATACAGCGACCGCATCACTATTCTCTATTTTCACTTCTCCATCTATAATACACGATGCGATTGCAAGCATCATCCCAATACGATGATCGCCGTGACTATTAACAGTATTTCCTTTTAAACTTTGTTTACCATATATAATCATACCATCTGGTGTAGCTTCAATCTTCGCACCTAATTTGCCTAATTCATCTACAACCGTATCGATACGATTTGTTTCTTTTACTTTTAACTCCTCAGCGTTTTTAATAACAGTAATTCCTTCTGCCTGCGTTGCCAATAAAGCAATTACAGGAATTTCATCAATTAATCTTGGAATAAGGGGTCCACCAATTTCTATTCCTTTTAGTTTAGATGTTTCAATCGTAATATCCCCGCACGGTTCAAACTCTTCATTTCTAATATGATCGATAGAAATAAGTGCACCCATCTTTGTTAATACATCTAAAACCCCTGTTCTCGTCGGATTTAAACCAACGTTTTCCAATACAAGCTTACTATTTTGGACAATTGCACCAGCTACTAAGAAAAATGCCGCCGAAGAAATATCTCCTGGAACTTCTATGTCTGCACCTTTAAGTTGTTGTCCACCTTGTAATGAAACAGTCCGTCCATTAACATCTACGGTACAACCGAATGCACGCAACATTCTTTCCGTATGATCACGAGATTGCATGGGCTCTGTTACCGTAGTAATCCCTTCCCCTTGCAAACCCGCAAGTAAAACTGCTGACTTCACTTGTGCGCTTGCTACTGGTGAATGGTAATGCATACCTTTTACCTTACCACCGCGAATAGATAAAGGTGTATATTGTCCGTTTTCTCTACCATCAATTTGAGCATTCATCTTACTAAGCGGGTCTGTAACACGTTTCATAGGACGTTTTCCAATTGATGCATCACCAATTATCGTACTATGGAACGGCGTATTTGCTAAAATCCCAAGCATAAGACGAATAGTCGTCCCTGAATTCCCCACATCTAATACTTCTTTCGGTTCTTGTAAATTATGTAATCCTTTACCGTAAATCGTGACATCGTTACCAAACTGTTCAATCTGGACACCTAGTTTTTGAAAACATGCAATTGTACTTAAACAATCTTCTCCTAATAAAAAATTTGATACTTTCGTCGTCCCTTCCGCTATCGCTCCAAACATAACAGAGCGATGCGAAATAGATTTATCTCCTGGAACAACAATTTTCCCATTCAAACTATTTTTTCGTCCTACTAGTTTCAAACTGTATCCTCCTCACATTTTAAATAAGTTATATGTACAATAGTTCTTCTTATACGTCTACTTCTATTGTAACGTTTTCTTTCTTGAACGTGCAAACAACTCCCCTTATTGCAGTTCAAATGAAAAAGGCTCCTGTAACAGGAGCCTCCACCATTTCTTAAGAATACGTTTCTTCTTTCTTCACTTGTTCTTTTACAAATTCCGTAAGTAATTCAATAATCTCATCATTTTCTTCTTTTAATCCAACAGTAATACGAATACCATCATGCATACCAAATGCTGCACCAGAACGAACGATATATCCTTTTTTCATTAATCGTTCGAAAGCTTCATTACCAGGTATACCAAGTTTCAAGAAAATGAAATTCGTTTGAGATGGATAGTAGAATACGTTATATTTCTTACAAAATGCATAATATTGATTTAATCCTCCGGCATTTTTCTTCACACACTCTTGTAAAAACTGTTGATCCTCTATTGCCGCTAATGCTACCGCTTGGGCGATAGTTGATGTGTTAAATGGTAGTCTTGCTACCTCTAGCTGCCCAATAAGCTTTGCATCACCAATCGCATATCCAATACGAAAAGCAGCTAATCCATATGCTTTTGAGAATGTGCGTAGCACCATAAGATTTTCGTACTTTTCAAGAAGAGGTAATGTTTGCGGATAATCTTCTGCCCCAGCATATTCATAATATGCTTCGTCCATAATAACGAGCGCTGACTTTGGAACTGATTCTAAAAATGAAAGTAATTTTTGTTTTTCTACATATGTACCTGTCGGATTATTCGGATTACAAATCCATACAATCTTCGTTTTCTCATCTACTTGTTGTAACATTGCATCTAAATCGTGAATGCCATCTTTAAGTGGTACTTCACGAACTTCTGCTCCTTCAATAACAGCATGGTGATGGTATTGCGAGAACGTAGGATTCGCCATTACAACATTTGTTCCATTATGTAGCAAAGCACGACTAATCATTTGAATGACTTCATCTAGCCCACTACCAAATAAAAGTTGTTCCGCTTTTACACCTAAATGCTCTGCTACTTTCTCACGAAGCTCAAATGCCGCCCCGTCCGGATAAAGTGCATATTGATTAGCTAACGAAGTTAATGCTTCTGTCACACGCGCAGAGCAGCCAAACGGATTTTCATTCGATGCTAATTTTACAATTTTCGACAATCCGTATTCTCTTTTTACTTCCTCAATATTTTTCCCAGGTACATATGCTCTCAAAGTTAACAATTGCTCTTTTACTCTCACTTTTCTTCCCCCAGTCATTGATATGATTTATAATGTCTTACTGTCATCTTTAATCATAACCGTCACCATTACGAGAATACCTTTAAATATGCATTTCATACCTATTCTACAACTTTTTCACACCATATCCTTTTGAAATGCTTCTAACGCAATATGAACAGTCTCATCTGAAATAGATACGACATTCACTACCCCATATTCCTGCATAAGCACCATATGAATTGTTCCAGCATTTGCTTTTTTATCTTGTTTCATCAACTGAACGAGACGTTCTATATTCAAGTCACTTGGCATTTTTGGATAACCGTATTTCAAGAACCACTGCTTCATTTCTTCATAAGAAAGATCAACTTTGTACACTTTCTCACTTAAAAACATGGCAAATAGCATGCCAACCGCTACTCCATCACCGTGAGTAATATTCCCATATCCTAACTCTTTTTCAAGAGCATGTCCTAACGTATGCCCAAAATTCAAATGGGCACGTACACCTTTTTCTGTTTCGTCTTGCGACACAATATTCGCTTTCACAGGAATCGCCTTCGTTAATATATGAATTAACTTTTCATCACGAAGATCCGTTAACGTTTGCACTTCTTCTTTTAACCAATGATATAGCTCTACATCACCAATAAGAGCATGCTTTATCACTTCTGCATAACCTGATCGCCACTCTTTTTCAGGAAGTGAATGTAAAAATGGCGTATGATATACAACAGCTTCTGGCTGATGAAACGCTCCAATCATATTTTTTCCTAGTGGATGGTTAATTGCTACTTTCCCGCCTACTGCGCTATCGTGAGCTAATAAAGTCGTTGGAACTTGGACAAAGCGAATACCACGCATAAACGACGCGGCAACAAATCCAGCCAAATCTCCAATCATTCCGCCTCCAAGTGCGATGATTAAAGAATTTCTATCTAATTTATTTTCAAGAGCCGAAGTGTGAGCCTCATAGAAATTTTCAAAAGACTTCTCTTTTTCGCCACTCGGTACAACAAACGAAAATACTTTTTGCTCTACTTGCAATGCATCAACAACTGTCTGTAAATGCAGTGATGCAACAGCTTCATCAGAAATGATCATTATGTTAGATACTGCAGGATTCATTTTTTGAATAAGCGTTGTTAAGTGTGACAACGCCTCCCTTCCAACATGTACATCATATTCTTTTGATTTCGTTTGAATATGTATGTTCTCCATTAAAATCCCCTCGCATATTCATTATGTTTCTCAATATTTTCACGTATAAGATCGATACGATCTAATCCAAATTGTTCAATTAAAGCTGTTGCGAGCTCCCAAGCCACAACTGCTTCAGCCACAACGCTAGCTGCTGGCACTGCACAACTATCTGAACGTTCAATACTCGCTGTAAAAGGTTCTTTCGTATCAATATCAACACTTTGAAGCGGTTTATATAATGTCGGTATCGGTTTCATAACACCGCGCACAACAACCGGCATACCAGTTGTCATGCCACCTTCTAATCCACCTGCATTGTTCGTTTTTCTTCTGTACCCTTGCACTTCATCCCATAGGATTTCATCATGCACTTCACTTCCAGGTCTATGCGCTGCTTCAAAACCAATTCCAATTTCAACACCTTTAAAAGCGTTAATACTCATAATTGCCGCTGCTAATTTTGCATCTAATTTTCTATCATAATGTACATAGCTACCTACTCCAATTGGCATTCCTTCTACAACTACTTCAACAATACCACCGATAGAATCACCATTTGCCTTCGCATCATCAATTGCTTGCATCATCTTTTTACCGGCCTCTTCATCTAAACAACGTACAGGAGATGCTTCTGTAGTACTTTGTAATTCCACAATAGAGTTATATTTAATATTTGCTGCCTGTACACCACCAATCTCGATAACATGTCCCGCTACTTGTATACCTAATTCCGCTAATATTTTTTTTGCAACTGCACCAGCTGCAACACGAACTGTCGTTTCACGTGCTGAAGAACGCTCTAATACATTCCTCATATCTCTATGACCATATTTAATCGCACCATTTAAATCTGCGTGTCCAGGTCTAGGTTTCGTAACTTGCCTTTTCATTTCTTTCTCTTCCTGCTCAGTTAACGGCTCTGCACCCATAACCTTTGTCCAATGTGTAAAATCACGATTTTCAACAACAAGTGCAATCGGTGACCCCATCGTCTCCCCATGCCTAACACCACTTACAATTTGCACTTGGTCTTTCTCAATTTGCATGCGTCTACCGCGTCCATATCCTTTTTGTCTTCTAGCTAATTCTTCATTTATATCATTCGCTACTAAAGATAACCCTGCCGGAACACCTTCTAAAATTGTCGTAAGTTGCGGACCGTGGGATTCACCAGCTGTAATATATCGCATACGTTATTCCTCTTTTCGCATATGTATTTATCCCGCTACATAAAGCAGCTATATTATCTTCCATCACTCTTTAAAATACAAAGAAATTATATAGTAAATCGAATGTTTGCTTTCCCTACTTGTAATTGTTCGATTATTTTCATAATAGTAGACCTTTTACTTTACATACCAATATATCATAACAGCCCTAACTTCGTAACTGATCGAAATAAAAAAAGTGCAAGAAGAATACCCCTATTCTTCTCACACTTTTTACTATTATCACAGTTATTAAAGCGTTTACAAATTATTTCAAAATAATTAGTAAATCCATTGATTCATTAATTTTGAGTAGTCTACTAATTCTTCTTCCTTAAAGAAAATAGCAATCTCGCGTTCTGCACTTTCTAAAGAATCCGAACCGTGGATAATGTTTTTCGCAACAGTTACACCGAAATCTCCACGAATTGTTCCAGGAGCAGCTTCATGTGGTCGTGTTTTACCCATCATATTGCGTGCTGTATCTACTACACCTTCACCTTGCCATACCATTGCGAATACAGGACCAGATGTAATAAAGTCTACTAATTCACCAAAGAAAGGTCTTTCTTTATGCTCACCGTAGTGTTGTTCAGCAATTTCCGGAGTAACTTGCATTAATTTTGCACCAACTAATTGAAAGCCCTTTTTCTCAAAACGAGCTACAATTTCCCCAATGAAGGCACGTTGTACACCGTCTGGTTTTACCATTAGAAATGTTTTTTCCATAAAAAATCTCTCCACTTCTGAATTATGTATGTAATTGTATATCCCCACACACATATTAACACCCTTATCACAATTGCGCAATAGTTTTGAAATAGAGAGATTATTTTATTTTTTAGACAAAACACTAAAATTTTCGTTTTCCAATATACTTTGCGACATTTTGCAACGCATACTTCGCCTGTCCACGAGGGAGTGGTTTTATTATTTCTAATGCTTTATGTAAATAACGTTCACTAAACGAAAATGCTTTATCAATAGCTTCGCTCGCTTTAATATCATCAATAATTTCTTTCATTTCACTTGCTGTTGTATTTTCATGCACAGATGTAATTTTTTGACGAAGAACTGGATCTTCCATGGCATACAAAACAGGTAATGTAATGTTACCTTGTAATAAATCACCACCAGCAGGCTTTCCAAGCTTCTCTTCTGTCGATACGAAATCTAAAATATCATCAATAATTTGATAAGACATACCAACAAAATATCCGTACCAAAATAGACGATTTACAGTATCACGATTAGCACCAGCAGCAATCGCTCCCAACTGACAACTTGCGGCGATTAACAATGCTGTTTTTCGTTTTATCCTTCTTAAATACGTTCTTAAATTTTGATCATAGTTATACTTATCTTTAATTTGTTCGATTTCACCTTTACAAACTTCTAAAATTGTATGAGACAACGCTTGATGTGCATCTGGAATTTCTATATTTGTTATACATTCAAGAGACTTCGCAAACAAGTAGTCTCCTGTATACATTGCAATACGATCTCCCCATTTCGCATTCACTGTTGCGCTACCGCGTCGTAAAAACGCAGCATCAATGACATCATCGTGAACAAGCGAGGCCATATGAATTAGTTCTAATGCAACCGCAACATGCTTAATTGCATCTAACTTATAATCCCCAAATTTCCCTGCAAGCAAAACAAAAACAGGGCGAATCCGCTTCCCACCTGCTTCAATAAGCTGTAATGCCGCTTCTTCTACTAACGGCTGCTCAGAAGCAACTGTCTTCTTCAATTCTTTTTCTATAACATTAATATCCGATCGTAAAAAAGAGTACATAAGTTGTAACTTCATATTGTTCACCTTAACCTAAAACGTCTTTTTTCTATTTTCTATTTTGATTCTGGTTTAATACCTAAATGCATAGCTGCTACACCAAAAGTAAATGGTTTCACTTGCACATTCTTAAGCCCAGCTTCTTCAAACATACGTGCTAACTCTTTCATCCCAGGGAATGTACTAGCAGATTCCTGAAGCCATGAATATTCTTTATAACTTTTCGCAAACATCTTTCCAAATAACGGCATGATATATTTAAAGTATAAGACATATCCTTGACGAAAACCTATCATCGTTGGTTGAGATGTTTCCAGGCAAATTACTTTTCCACCAGGCTTTACTACACGCGTCATTTCTTTTAATACTTGCATGTAATCCGGAACGTTACGTAACCCAAAACCAATCGTTACATAATCAAACGTATTATCTTCATAAGGAAGTTCCATTGCATTTCCATGCATAAGTTCTACTTGCTTTAATTCTAAAGCTTCTACCTTTTGTTTACCGACAGCTAGCATATTTTCGCTAAAGTCTAAACCGTAAACCTTCCCATCTTCACCTACAGCTCCCGCTAGTGCAATTGTCCAATCTGCCGTCCCGCAGCATACGTCAAGTGCCTTACTCCCGGGTTTCACATCCATAATTCGCATCGTTTCTTTGCGCCATGCCTTATGCCTTTGAAAACTAATTACAGAATTCATCACATCGTATTTATCAGAAATTTTCTCAAATACGTCATGTACTCTTTCTTCTTTTGATTGTTGCATGCTCGTACCTTCTTCCAATGTAAAGTTGCTTATGTCCTTGATTTATCTCTTAACATAGAAATTATCTCATTAACTTCTGTATGATTCTCTAAAAAATTTTCTTCTTGCTTTCTCATTTCCATAAGCCATTCATTAATAACTGTCTCCAAATTTTTATCATCATCCAATGAGATTTTTTGGACTGCTTGAAAAACAGGTGAATTTTGTTTATCAGCATACAATTGACACTCTTTTTGAAGACGATTTTTTCCTAACACATAAGTTATATATGGTTTCCAATTAGATAACTGAAAATGATCACATGTTTTTTGCAAAAGCGCAGATTCAATTATTACTACACTTTCCATTATGTCTTGAATCGTCACATGTGCTTTTTGATACAGCATAATTTTATGTTCATTAATCTCCTTAATTCCTTCAGCAAGTGCACGAATTAAGATAATATCACAATTCATTGACAATAAGTAATAGTATAGACCACTATAATAATCCCCTGCAAGAACTGTCAATTGACGACGCTTATGGAATCCACTCGTCTCTTCGTTTGCTTTATTTGATACTTTTTCATGTGTATCAAGAGCAATTTGTACAAGCATAATCGTTACGACATAATGATCAATTTGTTCTTTATGTATATTTGCACTTTTTAATGCACCGTATAACAGCGCTATTTTTTCTTCATCAATAATTGGTTCTTCAATATAGTTTATAAAATAAGGATGGCGTAATTTCTCCATCAATTTCTCTTTAATACCCGCATACCCTCCGTAGATGTCACACACAAAAAATCACCCTTGTTTTCTAATTCATAAAATTTATTATAACACATACATTCTATTTTCTATAATCAAAACTTGGCTACTTCTGCCAAACTGCCACCGAATAAAGCCTCAACTTTTATTCATACAAGTTATCTTCGTCTCTAACAACTACAAACATTCATTTACACAAAAGGCAGAAGTAATTTTCAACCTTTATATTCTTGCTCTTTAACATTAAAACTATATCATTTTTTTGTATATAAAAAAAAGAAAAGCAGTTTCCCGCTCTTCTTTAATTCGTCTTAATAAACGATAAAATTTCACTACGTGCTGCTGCATCATTTTCTAACACGCCGCGCACTGCAGTCGTTACTGTTTTCGCACCAGGCTTTTTCACACCACGCATCGTCATACACATATGCTCTGCTTCTACTACTACCATTACACCATGCGGCTCTAGTACTTCCATAATAGAGTTAGCTACTGTTGATGTAATACGTTCTTGTAGTTGCGGACGACGCGCAATTGTGTCTACAGTACGAGCTAATTTACTTAGTCCCGTTACTTTTCCACCTTGCGGAATATATGCAACGTGAGCAACTCCATAAAACGGAACAAGATGATGCTCACACATCGAATAGAATGGTATATCTTTTACTAGCACAAGCTCTTCGTGGTCTTCTCCGAATACTTTGTGTAAATGCTCTTTCGGATCCTCATGCATTCCTGAGAATACTTCTGCGTACATTTTCGCAACACGTTTCGGTGTATCAAGTACTCCCTCGCGATTTGGGTCATCTCCGATTGCCTCTAAAATAAGACGTACTGCATGTTCAATTTGTTCTAAATTAACTTTTGCCATCCGCTAGCCCTCCCGAAAAACCTAAAAGTGATACGAACACATTCTAGCATATTTATGTTTTTAAAAGCAAAAAGAAGAGTTTCCAAAAAGGAAACTCTTCTTCCCTGTTAATATGTAAGGATTATTTAACCGCATCTTTTAACGCTTTACCAGGTTTGAATGCAGGTACTTTACTTGCAGCGATTTCAATCTCCTCACCTGTTTGTGGGTTACGACCTTTACGAGCCGCACGCTCACGAACTTCGAAGTTACCGAATCCGATTAGTTGTACTTTATCACCTTGTTTTAAAGCTTCTAAGATAGAATCAAAAACAGCGTCCACTGCTTTTGTTGCGTCCTTTTTAGAAAGGGAACTTGCTTCTGCAACAGCATTGATTAAATCTGTCTTGTTCATGCCATTCACCTCCTCCCAAAGATAAGACTGTATAATGATCATAAAATGAGTCTTACTTTCATTTGTAGGCAATTTTTACAAATTCTATACTACAAAGATGTAGATAAATCATTATCAACGCCTATATTATACGATTCTCCTTTATAATTCAATATTTTTAAGGAAATTGTTACTCTAAAAATGTGAAATTCTGATGAAACTTGACAATTTACAACAAAATATTAGATAATGACTGTTTATTTTTCTATTACGTACTCAAAAAGAAAAAAATCCCTCTACAATTAGAGGGATTTTTTTCTTATAATATAATCGCAATTAATCCGCCAGATCCTTCATTAATAATTCTTTCTAGCGTTTCTTTTAATTTATAACGAGCGTTTTCTGGCATTAGAGATAACTTCGCTTGAATTCCTTCTCTAACAATAGAGCTAAGAGAGCGCCCAAATATATCAGAATTCCAAATTGATAGCGGGTCATCTTCAAAATCTTGCATCAAGTAACGAACTAGTTCTTCACTTTGTTTTTCAGTACCGATAATTGGTTCAAATGTTGATTCTACATCCACTTTAATCATATGAATAGACGGCGCAACCGCTTTTAATTTAACACCGAACCTTGAGCCGTGACGAATAATTTCCGGTTCATCTAAGCTCATATCAGCTAATGCAGGCGCTGCTACTCCATATCCGGTTTGTTTTACCATCCGCAAGGCATCCGCCACTTGGTCATATTCTGTTTTCGCATGAGATAAATCGAGCATAAGCTTTAATAAATGATCTTTCCCTCGAATCTCTACTCCTACTACTTCTTTTAAAATTTGATCATACAATTCATCTGGCGCATATAAATCAATCTCTGCCACACCTTGCCCCATATCGATGCCAGCTAGACTTGCTCGATCAATAAATTCATATTGACTAAACTGCCAAACGACACGGTCCACATCACGAAGACGTTTTATATCCTTTACAGTCTCTTGAACCGCTTCCTGATAACTTTGGCGTAACCAATGCCCTTCATTTAGCACCATTACCCAGCTTGGAAGGTTTACATTCACTTCTAAAACCGGGAACTCGAATAATGCTTCTCGCAGTACGTTATACACATCTGTTTCTCTTAAACTCTCTACACTCATCGCAATTACTGGGATATCATATTCTTCTGATAAACTTTGACGTAACTGCTCCGTATCTGGATGGTATGGCTGTACAGTATTGATAATCATAATGAAAGGCTTTCCTACTTCTTTTAACTCATTTACAACGCGTTCTTCTGCCTCTATATAATCTCTTCTTGGAATTTCACCAATTGTTCCATCTGTTGTAATAACGACACCAATTGTTGAATGCTCTTGAATTACTTTACGTGTTCCGATTTCTGCAGCTTCATGGAATGGAATAGGCTCTTCATACCAAGGAGTATTAATCATGCGCGGACCATTCTCATCTTCATAGCCTTTTGCTCCTGGAACCGTATATCCAACACAATCTACTAATCGAATATTTACTTCAAGACCTTCATCTACTTCGATAGAAACCGCTTGGTTTGGAACAAACTTCGGTTCCGTCGTCATTATTGTACGACCAGCAGCACTTTGAGGCAGTTCATCCTGCGCTCTTTGACGGTCTGACTCATTTTCAATATTGGGAATAACAACAAGTTCCATAAATTTTTTAATAAATGTTGATTTCCCTGTTCGAACAGCTCCTACAACTCCAAAATAAATATCACCGCCTGTGCGTTCCGCAATATCTTTAAAAATATCTACCTTTTCCAAGTGATTCCCTCCCTCAATATTTTTGGGAATAATTCCACGTTTATAGTCAACTAATACCTTCTCTAATGTTGCCTATAATATCTGATATAATATAATGGTATTCTAGAAGTTCGGACAATATATCATATAATTTTGTCCAATTTCATATGACTATTTAAAAATACCTTTTGTTTGCATCGCAAGTTGTATAACATAAAAAACCTTTCTTCTAGAACTTATTCACTAAAAGAAAGGTTCATGACTTATGATTTTAAAAAAATTGGTTCTCCATTTTTTACTGTGTACGGCAAAGAGTATGCAGGAACAAACGGGGAATCCTTCGATAGTATACTCCGGATATCTTCACCTTCTTTAAATTGTCCTTCATTTTTTTTCAACGCTTCATATAAGTCGATTCTATAATCAACAAACAATTCTCCTTTTTCATTAATTACAAGAGGGAGACCTTTTCCTGAGTACGGACTTGTCACTTGTGGTACATCTTTATATCCTAGTTTTTTGAAGTCTAATTCATAAACACCATCTGTGATCACTTTTTTAAAAGGTGGATATTGATGTTCATCACGATACATTCTTAGTTTCAATGCCACTTCTTGAATTTGTTCCGCCATTCTCACATCAATTAACTTTACTGTCGGATTTTTTTCAACATCTATTAATACATATTGATATACTCCACCACTTTCATACGCATTCCCTGGTGCCTCTTGTATGTACCTTGGAGCAATTTTTTGAAAATCAATTGGATACTTCTGATAAATCGGCGTACTCATATCACGCGTCTTAATTGGTAATAAACCATCCGTTTGCTCCTTATATGTATTAATGGCTTTTTGTACAACTTGCAACTGGTCTTCATAAGGAATAGCACTTTGTTTCATATTTTCTCTTGGATACATACACCCTGTTAAAATGCTCATGCAACAAAACATTAAAATAATATGGATTTTTTTCACTGACAATCACCTTTTCATGCTAGTATGGACTGTTGCTTTTGTAACATTTACCGACTACACATCCTTTATTGCTCAATAGGGCCACTAAATACAACAAGAAAAATAACAATTCCCGATACAATCATGAGGGTGTACGCTACTAAAGCTGTAATCCCTTTCAAAAATTTATTCTTCATTTTATGCCTACTCAATAAAATAAAACTTACTGCAAGAAACATAAATCCAATTGCCCCTAAAGCAAACCACATTTTCATAAGTCCTTCCGACATATATACACCCCTTTACTTTCAATCTATTTTTATACTATTTTAACAAATTAAAATCTTTAAACAAATAAAAATCATCATTTTTCCGTGAATTGATGATTTTTATTTAAAATAATAAAACCGAAGCACGAAATGATGCGCTTCGGTTGACCAAATATGCCCTTAACAGCTCTATTCCCATTCTTTCATAACTATCATATGCATTCTCTAAACTCTTTGTTTCTCATAATTTATTTTTTAAACATTTTACTTAACGAACCAAAATCCGCCGGCATATTATTGTTAATAATCGCTTTTACAATTTGATCCTCTTGCTCTTTCGGCACTTCGCGTCCTGCCATTAGAGCAACTTGATGAATCAATTGGCGAAGCACTGTCTCATCACGTAAGTTCGCATTTTGAACAGACGACGCTAATTTAAAAATATCTTCTTTGTTCACTTTCGCTTCTTTTTCAATGTTATTAAAAATGTTGTTATCCATTCTTTTCACCCTCTCCTCAAGTTACTCTTCATCCTATGCAGAGATGAAAAATTGGTGAAAAGACCCATAAAAAATAAAAAACGGTAGAAGTACGAAATGTACTTCTACCGTTTTCTTTATAACAAATCAGGTATCGCTTCAACTTCATGTTTTCGAACACGTCCCATCAATGAGCCTACTGCGTCTTTCACATTATTCCCATTGAACAGCACGTCATATAAAGCAGCTGTAATCGGCATTTCAACTTCCATTTTCTCTGCCAATTCATGAGCAGCTTTCGTTGTTCTTACACCTTCTACAACCATACCCATACTTTCTAGCACTTCTTCTAAAGAGTGCCCTTTTCCAAGCATATTTCCAGCGCGCCAATTTCGGCTATGCACACTTGTACAAGTTACAATTAAGTCTCCCATACCAGTTAGACCAGCAAATGTTAACGGATTTCCGCCCATTTTTCTTCCTAAACGAGCAATCTCTGTTAAACCACGTGTCATTAATGCCGCTTTCGCATTATCACCTAATCCAAGCCCGTCAGATATCCCCGCAGCTAGTGCAATAATATTTTTTAAAGCACCACCAAGTTCAACTCCAACAATATCTGGGTTTGTATATACACGGAAATAGCTATTCATAAACAAATCTTGTACTCCCTCAGCCGCTTCCATACGCTTTGCTGCAGACGTAACAGTTGTCGCTTGACGCAATCCAACTTCTTCAGCGTGACTCGGCCCAGATAGTACAACAACATCCTTAATCAAGCTCTCTGGAATTTCTTCCTCAATCACTTCCGAAATACGTTTTGACGTACCTGGTTCGATTCCTTTACTTGCATGAATCCAAGTAATTGGCTCTGTAACAATTTCTTTCATCTCTTGCAATACGTCTCGGTACGCTTTCGTCGGTACTACTAGCAGTACTGTATTTACATCTACTAATGCTTCTTCTAAAGAAGAGTAGGCTACGATTGTGCTTGGCAATGTAATCCCTGGAAGATATCTACTGTTCTCACGCTTCGTATTAATTTCATTCATGAGTTCAGGACGGTTTCCCCAAATACGTACATCATGCCCATTGTCAGCTAATACCATCGCTAACGCTGTTCCCCAGCTACCTGCTCCTATTACTGTGATTTTTGTCATAAAATCACATCCTCTCCATTAGTCTCTTGCTCTAGCGATAATGTGAATCGGCGTTCCTACAAAACCGAACGCTTCACGTAAACGGTTCTTTAAGAAGCGCTCATATGAAAAGTGCATTAATTCTGTATCGTTTACAAATATAACAAATGTTGGTGGTTTTACCGCAACTTGTGTCGCATAGAAGATTTTCAGACGGCTACCATTATGTGTCGGCGTTGGATTCATCGCTACCGCATCCATAATTACATCATTTAATACATTCGTTTGTACACGGATGCTATGGCTTTCATTTACCTCATTGATAACCGGTAATAACGTTTGTGTACGCTTTTTCGTTTTCGCAGATAAGAATACAATCGGTGCATACTCTAAAAATTGGAAATGAGCACGGATGTTTTCTTCAAATGCTTTCATTGTTTTTTCATCTTTTTTCACTGCATCCCATTTGTTTACAACGATAATAACAGCTCGTCCTGAATCATGAGCATATCCAGCGATTTTTTTATCTTGCTCAATAATTCCTTCTTCTCCGTCTAAAACGACTAAAACAACGTCAGAACGTTCAATCGCTCTAAGTGCACGAAGTACACTATACTTTTCTGTACTTTCGTATACTTTCCCTTTTTTACGCATACCAGCTGTATCGATGATTACATAATCTTGATCATCTTTACTATATGGTGTATCAACAGCATCACGTGTCGTTCCCGCTATATTACTTACAATTACACGTTCTTGACCAAGAAGTGCATTTACAAGTGATGATTTCCCTACGTTTGGACGTCCAATTAAAGAGAAACGGATTGTTTCATCGTCATACGCTTCTTCTTCAATCTTTGGAAAATGATTTGCAGCTTCATCTAACAAATCACCAAGTCCTAAACCGTGTGTACCTGAAATCGGGAATGGCTCGCCAAATCCTAATGCATAAAAATCATAAATATCACTACGCATGTCTGGATTATCAACCTTATTTACCGCAAGTACAATTGGTTTTTTAGAACGGTATAAAATTTTAGCAACTTCTTCATCTGCTGCAGTTACACCATCGCGACCATTCGTCATAAAAATGATAACATCTGCTTCATCAATCGCTACTTCCGCCTGTTGACGAATTTGTGTCAAGAACGGCTCGTCTCCAATATCAATTCCACCTGTATCAATAATGTTAAACTCATGATTTAACCATTCTCCCGCACTATAAATACGGTCTCGCGTTATACCTGGTATATCTTCTACGATTGAAACTCTTTCTCCAACAATTCTATTGAAAATAGTAGATTTCCCTACGTTCGGGCGGCCTACTATCGCTATTACTGGTTTCGGCATATACTTTCATCCTTTCAACTTGCTTCTGTTTATTATGTAAAAAACCCTTCTTTGTGCAAGAAGGGATTTGCATTCCAGAATATTTCTCAACGTATCAAAACACCTCACATTATACCACACGTTACTAATGTTTCACAATAATATATACATTATCTTGTAAGCGATGTGCAATACCATCTAAAATAGCCTCTAAATTATTTGCAACAAATTCCAGTTCCTCTGTCGACTCGCAAATAAATAAAGGGGCACCACCTGCAAATTTCTCTGGCGTTGTTGTAATGACTGCGAGAATAACACTTTCTAACATCATCTCTTATCTCCCCTTCCTTTCGGAGCTTCTGATGACATATGAACAGCACTCTCTAATGTTGGTACATTTCCGATTACCCCTATCGCTTTTTCTGCATCTTGATCTTGCGGCAGAACAAAAATCCCAACTCTCCCATCCTCTAAATCACGCTTCGCTAACGGTACAAGTGCCGGCGTTCCAGAATCTCTATATATTCCTAAAGCAACCGAAACATCATGTAAAATAGCTTGCCGTTGTCCTAAGTTTGAGATTGTAACCATCGCATCTATCGATTTCGGTTTTAAAATAAATCCCATTCCATATTTCATAATTTCTTCTTGCCTTGCTGGCAATCCAATATTCATAATGTAAATATTATCAATATAAAGTCCCGCTCCTTCAAAACGAAGTGGAACGTGCTCTATTTCTACAAGGTCATGAAGTCTTTTACCTGACATTAATTTTTTCGCAATGAAAAAACTTACTATACCAGTAATTACCCCGGCAATCCATGAATCGAATCCTATATACGCAAACGTTGTTACAAACGACGTTAACATCGCCAAGTAGTTACGACTTTCAAATACTAATGCAATTCCTTCAATGTATGTATTACCACGTGGTACGAGCTCATATCCATCTAATTGTTGAAGCGTATTTCTTTCCATATTGCGCACATCACGAAATTGCGTCGCTGCTAACGTAAGAAATGTAATTGCAGAGAAATCTTTTTTCAAAACAGACGGAATCGCAATTGCTCCTAAGGCAGCCGCAATTAATCCCATCGCGATATGAATAATTTTCCCGTGAAGCCTCGTCGGATATTGCCTCGTATCGGTACGAAGCATTAACAACCTAGTTATTGTACCTGCAATTACGCCACATAAAATAGCTGGTGTATATTCAGTCATGTATTACCCTCGCCTTTCTTTTACGTGTTTTCCTCTTAAATTGTTCCATATATACCGATGCCTTTGTAATCCAAAGTAAAATCGCCATAAATAAAGTGGAAACAGCAGCAACATCTAAAAAAGCTAAACTGCCGTATTCATAAGGAAAATGTAATTTACGAAAAATCAGCGTCACCAATAATTCTCCTTGTAACATCCCTATATATAAGGAGCATAATCGTAATATGCGATCCCCGTGCAATAAAACCGATGCATACACAAGTGCACCACTTAACAGCAACAACCTATCAACCACAATCCAAATTGGATCATATACTTCTAACAAATGAAAGCTTGTATATAACATTGCAATAATAAGTGCCGAAAGTAAGGTATATAATTTTTTCCAAATAGAATATAACGCGATACCTACAAAAGAAATAATACAAAGCAAAAGGGCATTTACCGATATCGTGAAAGAAGCAATCGTCACATTTAACGGAGAACAAATAATAAAAATTAATATACAAGCACTTATCTTCCAACGAATAGATTCCTTTTTCATAAAAAAGGTCACGACAATCCACCCTATCCAAGCAACAAAATAAAAAGTACTCCCATCCATCATTTCACCTCCTATGATTTCCATTATGGGAACTTTTTATGAAAGTTAATCCTCCTTTTCTTTGTGCATAGTTTTTCTCATAACAGCAAAACTTTTAATAAGGAGGTGTAACTCACAATGGGTAAAGATCGCCAAGAACGAAAGCTAAGAGAATCACGCCGCGTTGAATCTGATCGCGACCAATCACTTCAATATCCCGGTGCAACAAGTCTTGATACACCGGAGCAAGCTCGAAAGCAGAATCAGCATTAAATAAAGTGAAACCTCAGTGGGGGGGTATCCATCCCCACTGATTATTAGCTCACACCAATCAAGTTGCCCTCAAATAGGCAATACAAAAAGACGGTTTCGATATTGTACGAAACCGTCTTTTTACACAATTATTTTATTTATTTCTACTCGTAATATAATTCTTTTGTTTTCGCATTATAAACCCTATCACTCAACGAGGCATCAATCGTAACTACACCTGTTGGTTTTTAGAATATGTAATAACATAATACGTATGTAGAGAAGGATTTTTACTCTTTACCTCTACACGTACATAATCTGTCTCTCCTATCTCATTTAACTTTCGCTCAACCTCTTTTTTCGCACCTACAATACCTTCTTTTTCTCCTTTAATTTCCCTACTCACAATGGTATATCCTTGATCAGAAAGTAATACTACTTCAGCATTACTTAAACTCACTTCATTTGGTATATTAAAATAATAAATTGCATACGAATCTTCCGATGGATTTTTGTCTTCTCCTAATTCCCTTGGCAAAATTAGTGCTTCTATTCCACTTCCTGCATTCACCGTTGGATTCCTATACAATTTATTCCCGACTGCGATTGCAATATTCGCCGTTTTAATTGCTGATTGTGCTGTTGTTGAACTAGAATCTCCTTCTCTTACATTTGAAGTTAATGAAATTTCAACCTTTTTATTATATCCAGAAACCGCTGTACCTTCTCTTATATTTCGTGTATGGATGTTAACATCTTCACTATTATATGTAATGCGTCCTATTGTATTTTTACTATTTGAAGATACATTATCTCCTTTTTTATTAACATCCTCATCCCCTAAATTATCGTAAATTTTTCCTTGTTTCTTTTGACTCTTAAATAGCAATCTCTTATCTTGTTTTATCGCTAACCTGACTATATAGAGAAGAATACTTTCTTACTTTTACCATGTTTTTCCGCACGATATTTATATATACTTTTATTATAATGTAAATTCTCTTTTTTTCCATTTATAGAATTATATAGAACGATAACTTCTCGCCCTCCCTCTTCATTTTACGAAAATAAAACGCAAAAAAATCAACCGGATGGTTGATTTTTCATCGCCTACTATAATGTGCAGTGTCAATCCCTCGCTGCGCTAACCAATGGTACGTTTCACCTTTTACAACAAGAGGTACAGATTGTAACTCTTCTATCGTCTTCACGCCAAGAGCTGTCATAATAAATTTTAAATCTGTATGTAAAAGATCAATTTCATCCACTAAATTCTCAACACCATCTTGCATTAAAATACATAAAAAGTATCCAGCAAACGCAGTTGTATTAGCCCCTAATGCGATTGCCTTCGCCACGTCAAGTGCTGTTTGTATACCCCCAGATGCAATAAAAGAGAGGTTATTATTTGTAGAGGTTGCTTCAATAATCGAGGTAGCTGTTTGTATGCCCCAGTTATTAAAATAAGAAAGCATTCGCTGTCTTCTTTCATTTTCAACAGCAGCAAAATTCGTACCACCTTGTCCGCCAATATCAATTGCTGTTATACCTATATTCGCTAACTGTTGTACTGTTTCCTTACTCATTCCAAAACCGACTTCTTTTACGATGACAGGTACTTTACTTTTTGAAACTATTTTCTCAATCCGCTGAAGTACACCAGTAAAATCACGGTCTCCTTCTGGCATCGTTAACTCCTGTATGACATTTAAATGAATTTGCAGTGCATTCGCCTCAATCATATCAACGGCACGCTCTGCCTGTTCGACAGTTGCCTCACTTCCTAAGTTTGCGAAAAAAATCCCATTCGGATTTACTTTCCTAACAACTTTATACGAAGCCGCTTCACTTTCATCTTTTAAAGCTGCCATTTGCGAACCTACAGCCATAGCAAGGTTATGATGTTTCGCTACATATGCTAATTGCTCATTAATATGTAATGTTTGCTCTCCTCCACCACCAGTCATCGCATTGATAAAAATCGGCGAACTTAGTGAAAGTTCGCCGATTTTTGTTTCACATGTTATAGTGTCATAACTTGAATTTGGCAAGCTTTGATGCACAAAATCAATATCATGAAAGCCATGCGTACGAGACTGACCAGTAGAAAGAGCATATTCAATATGATCTAATTTACGTTTTGCCCTTACCACTTGTACCCCTCTTTATTTCTTTAATTTTTTCAGTTGTTCACCAATAATATCACTTAACTGGAAAGTAGCCGAATCAGCATTTGGCTCATATTGGCTATAATCTTCTGTTACATTATTTTCTTCAAGCGTTTCTTTTATGCTTAAAGAAATACGTTTTTCTGCTACATGGACTTCAAGTACTTTCACTTTTACTTCTTGTCCCATTTCCAATACTTCATTTGGATTTTTCACGTGACGATTTGCAATTTGAGATACATGTACAAGCCCTTCAACACCAGGTAAAATTTCAACAAACGCACCGAATGTAACAAGGCGTTTTACTACTCCCTCACGAATATCTCCAGCTTTTATTTCGCCAGCAACATTTTCCCAAGGTCCTGGCTGAGCTGCTTTAATTGATAAAGAAATACGTTGCGTATCAGCATCAACAGATAACACTTTTACCTTTACCTTTTGACCTTGCTCTAATACCTCAGAAGGTTGCTCTACACGTTCGTGTGAAATTTGTGAAATGTGAACTAAACCGTCCACACCACCAACGTTAACGAAAGCACCAAAATCCGTTAATCGTTGTACTGTTCCTTCAACAATATCCCCTTCTTTTAACGAAGAGATTGCTTCTTTTTTCTTAGAATCCAGTTCTAGTTCTACTACCGCTTTATGTGAAAGAATAACACGATTTTTTTCACGGTCTAATTCAACAATTTTCACCGCTAATGTTTTTCCTTTATAGTCAGCAAAGTCTTCTACATAATGTACTTCTACAAGTGAAGCTGGGATAAAACCACGAACACCAAGGTCCACAACTAACCCACCATTCACGATATCTTTTACAGTAACATCAAATACATGACCAGAATTAAATTTCCCTTGTAATTCTACCCACGCTTTTTCTGCGTCAACAGCTCTCTTAGATAAAACAAGATCATCATCTTCTAATTTAATAATTTTCAATTCAAGTGTTTGATCTAATTCTACAACATCGCTTGCTTTTTCAATATGAACGTTAGCTAATTCACTAATCGGAATTACGCCATCTGTTTTGTATCCAACATTTACAAGAACTTGTTTCTCTTCAACTTTCGTTACAGAACCTGTAACAACGTCACCAACTTGTAATTCTTTTGAATTCATAACTTCTTCATTCATTTTCTCTACCATGGAAATACCTCCCTACAGAATTGACAAAGCATTTTTATGTATATACGAAATGAAAACAAATGTTTTCATTTGCATGTTTAAGAATTTATCATCACATATTCTGTTTCAATACAGTTCACAAGAAACTATATTAAATCTATATAAATAGTATACAGCAAAATCATCTTGAAGAAAGTATGATTTGAAATATAATAGCGAATATATTCTGACAGTTTTTTCCCTCTGTAACTAACTTCTTACAAATTAGCCCATTTGTCAAGAAAAGAGACTTATAATTCACTTATCCTTTACATTTCAAAAAAAAAAAAAAAAGAAAGAGGATAGTCCTCTTTCTTTATTTCGCAAATACTCCTGAAACAATACCCATAATTTTTTGGACAACTTCTTCAATTGATAAAGAAGTTGTATCTAATTCCAATGCATCATCAGCTTTTTTCAAAGGAGAAACTTCGCGTTCTGAATCTAATTTATCACGCCTAGCAATTTCTTCTCTTAACTGCTCTAAATTAGAATCGAAACCTTTATTCATATTTTCTAAATGTCTTCTTTCCGCTCTTTCTTCTACAGAAGCAAGCATAAAGATTTTCACTTCAGCATCTGGTAGTACATGTGTACCAATATCACGGCCATCCATTACTACGCCGCCTTTTTTAGCTAATCCTTGTTGACGACGTACCATTTCTTCACGAACAAGACGATGCTTTGCTACAATAGATACACGATTCGTCACATCTGGCGTACGAATCACTTCAGAAACATCTTGTCCATTTAAAAATACAAGTTGTGTATTTTCCCCTTGCTGAAATTTAATATTTACATTTTTTACAACTTCCATTAACTTTTCTTCATTTTCAATATCCACTTTTTGTTCAAGGGCTGCATATGTAATAGTACGGTACATTGCGCCTGTATCAATGTAAACATATGAAAGTTTTTTTGCAACAACTTTTGCCACTGTACTTTTCCCAGCAGCCGCTGGACCATCTATAGCAATCGAAATTCGTTTATCCATTGTAACACCTCATTTTCCACTTATAAAACAAAACGAAAAGCAGGTATTTTCCCCCTGCTTCTTCTCATTTGCCCCACATCATTAAATCCTCAATAATTGTAGCATAATCCATCATAGAAGAAAATGAAAACTACTTATTCACCTGTAAGATTTCCGCCTTATTTTTCGTGACGACACCTTCGTAATAAACAATTTTCGATAAATATTTCACTGAAGATTTATGTATAAAAAGCAGTTGGACGACAGAAAGAAAAATAAATTGAATCAGTAATATACGAATTATAATTTTCTCCACTTTTTTCAAAAAAACTCACTCCTTCCCTCTCTACACTTACACATCTACTCTCATAAATTTCCATAAATAAAACCTAACCTAATAACCACTTACCGGAGCACACTTAAAGTAATTTATTTTATTGTCATTTTCTAAGCCTACTTTTATACATTTTCATTGTCGAATTTACTCAAAACATGTTATGTTCTAAATGTATTTTTCAACTTGAAAGGGGTATAAGCATTGAAAAGAATCCTAGTTTTACACACAGGTGGAACAATTGCAATGGAGGAAGATAAAGAAACTGGGGTCGTACAACCAGGTAAAAAGAATCCTCTTTTAAAATTTATTCCTGATTTAGAAGGCGATGTTGATTTAATTGTCGAAGATGTGTTCCATCTTCCATCTCCTCACATGACTCCTAGCGAAATGCTACAATTGCAAGTCATCATTGACGAAAGAGTAAAACAAGACGATATTCACGGCGTAGTCATCACGCATGGTACCGATACATTAGAAGAGACAGCTTATTTTCTTGATTTAACAGTTCAAGCAACTATCCCAATCGTTGTGACAGGGGCAATGCGTTCTAGTAATGAATTAGGTGCCGATGGTCTATATAATTTCTTATCAGCTGTAAAAGTTGCTAGTAGTAATGAAGCTGCTGAAAAAGGCGTTCTAGTCGTATTAAATGACGAAATACATTGTGCTACAAATGTAACAAAAACGCACACAAGTAATGTCGCGACATTCCAAAGTCCACAGTACGGACCAATTGGCATGGTAACAAAACGTGGTGTTGTTTTCCATCATGCTTTAGTGCATCACGAAACATGCACAGTACGACAGATTTCTAAAAACGTTGTCGTTCTAAAAGCATACGCAGGTATGGATGATACATTATTATCAGCAATCGAAACACTACCAGTAGACGGGATTGTTATTGAAGCACTTGGACAAGGTAATTTACCTCCAAGAACACTTCCTAGTCTAGGGCGATTAATAGAAAAAGGCATTCCAATTGTATTAGTTTCACGCTGCTTTAACGGTATCGTTCAAGACGTATACTCTTATGAAGGTGGCGGAAAACAATTAAAAGATATGGGCATTGTTTTCACCTACGGTTTAAACGCTCAAAAGGCGCGAATTAAATTACTAGTCGCACTAGAAAACACAAACTCTCACGAAACAATCCAACATATGTTTATGCACGATTAAAAAAGAAGCTGTCGAAGATTTCGACAGCTTCTTTTTATTCTTCTCTTGATGCAATAGTTTGCGCAATCGCATCTCCATGGAATCTACCGTTCTCGATAAATATTTCATTTGCGTTATTCCCCGCAGCAATTACACCTGCAATAAAAATATTTTCAGCGTTTGTTTCCATACTACCCTCTATATAAATCGGGCGCCCTGTTTCTTCATCAATCCGAACTCCCATTTTTGTTAAGAAGCTGTGGTCTGGATGGTAACCCGTCATAGCAAATACAAAATCGTTTTGAATTGTATTTGCCTCACCATCTACTGTATACGTCAACGTATGCTCAGTAATTTCTTTTACATGCGCATGGAAATGCATTTGGATTGTCCCATTTCGTACTAACGCCTCAAATTCCGGCAAAATCCACGGCTTAATACTTGGCGAGTATTCCCCACCACGGTATAGAACTGTTACACGTGCACCCGATTTAACAAGCTCTAATGCTGCATCTATACTTGAATTTTTACCACCTATTACAACGACATCTCGATCAAAATAAGGGTGTCCTTCTTTGAAATAATGAGCTACTTTCTCAAGTTTCTCACCAGGTACATTCATATAATTCGGATTATCATAATATCCAGTTGCGACAACAATGTATTTCGCAACATATATTTCTTTGTTTCCGTCACGCTTCGTCGTTTCAACTTTAAAAACATCACCATCTTTTTGAACTTGTTCCACTCGTTCAAATGCATTTACACGTATAGATTTACGCTTTACTACTTCACGATAATACGCAAGCGCCTGATTACGAAATGGCTTACGATTTTCTGTAATAAAAGCAACTTCACCAATTTCTAATTTTTCACTAGAGGAGAAAAATGTTTGATGAGTTGGATAATTATAAATTGCATTTACAATGTTTCCTTTTTCGATTACTAACGGATTTAACCCCACTTTTTGCAACGAAATCGCCGCTGCTAATCCGCATGGACCGCCTCCGATAATAATAACTGTTTCTTTTTGCATACTTAGTTCACTCCTAGTCTTCTACCTCTGCTCTATTTATATAAACAAGAAAAAACCTACTTACAGCAGTAGGCATCTATCTTTATTGTATTCATTTTTCATATATTTGTCATCTAAACGAAACATACATCCGATAGACATCTGCTAAAAACTGCTGAAATTTAATTCCTTGTTGCCCTAATACATTCTCAGGATCGATTTTCCGAGTAGGATCCAACGTTTTGTGTGACACAATAGCCTTTTTAGGATTTAAACCGAAATTTTGACATAAATAAGCGTGATACCACGTAAAACGAGTATACGCCTCCCAAAAGTTTACGTCGCCACCATAGCAAAGTTCAACCCCAATTGCAGCCTTATTCGCATCATAACCGAATAACTCATTATCCGTTGGCACATTGTATCGAACATGGTACGCAACTTCATTTATAGGGACAATTTCTAATATTGTTTTATCATCAATAAATGTATGCGCTGAAGCTTTCGGTTGTATTTCATTAAAGTAATCCCGATTTCCTATCGCATTGCTACCAGGGTTCCCCGTGTCATGACTTACAATAAATCTTACTTTTGAAAGAGGAATTCCTGGTCGTGAATTTCCATACCCAATATAGTTACGCTCTATAGGGAACATCGCCATTACTACCAACTCCCGCTCTAAAAAATTACCTTACTTCCTTATATATGTATTCGGTGGCAATGTCCTTATGGCATATTTCTTATGCGAAGAGAACATCGAAAATATTTGATGTGAATACCATAAATAATACAATACTTACAGCCACTCCGTAAAAACCGTAAAACCAAATACAATCTTCTTTCGTATCTAAACCGAAAAATTTATTTACCGATTGTAATAATGTGCCACGCTTGCTTTGTTTGTTTCGTAATACTTCCACTCGTTCTACAACATCTGCTGGCATCATAAATCTTTGGTCTACTGTCATTTTCATCATTTATCTCTCCTTAAAATCATTTCCGTTTTGCTTATCTAAGGAAAGTATAGCACGTTCGTTCGTACAGAACAAGCGTTCTTTTTTATTTTTTATTCTATTTTTCACCAAACCAAGTAATAATTGTGAATATAAACGCGATAATTGTTCCAACTACAACTGCACCAAATATTAAAAACAATACTCCTTCGCCGAACAGCCGAACGACACTTGTTTTTCGGGCTCTCTTAGCTCTTGCAAGTTCACCCTCTAACACCTTAACCTTTTCTTCTAATTGGTCTACTCGTTCCATTATTTCATTCCCCATATACAACACCTCATTTAATACTTCAACAAAAAAACGCGATTCCCTCGAAAGGAAATCACGTTTTCTCAAAACATTATATATTATACCCAACCTCTGAAGCGACTAGCCTCAGCCATTTTACGAACACCAATCATGTATGCAGCTAAGCGCATGTTCACTTTACGAACTTGTGATGTTTCATAAATTGAATCGAATGATTTTACCATTACTTTTTCTAAACGTTGTTCTACCTCTTCCTCAGTCCAGTAGTAACCTTGGTTATTTTGTACCCACTCAAAGTAAGATACCGTAACGCCACCAGCACTTGCTAATACGTCTGGAACAAGTAAGATACCACGATCTGTTAAGATTTTTGTTGCTTCTAATGTAGTTGGACCATTTGCAGCTTCAACCACAATTTTCGCTTTAATCTTATCAGCATTTTCTTCTGTAATTTGGTTCTCAATTGCAGCAGGAACTAAAATGTCGCAATCAAGTTCTAACAGTTCTGTATTTGAAATTGTATTATTAAATAGTTTTGTTACAGTACCAAAGCTATCGCGACGATCTAGTAAGTAGTCAATATCTAATCCATTCGGATCATGTAATGCACCGTAAGCATCTGAAATTGCAATTACTTTCGCGCCTGCATCATGCATAAATTTAGCTAAGAAGCTACCCGCATTACCAAATCCTTGAACAACAACGCGTGCACCTTTAATATCAATGTCACGTTTTTTCGCAGCTTCACGAATACAAATTGTTACACCTTTTGCAGTCGCTGTTTCACGTCCGTGTGATCCACCTAATACAAGTGGTTTACCTGTAATAAATCCTGGTGAATTAAATTCATCGATACGGCTATACTCATCCATCATCCATGCCATAATTTGTGAGTTTGTAAATACATCTGGAGCCGGAATATCTTTTGTCGGACCAACAATTTGGCTAATTGCTCGTACATAACCGCGGCTTAATCTTTCTAATTCACGGAAAGACATCTCACGTGGGTCACAAATGATTCCACCTTTACCTCCACCATATGGTAAATCAACAATACCACATTTTAAACTCATCCAAATAGAAAGTGCTTTCACTTCATTTTCTGTTACGTTTGGATGGAAGCGAATTCCACCTTTCGTTGGACCAACAGCATCATTATGTTGTGCACGATATCCTGTAAATATTTTAACAGTCCCGTCATCCATACGAACTGGAATTTTCACTGTCATCATACGAATTGGCTCTTTTAATAATTCATATACTTCGTTTGGATAACCCAATTTTTCTAATGCTTCATTAATTACAATTTGTGTTGAATTTAACAATTCAAAATGTTGTTCCCCTTGTTGTTGTGTTTTCGTTTGAGTTCCCTTTTCGGCTACCATAGTAAGTAAACCCCCTGTAATTTCACTTGTTTAGTAAACCTTCATTGCCTAGTATACACCGTTAAATTTGGAATGCAATAGAAAACGCTAACAAATATATACAAACTATTTTGTATTGCAAGCGTTTTCACTATTATTATAGTCCTTTTATCGCTTTTAGAAAAGTAAAATACTTAAATATTTAAATATTTTTTATTTTCATCAAAATACATTCGATAAAACAATTATTTCATCAAGAAATACTGATTACATTTTAACATACAGATCGGCTAGTCTTGTTACCTACACTTCGTTTTATAGATTTTAGATTTTCAGCTGAATAAAAATAAAACCTCAAGCTACGTTACATTAGCTGAGGTTTTGTTTTTTCACAAAGTAATTGTATATTTGTTCAATCGCTTGAGAATCCATTAATTCTTTACCATATTCCATTACGCGGTAAATTGTTGCTGTTGACGGATTACCGTACTCCGCTAAAATAGCTATAAAATCCGCCTTCAATAATTGAAATTGCTCTTCTTCTTCTATCCAAAGATAAAAACGATCATCCCACGTATACAACTTCCCATCAGTTACACCAAGGTTATATAAGCGATTTGACAAATTGATTACATCATCTAATGTAGCAAACTCGTAAAGTATATGTTCACTTTCATCAAGAGTCACTTGCATTTCAATAAACTCGTCACGGAACTCATCTTCTGTGTCCACTTCGTGATTTTCTTTTGTTACAATTACAACCATACCTTGAGCTTGTAGAGAAAATACTTCAACAGCAATCGGTCCATCCGCTTCAAACCCTAATTCTGTATTTGCTTCTTGCATCATATCACGGAATAGTTGCTGTACTTTCGGTGCATTTCTCCACAAATCTTCTTTCGTTAATCCTCGTTCAGATAAATCATCAAATGTTAGGAAAATTTTAATCTTATTATAATTTAAACGTTCCAGTCTCATCTCATACCCTCCCTACGTAACCATTGCATCTAATTTTTATTATATGAAATAGAAAATAGATGGTTCTTTTCGAACGACTATTCCGACATCTTTAACCATCCATCCCATTCTTCTTTCGTGTTACCAATTAGGATATTTTGAAGATTTAATTGATCTCCAATGCCTTTTCTTCCTATAAAACCACCAGAGATGTTTTCATTTTTTTCTTGCAACAAGTCAATAAATTCTACTGCCTCTTCAAGTTCTCGTTCATCATCAAAAGATATAAACAAATATTTAGGTTGTAATTGTTCAATAGCTAGTAAAATACCTTCTTCATCTAAACTTGTCCCCATATACATTGTTTGATATCCTTTTAGTCGTAAATACGTCGCGAAAATAAATCCTTTTAATATATTATTTTCTAAAACGAAAACTTTGTTAACGGAAGAATACACCGACGCATTATGATAGATCATTCCTAAACGTGTTTGTAAGAATGATACAACATATTTGAATTGCGACATTGTAATCTCATTATTACTTTTTAAAGTTAACAACTTGTTTGCCACTTGAAGAATGATGCTCGCAACAACCTTTTCCGTTGAATATATACTAAAAACCTCGTTTAATAATGCAGAAATTGTAATTTCATCAAATTCTAACAAAGCTTGTAGTATATCGTCCACTAAAACAACTTCTGTATCAGTAATTTTTTCTTTTTGAACGTTGTTCTGCAACCGATTCCCTTCTAATAACTGAACTGCTTGTCCAATCATCATCCCCTCAGAAACTTTGTTCATTAACCATTTCAAAATATGAATATGCTCTTCTGTATATAAACGATGCCCCGCACGATTTCTCTTTGGGGCAATAATATGATAGCGTCTTTCCCATGCGCGAAGTGTACTCGGTTGAATTCCGAGTATATTTGAGACAGCTTTTATATTATATTTTCCATTTGAATTCGGCATTATTTCCCTCCGCATAACGTAATGATATGTGTTTGGGAAGGTGCCCGAAAACGAAGAGGGAACAATGTTGTTCCATACCCATTACTAACAAAGAGAGTCGTATTAGAATGCTTATATACGCCACCCTTTAAATACTTTTCAGATGGAAACAACCGAATCTGACCTCCATGTGTATGTCCACTTAATACGAGCGAAATTTGTTCATTACCAGACATTTTCTTTATTATATCTGGGTTGTGACTAATTAAAATGCGAAAACCTTCTTCTTTACAATCAGACAACGCTAAATCTAAACGATCTCGTTCTAATCCAACATCATCGATACCGAGCAAGCAAATTTTCTCTCCTAATTCAGACTCAAATACAACTCTTGTATTATCTAATACCTTCACATTATTTTCTATTAATAAAGCATCTAATTCGTGATATTCAATTTCATAGTCATTATTTCCCCATACAAAATATACAGGGGCTATTTCTCTTAACTTTTGAATATTTAAAGAGATTTGCGATAAAGGTACTCCTTTTTCAGCTAAATCACCGCCAATAATTACGATATCTACTTTTCCTTTCACTCGTTCAATTAGCGAGCTAGAAATGATCCTTCTATGAATATCCGAAATAAAAAAAACTTTAACTTTTTGAAAACTTTCCGGAAATTCTTCGAATACTAAAGTATGTTCCAACACTGTATTACGCATCGCTTCTTTATACATTCCAAGAAGACATACAAAACCAATGCATATGAGAGTACATAATAATATAATCCATGACATATATTTTTTACTCTCCCTCCTCGTAAAGTATAGTCCTTAATTTTATGTGGAGCTATATATCACTCATTTAGCTAGCTCTCATACTTCGTGGACTTATCTTTTATAGGAATTTTCAATTCTTGTCCTACCTTCACTTCGTCTTCTTGTAAATCATTATACTTTTTTATTATTTCTATCCCATCTTCATCTGAGAAATATTGCTTCGCTATACTTTCTAAAGTTTCTCCATCTTTCACAACATGAGTTGCTACTTTCTCAGGCTGCTTCTTTGATTCAGTCTTAGCGGAATCAAAGAAAATTACTTCAAACGCACTTTTCTCAGCATTATTACTATCACCTTTTACCTGTATATACTTATCCGTATACCATAGGATACTAATAGGTAACAATATGAACAAAAATGTTAACACTCGGACGAAAATGTGATTCATTTTAAACTTTGGTTTGTTCTCTTTATTTCTATGAATTTCACTACGCGGCGGTAAACTTTCATCTTCTTCCACTTGCTCAACTTCTAACTCCTCTTCAAAATCAGGAATTCGTTTTCTCATGTTGTTCACCACCACCTTCCATTTATTTTCTTAATTGGAGCCCCATTATAAAATCAACAAGAAAGTGTGCAAAGATTGTTATAAACAAATTTCCCGTCCACTCGAATACATAACCAAAAACAAAACTAATAAAGCAGACGAAACAAAACAAAAAAGGCTTCGTTATATACCGAATATGTAACACAGCAAAAATTAAACTCGCTATTACAATTCCGAAATGAGTCTGCACTACACCTCTAAATAAAAACTCTTCCGCAAAGCCAATAATAAACGTGATAACGAGTAAATGCATGACAGAAATCCCTTGAAACATTCTATCGTTAATGCCACCATCATCAAACCAAGATTCTGGAAACACTCGCATTGCAACATAATCTAATAACACAATACAAATCGCTAACAAGCTACCTATTAAAAGTATAGAAACCGGTTCCCATTTCCATAAACTATAAACTTCTCTTTTATCTTGAAATAATATATATGCTAGTAAACAACCGATACCAATAATGATTAGTTGTGTTATGTAGAGATTCAGTCTTATTTCTCTCGGACTCATATCTTCAACATTATGCCTTTGAATGTTCATCATTCCTCCATCTTTCCTAGGCCGAAAAGCTTTTGTAACTCTGTTTCCCAATTATAGTCGAAAACTAACTGTTGCGCTCGTCTTTTTTTATAATCCGTTTTTGTAATACCACAGTAATCACAACAGTTTTCTATCTCTTTTTCTTTTCTATAACCGAATTGTTGTAATAAATATTCACGTCTACATCCTTGAACTTGTATCCATGACTTCATATTTTCTAGCTCACTATATTTATTACGCATTCTCACTTCCACTTCCGCTATTAATCTGTGCATTATTTCATCTGACAAGCTCTCTAGCATGAGATTTCGCTGTTGTATGATTCCAAGATGCTCGAGATGATAACGTGTAAAGCGCCAATACTGTTCATTAAATCTTGCTGCACTATAACAAATTTCTTCTACATCTTCTAATGGTAATACTTTCGTTTGAAACATTCTTTCTTGTAGTAACGAAAATAAAAATTGTATTTGCGATTTACTTGGTAATTCATCTTCAATGATTGAAATTGGCAAATCGTGATCCAATGGACTACATAATAAAATGGCTATACTCAATTCTCCATCTCTTCCCGCTCTTCCAATTTCTTGTAAATAGGAAGCTACATTTGTCGGATATTGAAAATGAATAATATATCTTGTATTCGCCTTATTTACCCCCATCCCAAAAGCACTTGTACATATTACAATTTGCAACTGGTCATTCATAAACTGTTGTTGAATTAACATACGCTCTTCATGTTCCATACCACCATGATAAAAAGCTACACCTGTAATTCCTTTTCCTCTTAAATACTCGGTTAAACGCTCTGTCCAGGCCCTACTTGAACAATAAACAATACCAGGCCCTTGCAAATACATTACATGCTCAAAAAGCGCCTCTTTTTTTTCTTCTATTGTTTCCACAAATTGCACTTCCATCGCAATATTTGGACGATCAATTGAGTACACATGCTCAGCAATATTTTTTAGATTTAAACTTTCCGCTATATCTCGCAGTACATCCTTTGTCGCAGTTGCTGTTAATGCTAGTACTGTCGGAGATCCGATACTCTCAATTACTTTATCTAATTTTTTATAATCTGGCCGAAAATCATAGCCCCATTGTGAAATACAATGCGCTTCATCTACGACAAATAATGAAATATGAATTTTTTTCAATTCTCTTATTAGAAGTTCCGACTGCAACATCTCTGGTGATACGAAAACAAATTTATAAAAAGATAGCTTTTTCATTGCTTCTCTTTTTTCAATTAACGTCCGAAAACTATTCAATGCAATAACTCGATTTTTCACGACATACTTTAATTGCGTAACTTGGTCTTCCATTAAAGATAATAATGGTGATACAACAAGCACCGTACCCTCTTGCAGAAGCCCCGGAAGTTGATAACACATTGACTTTCCCCTTCCAGTCGGAAGCATTGCTACAACATCTTTTCCTTCCAATAAGTCCGTAATAACTCCTTTTTGCCCCGGACGAAATTCAGAATATCCAAACCACTTATATAAATATTCCTCAAGCTTCATTTATACCCTCCATCCGTGCCAATACAAGACGTACTTCAAAATAAGAGATTTCCTCTCCAACCGCTTGCTTCAACACACGCAATTTACGTGTTTGTAATGCTTCAATTACTTTTGTTACTTTTTCCATTTTTTCTTTTTCCATAAACATTTCAATAGAAAATTCTTTTTCTCGTAAAGCAATTTCTACAAAATGGTCTTCTATCGTGGCAACCTTCAAATTCCGAATTGTTGCTATTTCTTCTAAAGAGCGTCCTTTTCTCCAAAGATTATATGTTTTTTTCGTTGATAAACTAAATAAATCAGCTTTCTCATTTGGATAAGATATAATTTCAGCTAATAATGGAAACTCATTTTCTTTATTGCGAACTTCTTGAATAAGGAAATGAATTGTACCCCAAAATAAAAAATACACTCGAAATATATCTTGTTTCGTAATTTCCGCTAATTGTTGTAAAGTACACCCAATACGTTTATACCCAGTTAACCGATATATTACGATTGTCGCCTCTACTGGATTATTTTTTTGTAAAAGAGTATGCATTTCCTTCCATAATCTTTTAGCCAATTCACTTCTCATATACGGTATTCCAGTGAGAAAACGTTTCACCCACATCATTATTTCTGTATCCTGTTGAATTGGAATAAATTTCGTATTCGCCTGTTGTAAATTCGAAATGGTTTGAACGATCAATGATAATCTCTTCCAAAACGTTTCACCTATTTCACCATAGTGTAAACCATTTAAATATGTCGGAAAGGCAAAGTCACCTTCCCATTTGTTTAATTGCACGTTACCAGCAGTCGTTAACACATATGTATTATCATGTATACCTTGAACTAAATCCGTTTGTAACAACTTTGCAACTTCTTGATCATAATCAGCTCTATTTAATGACTTATAAATCCCAAACAAAAAAGAAATTTGAAACATATTCCCATCTTGTAATGTTTGCGACGATCTCTTTCCTTTTAATAAATAATAAATCGAAGAAACGGTTCTTTCACCATTCAATTGTTTTAAACAATATAATAAAGTATATTGTAGCTGCATTACCGCTTCCACCTCTCAGTCTAACTTCATTCCTTTTTCAATACGATTGCACATTAACTGCTATTCATTTAACTTATCATATTCACACTACATGCTTGTATATATTCTATTGTATCAAACGAAATAACATTTAAGTATTTTGAAAATCTTATGAAATAATTCAAAAATAAGTTGACACTCTAATTGATAAGCATTATCATTATAATTTTATGTTGAAAAGTTTTTAAAACCGTTTTACAATAAGATTATAATTTTTTGGCGAACTTTTCACATACATATTATCAGGAGGGAAAAAATATGGCAAAATATACAATCGTTGACAAAGATACTTGTATTGCATGCGGTGCTTGTGGTGCTGCTGCACCAGACATTTATGACTATGATGATGAAGGCATTGCATTTGTAACATTAGACGATAACCAAGGTATCGTTGAAATTCCAGATGTATTAATTGAAGATATGATGGATGCATTCGAAGGTTGTCCAACTGACTCAATTAAAGTTGCTGACGAATCATTTGATGGCGACTCTTTAAAATTCGAATAGTCTTTTATTAACTTCAAAAAATCCCCCTCATACTTATGAGGGGGATTTTTTGCACTCTTTTTCATTCTCACTAACAAAAAAACCATTAGCAGTTACGCTGCCAATGGTTTAATATTTTTAAGCATTTTTCATTTTTGCAAATACCCATACTTTCAAGCGTGAAAATAATGCTACAAATACAATTGTTACAACAATTCCTTTAATTACATTAAACGGTAATATTGCCGTTACAATAGTTTGTCGCATAATATCACTAGACATAGCTGGTGAATTTAAAAACCAAGTGTACGCTGGTAAAATAATAAAGTAGTTTAACACACTCATAATAACTGTCATAGTAATTGTACCTAGCATTAATCCTGTCGTTAAACTTTTTACTGTGCGATACTTTCGGAATAAGAATGCTGCTGGACCAATAAATAAACATCCCGCTATAAAGTTTGCTACTTCTCCTACTGGTACTCCCGTTAAACTTCCTTGAATTCCGTAATGCAAAATATTTTTTATCGCTTCTACAATTACACCTGCAATTGGACTAAAAATTATCGCCGCAATTAAAGCTGGCACATCACTAAAATCAATTTTTAAAAATGGCGGAAGCCCTGGGAATGGAAAATCCAACATCATTAGTAAATACGCAATACTACTTAGCATCGCTACACTCACCATCTGCACTACACTGTTTTTTTGTTTCATCTTTCTCTCTCCTTTTCCATCGATCTTCTCATGGAAAGTGGAAAGGTTCTGCTATGCCTATTTTTTCATAGAACGAAAAAACCCTTTGTGATTTACACAAAGGGAGAATTTTAAGGCACATCAAACAGACGTTCAAATACTTATCTTTTTTGAACGCTTGAACCTCCATCTTCTCCCATCCAGACTGTACTGTCGGCTTTGGAATCACACCAAATCCTGCCTTAACGGCTCGCGGGCTTAGAACGAAATTATAAAATGTTCATCACCGCCGGTCGGGATTTTCACCCTGCCCCGAAGATAGACCGATATTCTATTTTCCACTTCATTATACAACAACATGATCGTATTGTGAACAAAAAAAGTGTAACTTACTAAAAATAAGTTATTGATTTTATATAATTAAAGAAACGATCACTATATTTTACAATACAACCCATATTTTTTATAATTCGGTATTTCTCTTATGAATCCCCCTAGTCATATGTCGTCAAAAGTGATAAGATGTTGAATTGTTAAGATAAGAACATTTTCTGAGTTATGGAGGAAATGTCATGAAGAAAGATAAAAGACACTCTATTCGAGAAGCAATGAAAAAGAACTTAAGAAAAGAATACTTTTATTTGAAAAAAGAATTACTTTTCTACTGTCCAATTGATCTAGGCACATTCTCAAGAGAGACATACTACGCTACTTTTGACCAAGATGGCATAAGTATTTATCAGTATGATAAAAAAACAGAAAGTAAATTAAAATTGTGTGAGCGTCATCCATGGAAGAGTTGGAATAAGGTAAAAGTTGATCACTATTTAACAACTTCTCAATTTATTTTCCAAGGTGAGCGAAACTGGATTTTATCCCTTTTCCAAAAAGGAAAAGAAGCTCAAAAAATAATTGAAGAACATACATCTTTACAAACGGAAGTTGTTTCCCGTCCGTTTTCCAAGAAACTTCCTGGTTTCCGTTCTGATACACCATTGAATAAATACATCGGTTGCATTTGTTACACTGCACTTATTGCATTTTTATTAAAATGGATGATTCCATTTCAAGCACCACAAATCGCCCTGTATTCTCTTTCAATTGGCTTTATGCTTCTTGGTTTACTTTGTCTTACAATTGGTCTAATCGAACCAACTATCGTACTATTTCGGACAAAAGAAAAAACAAGAACAAAAGTCTTTTACTTATATAGCTACTTAGCTATTACTGGATTTATATGTGTCTTTATTTTTTGGTAAAAGAAGCCGTCCCAAAAGATCTTTTGGGACGGTTTTTCGTTAGGAATAGGTTGCTCTTACTGTCGCATTTTATTGTCAGTCGACATTTCTTGTCGAAATGTCGATATAATAATAGCTATGTTCGATATAAATTTGCGTCGATATAATTTCATTTACTATCGCAATCTTAAATAAGAAAAAAATAAATTTATTCAAAAGTTATGCTTTTGGGACGTTGCCTTTACTTGACGTATAGTTGTTGGTTCGGATAGATTTGCTCTTGTCGCAATCCATTCCTCACTTTAATTTCCTCAACTGTCATACTAAATTTCCGGGCAATACCAACTAAAGTATCACCTTTTTGTACAATATATAGTGATGATGACACAACTTGATTTTTTTGTTCATTTAAAACAAGCAACGGATTCATCGCATTCCTTTTCTCCATCGTCCATCTCCCTTGATGCACTTCTAAATGTAAATGCGCTCCTCGCGATTCTCCTGTATTCCCTACCTCTCCAATTAGCTCTCCTTTTGAAATGTTATCACCTTGAACTACATATCTCTTATTTAAATGCGCATAAACAGCCTCATATTCTCCATGTTTAATAAACACAACATTTCCATAACTACTTGAAAAATAAGACTTTGTCACCTTACCATTTTGAATAGCTGCAACAGGCGTTCCAATAGGCGCAGCTATATCAATACCATAGTGTTTCCCATGTCTTGTCCCAAAATAATCACTTATCTGCCCATCAACAGGCCATATCCACTGATTCCCTTCAGCGTAAACATGTAATTGAGATAAAAATAATACACTCAATATCACCACGCCACATTTTAACGCTTTCATATACATCCTCCGTTTTCTAATAGCCGTCATACCTTCTCTATTGTGGGATATTACAGAAAAAAGTATACAAAAAAAAGAAAGTGTATTACTCCACTTCCTTCTCTTCTTTATTACGAAAAACAAGTGCACTGCGGTTATACTCCACATCTTTCACTTGTAAACGCGCATTTATTACTCTAGCAAGCGCAAATAAATAATCAGATAACCTATTTATATACTTTAGAACAATTTCATTGGTTTCTCCTTCTTTTTGCAATGACACTATACAACGTTCTGCTCTTCTTATAACTGTACGTGCAATGTGTAGTGCAGCCGATATCTCGCTACCGCCTGGTAAAATAAAACGCTCTAAAGGTGGCGCTTCTTCTGTATACGAATCAATTCGTCTCTCTAAATACTCGACCATCTCTATCGTTACTTTATAAGGGATTTTCTTCTCTACTATTGCTAAATCCCCTCCACAATCAAATAGTTCATGTTGAATATTTTCAAGTTCGTTATAAATGTTACGAAAACATTCCTCTTGTAATTTAGACATGGCATATCCGATATGAGAATTCGCCTCATCAATTGTTCCATAAGCTTCTACACGTATATGATCTTTATCCACTCGGCCACCTATGACACTCGTTTCCCCTTTATCACCTGTTTTTGTATAAAGTTTCATTTCATTATGACACCTCTCTTTTTATTTTCATTCTGATTATTAAAGAAAAAAAACTCTACCATTCTTTATTTAATTGCACTTACAAAAAAATAAAAAAACAGTAAAGCTTTTATTCATGATCAACTTTTAAAAAACATATATATCTAAATTATACGATTTGGTAAATATACAGAGAATGTAGTTCCTTCTCCAACGACACTTGATACAGAAATTTTCCCGTCATGACCTTGAACAATATTTTTAGCAATCGCAAGCCCGAGTCCTGTTCCAACTTTTTTCTCTCGCGTTCTTGCTTTATCAGCTTTATAGAATCGATCGAACAAGAACGGAATATCTTCTTCTGGAATACCAGCACCTGAATCTTGCACTTCGAAAGTAAGGCCACTATTTTTCGTATTAATTACAAGTGTAACATGTCCACCTGCATTTGTATGACGGATTGCATTATCAATTAAATTCGTCAGTACCTGTTCCATACGGTCTGCATCAAACGGATATTGTTCAATTGGACTTTGGAAATCCACTGTTAATTGGACTTCTTTATCCTTTGCAATCCCCTGGAATTTACGGCCAATTTTTTCGACAAATGGATGAATATCTACTTCACCTATATGTAACTCTACATGTCCACTTTCCATACGGGCTAAATCTAATAACTCATTTACAAGTTTACCTAAACGAACAGATTCATCATAAATAATTTGAACAAACTCATTAATTTCTTCTTTCGTTTGCACAATATCATCTAAAATTGCTTCACTATATCCTTGAAGCATTACCATCGGTGTACGAAGTTCATGTGATACATTCGCAATAAAGTCTTGACGCATTTTCTCAAGACGACGCTCCTCCGTCATATCTCGCAATACTGCTACAGCTCCACGAATTTTTGTTTGATTGTAAAGCGGTGTCATAAGAACTACGTAGTTACCTTTTTGCAAATTAATTTCAACAACTTGTTGTTGCTCACTTTCTACAACGAGATGGAATAGTTCAACAAGTTCAGAAGGCAGTTTTTTAATTAACTCTACTTCTTTTTCTTCTTGCCAAACTTGTAAGAAGTGTTCTGCCGGTGGGTTGATAACAACGACTTCACCTTCTTGATTTAACGTAACAACACCATCTGCCATACTACTCAAAATGCTAGCTAACTGCTCTTTTTCTTGCTGCAGGGCATTCATATTAAACTTCAACTGTTTTCCCATTTGATTTAAAGCAGTTGCAAGCTCACCAATTTCGTCCTGCGACACCATAGGGGCTTTCGTATCAAATTTCCCGCGCGCTACCTCAAATGCAACCTCACGCATTTTACGAAGTGGTGCCGTAATTCGAGTAGATAAGAAAAATGCAAAGAAAGTCGTTAAAATAATCGCAATCCCGGCTGATAAGAAAATAAAATCAGTCGTTCTCTCCATACCTTGTATTGGAACTTGCAATGATTCATATACAAACACTGCACTTTGATTTTTTGACTGTACTGGTTTCCCGACGATCATAATATCATTTTCAGTATTTTTATTCTTCCTACTATTAGAAGCTTTTCTAATATTATTCTTAATATCCTTTTTATCTGTAAAAACAGCTGCTAATTCTTTATCATTTTTCAAATCATCTATTGTAAGAGTAACTAATCCTTCTTGTTTCGGCGAAGAAGAAATTTCCTTACCGTCTTCTACAATGATAATCCTTGAAAGTGGATCAGAAAATTTGTAAGCAATATCCTCAATTGTTTTTACATCGGCACCTTCTTCAATTAATTCCGTGACACTTGTTGCAACTTTCTGAAGCCTAGCTTCACTCATATCAACATAATACGTTCTAAAAAACTGTGAAAGTAAAATAGCAACAAATCCAAGAACAAACGAAACGAGAAGTAATATGGTCATCCATAACTTCCCTACTACACTTCTCCAAAGCATCAGTCGTTCACAACCTCAAACTTGTAACCTACGCCCCAAACGGTAACAATCATTTTCGCTGCATCTGGTGATTGTTTACTTAACTTTTCACGTAAACGCTTTACATGCGTATCAACTGTACGTAAATCTCCGAAGAACTCATATTGCCATACTTCTTTTAACAATTGCTCACGATCAAAAACTTTATCCGGGGATTTCGCTAAGAATAATAGTAATTCATATTCTTTCGGTGTTAAGTTTACTTCATTACCATCCGCTGTAACGCGGTGCGCATCATTATCAATTGTTAAATGAGGGAAAACAGTAACATCTTTCGTCGTTGTATCTTGTGTAAAGAATGTCGTTGGTACAGCGCGGCGTAATACCGCTTTCACACGAAGTACTACTTCACGCGGGCTAAACGGCTTCACAATATAATCATCAGTTCCAACTTCAAACCCTTGTACCCTATTTACTTCTTCACCTTTTGCTGTCAGCATAATAATTGGCGTCGCTTTCTTCTCACGAATCCCTTTACACACTTCGATACCATCTTTACCAGGCATCATAATATCCAGTAGGATTAAATCATAATCATTTTGTAACGCCATTTCTAAAGCTGTATCACCATTATCCGCTTCTTCAATTGTGTATTGCTCTCTTTCTAAATACATCTTTAATAAACGACGAATACGATCCTCATCGTCTACAATTAAAATTCTTGATTCATTTTCCATTTCTACCCGCTGCGTACTTTTACCACAACGGTTTACACCTACCCTTCTACAATATAATGTTGCACCTATCCTCGTTTAATTAAGCATTTTTTAACGTTCCACTTCCCATATTATGCTTCACAAGAATAATAAAGTTTGTTCATTTTTTTTCCAAAACTATGTATTTTTTTTGAACAGTATATTTGGTCCTCGACATCATTTTACAGAATCAACCGCTACTTTGTCATGTTTTTCTCAAAAAAGAAGAAAATTTGACAAAAATAAAATAGGAAAGTGACATACACTCTCCTATTTTATTTCTCTATGCATATGAATGTAAACCCGCAATAATTAAGTTTACTACAATAAAGTTAAACATAATGATTGCAAAACCAATCACTGCAAGCCAGGCGGATTTTTCTCCATGCCATCCTTTAGATAAACGTAAATGTAATACCGCAGCATAAAAGAGCCAAGTAATAAGCGCCCAAACTTCTTTTGGATCCCAACCCCAAAAGCGCGTCCAAGCGATTTGAGCCCAAATCATGGCGAAAATTAATGCACCTAATGTGAAAACTGGGAATCCAATTGCAATAGAGCGATATCCAATTTCATCTAACAAATCACTATTCGTATTTTTCACTAACGGCTGAAGCGCCGCTGATACTCGTTTACGTAATGTAAGCCTTAATACGACATATAGCAATGTTCCGACTAACACAGACCAAATTACTGTATTTAATTTTTTCGCATTTACAATCGCCGGAACTTCAACTGTCGGCTCTAATTTATTTTCTGACAATAACTTTCCTTCGTGCGGTCCCACTAAAGCCGGAAGATTGTACTTCATTTCCACTTGTTGTTCATTTTTATCAACCCATTGAAACTTCGCTTCATATTTCATACTAGAAAATACCGTTGTCACTCCAATAAAACCAACTGTACAAACAAGTGTGAACACTACCGTTTCTAACCAAAATGTACGTTTGCTTCTCGTTGATTGATCTACATTCTTCAATAAATACATAACGCCCGTAATAAAACTAATTGCTAGAATTGCTTGTCCTGCTGCTGCAGTCGTCACGTGAATATGTAACCAATTACTTTTTAAAGATGGAATAAGCGGAGATATTTCCCTCGGAAACATACTCGCATATGCAATTAATAAAAGCGCAACTGGTAATGCAAAGAGTCCAATTATACTTACGCGGTACATAAAATACATGACAATAAATGCTCCAACAAGCATCATGCCGAAAAACGTACCGAATTCAAAAAAGTTACTAACTGGTGCATGTCCTGATGCAATCCATCTTGTAACAAAATATACTGTTTGTGCAATAAACCCTAAAATTGTAATCGTTATTCCTATATTTGCCCATTTATGACCTTTTTCTTTAATTGCTCCCCCGAAAAATAGAGTTGCAATTAAATATAAAATAAATGCGGTAAAGAGAAAGTTACTACTTATTTGCACCATATCGTTTCCCCACCTTAACTAATTTTTTTATCCACTACTTTATCGCTTGGCTGCGGAATTGCTGTACCTTCTAGTACTCTTTCAATATCTTTCTTTAAACCGAACCAATTTTTATTCGTATGTCCTGCAATCCACCATTCATCATTAACGCGTTGTATCCAAATACGGCGATGATTCCAATACATCCCTTGAATCACACCAACCATAAATATAAATCCTCCAATACCGAGAATCCAAAGCGTTAAATCTTTCCTTACAGTAAGTGCTGTTGCATTTTGCATTTCCACACCTGCAAAGGACATTTTATATTTGTTATTCCCATCTGGTTCTATATTTTGCTGAATACCGACAAAACTCACTTCACCATCTGGTGTTTCAGGCGTAAACATTTTAAACACAAATGCAGGGTTGTTTGGTAATTTCGTTTTCGTATTTGGTCTTCCATTCTCGTCAAAATAAAAATCTGGAAAATAGCTTAATAGTTCTAAAGAATAACCATTTCCTAAATCAAATTTTTCTGTAGGATTCGTTAAATCTACTTTAATCGGTCCCCACTTTTGATTATTTTCTTTGTTTTGCAAATGGAATGACATGCTTTTAAATTCACTTTCTTTGTAATCCACTTGATATACAGCAAATTGATCAAATTTCAGCGGTTCATTCACTCGAATTTCCGCTTCTTTTACTTTTTCTAATTTCGGTTTTTGTCCTGCTATATTTTCGCCGACCGCTTTATATAATACAGCATTCGTTTGGAAGTTTTTCGCAATCATTTTATCGCCTACACGATCAATCGCTTCATCAAAAACTTCCTTGTCCTTACTTTTATCATAAACTTCCTTAATAAATTTCTCGTTTTTTAAATAGTATTGACCATCCGTTCCTGGTATTTCATTCGTTTCACCGTCACGTAACCAAAGGGCTTCGTCTACGTACATACTCGGTAAAAAACGGAGCATTGCACCGAATAAAAAGATAATGAGACCAATATGATTCACATATGGACCCCAGCGTGAAAACCGTCCCTTTTCAGCTAAAATGTTACCGTTTTCCACTTTCACATTATAATTACGTTTCTTTAAATTAATTTGAACTCGTTCTAAGTCACCTTCATGCGGCGTACCAGTCCCGTGCACTCTCTGTCTTTTCAAAAAACTTGGGTGTCTTTTCACCCCTTGTTTTTTTAAAGCTTTATAAAGAGGAATGACACGGTCTAAACTACATATAACAAGTGAAATACCAATGGAAGCAATTAAAATCATGTACCACCATGATCCATATAAATTATTAAATCCTAATTGATAGTATAATTGTCCTAAAAATCCATACTCGGTCTTATAATATTCAGCTGGTTCGATTCCTGGAGTTATGTACATTTCTTGGGGAAAGATAGTTCCTATTGCCGATGCAGCTAAAGTTATTACGATTAACCATACACCTACTTTTACAGAAGAGAAAAAACTCCAAATTTTATCGACTATCGTTTTTGTATGTGTGAGAGATCTCCGAGCACTCCCCTCATATCTCATATCCAATAATTTTATATTTTCATTACTTTCAAATGGTTTCCCACATGCTTCACAAAAAATGGTTCCTATCGGATTAACATGTCCACATTCACACTTAATTTCTTTCAACACTCTCACCGCCCCTATATCTATATGTACTATTGTATATTCTAACCTCAAGTTACCGCAATACTCAGAATTTTTAAATCAGAGGCACTATAAGGATGCACCTCATATGTAAAGGCTTTCTTTATTACGGAGTAATTTTCTTTAAATATCCTTCTAACTGTTCTTTCGTTTGTTCACCTATAATTTGTTCGACTACTATTCCATCTTTATCAATCAAAAAGCTTGTCGGTAATGGTCCTACCCCATATGTGCTTATGATTTTTGTTCCTTTATCAATAGCAACTGGGAATTTCAAATCATATTGTTTCACAAAGTTCTTAACAGCAATATCTGTTTCATCTGCATCTAACGCAATAATTTCAACGCCTTTTTCTTTATACTTTGGATATAATTCGTTCATATAAGGCATTTCTTTTTCACACGGTTTACACCAAGTGCCCCAAAAGTTTAAAAATACACCTTTTCCCTTTAAATCTTTCAGTTCAATTTTCTTTCCTTCTAAATCTGTCACAACAAAGTTAGGTGCTTCTTTTCCAATTTGCATTTTCTCTTTATCAGCAAAAAATCCTTGATAAAGTGTAAATCCTACAGCACCGCATAAAATGAGTAGAATAATAACACGAAATAATAAGCGATTTTTTTTCATATTGTCTCCCCTCTCTTCGACGAGTGATGAATATATGTATTTTTTAATAAATCACCAGCGGAGCATTCCACTGGTGAAAGTTTCACACTATCGATTAGCGCGGCTTTGTAGAAGCCAATGCACGTAATTGTTTCACCTCATGTGGTGACAATTCTCTCGCATCACCAGGTCGCAAGCTACCTACTTCTAAAAAGGCGTAGCGTTCACGCTTTAGTTTCACTACTTTACAATCTAACGCTTCAAACATGCGGCGTACTTGACGATTACGTCCTTCATGAATCGTTAATTGTACAATTGCAGTCTCTTTACGCTTGTCCCAAGAAATAATTTTCACTTGTGCTGGTGCTGTTTTCCCATCTTCTAATGCAACACCTCGTTCTAACATGCGAATTTTCTCACCTGTTAATGGCCCTTTAATTTTTGCAACATACGTTTTTTCAACTTTATATCTCGGATGCATTAATACATTTGCAAATTCACCATCATTTGTCATCAATAATACGCCAGACGTATCATAATCTAAGCGTCCGATTGGGAATAAACGTTGTCTAATTTCAGGGAAAAAGTCTGTTACAACATTTCTTCCTTTATCATCTGATACACTTGAAATTACACCAGTTGGTTTATATAGTAAAAAATAAACAGGTTCTTCTTTTTCAAGAGGGATGTTATTTACTTCCACTTTATCTTGAGGAGTTACTTTTGTTCCTAACTCCTTCACTATTTTCCCATTAACTTTCACTTTCCCTTGCTGAATTAATTCCTCAGCCTTTCTTCTCGATGCAATACCTGCTTGCGCAATCACTTTTTGTAATCGTTCCATTTCTTTTTTTCACCTCAAATTTATCTTACCTTACATTAGAAAGACTTGGCAACCGCCTAAGCTTTATGCCATTTACTTCGCCTATCTTTAACAACATAGCAATGATGATAAACGTCTAAAGGCATATCACGTTTTCACCCTTTATTATTGTTTACACTTTTTCATGTTGTCCACGCTAAAAGTTCATCATTTTGTCAAAAACACCGCATAAAAAAACCACTATTAAACTACACGTTAATAGTGGTCGTATACGTATTATAAGCTAAATAGCGCAAAAAATGAATAGCATTACCGAAACAATAGGGAAACAAACACAATTGAACAAATAATTCCGATTAAATCTGCAAAAAGTCCTACCTTTAATGCATCTCCCATTTTTCTAATACCGACAGCCCCAAAGTATACTGTTAATATATAAAAAGTCGTATCTGTGCTACCTTGCATCGTTGAAGCTAACCTACCAATAAACGAGTCTGGCCCATATGTAGCGATTAAGTCGGTCGTAATACTTAAACCAGCAGATCCCGAAATCGGACGTATAAGTGCAAGTGGAACGATTTCGGCTGGTACATGAATAAAGTCTAACATCGGCTTCATTACCGATATCATCGCATCTAAAGCACCTGATGCCCGGAAAATAGAAATAGATACAAGCATTCCAACCATAAACGGCAAAATGGAAACCGCAATTTGAATCCCTTCTTTTCCGCCCTCAACGAACGATTCGTACGTTGGAACTTTCTTTATCGTGCCATACAAAAGGATAAAACCAATTACACAAGGAATTACCCATAATGAAATTGTATTTACAATACTCATTTTTTCCGCCCCTTTCTACTCCTTCTCCGGTAAAAATAGCGGTCAATCCAAATCGCTCCAATCATCGATAACACTTGTGCTATAAATGTTACGCCAACGATTTCAGTAGGGTTTGCTGATTCATAAGTCATTCGAATCGAAATGACAGTAGTCGGAATTAATGTAATCGCTGAAGTATTTAATGCTAGAAACGTCACCATAGAACGACTTGCTGAATCCTTTCCACCATTTAACTCTTTCAGTTGTTCCATTGCTTTAATACCTAAAGGTGTTGCTGCATTACCTAACCCAAAAAAGTTCGCCATCATATTTGATAAAATGAATCCCATTGACGGGTGATCCTTCGGTATTTCTGGAAATAATCTTTTTACTATCGGCATAAAAAGTGATACTAACTTCTTTAACAATCCAGCTTCCTCAGCAATTTTCATTAAACCGAGCCAAAATACTAAAACACTAATAAGTCCAATACAAATCGTTACAGCATCTTTTGACCCTTCAAACACTGCTTTGGTCACTTCTTCCATCGTTCCATTTATCATGGCATACACAATCCCTATAACTGCCATCGCTGCCCATACGAGATTAACCATCTATCCCAACACCTATCATGTAAGAGAAGATTTCTTTCACGTTATTCCAATACATTCCCGTTGTAGCTACTAACTTTCGTTTACTGTAAAACAAATTTCTTTCTCCAACTTTCTCGTTCCCTACATAAATTTCTGTCTTCCCAATCTTTACTCCATCCGTAAGTTTTGCACTTTTATCGAGCTCAACTTTCAATAACACGCTCTTTCTTTCCTCTTCAGTTAAAGGTACAGAAAAACTATTTTTCGTATAAACATGATTGGCATATTTCTTTTCATTTATTTCAGCGAGTGCGCCTTGTCCTAAAACTTTCGCTTGCTTATAACGTTCAAAGCCTTTATCAAACAAATTCATATGATCATCCCAGTCACTAGAAGCACTCAAAGTTACGACAATTAAATCTAGTCCATCTTTTGAAGCTGTTGTGACAAGCGTCCGTCCTGCTTTCTTCGTAAAACCTGTCTTTCCCCCTGTTGCAAATTCATAATAAGATGTCACAAGCTTATGTTTATTTTTCCACGGATAATCCCAAGAATCTGATTTATACGTTTTTGTTCCAAAAATTTTCTTAAAGGTCTCGTTCCCCATTGCATATTTCGTTAATAATGCCATGTCATAAGCCGACGAATAATGCGATCCATCCCCATCCAAGCCATGCGGGTTTGAGAAATGCGTATCTTTCATTCCGATTTCTTTCGCCTTTTCATTCATTAAATATACAAATCCTTCTATACTCCCTCCCACATTTTCAGCAATTACTTGTGCTGCATCATTACCAGATCTAAGCATTAATCCGTAAACTAAATCTTCTAACTTAACTTTTTGTCCAGGTTTTAAATAAATTGCCGATCCTTCTACTCGTACCGCTTCATTACTAACCGCTACTAATTCTTTCATTTTTCCTGATTCAGCAGCTAACAATGCTGTCATAATTTTTGTTATACTAGCAATTTTTTGTGGCTCATGTTCTAATTTCCCATATAGCACACGACCGGATTGTTGTTCCATTAAGACTGCGTTACGAGCACTGACACCACCGTTCATTTTTGCATATGCAGGAATTGGCATAACGCTTGCGTACATTATAATTAGCGTAATTATTATACAAATTCGTCTCATATTTCCCCCCCACGTCCTTTTGGCACTTTTTGTACAAGTGTATGCTTGGCCTTTTAAAATATGAACGAAATCTTCCTTCCACCTCCACTAAAAAAGACGCATGAGATATGCGTCTAATACGGTGTCCATTCAATTTGCTTCGCACTTTCAAATCTCTTTTCTACATCTGGCCAATTTACAACATTCCACCAATTTTTAATATATTCATCTTTTCGATTTTGATATTGTAAATAATACGCATGTTCCCATACATCCAGTACAAGGAGTGGTATCGTATCCCACTGTGTAAACAATTGATGAAGCGTGCTTTGCAAAATTTCTAACCTTCCTGAACGGGGTACCCATACAAGAATTGCCCATCCTGAACCTTCCACTTTAGAAGCGGCTTCCGTGAAATGCTTTTGAAAACGTAAAAAACTTCCGAAATCTTGCTCAATTTGTTGTGAAAAAGCCCCTCTCGGACTTCCACCACCATCTTTTTTCATGTTATTCCAAAATATCGTGTGTAAGTAATGACCTGATCCATGAAAAGCCGCTTCTCTTTCCCAATGCTTAATTAAATCAAATTGATTTGTTTTTCTCGCTTCTTCCATCATCTTCTCTGCTTTATTTAATCCTTCCACGTAACTACGATGGTGTTTATCATGGTGTAACATCATAATTTCTCGTGAAATGTACGGTTCTAGCGCATTATATGGATAAGGTAATGGCGGAAGGGTATGCCCCCCAATCGGAACAGCTCGTTCGCTATCCCCTCTTTCACATAGTTCATATTCCTCTCCTTCTTGCATAAATACTTCCTGTAAATGGTGTTGAATATGTTCTACATCATCACTTATTTCATACATAAACTCGGCATCTGTGTCGTATTCATGCTCTTTCATACGCTCTAATAACGTTTGAATTTTATAAGCAAGCATATGGACATCATACACTTCCATTGCACGGCTATCTAATACTTGAAGAACACTTTCACACCAGCTTTCTACTTCATGAAAGTAATCTGTAAATACACCTTGCTGACTCATGTCACACCTCCTTGATGCTATCCACTTTAACTATATTCAATTAAAATCCCTTATATAACTGGACAAAAGGAAAAGAAGCTAAGTATCCTTAGCTTCTTTTCCTTTATTAATATTTGTGCAACATTTTTGTTTGGTAATCTGTCTCATAATATTCTAGTTCTTCACGCATCAATTGAAATTTCCCTTCTAAATCCTTCATCATTCGTTCTATAGATCCAGGGGGGATTTGCTGAAAAACAATAGAATTTTTCCCTGTATAAGCAGAACGACTATTTTCATACCAATGATCATTCTTTGGCGAAAAAAACTCTGCAATTACTTGATGGTAAATCTTATATAAAACTGTTTCAGCTGCGGTCTTTCGAAATGGTTGGCTATTCAGCAAAACAAAACATGCATCAAGTCCCTCTTCACAAAAAACAAGAAGTCTTCTTATTGATGCTAATATCCCTTTATAGTATTGCTCATTTCCTGTTGGTGTCTCCTCCAATAAAGAAGGTAACGTATGATAATTTACATAATTAGTTATCAAGGAAATTACATCTTCTAAAAATATAGAAACTTGTTCTGTTTGATTTTCAACCATCAAATTAGACATGGCTTCTCTCTCCTTTGCCGTTTTACGCTATTTCTACTCTTTTATTTTTATGTAATTCAGCTAATATTTCTTGTACTTTCACCACTGTTCCCTCATCAAAGTATCGTTGAAAGTCTGTTACTTCATTGAGATACAATCGCTTCTGCGCGCGTAGCTCTTTATCTTTCACTAAACAAGCGATCGCTACAATATCTCGTAAATATACGTCTTGTTCTTCTACTTTATAAACTGGATTTCCTTCAAAAGGGGTAATTTCTTGTAAAATTTCTTCAAAATATCGAACATATAAAACAGAAAAGGTTTTCTCTTGATTATTTAATATATATGTTACTTCAGATCTATTAAAAAAATCTTCTGATGTATTCGGTTTTGCTTTTTCTAACTCATATCCTGCATAACCTATTATAATCATCTACTTCCCCTCTCTTCCTTCTTTCACCTTATCTTAACTCAATTTTCTAATAAACGAAATATTCTTTTAAATATAACCTATATAAAAAATAGCTTCCCTATACAGGAATTTACCTTTTTATTTTTCTTGAAGTTTGTCATAATAATATTATTGTCTCAGTTTTCTTACACAAGGAGAGTTGTATTTATGTCGTTTTCATGGAAACGTTTCTTACAAATCGGGAAAATAATCTTCCCATTTGTTGTCTTAACAATTGTTTTCTTTCAAGCTAAAAAAGAATTAGCAGGCATTTCTTTTTTAGAAGCAATTGAAACAATTAAAAACATTCCAACTGGTGGGGTATTTTTAGCGATTACACTCGGTGCATTTGCCGTTTCAACAATGTTCTTTTATGACTTTGTTATGCTTCGTTACTTAAAAGCAGATATACCTGTACAAAAGATCTTCCGCATCTCATGGATTGCCAACACTTTAAATGGATTTATCGGTTTTGGTGGTCTTGTTGGTGCCGGTGTACGTACAATGCTATATCGTCCGCATATAAAAGATAATGGAAAACTTATTAAAAGTATTGCTTGGATGACAACCGCTTTTATTAACGGATTAGCCATTCTGTCATTCCTCGGCCTTATTGGAATATTAGACACTAGTTTTATTCTGCACGAAAAACCGTGGTTATGGCCTGTTCTTATCTTCTTTGCTCTTTTCGTTCCTATATATATTGGGTTTTCTAAAATTAAAAATAGAAAAACAAAACAGCTAGACGGACAAGAGGAAGAAGAAGAGAAAAATCCAACTGTTTTATATTCATTAGTTTCATTAGTCGAGTGGGTATCTGCCGGTATCGTTATGTACGTCATTTTAATATTGTTTGGAATTGATATCGAATTTCAAAAGTTTTTAGGTGTTTACGTAATTGCTGCTTTAGCTGGTGTCGTAAGTCTTGTTCCTGGTGGCCTTGGTTCATTTGACCTTGTTTTCTTAACTGGACTAGGACAATACGGCGTTGATACAGGCGTATTACTACCTGCTATGTTATTATACCGACTTGTCTATTACATCTTACCATTCTGCCTAGGTCTCATTTTTGCAGCCTTTGAAATGACAGGAGCTGCCATAAAAAAAATTGAAGATAAACCATTTATTGCACCTGCGTTAGAAACAACTGGTGTAATTTGGACTTTACAACGTGATTTTTTAGGGAAATTAGGTTCATGGGCATCCGCCGCTTTAACAGTATTCGCTGGCTTAATGGTTATTCTATCAACAATTTTACCGACTAGTATAAATCGAGCTCACGCCTTACATATTTTAGCTCCAAAGCACCTTATTCAATTTTCTTTTAGCTTATCATTAACATTCGGTATTCTCCTCCTGATTCTTTCGCGAGGCATATATTATGGAACAAAGCGTTCTTACTATATGACGATTGTTTCTTTAATTGGAGCAGCAATCTTTAATACCTTAAAAGGAATTGACATTGAAGAAACCTTTATTTTATTAATCGTACTTGCTGTGTTGTATATGCTTCGTAAAAGATTTATACGCGAGAAAATGGAAGTCTCACTTTCTGATATCGTAAAAGTATTTATCTTCTTATTACTTACGCTATATTTATATAAAAACTTAGGTATTTTATTTGCGGGTGCAAAAGAAGCGTTCCAACCTGATTTTGTCGTTCGAAATATTACACAAGTTAAACGAAGTGCATTAGCAGCAGCCTTTTTCGTTCCTACTTTTTTACTTATCGGCTCACTAATTGCCAATCGTTACCGTAGTGAATTTCCCGGGCAACCAGCTAATGATAAAAGGTTAGAAAACTTCTTAGATGAACATGGCGGGAATGTACTTAGTCATTTAGGTTTTTTAGGGGATAAACAGTTCTTCTTCAGTAGTGACGGAAAAGCACTTCTTCTCTTTTCAATTACTGGAAAACGTCTTGTTGTACTAGGTGATCCAATTGGTGATCCATCCTCCTACCGCACTGTATTGCAAGAATTTTTGACTGAAGCTGATCGATTTGGGTATATTTGCGTATTCTATCAAATTGAAAGCAAATGGATGAGCTTATACCACGATTTTGGCTACAACTTCTTTAAACTTGGTGAAGAGGCTGTCGTTGATTTAAATACGTTTACAATAACAGGAAAGAAACGTGCTGGTATGCGAGCCACTTTCAACCGTTTTGAACGAGAAGGTTATACATTCTCTATTCATGAGCCACCATTCTCAGACGAATTATACGAGGAATTAAAGAAAGTGTCTGATGCTTGGCTCGGCGGAAAAAAAGAGAAAGGATTTTCACTTGGGTACTTCGATCGTGAGTATATTAGTCGTGCCCCTATCGCTACATTATCTGATGCAGAAGGAAAAATCATTGCATTCACAACCTTTATGCCAGTATATCAAAGTGGCATATTATCTGTTGATTTAATGCGTTATTATCCAGATGCCCCTAGCGGAATTATGGATGCAATTTTTATCCACTTATTCCACTGGGCAAAAGAAAATGAATACCATTCCTTTAATATTGGTATGGCACCACTCTCAAATGTCGGTTTATCAACGCAATCGTTCTGGTCTGAACGAGTTGCTGCTGCAATATTTAATAACGTTCGTTACACATATAGCTTCAGCGGTTTACGACATTTTAAAGAAAAATACAAACCTGCATGGAGTGGAAAGTATTTAGCATTTCGAAAGAATCATTCTTTACCAATTACAATGCTCTCTGTAACAAAATTAATAGGAAAACGAAAAAACAGCTAAGTACTTAGCTGTTTTTTCGTTTTTGCACTTGTATACTAAACTCCTTTTCATACTTCTTACCATTTATATAGAAATCCCCCCATATTTTATATGTTCCTTCTTCTGGAAATGTAATACGATATTGTAATTGCTCATCCGTATCAACAGGAATGGCATATAAAAAATGTCCCCTCGTTTCATCAACGATATACAGCGCGTTGACTTCACCTCTCCCTGAATTTAATTTCAGTTTTTCTCCCTTTTTCGCTTGAAACTGAAATGTTAATGTCGTTGCCTCATTCGGATGTAATGCACCGAATAAAAGAGACACTTGATGCTCTCCTATATTTTTTGTAAGTACAGTATCGACAGGTAGTTTCTTTTTATTCTTGTCCTTGTTTTTCTCCTTTTTTTCTTCACCAAAATCTTGCTTAGAAAATGATTCCACGGACTTGTTTTCATCTTCATACAAAAATATCGTGTGCTCTTCACCTTTTGCTACATCTGAAGATAGCTTATACGATCCATTTCCAGCAAATATAGGCTTCGTTTGTTGTATGTTTTTCAAATTCCCATCCACTATCACTGCTCGAATTTGATCGTTCACACCACGAACTTCATTATTCATTTTATTTAGCAATTGAAACGAAATATCGACTTTTTCATTTCCTTCTTTATTCTTCACATCCCATTTCACTTCTTGAACATCTCCGGTCGTTTCTACAGTTTCTTGATATTTTTTTATGTAAAATCCTCCTGCCACAATAAGTACTAGTGCAATAAGCCCAATGACAAGATTTTTCAAAATATCACCTACCATTTTTATTTTCTTTATCCATGCAAAACCTCTTAAATATATATTCTAGATTATGATTTATGAAATCCTCCTCTTTTGCACATATTACAAATAAAAAAGATTTTAATTGAAAGGAGTCGTAGTGTATAATGCAAATGATATTGATTTCTATCAATACATTATAAGGAGGATTTTTCATGAGTGTACATATTGAAGCAAAACAAGGTGAAATTGCTGAATCTATTCTATTACCTGGTGATCCATTACGTGCAAAATATATTGCTGAAACATTTTTAGAGGATGTTACTTGTTATAATAACGTGCGTGGCATGTTAGGTTTCACTGGAACTTACAAAGGAAAGCGTGTATCTGTTCAAGGTACAGGCATGGGTGTTCCTTCTATTTCTATTTATGTAAACGAATTAATTCAAAGCTACGGAGTGAAAAATTTAATTCGTGTTGGGACATGTGGTGCAATTCAAAAAGATGTTAAGGTACGTGACGTTATTATTGCGATGACGGCTTGTACAGATTCTAATATGAATCGCTTAACATTCCCGGGTTTTGATTTTGCTCCTGCTGCAAACTTTGATCTTTTAAAGAAAGCCTACGATGCTGGAACAGAAAAAGGATTACACGTTCGTGTTGGTAACGTATTAACAGCAGATGTGTTTTATCGTGAGAGCATGGACATGGTTAAAAAACTTGCAGATTACGGTGTATTAGCAGTAGAGATGGAGACGACTGCTCTTTACACATTAGCAGCTAAATATGGTGTAAATGCATTATCTGTATTAACAGTAAGCGACCATATCTTCACTGGTGAAGAAACTACATCTGAAGAGCGTCAAACTACATTTAACGAAATGATTGAAATCGCTTTAGATGCAGCAATTCAGCAATAGTACACTAAAGAACTCGTCATACGTCTGGCGAGTTCTTTTTTATGCTAAAATACTTCTATAGTCACTGCACCTTCTCTTTATGTGACTTTCTATAAAAAACTACTTTAGAGAGAGACAGATTTATCTCCTCTACTTTTTTGTAACCTTTGTTATAATTAAGAAATCATTTGTATTACAGTATTTTTCATACGAGGTGAAACAGTGAAGAACAGAAGCATCGTCTTTAAACTATTTTTATTAACATCAACTTTATTTACAATCATATTTCTCCTTTTTTTCCTTGGACAATCTCTATTTTTAGAGAAGTTTTATATTAATAAAAAAATAAAAACCGTTCAAACGGCTTTTGAAAAATTCGTAGATAATTATGAAAAAAGCGACAAAAGTTTTGAGGAAATCAGAAAGCTAAAACAAGAATTTCACGATAAAACGAATGCTGAAATGCAATTTTTAGATTCTAACGGCATTATTAAAAGTGAAATCAATTACTACATTGAGGTAATTAACCCTAATAACAATAAAACCTATTCCATCCCACTTAATAATCTTTTAACACCCGAAGAATATAATAAATTCGAAAATTTAGGCTTAAAAAAAGAGGGCATGATTCACGTAGAGGGATTTTTACAAGATAATATAATAACGCCACTAGAACTGACGACTAATTATAATCGATGGCGAAATGAAAATGGCAATTCGGATTTTCAATCAATTAGTGGTAACCCCTCTAAAAATAGACTCACAAATCGATATAAAACTACGTCTCAGATCAGTTTTACCGGTGTGATATCTAAATTACATATCCCTTCCAAATCTGAGGTTCGCCTTGCAAATGATTTTGAAACATTACAAGCTGTTGAATATTTTGCAAGTACTATTAGACAAGGTACTTCTAATTCAAATCAATTAAACACGTATATTTTAGATAGTGGGGAAAATATAAAAAACAGTGTCTTTGTAAAGCCTATTATGGAAAACGGAAAAATTAAGGATTACGCTTTTGTGATAGCATCTTTACAACCTGTTAATGAAGCGATGCTCGTTTTAAAAGATTATTATGTCTATGCCTTAATTATCGTGTTTCTCGTTATTATTTTGTTATCCTTCTACTACTCAAAAATCATTGTTAAACCATTAATTAAGATAAATCGTGTTACAAAAAAAATGGCCAACTTTGATTTTAGCGAGAAGTTACCTGTTACGGCAGACGATGAAATTGGCGGGTTATCAAGTGGTATTAATACACTCTCTGTAAATTTAAAAGATCGAATCGACCGATTAAATGTTGCCAATACAAAATTACAACAAGATATTGAACGCGAACGTCAATTGGAAAAAACGAGAAAAGAATTCATTTCTGGTGTATCTCATGAATTAAAAACACCACTTAGTGTTATTCGTAGCTTCGCTGAAGGTATTCAAGATGGCGTAAGTAAAGATACGACATATTATACAAATGTTATTTTGGAAGAGACAGATAATATGAACAGGCTCATTGTTGAAATGTTAGAATTAGCAAAACTAGAATCAGGTACGTACAAACTAGAAATGTCGACATTCTCGATCGGTGAATTAATTCAACAAGTCTATACAAAATTATTATTTAGCATGGAGGAAAAACATTTACAAGTGGACATCCATGCTGACTCTTCTCTATTTGTTAAAGCAAATCGTAGCCGTATTGAGCAAGTCGTTGTAAACTTACTTAGCAATGCAATTCGATATACTCCAGATGGTGAAAAAATACACGTCTCTATTATAGAAACGGAAGATACAGTGAAAATCAAAATTGAAAACACAGGTAATCCTATTCCAGAAGAAAGCCTTGAAAAAATTTGGGATCGCTTCTACCGTTTAGACGCTTCTCGTAGCCGTCATACTGGAGGTACTGGCCTTGGGTTATCCATTGTGAAAAACATTTTAGATCTCCATCACGCTGAATACGGCGTGTATAATACCACTAATAGCGTTGTATTTTATTTTAATTTACAAAAAGTAAAAGAAGTCAAATAATTTGTCTTAATTTCACTAGGAGTTCACATGAAATTCACACTCTCCCTTTATAGTAAGAAACAAGTTAATCCTTTCCTTTACACATATAAAAGAGGAGAGTGCGTGAAATGAAACAAGCAGGACAACCTATTCAAAATGAAAAACAATTAGAAACTATCAAAAATATACTTTTACAATCTTCGAAACGTGATGGCTTATTATTCGTATTAGCTGTAAATTCTGGCTTAAAAGTAAGTGAAATCTTACAATTAAAAGTTAGTGATGTAATCGATGAAGACGAAAATGTTCGCCATTCCATTTTATTTTACAATGAAAAAGTAAAGAAACATAAATGGTTTGCTGTAAATGAAGACTTACAGCACGCAATCGAAGACTACATGAAAGAACGTAAAACTTGGAAACGTAATGAACCATTATTAAAGTCTCAAAAAGGAACAAAGTCTATTACGAGACAACATGCATGGTACATTTTAAACAAAGCTGCAAAAGAAGTTGGATTAGAAGGGATTAGCTCACATACACTTCGAAAAACTTGGGGCTATTGTGCATACAAATCAGGTGTTGATATTGCATTTTTACAACACTTCTTTGATCACAGTACTCCATCCAAAACTTTAAAGTATATCGGTATTGCTTAATAACTCTTATACATAAAAAGGTTACCATTTGTAAATTTGGTAACCTTTTTTATGTTTCATATTCTCTTTTCTTGTCTTGTCTCTCCTATACTGTAGTGGTACTCTAATAGTAAGGGGGAGAAATTATGAACACATTAACAATTGAATTACCGAAAGAAACGGCTGAAAAACTTGATTTATTAAAGAAATCTTATGAAAAGAAAACAGGTGCTACAATTTCTGAAAGCACTCTCGTTCAAACACTTATCTCAAAGGAATTTATCCAAGCGATAACTCCTTTTGATTTACAACAAATCATCAATGGAAAAGAACAGCAGTAATTGCTGTTCTTTTTTTATTACTATTTAAAATATAAAGTGAAGGCTAATAATCAGTGGGGGTTTACGGGCAGCAGGGCTCCCACCTAACTTCTTTGCTCCAGCCGAATTTTGAGGTAGGAGTTTTACTGCCGCAAATAGCGGGATAAAAAGTTTTTTACTTATTTTCCGAAAAACCATTGACAATGATAATGATAACCATTATCATTTATTATGAAGCCAACAATTGATGAATCAACCAAACGCTCAGTAACATTGTTACCCCTCTTTTTCATATAGAAAGGCACTGTACATTCCCCCTGTTTGTACAGTGCCTTTCTTGTTTATCATCATTCAAACAAATTTAATTGCTCAGGCTTCGGCTCACCATATGTAATGTTCATCATTTTCATAAGCTGTTTCGCATTATCCGCTGCATCTCCACCCGAATTATTATTAAACAATACAAATATATCCTTCGTCTTCTTTTTCAATCGCTCTAATCGTTCTACCCATTCCGCCAATTCTTTACTATTATAACGATATAAACAGCGAACCGCTCTCCAATTTTCTCCTTTATCCAGCCAACCATGAACATTTCGGCCATGAAAACGTATTAACGCCATGTCCGAGTTTGTTGCATCTAATACAAGCGGTACTGATCCTATTCCAGCCTGAGGCTCATCGCAAATTGTATGAATCCAGTTTTCTTTTTCTAAAAACTGTAACGTCTTATCTCTCATTTCTGGATAAAACCATGTTTGATTTCGAAATTCTATTGCACATGGTAAATCTTCCATTTTTTCTTTCGTGTATCGAAGTAAATCTACATTTTTCACTTTACAATCAAACCATGGTGGATATTGAAATAAAATCATTTTTAATTTATTTGTTTCTATTAAAGGAAGAATGGATTGTTTATACACATCAAACATCTCATCGAACGTAGAAAAAGGGATTTCCCCTTTCATATGTCCTGTCATTCCTTGATAGGCTTTTACTATAAAAGAAAAATCTTTCGGCGTTTCCATCGCCCATTTTGTATAATTCCGCGTAGGTTGTATCGCATAAAATGAACTATCTACTTCCACAATGGGAAAATGTTCACTATAAGTTCGCAATTTATTTCTATTTTCATAGGGATTTATATATAAAGAATCATGATCTCCCCACCCTGTCACTCCAATGAAAAGCAAATATATCCCTCCCTTTTTAACTTCACCTTCTATCCATTCTACTCACTTCCCGGACATTTCAGCTAATCAATTTCATTAAGTAGCCCCTTCTTTAAGAGTATCCGTATAAAAATATGATATACTAAATGGAAGAATTTTTAAATTGAGGGGTTATTTATTTATGCTTCCAAACGATGATATTGTATCTCATGAAAAACGAATAGAAGAACTAGAAAATAAAGTGCGGTTATATGAAGAGCTTGTGAATCAATTACCACATCATTTCACATACAAAAATCCACATATTGGTTTACAAATAAAGAAAACGAGAACGACTCATTCCATTCAAAACATACAAAAAGAGAATAAAAAGGCTGATTTTCAACTTACTTGCGATTCATTATTTTTATTTGAACAACTTGAAACATACTTTGTTCATATTTTTGATGCTTTTTCACATCATGTCACCTTTGTTGATAGTAAAGGAAATATAACTTTATGTAATCAAGCTGCAGCAGATGATTTTGGTGTAGTACGAAATGATATAATTGGAAAGCCAATTCAACAATTACTAAACTTGCCAGAAGAACAAATTAAAGCGATTGAAACATTAAGAACAGGAACAGAAATATATAATGAAGAAGTGTTAGACAAAAACTATGGTATTTTAAACAATCGAATTATTCGGGATTATAACGGAGAGATTTTTAGAGTTATTAGTGTCTTCCATTATTTAAACACAGAACGTGATGCAGAAAAATTTTCATTAGCAGGACGAATCGCAGCTGGGATTGCTCATGAAGTACGAAATCCCCTTACAACGGTACGTGGATACTTGCAATTTCTACAAGATAACGTTTCTCCATCCAATAAAGAATTGTTTAAAAGTCTACTCATTCCTGAACTAGATCGTGCAAATAGTATTATCACAAAATTTTTAGCCATTTCAAAAACACGTGAATTTACTAGAGAACCTTTTCCCATCAATACGTTTTTACGCGAATATATTCAACAACTACTTGCTAGTGAAGTTTTTTTACACAACATTTCTATTGACTATGAATTTTCTACGGAATTAGATGGTGTACTTGTCAATATCGATCGTCATGAACTTGTGCAAGTTTTTTTAAATTTATTTCAAAATGCTATCGATGCTCGAGGCGAAAGACCTCTTTCCATTCAAATTTCTAGTTATCGCCTAGATAACTTTGTTCGGATTACTTTCACAGATAACGGCACTGGGGTTCCTCCAGCTATTCAAGAATATATCTTTGATCCATTCTTCTCAACAAAAGATTCAGGAACTGGACTGGGCTTGTCAGTAACGAAGAAAATTATTCAAAATCATAACGGTACATTAAAAATGTCTAGTAATCAAAACGGTACAACTTTCACTATTTCTATTCCAATTTTACCTAAAGCGAACTATGAACGAATTAATCATTAGGTCCGGCTGGTGCTACTGGCGCTACTGGACCGTCGGGCACACCACTCCCTGTAACTATAGCAGCAATAGGAAATTCTAATCCACAAACTATATCACCTGGAACGAATATCCAATTTAATCAAGTTTTCGAACTAAATAATCTCATTTTTAATGACACTTCAGATACTTTAACTATTTTAGAAACAGGAGTATACGATATTAGTTTCTCAGCATCTACAACCTTCCCGGGTTCTTCACCATTTGAATTCGGTATTTCATTCAACGGTCAACCACCTACTCGTAATTTTTCAACTAACGTTATCGGTAGTGCGGTTTCTTTCTCCACAATTGTTACTTTAACAGTTGGTACAACAATCTCTGTACAACCTACAGTAAATACTATTTCCATCCCTAACACTGGTGACACAACAGCTACACTATCAGTCTTCCGAATTTACTAATTTTAGTTTTCATTTTATTTTTGAACGACCAAGAATGTTTGATTTATAGTAATTTGTATTATTTTGATTGTATGTTAAATCTTTCTTTTAATAAAAAGGAGCACTTATTTTGGAGGATAAGTGCTCCTTCTTTACGTTTCTTTACTTCAAATTTACTCTAGCTTAATCCTCTTTTTGTATGATGAATAGTGAAGACAAAGACATGAAAGAGGGATGACAATGCGAATTATATCACTGACACGTTTTTGGTTTGTTCTTATGGTATGCATAATTTTATGTATAGGGTTTCTTTTAACTCTAAACTATTCAAATGTTTCAAAAGCAGAAAGAAAAACAATTCCATACGAACTTCTGTATACAAAACAAAACAACATCCCGTATTCCTCTTCCACACAAAATGAAAAAAAAGTTATAAAAGGAATGCTTATTACAGAAGCTTCTAGTTATGAAAACCTACTTCAAATCGCTGAAACGATTAAAGATCAATATAAAAATAAAGACGTTGATGAAATAACACTCTCTATCCATAATGAAAATACTGGAAATTTCGAAGAGGAATTGCCATATGAACCTATTAGTAAAGGAATAATAACCGTCACGTATGATTCTCAATCCTTCGGTAGGACCAATGTTACGCTAAATAAATAAACTGAAGCTTTAATCCGTGGCGCTTTTCCCATCCCCACGGATTATTAAGTTAAACCCATCAAATTTTTATAGGCAGCTCGATTCTCACCTAACTTCTTTTCTGTTGCCACATTTTGAACCGAGATAAAACCGCTCATTTCTCATAAAAAAGAGGCGAACTCGTTATTCGCCTCTTTTTTTACCAAAATGGAATCCACTCTTTCACTTTATCTATCCATTCATTTTGCTGTTCTTTTCTTTGTTGTTCCTCTTCTTTTCGTTTTTTCTCTTCTTCTTTCCTTCGTTTTTCTTCCTCAATCGTTTTTAATTGTTTTGTATAATCCGCCTCAGGTATTAGTGATAACTGAAATGCCTTTTGAGTTGGATTTCCATTCGCTTTCTTCATAATATCCCGGAACATTGTCGTTGTAATTTGGCTGCCTCCTGGCACATAATGCTCACTATCCGTTTTATCATACCCTACCCAAATCGCACCTACTAAATCCGGTGTGTATCCAACAAACCACGAATCCTTCGCACCAGTGCTTGGTCCATTTACAAGCTGGGTAGTCCCTGTCTTGCCTGCGGTATCGATATTATTAACTTTCGCTTTTTCACCTGTTCCCCTTTCAATAACACCTTTTAATAAGTATGTCATCTTTTGGGCAACTTTCTCGTTCGTCACACGAGTTTCTTTCTTATACCATTTTCCAATTGTTTTCCCTTCAGCATTTTGGATTTCTCTAATGGCATGAGCTTCTACTTGGACACCATCATTTGCAAGTGCGCTATACGCTTGAGCCATTACAAATGGTGAAGTCCCTACATGCATACCTCCTAAAGCAATCGGATACGTATGGTCTTCAGGCTCTAATGGAATACCAAACCGCTCTAAAGATTTCAATCCTTTATCTAATCCAATTTTCTCTAATAGCCAAACTGCTGAAACATTATATGACTTTGCCACCGCTTCATACATCGTCACATTACCATGGAACGTATGATCACTATTTTGTGGTGCATATTCTTTAATATTAAACGGTTCATCTTTTAAGACATCGTATACTTCATATCCTTGTTCTAACGCTGGTACATACACTGCAAGAGGCTTTAACGTTGAACCTGGCTGTCTTTTTAATTGTGTTGCATGATTAAACTGTAAAAATTGATAAGGACCTCTGCCTCCAACTAAAGCCGGAACACCGCCAGTTTTTGGATTCATAAGGACCACTCCAGTTTGCATAAGCTGATCTGAGCCACTATCTTTAAAATAACTATCATTATTCACAACATCTTCAACCGCTTGTTGTTTTTTCGAGTCAAGTTCCGTATAAATACGATAGCCACCTGCTAAAATTTCATTTTGTGTTAATTCATACTTGTCCATCGCTTCTCTAACAATATAATCTACGTATTGAGAATATTTTCCCTTATATTTATCGTCAACACCACGTCGTAATACAAGACCTGATTCTTTCTCCTGATTATATTGTTCTTCAGAAATATATCCTTGCTCCTTCATTAAACCTAATACGACATTACGTCTTTCAATTGATTTATTAAAGTTTTTATACGGCGAATACGCAGATGGCGCTTTAATTAATCCTGCAATCGTTGCAGCTTCTGAAATCGTTAAGTCTTTTACTTCTTTATCAAAATAAGATTTAGCTGCTCTTTTTATCCCCCAAGCACCTTCACCAAAATAAATTTGATTCATATACATTTCAACAATTTCATCTTTCGTATAAGTACGTTCTATTTTTTTCGTTAGAAAATATTCCTTTATTTTACGCGAGAATGTACGGTCTTGCGTTAAAAATACATTTTTCGCAAGTTGTTGTGTAATTGTACTACCACCTGCCACAACTTCACCGGCTGTAATGTTCTTAAATACAGCACTTATAATTCCACTATAGTAAATACCATGATGACTAAAAAATTCCTTATCTTCTACTGCAACAATTGCTTGAACCATAATATCAGGAATATCTTTCCTTTTGACCCCTTCTGTTTTAGAAGAAGCTAATTTAGTCGCAACTTCATTATTTGCATCATAAATTAAAGTCGGTTGTGGAACAGCTTGTTTTAATTCAGATATATCTTGAATGGAAATTATTATATTTACAACAATAAATAGAGTAGCAAGTAAACTTCCCAATACAATTAATGAATTGCGTAGTTTCTTCCTCTTATTGAACCACTCAAGCGTTCTTTTAAAGTGAGTGTTCTTCAATTTCATTGGTTCACTTCCTTCATTTGTTTACACTCTTTTTTTTAAAAGGAAGAATATACCTCCTTTTAAATTTATTATAATAACGTAGTCGTTCCTATAGTGTAAAGCTTTTCTTTCACATTCATACTTTTTGCAAGAAAAGGACATTCTACAAGTAAGATATTCATTGTTGAGTATTAATATTATTAATACAACAATGAGAGTTTTGTTAAGTTTTTGTAAACTTTTCGATAAAATGTTTTAAAAAACGACAGTTTTTTGTTAGAATTGATTAGCCAATATATTTTACATATATTACTTTTGTGGGGGTAACAATAATGGTCTTTAAATCAAAAAAAGATAAATTTTCTGAAATGCTTATGAACGTTTCCGAAAATTTAAAAGAAGGCGCGCAGTTTTTCGTGGAGTATAAAATTAAAAATGCTAGCGATTTAAAAGAGTTTTCTATGCGCATGAAAGAGTATGAGTCAAAAGGTGACTCATTCATTCACGAAATCATTATGGAGCTAAACAAAGCGTTTATTACTCCTATTGAACGTGAAGACATCCTACAACTTGCAATGAGTATGGATGATGTATTAGACGGATTAGATCACAGTGCTGGTCTATTCGAAATGTATTCTATTACAGAAGCTGATGAATACATGATTAAATTCGTTGAAGCAATTAATCAATGTGCGATTGAGATTGCAAATTCTGTTGAACTACTTTCTAAAAAGAAATTAGTCGATATTCGTACAAATGCGATCAAGATTAAGGATTACGAGTCACAATGTGATGATATTCGCCGTCATGCGATTAAGCACTTATTCTCTCGTGAGAAAGATCCGATTAAGATTATTCAATTTAAAGAGATTTACGAAGAGCTTGAAGAAGTAGCTGATAGCTGTCAAAGCGTTGCAAACGTATTAGAAACAATCATTATGAAGAACGCGTAAGGAGTTTGATCATGGATACACTCTTGATACTGACCGTTTTAGTAGTCATTTGCGCTTTAGCTTTTGACTTTATCAATGGATTTCACGATACAGCAAACGCTATTGCAACGGCTGTTTCAACGAAAGCTCTAAAGCCTAGACATGCAATTGTTATGGCAGCTATTATGAACTTTTTAGGTGCGATGACATTTACAGGTGTAGCAAAAACGATTACAAAAGATATTGTTGACCCGTTTGCTTTGCAAAATGGTTCTCTTGTAATTTTAGCTGCTTTGCTTGCGGCAATAGTCTGGAATTTGATCACTTGGTACTATGGCATTCCAAGTAGTTCTTCGCATGCAATAATTGGCGCAATCGCTGGTGCAGCAATTGCTGCTGCTGGTATTAGCGCATTAAACTATAAAGGGTTTATAAAAATTCTTGAAGCTTTAATCATTTCACCGATCATCGCTTTTGTTATTGGTTACATCGTATATAGTATTTTTAAAGTGGTATTTAAAAACTTTAACTTAACGAAAACGAACAAGAACTTCCGTATATTCCAGATTTTCACCGCTGCATTACAAGCTTATACGCACGGTACGAATGATGCACAAAAAGCAATGGGAATCATTACGATGGCTCTTATGGCCAATAACTATCATACTTCTGGCGATATCCCTTTCTGGGTACAATTATCTTGTGCAATCGCAATGGGTCTTGGTACTTCTGTCGGTGGTTGGAAAATTATTAAAACTGTCGGTGGACAAATTATGAAAATTCGTCCTGTAAATGGTGTAGCTGCCGATTTATCATCATCACTTGTTATTTTCGGCGCAACATTTATTCACTTACCGGTTAGTACGACGCACGTTATCTCTTCTTCTATTTTAGGAGTTGGTGCTTCACATCGCGTGAAAGGTGTAAAATGGGGAACTGCAAAACGCATGTTAATTACATGGGTTATTACACTTCCTATTTCAGCTTCTTTAGCTGCATTATTTTACTACTTATTACACTTAATCTTTTAATCAAAAGTCGTCTTCCTTATTTTTCTAGGAAGACGACTTTTTTGTGAACAAGCCTATTTCTTATTAAAAAGCGTGTATAATGATTGATGGATAAGTTATATAGAGGAGTTGGCAATTTTGGAATACATCATGTTACTTTTCATCGGATTAATCGCCGGGACAGTCGGGAGCCTAGTCGGACTTGGAGGCGGAATTATTATCGTTCCGTTATTAATTGGATTACACAGTTTATCACCACAACTCGCAGTAGGAACTTCTATGGTAACAGTCGTTTTTACAGGGCTGGCTTCTACCCTTACTTATATGAAACATAAACGGGTAGATTATAAAAGTGGACTTATTTTATTTATCGGGAGTGGCCCTGGTGGTATTATCGGATCATGGGCAAACAAATTTTTAAACCAAGATACATTTTCTTTATACTTTGGGATTTTTCTTATATTCGTCTCCATTCTTCTTATACTACGAGACAAATTGAAACCTCTTTCCCTATCAAATATGACTGTAATTAAGCGATCTTTTACAGATAACGAAGGAAATACTGTAGACTATCAATTTCCACCATTTCTCGCTATCTTTATTGCCTTTATAGTTGGATTTATATCCGGATTATTTGGAATCGGTGGTGGTGCCTTACTTGTGCCAGCGATGATGCTCCTTTTTGCGTTCCCAGCACACATTGCTGTAGCAACTTCAATGTTTATCGTATTTCTCTCAGCAATTGTAAGTTCTTTAACTCACATCTCTCTAGGAAATGTCAGCTGGGCTTATGCATTAATTCTTATTCCTGGTGCATGGATTGGCGGAAAAATCGGGGCTTATATTAACACAAAATTAAGCGGTAATGCAGTAATTAATTTATTACGTATCACATTAATTATTCTTGGAACTAGATTAATCATTACTTCATTTTTATAACGCGTTCTTTCTAGAATGCGTTTTTTCTTATACACATGAATATAAAAAGGCTCCTAGGAGAACAAATAAAACTAAACAAACACTTAATAGCATAAAATTTGAAATATGTAATTTCTTCAAGTTGATCACTCCTATAGCTATGACTGTTATCTTTATGATAGCGAAAAAACACTTATCTTACAGTTACAAAGCGCTAACAATGCAAAATCATTTATTACAAATTTTATCCTTATATTTCATTTCTTTGTATAATCTATCGATTCAATAAAAAAAGATGTCATATTGACATCTTTTTAGTGAAGAAGTGACCATCCCATAAAGTCTTCATGTACTTGGCACGCCCTCTTATCGTTTCGATCATATAATTCAGCATAACTATCTGTTTCTTCATCATAAGCCATCGTATAAATAATTTGGCCGTCTATTTCAACGGATAAAACGACTCCACCTTTCATCTCTTCCACATGAATGATAGCATTCGCCGGAATTCTCATATCCGTCATCTTCATCGCATCTAACAATATACTAAACCCCCTACAGCGTATTCATTGCTAGTACTATTACACACTAAATAGTATACTACTGTAATAGCATACATTTCGTCAATGAAATTGCTGTTTAAAAAACATATTGTCTTTATACATATACGCTAAAATATAAGAAATAGAAATGTTTTAATGGGGGGCTAACATTGATTCTACATAAGGGAGATGTATTATTCCGTCAAGGTGAGGACGGTCCATTATATTTTATAAAAACAGGTTTATTAAAAGTTATTCGGTTAGAAGAAGACGGAACACCTTTTTTATTTAATATTATCGTTCCTGGTGAAACGATACCTCACCATTCTTTAATTTCACCGAAGGAATATCACGGTACAGCTATCGCTTTAATGAAAACAGAAGTGGAGCCTATAATTAGCAATGAATGGTACGACAAACTTCAGGCAAATCCTGCATCATATGAAAATATCGCTATACAATTACAATCGAAGTTAAGAATGATGCAACAGCGTATCGATCAATTGACAACTGTCTCTCCTAAAGAGCGCCTTCATCGTTTACAAGAGTGGTTCACCTTTTATTTAGGTGACATCCCTATTTATGAAATATTAACACAAACTGAAATTGGTCAGCTCATAGGTGTACGCCGCGAAACAGTAAATCGTTTACTTAGAGAACAAGCAAAAAACGAGGTAAAATAATACCTCGTTTTTTGCTTGGCAACATTAATCTATTGTAAGCTTGCTGCGGGACCGAAAAATTCATAATGAATGTTCTCTTGTTTAACACCCAAATCAATTAATGCAGCATTTATATGCTTCATAAATGGTACTGGACCGCAAAAATAAAATTCTGCTTCAGTTGTTGGAATAATAGTTTGTAACCATTCACGTTCAATGAATCCTTCTTGATCAAAATTCTTCATTTCCACATCTTGCTCTGTCGGTGAAGAATAGCAAGTATATGCTTTAACTTGTTCATACTCTTTTTCTACTGTCTCAACATGCTCTTTCATCGCATGTGTATTACTATTTATCGCCGCATGAACAAAGCATACATTACGCTTTGATTCTTGTTCAATTAACGTATTTAACATACTCATCATCGGTGTAATACCTACTCCACCACTAATTAGTACAACAGGTAATGTTGACTCCATATTTAATACGAAATCTCCCGCTGGTGCACTTACTGGTAAGACATCCCCTTCCCCTACATGATCATGTAAGTAATTAGATACTTTACCATCTGGTGTATCTACACCTTTTTCTTTCTTTACACTAATACGATAATATTCTTTTCCTGGAGCATCAGACAAGCTATATTGACGATTATGTGTATATGTCTCACCTTTAATATTTATTTGAATCGTTACATATTGTCCTGGGATGAATGAAGAAACTTTCCCGCCATCTTCAGGTTTTAAATAAAATGATGTAATAACGTCGCTTTCCTTCACTTTTTTAACAATCACAAAGTTGCGGAAATCTTTCCACCCACCTTCTTTATGTGCAGCTTCTTCATACATACCCGCTTCAATGCTAATGAATGCATCAGCAATGACGCCATACGCTTCTCCCCATGCATTTAAAACTTCATCAGGCGCGCCTGCGACCTCTTTAATCGCTCGTAGTAAGCATGTACCTACTATTGGATAATGCTCTGCTTTAATACCTAAACTTCTATGCTTATGACCAATTTGTTTTACAACTGGAATAATAGCTTCTAAATTATCAATGTACATTGCAGCTGCATAAACAGCATTTGCTAATGCTTGTTGTTGTCTTCCTTTTTTCTGGTTCGTATGGTTGAAAATATTCAATAACTCCGGATGTTCCGAAAATAAAATTTGATAAAATCTCGTTGTAATCTCAACGCCTTTTTCTTGTAATAACGGTACTGTTGACTTTACGATTTCAATTGTTTTTGCACTTAACATTGTATCCCACTCCTCTATTTCCTTAACTGTTTTTAGTTTAACTGAATTGTATAATTCATATTGTGATTTTAATCACTATTAACATGGTGTTTTTGTGAAAAATATATGAACAATGCACATATTAAGTAAATTTTAATTAGCCATCATTAATAGTGCTCAAAAAAAAGCTAACTAGAATTCTAGCTAGCCTACTACTTCGTTTGTATTGCTTGTTCAATTACTTGTATATTCTGCCCATCTCCAAACTCGGTATACCCCCATACATTCGTCTCACCTTTATATTTATTTACAAGTATATCCAAGTCATGATATACGCGATGAGCATAGATTACATACTCCATATTCTGAAGCTCCACACCTTTTTTTACAATTTCATAACTTCTATTCACATCGCGTTTTATTTTTTCATTTTTTACTTCTTTATGTATATTTTTTAAAGAGGCTTCTTGCTCTTGAAACCATTGTTTAAAATGTTTCCAATCCCCATCTGTATATTTCTCTGCCTTGCCATAATTCAAGAAATTATTATAACTTTCATGTGTCGTACGAACAAAATCGAGTGTCTTCTTCTTCTCTTGCACCTCTTCTATTTGTGCTACTGTATTTACTCCAGCAGACTTATTCGCATAATATAATAGTACTTTCATAAGACTATAGCTCGCTATTGCCATCACAGTAATAGTTACCAATACACTTAACAATTTCTTCATATACAGAACCCCTTTTCTACTATGAATATTACAATGTACTGTTACACTTGTAACATTCTCTCGTAGAAATGTAATTCCTGTTTAAATCCTCCTTTTCATTTCGACACTATTTTTCTACAAACTTCTCCTTGGTAAATGCTCTTGTAAAACAACATAACCTTCATAAGCTGTATAACCGAGTATAGCCATTAATCCGATATAACAAGCAAATACTGTCCATTTCGTTTTCGTATCGACTTTATAATAATTTTCTTGTTGTTCCTTTTCTGTTTCCCATTCATTTAATTTTCTTTCTGACATTTCAAATGCTTCTCTTATATGAATTGTATGCATTTCTTTTTCATCTTCATATGGGACATAATCAAGTGGCTCAAATTTTGGTAAAAGGTACTCTAGCACTTCAATCTTTTGAAGTTCTCCTGTTTTTAATTCTTTTTCACGTTCTCTTTGTCTTAATACATTCATTTCATGGTGAATCATATAAATCGTTCGATGCACCGCACCAGTTTCTTTTAATTCCTCTTCAAGCCTAGCAACATATTCTTTCATTCCATCGATTTTATATCCTAATTCCTTAATCGGCTCATCTCTCTTTATTACTCTATATAGTTCCATACAGCCGATAATAAAAATAAATCCTCCTAAAATACTCTTGAAGTAAATAGAATAGCCGAGTAGTAAAACTAGCCCTGCTCCCCAAATTTTCGTGCTTACAACTGAAATTATTCGTCCACCATCTACTGGAGAAACTGGAATTAAGTTAAAGAAATTAATCATACTTCCAAGTAAAATAATAAGCGCCCAAAACGGCTCTTTCGTGATTATATACAGTGGGATCGCGGGTAAAAATGAAAGCAATCCGAAAAGAGGTCCCATATATGCAATGTAAGCTTCATCTTTTGCATTTTTCGGCATCTCTTTCATCCCAATAAGAGCTCCCATAAATGGTATGAAGATTGCTGGCGATGTTGGTATCCCTTTCTTTCTCGCTGCCCATAAATGCCCCATCTCATGTACAAACAATAAATATACGAGTGCTACCCCAAACTTCCAACCATATATGACTGCGTATGCACCAAGCGATAAAAACATACTAAATACTGTTGAAAATTTTGCTAACTTAAAAATTGCAAATACCCATTTTAACTTAGATAGTAAAAATAACCCTATTGCAACGATAACTCCCCATAATCCTTTTTTATTATTTTTCATATTCCTCTCCTTTATCTCGCTTTATTGAGCCATATACACTCATCAAAACTTATTCTTTTTCTCTATTATGACATATTTTTTTCTATTGTTAGAAATAATGTTTATTCCATCCATTTTTAGCCAAAAATAAAAATAAAAGGAGGTAAATACAAATGAAATTACAATCTCTTATGATAGGCGCTCTATCGTTTTTAGCTTCAACTCTTATTTTTTATACCGTCAGCTACGTATTATTATTAGATTGGTTGCCAAATCACTTATTTATAGCCCTTATTATTCTTTCTGCTCTTATGATTTCCTTTCTAATTACACGAAAATCAATGAATGAGCCATCTGCAAAAGCAAAATAATAGAGGGGATCTTTCCCCTCTATTATCATTTCCTAGGAAAGGCCATATAGACTTTATGATTCTTACTGCCCGCTATTTACGGGCAGTAAGAATCCCACCTCAAAATTCGGCTGGAGCAAAGAATTTAGGTAGGAGTCGTGCTAATAATCAGCGGGGGATGCCCCCACTGATTAAAATTTCACTTTATCTTTGTAAATTCATTTTTTCACCATACTCTTTAACAATTTGAATAATGTTTTGAAATGCTCCTACTTTTTCTTTCTTACTATTTAATATTTGTAAATCGTGATTATCATAATAGGTTTCTAGTGATTTTAATTGTGATTCTGAAGCATCTTTTATCGGAACAGTAACATTCAACTCATACTGTTTATACCCTTCCTTTACTTTTTCAGCTGAAATTATTTCACTCTCTTTTGCGCCAATTAATTTTTGAACCTTTTCCGGGAAAATTAATTGCAAATAATATTCTTGTTCCTTTGCTAACTTATTATATAGTGATTGCGAAATCGTATAACGTACTGTATAATTCATTTTTTGATCACCAGCTTTAATATGAAACGCAGTAATCTGCATGTCTTTTTTTGTTACTTCCGTTAAAGTGCCTACCTGCATCTCATCTTCTTTTTGTTCTGGAATCTTTGGAAAGATAGCCAAAAGCTTTTCCGTATCTTTTTCGTTAAGCATATACATATCTTTCTTATATTGAATCCATCCTCGGCGATCTTCTCCTCTTAACCATGCATAATATGTTTCTTTTTTTCCATCACTACTAATTTGTATTTCATATTCCGGTTCACCAAAACTACCCGTTACTTCTTGTTTTTCCGCTTTGTTTATAATATCCACCACCAACTCCGCATCCATTTTCTTTAAATTTTTTTCTTCTTTACCTTTTTGCATAACAGTTACTTGTAATGGTTCTCTCATTTCATTCACTGTCTCCTCTACTTGTTTCGGTTCTTTCTTTTGCTCGGATTGACCACACGACGCGAGTAAAATAACACATAAAAACATTAAATATTTCCCTTTCAAATCGATTCTCCTTTTCCAATAAGAAATTCTTATAATCCTCATGCATAAAACAAAAACGTTACATTATATAGAATGAGCTATACTATAAACTGAAGGGAGGATTTTACAATGTCCATTAATTTTCATGATGCAAATAATAAGTATACGTATGCAAATCGTAACGCACATATTTCATGGCAGGAAACAATAAACAATATTGTAGATGTGCAAAATAAACAAGTAATTGATATAGGTTGTGGTGGCGGCATTTACACGAAAGAACTCGCTCTTATGGGAGCCAAAAGTATTGTTGGGCTTGATTTTTCAAAAGAAATATTACAAGCTGCAAAAGAAAATTGTAATGCCTTCCCAAACATTTCATTCATTCACGGTGATGCACATAATATCTCATTCCCTAATGAAACATTCGACCTTGTCATTTCTCGTGCAGTCATTCATCATTTGCATGATATTCCCACATTTATACGAGAGGCTTCTCGTATATTAAAAAAAGACGGTCTACTTATTTTACAAGACCGGACCATTGAAGATTGTATAATCCCAGGAAGTCCTGAACACCTTCGTGGATATTTTTTCTCGGTCTTTCCAAAACTCATTGAAACAGAAGCGCAAAGAAGACCAAAAACCACTACTATACAGCAATTATTACAAACATATCCTCTTCAAGCGCTCCCCATTCAAACACAATGGGAAGTACGAAAAGTACATGATTCTGTAGAAGCTTTGCTACAAGATTTATCTCCTCGAACAGGCCGATCCATTCTATATGAACTAACAGATAATGAACTTTCTCAGCTTCTACATCATATCCAAACGGCATTACAAAACGTCTCTCCTATCATCGAAAGAGATCGTTGGACAATTTGGAGCGCGAAAAAATTGTAAGGAAGGAAGCCTCACAAAATAATGTGAGGCTTCCTTCTTTCATAATCTAATTTTGCAACACTCTTGATATCCTCCACTCCTGGCCTGTGCACTTCCACACTTCGGACATACTAAATATCTAGACTGATTTGTCAACAAACTACCTTTTTGAAAGAGTAAAACTTCTGCTTGTTTAAACGAACGCGAATAATATAACCACATAAAACCAATTATAGCAATAATGCCAAATAATACTCCCATCGCAAGCATTTCAGTCACCTCTTTTGGTTTGTTCTTTCCAGCAAGTGGATTGTTGTATTATTCTCTGCAAATTCAAACAATTCCTTCCTTACTCCTATAAATATCGATTTTCTCCATAAACTTTACAATTCTCTATAATGTTTTACAGCATTTTTACAAATAGTATTAACCCTTATATTCTCAGCTATATTTCTACAGGAAAGTGTATTTCCCAAAAAATATGTTGACTTTCTAAAAAAAACATGTGAAAATACTGTCAGAATACTTGAATTAAAATTCATTGACGAGAACGAGTACGTTATAGGACTGTTCCCCAGAGAGTTGGCGATTTGCTGAAAGCCAACGTTCAGTGCTTAACCGAAAATCATCTCCGAGAAGTAGAACCGAATGCTAAAGTAAGTTCTTACCGGATGTCCCCCGTTACAAGGAACACGTATCATGTTGTACGTTGCAAAGCCGTATACATATAGATTTATTTCTACATGTATAAATTAGGGTGGTATCGCGGGTAAATATAACTCGTCCCTTTCTTTAGGGACGAGTTTTTTGTGTTCTTACAATGAATTTACAAAAAAGGAGGAAAAACAATGAACACTGTATCAAAAAAACATGTTTTTTTCACAGGCCTTATGCTATTTTCTTTATTTTTTGGGGCAGGAAATTTAATTTTCCCTCCAATGCTTGGACAAAATGCTGGTGAAAACTTTTGGCCAGCAATGATTGGCTTTTTACTAACAGGAGTCGGCTTACCACTACTTACTGTTATCGCTATTTCTCTATCAGGAAATGGAATGCAACAACTTGCAAGTCATGTTCACCCATTATTCGGAATATTCTTTACGGTAGTTGTATACATTGCAATCGGTCCATCTATGGGCATCCCACGTGTTGCTAATGTCGCTTATGAAATGGGGGTTAGTTCTTTCTTACCAGAAACTATTCGCGCTAACAGCCTAGTGCTATTTTTATATACAGTCATCTTCTTTTCTATCGTATTTTGGCTTAGTTTAAACCCTTCTAAGCTCGTCGATCGTATCGGAAGTGTATTAACACCTATTTTATTACTCTCTATTTTTTTATTATTCGTTAAGAGTGTATTTACACCCCTCGGGCAATCTGGACCAGCCATGCAAGAGTATCAAACTTCTCCAATTTTCAAAGGTTTTATGGAAGGATACTTAACGATGGATACCATTTCAGCACTTGCATTTGGGATTATCGTTGTAAATGCAATTCGCTCAAAAGGTGTGAGTGATCGTAAATCCATTGCCATCGCTACAACAAAAGCAGGACTTATTGCCGCTACTGGTCTCGTACTTGTATATGGTGCACTTGGCTGGCTCGGTACAACTAGTGTCTCTCTCGGATACGCAAAAAATGGAGGACAGCTACTTACCGTTATCGTACAACAATTATTCGGTCCATATGGTCTAATTCTATTATCTCTTATCGTTACACTTGCTTGCTTAACAACATGCGTTGGACTTGTATCTGCGTGCAGTCAATACTTCTCAACATTATTGACAAAATTTTCATACAAAATGTTAGCAAGTGTCATTTGCACATTAGGATTATTAGTTGCCAACTTAGGTTTAACAAAAATTATCGCAATCTCTGTTCCTATTTTACTTGTTGTATATCCAGTTGCAATTGTACTCGTGTTATTATCATTACTTCATAAATATTTCGGTGGCTATCGATCTGTTTATGTATGTGCTTTAATCGGAACAGCAATTGTTAGCGTTTTTGACGGATTAAAACAAGGGAATATTCCTGTTTCATTTATCACATCTTATTTTGAGTTTATTCCATTATATAATGAAGGAATTGGCTGGTTAGTACCAGCGTTAGTTGGGGCTATTATCGGTTTTGCTATCGCAAAATTAAGTGGCGCCAAAGCAGTACCATTAACGGATCATTCACCTGAATCGAAAGTATCATAAAAAAACTCCCATTTCGGGAGTTTTTTACATTTGATAAGAAGTATGATTAAAGCTACTTACTTTATAAGCTTTCGTATAGTAATCAATATTCGTATCCACTGTTTCTACTTTTACAACATCATAGCAATCTTCTTGCTTCACTAGAAATAAATAATATTCTTCTGTCGCCTCAATAATTGCAATACGATCTGTTTCAATATCATATTGTTCACAAAGTGCTTGCAACGCATTCACATAGTTACCTAATTTTTTCGTTTCATCCATTCCAAATATCGTTTGAACTAACATACACTCTCTCCCCTTTGTATGTACTGTTAACACCTTAATGATAACGCTTACATAAATAACCGTCAATAAAAAGCTTTGACCATATATAGTCAAAGCTTCCTTCTTATTTCGTCAATTGGTGTCTAAACGCATAAATAACCGCCTGTGTCCGGTCACTTACATTTAGCTTATTTAATATATTACTCACATGTGTCTTTACTGTTTTAAGGGCAATAAACAACTCATCTGCAATCTCTTGATTACTTTTCCCCTCTGCAATTAATAACAAAATTTCAGACTCTCTTTCTGTTAACTCCTCATGCAAAGGTTGTTCTTTCTTCTGACGCATACGAGACATCATTTTGCCAGTAACTTTCGGCTCTAATACCGTTTCCCCATCATAAGTAGCTCTTACAGCATCTGCAATATCACTCGCTCTTGATGTTTTTAATAAATAACTTGTCGCCCCCGCCTCAATAACAGGATATAACTTTTCATCATCTAAAAAGCTCGTGACAACTACAATTTTCGCTTCTGGCCATTCTTGAATAATAGCACGTGTCGCTTCAACCCCATCCATCTCATCCATAACAAGGTCCATTAAAATAATATCCGGTCTTAATTGCAAAGCTAACTCTGAACCTTTTCTTCCATTTTCAGCTTCTCCAACTACTTCAATATCTGGCTGCGTTGATAAATATGCTGATACACCCATTCGAACCATTTCATGATCATCAACTAGTAATACTTTTATCATGATTCTCCCCCTCTCTCAATCATAATAGGTACTTTCACTTCTATTTGCGTACCTTTATTCGGAAAACTAAGAACTTTTAATGTACCACCAATTTCATGAACTCGCTCTTGCATTGACCTTAAACCGTATGAACCAGCCTTATTAACACCGACTTTAAACCCAACACCGTCATCAATAATTTTCAAAATCGCATATTGATCAATTTTCCGAAGGCGTACTTCGGTTTTCTTTGCCTTCGCATGCCGTAAAGTATTAGACAGCGCCTCTTGTACAATACGGAATAAATGATCCTCTACACCTTTTTTTAATTGAATCGGTTCAATTAACCATTCAATTTTCATATGTTGCTTTCTAGACAGTTCTGTTAATAATTCTTCTATACCCTCTGTTAGTTTCTTACCTTCTAACTGCACTGGGCGTAAATGAAGGAGCAATGCTCTCATTTCTGATTGTGCATTTACAACCATATTCTCAACAAGCTGCAACTGTTTTTTCGTCGTGTCTGGAATTTCAGCTGCTTGCTCATTAATGGCTGACATCATCATCGACATTGCAAAAAGCTGCTGACTTACAGAATCATGTAGCTCTCTCGCTAATCGATGCCTTTCTTGAGAAATCGCTTCTTGTCTCATCTCTTCATTCCAATGGGCTCGTTCATTCGTTACTTTTTGAAATAGCCCAGCTTGCTCCTCTAAGCGACGAGCAAGACCAATTACTTTTCGTTCCACTTCATGAAATTCATCGTCCGCAGTAAATGAAACATCACTCGGAAAATTCCCTCGCTCTACTTCAAATAGAAAAGTATTTAATCCTTGTATACGCTGTTCTATATAATAACCGATTGCATATCCTACAATTCCTCCGATAAGAAGACTCGTACTCATAATAAACAAGCCAATTGGAACAGAAGCAATGGATTCTTTCCAGAGTAAATCATAAACTTGTTGCTCGCTTTTCCATACATATACAATTGTACAAATAAGTGCGATACTAACAGAGGACAACATAGAATAACGAATATACATCCACGAAATATTCCTTTGTTTTTTCATTATACTTTCCTCACTTCCGTATCGCCTACGACAAGCGAAGAAATAATTTTAATACGACGAGGGGCTTCTTTATACTGTTCTGTTCTAAACGTAACATTACGGTTAAATCCAGTTTCTTCGTGTCCTGGCAGGAGCACTCGCCCAACAATAACAGAATGATTTAAAGACAATTCAATATCATATGGTACATATAAGCGAATATTACCAATAACGCCCCTAATCACAATAACCGTTTCTCCCTCTGGAATCATAGCAGTTGTTAAATCAATCTCGACGTCACAAGCACCATATTGGACGTTAATATCCTCTATTTCATAAATATGATCCATCATTCGTACATTACCTACAAACATATTTTTTATATACGGTTCTGTACGATATATTTGTTTTTCTTCATTTATATATCCCTTTTCTTTAATTTCAACTTTCATTGCTTTTTGCCGATGTCCTTGTTGAATAAGTTGATAACCAATTAAAGCTAAACAAGCAAACACAACAAGTACGAATGCCGCTGATGAAAATAAGAAGAATAAGAAGACAATACCACCGACAAATAAAAATACATTCCCTCTTACATAACGGTTCTTCTTTCGATAATGTCTTCCAAACATAATCATAATAAATGCAAATATTAGACCACCTGGTTCAAAATGTCCAAGTATCATATCAAGAAAAAGACCGAATCCAAATATGATGAGGAGCATCCCCATAAATTGTGTTTTTGAAAATTGCTTCTTCATTTCAGCTCCCCCCTCCTTGTCACATATACATAGAAGAAAAGGCATTGCTTTCCAACACCTTTTCTCCTATCACTATATCATAAGCCTGTTTTATTATATACTACAATTATTTTGTTACTTCTTTCGTTAACGATACTTCATTTTTCTCTTTCATTTCACTCTCTAGTTTTGCAATTTTCATATCAAATGTATCACGCTCATGCTCTTCATTTATACGAAGCTCTATGTCACGAATGTGATCTTCAATTTCTTCGAATCGTAAGAACGGATTATTTTCATCCATTTTATGCATAGCAGTATTCATACGGCGGTTTGCATGCGCCATATTTTCACGTGCCATTAATTCCATACGCTTTGCGTTCATTTCTTTTAATTTATTTTTCATTTCTGAAAGACGACGCTCTAACTCATCAATTTGCTCTACAACACCAGCATACATTTCTTCTAAGCGAGTTACTTGCCCTTCATAATACGCTACTTCTTCTAATGCACGTTCATGCAATTGCAATTCGCCTGCTTCTTGTGCGATGATAGCTTGCTTTGATCTTTTATTAACGAAATAACGTGCTTGCTCAAGCTCACGAGCGAAGTTAGATTTTAATGTTTTATGACGCTGAATTAACTTCTCAATTTTTGTTATTTCACGCTCACTATCGCGTAAATATTGGTTTAACATAGCAATTGGATTTTTTCTTTCTTTCTCATCTAACACATTATGAAAATCAGCTAAAATTGCATCGCGTACACGTCCGAATAAAGATTGTTTCATTATAATCTTCCTCTCTTCTACTTTATAATTTGATTTATTTTACATTAGTTTTTCATTAACTTGTTCCACTCATCTTCAAAGTTGCTATATGGTTTAGCACTTTCTGGAGCAGAATCAACAACTACATTTTTCCCTTTTTTCCACTCACGGTATCCGTAGTATAAAACTACTAATGCTGCGATACCGATTAATGCTGGGGAATGAGAAAGTGCAATGGACAAACCGATTAAACCAACAATACCCCAAGCTAACTTTCCAAAGAATGATTTAGCTCGCACAAATGATTTATAGCTCCAGTACACAACTCCTGCTCCAATGGCGAATCCTACAATACCAGCAAGACTACCAAGAGCAATTAAAGCCAAAATACCGGCTGCGATAAACGCTAGAAATTGTTTCATCTTGTGCTTGCCTCCCTTCGATTTGATACTCTTATCTTAACTATTTTTTCATTTTTTCATAACGAGCTTAAGAACCGTTTTTAACTCAGACTTAAGACTGAGTTAAATTCAGCCTTTTGCAAAACGAACATGTATGCGATGCGTATAGATACAGAAAAATTCTTATTCAATAACGGATGAAAATCTCAACTTGCGCGTCCAAAAAATTAGCAATACATACAAACGTTTATTAAATTACATTAAATATATTATTAAGAAAATTATGTTAAAATAAATCAGAAGGCTACATTTAAATTAAAGGGGATATATCATGAATTTACACATTACGAAAGAAATCAATACCGCCGCTAAAAACTATATAAACAATCAGCTTTATGAATATAATTTAAAGCACTTTCCATCTGATTTAAGAGACAGATACTTAGAGATTCATTTATTTCTTAAAGATGAAAATGGTAAAATATGCGGGGGAATATTAGGTGAAGTCTGTTGGAATTGGTTAGAGATTCACTCTTTTATCATCGATGAAGATATACGTGCATTAGGGTATGGAACTAAACTGTTATTAGAAGTAGAAAAAATCGCTTTAGAAAGAAATTGTGATTTTATAAAAGTTGACACTTTAAGCTTTCAAGCATTAGATTTCTATAAAAAATATGGTTATAAAGAGTATGGTATCCTCGATAATGTAGGAAGAGATTATAAACACTACTATTTGAAAAAGGATTTATAAATAATAAAAAACGCTCAGAGAATGTTCTCCGAGCGTTTTCAACTGCTAATAATAAATGTCTCTTTATGTTATGCAGTTTTATGATACTCTTTTTTTTCCGCCACTTTAGAAAATCTTGGGAAACCAATTAATATAGAAATGATTCCACATACTCCAACTAAAATTGGATAAAATGCATATGGTAACAATTCGACCGGAGATAACGCAGCAAATCCTGCCGCTGTTAACATTTGAGCACCATATGGGATTAACCCCTGTACACAGCAAGAGAAAAGATCCAGTACACTCGCTGATTTACGGGGATCAATTTCATACTGATCCGCAATATTTTTCGCAAGCGGACCTGTAAAAATGATAGAAATTGTATTATTTGCTGTACACATATTCGTCATACTCACTAAGCCAGCAATACCAAACTCTGCTCCTTTTTTCGAACGAATATTACGTGTTAAAAGATTCATTAAATATTGAATGCCACCATTATATTGGATAAGTTCAACCATACCACCGATTAATATAGCAAGTAGTACTAGCTCCATCATACCGCCCATTCCAGTCGTTACACTTTTAAAGAAACTCTCTAACGTGTAACTTCCATCTATAAGGCCGATAGCACCTGATAATATTGTTCCACCAGTTAACACAATAAGTACATTCCAGCCAAGTAGTGCTGTAATAAGTACTCCTGCATACGGTAAAATCTTTATCCAGTCAAAACTATGGGCTTTAACTTGTGTATCACTTCCTAAAGTAATTATTACTAATAGTACAATTGTAATAATAGCGGCTGGTAATACAATTAAAAAGTTCGTTTTAAACTTATCTTTCATTTCTGTTCCTTGTGAACGAACAGCAGCAATTGTCGTATCTGAAATAAATGATAAATTATCACCAAACATCGCTCCGCCCACAACAGTAGCCATCGCAAGTGCTATTGAGATATCAGTTTGCCCACTAATACCTACAGCAATCGGTGCTAGTGCTGCAATTGTTCCCATTGAAGTTCCCATCGCTAATGAAATAAATGCCCCTATAACAAAAATTCCAGCAACGATAAATCCTGGTGGCAAAATAGATAAAGCTAAGTTAACAGTGGAATCAACTCCGCCCATTCCTTTTGCTGTTTCAGAAAACGCCCCTGCAAGTACAAAAATTAATACCATAATCATAATATCAGGGTTTCCTGCACCTTTAGCAAATCGTTCTACTTTCACATTAAAGCTTTCCTTACGATTCATCACTAAAGCAATTCCTACGGCAATTGAAATTGCTACAAGTATCGGCAATTTATAGAAATCACCTGTAATAATTCCAGAACCAATAAATAGCGCCAAAAATATTCCAAGTGGTAATAACGCTAAACCATTTCCTCTCGTTTCTTTCAAAGTATCATCTCTCCCTAGTTTTCAACCTTTTCTAATGAACAACAAAAGACCTCTTCCGATGAGAAGAGGTCTTATACATCTATAAGAAACACTCTTCTCATCTTTCAAGCACATGCTTGCTGGATTTGGCACAGCACTCTGAAATCGAGTCCGCTGCCGAGGCATCGTAGGGCCAGTCCCTCCGCCTCTCTTTATAAGAAGGTTTCATATTTATTTTTTAATAATAATTTCTTTCCTAACTTTACTCGCTTACAAAACAAAAGTCAATTATTTTTTGTATAGATTTTTTTGGTAATTATACAAAAATATGAATAAACCAATCATTTTAACTTTTCGATTTCTTTATCCAATATTGAGATCCAATAAAATTTTCTATTTTTTATCGTCGCGATAATCCATTTTGTTGTATTCCATGCTAACTCATATTCTTCTTTTGTAACATCACCAATTTTATAGGCATCCTCTAACTCGTCTTCATCCAGTACATAGATCTCACCGTTCGGTAACAATACTACATCTAAATATAAATCATCAAAATAAGGTAAACCACGCTCGTCTATTTTATATTCTTTCGTCACGTCGATATAATATTGTACTAATTGTTTTTGATTGTCTAACATAGCTGTAATTGCAAAGTTTTCCCCATTTATAAAATATTGCATCCATGTATACCCATCACCTGCAATGCAAAGCTGTTTACCATTGTATTCTTTATAACTAGGTTCTCTCACTTTTTTTATGTCCAGTATTCCTAACATTCCATCCTCTACTTGCTTAACCCTATAATCCTTCTCTATTAGTCGCTTCCACGAAGAACCGTCACCATATTTACGTTTCATTACGTCCGCTCCTCTTCTATATATAGAAAAGCCCCCACATATTATGTGAGAGCTTGTTCATATTATAATTAAGCTGCTTGACCCTTTTCAGATATCTCTTTTAAATAGGCTTGTCCTTTTTCAGCGTCATATTGACCTTCCCACTTAGACATAACTACAGCCGCTAAAGAGTTACCTACAACGTTAACTGCTGTACGAGCCATATCAAGAATACGGTCAATACCTGCAATAAACGCTAAACCTTCAGCTGGAATACCTACTGTACCAAGTGTTGCTAATAATACAACGAATGATACGCCCGGTACACCCGCGATACCTTTTGATGTAACCATTAATACAAGTAATAACGTAATTTGTTGTGTAATGGATAATTCAATACCGTACATTTGCGCTAAGAAAATTGCCGCAATTGCTTGATATAAAGTTGATCCATCTAAGTTAAATGAATAACCTGTTGGAATAACGAAAGATGTAATTGCTTTCGGACAACCGAATTTCTCCATTTTCTCCATAATTTTCGGTAAAACCGTTTCTGAACTTGCTGTAGAATACGCTAAGATCAGCTCGTCTTTTAAAATCTTAAAGAATTGGAAAATGTTTATTCCAAATATTTTCGCTGTAAGTCCTAATACAACTACAACGAAGAAGATCATTGCTCCGTATACTACAATGAGTAATTTCCCTAATGGAATTAATGAAGCTAATCCGAATGTAGAAACTGTAACACCAATTAATGCGAATACACCAAATGGTGCAAACTTCATAACTTGGTTCGTTACATAAAACATTGCATCTGCTACACCTTGGAAAAATTGTAGAACTGGTTTACCACGCTCACCAATTGCTGCTACACCTAAACCAAATAATACTGAGAAGAAGATAATAGCAAGCATATCACCTTCAGCTAATGATTTCATAATGTTCGTCGGAACAATATTTACAAACGTATCCGCGAACGAATGACTTTGTACTTGCTCTGTCGTATGTGTATATTTAGAAATATCTGTTTTTGTTAACTTATCCATATCAACGCCTTTTCCAGGTTGGAAAATGTTTGCTATTAATAAACCAACAACAATTGCAAGTGTTGTAATAATTTCAAAGTAAATAATTGTTTTTCCGCCTAGTCGACCTAACTTTTTAATATCGCCAACACCAGCAACCCCAACAACAATACTCGCTACAACAATCGGTACAACAATCATCTTAATTAATCGGATGAAAATATCACCAATTGGTTGTAAGTACTTCACCACTTCCTGATTGCCAAAGAAAATCGCCCCAACTGTAATACCAAGCGCAAGTCCTATTAAAATTTGCCATGCAAGTCCTATTCTTTTCATACTTGTGGTAACCCCCTCTTCGATGTGTCACTCTATCTCTCATTCTATCTCTATAAAACTTGAAATTAAGAGTATTACATATTATTCGACAATTCACTACATTTTGTCCCTGTTGAAAATCATAAATCAAAATTTAAAATCTGACAACAAAATAAGTTTGCACGAATGCAAATAATTTTCTTGACAAAAACAAACTCCATGTCAGAAAACCTCACATGAAATCGATTCCTTACTAGTGATTGATAGGTTTTTAAAATACTGTTTCATTATGGAAAACTCCATCATTTCCCATGTTTTTTTTAAAAATATAGAAATTGATATCTTTTTCTATACATTCAAGAATTTTAACTTTATGACAAACACTACGAAAAGATACTAAATTCCGACAAAACTTAGCAAAATTATAAAATTTTCTTTACATTATGATTACAACGATAGACACTCTTCTTCTTATGATATATAACATTCATAGGGAAAGGAGCAAGACAACCATGAAAAAGAAATTTGCAGCATTTAGTGTTTTAGCAGCTGGAACGATTTTCGTTTCCCCGTTACTTTCACCCGTATACGCTGAAACGAATGAGAATAAATTATCTAATATTCAATCCGAATTAGAAGGCAAACAAAATGACTTACAAAATAAATCAGCTGAGAAAGAACAAATAGAAAAAGAAATCCAGGAATTACAAAAGAAAATCGACGAATTAACTACTTCTATTAATAAAAACGAAGCTGAATTAAACGATACAAAAAAAGAAATTAGCAACACACAGCAAGTTATTACTGAAAAAAAGAAACATATAGAGCAATTACAAACGAACATAGATACACGGCAGGAAGTTATTAAACAACGACTACAATCTATGCAAGAAAAGCCTCGTACGAGTATCATTACAGAAGTAATAACAAGTTCTGCAAATATTGCCGATCTTGTTGATAATATGTATTCTGTAAGTTTAATTTTAAATAACGATACAGATATTGTGAAAAAACAAACAAGCGATCAAAATGCTGTGACGACAGAAAAAGAGGCTGTTGAGAAAAAAGAGCAACAACTGAAAGCATCTGAGCAAAAATTAGAACAAAAACAGCAAGAATTACAAAGTAACCAACAACAGCAACAAACTTTTATTAACGATCTACATACGAAAGTAGCAAAAGTAGATTCAGAGATTGAAGGGTTAGAAGAATCAAAAGGCATTTTAGAAAACCAGCGTCAAGCTGTTCAAAAAGCAATTGAAGAAGAAAAACGTGCAGAAGAAGCGCGTAAAGCTGAAGAGGCACGTAAGGCTGAGGAAGCAAAAAAACAAGCCGCCGCAAATGCTAAAGAAAGCACACAATCCGCACCAACACCGCAAGATACGAACAAAGGTGGATTTATTAAACCTGCCGCGGGATCGAAAACTTCAGGATTTGGTACACGTTCTTTAGATAACCATAAAGGAATCGATATCGCAGCTTCAGGAACAGTGCCAATTATTGCCGCTGCAGATGGCGTCGTTATCCGTTCAGAATTATCATCTAGTTACGGAAATGTTGTATACTTATCTCACCGTATAAACGGAAAAACATATACAACTGTATATGCACATATGAGTAGCCGTTCTGTATCTAATGGACAAACTGTAAAACAAGGCACTCAACTTGGCTTTATGGGGAACACTGGCCAATCATACGGACAACATTTACACTTCGAACTTCACCTTGGGGAATGGAATGTTGGTAAGACAAACGCAGTAGATCCGTCTCCTTATATCGGATTATAAAAAACTCGGTGCATACCGAGTTTTTTTTACTACTTCACACTTTTTAGGCGTTTTACATAAACTACAACTAAATGCCTATATTTTGCGGGGTGATAAATATGAATACACAATTACAAGAAGAAATAGAAGAAGCTAGAGAAACATACATTGGCCGGCTATTTACATTCGGCGGCTCAGCGTTATTTTTAATTGGATCATTTATCGCAGTTGTCACAGCTTATAAAGCATATAATCGCTTATTAAATACTGCTACAACACAATAAAAAGACGGAGAATCCACATCTCCGTCTTTTTATTATGCAAACATTTTAAATACGCCTATCGCATTTAAAAATACGATAATTACAGTTACCGGAATAACATAACGAAGTAAGAAGAACCAAATGTTAAATAATGTTTTCCCTTTCGTTTCCGTAACTTCTAATTCTTTCATTAATAACTCTTTACTCATTTTATTTGGTACGAATAGCGAAATGGCTAGCACTCCGAGTGGCAGTAATACATTACTTACCGAAAAATCGACGAAATCAAAGAATGTCTTACCAAATATTTTTACATCACTCATAATTCCAAACGATAACGCTGATGGAATACCAACTGCAAAAATAAGAATACCAATTAATAAAGAAGCTGACGGACGCTTCTTCTCATTATCTTTCGCAACAGATGCTACTACAATTTCAAGCATTGAAATCGCAGATGTTAAAGTCGCAAAGAAGAATAAAACTAAAAACATAATGAAGAAAAATTGTCCAAATGGAATTTTTGCAAAGACAGCAGGAAGAACGATAAACAGTAGCCCTGGTCCTTCTGTCGGTTTAACTCCTAATGCGAAAATCGCCGGAAAAATCGCTAATCCTGCAAGTACTGTAACAAATACAGTTAAACTTACAATAGATGTTGCTGATTTAGCTAAATGCTCTTCTTTCTTTAAATACGAACTATACGTTACCATTACCGAGGCACCTACCGTTAGTGAGAAGAAAGATTGTCCCATCGCATATAAAATCGTATCTGCTGTAAGCTTTGAAAAATCTGGTTTTAAGAAGAACTCTACCCCAGCCATAGCACCATCAAGTGTTAACGCACGAATAATGATAGCAATAAATAAAATGAATAATAGCGGCATCATGTACTTACTTGCCTTTTCTATGCCTTTTTCCACACCTTTACTAACAACAAAAATGGTACAAAGCATAAAAATGAATTGCGCCCCAATCGCACTTACTGGATTTGCAATTGTTTCAGCAAACAATTGCCCATAATCGACTACTCCGTTCCAGAAACTACCTGTGACACTATAGTATAAATAAAGTAAAATCCATCCACCTACAACACTATAAAAAGATAGTACGCTAAAACAAGTAACAACCCCCATACGACCAATCCAAGGATATAGCTTGCTATTTGGTACTAATACTTTATAAGCTGTAACTGCCTCTTTTTGAGTACTACGGCCAATAACAAATTCAGCTACAAGAAGAGGCATACCAATAAATAAAGTTAATAGTAAGAATACAAGGAAGAACGCGCCTCCCCCTCCATTACCTGCAACATATGGAAACTTCCATATTGCCCCAAGACCTACTGCGGCTCCCGCTGCTGCGAGTACAAAGCCTATTTTCGACGTCCATTGCTGTGTTTCTTTCATTATAATTTCTCCTTTTCTGAATATTTAAACTTTTACCAATTATACACTTTCATTTCATACTCGCACACCTCCTTTAGAAAATAAAAAAGTCCCCTACACGCAAATATGCATGTAGAGGACGATATATGTAATATAAATACCGTGGTACCACCTCAATTGGATTGATAAATCCCACTTGTTCAAGTACAGGAAAATTCCGATACTCTATCCTTTTAACGGCGGAACCCGGGTTGCCTACTGCAATGTTCAGCATACCTCTCGCAAGCCCATTCTGTATATTTTATCGTACCGGGCTCACACCTTACCCCAGCTCTCTGAACGCATCAAATATACGTACTCTTCTTGCTCATCGATTTCATCTATTGAAGTTACTTGTGATTATAAATTATATTCTTATAGTTGTAAAGCACAATTTATTCATTATCCTATATGAACCTTTCTCTCTAATTCTTGTAAAAACAATTCTCTTTTTTCTCCATTTAGAACATATACTGACTTTAATACTTCTTGTAATAGTATATTTCTCTGCCGCTTATCTACTTGTAATTCTTTCACTTTTATTCTTACTTCATATAAAAAATTAAGATACGCTTCATATGTCTCATCATATTTATTTGCGATATCGTCACGAATTTTTTTCGCCAATTTCGGGCTTGCTCCTCCTGTAGAAACAGCTACATTAAGCAAACCACGATGAAACGCCGCCGGAAAATGAACATTTCCACTTTCCGGATTCGTAATAACATTTACCAATTGATTTACCGAGACATCTTCAGCAATTCGTTCATTTAGTATCGAATCGCTAGTCGCTGCAACTACTAAAAAAGCATCTTTAATATCACTTTTCTCATACTCTCTTTGATACCAACGAATTTGCTTTTCTTCTACAAGTTTCACTAAATTCGCATCTAATTCTGTACTTACCACAACTATATCCGCACCTTGTTTTAGTAAAGGAATAATTTTAAACCCCGCTACTTTCCCTCCACCAATGACAACAACACGTTTCTTATCAACTCGCACTGTAAGTGGATACATATTGATCTCCCTTCAATATTTCCTCTGTTTTCTGAATTAACATCTCTCGAAACGCTACATTCTTTCCTAAATAGGGACTTATTTTTATCTCTTCCGACTCATATTGACGCACTTCTTTCTCAACATGTTTCATGAGTAAGCCTGTAAATAATAAGTAAGGTAACACAACAATGTTCCGTTCTTTTTGTTCTACAATTTCTTTCAACCTCTCATCAAACTTCGGCTCCGCGGCTGCTAAATAACAAACTTCCACCTCTTTAATGTTCTCTTCTTTTTGAAATAAAGAAGAAATCCACTTTATGTCTTGTAAAGTTTCCGGATCACTACTCCCTCTTGCAACGAGCAAAAGTGTTACTTCTTCTTTATAGTCTTTAATACCACTTCCGTTATATACCGCTTTTACAAGCACTTCTGATACACCAAATGGATTACCATACACTATTTTGATATCCGGATATTCCTCGTTTAACTTTCGTAATTCAAACGGAATATCTTTCTTTACATGTCCTGCCGCTAATAAAAAAACAGGAATAGCGACAATCTCTGTAGCACCACGCTTCACACATGTACGAAATCCTTCTTCAATAGAAGGATTCGCTAGCTCTAAAAAACAAATTTCTTGAATATTTGCCTCTACACGGTTCATACATGACGTAATAAATGCAACCGCTTCTTCTTTTGCTGCTTTCAAACGGCTTCCATGACATATATATATAACAGCCTTCATTTTACAATACTCCGCTTACTTGATATGCATTTTCCGTTTGTTTCTCAAACCAATGTATCTTTTCTCTAAAACGGACAACTTCTCCAATAACAATCATACTCGGATTTTGAATTCGTTCTTTTTTGGCAACATCTACAATTGTTCCTAACGTCGCTGTAACAGTACGCTGCATAGATGTCGTTCCCCACTCAATGATAGCGGCAGGTGTACTTTGATCTTTTCCATGTTTTATTAGTTGTTCACATATGTAAGGTAAATTACTAACCCCCATATAGACCGCTAATGTATCTACACCTTTCGCTAAACTTTCCCACTTCACTTCCTCTTCAGCCCCTTCTTTCCGGTGCCCTGTCACAACAGCAAAACTTGCACTTGCATCGCGATGCGTTACTGGAATTCCAGCATAAGCAGGAGCAGCTATACCAGCTGAAATACCAGGAATAATTTCAAATGGGATACTTTGCTTCGCTAACGCTTCAGCTTCTTCTCCACCTCTTCCAAATACAAATGGATCTCCGCCCTTAAGTCTCGTTACAACTTTTCCTTTTTTCGCATATTTAATAAGAAATGTGTTAATTGTCTCTTGCTTCATCGTGTGATAATTTGGGAGTTTCCCGCAATAAATTAAATCCGCTTCAGGCTTTGCATGAGAAAGCAATTCTTTATTTACGAGACGGTCGTACAATATAACATCAGCCTTCTCGATGCATCTCAACCCTTTAACAGTAATTAAATCCGGATCACCAGGACCCGCCCCGACGATATAAACCTTCCCCATAATCTCTCCTCATTTCTACTATAAAATGAAACTTCCACTCTTAATCACGAATGGAAGTTACTATTATTTCGTATTACATGTTCTCTACTCATGAATAACAAATGCCGCCCCTTTTCGAATCTTCTTTTTTTCAAACAAAGAAATCTCTTTCACTTCTGGTAACGGTAAAAAATGTTTTTCAAGCTCAATTTCCGCAAGCTTAAATGCCTGTTCTTCACTCTGAGCAACGACAACAATTGGAACAATACTATTTACTAATACAGCTTCAAATCGATATAAGTCCATATTGCCCCCTCCTAAGATGCTATTACTTCTTCTAATACACGATTTAGTACAATTTGTAATTCTTCCACTCCAACACGTCCTACGAAATCATAAAACGTTTCGGCTAGTAATTTATTCTTTTGGAAATAACTTAAAAAGGACACGAGAACATCCGGCAAATCTTCTCCATCTATTTTCCCTTTTAACTTTTCGTTATATGCTCCTCCGTCTAATAGTGTTCCGCCCACATATATTTCAAACGCCTCAACGATTCCCTTTTCCTTCGTTTTCAGTTTTATCCCTTGCAAACCAATATCAGCAATTTGACGTTGACCACATGAGTTCGGGCATCCTACCATATGAATTCGAACTGGAACATCGAGTGCAATTTGTGTATCTAAGTACTCTGCGATTTTGCGTAATCTTTCTTTCGTTTCTACTAACGCAAGATTGCAATACTCAATGCCAGTACATGAAACCGCATGACCGATAAACGATTTCGGATTTGCTGAAATTGCTTCAAACAACGGTTCACTTAATAATCCTGCAACATTTTCTGGCGGAACATTCGGAATAATGAAGTTTTGAGAGTTACAAGTTCGAATTTGCCCGTTTCCATATTTCTTTGCAATTCTTGCAATCTCAAACATTTCCTCTGCGTGTAAACGCCCTACTGGTACATTAAAGCCGACATACTTTAATCCTGCTTGTTTTTGATCTTGAACGCCATAAAAGTATCCTGCATTCCAGCCTTTGAGAGCACTTTCCCCTTTACTTTGCAATGGGCCTGTGTATTCTACTAGTTTCTCTTTAAATTTCTCAGCGCCCCAGTCAGCGACAAGAAATTTCAAACGTGCTAAGTGGCGTTTTTCACGATATCCAAAATCACGGAATATAGTAGCAATTGCAATCGACACTGCCTTCACTTCTTCTGGTAAAACGAATACATCTAATTCTTCCGCTAAGTATGGACGAGCTGATAATCCTCCACCTATTTTTATATGAAACCCAACCTTTTCCTCACCATTTATTTCTTTCGTAGCAGGTGTAAACGCCACACAGTTAATCTCTGCATTTGCTGAATTATAAATGTTAGAACTAATAGACATTTTGAATTTACGTGGTAGATTAGAAAACTCTTCATTATGTTGGAAGTAATCGTATATTTCTTTAACAATCGATGTTGTATCAAATAGTTCATTCGCATCAATTCCAGCAAGTGGATTACCTGTAATATTACGCGTAATATCACCGCATGCCCCCGCTGAAGATAAACCAACTCTAGCTAACCTCTTAAAAATATCCGGAATTTGCCCAATTTCTAACCAATGAAACTGAATCGCCTGTCTTGTCGTAATATCTAACACATCACGCCCATAATCTTCAGCGATAGAAGCAAGTGCTTCTGCCTGTGCATTTGTAATAATCCCAGAAGGAATATTAACACGCATCATAAAATATCCTGCTTCTTTCGGACGTTGTAAATACAATCCTGCCCATTTAAAGGAGTCCCACTCTTCTTTCGGAATAGATTCAAATCCATTCTCCGCATAGTAAGGAATATCATTAAAGATTTCTAATCCGTCTTTCTCTAATTTCTTTTTCTCTGTTTGATTTAATTTTTCATTATTAGCCCACACTTTTTCATAACTCATCTTTTATCCCCCTATATGAAACTACGCTCTTGCAAGTACTTCACAATTTGCTCTGCACATTCTTCAATAGAATACTTGTGCGTTTCTACAATTAATTCTGCTTGTTTTGGTTCCTCATACGGTGAATCAACACCAGTAAACTCTTTAATATCACCTTGTCTCGCTTTTTTATAAAGTCCTTTCGGATCACGTTTCTCACACTCTTCAATTGGACATTTTACAAACACTTCTATAAACTCATCTGCAGCTAATAGTTCCCTAACTTGTTTTCGGTCTACTCGAAATGGTGAAATAAACGCTGTAAGGACAACAGTTCCTTGATCTACAAATAGCTTCGCCACTTCGCCAATACGTCTTATATTTTCCGTGCGATCACTTTCAGAAAAACCTAAATCTTTATTTAAACCTTGGCGAATATTATCCCCATCTAGCACATAATTTCCGATATTCTTTTCAAACAGTTTGCGAGCAACCGCATTCGCTACTGTAGATTTACCCGAAGCTGATAAACCAGTAAACCAAACTACAAAACTGTGATGCCCATTCTTCACTCTTCTCTCATTTTTTGAAACAGAAGCTGTATGCCAAGTAATATTCGTATCCATCTCATTCTCTCCCTATTCTGTTACTACTTCTTTTTTCAAACCTTTAATTAGCACTTCCACTACTTCTTTACGACTAAATGTACTTGGCGGAATCTCACCATTCCTTAACATTTCTCGTACTTTCGTACCCGATAAAATGACACGGTCTTCTTTTCCATGCGGACATGTTTTCGTTGAAGCCATTGCTTCACATTTCGTGCAGTAAAAACTATGTTCAAAAAATAACGGCGTAATCCCTAACTCTTCTACTGTAAAATTCGTAAAGATTTCCTGCGCTTCATATGTTCCGTAATAATCCCCTACCCCAGCATGATCACGCCCTACAATAAAGTGGGTACAACCAAAGTTCTTTCTTACTAGTGCATGAAATATCGCTTCCCTTGGTCCTGCGTAACGCATTGCTGCAGGAAATACGCCTAAAAAGACACGGTCTTTCGGATAATAGTTTTGAAGTAATACTTCATAGCTTTCCATCCTTACATCAGCAGGAATATCATCTGACTTCGTTTCCCCAACGAGCGGATTTAAAAAGAGACCATCTACAATTTCAAGGGCAGATTTTTGAATATACTCATGGGCACGATGTACTGGGTTTCTCGTTTGAAATCCAACTACTGTTTTCCAACCGCGTTTTTTAAATTCTTCTCTCGTTTCAATTGGATCTAAATGATAAGAAGGAAACGGATTATTTCCAAAGCGTTTTGTAAGAATAATAGCTCCTCCAATGTAAACGTTTGGTCGTTCATATAATTTTTTCACCCCTGGATGCGCTTCATCCGTCGTTTTATATACAAGTAACGCTTCTTTTTCTTTATCTGGTACAAAAATATCTTCTATTTGAATAACACCATATACATTTCCGGCGTTGACAAGTTTTACTTCCTCTCCAGCCTGCAGTTTCTCGGCTACTTCTTCTGTTACCGGTAGTGTAATCGGTATACTCCATACGCTACCATTTGCTAAACGAAGCGTTTCTACTACTGAATCATAATCTCTCTTCCCTAAAAATCCTGTAAGAGGGCTATATCCTCCTGTCGCCAAAAGTTCTAAATCACTAAGTGCAATTTTGTCTATCTCGATTTCCTTTACAATGTTCGATATTTCATATTTTTCATCAATGCGGTTTACTAATTCATTTGTTGTACTCATCTTCTTATATCCCTTCTTAGCTTTATTTCAAAATCTATCTCATTGAAAGTGAAGGCCACATTCCGTCTTCATTTTCCCAGCCCATCTTCCATCTCTTGAGTTGCCACCATCACCTACAGGTAATGTACATTTCTCACACCCAATACTCGGATAGCCAACATCATGCAATGGGTTATACGGCAAACTATGTTTATATACATATCGCCAAACTTCTTTCCAAGTCCAATAAATGAGCGGACAAACTTTAATAGATTGAAAACGACGATCTTGATTTATAAACTGTGTATGCTTACGCGTTTCTGATTGTTCCCTTCTTAAGCCTGATATCCACGCTTTTTCCGCTGCTAATGATTTTTCTAACGGTAAAATTTTTCTAATACTACAGCAAAGATTCGGATTACTTTCCCATAACTTCTCTCCATGAAGCTTCGCTTGTTCATCGAGTGTAAGTTCTGGCTGTTTTTCTATAATATTTAATGAAGGAAATCTCTCGCGTACCTTCTTAATTAATTCGTACGTTTCTTGAAAATGAACATTTGTATCCAAAAATACAACTTTAGCAGATGGATTTACTTGGTTTATAAGATGCAATAAAACCATTCCCTCCACCCCAAAGCTACATGCATATACAATTTCATCTTTATATTCGTTATAAGCCCAACTTAATACTGATAGCGCGCCTTTCGTTTCATCTTCTTCAGAAAATGAAACACTATTTTCTTTCCACGTTTCGTACGTCAACATGTTTTTTCCCCCTGTAAAAGCAAAAAGACGGCTTTAACCTATTAAAAATAGATTAAAACCGCCTCTAGTTTTTCTAGTCAGCGCTTTTTACTTTAAACGAACCTTTTCACTTTTTTCTAATTGAATCACTTTTCCATCTTGCACAACAATTGTAATGGAACCATATTTCATATCAGCAAGCATCGCTTGAATTTTCTCAGATACTTCATCAAAATGCTCCCGTACGCTCACGCAAACAGCCCCCCTTTTTATTCATAAAAAAAATCTTTCCCATTTCGAAAAGACTGTTCGGTAATATATTTTACCTTATCTTTCAAAATGGATTCCATTTTGCTGGATTTAGCACCTTGCTTTCTATAAGCAGGTTGCAGAGCTTCGTAGGGCCAGTTCCCTCAGCTTCTCTTGATAAGCTTTGTATTTGTATTTTATCACAATTCTGATTTTTTTCAATCCTAGTTTTCCGATACATTTAATTATTTTTCTTTTTTTAAAAGGAGTTGCCTTTACTAGACAACTCCTTCTTTCTCATTCACACCAGCTCTTTAATACGTATGCGATCGTTCCCAATGATATTTTCATATGTTTCACGTTCTACGACAATTTGTGACGTCCCGCTTTTTGCAAAGACGACAGCTGGTCTACGAATACGATTATAATTATTCGCCATCGAGTACCCATATGCCCCCGTACAAGAAATTGCTAGTAAATCAGAAGAAGCAACTTGCGGTAAGTTAATATCCCAAATCAGCATATCTCCACTTTCACAGCATTTCCCAGCAATCGAAACGAGTTCCTCATTCTCATCATTCCCTCGATTCGCCAACATCGCCTCATAACGGGCTCCGTATAGAGCTGGTCTTAAATTATCTGTCATTCCACCATCGACTGAAACATATTTCCGAATGCCAGGAATCTCTTTCACCGCTCCGACTGTATAAAGTGTTGTTCCAGCATCACCTACAATACTACGACCTGGTTCAATCCATATTTCTGGAAGCGGATATTCACATAATGTAAATTGTTCTCTTATCGTACGTGTTACAGCGTGCACATACGTTTCAAGTGTTAACGGTGTATCTGAATCCGTATAACGTATACCGAAACCTCCGCCCACATTTAATACTTTCATCACATAATGTGTTCGCTCTCTCACTTCTTCTAAAAATTGGCGGAGTACTTCAATTGCTCGAACAAATCCAGCCGTTTCAAATATTTGTGATCCGATGTGCGAGTGAATTCCTAGCACATTATAATTTGATTTTTGCAAGGCAAGCTCAATTGCTTGCATCGCTTGACCATTTGAAACACCAAATCCAAATTTCGAATCCTCTTGACCTGTTGTTATATATTCGTGTGTATGTGCCTCTACTCCAGGCGTTACACGGATTAATATGTTCACAAATTTCCCATGTTGCATTGCTAAATCATGTAAAATTTCTAATTCTAAGAAATTATCTACTACAAAACAACCGATATTCGCCTGAAGAGCCATAATCATTTCTTCTTCTGTTTTATTATTTCCGTGAAAATGAATACGCGATGCCGGAAAACCAGCTTGGAGCGCAGTATATAATTCTCCTCCAGAAACAACATCTAAAGACATATTCTCTTCACGAGCTACTCGGCACATCTCCATGCACAAGAACGCCTTGCTTGCATATGCTACTTGATAAGAGAAGCCACTTTCTTTAAAAGCACGATGAAACGCGCGGCACTTTCCTCGAATAGACTCTTCATCGTATACATAAAGTGGTGTTCCGTATTGTTTTGCTAGCTGCGTCGTATCGCACCCACCAATTTCTAAGTGTCCTTGCCCATTGATTCGGCTTGTGCCGTGTAAATACATTTGAATTCCTCCCTTATTTCCTCTAAAACTCATAACCCCAATCTTCTATTCATTGCAGCACGCTTTTAGATAGACAAAAAACGCGCGGAACAATGTTCACACGCGTTTCTTATTAGGAAAAATATATATTGAAAAAATAAACGAGTTGTTATCTCCTCAAAATAAGAAACCGCATCAACATCTCCAAATAGCTCTTCATAAAATAAATCTTATGACAGTACTACATTTATTCAATGCAGTCCCAATATATGAATAAGATGGTTATTCTTATATTTCGGCAATAGTCCCTTTCAACCTATGATCACAGATTCCATTAAATCTCCCATAGCTTACTCTTTCCTATCGCGGCCTCTACCTTTGAGAGTAGATGAGGTAAGTCTATTTAATTTTCAAACATCTAATTGTTGCTATTAACAATACCAAAGGACCATTTTATTTGTCAAACAATTTTTTATATTGTTTTTTTACAGTTTAATTTTGTATCATTTGGTAAGCGCTTTACTGAAACCTTTGTCACTTCCCATTCGCCCTCTTCGTTATTAAATGTAATCGTTACCTTCTCAAATGGTGGAACAATTTTCCCACCAACCTGTTCATACTTCGTTACTTCAATACTCGCTTGAAATAAATATGTACCACTATACACTTTTTTTAAACTAATAATTTTAGGACATTGATAAGGCTTCAAGCTCCCATATTGTTTTTCAATTGCCTTATTTATTTTTGGAAATAAAACAGAATAAAGGGCATCTTCCATAAGGGGTGCATCATATTGTGCTACCGACACACTCGGTGAAGCAAAAAGTATAACACTACTGCATACTATAAAATATAATAATTTTCGCATTATAACCTCCGTTTTATTACTCGATTCTTTTTGCGCACGATAATTATCATACATAGAAACTCCGTTTTATTGTCTCCCACTGCCCTTTTTCTACTCAATTATTATAAAAAAGCCCACAACTCTCTTTTATTTTCGTATAATGATACTCATAGTATAATAAACATAATAACAAAGGACTGTTCGTATATATAAAATGAGGCGCTAATCAAACCGGCTCACAAGAACCGTCATGCTTTTAGGAGAGGAGTATATTATGCTACAAAATCTGTTTCCAAAACTGCGATTTGCACTAGTTGCAGTCGTTTTATTATGGATAAAAACATATATTGTGTACAAGCTAGCATTTGATATTAGAATTGATAACTTCTTTGAAGAGTTTATGCTTTTTATTAACCCACTAGCTTCGTTACTTTTATTTTTTGGTTTCGCTTTACTTGCATCTAAGTACCGAAACCGAATTATTATTGTAATTAGTTTTATACTGTCATTTATTTTATTTGGAAATGCAATGTTTTACGGGTTCTATAACGATTTTGTTACTTTCCCTGTTTTATTCCAAACAAATAATATGGCTGACTTAGGGACGAGTATAAAAGAACTCTTTACGTATAAAACATTACTTTTATTTGCAGACGCAATTATTTTAATGTTTATTTCGCGTAAATTCCCATCATTTGGTGATAAAACACCCCTTTCTCGCTCTGAGAAGCGAACTTTCTTTAGCGGTGTAACAGTATTATTAGCACTACAAATTGTTGTTTCAGTTATATATAAACCACAAATGTTCTCACGCTCATTTGATCGTCAAACTGTCGTGAAAAATTTAGGGTTATACACATATCATCTATTTGATATTACACTTCAATCTAAGTCTTCAGCTGAGCGTGTATTTGCAAGTGGAGACGGGTTCTCTGAAATTAAAAACTATACAGACTCAAAAGATAAACAAGTTGATAAAAACCTATTTGGAGCTGCAAAGGGTAAAAATGTAATTTTAATTTCAATGGAATCTACACAAAGTTTTGTTATTAATAAAAAAATAAATGGAAAAGAGATTACTCCATTTTTAAATGAGTTTATTAAAGATAGTTTTTATTTCGATAACTTCTATCATCAAACGGGACAAGGTAAAACTTCTGATGCTGAATTTATCGTTGAAAATTCCCTTTATCCGTTAGACCGTGGTTCTGTATTCTTTACTCATGCAACAAATGAATACACTGCCACACCAGAACAATTAAAGAAATACGGATATTCTTCTGCTGTCTTCCATTCAAACGATAAAACGTTTTGGAATCGTGACGTAATGTATCCTGCGCTTGGATATGATCGTTACTTTAATTTAAATGATTACGTAGGAACGGAACAAATGTCTGTCGGTTGGGGATTAAAAGATAAAGAGTTCTTTGAGCAATCTATTCCAAAGTTAAAATCTTTACCACAACCGTTCTATACAAAATTTATTACGTTAACAAACCATTTTCCATTTCTTCTAAATCCAGAAGATCAATATGTTGATGAATTTAATTCCGAAAGTGGTGTTTTAAATCGCTACTTCCCAACCGTTCGTTACACGGATGAAGCTCTTAAATTATTTATTAAACAATTGAAAGACGAAGGACTATATGATAATTCCGTTATTGTCATTTATGGTGATCATTACGGCATTTCTGAAAACCATAATGCAGCTATGGCTCAGTTCCTTGGGAAAGACGCTATTACACCGTTTGATTCTATGCAATTACAACGCGTCCCTCTCATTATTCATGTGCCTGGCCAAGAAGGAAAAGTCATCTCTAAAGTATCTGGTCAAATTGATATTAAACCAACGTTACTTCATTTACTTGGTATTAAAACAAATCAATCCGTAGAATTTGGAACAGACTTATTTACGAAAGAAAAAGACCCTCTTATGGTAATGCGGGACGGCAGTTTTGTTTCGGAAGATTATGTTTATACAAAAAATATGTGCTATAAAAGAAGCACAGGTGAAGAAGCTGATTTAACACTATGTCAGCCTTATATTGAAAAAGCAAAAACAGAATTAAAATTATCCGACAAACTCATTTATGGAGATTTATTAAGATTTGATCCTAACAATCGATATAAAACCGGAACGATGACAACGAAATTTGAATAGTGTAGGAAGCAACTTTACAAAAGTTGCTTCCTTTTTTTACTTATTTTTCAAATTTCTCTTCTATACAATCTTTCACAAATTGGGAATTTTTTTCGTATGAGAAAGAAATTTATGGTATGATAAAATAAGTAAACTTTCATACACTAATTAAGAATTTATAACAGAAAGCAAGGGATCAGATTTTGTATAGAGCAGCTATTCCAAACTTATTTACGCTCGGGAATTTATATAGCGGATTTTTGTCAATCGGCTATGCATCTTTAGGATATTATAAATCAGCTGCTATTTTAGTACTGATCGGGATGATGTTAGATAGTCTTGATGGTCGTGTCGCTCGTTTATTACGCGTTGATTCACAAATGGGAAAAGAGCTTGATTCACTCGCGGATGTTGTAACATTTGGCGCAGCACCTGCTGTTTTAATGTATTACACATCTTTTTCCAACTATGGAATCATTGGACTATACATAGCGGGATTATTCCCTCTGTTCGGAGCATATCGCTTAGCACGATTTAATGTAACACCATCTTCTACTTCTATGAAATATTTCACTGGAGTTCCGATTACTGCAGCAGGAGGGCTTGTTGCTTTCTTAACATTATTTTCACATACCATTCCAAAAATTGTTCTCATTACCGTATTTGTAACGTTCGCATTTTTAATGGTGAGCCGTGTTCGTATCCCAAGTTTAAAAGATGTACCAATTCCACGATATAGCATAATTATTACACTATTTTTAGTTGGAATTATTATCACAATGTACCAAACAAGTTTTGGCAACATTTCTGTTTTCTTATTCATTGCCATTCCACTATACATTTTGTATATGTTATCTCAATTTATTAGACAAAGACCTTCTAAAAAAGCGAATAAAGAAAAATAAAAAAACCTTCCGTATTTCGGAAGGTTTCTTTTTTATTTTGTAACTAATACCTTTTGATTTACAGGTGTTACAGGTTCTTCACCATTTAATACAGCTAAAATATTTCTTACTGCCATTTCAGCCATTGCATCACGTGTTTCGAATGTTGCATTTCCTACGTGAGGAGCAAGTACTACATTCTTTAATCCTTTTAGCTCTTCTGTAATTTTCGGTTCAAATTCAAATACGTCAAGAGCTGCACCTTCAATTTCATTCGTTTTTAGTGCATGAGCAAGTGCTGATTCATTCATAATTGGTCCACGTGAAGCATTTATAATATATGCTGTTTTCTTCATCATTTTAAACTGTTCTTCATCAATCATATGATGTAATTTCGGATTATAAGCACAGTTAATTGTAATAAAGTCCGCTGTTTGTAATAATTCTTCCAACGTTACGTATGTCGCTTCCAGTTCACTTTCAGCTTCAGGCTTTCGATTTGGTCCTGTATATAAAACATTCATTCCAAATGCTCTCGCACGCTTTGCAACTGCCTTCCCGATTTCTCCAAGGCCAATAATTCCGATTGTCTTACCGTGTACTTCGCGGCCCAAGAAGAATAACGGTGCCCATCCGTTAAATCCAGTTGTACGACATAACGTATCACCTTCAGGAATTCTACGTGCAGCTGCTAAAAGAAGTGCAAATGTTAATTCTGCTGTCGCTTCAGTTGATACTTTCGGTGTATTTGTAACAGCAATACCCTTTTCTCCTGCATATGTGTAATCAATATTATCGTAACCAGCACCATAATTTGCGATAATTTTCAAGTTTGGTGCTGCGTCAATAACCTCTTTCGATACCTTCGTAGAAAGTAAGCTTAAAAGTGCATCTTTATCTTTTACACGTTCTGCTAACTCTTCTACACTAATTAATTCTTCTTTATTGTACATTTCTACATCATGATTTTTCAATAATTTTAATCCGATTTCTGGAATTTTCCCTGCTACTAATATTTTCGCCACTACTAACACCTCTTCTATACAAAATATGATATCTCTTATATTTCATTGTAAGAAATCTACATATAAAAACCAAGGAATTTGATTATAGTTTTGAAAATCGACACTTTTCCATAAAAAAAGAGGAGATGCAACTCTCCCCTCTTTTTACGCTTTTTCTTGCGATTCTTTCCCAAGCTTCGCATCGATTGTTCCTTCTGCAACTGTATCGCTAATTTGTTCCTCAATAACTGAGTTAGCAGTATTATTTGTTTCAGAAGTATAGGCTTGATCTGCCGCTTGTACGTTTTGTTTATTTTGTTGTTTCACCATTTTTCATCCTCCTTTTCATTCTTTCTTATTTTGAACAAAAAGGGTGATTTTCATCAAAAAATCGTGTTTCATTTTGAAATTATTACTTCTTCTTCAAGCAATCTCATCGTTCTTACTCGTTTCGTAAATGTAGCTATGTGAGAAATATCATGATTGCGTAATGTCTTTATATTCTCTTCCACATACTTTCCTAAATCATTCGGATAATGGGCATCTGAGGATAGAGTAATCGGAACTCCATGCTTAGCTAATACTTGTAAATAAAGCGGACTTGGGCACATTTCGCGCACAGGATATCGATAGTACAATCCCGCATTTATTTCTGTTGCTGTATTTGTTTCCACTAACGCACGAGCAATTTCCTTATAATAAGAAAGCTGTTCATTCTCATCTAACCGGTAATTAAATACTTTTATGTTATCGAGGTGAGCTATAATATCAAAAAGCTCGGAACGAACAGCACTTTCAACTGTAGCGAAAAACGTGTGATATAAAGTATGTAACTCATGCGTACCAAAATACTCTTTCGTATCTGGATTATCAAATCCCCATCCATCTATAAAATGGACCGAACCGATTACATAATCAAAGTCTCCTAATGCTAGTAAACCTTTTAACTCTTGTTCACCCCCGATAAAATAATCCGCTTCAATTCCAAGTTTGAGCGTTATCCCTCGTTTACTCCATCGCTCTTTTGCCTCTTCAATCGCCTTTGTAAAATCATAAATAGACGTTACTCTTACTTGATCTAACCATTCTTTTTGCAGGCGACCAAGCCTAGAATCACTAATATCTACATACTTTTCATAATATCCTTTCGCTTCATGAAAACGATATAAATGATCGACAATACCAACTTCTTTTATACCTTTTCGCACAGCTTCTTCTAAATATAAATCAATCCATTTCGCTGTAAATGGACCTTCCTTCACACGTCTTTGCAGGCGTTCTTGTGTTTTCATAAGCCATTCCATAGAATGTTTTTCTTCTTTAAGCGGTTCAAAATATTGTAGCGCATCATTTATTTTAGCTAGCCACCCTATTGAATATGGTCCTTCTTCTAAATGAATGTGATAGTCCACTTTCATCCATATTCCCCCTTATAATGTATCTATTTCTCTTCTGTCCCCTACTCGCGAAAGCTTTCCATTTCTTTCTTTCACTTCTTGCATGACATCTTCTAATGGAATATTTTTTTCGGCTAATAGAACAAAACAGTGATAGAACACATCAACCATTTCTTTTACTATTTCTTCTTTATCATTATTTTTAGACGCAATAATTACTTCGGTGCACTCCTCACCAATTTTCTTTAAAATTTTATCTTCACCTTTTGAAAATAAATAATTCGTATATGATTCAGAGAGTGGATTTTTCTTTCGTTCTTCAATTGTTTCAAATAATAACTTAAGGATATCTTCCATATGTATCCCCCTATATAATTTTGTAGTGAAAACACGTTTTTTCTCCCGTATGGCAAGCAGGCCCTACTTGCTTTACGACAACAACGATTGCATCTTGATCACAGTCTAAATAAAGTGATTGCACATATTGGACATTTCCCGATGTACCTCCTTTATTCCATAACGATTGTCTCGAACGGGAATAAAACCATGTTCTTTTCGTTTCCAGCGTCTTGTCATACGCTTCTTCATTCATATAAGCTAACATTAAAACTTCTTTCGTATCTTCCTCGATAACAACAGCTGGTATCAATCCTTTTGCAAAATTAGGTTTCATAACCGCACCTCAACGTTTGCTTCTCTTAATTTTCTCTTTACATCTTGTACAGTCGCTTCACCATAATGAAAGATTGATGCCGCTAATGCTGCATCAACTGTTGTCTTTTGAAATACTTCTATAATGTGATCTACATGACCACATCCACCTGATGCGATTACTGGAACAGAAACGCTGTTTGAAATTGCTCCTGTTAAACGAAGATCATATCCGTTTTTCGTTCCATCTGCATCCATACTCGTCAACAAAATTTCTCCTGCCCCGAGCTTAACAACGCGCTTCGCCCATTCGATTGCATCCATCCCTGTATCGACTCTTCCGCCGTTCACGTATACATTCCATTTATCTTCCTCTACTTTTCTAGCATCAATTGCTACGACAATACATTGTGAGCCAAAATGTTCCGCACCTTCCTGGATTAACTTCGGATTTCTCACTGCCGCTGAGTTTATTGAAACTTTATCTGCTCCAGCTCTTAGTAAATTGTACATATCTTTAACACTTGAAATCCCCCCGCCAACTGTAAGAGGAATAAACACCTTTGAGGCTGTTTGTTCTACAACATCTATAATCGTTTTTCGCCCTTCATGCGTCGCAGTGATGTCTAAAAATACGATTTCATCTGCTCCCGCATCATTATATAATGCGGCTATTTCAACAGGATTACCGACGTCTTGTAACCCTATAAAATTCACACCCTTTACTACCCGCCCTTCTTTCACATCTAGACATGGAATAATTCGTTTTGCTAACATAGTTTTGTTACCTGTAACACTTTTTCTAAATCAATCGTTTTCTCGTAAAGTGCCTTCCCAATAATGACGCCATATATGTTCATATCATTTAATCTTTTCACATCTTGAATAGATGCGACACCTCCAGATGCAATCACACGAATACCCACGCTTTTTTGCAGTAACTCTAATTGCTCAAAATTTGGTCCTGCAAGTGTCCCATCTTTTGAAATGTCCGTAAACACAATCGTTTGAACACCTACACTTTCCATTTGCTTCGCTAAATCGATGTACGAAATTTCAGACACATCTAACCAGCCCCTCGTTGCTACGAAACCATTTTTCGCATCAATTCCAACTATGATTTGCTCCTTATATAGACGAACCGCTTCTTCTAAAAATGATTTATCGTAAAGAGCAGCCGTTCCTAATATCACTTTTTCTACACCTACTGACAACAACTTCTCCACTGCCGCGAGTGACCGAACTCCTCCTCCAATTTGCACCGGAATACGTACCGCCTTGCAAATTTTTTCAATGACAGGTAAATTTACTGACTCCCCAACAATTGCTCCATCTAAATCAACAACGTGTAGTATTTTCGCTCCAAGTTTTTCAAATATGATTGCTTGTGCGACTGGATCTTCATTCATCACCGTTTCTTTACTAAACTCTCCTTGATAAAGCCTGACGCATCGTCCTTCTTTTAAATCGATAGCTGGGAAGATTTCCATGCTTCTACCACCCCTTTGAAATTTTTTAACATTCGCATCCCAATTTCCCCACTTTTTTCAGGATGAAACTGTGCGCCAAATATATTTCCTTTTGCTACAAAACCAGGTACTTTCACTCCATATTCACTTGCCCCATACACAATTTCATTCGGACAATCTGCATAATAAGAGTGGACATAATATACGAAAGAACCGTCCTCTACTCCATTCCAAAGCGATATTTCTCCTTCTTTTTTTAATTCATTCCACCCCATATGTGGAATTTTATAAGGAACTTTTAACTTTCGAATAACACCTGGCAATAAATTTAATCCGTTACAATTTTGTAGTTCCTCACTTTTTTCAAATAAAAGCTGCATTCCTAAGCAAATACCCAGAAGCGGTTTTCCTAAGCTCCCAACTTCTTTTAGCACACATACTAAATCTTTTTCTTCTAAAACGCCCATCGCTTTCGGAAATGTGCCTACTCCTGGTAAAATAACTCCATCACTTCTCAATATTTCTTTTTTATCATCCGTTATGATGTACTCTGTTCCAATATATTTTAATGCTTGTTCCACACTACGAATATTTCCCATTCCATAATCTATAATTGCAATCAATTACAACATCCCTTTCGTTGAATTTACACCATTAATATTGGCATTTTTATCGACTGCCTCTCTAAGCGCTCGACCGAACGCTTTAAATAAAGCTTCAATTTTGTGATGTGTATTGCTTCCGTATAAAATGCGAGCATGTAACGTAATATTTGCAGCATGAGCCACTGCTCTAAAAAATTCTTCCGTTAATTCTGTGTCAAAATCCCCTAGCTTCGGATTTGTTAATTCACCTTGAAATACAATATATGAGCGCCCGCTTATATCAATCGCGACAAATCCTAAAGATTCATCCATCGGTACATACGCTGAGCCGTAACGGTTAATCCCTTCTTTATTTTGCAATGATTCTTTCAAGCAAGTTCCGAGTACAATTCCAACATCTTCAACCGTATGATGAGCATCAACGAATACATCACCTTCAGCTTCAATTTGCAAACCAAATCTTCCGTGTCTAGCAAATAAAGTTAGCATATGATCAAAAAATCCAACTCCTGTTTGCACAGAAACATTCGTACTTTCATCAAGTTGCAAACTTAATTTAATTTTTGTTTCCGTCGTCTCACGTACTTGACTAGACTCGCGCATTATTCTTCCTCCTTAAACCTAATTTGGATTGCTCTTGCGTGTGCATGTAAACCTTCTTTATTTGCAAGTTCTACAATATGATGCTGTACACTTCTTAACGCTTCTTCCGTATACGAAACGAAGCTTGATTTTTTTACGAAATCATCGACGGATAACGGAGAAAAAAATCTTGCCGTTCCACTTGTCGGTAATACGTGATTCGGCCCCGCCAAATAATCTCCGAGCGGTTCAGGTGCATATGGACCAAGAAAAATTGATCCAGCATGCTTTACATAAGCTAGAGCATTCATTGGCTCTTTTATGTGTAACTCTAAATGTTCTGGAGCGATTTCATTTGATAAATGAAACGCCTCTTCTAAAGAAGGGACAATAAAAATTGCTCCATTTCTTTTTATGGATTCACGAGCGATTTCACTTCTAGGCAACGTCTCTAGCTGTCTTTCTATTTCTCTTTCTACTTCTTTAGCAAGCTTTATATTTGTTGTAATACAAATAGCTGTTGCCCTCTCGTCATGTTCTGCCTGTGATAATAAATCAGCAGCAATATATTCGGCATTTCCTGTTTCATCTGCGATAACTACAATTTCTGATGGTCCAGCAATCATATCGATATTGACTATCCCATATACTTCTCTCTTCGCTAGCGCGACATATAAATTCCCTGGCCCAACTATTTTATCTACTTTAGGAATCGATTCCGTTCCATATGCTAGAGCAGCAATTACTTGAGCACCACCGGCCATATATATTTCATCTACACCTGCAAGACTTGCAGCAGCTAAAATATGCGGATCAATTCCTCCTTGCTTCGGCGGTGTTACCATTACAATTTTTTTCACTCCTGCGAGTTTTGCTGGCAATACATTCATTAATACTGATGAAGGATACGAAGCAGTCCCGCCCGGCACATATACACCTACATTTTCTAACGGACGAATAAGCTGCCCTCTAATTACCCCTTCACTCACGCAATCAAACATAGATTGTCTTTTTTGCTTTTCGTGATACGAGATAATATTTTTCTTCGCCTCTTTTAACGCTTCTAAAAAAGCTTGTTCTACAAACTTACTTGCTTGTTTTATTTCTTCCTCACTTACACGAAAATCTTTTGTCTCTACACCATCAAACTTTTTTGTATAGAACGATAAAGCCTCATCTTTACTCTTCCTTACGTTTTGAACAATTTCACTTACACTTCTTTGAACAGTTTCTTCTATTATATTAGCGCTTTCTCGTAGCGATTTTATTTTCGATAAAGCCTCTTGGAAATCTTCAAAAACTATCTCCATTTAAAGTCCCCCTATTTCCCTGACAAAATTTCTTGTTCCATCATATTTATAATACAGAATATTTCGTCTTTTTTAGTTTTCAATGCAGCCTTATTCACAATCATTCGAGCTGATATAGAGCACATTTCCTCAAATACAATTAACCCGTTTTCTTGTAATGTTTTTCCTGTTTCAACAATATCAACAATGGCATCTGCCAAACCTAGAAGTGGAGCAATCTCTACAGATCCTTCTATTTTAATAATTTCTACATCCTCCCCTTTATCATGAAAATATGTAGAAGTAATGTGCGGATATTTCGTAGCAATTCGTTTTTTTCGATAACTCTTCGGATTATACGTAGGAATAGAAGCGACACAAAATTTACACACGCCCACTCCTAAATCGACCATCTCATATATATCTTTCTCAAATTCCATTAATATATCTTTTCCAACGACTCCAATATCAGCTACGCCATGTTCTACATAAGTAGCAACATCTACCGCTTTCACTAAAATAAATGAAATGTTTGTGTTTTTACTTTTAAACACAAGTTTTCTTCCTTTATCTTTGAGCTCTGAACAATCAATTCCAATTTTTTCAAACAGTGGAATAACATGCTTTTCTAATCTTCCTTTCGTTAACGCAATTTGAATGTTACGCATGAAGCCTCCCCTTCTTTCTGGATGATCCATTTCTCTCTCCATACATATTCCACTAGTGACTCACTCTTCGCCTCAACGACTGTCATTATTTTATTCTTGTTTGCAAATTGAAAAGTATCGTTTAAATTAGAGAATAAAGATAACTGGGCATTCTTCCCGTCCTTTTGAAGTAAATTTCGTAACCTTTCCGCTTCTGCTAATCTATTTAACTCATAATGAATCATAATATCTATTCTCTTTCGTTTATATGGTTCTTGCTGCTCTTGAAGTGCCTTAACTATTTGATTTACTTGCACCGCGAGCCCAACCGCTGGCATCATCTCTCCAAAATTTCCAATTAACTCATCATATCTTCCGCCACTAACAATCTCTTCTCCAATTTCATATATATACCCTTTGAAAATAACACCCGTATAATAATCCAAATGTTGAACCATACCTAAATCAATTGATATGTAAGAGCCATATCCTAACTGTTCAATTGTTTCATATATTTCTTTCACTCTCGCAATGGCCATTTTCATTTCATTACTTGAGGCGAGTTTTTCTGCTTCCTCAACAACATCTAAACTCCCGAATAACCTTGGTAGTTTCTCAAGTAACCTTACTGTTTCATCACACCGATTTAATTTCTTTTCTTCTATAAAGTGTGAGAGTGCGGCATAATTTTTACTTTCAATATACGTTCTAAGTAACTTCTCTTCTTCATCATTAATGGGGAGCTTTTTTACGATACATTTATATAACTGCACTTGCCCAATCTCAATTGTGAAAGATTGCACCTTTAATTTTTGAAGTGCTTGAATTACGCTTATCACACATTCAATTTCAGCCCTTACATTTTCAATCCCGATAATTTCAATACCACTTTGCACTATTTCATTATATTTCCCAGTAAGGGACTCATTCGCCCGAAATACATTCCCGCTATAAGTTACTTTAAGAGGAATATCTCCTCTCTGTGTTCCAATTACTCTTGCTAAAGGAATTGTCATATCTGGGCGTAAAACGATAATCCGTCCTTTTTCATCGAAAAATTTATACATCTTTTCTTCATCTATCGGCCTGTTTTGAAATGCAAAAACATCATAAAATTCAATTGTAGGTGTCCTTATTTCTTCATAACCTCTCTCTAAAAAGGTCCGTCTTAATTTTTGTTCCACTTCTTCAATTAACGTACATTCTTCGAATAAGTAATCTCTCGTTCCATTCGGATTTGCCCGTTTCCACTTTGTCATCTGAATTCACACACCCTTCCCTCTTTAATTTATGCCCATTCCATCCACCCAAACCGAAAATAAAAAGAGCCTTGTAGACAAAATACCTACAAGGCTCTTTAGTAGAGTGTAGGTACAACGGGAATAACCCTTGTGCCTACACGTTTTCACGTTAGGTTCAAGGGTTTCATGTATGATGATGTAGTTTTGTAAGCATTTTAATAGATTGTACGATATTCATAATACTTACTCCCTTTCTCCTCTGATTTTTTACATATTATATAACAGTTAATTCTGAATGTAAATACATTTCGAATATTCTATTTTTAGTTAATGTGAAGCTACTTTTCTTTCATACTCTTCAATTTCTTGTTCATATTGCATTGTAATGCTGATTTCATCTAGACCATTTAATAATTTTTCTTTCCACATTTTCTCGATTGTAAAATGAAACCTGTGCGTATTCGTAATAATTACTTCATTCTCTAAATCAACTTCCATTTGATCTCTTGCATTCGTTTGGGCAAGTTGTTCACGCATCTCTTTATCCATTACAATCGGTAACATACCATTCTTCATACAATTCATATAAAAAATATCTGCAAATCCTCCGGCGATAATAACGCGGAAACCATAATCCGCAAGCGCCCACGGAGCATGTTCTCTTGAAGAACCACATCCAAAATTATCACCTGTAATTAATATACTTGCTCCTTTTCGTTCTTGTGCATTAAGGGAGAAATTAGGATTTTCATGGCGCTCATTATCGTAACGCCACTCATCAAATAAATATTTTCCAAATCCCGTCCTTTCAATTCTCTTCAAATATTGCTTCGGAATAATTTGATCTGTATCAATGTTATCATTCATAAGTACTGCGGCAGTACCTTTATGAATATGAAATGGTTCCATCGTAACTCTCCTTTCTAATATCAACAAAATGACCATATAACGCAGCTGCTGCAGCCATAGCTGGACTTACTAAATGTGTTCGTGCTCCTTTCCCTTGCCTTCCTTCAAAATTACGATTTGAAGTAGAAGCACAATGTTCTCCTTCAGGTACTTGATCTGGATTCATCCCAAGACACATTGAACATCCAGGCTCTCTCCATTCAAATCCCGCTTCTTCAAATATGCGATGTAAGCCTTTTTGCATCGCCCGCTCTCTCACACTTTTTGATCCTGGTACAACGAGTGCTCGCACACCTTCTTTTACCTTTTTCCCTTTTACAACAGATGCAGCAATTTCTAAGTCAGATAAACGTGAATTTGTACAAGAACCAATGAAGACATGCTTAACAGGAATTTCAAACGTACTTTGCCCAGGGCTCAATCCCATATATGAAAATGCTCTTTCATCATTTTCGTTATGCTTCTCTGGTAATTTTTCATCAATAGGAACACCCATACTAGGATTTGTTCCCCAAGTGACATACGGTGCTAAATCCGTAACATCTACTGAAATATGTAAATCATAAATTGCATCTGAATCTGTATAAAGCTCCGACCATTTTCCCGTAAACGTTTCATAGTCTTTCGGTGCATATTCACGCCCTTTTACATAAGAAAATGTTTTCTCATCTGGTGCAATGATGCCAGCTTTCGCTCCCCCTTCAATTGCCATATTGCAAAGTGTCATTCTCTCTTCCATACCCATATCACGAATCGTCTCTCCGTAGAATTCCATTACATGCCCCGTTCCAACCGCTACACCGTACTTTGAGAGAAGATGCAAAATAATATCCTTTGCATAAACGCCTTTCGGTAACTTTCCTTTTAATTCAATCCCCATCGCTTTCGGTTTTCGTTGCCACAGCGTTTGAGTTGCTAATACATGTTCTACTTCACTCGTACCAATACCAAACGCTAAAGCACCGAAAGCACCGTGGGTTGCTGTATGGCTATCACCGCATACAATCGTTTTCCCCGGTTGTGTGAGCCCAAGTTCTGGTCCTATAACGTGAACGATTCCTTGCTCTTCATCACCAATATCGGCTAATCGCACCTTAAATTGTTTACAATTGTCACGAAGTGTATCCAATTGCTGCTTCGCAATGCGATCGGTAATATTCCAAACATCTTTCGTTGGAATATTATGATCCATCGTTGCAAACGTTAATTCCGGTCTCCGAACAGTTCGATTTGCAAGCCGCAAGCCTTCAAAGGCTTGCGGTGACGTTACTTCATGAACGAGATGAAGATCGATATATAATAAATCCAATCCATTTTCATTCGTTACAACTACATGTCTTTCCCAAAGCTTATCTAGTAACCTTTTCCCCATTATCTTCCTCTCCCTACTAGTGCCTGCTCTTCCATTTCTTGAATAACTGCCCTCGTAAATGAAGTTGTCGTCTCATTCCCCCCAATATCAGCTGTACATTTCCCAGATTGAAGAACTGCAGAAATTGCCTCTTCAATCGCATACCCTTCTCTCGTTAATCCAAATGATTGCCCAAGCATCATCGCTACTGAACGCATCATCGCAATTGGATTCGCTTTATTTTTACCTGCAATATCTGGCGCTGATCCGTGAATAGGCTCATATAAAGACGGCCCGTTTTCCGCATGGCTCGCTGATGGAAGCATTCCTAATGACCCTGCTAATACAGAAGCCTCGTCGCTCAAAATATCACCAAATAAATTTTCTGTTACGATAACGTCAAATCTCCTTGGGTTTCGAATTAACTCCATAGCAGCTGCATCTACTAAAATGTGCTCTAATTCAACATTAGGATAACGAAGAGCTACTTCTTCCGTAACAGCTCTCCACAATTTACTAGATTCTAAAACATTCGCTTTATCAATAGAGGTTACTTTTTTCTCTCTCTTACTCGCTAATTGAAAAGCATACGACACGATACGTTCAATTTCATGACGATGGTACGTAAGTGTATCAGTTGCCGATTCTTCCGTTCTTTCTTTCGGATAAGAGAAATAAATACCGCCTGTTAGTTCACGAACGACAACGAAGTCAATTTCATCTGCGTTTTTTAATGGCGATAAATGTGCAGTTGCGCTTTCTACTGTTACAGGACGAACATTCGCAAATACACCAAGTCCTTTTCTTAAAGCTAATAATCCTTTCTCTGGCCTTTCTTTCGCATCATCCCACCGCGGTCCACCAACCGCTCCAAGTAAAACCGCATCACTCGCTAAACAAGCGGCAAGTGTTCGCTGTGGTAATGGTTGCCCATTTAAATCGATAGCCGCTCCGCCAAAGTACTCATCTTGTAAATGAAAGTGATGTCCATATAGCCTCTCTACCATACGCAATACTTCCTTCGCGCTTTCCATAATTTCCGGACCAACACCATCACCCGCTAAACAAACGATACGTTTTTCCAATTAAAACACTCCTTTTTATCTGAATTTTCAGAAATATATTTTGATAAGTAAGGGACGATCCCCTCACTTATCAAACAGTTACTTCACAAGAGTAATAAAAGATTTTAATTTTCCGGCCGCATGAACATACGCTCTCGCCGATGCTTCTAATACGTCTTGCGCAACACCAAAACCTGATACTTGATGAGTTCCTTCTTTTAATTCAACATGAACATGTGCAAGTGCATCTTGACCTTGCGTTATAGATTGTATGCGATAATCCGCTAAGTCACATTCTAATCCTAAAATTCTTTGAATTGCATTATAGATCGCTTCAATACTTCCAGAACCAGTTGCTGCATCTTCGTACATATTTCCTTCCTCATCTTTTAGTACAACCGTTGCACACTGTGTACTATTTGATACGAAATGTACTTGCAATTGAGTAATGCTATATTGCTGGGCCGCAAATGCTGCTTCACCAAGCATAAGCGCACGTAAATCTTCTTCTGTAATTTCTTTTTTACGGTCAGCCAAGTTTTTAAATGCTTCAAACACCACATCTCGTTCTTCTTTTGTAAACTCATAACCAAGTTCTTTCATTTTTTCAGTAAACGCATGGCGCCCGGAATGCTTTCCTAATACAAATAAATTTTGTGACTCTCCAATCAGTGATGGTTCAATAATTTCATACGTCGTTACTTCTTTTAATACACCGTCTTGATGAATACCTGATTCGTGAGCAAAAGCATTTGCTCCAACAATCGCCTTATTTTTCGGTACAACCATACCCGTTAACCGACTTACTAACGTACTCGTCGCTTTAATTTCTTTTAATGTCATAGAGGATTCTGCTTCATAGAAATCTTTTCTAATATGGAGAGCAACCGCGACTTCTTCTAGCGCCGCATTCCCCGCTCTTTCTCCAATTCCATTAATCGTTCCTTCTACTTGTAACGCTCCGCCTTCAACCGCAGCTAACGAATTCGCTACTGCCATCCCAAGATCATCGTGACAATGACAAGAGAAAATTGCTTTTTCATACGACGGAACGGATTCTTGTAAGTATTTAAAAAGAGAATAATATTCTTCTGGATTCGTATATCCAACTGTATCAGGAATATTGATTACATTCGCTCCTGCGCGAATCGCGACTTCTACTGCTTCAGCTAAAAATGCTCTCGATGTTCTTGTTGCATCTTCTGCTGAAAATTGAACTGTTGGAAATAGTGATTTCCCGAGCGTAACCGAGCGATGTATGCTATCTAATACATCTTCTTTTGACATACAAAGCTTATATTTCATATGAATGTCACTCGTAGCTAAAAATACGTGTAAACGAGGAGAGACAGCGCCTTTCACAGCTTCATAGGCTCTTCGAATATCACTTTCTTTCGCTCTAGCTAAACTCATAACCGTAGCATTTTGAATGGTATTTGCGATACGTTTTACCGATTGAAAATCACCTTCAGAAGCTGCTGCGAATCCAGCTTCCATTACATTAATACCAAGTCTCTCTAGTTGCCTCGCAATCTGTAATTTCTCTTGTTCATTTAAATTAACTCCTGGTGATTGTTCGCCATCACGAAGCGTCGTATCCATGAACAAAATTTGCTTCATATTATTTAATCCCTGCCTTTACTCGCGGCTGTACAAACGGCATCATTTCACGTAATTTACGTCCAACTACTTCAATTTCGTGTTCATTCTCTTTCTCATTTGTCGCATGGAAATTTGGTTTTCCTGCTTTATGCTCTGCAATCCAGCCTCTTGCAAATGTACCATCTTGAATTTCTGCTAGCACTGCACCCATCGCTTTCTTCGTATCTTCCGTTACAACGCGTGGTCCTGATACGAAGTCGCCCCACTGCGCTGTATCTGAAACTGAATATCTCATATTTTCAAGTCCGCCTTCATACATAAGGTCAACGATTAGTTTTAGTTCATGTAAACATTCAAAATATGCAACTTCCGGTTGATAACCAGCATCAACTAACGTTTCAAACCCAGCTTTTACTAGTGCAGTCACTCCGCCGCAAAGTACAGCTTGCTCTCCAAATAAATCTGTTTCTGTTTCTTCTTTAAACGTTGTTTCTAATACACCTGCTCTCGTCGCCCCAATTCCATCTGCATATGAAAGTGCCTTTTCAGTCGCAACTCCTGTTGCATCTTGATATACTGCAAATAATGCAGGAACAGCTCCCCCTTCCGCAAACGTACGACGTACTAGATGTCCTGGACCTTTCGGTGCTACTAGAAATACATCTACATTAGCTGGCGGTTTTACTTGATCAAAGTGAACATTAAATCCATGCGCGAAAACGAGAGAATTGCCACCTTGTAAGTTTGGTGCAATTTCAGCTTCATATACTTCCGGCTGTAATTCATCAGGTAGTAGAATCATTACTACATCTGCTTTTTCTGCTGCTTCCGCTACTTTATATACAGAAAAACCGTCTTCTTTCGCCTTATCCCATGACTTCCCTTTCCTCAGTCCTACTACCACATCAAATCCGTTATCACGTAAGTTTTGCGCATGCGCATGGCCTTGCGATCCATATCCGATGATTGCTACTTTCTTTTCCTTTAATACATTTACCGTTACGTCTTTTTCATAATAAACTTTCGCCATTTTCATTTCCCCCTATTTTTTAAATAATTATTGAATTAACATAACTTGTTTATCTTGTTTTTTCATACTACGTGTAAATGCTGTTACACCTGTTCTAGCAATTTCTTTCAAACCATATGGACGAAGTAATTCAATTAACGCTTCTACTTTCTCCTGGGTACCTGTTACTTGCACCACTATGGAATCCTTCCCAACGTCTATTACAGCGGCTCGGAACGGTTCAATTAAACTATATAATTCTGCTCTTGCTACAGACGTTGCTACTTTAATAAGTGCAAGTTCTCTAGCGATCATCGCTTCTTCTGTAATATCTGATACTTTCAGTACATCGATTTGCTTATGCAGTTGTTTAATTAACTGCTCAACTTGCTGTTCATTTTCAACGTGTACAACAATCGTCATTCTCGAAATATCCGATGATTCCGTATGACCTACTGAAATACTTTCAATATTAAAATGTCTACGTGTCATAACACCTGTAATTCGATTTAACACACCGCTTTGATTTCGAACTGTCGCTGTTACAATTCTCTTCACCTTTTCTCCACTCCCTCCATTTGATGAACGCCTTTTCCTGGGGCAACCATCGGCATTACCTTTTCGGATTGAAGTACGCGGCAATCAATTAAAACAGGCTCTCTTAACTTAATTGCATACTGTAATTGTTGCTTTGCAAGAAGTGGGTCTTCAATACGAACACCTTTTATACCATAAGCATTGGCAAGCGCAACAAAATCTGGTTGGCATGAAAGTATGGAGTGCGAATATCGCCCATTATAAAATTCCTCTTGCCATTGTCTTACCATCCCTAAAGCTTCATTATTTAAAATAAAAACTTTAACTGGTAAAGAATGCTCTTTTAATACACTTAGTTCTTGCAAGGTCATTTGAAATCCAGCATCACCGACAATTGCAATAACTAGTTCTTCAGGCTTTGCGATTTGTGCACCTATTGCTGCTGGAAACCCGAAGCCCATTGTTCCCAACCCCCCAGAGGTTACCCATCTATCTGGGTTTTTCAGCGGATAATATTGAGCTGCCCACATTTGATGTTGCCCAACATCTGTTGTTACAATCGCTTCTCCTTTCGTAATTTCGTATAGCATATCAATTGCATATTGAGGTTTAATACGCTCTGCATGTTCTTTGTAAGAAAGAGGGTATTTTTCTTTTCTACTATTCAATAATGAGAGCCAATCATTGTGATTTACTTCCCCTTCCTTAAAGTTGAGTAGAGCTTCTAATGCTTGCTTCGCACTCGCAACAATAGGGATTTCAGTCGGCACATTTTTCCCAATTTCCGCTGGATCAATATCTATATGTGCGACAATTGCCTCTTTAGCAAAATAAGCTAAATTTCCAGTAAGACGATCATCAAACCTTGCTCCTATATTAATAAGTAAGTCACATTCGTATAATGCCATATTTGCGGTGTATGAACCGTGCATTCCTCCCATCCCTAGAAATAGTTCATCATCTGGCGGAAACCCACCAAGACCAAGTAATGTATGAACAACTGGAATATGATATTTGCGAGCAAAACTTGTTAATTCTTTCGATGCTTTCGCATGCAATACACCTGCTCCAGCTAAAATTAACGGTTTTTTTGAAGTCGCAATCGCTTGTAATAATTTGTTTATTTGTAGTAGATTCGGTTCGTAATTAGGCTGGTATCCTGGTAAATCCATTTGTACATCACTACATCGCTCACCTTTCTCTACTACCATATCTTTCGGAAGGTCAATTACGACTGGGCCTGGTCTTCCTGTTCTAGCGATATGAAATGCTTCTTTAATAATTCGGGGTAAATCCGATGCTTTTCGTACTTGATAATTATGTTTTGTCACCGGCATCGTAAGCCCCATAATATCAGCTTCTTGGAAAGCATCACTCCCGATTAACGTTGTTGCTACTTGCCCTGTAAATACAACAAGTGGCAATGAATCAATCATCGCGTCAGCTAGACCAGTAATAACATTTGTAGCACCCGGTCCACTTGTTGCAATTACCACTCCTGGATTTCCTGTAATTCTTGCATATCCTTCAGCAGCATGAATTGCACCTTGCTCATGCCTCGTTAAAATATGCGGAATTTCACAATCATAAAGCGCATCATATAGAGGTAAAACCGCACCACCTGGATAACCAAAAATCACCTCTACTCCTTCCTTTTCTAGCGCTTCTAACAATAGCTGTGCACCAGTTGCCAGTTTCTCTTCCGTTTTTGAAGACATTTTTCTTATAAGCCCCCTTTTTTAAAACATTTATAAAATAAAAAAATCCTACGTCCACACTCCAGCTATGTGCTGAAGGGACGAAAGATTTCGCGGTACCACCCTTCTTTGCAAGATTACTCTTGCCTCAGTGACTCGGGATATGAGTCTAGCTAATAACGGAGCTACCGTCTAAGCCTAAACAAACGTTTCAGCTTAGCACTCAAGGGTGATGTTCGTCGACGTGAACCATCGGTTTCCAGCAACCACCGACTCTCTGTGAGGCTTCACAGTCAACTACTCCTCCCTATCAACGCTTTATCATGTCATAAGAGCTATTATCCAACTTTATTTTCTTCGTAAATTTTCTCTCCATCTTCTACAACTAATTTACGGAATTCTTCTAATAAACGATTCGTATGTGGCCCTGTTCTACCTAAACCAATCGTTCTTCCATCTACTGTCGTAACAGCAATTACTTCAGCAGCTGTTCCTGTTAAAAACACTTCATCAGCTACATATACATCATGCCTTGTAAATAATTCTTCTCTTACGTCATATCCAAGTTTTTCGCCGATTTCTAAAATCGCGTTTCGTGTAATACCTTCTAACGCTCCAGCAGAACTTGGTGGTGTAATTAATTTATTTCCCTTCACAATAAATACATTATCTCCAGAGCCTTCAGCTACATATCCTTGGTCATTTAACATAAGTGCTTCTTGTACTCCAGCTAATTTCGCCTCAATGCGAACTAAAATATTATTTAAGTAATTTAAAGATTTTACTTGAGGCGATAAAACATCCGGGCGATTGCGACGCGTTGCAACTGTTATAATCGGAATCCCTTTTTCATAATATTCTTGTGGAAATAAAGATAATTGCTCTGCAATTACTACTACATTTGGTTTCGTACAAGAATCGGGATCTAATCCCAAGTCCCCAGGTCCTCTTGATACAACGAGGCGGATATATCCATTAGATAGTTTGTTTTGTCGAATCGTTTCAACAACGATTTTCGTTGCTTCTTCTAACGTATATGGAATTTCTAACATGATGGATTTCGCTGATTCATATAACCGGACAAGATGCTCTCTCAAACGGAAAACATTACCGCTATATACCCTAATTCCTTCGAACACTCCATCGCCATATAAATAGCCATGATCATATACTGAAACCTTTGCTTCGTCTTTTGGAACAAATTCTCCATTTAAGAAAATCCACTGCTCGTTCACTTGAAAGCGCCCCCTATGTTCTATGAGTTTTTTATTGTTTCCTAGTCTACTCTCCTTTTCAAATAAATCAAGTTAATTTTTAGAAAATTTTTAATTTTTAATCGTACGTACATCTTTGTTTATATTGATTTAATAACATTGTTAACGTTTACAAAAAAGTCAAAAAATTTTTTCGTCAAATTCTACTAAAAAAATATTTGTTTAAAAGAAGGGTTTTCGCCAATTGATACGAATCTATTGTATTCAATAAACGGACGTCCGATTTTATAAATCCGGGAATATACAACGACTTTTGGTGAAAAAGGGGGAAAATAACAAAAATAACGCTGTCTAAAAATAACATTCATATTTTTCATTTAGTAATCATAATCCTATTTTTAAAAAACAATTTGTCAAATTGAAGGAGGAAATAACAATGGCGTGTGTACAAATTAAAGGAACGAGACAAGAGGTAGTAGAAATGCTACAACTATTTGATCTAATGGATACGAAAGGATTTTGTAAATTCGATAATTACGTTGAAGTAGAACCAAATAGTAGGAAACATAACAACTACACAGCTTCAATCGATATTCAGTCTAATAACAGTTCAGCACAAGATACATTAAATGATCAATTCGTTAGTCAAATGCTTACTGGTGTATATAACGACTAAACAAATATTCTCTTCCTACCATCTTTTCATAAATATATGCTATGGACTTGAGCATACTAGCAACTAGATGGTAGGAGGTGAAAATTATGGCTAGAATTGGTGTTGAGAACTCTTTAACAGATGTTCAACAAGCTCTTCAGCAACAAGGACATGAAGTCGTTTCACTTAACTCTGAAAATGATGCACATGGGTGTGATTGTTGCGTTGTAACCAGGCAAGATTCTAATATGATGGGCATTGCAGATACATCGATAAAAGGATCTGTAATTAAAGCACATGGTTTAACAACAGATGAAATTTGTCAGCAAGTTGAAAACCGCACTTAATCATTTTTATCACATTATTTGTGAGCTAACATGTAAAGGGAATGGAATGGTCCCACTGATTATAGTTTCAATTTATTTATAGAAAGAGGGCTCCTTTTCAAAAGGAGCCCTCTTTTTTATATTCACCTAACGGGAAAGTAACATATACTGGATGAAAGCCCTACCTCTCTCTCATCATTACGGTTCCACTGACCGCTCCTTGATTCACTAGTATACATATAAAGCTTACATATACAATTTATAGGGTTTGTTCACAAAAGTTGTTGGTAAGACTACCCGATCTTTCGCAAACTTTTCGTATTATATTCATAAGATTTATTTACTTTACACTAGCTTTAACCGAGACACGAATTAAAATTTTAACACCAATACAATAACTTGTCAACATTTTTTACAAATTAAAAACAGACATTAACGGTTTGTCTGTTTTAGAATGGAGCTTTTTCTTTTATTACATATACAACAAAACCGCTTACTAACATACATAAGCCAACTACTAAGTTTTTGATATTAATCATAAATTCCTCTCCCTTATTCCACACATCATATATATTTACAGTTCAATTATTCCGATCGTCATAAAGCGCACTTTTTCTAATATATCATAATTCCTAAAAAATGCAAGTTCACTTTTGGCGACCATTCACAAATTTATCCACAGTGCTTGGCACAGTATTTAACGCTTTTTCAATTAAATGTGTACTACTATTGAGATGCAACACTTGCACACCGTTAGAACCAACTACTAAAAAAGCAACTGGGCTAATAGAAACCCCAGCCCCGCTTCCGCCTCCGAATGGATGACTTTGCTTGTTCTCTTTATGCTGCCCTTGTCCGCTGTTATGTTTTTCGGAAATAAAATTACCTTTAAAGTCACTTCCACCAGCTCCAAAACCAAAAGCCACTTGAGATACTGTTAATACTACATTTCCGTCAGCTGTTGAAACCGGACTTCCAACAATCGTATTTACATCTACCATCTCTTTTAAATTTGTCATTGCTGTTTTCATTAAATTTTCAATTGGATGTTCCATTATGTACTACACCCTTTCCTCATTATTCTTTTTTATACTTTCCAAAATAGAGGAAGTCATACTAAGTTTTCCTATTTCGAAAAAACATTTTCCACTTTCCAATTGGATATTACTCCCTGTACATGCTCGGATAAAGTGAAACTTTAATCAGTGGAGGTTTTGTTCATCCCCCACTGATTATTAGCCCACACCAATCGGGCGTTCACGAGCCGCAGGGCTCCAGCCAAATTTTGAGGTGGGAGTCTTACTGCTCGCAAATAGCGGGATAAAAACAGTAAAGAGATACATACTACTATTGAGCCTTGTTATGAAAGGAGTCCTTACTTTGACTGAGAAATTTGATGAATATAAAAAAAGAGATCGAATAGATAGTGATTATAAAGAAGAATACGCAGCTGAAGTTGCACCACATCGTATCGATTATGATGATAAAGATAACGATGATGTAAGATCGTCTGCAGCTGGATCGACTGCTGGTTTTATTGCTCTTGCCTTAGCAATATTATCATTATTCACATTCCCAACACTATTTGGTCTTGTGTCTGTTCTACTTGGTATTTACGCTTATAATCGCGGGGCTACTGTAACTGGCGGTACCGCTGCCATTGTGGGTGGTATCGCTGCACTCATTGCGATTTTATTCCGAGTGGCGCTTATTGGTTTATTGTTCTCTCTTTTTTAAAAAGAAAAAGGTATCTCGCTTTATGCGGGATACCTTATCCTGTAAATACATCTTCTGATGGATATTTAATTTTTTGTTTTGCTGGTCGTGCCAAAGAGAACACAAGTGTTAACGGTCCGATTAATCCACAAAACATAACAAACATAATAATACATTTTCCAAACGCCGATAGCTTCGCAGTAATCCCCATTGTTAACCCTACTGTACCAAACGCTGAAATTGTCTCAAATAATAACTGAATAAAACTGAAGTCTTCTGTAAGCATTAATACAAATACCGCTGTAAAAATAAGTATTTGACTAGCAACGACAATTGCTAACGCTCTCGTTACTGTCGACATTTTAATCGTACGCTGAAACAAAACAAAATCCTCTTTCTTTCTAAAGAAAGAAAGAACTGATGTAATTAAAATAACGAATGTCGTTAACTTAATTCCACCGCCTGTCGATACACTTCCCGCACCAATAAACATTAATACCATTGTAAATAGTATCGATGACTCTTCCATCCCCCCATAATCTACCGTGTTAAAACCAGCTGTACGAGGTGTAATTCCTTGGAAGAACGAAGCCCATAATTTTTCATTTAAAGGTAAGTGCCCCAAAGTCTTCACATTATTATATTCCAATACAAAAATCACAATCATCGCAATAACATTAAGTGCTATCGTTCCAACAATCATGATTTTGGAGTGCAGTGATAATTTTCGAAAACTACGGCTATACCATATATCAATTAATACCGTAAACCCTAACCCTCCTATTACAATTAAAGAACAAATCCCAATATTAATAATAGGATCTCCTACATATCTTGTTAAATTATCTGGCCAAAGCGCAAAGCCGGCATTATTATATGACGCAATAACGTGAAAAATACTATAGTATAAACCTTTTCCAAAACCAAACTCTGGAATAAAACGAATCGATAAAAAGATAACTCCAATTAGCTCAATACAAATAGAAAAAATAAAAACACGTTTTACTAATTTCACAAGACCACCAATATTTGTTTGATTAAATGCTTCTCCAATTAATAATCGGTGGCGTAAACCAATTTTTTTCCCTAATACCCAAACAATTAAAATGGCTATCGTCATAAGACCGAGACCACCCGTTTGAATTAAAAACATAATAACAATTTCACCAAACATCGTAAACGTACTCGCAGTATCTACAACACCTAAACCGGTTACAGTCGCTGCCGACGTAGCTGTAAAGAAAGCATCTACCCAACTAATATGTACTTTCGTTGCAAACGGTAACTTTAATAACAATCCTCCGACCACAATTAAACAAAAAAAGCCTAATGCTAAAATTTGTGGTGGATTCAATCGTATAAAACGATTATACAACCCTTGTTTTTTTGCTACTTCCATATCACTAACTCCCTTTATCAAGTGAAGCTTTTATCCCCTCATAAATAAAGAATCTTTAAGAGCCTACAAGTAGCGGGATAAACCTTATATTCTTATAATATAGTTGAGCATAATCCTTTTTTTCATAGATTTCAACTTTTATTTATATTCAGACTCCTATCGTTTTACAAAAGAATATTTTCTATTATATCTCCACTTATACTATAACTCTTACAACAACTATTTTATCCCTTTTCAAATTCCCATATCTTTCACTCCAAGTTCACACGAGGGTCACATCTACCTTTTATAGTATATGTATCGAAGCTGTTCCTCCCTAATTTATAAGACATTCCCCAGTGTCTTTGAATAGCTTCCATCCCTAATTAAATTGACATAAATTGTCCCCTTCCCTTGGCCATCCTATATGTGATGGTCTTATTTTTTTATTCTTTCTATCTTTTATTTGAAACTCCCTCTCTCTTTCACTCCATGTTCACACGAGGATCACATCCACCTTTTATAATATATGTATCGAAGCTGTTCCTCCCTAATTTATAAGACATTCCCCAGTGTCTTTGAATAGCTTCCATCCCTAATTAAATTGACATAAATTGTCCCCTTCCCTTGACCATCCTATATGTGATGGTCTTATTTTTTATTCTTTCTATCTTTTATTTGAAACTCCCTCTCTCTTTCACTCCATGTTCACACGAGGATCACATCTACCTTTTATAGTATACGTATCGAAGCTGTTCCTCCCTAATTTATAAGACATTCCCCAGTGTCTTGAACAGCTTTCCATCCCTAATTAAATTGACATAAATTGTCCCCTTCCCTAGGCCATCCTATATGTGATGGTCTTATTTTTTTATTCTCTCTTTCTTCTTACTTAAAACTCCCTCTCTATTTCACTCTATGTTCACATCTATCTTTTATAGTATATGTATCGAAGCTGTTCCTCCCTAATTTATAAGACATTCCCCAGTGTCTTTGAATAGCTTCCATCCCTAATTAAATTGATATAAATTGTCCCCTTCCCTAGGCCATCATGTGATGGTCTATTTTTTTTCCAAATACATAAATGTATTCTTTCCACATATTTCAGCAAAACTGGACTATATACATTGAAACAGACAGCTTTATACTAAATATCAAGAAAATATTGTCAAAATAGGTATTTTTTCGGTATAATTAATTTAGAAAGCAATTTTACAAAAACAAAAAGGGGGGGGGATTGAAACAAACAAAGGCAATCTTAATTGCATTATTTCTCGGTCTAGTTGTCGGACTCACTTTAAATTTAGCTGCTCCATCTATTTTTGAGCCATTGAATCAATATGCGTTCAATCCACTTGGTCAACTGTTTATTCGCCTTATTAAAATGCTAGTTGTTCCTGTTGTGTTCATTTCTATCGTACTTGGGGCTGCTGGTCTTGGAGATCCGAAACAACTTGGAAGAATTGGTTTAAAATCAATTTCATTCTTTCTCGTAACAACAGCTGTCGCTATCTCTATTGCAGTTACATTTGCACTTATCATAAAACCAGGAGCTGGCGGTAACTTTAAAACAGACGGACTTAAGTATGAAGGTGCAAAAACTGAAACATCTTTCGTTGATACATTGCTGAATATTGTGCCAGATAATCCAGCAAAAGCGATGGCTGATGGGAACATGCTACAAATTATTGCCTTTGCCGCATTGATCGGACTCGGTTTAGCTGTTTTAGGAAAACGAGTTCAAGGTGTCCATTCATTACTTGAACAGGGCAACGAATTAATGATGTATCTTGTTAATCTCGTCATGAAATTAGCTCCAATCGGAACATTCGGGTTGCTCGCTTCGTCCGTTGGTAAAATGGGTCTTGCAGGCGTCGCTGCGATGTTCAAGTATATGATTGTCGTTATGTTGGTACTCATTATTCACGGTGTCTTCGTATACGGCGGTTTATTAAAGGTACTAGCCAAAGAAAGTATTATTCGTTTCTTTAAACATTTCGGTCCGGTAATGGCAATTGGGTTTAGTACATCTAGCTCTAATGCGTCCCTTCCATTTGCCATGAAAACCGCCCAAGAAAAACTTGGAGTTCCAAAAGCGATAAGCTCTTTTGTACAACCACTAGGTGCAACGATTAATATGGATGGTACTGCTATTATGCAAGGGGTAGCAACTGTATTTATCGCTCAAGTATACGGCGTTGAACTTACATTACCACAATTAGCTATGGTCGTATTAACTGCTGTACTAGCTAGTATCGGTACTGCAGGTGTACCAGGTGTTAGACTAGTAATGCTTACGATGGTTTTAAATCAAGTAAATCTACCAGTAGAAGGCATTGCTTTAATTATCGGCATTGACCGCATTCTAGATATGTCTAGAACTGCTGTAAATATTTCCGGTGATGCAATTTGTGCAATGATTGTTGCAAACTCAGAAGAAAAATATAATACGGATCAATCTGCAGCATCTTAAATCAAAAAAGGAGTGAATCATTTCACTCCTTTTTTGATTTACTTCCTTTTTTCGAACGATATTCTTTTCCTTTATTATCATTTCCCGTTTCAAATTCAGTACTAAACTCCTGCTGAAATTGCCCTGATTTTGGTGAACCTTGATTTCCACTTCCTTGACTACCATTACGATTCGTCATATTTCCGCCTCCTTCCTTTATTAGTAGTATGGCGCTCTATCTTTTTTCATACACATTTTATTTTTTATCATCTATTACACACAGAAGAAGACCTTCCACATATGAGGAAGGTCTTCTTTTTCATTAAGTAAGCGTTTTCTTATTTGTAATTATTTAAATAAGTTTTTTAGAAATAGATATCATTATATCCATTTCATCTTCTGAAAGTGCGGAAAATCTTTCTTGTAAATATTTCTTTTTCTCACCTTCCATTTTCGCAACTAACTCTTTCCCTTGTTCTGTAATCTCTAAATATACAACTCGGCGATCTGATGTAGAACGTGAACGAGTTACAAAGCCTTTATTAATTAATTTTTCTGTAACAGCTGTAATATGACTATTCGACACATTTAACTCATTAGCTACACGTGAGACCATTTCTTTATTCGTACGGTTCAATATTCTAAGGACAATGAACTCATTCCACGGTATGTAACCACCAAATATTTTTCCAATATCATTACGCAACGTGCGAAACATTGCAAAAACATTTGTCGATAGTTCTTCCATTAATTGTTCTCGATTTTGAGACAACTTTGACAGCCCCTTTTATTTAATTTAGTTAAATAAAAACCTTATTAATAATTTTACACGAAATCTTACTTTTTGTCACCTTATTTCCCCATAATTCGTAGTTTTTTAATAGATATTTCATGGTACAATGAAATTGATTTTCCCGAAAAAGGAGTTGGGGCAATGAGTGAAGAAGACAAACTTTCTAATCTCAGTCTAAAAGATAAGACTATTATTATTAGTGTTGTTATTCTTATTCTCATTATATTCTTTGCATTTATATTTTTTGTATATGTGGGAATCTTTCATATTACAGGTATAGAATATTCATCAAGAACAGCTCTACTACTCTTTTTTTTACTCATTCTTTTATTAGACGGTATTACATATTTTATATTCATTTTCTTTAAAGTGCTCCTACATCCAATGATGACAAGTATGCCCAATTGGCTCTCAATTGCTCTGCTCTCTATAATTGAAATTACGTTAGATTGGTTTGTCATACATACCGCCGATGACTGGATAGAGAGTGTACAAATGCCCAACATAGCTGAATTATGTGTCGCACTATTCCTTTACACACTAAATAAATTATTTAGTGATAAGAAAGAGTAAGAATACAAGCTTTTCTATATAAAAATTGGTACAATAAAAATAAATCATACTAAAGAGGTGTTACTTATGAACTTACTACAATGGGCTGATAAAGGTATGTCCTTTGATACATATGTGAATGAAATGAAAGTAAACCAATACGAGCTACTACACATTTACAATAACTTTTTAATTCCAAATGAATTACTTCCAGTTTTAGAAGAACGTCAAAATGATGGCTGGCGCGTTATCGTATTAACAGCTGACTGGTGCGGCGACGCTCTTTTATGTGTACCTGTTATGAAACGAATTTCTGAAGTTGCAAATATTGATATGCGTTTATTAATTCGCGATGAAAACTTAGAGTTAATGGATCAATACTTAACAAACGGAACAGCACGTGCGATTCCAATCTTTATTTTCATTGATAAAGACGGAAATGAACAAGCCGTCTTTGGACCACGCGCTCCAAAAGTACAAGAATTAGTAACTTCAATGCGCGCTACATTACCTGAAAAAGAAGATCCAACATTCGAAGAGAAACAAAAAGAAATGTATGCTAATTTCCGTGCTACATTAGCTGATGATACTTCTCTTTGGGAACATGTAATGGAAAGCATGATTGAGAAAGTAGTAAAATAAAAAAACCTGCCGATTTCGGCAGGTTTTTTTATTTTACTAAATTATAATCCTTTTTTCTGAGAATATACAGCATCTACGCACGCTGCTAAACGTTCCATTTCACCCATGTATATTCCACGTGTCATCCACCCAGTCAACTTGTACATAATCTTATATAAAAAATTCTTCGGTTCAAATTCTACGATTAAAGTAAGCGATGTACCTTCTTCATCCTCTTCTAACATATAAGTTGCAGCTGTATAACCTTGCTTCATCTCACATCCAACTGAAACGATATACGGTTCATCATACTCTAAAATTTCCGCCTCAAATTCATATATTTTCTTCCCCATCTTTTGCACAGATATATATTTGTCACCTTCACGAGGGTTTTCAACATCTATATTTGAAGGATACCTATTTTCTACCATAAAGGTACTCCATTCTAGTATTTTCTCGTCATTGTGTACATAATCAAATACAACATCAATTGGTGCTGGAATTACTATTTCTATTGCAAAACTCACTAAATTGCTCCTCTCAAATACCCTATCGATTTCCTTAAAATTATTATAACGAAATCATTATGGCATATTTCACATGGTGAAATACAAGTAATTGAAGGTAAAAGTTTCATTTTTCTCTCTCTATAAAAAAATACCCTACAGTGTAGACTTTTTTTCAAGTGTCTATTCTATAGGGTATTGCTGATATTTTATACTTACATAATGAAGAAATAGAATACCGCAGCTAAAATGAAACGATAGTAAGCGAACGGTGTTAGTTTTACACGAGCTAATAATTTTAAGAATGAAACGATTGCAAGCAAAGCAACAACGAATGCTGTAATAAATCCAGTTGCAAATAACGTTATATCAGCCGAGCTTAATATATCCCAGCTTTTAATTAAATCTAAGCCACTTGCAGCTACCATCATTGGTACCGCTAAAATGAACGTATATTCAGCTGCCGCTGTATGCGAAACGCGAGCTAATAAACCACCACTTATTGTTGATCCAGAACGAGAAAATCCTGGCCAAAGTGCTAAACATTGGAACATTCCAATTGTAAATGCTTGCTTATATGTAATTTCATCTAACGTTCTTGCTGTACTTGGTTTTGAAAACTTCTCAGCAACAATCATTAAAATACCACCAACTACTAAGCTAATAACAACCGGTCCTGGACCGAATAAAACTTCTTTAATTGTACTATGGAATAATACACCAAGAATTCCGGCAGGGATCATCCCGATAATAATATGTAATAAATTTAACGATGGCCCATCTGTTACTTTCCCTATTCCAACCAATGACCATAAACGCTTCCAAAATATAACAACAACTGCTAAAATCGATCCCAACTGAATAACAACTTCGAAAACTTTCGCTCTATCGTCTTCAAATCCAATTAAGTGTCCTGTTAAAATCATATGTCCTGTTGATGATACTGGTAGAAACTCTGTTAAACCTTCAACAGCACCCATGATTAATCCAATTAACCAATCAGCCACAATTAGTGCCTCCTTAATAACGCATATGTAATTTTTTCACACCTTATCATAATACCTTATCCCTTTTCAAAGTGCATCCTTTTTTTATTGATTTCATTTGTTGTATACGCTTATTTCTTTTCTATTTTTTGATTAAATTGTATGATAATAAGAGTTTGTTTTTTACGTTGAAAGGGGATTTTATGAAAGAAACTAATTCATTCTCACAAAAGTTAAAGCAATTTTCATTACTCTTTTTCCCGATTTTTGTAACGCAAATGTCATTATTTGCGATGAGCTTTTTTGATACGACAATGTCAGGACATGCGAGTCCTATTGATTTAGCGGGTGTTGCTATCGGAACAAGTATATGGCTTCCCGTTAGTACCGGCTTAACAGGAATTTTAATGGCTACTACTCCTATTGTTGCACAGCTCGTTGGATCAAAGAAAAAGGAGGACGTTCCCCACATTGTCATACAAGCAGTATATTTAGCAATTTGTGCTAGTTTCGTTGTTATCCTTATCGGATTCTTCGCTGTTTCACCTATTTTAAATGGCATGCAATTAGAAGAACCCGTGGAACGTATTGCAGCACAATTTTTAATTATTATCGCGATTGGAATTATCCCTTTATTTACTTACACCGTCTTACGTGGATTTATTGATGCATTAGGAAAAACTCGAACAACGATGATTATTACATTACTATCATTACCAATTAATGTAGTATTAAATTACTTATTAATTTTTGGTCACTTTGGCTTTCCAAAACTCGGTGGTGTTGGTGCGGCAATCGCTTCTGCAGCAACCTATTGGTGTATTTTAATTATTACGGTTATTATTATTCGTACGAAAGAGCCTTTCGCTTCTTTCAATATCTTTAAACAGTTATACCGCCCTTCCTTTACAATCTGGAAGGAATTCCTGAAACTTGGCGTCCCTATAGGATTTGCTATCTTTTTTGAGACGAGTATTTTCGCTGCGGTAACACTTATGATGAGTAATTTTAGTACGACAACAATAGCAGCACATCAAGCAGCTATGAACTTTGCTTCCTTGTTATATATGACTCCTTTAAGTTTAGCAATGGCAATGACGATAGCCGTTGGATTTGAAGTTGGAGCAAAACGATACAATAATGCGAAACAATATGGATTTATCGGAATTGGGTTAGCCCTTGCTTTCGCTCTTTTATATTCAATCCTTCTTTATTTCTTTGATGATGAAATTGCTTCTATTTATACGACAAATGCAAATGTCCATCATTTAGCTAAAGAATTTCTTATATTCGCGATTTTATTTCAAATTTCAGATGCGATTGCAACTCCAGTACAAGGAGCACTTCGTGGTTATAAAGACGTAAATGTTGCCTTAATTATGACATTAATAGCTTATTGGGTAATAGGTCTACCTCTTGGCTACATGTTAGCAACTTATACTGACTGGGCAGCAAAAGGTTATTGGATCGGTCTTATTATCGGTCTAGCATTTGGAGCAATCTTCCTGCTTATCCGCCTCTTTCAAGTACAAAGAAAATATACAATGCAAAGCAGCCGCTAATGATATAGCGGCTGTTTTCTTCATGCATATTTTTTCTTGTAACGTGTAACATAATGAAAAAGAAAGGTGGATAAATATGGACGAAAAACAAAAGAAACAATCATTCGATGAAGAATTCGCCCCTGAAATTTCACCTGGATATCGGCAAGATGTACATAAGCCACCTAAATATAAAAATACTTCTTTTTTAATGGGCATTACCATTTTCGCAGCTGTATTACTCGTGCTCATCATTTTCGTCTATTTTTAAGGAAGGGTGGTCTATTATATGAAGAAACAAGATTCAAATCGTTCAAAAAGAACTGTTAAAACAGAAAAAGGATATGCAGGAGATTCTGTTCATACACTGAAACAAGTTGAGCAAGGAAATTTATACATTGCTCAAAAAGAACTTGGTCAACAAAATGAAAATCTTTAAAGTCCCTCTTCTCCTTGAGGGATTTTTCATTGTACGTACTGTTTTTGATCTAACACCATAAATATATTATTAACCTTTACAATTTTCATGTCATAATTTAATTTCATTTCACTTCTCTTATCATTTTCAATACCAGCAACGTACGCTACAGTATGATAGCAAAAACTCTCATCTGTCTCTTCACGTATCTCTTCGTTTGTAAATTTATACTCTAAATCCCGAAAACGGTTTGGGTAATAATTTTCTATTAACTGTTCATACCCTCTATTTACAAATATTTCTTCACCTTTTCGTTTCACATCTTCTTTATTATTAAACTCAAACACTGATAGTTGCGCTGTCACAAAGTGTTCTCCTATCATTTTCATTTCTTTATCAGTTAAACTTTCTATACTTTTGTTCTTTAATTCCTTATTTAACTCGTAGCGATCTATCGGTTTAAAGGTGGCAAAAACCTCCTCTTTATATGGCCAAAACAATCCAAAAGCGATACATAGAGAAATGATTAATATTCTTTTCTTCGTAATGCACCCCACCCTCCTCCATAATGATAGTTATATTTTAACATATAGAAAGAAAATTCTGATATCATAAAGTGGAATAACCTACCTTTAACTTAGAAACGAGGAACAATTATGGACTCTTACAAACAATATATAAAAGAAGCTCTGCCCGGTCTTTCTATACATTCATATAAACAAAATGAAGAAGGTTGGGATAATATAGCGGTTATTATAAATGACGACCTACTCTTTCGTTTCCCTCGAAAACTTGAATATGCAAACCGAATTCCGTTAGAAAAAGAACTGTGCACAATTCTTTCTCATTCATTACAAGAAATTGCAGTCCCTAAGTATAAACTATTGTATAAGAATAATTGTAATACCGTTCCATTTTGTAGCTATTATCCTCTCATTCACGGTGAACCGTTAACAACCGAAATAGTTACCAAGCTAGAGAAAAAAGAATTGAAAGCAATCATTACACAATTAGCCACTTTCCTTGCGGCTTTACATAGTATTCCTTTAAAACGTACTGAAACGCTAGGGTTCCCTATCGAAAAAACACTTACCTACTGGAAAGAACTACAAACAAAATTAAATCAATATTTTACTAACAGTCTTACTTCATTACAGAAATCAGCCTTAAATCGTTTATTCGAAAATTTCTTTACCTGTATAACTAAATCTACCTTTCAAAATGCAATCATTCATGCTGACTTTACACATCATCACATTTTATTTAACAACCTGCACAAAAACATTTCAGGTGTTATCGATTTTGGAGATGCTCAAATTGGCGATCCCGCTTTTGATTTTGCTGGGCTATATTATGATTTCGGTCGTGAGTTTACTACATCTGTATATGAACAATACAGTGCACGTATTTCTCACCGCGATCCATTACTCATTCACCGCATCACTACCTTTTATCAATACAGCCCTTTACTACATAACCTTATTTATAACATTGAAACAAACAACGAAATAACATTAAAGAAGAATGAAGAACAGCTTAAAGCAATACTACAGGGACGAGATTAAATTCTCTCCCTATACTCTCTCTCCTCATACATCATTAACTTTTTATCCATTTCAACAATAACTTTATACAATTGAAATGCCTGTAAAATTTGCAGTTGAATTCCAAAAGGAGCATTCTGTTCTTTTAACCATTGAAATACTGCCGTTTCATCTTTCATTGATTATTCCTCCTCTTATTAAAATCTGCTACTTATATACCGTAAATGATGAAAAGCTTTTCATGTCAATAACAAAAAAGGATGCAAATTTGCATCCTTTAATGTACTATATTTTTCTTCTGCTTCGCTTCTTTCTTTACTTCTTCCCTTTGGCATTCACTACGAAACGCACAACTCATACACTCAGAACGAAAATGACGCTCTGTATAGTGCTCAGGTTGCTGCAACATTTCTTTCATTCTAAATAAATCATCCATTCCAGTTATAATATCTTCCTGCTTTGGAATGTACTCATACTTAGTTCCTTCTATTAAATTAATAACTTCAATTTTCCCTGGAAGAATACCGAAAGCTTTATAACTGAATACTGTCATTAGCTTCTGACAAAGAGCAAGCATTTCCTCATCCGCATCGATAACATACTTTTTAATTACAAACGATTCAGTACTCCACTCACCAACTTCAAATGTCAATGACATGTGGACACCTAACTCTTCCATATATGTTTGAACCTTCTCATATAAAAATAACGGCGGTGCCTGACTATCATCCCTTTCAACAAACTGTAATAAGTGATCAGTTAGCTTTGCTAAAACAATATAGTACTCCGCCTTTGAAGCAAACATATTAATCCTTACTTTTTTCCAATACTTTTCTATTAATATTAAAAGTACAATTTTCGTTTGTTGGCCCGCAGGTAGCGTGTAATATTCATTAATAATTTGATTCACAATCATTTGTGCTATTTGTTGCCATTCAAATGAAGAAGGTTCTCTTCTTTTTATATGACGGAAATAAAATTTATGCGGACAACGCATAAAATCATACAAATGGTAATCTGTCATCGTTTTGATTGAGATTTTCTCATGCAATTGCTCTTCATCTCCCTTCTGCCATTAAGAAAGGTGTTTTACGAATTCAGCTCCAAACTGTAAACATTTTTCTACATCTTCATCTTCTGGCGTTAATTCTACTTTCAATCCTTCTAACACAACTGCTGCCCCGCGCTCCTGCAGCTTTTCTATTAAAATATCAACCGCTACCCCATATTTCGGATAAGCCGAATCACAAGAACCGAATGCAGCTGCTTTTTTACCAGTTAAGTTAATAGAATCCATTGCATCATAAAAATCTAAAAAATCATCAGGAAGATCACCGTCTCCCCAAGTATAAGCACCTAAAATAATCCCGTCATATTGCTCTAATATAGAAGCTTCTGGTGTATCCATAATATCAATTACTTCAATCTCATTTTCTGTTTCACGAATCGCACCCGCAATATGGTCAGCCATTTCCTCTGTATTTCCACTCATACTTGCAAAAATCATTACTAACTTACTCAACTGAACCTCTCCTTTTACCTTGTATCTCTTTTTCTGCTTGAAGTGTACTCTTCTCACCTACATATTCAGAACGAATTACATTTCGTTGCCATTCAATATGCTTATCAACATCTTTATTTTTTAATTCCCTTCGTAAAAGGTGAAATGTTTTTCTCATTAAGGTTCCTCATCTGTTTCATTGATAATAATTATCAATTTCAATTATACCATTAGATTAATTGAAATTGATTATCAAAGTCAATAACTATTTTTTTAAAAATAGTTAAAATGTACAAGCTTGTCCGTTAGCTATTCATATACTATAAATGAGCATAGTTCTTTCTCAGCCCTCTCTGACGGAAGAAATAAAAGCAACTGCAATAGAGTGCAGTTGCCTTTTTTTATGTTTTATCAGTTTCTAGTAGTCTTATAGTTGTCTCTAAAAATAGTTCCACTCCATTAATTAAAGCCGATTCATCCACATCAAATTTCGGATGATGATGTGGATAACAAGTATCAATATTTTTATTCCCTGTTCCTAATTTAATGAAACAACCAGGTGCTTTTCTTAAATACGCTGAAAAATCTTCTCCTCCCATAGAAGGTTCAAGATGCACAATACGCTGATTTCCGAACAATTTTATCGCACTTTTTTCTACTATTTTCGTAATGTACTCATTATTAACAACTGGATCATATCCGTAACGATACGTATATGTATAATCTCCCCCATGTGCTTCTGTAATTCCTTTTACAATTTGCTCAATTTTCTCTTTTGCTTCCTCTCTTAATGTTTGATTAAAAGATCGAACAGTTCCCATTAAAGCTGCTGCACTAGGAATGATATTATCGGCCATCCCCCCATGAAATTGTGTAACTGACACTACTCTATGCATAAAAGCACTTGTATTTCTTGATACGATATGTTGTAAATTTGTAATAATTTGTGCTCCGATAGCAATAGGATCTATCGTTTCTTCTGGTCGTGCCGCGTGACCACCCTTTCCTAAAATTTCAATTGTAAATACGTCTGGTGCTGCCATCATAGGGCCATATACAATTCCTATCTTTCCACTTTCTAATCCAGACATAACGTGCAGACCTACTACATAATCGACGCCGTCCATAACACCGGCCTCCACCATTTCTTGTCCACCACCGGGATACACTTCCTCTGCGTGTTGAAAGAACAGACGGATTTCGCCTGCAAAATCTTCCTTCATATTTGCTATCGTCTCTGCTGTACTTAATAAAATAGCTGCGTGAGCATCATGCCCGCATGCATGCATTATTCCTTTATGCACAGACGTATAAGGTTTCCTTGTCTCCTCTTGGATTGGTAAAGCATCTATATCAGCTCGAATCGCAACTACTTTTCCTTGTTGCCTTCCTCTTTTAATTGCTAGCACACTGTACTGCGTTGGTCTCGTTACTTCAAAAGAAGAAAATGAGCATAATGTTTCATATATAAATTGCGAAGTTTCTTTTTCATGAAACGATAATTCCGGATACTTATGGAAATGCCGTCTCCATTTAATGATATTTTCCTCTGAAATAAAACTCCTCCACTCTCTTTTCATAATAATTACCTCCTTTTAAAAGGCTCTATACCTTGAAAATGTACTAAGTACCCAGTGATTATTAACCCACTCCAATTCAGGAATAACAAAACAAATATTATATTTTCCCGCCTTCTCACAATCCACTTTTATACATTCACACAATCCACTTCCTATTTACATGTCAAACCCATTACAAATTCATGCTGAATGTAATATAATTGCTAAGTTAGGGATTTTCTTTTTTAGTATTTAGTGCTAATATCAGAAAAGAGCCTTTTGACTTATTTTTACCTAAAATGTGGGATTTTGTTTTTTTCACAATAATGTAGGACATGATACCTACAAAGAGCTATTATTTCATTAAGCGAGGGAAAGACATGGAAAGATTAAAAGAGATATGGTCTCAACCACTCACACAATGGGTTGCAAAGACGGTTTATTACCTTGCAATTTTATTTGCATTACTTTGGTTGTATGGATTCCATGATACAAACACAAGTACATTTATTTACAATGAATTCTAGGGTGGGAACGTTATGAAGTTATTAGAACAAATTGAAAAGTGGGCTGTAGAAACGCCTGATCAAACCGCTTTTGTTTGGCGAGATGCGAAAATTACGTACAAACAATTAAAGGAAGATTCTGATGCGTTAGCACATTGGATTTCTTCTGAGTATCCAGATGATCGTTCACCAATTATGGTTTATGGCCATATGCAACCTGAAATGATTATTAACTTTTTAGGTTGTGTAAAAGCTGGACATGCTTACATTCCTGTAGATTTATCTATTCCAGCTGATCGTGTACAACGTATTGCTGAAAGTTCTGGTGCGAAATTACTGTTATCAGGGGCAGAAGTAACGGTAACGGACTTACCAGTTCGCATTACAAGTGAAGATAACTTAAAAGATATTTTCTTTACTCATAAAGGGAATACTCCAAATCCTGAACATGCGGTAAAAGGTGATGAGAACTTCTACATTATTTACACATCAGGAAGTACAGGTAATCCGAAAGGGGTTCAGATTACTTATAACTGTCTTGTTAGCTTTACAAAATGGGCTGTAGAAGATTTCAACTTACAAACAGGGCAAGTATTCTTAAACCAAGCACCTTTCTCATTCGATTTATCTGTAATGGATATTTACCCATCATTAGTAACAGGTGGTACACTTTGGGCAATCGATAAAGATATGATTGCACGTCCAAAAGACTTGTTTGCTTCTTTAGAGCAATCGGATATACAAGTATGGACTTCGACACCATCTTTCGCAGAAATGTGTTTAATGGAAGCCTCTTTCTCTGAAAGTATGCTACCAAACATGAAAACATTCTTATTCTGCGGTGAAGTGTTACCAAATGAAGTAGCTAGAAAATTAATTGAGCGTTTCCCGAAAGCAGCAATTATGAATACGTACGGTCCAACAGAAGCTACTGTTGCTGTAACAGGCATTCACGTTACAGAAGAAGTGCTTGATCAATACAAATCACTTCCAGTTGGCTACTGTAAATCAGACTGTCGCCTTCTTATTATGAAAGAAGATGGTACAATTGCACCTGACGGTGAAAAAGGTGAAATCGTAATTGTCGGTCCAAGCGTAAGCGTTGGCTATTTAGGAAGCCCTGAATTAACAGAAAAAGTATTTACCATGATTGATGGTGAGCGTGCCTATAAAACAGGTGATGCTGGCTATGTAGAAAATGGTCTTCTATTCTATAATGGTCGTCTTGATTTCCAAATTAAGCTTCATGGTTATCGAATGGAATTAGAAGAAATCGAACATCATCTTCGCGCGTGTTCTTACGTAGAAGGTGCAGTTGTTGTTCCAATTAAAAAAGGTGAAAAATATGATTACTTATTAGCGGTTGTTGTTCCTGGAGAGCATTCGTTTGAAAAAGAATTCAAATTAACATCTGCAATCAAAAAAGAACTCAATGAGCGATTACCAAATTACATGATTCCACGTAAATTCATGTATCACTCTTCTATTCCAATGACACCAAATGGAAAGGTAGATCGCAAAAAATTATTGAGTGAGGTTACAGCATGACCGCATATGGATCATTTTATTTTTTCGCTATAGTAGGCATTTTATTAATACCTACTATCATAGCTGGATTAAAAGGTAAAATGTTGCGTAAATATAATGCCGTTTTAACATTAGTAATGCTCGTTATTATCTTCTCTGATAAACCGAAGCAAGCAATCATGTTAGCCGCATTTATTATTTGGCAATATGCCCTTATTAAAGGCTATTTAATTTTAAGAAAACAAAATAATAGTACATTTAGGTTTTATATGGCTGTTATTTTGTCGATTTTACCGCTTGTTTTAGCAAAAATTGCACCGTTTGTACCTGAGCTAAAGTTTGTTGTATTTTTAGGAATGTCCTATGTAACATTTAGAGCAGTACAAATGGTATTTGAAGTTCGTGATAACTTAATTAAAGAACTTTCCTTCTTTAATTTCTGGGAATTCGTTTTATTCTTCCCAGCTATCTCAACGGGACCTATCGATCGTTACCGCAGATTCCAAAAAGATATTCAAAAGCCACCTAGTGTAGAAGAATATCAAAATTTACTATATACAGGGCTAAACCGTATTTTCCAAGGTTTCTTGTATAAATTTATTATTGCTTACTTAATAAAGCAATATTTTATGGATCCGGCATTCGCTCAGCAAGATACAATCCTATCAAATATGATTTACATGTATAGCTATAGCTTATATTTATTCTTTGACTTTGCTGGTTATAGCTCATTTGTAATTGGTGTAAGTTATATGATGGGAATTAAAACTCCAGAAAACTTTAATAAACCATTCATTAGTCGTAACATTAAAGACTTCTGGAACCGCTGGCATATGAGTTTATCATTCTGGTTCCGTGACTTTATTTACATGCGTTTCGTCTTTTTCGCAACGAAGAAAAAGTTAATTAAAAACCGTTACACAATTTCGTATATCGGTGCATTTTTAAACTTTTTCATCATGGGAATATGGCATATTACTGGTGAGCATGTGTATCAATACATTATTTATGGTCTTTATCACGCTGCCTTGTTTATCTTATTCGATATTTTCGAACGAAAAAACAAGAAGCATAAGTTTTGGCCAAACAATAAATTTACACACGTCCTTGCGATTGTAATTACGTTCCACGTTGTATGTTTCGGTTTCCTGATCTTCTCTGGACACCTTAACAGATACTTTTAATGCACCCTTCTTATACTATTAAGAAGTTGCACATATAATATATTTCGGATATAAAGGAGATTTTAAAAATGGCAGAATTCAAAGAGCAAGTATTAGATATTTTAGAAGAAGTATGTGAAAACGATATTGTGAAAGAAAACTTAGATGTTCAATTATTTGAAGAAGGTATTCTTGATTCTTTCGCTGTAGTATCTTTATTAGTAGAATTCCAAGAGCGTTTAGAGATTGAAGTTTCTATTTCTGATTTTGACCGCGATGAGTGGGCTACACCAAATATGGTTATTAAAAAGTTAGAAGAAATCCGATGAACAAAGTGAAATTTGGTCCGATGCTTTTAGCATTGGCCCTTTTTGCTGTATTCTTACTTATTCCTACGCGCTTCCTACTCCCACTTTTAAGTGATGAGAAAGTAGAACAAGCTGCGACTTCTTTAAAAGAAGAAAAGATTCAAAGTATGATTTTACAGCAAAAGATGTTAGCAGACCCGAAATATCTTCCGATGTACGGTTCATCGGAATTCGCACGTATGGATGCTTTCCATCCATCGAATTATTTCAAAGTAAAGCCTGAAGGATTCACACCATTCCTACTTGGGCGCGGTGGAACACAAGACCTTGTACACGTATTAAACTTCACATCTACAATGGATCAATTGAAAGATAAGAAAATGATATTCGTTCTTTCTCCGCAATGGTTTGTACCACAAGGTATTGATGAGACACACTTTGCACCTAACTTTTCAAAACAACAAGGTTACCACTTCATTTTCAACGATGATTTAAAACCTGAAATGAAAAAACAAATTGCAAAACGCTTATTAAACTTTGAGATTGTTAAAAAAGAAACTTTATTAAAAATTTCGCTTGAAGGTATCGCCTACGATGATACAAAGTATAAAGTAAAAGCACTTGCTGCTAAACCTTTCGCTTATATTTATCGTAACATTCTAGATCGTAAAGATTTATTTACAGTTATGTTTAATATTAAGCCGCATAAAGAACAGCTTGATCCATCATTGAAACAAATGAACTGGGAAGAAGCTCGTAAGCATGCTGATCAAACAGGTGCAGTAGAATCAAGCTCCAACGAATATGGTATCGAAGATGATTACTTCAATAGCAAAATTAAGAAGAAATTAAAACAACGTGAAGGTTACTTAAAAAATGATGCTTATGACCAATCACCAGAATATGAAGATTTACAAATTGTACTTGATTTATTAAAACAATCTGGCGCAAAACCGCTCTTCATTTCTGTTCCTGTAAAAGGTCCTTGGTATGATTACGCTGGCTTCCCGAAAGAAAAACGCGAATTATACTACAATAAAGTTCATGAGCAAATTAAGCAAGCTGGCTATCCAATTGCTGATTTCTCAAATCATGAATATGATAAGTACTTCTTAAAAGATCATATGCACTTAGGTTGGAAAGGCTGGGTTTACATCGACGAAGCTATCCAACAATTTTATAAAGCAAACTAACGAAAAGACCGCTTGAATTATTCAAGTGGTCTTTTTTTATATACATCTTGTAATTGTTCAATTACGTTCTCTGCTTCTTTCATGACACGTTTCACTACGTGCTGAGCTGATTCCGTTCGTGCTAATGATGATGCTTGTCCCGCCCAAAGCGACATATACTCTTCCTTATTTTGCTTCGCTGCTTCTTGACGTATTTTTGAAGTTAATACGTTTTGCACTGGATACATCGGTAAATTCTCTTCTCTTCCTTCATGTTTCTCTATAAATTCATTACGAATACCCCGTGCATATTTCCCGGAAAACGCACGGGTTACCGTTGTACTCGTATCTGTACTATGTAAAATCGCCTCTTTATACACGTCATGCGTAATACTTTCTTCACTCGTTAAAAAGGCTGATCCCATTTGAACAGCCTCTGCCCCTAACGCAAATGCCGCAACAAGCCCTTGCCCATTCATTACACCACCTGCTGCAACAATCGGGATATGAGGTACTTCCGCTACTAATTGCGGGATTAATGCAAATGTACCAATCATCGCATCTTGTTCTTTCCCAATAAACGTTCCTCTATGCCCTCCTGCCTCGCTACCTTGCCCGACAATAATATCTACCCCTAACTTAGCAAGTGCTTTCGCTTCCGCTACATGGGTAGCTGTTCCGATAACTTTTATCCCTTCCTTTTTCAAATCATCTATTTCTTCTTTTTCTAACGTTTGAAATGCAAAACTAACGACTGGTACCTTTTCCTCTAATAATACTTGTAATTGTTCTTTATAGCTTTTTGGAAGTTTTAAAGTCTTTTCTTCCTCTATACCTAATTCTCTATTCACTCCACTAAGTAATACTTTCGCCTCGTTTACCTTCTCTTCTTCTATCTGTATCTCTTTCGTTAAAAGTAAATTAACACCGAAAGGCTTATTTGTTAGTTCCCTTATTTTATAAATCGCTTCACGGATTTGTTCTGGGCTCATATACCCTGCTCCAAGCGTACCTAATCCTCCGCTATTACTCACAGCTGCAACAAGTTTTGACGTTGTAATCGCTCCTGCCATACCTGCTTGAATGATCGGATACTTAATTTGTAATATATCTATTACTCGACTTGTAAACATCATTTTCCCTCCTACTTTCCCTATACCTTCTTTATATGACATGCTTTCCCCTTCTTTTACAAGGATTGAACTTTCGCTCAAGCGAATATATTGAAAGAGAAGGAGGCTGAGAACAATGATTTATCCAAATGCTTTGCAAAAAGGTGATACAGTAATGGTTATTGCACCGTCTGGCCCACCAACACTTGAGAATATATTAAAAGGTGTGAAAGTATTACAAGAGATGGGATTATCCGTAATAATTGGAAAGAGTGTTTATGAAAAATATGGATATTTAGCTGGAAGTGATCAAGTTCGTCTTGATGATATACATGAAGCATTTACAAATACTGAGGTCAAAGCAGTCTTTTGTGCACGAGGTGGTTACGGCAGCGCTCGTCTCCTCCCTTACATTCAATATGAAATCATTCAACGGAATCCAAAGATTTTTTGGGGATATAGCGATATTACGGCTTTACATACTGCCTTTTCACGTTATGCGGAGCTGGTTACTTTTCATGGTCCAATGATTGAAGAATTAGGAAAAGGTATAGATTCTCTCTCCTTATCTTCTTTCAATCAACTATTCCATCCGTATTCATCTATCTTATATGCATCAGAATGTATCGTACCTACCTCTCCATGTACAGTTACAGGCACATTGACGGGAGGGAATTTAACTGTGTTAACAAGTATAATTGGCTCGCCCTATGAGATAAATACGTCAAATAAACTTTTATTGCTTGAAGATATTGGTGAAGAACCGTACCGCATTGACCGGATGTTAAATCAACTACTTTTATCTGGACAGTTTAATGAATGCAGCGGCGTTATTTTTACAAGTTGTCACGACTGCAACCCTTCTAAGCCATCTCAATCATTGCAAACAATATTATATGAATATTTCACGCCATATAATATACCTGTGTTATTCGGTTTACCGATTGGACATATAAGTCCAAATATCGGTATTCCCCTCGGAGCTACAGCAACAATAAATACAACTAACAAAACTGTTTCTATTTCTTCTGGTATAGCCACTCCATGTTCAAATTAAAAAGGAAAAGCTGCTAAGCTTTTCCTTTTACTTATAATAATTAAAGATTCGTCCTGATGCTATCTCTGCAATTTCTTCTGGAATAAATGTTTTACTCATATCTGTTCCAACATTTAATACAGCTGTCGCATCTTTCTCGATGCTACCCAATAATTCTTTTCCACGTATCGTAATAAGGGGTGTACCTTCTGGCAACACATCTTTTACAAATTTCAATTGTGTAAAGAACGGAACGATCCATCTACCCTCTCCTTGGAAATGACGCAAACGAAGTGTTCCTTCCGTTGCCCCGTCTTCTGCTTCAAGTGAACCAGCAACATAAAACTCCGTTGTTAAGAGCAATTCATAAAATTCCTTTTGCTTTTGTTTATCATCTCCTGCTAAAACGAGTACTTCTTCTATTTTCTTTACTGGAATTTGCTCCATATGATGACACCCCTATTTTCAAAATGATTATACTTAGATTATACGAAATATTCTTATTTTTTTCTACATAATTCCACAATTATTTTCTTAAAATAATTTTAAAACACCTTCAGTCGTAACGATTTTGGCAAATTCATCATGTAAGTTTACAAGTGTCATATTGTGAATGTCCTCTGCACTATACTCTGTCCCGTCCAGACCTTTACGATTGAATGTAGCCGTCGCATCGCTCACTAAATACGTTGTAAGCCCTAAATTACCTGCCATCCGTGTTGTAGTCTCCACACAATGATTTGTTGTTAATCCTACAATCACTACCGTATTACATTTTTGTTCTCTTAATTGTTCTTCCAAATTTGTCCCAATGAACGCGCTATTAACGGATTTCTGGATAATTATTTCATCTGGCATTGGTTGCACTTCTTCTTTAAAGTTTACCGTTTCCGCATGTTGATAAAACATCGATTGAACATTTTCTTTATTTACATGTTGAATATGAAAAACTGGTAGTTTTCTTTTTCTCCATTCTTCTAACAAACTTTTCATATTTTCTTCCGCCAAAAGGTTATTCCTCACGCCCCAGTATGGTAAGTTGAATGCTTCCTGTACATCAATGATTATAAGTGCTGCTTGATTAAGCATAATATCCTCCTAATTAATTGGGCTGTAATTGAAACAGAAAACCAAGTTGCTGCGAAGCAGTAATAAAACAAATATAGGCACAAAGCTCTACAATTTCTTTTTCAGTCCAATATTGTTTTAATATATGAAATATATTATCATCTATCGCCTTTTGGTCATGAACAAATGCATGTGCAAAAGTAACGGCTACGCTAATTTCTTCTATTTTTTGTATATCATCCGGCTTTCCCTTTGCCATACAGTACGGACATTCATTCCCAAACGCTAATGTTCTTCTTACTTGCTCCTTTAACTCTATGGAAAGGGCCCCTGTACTATACAGTGTATTCTCTAACGTACTCCACGAATTTAATATATCTGGATTATGACCTAATAATTTTTGAAACTTTGTATCTCCTACATTTGATAATGTAATTCTCTCCATCATTTCCCCTCCTATTTCCTTCTTTTTTATTGTAAAATAAATAAAGTTCACTTTACATTTCATATGAATCTTAATTTTAAATTTTTCTTTACAAAAATTTTCATTTTACTGGAGGTATATTTACAAATGCAATTAGACCGTGTTGATCGAAAAATTTTAAATGAATTATATAATGATAGCCGCCTTTCGATGCGTGAATTAGCAAAACGAGTAAACTTATCGGCTCCGTCTACTACAGAACGTGTACGTAAACTTGAAAGTGAAGGGATTATTCAAAAATACACAATCGATATCAATTATAAAAAAGCAGGACTTGTTTTAGATTGTATTTTAGAAATCACTTTAAAAAATGGTGATACAACACGTATGCAACAGTTTATTCAGTCTTATCCATCTGCAAGTTTTTGTTACCGAGTAACAGGAAGCTTATGCTACATTGTAAAAATCTCTGTTCCCTCACTCGTTGAACTTGAAGAATTTATCAATGATGTTTCTTCATATGCAACGACAGTTTCTCATATCGTATTATCAGAAGTAGCTCTTACTCCGGACATTGAACATATCTTCCCAGAAAATTAATTTATTTTTATTCATAAATTATTGAAAAACCCCTTACAATAAGAATAAAAATAATATATTATGTATTAAAATACATAAAGTTCGAGAAAGGGGCTTTACATTGAAAATCTGGTTTTATGAAAAAACGGCACAATTAGATGACTTGCTTGGTATTTGGGACAATGTTCCGACCATCCCTCGAATTGGTGAAAAAGTTGAACTTCTAAAAACCGTTCGGATCGTTACAGATATTAAATATGTAAAGAACGGTAATAATTTTCGTGTAGAGATTATTACAAATTAAAAAGTAGCTCTTTAGGAGCTACTTTTTAATTATCTATTATGCGCTTTCTTTATAACAATTTTATCTTCTTCTACAGAAACTGTTACATAATCATTTTCTTCTAACCGAAGCTTATTTACAGCGTCATCAGGTAGTTCTACAGCCATCAATCTATCTGTTACTATCACTTGGCTATATATTTCATTTTCTTCTGATGTATTCACTACTTTCTCTTCATTTATGAAACGAAGCGGTGGCACACCAACTTCTTTTACTGTACGCCATTGATTCCAAGTAAAAGGAATGAACCATAATAAACCGATAATCACAAGACCAATGCCGATCCATAAATTACTTTGTGCTTGTAATTCAGTAATCGAGATTGCGTCACTTCCATCTCCACCTACAAATTGCATACTCGTTGCAATCAAATTATTTAGAGCATGCACAGCAATATTCGTCCATATATTTTTTGTCTTTATGTATAGAAGACACATAATAACACCGAACATGAAAGCACCGATAACATCAAAATGTCCTAGTCCAAAAATAAGAGAGGATATAATAACCGCTCGTTTAATCCCCCATTTGTAAGCCATTCGCTGCAAGAAAAAACCTCTAAAAATAACCTCTTCCATTATTGGGGCTAATACACATGCTGAAATGAAAGTAAATATCGTCATGTATATGTTACTCGTATTAATTACATTTCCATCTTTTAACATGGTAACTAAGAAATTAGGTAAAGTATGTGCTAAAATATAAAATTGAATTTGGGATATACCGACTGCAAAAATCATTCCCATGATCGTTGCTAATACAATTAACCCCCAATGTAAACGTCCGGACTTATCAAAAAAACTTTTAAAAACAACATTATTTTTACTTGTTTTTAAATATAGCCACAATAGTGGAAATGCAAAAAATATTGATATTTGTGACAGCAACTCTATCGTATTGTCAGAAGCACCTGATAACCTTAATGGAATCATCGTCAGGAACATCCCTATAATCATCCATCCAAAAAAACTACGTAGCCTTATACGTGAAAATGCATGTTGCATATGGAACACCTCCAGAGATGATATAAAGTGAAACTTTAATCAGTGGGGGTTTTGTTCATCCCCCACTGATTATTAGTTGAACCAATCGGGCTTTTACGGGCAGTTGATCTCCCACCTAACTTCTTTGCTCCAGCCGAATTTTTGGGTGGGAGTTTTACTGCCCGTTAATGCGGGATAAAGTGAAACTTTAATCAGTATTTTATGGGTAGCCCTTCTCCACAAATGGCCGGATAACTAAATTATAATATGAATATAGTTGAAAATCTTCCTATTTTTCTCACTTTATTCCGAATAATATACGTATTAAATTATATAATAACGATCCTATTTGATATACCATATCAATGTTCTTCAACTTAGTTACAATTATGTTCCTAAGTAAATATGTATCTGCCACACTTAAAAGCTACATAAATCAAAAAAGCTGGTTAATAAAAATCCCCGTTAACACGGGGATTTTTCTACTATAATACGTCACGTTTTTGGAATAATACACTTGATGCTACAAGTAATACAGCAAAGTATGCAACTACAAGTAATAATGAAGTTGTAAACGTAAATTCTGTAAATGGTGGTTCTACTCCGCCACTTACTAATTTATTGCTGTCGTACACACTTAAATTTAAATGCGAGAATACAACAAACTTTGCAACACCTTTAGCAAACATCATAAGCACCATTGTAATTGTACTTTGTAAGAAGAATAAGAACAACGAAATAATTAATGGTAATACAGAATTTCTAAATACATTAGCTAAGCAAAATGAAAGAGTTGCAAAGAAGAACGGTGAAAGTACTTGATATAAAATGGACTTCATTACGATTCCTAACGTTACTCCTGTTTTACTACCATCCATTACAATCCCGCCAATAATCATTGAGATTAACGTGCTAGCAAATATGATAAATAATATAGTAAGTAACACTGTAATATATTTAGAGAACAAAACTGTAATTCGTTTTCTCGGACGGATTAATAACTGCTTAATTGTACCTTTTTGGAACTCATCAGTAATTGTACGAGACGCAATCGTAATTCCAAAAATTGTTGCAAATAAGGTAATTAAACCAATCTCTGAACTTACAAAATCTAAATATGATCCTTTAAACTCATTTCCTCCTCCCCATTTCAGCATCGCTAAAACTCCCAAAATCTCCAATGCTGCAATTACACCTATTAAAATGTACATACCTTTTTTCGCATGTAACTTTAAAAATTCATTTTGAATTAATTTAAACATTACGCTTTCACTCCCCCTGTAATCGCTAAGAACTCATCCTCTAACGTTTTATTTTGAACAGTAACACCGTATACGAGTACATCAGCATTCACTAACTGTTTTACAATTTGCGCAATCTCTTCTTTCATTACAGATGCCACAGCTACATTTCCTTGTACTTTACCTTTAATAATTTCGTTCGCTTTTTGAACTTGATCTACTTCAAATGCAACTACAACTGTTTCATCATGCTTCGCTTGTTCATGTAAGTTATACTCTTGTACAAACTCACCTTGCTTTATAATAACTACCCGATCACACATTAATTCAATTTCACTTAATAAATGACTTGATACAATGACTGCAATATTTTCTTCTTTCGCTAATCGTTGTAAATAATCACGAATTTGGCGAATACCAGCTGGATCTAATCCATTTGTCGGTTCATCTAAAATTAAGATTTTCGGCTGATGAAGTAACGCCTGCGCAATTCCCAAACGCTGTTTCATACCAAGTGAGTATGTTTTCACCTTTTTATGAATCGCATGCTCTAATTCAACAAGCTTTACAATTTCAGCGATGCGCTCTTTACTAATTGGGGTAATCGCCATGTTCGCAAAATGCTTTAAATTTTGCATTCCAGTCATATAATCATATAGCTCGGGATTTTCTACAATCGCTCCAATTTGCTCTAGCGCCTTTTCTCGCTCTGTGCGAATACTATGACCACAAATTGTAATATCACCTTCTGTCATAGAAATAAGACCTGTCATCATACGAATTGTCGTCGTCTTACCGCTACCGTTCGGTCCAAGGAATCCGTATACCTCTCCTTCACGAACCTCAAATGATAAGCCCCGAATAATTTCTGTTCTACCGATTTTTTTTCGGATATTTTCTAATTTCACTACTACATTTCCCAATGATGATTCCTCCTTTAAACTTCTAGTTTTTTGTCGATGATGCGCCCTGTAACTACTAATAATATAATTGTTAATAAACAGTTAAAACATAGATTTAAAACTGTAATATCTGTACCAGAATAAAATGATGTATTTAAAAAGCCGTTTTGATCTATAAATCCAATATTATTTATGGCAAACACATACTTTTCTATTTGCTGAAAGATATATGTTATTCCCCCATTAAATGCGATAAAAACAACGAATAAGATTACGCAAACAATCTTACTCATCGATGATTTCACATTGAATAGCTTCGTAATTACTATAATTAAATAAATAGAAACTATCATATTAACAAAATCTAGTCCCCATAAGAAAATAGATAACATATGATGTAATATTCCATAATCATATAAACTGTGGATTGCTTGCTGAACACCTAAATCTGTTTTTCCATTGTAAACATTTAAAGAAAAATAGTATAGAAAAATGATTCCTATTCCTAGCAAAATCATAAAGAGTAGTACACAAAATAAAACATTTGCACATATATACTTTTGTGCTGAAATAGAAGTACAACGTAACATAGAGTTTTTTAGCATTTTTCGAAAAGACGATATACCTGTTAGAAGAATTGCGAATCCATTTATACCTAGTACGATAAAAAATATAATAATGATTATATCTTGCCTACCTGAAATTCTAGCTCCTGAAACTCCTTTCATATTAAATAAAAGAATTAATGAAACTGTAATAAATCCGAAGTAAATAATGGCTATTTTTCTCTTATTACAATTATACAGATAAAGAAAAAGCTGACTCATTTCTCATAGGCCTCCTTAAACAGCTCATGTACTGCTTTCCCCTTTTGAAATCGTAGTTCTTCCACATTTTCATGCAATATTATTTCTCCATCTTTCAAAAAGATTACTTCATCAAATATATTTTCGATTTCTCTTATTAAATGAGTTGATATAAGCAGCGTACAATCTTCACGATAAAATTTAAGGATTAGCTCAAGTACATGCTCCCTAGAAACGAGATCAATCCCGCCAAGCGGTTCATCCAGTACGTATAACTTCGCTTTTCGAGAAAATGTTAAAATGATTTGCAGCTTCTCAATCATCCCTTTTGACAATGCTTTAATTTTTTCTTCTAACGGTATTTTAAATTCCGTAATCGTATCTACCGCTTTTTGAATGTCGAAGTCTTTATAAAAATCTCGATAGAAAAATAAAGAATCTTTTACCGTCATCCAATCATCAAAGACTGGCTTATCAGACATAAATGAAACAATTTCTTTCGTCTCTAACCCTACTTTTTTACCGTTAATTACTACGCTGCCTTCAGAAGGATGCTGCAATCCTGCAATCATTTTTAATAACGTCGTTTTCCCGCTTCCGTTATCTCCAACAAGCCCAACGATTTTTCCTTCTGTAATCTCTATGTTTAACTCACGGATCACTGCTTTTAATCCGTACCGCTTCCATAGATTTTCTATTTTTAATAACTCTGTCATTCGCTCTCCTCCCTTTTCTCATGTAATGAAGAACGAAGGATTGTAAGAATTTCTTCTTCTGAAAAACCTAAATTGTCCATTCCATCTATAAAAGAATGAAGTAATTCTTTCGCCATATCTTTTCGCAGCTCCATAATTTTCTCCCCTTCATTCGTTACATATCGCCCCATTCCTCTACGTGTTACAACAACTCCATCCCTCTCTAGCTCTTGAAATGTACGTTGAATCGTATTTGGATTTACTTGTAATTCACTCGCTAATTCACGTACGGAGGGAATTTTATCGCCAGGCAATAAATGACCCGTTACAATTTCTTTCTTTATGTATTCCATTACCTGAATGTAAATTGGTGTATTTGGAGAAAACTCGATTTTCATTTCTCCCCTCCTGTCTTAGTGTGTTAGTTAAATAGTACACTAAGACAAATTATATGTAAATACTTACAATGAAAAATGTAATAAAAAGGCAGTGTAACTTTTCGTTACACTGCCTTCCTGTAATAACATACAGGTAAATCTATTCTAATTATAGTTTCAATCGTTTGAATTCACATATAACCTTATACAAAATTTATTTTACTTTTACTTGAGTTAGCACAGATTTAAACGTATTAATAACTGTATCTACTTCTTCATAACTAATTGTAAGGGATGGTTCAATACGAATTGTTTTTGAGTTAATTAATGTTCCCGCAACAAGAATTCCTTGATCAAACATCGCCTTTGACACTTCATAACCAATCTCGTCTTTATGGAATTCAATCCCAATCATTAAACCTTGACCACGAATTTCAAAGATTTTATCTTCGTGCCCTTCTGCAGCTTGTTTCAATCCATTTAAGAAATACTCCCCAACTTCCATAGCTCGTTCCGGTAATTTCTCTTCCAATAATACATGGATTGTTGCAATTGCAGCAGCACATGCAAGAGGATTTCCTCCAAATGTCGTTGTATGCATAAATGGATTTTCAAACCAACTTTTGAATACTGTTTCTTTCGCAACAATAGCTCCCGCTGGCATTACACCTCCACCAAACGCCTTCGCAAGACAAATAATATCCGGCACGATATCATATAATTCTGCAGCAAACATTTTTCCTGTACGTCCCATTCCAGTTTGTACTTCATCAAAAATAAGGAGTGATCCAAACTCATCACAAAGCTCTCGTACTTGTTTCAAATAATTTTCTGGAGGTAAAATAATACCGCCCTCTCCTTGAATTGGTTCTAAAATAACTGCTGCAACATCTTCTCCCACTAATGCACATGTCTCAAATGTTTTTCTCATCATATCAATATCGCCAAACGGAACATGACGGAAACCCGGAATTAATGGTAAAAATGGCTTACGGAACATTCCTTTTGCCGTCCCAGATAAAGCACCAAGGCTCTTACCATGGAAAGCACGCGTTGTAGCAATGAAAGTTGTTCGTTCACTATACATTTTTGCTAGTTTTAATGCTGCCTCTACGCTTTCTGTTCCACTATTTGTGAAGAAGGCGTATTTCAAATCACCAGGTGTAATATCCGCTAAAATCTTTGCAAGCATTGCTCGAAGTGGATCTAGTAAATCCTGACTGTGCAATGCTTGACGCTTTAATTGATCCGTTACAGCTTTTACCACTTTCGGATTACGGTGACCAACATTATAAATTCCAAATCCACCTAAACAGTCAATATACTTTTTTCCATTAATATCCATGAAGCAAGATCCTTCATCTGACCATTCTACTGCTGCAAATTGTCCATCTTTTGTTACTGTTTTTCTATAAGCAAGAAAACCAGGGTTTACATGCTCTCTAAATCCATCTACTGTTTCTTTTTGAATCCAGTTTGCCTCTTCTTCAGTAACCTTTTCTTTTTCAATTAACTGTAGTACTTTCGTAATATACTCATTTACATTTGATTCTTTCTCATTCAATTTATTTTTCACGTTCGTTTCCATCTAATTCACCTCTACATTTTTTTTATTTGCAAACCAACCAATAGGTTCTACTTCTAGATTTATATTAATCTGCTTAATTTCTTGAAATTCTTCTAAACCAAACGTTCCTAGACTACGACCTATACCACTTTGCTTATATCCGCCCCAAGGCGCCTCATTGTATGTTGGGTGATAGCTATTAATCCACGTAATTCCTGCGCGAAGTTTGCGAATTACGCGCATTGCTTTTGCACCATCGACTGTAAATACTCCTCCAGCCAAACCATAGTCTGTACCGTTTGCCAACTCAATTGCTTCCTGTTCGTCTTTAAACTTTTGAATTACTACAACAGGACCGAAGATTTCTTCCTGGACAATGCGCATATCAGGTTTTACATTGACAAAGACTGTTGGTTCAATAAAGAAACCATCACCTTTTCCATCCTCCATTATTCGTCTACCTCCGCAAGCAACGTTTGCACCTTCGTCTTTCCCAATTTCAATATAGCGTAATACTTTTTCCATATGTTCTTGACTTACAAGTGGCCCCATTTCTGATTCTGGATTATCACCAGGTCCAACGTTAATTTGATGTGCTCGCTCTACAAAACTATTAACAAATTTATCATAAATCTTTTCTTCTACAAGGATTCTTGATCCTGCTGAACATACTTGTCCGCTACCTGCATAAATACCGAATAGAGCATAATCAATAGCGGTCTCAAAATCTGCATCTGCAAAAATAATATTTGGAGATTTCCCTCCAAGTTCTAACGAAATCTTTTTCATATTATCAGCCGCTGTTCTCATAATGTGCTTACCTGTTTTTGTTCCACCTGTAAAGGAAATCATATCCACTTTATTACTTGCTGCAATTTCATTTCCTACTATTGGACCAGCCCCCATTACCATATTGGCAACACCTTTTGGTAGCCCTACTTTTTCAAGGATTTCGAATAGCTTTGTTGCAGTGATTGGTGTCACTTCAGAAGGTTTAAACACAATTGTATTTCCAGCTGCTAAAGCAGGTGCAATTTTCCATACACTCATCAATAGCGGATAATTCCATGGAACAATTAATCCACAAACACCAACTGGCTCTCTTACAACCATCGCTTGCATCGGATCGGCTACATGATATGTTTGACCATCTGGCTTTGTAATCAATCCGGCATAATAGCGAAAACAAGCCGCTGCATCTCCAATATCTCCTTCTGCCTCACGGTATGTTTTTCCATTATCCATTGTTTCAAGGTACACTAATTCTTCCATATTTTTATCAATTTCATCTGCTATTTTAAATAAATATGATGCCCTTTCAGCAGTGGATGTCGCTGACCAAATTCCGCTATCGAAAGCCATTCTTGCCACTTCTATCGCGTATTTTGCATCCTCAATCGTTCCCTCAGGTGCATATGCTATACCCTTGCCATTCGCAGGGTTAATAATCGTTCTTTTTTCTTGATCACTAGAGTCTCTCCATTCACCGTTTACATACATTTTTAAATCTAGCACTATATTGAATCCTCCTTTATCGATCGTTTATATATTTATAAGCAATTTCCATGCCAATCTTTAAAATCCAAAGGAATCATACATAAACTGACTATTTTCTTAAAAACAATAAACAATTTATGCACTCTCGCATACACTATTCCATTTTGCATAAAACGGAATGTTAATCATTTCCGCTACCGCCTTCACCACTCGGGACTTGACTCCTAGAGAATATATACATGCTGAGCGCACACAAAAAGGAGAAGTCTATGTGACCTTCTCCTTTTTTAGGAATAAGAGATGATATCAGCCGCTATCCCTTTTTCACTAACAATTTTTTGATATTTACGACTCACTGAAGATTGGCTGATTCCAAGAGCTTTTGCAGCCTTAGTCGTTGTTTTGTACTGCTTCATTGCAAGTAAAATCAATTGTTCTTCTACAGAATGTAGTGCTTCTTGTAATGGTAATACTCTTGTAATAGCTGGTTTTGATTTTTTAAAGTCATAACCAGTTGTTAAAAACTTACTAACAAACTCCGCTTCAATTACTGGATCGTCTGCTGATACTACTAAACGTTCAATCATATTTTGTAATTCACGTACATTTCCTGGCCATGAGTAAAACTCTAGTAAGCTAAGCGCATCTGGAGTTAAATGATAATTTTTATTATATTTTTCATTTAACTGTTGTAAGAAATGAAAGGCAAGTACCGGAACATCTTCCATTCGCTCTCGTAAAGAAGGAACTCGCAACGGAATTACATTGAGGCGATAAAATAAATCTTCACGGAATGTTCCAGATTCGACCATCTTTTCAAGGCTCTTATTTGTAGCAGCAATAATTTGTACATTTATTTTCATAGGTGTTGTACTTCCAATAGGAATTACTTCTTGTTCCTGCAGGACTCTAAGCAATTTTACTTGCAAATGTAAAGGCATTTCTCCAATTTCATCTAAAAATAAAATACCTTGATCAGCTCGCTTAAAATATCCTTCTTTTCCATTTTTATCGGCTCCTGTAAAAGCACCTTTCGTATAACCAAATAGTTCACTTTCTAGCAAAGTTTCTGGAATTGCACCACAATTTAATTTTAAAAATGGCTTTGAAGATCGGTTTCCAAGTTGATGAATTGCCTGAGCAATTACTTCTTTTCCGACGCCAGATTCTCCAGAAATAAGAACATTGGAAGAAAAATCTGCTATTTTTTTAGCTTGGTTAATAATTTGCTCCATTTTCGGACTACAGTAAATAAGCTTCTTAAGAAAACGATCTTTATTTTTAAAGTCATCTAACTCCTTCTTATATTGCTCTGATATCTTCTTTATTTCATGTAATTCCGTCTTCAATCTCGTTGCTTCGGTAATATCCCTGGAGGCAATAATAATACGATGAAGCTCTCCGTTTTCATTAAATACAGGGTTTCCAACTGCTAATATTTTTCTTCCGCTTTTTGTTTCTTGTACAACTGATACCTTTTTTTGTTTTTCCAACACTAATCGCGTAACCGATGGACTAAATAATCCTTTCTTTTCTAGGTCTAAAAGATTTTTTCCTAACAAGTCCTTCAAATTACTCCCCCAAAAATCATTGATAACAGTTTCACTATAACGAATTAATTCCCCTTTATGATTAACAACTAATATTTCATCATAAATGCTAGACAAAATTGCATGTAAATCTTTATTTAAATCCTTTATATATTCAATTTCCATCGCCATGTCCTCGACCATCGGCAAATCTTGCACAATAATAACCATTCCTTCAATACTTTGATCAAAGTTTGGAATCGGACTATAGTCAACTAATACACCCATCTCATTTGTGATTTGTAATTGATTCAAGATCGTTTTTCCCTTTGTAAATACGTTATTAATGTGTTCTCCATTAAAAATCAGTTCTGCTGGTACATTCATAACTTTTTCAGGAGTCGATTTAATCATCTTCAAACCAGATTCATTACAATTTACAATTTTCTTTTCTCGATCTACTACAAAAATCCCCATTGGAATAGACGTTAAAATAATTTTCAATATATCAACACTCTGATTTTCTTGTTTAAATAGTTCTGCAAAAACATCCTCTCTTCTTATATATCCTGTTAGCTCATCCACTTCATTTTTTACTATGGCAATCGGCGCTCCAATAATTTGAAAAAGAGCTGTTAAAGAAATATCTTTACTAAGATGACATATTGTATCTAGTGAAACAGCATTTGAAAGTAATAGCTTAGAAGTTAATTCCTTACTATTTGATAGCAGATCCTTCACATGAACGTATGCAAATAATCTCTCTCCTCTTTTTAAAAATAGAAACGATTCTTTTATATTTTTAACATCTATATTCCATTCCTTTTCAGATTGATCGATAGGTAGAGAAACTATGGGTCTAATTTTTGTATGAGCGATGGAAAACATGCTGCTATTCCTCCTTTGAACTATTTAATTTGTATTGTATCATTAAATACAGATTTTTTTAATTAATCTGAAAATAAAACATTTCTTTCTTTATTTAATAAAAAAAGGAAGATGAGTGCCTCCATCTTCCTCATAGTTCTATCATTAATCACTACCACTAACGAAAAGATCTTCTTGAATATAAGCTAATACCATACCTGGAATTACTTTATCTCCCGCTTCTACTTCTAAAGATTGAACTTCTCCACTACATCCCATCTTAATTACTTCCAGTTTACCATTCATATCTTTAATAGCGAATAATGGCTCCCATTCATAAATTCGAGAATCCTTATCGATAGACACTTTTTCAATTATTCCATAACACGGACTCGTAATAATATCATAATACATAATCAATCATCCCTTTCTTTTATTCTATTAATATTGTTCTTCTAACCTTTGTGACTGAAAACACCCCGCTTTTATATTTTTACTAATTGTACAAAGCAATAATTGTGCCAAATGAAAATACTGTATTGATCATCATTTATCAGCCATACTCCCTAGACTTGCCTCTCTTCCTTATGAACCGTTGAATGAATTATGCAATACTGCATGGTTACCCAATCTTCAAAGAAAAAAACATCGGATCCATTCCCGATGTCTTTTTCTTTTTTATCCCGCTATTTGTGGGCAGTAAAACTCCCACCTCAAAATTCGGCTGGAGCAAAGAAGTTAGGTGGGAGCCCCGCTGCCCGTAAACGCCCGATTGGTGAGGGCTAATAATCGGAGGGGGATGAACCCCCCCCACTGATTATAGTTTCACTTTATATTTCCTGTGCTTCTTCAAAATGCATTTGCGGAGGAGCTGAACGGAACATATTTGTAACATATAGAAGGTACCCAATTCCAATAGCAGCCCAGCAAAGTCCCAAAATAAGTGAATGGATATTGAGATTAAACCATAGTACGGCTACAGTAGCAGCGCCCAAAATAGGCATAACTAAGTAATTTAAGAAATCTTTTATCGTCTTATATCTTTTTTGCTTGATTATATAGTAAGAAATTACAGACAAATTAACAAATGTAAATGCAATAAGCGCTCCGAAGTTAATAAGAGATGCTGCTGTTTCTAAATCAATGAATATAGCGAAGAGCGAAATAATTCCTACAAAAATAATATTATATACTGGGGTTCTCCAGCGAGGATGAATGTATCCGAATATTTTCTTCGGAATTACATTATCTCGCCCCATTACGTATAATAACCTGGATACACTTGTATGAGAAGCTAAACCAGACGCAAGTGTCCCCATAAGGGTTCCTACTAAAAAGAAAGCTTGAAATAATTTCCCGCCAACATATAGCGCAATTTCTGGGGATGCTGATTCTTGATTTTTAAATACAGATGTATCTGGAAAAATAGATTGTGTAAAATACGTTGTAGTAATGAATAAAACTCCGCCGATTAAAGCAGTAAGAAAAATAGCTCGAGGAATTGTTTTTTTGGCGTTTGGTGTCTCTTCTGAAAATGTAGTTACTGCATCAAAACCTAAAAATGAGAAACAAAGAATTGTTGCACCTGCAACTAACGGTGATATTTGTATATCTGATTGAAAAAACGGCTGAATGGAAAAAACTTCTCCTGTTCCCTCTCCCGCTAATAAGCCTTTTATAACTAGAAAAACAAATACGGCCATTACTAACACTTGAAATATTACTAAGAACGTATTGAAATTAGCAGTAACATTTACGCTAATCATATTTATTAATGTAACCAGGAGAACAAAGCCAATGACCCATACCCAACTAGGAACACTTGGGAAAAATGCTGACATATAAATTCTCGTTAATAGTGCGTTCACCATTGGTAGAAACAAATAATCCAATAACGCGGACCATCCAACAAGAAACCCAAGCCTTGCACTAATTGTCTTCTGTGTATACGTATAAGCAGATCCTGCGGTAGGAAAAGCCTTTACCATTTTTCCGTAGCTTGCAGCGGTAAACAACATCCCCGCTAATGCAATAAGATAAGCTCCTGGAACATGACCACCCGTTTTTTCAGAAACGATTCCAAATGTGTCAAACCCAACCATCGGTGTCATATACCCGACCCCTAGCATAACAATTGACCAAAGCCCTAATGAACGTTTTAAACCAACTACTTTCCCCACCTATCATTCCTCCTACTTTCTCTATCTAATTTCCATTTAAAAATCGACAATCAAAAGGAAGCGTTTTCAAATGACTATATTTCACACCGCATATTACCTCCCTTTCCTTTACTTTTTAAATATTCATGCAATTTTTAAGCCAAAATTTCTAGCATTTAAAAATTCAATAGTAAAAAGAACGTATAGGTGGAATTAGACCTCATTTCTTCTCATTTTTTATTCATTTTGACATAAGTTATTCAATCTCTCATACGACTAAATATGAAAAATAAAACTTTAATCCCTGTTTTTTCATTCCCACTTCCTCAAAAATTGGGCTTTTACAAGATTAAAATATTTCCATGAAATAATAACATTATGTAAACTATTCATAGCAAAAAAGCTGTCTTTTCTATAAAGACAGCTTTTTCTATAACACTATATTAAAAATTGAATACGAAGTCATCGTCTGCTAACTTTTCAACATTCGTTGCTTTTACGTAACCATTTCCTTTTACAGAGAAGAAGTCATGGTTTTTCGTATCTGTACGTAAACCATTTAAAACGATTGGGTTAATTTCTTCTTCCTCAAACTTCGGCTCAAGTCCTAAGTTCATAAGTCCTTTATTCGCATTGTAACGAACGAAACGATTTACATCCTCTACAAGACCGATAGAAGTATAAATTTCTTCTGTATATGCCAATTCAATTTCATACAGTTCCATTAATAACTCTTGCGTTTCCGTTTGTACTTCTTGTTGCTCTTCTGCAGAAAGTTCTGTGAAGATTTGTTGTGCTAAAATACCAACGAATACGCCGTGAATTGACTCGTCACGAATTATTAAGTTAATAATCTCACCACTTGCCGTCAATTTACCTTGACCCGCTAAGTAAAGTGGATAGAAGAATCCACTATAGAATAAGTAACTTTCTAAGAACACACTTGCTACCATTGCCATGTATAACTCTTTTTTCGTTACTTCAGGCTTTAATAAGCGACGATAGTAACTAGTAACAATACCAGCTTTTTTCTCAAGTAATGGATGGTTATCTACCCATTCAAAAATATCATCAATTTCTTCTTCAGTAGCTAACGTTGTGAAAATATGGCTGTAACTCTTCGCATGTACTTCTTCCATAGCGCCCATGAAAGCTAATACACTTTTCGCTTGTAAATTTTCAAGATGAACAAGTACAAGAGGCATCCCTTCGCCACCTTGTTTCGTATCTAAAAGTGTTAAACCACCTAATACACGCTTATAAGCAATTTGCTCTTCTTTTGATAATTGTGCCCAAGTATTTTTGTCAGAAGACACTGCGATTTCTTCTTCTGTCCAAAACTGAGCGATGTTTTGCTTCCAAAACATTAAACTAAAATCATCTTCTTTTTTGTTCCAGTTTACCGCACGCATTAAATCGCCCCTTCTCTAAATAAACATAAAAAATTGATAACTAAGCATGAGCAGGGTTCAGAAAAACCCTGCTCATAATGTCTCACTTTTTATATTAAACGGTACAAGCCACGCACTCTTCCACGCTTAATTTACGTGTTCTCGTATAATAAAGACTCTTCAAGCCTTTTTTATGTGCATAAATGTAGTAACGTGCTAACTCACGTGTTGAAATATCACTATTAACATAAAGAATTGTACTAATTCCTTGGTCAATATGTTCTTGAACTTCTGCGATTAAATCAATTAATTTAAACTGATTCATATCATAAGAAGATTTATAGTACCAGAACGTATCTTTTGATAAATACGGCATTGGATAATATGTTGTCGCATTCGCATACGTTCTTGATTCAATTTGACTTACGATTGGCATTACGCTTGAAGTTGCATTTTGAACGTAACTGATCGATTGTGTCGGAGCGATTGCAAGACGATATGAGTTGTATAAACCATTCTTCTGTACTTGCTCTTTTAAACTTGTCCAATCTTCTTTTGTTGGAATATGAATTCCTTCAAATAATTGCTGAATTTTTTCAGTTACTGGACTGTAATCTGTCGTTTCATACTTTTCAAAGTATGTGCCGTTTGCATAATCAGACTTATCGAAGTCTTTAAATGTTTCGCCTTTTTCTTTAGCGATCTCCATACTTTTCTCAATCGAGTAGTAATTTAACATCATAAAGAATGTACGAGCGAATTCTTTCGCTTCAGCACTTTCATAAGCGATTTTATTTTTTGCTAAATATCCATGTAAGTTCATTGCTCCAAGTCCAACTGAATGAAGCTCATCATTTGCTTTTTTCACAGTTGGGGCATTCGGAATGATCGTCATATCAGAAACAGCTGTTAAAGCTTCCATTCCCGCATGAACTGCTTCACGAATTTCTTTATTTTCCATTACGTTTACGATATTTAACGATCCTAAGTTACAGTTAATATCACGGCGGATAATGTCTTCTGTACCGTAATCATTTATTTCAGAAGTTTCTTGTAGCTGGAAGATTTCTGTACATAAGTTCGACATCTTCACAGTTCCAATATCCTTCAGTGGATGCTGGTTATTTGCATTTGATTTAAACATTAAGTATGGGTAACCAGACTCAAGCTGAATCATAGCAATTTTAATAAGCATATCACGCGCACTAATATCTAGTGGCTTCTTCTTCACTTTCGGATTGCTCATTAATTCATCGTACATTTCGTCGATATCTATATCATCTAAATGTTTTCCGTACTCTTTAAATACTGTATAAGGCGCGAAAACATGGAAAGGTTCGTTTTTCTCAGCAAGCTCAAAGAACTTACTTGGAACGATAATTCCGATTGATAGAGACTGAATACGGCTCTTCTCATCGGCATTTATTTTTTTGGTATCAAGGAATTCAATAATATCCCAATGGAAAATGTTTAAGTATACTGCACCTGCACCTTTTCGTTGCATATTGTTACTCCATATCGTCAAAACGTATGGGGGATAGTCATTTCTGCTATCCTCTCTATATCGCTATAGAGTTCAGACCATATCTTCTTCTCGCCAAATTCTTCATTTAACCATTTATCATATGTTTGATGCACATGAATATGGCATAAACTATAATAAATGTATACACCCTTTGAATTTGGTTGTTTTGAGAAGCCAGGTTCGAGCTACTTAGTCACCTACATAGCCACTTGGTCGTTGAACCTTCTCCTTATCTAATAAATTTAGGAGCTCGGCTGCTGATTTCCTGCAATCTTGGATTTTCAGGGTTCGCTACGTAATTTCTTCGTAGTATCCTACCTTGATATACTCAGGCGTTCCAGCAATTGACCTGGTTTTATAGTTGAGCCATAAAGTTAACCCAACTGATTCGCATACGAAAACGAATCTTCAAGTAATTTCATAACAGGTACTACACCACTTGCGGCGTTATCAATACCTTTAATTTGCTCACCACGTGCACGTAGCTTAGATAAGTTTAAAGCTACTCCACCACCGATTTTCGATAATTGCATTGCAGTATTAATGTTAAAGCCGATTGAATTTAAGCTATCATCCATTTCTAACAAGAAACAAGACACCATTTCTCCTCTTCTGCTTCGTCCCGCATTTAAAAAGGTTGGTGTCGCTGGTTGGTAGTTTTGTTTTACAATCATGCTTGCGAAGTGTTTTGCCTTCGCAACATCACCGCGTCCTAAGTATAATGACACAATTGCTACACGATCTTCATAGCTTTCTAAGTATTGTTTTTGATCATTCGTTTTTAACGCATAATCTTTATAGAACTTAGATGCTGCCATATAAGATTGGAACTCGAAGTTTTCACCATAAGCGATGTTATAAACTCCTTCTACTTCCTCCAAGCTATACTCGTCCAGAACATTGTAATAGTAATCATGTTCTTTCATATATTCCATTCGCTCTGCCACGCTATTAAAATGAACGGTATTCTCTCTAGCTTCTTCCATAAAGACTTCTAATGCCTCTTTATCTTTATGAAGCTGATAAAAACCGTCCTGCATTTGCGTGATTTCATTATTCAGTTCAATGTGTCGCAATCTCCCGCACCCTTTCTTTAAAATATTCTACATCATTATTTGTTCCAGATAACTCAAATTTTGATACAATAGGCACTTCATATTTAGTAGAGATTTTGTCAGCACTTGCACCAAACATGTCTCCCCAATTACGATTGCCACTTGCAGATACGCCTTTTAATTTTTCATTATTGCGTTCTAAAAAGTCTAAAACACGTTCCGGTACATTTCCAAAACCTGTTGTATACGTAATAAGAATAAAGTCTTCATCTAATACTAGAGCTTCATCAATTTGAACGGCCGGCATATTTAATTTGTGAATGAAACGCTTCACGTTTCCTGTCATAGAATCATATGCAACTAACATTTCCGACCCTCCCTCTCCAATCTATATTCTCTGTATGTCGTTTCTTGATTTCTCTATATATTGTATTACGTTTCAAAATAAGACACAAGATATATGTATAAATTCTTTCTTTTTTTAAATTTCACTTTTCGACATGACCGTCGATTTTTTTCAATACAAAGACTATGAAACAACATTCTAAAACTCATGTCAATAAAGTGCTTTTCAAAAAAGTTGTCAACGAATTTAACCTTATTTTTAAAAAAGTTACCAATATTTTTTGTCATAAAACAGTAAATGCTTGGAGTAATATATTTCTCCAAGCATCACGCAAAAAAGAACAGATATTAAACGATAATCTGTTCTAACAAACGATTACATTTATCAATTTTACTTTATTAAATATTATACATATTCTTTCGTTCCTCGTTACATACTAAAAGATAACTATTATAGAAAAAGATTATTATTATGGAACTTCAATTTATTTATGAAAAAAATTATTCAGGGTGCTCAATACGCAAAATATCTCTTACAAATATATGATGTGGATTCTCATCTTTATCGAGCATTGTACATATAGGAGCTTCTTCATCAAAGTATACAATCATTCCTTCTACGTACTGATATGTATGTTGAACTTGTACCGTTACTTTAATTTCTACTGCTTGTTCATACGCCCTTTTTATTTTCCGAAGCATTTTTGCTGAACATTTTCGTTTCTCTGGATACATAACCATTCCCATAAACCTATTCCCAGCTCTATCTTTCCACATATAATCCCAATGTGGCAATATGCCTTGTTTAAAATCTCCCATAATTCTCCTCTCCTTTATCTTCTATTTATGAACGTGGTGTTTCTGAATATGTATAAATTACCTGTCCACCGCGCTGTGCGTTCCCGATAATATGTTTAAAATCTTCTCGATTTACAACAACTTCTCTGAACGTATAAAATACATCTTTCGTCGCAACATACTCCTTTATTTCATCATTTTTCAGCTGATCCAAAATTGTATTTGCTAATTGTTTATCCATGTATTTCACCTCTCTGCAATATTTTATTCTATCGCATCTTCTATAGGTCCACAACGGTAAAATTATCCCGTTACTATTATGTAATTCACTTTCATTATTTTTATATCTATATCACTTTATTATATTCGCACTAAATATCATATACTAACATAGCTACTTCTCTATATCAAACTTTTTGATGCCCTGTATAACAAAGTTCCAAATCACTGTTTGATATTTTATTTTATGCTACAATATATATTTAGAACTAGGAGGGATACTATGATTCGGAAAGCAAAAAAGACAGATGCGGTAGAAGTAGCACCTTTATTGTATAACGCTCTGCACGAAATTGCTGAAAAAATCACAGGTAGCACAATTGAAGCAAAAGTAATACTAGGACTTGAAACATGGTTCATAAAAGAAAATAATCGATTGAGCTATGAAAACTGTTTAGTGGCTGAACAAGATGGAAAAGTAGTTGGGGTTATTGTCGTTTATCACGGTAGTGACGCTGAACAACTTGATGCACCAATCATACACTACTTAAGAGAACTACATGAAGACGAATCCATTACGTTAGAAAAAGAAGCTGAGCTTGATGAGTATTATATTGACACGTTGTCAGTTTCAAATATGTACAGTGGACGTGGCATTGGCTCTAAATTAATCGATGCAGCTGAACTTCATGCAACTGAAAAAGGGCATGAAAAAATCGCCTTACTTGTTAATTTAGAAAACAAACGCGCTTTTTCACTATATGAAAAACTTGGTTACAAAGAAGATAAAACCGTTATGCTCGTCGGTGAACCGTATGCCCATCTAATAAAACCATTACGGTCATTGGTTTTTATATCTTAAAAGGACAATTCTTTTTTACTTGTTATGTAGAGAAAGAGGCTGCCAAAGGGACAGCCTCTTTTAAATTAATTTTGTATTTAATACATTTCCATCCATCGCCTCATGAAATGTATACGTTGTACATCCCCATGGCTTCCTATGGAAAATAGGCGAACCAGACCACCCCATTGCCCTCAGTTCAGTCCCAATCATCGCATTAAAATAACTATGACCTACAAGGGCAATATGTCCATGTACGAGCGCATAGCGGTGCAACATATTAGCGGCTTGCCTTGCTCTTTCTCGTACTTCCTTATAAGACTCAACCTCTTTACTATAACCAACTATCCATCGTGTACGTCCAATAAACATCCATACATTCGGTTTACATTTCAAACATTTCGGAGCATAAAAACTCGTTGGAACTTCAGCTTCCCTAAAAAGAGGATTTTGCATAAAAGATAGGGAATCCAATAACTCAGCCGCTGACTGTACAGCGCGCCTTTGATCACTCGTTACAACCAGTTTCGCTGATTCAATCGCCTCAATTGTTTCAATTGGTATAGGAGTTTCTTTTACTGTAGTCCCTAAATCATATTGCTTCATCCATTCACGAAATGAAATAATTGTCATTGGCTCTATAGTACTGTCCAAACGACCATGACGAATAAAAGAAATTCGCATTCTTTCCACTCCCCATTCATCACTTACGAACTATATTACGTACTATTTCTTATTGCCATCATACCATGCATAAAAAGAAAGTTATATATCCCCACCACTATCATGTGTTATCGAAGTGTGCACACCATCCAGTCCATCAAAATATGTAGTTGTTTCATGATGACGCACTTTCTTCAACTGTATATATGAAAATAAAAATAATAAAATCGCTATAAAGCTCCCCACAATTTCAAACATCATTTTACCGCCCCTAATTTCTCCCACTTTAGTAGGGTATTGTATCTTTTATTATACTCCCGTATAAAGATGTATGCATTTTCATCATTCCTCTCCTAAACAATATTTTTTACATATTCCCTTACAAAAAGTGAATATTTTTCGAATTTTTACTTTGGAAACATTTACAAAGTAGTAAATATAGTTCAAAATAAGAAGAAATAAAAAAGCCCAAATTATTCTTTTTTTGGGAAAACTGGAACAAGGAGAGTTGCTTATGCAGATCGCAGAAACTGGAGATATCATTGAATTTAAAGGTGGAATGCAAGGCCGTGTTCAAAAGGTAAATCAAAACTCCGTTATTGTTGATATAACAATTATGGAGAATTTTAGAGAACTAGATATGGAACCTCTTACAGTTGTAAGCCATAAAAACTATACTGTCATTAATCAACATGCATAATATAATAGAAAAAAAGGATCTGTATATCATACAGATCCTTTCTTTCTATATTAACGATTATCGATCTTTTCTGGATATAAATCGTGATTCATCATGCGGTAGTCTGCCATTTTCTCATACTTAGTTCCTGGGCGGCCGTAGTTACAGTAAGGATCGATTGAAATACCACCACGTGGTGTAAATTTCCCCCATACCTCAATATAGCGTGGATCCATTAATTTAATTAAATCATTCATAATAACGTTCATGCAATCTTCGTGGAAGTCACCATGATTTCGAAAGCTAAATAAATATAGCTTTAAAGATTTACTCTCTACCATTCTTTGTTCTGGAATGTAGCTAATATAAATTGTTGCAAAATCTGGTTGTCCTGTTTTCGGACATAAACTTGTAAATTCAGGACAATTGAATTTTACAAAGTAATCACGGTTTGGATGGTTATTATCAAATACCTCTAAAATTTCTGGGCTATATTCCAATAAATATTTTGTATTTTGATTTCCTAATAATGTTACATCTTTTAAATCTTCATCTAATCTTCCTGCCATTTTAAACATCCCTTCTCATTATACCCCTCGTTTATTTCCCCATACTAACGCATGAAGCTGAGGCAGTACTTTCGCATCATTCATTTCTTTACAATTCACAGCTTTTTCAATAAGCCACTCATATTTTTCTAATAGTTTTTTTATAAGCACCGCATCATCCACTGTTTTCGTATCATCATTCCCTACTTGTAAGAAAAATGGTACATTCGGATAACGCTCGTGCATCTTAACTGCATATTCGAAATCTTGATCATCGAATACTACTACTTTTAAACTAAAATCTTTCCCTGCTAGTTTATGAATAACAGAATCTAACATCTGAAAATCTGTTTTCATAGTTGAACTTGGTGGTTTTGGAGAAATCGTTACCTCATCAATTTGAAGCAACCAATCTTGCCATTTACTCCCTTGCGTTTCTACCGCTGTTCGCATTCCATTCTCCTTTAATATAGAAAGAAGAAATTGCATATTTTTCAGCAAAACAGGATTTCCACCCGAAATCGTAACATGAGAAAAATTTTCTCCACCAATTTCTACAAGCTCATTCCAAATGTCTTCCGGTGTCATTTGTTTAATTTGATCTTTGGCCGATCCATCCCATGTAAAAGCAGAATCACACCAAGCACAGCTATAATCACAGCCCGCTGTACGAATAAACATTGTCTTTTGTCCTACAACCATCCCTTCTCCTTGAATGGTTGGACCAAATATTTCTAAGACGGGGATTTTACTCATCGAGCATCCACTCCCGTCTTACTTCCGCATAACTAGTCGGCGTCTCAAAAAGACGAACAAATTCAACACGAGCTCCCTTATATTCGTTCGCACGATTATCTTTCGTTAATGCTTCTGCCATCTTTTCATAAATCCAAACGACCATATTTTCAGCAGTCGTATTCATTTCTGGCAATGTTTCGTTTAAATAACGATGATCTAAATAAATTTCTATTTCATTTTTCCAAATCTCTTTTATATCTCCAAAGTCAATTGCAAGGCCTATTTCATTTACATATCCGCTAATTCCAAATACGACTTTATATGTGTGACCATGTAAATTTTTACATTTACCTTCATAGCAGTGTAAATGGTGCGCTGCGTCAAATGTAAATTCCTTGCTGACCATTACTCTTTTATTATGATATTTGAGTTGTTCACGCTGAATATCCTTGTCCATTTTTTGCAAATTTTCTACGATGCGAAATCCAAAAAAGTTATCCATTAGTTGCTCGCTCCTTCGCGTTCTTGTAGATACGTATCTAATCCCGCTTTACGAAGTTGACATGCTGGACATTCACCGCAACCATCACCAATGATTCCGTTATAACATGTTAATGTTTTTTCTCTAACAAACTCAAATGCTCCAAGTTCATCCGATAATTTCCATGTCTCTGCTTTATCAATCCACATAAGTGGTGTATGAATAACAAACGGATAATCCATAGATAAATTTAATGTAACGTTTAATGATTTCACAAACACGTCACGACAATCTGGATAACCACTGAAATCAGTTTCACATACACCCGTTACAATATGACGTGCTCCAACTTGTTTTGCTAATACAGCCGCAAATGATAAAAATAGTAAATTTCGTCCATCTACAAATGTTGATGGCAATTCACCTTCTTCATGTGTAATCTCCATATCCGTTCTCGTTAACGCATTTGGAGCAAGTTGATTTAATAGGCTCATATCTAGTATCGTATGTTTAATTCCTAGCTCTTTCGCAATTTCCACTGCACAATCAATTTCTAATTTATGACGTTGATTGTAGTTAAATGTTACAGCTTCCACTTCTTCAAACTGCTGTATCGCCCAAAATAAACATGTTGTACTATCTTGTCCACCACTAAAAACGACAACTGCTTTTTCTTTTTTCATTTCACTCATTCTCCTTCTCTACTACGAATAAGAAGAAAGAACGTTCTTGAACTGTCACAATAAAAAAACAAAACAATACCTTAGGATATTGTTGTTTCCATAGTTTTTTATAGAGGGAGTTCGCGAACCTCTCCCATGCAGTGCACGGAATTTCTTCTTTCATTGACAAAGATTATTGTAACATATTGTATACTACCAGAAAAAATTTCTGATTTTTTCCGCTATTTCATATTTCATTTCTTTCATTTTATAGTATGATTAATTTAATGTGAGAAGAGAGGAGGCATCCCACTGAAACTCTTTATTATTTATCTCTTTTTAAATATATTATCCATCCTTGTTACAATGCTTGTGTATCATTTATTTTGGAATCAAAAAGGGAAACGCTCTCCTAAATTAAATTCAGCTATGTTTATTGCATTATGTTGCCTCGCTACCATACTATGTATCACTTTCGCAGCAAAAACAAACTATGGATTTCAATTTGATATGCGTCATATCGTATTAATTGTCGGTACATTAACAGGAGGTCCTATTGCCGGTGCTTCCATCTTAGCTGTATTAAACATATACCGCTTCTTATTAGGAGGAATAGGTGTTTTCCCATCCTTTATCGCTTCGGTTCTACTATTCATTGTTCTACTATTAACATACAAACTGTTTAACCGAAGTTCTAATCGTATAAAAATAGCACTCGCTATCTTTTACAGTCTCATATTCGGATTTGGCTGGATACCATTTTTCCTTTCAGAGGTTACAAATACGGCAGATTATATACCACATATCATCGTGTACGAACTATGTACGATACTTGGTACAATCCTTATTTTATATTTGCTACACATATTACAAACGCAAGTTCGTCTCCAAAATGAACTTATGAATGCTGAAAAATTTCATTTAATCGGTGAAATGGCAGCTTCTATCTCTCATGAAATTCGTAATCCTTTAACTGCAACGAAAGGTTTTTTACAACTTTTACAGTCAGATACATGTTCTGAGAAAGAACGAAAATTATATATCGACATAGCCATTAATGGTATCGAACAAGCAAATCACGTTCTTACAGACTACTTAACTTTTGCAAAACCGAGTATTGAAAAAGAACAACAATTACAAGTAGAGGAAGAATTACTTCATGCGTTGTCTTTGATCACACCTCTCGCCAATTTAGCAAATGTTCGTATAAATTATATAAAACAAAGTACATCTTTCTTTATCGCTGGCGAAAAGCAAAAACTGAACCAATGTTTATTAAATATTTTTAAAAATTGTATTGAGGCTATGCCTACAGGTGGCGACCTTATTCTTACATTAGTTCCAGACCATAAACATATACAACTATATATAAAAGATACAGGAGTTGGTATGGATCAAGAACAAATAAAACGCCTTGGATCACCTTTCTACTCAACGAAAGAAAAAGGGACCGGACTCGGAATGATGGTCGTCTTCAGCGTCATTCAAGCAATGGATGGAAAGATTGATATTATAAGCGAAAAAGGTACAGGTACAACTTTCTTATTAACTTTCCCACTCATACAAAAAACGTGATGAACTTCATCACGTTTTTTCTGTTCCTTCAACTAATTCTGCAAAAGCTTTCACTTTCTCATGTGGCTTTTGATTTTCTTTCCGAGCTTTCCAGGCGCGCTCTTCTTCTCTCTTTTTCTTTGACATGCTTTTCAACTCCTTCTTTTCTTTTCTTTTCTTTTCTTTTCTCCATGTAGTATTCCAAAATGAGAAAGAAAACTATGCATGAGTAAAAAAGAAAAGAAGCGGTTCCCCACTTCTTTCATTTTAACGCTGTAAAATTGCATGTTTCGCTTCTTTTAGCTGTGTAAGATGTCTTTGTTCGTGTAAATCTAGAAATTGAACCCATTGATATAAATTCAAATCATTAAAAATAGGATGTTTTAATCCATTTTCAAATAATTCTTTTTCATCTATTACACTATGAAGGGCATGTAATAATTCTTGTCGTGAATGTTCTAGTAATTGAATTCCTTGCAGTTTTTTCATTAATGTTTCTGTTGGTTTCATTTGTTGAGGAGCTTCCCTTTTATGTGTGCGATCAAGCGTAAGTTGGAGGTCTTTAAATGGAGCAAGTTTTCTTTCTTTTTTTTGCAAAGCGTATACAAGGGCAGATGTGACAGACTGTTCAACTAAATGCAAATGATGCAAAATTTGAATAATACTCCATTTATCACGGCGTGGCTTTACATTCACCTCCGTATCATTTAACATTTCAATTTCTGATAACAGCGTGCTTCGTGTAGACTGTAATGAGTGGACTAAAGTTTCTAAACTAACATCCATATTAGATTGAAGCATAGTGCTTTCCCCCCTTTTGTTGGTGAAAAGGGGCGCTCCCCATTAGAAACACCCCTAAAATAATTCTGAATTTTCTTTTATTATCTCATCATTTTTCTATTATGTCGATGTTAAACATAGGAAAAAAGTGCATGTTTTTTTACAATTTTGTGTCGTCAACAGCACGTAACCACGATTCAATTTCTGTAATTACACTTTTTACACACCCTTCAGCGAATGGTGATGTTAAATTTGCAACTTCTACTAATTCTAAGAATGATTTACTTCCACCTTGTTGACAAAGATTCACATAATCTTCCCAAGCCTCTTGTCTATTATCTCTTGCACGTTTCCAAAATTGCAGTGCACAAATTTGAGCTAACGTGTAGTCAATATAATAGAAAGGTGAGCTATAAATATGACCTTGACGTTGCCAGAAACCACCACGCTCTAAATAATCATTATCTTCATAATCACGATGTGGTAAATACTTCTTCTCTATGTTACGCCATGCTGACTTACGTTCTGCTGGCGATGCTTCTGGATTTTCATATACATAATGTTGATATTCATCTACAGATACACCGTACGGTAAAAATAGAAGTGCTGAACTTAAGTGTGAGAAATAATATTTATCCGCATCTTCTTCAAAGAATAACTTCATCCATGGCCATGTAAAGAATTCCATACTCATTGAATGGATTTCACATGCTTCATATGTTGGCCAATTATATTCTGGAATTTCATACTTACGACTTTCATATACTTGGAAAGCATGACCAGCTTCATGTGTTAATACATCAATGTCCCCAGACGTTCCATTAAAGTTTGAGAAGATGAATGGCGCTTTATAATTCTCGATATATGTACAATATCCACCACCAGCTTTTCCTTTTTTCGCAACTAAATCTAATAAATCATTATCGAGCATGAAATTAAAAAACTCATCTGTTTCAGCTGATAATTCTTTATACATCTTTTTCCCGTGATTAATAATCCAATCGGCATCGCCTTTTGGAGTTGGATTACCTGTAGCAAACTCAAAGTTTTCATCATAATAAGCGAGTTTTTCTACACCAATGCGTGCTTTTTGTCTATTTCTTAACTCGGTTGCAACTGGAACGATATAATCTAATACTTGCTGACGATAGTTCGCTACCATTTCAGCATTATAATCTGTACGATACATTCTTGCATATCCTAAATCAACAAAGTTTTTAAAACCAAGTGTTTTTGCGATTTTCGTTCTCACTTTAACAAGCTCATCATAAATACGATCTAACTCTTCCTCGTTCTCAGCTAAAAATCCGTAGTATGCTTCACTTGCTGCTTTACGTTCACTTCTTTCTTTTCCTTGCATAAACGGAATAAGTTGCGATAACGTTCTTTCTTCTCCTGCAAAGTCAATTTTTGCAGATGCTAATAACTGTGTATATTGTGAAGACAATTTATTCTCTAATTGTAAATCTTTCACTACTTCATCTGAATATGTTTTTAAATCACATTCAGCTAGAGCAAATAATTGCTTTCCATAATACGCCTCTAATTCTTCGCGGAATGGAGAATGAATTAACGCATTATAATACTTTGTACCATACCCTTGTACAACTGGAGAGAATTCATCAAAGAAATCCTGCTCATCCTTATAAAAGGCATCTGTCGTATCAACAGAATGACGAATGTAACAAAGGTTACCCATTGTACCAAAGTCATTACGAATTTCGTTAATTGAATTGATAACTTGTTTTTGTTCTTCTACAGTTTTTGCGTTATCAAACTTCTCTAAAGCAACAGTAAATTTTCCTTTTAATTCTTCAATATTTGGCCGTTTATATTCATAGTCTTTAAATGACATGAACGAGCCCCCTCTCCATTATATGCATCATTATTATAATTCAATTCTTACTTACAAATCTCCTCTTATTCTTCAGCAAAATGCGGTAGATGATGTCATAAATACATGCACACAAAAAAGCCTTGGATTTCTTTATCCAAAGCTCCTTTGGAACATATCATCATTTTTCATACTTTCCAATTTTTTTCAATAGCTCGAGTAATTCATCCTTCTCATCCTTCGTTAACATTTCAAAAGACTGATATATAACTTGCTCATGACCTGGAAAAATAGAAGCAATAAAGCTCTCTCCAGACTCCGTTAATTGTGCATAAATAACACGCCTATCATTTGGACATGGAATTCGTTTTACAAGCCCTTTTTTCTCTAGCTTATCTACAACGTATGTAATGCTGCCACTAGCTATTAAAATACGCTCACCGATTTGCTGAAGTGGTTGGCCTCCTTTATGATATAGTAATTCTAATACAGCAAACTCAGTTGGATTTAATCCGTTACTTTGTATGGATTTATTTGTAGTATCCATAACAGAACGATGTACACGGGATAATGCAATAAATACTTTTAAAGATTGAGAAATGTCTTCTCGCTCATTATTTGATGTCATACTATTTCAACCCTTCACTTAAATTCTCCGCAACAAAAAGAAAAGCAACGTAGCACTTCATTACAACTTCCGAATGAATATTCACTCATTCCTTTTCCTTTCCCTAATGTAATGCAAATGATTCTTGAATAAAAACATGACAATTTTAACATAGTTTATATATAATGATAATAAAAAAAGAAGGAGTACCAAATTTGAAAGTCAAATTACAAAGCATAGTTTTTTACATACTGCTTGTTATACTGCCAACGATAGGGATTGGTGCCACATTTTTTTCATATCACACTTATCAAATGAAACAGGCAAACAAACTATCTGCTCACACTGTTCTCTTTTTATATAGAGACTATTTAGACCATCACCTTGGTGAAGCTATATCTGCCTTAGAAATGCTCGCAAAAGTCGTAGGGACCGAAACTGGAAACATCAATGGGATTAAACAGATTGTACATGATACCGATGGAAATGATGAACGTTTTTCCGGTCTATATTACGCTACGACAGATGGGATGATTACACTCGCATCCCAAGGCGATTCGCCGCCTATTGACGTTTCTGACCGCCAATACATCCAAGATGCATTGCAATCTAAGAAAACAACTGTATCATCAGTTATTACAGATCGCGTTCTTGGACATCAAGCTATTATGATTGCGTCTCCAATATTTAATAGACAAAAGGAACTCTCAGGCTTATTATTAGCAAGTTTACGCTTTGACTACATTTCAGCCTCTTTAAATGCTATTAAACCACAATATCATTTCGAAGTGACTGATAAACATGATGTAGTTTTTCTAACCGATGATAATAACGAAACAAGCGATGGGCATTCTAACATGCTTACTACCCCACTCCAAAGATTAAATTGGAAAGTCTCTGTTTCTCCGTTACCTATTCATCAACAAACTTTATACCAGTTAGTTTCAATAGAGTGTATAGCTACTTTATTTTTAATGTCTATTTTATTTTTACTTGCTCAATATATGTTATTAAAACGTCAAACAAAACTAGAAAGACAACAAAATGAACTACAAAAAATTGAATTGGTTGGAACTTTTGCAGCTAGTACAGCTCATGAAATCCGTAACCCTCTTACTGGAATTAAAGGACTCGTTGCTCTGTTAAAAGAGAAATATAAAGATGAACAGGATCAGTTCTACTTTTCCGTAATCGAACAAGAAATAGAACGGATTAATGAAATTGTAAGTGAATTTCTTATTCTTGGAAAACCAACTGCCATCATTGAACAAACATATGATGTAAGAACGATTCTTAATGAGGTAGCATTAATTATCCAATCTGAAGCGAATCTACATAACATTGTATTTCATTTACATTTGCCAGACCATCCTGTTCATATACGTTGCTCAAAAGACCATATGAAACAAGTGGTTTTAAACATTACAAAAAATGCAATTGAAGCTATGGCTTCTAGTGATACATTAACCATTGTAGTAACAAACAACGAAAAACACGCACACTTGCAAATTATTGATACTGGAAAAGGGATTCCTAAACATATTCAAAAACACCTCTTTCATCCGTTCTTTACTAATAAAGATACTGGAACAGGTCTTGGGCTTGTTATATGTAAACGAATTGTAGAGATGTACAATGGGCATATATTTATTGATAGTAAAGAAAACAAAGGAACGACAGTTCATATAGAGATTCCATTACACATAGTATAATTATCCTTATCCTAAAAGGGTAATTATACTTATTTCATAAAACCAGCTACAAACATTCTCCAAAAATTGTTTGATTTCCCTTCATACCCAATTTGAAAAATAGGAACCTTTATAATTGAAAACCATTTCGGTGTTTGTTTTTCTTTGTAACGCTGATACTGTACGATAAGCTTGTCCAATTCTTGACTAACTTGAATTGTCTCCATACTATTTAACCCACTTGTTAATCCTAAATGAATCATTTCTTCACGTTTCATATGAATATCATGCGAAAGCTTTTCTAATGTGTACTTCCTTTTTACAGTAAACATCCATATCCCCCTTATTTTTCTTCCATACTCTCAACGCCTCTTCTACTTTAGCCCTTTAAACACTTAATTCTATTTAAAATTGAAGAATCAGAAAATTTAACATTTTTCCCCTGTAAATTACAAATCTTTACCCTCACTTTGAGAATTATTACAAATTATTCTATCTTTGTAAATACATTCGCAATAATAGACATTTTTTTCATCTTCTTTTTTGTAAATACTCAGTAAACAGTGGATTCTCTATTTTCAATGTACTTTTCTTCGACATTTTTTGTTTAATTTATGTAAAAACGCAAAACATAATGATGATTGATAAAGTGAACTTTAATTAGTGGGGGTTTTGTCCATCCCCCACTAATTATTAGCCTTCACCAATCGGGCGTTTACGGGCAGTGGATTTTCCACCTAACTTCTTTACTCCAGCCAAATTTTGAGGTGGGAGTCTTACTGCCCGCAAATAGCGGGATAAAATAGAAAGGAAATATTTATATGCGCAAATATACTATTACAGTTCTCATCTTCACCCTGTTCATACCATTCTTCCTCTTTCCTATTCAAGCTAACGCTCATACGAATAAAGTTGCTATTGTCATCGATGATTTCGGCAATAATATGAAAGGCACAGATAAGATGTTATCACTTCCTATTCCACTCACTGTTGCTGTTATGCCATTTCTTCCTTCTACTAAACAAGATGCAATAGCTGCCCATAAAAAAGGGCATGAAGTTATTATACATATGCCAATGGAACCAATTAGAGGAAAAAAAGAGTGGCTTGGACCAAAAGCGATTACAACAGATTTAAGCGATGAAGAAATAAACAACCGACTCGAACAAGCAATTCAAGAAATACCTCATGCAATAGGAATGAACAATCATATGGGATCAAAAGTAACCGCTGATGAAAGGATTGTACGTCTTATACTTTCTGCCTGTAAAAAGCACGGTTTATTTTATTTAGATAGTAAAACAAACCCTAATAGTGTTGTCCCAAAAATCGGTAAAGAATTAGGCGTTCCTATTATTGAAAACCAATTATTTTTTGATGATGTATATACGGTAAGTCACATTTCAAAACAAGCACAATTACTCATAAAAAAAATCCAAGACAAACCCATTATGGTAGCTATCGGACACGTTGGGGCTCCAGGTGAAATTACATCACGTATTATCGAAACTTCTATTCCTAAAATTCGTGAGCATGCAGACTTTATTTTTTTATCTGATTTAGCATTATCTCCACCTTCTGTTTCAAAATAAAATTCATTTCTCGCACTAAAAAAGATACCTATCTACACATAGCAGATAGGTACCTTTCCTTTTCAACTTAAATATAATCTACATGACTCACCCTAAATCCCTTTTTCTCTATCTTGTCAATTAATTGCTTTAATTTTTTTTCATTTAACTCATCCGATATATTTACGATAACACGGCGAATATATTGATCACCGTTATCAAGCGTAAACAGTCCACCGATATTATATGCTTTTAATAATGTCCCAAGCTCTTTAATTGTTCCCTTACAATCTTGTGTTGCAATTGTTAATATATAACCACCCGTCCGCATACCGAACGAATCCTCAATGACATCAAATACATTAGAATGTGTTAAAATGCCGACAAATTCATTATACTCATTTAAAACCGCTAAAAACGGGAGACGACGAATAACGTAAAAAGCTCTAAAAAAAGAATCCTTTTCAAAAATAAACGAATTTGGACTTTCCAGTACATCTTCTGTACTTACATCCTCTAATCTGCTATTACACTTCTTTTCTAAAAGATCTACTTTATAAATAATCCCCGTGAATTCCTTCTCATTTTCTGCTAATACAGGAATTGCGCGAAATCCCGTTTCATTCATAATTTGTAACGCCTTTTCACCAGAATCATTCGTTTTGCAAAATGTCACCTGCTGTTTTGGCAGAAAATGATATTTAACTCGCAAAATATGTTCCTCCTTACATGTCAACATGTAATCTATATATAATAAGGAGACCTATATTTTATGAGTAAAATTTCTTTTTTAAAACGCTTTCATTTTTAAGGGATGATAATCTTTGTGAATACATCTTTATATAACAGAACTTTTTGCCCCTTTTATCATTAAAAGCTTTACGTGATAGTTCATTAAATACTCTATACCTTCCAACCATTTTTTCGCTTCTTCTGGAGTTTTCCCCCACACGATCATTCCGTAATTATGAACAAGGACTACTCCTCCACCTTCAATAAAATTCGGAACATTATTTTCTAATAAATTAGCGAATTTCTTTTCATCTTCTACAATTGGAATTGTCATTTCTATAATACCGTCTTTTCCAAAAACACGTTCCACACTACGTTTTTCGAATGTTACTTCTCCTTCTTTCCCATATAGCTCTGACATTAAATGACTATCTACAGTCTGTACTTGTAAAATGCATTCTGCACTACTTTTTTTATAAATATCCGCATGCATAAATGACTCTATAGCTGGTTTTTCTTCGTTTTCAAATACTGGCTCACACATGCAATTTACGACAATAAAATCTTCTTCAGAAAATACCCCTTTATCTCTTCCCTCTACATTCACTAAAAATGTTAATGGCTCTTTTGACGTACACATAGATAAACTAATTTTCGTACCATAAAACCAATCGCGAAGTGCCAATTCTGCTTTCACATCTTTTAATTCGTTCCATTTTTTCAGAAAAAATAACATTTCGTCACCCCCGGCGTAATATTAATATAATATTCAAATCCTTTCTATATAAAAGGAATGTTTTTTGATTATTCTAAAAATTTAATTGAATTATCACACGAGAATGCCTTTTTGTCAATATGGTTTCAGCACCTATCGGAAAAATAGGCCTATCACATGTAAACACTCCTGTCTATTTAGCATTTGATTTTGTACATATAAAAAATACGTTATTCTTCTTATTAAAGAATAACGTATTTTTCTCATTTATTATTTTTTTATTGCCCTATACAGAAATTGCGCATATTGCTCACGTGTTACGAAATCATCCCCTAAAAAGTTCCCATTCCCGTCACCTTTTGATATATTATTATCCACTAATGCTTTCACATATCCTTCTGCCCAATGACCTGTTGGTACGTCTGTAAAGTTCTCCAAATTATTTTCAGTTTCATTTAACTGAAATACTTTTTGTAATACTACTGACATCTCGTACCTAGTTAATACTCCTTCTGGACGAAACTTACCTGTACCATCTCCTTGCATAATTCCAGCTTGTGCAACTGTAGCAATATCTTGCTCAAACATATGCCCTTTCGTATCAGTAAACATCTCTTTCTGCTCTGCTTTATTTTCTAATTTCAAGTACCTTTGTACTAAAGACGCAACTTGTCCACGAGTAATACTATCCCCAAATCCAAATTGGCCATTTCCATATCCCTTGAAAATATTTTCTTTCGCTAAATAATGAATTGCTTCTTCTGACCAATGTCCTTTTGGTACATCTTTAAATTCTACTACCTCTACTTTCTCATCTTCTTTAGAAGTATTGTCTTCTTTAGAATTGTTGTCCCCTTTACTTTCTACTACATTTTGAATTACAGATCCTGTAAAGAAGATTCCTGTATCCGCAAATGGATCTTTCACTCCAAATTCATATACTTTCTCACCTGGTGTACTCCATTTCACTACACCATTACTATACGTACCACCATCACTCTTCAGACGGATTTTTGTAGATACCTCGCCGTCTTTTTCGTATATAGGTACTTTTACTTCTTTATTTACTTCTGTATCCTCTAAAAAGACTTTTTGGTTTTGGACATTAATATAAGCTTTCTTACTTAGTTCTATTACTGGTGTAACATCGCGGATTTCATTTGCAACAAAACTTAAATATACTAACTTATTCAACTTACTAACTGGCGATAAGTCTGAAATATAATTTGCTTCTAAATCAAGTTTTTGTAAGTTTACTAGATTTGATAATGGAGTAATATCCTTTAACTCATTATTAGGTAAATCTAATTCTGTAAGCTGAGTCATTTTAGCAAGTGGTGTCACATCTTCAATTTGATTTTTCCCGATAAATAATTTATTTAATTGATTCATTTGATCAATACCCGATAAATCTTTAACCTTATTACGCGTTAATACTAAGTCCTTTAAAGGTAATGAATATAACGGTTTAATATCTTCAATTTGATTACCTGCTAAAGTTAAGTATGTTACATTTTTCAATGCGCTTAATGGAGCAACATCCGTAATTTTATTATTTGCTAAATTCAAGTAATCTAGTTGTTCCATTTTCGCTAATGCTGTTACATCTTCTATTTGGTTGCCTGATAGATATAAACTTTTTACATTTTTCATTTCAATTAGTGGTGCAACGTTTGTAATTTTATTATTACTCAAATCAAGAGATTCTAAATTTTCCATCTTAACAAGTGTTGTTACATCTGAAAATTCATTACCACGCAAAGCTAAATGATTTAATTGCTTTAAATTCGCAAAGAACGACGGATCTGTTATCTTCGCATTCGCAACTGTTAAAGATTTTAAATTTGGCATATATTTTAATGCACTATAATCCAGAATCTCATTCGTGTTTAAAAACAAGTCCTTTACTTGTAATAACTCTTCTTTCGTAATTGGTGTATTTAAATCTTTTCTATTAAATACTTTTTTATTAACAAGTTCTCTTAATTTGTTATCTGTTATCATATTTTGATTATCAACTGGATTATCTGTTTCCGTATTGCCTGAATTAGAGTTATCATCTGGTTTCTCTGTTTCTTTTTCACCTACAGTTGGATCTTTAATTTCAAATTGAACTTGATATTTGTGATCATATCCAATAGCCGGAATAAGTATATGCATTTGCATATTGTGCTTCTGCTCAAATTCGCCAATTTCAAATTGGACTACTTTCGTTCCATTTTTTCTTTTATCTTCTGACAGAACTTTCACATCATGAAATACACCAGGTTGATTTCTATCTTCTATTCTAAGATATTGAAAATAATCGCTATCTTGTATTGTTACAGTAACGATTTTTTTCCCATCTTCAATTGCTACTTTAGGATTTTTTATGTACTGAGAAACCATAGATGGCTCATCTTTTTGATCCTTATATATTTTAATCTCAGTATCATACGTGCGATCACTGGCTGCTGCTACCGACTGGTTTGCTTCAATTTTTATTGCTGCTAACGCTGGAGTAGAATACGCAGCAAATGGAATAGCTAATGTTGTTGCTACTACTAGAGCTTTAATATAACTTTTTTTCAAAATAATATCCCCTTATCTTATATATATTTCAATTGATAATTACTATCAATTGCTAACATAATAAATGATAATGAATCTCATTATCATTGTCAACAAGAATATTACATTAAGTTTATATTTCCATAGATAAAAAATAAAAAGCCCTTTACTCAAAGGGCTTTTTTGCCTATCGTATGAAGGATTTCACTTTTTTCTTTTTCATTAATAACACCAATTTTTTGCAAAATGTTTGCATACAATACAAGTTTATTATATATCCGTTCCGACATACTTTCCCTTCTTTCCTTCGACCAACTTTTTTTGTATTGGTAAATTATATGAACGAGATGAGAAAATGTGTCCACTTTTTGCATAAATACAAAGCTTTTATTTTTTTACTTGCTGATAGTAAAACTCCCATCTAAAAATTAGGTGGGAGTTTTAACGTATTCAATTCATTTAGCAAACTGTCCATTGAATATTATGCTTTTTGACTTCTTCTTCAAAACTATAGGGCATTTTCTTATCACAAATAATATGTTGAATACGAGAAAATCCTGCTATTCGGTAGTTCCCTTTGACGCCTACCTTTGTATGATCGCATAAAATATACGTTTTCTCAGCTAATTTCATCATCGCTTCTGACAGTTTCGCCTTTTCTAATTCAAAGCTAGAAACCCCAAAACCTTGCAACAACCCATCAATCGAAACGAATGCTTTATGAAAATGAAATTGATGAATTACTTGCTGTGAAATAGACCCCGACACACGTGAATGTTTTGGAGATACTTTCCCGCCTATAAATAAAACTTCACCGTGAAACATCTTTTTATTAATAGAAGAAATTAATTGTGTTGCTACTGGAAATGAACTTGTTACAATCGTTAAATTTTTACGATGAACAAGATATGGCACCATTTGAAGTGGTGTACTTCCATCATCAATCGCAATAACATCTCCATCTTCCACAAACGTTGCTGCTTTATACCCAATTCTTTTCTTCTCTTCTATATGCAGCATCTCTCGTTCTAACATCGGTGCCTCTATCCCAGCTCCCGGAAGTTGAACGGCTCCACCGTAAACTTTCTTCAATTTTTTTTCACGATCTAATTCTTCTAAATACCGACGAATCGTCTCTGTTGATACTGCGAACTCTCTCGCTAATTCTGAAACTTTTACTTTTCCTTTAAACTCTACCTTCTCAAGAATTGTCCTCTTTCTCTCTTCACCTACTACAGACATAGCCTCACCCCATTTATATCTACCTCATAAACTGTCTTACTTATACAAAGTTATAATTTTCTTTGTAAGTAGAAATCTCTTCATGAATATAAATACCGCGCTTTTCTAGTTCGTCAAAAATAATTTGTGGATTTTCGAAAGCTTCTTCAGGAGTAATAACACCGGCCTTATTAACTACTCCTTTTGCAATTAACTCTGTAGCGATTCCAAATGGGATACCAACATTTCTTGTATAGGCCCTTAATTTCTCCCAACCTACTACAGAACCGTCAGATAGCGGATGTGTATGGTATAACACATGCCTTTGTTTTTGATTATTTTTCATACCTACTACTTCTACATGAAGTGCATAACCATAAAGCTCTGTTGCTTGTCCTTCTTTCGATTTTAATAGATACTTCGAAATACAATCCATAATACCAATTTCTTTACCGTTTATTTCAATTTGATCATTACGCAATATACCATAATCATATAAAGCACGAACGAGCTGCATATTTTGCTCTGGCCAAGTTCCTCTTGTTTCAATAAGCTGTACACCTTTATCTTCCAGTGCCTTTGCTAACGTAATCGTTTCTGAATGCGGGATTATATACTGCATTGTTTTTCCGTAAGGCGCTGGTAATTCAATTTCTCTCGGGCGCGCAAACGGAGGTACTTGCTTAAATTCACTTTCCTCATACACTGTACGCGTTGGCAAATGTGGATCATATTCATATGTCGTTGTCTCTGTAATTGATGCAGAAAAAGCAATTGGACGATACGAGCCATGACTTACTCGAACTGACTCTACAGTATCTAGCTGATTTGCTGCATGCATGGCCATCATTTGCGTTACACCTGGTGTCATACCAAACCCAGGTAAACATGTTGTTCCATGTTGAACAAATTTAGAGTGGGATTCATTTTCTTCACCGAATCCATTTAAGTTCACACCGTGACAGCCGGCATCTGCGATACAGCGAGTAGACAATCCATTTAACTTTATCGTCGTACCATCCATTACAATGTCATAGCCTTTCATTTTTGCGACCGTATCCTCATGATTCGTCACATCGACTTTCACAAAATCAACACGAGGATCATTTAACCACTCTACTACTTTACGGCCCTCTTCTTCGTTAAAATCGGCTACCGTAATCGTCTCAAAAGATGAAAATTGAACTAAATCTAAAATTGCTTCACGACAAATTTTACCTGCTCCACCTAAACAAAATACTTTCATCCTATAACAACTCCTTTAGCAATACTATCAACTAAACGTTTTATATCTTCTTCATGTACATCACCGATATTTCCAATGCGGAACGTATCTACTTTCGAAATTTTGCCTGGATAAATAACAAATCCATATCGCCTCAATTCGTTATACAGCTGCAAAAATTCAAATCCTGCTTCTGGATAAATGAAAGATGTAATAATAGGAGATTGATATTTTTCATCTACTAATGGCTTAAAGCCTATTTCTTTCATTTTGTTCACTAATAATTTTTGATTATTATAATATCTATTATAACGGGCTCTTACCCCGCCTTCTTCTTCTAATTCAAGCAATGCTTGATAGAAGGCGCGTACAATATGGGTTGGTGAAGTAAAGCGCCATTTCCCATTTTGCTCTTCCATCGTTTCCCACTGATCATACAAATCTAATGATAAAGAACGAGCTTGCCCTTTACATTTCAATAGTTCATCACGATTTGCGATGACAAAACCGAATCCGGGAACACCTTGAATACATTTATTCACACTACTAATTAGAAAGTCAATTTGCAACTCAGCGATATCTATTTCAATACCACCGAAACTACTCATTGCGTCAACCAGTGTAACTTTTCCATATTGTTTTCCCAATTTACATACGTCTACAATTGGATTAATAATACCTGTAGTTGTTTCACAATGAACAACTACAATATGCGTAATCTCTTTATCTTGTTGCAATAACTTTTCTACTTCTGCAATATTAGTAGGCTCCCACTCTTCTGTTTGACTGACCATCACATCTATATGTAACATCTCTGCCATTTGTACAATCCGCTTACCGTACGCACCATTTGTACAAACTAGCAGCTTTCCGTTTCTAGGAATAACAGAACCAATTACTGCTTCAACCGCAAACGTACCGCTTCCTTGCATTAAAACTGTTGTGTACTTTTCTTCTTCCTTTGTCGCTAACGATACAAGCCTATTTCTTACATCTTGCACCATCGTGTTATATTCAACATCCCACGTACACCAATCGTATAACATAACTTCTTTTACAGTTTTTGTTGTCGTTAATGGTCCTGGTGTTAATAATAAATAGTGATTTTCATTCATGATCGTGTGCCCCCCTTTATGAAATAATAAGTTCTTATTTCTCGATATGTTCAATTACGTTTTCGAGCTCCTGCATCGTTTCAATTGTAAAATGAGCCCCATTTTCAATAAAACGATTACGAACTACTTCTATTTTTTCACGAAGCTCTAACGGATCCATATTCTCAACTTCCTCTTCCGTTAAACCGAGCTCACTACTACCGAGGATTACACCAACTGTCCACATTCCAGCATTTCTGCCCTCTTTCATATCTGACACGGTGTCTCCAACTTTTATCATATGATTCATTGGGTATACACAGAGTTCCATCGCATTTTTATAACACATCCACGGATATGGACGACCTGCTGGAACATCATTTGGCGTCACAAGAAAATCAGGTTTATACCCTTGTATTTCTGCTTCTTTTACAACAATGTCCATCATTTCTCTCGTATAACCAGTTGTTGATCCAATTTTAATACCTCTTTCACGTAGTGAAGAAACCACTTCTTTTACCCCATCAATTGGCGTGGCATAGTACGGTAAAATAGCAAAGAGAATTTCTTCAAATTCTTCATACATCTCATGAATGTCTGCTTCTGTTGGTAATTGTCCGAAGACATGCTTCCACTCATTCGCAATACGAGGCATTTCTGTTAGTGCCCTTACATGATCTATTTTTAATAATCCCATTGGCTTACGTGCTTCTTCTACTGTAATTTCAACACCACGTTTATGAAAAATCTTCATGAATACTTCTAATGGTGCAAAACATCCGTAATCAACTGTCGTACCTGCCCAATCAAAAATAACTGCTTCAATTTTCATTCTATCCATCACCCTTCTTACTTATCTTTTTTGCCATTGTGAAGTTCGGTTACGAAGTGCTTTCGTTCCCCATTCGTATAAAACTCTTACTACAATATTGGTAACAACAATAAGTACACTCATCGCAGCTGCTGGTGCTACATTTCCTGCATCATCCATATTTACAATTGATACAGCAGCTAGTTTAAAATCAGCCGCATATAAGAACACTACTGCCGATACAGTCACCATTGAATTTACGAAATAGTACATAACCATTTCTAAAATAGCTGGTAAACACATCGGTACTGTTACTCGAAAGAAAGTTTTATAAAACGGTACGCTCATCGACTGTGAAACAAGTTCAAACTCTCGGTCCAGTTTCTTTAAAGCAGTCGTTGCGGTAACAAACGTTACAGAGTAAAAATGAATGATATTTACTAATACTAAAACAGCAATTGTGCCATATAAGGAATGAAACGGATTTGTTACTGAAAGTCCTAGAATTTGAATTGTTGGTTGACTGAAGAAAAAGACATATCCTAATCCAAGTACTAATCCAGGAATCGCTAACGGTACAATAGAGAAAAAGTAGCCTACTTTTCTGAAAAACCGTAGCTGTTCTATTTTTTCAATCGCATAAGCGAACACAAATGTTAAAATCGCCCCGATAACTGCCGTAATAGCTGAGACAATTACACTATTTTTAAATGCTTCAATTCCGTCTCCTGTCAAACTTGAAAAATTAAAATGCTCAAGTGTAAAACTCATATTATATGGCCATACTTTCACACTTGCAGCAATACCAACTGCCACAAATAAAAGAATGATCATAAACGTGACTACGCTACAATATACGAATGAAATAACATCTCTTTTCTTATTATTTATTATTCTGTAAGGTACTGCTTTTGAAGATAAGAGATTCGCCTGTTTTCTTTGCGTAATACGATCAACTGCAAATGCGAAAATAGCTGGGATCAATAAAATCATTCCGACAGTTGCGCCCATGGACATATTTTGCTGTCCAATTACTTGCTTATATATGTCAGTAGCAAGTACGTTATATTGTCCTCCAACAATTTTAGGTGCCCCAAAATCAGTGAAACTAAGTGTAAATACAACGAACATCGCACTAATTAATCCGTATTTCACACTAGGTAAAGTAACCGTAAGAAACTGTTTCATTTTACTTGCACCCAACATATTAGAAGCTTCATATAAACGATAATCAGAACCTTGGAGAGCAATTAATAAAATAAGGAATGCTTGCGGAAATGTATACATAACTTCAGCCATTACAATTCCTACTGGTCCGTATAACGGTATTTGTATTCCTTCAAATAAACCAAACATCCCTTTTGTTATTAACCCTTGATTACCAAATAAATATGTAAGCGCAATACCGTGCATCATCGTTGGTGCAAATAATGGTAATAATGCTATGTATTGAAATACGCGCTTTCCAAAAACATTTGTACGAGCGATCGCATATGCGTAAGCGAAAGCGAGTGTAACCGAAATAATTGTTGTAGCGCTCGAAATCCATATCGTATTTTGTAGTGATTGAACTAGCGTTGGTGTTGTGAAATATTTACTGAAATTCGCAACACCAACAAAAGCTCCATCTTTATCATAAAAGGCTTGTGTAAACAGTTGTAATAAAGGCAATACAAGCATGATAAAAAATGAAAGAAGCATACCAATAATTAATAGTCTTTGTATCCACTCTTCTTTACCGATACGTCTCTTAATCTTTTTTTTTGTACTTTCTGCCTTAAAGTTTTCTAACATCTCCATCTATACAATGACCTTCTTTCCATATGACAACATATGATTTTCTGAGAAAGAGATTTGAATTGGCTTTCCTTTTCTAATAGCAGTTTCCTCTACTTCTGATGCCAATATATCCACTACAATTTTCTCATTATAAAGGTGTGTTTTCTCTTCTATGACCCGCACTTCCGTCCGGTATACAGAACCGCGAAATTCCATGCTTTCTACAACTGTTTTAATACCATTATTTTGTACAACTGTTACATGTTCAGGACGAATCGCATGTTCTTCGTTATTTTTCGAAAAGAAATTAATAGAACCAATAAAATCTGCCACAAACGGATTGGCTGGTCTTTGATAAATCTCCTCTGGTGTTCCAATCTGCATAATTTCCGCATGATTCATTACAACAATTTTATCAGCCATCGTTAATGCCTCTTCTTGATCATGCGTTACCATAATAGTTGTTACTCCCACTTTTTCTTGCAAATCACGCATTTCTCTGCGCAACTTTTCACGCACTTTTGCATCTAAAGCAGATAACGGCTCATCAAGTAACAAAATATCGGGAGACAGAGCGAGCGCACGTGCAAGTGCTACTCGCTGCTGTTGTCCACCAGACATTTGAGCAGGATATTTATCTTTTACATTCAGCAAATCAACAAGTTCTAACGCCGATAGCGCTTTTTCTTTTACTTCTGCTTTTCCATATTTTTTTGTTTTTAAGCCGTATTCAATGTTTTCAAGTGCAGTTAAATTCGGAAATAATGCATACGATTGAAAAACCATTCCGAAGTTCCTCTTTCCAGGTGGTAATGCTGTAATATCTTTTCCATTCACAGCAATACTACCTGTTGTTGCCTCTTCTAGCCCCGCTAAAATCCGGAGCAATGTCGTTTTCCCACAACCACTTGGGCCCAATAAACAAACAAACTCATTTTTTTTCACAGTAAAAGAAATATCCTTTAACGCTGTAAATGCATCAAACTGTTTTTGAATGTGTTGAATTGATAAATATTCGCTCATTTTTCTCTCTCCCACTCACTTACTTTTTCGGTTCTGCTTTTTGGCCAAACTCTTTTTCCCATTTTTCTAAAATTTTGTCACGATTTTCTGCTGCCCATTTAAAGTCATTCTTTTTATATAACTTTTCTGTCACATCTTTAGGGAATCCATCTGGAAGTTTATAATCATTTTTAATTGTCGCAAATCCATTTTTCTCGAAGTATAACTTCATTACATCATCTGTAATTGCCCAATCTAAAAATGCTTGCGCTAATTTATCATTTTTAGCATTATCTTTCTTAATAAGTGCGTTCGCTTCTACTTCCCAGCCTAATCCTTCTTTCGGCAGTACAACTTCAACTGGTGCACCTTTTTGTTTCTCTTTCAAAGCACTATAAACCATTGATACACCAACTGGATATTCACCTGCGCCTGCTAATTTCGCTGGTTTTGAACCTGAATGAGTATAAGTTGCCATATTATCATGAAGTTTCTTCATGTAATCCCAGCCCTTATCTTCTCCCATAATTTGTAGCCATGCAGAAACTGTTAAAAATCCTGTTCCAGAAGAAGCCGGATGCGGCATAACTAGCGTTCCTTTATATTCTGGTTTCGTTAAATCTTCATATGATTCTGGCATCGGTAAATTTTTCTTCTTCAATTCTTCTTTATTTACAGCAATCCCCGTCATAAATGCAGTATTTCCTACCCATTTTTCTGGTTTCTTATCGTCTTTAAATTGCGGAAGGACACGATCTGCTCCTTTTGGAGAGTATCCTTTTAACATATCTTTTTTATCTAAAGCTAATAGACTAGACGCTGCAGTTCCCCATACAACATCTGCTTGTGTATTTTTTCCTTCAGCTAGCAATTTCGCTGTAATAACTCCTGTTGAATCACGAACAATGTTCAACTTCACGTCTGGGTACTTCTGTTTAAAAGAATCAAGATAAATCGGTACAAGCTCTTCTTCAATCGCTGTGTAAACAGTTAATGATCCAGATAATTTATCATCTTTTACTTTTGCTCCAGCACTTTCTTCTTTCTTTGCACCACACCCCATTAATAACGAAAATACCATTCCAGTTGCTACAGCTTTAAAGATTGTTTTTTTCACTGTCTATCTCTCCTTTTACAAATCTTATGTACAACTCTAATATAAACAACTAGTGTAAAAGCAGTATTAAACCAACATTAATCTTTTGTTTGTTGTTTGTTTTTGTGTAATACGTTGCTACTTCTATGTTTTTTCGCATTTTTCTGCTAATATCAAACGTGAAATTTACAAATAATTTAAAAAACCTTTATAATCCCACAAAAAAATGAGGCGTTTGTAAAAAACGCCTCATTTTTGTTTACCTTTTTTTGAATTACGATTTGCATACTTCGCACTATTTTCTCCTTCATACTCTAATGCAAATTCTGCATCTGGTAAGCTTTCTTTCGGAGTTTTATTATTATTAATTGCTGCATTTTGTTTTACTTTTCTTTTTACCAACATATTCACCTGCTCTCACGAAATAACTTTCTATTCTAGTTTGAAACAACTTACAGTAATTATTACTGGGAAGTGTTAACAAGTACATAAGTGCTTATAGATGGAAATACTACATACGAACAAGCCATTACAAAAAGGAGCGATTACTTTGAAAGAAAAAGAAACGATACAATCGCCAATTTTAGACGAGACGCTCCCTCATCAAATGAACTTTCCTTCTTTTAAAGGCACAGGCAAAAAGATGCAACAACCTTTTATAAATCAATATGATGTTGTAATTGGAGATAGTAAATACGATTCCACTAACAGTCCTCTTAATAATTGGAGTGATGAGGTAGATCCTGCCATTATGGCTGGGGAAGAATGGATCCATCCTACAAATGATATCGGATGGATTGCAGAAGAGAATCAAGAATTACTTAAAAACGAAGTTGATAATAAAAATGATGCTTTTATGCATCCCCAATTCGGAATTAACGACTAAAAAAACCATTCTACCTAACGCAGGTAGAATGGTTTCATACTATCCAATAATAATTCGCTCTTTCGGGTACTTATAGCGAGCTGGTTGCTCTCTTCCACCACTAGCTAAAATAAATGTCAAAATACCGACGCGTCCGATAAACATAAGTACAATAAGTACAAGTTTACCAACAGTTGTTAAATCAGGAGTAACACCTGTTGATAGTCCCGTCGTTCCGAAAGCAGAACAAACTTCAACGATTAAGCTCATAAGCGGTACATTTTCCGTAATAGATAAAATGAATAGCGCTGAGGCACATAATAAAATCCCCATCGTCATAACGACAGATGCTTTCAACACGTCCTCTTCATGTAGCTGACGTTTGAAAACTCGGACTGTTCTCCCGCCTCTTGCAAATGTATATAACGATAATATACTAACTGCAAATGTTGTTGTACGTATTCCGCCCCCAACTGAACTTGGAGATGCCCCAATGAACATTAATATACTCATAAATAAAAGCGTTGGTTGTGATAATTCACGTATGTCCATTGTAGCGAGTCCTCCACTTCGCGTCGTCACAGATTGGAATAATGTATAAAATACAGTTTCATGCCATGACTTTCCTACTAAAAAATGATTTCGTTCTAATAGAAAAATCATAATTGTTCCAACAATAACGAGTACAAAAAATGTCGTTGTCGTCAATTTTGTAAATAACGAAAAGCGAAATAGTTGTTGTCGCCTTTTACTAAGGAATTGTTTTACTTCCATTAACACTGGGAAACCAATAGCTCCTAAAATAATAAGCAACATATGAATCATTTGAACAATATAATCTTTTTTGTACGGAATAAGTGATTGTCCTGTTAAATCAAATCCTCCGTTCGTTGTTGCGCTCACAGCGGCAAAGAAACCGTGAAAATAAGCTTCTTGCCAAGTCGGGAAATATAGTAAGAACCTTGTACCTAACAGTATTGCTCCAATGAGTTCTATCGAAATAATTACAATTAAAATAGAACGCATCAATTCTACAAGGCCCGATAAATTCCCTTGGTTATGGTCTGCCATAATTAATCTTCTTCTTTGCAAACCAATCTTTTTCCCCGTTATAATCCAGACGAATGTACCAAGCGCCATAATTCCTAATCCGCCTAATTGTAAAATAAGGGCTAAAACAATAATTCCTGCCGTTGTAAACGTATCTGAAATTGTAACAACAGACAGTCCCGTAACACTTACCGCACTAACAGATGTAAATAGTGCATCGATAAATGTCCATTTCACTTCAGGCTTCGTAACAAATGGTAAACTAAGCAAAATTACCGACACGACTACTGCTAGTAAATAAAATACAACGATAAGTTGTACGGGACGTAACTTTTGTAAAAACTTTTTTATATCTCTCATTCCATCACTTCGCTACCTTTTTTCTATCGATTAAATAAAGAAAAATCATCACTTTCTTCATTTGTAAATAACTGCTGAAATAGTTTCGCAAATACCATTCCGTATACAGTTCCATTTCCCCCATACGGCAGTGCGTAATATAAATTATGTATTTTTTTATCTTCTTTTAAAATAGGAAGACCGTCATGACTGCCACCAAATGCTGCTGCCCAATAGTACTCTGCCCGTATATTTTTATACTGCGGGAACATTTCTTTTACAATGTTAATAAGAAGATCACGCTTATGCAGTAATTTCGTATCGCCGATTTTTTGAATTTTCAGCGCCTCATCTAATCCGCCTATAACAATGCGGTTTTGATACGTTCGACTATACAAATACGGACGTGCTGTTTCCCAAATTAACGATTGCTCATGCCAGCCTTCAAAATAATCTATCTTATTTGTCACAACGGCATAAGACGTTTCTACTGTTGTATTTTTTTCTTTCTTTCCAAAAATTGCTTCATAACCTGTCGCCATAATAATATTCTTTGCTACTATTTTATTTCCTGTATTCGTGTAACAAATTAAATCATTTTGGATTTGTTTAATATGTAATGCCTCTGTATGTTCGTATATAGTAGCGTCCATTTGTTTCGCTTTATGCAAAAGACTATGCGCTAATAAATACGGATTCACTTCTGCATCACCGCTTGTATATAACGCTGCTTGTTTTGCAAATGAATAACGTTTCTTAATATCAGACTCTGTAAAATATTCAACCGGAAATCCATAATGGCGTAACGTATTATATTCTTCTTGTAAAAATGAAACATCCTCATCTCTACTTGCATAATACAAACTATTTCGCGGAATAAAATGGGGATCAATATCGAGAGTTGGCACAACCTTCTCCATTGTTTGCAGCGCTTCATAACAAAGTCTATATGCTCGTACCCCTTTCTCTTCACCAAATGTATGAATAAGAGAGGTTAACGATTTATCATGAACAAATTGTAATAATCCTGTATTTGCAGCTGTGCTACCACATGCAATTGCTCTTTTTTCAATGAGCATAACACGCATTCCAATTTTAGCTAACGAATACGCTATATGAGCACCCGCTTCTCCACTTCCAATTACTAGTACATCACATATCATATCATTTTCTAACGTTGGATAACAAGGTACAGAAACTCCAGAATTCCAAAACAACTTACCAGTCATAAGCTTCATAATTATACTCCTACAATGTATTTTTCTCCTTCCTATGTTTCGTCATTTTCCATAAAAAAATCCAACTAACATAAGCTAGTTGGATTTCTTCTCTTTAATTAGAACGCTCTTCAAGCCAATTTCCAACCGTCGGATATGTTTGCTTTACAGCTGTTCCACCATACACGATAGACATATGTCCTGTCGGTAAACATACATACTGTTTATCTGTGCTAGAAATATGATCAAGTAAAGCTTCTACTTGACATGGCAGAGCGATATGATCACGTTTCGCAGAAATATTTAAGACATTCGCCTTAATATTTGCAAGGTCTACCTTTTGTCCGCGAATAACGAGTTCACCCTTCACTAATTTATTATTTTGATAAAAATCACGAATCCATTGTCTATACGATTCACCTGGGAACGGAATACCATCGCCTACCCACTTTTGAACTAATTTCCAACTTTCGACGAAGCGCTCATTTTCTGAACGATCGACTAAAGCAACATATGGACCGACAAAGTTTGTAATTGGTTTTAACATCTTATTTCCGAAATCAATCATTTCTGGCGGAATATTTCCGAATGTATCAACCGCTTTATCTAAATTGAAATATTTCTCATCTAATAAAGGACCGTATAATCCTGTTTCAGAGAAATCAAAAGGACTTGTCATAAAAATCAAGTTTCGAATTGGCATGTCCGGATGAAGCGCTGCATAAATAGATGTTAACGTTCCACCCATGCAATAACCAAGTAAAGAAATCTCGTCCGATTTTGCAGTTCTCATTACTTTTTTCACTGCTTTTGCAATATAATCGAACACGAAATCATCAAACTTCAAATGACTATCTTCTAAACCGAATGTGCCCCAATCAAGCATATACACATCAAAACCACGATCTACTAAATATTCCACTAAACTATTTCCTGGAGTTAAATCCATAATATACGGTTTATTAATAAGAGCGTATATTAATAAGATTGGAACTCTCTGTGTTTTTTCTTGTTTTGGAATGTAACGATACAGCTTCGTTTTATTCTTCGTCCAAATAACCTCTTTCGGTGTTAAACCAACTTGTGGTTCTGGTTCGCGTAATAAAACTTCGCTCGCTCTTTTCACACGGCGATATGCTTTACGATATTCTTCTGGGTACAACTCCAATTGCTTTTCCCATTCCGTTACGAATGTAGTCATTTTTCCTATCTCCTTTTTGGTCAATTTCTTTCTAAAAAAAGAAGTGCATTCCTGCTATGGATATGCACTTTTTTCCTACTTCATTACATGTATAATCCGCCGTTAATGTTTAATTGCTGACCTGTGATATACGCACCGTCACGGCATAGATATACTACACCTTTTGCAATTTCATCAGCTTGACCAAAACGTTTTTTCGGGATTTTCGCAACGATTTTTTGACGCACTTCTTCTGGTACTTCTGCTACCATTTCAGTATCAATAAATCCTGGGCAAATTGCGTTTACAGTTACATTTGTTCTTGCAAGTTCTAACGCTAATGATTTTGTAAATCCTAGCATACCTGCTTTTGCTGCTGAGTAGTTTGTTTGTCCAAATCCACCAGCTTGGCCAATAATAGAAGAAATACTAATGATTCTTCCTTCTTCTGCTTCCGATATGTATGGAAGTACCGCGCTTGTCGTATTAAATACACTGCTTAAGTTCACGTCAATTACGCGCTCCCAATCTTCACGATTTAATTTTTTGAATGTACGATCTCTTGTAATACCAGCATTATTAACAAGAATATCAACTTGACCAAAATGATTCACAGCTTCTTCTACAAGTCTGTTTGCATCTTCTACTTTAGAAACATCCGCTTGAACTGCATAAACGTCATGTCCTTCTTTTCCTAATTCACTTACTAAGTTTTCAGCTGCTTCTTTACTGCTGTTATAGTTAATAACTACTTTTGCTCCCTCTTCTGCTAATGCTACTGTAATTGCTTTTCCAATTCCTTTTGCCCCACCTGTTACGATTGCTACTTTGCCATTTAATTGAACCATTTCTTTTCCCCCTTAAATGAATTTGTGAACGATTGTTATGAATCATTTTGGTACTCATACTATTGAGTCCATATATTAATTATGTTTCGTTGTTTATACATGAAAAGAGATTCTCCCTCTCTCTTTTACACGTTATAAACAAACGCCATTATCATTTTTTATTTTCTGGCTTATTTACAGGCTTTACTTCTTCTTTTACAGGTACTTGTAGTTTAGCTAGTACTGCATTTTGCTTTTCTAGCAATTCTAAAATTTGATCAACTTTCGTTTCTAACGTGCGCATATCTTGTTTTACTTTCGTAACATCACGCTTTAATGTAGGAGCTTGTCCTAATGAATCCACTTTCTCTTCTAGAATTTCCTCGATGTTATCAACTTTATTTTCTAAGTTAATAACAAGCGTAGCTACTCTAGCGATATCCTCTCTCGTCGGCACATTCACCTGTTCTAAATAATTTTTTGTCGTATCATTTAATGCTTTTTGATAAAACAAATTCAAATCTAGAACGCTGCCCATCCAAGCAGAATATTCTTCTGTTTTAATTGTTTCATTGAGCGCTTTTCCCCAAAATGTTTCGGTTTGTTCATAAGCATTTTTCCATGCTTGCAATGGATCGAATTTTTGATCAATCACTTCGACTACACTCCCTTTTTCGTTTTTGAAACAATTCAACCTATTCACTATTTTCTAATATTCCGAATAAAACTTCAAGTATATATTTTATTTTTCTTTATTTTCTAACAAATGTATTGACATTAAAAACAGATAGGTGTAAATTGCACTTATAAGCAAAAAATTCCATCTAACTGATTCATGAGGTGATGCACAATCATGCTACATAATGAACCAGAACACCCAGAAAGTTTGGAAAAAAACCAAGCGAAACAACCAAACTCCATGCCAAAAAACTTCTTAGTTCCTTTCTTACTTCTCTGTCTAAAAGACTGGAGTCTTCATGGTTACAAACTTATTCAAATGCTAATGGACATCGGCTTTTCTTCTGTTGACCAAGGTAATGTGTATAGGACACTACGCAAATTAGAAAAAGAAAATCTTATTTCTTCTACTTGGGATACAAGCGAAGGCGGGCCAGCGAAACGAATTTATTCTTTAACAGAATATGGAGAGCAATATTTAACAACATGTGCGACTTCTTTTGAACATTATCAAAATATGTTGCGGACGTTTTTCACGTTATACACCAATGCATTCTTTCCATTTTCTACTTCTCCAGAAAAGGATGAAAAGGATTCTTCATCTTCACCTGGTGGTACAGCAGAGTAATCTGCGTTCACAATATGCAAAAAAACATTTGGAGGTCAAACAATGGAAACTAAGCCATACGAATTAGTCGATGCATTTTGGAAAAACTGGTCTCAATCTCTTTCCCTCTTCTCTTCAGCTGGGAAACAATTAGAGCAACTTACTTTAGAAACGTTAAAACAACAACAAGACGCTTTGCATAAATTAACATCAGGAGTAGATGAACTAGAAAAAGAACTACACCAATTCACTGCTCAGTTCAATAACCAATATACAGACTATGTGAAGCAATTAACTGGAAACTCCTTAAATGATCAAATTAACGAGTGGCAAGAAAAGTGGAATGAGCTTTCTAATCAAATGCACCAACTTACTGTTTCGCCTACGAAAACATCTTTGTCTATTCTTACTCAAACTAGCGGCCAATTTGAAGAAACAACAAAACACTTTATCGAACAACAACAGTCGCAACGTGAAGAGGTTCAAAAACAGTTAGAAGTTTTTTTGGGAGAGTTCAAGTCCAAACAACTAGAACTCGCAAAGCAGTTCGAGGAAAACTCAAAAAATCTATTTACTTCCATCAAGTAAGAAAAATGTGGCAACTAACTGCAGCACAAACAAAACTCTTTCTTCCTCCTACTACATCAAGATGGCTTACATTTTTCGATATGGAAAAGAAGGAGGACAAAATGAATCCATTTCAAGAAGCACAAACTGTTCCGGAGCTTCGTTACGATGAGATTCAAGTCGGTGATCAAGCATCACTTACAAAAAAAATTACGGATGAGGACGTTATCAATTTTGCAAAATTGACTGGAGATGTAAATCCTATTCACATTCTAGACTCTTTTGCAAAAACGACAATGTTCAAAGAACGTATTGCCCATGGCATGCTCGTTTCAAGTTTTATTTCTACCATTCTTGGAACGAAACTTCCTGGCAAAAATACGATTTATTTATCACAAAACGTTTCATTCCGTGCTCCTGTCAAAATCGGTGATACACTTCGCGTTGTGGCAGAAGTTATTAAAAAACGGGACGATAAAAAAATTATCACATTGCAAACAAACATATATAATCAATCTGATGATATTGTCGTAGAAGGTACAGCGACAATACTGAAAAAAGAGTAGCAAATTTGCTACTCTTTTTTCTATCCAAGAACTTCTAATCACACCGTTTACTTCCGTGTATGAGTACGTCGTTTACACATAAAATAACATTACCAGATAGCACTTAGCTAAACTGGATTACTCTTTAAGGATGTGTATCAACATGGTGAAAACAAACAAATTACTAGTTCCGGGTGCAGAGCAAGCACTTGAACAATTCAAATATGAAATCGCACAAGAATTCGGTGTAAGCTTAGGATCTAATACAGCATCTCGTTCTAACGGATCAGTTGGCGGTGAAGTAACGAAACGTCTTGTTGCTTTAGCTCAACAACAATTACGCGGATAACTATATAACCTATGGCTTAGAGGCAGATATTCTCTGCCTCTTTCTTTTTAACATACATAATAGTGATTCTTCACATACTAGTAAGAGCAAATCGAAAGGAACGATATGTGAAATGAAACGGATTAACATTAGCATGAGTCCTCCCCGTGTTCTTACTGTATCTTTTATTATGCTATCAATTATCGGTACATGCCTATTGAAATTGCCAATTGCTACAACAACGTCTATTTCATGGCTCGATGCTTTATTTACAACGGTTTCTGCTTGTACGGTTACAGGGCTTGGTGTTGTGGACACTGGTAAAGTATTTACCTTATTTGGCCAATGTGTCATTTTAACACTTATACAAGTTGGCGGGCTTGGCATTATGAGCTTTGCTGTTTTAATCGCAATTATGCTCGGCAGAAAAATCGGCCTTCAAAACCGGATTTTATTACAACAAGCATTAAACCAAACAAATGTCGGCGGAATCATTCGTCTTGCAAAAGCATTATTTTTATTTTCTTTTACTGTAGAATGTATCGCTACTTTACTTCTCTCTTTTGAATGGGTACCAAAATACGGGGTTGCCAAAGGTATATATTATAGCTTTTTTCATTCTATCTCAGCCTTTAACAATGCTGGGTTTTCTGTGTGGAGCGATAATTTAATGTCGCACTCCCATAGCATTCTCGTCAATCTCGTTATTTCTTCCCTCATTATTTTAGGTGGGATTGGTTTTACGGTTATCGTAGATATAAAAAGAAAGAAAAACTTTAAAAACCTTACTTTGCACTCAAAGCTTATGCTCTCTTCTACTCTAATCGTCAATATTATTGCTACAGCTTTTATCTTTATATTTGAGTTCCATAATTCAATTTCCATGAGAGGTTTTACACCATTTGAAGAAGGTATGGCTGCTTATTTTCAAGCGGTTTCAACACGTACTGCCGGGTTTAATACTGTTGATATCTCTGCATTATCAAAACCTTCACTTTTATTAATGATGCTTCTTATGTTTATTGGTGCTGGCAGTGCTTCAACTGGTGGTGGGATTAAGTTAACGACTTTTTTGATTATGTTTTTCGGCGTATTTAAATTTTTGCAAGAACAAGATGATATTGTCGTGTTTAAAAAATCCATTAAAGATACGCTCATTGTCAAATCATTAACGATTACTATTATTTCAATTTCTTTTATTTTTCTTTCCATTTTAATTTTAAGCATCACTGAGAAGGTTCCTTTATTAATGAGTGCTTTTGAAGTATTTTCAGCATTTGGAACTGTCGGCCTTAGCATGAATTTGACGCCACACTTAACAATCATCGGCAAAACAATTATTATCTTTATGATGTTTTTTGGAAAGATGGAGCCTTTAACATTAGCCTTTTCATTTGCACGTAAAAAACAAAGAAAAATAAAATATCCAAACGAAGATATTTTAACAGGTTGACAACCGTATAAATTATCCATATAATGAGAGTACAATAGCATATCTCCAAAGGGGAGTAGCGTCCAAGAACTATTTCTTGGAAACAAAGTCGTCATTACGTAGAACTTAGTTCTTCCGGCTTTGTTGGCATTTTCATTACATATGTCTAGCAAGACCTTTGCCTATCAACGGCAGAGGTCTTTTTTGTTTTCAAATTCCTTCCACCGTTGATACGCAGGAGTATGGGGAAACTAAACAGTGGGGAACTTCTTCACTTGTTTAGTCTTTATAGAAATGAGAGGAGAATGTACATGGATGTATCATTATTATTGGAGTATGGTTGGGTATTACTCATCCTAATTGCACTAGAGGGGATTTTAGCGGCTGATAACGCTCTCGTTCTCGCAATTATGGTAAAACATTTACCAGAAGAAAAACGAAAGAAAGCACTATTTTATGGATTAGCAGGAGCGTTCGTTTTCCGCTTCGGATCACTATTTATGATTTCGTTCCTAGTAGATGTATGGCAAGTGCAAGCAATTGGTGCGATTTATCTTATGTTTATCGCGGGGAATCACTTATTTAAAACGTATGTTAAAAAGAATACACATGAAGAAACAGAAGAAAAAGAAGCAAAGAAAAAACAAGAGAACTTTTGGTGGACTGTATTTAAAGTCGAAGTTGCTGATATCGCCTTCGCAGTTGATTCAATTTTAGCTGCTGTTGCATTAGCAGTGACTTTACCGAAAACAGGATTAGGTACGGTTGGTAGTCTTGATACAGGTCAATTTATCGTTATCTTTACAGGTGGACTTATCGGATTAGTGATAATGCGATTTGCAGCAACTGCTTTCGTACAAATATTAAAACGTAAACCAGGACTTGAAACTGCAGCATTTTTAATTGTAGGTTGGGTTGGTGTGAAATTAACAGTTTATACGCTAGCACACCCTGCTTTAAATGTCCTTCCGCATTCATTCCCAGAATCCACTCCGTGGAAGCTTACATTCTGGATTGTATTAGTTGGAATCGCAGTTTGCGGTTGGTTCTTCTCGAAAGAAGTAGAAGTAAAAGTAGAAAAGAATTTAGACGAAAAAGCGCTGTAATTACAGCGCTTTTTCTTTTTTCTCGTTTCAATTCCCCTCTCTATTTTCAGAAAAAATTCCATTATACTACCTTTTGTAAACGCTTCCTTTCTAGATGTATGTCCTTTTTGTGAAATATTGCACAAACTTATTGAAACTATGAACAAATCCATGTACCTTATTCATATAAGGAGTATTTATAGACGATGTATTAAAGGAGCGTATTACTCATGCTAGAACAAGGATTAGATTACGTTGTAAAACTGGCTAAGAGCAAAAAACAAATGCTAGATATAAATCCAATGCAATATTTCATTCGTGCTGCACTTGCGGGCATTTATATCGGTTTTATTATTGTACTATGTTTTAAATTAGGTAACTTTTTTCATATTGCAGATTCACCAGCAACATATTTAGCTTCCTCCATGTTTTTCGGAATTGCTCTCGTACTTATTATATATGGCGGCGCTGAATTATTTACTGGCAATACAATGTACTTCACAGTGGCAACTTTAAGAAAAGAAACAACGATTTCTGATACACTTCGCAACTGGGTTGCTTGTTATGCAGGTAACTTAGCTGGCGCTTTATTCTTTGCCTTACTATTTTACGCAACTGGAATTTTCGAAGCAATTGATCACAGTCATTTAATGAATAAAGTTGTTGAAGGAAAGATGAATACACCTACAATGCAATTATTCTTTAAAGCGATTTTATGTAACTGGCTCGTATGTCTTGCCTGCTTCTTACCTTCTCAAGTGAAAGGTGACACAGCAAAAATATTAATGATGATGATGCTCGTTTTCACTTTCTTTTTATCTGGTTATGAGCATAGCATTGCAAACTTATCACTGTTTGCTTTATCTTTAGTATCACCACATCCTGAGACAATTTCTTTTGCGGGCGCTATTCATAACTTAATTCCAGTTACAATCGGTAACATTATTGGCGGATCCGTATTTGTCGGTATGGTATATCATTACTTAACAAAGAAAACACCTGTTGTTGAACAAGAGAAAACTCAATTAGTTGGAGCTCAAACGGAGGAAATTATTCCTTTACAAGCACATATGAAACATTAAAAACTCCAAAGTTTTACTTTGGAGTTTTTAGCTCCCTACATATTTCAAGGCAATATAAGGATTAATTTCCCCGTTTTCCTTCCCTCTCTCTATGCTCTTTTTCATCTGATGCATACCGATGACATCATTTGTATGAAGGTGAATTTCATTAACATATAAACCTTCGTTGCAGAAAGCTTCTACGAAATCTAACCCACTTTTTTGTCGCCATCCCATATTATAATCGAGGGAAATAATATTCACCTCATTATCCCTAACAATTTGCAAGGCAGATTCTACTGTAGTTGCCAAAACATATCCGTATGGGCAACTTCTTTGATCATCCATATATACATTCATTTTCTATCTCCTCTCTATTTTGCATATGTGACCAACACATAACATATTGCTCCTAGGCTAATAAAAGGTCCGAACGGAATTGGAGTTCTTATGTTTATACGTTTTAGCGCTATACCTATCCCGAAAAAACAAAGACTAAAGCAAGATGCTAAAAATAAAGTTATAAAAACCCCTTTCACTCCGACTATACATCCGAGTAACGAAAGTAATTTTACATCACCTCCGCCAAGACCATCTGGATAAATCTTTTGCATGCAATATAACAAAATGAATATAGTTCCACTACCAGCTAAACTATCTATCCAAGTAACTAACGGTACAAAAATACATTCTAAAATAAGCAAAAGCACAAACCAAATTAAAATACGATTAGGTATTAGCATATATACTAAATCTGTAACTGAAATAATTAGAAGTAACGAAAAAAGCGATAAAATGATGATGAGCTCTCTTTCCATTCCAATTACATATACAGTAAGAAAAAATAAACTGCCTGTAACAAATTCAAATACTATGTACAAACTTGAGATTTTGCTCTTACAATTCGTACAACGCCCTTTTTGTATACAAAATGAAATGATTGGAATAAGTTCTTTCGGCTGTAACGTATACTTGCAGTAATGACAGTACGAACGCGGTGTAATAATAGATTCCCCTACTGGAACTCTCATCGCAATCACCATAAAAAAAGAACCAAACACCATACCTATTAACAATGCATATAAATAAGTGAACATCCCTTCCTCTCCTTTCCAAAAAAACATAACAAAAAAAGGAGAGAACTTCTACTTCATATTATCTTTATTCTATTAAAAAAGCAGGCCGTTTTCCGGCCTGCTTTCCCCTATTTTATACGATGAAATATACTGCTTTTAACGGCCCGTGTACTCCGACAACAAGATTCATTTCAATATCCGCAGAGTTACTTGGTCCTGTAATAAAGTTAATACAAGATGCAACTGCTTCACCTTTTTCCACACGAGAGTTCATATGTTGAACTGCTTGTGTAATACGCGGTACAAGTGTTTCACGTGGAATAATAGCAAAGTATACAGTCGGTAAAAAGTGTAAAGAACGCCCTTGTCCTTTATGACTTTGTACAACAATCGTACCAGATTCAGCTAAAGTATAATCACTAAATGCAATACCGATATTCGCTTTTTCCGCTATACGCATATTCTCTTCTTTTTTCTGAGGATCCCATACATTTACCTCAACATTTTGCTTTGGAAGCTCTTCTTTAAATAAAGAAGTCAATCCATAGGAATCAAAACGTTCATCTGCTGATAATATAATAGGTCCTCCGCCGTTTTCAACGATTACTTTTTGAATATCTTCACGTAAGCGGTCGTTTGTCGTTTCCACAACAGTTGTATGAATGTTTGTACATTGCTTTTTAAATACTTCTAACAATTCTTCTTGTGAATAATCTTTTAACGTTTCTACATTCACATTACTTTTCCATGCTGGTCGTTCTACACCTTCTGTTTTACGCGCGCGCCCAAGTTCTTTTGCGATATTATCTAGAAAGGACTCACGGTTTTGAATTAATCCTGTCATTATTTGTCCCCGCCTTTCTTATGATCTTTATACCAATCACGGAATCGTTCTTTACTTGGAGCCGGGAATTCACGAATATCCGTCCAGTTTTTAAGTGGTCCAACACCTTTTGATACACGGTTACCAGATGTAAATGGGCTCATTGCTGCCGGTGCCATTTTCGATCCCATTTTATATAAAGCTGCTGAAGAAGCACCCATACTAAACATTTTCATTGCTAATTTTTCTGCAAGTGGGGCACGACCTTCTTGCTCAACGATGACTTGACGATGTTTTAATAATAAATCATGTAATGGAATTTTTACTGGACAAGCTTCTGTACATGCTCCGCATAAACTAGATGCATAAGGAAGCTCTTTGTAATCGTCATACCCACCTAAAAGTGGTGTTAATACCGCACCGATTGGTCCTGAATAAATAGATCCATACGAATGTCCACCAACGTGACGATATACGGGACATACGTTAACACAAGCGGCACAACGAATACATTGCAATATTGAACGGAATTCCGATCCAAGAATTTGAGAGCGGCCATTATCAACAACGACTAAATGAAACTCTTCTGGTCCATCTACCTCTTCCTCTTGAATTGGTCCTGCTACTGTTACATAACTTGTTAATTTTTGACCTACCGCACTACGACATAGTAAACCAACTAAAACATCTAATTCTTCCATTGTCGGAACCATACGTTCCATACCCATTACTGCAATTTGTGTTTTCGGAATCGACATGACAAGATCGGCATTACCTTCGTTCGTCACTAAACAAAGAGAGCCAGTATTTGCAACAGCGAAGTTACAACCTGTCACACCAATTTCTGCATCCATAAATTTCTCACGAAGTTGTTTACGAACAAACTTTGTCATTTCGTATGGATCATCAGAATTTTCATATCCAAGTTTTTCTTTAAATACATCACGAATTTGCGTTCTGTTTTTATGAAGTGCAGGCGCAATAATATGTGATGGTGGATCGTTATCTACTTGCAAGATATACTCTCCTAAGTCACTCTCTAACACTTCACAACCAATCTCTTCAAGGACATGATTCATACTAATTTCTTCAGTTACCATTGATTTTGATTTTACAACTTTCTTCGCTTGTTTCTTTTTTGCAACGTCTTGAATATACTTTGCTGCATCCTCTTTCGTTTTCGCAAAGTAAACGTGACCGCCTCTTTTTGATACATTTTCACTTAACTGCATTAAATAATAATCAAGATTTTCTAACGTATGTTGACGAATTTGTTCACCTAGTTCACGCCACTCTTCCCAGTTTCCCAACTCGTCAGCTGCTTTTAATCGATTTGTATATAAACGCGTTTGTGCAGAAGATACCGCTCCGCGCATAAACGAATCTTGAATTCCATCGCCAACGCGATCATTAAATTTTTTCTCACTGATTTTCATAGACATAGCTTATGTTCCCCCTTCATGAGCGACTATTCAAGACCTCAGCAATATGCATTACTTTTACTTCTTTTCCTAAACGCTCAATACGTCCGCCAATGTTTAACAAACACCCACAATCTGCACCGATTAAATAATCAGCACCTGTTTCCATTACACTATCTACTTTTTCATCTACCATTTGCTCAGAAATTGGAGTCATCTTAACTGAAAACGTTCCCCCAAACCCACAACAATTTTGCACGTTCGGCAGTTCTCTCACAATTAATCCTTTTACGCTTGATAATAAAATTCCTGGTGCCTCTTTTACTCCAAGCAGGCGTGTCATATGACAAGATTTATGAATAGTAGCTATCCCTGGTAAACTTGCACCAACATCTGTAACTTTTAAAACATCTACAATAAATTGTGTAAATTCATATGTTTTATCAGCAACCTTTTGTGCACGTTTAGCCCACTTCGGATCATCTTTAAAAACATGCGGATACTCATGAAACATTGTCGCACAAGATCCAGATGGCGTAACGATATATTCTGCATCTTCGAAAGTTTCAATCATATGTTTCATCGCTTCTTTTGCTGCTTCTACATGGCCGCTATTATAAGCAGGCTGACCACAACAAACTTGTGCTTCTGGAAATTCAATTTCACAACCTAAACGCTCCAATACTTCAACTGTTGCTTTACCGACGTTTGTTTCAAACATATCGACTAAACAAGTAACAAATAAAGTAACTTTCATAACTATAATTCCCCCTCATTACAACTCCGCCAAAAATCATATGGTCATCAGATGACTAAGATTAGAAGAAGTAGGCTCAACCATGGCCTATCCTCTCCCCCTTCTAAAGAAAACGCTTACTTAATCTCTCTATTTTATCAGAAAATTAGATTTTTTAAAAGATTAAATTACGCATTTATATCGTACCTGTGACAATATGTTCTACATTTGTTAAATGATCTAGCATCGCTTGTTGCGCTAATTCCACATCTTGCTTTAACACCGCATCATATATAGATTGATGCTCTTCTAAAAGTCGTTCTGATGTTGTTTGTTCACCATATAAAATAATGCGTCTTGATTCACCAATCGTTTCAGCAATCATCTCTGAAACATGATTCATGAGCTCAAGCAAGATGTTATTATGCGAAGATTCTGCAATTCCCATGTGAAATTGAAAGTCTGCTTTTTCGCCAGCCTTCTCATCTCCAATGCTCTTTGCCATTTCATCTAACCACTGCTTCATATTTTGCAAATTAGCTTCCGTACGTTTTGCCGCTGCCGCTCGAACTGCCCCCACTTCGAGCACCTTCCGTACTTCTAATAAATTCAAAATATCCTCTTTCTTCATTAATAACTTGTTATTTAGTGATTTTGTTAATGAAGAAGGATCGAAATTCCTTACATATGTACCTTCTCCTTGTTTCATTTCAATTAAGCCCATTGCTCTTAGCGCACTTAGCGCTTCACGAACAGCAGATCTGCCAACTTGAAACTGCTCAGCTAATTGATGAACAGGAAGTAGTTTGTCACCAGGTTTTAACGTACCATTTTTAATCATTGTTAAAATAGCTTCAGATACTTCTTCGTAAATTTTTTTCGGTTTAATAGATTTGTACTCCAGTTAAATCACCTCAGTATCTTCCAAACAACAATTGTAACGTTTTATAAGAACTTAGCATCCATAACTATTTTAGAACGAATTAGTAAGAAGTACAAATGTTTTGTTCATAAAATAGTCAAATTTTTGATATTCGTTTGATATTAATTAATACATTTACGCGTAACTATTTACCTTCAATATGAAGAGCATATTCCAAAAGTTAGAATATGCTCTCCTCATCTTGTGCTTTTAATTTAATACTAACTGTCGTGCCCTTACCTTTTTCACTTTCTATTCTCCACTCACCGTCATGTATATGAACAATTTGCCTTACAATTGCAAGACCTAAACCTGTTCCACCGTGTTGACGACTTCTCGCTTTATCTACTCGGTAAAAGCGTTCCCCCAGATTTTCTAAATGCTCTCTATCAATACCTATTCCTGTATCTTTTATGTGCAATTCACAATAATCATCGATTTGCTTTAATGTTATTATGATATCCCCGTTTTGATTTGTATAACGTATCGCATTATCTAATACATTATGAAGTACTTGTTGCATACGATCCTCATCAATCATTACGATAATTTCAGGATTTAAATTCGTTGAAATACGAAGGTTTTTTTCTACAAACTGTAACTCGTACGTATTTAGTACATCTTCAATAAGCTGTGAAAAAACGATAGGTTGTTTCTTTAAGGGAAAGTGTTCACCTTCTAGCTGCGCTAGATCTAATAAATCATGAACGAGGCGCTGCATGCGACCTGCTTCTTTATGAATAAGTTGCGTTACTTTTTCCTGCTGCGGCCCCTTCGCTACACCGTCTAAAATAGCTTCACTATATCCTTTAATATAACTAAGCGGTGTTCTAAGTTCATGCGAAACATTAGCTAAAAATTCCTTACGCTTTACATCTTCTGTTTCTAAGGAATTTGCCATTTTATTAAAGGCTTTTCCCAATCGTCCAATTTCATCTTCTGAAGAAATTGTAATCCGCTCTGAGAAATCTCCAGTAGCCAAATGATTTGCAACTCGTTCCATTTGCGAAAGCGGTCTCGTAATGGCGATAATAATTTTTCTACCAATCCATATTGTAATTAAAATCATTGCAAGTGCTAACGGCGCTAAAATAAGACCCATATCAAATATTAAGTCTTTTATACTTTTTAAAGGAATATAAGAGTATACAATACCAACTAATTTTTTATTATCTAAAACAGGGATGACAACACCCATAATATTACGATCAAAATGTTCTTCATACCCTATCTTTGTCACAGTTTTCCCATCTAATAGCGCCTGTCTATCCCCTTCACTTATAAGAGAATGATGGTGAACATCAAAAGGCAAACATGCGCTTAAATCACGCGGATTGTATACGAAAAGGACATCTGAACTAGATATTTGATCATATGCCCTTACTTTCTCTTCAAAAGTGGATACTCCTTCACGTTTATCATATTGCGTGGCAAGGCGTTTCCCTTCCATTACTAATGAATCTTTTAAATTATCAACGTATAACTTTTCATATGAGTATAAAGATACAAAATAAAGAAAGGAAACTGTTACACATACTGCACATACTACTGTAAGCCAAAGCTTTTGTACCATCGTAAACATACGTTACACCTCAAATTTATAACCTACACCCCAAACGGTTTGAATGTAGTTTCCACTTTCTCCTAGCTTTAGACGCATCGTTTTCACATGCGTATCTACCGTTCTTGTACTTCCTGCATAATCATATCCCCACACCTTTTCAAGCAATTGTTCCCGGCTAAATACTTGTCCATTATGTTGGCAAAGAAAATATAGTAAATCGAACTCTTTTACCGTAAGAGGAATCGTCTCACCATTCGTCTCGACCCTCCTACTTTTTTCATTAATAAGAATCGGTCCAAATTGAATCTCTTCTTGCTGTTCTTGCTTTGTATATCGTCTTAAAACAGCTTCCATACGAGCAATTAGTTCCCCGGGACTAAATGGCTTTACAATATAATCATCTGCTCCCATACGTAAGCCGTTCACCCTATTCCACTCTTCACCTTTTGCTGTTAAAAATATAATAGGTACATCCGACGTTTTTCGAATCTCTTTACAAACTGAAAGCCCATCCATCTCAGGCATCATAATATCTAGTACAACGAAATCGTAATGATCCGTCTCTAATTTTCGAAGTGCCTCTTTTCCATTTTCAGCTTCTCCCCACTCGTATCCGAAGTTATCTAAGTACATTCCGACAAGTTGCCTCATATCATTTTCGTCATCTACGACTAGCACGTTATATTTACTCATTGTCCTTCCCCTTCTCTCTCTATGAGTTGAAACGGTCCTTTTCCGACTTTAATTGTTTGTTTTATTTTCATATTCTTCATATCCATTACGCATACTTCATCGCTATCATAACTAGCTACATATCCTTCTGTACCGCTTTTCAAAAATGCAAATGGATTAGATCCTACTTCTGCAAATCCTACCTCTTGATACGTACTTGCATCAAACTTTCTAAGCGTATTTGAACCGTGACTTAGCGCATATACATACTTATCATCCTTTGTTATATTCACAGGCATAAACGGAGCATGTAAAGAACGCATCATCTCTCCACTCTGTAAAGAATACACTAATACTTTCTCATTCACTTGACTTCCATCACCATGTCCACCAATCCATATTTCTTTCCCATCAGCGCTAACCGTTGCTCCTGTTGATGCTGGTGGAATCATAAAGGACTGTATCACTTCTTTTTTCTTTGTATCAATGGTCGTTAGTTTCGTATCATAAAAGTTGAGTACAGATAACTGGTTATGATGCTCTACCATCGTTATCGGCCCTTTTCCTGTTGAAACACTCCCTGTCTCTTTTCCTTTTATCGTAAAGAACCTTACCTTTTGTTCATTTTGATCGGCAGCAAATAATTGTGTTCCATCATCTGATGCGATAACATTAGCAATTCCTTTTCCAATCTTATATTTGTCCACTTGTCTTCCTTCTGCTAGTGAATATACATACATATATTCTAATTGCTTACCATAAACAAGTATTTCCTCGCCATTTGGAAGTAGCGTAACCCCCGCAATCGGCTCATTTAATTCCCATGTTGTTAATAGCTTCTTTGTTTTTTTATCAATAAAACTAATACTACCTTCCTTTATATTCGTTGTTATAATAACACTTTTATCTTTAGCAATCGGTGTATACGAACTTCCTTGACACCCTACTAATAGAAATAAAAAACAGAGAAGAAAAACATACTTTCTCAAAAGATTCCCTCCATCTTCGGATGATTTCGTTATAATTGTAAAATAACAAATAAATGTGTGGAAAATGTGAAATCTTCCTTTATTAATAAAGTGAAACTTTAATCAGTGGGGGTTTTCTTCATCCCCCACTGATTATTAGTTGAACCAATCGGGCTTTTATGGGCAGTTGATCCCCCATCTAACTTCTTTGCTTTCGCTGAATTTTGAGGTGGGGGTCTTACTGCCCATTAATGCGGGATAAACTTACATCTATAATGTACAACAAATAGAATTTGAGGTGTGTAAATTATGCTTTTTCCTGATTTAGCGAATAAAATTGTACGTGAAGTACGCAGATTAATTACTGAAAACATTATTATTATTAATATACAAGGCGTTATTATCGCAAGTACAGATGCGGAAAGAATCGGTCAATTTCATGAAGGTGCACTCCGCTGTGCGAAACAAAAGAAAACTGTCATTATTACAAAAGACGATGAACGACGACTGCAAGGTGTAAAAGCTGGGATGAACCTTCCTTTACTATTCCATGACGAAGTAATCGGCGTGATTGGAATTACAGGAGAACCTGAAAACATTTCACAATACGGAGAAATATTACGTAAGATGACCGAATTATTAATTCATGAAAACTACTTTTTAGAACAATTAGAACTTGAGCACCGGTCTTATGAAGCATTTGTCTTTGATTGGCTTCAAAATACAGACTGGTCTCCAAGTTTTCTCGATCGTGCAAAAACGCTTGGCATTGATTTATATAAGAAGAAACAACTTATTTTATTATCAATCGCCCAAGATAATACGATGCTCCAGCGTAAAATTTGGCAACATATGCGCAACATTTTAGCAAAAGAAAATTTATTTGTTCGCTGGGGAAATGATCGGTTTATTTTGTTTACAACAATCCAATCCAAAGAGCAAACCTTTCAATTTTTAAAACGGTTAAAACAAGACTGTGAAACTTTATTTTCTATTACTTTATATATCGGGATTGGACAAGCAGTTACGCCAAGCAATATGAACTTATCGTACGAACAAGCATTACGCGCCCTTTCAGTATCACTTGAAACGAAAAAAATTGTATTTAATGAAGATTTACGTTTAGAAATGTGCTTACAAGATATTTCTACTGAAACTCGAGAACAGTTTCTAGAGCGTACCATTGAAAACTTAGTATCATCTCCTGAGCTTATGCACACTTTACGTTTATTTATCGATTATAACCAATCTTATAAGCAGACAGCTGAGCAATTACATATACACATTAACACATTGCATTACAGGCTAAAAAAGATTGAAGAACATACAGGACTTGACCCGAAACAATTCAAAGATTTAAATGTTTTATACTTCGCACTCCTCTTATTAGATAATCATACAAAAAATAACGATAAAATTGATTAATCTTTAGATGATTGTACATAGAAAGAATCCTCCAACTTTTTTATCATTATAATGAAAGCACTGTTACAACGTTTTTTATTATGACGAAATACGTTAACAGTTTGAGGGGGATTTCCAATGTTAGAAAAGCAAATTATTGATTCATTCGTATCTATTGTTGGCGAAGATAATGTAGATACATCCAATATGGGGCGTTTAACTTATAGTTATGATGCCACTCCAAACTTCCAAGCGATGCCTGATGCAGTCATTGCTCCTCGTAATACAAATGAAATAGCTGACGTGTTAAAAGTGTGTAACACTCATAAAATCCCCGTATACGTTCGCGGGTCTGGAACAAATCTTTGCGCTGGAACGTGTCCACTTGAAGGTGGTATCGTCCTTATTTTCCGCCATATGAACAATATTTTAGAAATTGACGAAGAGAATTTAACAATTACTGTACAAGCTGGTGTTATTACACTTGATATTATTAAAGCAGTAGAAGAAAAAGGTTTATTTTATCCACCAGATCCAAGCTCTATGAAAATTTCTACAATCGGCGGTAACATTAATGAAAACTCCGGCGGATTACGTGGTTTAAAATATGGCGTAACACGTGATTATGTAATGGGGCTTGAACTTGTCTTACCGAACGGCGATATCATTCGCACTGGTGGTAAATTAGCAAAAGATGTAGCTGGTTATGATTTAACTCGTTTATTTATTGGTTCTGAAGGAACACTTGGTGTTGTTACGGAAGCTATATTAAAACTTGTCCCTATGCCTGAAACGAAGAAAACGATGCTTGCGCTATATGAAGATATTAACGAAGCTGCTCGAGCTGTTTCTGCTATTATTGCAAATAAAATTATTCCGGCGACACTTGAGTTTTTAGACCAACCAACAATTGAAGTTGTAGAAGAGTTTGCACAAATCGGTTTACCAACTGACGTTAAAGCAATTTTATTAATTGAACAAGATGGCCCGCCCGAGGTTGTCAATCGAGATATCGAAAAAATGGCTAACGTTTGCCGTGCTATGAATGCGGTCGATGTTCGCGTTGCAAAAGATGAAGCCGAAGCAGATGCGCTTCGTACAGCACGCCGTAGTGCACTATCAGCACTTGCAAGACTAAAACCGACAACAATATTAGAAGATGCAACTGTACCACGTTCACAAATCGCTCCAATGGTTGAAGCAATTAATGCAATTGCAAAGAAATATAATATTCCTATTTGTACTTTTGGTCATGCTGGTGATGGTAATTTGCATCCGACTTGTATGACAGATGCCCGTAATGAAGAAGAAATGCATCGTACCGAACAAGCTTTTGCTGAAATATTTGCGAAAGCGATTGAGCTTGGTGGTACGATTACTGGTGAACATGGTGTTGGCGCAATGAAAGCTCCGTATTTAGAAATGAAATTAGGTAAAGAAGGTATTGCTGCTATGCAAGGGATTAAACAAGCCTTCGACCCAAACAACATTATGAATCCTGGAAAGATGTTCGCGAAAGACTCTCGTAAAAGAGTGGTGGTTGAGCGATGACCACATTAAATAAAGAAAACATTCAAAAGGAATTTAAAGAACGATTAAGTGAAGATGAACTACTAAACTGTATGCGATGCGGCTTTTGTTTACCAACTTGCCCTACTTACATTCAATCTGGGTATAAAGAATCACATTCCCCACGCGGACGTATCGCCTTAATGAAAGCCGTCGTTGATGGTTTAATTGAGCCGGATGAAGATGTTGAAGATACATTAAATGTTTGCCTTGGCTGCCGCGCTTGTGAACCTGTTTGTCCATCTGGTGTGAATTATGGACATTTATTAGAAGAAGCTCGTGATATTATTAATCAAAATAAAAAGTTCTCCATGCCCGTGAGAGCTGTTCGTAAAGTTGTTTTTGAAGGACTATTCCCGCATCAAAACCGAATGCGAACATTAACAGGACTAATCGGATTTTACCAGCGTTCTGGTTTACAAACGCTAACACATAAAACAGGTATTATGAAGTTATTCCCTGAAACACTTGCAACGATGGACCTCGTTTTGCCAAAAGTCCCTAAAATGAAAGCAATGAAAGATCGTCCTGAATTTTTACCTGCTGAGGTGGCAAAGAAGAAACAAGTTGCATTCTTCACAGGTTGTTTAATGGATACGATGTTTTTAGAAACAAATAACGCAACGATGAAACTTCTTCAGTTAGCTGGTTGTGATATCGTTATTCCGAAAACACAAAGTTGCTGCGGGGCATTACATGGGCATGCTGGTGAAAAGAGTGGAGCAAAAGAATTAGCAAAACGAAATATAGAAGCATTCGAAGATTTACAAATCGACTATATCATTACGAATGCAGGTGGTTGCGGAGCTTACCTCGTAGACTATGATTATCTGTTAAAAGATGATCCCAAATGGGCTGAACGCGCAAAGCAATTTGTTTCTAAAATTAAAGATATTACTGCTATACTAGTAGAACTAGATTTCCATAAACGTAATGACTTACGACTCACGCCGCAAATCATTACGTATCAAGACTCTTGTCATTTACGCAATGTTATGCGAACATCTTCGGAACCTCGTATGTTACTAGAGGCCATTCAAGGCGCAACATACCGCGAAATGAAAGATGCGGACCGTTGCTGTGGTTCTGCTGGTATTTATAATATTGTCCATTCGGAGTTATCAATGGAATTTCTAGATTACAAAATGGACCGTGTACATGAAACAGATGCAGCGACAATTGTTACTGCAAACCCTGGATGTCTATTACAAATGAAACTAGGTATTGAACGTGAAGGTCTTTCTCATAAAATGAGAGGAATTCACATTGTTGATCTATTATTAGAAGCAATTGAAACCAACTCGTAATAACTCGTAACATACGTAATAATAGGAAAACGGCTATCTCCTTCGTCTATGTAAAGAGATAGCCGCTTTTTTGTCTGCTACAACATTAAAAATATGTTACTTTATTATAAAAAAGAACAACAGAAACATTACAGTTTTGTAAAAATACATCCAGTATATTCCTCAAAAAAATGCTAAAATCATTGATACAATAGGATTCTTCATTTTTAATATAGGTACATTTATCCAAAAAACCCCTCTTAAAACCAAGTATAAAAATGCTAAAAATTCCTTTTATACTCTATGTTTCTCTTATTTCATCCCTTTCCTCCTCTTAGGATAAATTAGGAAAATTTTAAGTCTATGAATTTTTTTCCATCTTTTTTCTCGCAAATTGTATGCTACGATGAATTGGTCAGTCAGACAGGCTGTCAAAAACAAATCGTGTGAAAACAAATTAAAACTTTATATAGGGGGACACACATCATGAAAAAGCGTGTTTTATTATCTGTAGCTGCTGCAACAGCTCTTACTTTAGGAGTATCTTCTTTAGATGCACAAGCTGCAACAGTACAACCATCTAACATAAAGGTTCAAAATATTCAGCATTCAAAAATAATGATGAAGCAAATGAGCCAACAAGAATTACAAGCATTCTTACAATCTATGGGAGTTGAATCATTAGCACAATGGAATCAAGGTCAATTCCAACAAGATTGCTTCATTCCTGGTCAACAGCCTACTGAAAATGTTGTTACTGAACAACCAACAGCTAAGCCAGAAGCTCAAAAGCCTGCTGAGGAAACTCAAAAACCAGCTGAACAAAAGCCTGCTGAAGAAGTTGCTAAACCAGAAGCTCAAAAACCAGCTGAAAACAACAATACTCAAAACGAAACACAAAAACCTGCTGAGCAAAAGCCTGCTGAAGAAGCAAAATCTTTAAGCGAATTCGAACAACGCGTTGTTGAATTAACAAACGCAGAGCGTACAAAACAAGGCTTATCAGCATTACAAATCGATACTGAATTAAGCAAAGTAGCACGCATTAAGTCTGAAGATATGCAAAAAAACAACTACTTTGATCATAACAGCCCTACATACGGGTCTCCGTTTGACATGATGAAGAAATTTGGTATTTCTTATAAATCTGCAGGTGAAAACATCGCCCAAGGACAACGTACTCCAGAAGAAGTTGTACAAGCTTGGATGAACAGTGCTGGACACCGTGCAAACATCTTAAATAGTGGCTTCACTCATATCGGTGTTGGCTATGTAGAAAGCGGCAACTACTGGACACAACAATTTATTACGAAGTAAATAAAAAGAGAGTCTTCTAGGAGAAGACTCTTTTTTTATGTTTCATAGCTTTCTAATATGTATGCGTATAAAATGTAGAACATAAACAAAATAGACCCGCAGCTTATTACACTAATTAACAAGTAAAATCCCCACTTCAGGCTCAAAAGCAACGAAAATAATATGCTGCATGCCATCACTTGAAAGATTCGCCTACTAACTAAACGGATTTTTTGTAATTTGATCGGTTCTTTCTCTCTATCCTTCACCTTTTTAAACACTTTACTAAACATAAAAAGAAACATACTAATTCCAATCGTTAGTCCTGTCTGAAAAGATATAATACTTCCCAAATTAATAAAGAGAATTAGTATATGGACAAACATCATAAATAAAGTAATACTCTTTATAAATCCATTTATAATGAAATAATCCCCTTCATTAAACTTATATATATTATGTAAAATAACATATACTAATCCATGTAAAATAATAATAAGGACAGGGATAAATAATACGACAACTTGTTTACTCATAAACTCGTTCGCTCCACCATTCTCGTTCCAATGCACTGCCATACGAGTTGGTAAATATGGATAAATACATAGAGTAAGTAAAAGACAAGCGAAAAATATCCCTAGCATATATTTATATTTGATCAAGTAATTCTCACCTCTCTTTTCTCTTAACGGCTTCGCCTCTTTCAGAGAAATCCCTGCAAAAATCTACCTTTTTCAACTTTAAACTTACACTTTACCTATTTTCTCTTTCAAATTTTTTCATTGTATCGTTTAAATTTGTAGGGAAAGGTACGTCAACAACGATCTCTTCTTTCGTAATCGGATGCAAAAAATTAATCTTCATCGCATGTAACGCTTGCCCGGACATATATGTTGTTTGCCCACCATATAATACATCCCCAACTAATGGATTTCCATTATAGCTCATATGAACGCGAATTTGATGCGTTCTACCGGTTTCTAACTGTAACGTTACGAGCGTCGCATTTTGTTTTTTAAAATATTTCTCTACTTTATAATACGTTATAGCTTGGTCTCCCTTTGGAGAAACACGACGCCTTGTAGCATGATGTCGATCTCTTCCGATAGCTGCATCAATTGTCCCCTGCTTCTTTTTTACTTTTCCTTCAACAAGTGCCATATACGTTCTTTTGATTTCCCGTTCCATTAATAAACGATCCATAATTGCACCCGCAATTCTATGTTTTGCGAATACAACACCACCTGTCGTATCTTTATCTAATCTATGGATATGCCGAACCTTCGTCTCTAAACCTTGCATTTGAAAATGAAAAGCAACAAGATTGGCAAGTGTTCCCGTCCCATTTTTTTCAGAAGGATGTGTATCCATTTGCCCCTGCTTATTTACAATGAGTACGTGATCGTCTTCAAACACTACATTTAATTCACCATATTCCGGCTCTACGCCGTACTCCTCCTCCATAAACATATGAACTTGTAACTTATCTCCTTCTTTTAAAAGTTCATTCCATCTCCTTTGTTCTCCGTTAACCGTAACACCTTTTTCCATACGAAGCTGATGTAATAACTTTTTTGGTACTTCCCATTCCATTTTTAACAACGACTCAATACTTATACCATTCCACGTCGCTGGAACTGTAATTTCGCACCATTCGCCCTTTTTCTTTGTTTCCATACTATAATCACCTTATTTCTATTGATTCTCTCATTGTAACGGAAAACATACTTTGATGCACCGTCAAAAATAGAGGACAGTCTTATAATCGACTGTCCCCTCACGCTCTAAGCCTTTTCATCTCCTGCAACACTTCTTCAGCTTTTTGTTCATACAACAAATCTTTAAAGAAATCCGCCAATCGTTTATAGTCGTTGTACGTATCTAATAAGTCGTCTATTTTCTCTCCTTTCATAACTTGCTGCTTTTGCTTCATTTTTACTGGATAACGATACCCCGATACTTCTTGTATTTTGTAATACTCATCCTCTACTTGAATAACTTTTACAATTTCCTCTTCTTCCGCATCCATCGTATACCCGTCAAATTCTCTAAGTAGTTCATAAATAATATGAGTCCATTCATCTTTTGGGTAAAACCCTTTTTCTAACCGATAACCGACAATGCGATACATATGCCCATCGTTTTCAGCAAACTGTACTGTATCATTTAGCTTAAACTTAAAATAACGAAACATTGCCTTCACCTACTTGTATGTAATCTTCTTATCACATACTATGCGCAAAATATAGGCCCTGCTATTCATAAAAAAAACTCATCTATAAGATGAGTTTTTTTATGATGATTTTCCTCTTTTCTTTCGAAATGGTAGCCACCAGTTCCAATCCCCAAACAATTTCATTAAACTTGGTACGAGCATGAGACGGATAATTGTTGCATCAAGAAATATTGCTAATGCAACCCCAAGCCCCATCTGCTTTACTGGTAAAATATCAGTAAAGGCGAACGCACCGGTAACAACAATCATAATTAAAGCGGCGGACGTAATAATCCTACTTGTCGAAACAAGCCCTTCTAACGTTGCTTGATCGTTATCTCCTGTTTCTTCATAAAGCTCATGAATACGTGAAATAAGAAATACTTCATAATCCATGCTAAGCCCAAATACGAGGCCGAAAATAAAGATTGGTAATACAAATAAAACTGAACTCTCTTCTAATCCGAAATGACCACCTTCAAATAACCAAATTACAATTCCAATTGTTGCACTTAAACTAAGTACGTTCATAATAATAGCTTTAATTGGAATGAGTATAGAGCGGAATGCGAATAATAAAATGACAAAGGTTGATCCAAATATAACAGACATACCAATTGCAACTTTATCTTTAATTTCATCTTCTAACTCTTGCTGGAACGTCGTCATACCGCCCAAATAATAAGTAACATCATTTTCTTTATAATTCTTTTTGAAATCACGAACCCATTGTTTTGCGGTTTCTGTACTTGGCTTCGTATCCAAAAAGACTTCCATTGTTGTTTTATTCCCTTTCGTATACGCTTCAAATACAGGAGCTATTTTCGCAGCCTCTGGCGACTGTAACATTCCAGCAACTTGATCTGCTTTCATTCCATTTAGCCCGTCATATACACTTTTCACCTTATATACTTGCTTATCGCCTTTTAACTTTTGAACAACAGCTTCTATCTTTTGTAAACTTTCTTTTTCTGTTATATTTTTCTTCGTCTCTACTACTAATGTAACATCAGCGTGTGTTTGGACAGTTTTATTAAAGGCTTCTTCATACTTCTCAAATGCAACTCTCGTATCACTCTTTTCAGGTAACGCTTCAACACCAGGAAACTGCAAGTTAGCTGTACGTAGCGGTAATAAACAAATAACAATAAATGTTGTAACAACAATAATCATGACGATTGGATGTTTCATTACAAACTGTGCAAATTTACGCCATACATTTGATGGCGTAGGCGCCGCCTGATTCTTTTTTAATATCCTTTTACCAATTAAAGATAATAGCGCCGGAAGAAGTGTTAGCGAAAACAAAATGCTCATAATAACGACAATCATCCCGCTAATAGCAACAGACTGAATATAATCTATCTTAAAGAAAAATAAGCCTGATAAACCGACGAATACACATAACCCTGAAAATACGATCGCACGCCCTGCCGTTTGATACGTAATCGCTATCGCTTCTTTCACTGTTCTCTTCGCAACTTCCTCTCGGAAACGATTTACAAATAACAGTGCGAAATCAATTGATAATGCGAGCCCAATCATCGGTGCAACATTTAACACGAAAATAGATAGCTCTTTATCACTACCTATAAAATATAAAATCCCCATCGTACTAATGACACTAAGCGCACCATTTACAATCGGTAAAATAGACGCAATCAGACTACCAAATGAGAATAATAGTACGAGAAAAGCAATAGGTAATCCAATCATCTCTGCTACTTTTAAATCATTTTGCGTTCTTTCATTAATCTCTTGATTAATTTTCGGATATCCTGTCGGTGTTACTTTTAATACGCTATTACTTTCCTTCTCGATTTTTCCGGCAAATTGTAATGTCTTTTCCATTCGTTCTTTATTTGTTTTCCCGGAAAATAAAATCGTCGCATAACCGATATCATCTTGTAGCATCTCTTTATTTTGCATTGGATGATGGAAAGATTCGTATTTTTCTTTCTCTTCAATTTGATTTATTATCCCCTCTATACGCTTTTGAAAATCCTCATGCGAAGTATCCTTTTCCTTCTCAAAAACGAGTAAAAGTGTATCTTGAGACTGCTTAAAATCTTTATCTAAAATTTCTTTCGTCTTTTGATAATCCCCTTCTGTTTGGAAACCATCACCGCCCAATACTCCTGGAAGTTTTGGAGCAAAAATTCCGAGCACTATCGCAAGTAGTAGTAATGCTACAATTACTGTATAACGAAATTGATACAAAAAAGTTCCTAACTTCCCCCACTTATCAATTTTATGTACATTTGTCTTCACACAGTTTCACCTACTTTATATAATTCACTTGTCATTTATACTTTATCACATCTCCCCATAAACAAAAAACGTCTAGAAAAACTATAATACTAGTTTTTCTAGACGTTTTTTTATCTCTCGTTATTAAGTCCCAATCTCTCGGTAAGTAAACGATGACAATAAATTGCGATGATTAACAAAATGCCACCTGCGCAGTAACCAGCTAAAATATCAGTCGGGTAATGAACATTTAAAATAACTCTACTTAATCCAATCAATATAATTAATATGCCCATCGAAATCGTAATACCACATTTTCCAGCTATGCTTTTCAAATTGGCAGCAATGATATAGGCAAGAAAACCGAATGTTATAATAGATAGCATTGCATGTCCGCTTGGGAAGCTATACCCAAGTGCGTCAAGTGCCTCATTTAATGATGGGCGGTCTCTTTTTGCAATTTCTTTTATTCCCTTATTAACAAGGTGTGTCGTTAATATAGCCATTGGATACACAATCATAGCAGCATAATAACGCTTTTTCCAAAAAACGAGCAAGCTTATAATTAGTGTCGTTATAACTCCAATTGCAGATCCTAGCTTTGTAAAGTATGAGAAGAATGTAAGTGAGCTTTCCGTTTGCAATCCTTTTACCATATCACGTACGTATGTATCCATCATTGTAACACCACCTACATATACCCTCCAAGCGATGATACTAAATAGAACAAATAACAAAATGATACACATTAATTCATACTGATGTAACTTTTTCTTCAATCGATTTCCTCCTACTATGAAAAAATGCGATTTCTACTTTAGAAACCGCATTTTCTTACTTATTTACCTTTTGTTTTCAGCTCTGTCCAGTAGCGATCGTAGTCTTTTAACTTATCGTCTACATCAACAAGCCACTCTGTACGATCTAATTCTTCTTTTGTTAAGAAGATCATGTGATTATCACGATATTCTTTACTATGAAGAGGATGAGCTTTTTCATTTGGATTACTGTAACCAATTGACTCGTAGTTTTTCACACTTACTTTTTCATCTAATAAGTAGTTCATAAACTTCTCTGCAAGTTCTTTATTTTTCGCACCTTTTGGAATTGCTAACGTATCAGCCCAAATTGTGCCACCTTCTTTTGGTACAACGTATCCTACATCTTTATTGTCTTTCGCAATGAATGCTGCGTCTCCAGACCAAACTGTCCCGATCCAAGCATCTTCTGTAATGAATTTTTGTTTAATGTTATCTGTATCGAATGCTAATAAGTTTGGAAGTAGCTTCTGTAAATCAGCAGACGCTGTCTTTAACTGTGCATCCTCTTTCGTGCTATTAGAGAAACCGTTTTTCTTAAGTCCCATTCCTAATACTTCACGAGAATCGTTTAATAAAGTAACATGCCCTTTATATTTCTCGTTCCATAAATCATTCCAGCTTGTAGGTGTTTCTTTCACATACTTTTTATTGTATGCAATTCCTGTTACACCCCAAGTATATACTAGAGAATACTTATTCTCTGGATCAAACGCAGGTGTTTTAAAGTTAGAAACAAGGTTCTCGATGTTCGGGATATTCTTCTTATCTAAAGGCGCTAATAAGTCCATCTTCGCCATCGTTTTCACCATGTAATCAGATGGCTGAATTAAATCATATGTCGCGCCACCAGCTTGTAATTTCGCAAGCATTTCTTCATTACTTGCATATTTATCGTAGTTAATTTTCACGTTATATTTCTTTTCAAAATCTTTTAAAACTTGCTCATCAAAATTGTCAGCCCAGCTATAAATGTTTAATTCTTCTTTTTTCTCACCACAACCAGCAAGTACACCTGCAGCAAGACTGAAGCTAATTGCTATACCAGCTAATCTCTTCACTAATTTCATCGGTTTATTACCTCCTCGTTCTTTCTATATCATTCGTATTATAAAGGAAGGTGTCCTCCAGAGTTTTCTTCACCGTCTGCACCTTTATTACGGAAGATTTCCGATAGCACCATTAATCCTACAATTACAACAATTAATATTGTAGAAAGAGCATTAATTTCAGGCGATACTCCACGCTTAACCATACTATAAATGTATAATGGCAATGTTGTTGATCCTGGTCCTGATACGAAGAAACTAATTACAAAATCATCAATCGATAATGTGAATGTTAATAATGCGGCTGAAATAACTCCTGGTGCAATTGCCGGAAACGTTACATAACGAAACGTTTGCCACGGCGTTGCTCCTAAATCGTTTGCAGCCTCTTCTAAATCACGTCCCATACCAGAAAGACGTGCCGCTAAAATAACAACAACAAATGAAATACTGAATGTAATGTGTGCAATAATAATTGTTGTTTTTCCAAGTTCCATACCTAATTGACTAAATAGGATAAGTAAAGATAATCCCATTAAAATATCAGGAATTAAAATTGGTAAATATACAAGACCGTTAATGGCCCCTTCAAAACGATATTTGTAACGGTGTAATGCAATAGCAAAAATCACACCAAGAACTGTCGTCACAATTGTCGTTATAACAGCAATCGTCATACTATTTACAAACGCATCAATAACATCTTGTTTTTGAAATAAATCTGTATACCAATGGAGTGTAAAGCCCTCCCATTCCGCATTAATGCGAGAATCGTTGAAGGAATATACCATTAAAACCATCATTGGAAAATACAAAAACAATAAGATTAACCAAGAATAAGAAACTAAAAACTTCTTCATTTTTGCCTATTCCCCTCCGTTTCCATCATATTTATATACTTTCGTTGCACGATAATATAAGTAAATTAACAGAACAGAGAATAGAACAACAATCATAGATAACGCGGAACCAAACGGCCAGTCACGTGAACCTAAGAATTGGTTTTGAATTACGTTTCCGATTAATGCTACTTTCGATCCACCCATAACGTCTGATACAACAAACATTCCGATAGAAGAAACGAATACTAAAATAGAACCAGTTGTAATCCCTGACATCGTCATCGGTACTGTTACATTCCAAAATGCCTTTACTGGTGTTGCTCCTAAATCATAAGCCGCCTCTAGCTTACGCTTATCAAGCTGCTCAATTGCTGCATACACTGGTAAAATCATAAATGGTAATAAAGAATATACCATTCCGAGTATTACAGAAGGCGTATTATATAGCAGATTTAAAGGTTCACTAATAATACCTAGTTTCAATAGCAATGTGTTTACAAGTCCTTGTGAACGTAAAATAACAATCCATGCGTATGAACGCACAAGAAAGTTAATCCAGAACGGAATTGTTGCCAATAATAGAAGGATAGAACGATATTTACGATCAACAATTGTAATTGTATAGGCGAATGGATAACCGATTAATAAACATAGTACTGTCGTAATAACAGCTATCTTCACTGTTTCCCATAACGTCCCCATATATAATGGGTCAAACACACGTGCTATGTTATCTAATGTAAATTTCATTTCCACTGTCCCGTATGCTCCGCGCTGCATGAAGGCAAATGCTAATACGAACAGAAGTGGAATTAGGAAGAAGAGTAACAGCCATACGACTGTAGGTAATGCGAGTAATTTCCCTTTCTTCAATTTAAGGTCACCTCGTCCTCTTGCTCCCAGCCTACATATACATTATCTCCAATGCTCCACTGCGTTGCTTCTTCAGCAGTTTGGTATGCCATTAGTAATTCCGCTGTTTTCTCCTCACGTACATATAGCTTTTCCATATTTCCAACAAATTCAATATCTTCAATATGTCCAAGATGGTATTCTTTTAAAATTGGCTCTTCAACCGAGCGAACTTTTACATTTTCAGGGCGAACTGCTACGTAGTTTTCCCCATTTTTCACGATATTATTTTCACCGATGAACGTCGCAACAAACAATGTTTTCGGCTTATTGTAAATTTCCTTAGGCGTGCCGACTTGTTCGATATGCCCTTTATTCATAACGACAATACGATCACTCATACTCATCGCTTCTTCTTGATCGTGCGTTACATATATGAACGTAATTCCTAAATTACGTTGTAAGTTTTTCAATTCACGTTGCAAATCTTTTCTTAACTTAAAGTCAAGCGCTCCAAGTGGCTCATCTAATAGTAATACACGTGGGTTGTTTACAATTGCTCTTGCAATTGCTACACGCTGCTGCTGTCCACCAGAAAGCTTCGAAGGTTTACGATTACGGAACTCAAGTAACTGCGTTAAACGCATTGCCTCTTCCGCACGTTCTTTCTGCTTTGCTGCTGATACTTTTTGCATTTTCATACCGAAACAAATATTTTTTTCAACATTCATATGTGGGAATAGTGCGTAATGTTGGAACACTAAATTCATATGACGCTTGTATGGCGGCAAATCGTTAATCTTTTCATCATCTAATAAAAGATTTCCTTTAGTTGGCGTTTCAAATCCTGCGATCATACGAAGTAAAGTCGTTTTCCCGCAACCACTCGGTCCTAAAATTGTTAAAAATTCTCCTTCTTTAATATCTAAAGAAAGAGGGGGGATAATCACTTGATTTCCAAAATGTTTTTCTACTGCTTCAACTTTAATAATCTTTTTCATTTTCCCGTCCTATCTACCTTAAATTTTAATTTTTATATTCATGAATAAATATTTATGTTCTATAGACTATTTTTTTGTTTCGATCCAAACAAAAATGGTTGTTTAGCAGCGTTCTCTTCTATTCTTTATGTAGTATGTTTGATTCATTTTCGCATGATACATATGTCGAACAGAAAAACCCCTTCAGTTGCGAAGGGGTTTTTATCATACGGCTAAGCCTACTGATAAACACCATCATCATTTTAACAACTTTCGTATGAATTTTAAAGCACTTTTTGTAGAAGAGTAACGAATTTTCATGTCGAATGCTGTAGATTGGGACAAAATGCTTTTATAATGGGAAAAAGTCCGAAAACTTTGTTCACCATGATAGCTGCCTAATCCACTGCTTCCAACGCCCCCAAAAGGTAAATATGGCGTTGCAAGATGATATACGACATCATTTATACATCCTCCGCCATATGAAATATTACTCGTCACTTTCTTTTGCACTTTTCTATCTTCAGAAAATACATATAGTGCTAACGGCTTTGGATGGTGCTGAATCGTTTCAATTACCTCTTCTATTTTGTCATATTCTATAATTGGTAAAATCGGCCCAAAAATTTCATCTTCCATAACAGCACTTTGCCATGTAACATTCGTTAACACTGTCGGCTCGATGTGTAATGTTTCTTTCGTATAATTCCCGCCAATCACAGGTTTACCGTCTTGTAAAAATGTACATAGACGTTCAAAATGACGCTCACTCACAATTCGCACATAATTGTCATTTTGCAAAGCATCTTTTCCATATTGCTCTGCGATTTCATGTCGTAATGCCTCGATTAACTGCTCTTTCACTGAAGAATGAACGTACATATAATCAGGCGCTACACACGTCTGCCCAGCATTCAAAAACTTCCCCCAAACAATCCGTCTTGCGGTTACATCTAGCTTTGCATCTTTATGTACAATACATGGGCTTTTCCCGCCAAGCTCTAACGTAAGAGGCGTTAATTTTTTCGCCGCTGCTTCCATAACAATTTTTCCGACACCAACACTACCTGTAAAGAAAATATAGTCAAACGGTTCCTTTAAAAGTGCAGTGCTTTCCTGAGCACCACCTTCTACTACCGATACAAGCTCTTCTGGGAATAATTCACCTAACATTCTCGTAAGCACTTTTGAAACGTTTGGCGTTAACTCTGACGGCTTTAAAACAACTGTATTCCCAGCTGCCAGCGCTCCTACTAGAGGTGCAATTGCTAACTGAAACGGATAGTTCCACGGTGCAATAATAAGCGTCACACCATACGGTTCTGGTACTACCTTCCCCTTCGATCCGAAATGAGTTAGTGCTGTTCGAACTCGCTTCGGTTTACTCCACGATGACATATGTTTCAATTGAAAAGAAATTTCTTTTAATACATACCCCACTTCCGTTGTAAACGACTCATGAACTGACTTATTTAAATCTAATTTCAATGCTTGAAATATCTCTTCTTCAAAACGCTGAATTCCATCATAAAGCTTTTTCAAATTATTTTTTCTTGTTTCTATACTTCTCGTATATCCATTATAAAAATATTGCTTTTGTTTATTTACAATAGAGGAAATACTCATTCACTCACCTTCTCCCACTATGTTTATCCAATTCTTTCATTATTTATATAGACTTCATATGTAACAAATTTCTATTCTTAAAGTTACATTATATATAACTTTTCCCTTTATATAAAATTCATTGCTCACAAAAAACTACCGAAAGAAAATCTCTCGGTAGTTTTACTGTATTAACGGTATAAACGAACAGCACCTGCAGAATTATCATCAGCTTGTCCTACTACTTCAAACTTCAGACCAAGCTTCGGTAAAATACGTCCTGCATCTGGAATCTGTTGATTAATATACGTTTTCGAATCATCAAACTTCGGTACACCAGCTAAGCCATTATACGTATACGTTCCACGCGTTGGAGATACAACTTTCCAAGCTGGCGTTTTGTCGAATGAGAACGCCGCATCAGCGATCTGGAATCGTGTACTACTGTCAATTGTCGGCTTACCATTTAAAGTTCCTACAATTGCTTCTGGATGAGAATCAACTACACCAAGGAAACCGTGTCCTGGATGTAAACCAACCCAGTTATCTGAGTAAGCTGAGTCTGCATACCATACAACCATACCTGAGTTATATTCTGGACCGCGAGCAAATTTCAATGCGCTATCTGATCCAGTATGGTTTCTCCACTCTACATAGTAGTTATGTTTCTTCTTCTCTGTTCCGCTAGAAACAACGAAACCATCTAATTTAAATTGTGATGTACCTTCTGCATCATCTGAGAATGCAACTTTACCATCTACTGTTAATGACGCATTATCAAGTAGGAAACCATTTAATGCTAAACCACCATCTGTAATGTACTCAAATGTTAATTTTACTTTCTTACCTTTGAATTGACTTAAATCATATGATTTGTCAATCCATTTTCCATTTGTCGAATCTGCATTTCCACTATTTGCTTTCTCGCCAAGTCTTTCAATTAACGTTTGTTGTCCATCTTCTGTTACAGCGTGTACTTCAAGGAAATCATACTCAGCTTCAATCTCATATAATGATTTGAAATCGAATTTCGCATTCGTTGCATTTGTTAAATCGAACAGTGGTGTTTCCATTTTCGTGTGAAGATTGTCACCTTTTGTGCTGTAGTAATACTGTTTACCAAATGCTGGAGCAATTGTTTTTACATCCTTATCTGGTAAGTTAACACGAATCATACCTGGTCGGCTAGATTTCGTAACACTTTGGTCTAAATATGTTGCTAGACCGACACCTTTATTTAATTTCTCGTAATCTACTTCTACGATATTTGCCCAGTTACCACCGATTGTTTTTTGGAAAAACTCTTTATTTTGTGGTGAGAAACTCGTTGGCGTTGTTCCTGCGATCTTACCAGCCCAGCTTCCGCCACTCATAACAGACCAAGCTTGAATTGGTTCACCATGACCGGTATAGTCTGTATCATACTCATCTGGAAGACCTAAATCATGACCATATTCATGTGCGAATACACCAACTGAGCCATCTTCTGGTTCAATTGTGTAGTCGAATGCTGCCATCTTTCCGCCCCAATATGGAACTTTCGATTGCGTACCTTCAATTGGGAATGGTTTTGGTCCAACTGTCCAGCGATGTGACCAAATTGCATCATCACCTAATTTACCGCCGCCTGCTTCTTGTCCAACACCCGCATGAATAATCATTAAGTGATCGATTAAACCGTCCGGTTGATTTTGATTTCCATCAGCATTTACATCGTATTGATCGAACTGATCAAACTGTGATAAATCAAGACCACTATCTACAGCTGCTTTTAATGCATCTTTTACTAAATCACGTGGTCCTTTTGGTCCTTTATTATCATGACCTGTAGCAGCATCTGCACCGTAATCAGCAGCTTTACCAGGAACTGTTAACCATTTTGTAACTGTTCCGTCCACTGTGTAACTACCACCGGATTGCTCTTCGTAATATTGTTTAAACGTTTCGATTTTGCTTCCATCCTCTAACGCGAATGGCTCATCACCGAATAACATTTTTTCATAGTGTTCTTTGTTAAAGTCTTCCGAATACATATAACCAGGTTCTTTATCGATGTTGTTATGTTTAAAGTCAGCGTACTCTACAAGTAAAACAAGTACCTTATCTTTACGAACATCGCCGTTATATGCTTTTTGTTTTGCTGAAGAAGTTGGTACTTTACCATTTAGTCCGCCTTTAACTGGGCCTGTCGCTGCAGGTGTCCCTGTTGCTGGCTGATTTAGTTTTTCTTTCGTGTCTGCTTTCGCATCTTTCACTTTCTTTAAAAAGTCAGATGCTTCTTTCGTAAGTTGATCCCCATTTGTTGCTTCTTTCCCAGGATTTTCACCCTTTTTGTTCTCTACGTACTTTTCGACAGCTTTCTTTGTTTCTTTCTCTGAAGCTGACGAATCAATTACCCCACGTTTTTTTAGCGCATCTGCTAATCTTTCTTCTGGAATTAAGTGATCATCAACTGGACTTGTAGCTGTCTTGTTCTCCGGCGTTTCAGCATATGTAGGCTGACTTCCCGCACCAAGTGACAAGCCTAGAACAGCTGTCAAAGCAATTGATGATAACACTTTAAACGGTTTCTTTTTCATCCCTTATTTCCTCCCCTAATATAAAATATGTATTACATATTTTATATTATTAAAAATTCGATATATTTTCAATATTTAGTTATATTATGTAATTTTTTTAATATATTTGTAAAAATTTCATAGTTAGTATACGAATATATCACAATTCAACAATGTTTTCAGAAAATATTGAAAATATCTGTCAGAAACTTTATAATCGCCATAGAGGGAATTTAATGGGGATTTTATCTTTGTTGCATCTACAAAATATTTGATGATTCACTATATAAAATACAAAATTCGATTGTATTATCATATATTCTGTAGCAGCAGTTATGACCGATAATTAGGGAGGAATTACAATTGTACAAAGATAAGACGGACACACTGGATCAAGAATGGATTGATTTAATACTTGAAGCTCTAGATGCTGGCATTGCCCTGCAAGATATCGAACACTTTTTCCAACGTATGAAGCCATCAAGTCAAGCTCAATAGCCTTGTTCTTTTTAACGAAGTTTATGTTATAATAATGACATCATAAGACGACGACATATTGATAGAAAGGTGCGCAAATATGATAGGAGAACGTATAAAACGCCTTCGTTTACAAAAAGGCATTTCACTAACAGAACTCGCCGAAAAAGCTGGTGTAGCTAAATCTTACATTAGTTCTATAGAACGGAATTTACAAAAAAACCCTTCCATTCAGTTTCTTGAAAAAATTGCAGCTGTTCTACAAATTCCAGTTGATACTTTACTTCATGATGAAACAACAACGGAAAGTCATCTAGACTCCGAATGGACACAACTCGTTAAAGATGCGATGAGCTCTGGTGTCTCAAAAGAACAGTTTCGTGAATTTCTCGAATTTACACAATGGAAGAAAAATCAACAATAATACATATGAAAGAGTGCTTAAAACGGGCACTTCTTTTTTTCTTTATAAAAAAAAGCGGGGAATCCCCCGCTTTTTTTATTTATTATTTTTCTTCGCCATCTGTTTGGTTAGCATTGAATGTCCATTCTAAGTTCAATGAATCGCCTTGGAATTTGTTTTGATCTTTACCATCATCTTCGAATACAAATTGTACCCATAGATAGTCTTCTGTTCCAGCCTCTAATCCACCTTTTTCTCCCCACTCAGGAGCAAAGATATCTTTTGCTAAAAGATCTGGATCAGCATTTTGTAAATCAGCTAAAGTTGTTTCATATACAGGCTCACTTTGTTTATCCCAGTTCCAAAGGAATTTCACCTTAATGTGCTTACCAAAGTCTTCACCAGCATTATTACCATTTGCATCTTTCACAGTATACTTTGTCGCTAATTTAACGTCTTTAATTGCTAAAGTACCGCTATTCTTTAATAAGAACTCTTTCTTAACAGAATCCCCTGGTTTTAAATCTTTAATATCTACAAGCGTTTTAGGGTCTAATGTAAGATCTAACGTCCCAGCTGCAAATGTATTGTTTGACACTTCTTTATCGCTAAAGAATGCAAATGTTCCTCCACCAATTAAAGATAACCCCAATGCTGCTGATGCAACTCCCATACCTAATTTCTTTTTCAGACTCACAATCAATTCCCCCTAGCTGTTTTTTGTATTTTTATCTCTTATTTCAAAATAAGAGGTGTAACTAAAACTATATTAGCTTAGCTAATATTTGTTCTTTTTTTAAAACCTTAAGTTCATTATAACGAACAAAACTATATAAGTACAATATATTTTTTAATTATTTTTATTTCTCAACATTTTTCCTTTTTTCAGAAAATCATTGAGAAATAAGGTGAAACTTTAATCAATGTTTTTCTGCCCATCCCCACTGATTATTAACCTTCACCAAGTGGTGGGCTGCCAACTAACTTCCTCACATTCGTTAAATTTTTAGGTGAAGACCTTATACCTACGAATAGTGAAATAAGAAAAACAAAGCAAATAGGTGAGTAGTAGGGGTCTCTCACCTATTTGTCTTATGATTGTAGTTTATTCCTTCCGAAATGCTGCTGTATTTTACTTACTATTCCTATTTCTTCTGTTCTTCTTGTTTCTTACTTTCTTCTAGCTTTTTTGCTTCTTCCTGTTTCTTACTTTCTTCTAGCTTTTTTGCTTCTTCTTGTTTCTTACTCTCTTCTAGCTTTTTTGCTTCTTCTTGTTTCTTACTCTCTTCTAGCTTTTTCGCCTCTTCTTGCTTCTTACTCTCTTCTAACTTTTTCGCCTCTTCTTGTTTCTTGCTCTCTTCTAATTTCTTTTGCTTCTCAGCCTCACTCACTTGCTTTGCTGTTTCATCTACTAATAATTTCTCAAAAGCTTGAATTTGTTTATCAATCACCTGTAATTTAACCTCTTTATCAACATACTCACAGTTTTCTTTAACTATATGAAAACCAGCATTCACATACGAGAATACTTGCTTATTAGATTCACTTTCATTTTCCTTTAACTCTTCTTTCGCTTTGTTATACGGACTTTCTATTGATTCATATACTTTTTGTAATAACTCTCTCTCAGCAGCTATTTTCTCACGCCCTTGCTTCCACGTAACAAGCACCTGTTCTAACTCTTGAGTGGAAGTGAAAGTTAATTTCGATTTCATCTCTTCATACTCATGCAAAATAACTTCCTTATGTTGCTTAGCTTGCTTTGTTAACTGATCAACTGTTTTTGGAAAAATACTTGCTGTAGAAATAGTAGCCTGCACTTTCGTCTCATGAATGAAAGCTGCCTCTGTATAAGTCATCATTTGAGAACCTAAATAAAAAGTAATAGAGCACAAACATGGCAATATAAGCATCTTTTTGAATTTGCGAGGTGCCTTCAGCATTTTAATCTCTCCTATCGAACAACTTGTTCTTTATCAAGAACTATACCTTTATTATAATAAAGTGAATTACAAAATGATATAAAAATTATGTTTCTTTTTACATTTCTCTTTTAACACAAAAAGAGACTACCACTTTTGATAGTCTCTTTTTGTTGTCATTATTATTTCGTTTCACCATCGCCTTGCTGTGCATCAAACGTCCAAGTTAATTGTAACTTATCGCCTTGGAATTCATTTTGATCTTTTTTATTATCAACGAATTCAAATTTCACTTTGAATTTATCAGATTTACCTGCAGAAATACCTTTTTCATCCCAGAACCAAGCAGCTAAATCATTATTTACTGCTGTAAGTGTATCACCCTTCAATTTATTTAATGTAGTTTCTTTCACAATCGTCTCATGCTTATCTACATTTTTTAAGAATGTTACTTTAATATGTTGACCAAAATCTTCTTTATTATCTTTCTTCGTATCTTCTACATTATAGTCTGTTTTTAATAGAACCTTTTTAATATTTAAAGAGCCTTTATTTTCTAGTTTAAATTCTTTTTCAATTGTATCACCAGGTTTTAAATTCGATACATTAACAACTGTTGATGGATTTAATGATAAATCAAGCGTACCAGCCGCAAATGTATTATTTGACACTTCTTTATCGCTAAAGAATGCAAATGTTCCTCCACCAACTAATGCTGCTCCTAGTACTGCTGATGCGATACCCATCCCTAATTTTTTCTTTAAAGTCATGTCCAAATCCCCCATAATATATATATTTGTTAATTTCCTCGTAGGAAATAATAACTAAGATAACTAGACGGATTGTTCTACTTTTTTATCTTTCTTTTCTCCGTCGATGCTACGAATAGCGCCAAAAATAGAAATCGCGGAATAGCCAAGTAAAAAGACTCCTGGAATAATAAGAAGTAATGCTGCTCCCGCTTTTGAACTCGCATAATTCAGTCCATAACCAACGTATGGAACTGTAATATCTGCATACTTTCCGATTACATTCTCTGCAAGTACTGGTGCTAAATCTGGTCCGTTGTTGTTATCCCCTTTTGTTTCATACATTACTTTTCCATTTGTATCTTTCACACCGATAATACGGTGAGTGACAATTTTTTCATCTTTCTCTTTAAACGTAATAACATCACCTTTTTGATATTTAGAACCATCTTTCGTTGGCTCTATCGCAATGATTGACCCTGTCAAAAATGTTGGTTCCATCGATCCTGAAAGAACGCTCTTAAATTGATATCCCATCACTGTTGGATCCCCGCCACTCGCTTTTGAAGAAATAACTACAAAAGCTAAACAAACCATTACCGCAAATAAAACAAATGAGATAACGTTGCTAATCACCTTCCAAATTAATTTCATCGTCTCTCTCCCTCTCCGTTGTTTTATGTTATTTGAAGTATACAATATTCATTTAGTTCTCTAACGAGAACACAAGTAAATAATATAACGAACGATTTGGAAATGCAATAAGAAAATTTACAATTATTAGTTAAATCATTTTTGAAATGCATACAAAAAAGACCGTGACAAAATCTCATCACGGTCTACTAGCAATTTATTTTTCTTCTGATTTCATCCCTTGGTTATTTCGGCGCAGCACTACATATAAAATCGCTCCAAATAATAAAATCGCACCTATTCCAACACTTATCACTTTCACATTCGATTCCTTTACTTCAGGTGCAACTGTATCTTTTTTAGGCACCGCAAACGTAACATCTTCTTTTGAAAGAACATTTATAGTCGCAATCGTTTGATTATTTTTTATAATATCTACCGCACCAACTACTTCACCGCGATGAATTCCTTTTTGGTACAAAGCTTCTTTATCCACTGAATTAACCCGAAAAGCCATTTTTATATTTTTCCCTTCATCTTTCTTTAGCATAAGCTCTGCACTTTTTTCCAGCTCAGAGTCAACATCTTTATTTAAATACTTTGCCTTTTGGTGCCAACTATGTTTATCTAGTACAGTTTGCTTCGTAAATTGCCCAAAAGAATATTCCGCCATCTGCTTCAAATCTTCATAAATTTCAGGTCTTTGAGAAGCCATTACTACATTTATAATACGATTTCCATCCTTCTCATTTAATAAAACGAGCGTATTGCGTGCTTCATTCGTAAATCCTGTCTTACCACCCATGCTATATGGATTTTCAAAATAAGTAGACTTATTAAAAATAGAAACTGTTTGCGTAGATGTCGTAACCGTCGTTCTTTTCGTATTCATCGCTTGTAAAATTTCAGGATACTTTTGCACACCTCTCGTAATCATGGCCATATCATATGGCGTCGTATAATGATTTGGATCATGCAATCCATTTGGCGTTACAAAATGACTATCTTTAGCCCCTAATTGCTTCGCCCTTTCATTCATCATATTGGCGAAGTTTTCAACACTTCCTCCAATACGCTCCGCAATCGCATACGATACATCATTCGCACTCAGCACCATTAAAATCATAAGTGCAGTATTTCTATTAATAGTCTCACCAGGGTGAAACTCAATTTGATAATTACTCTTCTCTTGATCTAATGCTAATTGTGAAAACGTAAATTGATCCTCTGGCTTCGTATGCTCCATCAGTAAAATCGCCGTTAACACTTTCGTCATACTAGCAGGGAACGCACGATGATGTGCATTTTTGTCGTACAACATATCTCCTGTTTTCGCATCAATCGTAGTCGCAAACTGACTAAAAACATTCGGCCCTTCCGCAGGTGGAGGTGCCACTTGCTCCGGATTTACTCCAATATTCGTCTCAGCATATAACGTCATAGGTGTCAAAAAAAATAAACAAATAACCATAACAAAAACCGAAATTTTCTTAAAATTTACCATATGACTCTCCCTTTTCCCTTTACTTTCACATTCTATAAAATACCTCTACCAACCTATATGTAATTTGTATTAATTTGGAAGAATATTCACTTTTTTTACTATATCACACTTTTACGATTAGGAACATAAATATACAACAAAAAATAAGAAGGAATTACTCTTTCTTATCCTTCTCATCAATCAACGAATCTATTAACTTTTGCCCAGCTTCTTCGGGCGTAATCTCGTCCGTCATACCCATAAACGACCAACCTTTAGAATCGACCCACTCAACGAACTCTTGTAAAAACTCATCATGCGTCACATCCACATCAAGAATCGAACCATCAATCGAAATCGTTCTATTTCTAGACACATGCATCTTAAACGTTTTTCTTACCATTACAATTATTCTCCCTCTACTCTTGAATATTTATAAATATCTTGTACTTCTTTTATACATGATTTCTTGAAAATTGTAAAAAGGATATATTGGCCAATTTGCATATTAAAAATGAAAATCTCTTATTATATAACCCTCACACTACATTCATTTAGTCATAAATTACGGAATACATCCATATAAAAAAACAAACCAACTTATATTCTATCACACTAAATACACTTGACTTTAGTACAATCAAATGGAATATATTAGAAAACACCTTAAAATGAGGAGGAACTCCATGGCGCGTTGTACATATTGTAAAACGAAGTGGAAAGTAAAAGATGTATGGTCGATACTCGTAACATTTGAAAAAGATTGTCCGTATTGTTTCGGAAGGCAATATCTATCAAAGAAAACATTGAACGCTATGCCAGAACTTATAAGCTTACCTTTACACTTCTTATTCCCTTTTCTTGTTGACTTAAGCGATGAAGGTCCTTTGGATTGGTATCGGAAATCATAACAAGTCATCATCTTCTACGTATTAAAAATAAAAACATACATTATAATATAAATTCTAAAATAAACCTTTTTTCCATTACACATCTAATATAAAATATTGTAAAATTTCAGTTAATTATATATAATTGCTTTAGCAGATTTATTAAAGATGCTATTAGATAAGCATTTTTGAAGATCCCGTAGCTCAGCAGGGAGAGCGCCACCTTGACAGGGTGGAGGTCGTCGGTTCGAGGCCAGTCGGGATCATATGAGAACCCCTTGATAGTCACGGGGCTTTCTTTATGTAGCAAATCAATATATTATTTTTATAATAATTTTTTATATACTGTTCAAGATTTGATCAATATCTCCCTTTTGGTTAACGATTAATTTTTCATATGAAAATAAACTTATGATTTTAAATCTCTTATTAGATTTGAGTCAATATTTTAGACAAAAAAGCTCAATCTAAGCTAGCTTTATTTTATTTGATTTACTGCTATTTGTAATATCGTTCACCGTGATATAGCAAAGTGCGATTCTAAACTTGTAATAATCAACATGTCTTCAAAAAGCAATAAATATATCCACTTCTTTCAACTTATATTTCGATTGAAACATTGCGTAAGATTCTGTGAAACTTCCAGTTCATCAATCGCTAATATTATATTTATACCATTTCCCCTACTTCTTTTCCTCAATTTTTGAGAAAGATATAAATTATATCACCCATAGCTCTGCGTTGTTCACCAGAACTCAATTCTTCACTCTCTTCTTGGGAGCTTTTTAAAGTTTTCTTTAAAAAATAGCCTAATACAATAATTTATATATAAAAATTATTGTAACAACAAAAAACTACATAGATTAACTATGTAGTCTTTTTAAATATGAATAAGCCAATCTTATTTTTTCCCTAACTTGATTGCCTTTTTTATATTACTGAATGCACCTTTACCATATAATAATACGCCACCGCGGTAAACACGACTCGTTAAACCAATCATCATACATATTGTTGCTAATAGAATCGCTAATGCAAGCGCAATCTCCCATACTGGGATATTGAGGAATCCAATTCGTACGAGCATAACAATAGGAGTAAAGAAAGGTATATAGCTAGTAATGGTAACAACCGTGCTGCTTGGATTTGACATTCCATAAAGTGCGATATACAAAGCAGCAATTAACATAAATGTCAGCGGCATAACAGCTTGAGAAGATTCCTCTATACGACTAATAACAGAGCCGAGTAGACAAGATAATGAGCCATATAATAAGAATCCTAATGTGAAGAATAGAATCCCATAAAACACTAGAGTAGGAGCAACAGAATTTAAATCAATACTATTTAAAACATCATTTTTCGATTCATTAATTGCTGTTTTATACCCTACAGTTGCGACCAAGCCCCAAATTATTATTTGTGTAATACCTGCCAATAATGTTGAGAAGAGCTTCGCATATAAATGTTTTGTAGGCGAAATACTTGAAACAACTAACTCCATGACACGAGAAGATTTTTCTGTTGCAACATCTGTAGCTAATTGTGCAGCATACATTAATATCATTACATAATTTAGCATGATAAAGGTATTAATTAAAATTCCTACACCCTCTGTATGTTCTCCATCTTTAACCTTATCTGAAACAGTTTTGGTTTGTATTTCTACTGGCGTTGTTAACACCTTTAATTCATCTTGTGATAGATTTAATTGCTGCGCGAAATTAGAAGATTGTATTTGAGATAAAATCGTTTGAACCTTACTAACATCTTGCTGATTTGTATCTGTCTCAGTTATATACGTAGCCTTTAGTTGCTTATTATCCAATTCCTCTACAACGATTGCATATGTATAATCACCATCTTTAACACCTGATTCTGCTTTTTGTTTATCCGTACTATGTTTAACATGTATCTTACTATCGACATTTTTAAACACTTGTTGAATTTTTGTATATAATTCTTCTTTTTCTGTAACAACGACAACTTGCTCTTCCTCGTTACCTACAAAATAGTTATAAATTTTTTCAAAATTCATCATTCCTATAATTAACATAGAAATCATGATTGTAATAACAATATATGATGTAGCTTTTACCTTAGATTTATAGTTTTGTAAAAAAATCGTCCAGAAACTATTCATGCTGTGCACCTACTTTCTCAATAAAGATGTCATTTAATGTAGGCTCTTCTACTGCAAACTTTTTAACATACCCTAACTTCGTTATTTCTTTAAATAAAATATGCGAAACTTCTTCATATGAAATTTTAAGAGTAACTGCATTCTTACGTTTCTTCATACTTTCTACACCTTTTATTTCTTTCAAATGGTCAAAGTCATGATCGCCAACGATTACAACATTCTTTTTACCAAAATCACTTTTAATTTTTGCAATGTCTCCCTGAACAACAGGTACTCCTTTGTGCATGATACAAATGTGTTGACATAACTCTTCCACATGTTCCATACGATGTGAACTAAAAAGAATGGACGACCCTTGTTTTTGCATATCAAGAACGGCTTCTTTTAACATTTCAACATTTACTGGGTCTAAACCACTAAATGGTTCATCTAAAATTAAGAGTTCAGGCTTATGTATAATCGCTGTTATCAGCTGAATTTTTTGCTGATTCCCTTTTGAAAGTTCTCCTACTTTTTTGTTCAGATTCTCAGTTATATTAAAACGCTCCAGCCAATAGTGAAGTTCTTTTTCTGCATCTTTACTTTTCATGTTCTTTAGTTTTGCAAAAAAGTTAACTTGTTCTTTGACAGTCATTTTCGCATAAAGCCCACGTTCTTCGGGTAAATACCCAATCTTATCCGTTACATCATAATTTATAGGCTTACCATTCCATGAAATGGTTCCGCTTGATTTCGATAAAAGGCCAAGTATCATTCGAAATGTAGTCGTTTTACCTGCTCCATTCCCGCCCAAGAATCCAAATATTTCACCTTTTGGTATCTCGATATTCAAATTATTCACTGCAACATGCTCGTCAAATTTCTTTGTTAAATCTTTAATTAGTAAACTCATTATCCACACCCTTAATTCCCAAGATGATTTATTTATACAATTGTATATCCATAGTCAACAACAATATTTTGCCCTCTGATGGCATCACTTTTATCAGACATTGAAAATAAGATGACGTTTGTAACATCTGAACTTCTAACAATTTCCCTATATGGTATTTTTTTCAACAACTTATTTCCTTCAAAAATCATTCATTACCAACAAATGTTATATTTTTCATTATAAGGTTAGCATAAGATTTAGAATAACCAATATGCAATTTTGCATATTTTAATATTTTTATAAGGTATTTCTTTGAAAAAATTTTCGTTATGTACTTTAAAACAACTTATAGGCACATTTAAGCTGCTCAATAGATAAATCATTCGTTTCTATTTTTTCAAACGTTCCTGCTTTCCATCTCATAACGTCACTACTCTCTATTAAAAATTTGTTTCTTCATTATTATAGTACTTGCTTTAACATCGGCCTTACTACTCTACATTTTTCACTCTTAGGTTCTTTTACGAGTATAGGCGGCCTTTCATCCTCTTCTTCTAAAATCATTTCAAATACTTCTGTTTTTTCTTGTAATATGTTGGATTCACTATCTTTAGTAGGCTGTTTGCTCGTTTCAATTTTCTTTGTTACTTCACCAAGTCTTTGTCCGATTTCTTCTGCTTTGGCAGGTTCATTCGTAACGTAGTATTCCTGGCCCTCCCATACTAACATAGGTGGCACTTGTTCTCGTTTGTTACATATTATATAAGTAATACTAGCTATAAGTAGTAGACATGTTAATAAGAAGAAGATAGTTTTTTTGTTCATATACTATTCTCCTTATCTATCATTTTATTGGATTATATAATAGGAAATATAGTCACTAAATAGTTTTTATGGTATTTTTTAGTATTAATTTCAAATAGAAAAACCTTACTATAAAGTAAGGTTCCGTTTTTAAATTCTATAATGTTTTATTAATTAGAACGATCATTACGATAATCGCTATAAACATAACAACTAAACAGCCGATCATTTTATAAAATCCTCGTTTCGTTAACGTTCCGCCTTGAACGTCTTTACGAATAAATAAGAATACCGCTAAAAATAATACAAGCCCCATGCCAAAAGCATACATCATTTGCATATGTTAATCTTCCTTTCTCTTTTACATCTTAATATCTTTTCGATAAAACAACAAACGATATAAAAACTGTACTCATCGTAAGTGCCATTAATATATTCAATAGTTCAACCGAAGATAGCGTAATTACTTTTAAGTTTAAGCCAATAGAGAAAAGAAGATAGTATGCCGTTAGTGCAAAAAAGCTGAAGAACATTCCTTTATAACGAATAAGTTTCATTCGCTCATCTTTTTCTTTAAATTGCGGGTGCAAGTAGCTTAGGCAAAAACACATGATCATCATTGCAAGTACTGTATAGGTTGGAATTGGCGGTGCAGAATGAGTCATTATACCTGCTAATATCATAGTTCCGCTCATAATTAAAAAGATAATCCCCATAATTACAAAGTACTTTTGTGAATAATTCATCCTTTTTCCCCCTCTTCTTTTCCTTCATAAATAAATACATGTTCTATCGTTGTCTGAAATGTTTTTGCTATTTCAAATGCTAATGGAAGTGATGGATCGTATTTTCCTTTTTCAATTGAAATGATGGTTTGTCTGGAAACCCCAAGTTTCTCAGCCAATTTTTCTTGAGATAGTCCAAGTTTTTTTCGGTATTCGACCATTTTATTTTCCAAGGAAATTTCTCCCTCCTCCCTTATACCGAGTATATATGTAAAGGAAACTTTACGTCAAGTTTCCTTTACATTCATTTCGCTTATTTTTCATTCTATTTATATAGAAGAAACTTTTTCAAATTCAGCACGTCTATTTTGAAATGAAACATGGAACAATGTATATAGCCGTTACTATATCTCCTCTCCGTTTTTATGAAAATTTAATATCTCCATATTTGTTTTATCCTTTTAAAATGTTTCATTCTGCTCTTTATCGGGTGAAATGCGCTATTGTTTTTACGTTGTTTTTCGCCATATTTATAGAAACTAACGGTTTATGAAGCATTTTTTATGTATAGCCACTTTTTTTGTAGAAATCCTTCATTTTCCTTTCGATATTTAACACTATCGAGATAAAGTTTATGGTAAATTCATAATTTTTTATTTTTTATACTATATTCCGTTATATTGTTGTATAATATCAATGAAAGCGCTTATTATTCCAATATACATAATTCGAACTAAATTTTATCGAAACATTCTGATAGTTATACTTATATTTAAATGCAACAATTATAGGTATTAATGTAGGTATACCAAATATATCCACCCCGTTTTCCCGTGAAATTACTTTATAACATGAAAGATTAACTTGGGTGATAAGTTATTGTGAATGTTTTTTTACAAAACAGATAAGTAATAGTGTTTGGTATTATGTAAATTATTGTAATAACATAAGAGTAAAGAAAAACATTTACATTGATTATTGGTTCATCAATTATTGAAAAGAGCAAAATGCACCTTTTTGTATGGAAAAAGGATTATATGCATTGGGAGGTTTAAACAAATGACGAGGAAGAATACAACGACAAACCCTTGGGCCAAGTTCCATGGTCCGAACCTTGGTTATGTTATTGAACAGTATGATCTTTACGTAACTGGAGCAGGTTCTGTTGATCCGGAATTACAAGAGCTTTTTGAAATTTTTGGAGCTCCTTCGTTTCAAGATGATGTCGTAACAGGGGACAACACAGCAACACATTTTTCTCCTCAAAACTCAGGGAACATTGAAAAGATTCTTAAAGTCGTTCAACTTGTTGAACAGATTCGTTCTTTCGGGCATACATTGGCTCACATTAATCCGATGGAAGATGCTGCAAACGGACAATCTCTTATCGAGAAAACAATGAACGAACTGAGCGATGCTGACTTGAAAGCGATTCCAGCAAAAACAGTATGGCAAGATGCACCAGAGGGTATTCACACTGCACTTGATGTAATTCATAGATTAAAAGACGTTTATACAAAATCTTTAGCTTATGAATTCTCACATATACAAGATAGTGAAGAACGCGCGTGGTTGCATCAAATGGTGGAATCAAATTCATTGCGTCAACCATTATCAAATAAAAAACGAACTGCTCTTTTAAAACGTTTAACTGCTGTTGAAGGTTTCGAGCAATTCTTGCATAAAACATTCGTTGGTCAAAAACGTTTCTCAATAGAGGGCGTTGATATGCTTGTACCTGTACTAGATGAAATTGTTTCAGAAGGTGCTAAAGGCGGCGTTGAAGATGTCATGATTGGTATGGCTCACCGTGGTCGTCTAAGCGTACTCGCTCACGTATTAGAAAAGCCATATAATCACATGTTTGCAGAATTCAAACATGCAAAAATAGAAGGTGCAGTGGCAAATGCTGGCTGGACTGGCGACGTGAAATACCATTTAGGTAGAGAACAAGTCGTTGGTAATGAAGAGGTTAGCACTCGTGTTACATTAGCTAATAATCCGAGTCATCTTGAGTTCGTTAACCCTGTTGTTGAAGGTTTCGCACGCGCAGCTCAAGAGAATCGTAAAAAATCTGGTCTTCCAGAACAAGATACTACAAAATCATTCGTAATTTTAGTTCATGGTGATGCTGCATTCCCTGGTCAAGGTGTTGTGTCTGAGACACTCAACTTAAGTAGATTGAATGCATACCAAACTGGCGGAACTATTCATGTTATCGCAAATAATGCAGTCGGCTTTACGACTGATAGCTATGATTCTCGTTCTACTAAATATTCAAGCGACCTTGCAAAAGGTTTCGATATTCCGATTGTTCACGTGAATGCTGATGATCCGGAAGCTTGTCTTGCTGCTGCAAACCTTGCGATCCAATATCGTACGCTGTTCAAAAAGGACTTCTTAATCGATTTAATCGGTTACCGCCGATATGGTCATAACGAAATGGATGATCCAGCAGTTACGCAACCACAAGTGTACAAAAAAATTAAAAATCACCCAACTGTAAGAGCAATTTATGCAGATCAATTACAATCTGCTGGCGTTCTGAATGCAGATGAGGTTGAAACAATTACTCAGTTTATACAAGAAGAATTAAAGGCTGAATACGCACAAGTGCCACCAGCTGATACAAGTGCTGCAACAATTCACGTTAAAGTTCCAGAAGTTGTTGCAAAAGGAATTCAACCGATTGACACTGGTGTTTCAATTGAATCACTTCGTGCAATTAATGAAGGACTATTATCTTGGCCTGAAGGCTTTAACGTATATCCAAAAGTGAAGAAAATTCTTGAGCGCCGTAAAGATGCTCTTGAAGAGAACGGTAAAATTGAATGGGCACTTGCTGAATCGTTAGCATTCGCTTCTATTTTGCAAGAAGGTACGCCAATTCGTTTAACTGGTCAAGATTCACAGCGTGGTACATTCGCGCACCGTCATATCGTATTACACGATACTGATACAAACGAAACATATTCACCATTACACCGTTTACCGAACATTAACGCATCATTCTCTGTTCATAACAGTCCGTTATCAGAAGCTGCTGTTGTTGGTTACGAATATGGTTACAACGTATTTTCTCCAGAAACTCTTGTGATGTGGGAAGCTCAATACGGTGACTTCTCAAATACTGCGCAAGCATTATTTGATCAATATGTTTCAGCAGGAAGAGCAAAATGGGGTCAAAAATCTGGTTTAGTTCTTCTATTACCACACGGTTATGAAGGTCAAGGGCCAGAACACTCTAGTGCACGTCCAGAGCGTTTCTTACAATTAGCTGCTGAGAACAACTGGACAGTTGCAAACTTAACGAGCGCGGCACAATACTTCCATATTTTACGTCGTCAAGCATCTATCTTAGGAACAGAAGCTGTTCGACCGTTAGTGCTTATGACACCAAAGAGTTTATTACGTCATCCACTTACGCTTTCAACTGCTAGTCAGTTAAGCGAAGGACGTTTCCAACCTGCTTTAGAACAAGAAAACCTTGGTGCGAAACCAAACAAAGTAAAACGTCTTGTTTTAAGTACAGGTAAAATGGCAATTGACTTAGCAGCAGAAATCGAAAGTGGTAAGCATGAGTACAGCCTAGATGAAGTTCATATGGTTCGTATCGAGCAGTTGTACCCATTCCCTGCTGAAAAAGTTCAATCTATTATTAAACGCTTTAAAAACTTAGAAGAAATCATTTGGGTTCAAGAAGAACCTCGTAATATGGGCGCATGGCATTACATGGCTCCAATTCTATTCGAACTAGCTGGGGATAAAGTGAAAACAGGTTACATTGGACGCCCGGATCGTTCTAGCCCATCTGGTGGCGATCCATTCGCTCACAAAGCTGAGCAAGAATTAATCGTTGCACACGCTTTAGATGTGAAGTACAACTTCCGTCAAGATAAACAAGAAATTGAAGTTTTCAGCAACTGAAAGTAACAATGAGTTTTTCAGGCTTGGCTGTGGCAGATAGTCTGCCACAGCCAGGCTAACAAATGGAGATTACCGAAGATTAAAGAAGATAAAACACACCGTTAGGCAAATAAGGGGAGGACATTTAAAATGATCGAAATTAAAGTACCTGAGCTTGCAGAATCTATTTCAGAAGGAACTATTTCACAATGGCTTATCAACGTAGGCGACAAAGTTGAGAAAGGTGGCAGCGTTGTTGAGCTTGAGACTGACAAAGTCAATGTAGAAATCATTGCAGAGGATTCAGGTATTGTATCGAAGTTACTAGGCGAACCTGGAGATACAGTTGAAGTTGGCGCTACTATCGCAATTTTAGATGCAAACGGCGCAGCGGTTGAAGTAAGCACACCAGCTCCGGCTAATGAGCAACCAAAACAAGAAACTACTGAAGCACCGAAAGCAGCAGCTCCAAGTGCTGAACAAAATAAAGCGTTGCAAGGTTTACCAAATACAAATCGTCCTATCGCATCACCAGCTGCTCGCAAAATGGCTCGTGAATTAGGAATCGATTTAAACGAAGTACGTAGCACAGATCCACTTGGACGTGTGAGACCACATGACGTACAAGCTCACGCTGCAGCGCCAAAAGAAGCACCAGCTGCTCCAAAACAAAGTCCGGCTCCAGTTGCAAAAACTGAATTTGAAAAACCAGTTGAGCGTGTGAAAATGTCCCGCCGCCGTCAAACAATTGCAAAACGTCTTGTAGAAGTTCAACAAACATCTGCAATGTTAACTACATTTAACGAAGTTGATATGAGTGCAATCATGGAATTACGTAAAGAACGCAAAGATGCTTTCGAGAAAAAACATGATGTACGTCTTGGCTTTATGTCATTCTTCACAAAAGCAGTTGTTGCAGCATTAAAACAGTTCCCATTATTAAATGCTGAAATTCAAGGCGATGAGCTTATCATTAAAAAATTCTATGATATCGGTATTGCAGTAGCAGCTCCAGATGGATTAGTTGTTCCAGTTGTACGCGATGCTAACCAATTGAACTTCGCTGAAATTGAAAGCGAGATTCGTAATTTAGGTCTGAAAGCACGCGATAATAAACTTTCATTAAAAGAGCTACAAGGTGGTACATTTACAATTACAAATGGTGGTGTGTTCGGTTCTCTAATGTCGACACCAATCCTAAATAGTCCACAAGTAGGTATTCTAGGGATGCATAAAATCCAAGTACGTCCAGTTGCAATTGATGCAGAGCGTATGGAAAACCGTCCAATGATGTACCTTGCACTATCTTACGATCACCGTATTGTTGATGGTAAAGAAGCAGTTAGCTTCCTTGTTGCTGTTAAAGATATGCTTGAAGATCCAAAATCATTATTATTAGAAGGTTGATAGATTATTACTCTATTAAAGGCTGTAGAATGAATCATTCTACAGCCTTTTTTCATTATGTTCATATGGGACAAATCACACTACATAGACTAATAATGTATGCCTAAAACGTAAGGGGGATAAACATGAATAACCTTCCAGTTCATGCAAAACTTAAAGCAAATAAGGATACTTTCTTCCTCCCCGATTCAAACGGGGGTGTTTACTTTCGAAATAACTCCAGTTCATTCCGTATGGATGGTGATGGAATTTATGACTGGATTGAGAAATTAATGCCTATGTTTAACGGTAATCATTCTTTGACAGAAATAACCGATGGTCTCCCTCTCCCCTATCAAAATCGTGTATTTGAAATTGGAGAGATTTTATATGAAAATGGTTTCATTCGTGATGTAAGCCAAGATGCTCCCCACGAATTAAACAGTGCATTACTCGACAGATATGCTTCGCAAATTGAGTTTTTAGAAGCTGATTCCCATTCAGGCGCTTTAAAATTCGAAACGTACCGCGCAGCAAATGTGCTTATAATTGGTTCTGGCGATATGCTTACTTCCCTAGTTTCTTCTTTATTAGAATCTGGTTTACCTACATTCCATTATCTTGTTACAGATCGTGCTGAAACAAACTACGATCGAATTCATGAACTAAGCGAACGTGCAAATGCAAATGATGACAATGTACTTATTCAAGAAATAGATATTACAATTGATCGCCCTTTACATGAAGTATTCGAGCCTTTCGACTGGATTTTATATGTTTCCCAAAATGGAGATATTGAAAGTTTAAGAGCAATCCATACTATTTGTAGAGAGTTTAAGAAAAATTTCATACCAGCTATTTGCTTATCAAGAATTGGTTTAGCTGGACCCGTCGTAACCGCAGACCGTGAAGAATGCTGGGAATCAGCTTGGCATCGTCTACACGAAACTACTTTACAAAGTGAAAATCCACCTGAATCTTTCTCACCAATTGCATCTGCAATGTTAGCAAATGTTATCGTTTTTGAGTTATTTAAACATGTCGCTGAAGGTTCACATAGGCAGCATAATCCTCAATTCTTTTTATTAAACTTGGAAACACTTGAAGGAAAGTGGCACCCTTTCATAAAACATCTTCTCGCAACCGATGAAATCTTTACAATTGATACGGTGCAAAATCTTCAAGAAAACCTTGCCCATCGTTCCGGACAATATACTTCAACTGAACTTTTTCGTTTTTTTGATACGTTAACTTCTAAAGAAGCTGGCATATTCCACATGTGGGATGAACAAGATTTACACCAATTGCCTTTATCACAGTGCAATATTCAAGTTGCAAATCCATTATCAGACGGACCTACCTCTCCCCTTCCTACTATAACTTGCGGTGGATTAACTCATAATGAAGCACGTCGCGAAGCTGGCTTAACAGGAGTTGAAACATATGTAGCTGAAATGATTCATCGTCTTATCCCCGAACATACTGATATCGGTATTGGTGCTGGGGAAACGATGACAGAAGGTGTATACCGAGCACTCCAAAAACATTTAAATAATAAGTTATATGAACGCCAATCACATATGCTAGAAGAGATTACAGAGCTTTATTTAACCGAAATTCATGATAAACATTGTAGGTTTTACTACGATGCTCTCTCTACAATTCATGAAATACCTAAAGTAGGAATGAGTGAGGGGTTACTTGGTTTTCCTGTCGTTTGGATCGGTATTAATGATAGATGGTATGGTGCGGCAAATATTAATATAACACTCGCATTAAGAAATGCTCTGCAACAAGCACTCCTTCATATTCAAAATGAAGAGATTCCTTATAAAGCTAATATGTTACCGGAATCATCCATTGTTTTATATAGTACGGATCCTGTTAGAGTAGCAATACAAGAAGAGGAAGAAATTCCAGGCGTACAGTCTTTACAAGTTGCTTTGCAAAATTTAACGGAAAACAACTTGTATCCATTCGTTTTTGATTTAGCTATTGAGTCATTTTTAAGAGACAACTTAGACGGTGTATATGGGGTATTAATTGCAAAGGAGGATGACCAATGACTCAAAACATACTACTTATAGGAGATGGCCTACTCACAGACTATGTACATGAGCAATTGTGTAAGCAATATTCACTCATCCGCCAGCATACAATTACAGAAGCTCTCCCTGAAAACATTCATCTTGCTCTCGTTTTACATGACGGGTCTCCTTCTTCCGTACATCATGATGCTGAGCTTATCTTTCGCTCAAATAATATTCCGTGGCTTCGCGCGTTTACTTCGTTTGGTGAAGGTATTATCGGTCCTTACGTGAAGCCTCTTACAACTGGATGTTCCCACTGCGCTGATGGACGCCGGTTTATAGCTGGCTTTGATCAAAAAGAAATGTGGGAACTACAACGAAAATATGCATTAAAAGCAGAGAACGTGACGAGGCGTGATGTACGCGCCACCCAAAATGGAATGTTACAAATGTGCCAGCTCATTCATGCCGAAACAGAGAAAATATTAGCTCATGGATATTCTTCTTTAGAAAACGAACTCATTTTACTGGACTTACAAACGTTACAATGTACCCGGAATTCGTTTCTTCCAGACCCTCTCTGTCCGGTATGCAGCAATTTGCCTGACGATACAGCAGATGCAGCGCAAATTTCTTTACAACCAAGTTTGAAAACGAGTACTGAAACGTATCGCTGTCGTTCCATTCATGAGCTAAACACATTTTTAACGAGAGACTATTTAGATTACCGGACTGGTATTTTAAACGGCCAAATGCAACATTCTTTATTACCGTTTGCTGATGTCATTATAAACATGCCGTTACTGTTTGGAAATGAAGGTGTCGCGGGCCGGACTCATTCATTTTCACTTAGTGAAGCAACCGCTATTTTAGAAGGATTAGAACGCTATTGCGGTATGTCGCCTCGTGGAAAAAAAACAAATGTACATGGCAGTTTTCGTGAGCTAGAAGATATTGCACTGAATCCCCTCACACTTGGTGTACATACAAATGGACACTATAATCGTGATACCTTTCCGTTTAAACCGTTTGATCCTGATTATGAGCAAAACTGGGTATGGGGATATTCTTTATTACAAAGCAGGCCCCTTCTAGTTCCAGAATCAATCGCTTATTATAGCCTTGGTCATAGAGATGCTTTCGTGTATGAAACATCAAATGGATGTGCAATTGGTGGTAGTTTAGAAGAAGCAATTTTTCACGGCATTTTAGAAATTGTAGAGCGTGACGCCTTTTTGCTCACTTGGTATGCCGAGTTACCTCTTCCCCGTCTCGATCTTAGTTCAGCCAATGATACTGAATTGCAACTAATGTTGGAACGCTTACGCACAATTACTGGATATGAATTATACGTTTTCAACGCAACGATGGAACATGGTATTCCGAGCATATGGGTCATTGCGAAAAATACAAGGCAAGATGGTATGAATCTCGTCTGTGCTGGCGGCGCACATATGGAACCAATTCGAGCTGTAAAAAATGCAATTCATGAAATAGCGGGCATGTTACTTATAACAGATGAAGAGCTTGAACAAAAAAGAGAGAAATATGAAAACTGTTTACAAGATCCATATCTTGTTTCGCAAATGGAAGACCATAGTATGCTGTACGGATTGAAAGAAGCTGAAGAGCGTCTTCACTTCCTTTTACGTGAAGATGCTCCAGTGCAAACGTTCCAAGAAATGAATGCATTACAATCATTTGATATGGATTTAACATCTGATCTTCATCAACTTTTAAACAGATTACATCAATCTGGACTTGAAGTAATTGTTGTAGATCAAACGGTCCCCCTTATAGAAAAGAACGGCTTACATTGTGTAAAAGTAATTATTCCAGGCATGTTACCGATGACGTTCGGTCACCATCTCACTCGGGTTACAGGACTGGATAGAGTGTATACCGTACCGATGACACTTGGATATTGGGCTGAGCCTTTAACGAATGAAAGTTTAAATCCACATCCGCATCCGTTTCCATAATTCATAGTGAGGGGGAAATTTGATGCAACCTGATACTTTTTTACATCATCTCCATTTTTCTATTAATGAAATTATGTCGTCCGATAAAGAGATTGACTGGGAAGACGCACCACTTCCTTATAAATTATATCGAAATTTACCAGTAATCCCTCTCTCTTTAGAAATCCCATTAACTTTGCGGAATTCTTCTACTAAACCTAACTTAGAGGAAATCGGTCATTATCTTTGGTACTCATTTGGTTTAACACAATTATGTCAGCCTACTACTAACCTAGAAAATAATAAAACAACAACTCTATTTCGAAGATTCATCCCTTCTGGGGGTGCTTTATATCCGAATGAATTATATATGTATTTAAAAATTGATCATTATCCAGACGGCATTTACCATTACGACGCCGCACATCACCGTCTTATCTTACTTCGCGAAGGAAATTTCGATTCTTATCTTACAGAAGCACTCGGCAATCGTTGTAACATACATTCTTGTTTTGGTGCTGCATTTGTATCCACTATGTTTTGGAAAAACTTCTTTAAATACAATAACTTTTCGTATCGTCTTCAAGGATTAGATAGCGGTGTTCTCATCGGTCAATTACTTGAATGCGCAAAACAATTTGGTTATACAAATGGTGTATATTTTCAGTTTCTAGATCGGGCAATGAATCATTTACTTGGACTGTCAGAAGGTGAAGAAAGTGTGTATGCTGTTATTCCTTTAAGTACAGAACCGAATACAGATTGGTTTCATGATGATCATCGTAAAAATAAAACCGTTACTTCTCATGACTTGTTGCAGCAAATCCCGCCGTTAACACATGAGCATTTCGTTCGTTCAAAACATGTAGATGACTATCCGATGATAAAAAAAATAAACGCGTCATCTATGATTGAATCAACAGAACACTTCCAAACATTTACCAGTGAAGAACGACAACAATATAGTGCACACGCTATGCAGCTACCTAAAGTGGCACGTTTATCATATGATTTTTTACAACTTTGTAAAAAACGATATTCACCTGATTCTGACTTCATTTTAACGAAATGGGATGCAGCCGAGCTCGCTACTTTACTACAAGAAGCGAGCCTCTCCTTCCCTTATTACAACGACCTTGATGGCAAATATTTAAATGAAAACGCACGAGTCTCACTATATGGATGTTTTTATAACGTAAAAGACATAGAAAACGGCGCTTACGCTTATAACAGTAGGACACATTCCATACAGCCAATTCGGTACGGAGACCTTCGTTATTCTCTGCAATCCAGTATGACGATGGATAACGTAAACCTTTTTCAAGTACCACTTTGTCTACATGTAATCGGAAATAAAGATTACTATAAAAATAAATTAGGTTATAGAGGATATCGCATTCATCAAATGGAAGCTGGCATGCTCGTTCATAAACTCGTTTTTGCAGCGACTGCGATGGGGATGGGCGGGCATCCGTTACTAAGTTTTGATACAAATTCATGCGATCAATTGTACGGGATTGATGCCGGAAATGAAACTTCACTCATTCAAATTCCTGTTGGGGCTTACAGGGCGCGAAATTGGCTAAAAGGGTCCTTGCATAATTAGAAGCACGCCGATTAATGGCGTGCTTTTTTTAAAGGAGTTAAATTATTAAAAGCGAAATAAATACATATTCTTATATAAAAGGAGAGTTTGAATTGAGTATTTTACAAAGATTAATCGAGCAAGCGAAAAATCCTCGCGGGACAATTGGTTCCTCTATGCTTTGCATTATGAATGCTGCGCATACGAGACTAACAAATTGGGCTTTACAAAAAATACATATACGTGAAAATGCAGTTATTTTAGATATTGGTTGTGGAGGTGGTAAAACCATACAGACTCTTTCAAAACGAACTCCGCTTGGGAAAATATACGGGATCGACTACTCCAATCAAGCTGTTGAAAACTCAAAGAAAGCAAATATGAAGGATGTCAAAGCAGCGAAAGTAATTATTCATCAAGCAAGCGTCTCCTCTATTCCATATCATCCGGACTTCTTTGATCTCATTACCGCTTTTCAAACCCACTACTTTTGGCCTGATGTTGAGAATGATATGAAAGAAGTATTTCGCGTCTTAAAACCGAATGGATCCGTTTTACTAGTCGCTGAAACTTTCAAAATCCAATATCATATGGATAAATTTAAGACGACCGAAGAATTAGTAAACCTTTTTTATGAGACGGGATTTACAAGCGTGAAATGTTACGAAGAAAGAGGGTGCCTTTATTTAATAGGAAATAAGTAAAAAAGCAGACCATTAGGGGTCTGCCTTTTTTACTAGATTACTTTAAAAATACTCTTAATTTGTCTTGCAAATAACCAGTTTTTCGTACCGTAGTTATCATTTAGACTATCTAAATTAATAGCTTTCCCGTTAGAAAACTTAAGTTCTAACGTTGTATTTTTGTCATTTGTTTTTAAGTTGCTATTTGTAATGTCATCATACTTTAATTTTTCAATCTCAATATACTCTTCCTTCTCTTCTCCGATAACGACGTGATCTTGGAAGAAGAAGAATACTTCTACTTTCTTACCGAAACAAAATACGTTTTTCGTATAAATTAATGTCGCGTTATCAAGTCCGACACATACTTCTTTCATCTCTTCAACAACGTTTCCTAAATCTTCTTCGTTTCTTGCATTTGATTCAGCAATCCATTCTTCGATTGTATTCATGTTAATTGCCATACTGTGCCCCCTGGTTCGTTCATTGCTTTATTAAAAAATAAATACTATATGACAATATAAGCGATACGTACTATGTTTTCAAGGGTGAACGGTATATTCAAAATAAAGTGAAACTTTATTTATTCCCCTTTCACAAAAAAATAGCACTTAAAAAAGTGCTATTCCGCTCTCCTTGCTGCTTGTTGAATTGGATCCCAAACGCTGTTATATGGTGGTGCGTAACTTAAGTCGACATCTTCTAAATCGTGAATACTCATTTTATTGAAAAGTGCCATTGCGATAACATCAATACGTTTATCTACACCTTCTTCTCCAATTACTTGTCCGCCTAACAATTGTTTCGTATCGGCGTAATATAGTAATTTCAAGTGAAGTGGCGAAGCACTCGGGTAATAGCCCGCCATATTTGTTGAATCTACTTTGACCGTCTTATACGGGATGTTTAGCCCTTTCGCTTCTTTTTCATTTAAGCCTGTTCTTGCGAGCGTCAGGTTCATAAATTTAATAATGCCTGTACCTAACGTACCTTTAAATGCTCTTCGTTTATCAACCATATTGAGTCCGGCAAGTCGCCCTTGTTTATTCGCAGTCGTTCCGAGCGGGATATGATCATGAGTTTCCTTTATAACATGGTAATGCGTTGCACAATCACCAGCAGCGTATACGTCTTTCACATTTGTTTGCATATAAGCATTTACTTCAATTGCACCTTTATGAGTTTTACGTATATTTGTCCCTTCAAGAAAATCAGTATTTGGCTGTACACCGACAGATACTAAAACGAGATCTGTTTTATACGTACCTTTATCTGTTTCAATTTGTTCCACTCTTTCTTTTCCTTTAAATGCTTTCACATTTTCATTCGTTAAAATTTCAATATTGTGTTTATCTGCTTCTTTATGTATATATTCAGCCATATCTGCATCATAAATCGTACCGATATGATCATTTCGCTCAATCATTCTTACTTTCTTACCAAGTTCGACGAATGTTTCTGCCATCTCTAGACCGATTGCACCGCCGCCAATAATGGTTACATCTTCAACTTTATTCGTTTCTAGCGTTTTTAATATGCGCTCAGCATCCGGAATTGTTTTTAAAAGATGAACGCCTTGCAAATCTCGCCCTTCCCATTCCGGCATAACAGGACGCACTCCAGTCGCAATTAATAAACGGTCATACGGAAATTCAAAAACATCTTTCGTCTCCGTATGCTCTGCGTACACCATTTTCTTTTCCGTATCTACTTTCGTTACTTCATGACGTACTTTCGCATCAATTCCATATTTATCACGAAACGTCTTTACATCGCGTGCAATTAACTTTTCAGTAGAAGCAATAACACCACTAATCACATACGGTAATCCGCACTGAGCGTATGAATAGATTTCACCTTTTTCTAACGTTACAATATTTGCCGTTTCATCGTTTCTAACAATTTGCATTGCTGCACTCATACCTGCTGCATCTCCGCCAATAATGACATAGTTCACTTTACCACTCCTTCTTTTTTACATACTCTTTACGATTTCCATATTTTATAGAAATAACACCTACTTCCATTGTAAAGAAATAGAATTCTATCTACAAATTTGGTGCACAAACCTATGCATGAATAGGTATCCGTCGTGTCCTATAAACAAGAAGTTTAATATGCTATAACAGTAACTATTGAAAGTAGGTGAAACATACATGTGCGCCGGCCTTCTCGCTCAAACTCCAGAGGAACCGCAAGAACCGAAAGCCGCCATGCCACTTGATCAAGAATTTTCTATTAACGTAACATTATACAGCGCTCGTGCTTGGTTATCTAATGATGAGACTTTCGCACAAACGATTTGGAAAGGCTCTCGCTTCGCTTCAGCATCACACGCTGGCAAGTCCATCTTACCAATCGGTACTGTTAAAATTGTAAACTTATCTGATGATACAATAACAGTTACTGCATCATCAGAAAAAGATGATACTCTCAAAATAGTCGTACCCCCTCGTTCTGAAGGTGTTTTAACATCTAGTGCATTATCTGATGTGCAAGCAAGTACATCAGGAGGAGCAAGCAAAGTCACATTCCTCTTTCATATCTTTTTCTCAAGGGATCCTGGTACAGCTAAATAACCATAGAAAAGGTACAGCTATGCACTGTACCTTTTTCACGTGTTTATTCTCTTGATTTGATCAATTCAACATTATAAGTTTCAATATCTGTTAGCTTTCCTGTAAAATACGGATTTTCTCTATACCAAGACTGTTTTGAAAAATACGCTTGCATATCTTTCGTTTGAAACATATGTCCATGTCTTGCGTATATTTCGTTTCTTGCTATTTTCAATTGTTCTTTCGATAAATATGTTAAGTCCGTACTCTTTAATTTTCGAATATCACTATCAGGGAAGATGAAACCATTATATACATACCCAGTCGTAGGCGGTGGAGTAACATTGTAAACAACTGTTTTTTCTACACTTTTCTTTTGAAATGGAAGATTATAAGCCGAAAGTGCCGTTACCGTTTCTACCTTTGTCGTTTCCCTTCCGTTTTCTCCATTTCGTTCTAAATAAATCGCCGCACTTCCATCAGTTGCTACTGGTCCCCACGTAATTTCTTCTCCAGTCAACGCAGTAACTGGCTTTTGATTCACGTATAATGTCGCACCAGATTCATTCGTTTGAACTGTAATATATTGCCCTTGCAACGTTAAATCTACCGTTACATTATTTTGACTTTGTTTCATAAGTACAACCTTTTCCTCACGTGATAGTTTTACATAGTCATTTTTATATTCAGATTGAAATACTTGAGTTCCAGGAAGAAACGGTCCATATTGCTTCTCAAACTTTTTGTCATTTGTCTTATCAATTTCTTTTCCGTTCAATTTTAAAGATGTACCTTTTTCATTTGTAAGCAGAGTCGTATAATACGTCTTTGCTTTCAATTTATACCAATCAAATAAAAAGAAATGTTTCCCATCTTTCGTTAAAGAAAAATCTGCTCTTTCTATTCCATCCCCTTGTTTTTCACCTTGCCTCAAATATTCTTTCAATTCATTCACATAAGATGGATTTTCTTTTATATATGAAAATAGAGGCGTTAAACTCTCTCTCGTTACAATAACGGCTGGATCATCTGCCGTGATGATCTCAGCTATTTTCTCCCCGTCCCTCTCTTGTAAAATAGTAATCATTCGGTCTACTTGTGCCGTCTGCTTATAATACGATGATCCATACAAATACAATCCAACAATTACTATAACAAGTAATGTTAAGAGTGTAATGCCAACTTTTGTACCGCCGCTCATTTTCTTCTTTACTACAAGACTTTCCCTCTTCATCCCGCAGTTTTGGCAAAATTGCACTCCATCTTCATACTGAGCTCCGCATTTTGTACATACATTCATCCATTCAACCACCTTTTCGTTAGAAGCCTGTTAATCCCCCGATAAAGGTTTGGATTATCGTTTTAATGTAAGACCAAAACACGATAAACGTTGCAATTCCGATTAAAACATTTGCGATAATAAGTGTGTAAACAGGATCTACTCCGCCGTTGTCTAGTTTTAATATAGCTACAATTATACTAATTCCCATATACGTTGTAGCCAGCCCTAATAAGATTGGTAAAAAAAAGATCAATAGGAAACTAAATAGAAAAGAAAGAACTAGTATAGCAATAGCTGGCGTCGCTATCGTCCCCCATATACCGAATGCTTCAAGAAAAGAAAAAGATGATTTCATCATCTTACCACTTACAAAAATAATAAATCCGACAAATAAAGTTAAAATTAATAAAAAGAAAAAGACCATTACAGATTCTCCGAAGAAAGTAGGAGTAGCTATATCTGGCACTAATGTCCTCGTAACAGTCGCCGCTGCGCTCATCATTCTATAAAAAATACATGCTCCTAAAAAACAAATAAGTACAAGGCTTGTAATTCCATTTCGCACTTCAATATTTCCACTTTCCATAATGGCCGATGGTGATTTAAAAGCATTTTTAAAGAACTGAAAATAGCCACTTGCAAATTGTTTCGCCTGCTCTACCGTTTCATTCGGACGAGTTTCCTTTACTCTTGCCGGGCGCGATAGCTGCCCTTCTTCCTGCCCACCACTCGCTACCACTTCTTCCGTTAACGAATGTCCACAATTCCCGCAAAATCTTGCTTCCGCTGCATTTTCAGTATTACATGCCGGACATTTCATTCTCTCATCCCTCCTTAAGCATATACCTTATAGGGTGTTACAAATTCAATATATGACTTTGTACATAAAACATGACTACAAGAAAAAGAATATGAAATCCTTCTTTTAAACGAAACTATGTGTGCTAGTAATATAGAAAAATAATGTTATTATGAAACAGAGCAAATAACATTTTAAACAGATTGGATGAAGACAGTGGAATTTGTAAACTCGATTTTTCAAACACTCCTTACAAGTGTGATCCAATTATTTTCTTTAATTGGTGTCATCATTGTAATTGGATTTATATTAGGTTATTTAGAATCTCTCACACGAACGTATTGGTCGAGAGCTTTTGGTAGGAAGGGATTTCTTTTAACTGCATGGATTGGTGTTCCCGTTCATGAACTTGGGCATGCAATTATGTGTCTAGTATTTCGTCATAAAATTGTAGCAACGCAGTTTTTCCCAACAGATACAAGTCAGGGAGCTTTAGGTTACGTACAACATCAATACAATCAAAAAAGTGTATATCAACGAATCGGTAATTTCTTTATCGGCATCGGTCCTATTATTTCTGGTATTACTGCCTTAATACTTTTAATGCGCTATTTCGTACCAAAGTCATATTATTTATTTAATACGAATCTGGAAAAAACTGTTACATCGACTTCTATTAACTTAGACATGATCCAAAACATGTTTTTATCAACATTCTTTTTATTAAAAAGCTTGTTTACAATGAACAATTTATTGACCCCTTCTTTTTGGTTATTTTTATTTATCGCTATTTGTATTTCCGCACATATCGCTTTAAGTAAACCAGACATTAAAGGATCAATAGACGGCGTCATCGTCATGTTTATCTTATTATTTTTATTCAATATAATAGCGGGACTGTTTCAGTACGATAGTAACCAACTAATCGGTAAAATGATGAAGTATAATATGTATCTCATTGCATTTTCTAGTGTAGCGCTTCTTTTCTCTTGTATTTCTACACTTGTTAGTTTTGGGTTTTATAAAATGAGAAGAGGGCGTTCATTGTGAACGTCCTCTTCTCTCCTTAAATAATTATTTATCAGCTTTAATAAGTTATTGAATCGGAATAGGTGGTCCAATTTTTTTGTTTTCTTTCCCCGAATACGGTACAAGTGAATATTTTCCCACCGCTACATTTATTCCATCAAATCTACTAAAAGAAATACCACCATCTTCATTCGATATAACCACCTCTTTAATTGTATGTGCTTCCCCAGATTCTGATTCGATTTTAAAATAAATATCTTCATTTGTACTTTGTGTCACATCATAGTAAATCGTTGTGGAAATCGACGTAGAAACTACTTTGTTAACAGTTACTTTATTGCCATCGTATAAAGCAATTGTTTCATTTAAATCAAACGTCCGCTTCTCTTTCATCAACTGAGCTTGTGATACTTCAATAGCAAATATCCATGGTTGCTCAATTACAGTATCCCTGTTGAATGTATCATAAGTAATTTCGATTTGAAGTTCATCAGTTTGTGGCATTTCACTTAACTCGATACCACCGTAAATTGTAAACATAGAATCATTTACTTCAATTGATTGTGCATCCTTTGTATTAGAAAAGTCACGCCCATTTATTCGTACCTGTGGAATTAAATATGTTTGATAATCAAATTTCACACCCTTCGCTGGCTCAAATGTTGAACTGATGAATAATTTATTGTCATCCACTAATACCTCATTTAACGTCAGTTTACCGTATTTATTTTCAGCAGTTTTCCCAATAGCCGTTTTATAGGGAGAATAGTCAAGTGGTTGCTGTTTATCAATATATTTTTCAATCAATCCCGCAATAAATGGCATATTTGCTAAAGATGTTTGTCCAAGTGGCACTGTAATACTGACAATTAACATGCAAGCTGCTGCGACCCCGAACCATTTTTTTGTTTTTTTATTTTTGCGTAGCTTATTTTTCACACGTTTTTCCCACTGCTTTTCCTCTATTTTGGTTAAGGGAGTCTCCTCAAACTCTGTGATATCTAGCTGAATATCATTTAACTCTTTATAAATAGACATGCCCTCACACTCCATTTTTAAAAATAAAAATCTGTTTGAGCTTTTTTCGTCCGCGTGACAGTTTGTTATGAATCCATGATTCTTTCACGTTAAGATGGGAAGCAATTTCACGAGACGGTACACCTTCTAAATAATACTTTTCAAAAATGTTCCGCTCTGTTGCTGACAACTCACTAAGCAATTCCTGTACGTCTAAGAAATCCTTTGATTTTCTTTGTTCTTGATAAAGACGGTCATTGATCTCCGCACAGACAGTTTGTTGCTGATTTCTCGCATTTTTCCGCTGATAATCAATTGCCCGATATTTAGCAATGGCTGCTATCCATTGTTTAAACGTATTTTTACTTGAATCAAATGAATCGATATGAAACCAAATGGCTAATAATACATCATCTAAGCATTCTTCATAATCTTGCTGATTACTCTGTACATATCTTTTAATAATCACGCTTAGTAAACCGCCGTATGTTTGAATAATAAACATAACGCTTTTCTCATTACGCTTTTTAATTTGTTGCACAACATTTTCTTCCGTTATCTTCAAAGGTAGACCTCCTTGTCCTGCTAATTGGGTACCTACTTTCTAATACGAATAAAAATCAATAACCCTATCACCATTTTTTAATATTACAAACAAAATTTCATCACTATATATCTTGTATACAATGAGAAGAGCTAGTCCATTTAGAACTAGCTCTCCTAATCACTTCTCCCTCTTATAATCACAATGCTCAACCGGAACACGAGCATGCCCTTCTTCATCCGTACACCATGACTGTGACTGAAAGGCAAGAAAAATACCAATCCACTCTTCCTTCTTCTCAAAGTGAATCAATATCCCACCGTCTTGCCATTTGCCATCATCACCTTGCCATTTCTCTACATTCCCTTGATTCATATGAATATCGTGTATACCGTTTCCAGGTGTAAAGTGGAAATACGAATCCGGAACCTTTTCTTCTGGTCCCCACCTTTCACCAAACGCATAAATAATTGCTTTCTCATCTATTGCTCGTTTTATATAACGTTCTATCTTTTCATTTAAATCATTATCAGATCCCGTTTTTTCAGCTGGCAAAGGAATCATTTGCTTTGAATCAAATAAATTACCTCTTACATAATCTAAAGCTACTTTCGGCTCATTGTTTTTCACTTCCGTAAAACCGAACGGTAATGTCGGTAAAATATGAATCGCCTCTGATCGAATATTGTTACTCGCAAAATATAAAACTTCCGACGGATAGCTTTGCGATTTCACGTTAATTGCAATGCGATAATTAACTCCTGCTTCGCCTTGTAAATGAACTTGATAATGAGGTATTTTCCCTTTTCCAATCTTAGATTGTACAACTGTACCTTTTAATACACCGTAGTTTTTTAAGGGCATCTCTTTCATCTCCTATTCATTTAGTAGAAGCTTTTCATACTTTAGGCATTATCCATATAAAAAGAAAATCCTCCTTTCCCAGGAGAATTTCTTATTTTCCCCCGCATTAACGGGCAGTAAGATTCCCACCAAAAAATCTAACTGGAGCCTAACTGCCCGTAAAAGCCCGATTGGTGAGGCTAATAATTAGTGGAGATGAAAAACACTCCCCACTAATTAAAGTTTCACTTTATCAACATATACCAAACAATAACCTCCACCACTACAAGCAACACTGCACCAAAAATCATTAACGTCGTCTTCTTTAATAGTTCATTTTCACGATAAGGGATATTACATAAATACGCGCCTAGTGTAATCCGTGATGGACAAGCGATTGTCGCTACTGATGACGCGGTGTTTTGCAGTGTTGTGACATATTGCCACGGGAGTGCTACGTTTTGCGCTGTTTGCATTTGGAGTTTAATAAACATCGCATTTGATCCTGCGTTACTACCTGTTAAAAAACCGCCGATACCGCCGATGAATGGTGCAACGAAAACGAAAAATGTCCCAAATGTTTCACCAGCTGTTTTTGCGAGTAATGAATGCATACCAGATGCGCCCATTAGTTCTGAAATGGCGATGAACATCGTCGTTGTAATTGCGAATGGAATCCATTGTCTTATCGTTTGCGAGAGTGATTGTTTAATAATATTAGATGGAATGCGGAAGAAAATAATTGTAAATAAACAAGTCATGGCGAGCCAAAACCCTGGCGAATATAGTAACTCTAGTTTGTAAGAGTATGATTTTAAATCGAGAACTGCATATGACCTAAGAAAATCATGTAATGCTGGAACGAGGCGAGAAAGTAAAATACAAACTGTTAAGAATATATAAGGGCTAATAATTTTTATAATAGATACTTCCCTCTCCATTGCCGCCGCATGTTCTGTTATAAGATTTTGCTCACTTTTCCCTTTTAATTTAATGATAAGAAAGCCAAATGTAATTGTAACAATAGAACTTAATATACCTGCTAGTTCAACACTTACGTATGCGTTAGAAAGATAGATTCCGAGAGAAAATAATAGAAAGAATCCTACTCCTTCCTTCCACTTTTCTATAACTGCCTGCCAGCCACCGACAACGTATAAAGAAAGGAAGATAAAATATGCGAAAATCGGGATGCTTAATAATGCTGTATTTGTACCAAGAGTTGTGAGCGGCATGTTAATAAGCTGAGAACCGATAATCGTACCCGTTGCCATCGCGCCCCATGAACTTGCAAGTAAACCGATAAACGATAGTAGCACAGCTTGAAACGGTTTATAACCGAGCGAAAGAAAAATAGGTGCTGCGACCATAAAACCAATTCCGAATCCACTCACTGATTCAATAAGTGGACAAATACCAAAACACATAAGAAGCATTTGCAATAATCGATCGCGCGTGACTTGTTCTAGAAATCGTGCTACTTGATCGATGTATCCCATTTTGTTCATGAGGTGAAATAAAAAAATACCGAAAAATAAAACGTATCCGACAATAAAACAAATTAACCACCCTTTAATTGTTGCGTGTACAGTTTCACTTATCTCTAATTGAAACGTTGGCGAGAGTAAAACGATTCCGACAGAAACGGCATAAGAGATTAATGAGGCTCTTAATGACGTTTGTTTAAACAAAAACAAACAAATAAAAATCATCATAATCGGGATAAGTGCCAACAATATGGCCATGCTATCATCTCTTTTCGTAAAAATTGCAATTTTTAACTATTATATAACAGATGTTATGATTTTCAATTATTTTTATAACAGATTTAAAAAAGGAGCCGCTTGGCTCCTTTTTTAATCACTCCCATTTTCTTTTATCCTGAAAAACCGTCTGCTGTCCAATCATTTTTTCTAGTACAACAAACACAATATAAGCACATATTACTTGCAATACAATATTCCCAAGTTTTATTAATTCAAATGAATGGATCCATTGGAATAATTCACTTAATAATACAATCGAAACGATACTAAATAGTTCTATACTAACCGAAAATATACATACTTCTAAAATAGATTGCTCTTGTATTCGATTTAATTGGGAAAAGATGAATACATATCCTAAAAACAGAGCCATCAACTCTATTTTCGTCATGCTAATGAGCCAAGCGTATAATGGTACAGTTAAAAGAAGATATAATAGTTTACGTCTTAGCATGCCTTCTCACCCTCTAAGTTATAAGTATTTTCTGTATATTTTAACATTTATTACACAAAAGAAACAGAAGAGACTTAAGCCTCTTCTGTTTCTTTTACTGCATGTATTAACTCACAAATTTCTTCTCGCTTTTCATTTTCTAACAGCTCAATGACTTTACTTCCAACGACTACTCCATCACATATTGTAATCATTTCTTCAATTTGCTCTCGTGTTGAAATACCGAATCCTGCGACTACTGGTAAGTGGACGTGTGCTTTTACTTTTTCTAAGTAACTATGAATCTCATCTTTAAAGTTTTGACGTACTCCCGTTACGCCCGCTACTGTAACGGCGTAGACGAATCCTTGTGATTCACTCGTAATTTTTTCAATTCGTTCAATAGGGCTCGTTACGGTAACGAGTGGAATTAAAGCGATATTCGCCACGCGAAGGAGCGGTGCAATAATGTCTTGTTCTTCATACGGTAAGTCTGGAACGATAATACCATCCACCCCTGCTTCAAGACAGCTCTCAATGAAACGTTCCTTTCCGAATGCGAGTACTGGATTTAAATATGTCATGAGTACAAATGGAATTTGAACTTCTTGCCTCACCTCTATTAATGCTTGAAAAATACCTTTCAATGTTACACCGCTATCTAATGCTCTTTTTCCTGCCCTTTGAATAGTTGGACCGTCTGCGACTGGATCTGAGAACGGAATACCAATTTCAACGATGCTTGCTCCTGCTTCATCAAGAAAACGAATTCTTTCTTTTAACTTTTCAAGTCCACCATCTCCGCCCATTACATACGGAATAAATGCTTTCTTGCCATTTTCAAATGCTGCTATAATTTTTTCTACTCCCATTTTTTACACCTCTTCCATATAACGTTTTATACTCTCTACATCTTTATCACCGCGGCCTGATAAACAAATGACAAGTCCTTCGTCTTTCTTCATTTGCGGCGCTAGTTTTAAAGCGTATGCAACAGCATGTGAACTTTCTAATGCCGGGATAATCCCTTCTTTTTTCGTTAATAATTGAAATGCTTCTAACGCTTCTTCATCTGTAATGGAATGATAAGAAACGCGGCCAATATCTTTTAGCAAGCTATGTTCTGGCCCAACACCTGGGTAATCCAGCCCTGCCGAAATAGAGTGCGCTTCTTGAATTTGCCCTTCTTCATTTTGCAGAAGGTACATCATCGATCCGTGTAAAACACCGACACTTCCTTTCGTTAAAGTGGCTGCGTGCTTTTCTGTGTGAACACCTTTTCCAGCTGCTTCAACACCGTAAAGAGCAACTTCTTCATCGTGTACGAACGGATAAAACATTCCCATTGCATTACTACCACCACCAATACAAGCAACGACTGCTTCTGGTAATTTTCCTTCTAACGCTTCGTATTGCTTTTTCGTTTCTTTCCCAATTACACTTTGGAAATCACGAACAATTTGCGGGAATGGATGTGGCCCGAGAACTGATCCCATAATGTAGTGCGTATCGTGTACATGTGAAACCCAGTAACGAAGCGCCTCGTTCACCGCATCTTTTAACGTGCCGCTACCTGCCGCAACGCTTTCTACTTTTGCTCCGAGTAATTCCATTCGAAACACGTTTAATTTTTGTCGTCTCACATCTTCTTCTCCCATGAAGATGACGCATTCTAAACCGAAAAGTGCACATACAGTAGCTGTTGCAACTCCGTGTTGTCCTGCTCCTGTTTCAGCGACAACTTTCTTCTTACCCATTCTTACCGCAAGAAGTGCCTGACCGATTGTATTGTTAATTTTATGAGCTCCCGTATGGTTCAAATCTTCACGTTTCAAATAGATTTTTGCTCCGCCGCAATACTTCGTCATATTTTCAGCGAAATAAAGCGGTGTTTCTCTTCCAACATACGTTTGTAAATAATGATCTAATTCCTTTTGAAACGCTTCATCTTGCATCGCTTCTTTATATGCTTCTTCTAATTCTAATACGGATTGCATTAACGTTTCTGGAACGTATCGTCCTCCGTATATACCGTAATGACCTTTTTCATCTGGATATGCGTAGTTCATTTTGAACACTCCTTCGCTTTTTTAATAAATTGTTTTATTTTCTCTATATCTTTCTTTCCTTCTGTCTCTACTCCGCTGCTCACATCGATCATATACGGCTGAACGGTTCGAATTGCTTCTTCTATATTAAGGATGTTTAATCCGCCAGCTAATATCGTTTTCTCTCGCAACTCATTTGGCATATGTGCGAGTAACTCCCATGAGAATGTCTTTCCGTTTCCTCCGTAGAACTTTTCTTTCGGGCTATCAAATAACAGATAATCTGTATCATATTTTTTCGCACATTCAATATCTTTCTCTAAAGCTACTCCTACCGCTTTTATAGACGGAATATTCAATCTCCTAATTTGATGATTGTCTTCATCCCCATGTAGTTGCACATGCGTTAACCCGCACTCCTCTGCAATTTTCTGGATCACTTCTACTGATTCATTTACGAAAACACCTACCTTGAAAACGTGGACTGGAATTTCCCCAATAATTTCTTTCGCTAGCCCTGGGGTGATTTTCCGCTTACTTTCTGCAAAAACAAATCCAATTGCATCTGCTCCGTATTCGCAAGCATGTTTTGCTGTTTCAACATCAGTGATGCCGCAAATTTTCACTTTCATATGTTCACCTTACAGTCTTCGAAAAAGTTACTTATAGAAGATGATGTCATAAGTGCTTCTCCAACTAATACACCTTTTGCACCAGCACGTTTGACGCGAATAATATCTTCTTTTGAATGAATTCCGCTTTCACTAATCCAAAGTAGGTTTTCCTCATTCAGTCGTTTTCCGAGCTTTTCAGTTTGGCTTAAATCTACTTCAAATGTTTTTAAATTACGGTTGTTAATACCGATAACGTGCGGATTTAATCGGATTGCAATTTCTAATTCCTGTTCATCATGAACTTCAACAATCGCTTCTAATCCTTTTTCTAGCACGTAGTTATAAAGCTCGTTTAATTTCTCTTTTGACAATGCTGCAACAATTAATAAAATAAGATCTGCTCCTGCTTCATACGCTCTATCAATTTGGATTTTATCGATTATAAAATCTTTACATAAAAGCGGAATGTTACTTTCTGCTCTTGCCGTTTGTAAGTCGTGAAACGACCCTTTAAAAAATTGACCGTCTGTTAAAACCGAAACTGCTCCAGCACCGCATTCTTCATATGTTTTCACTTGTTTTGGCACATCAACGTGTAAATTAATATCGCCTTTTGATGGAGACGCTCGCTTTACCTCTGCTATTACAGTAAACTGCTCTAAAGCTTTTACAAGTGAGTGTGTTTTCCTTTTTTCTTTCACTGGTGAATATGTTTCATATAACTCCGCAACTTCTACTTTTTTTTGCTCTACAATTTTGTCTAGAATCGTCCCCATTTTAATTCACCCTTTCTAAATTTTCATGGCTTGCTGCAATTAATAAGTTTAGTTTGGCTAATGCTTTTCCAGAGTCAATGCTGTGCGTTGCTAGTGTAATTCCTTCTTCAATCGTTTCTGCTCTTCCATTTGCGAAAAGGGCTAGACCTGCATTTAATAAAACAGTATCGCGATAGACACTCTTTTCTCCGCTTAATACTCCGAGCGTAATCTTTGCATTTTCTTTTGAATTCCCACCTCTAATTTCTTCATTTTTCACTCTTGAAAAACCATACTTTTCTGGATCAATACTCATTTCTACTATTTCATTATCTTTTAAAACGACGACATGATTTTCTCCCTGTAATGATGCTTCATCTAAAAAGCCACTTCCGTTTACGACGAGCGCTTGTTTTCTGCCAAGTTTCTGCAATACTTCCGCTACTGGCAATAACATATCTCGCTTATAAATACCGACAAATTGTGTTTCTAAATTAACCGGATTCGTCAACGGTCCAATTAAGTTAAAAATCGTCGGAACGTTTAATTCTTTTCTTATTTTCATAATGCGTCTTAATGCTGGATGCATCGCTGGTGCGAATAAGAAGGCAATACCTACATTCTCTAATAAATAGTCAATCTCACCCGGCGTACAGCTTATGTTTACACCGAGTTCTTCTAATAAATCAGCACTTCCTGTTTTACTAGAAACAGCGCGGTTTCCATGTTTCGCAACCTTTACACCAGCTCCGGCAAGTACAAATGCCGATGTTGTACTAATATTGAATGTTTGCGCACCGTCACCACCCGTTCCGCAATTGTCCATCGCGCCTTTTATATGATTTGAAAACGGTAATGCCTTTTCGCGAAGAGCACGAACGAGACCGTATATTTCTTCTGCTGTTTCGCCTTTCGCTTTCAGCAATACTAAGAAAGCTGCAACTTCACTTTCCAATATGTTGTCACTTAATAAAAGAAGTCCCGCTTCATACATTTCTTCTTCTGTTAAATGTTGTCCCTCTACTAATTTTCGAAGATAACTGTTCATACTCTCTCCTCCTCTTTCACTTCTGCTAAAAAGGCACGTATTAACTTTCCGCCTTCTTCTGTTGCAATTGATTCTGGGTGAAACTGTAATCCGAAGAGCGGATAATAGTTGTGACGAACTGCCATGATTTCTCCGTCATCCATCGCTGTCGCAAGTATGTCAAAACACTGCGGCAAACTATTTTGCACTGCGACGAGTGAATGGTAACGCATTGCTGTTAGCGGCTGCGTAACGTACGAAAAGATTGACGTTCCGTTATGTTTCACACGCGATGTTTTTCCGTGTTTAATGCGCTCTGCTCTAACAATTTCTCCTCCAAATGCGGATATGATTGCTTGATGGCCAAGGCAAATTCCTAAGATGGGAACGTTCTTATAAAAATGACGAATAACATCGATACAAATTCCAGCATCTTCTGGTTTCCCAGGTCCTGGTGAGAGCACAATTCCTTTCGGCTTCATCTCCTCTAATTGTTCAATTGTTATTTGATCATTTCTTACGACAACAATTTCTTTCTCGTACTCGCCTAATAGTTGATACAAGTTATATGTGAACGAATCATAATTATCGATAAGTACAATCATTTCATAACCTCCAAAAGCGCTCTCGCTTTATTTAATGTTTCTTCATATTCAGCAACCGGGTCTGAATCGTAGACGATACCCGCTCCTGCCTGAACGTACGCTTTCTCGTCTTTTACAACCATCGTTCGAATTGCTAGCGCCATATCAAGGTTTCCTGAGAATGAAATATATCCAACTGCTCCGGCATATACATTTCTTTTTTCATGCTCTAACGTATTAATAATTTCCATCGCCCTTATTTTCGGAGCACCTGATACTGTACCAGCTGGTAAACAATACGCTAATGCATCAAATCCACTCGTTTGTTTTCGCAATGTTCCGTAAACTTCAGATACAATGTGCATAACGTGAGAGTATTTTTCTACTTTCATATATTTATCTATCGTCACAGAGCCAATTTCACTTACTCTGCCAATATCATTTCGTCCTAGGTCCACAAGCATCATATGCTCTGCTCGCTCTTTCTCATTTCCTAACAGTTCTTTTTCGATTTCCTCATCTTCCTGCTTCGTTTTCCCTCTCGGCCTCGTACCAGCAATTGGGTTTGTCATCACTTTATCCTCTCTTACTGATAACAAACTTTCCGGCGAAGAGCCAAGTACAACATAATCTTGAAAATCGATATAGAACATATATGGTGATGGATTTGCAATTCGAAGTTTCCGGTATAATGCAAATGGATCTCCAATACATTCACTTTGCAAACGCTGGGATAATACAACTTGGAAAATATCTCCGGCCCGAATGTATTCTTTCGCTGTTTCTACCATCGTGCAAAATTCTTTTTCTGTTATAGAAGAAGTGAATGATAATGTTGATCTTATTTCAGTTACTTCTGCTTCTTCTCCCTTTAGCACTTCCTCTTTGTATACTTGCAATCTTTCGTATACTTCTTCATAAGAAGCTGAATCGTCTTCCCTGCATACATATACCAATGACAACTTTTGGCGTAAATGATCGTAAACGGTAAACTCACGATATAGTAAAAGGTGTACTTCTGGAATATTTAATGGATCGTGTAAATCTGCTCCAATGTTTTCATACTGCCGAATGACGTCATAGCCAATATATCCAACTGCTCCCCCGCAAAACGGAAATGGACTGTCTACTTGCGCTGGTGCGATTACCTCTTCTAGCATTTGCAGTACGTTACCCTGCAGCTTTTCTTTTTTCCCATACATCATTCGCTCTACTTCTATACCAACGCTTTTCACTTCTCCATAAGGATTACACCCTAAGTAAGAATAGCGCCCTTTATCTTGATGAAGCTGCGAACTTTCTAATAAAAACTTTTTCTTTCCCTTCATACGTCTATATAAAGAAATTGGCGTAATGCTATCTCCTTCTTCTTCAGCAATTACTAAAAATGTATTTCTTTGTTCTTTTTGCTTCATAAATTCCTCTTTTGTCATCATGCCTTTCACCTCACTCTGAAAAATAAAAAAGTCCCCTACATATCGAAATATGTAGAGGACGATAAATTTACCGTGGTACCACCTCAGGTTGGACGCAAAAGCATCCCACTTTATTCAGGTACAAAATATATACCTTATCCTTGTAACGGCGGAACCCGGGTTGCCTACTGAAAATAATTGTTCAGCATACCTCTCGTAAGCCCATTCCGTATATGGCACCGCACCGGGCTCCCACCTGTCCCCGGCTCTCTGAAACGTCTCCAATATACGTACTCTTCTTACTTAAACGATTTAACATATTTAATTTTTTGTACACAAAAAGGGAGTACTCATCCTATAGAAAGGACGGGTACTCCCGTGGTGCCACCTTAATTCGTTACGAATGTAACGCACTTTGCCGTATCAAAAAATAATACGTGTCTCTTGTATCGATGAGATCATGTCGCCAAAGCCTACTTCTTTCGTTTCGGTTTGGAAGCTCCGAAGCCCATTCCACATCAATCCCATACTGATTCGCACCAACCATCAGCTCTCTGACATGTTCATCATGTGTACTCTTCTTCATCAACGCTTGCATTTTTTTAAGTTGCACTCATTATAGACCTAACTTTTTTCACAAGTCAATACTTTTTCAAAAAAAATTATTTCTCCCTTCTTTCAATATTATATTGACAAAACAACGTGTTTTTATGTAAATATAATAAATACTCTATTAAAATTAAGGTTTTTTCGTCTGAAATTTATATATTTAAAAAGTAAAACGATGTCAAAAAACGCTTACATTTCTGAAAATTCATATTTGTATATGGATTTTTCAGAATAATCATGATAGATTATAAATATGCAAAATGCATCAAAAGACATGACAAAAGGAAGGGGAACTACATGAGTACGCAGATGTTAACTTTAACTTCTATCTCTATTTACATGCTCGGGATGTTAGTAATCGGCTATTTCGCCTACAAACGAACGTCCAACTTAACAGATTATATGCTTGGCGGGCGTACACTAGGCCCCGCAGTAACAGCATTAAGTGCTGGAGCATCTGATATGAGTGGTTGGCTTTTAATGGGATTACCCGGTGCAATGTTTAGCGTTGGATTAAGTAGTAGTTGGATTGCGATCGGCCTAACACTAGGCGCATACGCAAACTGGCTTTATGTCGCTCCTCGCTTACGTACCTACTCTGAAATTGCAAACAACTCTATTACTATTCCAGAATTTTTGGAACACCGTTTCCACGACAAATCTCACATGCTACGCTTAGTATCCGGACTTGTTATTATGATTTTCTTTACTTTCTATGTAGCTTCAGGATTAGTTTCAGGCGCTGTATTATTTGAAAATTCATTTGGTATGAACTATCATGTTGGATTACTCATTGTAGCAGGCGTTGTTGTAGCTTACACATTATTTGGTGGTTTCTTAGCAGTAAGTTGGACAGACTTCGTGCAAGGAATCATTATGGTAGTTGCCCTTATTCTTGTTCCTATCGTAACAATTATGAATACAAACGGACTTGGACCTGCATTTGATACAATTCGATCTGTAGATCCAACACGTCTAGATATTTTTAAAGGTGCCTCTACTTTAGGAATGATTTCTTTATTCGCATGGGGCCTTGGTTATGTTGGACAACCTCATATCATCGTACGCTTTATGGCAATTTCGTCTGTAAAAGAAATTAAAAGCGCGCGAAGAATTGGTATGAGCTGGATGATTTTCTCTGTTGTCGGAGCTATGTTTACTGGTCTTATCGGTATTGCTTACTATTCACAACAAGGTTTGACATTATCTAACCCAGAGACAATTTTCCTTGAACTTGGAAAAATTTTATTCCATCCACTTATTACTGGATTTTTATTAGCCGCTATTTTAGCAGCTATTATGAGCACAATCTCTTCTCAGTTGCTCGTTACCTCAAGTGCAGTAACAGAAGACTTATATCGTACATTCTTTAAGCGTTCTGCTTCTGATAAAGAACTTGTATTTGTCGGTCGTATGGCTGTTCTTGGTATCGCTTTAATTGGATGTGCATTAGCGCTTAAACAAAATGATACGATTTTAGCTCTTGTTGGATATGCTTGGGCTGGATTTGGTTCTTCATTTGGACCAGCCATTTTATTAAGCTTATATTGGAAACGTATGACAAAATGGGGCGCGCTTGCTGGTATGATTTCAGGTGCAGCCACAGTAATTATTTGGACACAGTTTAAGTTCCTAAAAGATTTCTTATATGAAATGATTCCTGGTTTCGCTATTAGTTTAATAGTGATCATAATTGTTAGTTTACTAACTAAGCCTTCAAAAGAAGTTGAAGAGCAATTTGAGAATTTTGAAAAACAACATAGTCATAATCTATAAAAAGAAAGCTCTGCTGTTACGATAACAGCAGAGCTTTCTTTTAACCGCATTTCGACAATATTCTTCTCGAATTTAACAATTTCTTTATGTTTCGTTAAATTTACTATAACATTCTTCCTTTATATTATTAGTATCGACACCTATACAGAAAGGGGACTCCACAATGTTAGCATCTTTACAGCAACAACATATAAGAAAATTTTCACCTATCACAAACACTTCTACTTCTCTTTTAAACATACAACCTAATCCATCCAAAATTTCAATTGCTCCTTCTGTTATATCTGTAATTGGTATTCATATACAGAAAAATAAGCTTAAAATAAAAACCGGACAAAGTGCCGATTTATCAGCCTCCGTTTTGCCAATGCAGGCAAAGAATCAAGAGCTTATTTGGACAAATATGAACTCCGACGTCATCACCATCTATCCGAAAGGTGAGACAGTAACGATTACTGGAAAAAGTGCAGGAAGAGCAGTCGTAATTGTCACAACTGCTGAAGGAAAATTCCGCGACTTATGTATCGTTCACGTACAACCTTATATGACAAATCCAAAGTGACATAAAGAGAGTAGATATGAATCCACTCTCTTACTTTATTTCAATCCCAGGTTTTTTTCTTTTTAACAACAAAATAAATTCTTCTTTATTTCTTGGAGAAATAAGTTCTGTTTCATATGATCCGTAAACAATTTCTAATCGATCGAATGATAGTGCATAGGCGGCTAACGGATTTTTCGTGCTCGAAATTTGTTTTATATCTCGTATAAATATGCACTTTTTAACGAAACCCGATCTAATAGTAATTGTTTCTTCCCCAACAATATATTTTGTTGAAAACCAACTCCAAATAAATAGTATGGCTAAAGGAATTGTAAAAAATAAAAGAAAATATTCTCTCCCTGCAAATATGGGAGCAAAACACGCTCCAATGCCAACGAAAAAAATCGGATATAACCATACATCTTTTTTTGATGGAAATTCCACTAAACTTCCCCTCCCTTGATTTAAGTCAATGAATCTCCTCCTCTTCCCTATTACAATGAAAACAACATTAGAATAGGAGGACGTATTATGACTGAGCGAAATTTTGCCTTATTTGCAGGCACTTCTCTTCTTATCATGGCATTCACTGCATTTTTTTCTTACGGTTTTGTTCACGGAAATCTCGTTGTACCAAGTAATGCGAGCACGACACTCCATAATATTCAAACTTCAAGTTCACTTTTCACAGCAGAAATTTTCGGATGGATTATCATTTTTATTACGGATATTATCGCCTCGTGGGCTCTTTATTTCTTTCTAAAACCTATCCATACTAGCCTCTCATTGCTAGCTACCTGTCTTCGTCTTATGTATACAACTATACTTGGTATTGCTATATTCAATTTAACATTTGTATTACTTCTTTCAAAAAGCACAGTTGCTAATTCAGAAGCATATACAATGTTATTTCTAGAAGCTTTTGAATACATTTGGTCTATAGGATTAATCATTTTCGGCTTACATCTTCTCACCTTAGGGTACGTAACCTTTCAATCTAAAAACATACCGAAGACTATTAGTATATTACTGCTCATTGCTGCAATCGGCTATATCATCATTAACGTAATGAATACGATATTTTCACAATATGATGCGATTATTTCCATTCTTAACGTTGTCTTTCAACTACCGATGATCACAGGTGAACTAGGATTTAGTATATGGCTATTGCTTAGAGGTGGAAAAAACTCTACTGTTTGAGTCGTTTCTTAATTCTGCTTAATGATTCTGGCGTAATACCTAGATAACTTGCCAATTGATATTGAGGAACACGATCGATTAAATGCGGTCGTTTTTGTAATAATGATTTGTAGCGCTCTTCTGGTGTCGATGTAATAAATAATGTAAGTTCTTCTTGTACTTCACCAAAATTGTATTCAATCATTTGGCGCGTCATTTCTTCTAACTGTGAATATTTCTTATACATGTCCTTTTCACTATACAGATCGCCAACTACAACTAGACAATCTTCTAGGCACGTTAACGTATGTGGGGATAATTTATCTTGTTTATGATGATTGAAATTTGCGATTGCTTGTTCTTCTGTATAAAAATTTGATGTAACTTCTTTTCCAGATTCATCTATACAATGTTGCCTCACGCATCCTTTTAATACAAAATAACATTTAGACAGAACATCTCCTTGCCCTAGGAGCACTGTTCCTTTTTTATACTCTTCAATTTGTAATTCTTCTACGATCATGCGCTGCTGTTCTTCACTTAATGTTGTAAGATTTGTCATGTATTTCATTAAAATCTCTTTCATTTGGTCTCTCCTTCCCCCTCTATATTTGTATGAGAAACGTATGATGTAACTCCACTATATATTATCTTTTTTCATGCTATATGGAGGGGATTCCTCCTATTGATTTGTTTTATTTTCTGCATAGAACAAAAAAAGAGAAGTTACCAATAACTTCTCTTTTCGTATATTAGAATAGGCTCGTTATAATTCCTGTGTATACACCGGTTCGTTCACCACATTTTTTGCTGTTCGCTTTTGTTGCTGTAGTAAGAAAACAGATACACCAAACAATACGAGCATGCTACCGATAATTTGCATTGCATTTAATTTTTCTCCAAGTAAGAAGAACGCTAGTATAGATGCCCCAACTGGTTCTCCTAAAATGCTCATTGAAATCGTTGTTGCATTTACGTAATTTAATAACCAATTATTAATGACGTGTGACACTGTCGGTACAATCGCAAGTAAAAGAAAAATACTCCAATCCCATTTCGTATAGCCTGTAAATGGCACTTGAAGTATAACGTTATAAATCGCTATAAATATACCAGCGAAGGCAAATACAGTGAAACTATAAATCCAATGAGATACTTTCTTTACTGTCGTTTGTCCGATAAATAAATAACCGACAACTGCTATTACACTTAAAAAGGATAATATATCCCCATAAATTGCTTGCTCACTTAGCCCTAAATCTCCCCAGCCAATACACATTACGCCTAGTATCGCAATTCCCATCGTCGCAATTGCTGAATAGGTTGTTCTTTCTTTAAATAAGAAAAAACCTCCCACTAAAGATACGATCGGTTGAAGTGCTAAAATAATCGTCGAACTAGCAACTGTCGTATGCTTTAAGGATTCAAACCATAAAAGAAAATGAAGCGCTAAAAAGAAACCAGATCCAATTAAAAATCCCCAATCTTTCATTTGAATCCTACTAAACTCTTCCCGTTTTTTCCAAACGATCGGCAGCATAATAAGTACGATAATCCATAATCGATACATACTTAAAACGGAAGATGGTGCTGAGGACATCTTTGCAAAAACAGCTGCGAATGAAATTGCTATAATGGAAATTGCTAGTGGTAGTGCGATTGATCTTTCTTGTTTCAAATCCTGTCTCCCCTCTCACCTGTAAAAAATCCCACTTCATTATATCCGTTTTCTTTCACAACTTAAATACTAATTTTTTAGATTCTTCGTACCATTATGGTAAAATAGAAATTAAGGCACCTATTAGTGATTATTTCTTTCCTTTTCACTACAAGCGTCGCTCTTACAATCATTACAGTAAATTTTTATTTAGGGGGATATACATGAATCAAACAATAGGGAGAATTGAAGAAATTTCATTTTTTAGTACATCACTTCAAGAGGAGCTTACACTTCTTGTTTATTTACCAGTAAATTACACACCTCTCCATAAGCATACGGTTGTTATTGCACAAGATGGTAGAGATTATTTTCAGCTCGGTAAAGCGCACCGTGTAATTGAGCGCCTTCGCGAAACTGAAGAAATTGACCGCACAATTATTGTCGGTATTCCATATAAAAATGTACACGATCGTAAGGAAAAATATTTCCCAAATGATGTAAAGAATGCTGCTTACATTCGCTTCCTTGCTCATGAGCTTGCTCCATATATTGATGCAAATTATCCAACGTATCAAATGGGTAAAGGACGCGTTTTAATTGGAGATTCTCTCGGCGGTACAGTTTCCTTCATGACCGCACTTATGTATCCGCATACATTTGGTAAGGTCGTTATGCAATCACCATTTGTTGATGAAACAGTCATGAACTTAGCAAAAGATTTCAAAAATCCGGGGGCGCTAGATCTTTATCACGTAATTGGGACCGAAGAAACAGCTGTCAAGCGTACAGACGGACAAGTATCTGATTTCGTAGAACCAAATCGCGAGTTAAATAAACTACTTACAGATAGAAATTTCATCACGCATTATGAAGAGTTTGAAGGGAATCACACATGGAAATATTGGCAAGCAGATTTACCAAAAGCATTTTCTCATATTCTATCAATGAAATAATAGAGAGCGGTATTCAGAATAATTTGATATAATAGATAAAGAGATTTATTCTCAAAATCTAACTAGACTTGCAAAGGGAGGAATTGGAACATGAAATTAGGAATTGTAATTTTTCCATCAAAAATGATTCAAGATAAAGCGAACGGATTACGTAAACGTTATGATCCGCATTACGCATTAGTTCCGCCACATATTACATTGAAAACACCCTTTGAGACGCAAGATGAACAATTAGAATCGATTGTGAATGAGTTACATACAATCGCAAATAAAACGAACCCTTTCACCCTTCATGTTGGGAAAGTCGGTTCATTCGCACCTGTTAATAATGTTCTTTATTTTAAAGTAGAAAAAACACCTGAACTTACTTTCTTAAATGAAGAAATGCATAATGGTTTCTTTACACAAGAGCGCGAGTACTCTTTCGTACCTCATTTAACAATCGGTCAAGACTTATCAGACGCAGAGCACGCTGATGTATTAGGTCGATTACGTATGAAAGATTTCTATTATGAGCAACCAATCGATCGTTTCCACCTTCTATACCAATTAGAAAATGGAACGTGGACTGTACATGAAACATTCCACCTTGGAAAGGAGAACAACTAATTTGCACGCACAAATCGTACAAACGGACGAACAACTAAGAGATGCATTCTCTGTACGTAAGCAAGTATTTGTAAATGAACAACAGGTTTCTGCAGAAGAAGAGTATGATGAGTTTGAAGAGATTTCAACACACGTTGTTATATATGATAATGATGTTCCAGTTGGTGCTGGTCGCTTCCGCATCGTTGATGGAATAGGAAAAATGGAGCGCATTTGCGTACTAGCTTCACATCGTAAAAAAGGCATTGGTAAAATCATTATGGATGCACTTGAAGCGTATGCGAAGGAAGAGTCTCTACCGAAATTGAAACTCCATGCTCAAACGCATGCTGAATTTTTCTATAAAAAGCTAGGATACGTGACGGCTTCTGATGTGTTTATGGAAGCAAATATCCCGCACGTCGTAATGATAAAAGAATTATAAAGTGAAACTTTAATCAGTGGGGGTTTTGTTCCTCCCCCACTGATTATTAGCCTTCACCAATCGGGCGTTTACGGGCAGTTGATCTCCAACCTGAATTTTGAGATGGGAGTTTTACTGCCCGCAAATAGCGGGGTAATTTTGTAGCAGGAGGTAGCCCCTCCTGTTTTTTACATTGCTATTTTCTTTTTCTTCCGCTAAAGTTAAATGTTGATGCTATAGTTTTGAAGGTGAATATATGACACAAGAAAAATTTTCACAAAAACCGTTAACACACGCTGGCATTCCGCAAGCGGCGTATCATATTCCGAAAACATCTACCCATTTAATTATGGAAGAAGATGCAGATGCGGCGTATTTCCGCGCTTTAGAACAGCAAGGTGTTTATTTAAATGAAAAACAGTTAGAAGCAGTGCAAACGACAGAAGGACCTGTCCTTACACTAGCTGGTGCTGGAAGTGGTAAAACATCTGTTTTAACAACTCGCGTTGGTTATTTAGTTAATGTAAAACATGTCCATCCGCGAAATATTTTACTGCTGACGTTTACACAAAAAGCAGCTGAAGAAATTCGAAGCCGTGTAGCGAATTTACCTGGTATGAATCATGCCGCAAGTAGCTATGTCGTTGCTGGTACATTCCACTCTGTCTTTTTAAAATTGCTTCGTAGTCAAGGATATAATCAGCAAATTTTAGCAAATGAAAAACATAAACAAATTATGATAAAGAAAATTTTGAAAGAATTGCGCTTAAAAGACGATTATGATGCCGAAACGATACTCGCTATGATTTCACTTGAGAAAAACAACTTGAATCGTCCGAAAGATGTAAAAGCGAAAACACCGGTTGAACAAGAGTTCAAAGAAGTATACGAACGTTTCGAAGAGGTAAAACAACGACACAATTATATCGATTTTGACGACATCTTATTAGAAATGTATTATATGTTAGAAAATAACGCTCCCCTGCTTACTCAATTACAAGAGCGTTTTCATTACATTGAAGTAGATGAGTTTCAAGATACGTCGTATGCACAATATGAAATTGTAAAATTGTTAGCCACGCCGAGAAATAATTTATTTATCGCAGGTGATGACGATCAAGCGATTTACGGCTGGCGAGGGGCAAGTCACCAAATTATTTTATCTTTTCCAAAGGAATTTGATAATACTACGATTATCGCACTTAATACGAATTATCGATCTAATCCATTTATCGTAGGACTTGGAAATGAAGTTATTAAGCTCAATCAAGAACGTTTTGATAAAGAGCTATATTCTGTTCGTAACGATGGCATACAGCCTTTTTATGCACGACCTGTGACAACTCTTGATGAAGCAAATCAAATTTTGCAACTCATTCAGGAAAAAGTAGATAGTGGTGAACGAAATTATAAAGATTTTTGTTTATTATATCGTACACATTCTGTAAGCCGTTCTTTACTTGATCAGCTTACAATTCATAAGATTCCATTTATTAAACATGGAGCGAGCCAATCGTTCTACGAACATTCTTTAATTAGGCCCGTATTAGATCACTTACGACTCGTGCTTGAACCGTTCCGCCTCGAATCACTTTCAAATATATTACCAACAATGTATATTGGCCGTGATGAGTGCATTTCATTTATTGAACGTGAACAATGGAAATATGGTGAGGGCCGTTTCCCTTCTCTTCTTCATTTTCTATTACTAAACCCAAGCTTGAAACCTTTTCAAGTTAAAAAAGTAAATGAGCGAATCGATTTTATTAAGTTTATAAAAGAACTTGAACCGAAAAAAGCATTGAAAGAAATTATTCATGGTAAAGGAAAGTATTTAGAGTACTTACAAAGTAATGATCGTTCTTCCTTTACGATGCATAAGGACATACAAGAAGAAATGTTAGAAGAATTAATGGAATCAGCAACTCGCTTTACGGATATTCCAGCTTACTTACAATTTATTAACGAGGCCATTCAAGGTCAAAAAGAAATGGAAGCATTAAAAACAATGCCGCAAAAAGATGCTGTATCGCTTATGTCAATTCATAACGCGAAAGGCCTTGAGTTTCCATGCGTCTTTTTACTCGGAGCAAGCGATGGTATATTGCCGCATACTTCTTCTTTAAAAGATGCAAATGACCGTGTGACGGAGACTTCTGAAGCATTAGAAGAAGAACGACGATTACTCTATGTCGCCATTACACGCGCAAAAGAAGAACTTTACATTTCCTCCCCGCAATTTTTCAGAGGAAAGAAACTAGATATATCTCGTTTTCTATACACTACGCAAAAAGATTTACCTGAAAAGACATCCATTAAATAATGGGTGTCTTTTTCCATATCACGATATGTACATCCCCTCTATATAAATTCCCTGTTTCTATCCTGAGAATTAACGTAATATCAACCATATCCCGTTCATATTGTAATAGTGTATGTCAGAACTCACGATAAGGAGTGAACATAATGAGCTGCAATTGTAATGAAGATCATCAACACCATGATTGTGATTTCAACTGTGTATCTAATGTCGTTCGTTTTATACATGAACTACAAGAATGTGCAACCACAACATGTGGATCTGGTTGCGAAGTTCCATTTTTAGGAGCACATAACACTGCATCAGTAGCGAATACACGTCCTTTTATTTTATACACAAAAGCTGGAACACCTTTTGAAGCATTTGCACCATCTGCAAGCCTTACTAGCTGCCAATCTCCAATTTTCCGTGTAGAGAGTATAGATGATGATGACTGTGCTGTATTGCGTGTATTAACTGTAGTTTTAGGTGATGGTTCTCCTGTACCACCTGCTGACGATCCAATCTGTACATTTTTAGCTGTACCAAATGCAAGATTAGTATCAACCTCCTCTTGTATTACTGTTGATTTAAGTTGCTTCTGCGCTATTCAATGCTTACGCGATGTTTCTATATAAAACTGAATACTAATTTAAGCATGGATTGGGTGGCAGATGATTCTGCCACCCAATCCATGCTTAAAAGGTATTATTATGTATTTTTTATAAAATTGGGAACTTGTCTAGAACATAGAACCTGTCCTTTTCATTAACTAAAAGTAGAAACAGATAAAGGAGTGAAAAACATGTTCTCTTCTGATTGCGAATTTAATAACATTGATTGTGAGGCGAAACCAGCTAGTACACTACCTGCCTTCGGTTTTGCTTTCAACGCTTCTGCACCTCAGTTCGCTTCACTATTCACACCACTACTATTACCTAGCGTAAGTCCAAACCCAAATATTACTGTTCCTGTAATAAATAATACAGTAAGTGTCGGAGACGGTATTCGAATTCAAGTAGCTGGTATTTATCAAATCAGTTATACATTAACGATTAGTCTTGATAACGTTCCTACTGCACCAGAAGCTGGTCGTTTCTTCTTATCATTAGGTACACCAGCTAACATTATTCCTGGATCAGGTACAGCGGTTCGCTCTAACGTTATTGGTACTGGTGAAGTAGACGTATCCAGTGGTGTTATTCTTATTAACTTAAACCCTGGTGACTTAATTCAAATTGTACCAGTTGAACTGCTTGGAACTGTAGACATCCGTGCTGCAGCATTAACAGTTGCACAAATTAGCTAGTAAAAAGCGGTATTTCTTAATTGAAATACCGCTTTTTATTTTTACAATAAAAAACACTCACCGTAACATGAGTGTTTCATTCTTCATATTGTTTTATTGTATTCTTCTTTTTCCCACAGTTGCATCCCTTTTTTTTCACAAAGCCTTGTTGCTGTAACTGTTCTTGATATGCCTGTTGGTGTGCTTGTTGCTGTTGCTGTATGTTATACCACTGCTGTAGATCATATGAATTTTGCCTTGGATTATTGCTCACAGCAAACATCTCCTCTACTGTCAATTCTGTCTATTTACTATATGAACAACTCTTTATTTCCGTTCCCGCATCCTCTTAAACTCCGCTTTTTCTAACATCGTGAAGATTTATCCCGATTGGTGAGGGCTGATAATTAGCGGGGGATGCCCCACACTGATTAAATTTTCACTTTATTATTCTCCCATAAAATATCCTGTAATTGTTTCAATGATCGCTGCTGCACCTGCAATGGCTAATAATGCTAGTACAGGCTCTGCAACAATAGGAATCCATTTATATAAAACTAATAAAAAAGCACTAACCCACACACCTGTACACCAATAGCAGCTTAATAATTCTCCAATCCACTTTCTTAATCCTTTCCCTTTCACCTTTGTAAAAGTCGATACACTTCCATCAGGCTCTGTAATCTCTAACTCATCAATAAACGGTCTTCGCAAAAAAGCTGTAATTTTATCATAAACAATAAGACGAGTTAACCTAAATGCAGCTAGCGCAAAAATAAAAAATAAAAGCCAGCTTGTAAATAACATAATTCCACCTTCCCTATCCTCTTTAGCCTATTTAAAAAAAAAGGTCTTAAGATTGTGACCAAATCTCCCCCACTCCAATATCTTATTAATGTAAATACAAACAAGAAGATAAGGAGTGACATTAATGAGTTGTAACGAAAATAAACACCATAGCTCTTCTCACTGCGTAGTTGACGTCGTAAAATTCATCAATGAACTACAAGATTGCTCTAGTTCAACATGCGGTTCTGGTTGTGAAATTCCATTTTTAGGAGCACACAATACTGCAGCAGTAGCAAATACACGCCCTTTTATTTTATACACAAAAGCTGGAACGCCATTTGAAGCATTTGCACCATCTTCAAGCCTTACTAGCTGCCAATCTCCAATTTTCCGTGTAGAAAGCGTAGATGACGATAGCTGTGCTGTCCTACGTGTGTTAACTGTAGTATTAGGTGATGGGTCTCCTGTACCACCTGCTGACGATCCAATTTGTACGTTTTTAGCTATACCAAATGCAAGATTAATCTCGACATCTACTTGCATTACTGTTGATTTAAGCTGCTTCTGTGCTATTCAGTGCTTACGCGACGTTTCTATAGTTAAGTAAACTAAAAAACTATTGGGGTGGTAGAAGCTTTCTACCACCTTTACATATTTAAAAGCCGGCCATATCAATCGATTTGATGTCTTCTATAGATAATCGAATATCTCTCATACTATTTGGTGGCATAATGGATACAATGCCATTACGGTAAGATATAATCGATCCTATATATGAGACGGTCGTCGTTCTTATTCTACATCTTACTTTCGGAATGTAATGAGGACGATTTAATAAAAAATGAATTTTTTCTTCATTATTCATATCCTTAAAGGATTTATTGTAAGGGACCGTTCTCACTTGCTCTTGCTCTTCCTCTACTTTTTCTTCCACCTCCACTTGAGGCTCCTCTCGTGGTTCTTGTTTCTCTTGTTCTACCACTTCTTCCACAGCACTACTTACAATACTTTCATTTCTATTACTTTGCTCTTTTTGATCCTCATCTTCGAAATTCGTTAAAATAATTCTTTTTATTTTCGGTGCAGCGAGTTCTAAATTTACTTGTGCAATATATAACAACGGTTTTCCAACTGTTGAACTTTTATTTTTATTCTTCACACTCGTCCCTCCCACTTCCATACGTAGCTGGATAAATCGTGTACTATTATAGTTATATTCATAACGTGGCTAGAACTTTCGTTAAAAATCGTTCTTTCTGGGAACAATTAAAAAGGACAGTCTCAACGTTTAGAGACTGTCCTTTTTAAACTTTAATTCCTATTATATTTATCCTAAAATATGATATCCTGAATCAACATGAATGTTTTCACCTGTTACTCCGCGTGCTAAATCACTGAATAAGAATACTGCTGTATCTCCAACTTCTTCTGGAGTCGTCGCACGACGAAGTGGTGCGCGCTCCTCAATTTCTTTTAAGATTGAGTTAAAGTCGCCTACACCTTTCGCAGATAACGTACGAATTGGTCCTGCAGAAATAGCGTTAACGCGAATACCATGTTGTCCTAAATCGTTCGCTAAATATTTCACGCTAGCTTCTAATGAAGCTTTCGCAACACCCATAACGTTATAGTTTTTCACAACGCGCTCACCGCCAAGGTATGTTAAAGTTAAAATATTTCCGCCTTCTGTCATCACTTTCTTCGCTTCTCTTGCTACAGCTGTTAAAGAGAATGCACTAATATTTTGTGCAAGTAAAAATCCATCGCGAGAAGTATCTACAAATTCGCCTTTTAAATCATCACGATTTGCAAAAGCAATACAGTGTGCAACACCGTGAATTGTACCAACTTCTTGCTTAATAGTTTCAAAGCAAGCTGTAAGTTCTTCATCATTCGTTACATCACAAGGTAATACAAGTGATTCTTGTCCTTCTAATGTTTCCGCTAGTTCACGAACATTTCTTTCTAAACGCTCTCCTGCATATGTGAATATTAATTTTGCACCTGCATTATGCAAAGAGCGAGCAATTCCCCATGCAATACTTCTTTGGTTCGCAACGCCCATAACAACAAATGTTTTCCCTTGTAATAGTTCCATGATATATCCTCCCAGAAATACTTATACTTGTTATTAGTACCTGATACTATAATTATAGTACCATAAAACCTCTTAAAGGCAAACAAAAAAGTCACTAACATAAATTTGTTAATGACTTTTTGTTTCTATAAAAAACCTTTCTAATCCTTCTTCCCAAGTAGGCATTTGTAAAAAACCATTTAATTGTAGCATTTTATGCTGAAAGATCGAATATTTCGGTCTCACTGCCGCCGATCCAAATTCCTCAGTCGACACAGGTAACACATTCACTCTTATTTTTGTATGCGAAAATATTTTTTGAGCAAATTCAAACCAAGAACATGAACCGCGATTTGATACGTGATACGTACCGTATAAGGATGTATGAATGAGCTTATTAATCACAGTAATTAAATCCGCCACGTACGTAGGAGAACCAACTTGATCAGCTACAACAGATATGTTTTCTCTCTCTTTTCCTAATCGTAGCATCGTTTTCACAAAATTATTTCCATACTTACCATACAACCACGATGTACGAACTATAAAATATTTATTATGTAACTCTTTTACGAACTGCTCTCCTGCAAATTTAGAAGCTCCATATATATTTATCGGTGCTGGATTATGAAATTCATGATAGCCATCCGGTTTGTCACCTGGAAATACATAATCGGTACTGACATACACTAACTTAGCCCCTACTAATTGTGAAGCAACCGCTACATTTCGAGCTCCAATCGCATTTATTAAGTAAGCAAGATCCTGTTCTTTCTCAGCACCATCTACCTTCGTATACGCTGCACAATGAACAATTGTATGTGGCTTTATTTCTTGTACCACTTGCTTAATTCGGGATATATTTGTTACATCTAATAACTTTTTATCAAATGGATATATGTCATATTCCTCAGAATTCAACTCTTCTTGTAGTTGCTTCCCTAGCTGACCGTTCGCTCCCGTTATGATAATCCGTTCTTTCATCTACATGCCCCTTACTTTTCTTTTAGTGGTTTCCACCAGTCCACATTGTTTTTATACCATTCCACCGTTTCTTTTAATCCTTGTTCGAACGTATACTTCGGTTCCCATTCAAACTCATTCTTCATTTTTTGTGCATCAATCGCATAGCGACGGTCGTGACCTAAACGGTCTGTTACAAATTCAATATCTTTTTTCGTTTTTCCTAAAAGTTTTATAATTTGTTCCACAACATCTACATTTGTTTTTTCGTTATTTCCGCCGATATTATACACCTCTCCTACACATCCCTTATGCAAAACGGTGTCAATTGCACTACAATGATCCGTTACATGCAGCCAATCCCTTACATTCAATCCATCACCATATAATGGTAGTTTCTTTCCTTCAAGAGCATTCGTAACCATTAACGGAATTAATTTCTCAGGATATTGGTACGGTCCGTAGTTATTAGAACAACGCGTTATAATAACCGGTAATTGATACGTTTCATAATAAGATAAGGCTATCATGTCGCTACTCGCTTTACTTGAAGAATATGGACTATTAGGAGCTAGCGGGGTTTCCTCGGTAAACTTTCCTGTTTTCCCTAAAGAACCGTATACTTCATCTGTTGATACTTGCACGAGTTTAATATGTGAATATTTTTTCACTAACTCCAACAGCGTGACTGTACCTATTACATTCGTATCATAAAAAGGAATTGGGTTTTCAATACTACGATCCACATGTGATTCAGCTGCGAAATTTACAATTACTTGCACGTCACATACCTTAACAACATGTTCCAGCAGCTCTCCATTTTGGATTTTCCCTTTTACAAATGAGTAGTTAGGATTTTCTTGAATAGACTTTACATTATTTAAATTCCCGCTATATGTTAATGCATCGTAATTAATGATTTTATATGTTTCATAGTTTTTTAACATATAGTGAATGAAATTACTTCCAATAAATCCAGCTCCACCTGTAACTAATATATTCATAAACAACTCTCCTACTTAAAAACTATCTTCATATTCCTGAAGTAATGGTAATATTCGATCCTTATCGGACAAGATAGGATTTGTTACCGGCCATGGAATTGATAATTCTTTATCTTCCCAAAGCAAACCGGAATCGTGATCAGCACTATAATACTCATCTACTTTATACATAACAATTGTATGAGGTACAAGTGTACAAAAACCATGAGCAAATCCTTTCGGCACTAATAATTGCCTATGATTATCCGCACTTAAAATATAACCTCTCCACTTTTTAAATGTAGGTGAATCTTTTCGCAAATCAACGATAACATCATATATTGCACCTTGCATAACTTGAATGAGTTTCGTTTGTGCTTTCGGATTTTTTTGAAAGTGTAGCCCTCGAATCGTCCCCGAATGCGCTGAATAAGATACGTTATCTTGCAGAAATGAATGCGTAATCCCTAACGATTCTAGCATCTTCTTATTATAACTTTCAGTAAAAAAACCTCGCTCGTCTTCAAACAATCTCGGTTCTAACAATTTCGCATCGGTAAAATTTGTTTCTACAACTTTCATATTTTCACCTATTCTCCATTAAACTGTTTCCCAAAGTTTATATCCCGCGCTAACGTATTCGCTCTTTGAAGAGAAGCATGCGTTCCCGCATCAGTCCACCAGCCACTCATTTCATTATAAGTAAGTACTCCTCGTTTTAAATACCAATTATTTATATCTGTAATTTCAAGTTCCCCTCTTGCGGAAGGTTTTAATTCTTTTATATAAGAAAAGACTTTCGAATCATACAAATAAATTCCCGTAACAGCATAAGAACTTTTCGGCTCATTCGGCTTTTCTTCAATTTCAATTATTTTTCGGCCTTTAATATGCGCTACACCAAATCGCTCGGGATCTTCTACAGATTGAAGCAGCACTTTAGCCCCTTCTTTTTGACTTGCAAACTCTTTAACATACGGGCAAATATCATCTGAAAAGATATTATCTCCTAATATAACTACCATCCGATCATTTCCTACGAAATCTTCACAAAGTCCTAGCGCCTGCGCAATCCCACCCGCCTTATCCTGCACACGATACGTAAAGGATACACCAAACTCTTGACCACTTCCTAGAAAGCTCACAACATCTCCCATATGCTCTTTACCTGTAATAATCATAATATCTGTAATCCCGCATCGCTTCAGCTTATATACCGCATGATAAATCATCGGATACCGCCCAACGGGAAGTAAATGTTTATTCGTTACTTTCGTTATTGGATATAATCTCGATCCTGTCCCGCCTGCTAAAATAATCCCTTTCATCCTTCATCTCTCCCTTATGATGGAGATAGCACCTCTTTATAATGTTCCACAAAAATTTCCCGGTATTTCTCATATGTATCCGCATCAAACTCATCTCCGTTGTAATGAATACACCATAGATTTGCTTGATTAGGGATACCAATTAAATATCCAGCCTTTTGAAATTCTAAAGACTGTGACACATCATAGAAATGGAATCCTTGAAACAAATCCTCTCGCCACGGAATATCATACTGCGTTGCCATGAGTAAACCATCGATTGCTTGCACTGACATAAAAGATTGATTTCCATAAAACCCCTGATCCAAATTTAATAATTGATAATTCTGTCTTCTGTACTCAATCACTTTCCCTACTAAATTTTTCCCTTCCCACCATATCCCGTTACTCGGTAAAAACTGAGCACCAGCTACTCCAATTAAACCAAGCTTTTCATTTTCTTTAAAAAGAGAAATGAGGGTACAAAACATATCACGATTAATAAGGTAAGTATCTTGATGTATATATACTTTATATTTCGCCGGATATGAAAGTGCTCGATTGTACGCACTTGCCATACTTTTCGCATCTCGTATCGGAAAAATTTGCACTACATAGCCAGGGGGAACAACAATGTTTCTTATTTGCCTTTCGCATCGCTCGAAAAGCTCTTCATTATTTACACAAACAACGACTAATATTGTATGATCTTTCATTTTGTAGCCCTCTATTCTTCCTTATTCACATCTGACATATAGTTCTCTACAAATACTTTTCTATACTTTTCATAGTTCGTCATATTTACATCGAAATGATAATGAATACACCAAGCATCACGCTGCACAGGGACACCGACTGTATACCCAGCTTTTTTAAATTCAAAAGATTGGGATACATCATAAAAATCAAACCCATCAAATAAGTCCTCTCGCCACGGAATATCATATTGTGTCGCCATCAATAAACCGTCAATACATTCCACAGGAATAAACGTTTTGGATTCATGAAATGGTTGCTCTAAACTTGCCATATAAAACAAATCGTTCATATAACCAATGACTTTCCCGACAATCCCACGCCCTTCGTTCCATACACCATTTGGAGGAACATATTGGGATCCAACCATCCCAATCATCCCAAGATGTTCATGCTCCTCAAATAATTGAATTAATCCGTATAGAAAGGCTCCATTTATAATAAAGACATCTTGGTGTAAATACACTTTATACTTCGCTGGATGTGAAATGGCTTGATTGTATCCGCTCGTCATACTTTTTGCATTTCGAATCGGCATAAATTGTATAGTATACCCAGGAGGTACTGCCAATTTCAATATATGTCGCGCACATTGTGCATACAATTTCCGATCATTTATACATGTAACAAATAGTATTGTTTTTTCTGCAGCGCTCATAATTGTGATTTTTCTGCTTCAATAATATATTGAAATACAACTGTCTCAGCCATGAAGCCACTTCCAAGACGATACTTTTTACAAATTCCATATAACTCTTCAATAAGTGGCTCATATATTTTATGATCAACATATACACGATCTACTTTACTAATAGAATATCCTGCTTTTAAAAACATTCTTAGCATTTCATTAAAAGTAAAGAAACGAATATGCGTTTTATCTAATAAGCCATATTCTGTATACGTCCAATTTCCAGCGAGTAAGGGAGCTAATACTGAAATGTGCGCAACGTTTGGTATGCTAGCTAAAATCACACCATTTTCTTTTATATATGGCTTTACTTTCTTTATGACAGCCCACGGATCAAATAAATGCTCTAATACATCCCCGAATATGACACAATCAAATTGTTCCTTCTCATAAGGAAGATCCATTGTTTCTATATCACCTAAAATAACATGATCTAGTTTTTCTTTCGCTTTTTCGGCAGCCTCTGGGAACGCCTCAATTCCTGATACACGTGCTCCATTTTCTTTTATAGCCGCTCCTAATGCACCGCTCGAGCAACCAATATCAAGAACCTCTTGCCATTCCTTTTTTATATGCTTGAATAAATTAGGATTTATCGCATTATAATAATGTTCAGATTTTTCTTCGTATAAAGAACTTTTCTCCCGATTCATTTCACACACTCCTTATGCAAATTGAATTTGAAATATAAACAAAAGATATTCTACAAAGGATGCCATCTCTATTGGTTGCATTACCGATACTCTAATATATAGCCATTCTACTATCATTAGAATAGCGACAAGTCATTTCCTAAAAATAGAACAAATTACATTTTATATTGTTTATCATAGATGCCTCTAAAATATTTACGGTTATATTCAATCGCAGCATTATTCGGAACATAAGAAGCTGCCAATTCATTATAATAATAAGCTTTATCTTGATCTCCTAATCTGCTATAACAAATACACATTTGTAAATATGGAATCCACGTATAACTAGCCGGACTGTGAAAAGGACTATCCTCTGCTAGCGGCACTTCAGTTGCTAGCTTAAACCAAAATATCGCTTCATTATACTTTTGTTGTTCCATATATATATATCCTATTCTTGTACAATTCTCTCCTCTAGGAATACCATAACGAAACGACTTCGTACAAGTTTCAACTGCCTTCTCCCAGTCTCCTAACTTCGCATAACAATCTCCTAACTTACCACATGCATAAATTTTCTCTTCATGCCATCCTTCCTCTTGATTAAGAAATGTTTCATACAGAAGAACCGCATCGTCGTATTTTTGATTATCCATAGATTCATTACCGTAATAAAATAAATCTCTCGGGCTTAATTCTTCTCCAGCTGCTACAGCATTCTGAAAAATTTTTAAATTACGATTCGTTATTTCTTTTTCTTTTTTATGTGTAATGGCGACATTACTATTGTAAATCTCACCAGAAACAGCTAAATACTCATGCACCTTTCCAAACCATTGAAATTGTTTTTCACGCTTTACAAGTCGATATCTTCTTGTGCAATATAAAGGTTTCCCATTAGAATCCATTACAAGATAATAAGGCATAGAAACAGCGTCAACTTTACCATCTAACTCTCGTTTTAATGTTTTCAGTGATTCTTGAGCTTCCTCTAATAACACATCATCCGCATCTAACCATAATATATATTCTTGCGTTGCTTTTGAAAACGCAAAATTTCTAGCTGCCGCAAAATCATCAATCCACGGAAAATCGTGTATGTTAGAAGTGTATTTTGCTACAATTTCCTTCGTTCGATCAGTGGATCCTGTATCAACTACAATAATTTCATCAACAATTTTTTCTACTGCGTCCAAACATCGATCTATTGTATTTTCCTCATCGCGAACAATCATACATAGACTAATTGTAATTCCTTGCTTGTTCAACATAATCACCCTCTTCCAACTCAATCATATGTTATACATACAATAAACTTTCCATTTTTTTAACTTGTTCAAGCTATTTAAGATTTCTTTTTAATAATTCAAATGTCCGTGTCATTTTCTTGCGATTTTGCATCTACTATATAATGAAAGCTTTATGGAGGTGAATTTATGTCAAATAATAATTATTCAGATGGCTTAAATCCTGATGAATTCTTATCAGCTAGTGCATTTGATCCTAATCTTGTAGGTCCAACTTTACCACCAATACCACCGTTTACACTTCCAACCGGGCCTACTGGGCCGACTGGACCGACTGGACCGACTGGACCTACCGTACCGACTGGGCCTACTGGACCGACTGGGCCTACTGGACCGACTGGGCCTACTGGACCGACTGGACCGACTGGGCCTACTGGACCGACTGGACCTACTGGACCGACTGGGCCTACTGGAGACACTGGCGCTACTGGACCGACTGGGCCTACTGGAGACACTGGCGCTACTGGACCGACTGGGCCTACTGGAGACACTGGCGCTACTGGACCGACTGGGCCTACTGGAGACACTGGCGCTACTGGACCGACTGGGCCTACTGGAGACACTGGCGCTACTGGACCGACTGGGCCTACTGGAGACACTGGTGCGACTGGTGCGACTGGACCGACTGGACCGACTGGACCGACTGGGCCGACTGGGCCTACTGGGCCATCTGGATTAGGACTTCCAGCAGGATTGTATGCATTTAACTCTGCTACAGTTTCTTTAGCTCTTGGAATTAATGATCCTGTACCGTTTAACACGGTTGGATCTCAGTTTGGTACAGCAATTTCTCAATTAGACGCTGATACTTTCATCATAAGTGAAACTGGATTCTATAAAATTACTGTTATCGCATATACTGCAGCAGTAAGTATATTAGGTAGCCTTGCAATTCAAGTGAACGGCGGTAATATACCTGGCGCTGGAACAAGTTTAATCTCACTTGGAGCGCCTCTCGTTATCCAGGCAATTACACAAATTACAATAACGCCATCAATGGTTGAAGCTGTTGTTACAGGACTTGGATTATCTCTAGCTCTTGGTACAAGTGCATCCATTATTATTGAAAAAATCGCTTAATTTTTTACTTAGCAGTAAAACTGATATTAGTTTTACTGCTTTTTCAATTATGAATTCAAGCATGAAACTTTCACTATCTACATAATCATATTGTTGTATGACATTTTGCAGGAGGCACAAATATGGAAAATAAATTTGCTGTTCAGCTTTATCTCGAGTTGTTAAAGAAAACAATTTTATTTGAAATATGGCTAGAGTATGAGCCATATTTACCTGCTTCATTACATATTTCTAAGGGACTTCCATTCGAACCAGTTACCGTACCACTCCCTTTATTCATTAAGCAATATGCTGAAAACCATAACTTAAAAATTGTTAAACCAAGTGTGTCAAAAAGCGAACGTCAAGGTGGAATGGATTGGCCAAGAGCAGCACACAGTATGATTGGCCGGAAACGCATGAATCAATTACATGAAGCATTAGAAACAGTTGTCCGTGAAAATATAGAAGGTGATTTTATTGAAACAGGTGTGTGGCGCGGGGGATCATGCATTTTTATGAATGGTTTTTTACAGGCAAATAACATTACTAATCGTAATGTGTGGGTTGCAGATTCATTTGAAGGTTTGCCAACACCGAATTTAGAACAATATCCGAAAGATTACGGAGATTATTTACACTCTTTCGATTACTTACGCGTTTCTTTAGAACAAGTACAAGAGAATTTTAGAAAATATGATTTATTAAATGATCAAGTAAAATTTTTAAAAGGCTGGTTTAAAGATACTTTACCAACAGCACCAATAGAAAAAATTGCAATTGCACGCCTTGACGGTGATATGTATGAATCCACAATGGATGGTCTCGTGAACTTATACGATAAAGTTTCTAAGGGCGGCTATATTATTATTGATGACTATGGACTACCAGCTTGTGCAGAGGCCGTGACAGACTTTAGAAATCAAAGAAACTTAAAAGCTCCTATTACTAAAATTGATGTATTCGGGGTTTATTGGCGAAAAGAATAGGGCGAAACTTTATTCAGTTAGAGTTTCTCCATCTCACACTAATTATTAGCCTTCGCCAATAGCATGATAAATAAAAACAAAAGCTCCCATTACTATTTCCAGTTGTTCTAGGGAGCTTTTTACATATCGCAACAGTTCTAATATCATTTCCCCTCCCACTCTAAAATGTTAGCTGCATGTTAAAAATGTTGGTTCCCTATTTACTACAAGGAAGGAGTGACATTATGAGCGAGCTTGAAAAAAAAATCGCATTAATCCCACCTCCCGAACTCGTCCAATATGTAGGTGGCGACTTTCACAAGGTTGGAAAAGAATTCATAAAGCATTTTATTCAAATTGGTAGTTTAAAATCCAATGAAACAGTGTTAGATGTAGGTTGTGGTGTCGGTCGAATGGCGGTTCCATTAATGAATTACTTAAGCGATGATGGGGCTTATTATGGATTTGATTTATTTAAAGATGGCATTACATGGTGCAAAAATAATATTTCAACTACCCGTAGCAATTTCCATTTTGAACACGTTGATATATATAATCAATTCTACAACCCAGAAGGAAAAGAAGATGCTTCTCAATACAAATTTCCATATGAAGACGATTCATTCGATTTTATTTTTTTAACTTCTGTATTTACCCATCTCCTTCCGAAAGAATTAGAACATTACGTATCTGAGATTGTACGTGTTCTAAAAAAAGATGGGAGATGTTTTATTACCTTCTTTCTCATTACCCCTGAATCATCCTATTACTTAAATTCAGGGCTAAGTACATTAGGTTTTTATCATCAAATTGAAAATTGTTATGTTGTGAATAAAGATATTCCTAATTTCGCAGTTGCCTATCCTGAAAAAGATATCCGCATCTTATTAAATAAACATGGCTTAGAGGTAATTAATAAACCGCATTATGGTTTATGGTGCGGCAGAAATGAGTATACAAGTTATCAAGATATCGTTCTTACAAAAAAAGCTTCTGAAAGGTAGTTTCGTATGAATAATAAAAAAAAGTTACCTCTCGTTTCCATCCTTATTCCCACTTATAATCGACCACATTATTTCAAAATTGCTCTAGAAAGTGCATTAGCACAAACTTACCCAAACATTGAAATTATTATAGGAGACGATAGTACAAATGATGAAACAGAAATCTTAATAAATGAACAGTATTTACCTAATTATAAAAACATAACATACATTCGAAATACCACTACTTTAGGACAATTTCATAACGATCTTATGCTCTTAGAGAAATCTAATGGGGAGTATATAAATTTTTTAATGGACGATGATGTGTTTTATAATCATAAAATACAAAAAATGATGGCTTATTTTGAGCAAGACACAAATAAAAATCTCGCTCTTATAACTTCTTATCGAGTACGTATTGATGATCACGGGAATTTAATTGGAGATGCTCATCCAACACAAAGATTATATAGCGAAGACATTCAATTAAACGGAATATTTTTAGGCGACTGGATGTTAAAAGGTGGACATAACATTATCGGTGAGCCTACAACTATTCTGTTTAGAAAACAGTTACTCACTGAACCTTTCGGCACGCTAAAAGGAAGGCACTATTCTTGTAGTGTCGATATGGCATCATGGATTTCCTTACTTTCTAAAGGAGACGCAGTATACATATCCGAACCTTTAAGCCAATTTCGCTACCATACTGGGCAACAAATACACAGCAAGCTCCTTGAAGGATCTGAGGATTTTACGCACCTCGTTATAACTTCAAAAGAATACGGATTTTTACAAGATAATACAGATTATAGACTAGGTCTAATTAGCGCTTATAAATGGTGTAAAGGTTCCTTAGAATATTATAGCCAGCTACCAAACCTCATTCCAGATGCACATGTACGTCTTTCCCATTGTTTGGACATAATTATAAAAGAGCTACATCATTAGTCTATTCTGCGAACATAAAATGTGTGAGCTTTACGTGAATAATGCGTATAGTTCATACATTCTTTTTAAATTATGTGATGCACCAACTAAAACCCACTAATATAGAGAGCAGTAGAAAGGAATTCATACAGTGAAAGATCCGAACACTCAATATCAAATAGACTACATATTAATATTCATTTTATTTGCCATTGGGATTGTTAGCTGCTTTGCTATCGCAAGTGCACAAGCTTCTTTACCACCATTTTTACAAAACGTAAATTTTGTATTAAAACAAATCCAATGGTATGCCATTGGATTTATCGCCATTGGTGTTATTATGGTTATTGATTTCGATCGCTATAAACAAATTGCTTGGTATTTATATAGCTTTGCACTCATACTTCTAATTGGCCTAGAACTTCAAGTTCCTGGCGCCGTTACAATTAAAGGGGCTACCGCGTGGTACAGACTTCCAGGCATCGGAAACTTTCAGCCTTCTGAAATTATGAAATTATTTTTGATTATCGTCGTTGGACGAATTATAGCGAATCATAATGAAAAATACCTTTTTCGGACAACTCGTGAAGATTTCATTTTACTTTTAAAAATATTTGCAGCTAGTTTACCTCCACTACTTCTAATCGCAAAAGAACCTGATTTAGGAAACACAATGGTCATTTCAGCGATGCTTGCAACAATGGTTTTAGTTTCTGGTATACGTTGGCGCTTTATCCTCGGATTAACCTCCGGTATTTTCGCCATAGGCTCTACCTTAACATATATTTATTTCACGCATACAGAGTTCTTTAAAGAGCACATTCTAAAAGAATATCAATTAAATCGCTTCTATGGTTGGCTTGCACCTTATGAATATGACGCACAAGGATACCAATTAAGACAAGCATTTTTAGCTACTGGATCAGGAGAAATGCAAGGAAAAGGATGGGAAAATAGACAAGTATATTTTCCAGAGCCACATACAGATTTTATTTTTACAAATATCGCTGAACAATTCGGTTTTTTAGGAGCAAGTGTTATTATTTCATTTTTTTTCTTACTCATTTACCGAATGATCCATATCGCTTTAGAAAGCAATGAACCTTTCGGTAGTTATATTTGCGCTGGTACAATTGGAATGTTTACGTTCCAAGTATTCCAAAATATTGGGATGACAATTGGTTTACTCCCTATTACAGGAATAACGTTACCGCTTATGAGCTACGGCGGGAGTTCACTGCTCACATATATGGTTGCTATTGGATTTATTTTAAACGTACGCTCAAGAACTAAAATCTTTATGTTTAAATGAACCATATCGAAAAACGGTATGGTTTTTTTCTATGTCCATTTTAGATATACTAATGAAAAAATGAGCTGGAGGTTTAAATATGAAATATGACATTATAGGTGATATTCACGGATGCTTCCAAGAGTTTCAAGATTTAACAACGAAACTAGGGTATAGCTGGGATAGTGGTATCCCAATTCATAACGCAAAACGAAGGCTTGCATTCGTTGGTGATATTACAGACCGAGGTCCTCATTCATTACGGATGATTGAAATTGTATGGGAGCTCGTAATAAATAGAAAAGATGCTTATTATGCTCCAGGGAATCACTGTAATAAACTGTATCGTTTCTTCCTTGGACGTAATGTTACAATCGCTCATGGGCTCGAAACAACTGTTGCAGAATATGAAGCATTGCCTTCTAATAAGCAACAAATAATAAAAGAAAAATTCATTACTCTTTACGAACAATCACCGCTATATCACATACTGGATGAAAAAAAATTAACCGTCTGTCACGCTGGTATTCGGCAAGATTACATAGGAAGACAAGATAAAAAAGTACAAACCTTTGTATTATATGGTGATATTACAGGCGAAAAACACCCTGACGGCTCACCTGTCCGCCGAGATTGGGCGAAAGAGTATAAGGGTGAAACATGGATTGTTTATGGACATACACCTGTCAATGAACCCCGCTTTGTGAATCATACAGTCAATATTGATACTGGTGCTGTATTTGGTGGTAAACTAACTGGACTACGTTACCCTGAGTTGGAGACCGTTTCTGTCCCTTCTTCCCTACCTTTTGTCCCTGAAAAGTTCCGCCCAATTTCATAAAGTGAAACTTTAATCAGTGGGAGTTTTGTTCATCCCCCACTGATTATTAGCCCGCACCAATCGGGATAAATACCTCTACTTAATACAATTCACGATTTGCAGAGGATCATGGTGTTTTCTAGACATATTCCACACTAAAACTAGATAAAGCAATTAAAAAAAGATGCAATAAAGTGCATCTTTTTTTAATTGCACGGCATATACTGTCGCAGGAGGTGACGGAATGAAGAAAAAATCTTCTAAACAAAAAAGAAAATTCCACCCTTTATACCATCCCATGTATGGAATTAACAACTGGTGCAGTATTCGAGCTGCAGCTATAGAAGAAATAGAAGAACAAGAGTCATCAAAAAAAAGCAAACCGAGAGAAAAATATATCTCTTTAGAAAATGCAGTTATGAGGCGAATTATAGATAGCAGGAAAATAAAAGCAAAACAAAAAAAGAAGCTCGCTTCTAATAATGATGAACCTGTGCTTAATTCGGAAAAGATACAAGAAAATATAGAAGAAAACATTCCTGCAGCAATCAAGGAAAAAGTACAACCAGAAATTCCAGCTACTATTATAAATCAAGTAAAAAAAATAAAAGAAGCATTAATCTCGGGCAACGATGTACAAATAGAAAGATCCGCGCCTATTCAGGCTCCTGTACCTACACCTATAAAAAAAGAAAATAACAAAGGAGCTCGTCACGCATATAAAGAAGGACTTCACTCTAAAGCTGATGGAATCGCTTCACATGCAGAAGGGCTTCTTACACATGCAACGGGTCCCTTTTCTCATGCAGAAGGGACAAAAACAAAGGCAACTGGACATAGTTCGCATAGCGAAGGAAGTGAAACGACAGCAGGCGGCTCTTATTCTCATGCAGAAGGAAAACATGCAATTGCTTTGGGCGAAGCAGCACATGCAGAAGGAACCGCAACTATCGCTAACGGATTCTCATCTCATGCGGAAGGAAATCATACATCAACAGCTAATTTTGCAGGCAGCCATATTATGGGGAAATTTGGTACAGCAGAAGAAGCTTATTCCTGGTTTATCGCAAATGGGACAAATGACACTGATTATAATATAGGTGCCAAATGGCTTGCCCATAACGGAGAAATGTATATCGATGGTGCTTCTTACAATGCAGGTGGTACTGATTTTGCACAAATGTTTGAGGCAGCAGATCATAGCCCTATTGATATCGGCTATTTCATTACATTTAGTAGCGAAGAAAAAATTCGAAAAGCTACTTCAAATGATACATTCATATTAGGCATATCCAGCGCTACTCCTGCTCTCATAGGAAATAGCGGTGCTTTAAGTTGGCAAAAACGCTATGAAACAGACAGCTTCGGAAAACGTCAATATACACGTACTAACAAACAAGAAATACAACCCCTTTTAAATACAGAATGGGATCCAGCTTGTAAGTATATATCAAGAAGAGACCGTACTGAGTGGCTTCCTGTCGGATTAATTGGACAAATGTTAGTACGTGATGACGGCACTTGCGAAGCACACGGATATTGTCGTCCAAATGATGACGGCATTGCCACAAAAGCTGAAAGTGGCTTTTTCGTTATAAAACGTACTGGTGAAAATCAAATTTTAATATTATTTCGCTAAAAAAAGGGAACAAAATTCTTTTTATGATAAGAATTTTGTTCCCTTTTAATTGTTATGTAAAGCGTATTGCATATCCTCTGGGATACTTACGGTAAAAGTCATTCCCTTTTCTAAGATAGGGTGATAAAACGTCAAAGATGTACTATGCAGCGCTTGACGTTTTATCACATCTCTTCGGCCACCGTATAGATCATCCCCAAGTAGCGGATGTCCTATATATGTCATATGTACACGAATTTGATGTGTTCTTCCCGTCTCGAGCTCAAGCGCTACATGCGTCTTATCGGAAGAACTCTCCATCACTCTAAAATGAGTAACAGCTCTTTGACCATCTTCACAAATAGTTCGCTCGATAATACTATCCGCTTTTCGTCCGATTGGCGCGTCAATCGTTCCTACTTCTTCTAAAATAGTCCCATGAACGATTGCCTCATACGTTCGTTTCACCCCTTTTTGTTGATGCTGCTTCGATAAAAGGTGGTGAACGAATCTATTTTTCGCAATTAACATAAGCCCTGAAGTATCACGGTCTAACCTCGTCACAATGTGCACCGTACTTGCAAGATTTTGTTTATCATAATGATATAAAAGAGCGTTTGCAATACTTCCTGACGGGTGCTCCCTAGACGGAATCGTCGACATATTTGCTTCTTTATTTATAACAAGAACCGCATCATCTTCATATACGATACATAAAGGGATCTCTTCCACTTCCATCCCTTCACTTCTTTCCTCCACTGGAAAAAAGATTTGTAACTCTTCACCAGCTTGTAACTTGTGACGAACACTTGTGTGTTGACCGTTTACTTCAATTGCTCCCCCGCGGAACTTTATATCCGTTAAAGCAGCTTTCGAAATCCCTTTTGTTTTCAAAAATTCTCTAACTAAAGTTCCCTCTTCAGCCAGCCCTATATCCCATTTCAATGTAAATCTGTTCAAATATATAAACCCTCTCTATTTATCTGCAACAAACGAGTCACGAACACGTTTCCAGAATGGGAACGGACGGAAACGAACAAATCGTACTTTCTCGTTTGCAACGCGATACTGAATTGATTTCACATCTTGATGAACCATCGTCAAATGATCCACGGTAATTTGCATGTTCATTCCTGCAGCGGGCTTTAAAACGCATGTATGATGCTTCGGCAGTACGAGCGGCGAACCTACCGTACGAAATACACGATTGTTGATAGATGCCATTTCTGCAATTTGAATCGCTTCAATAGAAGGGTGAATAATTGCTCCGCCAAGCGCCTTATTATACGCGGTACTTCCTGAAGGAGTAGAAATACAAAGACCATCTCCGCGAAACGTTTCGAAATACTCTCCGCGTATTTCCACTTCTGTTACTAATGTACCTTCTGCACTTTTTACAGTCGCTTCATTCATCGCCAAATACTGCGACTCTTTACTACCATTCACATAGCGAATAATCACTTCTAAAAGTGGATATTCAACCACTTGGAACGGTGTTTTAGCGATTGCAATCACCAACTTCTCTACTTCCGTCGGTAACCAATCTGCATAGAAACCTAAATGCCCTGTATGTACACCAACAAATGCGGTTTCATCTAATCGATTATAGTAACGATGGAATGCATATAAAAGCGTTCCATCTCCCCCAACAGAAATTACAATATCAGGTTCCTTTTCATCCATTGTAAACCCAAAATCTAACAAGTATTCTTTCATCGTACTTGCTAGTGTATCTGATGATTGATCTCCCTTTGACATAATTGTAAATTTCATCGCCCAACACCCTTTAGTTTATGATTCAGAATCTTTCGTTTCCTGCTTTCGTGAAAAGACCTTTTGCGCTTCTTGAATTTCAAGACGAATGGAAGACATTTCTTCATCTAATAAAAACGCCGCTTCCGCTGCACGTTGTAAGCGTATTTTAATATCTTCAGGAAAACGTCCACTATATTTGTAATTTAAAGAATGCTCAATCGTTGCCCAAAAATTCATTGCTAACGTGCGAATTTGAATTTCAACTAACACTTTTTTCTCCCCCTGTATCGTTTGAACAGGATAACTAATGACAACGTGGTAAGAGCGATAGCCGCTATCTTTCTTTTGCGTTACATAATCACGTTCTTCTACAATGTCAAAATCATTTCGTTTTCGAAGATATTCTACAACAGGCTTAATCTCATCTACGAATTGACACATCATTCGAAGGCCCGCGATGTCCTGCATATCTTCTCTAATTCGGTCTAGCGGTACATTTCTCTTCTCCGCTTTATCAATAATACTTGCAACCGACTTTACCCTTCCTGTTACAAACTCAATTGGAGAATGCTCCGTTAACATTGCAAATTGAGTACGCATTCCTTTTAGTTTCACTTTCAGCTCCGCCACCGCTTGGTGATACGGTGCTAAAAATTCTTCCCAATTACGATTCATTTCAACCACCACCAAAATCAATCCATTTGCTTATAGAAACACTTTTTCTACAGCAGTTACTAGTTCTTCTCCGTAATTTGCATTACCTTCAATATTTTCAACTAAATATTCTACTTCTTCTTTTAATCCTTCTAATTCTATTTCAACATCATTCACGCGAATAAACATCGCTGTATCTTTATTCATCGCTTCATGCACTGCTTCCCAGCATGTATGCGGAATACTTACATAAATGAAAGATGATTCATTTTCTAAGATATATAAAAATGATAAATTGTCTGAGTCTACAAGTACGTGATTACGCGCACTTAACTCCTTTACCTCTATTTCAGTATTTTCCGCACAAAAAATAAGCGCATTCTCTCTCGTTTCTACGCTCTTAACTTGAATTTTATTTTGCATACTCGAACTCCTCCATCTCAACTTCCTGTCTTACTTAACAGTATTATTGTATCATAACATGGACGCAAACAAATAAAACATTGAACCAAATTTGCGAAAAAGCGATAATGTGGAAAGAATTATTTTTCAAAAGGAGCGCATACAATGACACAAGAAATTGAAATTGAATTTAAAAATATGGTTACAGAGAAAGAATTCCAAACATTATGCAAATCTTTTTCTATTGAAGCATTTACAAAACAAGTAAATCACTACTTTGAAACGCCTCACTTCTCTTTAAAAGATACGGGCTCTGCACTTCGTATTCGTCATAAAGATGGAACTTATACATTAACATTAAAACAACCTGCTGAAATTGGTTTATTAGAAACTCATCAGTCTGTAACAGAAAAAGAAGCACAACTTATGATGGAAACAAACACAATCATTCAAGGAACTGTAATGGATCAGCTACACAAATTACAAATTCCCGTTTCCTCTTTAACTTATATGGGTAGTTTAACAACAGAAAGAGCTGAAATATTATTTGAAGGCGGAACGCTTGTCTTTGATCATAGTTTCTATTACAATCACGATGATTATGAAATTGAATACGAAGTGCAAGATGAAAAGACCGGTAAAGCAGCATTTATAAGGTTATTAAAGCAACATAACGTACCAGTTCGTCATACAAACAACAAAGTAAAACGCTTTTTCCTTGCCAAACAAAACGAAGAGCGCTAAAGTAAAATTTCCATCAGTGCAGAAGTGATTTACTGGTGGCTATGTTTCACCTTTTTGAAAAGTAAAAGATTTATTAGCAACATATAGAATAAGCAAAGAATGTTATGAAGGCTGTTTAGTTGCTCTTCATAACATTCCATTGCTACAATAGACATACATTTCATGGAAAAAGGGGTTTATAAAGGATGAGCAAGCAACCGATGACACCATTTGAAGCAATCGGCGGTGAACAATGCATTGCAACATTAGTGGATACATTTTATTCCTATGTCAGTGAACACCCTGACTTATCTCCGATCTTCCCGGATGATTTAACAGAAACTGCTAGGAAGCAGAAACAATTTTTAACACAATATTTAGGTGGTCCTAATTTATACACTGAAGAACATGGGCATCCTATGCTAAGAGCACGCCATCTTCCGTTTGAGATTACTCCAAAACGCGCAGAAGCTTGGCTGTCATGTATGGAGCAAGCAATGGATGATACAGGAGTGCACGGTCATATAAGAGAGTTTGTTTTTGAACGTTTAGCATTAACTGCTCAACATATGGTCAATACTCCAAATGAAACAGGTGAAGTGTAATGGATAAGCAGGAAGCAAAGCATATAAATATGCCTTCTCCTTCCACATGCGAGCATAAATCTGTAGAAGCATATTTATTTATTGATCCACTTTGTAAAGATTGCTGGGATATCGAGCCATTTATTATTAAACTATGGCTTGAGTATGGGAAATACTTCTCTATTCGTCATATAGTAACAGGAAAAGTGGACGGGGCAAACGCTTCCTCACACAAATGGAATAAACCTGCTAATATTCGATTTGTGTGGGAAAAGACAACTAGTTTACAAGGTTTTTCATGTGATGGAAAAGTACATATGCAAGAGGCGTCGTCAACACCGTATTTAGTTTCGATGGCAATTAAGGCGGCGGAGTTGCAAGGCCGAAAAGCAGGTTCGAAGTTTTTGCGAAAACTCCAAGAATACATTTTTCTTGAAAATGTATCAAACCCTGACTGTGAATTATTGCTTACATGTGCTAAAGATAGTGGCATTGATGTAGAGGAATTTAAAAAAGACCTACACTCAGTTAGCGCAAAAAAAGCTTTCCAATGCGACCTAAAATTCACAAATGAGATGCATATTACAGAAATACCTTCCCTCCTATTTTTTCATGCAAATTCAGATGAGGAAGGTATTAAAATCACAGGGATTTATTCCTATGATGTATACGTACAGCTATTAAAAGAACTGGTAAAATGCGAAATTGAACCAGAACCATTACCTCCTTTAGAAGTATTACTAGAAGCAACACAATTTATTTCTTCAAAGGAAATCTCATTTATATATGACTGCCCTCAGCAAGAAATAGAGCGCGAACTAAAAAAATTACAACTAAAACGAAAAGTACAAATGATTGAAGTGAAGTGCGAGCGTTATTGGAAATGGATAGCAAAAGAAAAAGACCTGGTGTAAACACCAGGTCTTTTTCTTTACGGCTTATAAAAATATTAAAGGGGATGGGAGAAATTTTCACGTTCAAACAAAGGGGTATATGTTTGTATGTGAATTCGTTCACGCTTATTATATTACAAGATTCGACGCCAAATGACAACCCCTTTTGTCGAATTTCACATTTTTGTCACATTCTAAACGTTTTCATTCTTGAATAAGCTATAAAAAAAGCAATTTAGGAGGTTTCCTTATGAAAAAATCTCATATTTTTCTTATCTTTCTATGTGTTATTGTTTCTTTTTTCTTGTATATCCTCTCTCTATTACAAGCTTTCCCTAAAATTATTGCCTTTCCTCTTTTATTCGGAGTTATCGTCATCGCTGTCTCTTATTTCAACTATAGAAAACGATTTAAAGGATTTTAATTACAAAAATCAACTGTAAAACTGCCTTCTAATTTAGAAAAAGTAAGGAAACCCTCCTTATTTTATCGACAAATATCGACAAAATACATTTTCAAACAAAAAAGACGAGGATAAAACCCCTCGTCTTTTCTCATTACTTTTCTTCAAATAATAACGCTTCTAATTCATTTAATTTCTCTTCAAATACTTGAAGTGCCTCTTTCACTGGTTCAGGAGATGCCATATCAACTCCTGCTTTTTTCAACACTTCAATTGGATAATCGGAGCTTCCCGCTTTTAAGAATTCGTTAATGTAACGTTCTACTGCTGGTTGCCCTTCTTCTAAAATTTGTTTAGATAAAGCTGTCGCTGCACTAAATCCTGTTGCGTATTGATATACGTAATAGTTGTAATAGAAGTGCGGAATACGAGACCATTCTAAACCGATTTCTTTATCGATTACTAAAGCATCCCCGAAATATTTCTTATTTAAATCGTAGTAAATCTCCGTTAACATATCTGGCGTAACCGCATGTCCTTCTTGTACTTTTTTATGAATGATATGCTCGAACTCTGCAAACATTGTTTGACGGAATACAGTACCACGGAATCCTTCTAAATAATGATTTAATAAATATAGACGCTCTTTTTTATCTTCTGTCGTTTTTAATAAATAATCATTTAGAAGCGCTTCATTACAAGTTGATGCTACCTCTGCAACGAAGATTGAATAATCACCGTATACGTGTGGCTGTGTCTTTCTTGTGTAATAACTATGCACCGAATGACCAAACTCATGAGCAAGTGTATATAAATTATTTACATTATCATGCCAGTTCATTAAAATATACGGATTTGTTCCGTATGCACCAGATGAATATGCTCCGCTTCGTTTGCCTTTATTCTCGTACACATCTACCCAGCGATTTTCATATGCTTCTTTTAAAATTTCAACATATTCATCACCAAGTACGTTTAAAGATTTTAATAACAGGTCTTGCGCTTCTTCATACTTCACATTCATTTTCACTTCTTGTACAAGTGGTGTATATAAATCGTACATATGAAGCTCATCAAGTCCTAGTGCACGCTTACGAATATCAATGTAACGGTGTAATAAATGTAAGTTGTCATTTACCGTTTCAACGAGTTGATCGTATACTGCTTCAGGAATATTATTATTGCTTAATGCTGCTTGGCGAGCAGAGTCATATTTACGAATACGTGCATTGAAATTATTACGTTTCACTGCCCCGCTTAACGTACTTGCAAATGTGTTCTTAAATTTCCCATACGTTTCAAATACAGCTTTGAATGCATCTTCGCGAACACGACGATCATCACTTTCTAAAAACTGAATGTAACGGCCATGTGTTATTTCTACCTCTTCTCCATCCTCACCCTTAATAGATGGGAATTTCAAATCCGCATTATTCAACATACCGAATGTATTACTTGATGCACTCATCACTTCAGATGCTTCTGCTAATAACGCTTCCTCTGCCTCAGATAATACGTGCGGGCGTTGACGTGTAATTTCTTCTACTGCATGCTCATATACACTTAGTTCTCGATTTTCTTGTAAGAATGTTTGCAATGTATCTTCTGAAATAGATAAAATTTCAGGTACGATATACGCTGTGCTACTAGATACTTGTGAGTATAAATTTGTTGCGCGATCATTCAGTGCTTGATACACAGAGTTTGTTGTATCTTGATCGTAACGCATATGTGCATATGTATATAGCTTACCTAATCGCATTGAAATTTCATCTTCATATTGCAATGCCTCAAGCAAATTGTCTGCAGAGTCGCCAAGCTTCCCTTTAAATTCAGTTAACTTTGGCAATAGCTCTTTAATAGCTTGGAATTCTTTTTCCCATTCTGCATCTGTTTGGAAAATATCTTCTAATCGCCATGTGCTTGCTTCTTCAATCTCATTGCGATCTGGTAATGTTTTTGCTTTATTTTGTTCAGACATTCTGTAAGCCCTCCTTTAAATATCTCTACTTAAGTACAATTCTGTTTTTCTTATGTAATTCCTTCACGTTCATTCTTTATTATATCCCCTTTTTCTTCTCTCATGTTGAACTTTGTCTCAAATAGAGATAGCGCATAAGTTAGGCAAATCTCATCATATTTCCTAACTTCCTCCTCCGCCTGTAACATAACTATATTCCTCATTTTTCGGTACGTATAAGTCCCTACTTTATGCAACACGCCTACAAAACATAAAAAAGTCATATATTCAGTAACCGCTACTTTCCATATATGTCGTGAAAAGTACGGAAGTAAGCGCATTTTCGTATTTTTTTTTACATAACTACACACATATTGAAGGGAAATACAATTCCCTACCGCAAGCTCACCTATACACTTCATGTATAGAAAAGCTTGCCATGTAAATGGATTTGTTTGAAAAGCAAACGCAGATGGGAGCGGAACACCGATTTCAGAAGGAAAGCTCGCTGGGGTACATTTATATTGATATAAGAGGCGGAGTAGTGACTTATGATTATAATTCCAGATAGATAGAGCATTTTGCCGAAAATGGTTCTTTTTTCTCTTCCATTCTTGTCCTAATACCTCTTTTTGGAAAGGAACAGAGGAAAAGAGCATGTCAACAGTAGTCGTATCAGTTGGTAAATAAATAGTATGTGAGAAAGATACATTTGTAGAAAACGGAGTGATAAATGCGCATTTCATAAACGATTTTTGTTTCGGACAGAAGAAAATAAGAAATGGCTGAGGATAAGATTGTAAGGAGAAAGCCAGAAGTGAGGAAAATTTCATCCAATATGCAGATTGCTTTTTTAATTGATTTCCACCAATGATCCAGATGACCTGTATACCAGCTTGCCAATACGAGTATGTTCGTTTAGAAAGCTGTTCTATGGAGAGATTGGTGCATTGATATTCAATCGCAATTTCCCTACCTGCTCTCTCTACGAAAACATCTGGTCTTTGCTGGATTTTTGGAAGGTAATGCTCTATATCCACATGAAAATTTTGACGTTTCAGCCATCTATATAACAATTCTTTACCGTGCATATGATACATAGATTCTGCTTCATAAAAGGTAAGACATGAATCCACTTTCTTATGAGCAAAATGCCAGCTCTTTTGTGTTCCTAATTTCATTTGCACTTCTTTTCCGCAAGCTGTACAAAAGAATTTTTCTCGTTTACGCATTTCGCGTAAACGTTCTTCATCCCGGTTATATAATAGATGAATTTTCTCTCCGTTTTCTCTCCTTGCAATAAACATCCACCATCACACCCTTTCAACTTCTTGTATTCTACAATTTACTACAAATTCCTCTCAAAAAAAGAGATGTCCTAAATTAGGACATCTCTTTCTATAATAAAGGTGATAATAACCGATACGTCGATTCAACAATCCGCCTATGAAGACGTCTCTTATGAAATCGGTCAACATGAATTTCACTGGATTCTTCTAAATCGTCTTTAAAATCTTGAACGAGCTTTCGAATGCTACCTGTATCATATAAAAAGGCATTTACTTCAAAGTTTAAATGAAAACTTCTCATATCCATATTAGCTGTCCCAATTGATGCGAGATCAGAATCCACGATGACAACTTTACTATGAAGAAAACCTTTTTCATATTCATATATTTTTACTCCTGCATCTAATAACTCCGGAAAGTACGATCTTGATGCATAAAAGACAGTCCGCTTATCTGGCTTACTTGGCATTAACAAACGAACATCAATACCAGCAAGTGCAGCTACTTTTAATGCAGATAAAATATCATCATCTGGGATAAAGTATGGTGTTGCAATCCAAATCGATTTCCTAGCTGAAGCAATCATTGCAAAATATAAATGTTTAATTGTTTCCCATTTATTATCCGGTCCACCTCCAACAAGTTGGACTCCGCCCCAATGATCACCCTCAACTGCTTCCGCTTGTAAATATTCAGGTGCTAATACCGCCTCACCAGTCATATAAAACCAGTCTTGAAGGAAAATTAGCTGTAAACTTTGAACTGCTTCACCGCGTAAATATAAATGCGTGTCTCGCCAAAAACCGAAATATTTATCCTTCCCTAAATACTCATCACCAATATTTAATCCACCTACAAACCCTTCATTTCCATCTATAATAACGATTTTTCGGTGGTTTCGATAATTAATTTTATCGTTTAAAATTGGAAAGCGCACAGGGAAAAATGGAATCATTTCTACTCCTGCATCATTCAATTCTTCAATATACGAATTTGATAATTTAAAGCTTCCAACCGCGTCGTATAAAAAACGAACGACAACGCCTTCTTTTGATTTTTTTATTAAAATATCTTTAATTTCTGTACCGAGCTTGTCATCACGCACAATGTAATACTCCATATGAATGTGGTGTTTCGCTCGATTTAACCCATCTAAAATTGCCTGAAACGTTTCGTCTCCATTTGTTAATGTCCTCGTTTCAGTTTGAAATGAAATATTTAAAGCACCTAGTCGATCTGCTAAACGAAATAACAATTCTTGATGCTTATGATTTCGTAAAATCCGTTCTTCGTAATCTTCGTGTCCCTTATATTGTAAAAACGCCTGTTCATCGAGTAATGCCTTCTTTTGGAACATTCTTTTTCTACGAAAATTTTGTCCAAATAAAAGATAAGCAAAGAAACCGAACACCGGAAAAATACCTAGTACGATTAACCACGTAAGTGTTTTAGACGGATGGCGGTTTTCTAAGAAAATAACACATCCAATTAAAAATGCGGAAACCGTAAATAAAATACTAATAATACCTAAAATAGAAACATCCTTTATCCCAATGACATCCGAATAAAATGCTACATCAATAAACATGCGTAATGAAACAAATAATGCGAACAATAGTAGAAAAAAGAAAAGTAGTTTTAACGTGTTTTTCATCTCTTACCTCCTTACTAAGAAAGCCTTCCTATTCTTCATAAAAAAAGCCGATTTCATACTATAGAAATCGGCCTACATTTTAGGAGGGAAATTGTTGCGAATTGTCTCAAGCGCACGCTCTTTCACAACCTGTTTCCCATACTCACTTACACGGTGAATCGTTAAAGTAGATTCTTCTCCATATTCTAAAACAATACTTAAAATACGATCAATTTCTTCTTCATCATGTAGCACTTCATCGAATTCCACATATACATAATATCGGTCCTCAAATGAATGTAATTCATCTTTTATATCTTCAAAGATAAGACGATGACTTAATGAAATAACATCTTCAAAATCATTAAACTTAATTAAAAAGCCAAACGTACCATCTTCATTAAAGTTTGTTCCTACTTGTTCTTCTACCTCTTCCACTAATTCTTGCTGGAATAATGATTCGATGCCTTCATCTAGAGGAATGTCTATAATTTTGTCTACACCTATTGGTAGCTCCAGCTTTTGTCCATCCTTTGAAAGCTCCGCTTTCGTTACAAGTACTTCAATCCCTTTATCGACTGCTTGCACTTGGATCCATAACGGCCCATCGATAAAGAAATCATCATGATCACGAGCTTCGTCCATCATCTCCCAAAAGAGCTCTTCACTTCGTTCGCGATCATACCAAATTTCTTCACGATTAAACCCTCTGTCCTCTATATCAATGTACGTAATAAAAAATTTCATCGTATGGTCATTAATTCTTTCAATATCCAAAATACAACGCTCCCTTCCTGCTTAGAATTGTTATGAAGGGATTCCCCACTCATATGACAAAACAATAGATTCTTGTACTCTCATTTTATGATAAGATTCTCCAGAAGGGAAATAAAATCGATTTATTTTACAAAAATAGTTATATACCTATCTGTATTCGACTTTTTACATAAAGTGAAACAATAATCAGTATTTTTTTCATCCTCCACTGATTATTAGCTCGCACCAATCGGAATAAATATACCATTATACCAATTCACTGTTCGCAAAAAATTTGGACATACATTCCCATATTCCCTCGTACACTGTAATAAAGTGAAACTTCTATTAGAGGTGATTATTTTGTCCCTGGGAGCGCGGGATCAAAACTAGACAAACTTTCTTCACCACATACATATATTTCGCTTATTAAAACATCATAAATGGAGGCAGACGAATGGACTTAGAGTTTTTAACATCTGTACTAATGATTGTCGGTATCGATGTTGTACTAGGTGGCGATAACGCAATTGTCATCGCACTAGCTAGCCGAAATTTACCTGAAGCAAAACGAAATAAAGCCATTTTGATTGGTACTATGTTAGCAATTGTGCTACGAATTCTCCTCACGATACTAGCTGTCTATTTACTTGATATCCCATTTTTACAACTCACCGGCGGAATTTTACTTACATTAATTGCGGTCAATTTACTCACTGATAATAACAACGATCTTTCTTCTATCAAAGGAAAAACGACTTTATTCCAAGCTGTGCGTACAATTGTATTCGCGGATCTCGTTATGGGGTTTGACAATGTTATTGCCATTGCAGGAGCAGCTCACGGAAGACTTTCACTCGTAATTATCGGTTTATTCATTTCTATCCCGATTATCATTTGGGGAAGCAAACTTATTTTAATACTCATGGAACGCTTTCCATTTCTCATTTATTGCGGAGCAGCAGTTCTCGCCTATACAGCAGGAAAAATGATTACACATGAAGACAGACTTGCAACGTTTTTTCATCATAATCCTAGTTTTGCCACAAGTATCCCTTATTTGTTCATTTTCACCATTTTATGCATAGGCTTTATCGTTCAACAAGTGCGATTACGTAATGTTAAACAGTAAAAAAAAACCTTCTACTCTATAATAGGTAGAAGGTTTTCATATTATTATAATTAATTTACAAGACGCTGTGCTTCACGTAATTGGAACGTTCTTACTGTACGTGGTAAGAAACGACGGATTTCATCTTCGTTGTAACCTACTTGAAGGCGTTTTTCGTCAATCATAATTGGACGACGTAAAATACCTGGATAGTCACGAATCATCTTATATAAATCTTGAAGTGGTAAAGACTCTAAGTTCACATTCAATTCTTGGAAAACTTTTGAACGAGTAGAAATAATCTCATCCGTTCCGCTTTCTGTCATACGTAAAATCTCTTTAATCTCATCAATCGTTAATGGATCTGAGAAAATATTACGTTCTGTATAAGGAATATGATTTTCCTCTAGCCATAATTTCGCCTTTCTACAAGACGTACAGCTTGGAGAACTATATAATGTTACCATACAAAGCTCACTCTCCTTAAAGAGTACAAATTCTGTACTAATTACAGTTTAAATTTCTAACTTCCGCAATTTTTCGCGATAACTTGTCTTATAGCAAAGTAAAAAATCGCAATTCATGTAAGCAACAATAATTACTTTTAATAAGTAACTTCTATAATCATTATACAATAGTTTTTGCAAGAAATATACAGTGAATTTACTGCTAGTTGAGAAAATTTCTCCGTGTACTCCACTGCTATGCAACATGATTATACTCAGTAAAACTGTCCTTTAACAACGGTCTTCAACCCTTTTGATACTTACTTTATACAATACTCTTCACTTGATATACAATTACAGTTTCATAATCTTCCCCATTAAAAAGAGAGCGTTTTCTTACCTTTTCCCAACAAAACAATTGAGAAATGTAAGACTCTAAAGGTTAGAAACAAAAAGGAACATTTGTTCTTATTTTAACAAATCTCTCCGCTCATGTCTATATGCTTTCTAAAGTAAATCGAATATTTTTCTGACATTTCTTTCTTTTTTACCATTTATCTCATACAATAAAAATACAGACAGACAAAGGGGGAATTTGCATATGATCGCTTTTTTTACTGATTTTATCATTGTTGCTACCCTCATCATCGGAATAACAGCATTGATTGGTGTCATTACAAATAGCATCGGTGAAAAACTCTTTGGTGGGAAAGAAAAAATGAAGTTTGTTAACAAAAGTTTAGATGTACAATCTGGCTGGAACCAAGTTGGCGGAAAAGGCATTTATAAAAAACGTACGTACTAAAAAAAGCAGGTAATTACCTGCTTTTTTTTGTTATTTTCCTACTGATGCCCATTTGAAGCTTACTTCCCCGCCGTATTTATGGTTGTACATATCTTTAATTGTTTCTCTTTGTAAATATGCTCTACCACGTTGATATACTGGAACAATCGCAGCGTCATCAAGTAACATTTTTTCTGCTTCAAGTAAGTTTTTCCAACGAGCATTTACGTCGCTTCCATCTTTCTTCGCTTTCATAATAATCTCATCGTACTTCGGATTAGAATACTTCATTTTATTTTGTGCCCCATCAGTTACGAACATATCAAGATATGTAACTGGATCTGGGAAGTCTGCACTCCATCCAGAGAATGACATTACAAAGTCGCCCGCATCTTCTAATTTTAGTTTTTGCGCGAATGGTTGTTGTTTAATTTTCACTGTTAAACCTGGCAAATTCTTTTCTAACTCACCTTTTAAATATTCACCAGTTTTCTTCGATAATTCAACGTCTTCATTTAATAGCTCTAATTCAATTTCGTTTTTACCAAGCTCTTTTTTACCAGCTTCCCAATACTTTTTCGCTTCTTTTACATTTGGTTTTACAATATCTCCATTTTCAACACGGAAATCTTTTTTATCCGGTCCTTTAATGAAATTGTCAGGAATTAATCCCGTCGCTGGCTTAGAACCGTTATTTAATAATGTATCAACGAATGGTTTACGGTCAAAACCAAGAGAAATTGCTTTACGAATATTTTTATTTGCTAAAGCTGGGTCTTTTTGATTTAAGCGAAGGAAGAATACAGATGTATCTTCTACCGTTTTGAAATCTGGTTTTCCTTTATATTTATCGATGAACTCTGCTAATAACGTCGCTCGATCGACTGCGTTTGTTTCATATAAATTAATTGGCGTAGACGTATCTTTTACAATATTAAAGTTTACTTCCTCAAGCTTCACTTCTTTATTGTCCCAATATGATGAGCTCTTTGTCATTTTGAAGCTACGTTCATGTTGCCAATCACTTAATGTAAATGGTCCGTTATAAAGTGTTGTATTTGCTTCTAAACCAAACTTCGTCCCTTGCTCTTTCACATACTTTTCATTAACAGGATAGAAGATCGGATAGACCATTAAATCAACAAGATATGGAATAGAATTATCTAATTCTACTTCTAGTGTATGATCATCAATCGCTTTTACACCTAATTGGTCTGGACTCATCTCTTTTTTATTAATTTTCTCAGCATTTTTTATATCGTACATAATGTACGCCGATTTCGCAGCTGTATCTGGATTAATTGCTCTTTGCCATGCATACACGAAATCTTTCGCCGTTACAGGTTCACCATTTGACCATTTTGCATTTTCACGTAATTTAAATGTATACTTTTTACCGTCTTCTGACTTTTGGAATTCCTTCGCTACACCTGGAACTAATTTATCGTCTTTCCCAAGGCGGTATAGGCCTTCCATCGTATTGTTCATTACTTTTGAAGAAACTGCATCAGCTGATAACGCTGGGTCCATCGTTGGAATTTCTTGTGTTTCAATTAAGTTAATAACTTGCTTCGCACCGCTTTTCCCGCTATCCCCTTTTGCGTTCGCTTGCGGTTCATCTTTTTGGTAGCCACATGCCCCTAAAATCATGCTCATTGCTACTGTTGATGCTACAAAAACTGGTATCTTTTTTTTCATACTTCCACCCTCCAAAAAAAATGTTAGCCCTTTCATTTTCAAACAGAAAGAAATATATATATGTTCTAATAATTCATATTATACACATAAATATATTCTTTGTATATTTATATTTCTATTTTATTAAAATTTTCTGTTAACACAACGTGCCTTTGTAAACGTTTCACACTGCGTTTTTATTGAACTAAAGTGTTAAAAATGATCATTTTTATACTTTTCTAAATTATCAGAGAAAAATAAATTTTATATTCTATAATATCTTACGCATAATTATTCCTCCTTTTTTGTCATAAAATGAAGGTTTATTCATATTGAAAATATGTAGGCTAAAATAAGTGCAAAGGATATGAAAGTGTGTTACGATACACTTTGCTAAAAATAGATATCGGTAAAGAGGGGACGGACATGACAGCAATTCGCTCAAAAAACGGGCCAACAGAGAAATTAAGTTTATTCTTATTAACATGGCCTATTTTTCTAGAAGTTTTTCTTTTTATGCTGATGGGGATCGCTGATACTTTCATGTTAAGTGCATTATCAGACGATGCTGTATCTGGGGTTGGTGCAGCGAATCAATACCTTCATATCGCGATTTTAGTACTAGAAGTCATAGGGAATGGTGCAGCTATCGTTGTATCCCAATACCTCGGTTCTAAACGCTTTATGGAAGCATCAAAAATATCAGCATTAGCCGTCACATTAAATTTAGTGGTCGGACTCATTATAAGCGCTGGTTTTCTTTTATTTTCAAAACATATGATGATGGCAATGAATTTACAAGGCGATGTACTAACGTATGCACAAAGCTATCTATCCATCGTCGGAGGAGCTATTTTCCTTCAAGCTATTATTAACTCATTAGCCGCAATTATCCGCGTTCACGGCTTTACAAAGCAAGCAATGTTTGTTTCGCTTGGAATGAATATTATTCATATCGCCGGAAACTACGTACTTATTTTCGGGAAATTCGGTTTCCCTGAACTTGGTGTGCAAGGAGCCGCGATTTCTTCCGCTGTGAGCCGGTTAATCGCACTTATCGTTTTCTTCTGGTTACTGTACCGCGTTATGGAATACCGTGTGAAATTACAATATTACTTCACTTTATCAAAAGAATACGTTGGCAAAATTTTAAAGATCGGCATTCCATCTGCATTCGAACAAGTCATGTATCAAGCTTGTCAAATTGTCTTCTTATATTACGCAACATACTTAGGTACGGAATCGTTAGCTGCAAGACAATACGCTACTAACATTTCCATGTTCACTTATTTATTCGCCATTGCTATCGGTATGGGAACAGCTATTATCGTTGGACGCCTAGTTGGCGGAAATGAAAAGGATGAAGCTTACACACGCGTATGGAAAAGTGTACAATGGGCGATTGGCGTAACTTTATTTATGGTCATGCTCGTTGTTACATTCCGCACACAATTAATGGGACTATTTACAGATAATCCTCATATTATCGCTCTAGGGGCAAGCGTTCTTTTACTAAGTGTACTACTTGAAACAGGACGGACGATGAACATCGTCATCATTAATTCACTTCGTGCAGCTGGCGATGCAAAATATCCTGTTTTAATCGGCGCATTCTCCATGGTGTTAATGAGCTTACCACTCGGTTACTTTTTCGCCTTCCATTTAGACATGGGGCTCGTTGGTATTTGGCTAGCGATTGCTATCGACGAATGGACGCGAGCAATTATTATGTTCTTCCGCTGGAGAAGTAGATCGTGGGAAAATTATGCACTTGTTAAACCAAATGAGCAAGATGAGAGTGTTTCTGTTCAGGCGCAGTAAAATAAAATTGTTTCTAAATGAAGAAAAAGGCGGCTGGATTTCAGTCGCCTTTTCTTCATTCTTGGAAACTCTTAATTTGCTGTCTTTAAACAGAAAAAGAACTTGGATAAAATCTCTTTATACTAAATTAAGTTTAATTAGTATAAAAAATAGAGCCATCCTTCTGTAATAGAAGAATGGCTCTACTTTATTATTGATAGATTTCTTTATATTTCTTATACTCTGCTTCAGAACATAATACAAAATGTCCTGGGCGAATTTCACGCATTGTTGGTGCTTCCTCACCATATTGATGTTGAGATGGATCGTATACGATACGTTTACGATTGCGCTCATAATCTGGATCTGGAAGTGGAATTGCAGATAGTAGTGATTTTGTATATGGATGCATTGGATTCGCATATAACTCTTCACTTGTTGTCAATTCAACGATTTGACCACGGTACATTACACCAATGCGATCACTAATGTATTTTACCATTGATAAATCATGGGCGATGAATAAGTATGTTAAACCTTTTTCTCTTTGTAACTGTTTCAGTAAGTTTACAACTTGTGCCTGAATCGATACGTCAAGTGCTGAGATTGGTTCATCAGCAATGATAAATTCAGGTTCTACAGCTAGCGCACGAGCGATACCGATACGTTGACGTTGTCCGCCTGAGAATTCATGCGGGAAACGGTTCGCGTGCTCTTTATTTAAACCAACTGTATTTAACAGCTCGTGAACACGGTCCATACGCTCTTTTTTGCCTTTTGCTAGTCCGTGAATATCAATACCTTCTGCGATAATATCCCCTACTGCCATACGAGGATTTAATGATGCATATGGATCTTGGAAAATCATTTGCATTTTACGGTTGAACTTCTTAAGTTCTGCGCGTGATTTTTTCCCATGTACATTTTCACCATCGAACAACACTTCACCGGCAGTTGCATCATATAAACGAATAATCGTTCTTCCAGTTGTCGATTTACCACAACCTGATTCTCCTACAAGACCAAATGTTTCTCCGCGGTAAATATCAAATGAAATATCATTGACCGCTTTGACAACACCACCACTCACGTCGAAGTGCTGCTTTACATTTTTTACTTCAATTAATTTCTCACGTTGTTTAGTCATGTTGTTCACCTGCTTTCATTTGAAGAATACGTTTTTCAACGACTGCCGGTGGTTTTACTTCTGGAGCTTGCTCGTGAAGTAACCAAGTTGCCGCATAATGTGTATCACTTACTTTAAATAAAGGTGGGTCCATTTCAAAATCAATTTTCAATGCCTGCGGGTTACGTGGTGCAAAAGCATCACCCTTTGGCGGTTTTAATAAGTCTGGAGGCGTTCCTGGAATCGCATATAGCTCGTCCTCTGCACCATCTAAGCTTGGCATAGATGCGATTAAGCCCCATGTGTATGGATGTTTTGGATTGTAGAAAATTTCATCAACAGTTCCAATTTCAACAACTTTACCAGCGTACATAACCGCAACTCGGTCTGCAACGTTTGCCACTACACCTAAGTCATGCGTAATGAAAATGATTGCTGCTTCTGTTTTTTGCTGAATGTCCTTCATAAGTTCTAAAATTTGCGCCTGAATTGTAACGTCTAGCGCTGTTGTCGGCTCATCGGCAATTAATAATTTCGGGTTACAAGCTAACGCCATCGCAATAACTACACGCTGTCTCATACCACCTGAGAATTGGTGAGGATATTGTTTTAAGCGCGCTTCTGGATTCGGAATACCTACAAGGTCGATTAATTCTAACGCAACTTTACGTGCATCTGCTTTACTCATCCCTTGGTGTTTAATAAGACCTTCCATAATCTGATTACCAATAGTCATCGTTGGATTTAATGATGTCATTGGATCTTGGAAAATCATCGCAATATCTTTACCGCGTACTTGCTGCATTTCTTTTTCTGTTAGTTTCGTTAAGTCACGACCTTCAAATACGATTTCACCGTTTTTAATACGTCCTGGAGGATTCGGAATTAATCCCATTAACGCTTTAGAAGTAACTGATTTACCAGAACCAGATTCTCCTACAATCGCTAATGTCTCTCCTTTTTTTAAATCAAAAGTAACACCGCGTACAGCTTGTACTTCACCTGCATGTGTATCAAAGGAGACTTGTAAATCTTTTACCTCTAACAATGTTTTCATTTTTACTTCTCCCTCCTCGTTTACTTACGCATTTTTGGATCTAACGCATCGCGTAATCCATCTGCCATTAAGTTGAATGCTAGAATTAACATACTGATGACAACCGCAGGGATGAACATCATGTGTGGATACGTTTGAATTGATTTATATCCATCATTTACAAGAGAACCAAGTGATGCGAATGGTGGCTGAATTCCTAAACCGATGAAGCTTAAGAATGCCTCACCAAACACCGCTGATGGAATTGTAAACATTGTCATTACGATAATTGGTCCCATAACGTTTGGAATTAAGTGTTTCACAATTAATTGTGTATTTGTTGCACCTAATGTACGAGACGCTAATACATACTCTTGGTTTTTTAACTTTAAGATTTGTCCACGAACAATCCGCGACATCCCTATCCAACCTGTAATCGCCATTGCGAGTGTGATTGACCAAATACCAGATCCCATAATGATTACCATTAAAATAACGATGATTAAGTATGGAATACCATTAATAATCTCCATAATACGTTGCATAATATTATCTACTCTACCGCCGTAGAATGCTGAAATACCCCCGTATGCAACCCCAATTACTAGGTCAATTGCTGCTGCTAAAAGAGCGATATATAATGATACGCGTGTACCTTCCCATGTTCTTGTCCATAAGTCACGGCCAAGATCATCTGTACCAAACCAGAAGTACTCTTTAATATCACGTTTTGCATATTGGTCAACACCATATTGATCTGTGCCGTCAAATGGTAACCAATGAATATTTTCAATCACTGGAATTTTCGGTGGCATTTTCGCACGACCTAAATCCTGCTCTTTATAAGAATGTTTACTTACCATCGGTCCAAAAATTGCTAGTAGTACAATAATGCTCAATAATACTAAACCCAACATCGCGCCTTTATGTTGGAACAAGCGTCTTCGTACATCTTGCCAAAACGTTAAGCTTGGACGGGCAATGACTTCATTATCAACATTATTTTGATTGGCTTGTTGAAATAAATCTGGAGATAATTTTTGTACATCTTTCATCATTTTTTCCCTCCCGCTAAACGAATACGAGGATCAATAATTCCGTATAAAATATCGACAATGAAAATAACTACGATGAAGATCGCACTATAGAAAATTGTAGTTCCCATAATAACTGTATAGTCATTCACTGTAATAGATTTAACGAACTGTTCCCCAAGTCCTGGTACAGCATAAATTTGCTCGATAACAAGTGTTCCTGTAATTAATGCAGCAACCATTGGTCCTAAAATTGTTACAACTGGAATTAACGCGTTACGAAGTGCGTGTTTGACAATGATAACGCCTTGACTAATTCCTTTTGCTTTCGCTGTTAAAATATAATCAGACTGCATAACTTCAATTAATTCTGCACGAGAGAAACGTGCGATTGTTGCGATAACTCCCATCGATAATGCAATTGTAGGCATTACTGTAAACTCTGGTCCTTTCCAGAACGCTACTGGGAACCAGCCAAGTTTTACCCCTACGAAATATTGTAGTAATGCGGCGAATACGAACGATGGTACCGACATCCCGAGTACCGAAATAACTGTTGCACTATAATCGACCCACGTATTATTACGAAGTGCCGCAACAATTCCTAAAAGTAAACCGATAAATGTTCCTAATATAATCGCTTGTAAACCAAGTTGTGCTGATGGTCCAATGCGATCCACAATCATGTCTGTTACTGGGCGGTTATCATATTGGAATGATACCCCTAAATCACCTTGCGCTAAGTTACCTAAGTAACGTGCATATTGAACTGGTACTGGATCATTTAATCCATATTTTTCAAGAATGATTTCTTTTTGTGCCGGTGATAGCTTCTCCTGGTTTTTAAGCGGAGAACCCGGTAGTAATTTCATCAAAAAGAAAGTCAGTGTAGTAATTAAAAATAATGTCAAAGCCATGTACACGAAACGTTTTAATACATAACGTCCCATAGTCAAGCACCTCCCCGTTTTTCTCAAAAGCAATAAGATAGTTTAAAATATTCTTACTTTTATTTTTTAAAATAAGAGCATATGCCCATCATAGGCATATACCCTTGTAAACGATGGAAAAAAGATTATTTTTGTTCAACAGATGCCCATTTGTAAGTTAATCTACCACCATAGTTAATTGGGATAATATCTTTTACGGCACCTTTTACCACATATGCTGAACCTTTTTGGAAGATCGGAGTAATAACTGCATCCTCTTTAATTAATATTTTCTCTACTTCTAAAAGGTTGTTCCAGCGAGCTTGTAAATCTTTTGTATCTGTTTTTGCTTTTAGAATTAGCTCATCATATTTCGGATTAGAATATCCTGTTTTATTTTGTGAACCATTCGTAACAAACATATCTAAATATGAGACTGGATCTGGGAAGTCTGGACCCCAAATACCAAACGCCATATCATATTCTTGAGAGTCTTCTAACTTATTTTTTTGTGCGAATGGCTGCTGTTTAATTTTGATCGTTAAACCAGGTAAGTTCTTTTCCATCTCACCTTTTAAGAATTCGCCAATTTTTTTCGCATCTTCATTATCGAAGCTTAAGAATTCTAGTTCAATTTTATCAGTGCCAAGCTCTTTCTTTGCTGTTTCCCAAAGTTTTTTCGCTTCTTTTGAATCCGTTTCAACTAGATTTCCATTTTCAGCACGGAAGTCTTTTTTATTCGGACCTTCAGCGAAATCTTTTCCAACAAATCCGTAAGCACCGATTGCGCCGTTGTTTAAAATAACTTTTGCAATGTTATCACGGTCAAAGGACATTGAAATTGCTTTTCTTAAGTTTTTATTACTCAAATACTTATTATTTTGATTAAATCTTAAGTAGGCAACTCCAGCTTCTTTTCGTGTTTGGAACTCTGGAGTTTGTCTAAATTTATCAACAAATTCCGATGTTAGAGCCGCACGATCAATCGAATTTGTCTCATATAAATTTACATCAGTCGATGTATTTTTCACAATATTGAAATTTATCTCTTCGATTTTAACCGTCTTGTTATCCCAATATGATGGGTTCTTCTTAAATTGGAAGCTTTGTTCATGTTTCCAATCACTCATAACGAATGGCCCGTTATATAATGTTGTATTTGCCTCTAAACCAAACTTATCACCTTGTGATTTCACAAAGTTCTCATTTAGTGGGTAGAACACCGGATAAACCGTTAAATCAATAAAGTAAGGAACGGGATTGTCTAATTCCACTTCTAATGTATAATCATCAATCGCCTTTACACCTAATTGGTCAGCAGGTAATTCTTTTTTATGAATTTTTTCTGCATTTTTAATATCGAACATAATGTATGAATACGTCGCTTTTGTATCTGGATTTACTGCTCTTTTCCATGAATACACAAAGTCTTTCGCTGTTACAGGTTCCCCATTCGACCATTTCGCATCTTTTCTTAACTTAAATATGTATTTCTTCCCATCATCTAGCTTTTGGACATCTTCAGCAATCCCAGGCATTCTCTTTTGATCTTTGCCAGTACGATATAAACCTTCCATCGTATTATTTAATGCTGTTGAAGATGCAGAATCTGATGCTAACGATGCATCCATTGATGGAATTTCAGATAACTCTGTTAAATTAAGAATCTGTTTTCCGTTACTACTACTAGTAGTGTTTTCTTTTCCTTTTGCTTTAGCGTCCTCTTTCTGGTAGCTACACGCGCCAAGCAACATACTTGCCGTTAAAGTTGATGCAAGTAATAACGGTATCTTTTTTTTCATGTTGTGTTGCCTCCCCTAATTGCACTTACTGTACCCTCACTTGTAGAAAAGTAGAATTGAAAGAATAATCTCCAAGTTTCTACAATTTTCATTATACATATAATATGACGATTGTGAATATAGTTTTTTGTTTTTTTGTTAAAATTTTTAATAAAATGTTTATATTTTTAATTTTTTGTAAAGGGATACGTTAACATTGCTACCATCATCTTGAAATTAGAACCTCAATTGCGTATAATTTTCAAAAAATTATTTATATTACTTATTATAACTTTTATAGTATAATAATTCTAGTAATATTTTGACGGAGGGGAATATTTTGAATAAAGTTTTTTTCATACTTGTATACTATTTTTGGTTGCGATAATCGCTTCTAGTGTGGGCGCATTCCTCGTTTCATCTCATTTTTTGTTGAATTTTGTCAACATCTCATTCTATATTGCATTGTTTTTTATTCTTATAGGTGGTTTTTTATTCATATTTCAAAACGGATTTTTTAACGTAACAATTTACGCATTCCAAAGAGTATTTGGTACGAATAAAAAAATTGACTCTTTAATTGAAGAAGCAGAGGAACCTATCGATAAGAAAGAACGTATTTATAAAACATATTCATTCAAATGGACGTATCCGATTTGTATTACCGGTATCGTACTTGGGTTGTTCTCGATCCTCATTAGCTTTACTATTTTGATGTAGTTTGCAAACACTATCCCATATGATATAATAATCAGCAAAACATTTTGTTATAAAACTTTAGTTCTTTCATATTAAAAGAGCTTAGGTAACAATAAATAAATTTATATGTATGCGATGATAAAGAAGAGTACATATTGAGGCAATTTCAGAGAGCTTGTGGCTGGTGTGAACAAGTAATTGCGCAGTATGGAATGGGCTTTTGAGCACCAAACCGAACCGAAAGTAGTAGGCTTTGGCGTTATATCCAGACGTTATTATGGATCTTGAGAGATTTCACAGCTGTGAAATAATTAGGGTGGTACCGCGGTCCATTCGTCCCTATGTAATTTGGGATGAATGGGCTTTTTTGTATGCCTTCTCTTCCCCATCGCACATTCAATTTTAGGAGGAATTACTTATGTCAGTTATCTTTTCTGGTATTCAGCCAAGCGGAACAATTACACTTGGAAACTATTTAGGAGCTATGAAGCAATTTACAGAGCTTCAAAACGAACACGACTGTTATTTCTGTATTGTAAACCAACATGCGATTACAGTACCTCAAGATCCCGTACAACTTCGTAAAAACATTCGCAGTCTTGCTGCACTTTATGTAGCATGTGGCATCGATCCTGAAAAAGCTACTTTATTTGTACAATCAGAAGTACCAGCACACGCTCAACTAGGATGGATTATGCAATCAGTTGCTTACGTTGGAGAATTAGAGCGTATGACGCAATATAAAGATAAATCTTCTGGTAGAGATTCAGTTCCAGCTGGATTACTAACGTATCCACCATTAATGGCTGCTGATATTTTACTTTACAACACTGAAATCGTACCTGTTGGTGATGATCAAAAACAACATATGGAATTAACACGCGACCTAGCAGAGCGTTTCAACAAACGCTTCCGTGAAGTGTTCACTGTTCCTGAAATTCGTATTCCAAAAGTAGGAGCTCGCGTTATGTCATTAACAGAACCTACGAAAAAAATGAGTAAATCTGATCCGAATCCAAAAGCAATGATCAGTATGCTTGATGAACCAAAAACAATTGAAAAGAAAATTAAAAGTGCTGTAACTGATTCTGAAGGTATCGTGAAATTTGATAAAGAAAACAAACCTGGAATCTCTAACTTATTAACAATCTACTCTTCATTCTCTGGAAAAACAGTTGAAGAAATAGAAGCAATGTACGAAGGAAAAGGATACGGCGATTTCAAAGGCGACCTAGCACAAGTAGTCGTAGAAGCAATTCGTCCAATCCAAGACAAATATAACGAACTAATCAACTCACCAGAACTAGACGAAATTCTAGACAAAGGTGCCGAAAAAGCGAACCGCGTTGCATTCAAACAACTACGCAAAGTAGAAAACGCAATGGGATTAAGTAGAAAACGTAGGTAACTTATAAAGCGGAGGCAGCTCGTTCAGCTCTGACTGGCTAAGGTTCTTAGACACGAAGAGCTTGCTGCCAGAGCTGGATTACTACAAAAAGCGGAAGCGGCTCGTTCAGAATGTGAGGGGGATGGAGCTCCTGACGTAGAGGCGCTTTTTGCCTCGCAGGAAGGCGCGAAGCCACCGAACATTCTTGCCGCTGGAGCTGGATTTCATAAAAAGCGGAAGCGGCTCGCTCAGAATGTGAGGGGATGGAGCTCCTGACGTAGAGGCGCTTTTTGCCTCGCAGGAAGGCGCGAAGCCACCGAACATTCTTGTCACCTCCATTAAAAAAACCGCCAATTGGCGGTTTTTTTAATTTACCTTCTGCTCATTTTCCATTTCCCATAACTTTTCAAAAAACGGCTGTCCTTTTACAAGGCGCTCACATAATTGCTCGTGCTTCTCAGACCATCCAGTTTTCGCTTCATCATAAAGTTTAGCCCAAACATCTTCAAACTCCATATGTTGGACCATTCCGTACGCTGATGGATCCCATTCTGTGAACCAATAGCGAATTTCAGCTGGATTTTTCGTTGTATGTAATTGATCTAATGCCATAAATAATAATTGTTTTAACTGTCTTTCTTTACGAGTTAGGCCGTTCATAATGAAAGGCGACGGTGATAAAATATGATGTTCTTTTTCAATCTCTTCCACTTGGAACTCATACTTTTCTGCTTGCACATTCTCTACCATCTCATATACCATCTGTTCTTGACGCGGTATAAGCCTACTTTTTCTAATTGGCACATTATAGCCGATTGAATCAATCGCAATAATTCCTTTTCCATCTGTAACTACAAAACAATATTCTTGTTGCAAACGTTCGTGATTTTTACGAATATAAGCCTTATGATATACGTCTTCCAATAATTTTTGCGGAAGCTCTAATAATTCGTTCTCGATGTAATGATATAATGTGGCATCTACTTTTAATAATGGCACTTGATCTAATAGCTCAATCGTATCATCTTTCCGCCATTCGTAAAAATGACAAACGTTATACCCATTCTCTTCACCTTCAAACCAATTTACCCATACATCATGTAGATATAACATTCACTACCCCTCACTTCACTACTGTTTGTACCAATCATTATGTTCAGTTTCGCTTAACTTTATTCCACTTGAGGAAATATATTCTAATTATTATTTTTTCTTCTATAATATAAAAAAAACAGGAGATAGCTCCCCTGTTTTTCATGAAACATGAAATGTATTTGCTTTATTCAATATTTCTTTCGCATCTATAGATAATAAAGAAAGTGTATTTTCTCCTTCAAATGCTACACAATCTTTCACAATATGAAATCCAAGTGCATAGCCAAGCATTTTCGGATACGAGTGCAGTCCATTTAATAAAACATCATGCTCCCTCGTACCTCTCTTTACGCCTATTCGTTCTTGTATTGAATTCCTCCAATAATAAATAGCATCTTCTTTTGAAATGTAAGTAGTCCACGGTGCACATCTTTTTTCTGTATACCTTTCATACACAGCTTGCTCAGCTAACCCTTCCATAATCATCGTATCAAGTAATGTATACTCTGTTTCTTTCGTCTCAATTTGATGTAACCTACATATATGATGGTATTCATGCGTTAATAAAGCTTTTAGTTCCTCTACTGAATTACGTCCACATACGAATAAGAAAATAACGTGACGCATAGATAAGCCAGCCTTCCCGTTATATTCCTCTTGTACAGTTCGATTGTATGAATCTGATAATAAAATAAAGATAGGGACATCTGGACCTTTTAGCCAACCTTTCAATTTTTCATACTCCATGCTAAGTTCTTTCCAAATTTCTTTCTTCTCTAACTCTTTAATTTCCTGCTCCCCCCGCATTACTGGGCGATACATACCTTTAGAGATTAAAAAGCGATACAGTCTCTCTTTTGGCAATGGAATATACTTTGTAAATTTCTCACAAAGCTTCTCTGGACGTCCATAATACAGATGTAACCATTCTGCCGTTTCAACAACCCCCAACCTTCATCCCTCCTTTTCTTATGTATATGCAAAAAAGAAAGGAACGTAAAGGTGATAAAAAATAAATAAGGTGTCTTTTCGTAATACTTTACGAAAAGACACCTTATTGTACATATTATTTATATGCTTTAAATACTAATACTGCGTTATGACCACCGAATCCTAATGAATTACTTAATACAGCTCGCACTTCTTGATGCCTCGCTGTATTTGGTACGTAATCTAAATCACATTCTGGATCTGGTGTTTCATAGTTAATCGTCGGAGGAATTACTCCGTCTGTAATTGATTTAATAGAGAAGATCGCTTCAACAGCACCAGCTGCTCCTAATAAATGACCTGTCATTGATTTCGTTGAGCTAATCGCTACTTTATATGCATGCTCACCGAAAGTTTCTTTAATTGCCATCGTTTCATACTTTTCATTTGCATCTGTACTTGTACCATGTGCATTAATGTAATCAATATCTTTTGGCTCTAGACCTGCATCAGCTAAAGCTTGACGCATCGCACGAACTCCGCCTTCACCGCCAGGAGCAGGCATTGTAATATGGAACGCATCACCAGTTGCACCATAACCAGCAATTTCTGCATAAATGTGAGCACCACGTGCTAATGCGTGCTCTAATTCTTCAAGAATAAGAATTCCTGATCCTTCACCCATTACGAAACCGCTACGATTTTTATCGAATGGGCGGCAAGCCGTTGCTGGATCTTCATTGAATGTTAATGCTTTCGCTGAGCTAAACCCAGCGAATGCCATACTTGTTAATGGCGCTTCTGCTCCGCCTGTTATCATCGCATCAGCATCACCGCGCTGGATTACTTTAAACGCATCACCAATTGAGTTTGCTCCAGATGCACAAGCTGTTACAGAGCAAGTATTAATTCCTTTCGCTCCTGTAGCGATTGACACTTGACCTGCTGCCATATCTGGAATCATCATTGGTACGAAGAATGGGCTCACGCGGCGCGGACCTTTTTCAGTAAAAATCTTAAATTGTTCTTCGTATGTTTCCATACCACCAATACCAGAACCAACCCATACACCAATGCGTGGTGCATTTTCTTCTGTAATTTCAAGCTTCGCATCCGCAACTGCCATTTTCGCTGCTGCTACTGCATATTGCGTAAAGCGGTCCATACGGCGCGCTTCTTTTTTATCTATATATTTTTCGACTTCAAAGTCGTTAATTTCTGCTGCTACTTTTGCAGGAATTTGTTCTGAATCTATTCTTGTAAGTCGTCCGATTCCGGATACACCGTTTTTAATGTTTTCCCAAGCTGTTTCAACATCTGTTCCGATCGGTGTAACAGCTCCTAGCCCTGTAATTACGACCCTCTTTTTTTCCATACAAAATACACTCCTTTTTTTCTCTCAGTCCTTATTTACCCCAACGAAGAGCTACTGCTCCCCATGTTAACCCGCCGCCAAAACCGACTAGTATAATTAAATCACCATCTTGAATACGTCCATTTTGCAATTCCTCTACCATTGCAATTGGAATTGAAGAAGCCGATGTATTACCGAACTTTTCAATTGTCATACTCATTTTTTCTTTCGGTAAATTTAATCTTTCTCTTGCAGATTCCATAATACGAATATTCGCTTGATGTGGTACTAAGAAGTCCACATCCTCTTTCGTAAGTCCTGCTTTTTCTAACACGCGAAGACAGGAATCACCAAGTTGGCGAACAGCAAATTTAAAGACTTCTCTGCCGTTCATCATAACATACTCGTCTTGATAAAGATGCTTACCGCCACTTCCGTCCGCTCCTAATTCAAAGGAAAGTACACCTTTCCCTTCCGAAACAGCTCCCATTACGATAGCACCTGCTCCGTCCCCAAATAGTACGGCTGTATTTCGATCGTTCCAGTCTACAATTTTAGATAGTTTGTCACTACCAACTACTAATACATTTTTATAAGTTCCCGTTTGAATAAATTGCTGTGCTGTAATCATTCCGTACATAAAGCCAGCACATGCTGCACTTAAATCCATTGCGGCTGCGTGTTTTGCGCCAATTGCTTCTTGGATTACACAAGCTACTGCTGGGAATGCGCGATCTGGCGTTACTGTTGCCACTAAAATAAGATCGATATCCTCTCCGCTAATCCCGGCATCTTCAAGTGCTTTTTTAGAAGCCTCTACCGCCATATATGAAGTATCTATTGTATCATCGGCAATGCGTCTTTCTGCAATTCCCGTTCTCGTACGAATCCATTCATCAGATGTATCTACGATTTTCTCTAAATCGTGATTTGTGACTACTTTTTCTGGCACATATCTTCCGATCCCTAAAATGCCCACGTTCACATCGCAGCCCTCCGTTTTATATCAATTATTATGACTTGGTACTAATTTTAAAACATAAATGTACTTTTGTCTAGAATATATTTCAGCTAAAAAAATAAGACAGCGTATTACTAACTTTATTTTTCATTAAAAGAAACAGAAAAATCCCTATCCTTTCAAAAGATAAACTTCCCAATACTTTTGACCTTACTCCGCTCGAAACAAAAAAAGCCCTTTCCGCTTCTATCCACAGCTCGAGCCTCTCTCCCATCAAAAAAGAAGGGTTTGGTTTTATTCTTTATCTGCTTTCCCTTCAAAACTAAGACCTTCTCCTCATAACCTTCCCCTTTAGCCTCATCATCCCCCAGGTTTCACTCCACTCGAAACAAAAAAAGGCCCCAACCGCTTCTATCCACGGTTCGAGCCTCTCTTCCATCAAAAAAAGAAGGGTTTGGTTTTATTCTTTATCTGCTTTCCCAAGCTCATATGCTTCGCCCATTACTTTCATCAATAGCTCTAACACCGGCTGTGCTTTCTCCATATCAAGTGCAATTCCATTAGAATCTAAAATTGCCTTTGCTTCTGGTAAATGCTTCATTGCGATTTGTAAAAATTGCATACTTTTTTCGTTCATGTAATCTCTTCCTCTCCATTAAAGCTTTTCAATCAATTATCCATACAATAGTGTAACACGCATGCTATCCTTCGTATAACTCTTTATATTTTTTCATATGTGCCAATTGTTTATTTAAACCGAATTCTACTGGTGTATTTTTTTGAATAGAAATAACCTCTACAGCTTCATCTCTTACTTCCACATTTTTGTTATTTACTTTATCATCTGCATGTAAAAGACTCATACCCTTTTCCCATAACTCTTCTTTTCCACTAAGTAAATTATATATACCGAGGTGTTTCACATTCATTCCATTTTCCCATAAATATTCACATACATCTTCAACGTAAAGTAAATCACTTCCTTTTTCTCCATTTATACAACGGCACTCTTTTTCATCAAGTTCTGATAAAATAAGCTGATGATACATCATAAACGACGGTTGCCATGGCCCATATAATGTAGGAACTCGATATGCACTATATTGTAATTCTCCTTTTTTCAACCCTTCTTCCACTTTCGAAAATAGATGTTTGTTTTCGGATTCTTCAGTGCTTCCTATTTCAATAGAAGAAATTAGATTTAACTTTACTTTATTTTTTTCACACATCCTTACGATTCGTTTTAAATATTGTAATATGACCCTTTCATTCCGAAATCCACTTTGCTGATTCGGCTCATACAAGCAAAAATAAACTGTATCGAAACTCTCTTCCTCTACCGATCGCCATCCGTCTTCATCCCTTATAGAATAGTACGTAAATAACGCATTCCGCCCAATCAACAATAATTTCTCTTCATTAATTTTTGTCATACTATCAAATTCATCAAAATCAAGACCATATACTTCTACTTCTTCTGCAATCATTTTATTCACAAGGTGATAACCTACAAACGTAAGTGCACCTATAATCAGCACGCGTTTCATACCACCAACCCTTTCCCCTTGAAACAAATAGCTCCTCATTTATGTATATGGGAGCTTCACAATTCTTCTTCATATTTTTTAAAGAAATCAGTCGTTTGTCTAACCATTTTATATTTCACATCTTGCAGATGGAATAAAACAGAAGTATCGCATTGATTGAATTGCCTCATTTTCTCGTATTTACGTAACAATTGTTTTCTTCCTCTTTTTTCCTGTGTTGAGACAAAAACTTTAACAGGTACACAAGATGGCAGAAGCGCAAATGATTTCTTATTTATTTTTGATTCTAATTCTTCTTCTTTGGAATCATACGCCAAACTTAATTCCTTCACTAATCTTTTGTAAAAAAACTTATGCTCTTTCTCAAAATCCACATATTCTGGTAAATCTAAACACGGATTTAACATAACGACAGAACGTATACATTCAGGGTATTTGTTCATCATCTCCAGTGCTACAAGCGCTCCCATACCATCTGCCATAATGTGCATTTTCGCATTCAATGTCTCTTTTCTTAGAACGACATCATACAAACGTTTTGCAAGACGAACAGCTCGATCGTTCCCCCAATGCCTTCCGTATAAGTTAGATGAAAAGACCGTATAACCTTTTTCAATAAGGCCCTGTAAAAAATAAGCTCTCCCTGCATGCTGTGTCCATAAACTTGTACCATTCTCAATAAAATAGTTATAATCTCCTAGGAGCATAACAGAAAATCCATTTGGCTTTTCCGGTAAATAAATTACACATGGTTCTTTTTCTAAGTAAAAAAAACGTTCCGTAATACTCATTTTTCCCCCGCCTTATTTTCTAAACGTATAAAAGTACTCTTTTATAATGTATGAACAGAATGCAAATTTGCGTTGAAAAATCTACAAATATTTTTCTATATTCTTTTTTCAATTGTGTTACAATAAGGACAGATTGAACGAATAGAGGTGTAAAATATGCGTTTCATTTGGGCATTAATTTGGTCGTTCGCACTTGTACATATGATGAGCTATGTAATCGGCTCTATGACTGGCGGTACATACGATTTTAACCAAGCGTCTATTTTCTCAGTTGTTCTTGCGGTATTAGTATTAGCGATTGCAGCTGCGATTCCAAACGAGCCAGTAGAACAACACTAAAAAAAGAGTCCGGATTTTATCCGAACTCTTTTTTTACTTCACACGCACGACTAATTCGTTATTTTCTACATCAACCACTACGTGACTATTGTCAGTAATCGCTCCTGCAATTAATTCTCTCGCTAATTTCGTCTCAACTTGACGCTGTACGTATCGTTTTAACGGACGAGCTCCGTACATCGGATCGAATCCAGCTTCTACAACAAATTCTTTTGCAGATTCCGTCAATTCTAATGATATGTGGCGATCTGCTAAACGCCCTTGTAATTCTTGTACAATCTTATCAACAATACCTTTAATTTCATTCCTTGTCAGAGGTTTGAATAAAATAATTTCATCGACACGGTTTAAGAATTCTGGTCGGAAATGTCCTCTTAATTGTCCCATTACAAGTTCTCTTGACTCTTCTTTAATAGAACCATCTTCTTCTAGCCCTTCTAATAAGTGAGCAGATCCAATATTTGAAGTCATAATAATAACCGTATTTTTAAAGTCTACTGTACGTCCTTGTGAATCTGTAATGCGGCCATCGTCTAACATTTGTAATAAAATGTTGAATACTTCTGGATGTGCTTTTTCGATTTCATCTAACAAAATAACAGAATATGGTTTACGTCTTACTGCTTCTGTTAATTGTCCACCTTCTTCATATCCAACATATCCAGGAGGCGCTCCAATTAAGCGTGACACTGCGTGTTTCTCCATATACTCAGACATATCGATACGAATCATTTGCTCTTCACTGTCAAATAATGTTTGCGCTAACGTTTTTGCAAGCTCAGTTTTACCAACACCTGTAGGGCCTAAGAAAATAAATGAACCAATTGGACGATTCGGATCTTTAATGCCAGCGCGAGCACGAAGTACTGCGTCTGATACAAGGCTTACCGCTTCCTCTTGACCGATAACACGCTCTGATAAAATTTGTTCAAGACGTAATAATTTCTCACGTTCACCTTCAACGAGTTTTGCGACAGGAATACCAGTCCACCTTGAAACAATGTCTGCAATTTCTTCTTCACTTACTTCCTCGCGTAATAAGCGATTCTCTTGTTTATTATGTGCACCCATCTCTTCCGCTTCTTTTAACTCTTTTTCGATAGCTGGAATTTTCCCGTGGCGAAGCTCAGCTGCTTTATTTAAATCGTAATTTCCTTCTGCTTCTTCTAACTCACGGCGCAAGCGCTCTAAATGCTCACGTAAGTCACGCACTTTATGAATGTCTTCTTTTTCTTTCTCCCATTTCGCTCTCATACTACTTGCAACTTCTTTTAAATCCGATAATTCACGTTGCAATGTTTTTAGGCGCTCTTGACTACCTAAGTCCTTTTCTTTCCCAAGAGCAGCTTCTTCAATTTCCAGCTGCATAATGCGGCGCGTTACTTCATCTAGTTCTGTTGGCATAGAATCAATTTCTGTTCGAATTGTTGCACAAGCTTCATCAACTAGATCAATCGCTTTATCAGGTAAGAAGCGATCCGAAATGTATCGATCTGATAAAACAGATGCTGCTACAATCGCGCGGTCATGAATATTTACACCGTGATAAATTTCAAAACGCTCTTTTAAACCACGCAAAATGGAAATTGTATCCTCAACAGTTGGCTCTTCTGCTAACACTTGTTGGAAACGTCTTTCTAACGCTGGATCTTTCTCAATATATTTACGGTATTCATCTAATGTCGTTGCCCCGATACAATGCAGTTCACCACGCGCTAACATCGGTTTTAACATATTTCCCGCATCCATCGCTCCTTCTGTTTTACCAGCGCCGACGATTGTATGAAGTTCATCAATGAATAATAAAATGCGACCTTCACTCTTTTTAATTTCATTTAATACAGCTTGCAGACGTTCTTCAAACTCACCGCGGAATTTTGCTCCGGCCACAAGTGCACTCATATCTAAAGCGAAAATTGTTCTATCTTTTAATCCTTCTGGGACATCTTTTTTCACAATACGCTGCGCTAATCCTTCAACGATTGCTGTTTTACCAACACCTGGCTCTCCGATTAAAACGGGGTTATTTTTCGTTTTGCGTGAAAGAATGCGGATCACGCGGCGAATTTCACTATCTCTGCCAATTACAGGATCAATTTTCCCCGCTCTTACTTCAGCCACTAAATCACGGCCATATTTTTCTAACGCTTCATAAGTTGCTTCTGGATTTTGACTAGTCACTCTTTGATTCCCCCGAACTGTCATTAAAGACTGTAATAAGTTATCTTTCGTAATATAAAATTTTGCGAATAATTGATTTATATCGCCTTTTTCTTCAGAAAAAGCAAGCAATACATGTTCGATTGAAATGTAGTCATCTTGCAATTTCTCCGCTTCTTTTCCTGCTCTTACAAGCAGTTGTTGCAAAGCACCTGTTACATATAATTTCCCTGCCTCTGCCCCGCTTCCAGTTACAGAAGGCTTTTTCTTAATTAAACTTTCTACATCTGTTTTTAACGCTTCTATATCGACATTCATTTTTTGAAAAATACGTACCGTTAATCCGTCTTGCTGCTCTAATAACGTAAGCAATAGATGAACAGTATCTACTTCTTGATGATGATGAGATACCGCTAAAGATTGAGCACTCATAATCGCTTCCTGTGTTTTCGTTGTCATTTGATTTAAGTCCATCTTTACAGTCCTCCAAATGTTTGACTTTCTTTGACCTTTGATTTGATTATACGCCAACTGACTTTTTTATACAATAATTTTGCTTATGTATTTTCAAACTTATTATTGGAAAAAGAAAAAAGTAACATTCATTTTCCTAATCAAAAAAGCCGCAATAACGATTGCGGCTTCTGTTACGGTTTTCTTTTATATGTCCACTGACGGTTATGATTTGCGTTCTCTGGAAACTTTTCACCGGCAGTTAATTGTACCATTTGCGGATTTTTCACCATACTTCCCGTTTCACCAATTTCTACGTAAATGCCATCATTTGGCGCCTTTTGCCCTGAACGAAACCTGCGATTTTGTCCCATTTCCATTCTCCTTCCATGACGTCTTGCCTCATTAGTATATCCATTTTAAAAGAAAGCTTTTCTGTCATGTTTAGGAAACAAGTACTACGGTTTACCCATGTACATATATATAATTACACAAGCTTAAGCAGGAATTATTGGCATATTTGTTGAAAAAAAAGAAACCAACCTACTTTAGGCCAGTTTCAAAGGAGAGTCAAACATATACGAGAAGATTACATGTTCATTATAAGTCGCATCATTCAAACAATGTAACCCTTTTCACAAATTGTACATAATGAAAGAAACATTGTTTGAACTTTCTAAAAAGATATTGACTTTCCCTAATTTCCAACGAGAAATAGTAGACACCACAGCGCTTCGCGACGTAAGATGGATATATAGTGAAACTTTCATCTACAGTAGTTTCACCCAGTCTAACCTCTTATTTCTGCATATTAAAAACGGAAATACAGATAGAATCAAAAAATTTATTATAAGAGGTGAAATTATGAACAAACAACATTTAATCGCATTAGACTTAGACGGAACTTTATTAACAGACAACAAAATAATTTCTCCAAGAACGAAAAACACAATTGCAAAAGCAAAAGAACAAGGACATATTGTCGTTATTTCAACAGGGCGTCCATTCCGCGCTAGTTACGATTATTATAAAGAACTTAGCCTTAACACACCAATCGTAAACTTTAATGGAGCTTACGTGCATCACCCTCTTGATTCAAGTTGGGGAACACATCACTCTCCTCTTGAACTTTCAACAGCGCAAGAAATCGTCCGAGCTTGCTTTGATTTCGGCGTGAAAAATGTCTATGCTGAAGTCATCGATGATGTGTATGTCCGTGAAATTGATGAAGATAAAAAACATATTTTTGAATTCGGTTCTCCAAAGATTTTCACAGGAGATTTATTAAATATTTTAAACGACCATCCAACTTGCTTATTAATCGATGCACATGACGAGCATTCTGCTGCAATTCGCCAACATTTAACAGATATGCATGCTGAAGTCATCGACCATAGAAAATGGGGTGCACCTTGGCCAATTATTGAAATTGTAAAAAGCGGATTAAATAAAGCTGTCGGATTACAAAAAATTTCAGGCCATTATAACATTCCTAAAGAGCGAATTATCGCTTTTGGTGATGAGGATAACGACTTTGAAATGATCGAATTTGCTGGTCATGGAATCGCAATGGGTAATGCGATTCCTGAATTAAAATCACTTGCAAATCATACGACATTAACGAATGAAGAAGATGGTATCGCTCTATATTTAGAAGAGGTTCTTGGATTGTAATCTAAAAATTCCCTGCTTATAGTTTCTCGCTAAACGCTCATACTATTATTAGACGCAAAAGTCAGCGCGTCAATTGTTTTCAGCTAAATAAAGGGGGTTTTTCGAATGGGTAAAAAGAACAAATCAAAACGTTTTATCCAGCAAGGAGCCGATGCTGTTATGAAGCATGATGCAAGATTCCCGTACAGAGGTACATTAGCTGAGGCAGAAAAAGCGAGAAGTAACTCTTCATTTGGAGGGGTTTAAATGGGGAACTTACTATTCCAACAAGCTAGAGACGCTGTTTCAAGTGCCGTTTCTTGTTCAAGTGGCGCTGAACAACAGGAACTCGTTTATAGAGCAAAAAACTCTTTGCACTCTGCTTATGCAAACTCTTCAACTGCTGAAAAAGTTCAGCTACGTGAAATGCAGGAGCAATTGCAAAACATTACGAATTCGCATTAAAAAAGGAGGACCAGCTTTGGTCCTCTTTAATCTTTTCTAAACAATCCAAACACACCGACCGTTTGCAGTATATTTGTAAATGCACCTGGGTCCACTTGTTTAATAACCCTCTCTAATTCATACAACTCGTAACGAGTAATAACAATCATTAACATTTCTTTATTTTCATTTGTATAAGCACCTGTTGCTGGTATAGTTGTAATCCCTCTCACTAAGCGAGAGTGAATCGCTTTTCGCACATCTGCCCCGTTCTTTGTAACAATTAATGCCGTAATCTTCACATGACGGGTATGAATCGCATCAATAATTCTCGTTGATACATACAAAGTGACTAAAGTATATAATGCCTTTTCCCATCCATACACATAGCCAGCGGCGATAATGATAAGTGCATTAAAGAAGAAAAAATACGTACCGACAGGCTTATCTTTTATTTTTGATAAAATCATGGCAATAATATCTAGGCCACCTGTAGAAGCCCCCCACTTTAAAGCAACCCCTACCCCAATCGCTGAAATAATACCACCAAAAATCGCATTCAATATAATATCGTGCGAAACCGCTCTAACTGGGATAATTTCTAAAAACAAAGTCATAAATACAACGCAAAGAAAACTAAAAAATGTAAAGGCCTTCCCAACCTTTTTCCACGCTAAAATAACGACAGGAATATTAAACAAACTAAACAATACCCCCGTAGATATATGAATAGATAAAAAGTCACCTAATATTTGTGACAATAATTGAGACAATCCAGCAAAACCACTCGCATACACTTTCGCTGGTGTTAAAAATAAATTCATCCCAATCGCATTTAATAAACCCGCAATAATTACAACGACTAACTTCTTAATAAGTTCAGTATAATTCAGCTTCAAATCCATTTCTAATCCACCTTTAGTATTCATGAATGCACCGCTATACATAGTCTTTACGAAAAAGGAAATGATAAACATACAACGTTTAGAAATGGAGTTGATACATATGCCACATACTAGCGATAACGACAAAAAAGCACACGACAATAATGCAAAGCGCACTCAAAAAAATGAACAAGAGCAAAAAAATATTCAGCAAGGAAAACGTGCATATTCTAAGAAAACCGATCACCTTTGATTACATCGTACATCAACGTTAATGTTGATGTACTTTTTTTACATTTCACAGGAAAAAACATTAAAAATTCACTTCATGTTCACTTCTATATTCTACAATAGCGATAACATATTCGGATGAGGTGTTAGCATGAAAGGAAAAAGTACATTCATTATCACTGCACTAATAAGTATATTAATGCTATCTGCTTGCGGACAAAAAAATGACTCGGCCACAATCGCTACAACAACAAACTCAACCATTACGAAGAGCGATTTCGAAAAACAATTGAAAGATCGATACGGAAAAGACACGCTATACGAAATGGTAGCACAAGATGTTATTACTAAAAAATATAAAGTATCTGATGATGCAGTAGATAAAGAAGTAGAAAAAGCAAAAGATCAATACGGAGAACAATTCAAAGCAACACTAGAAAATAATCGTTTAAAAGATGAAGAAGATTTCAAAAATCAAATTAAATTCAAACTTGCATTGAATGAAGCGATTAAACAAAGCGTTACAGAAAAAGATGTGAAAGACCACTATAAACCAGAAATTAAAGCTAGTCACATTTTAGTAAGTAACGAAAATGAAGCGAAAGAGATAAAGAAGAAATTAGATACCGGCACTTCATTTGAAGAATTAGCAAAACAAGAATCTCAAGATTTAGCATCAAAAGATAATGGCGGAGACCTCGGATACTTCGGGGCAGGAAAAATGACACCTGAATTTGAAAAAGCTGCCTACAAATTAAAGCCCGGCCAAATTAGCAATCCCGTAAAATCACCAAACGGCTATCACATTATTAAACTAACTGATAAAAAAGATTTACAACCTTACGATAAAGTGAAAGACCCTATACGTAAAGACTTAGAAGAAGAACGTCTTGCCGATCCTTCCTTCGGTCAAAAATTATTACAAGATGAATTAAAAAAGGCGGATATTAAAATAAATGATAGTGACTTAAAAGATACATTTTCTCATCTTTTTGGGAAAGAGAACTAAAAAACAAGAGTGCAAACTTTTTCAACAGTATACATGATGGTAAATGAGATTATATAAGCATTGTTTAAAATATATCGATTTACCGACAAAAATTAACAACATAAAGAAGTAGGCTGCTTGAGCAGCCTACTTCTTTTATTCTTTCATTAATACTTTCAGCTTTTTCTTCAGACTTTTATAATGCCAATTGATGTGATCTAGTTCTATCTCTACTTCAATTAATATATCTATTAAGTCGTCTTTATTTTGCTGAAAGTTCACCATACTCTCAAGCAACTTTTCAAACCTTTGACTACTCTCATATATATCATTTAAATCCGTCGCTAATATTTCACGTTCTTTTTCGGGAGATAATACGGAAAGACGGTTTATTAATTGTTCCAGTACATTATCTTGCACTTCCGTACCTCCGTTTCAATATCTCATCCATTCTTTCTTAATCTCTTGTAACTAAAAGCATACAAAATTCAACTGAAGCTATTAGGAGGCACCATACCAAAAAAAGAAAACTGTACATTTAGACATAAAATTGACGAATTTCAATTTATTGCCTGTACGTTAAGGAATTAGTTTGTATATTTGTGGAGATATACGAGACAGGTGTGAATTTAGGGGAATCCAATATTTTCTATTCAAATATGATAGAATGGAAATATATCCAAAAGGAGGAACAACAAATGAACTCAAACACAAAACAGTTTATTTATGATATCCAGCAAAGAAAGAACAATTATATGGAAAATGTATTAATAGCAATACAACACCCTAAAAAAGAGCAATCTGAACAGGTCATTCAAAATATAGTAGAGAAGATGGATATGATGATTAGTTTAGTTACTACTTATATGAGGATTGAATCAGGATCTACGGAAGAATTAGAAGCACTTCAGGAAGAAATCATTCATGCTCAAGCATATATTCAAAAACGAAAATTTGAGGAAACACAGAGATAAAACCCTGTATTTTTATTTGGGCGTCTATGACGCCAATCGGTTATAAATCAAACTAGATGTAATTTGATCATTGTTTTGGCATAATCCATACAATTTGTTGAATACGTACAATATGCGGCACCTTAGCTTCAATGAGCAAATGATCCGGTTCACATTCTTTAACTTTCCTCTTACATTACCTCTTACAGTTTCAATAACCACATGTTTACCAATTACCGATTGTAATGTCTAATATACTTAGGGATTAGGTACACTTACCATATTTTGTTCACTAAAGTCATTTGCCTCTAAATAACTCATTCTATAGGACTCCTTTCTAACTTACATTTTTTCTCTTAATATATGATGTAAATCTTATAACTATACTAGAAGGATAATTCATTATAAAAACGAAACTAACATTTTAATAAGGTGCGTTTTCTATTCCTAAATTGCTAAAAAATTATTTATATAAGGTCACTTTTACTAGTTAATAGGTGATGATATCGGGATACTTTGCATGTACATCCAGGTTGTTCCTTTCAAGATATGTATCATTTTAAATACGCCCTTTATTAGAATACTGCTCATACTTTTTTTGAGATTCTTTAGTAATACGTGCGTTAAGTAAAATTGCTAACAACAAAAACACTCCATATGTTCCCCCTGTAGCTCCTATGATAATTACACTACTACAAACAAGTACAATTAATAGGAGAAACGAAACTAAATAAATACGTTCATAGTTCTTTGACATCTTCTCGTATTTTATGCGTTCTTTCCTTGCATCCATCTAAATTCCTCCTTTACACTATCCATTTCACTATCAAATAAATCTCGCCCTTAAAAAGGAAACAATATCTCGTTTTAAATAATTAGTTTGTTTTTTTATCAACTAATTTATATAACGTAAAAAGAAATCCTACCAATATTAAGCTTTCCACCATGATAATCCCGACCCTCTCCTTCCTTTTAACCCCAACACATCAGATAAAAGTTATGTATATCCCATATTAGCTGCAGCAAACAAAAAGGATCCTCCCTTCTTTTAAAGGCTGATCCTTTTCTTCGTGCATTCAACTATTCTTGATTAATTAGAATAACAGCTGGTCCATCTACACGAATTCCACCAACTTCGATTTTTTCATAAGGCTCAACTGTAATAGAAATAACCCCTTCCCGCTTCTTTAATTCATTACTTAATTCTTTTGTTAACATTTTTTTCATGTGTGCACTCCTTCTTACTGCTTAATTTATTATTGTTATGTAAATGAAATTAAAAATGGTTTCCTGGTCCGGAAACCATTTTTTGTAGTTGACCATATAGTGTTACCAGTTTGCTTATCAATTTTACGTAAAGAAGATAAACAATTACTATTCACTGTATCAGTAGATGTAAGAAATTCTTAAAGATAGCGGTGAGATTGATTGTTTTTTCTTCTAGAAATAATGACTTAGATAGTATATTACCTAAAACAATGAAAGCCCTACCTCTCTTTCATCCTTACGGCTCCTTGTCCGTGCCAGTGTGAATCAGGATTGCAAAAATCAAGTTACTATTTAATCGAGTTATTTGATGAAACTTCGAACGTTCGTAAAAGAAATTTAAAAATAAAAATGGATTAGATTGAAGTAATAACAAAAGAGGTTCCTACTCTAAAAGTGAGTTGAAGAAGTTGAATGTCTTTGAAATGATTTAATTTTAATAATAATCAGATTCCCGAAAAATTCAGGATATTTTCAGGGGATATAATACATTATCTATAATGAATCTTAACAGAAACTTTTTATTTGATTTTCAGTGATTCCTTTAATTAATCCTAGTTCACTAATCAAAAATTCATGTGCGTTATCCAACATTTTTTTTTCGCTTGTATTAAGTGCCTTTTCTTTCTTCATACGCATTAAATCACGTACAACTTCAGCACCTTCTTGTATTTCACCCGTTTTTATTTTGTCCGTGTTCACTTTATACCTTTGTTTCCACGGCAATAATCTATCTGATTCTCCATGCTGAAAAATGTGTATAATGTGTTTTAATGCAAGTATATCAGTAACTGGGCGTATACTCGAACTCAATATTTTACCCATAGGAATCATGACTTGCATATTACTGATTGACATTTTTATAACATAATACTGTTGTTTTTTCCCTGAGAATTCTTTTTCTTCTATGGCTTCAATTATACCTGCTCCGTGCATTGGATAAACAATGTTATCGCCAATTTGAAACATATAATCCACCTCCATATATGGTAACCTTGTTAAGCTTAACATATATGTGATTTTTTATCAAATATTTAATAATATCATAAATTTATTTTTAGTGTCAATCCCTTTTTCTTCAAAAATAAAATTTAGTAAAAACAGCACCAAATTTATAGGGAGCGTGTCGGATTTCGAATAAAAAGAAGAGGGATTTTCCCGCGTATATTCTGAAACCTCTACTAATTAACGTAGATCAGTTTTCCCTTGAAAACGACCAAATCGATCCCGTATTTTTTTCAATCTTGTGTGGTACTCCAAAATCTCAATTCTTGCTTTTTCAGCTAGAGGTGCAATTGGCCTTAAATCTTTTAACCCCCAATAATCAACCACTACATCAAGTACTTGATCAAAATATTGTAGTGGTCCATAGTTAGCTTCTTTTGCAATCACAGCCATTCTATTTTCAAAATCAGGCATGACAGCACCTGGCATTTTAAAATTCATAATTACATTGGCAATATGATAGCAATAATTAGGTTCCAATTCCAAATGCGTTCGAATGACGTCTCGATAAAACGCATAATGAAGAGTTTCATCTTTTGCAAGACGGCGTAATAATGTAGCAAGATCTGGATCGTGCTTACTTGCAACCTTAGCTACATTATTGTAAAACACCATCGTTGCAAGTTCTTGTAGCGTCGTATACGTCATGGCTTCGATTGGTGTATGAAAATCAGGCTCAAATCCACCCTCAACGACTGACTTTCTTAATTCATGTATTCGTTTAGGGTTCACACTTCGAGTAAGTAGTAAATATGTCTCCAATAAATTCGAATGTTGATCCTCTTCTGAGGTCCAAGTATGAATAAAGTCTGTAATAACAGAAAGGGATCCTTTAAAGGTCGCCGATAAATACGTTGTAAACCATGGTAAATTCACTTCTGTTAATAAAGCTGTTTCAATGGCCGTAATTACACCAGAAGGAAGAGTAACTTGACTTTCATCCCAAGGAACTCTTTTAAAGTCCATTCCCTTATCCCATGGTAAAAACTCATGATAACCCCAGTCTATCTTCTGCGCTCTTATTTTATGTTGCTCATACAGTTCTTTTAAACTTGGTTCTAATCGGAAATCTAAATCATTTGTTAGCATCTATAAGTGCCCCCTTTTTTATCGTAGATAGTCATTCTATTTTTACATTCATTTGTATCCTTAAAAATTTTCTACAAATAAATATTACTTTCCTTTTTTTAAGTCAAATACAACAAATTTTTAACAAACCACTTTAAGAACACTTTATTTCTATATGATTTTTTTCATATCAAAAGGGAAACCGTTACATATATTGTCCTTTTTTATAAAAAGGGTTCTGAGGCATACGATATGTTGCTTAGCCTAAATAAAAAAACGATCCTCAGCAAATAGAGGATAACATTCATGGATGAAGATACTCGTCATATTGTAAATCTCGGTGAGTATAAAAAGGTGCATATCCATAAAGAATCGTTTTATAATAAAGATTGATAAACAATTTATCTTTCATCCGTTTTCGCTACTTTCTAATTTTGTTATTGGTAGCAAAAACTTAAAAGATTAATGGCGTTTTATACACACTAACAATTTATTTAGATATAAGATATTAGATTAAGAAATTGCAAAACATATACAGTTGATAAGATAGCCTTAAACGACAATCCCCAACAAAATCACTGTACATTGGCTATGATGAGTTAGACCGAATTTTCGGAAACAGTATACAATACAAAGGAAAGAGGCGATAACCATGCAGTCAACGGAATCGTATATGAAGGAAAGACAACGTAGAGAAAAAATAGAAATAATATTTAATCACAGGGTAAAAGGAGAGAGTTATTTTCATGGTTCTTCCTATCAATGGAAAAACATTGTATATCAAAATTATAATAAGATACAACAAAAAGAGTTGGAAATTGAACAAATCATTTCGAAAATGGAAAAATCAGGAGTTCATTTTACACAGCACCGCTCGCTCATACACTATCCCATCATTGATTTTGTAAAATATATAACTAAGATTTATAAGAAAACCCTCGAAACACAATAATCATATTTAAAGGAAACCTTTATAAAGTGTTTATTTTCGAAACTTTGTTAACTAAAAGCCCAAAAACTCATTTTAATATTCTTTTTATTCGAAATACTCTTCTTTCTTGTTATAATAAAAACCATAACATATTCTAGTCGTTTGTATATCTTCAGATTTTGTGAATTTTATTACACCTTATTTACTTTTTATGTACTTTATAATAAAAAAAAGAATTATCTCTTCTCTTAAAAATTAAGAGAAAAAATAGTTCTTTTTCATTTATCTTATTTCTTAAAGTAAGTCCAACCTTCTTCTTGGTAAATCTTTTCTTCTTTCATCAGTTTACCAAGTGCGCGCTTAAATGCAGCCTTACTCATATTGAAACGTTCTTTAATGTCTTCTGGGTTGCTCTTATCCCAAAACGGCATTGCTCCGCCTCGTTCTTCCATATATGCATAAAGTACTGCTGCATCATCTTCCATTCCTTCTTCTTTACGAGGAAGAAGTGAAATGTTAATTGTACCGTCGTCTTTCACGTCAATAATACGACCTGTTACGCGCTCACCGATGCGGACTTGTTCTTTTCTTTCTGTATGGTGTAAGAAAGCACGGAAATGCTCGTCAGTTAGTATGAATGAACCAACTTGAAGTGAGCGATACACACGTCCATTTACGTTTTTATTACGCATAGATGGCGTTGCATCTACGATAATTTCTTGCATATCACTGTCTCTTGCCGGAAGAGCAATTAAACGATCACGATTCGTTAATTTTAACGTACAATATAATTCGTCGCCTTCCTGAGGCCATACTGGCATATAAATTGGAAACTCATCAAGTGGAATTAGTATATCTTTTGATACGCCAATATCAACAAACACACCTAAACTAGGAATAACTTCTACAACCTTTACCCAATTCCAATCATGTGTTGTAATAATTGGTTCCTTCATTGTTGCTGAAATACGATTTTGGTGATCAAGGTATAAGAATACATCAATCGTATCGCCTTCTGCAATTTCTCCAGCTAATTCGTTTTTATGTAGGAAGATTTCTTCCTCTTCGTTTCCAACCATATATCCGATTTCCGTTTCGCGTAAAACAGTTACCTGTTCAATCGATCCTAATTGCAAATACATATTTTTTAATTCCCTTCTATATATATAAAGTTATCTTTTTTATCATTCCAAACAAAAGTTAATTATAACACGATTTTTCCTTTATTTGTCCAACTGCCCAAAATTCACTATAATTAAATAAAGACTGTATCTATAGGACTATATTCCCCTACGGATGATCCGTCAAAACACTTAAGTTGCAACACTCTATCTAATCGATGTATTTTCCGCTATACTTTAATATGTATATTACATAGCCTATTTAGGTGCATGAAAAGATAGAAATTTATTTGGAGGTGCTAACTATGGCAAAAGAGAGTTCTTTTGACATCGTTTCGAAAGTAGAATTACCTGAAGTAACAAACGCAATTAACATCGCATTAAAGGAAATCCAAAACCGATATGACTTTAAAGGTAGTAAAAGTGATATTAAATTAGAAAAAGAAGTACTTGTTTTAACTTCTGAGGACGAGTTCAAATTAGACCAAGTAAAAGACGTTCTAATTTCTAAACTTGTAAAACGTAACGTTCCAATTAAAAACTTGGACTACGGAAAAGTTGAAACTGCATCTGGTAATACTGTTCGCCAACGTGCAACTCTGCAACAAGGTATCGATAAAGATAACGCGAAAAAAATTAACAACATCATTAAAGAAATGAAATTAAAAGTAAAAACGCAAGTACAAGATGACCAAGTACGCGTAACAGCGAAAAGCCGTGATGACTTACAAGCAGTAATCGCAGCCGTTCGCAGCGTCGACTTACCAATCGACGTACAATTCATTAACTACCGCTAAGAAAAAAAGATCCTCTATCTATACAGAGGATCTTTTCTTTTTAACCGCAATTAAAAAAGCAATAAATAATACGTTCACACCGACTATTAAGGAGATAAACAACCAATTCACACCTGTTTCTTCGCTAACTTTATACACATTCGACTCTTCGCGCTTTAAAACAAGATAAAACTTTCCGTTTTCTTCTCTTATAATTTCGTCTTCTAACAATCCTCTTAACTCTTGTTTTTCACCAATTGCACTTACAGGTAAGGAAACCTTTTGCGTTTTTTTCGTATTATTAATCGCTACTAGTGTTACTTCATCTTTATACTTTCTTTTTAGTATACTCATTCCATCTTTATCATATAGAAGTTCAAACGTACCACGTCGTAAAGATGGTCTCGTTTGTCTAAGTTCACCTAGCTTCGTTATGTGCTGCATAAACTTTTCATCAGATTTGAAATCCATTAATCGTCTATTATCTGGAGCATCTCCCCCATCTAATGCGATTTCAGTTCCGTAATAAAAATTCGGTATCCCCGGGGATGTTAATAAGTAAGTGATCGCTAGTTTTAAACGAGACGGCGGGTAATACATATTTTCTTTTGCAATACGTGCAAATCGCTTTGTTTCTTGATTATCTAAAAACGTAGCGAATTCCTCTTCTTTTCCACTCACATCATATAAAGGTTTCACAGACATATCTGCTTTTGAAAATGACTCTACTATTTTTTTATAGTACTCATTATCTTCCTTTGTCATAATGTGAAAATCTTTCTTTACCTTCTGCAAATCCTTTTGCACTTCATCCCAAAAAGCACGCGGCTTTTTTTCACTATGTATCACATAACTTCCGTCTAAATCGACTTCTTTTATCCACCATTTCATCGAGTCTATTAATTGTTGTTCATTTTCTTCATACGGAAATTGAAAGACAACTTTCATTCCTTTTTTGTGAGCCTCATTTACAAGTTCTTTCACATCATTTTCTGTTCCGAAATGTTCATTTACTTTTTGAAAATTTCGAACGCTTAATCCGTCATACTTTTCACTTTCAAAAAGCGGCGAAAGCATAATAGTAGTAAATCCCATTTCTTTTATGTAGTCCAATCTTTTTATAATCCCACGTATATCTCCGCCCTGATACCCTTCTAAATTACCAACGTCTAACTGTTTGTCATTTTTCGATTCTCCGTTATTAAAGCGATCAATCATAATGGAATATATAACTTCATCTCGCCATTCCCTTTTTTCTTCCGCAAAAGTATGTACTGGTACAAACAAAATAACAGCTAAACAAAAACAAATGAATAGTTCCTTAGTCCATATTTTTTTCACACGCATCCCCCAAACTTCCAATTGTAAGAATATTATACCAATTTTTAGAGCAAATCGCATACGTTGATTTTATCCCCCAAAAATACATCATGTTAGGTTTTCTAACATCATCTAAAAAGTTTTCTGAATTTTTAGTTGATTTTTCTTTTTATTTCGAATATGATATGAAACATAACATATAGATGTTATTTTTTCTAACATCATAGGAGGAGAGAGAATGAATACGGGAGATACAGTTTTTATTTTTGTAACGACAGTAATGGTCATGTTGATGACACCAGGATTGGCACTTTTTTATGGGGGTATGGTTCGCAGTAAAAACGTACTCAGCACGACAATGCACAGTTATAGCGCAATGGCTATCGTTTCGATTCAATGGATTGTTATCGGTTATTCTTTATCATTCGGGCCAGATTGGCACGGACTTATCGGCAATCTCGATTGGTTCGGTCTAAACGGAGTTACCTACGCACCAAACCCAGACTACTCATCTACTATTCCTCACAATTTATTTATGATGTTCCAACTCATGTTCGCTATTTTAACTCCCGCTTTAATTTCAGGGGCATTCGCCGAAAGAATGCGATTTTCTGCCTTTCTTATTTTTATCCTTCTTTGGACAACAATTGTTTACAATCCTGTCGCTCATTGGGTATGGGGCGTTGGCGGATGGCTGAGAGAACTCGGCGCGTTAGACTTTGCTGGTGGTAATGTCGTTCATATCACATCTGGTGTTGCCGGTCTTGTATTAGCTATTTTCCTAGGAAAACGAAAAAACATAAGCGGCACCTCTCCTCATCATTTACCATTTACAATGTTAGGCGCAGGCTTACTCTGGTTCGGCTGGTTCGGTTTTAACGTCGGTAGTGCATTATCTTTAAATGACGTAGCTTTAACTGCATTTATTAATACAAATATAGCCGCCGCTGCCTCAGCTCTAACTTGGATGCTTTCTGAATGGTTCTTCCAATCGAAGCCGACTGCGATGGGAGCTGCTTGTGGGGTTGTTTCTGGTTTAGTCGCAATTACGCCGGCTTGCGGATTCGTTACACCTTTCTCCGCTCTTCTTATCGGAGCAATTGGCGGTATATTATGCTTTGGCGCTGTCTTCTTCTTAAAAACGAAGTTCGGATACGACGATACACTCGATGCATTTGGATGCCACGGCATCGGAGGAACTTGGGGTGGTATTGCAACTGGACTATTTGCTACTACTACTATAAATAGCGATGGCGCTAACGGATTATTTTACGGAAACGCCACTCTCCTTTTCAAACAACTTGTAGCAATCGGCGCAACATATGCATTCACAATCATAATGACGTACGCCATCATTAAAGCCATTAACTTCTTCCTCCCTGTTCGCGTCGATGAGCATGAAGAACAAATGGGGCTTGATATTTCGATGCATGGGGAGAAAGCTTATGAGTATACTGAGCGAGTAAATTAAAAAAGAGATGCAATCTATTAATAGTAGATTGCATCTCTTTTATCGCACTGATTAGCACACCCCATCCTGTATTCCCATAAATTTATCGATCGTTTCTTTCAATATATCGATTTACCGACGAATTCCGACATAGCTAAAACGCAAAATACCCTGCATGATTTTACACAAAAAAGACGACCGTTTAACAGTCGTCTTTTCCTATTTACTTCGGAACATTCCCTACATACTGCGTAATATCAACATTTAACGCCCCTGCTAAACGCATTCCGTAGTCATGATCTGCGCGGAAGAAGTTGCAAATAGCTAGTAATTTCGTTTGCTCATTTACGCCTTTTAAGTCGTTTGTTAAGTTCGCAATTAAGTTGTCTTGCTCTTCTTTAGAGAATGAACGGTAACGCTCACCCGCTTGCTTGAAATCATTTGGTTTGTCAATTTTTTCACGAGATACGTAGCCTTCTACTTTCATAGTTGAATCGCGGTAAGTTGGATCCTCAACTGGATTTTCAGTATGACGGCTCGGTTCGTAGTTTATTGTAGATGGGTTTTGATCCACTTGCATCGCACCATCACGTTGTTGATTACGAACAGCAGCGTATGGGCAGTTTACAGGAATTTGTAAATAGTTTGCACCAAGGCGATAACGCTGCGTATCTGGGTAAGAGAATAAACGACCTTGTAATAATTTATCTTCAGATGGTTCAATACCATTTACAGTTGCACTTGGAGTAAACGCCGCTTGTTCTACTTCCGCAAAGAAGTTTTTCGGGTTACGATTTAACGTCATTGCCCCTACTTCAATTAATGGGAAGCGATCTTCCGGCCATACTTTCGTCGGATCTAGTGGATCGAAATCTAAAGAATCCGTTTCATCTAGTTGCATTACTTGTACGTGTAAATCCCATTTCGGATAGTTTCCTTTTTCGATTGCATCGAACAAGTCACGAGTTGCATGATTGAAGTCTTTTCCTTGCACTTGCTCGACTTCTTTTGCACTTAAGTTACGCACACCCTGCTGTGGCTTCCAATGATATTTAATGTAAACGATTTTACCTTCTGCATTAATCCATTTAAATGAATGTACGCCGAAACCTTCCATTTCACGGTAGTTTGCCGGTGTACCATAATCAGAAAATACCCATGTCATCATATGTGTAGATTCTGGAGTTAACGTCATGAAATCCCAGTAACGATCTGGCGTTTGAACATTTGTATCAGGTGCTGGCTTTAAAGAATGCACCATGTCAGGGAATTTAATTGCGTCACGAATGAAGAAAACCGGTAAATGGTTACCTACGATATCGTAGTTTCCTTCTCCTGTATAAAATTTAACAGCGAACCCACGCGGATCACGAGCTGTCTCTGGAGAACCTTGACCATGAATAACCGTTGAGAAACGAACGAATACAGGTGTTTCAGTTCCTTCATTTTGTAAAAACGCTGCTTTCGTATATTGCTGCATGCTGTTTTTCGTTACGAATACACCGTGAGCACCTGCACCACGTGCATGCACAACACGCTCAGGAATACGTTCACGATCAAAGTGAGCAAGTTTTTCTACTAAATGATAGTCTTCTAACAATACCGGTCCACGGCGACCAGCTGTACGAGAGTTTTGGTTATCTCCAACTGGAGCACCTTGGTTTGTTGTTAAGCGCTTATTTGGATTCATCAAGGGTGATCCTCCTCTTTCCCTCATAGTAATTATTATTTATTTAAAATTATTATAAACTAATTATTATTCAAAATTAAATCCTTGTCAACTATTTCCTTCATTTTTTTGGAAACAATTTCAGCTAAACAATCAATAAATACAGATTGTGAATTGGGCATATTTAGTCTAAAATATGCGGCATTTAATTCATCAGTTACAACTTTACATTCATAATCGGTGTCATATAAAGTGAAACTTTAATCAGTGGGGGGTGTTCATCCCACACTGATTATTAGTTGAACCAATCGGGCATTTACGGGCAGTTGATCTCCCACCTAACTTCTTTGCTCCAGCTGAATTTTGAGGTGGCAGTTTTACTGCCCGTTAATGCGGGATAAAACTCCTAAATCGAGCAATGTGTTTTAAACCTAAGTAACAAACAAATTCATACTCTGTAAACATTTTATTCATTGAATCTGTTAATTTATGCGCCTGCTCTTTCATTATTTTCCCAAGCGGTGAAATTCCACCAATTGCTTTATACCGTCCGATTAAATTTTGGAGCGCTTCTTCAGATGGCTTACGGCCATGACGAATGTGAGTATAATAAGCTTCTACATCATCTAATGACTCCGGTGTTCCATATGCCATTACAAGCAAACCTATTTTCTTCTTCGTCATCTATATAGCACCTCAATTTTGGAAATGAGAATCTTTTTCAAGAACATTTGTTTCCAATTATAACAAGCAATAATAAGTACGTCAAAATAATAATTCTAAATAAGTATTGTTTCTAATATGATTTCGAATTTTATATGACAATTTATTTAAGAAAAAGAGCGGCTCACATAAATATAAGCCGCTCTTTCCCTATTCCTTAATATTTACCCCATACTCTTTAAACCAAACATGAATTTGCGCTAAATGAGCTAAAAGCTGCGGCCCAGTCATTAATTGACCAAACCATGGTTTTTGAAATGCACTGCCGCCAGACTGGATCAATCCGCTCAATTGCTCCTTATCGAACAATTCATGCAAAATTGAGCCTTTATCCGTTAATAAATCTTGGAGCCATACTGTGACTGCTTTCGTATAGTGCGGGTTATGCGTTTTCGGATACGGACTTTTCTTTCTATACAATATATCATTTGGAAGTAATCCTTCTAAAGCCTTACGCAATAGACCTTTTTCGCGGTTTTTATACATTTTCATTTCCCAAGGAATATTCCACGCATATTCGACAAGTCGGTGGTCCGCAAATGGAACGCGTACTTCTAAGCTTGCCCCCATACTCATACGGTCTTTTCTGTCTAATAATGTTGTCATAAACCATACCATGTTTAAATAAAATAATTGTCGTCTCTTCGCTTCTAATGGGCTTTCTCCCTCTAAAATAGGAACTTCTTGAATGGATTCTTCATAGCGTTGTTGTACATATTGTTGTAAATTTAATTTATTTCTCCATTCTTTCTTCAGAAGTTGTTCACGCGCTTCTGTAGAACGCATCCATGGAAATGCACTTGATTGTAAATCATCTTCTCTATAAAACCACGGATAACCGCCGAATATTTCATCTGCACATTCTCCAGATAAACCGACGACAAAATCTTGTTTTATTTCACGGCAAAACCATAATAATGAAGAATCAATATCTGCCATACCAGGCAAATCGCGAACGAGTACTGCTTCTGTTAAATACTGCGCTAGTTGTTCATTAGAAATGACGCAGCGATGATGAATTGTTTGAAATGTCTCTGTCATTAAATTAATAAATGGTGCATCTGAATTTGGCTGAAACGCATTCGCTTTAAAATATTTGTCGTTATCTTCATAGTCAACAGAATACGTGTGCAATTGACCTTTCCCTGATCTTTCATACTCTTTCGCGGCAATTGCTGTTATAGCACTTGAATCTACACCTCCTGATAAAAAAGTACATAGTGGTACGTCAGAAACTAATTGTCTCGTAATCGCATCTTGTAATAAAAAACGAGTTTTCTCTACTGTTTCTTCAAATGAATCTTCATGTTTTTTACTTTCTACATTCCAATATCTCCATATGCATAAACCGTCTTTTGAGAACGTCATTGCATGACCCGGACGCAGTTCTTGAATACCAGCATATATACCGTGACCAGGCGTTCTAGATGGTCCGAGCCCAAATATTTCTGACAACCCTTCTAACGTTACTTCCGCCTTCACATCTGGATGCGCTAGTATCGCTTTTAACTCTGAACCAAATAATAATCGTCCGCTATCATATTTATAAAAAAGCGGTTTTACACCTAATCTATCTCTGGCAATAAAGACTCGTTCATTTTTCTCATCCCATACTGCAAACGCATATATACCGTTTAAATGATCGACACATTCTTCTTTCCATTCAATATAAGATGCCAATAGTACTTCTGTATCGGAATGCCCTTTAAATGTATAACCTCTTCTTAATAACTCTTTGCGAATATCTTCTGTATTGTAGAGCTCTCCGTTATAGCAAATCGCATAACTCGTTTCGTCTTTTAAACAAGTCATGGGTTGTTTACCACCTTCAGGATCTACAACGATTAACCGTTTATGCCCAAATGCGACGTTCCCTTTAATCCAAACTTTATTATCATCTGGACCGCGTTTCGCTAGCGTTTCCGCCATCTTCGTCACGATGTCCCTTTCCCCTTCTAATGAGCGTTTATAATCCACCCATCCTGTAATCCCGCACATAAGAATCATCCTTCCTAATCTAATATCTGTTTCCGAACGTGCAGTAATCCCCACCCTATGAGTGCGGATACATAAAAACAACAAACTTGACGATAACTAACTATCCACATATGGAATAGCAGTTTCACAGTGTAAAGCGTGTTTTATTGTATGCCCATCTATCTTTAGGTGTGTCTAGTTATAAAGAACGTACGAACTGTCCATAACAAGAATAACTATTTCTATAAAAGGAGAAATGAACTATGATACAACGCAAACACATTTTGTATAACCAACCGCGCGCTCATACAGTCGGTAATGTAGAATATATAAACAAAGAATGGGTATTCTTTGATGATGAAAATGATGAGGCTTTTCTATTAGAAGATATTGCTGAAGATGGTTTTGAAATTTTATATAACAACAATTGGCTACCAGCTCGTTTTTATGAACAAGACATATTACAAATTGCAAATGAACAACATTCTCTCCAAAACGGGGAAATGATACGAATTCGAAAAAAATTACTTCTTAGCTATAATGAATGGCTTGAGGAATTACCTGACTCTGTCTTTACATTATTAACCGAATCATTGCAATCACTTAATTACTCTTTATATGATTGCATGTATTGTCATAATTATTTATCCTTCTTGCCAAAAGAGGAAGCATGCGAAGGAGTAAATATTCTTTTATTCGATAACGACGAAATGATTTGTACATTGCAGCATCATTTTGTACGCCACTCTTCCTCTAATAAAAATATTTTGCGATTTACGAAAGTAAACGGAGAAGAGTTGCATATTGATGCGACATAAAATAAAAACCACCTTATCTCCCAAATATTTGAGATCATAAGGTGGTTTTATTTTTTATTAGAATACTTGCCAACCAATCGGTAATTTCAGTCCAAGGTAAAATACCGCTACTAGCGCAACAATAAATAATCCCCAAAATGCCCCTGTTGCTTTGTTCTTGCTCATTTTCACAAGAACCATTTCCATTCCAGCGATTACTAATATACCAGCTAGCATTTTTAGACCGTACCACATGTGATAGATCTTATCGACTATAGTTTGATCTAAGTATAACCAAACGCCTGTCACAATAATGATGATATACATAAGGCGAAGCCCCATATGTACACCTTTACCTTTTCTTCCTGCTGAATAAAGTGAATACGCAACGAAGAATAAAATTAATCCTAACGCCCATGCTGTAATATGCATATGTACCATCGTATCCCTGCCTCCTCTTTTTCACACTTTTTCACTCTATATGATAACATGTTCATATATTTTCAGGAAATGTTTCGCTTTTTTATATTTAAATGCTATAATATTTAGAGTATTTACAAACTTCTTGTAATAACAAAAGGGGGAACAATCATGATTCAAACTAAGGATATTATCGAACTTACAGACACATACGGGGCAAATAACTACCATCCACTTCCAATCGTTATTTCTAAAGCAGAAGGCGTTTGGGTAGAAGATCCTGAAGGAAACCGCTATATGGACTTATTAAGTGCATATTCTGCAGTAAACCAAGGTCATCGTCATCCAAAAATCATTAACGCTTTAATTGACCAAGCTAATCGAGTGACGTTAACTTCTCGTGCTTTCCATAGCGATCAATTAGGTCCTTGGTACGAAAAAGTTGCGAAACTAACAAATAAAAATATGGTACTTCCTATGAATACAGGTGCAGAAGCTGTTGAAACTGCAATTAAAACAGCTCGTCGCTGGGCTTATGATGTGAAAAAGGTAGAAGCAAACCGTGCAGAAATCATCGTTTGTGAAGATAACTTCCACGGACGTACAATGGGTGCTGTTTCTATGTCATCAAACGAAGAGTACAAGCGCGGCTTCGGTCCAATGCTTCCTGGCATTATTGTAATTCCTTATGGTGATTTAGAAGCGTTAAAAGCTGCGATTACACCAAATACAGCTGCATTCATTTTAGAGCCAATCCAAGGTGAAGCAGGAATTAACATTCCACCAGCTGGTTTCTTACAAGAAGCTTTTGAAGTATGTAAAAAAGAAAACGTTTTATTCGTAGCAGATGAAATCCAAACAGGCTTAGGCCGTACGGGTAAAGTATTTGCTTGCGACTGGGACAATGTAACTCCTGACATGTACATACTTGGTAAAGCACTTGGCGGCGGCGTATTCCCAATCTCTTGTGTTGCAGCAAACAGCGACATTTTAGGTGTATTCGAGCCAGGTTCTCACGGTTCTACATTCGGTGGTAACCCACTTGCATGTGCTGTTTCTATTGCAGCTCTTGAAGTATTAGAAGAAGAAAAATTAACAGAGCGTTCTCTTCAATTAGGAGAAAAACTAGTTGGGCAATTAAAAGAAATTGATAACCCAATGATTACTGACATTCGCGGTAAAGGTTTATTCATCGGTATCGAATTAAACGAGCCAGCTCGTCCTTACTGTGAACAACTAAAAGCAGCTGGTCTATTATGTAAAGAAACACACGAAAACGTAATTCGTATTGCACCACCTCTAGTAATCTCTGAAGAAGATTTAGAGTGGGCGTTCCAAAAAATTAAAGCTGTACTATCTTAATCATAGTGAGGTTGTCCTAAATATAGGACAACCTCTTTCTTTTTTTAGTAGTTTACCGTAAAATAAAATTGAATATTCTGTTTTTATTAAAAAGGGGGTAACTGTATGCTATTGAAATACGGTAAACACATTAATAATTTAGCTACAATTTTTATTTCTATGACATTCATCGGCTTCATATTATCTACAACTTTACTCAGTCATTATTCAACTCCTAATACATTCACACTACTCAAAACATCATTTTGGGCTGCTGTTTTCCTTACAATTATCGGTTTTGGCCGTGAGAGAAGCGCACTTGCAGTTATGCTAATTGGAATTTGTACTTTAGCATTAATCGGATTGTATATTTTCGCCATCATAGATTACTCCGTTAATCCACGCCCATAGAAAAGAGCTATCTTTTCACAAGATAGCTCTTTTTTCATTTCACTATATTTCTTAACGTACCAATTCCCTCTACTGTAATAACAACTTCATCACCAGCATGTAAAAACTTCGGTGGTGTAAAACCTTTACCAACACCAGCTGGTGTCCCTGTTGCAATGATATCTCCTGGCTCTAATGTCATGCCTTTACTTATAGTTGAAATAATTTCTTCTACTGAAAAAATCATTTCTCTCGTATTTGAAGTTTGCCTTACTTCTCCATTTACCACTGTTTCAATGTGTAATGCATTCGGCGTTCTAACCATCGATTTATGAATTAAATACGGTCCCATCGGACAAAATGTATCGAAACTTTTCCCTAGGAAAAATTGTTTATGTTTTCTTTGAATATCCCGAGCAGTTACATCATTTATAACTGTATATCCAAAAACATGATCAAGAGCTTTTTCTATTTTTATTTGTTTCCCTCGCTTACCGATAACGATTGCTAGTTCACCTTCGTAATCAAGTTCATTCGTCGCGTGAGGGTGACCATTAATTTGCTCATCAATTCCAATCACTGTTGTTGGCGCCTTTGTAAAAATCATTATATTTTCAGGGATAGACTCTACTCCGCCCATTTCTACCGCATGCTCACGATAGTTCTTTCCAACACAAAGAATATTTTTTCTCGGCCTTGGAATCGGTGCTAATATTTTCACCTCTGCTAACGGATAATACGCCGATCCCGCATTTTCCTTCGCCCAATTTACAATATCGTACACTTTCTCAAGACATTCGCTTCCTCTTTCAATACACTCTAACATGGTAATCGGGATAGTAACCTTTTCCCCTTTTTGTCTTTGCGCTTCTCTTAAATGTAATACCTTTTCTTCCTCTTCATCCACAATACCTACAAATACTTTTTCTTCTTTCTTCGCCGTTACAAAACGCAACATTTCCACTCTCCATCCTAAAACTCATACCCTATAATTGTATTCGCATCCTTAAGAAAAAAACCTTCTTACACACGCTAATTTTTACAATATTCAACCATTCTTACATTTGTTCCTCATCCGTTATTTGACATAAAATGTAGAAATTATACTTTTTTTAGCGAAGATGTTTCTTTTTTATGGGATTTTTGTATAATATGTACTACATATATACATAAAATTTATTGAGAGATGGAGCCGATTTCAATGTTTGAGCAAGCTATCGAAAAAAAACGCGAAAAAATGATCTATTTTGCTGAACGCTACGGAATGACTTCTCAAAAAACAGTAGATTGTAGCCAGGAATTGGACAGGCTCTTAAATGTTGTTTGGCCTATACATACAGATTGCACACATACTCAAATGTTCGAAACACATACGCAATAACGTATGTGTTTCTTTTATTTCGAAAAAATACACATTTTATTGAAAACGCCCATACAATAGTAGAAAAGAAAATTTTAAAAACGAAAGGTGTTTTGTATGCCAGCTATGGTCGGACATATTCGTATCGTTAACATTGGATCAAGTGGTATTTTTCATATTGGAGATGTATTTGCGATTAGGCCTATTAGTTATTCACGCGCTTTTGCCGGAGCCGGTTCATTTAATGTTGGGGATAACGTCTCTGTCTACAATTATCAAAGCTCAACGACCGTCAATGATTCAGATGTAATTGATCAAGCAATAATTGGTTCGAACTAAAGGGGGCGATTGCATTGAATTTTTATGTGAACCAAAGTATCATCATTAACAGCATTAAAATCGATAGCATTACGACCTCTTCCGTTTTTCAAATTGGAACTGCAGGTAGTATTAAGGCTCTTTCTAAATTCTCAAATTCTGGCGGATTTACAGAACCGCTTCGCCCTTTACATGCGAAAGGACAAATTATTTCCATCAAACCATCAACTAGTTCTTCTTAAGGTATCCTTGTCATAAATATATAGCAGGAATATATTTCCCCTCCCTATTGAAAAGGAGGTTTCACAAATGAATCAAGATATATATACTTACCTACACCAACTTCAACAAGCTCTCCAAATACAGCAGCAAACTATTCTAAACCTTGAAGAGCAAGTTCGCCTACTACAAGAAGAGCTTAATGAGTTAAAAAGTCGTCCCTCCTCTTCTATAGGAAAAGTGGAATATAAATTCGATCAATTAAAAGTAGAAAATTTAAACGGCACTTTAAATATTGGCTTGAATCCATTTTCAACAAAAGGGCAACAAATTGAAGATTTTCAAGTGGATACAGAAACATTAAAAGTAAATCCTGAAACAGAAACAAATCCAGACTTTTATCAAGGTATCCTCCAAGAAATGCATCGCTATTTAGATGAAGAAGCATATAGTCGAATTCTCCATTTTGAACAAGAAGAGAGAACGCCGCTTGATGAGATGTATCGACAAATGATGGTGGATGACATAAAAAAACAGATGGAACATAGACTTCCATATTATTTATCACAAGTTCAATCGTATGAGGGTATTTCCACAGATCCCGATTATTTACGAGACATCATTATTCAAGCGATGAAACAAGATATTGACAAGGCGTTCCTTTCCTTTATTCAACACATACCGGGCAATTTCCGAAAGGAGTGAGTATGTATGAATTTAAATGTTGTAAACCGCGAGTTAAAAGTAGGCCAGATTAAAATGAACGGGGTTTCTTCTTCCGCATTATTTTTAATTGGAGATGCAAACCTTCTCATCCTTTCTTCTATTCTTGATACGCCATTCGAATCTGTTACAGAGGGACCATTTGTACCATTAGTAACAGATGTCCCTCCGACTCCAGGTTGAGGAGAGGAAAAATTATGCTCCGTCATACTTCAATTGTACAAAATGTTTCTATCGTTTCTATGGGGGTTGCAGCTGTCTTCCAGGCCGGGGATTCTAATCAAATAGAATTAAAAAATAGAGCACTTATCGTTCATCGAGAAATCCCTTGTTATATAAAAGGTGAAGGTCGTTTTGATGCGTTTGAAATCTTTACAGATGAATACATTACAATTCCAAAGCGAACAACAGATGTAAAAATGAATATTGTAAATGAGTGCCCTTTTATTGAAGTAAATGATGTTCACTTGCGAACCCTTTTAAATTCCGCGTGCTTCCAAATCGGCAATGTTGACTATGTTTTTAATAATTCTCGTACGCTACAAATCCGCCAATTTATTACTGATGAACCTTCCTCTAAATAATTCATATAGTAATTAAAAAGCTTAGTAAAGTAGGTGGATGGTATGCCTTCGGTTGTAGGAAATCTCGTCGTTCAAAACAGTAACGGCTCTTTCAACTTAGGAGATTTTTATAACGTGTCTCCGAAAGAAAATACGAAAGCTTATAACGGATCTGGGGCTTCCAATGTCGGATTTGTCGTTAACACTTTTAGCGGCGTTAGTGCAACAAATACATTCGATTCGGACGTTGCAGACCAAGATCAAATTGGAACAGCGTAAAAAAAGCATTAGCTCTTCTTGTATAGAGCTAATGCTTTTCCTTCTGTTTTTTAACACCTTACATATTTACGTTTGAACCCCAGTCTTCCTCTATCAAGTCCTTTATGAATACTTTCGTAAGCGTTTAGAAAACTGCTTTTCTTGTTGTCCCGTTTTAGCTCCACTATGCCTACTTCCTTTGCAGTTTCAACTGCCTTTTCATGTAGCGGCACATATGAAATCCCCACAGTGTTTAGAAAATTATTCATAGCGGATTTCGTTCGTTCTGGCGCATCGTGAATTGTATTTTTCACAACTTCTAGCATATTGGTAATCTTACTTTCGGAAAATTCATGGTCTTTTCGATTCCCTAAAAGCCAGCAGTAGCAACTCCATCCCGCTGACATTCTTAGTTCGTCACCACTTGCAATCCATTTATCAGCAACGTCTTGTGCAAAATCTGATTCTGATAAAGTTACTGCCACCACATAATCGGACAGCATATAAAAGTACGCCCCATCCATCCAACGATCAAAATCCGATTCGTTCATAGTTTTTGGATTTGCAATAATGCCTGCAAAGTACATCGCATCATAGTTACCTGTAGCATAAAGCTCTTCAGCTAAACTTTGATTGATTTTTATTTTCTTCGCGATTGGTTTCATAGCACCTGTAGCTACTCCAAAAAGTGGCTCCTTTGCACCATTGGATATGTATATTTTTTTAGTTCGTTCCTTGCCGAGAGTTTCAAGCTCTTGCATTACTGTTTCAAAATCCATCGTGTTGCACTTCCTTCCTCAATATTATAATCAATTCGCTTATCTTCTTTATCAAGTTCTCTATACTTCATAACTCCATCTTTTAAAGCGTTTTGTCCATCGATTTACGATTTTCAAAATGGGATTTCGTTATACGCGTTTATCTAGCTAATTAATACCGATTATAAAAACTAATCATTAATGAAGATGCTACTCCCCGCTAATGATTAGTTTTTTTATTTAAATGATAATCCCTTATCTTCTAAAGCCGCTCTCAATTTAGGTAAAGATGCTGGTCCTATACCGTGCAGTTTCAAAGTTTCTTTTTCACTATACTTTGAAAGTTCTGCTTCAGTCGTTATTCCATGGTGCTCTAACGCTCGCCTTGCTGGTGCTGAAAGAAGAGAAAGAAAGCCTTCTTTTGGCTTTCTCTCTTTCTCACAGGTTGGGCAAGTTGGACAATCGCTACTTTTGTAGTACTCGTGGCCTTGATCACAAGTTCTTAACGTCGCCATAATCCATAACCCCTTTCTAAGCTCTATTCGTCAATATTTACAACATGATTTCCATCAAAGAAATATAAACATTTCTCTTTCACAGGATGTTTTAAGCTTTTCTCGAGTGCTTTTGCATATAGTGAAAGCTGTACTTTGTATCGGTCTTCTAAAATTGGTTTCGCTTGATCAAATCCGCCTGGGAACTTTCCTTCAATCGTATCTGTTTTAAAGTCGATTAAAGTAATTCCATCTTCCTCTTCGATCATGCAGTCGATAACCCCTTGGACAAGTATTGATTCGCCTTTCTTCCCTTGCCAATCTTGATACGCTTCTTCTGCTGAAAGCATCATCGTAAATGGTACTTCGCGCTCAACACTTTTTGCTGCTAATACCCTTTTACCTAAGTCACTGTCAAAGAATGAAATTACCTTTTCAATCGCTATTTCTTCAGCTTGTTCAAATGTTAATAGTTCTTTATTTACCATTCTTGCAATTTGTTCTTGAAGAACTTCGATCGTAATTGGTTTCTTCAAATCTACATGCTGCATAACGGCATGGACTGCTGTCCCTCGCTCTGCGTATGTTAGCCCTTTTTTCTCCATAAAGCGCGGACGTGTTTTAATTGGTGCACGAAGTTTTTTAATAAAGGCGTTATCGCTACCTTCTTCAGATTGATAATTTCTCTTTATTTCTGTAACAGACTGTTTCGCACGGTGAGATGTCGCGTCCGCATACCCGTATTCCCACATTAATCTGTCGTACACTTCTTCTTTCCGTTCACTTTCTAACGGAACAGCTTTTTTATCGCGAAGCGCTTCTAATAACTCTTGTTTCTCTTCTTGAACTGGTTCTGGCGCAAGTAAATCTTTTCCTTCAACAACTTCTACTTTCCAGCTAGCACTATATTCATAAATTTCGCCTGGAATATTTCCTTGTCCTAATTCAAGAAGCCTTTCACTATCACGGTGTCTATATAAGGAAGGTGCAATCCAGTCTAAGTAGCAAGACGCTCCAGCGCGTATATGGTCTGGTAATAACCATTCACTATGCTCTCTTGCATCGAGCCATTTTTCCATTTCTTTATTTGCATCTTTAACTGTTCCAATTAAAATCAACTTCTCTTTTGCACGTGTTAACGCTACGTATAGTACGCGCATTTCTTCCGCAATTAATTCCATCTTCATTTTACGCTTAATCGCTAGTTGCGATAATGTCGTATATTTAATTCGTTTACGAGGATCGATAAATTGTGAACCGAAACCGAAATCTTTATGAAGTAAGAAACGCTTCATTAAATCTTGTGTATTAAAACGGCGACCAAGTCCAGCTACAAATACGACTGGGAACTCTAGCCCTTTACTTTTATGAATCGTCATAATGCGAACAACATCTTCTTGTTCTCCGAGGGCTCTCGCCGTTCCCATATCATCTCCGCGTTCTAAAATACGCTCAATAAAGCGCAAGAAGCGGAATAATCCTCTAAACGATGTTGCTTCATATTGTCTTGCACGGTCATATAGTACGCGTAAGTTTGCCTGCCTTTGCTTTCCGGCTGGTAAACCGCCGACAAAGTCGTAATAGCCTGTCTCACCGTACACTTTCCAAATTAAATCAGAAAGAGATTGTTGACGCGCAAATTCACGCCACCCTTGCAGTAAGTTATAAAACCACTCTAATTTATCATGCAATTCTTGTTCTTCTTCAAGCGGCGCTCCCTTTAAGAATGAGCTCATCACTTCATAAAACGAGCCTTTCTTTCCATGAGCACGAAGCGTCGCAAGTTCTTCGTCATTTAGTCCAACGATCGGTGAACGAAGTACAGCTGCAAGCGGAATATCTTGCATCGGGTTATCAATGACGCGGAATACGTTCATCATAATATTTACTTCTGTCGCTTCAAAGTAACCAGTCGCAAGGTCAGCATATACCGGAATTCCTTGTAGTTTTAACTCTTCCATAATTTGCGGCGCCCATGGCATGGAGCGAAGCAAAATAACGAAATCACGATATTGCACTGGGCGCATACTATCAGTTTTACGATCATACACTGCATAGCCTGAATCGACCATTGCTTTAATACGCTGCGCCATAAGACGAGCTTCAAGCTGCGCTTTTTCTACTTCGGCACCTTCTTCACCGTCTTGCACTTCTTCCTCAGTTTGCTGAATACATAATAGCTCTGCCGCTACATCTTCACCTTCTGGATAGCTAGCACCTAGCTTTAATTCAGCGTCAGCATCATAATCGATTTCGCCGACTTCTTCGCCCATAATTTGTTTGAAAATAAAGTTCGTACCTGCTAGCACTTCATGACGGCTACGGAAGTTTTTCGCTAAGTCAATCTTCATTCCGCCGCCCGATCCTTCTTGTGTGAAACGTTTATATTTTCCTAAGAATAAACCAGGCTCTGCTAGTCGGAAACGATAGATTGACTGTTTTACGTCACCAACCATGAACAAGTTTCCTTCACTCTCAGAATCTTTCGTTACGAATTTAATAATTGATTCTTGTACGAAGTTCGTATCTTGATATTCATCAACTAGTACTTCCGCAAATTTATTACGATATTGAAGCGCTACTGCTGACGGCTTCATTTCACCGCCTTCACTTTGCTCGCTTAAAATTTGCAAACAGAAATGCTCTAAATCTGTGAAATCGACCATTCCTTTATCTCGCTTAATCGCTTGGAAACGCTCTGTAAATACTTTTACAAGCTTCACGAGTTTTTCTAATACAGGATGCATATCTTGAAAATCTCGTAAGAAACTTTCGGGTCTGCGGCTAAATAGCTCTTCTTGTAATTTCTTCACTTCATCTTTCGCTTTATTACGAAGAGAATCTACTTGTTTTACAACATCTTCGTTGTAATCACTTTTTTTAATACGCTTTAACGTTTGCCACGATACATTTTGCATCGCTTCATAAACGCTTGTCCACGATCCACTCGCTGCTGAGGATAACGTTCCAAGTAAAGCTAAATCCGCTTGTAAAGTTTCAACGCGAGGCGCTGGACCATCAGGAAGCATTGCGAGTTCAGTCGCCTTACGAATATGCTTTTCCGCTGTTTCAAGCTGAAACTTCACATCTTCTAATAAGTAAGAAGCGTACACTAAATCTTCAATCGTCTTTCCTTCAACGTCGTATGCTTCTACTAATTTATCAAGCCACTTCTCCGGGTTTGGATGCGCTCTTGATTCTGTATGAAGCGCTAAAATCATTCGTTGTAAGTCATCGTCACTACGGTCACTCGTATAACGATCAACTAGTTCAAAGAAAATACTATTATCTTCGATTCCATATTCTTCTTCTAATATGTCATCTAGCACTTCTTCTTTTAATAACTCATTTTCCGTTTGGTTCGCAATACGAAAACGAGGATCGACATCAAGCATGTAATAATATCCTCTAATAACTTGTAAACAAAATGAATGAATTGTAGAAATGGAAGCTTTATTTAATAAGCTAAGCTGCTTTCTTATATGCTGTGAACCTGGCCCATCAATTAATACTTTTTCTAACGCTTCCCCAATTCGATTTTTCATTTCTTGCGCTGCTGCATTCGTAAATGTTACAACGAGCAGGCGGTCGACATCGACTGGATTTTCCTCACTTATAATCTTTTTAATAATACGTTCAACTAATACCGCTGTTTTCCCTGATCCAGCTGCCGCTGCGACTAAAATATCACGTCCGTTCGCTACAACCGCTTTCCACTGGTCATCTGTCCATTGACTACCTTCTGGTTTCTGAGGCCAATTTTCTATCATTCTCCGCCAACCTCCTCTCTAATTTTCTCCATCGCTTCGCTATCTTTCATATCTTTTAACGTACGGAATTGGTTATCTTCAAGTGATTCATCAAATTGACAAACAGATTTGAAGTTACAGAACGTACATGCCGCTTTATTCCCCTTTTTGTAAGGAGCAATATCGATAACACCTTCTGTAATGTCTTTTCCGATATTTTCAAACGAGTGGTGTACATATTTTTGAAGTACGTTAAACTCTTGTTCACTTGCAATGCTAGAACGCGCACTAAAACTACCATCTTTTTTCAGACCAGCAGAAATAATATCAGAGCTTCCTGTTGAAAGTTTATTATCCATTAAACGCACAACGTCAGCATCTCCTAGTACGAGACCTTTCATTTTAAATTTCTTTAAAATTTCTTTCTCAATTTCTTCTTCAGATGCATCGCCTTTCATCTCAACAATCGGGTTATGAATATGGAAATACAATACACCCGCCGGTGATGCAGTACTGCCCTTTTTCATCCACGTATGTGCATTTGAAGTAACAACATCTAAATACGTTAACATTTGAAGTGCGAGTCCGTAATACACTTCTGTTAAATCTAACGCTTTCGAACTTGATTTATAATCAATAATACGAAGGAACGTACCACTCTCATCTTCCGCCTTATCAACACGGTCAATACGGCCAACTACTTCCATCTTCACACCATTTGGCAACGCAAATTCCATCGGCGGAAGCGATCCAGTCCCGCCCATACCGAACGGTACTTCTAAATCAACTGGTACAAATCCACTCGACTTCGCATGTTCACGAAGAATAAGTGACGTACGGAAAATGATTTGTTGTAGTTTTTGCTTTAAATAGAAATGACGGTTCGAACTTAATAAAATTTGTCTTTGTAATAACGGTGCAATTTCTTCTATTACTAAAGCAGAAAGGTGTTCACACTCTTTTATTGATAAATCCGCCCAAGTCCGATTTTCACGTAATAGCTTGTCTGCAATTCTCTTCAGCGCTGCATGGAATAATTCACCGATATCTGGCGCATCAAGTTTGAAAATATCACGCTCTCTTAGCGATAAACCGTGCTGGGCAAAATGAGCGTACGCACAGCGATTAAATAGTTCCATACGAGAAACGCTTCCCTTAATTGTATCTCCATATAAATCCCTACTTACATCTGTACTTAGTTTCTGTGCACGATTTCGGTAGAATAAACTTGATAACACACGGCTACTTTTTTGCTTCCATTCATCTGAAGTAACGTAGAAGTTATATACGTCCCACCAAAAGTCTAAATTCCCTTCAAATCCGTATCGCTTCCACGTTTGCAGTTGCTGCATGACATAAGACAACGTTACTTCTGGCGTTGCTACATATGAGATTTGTTCCGAACGCGATAAGTCATTTACATCATTCGTAATAAACGATTCTTTCACATCAGGGAACATTCTTTTTATTTTTTTAATAAAACTAGAAGCAAGTAACGTCTTTCCTTCTTCATCCGCAAGTGGACAGGAAATGTATAACTTCTCAGATGCTCTCGTCACCATTTGATACATAACGAACTGTTCTTCTAATAAAGTTTGTCTCGTCGTTGGTGCTAATTCGATACCTGCAGCGGTGAGAACATTTCTTTCCTCATCAGAAAGCATACCTTCATCCATAGGCGCTGCTGGAATCACTCCTTCATTTACTCCAATAATGAACGTCGCTTTAATATCTGATAATCTAGAATGATCAATGTTAGCAACTAACACTTGATCTAGTGACGGCGGAATATTCGCAAATTGAAGTGCCTCAAGACCTGTCGACATAACCTCCGTAAACATTGAAAGGGACATCTTCTCTTCGCCAAGCATCTCAACGAACGTATCAAGAAGATTCATCACTTCTTCCCATACTTGCTCATGGTCTGTCGCAAATAAGAAATCTCCATTTTCTTCTGCACGAACACGTAATTCTTCTAGTTTTTTCGGAACGTCAAGCTCCTCTAAAAATAAATATACCGCTTCGCACATTTGCATAACTGTTCCAGCACGCTTCAGTCTTTTTTGCATACGAATAATTGGCGTTCTTACAACGTCGCGAAGTCGATTTATTCTCTCTTCCATTTCACGCTCACTGTCTGTTATCATTTCGCTCGCATCATCAAGAGAACGATAACGACGATACATCCACGGATCTTCAGAAGTCCATCTCTTCCCTTGTACACCGTACGCTAAACAGTAGTTTTCAAACTCATCCATCTCTTCGCGCATCGCTTCTTTTCTTACATCTAATGGATATAAAAGCTCTGTTTTCACGCAGCGAAATACTGCATCATAACGCCAATTCCCGCTAATAATCTCGAGTGCAGAACGAATACATTCTACTAGCGGATGATGTGACATTGGGCGTTTTTCATCGATGAAATGCGGGATATTATAATCCGTAAATAACGTTCGCATTACGTCGTAATAACTTTCTCCGTTACGAAGAAGGACTGCGATATCTCGGTAACGATAGTCTTCATCCGCCACAAGTCTTCTAATTTCACGAGCTACACCTTCTACTTCAGCTCGTAAATTAGCTGCTGTACTAATTGTTACACTCGCTTCACCATGATACTTTTCATTCGGACGCGCTTCATAATGCGTTTCTAAATGAGCTAATGCTGGAGAATGAAAACGCGGTTGTTCCATAAGTGGAATTGTTTTTTCAATTTCTATTTTCTCTTCACGCGCTACTTGTTTTATTCGTTCATACGTTAACGTCGTTTCATAAAATAAATCTAGTTCATTCACTGGCTGCGCTAACGTTTTTTCATCTATCGTTAATGTTATTGTTACTCTTGTTCCTAATTTCATTAGCCCTCTAACGATTTCTAGCTCTTGAGGAGAAAATGAATGGAATCCATCTATATAAATTTCCGCGCCTTTTACATACTCAGAGTCTGAAAGCTTCTCAATTAATAATTGTAAGTAGTCTTCTGAATCTAAATACTTTCCGATTAAAGCACGTTCAAAATCATCATATAGTAACTGTAAATCATACACTTTATTCGCTAGTAGCTTTTGCTCTGCACTACTGCTATGCGTGTCTAATTGTTGCCACATTTCATATACGTTAGACGGCGTCACATTGTAACGTTTAAACTCAGCAATCATACTACCAAGATGTTCAAAGAAACCGTTTTGCTCCGCTGCTTTTTGAAACACAGATAGTCCATCTTTACGAGATTCTACAATTTTACGAAGCAACATATGTACACCAGCTTCATCAATATGAAGACGACTCGCTCCGCCAACTTCTTGCAGCACCTTCCACGCTAATCGCGAAAAACTAAAAACTTGTGCCCGAATAGAACCTCTTACATCTTCACTCCCAATTAACGCCTGCTGCGTTTGGAATGTCATCTGTTCTGGCACAAGATATAATATTGTTTTCCCTCTTGGGCGCTGTTTTAACTCTTCTTGCACTTCGTGTAAACAAAGTGTACTTTTTCCACTTCCAGCTCTACCAATCACAAATCGAAGTGACATGAAACCCCACCTTTCACTTACATAACGAACGTTAGTTTGCTATCACAATTGTATTATAGGACGATAAAAAAGACAAACATACTCGTTTGTCTTTTCCTTATACTTCATTTTATTATATCAGCCTTTTGAGAAATTCGTTTGTACCTCTTGAATCGGCCAATATCGTAAATCAACTTTACCGACAACTGTATCAGCTTTCACAAAGCCGAAGTGCCTACTATCCCAGCTACCAAGGCGGTTGTCACCAACTACAAAAATAGAACCGGGTGGTACAAACTTTTCTTTCGTTAACTCTTCTAGTTTAAAATCGCCTGTTAATTGCCGTCCATTTGTCTCTTTCTTATACGTCTCTAAATAAGGTTCATCCACGAATTGTCCGTTTATATATAATTTATCATGCTTATATTCGATATGATCCCCAGGTAAACCGATAATTCGCTTTACATAGTCCTCTTTTTTATTCGCATGAAAAACGACGACATCAAATCGATTCAAGTCCCCTACTTGATAACTCACCTTATTTACAACGAGCATATTTCCATCTTGCAATGTCGGCATCATTGACTTCCCCTCTACAACGTACGTTGAAAAGAAAAACGTTCGAAAAAATACAGCTAATAGTACACCAATTAAAATTGTTCTTACCCACTCTAGCCCTTCTTTTTTCAAAGTTTTCTTCATTCGCTTCTCCCCTCGCCCTTTAATGATGAAGCTTGTATTTATAAAGTGAAACTTAATCGGTGGGGGTTTTGTTCATCCCCCACCGATTATTAGTTGAACCAATCGGGCATTTACGGGCAGTTTGATCTCCCACCTAACTTCTTTACTTCAGTCGAATTTTTTGGTGGGAGTTTTACTGCCCGTTAATGCGGGACAAAGAAGACTTTTCCTAATGTAGTTCTAACTTTACTTCAATTTTTTTACCGACATACCATAAAATAAAAATAACAACGCCCACAATAACCGATTTCACCGGCTTATGAATAAATGACACTAAATCATGACCGATATACGTTAAAATAAAGATCATAACAAGCTTTCCAAATGCTAATGCTAGTCCAAACTGTTTTACACTAATGCGAGATAAACCAGCTACAACATTTATAAGCGCAGATGGTGTGAACGGAAAACAAAATATAACAAAGATTGGCGCGAACCCTTTTCTTTCAATCCATCCCATCGCTTTTCGCACTCTCTCATGCTTATTTACAAAAGAAAAGAAACGACTTCTTCCAAAGCTACGAATAATGAAAAATACAAGCATTGCACCAATTACTGACCCAATCCATGAATAAAGAAAACCGAACCAAAAACCAAATGCAACAGCATTCGCCAACACAAACACAATGAGTGGCAATGCCGGAATAAGCGCCTCTATCATCGGTAAGCCAATACCGAGAAGCGGTCCGAACGCACGATAACTTTCAACAATATGATCCATATTTTCTGGTGAAAAATACTCTTTGATCGTTTGAAAATCCATTCTACACTTTACCCCTTTACTCTAATTACTACCTCTACTGTATCATTGCTTAAATGAAAGAGGAAATGGTAGATACGACATATGGAGATGTATTTATTAAAGTTTCCATATCATTCGCTAGAATTCCTTCATTATTATGCTATGATAATCTTTCAATATTCGACAAGACATGAGAATAATTTAGACACCACGCACAGATTATAACTTAACGGTTATATATTATAAAAAAGAAGAAACTACAGAAAGTGTCAATCTGTAGTTTCAAAAAAACCCTTACTACGCGTAAGGTTATTTCTACCTGTATGGAAATGAGTAATGACAAATAATTGTTATACCTTCAAACAATTATCCTTTTCTAATGACTAGTTCTTACAAGAAACTTTTTTAGTAAGCGTATACTATCAATCACGATAAGTATTAATAAATATAAGAAAGATAGTATTAATACTGTACTTGGAATAGGTAACATTCGAAATTTGTATAAAAACTTATCAATCATATATATATCTTGCTCATTCGTTATAGTAGTAGGAGTGAATATAAGGTGCTCTTGCCAATTATCTATCCAAGTTAAATCAACTGTGGAAAATTGCATTATTCCTAACCACAAGTAAAAAAAAATCGGTATGAGAACCATATATTATAAACTATGTAATATCTTTTTTTCCTTCTTACATTCAATAATTTGAAAGACAATAAGTGTCAGTACGTACACAATCGATAGAAGAAATACTATAGTGACAATTGGTTGAATTGAAAAAGCAAATAGCAATTTATCAATTTCCCTAATTTGACTATATTCTGTTGCATTTTGAGGCGTAAAAATAAAATGTTGTTTATCAGCACCTATCATTAACTGACTGCCAACGAAACCAGTAAACATAAAGGTAAGAAATAATATAGGCAAAACAAGAATATATTGCGCCCAAAATAACATGGTCCTTTTCAACATAACAGCCCCCTTTTTTATATAATAAGGAAAGAACTATCCTGTATACCGCGAATATAAAATGATATATAATCACACTACATTAAGTATATTTAGGGAAATAACCCTTATATTGTAATTATATATATCACCTTAAGTTATTAGAGAACGAAAATTCAGGAAATTAACCTTGTTTTATTTATGAATCTTACCGTGCAAATAGTATATATAACAAAATCAAAAAGGATGAGTCTCCCCATCCTTTCCCTCTTACACTTCGCCTTCCTTCACAAAATACACGTTCTCATATGCTGGTGTTAATTTAGATTCTTCATTTTTATCAATCTCTTTAAAGCAAGGATTCCCTTGTTTTTTCTTACGGTCTTCATATTCTGTCCGCAATTTCGCTGTACGATTTTGCTGATTTTCAAAGCTACTTTTTGACATTTCTAGTTTCACAGCGAAACCATTTATAAATCTAATAATAAGATTTCCATCTTTTAATTCTTTATTACCTTCAATATGAAAATGAGATAACCACGCACACTCTTTTCGAGAATAAGAATACGTAGGGAAAAAATAAAGTTGATCTGTCGGACTAATTGCGATAGGAGCTTTATGTGTAATACGAGTTAACTCCTTCGTTCCTTCTTTTCTTCCAAAGAAACTAGAACCATGTTTCCGGCAACTTCTCTCTATAATATCAAGAGGCTTTTGAAATACGAAAAAAGAATCTTCCATTTCAACAATTCGCGTAACAACTTTCTTTTCTCCTAGAACAACAGGAAGTAAGGCCATTGTATTTTTGCTTACAACATAGTTTTCGACATAACGTTCTACTTTACTTTCCATAGTCTACTATCTCCTTTTTTCCATTTATATTAGCAGCTGCATATATAATTTTAGCACCTATGAAAAGGAAATGGTTTACAGATTACGCTTTTTTACAATCTTTTATCATTTATCAAACATTTTATAAATCTCAAAATAATAATATGAAAATAAACACGTTAATGACTATATAAAAATTATTTATACTGTCTACAAATGTTTATAATCGCCCCCTCTTTTCACATCATTACAACAATCAACTTTGCTATAATTAAAATATAAAGTGAAACTTTAATCAGTGGGGGTTTTGTCCATCCCCCACTGATTATTAGTTGAACCAATCGGGCGTTTACGGGCAGTTGATCTCCCACCTAACTTCTTTGCTCCAGCTGAATTTTGAGGTGGGAGTCTTACTGCACACAAATAGCGGGATAAATCAAATACACGGAGGTCTCTCATGGAAGAAAAGCAAGATCATCCAACAATTCAAATGAAAAATAGTAGCATTATTATCGTAAAAAATTCTGCAAGTATTATATTCGGTCTATTTTTTATTTTACTGTTCTTCGCGAAGCCTTTTCGTAAATCTAAATGTCCAGAATGTAAGAAACGCGAAAAGAAAAAAGCTGTGAAAGAACACTAAAAGGCTTTCCTTTACGGAAAGCCTTTTTACATATCGATTATCAGTTCATTGTTCTTCATATTCAACAAAAAAAGGATGGCATAAGCCATCCTTTTTTCTATAATAAACTATAAAATTATAGTTTGATTACGTTTTTAGCTTGAGGTCCACGGTTGCCATCTTCGATTTCGAAGCTAACTTTTTGGCCTTCTTCTAAAGATTTGAAACCGTCAGTTTCGATTGCAGAGAAATGTACGAATACATCGTTTTCGCCTGGAACTTCGATGAAACCGAAGCCTTTTTCGTTGTTAAACCATTTTACTTGTCCTGTAACTGTCATAATTATTTCCTCCTACGAAAATACATTTTATTTAGTCTTCATGTATAAAAAAAGAATCCACACATTATCAAATTCGAAACATAAACTAGTTCTCACATACTTTTCCCCGTTTGTTTTCGGCATTTGATAATATATGGATTGCTTAATTTAATTATTCAACTGGTATTATCATAACACACTTAAAATAGAATGTACAATCTTTTTAAAAATAAAATTTCTAAATTTTAGTATTTCTTATAAAATATAACCATACCTATTCTAATAAGGAGGCGTGTATGACAGAAATAATCCCTAAAAAAACATTAAAGAGAATTGAAAAAGATATTGAAAATAACAACCTTGGAAAAGCAAGAGATAGATTACACGGATTAATCACTACTTATCCGAATGAATTAGCACTTAGGAAAAAACTCGGTGACATTTACTTTACATTACAATACCCAGAAATGGCTGGACGGTATTGGTATCTTGAAAAAGAGAAAACAGATGTTATGCACGCGGCATGTCTACAGTTTGAAAAATCGATGGGAAACGACTCTTATCATATTGTACGTGCTTTAAAATTCAAAGGAGATCGTAACATTATTACAGGACTACACACCGAACGTCCCTTACAGCCATTGCAGAAAAAAGTGATAGAGGAACTAATTGATGATTATGAAGAAACATGGAAAGACAAACTATTTACATGGGGCTGTCTATCATTATTCGCATTCCTTCTTTTTACTGCTATCGTTGGTATATTCACTATATTGGATTGGATATTTTAAATAGAAGTGAACGTCCCACAATACGACGACAAATAAAATTACATCAACTTTCCGACAAAGTTTAACAATGTCAGCGACGTAATAATAAATAAGAAAAGTGCCCCAAAAATATTTTTTGGGGCACCTACTTATACCTTTATTTCGTAAACTGCTCTTCTTCCGTAGATCCTTTTAAAGCAGTCGTTGATGAAGTACCGCCCGTAATTACTTGTGCTACTTCATCAAAGTATCCTGTTCCTACTTCGCGTTGATGGCGCGTTGCAGAGTAACCATCTTTTTCTGCTGCGAACTCTGCTTGTTGTAATTCAGAGTACGCTGCCATGCCGCGCTCTTTATAACCACGCGCTAATTCAAACATGCCGTAATTTAATGAATGGAATCCAGCAAGCGTTACGAACTGGAATTTATAACCGTATGATGCAATTTCTTTTTGGAAGCTTGCAATTGTTTTTTCATCTAATTTTTGTTTCCAGTTAAAAGAAGGGGAACAGTTGTAAGCAAGTAGCTTCCCTGGATATTTCTTATGAATTGCGTCCGCAAAGCGTTTTGCATCTTCTAAATTTGGCTCCGACGTTTCACACCAAACGAGATCTGCATACGGCGCATACGCTAAACCACGTGCAATTGCTTGATCAAGACCTGCTTTCGTATGATAAAACCCTTCTGGCGTTCTTTCACCTGTAATAAACTCTTGATCAACTGGATCGATATCGCTCGTAATTAAATCTGCCGCATCTGCATCTGTTCTTGCGACGATAATTGTTGGTACACCCATTACATCCGCAGCAAGACGTGCCGAAATTAAATTACGCACCGCTGTTTGCGTCGGTAATAATACTTTTCCGCCTAAATGCCCGCATTTTTTCTCTGAAGATAATTGGTCTTCAAAGTGCACGCCAGATGCACCCGCTTCAATCATCCCTTTCATTAATTCAAATACGTTTAACTGTCCACCAAACCCAGCTTCAGCATCCGCCACAATTGGGACGAAATAATCCGTATCACCGTTACCTTCCATATGCTGAATTTGATCAGCACGTTGAAGTGTTTGGTTAATTCGTTTTACAACAGCTGGCACACTGTTCGCTGGGTATAAGCTTTGGTCAGGATACATATGTCCAGAAAGGTTCGCATCTGCCGCTACTTGCCAACCGCTTAAATAAATTGCTTTTAATCCAGCCTTCACTTGTTGCATCGCTTGGTTTCCTGTTAATGCCCCAAGTGCATTAATATAATCTTCTGTATGAAGTGATTTCCAAAGCTTCTCTGCACCGCAGCGCGCTAACGTATGTTCAATATCAATCGATCCGCGCAGACGAATTACATCTTCAGCTGTATATGGACGTGTTATCCCTTTCCAGCGCGTATCTAATTCCCAGCTTTCCTGCAATTTATCAATTCTTTCGTTTTTCATATGTTCCATCCCCTTTTCTTGTTTCTTATAAAATTTCATAACCCGGTAATGTTAAAAACGGCATGAACTCGTTATTACGAACAAGGTTTGTAAACAGTTTTGTAGCTTCTTCAAATCTCCCCTTATTAAATGCTTCCTTACCAATCTCTCTTTCTATTTTTGCTAGTTCTTCTTCTTTCAATTCTTCCATTAATTTAAAAGTGATATTACGGCCATCACTTAGCTTTCCACCCTCATGACGAATCCACTGCCATACTTGTGCTCTTGATATTTCTGCTGTTGCTGCATCTTCCATTAAGTTATAAATTGGAGCTGCTCCCCGCCCGCTTAACCAAGATGCAATATATTGAATACCGACGTTAATATTCGTGCGAAGACCACCTTCTGTAATCGTTCCCATCGGTACTTCTAATAAATCCTTTTCTGTTACACGTATTCCTTCACGCTTTCTAAAAATTTGATTTGGCGTTTTCATTATGTGATTAAATACTTCCATTGCAACCGGTACAAGTCCCGGGTGGGCAACCCAAGTCCCATCATGACCGTCTAAAGCTTCGCGCTCCTTATCAGCACGCACTTTCTCGAAAGCTGCCTCATTTGCTTCTGGATCATTTTTAATTGGGATTTGCGCCGCCATCCCTCCGATTGCTGGCGCATTACGACGATGACACGTTTGAATAACTTTCAAAGAATACGCGCGCATAAACGGCGCTGTCATCGAGACTTGCGCTCTATCCGGAAGTAAAAATTCATTATGATTACGGAAGCTCTTTAAGAAACTAAATATATAATCCCATCGTCCGCAGTTTAAACCAGCAGAATGATCTCTTAGTTCATACAAAATTTCATCCATTTCAAATGAAGCGTGAATCGTTTCTATTAACACAGTCGCTTTAATCGTTCCGTTCGGAATACCGATATACTTTTGAGCGAATACGAAAACGTCATTCCATAATCTTGCCTCTAAGTAACTTTCCATTTTCGGTAAGTAAAAGTACGGGCCACTTCCTTTTGCTAAAAGCGTCTTCGCATTATGGAAAAAGTACAAACCAAAATCTACTAAACTGCTAGACATGTTCTTGCCGTCAACTTGCATATGTTTTTCTTCTAAATGCCACCCTCTCGGACGCACAATTAATACAGCTGTTTTACTATTTAAACGATATTCTTTTCCGTTTTCATTTTTATGTGAGATCGTTCCCTCACTCGCATCTCGTAAGTTAATTTGACCTTCGACAGCATTTCTCCAAGTTGGTGCATTCGAATCTTCAAAGTCTGCCATAAAAAGATGTGCTCCTGAATTTAAAGCGTTAATGACCATCTTTCTATCCACCGGACCAGTAATCTCCACGCGGCGATCCTCTAAATCTTTCGGAAGCTGGGCGATTGTCCAATCCCCTTCACGTATATGCTTTGTTTCTTCTAAAAACTTAGGAAACTCCCCTGCATCAATTCTTTTTTGTTTCTCCACACGCTTTTGTAAAAGTTCCGTGCGGCGTTCATTGAAATTTTCATGCAGTTCCTTTAAAAAACTAAGCGCCTCAGGTGTCAATATTTCGTTGTACGCTGGTAACATTTCTCCGGCCAGTGTAACCCGTGAAGTTTGCGTCGACATATTAGCATCCCCTTCTTAAACTGTCTTATAACAGATTTGATTTTATGTTTTATATTATATAACAAATCTTCGGAAAAGGAAGTTTTTTTGAAAATTTAATGATTTTTTTACAAAACTGTGTTTATCCATTATGATTTCAACAAAAAAAGAGTCAGTGTTATATAACACTGACTCTTTTTTTATTTATTCAAAAATTGTCTTAAATAAGAACTGCGCATATTGTTCACGTGTTACTTTCATGTTTGGAGCAAAGTTTCCAGTTCCATCTCCTACAGAAATACCATTTGAACCTACTGCATTAATCGCATTGTATGCCCAATGTCCTTTCGGTACATCTTTAAATCCTTGTGTTCCTTTTACTTCTAACTCATATGCTACTGTAAGCACTTGAGCCATTTCTGCACGTGTTAGTGTATCTTTCGGTCTAAAGTTTCCAGTTCCATCACCGTTAAAGATACCTACCTCTGTTAATACTAAAATTTCTTCTAAGAACATTGTTGATTTTTCATTAATATCTTTGTATGGATTCTCAAGGATATCGCCTTCCTCGAATACTTCACTGAAATCGATAGTACGATAAATCAAAGCAGCTACTTGTTCACGAGTTATGTTATGTCCAAAACCGAACACGCCATTTCCATAACCAAGCATAATTTCTTCTTGTGCTAAAGTTTGAATTGCTTCGTAAGACCAATGTCCTGCTGGTACATCTTTAAAGATAGCCTGACTTGCTTGTTGTGGCTTAGGCTTAGCAGCTACTTCAGCATTCGCTGTAGCGCCTTCAGCACTAAATGCAACTCCACCCATAATTGTTAAAGCTGTTGCTACTTTTAAAATCTTTTTCTTCATTTTGTTCTCTCCCTAAAAAAACATATTTTTTTCTAATATAAAGAATTCATGGAAAAGTAACAATACACTTATCCATATAACATTTGTCTAATTTGTGAACTGTATTTCATATACTTATCTTTATACTTAATGAACAATGAAGTTACTAAATCGCTTTTAAAAAATATAAAAAGTAACTAAAATTAGTATATTTTTCCCATTTAATACTATTCACCAAACTATGAACAGCAGAATAAATATGCAAATAAACAATTTAAAATAAGAAAAAAGCGCGTTATCTTCGCGCTTTTTTAAAAAATATACTATATTAATATAATTTAAATTTCATGTTATTCATTTTTTAAGTGGAAATTAATAATAGCTTTATATAAAAATGTTGCATATTGCTCACGTGTTACAATTTTATGCGGTTCAAACTTTCCATTTCCTGTTCCTACTATGACATTATTAGATTGCAAGGCACTAATTGCATTTTTTGACCAGTAATTATTTGGTACATCTTTAAATGTATGCTGTTGCTTCACTTCAAAGGAATATGTCTGTGTAAGAACTTGCGCTACTTCTGCACGTGTTATTGTTTCTCTAGGTCTAAAGTTCCCCTTCTCATCACCTTTAAAAATACCGCGTTCTGTTAATGCTAAAATTTCATTTGGAAACATTGTTGATCTTTCAGAAATATCATTATACGGATTTTTTAACGGTCCTTCATGTTTTATATTAAGTGCGCGATATAGTACTGCGGCCACTTGTTCACGTGTTACGTTATCACCTACACCAAACTTTCCATTTCCATAACCTAGCATAATTTTATTATATGCCGCATCTAGAATATAATCATATGCCCAATGGTTTACTGGGACATCGTCAAATACAATCATTTCAGGATATTCTTCTGCTTTTATGTTAGGAACATTTGCACTTACCAATAATCCACCCATAATAGTCGCTGCCGCCATTATACGGAACATTTTTTTCTTCATAGTCCTCGCTCCTTCATTTCCACTTTATTAAAAGTGGAACATAATAGACTAAATTCTTTCCCCATATTACATATGCTGTATTTGCAAGCCCTATGTAATATATTGCATTTTTAACATCTATTATTTTGAAGATTACTAGGAGAGCCAATTCGCTCTCAATTCCAATTGGTATTCTGAATTGCATGCAAATCATTTGAAAAAATATTCTTATCTTTGCGCTCTAGTTTCCCTGTTTGATTTTCAAAAAGGATAAACAAAAGCTTTTGCAAAGATGCTATATATACAATATTCTACTATCTACTAATCAAGTCCTTCACTTATAAAAATTTCACTTTATAGACAAAAAAAGCGCAAATATCATATTTGCGCTTTTTTCGAGCTTCATAGATTAATCGTTTGCGTAGAATCTATGAAGTGCATTATTTAAGAACTTCGCATACTGTTCACGGGTTACAAGTTTTTAAATAAACCATTACCCGTTTCAACTATAGCTTTATTAGACTGTAAGGCGCTAATCAAATCTTTAGCCCAATGATTTTCTGATATGTCATTTCACTTTTCATACAAAAGGTACAAATATGATCTATTTGCACTTTTACTACATAATAATGTAGCTCTTATTTATTCCATTTTCCCTAGCGAATTATCGATTGCCTTTTTTAAGAATTTCGCAAATTGCCCTCGTGTTACAAACATTTCAGGTTCAAATTTCCCAGCGCCTGTTCCTGCTACAACGTTATTAGATTGCAGCGCACTAATCGCATCTCTTGCCCAATAATCCTCTGATACGTCTGTAAATGTATGATGTCGTTTTGCTTTCAGATTATATGCTTTTACCAAAATTTGCGCTAGTTCCGCACGAGTTAACGTATCTTTTGGACGGAAGTTCTGATTTTCGTCTCCTTTAAAAATACCGATCTTTGTTAAATGTAAAATTTCATAAGGAAACATTGTTGATTTCCCGTCAATATCTCCATATGGATTTTCAATATGTACATTTCGTTTCAAATTTAGTGCGCGATACAGTACTGCTGCTGCTTGTTCACGGGTTACATTATCTTCTACACCAAATTTCCCATTTCCGTAGCCATACATAATCCGGTAATATACTAAATTCATAATTTCATTATAAGCCCAATGATCATTTGCTAAATCATCAAATTCTAGCATAATATCAGGTGGAGGTGGAGATTGGTGAATTCCATCTGTATTTGCTGAAACAATATTACCGCTAACAAATATCCCCCCTATTAAAGTTAATGATGTCGCTATCTTTAATAACTTTTTCATCTCTCTCATCCGCCTCTTCCTTTATTTTCCTACTTTTATATTGTACAAAAAATAAGAAAATTCTCAATACGTTAGGAGGTAATTTTTCACACTTCATAATACGTATTTTCTTTTACCACCACTTTTTCATCCTTCGTTTTTCGAAAAGTAAACGCCATTCCTACAAATATAAGAATAATCCCTACAATTTGCATACTAGTCGGTCTAAAACCGGTAAAGATCGTATCTAACAAAATGGCAACAGCAGGATCTAAAAACACTAATACAGAAATAAGTCTCGTCGGTAAATCTCTTAAACTGTCAAAAAATAAGTAATATACAAACCCAGTATGTATAAGTCCTGTCGCAGTAATCATCATCCAGTTCATCTCTGTTAATCCTTGAAAATGTCCGAAATCTACGAATGGTAGCAATAAAAATATGCCTAAAAACGTTTGTAAAAAGGTCATCGCATATGCACTCGTATGCTGAATCCCCTTTCCTAGTAACGTGGTAAAAGCATAAAATAAAGCCGCAAGAAGTGCCCATACCATTCCAGATGACATTAATTTCTCAAGCGACATACTACCGTCCACTCCAGCTACTAACACTGTGCCGATAAAACAAATAACAATGGACATAACAGCAAATACTGTTAGCCTCTCTTTAAATACGATACTACCGATCATTAATACGATAATTGGAGCGAGATGATACACTGAAATCGCAATTGTAATCGACATGAGTTCAAACGCTTTAAATAAAAACACCCAGTTAAAAACGAGAAATACGCCACACGCTAATATTTGCACAATTTCTTTTTTATTCCATTTCTCATTTTTATATTGTCCTGTTGCAAACCAACATAGCGTTAAAAATAAAGTCGCACAAATACAACGAATAAATACTAATTCAAAAGATGGTAAACCCGTTTGGACAGAAAAAAATCCAATCGATCCGAAAATAGACATCGAAAGAATCATTTTTATAGCCGGCATTGATTTTGAATGAAACAATTTTCTCCTCCCCCTACAATCATCTCTTTATAAACTAAAAATTCTAAAAACATTACATATCATTATATATCACAATTGAAAAACTGTAAAAAAATAGAATGTAAAAAGTAGAGTTCACACCAAATTTTCATAATAAAAAAATCATCCTTTATTTCTTATAAAGGATGATTTTTTTGCTATTTATTCAGAGGAATTTCACTATATATAAACTTAAATATACTATTTTTGAAGAGTAAATTGTGAAACAATCTGCTTTAATCCTCCTGCTACGCTATGCAGATGCTCAATTGAAACTGAGATTTCTTGAACTGATTTTTCTTGCTGATGAATAGACTCTTTTACCCTATCAGTTCGATCAGATGATCTTTGGGAAATTTGAGCCATGTCTTCTGCAGAAGCAGAAACCTCCTCACTACTCGCTGCAATTTCATCTGTAGACATAGATACAGTTTGAATTTGATTAGATACTTGCTGCACTTTTTCAGTGATTTTTCCAAATACTTTTTCTGTATTCATCACTACTTGTGTACCTGCCTGTACCTCATTATCTACTTTCCCCATCATGTCTACCGTATGGTTCGTTGTTCCCATAACTTGAATAATAAGTTTCTCAATTTGTTTTGCAGAATCACTAGATTGTTCTGCTAATTTTCTTACTTCATCTGCCACAATTGCAAATCCTCTACCACTTTCTCCAGCACGTGCAGCCTCAATTGCTGCATTTAATGCTAATAAGTTAATCTGAGAGGTAATACCTTGCATAACATCAATGATTTTAACAATTTCTTCTGATTGTTCTTTCATAGTCTCTACTTGTTTCACACCGCTATGTACTGAATTTTGGATTGTATCCATCTGTTGAATCATTTGTTTCATTAATTTGTTACCACTCTCTGCATCTAATGCTGATTGAGCAGACAATTCATTTACAGAGGATGATGTATTCACTATGCTCTGCATTCCTTGTGTCAACTCTTCCATCGCACCCGCAGTTTGTTCCATTGCTTGCATTTGGCTCTCTGCGCCATTGGCAACTTCTTCAATATCTATAGTGATTTTCTTTGCTGCACCGCTAGATACTTCTGATGCAGATACTACTCCGTCTGCATGTTGGAATAAAAGCTGAATATTATTCTCTACTTCTTGCATATTTGTTCTTAGCCCTGCAATCATCTCGTTAAAATCACTTACTAATATACCTAATTCATCTTTAGCATTATAATCACCATGTACAGTTAAATCTCCCTCTTTTGCTCTTTCCATCATACGGCTAACCGTTTGTAAAGGAGCAACTATAAGTTTGCTAATAATATAACTTACTATACATATAATGATTGTAGTAACTACTGCAAGAATGATAAAGGTAATAACGGACCGATCTATCATTTTTTGAGAATCTTTAAATACTTGGTCAGCTAAATTTGAAACATACTCTTCTAAATCTACAGCATAAGCAGCTAACTCTACTCCCTTCGGTTTTAAGTCCTTTTGAAATTCGTTTACCATTTGAGATTCATTTGTTCCCTTTGCTTTGTCAAACAACTTCTTATATGTCTCCATATAACTTGGCAAAGATTTCTTCATCTTCTGAAACAGCTCATCCTCTTGCTTACTTAAATTAACGCCATCATCATATTCTTTTAATAAAGAATCATATTTTTTAAGATCCTTTTCAACATTACCAATAATCCCTTCTTTATTTGTCCCCTCATTTTGTGACGTTGTAATTAATTCTAGTAAGTTATATTCTAGTGAATTTTGTGTACGAAGCATTCCTTCTAATAAAACTGCAGAATTTTGATAATCATCTACTACAACCTCTGTATCGTGCTTAATCTTATTAATAGAATTAATTGCTACACAACTCATAATTGCCATGCCCAAAACTGCTAATGAGATAAGTAAGAATAATTTATGTTTCACTTTTAAATTTTGTAAAAAATACATATTTCCACCTTTATTCCTTCATATATAGATTTTTAGAATTTTATAGCTTATTATTTACAAAATCACAATAAAAAGCAATGATAAATATTCCCAATACCAAACTTATATTTCTATAAAAAAGAAGTAGCATAATCGCTACTTCTTGTTTTTTTGTTTTTCATATTGTTCAAATGTATGAATCCTTTCAAAAATTGGCGGATGTGTGTATAAGAAAAATTTCACTAACGCAGGCGGATTCACTTGGCTTAAGCTTGTTTTTGATAAATATTGAAAAGTTTTCACACCAGACTTCCCATCTTTCGTCATATTTAAAGCATATTGATCTGCCGCTCGTTCTTCTATACGTGAAACGTAGTTTGTTGCTGGTTGTGATGCAAAAGATAATAAAGAGGAAATTAAGAAAAATAAAGGTAAAATCGAGAAACATGCCATTTTTGAAATTTTCAGCGTATCTCCCCATTTTCGAATACACAAATTTAAAATTCGACTAATTACATACATACCTATAAACGATAGTAAAATATAACTCCCAACGCCCCAATATATATGTTTCATAACATAATGTCCCATTTCATGAGCCATTATAAATAAAATCTCTTTATCTTTTAATTGCTTAAGCGTTGTATCCCACATTACAATACGCGAGTTAAGGCCAATTCCTGTTACATATGCATTTAACGAATTCGTTTTTTCCGACATATTTACTTCATATACGTGTTTAGCAGGAATGTCAGCTTTGTCTGCCATCGCTAAAATTTTCGTTTCTAACTCTTTATTTTTCAACGTCGAGAAGTCGTTGTAAAGCGGATCAATAATAACAGGCTGTACGAACGTTAAAAAGATTGTAAATGGTACAGAGAGTGCCCATCCTGCTAGCCACCATCTCTTCGGGAATTTACGGATAAGCCATAACAAAACCGTAACAATGAGTAACATAGTCGCATAGTTCACCCAAAAATCGATGACATGATCTTTTATCCAGCTTTGTGTGCTTTGCGTAGATATTCCGTAATCAACGGACACTTTACGCCCGATCCATTGCATCGGTAATGCAAGAACTGTTGTTAGTAGTGATAAATAAAAGAAATAAATCGCAACTTGTAAGACATTTATTTTGGTCGTTTCCTTCGACCATTTCTCAAACTTTTTTGAAATACCGAGCACGAGTACAAATAATAAAATAATCCATTCAAGAGGCGTCGCTAAAAAGAACAGTAAATTTTTCACACGCGAATAATCTTGACTTAGCGTAAGCTCCCTCGCATTCATAAAGGTTTCTGGATCTGCACTCGTTCCTTTATACATGTCCGGAATGAGTTCATGATTCCATCCAAATAAATACCAATATATAAGTAACGCAAACCCAACGTACAAAAAAAGCGACCACCCAATAACTTTCCTCACGCTATTCCCTCCTCTATGCTGCCTGTCTATTATTATTGTAAGTTCGTACTTTCAAAATTAGAACAAGCTAATCGTGATAATTGTTCTAGCTCGTTCAATTTACATAAAAAAACTCTTCTATTACAAGAAGAGTTTCACCGGCTCATAATCTGGTATAAGAAATGTACTTACAAACCAGTGCCTTTTACATATCGTATATATTCATAGTCCTTAAAATCCTTCTTAAGGAAGTACATCTATTAACAAACTAAAATCTTGCAAAGAAAAAGAACTATATTTCATAATACCTTGTACAGTTAGAAGTAAAATAAGACCCATCACACACATATAATTAATACTTTCTTCATGCTTTTTCTCAGCAACTACTCCGCCCGTTATGCATAAAATCCCTAATAAATGGAGCGCTAAATACATAAAAAAGTAAGCTTCCTCCCAGCGAAGAACAACATTTACTGTCGTAATCAATACTAAACTCAGTACAATCAAATAAAAAAACTTATTTGACGATATTGTTTCATTCATATAATTTTATACATCCCTTTCAAATTTCGAATTAATAATGATTTAGTTTTCATAAAATAAAAGTCCCCATCACTTTCTCAAACATTTTATGAGCCCTAACATAATTCACTTCATTTTTTACATACTGTCTGAAGATGCGCTTCATCATTTCTTCTATAATAAAGCTGACTATTATTAATGTCCCTAACACGATAAAAAGAAAAATAATATTTCCTGTATCATTATTGATGGAACAGTACTTATATCTAATAGAAGTACAATAATCTATCATTTCCTTCAATATTTTCTCAAACATCTTCTCTACCTTACTTATCTCCTGCTATACTCGAAAAGCTCTTTTCCTTCTCCGCATATATAACAGGCACTTCTTTACTCCAATATTTGCGATTCACAAATAAAAAGATGAGCACTAAGTTTAATCCTGTCATAAAAATAATTAATCCTGGAAAGAATGTCGTATAGTTCGAAAAATCGGCAAAACTCATTATCTTTTCTCTACTTACTAAAAAAGAAGAACTAAGCACAAGCGCATTGTTTAACATATGAATAGCAATTGGCATGAGTAAGCTTTTCGTACGAATATATACAATTGATAGTACGATGCTAAACACAACTGCACCAAGGAAATCAACATGTAAGCACCCAAATAAAAGTGCTACAACGACCATTGCTATACTAGTACCCCATTTTGCCGCAAAACGCTGCAGTAAAAACCCTCGAAAAACAAACTCTCCGACAATAGGCGCGATAAATACAACCATAATAAATTGAAATACATATCCCCCGGTACTATCTATAATCGGTTCATGCAAGGCATTCATAATAAAATCTGGTGTAATCCATGCAAAGCTGTACATATATAAAATAAGATAGCCGTAACTAAACATACAAAGCATAATCGCGATGTACAAAACTTGCACTAGGTTAAATGTTTCGTTTCTATTAATAAATAATGAAAATGAAACACGATGCTTTCTATATCCGTAAAAAATCCATATTATTGGAAGGATATAAAATATAAGCATATTTATAAAAGATGAATTTTGTATATGAAATGTACTTTCTAGCAATTCATTACTGCTTCGTGCTATTAAAATTAATAGTGCAAATACAATTAAAAAATATCTAGCTCGCATCGTTTGAAACGGATTCACATTCATCTCCTCCCCATGTTACTTTTATCATATCATTTGAATCTTAATTTTTTGTGAAAGAAAACCTTAAAATTTCCTTAAAAATTCCATAAGTTACAAAAAGATGATATGATATTCGAGGAAATTAGGAGGGATTCATATGTATCACGCAAATATTCTACTCATTGATGATGAAACAGCAATTTTACAATTACTAACTACCATTCTTGAAAAAGAAGGTTTTTCTCATATTACAACTGCAACATCTGCGGAAATAGCCTTATCTCTCACCGAGCAAAACAATTACGATTTAATTATTTTAGATGTAATGCTTCCTGGACAATCCGGTTTTGACATTTGTCCAATCATTCGCCAAAAAACGGATTGCCCTATCTTCTTCCTAACAGCAAAAACATCTGATGTAGATAAAATTTCCGGATTTTCATACGGTGCGGATGATTACATTACGAAACCATTTAATCCACTAGAAGTAGTCGCTCGTATGAAAGCTCAACTCCGAAGACATATGAAACAAAACATACAAGAACAAAGAATATACTCCTTTTCTTTTGGGAGATTTGAAATTGATCAACATTCTGCGGAACTAACAGTAGATGGAAACGTTGTCGAATGTTCCGCTCAACTCTTTCAACTACTACTATTCTTTTGTGAGAATCCGAACTACGTATTTTCGAAGGAAGAATTATATGAAAAAGTTTGGGGAGCACCTGCCTATAATGGAGATGATAATACTGTTATGGTTCATATTCGAAAACTACGTGAAAAAATTGAACAAGATCCAAGTAAACCAGAATACATAAAAACAGTTCGTGGACTTGGCTATAAGTTCATTACAAAGTAGGTTAAAGATATGAATTTTAATAAACGACTTATAATCCAGTTTATTTTACAACACGTTTTTGTCTTAGTTACGTTACTTATCGCAGTAATTGCTTCTTTTTCTTATTTAATTTTTCTTCTTAATAGTACTTTATATGAACCTAATATTTCTGATTATGATACCTTTACAATCTCCGAATATATTTCTTCTGAAGACAATAACATTACTTTAAAATCTGAGGTAAAAGATTTAATAACAGAAAAGAGTGATTGGCTTCAAATTGTAGATGAAGATGGAAAGGTCCTTTACAACTTTAATACGCCTAACGATGTTCCGACCTCTTACACAAAGACATCCTTACTTACGTATTTACAGAATAGTAACAACAATATTTATAAATTTAACTATTGGGAAATTAAATTAGAAAAGAAACCAGTGATCGTTATTTACGGTGCCAAACTAAAAAGTAATGCATTACTAAAAACGATACAACAAGGACACCCTTCTTTATCATTAAATGAACAAGAAAAACAATTACTTTCTAAAGAAAAAGCAACACTGCAAATATTTAATAACAATGGCGAAGAAGTTTTTTCCTATCCAACTGGGAAGAAAAAAACATTTTCGGCTATAAAAATGGCTCTTAATGAAAAAGAACCGTGGAATTATAAAGAAAATACATCTAGTTTTTACGATTCAAATAGCGGTCATCTCGTCGTTGTATCCGCCCCAAACGCTCATTATTATCCAGATGATGAATTAGATGATATATTTACCAAGAAACTTCTAATCGGATGCAGCTTAATCCTCCTTATTGTGTTTGTTTATTTAGTCATTCTTTCAATTTGGTATGGAAATAAGTTTGGAAAGCCTTTATTACACACGATGCGCTGGCTTAAAAACATAGCCGGAGGAAAATATGAAGAACCTGTTAGTAAAAAAGGCAAACCTGTTCGGTTTCGGCGCTCCGGTAAAGAAAAATGGTCGTTCCGCATATTTAAAGATGTTACAAACTCACTAGAGCACCTTTCTATTACTTTGAAAAAGAACGATGCAATGAGAAAAGTACTGCAACAAACACGTGAAGAGTGGATTACCGGCCTGACGCATGATCTAAAAACGCCGCTTAGCTCTATATACGGCTATGCATTATTACTAGAATCGAAGCAATATAATTGGACGGATCAAGACATTCAACAATTTGGCCATGTAATGAAAGAAAAATCTCAATATATGACTACATTAATTGACGACTTAAGCTTAACATATCAATTAAAAAATGATACTCTTCCTGCGCAACACATAAATGTTGAAATTAATCAGTTCGTCCGAAAAGTACTATTACAATTTATTAATAACCCGACACTGCAAAATCAAAACATTGAATTCGTGCCAAGTTCAAGCAAAATCCAATATTTTATTGAAGAAAAATGGTTCCAACGTATTATCGAAAACCTACTCGCAAACGCTGTAAAACATAATAATGAAACGACAAACGTAATCGTAAAGCTTTCGCAAAATGCAAATTCATTTACACTATCTATTTCAGATAATGGAAAAGGTATGGATGATAAAACGAAAGAACTTCTATTCGAGCGATATTACAGAGGAACGAATACAGAAGAAAGCAACATCGGAACTGGACTTGGTCTCGCCATTACAAAACAGCTCGTTCATGCCCATAACGGAACGATTTTCATTGATAGTGAACTTGGAAAAGGAACGACGATTATACTTGTGTTTCCGTTTAGTTCGTAGAAAAAGGTGCTTTTATAAAGCACCGTTCTCTTTTCGGAGCAGCGCGCTAGTAAATGAAATTATATCGACTTAACTATAAAATACAACAATAGTAGCAACCTATTAATAAAAGAAGACCGTCCAAAAATACCTTTTGAACGGTCTTTCTTTCTATTATTTCTTCTTCACTGGTATCCAAAGCTCAACTTGAGCAAACTCACTCTTATCTGCATGGCAACGCTCATCGTACTGTTCAAACTCTGTAACTCCGCAATGTTCATATCCTGAATGCGGGAACCATTCTGAGAATACTGCATTCCACGTTTGGTGAATAGACGATACCATTTCTTCATGAGGAACTTTAGGCGTTGTAAATACTGCATACGTTGCGGATGGGAATGTACGCTTTGCAACTGCATTTGGTACATTTTCAAAGTCTGTAACTTCCATTCCGATAATATAAGTGAAGTCCCCTGTTTCTAAATTAAAATCAGTACATAATCCAAGTTCTACCCATTGGCTCGTATCTTTACGATTCGGAATCGTCGTTCCAAGATCTTTTTGTAAATATTCTTGCCAAAATGCTGGAATGTCTTGATGGTTTTTTCCTTCTTTACTTGTCGTCTTCAGCTCATAACCCGCCATTAAAAATTCTGGTTTATTTACAATACGATATTCCATTTGTATGCCCCCTAAATATGGATTTAATTTTCTTTGTTTTACATTCACTCTATAATACATTGGTGTTTCAATTTCTTGTTTTCGATATTCACTTGGTGTCATTTGAAATAATTTTTTAAAGGCTCTCGTGAACGTTTCGTGAGATTGAAAGCCATGCTCAAATGCGATATCAATAACTTTTTCATCCGTATGAGAAAGTTGATAAGCTGCCCGGGCTAACCTCCTCTTTCGAACATACTCCATTACTGTATCGCCTACTAACGCCTGGAATACACGATGAAAATGCGACTCAGAAAAACCTGCAACACGTGCTAAATTACGCAGCGTTTGTTTTTCCATTACATCTTCCTCAATATAATCAATTGACCTTTGAATTTGTGTTTCATAGCTTTCCATCTCTGTTCACCCGCCTTATATGTATTATGATAAAAGAGAATCCTATCCAATTCTTGACGTTTTTTACTATAATTTCGTAAAAATTGTAACTTTTTTATATGTATTTCGTTGTTATGTATGAAGGGAGGGAAATGTAGTGAAACGTAAACAATCATTAGAAGAAATTTACTCAGAGCATATGCAAGATTTATTTCGCTATCTTCTCTCCCTAACCGGAGATTCTCATAGTGCTGAAGATCTCATGCAAGAAACATTTTATCGAATGCTCGTCCATATTGACTATTATAAAGGAGAAGAAATTAGGCCGTGGTTATTTACAATCGCCTACAACGCCTTTATCGATTGGTACCGAAAAGAAAAGAAGTATAAAACAACGCAAATTGAAGAATTCCATTTACCAAACGTGCCAAGTACAGAACACTCTTATTTCGTAAAACATGAGATTGCTAGTTGGTTACAAAGTATATCCTCTCTTCCGCTCGAAAGACGAAATGTGTTACTACTACGAGATTACTACGGATTCTCTTATAAGGAAATAGCAGAAATGACGGGGCTCTCCTTAGCGAAAGTGAAAATTGAATTACATCGCGGACGAAAAGAAATGAAAAGCATAAAGGAGTGATACAGATGGGATGTGCAGAGTTTAAAAAACTGTGGGAGAAATATGAAACAGGAATGCTCACACATGATGAACAAGAACAGTTAGAAAGTCATATTGAAACTTGTGAAGAATGTGAAACTCACTTAGATGAACTGTTAACAAAAACAGAGCCAATTAAGAAAAAGTTACCGCCAAAAGATCTTAAAATTCCTTTTTGGAGAATTAAGTGGAAACATCGGTTACAGATGCTTGGTTTTATACTAGTAATTTGTATCGTTATATATATAATCGGCGGGGTATTATCTGCCTTTTATTTTCAAGCTAATAATGATAAAAGGCTAGAAGAAATAAGAAGTGTGCCTTCTCTTGCACTTGAAGCAACTATCCCAAACAGCCGTGTTATGGGAGGCGGAACAAGTGTAGAAGCTTTTTTCCGTACAAACAGCCGCTTTGATTTAGTAAGAACCGTCGGTAAAAAAGAAATGCCACTCGGTACAATAGAAACAAAAAGCTTCTTATCATCTGTAGATGTCACGAAGCAAACTTGGATGAATCCGTTCTATCAACCACAACTCTTCTTTGTTCATCCCAAAACAGAGCAGGGTGATTATTTAAAGGATTCCTCAAAAAAAGTATGGGATACACTTGCAAAAGTACATGATGGAACCGTTGCAGAAGTAGCAATTTCTTTTGATAAAGCTTACACTTTAAAAGAATTAGAACCGCTTTTATATAGCATATTTGAAGCACAAGAACTCCCTCCAACTCCTGTATGGTACGCTTTAGATACAGGACAAGAAAGAAAAAATGTAGATGACTATATCTTACATGGCGGAGAAGCTATAGGATTTCCAGAACATGTAAGATTTCTAGATAGTAACGCAGACAAGTACAAAACGCCAGAAGATCAAGTAATCGAAATGATGCGCGTCCTTTCTATCCATAAAAAAACGGTAAGTAAAATAGCAGCACTTCCTGAGAAAGAACTAAACTTAGATAAACGTTATAAATATGTAAAAGATAACGGCGTAAAAGTATATGGCATTGTCATTACCGGTCCGTCGAAAGAGTTATTAAAATTACAAAACTCCCCGCACGTACGTTATGCAACTCTTGGAGATATTGAGATTTGGAATTGGTTTGATCAGTGAAAATGAAAAGGTTGTGTAGAAAATAGCAGCTATTTTCTACACAACCTTTTTAATAATTTAAAACCTATATTTCACTAACAGAATCCGTGAATAAAGCGTGGAATACGTTAACTTCCCCCATACGTAAACATTCCGTTTCTATATCAGGAATTGCAGTTCTAGCAACCTCTCGTTCTACTCTTACAAATCCTTTTGTATTCATTAGTTTTTCAAATTCACAAATGGTATCCATTTCTACATCGATTGTTTCAAAAGTCCATTCCCTTACATCTTCATCATATGTTGTTTTTAATACGTATTGACACTCCCACCCCTAAAGGGGCCAGCTGACTAACGTCAGTGGGATTCTTGCTACCAAAGGCGAAGTCCATTTCTGGTATCGCTGACGTGCAAGATTGCGGTGTGCCATCACCACTCCCACAACAGACCATATAGGTTCGTGGGCTACGGTACTGTGACCATACCGTACAGATTGTTCGTTCTCAACTGTTTTTACGTCTTTTGCATGACGACTTAATACATTTTACGGAGTAGAAGAATTGGCTACCCCAACCTCATATGTATTCTGTTTTCAGAGAACAGTCGTTTTAGAGTCTTTTGCATGACTATGAATAAAGTATACCATGTTTCGCTATGCAAAAACGATGCTTTCATCCCACGTCTAAAGACGGACTAAAGTCCTGCGTGGGCTTTCCCGTATCGTAAATTCTGTAAGCTAACAAAAACCCCTAAATCAAGGCGCTCGCCTCTTGATTTTCGTATCCAATCAATATCATCATTTAACATCGGTTCTTTTCCATTTAGTAACACATTATATTCTAGACAATTATATAGGTTTAAATCTGTATAGTCTGACACGTGATAATCACAAAATGTTGACTCGATTAAAGACAAAATTTCCTTTTGAGAGCTTTCGTTTTTTATAAAACTCTCTTTCAAGTCTACAAACTTTTTATGCTCTTTGGACTCCTCGTACAATCCTTCTTCTTTCACAATATTTTTCGGAAAGAATTTGTAAACTGTTTCTTTTAATTCATTCATCATTTCAGGTTTTGCCGTTTTAACCATTCTGTAAATCCTCCTATGCTAAAAAGAATTCTCACCGCAATAAAGAATCATACCCTAAATATGTTATTAATTAACAAATAAATTATATTAAAATAAGCAATATGATTCAATTCTGTTTTTTAAAAATTTTTCTGTTATAATGGCTGATTCCGAACATTTTATTTATCATAATATGAAAATTACAACAAAAAACGACAAAAATCTTTAAATTCCCTTAAAAAATATAACAATCCATATACAAAGAACGAAAGATTCTAAAGCGATTATTGAAAAATATATTATTTTTGTCACATTAAAAATTAGTACTTTTTTCACAAATTATTTTTGATGGAAAACTTTATAAAAAAATTTTTTTACTATAAAAGGTATTTCTCTGGTAAAATATTATAGTCTCGTAAAAATGCAACACATTTTCATACGAACAACCCTTTAATGCGAAAAGGTGTCATCATAATTGATGACACCTTTTCCTATTACAAATAAACTAATTAGAAATCACTTTCACATATATTCCTCTTACCGCTTTTTCATAAGCGATATCGCTCATCTGTCTTATTTTTTCTGATACGGCCGACGACTGAATAATTTTCCCTTCACGAAGTAACGGCGGGTCAATGAGACGCACTTTATTTTTCTGATGTAGATCATACTCATTTCTATCTTCTTTTACTTCTATACTTGGATGAACTTTTCTTAATAAAGCATCTACTTCTTGATCTTTACATAGCTGCAATTTCGATATAAGCTCATGATCTTCAAGAAGAAAATCGTCTGGATGGATTATCTTTTTATGAAGAGCTAACTTTAACGTTTTAACTAACATATCGTTTCCATAAATATTAATTGGTTTCATAAAGAAATCAATTACTTCTTTGTAATACGTCTTCGTAAACCATTCTGCAATTTCAATATTTTGAAGAACCATTTTCCCATCTACTTCGATTAAATCCTCTAAAAAACTATGAACTTCTTCTAAAGAAATATATCCATATGTTAACATATCCCGTAATGTGTAATCCACTCGGTCTGCACATAATTCTGGTGCAGATTTTTCCAGTAACGTCCACTTCGAATCATCTAACAAAATATCTTCATAGTTATAACCATGTTTTGAAAGAATCGCCGGGATTTCCGAGTTTTTCACGACAGAACTAAATATTTCTTCATGATAACTTTCATTTTCGTTATCAAAAACGTAATCGATCACATGGGAAAAAGCAGTATGCGATACATCATGCAGTAAACCAGCAATCTGTTCTTCTACTGAACCACCAAGTTTTTTAATTAACAACATAGTACCAACTGAATGATCAAAACGTGTTACATTCCATTTCTCATTCATTAAGTAACTTGCTCCGGCCTGATGGACCCCTTTCAGCCTTTGCACAGGTTTACTTAAAATTAATTCTTCTAACACTTTATCTACTTTAAACTCACCGTATATGACATCTAATATGATCACTTAAAATCCCCCTTTTCAAGCAGAGTCTTCTTATAGTATCTCTTTTTTCAGAGAGTAAATAAAGAACTTCACTCGAATATTTTGTACCTTTAAATTAAAAAATAGAGAGCACTCAGCTCTCTATTTCACAATCCTATTCAAATGTAACTTCAACCTGCACAATCTCAGATCTACTTCCCAGTCTAAGCGGTGGTCCCCAGAATCCAAATCCAGAAGAAACAATTGCGTGGAATGCACCTTTTTGTGCATATCCCCAGTCTAGTTCGTACATTCTTCTCGTCACAATATGGTTCGGCGCCATTTGTCCGCGATGCGTGTGACCGGATAATAATAAATCAACGCCGGCGTCCGCTGCTTGTTTTAATTCAAATGGTTGGTGATCCATTGCGATAACAGGAAGCGATTTATCTACCGTACTCATTAGATTTTCAAAGCTTTGACGATCTCGCTCTGTTTTATCCCTTCTTCCAACGAGATAAAAATCATCTTCAATTGTAATGACTTCATCTAAAAGAATACGAATATCAATCTTATCCATCTCTTGTAAAAACTCAGGAACAGCTCGGCCGTAATATTCATGGTTTCCTAACACACCATATACGCCTAATGGAGCTTTCATCTGTTTCATGATTGGTCCCATATTTTTCTGAATGAACACACCTGGATGATCATCGATAATATCACCCGGCAGTAAAATAATATCGGGTTTCATTTCATTTACATGACGAACGAGTCTCTTTAAATGAGCAACTCCAGACAGTTTACCGAAGTGCATATCAGAAGCCATCGCAATGCGTAAACTTTTACGCCCTTCTACTTTTTTCGGTATATGTACATCATACTTTCTTACAACCGGGCTATACGCATTAAATACCCCGTATGCGAAGATAAAGAAAAATACGAGTAAAGTGACTGCCCCTGTCCAAATAATTGCCGTCTCTTTCTCCACTGAAAACTGTAATAATAAGACGGCAATATCGGCTAACGGCAATAACATAAGCGCGTATTGTATAACCGCAAACCAAATTGAACCGACTGTTCGCAGGAAAGGAAGGAATTTAAGCACTTGTACGAGAATATACGCATATGAAATGAAGCCAACTACGAAAGCGTAATATCCCCAAGATTCCCAGCCGAACACCGTACTGAGCCAAACCCATCCGTTCCAGCCGATGTAAAACATAAGTAGTGTGTATACAATTAAAATAGTGAATATATTGAGATAACGAAAACTTTTCACAGCCAGCCTCCTTATTGATTTCTTCTATTATAACTTGTTATGTACCAATAACATAAATATTAAGCGTTCCAAACGGACCGTAATAAGCTGCTTTATCTGCTACAGCACAAAGTTATTTTTACAGGTTTTCTTTATAGTAACCTGCTTTTCTAGCAGCTTTATTCACATATTCCTTGTTATAGGCTGGCCTATTTTGCTGTTTATAATTATGTTTACCTGTAGAATACCAAAGATAAAACCTGCGTATAAAGACAATCCTTTCTCTTAACATTGCAATTCTCTTTAAACGTTCGTTCATGTTTATCATCCCCATATATTAAGTAACTCAACATAGTACAGTGTGTCATCCGTCTGAAAATACATAACAGATCCGCGGCTGTAATAATTAACAAATTGAATCGGCTCACCTAGTTCATTACAAGGATTACTATCATACACATGATTATTGTTTAAATCATAAACAACCAACTTTTTATCTCGAGTAATGAATACTACTTTACCTTGAACAACCGCAAAACTTTCCGACCATATTTCCATCGTTACATTTATTTCATTCCACAACATATGAAAATTTTTATCTTTCATTTGAACTAAAGGAAATTCTGAATAATAATAGAGCCAAACGTCTCCATCTATAACGTTCATTGCATAACAATCATCTATAGGAGGTACATTAAACCTTTCTACATATTGATCATAATTATTAAAAATCAATTTACCTGTAGGATCAAAAGCAACTATACCATTTACTCCAATTGGGCACTCTCCGAAAACCCCTTCATCACAATAACTAACCCATATATCTTCATTCACATCAACCTGACAATCTTGAATCCCTTCGCCGGCATAAAACTTACAATGTTCACTTCCGTCCGAATTATAAATAACCGCATTATCATCTTCATAATTAAATATAAGTAACCATTTCTCTCCGATTCGTTGCATACATCGCACAGATTCAACATCGATATCTACGTTTAAATTGAATTTACTTATATTCACATTATTTTTATCCAAATAAATAATACAAGGTTGATCAGTATTATCTTGTACTAGTAAAATCACATTTTGTTTATAATCCAAACTCACTTTTTTTAACTGATAAGCTTCAACAATATCCTTAAAACTTACTAACTCTTTACATACAATATCTTTCATATAGATGAAAATCCTCTCATTGATTCTAAACATAAAAAATAAGTTTGACGCTTACGCTTACTCTCTCAAAATCTATCTGTAATTCTAAAAACTTTATATTTCCAAATTGTTACTCACAATCGTTAATACTGCTCCATCATATTGAATAAACGCACACGCCGATGAGGGGACTAATGTGATTTTAGGAACAAAGCAATTCCCCATTACATACTCTATAATCCTGTTTTGATTTAATTTTTCAAATTCAATATCAACCTTTTCCCCAAAACAAACTACAGCTAAATTATTTTGAGATACCAAAACAGTTTCCCCATATATATCTTCTCTTACATAAAAACCATTTTTATATTTTAAGTTCATAAACTACTCCTCAACTATATTTCACATAACAATAAGATAGCACAGTAAAACAAAAAAGAGTTCATCCAAAAGACATTTTGGATGAACTCCTTTTATCGATAGATTGCTACTATTACCATTTTTTGTTATCAATTCATTTTAAGTTTATTTACAATACCACTCGCCTAAATAACAAAATCCTCCGGAATAAACACCTTCACTTCTCTCGGATGTACGTATACAAACTCACCTGTTTGAATGCCTAGTTGTCTAAACTGTTCTTTACTAATTTCTGCTTCTAAATACTCATCTGTTCCGTCGCGCTTCAATTCTACATATACGACAGGGCCAACTGCATGTGAGTATGTTACTTTCGCCGGGATGGCATCTATACTTTGTTTCGTACGATCGATTGATAGGTGATGTGGTCTTACATATCCCACTCCGTCTACGTTTGAAACGTGCTTATGCTCTGGTGCTTCTAGCTCCACCGATCCTACATTTAGTTTACCTTTATGAACGCGGCCGTGAAATAAATTCACGTTTCCTAAAAAGTCATATACGAACGGACTTGCTGGTTTTTCATACACTTCTTCCGGCGTTCCCATTTGTTCAATGCGTCCTTCATTCATTACAACGATGCGGTCCGCAACGTCTAGCGCTTCTTCTTGGTCATGCGTTACGAATACGCTCGTAATTTGAAATTCGTCATGTAGTTTCCGGAGCCATCTTCGCAATTCTTTCCGTACTTTTGCATCAAGTGCACCAAACGGTTCATCTAGCAATAAAATTTTCGGTTCGACTGCAAGTGCCCGGGCTAGTGCGATACGTTGGCGTTGTCCGCCAGATAATTGCGCTGGATAACGTTTTGCGAAACCATCCATTTTTACTAGTTTCAATAGTTCTGTTACTTTTTCTTTTATTACTTCAGCTGAAGGTCGTAAGTTTTTCTTTCTTACTTTTAAACCGAAAGCGACATTTTCAAATACATTCATATGTTTAAAAAGTGCATAGTGCTGGAAGACGAAACCGACTTGCCGGTTTTTCACGCGAATATCAGTTAAATCTTCTCCATCAAATGAAATGGAGCCTCCATCCGCTTCTTCTAGTCCTGCAATAATTCGTAATAATGTCGTTTTCCCAGAACCTGATGGGCCTAATAAGGCAACAAGTTCTCCTTTTGGAATATCCAAATGAATGTCTGTCAGCGCTTGAAATGTACCATATTGTTTTGATACATTTTGAATTTGAATACTCACCGCACTCACTCCTTATTGTCGTTTTTCCATTCTCCATTCAATCCAGTTTTTTATAACGAGCGTAAAAACTGCGATGAGTGACATTAAAGTCGCCACAGCGAACGCTGCTGAAAATTGATATTCATTGTACAAAATTTCAATGTGAAGCGGCATTGTATTTGTCATGCCGCGCACGTGACCAGACACAACGGAAACTGCTCCGAATTCACCAATGGCCCGGGCGTTACATAAAATCATTCCGTATAATAGACCCCATTTTATATTTGGCAATGTGACGCGCCAAAACATCTTCCATCCGCTTGCGCCAAGTGATAGAGCCGCTTCTTCTTCACTCTTTCCTTGCGCCTGCATAACCGGGATTAATTCACGCGCAACGAACGGAAACGTAACAAATATCGTCGCAATGATAATGCCAGGAACAGAGAAGATGAGCTTTATCCCGTGTTCCATTAACCATCCGCCAAGATTCGCACGAGGTGTGAAAAGTAAAACGAATACTAATCCTGCAATGACTGGTGATACAGCAAACGGCAGTTCAATAAGAGATAATAATACTTGCTTTCCTTTAAACTGAAACTTCGTAATAAGCCAAGCCGCTGCTATTCCGAATATCGTATTCAGCGGCACAACGATTAAAGCAACGAGAAGTGTTAACCTAATTGCCAAAAATGCTTCTTGATCTGTTACTGCGGCAATATATACATCAATTCCTCGTTCGAATGCTTTCATAAAAATTGTCACGAGCGGCAGTAATAGAAAGAGAGATAAAAATAAAACTGTTATCGTAATGAATAGAATGGGTACAAACTTAGATTCTTTTTTAACTGATACGCTTTTTACTATTTTCTTTTCTAATAATGTTGGTTCCATTTTCTCCCCTCCTATTCACTTTTCAGTTCATGCCTTCTGCTCCAAGTTTGAATCATATTAATAAATAGTAGGAAAAGGAGAGAAATAATAAGCATCACAGCCGCTACAGCTGTTGCGCCTGCATAATCATATTGTTCGAGTTTTGTCATAATCATAAGCGGTGCAATTTCTGTTTTCATTGGCATATTACCTGCAATGAACACGACAGATCCATATTCCCCTAACGCCCGAGCAAAGGCGAGTGAAAAACCAGCAAGCAAGGCCGGGAATATTTCTGGCAAAATGATTTTCACAAATATTTGAAAGCGTGACGCCCCTAAACTAGAAGCTGCTTCTTCTACTTCTTTATCAATACTTTGCAGCACTGGTTGCACCATTCGAACGACAAATGGTAAGCCAATAAACGTAAGTGCAACAATAATGCCGAGCTGGGTAAAAGCTACTTTTATATGAAACACACTAAATATTTTTCCAATAAAGCCATTTTCTGCATAAAGCGTCGTAAGTGTAATACCAGCTACAGCAGTCGGAAGAGCGAATGGTAAATCGATTAGTCCGTCTAATAACCGCTTCCCTGGAAATGTGTAGCGAACGAGTACCCAAGCAATTAATAAACCGAAAATGGCATTTACGATTGCCGCTGCAAGTGAAGTTGTGAAACTTACTTGATACGAATGCAACACGCGCTCACTCGTTATAACCCCAGCAAACTTCTTCCAGCCTAGCTGCGAAGTTTGAATAAATACGATAGAAAGTGGTATAAGTACGAATAAGCTCATATATAGCATTGTAAATCCAAGAGATAATCCAAACCCTGGTAAGACACGCTTCTTCCTCATATAACGTCACCTCATCCCCCCTTATTTTTTATACATTTGATCGAATACGCCGCCATCATTAAAATGCTTTTCTTGTGCTTTTTTCCAGCCTCCAAATAGTTCATCAACTGTAAATAATTGAACTTTCGGAAATTGTGATGCATACTTCTCTGCTACTTTTTCATTACGAGGGCGATAAAAGTTTTTCGCCGCAATTTCTTGCCCCTTTTCTGAATACAAATATTCAAGATATCCTTCTGCTACTTTTTTCGTTCCTTTTTTATCAACGACTTTGTCTACAACTGCTACTGGCGGCTCGGCAAGTATACTAATCGAAGGTGTTACAATTTCGAATTTATCTTTTCCAAGTTCTTTTTGTGATAATAACGCTTCATTTTCCCAAGCGATTAACACATCACCAATTCCTTTTTCAACGAAAGTTGTCGTTGCCCCGCGTGCTCCTGAATCTAGTACTTCCACGTTTTTATAAATTTGACCAACAAATTCTTTCGCCTTATCTTCACTATTGTTATATTTCTTCAGTGCATATCCCCACGCCCCTAAATAGTTCCACCGTGCTCCCCCAGATGTTTTTGGGTTTGGTGTAATGACAGACAAACCTTTTTTCGTTAAATCATCCCAATCTTTAATTCCTTTCGGGTTTCCTTTTCTAACAAGAAATACAATCGTTGATGTATACGGAGTAGAATTATCCGCAAGTCGCTTCTGCCAATCTTCTGCTAGTTGTTTCTTCTTACTAATCGCGTCAATATCATAAGCGAGCGCTAGTGTTACAACGTCTGCTTCTAAACCGTCAATAACGGAGCGTGCCTGACTTCCAGATCCCCCGTGTGATTGCTTTACATTTACTGTTTGACCATGCTTCTCTTTCCAATACTTCGCAAAGTCTTTATTGAAATCTTGATATAACTCACGCGTTGGATCATATGAAACATTTAAAAGTTCGACTGTCTTCTTATCTGCACTTCCTTCAGAATTGTTAGTGGATGTTGCCGAACCACACCCTGACAAAAGGACAAATGCTGATAATAAAACACCTGTACTTTTCATTAATGCTGTCTTACTCCACTGTTTCATATATAAAGCCCCCTTAGTTTGTACAATAGAAAAAGGCACACAATCTATTCACAAAAGTGAACGTTGTGCGCCTTCAGTTTCTCTGATGAGCTTCTATTGTATTCTGTTTGATTTCTTTTTATTTTAATTCCGTAATTCACATGTGTCAACTTGGAATTTAGAATTATTATATAAGAAACTTCATACAAGTTAAAAATCAGCGGGAATGGAATCCCACTGATTTTAGTTTCGATTTATTTCTTTAACTTATCAGTCTTCGCAATAAATTGAGCTGCTTCTGCGCGGCTTACCGCTTTATCTGGAGCCCAGCCATTATCTGTTCCAACTGAAATGTTTTCTTGGATTAAAATATTGGCATACTTCGCACCCCAATGATCTTTTAAGTCAGCAAATTCTTTTGGTAGTTTAATATTTTCATTTCTTTCTAATTTATATGCATTCACAAGCATAGAAGCCATCGATGCACGGTTAATTAGCCCGCTCGGATTAAAGTTACCCTTATCATCACCTTTTACAATGCCAGCTTTTTCAACTGCTGCGATGTAAGGTGTAGCCCAATGATTTTGAGCATCGCGGAATGATGGCTTCGCATCTTTATTAATTTCTAACCCTAAAACAGTAGCTAATATTTTTGCTGCTGAACCACGATCGATATTTTCAGCTGGTGCAAATGTACCATCTGGCTTACCGTGTACTGCCTCTTTGTCTACTAAATATTGAACTGACTCTTGTGCCCAAGTCGGTACATCTGAGAACTTAGATTTCTTTTCAATTGCACTCGCATCGATTTCAAACTGCACTTGATATTTATGATCATATTTAATTGCTGGAATTAATATATGCATTTGCATATTATATTTTTTCGAGAACTCATCGATTTCAAATTGAACAACTTTCGTACCATTATTTGTTTTATCTTCAGAGATCACTTTCACATCATGAAATGTCCCCACTTTATTAGTATCTTCTACTTTAAGATACTGGAAATAGCTACTATCTTGAACTGTTAACGTAACGATTTTTTTATCACCTTGAATTGTTACTTTTACATTTTTTAAATACGTAGAAGCAACAGATGTTTCATTCGTTTGATCTTTATACGTTTTTAAAATAACGTCATATGTACCATCTGCAAGTTTACTATTTGCTTTCATTTCTACTGCCGCTTCTGCTTTCGCAATCGGTGCCATAATACCACTGAATGGAACTGCTAAAGTTGCTGCTATAACGAACGCATTAACATATTTTTTCTTAATCATTATCAATACGACATCTCCTTTTATATGAATATACCCAACATAACTATCATATTGATAATGATTATCAATGTCAAATAAAATTAATAATACTATTTCCTACATAAGTACGCCTTCCGCTCATTTTTAAAAAGTAAATAATGCGCCGTGTGAACTTTTCTTTCCAAATAATCAATAGAATACGTGCTCGATGGATCAACTAAATCACCTATCGCACCGGAAAGGTGATCAATTACCTTTTGCAATGTTTCTAAGTTCTTCTTTTCACTCTCCATATTCATTTCATCCATAATGTCACAAATAAGATATTGTACTTTCCGTAAGCGTAATTCCTTCTGCTCCACGTATATCTCCTCCTTATTAGCAATATTACGTTTTAAATATATGGGCTTATAGCTTAACCAATTCTAAAAAATAAAGTGAGACTTTAATGAGTAGGGATTTTGTCCATCCACACGAATCGAGCTTTTACAGGACAAAAAGATATCCATCTCTATACATGTAGTCATAGTGATGGATATCTTTATTTTTACACTTGCAATGCCTTCTCTCTCAGAGCTCTTCGTAACAACTTACCAGTTGTATTCTTCGGCAATTCTGTTAAAAACTCAATGCTCTTTGGCACTTTGTATTTCGCTAAATGCAGCGTGCAGTAATGCGTAAGCTCCTCTTCTGTTACGTTCGTTTGCTTCAGAACGACGTAAGCTCGCACTGCTTCTCCTAAGTTTTCATCCGGTACACCAATTACGACAACTTCAGCCACAGATTCGTGAGTATATAATACTTCTTCTACTTCACGAGGGTATACGTTATAACCACCAACTAGGACGATATCTTTTTTGCGATCGACGATATAGAAGTAACCTTCTTCATCCATTTTCGCTAAGTCACCTGTATATAGCCAGCCGTCTTTAAGTGTCGCAGCTGTATCTTCTGGCGCATTATAGTAACCCTTCATAACGTTAGGTCCGCGAACAATTAGCTCCCCAACTGCACCGACAGGTACTTCTTCCCCAAGTTCATTCACAATTTTATTTTCTACGTGCCAAATATTTGTACCGATTGATCCTGGTTTACGAGGACGATCTAACGGGTTAAAACAAGTAACTGGTGATGCTTCTGATAAGCCGTATCCTTCTGAAACAATCACATCAAAACGTTTTTCAAAGTTTTGCAGAAGGGCAACAGGCATTGACGCACCACCTGAAATACAAAGGCGAAGCGTCTTTACATCTTCTGCGCTTGCTTCTTCAAATAAATATAAGTAATTGTACATCGTCGGCACACCTGCAAAAATCGTTGGTTCATACGTACGACAAATACGGAATACTTCTTTCGGACTAAACTTCGGTACCATTAAAATCGTTGCCCCGTTCACAATCGGCGCATTTACTGCAACTGTTAAACAGAACACATGGAACATCGGCAATGCCGCAACGACGCGATCATCCGCAGTATATTGTAAATATGACGCAACATCGCTTGCGTTACTATATAGGTTTTTATGTGTTAACATAGCGCCTTTTGGCTTTCCAGTTGTACCTGAAGTGTATAAAATAACAGCTACATCTTCTTCATCTAGTTCAGGACCTTCGTAAGTTATATCTCCAGTTCCTATAAAACTAGTAAACGTTTTCATTTTTTCCGTTTCTGTATGAGTAAAATCTGATGAGGTTTCGCATATGATGATATTTTCAAGTGAAGGAAGTCTTGTTGTAAGAGATTGTATAACAGGTAGAAGGACGTCGAGTACAATGATTGTTTTTACATCTCCATTTTGTAATATGTAATGTATTTCGTCTGCTGTATAAATTGGATTAATCGGAATGACAGTTGCTCCGGCTTTCATCGTTCCGTATAAACCTACTAAAAAATGTGGTGAATTGCCTACAGCTAATGCGACATTGTCCCCTTTTCCAATGCCCATTTTTGCTAAATTACTAGAAAACCTAGTGACCACTTTGTTTAATTGGTCATAAGAGACCGACTGATCCATAAATATGTACGCCGGTTTATCCCCCTTCTTTTTTGCCGTTTCAGCCAAAGATTGAACGAGATTCACACAAACCCCACCTTTATAAAATTTAGAATATTTAAAAATTCTAAATTAATTATATTAAAAGAAAATTAAAGTAGCAAGTGATATTCCATTAATCGAATATACATAAACCACTTTCTTCCAGAATACTTTAGTAAGATACGAGAATTATATGTGAAAGAAACAGGTACAAACATATAGTTAAACTGTAGCTAAAATCATTGTAGGATAATATGCACTCATCTTTCCCCTAAGTTTTTCACCTTCCTCTTTATTTAAAGCCGTATACTCTCCATACAAATTGAGAGCGTCCGCTCCATTTTCATGCAAGTAGACTGTAACATATAGTCTCGGTAATCCTTTATTGTCTTCATCTATCGACAAGACAACATCTGGCGTTTTACCAACGCTACTAAACGTTTCATTTCTTTTCCATTTCTTATTTTGAAACATAGTTTGTATATCATTTATTTTTTGTTTGTTATTTGTATGCGTATAATATATGACATTATCCTTCGCTGGCTTTCCAATAGACAAAGTCGTACGGTTTGAAGAAGTTTCATCGTTACAAGCTGTCATTCCAATAACGAAGCTGATCAATAATATAAAGTGTATTATCCTTTTCATTTCGATCATCCTCCTTTAATTATATATACTTCCTTTATAATAAAAGAATGTCCTGCTAGTAGATGTTTTTAGGGACGCTTTTAACGGTAAATGAATTCATAATAAAAAAAGCCATCCCAAAAGATATTTTGGGATGGCTTCTTCTTTTAGAAGAATAAATGTAAGAAATCTTCTGTTGTAATATTACCGAAGTAGCGTGCGATATCTACGCCTTCTAAAGCTACAGTGAATGCATCTTTATCAAATTGTGCGCCTGTTAGACGCTCTTCAATGTCATGAACATCTAGTGAGCCGAAGAAGTCACCGAAAATTTTACATTCTGTTACTGTTCCTTTTTTCACTTCAAGACGAACGTCAACTTGTCCAACTGGGAAGCGGTGTGAATGTTGTAAGTTGAACTTCGGAGATTTTCCGTAGTTCCAGTCCCAATTTTGGTAGCGCTCTTCAGAAAGTTTATGGATTTCTTTCCAATCATTTTCTGTTAATTCGTACGTTGGAATTTCTGTCTCACCTTCGAAAATTGTTTCTAGAAGAAGTTGTCTAAACTCTTCTGTCGTCATTTTTTCGTTTAAGAACTCTGTAATGTTCGCAACGCGGCTACGGATTGATTTAATGCCTTTTGATTGAATCTTATCCATTTTCACTTTAAGTGCTGATACGACGTGATCGATTTCAGAGTCAAATAGTAACGTACCATGACTGAACATACGACCTTTCGTTGAGAACTGCGCGTTACCTGAAATTTTTCTACCTTCAGCTAAAATGTCGTTACGACCACTTAGTTCTGCATTTACGCCTAATTTACCAAGCGCTTTCGTTACAGGTTCTGTGAATTTTTTAAAGTTGCTGAAACTATCTCCATCATCTTTCGTAATAAAGCTGAAGTTTAAGTTTCCTAAATCATGATATACTGCGCCTCCGCCTGATAGACGACGAACGACATGAATTCCTTGTTCTTTTACGTAATCTGCATTAATTTCTTCTACTGTGTTTTGGTTTTTACCAATGATAATCGAAGGTTTGTTAATGTAGAACAGTAAATATGTTTCGTTAATATCTAAATTCTTCACACAATATTCTTCAATTGCTAAGTTTATTCTAGGATCTGTAATCCCTTTATTATCAATAAATAACATCGTATCACCTCATGAATTCCATACGTAGCCACTATGCGCTAGCGTAATATGGCCACTGAAAATTTGTTTTGCTTCTGTTACTAAATCAGATGGGTTGCCTGTATGCGGTAAGTGCGTTAATAAAAGTTCTTTTACATTTGCATCTTTCGCAATACTTGCTACTTCTGTACTATTCATATGCCCTGCTTTTGCAGCCTCTTGATGTGCATACATATTACATTCACAAATGAAAAGATCAGCATCTTTTGTGAACGGAATAAATTCAGGAATATAACTTGAATCTGCACTGTATACAACAACATCATCGCCAGCTATAATACGCATCGCAAAGCATGTAACAGGATGAACAGTTTTTAAGAATGAAATGGAGAACGGTCCAATTTGAAGTGTTTCTTCTGGATTGTACGCGATTCCTTTCGTATGCGGTTCATGCGTTAAAGAATGGAATCCATTCTCATCAAACGAATGACCGTATATTGGTAACTCCGGTAGTTGTCCTTTTGTCACACTCGTAATTAATCTTGCATATTGCAGCACCCCAATGTCTGCAACATGATCATGATGATAGTGTGACAGTACAACTGCATCTATATGAGATGGTGTTATATATTTTTGAAGCTGTGCTAGTACACCACTGCCACAGTCTACAAGTAAACGAAAACCATCGTGTTCAAACAAATACCCCGACGTTGCTTCTCCCGCTTCTGGAAAGCCGCCCCAAAAGCCGACAACAGTCATCTTCATATGTATCCTTCCTTTCTAAAACCGCGTAGGAATGCCGTTTTTTCCGTACTTGAGAAAGTTTTTTACTTACATCCTACATTGTTAACTATAATCCATTTCCTAAACTTTTTCATTAATTTTCACTTTTGTTATAAAACAGTTGTTGACTTTTGTTATTTGTACTAATACAATGATAGTAAGAAATGGAAATGGAGGGATTGACATGATCGATCAACCAATGGAGTTTTTCCGAAATTTACCGACGAAAACTTGTTCTCATTGCGGAAAGGAAATTGATGAGCAGCACGAAGCATACCATAACAAATGTGACGATTGCGTTCACGAAGAATAGTAGTTTGTAAACATAAAAAAACCTAGCAGACATAGTCTACTAGGCTAATAACATCGTATCCTTCATCGTTGAACCTTTCACCAAGAGCTCCAGTTCAAACTCATACAATTCTTTTTGTCGATAATTTTTCGTATGGATTTTATCCATCATTAAGTCGACAACTTTTCGGGCCATCTCGTCGATTGGTTGTTCAATTGTCGTAATACCTGGCTCTGTAATCTGCGCTAAAATTTGATTATCAAAACCGATCACAGCGAGATCTTCTGGAATACTCCAACCATGGCGTTTCGCCTCTGAGATAATTCCAGCTGCAACCTCGTCGCCTCCTGCCAAAATCGCGGTAGGATTTTTTTTGTCCTTTAATACTTCATTGAATATTCGTTTTCCATCATCCCAAGAGAAAGCGTTTTCAAGAAAATCGATCGCTTCCACTTCTCTACTCTTTTCAGTAATAGCGCGTAAAAAGCCCATTTTTCGCTGTTGGCTCACTACTTTCGTTTCGTTGCCACGGCAAAAAATCAGATTACGATAGCCTTGTTCTAATACATGATTGGCAGCTATGTATGCACCCTGTGCATGATCGAACTTCACTGTTGGAACATTTGCTTCCTCAATATATTCATTACATAACACGATTGGACCGTGTTGCAAGTATGGCTCCACATTCTCCCATGGATTTTCTAGTGAACATAGAATAATCCCATCTACTTGTTTCGTAGATAATAATTGTAAATACTCCATCTCTTTTTCCGGTAAATATCTTGTTTGACAAATAATCAGTTTATATTTATGTTCAGAAGCAGCAATCTCGATTGCTTCAATAAATCTACTAAAAAAAGGATTTGTAATCCTTGGAACAAGCACCGCAATTGTTTCTGTTTTTTGTTTACGAAGCCTTCTCGCCGCAGAATTAGGAACGAAGCCTAAATGCTTCATTGCTAATTGAACCCTTTTCTTCTTCTCATCTGAAACATAGGGATGATTATTGATCACCCTAGAAACCGTTGTCCTTGATAACCCCGCTAATTTCGCCACGTCCTCGATAGTCGACACGAAATTTCCCCCTTTGCATGAAAACGTTTTCTTATCCTGATTATATAGTATATTATTGGAAACTGCAATATAGGTTCTTATGATTTTACTATATTAATATTATACATAGGGAAAAGTCTGTTAATGGCAGGGAATTACACACTACTTTTAGAATTTCACAATATGCATATAAAAAAAGATGTACATACCATAACGCATATACACCTTCTTAATTAATAAGAATTCTATTCAATATAAAAACCCATCAATACGTCGTCTCCATATGATCCATCTTCATATTTAATTTGCTTTCTTTGCCTTCCTTCTTCTACAAAGCCAGTTCGTTTATACACTTTAATTGCCCTATCATTAATAGAAACTACACCTAAGCAAATTTTCTCTAAACCTTTCTGCCCTTTAGCCCAACTAATAAGAAATTCAATTAGTTTCGTACCAATGCCTTGATTACAATACGCCTCCCTAATCCCCATTCCCATTGTACCTGCATGTCGTAAGCGTTCTAGTTCATATCGTTTGAAAACCAGAAAGCCAACCACCTTACTATCTACCTCGTAAACTATATAAAGGTTGCCTTTTTCACTACTTGTCTGTAACTTTTCTCTTTCTGAATCAATATCATTTGGTAATTTATTTGGAGATGATATAAAAAACTTTGTAGTAGTTTCTGATAATATAATTTCTTTTCTAATATCCATAATTGATTCCGCATCAACCTCTTTTGCTAATCGTATCACCGAATCACCTCGTACCTTTTTCTTTTAAAAATAATATTGGAACTATCAAACTAAGAATCTCTAAAACGCTCAATATGCAACATTACATATTGAGAATCTTTTCACTTTTGATACAATATCCTTACATCTATATAAAAGGAATGCATAAAATGAATCCAATTTTAACAGCCGCAAAACAACTATTACATAAAGACGACGTTATTATATCTACTTTAAATTGTTCACTTACTGACTATATAAATACGCATAAAGTCCCATATCCAGGCATGCTACTTGCTACTAATAGAAGACTTCTCTTTTTTAGCCAATATAAAAATACATTAATTGCCGAATTTGAGTATGAAAAAATTGTATCTATAGAAACGAAGAGAAGAATCTTTGATAAAAAAATAATATTTTATTATGAAGATGAATATATAACGGTGGGATACATTACAAGTTCAAATATTGAAGAATTCATAGACTTACTACAAAGAAAAATGCAAGACTAGCGCGGGCTACTAATCGGGCATTTACGGGCTGTTTTGATCTCCCACCTAGCTTCTTTGCTCCAGCCGCATTTTGAGGTGGGAGTTTTACTGCCCGGCAAATAGCGGGATAAAAGGTGGTTTGTCCATATCCAAACCACCTTTTTCATACAAGCTTATAATTATACTTCCCACCTATCCTTACGCTTTAGATATTTCCTGCATAAACCCAGCTATGCTCGCTAATAAACTAGTGAAAACGAAAAGTACAATAATAAGAGGGATAAGTTTGTCTTTATTTAAATTCGTTATCGTTTTTAAACCTATTCCTAATAAAACGTAATACCAAATATTAAATATATCTATTCTTTGAGCGATTGTATGCAAGATCATATTATCTGTTGCTATTGCACCTAAACCTGTATAAGATATCTCATACCCACTTAGAGAAAATGCAATTAATCCGTTTAAAATCATCCCTAATCTTAATACAAACGAAGCATAAATAATTACCGGGAATGTTTCTTTATAGTTAATATCAACTCCAAAGAAAATCATAATGTTCTTATAGAATATAGGTGCAAAAAGTATAGCTACGATTCCACTGACTGCTGAAAATCCAAATGTAGTAAAGAAAGTTATGTATTTCGGAACAGTAAATCCCGTTTTATCATGAAACATACTGAGTGCAGGATTATTTAAAGAATTCCAAGACATTAAGGCACTTGAAATTATAATAAGCACAATTAAAAAGGCTAGTGGAAAGAATATATTTCTTTGATTCTTCATCCTTTTGAATTGTAGTGTTGGTGAAGTGAATATCCCAATAATCGATGGTTTTCCCGAAATCTCTTCCTGTATAAGACTACTAGCTTGCAAGAAAATTCCCCTTCCTTATTACACTTATAACTCCTCCCACTTCGTCCACACTTCTCTCCCGTTTATATGGTACATATTATCCTCACGATCCATAAATCCATGCACTATGAATTCTCGTCTAATCGTACAAAAATCATCATGATATTGTTTTATGAATGTATTAATTTCTTTTTCTGTATATTGATTTTCAGCGTTTAACTTGCTCACTAAATGCTCTAACAATACTAGTTTTTTCTTCTTTTGACCTGGAATCGATTTTAAACGATCCTCTTTATCGAAAAAATTGCGAATGGTCGTATCACGAAATTTCATTTGGCTTTCGGTCATTTTGTTGTCCTCCATCAGTTTTTATGTAATAAAACTTTATTGTTTGTCCTTACTATTTTTCTTCATTCTTTTACTTACAACATCCATAAAGTAATACCCACTAATTAGCACATAGTAAACTACAAGTATTCCTAGTGCATCTTTCATATTTATATATTTTTCTTTATGAAAAAAGATAGGTGAAAGGGCGTAAACAAGAAAGATGATTAGCGGATTTACGATAAAATAATAAGTAAGATTTCCTTTCATCATATCAACTCCTCTATTCTAGTTTTCTCTGTAAATTGTTGTAATTCCTTTTCACTTTTACTCCTCTCATCCACACTTTTTTAATTTATTTATCACCCTTATATTTGTAACTTATTATTCAAATTAATAATTCCATATGGTAAATTATGTTACAATCCATTTATACATACTTTGGAGGGTACATAGTGAAAAAAGCTATTATAGTATTAAGCATCCTATATCTTATTTTAACTGTACATACAGGAGCTGTTCTTTTAGGAAAAAAAGATTATAGAAGTGCTATCAATACATTACAAGAAACGAAAGAAGTCTCTTCTTTTCAATCTGCAAAAGATGGTGTAATTTTATTAAAAGGGACGTTAACTACTGCGCAACCTATTACAGAAGAAAAACTTCAAAATAAAGAATTCGCACTCCTTGAAATTAATACGTATAAACATCGAAAGGCAAATTGGAAAAATATTGATACCGAGCAGCATATTGCAAAGCAGCTCTTACTAAACAATGAGGCTCTTCCTGCATTAAAAGAAATCCGCTTCTCAATGGAACCAATTACACTGTCAGGAAAAGATATTTCCGCCGAAGACTACACACTAAAAAAAGATGATACTCAATTAACAATTAAAGGTAAAGGATACCGATACACAGGAATAGAAAACAAATCAGACACTCTTATTTTTGGTATGAAAAACGGAGATACACTTGAAGGTTATAGTGGCTCTGAAATTCTAATAGGAAAAACAAAAGAGGACATTTCCAGCAACATGAAACTATATACTTTTGCTGAAAGATATGGTCCATTTGTTTGGATTGTAGCAACAATTATTCTTATAAGTATTGTTATATACTTGTTCCGTAAAAATAGAAAAACAAATAAAATTTCTCATCCAATAAAACAAGACCAATAAAAAAGGCACCATTTCGGTGCCTTTTTTATATTTCTTATTTACGCTTCAACCGATTGATTTTCAGCAATATTTCTAAATTGTCGTTTGTGCATCCACGTTAATGAAGCAATTGTTCCAAGTGATAATACAACGATAAAGATCATGAGTATCCCAATATTTTGCCACATGAAGTTAAAGTCTCCGCTTGATACGACTGCTTTCAATCCTGATACAGAATATGTCATCGGTAACCAAGCATTAAATGGTTGTAAATACTTCGGAATCAACTCTAGCGGGAATGTTCCAGCACTTGTTGTAAGCTGAATAATTAATGTGATGATGGCGATGAAACGTCCTGCATCACCGAATGCTGTTACTAAACATTGAATTAATGAAATAAACGCTAAGCTCGTAACAATACTAAAGAGTATAAAGTATGGAATACTTTGTACTTCTACACCTAACCAGAACAGTAATATGACATCTGCTACTATTGCTTGAATAATACCGACTGATAGTAAAACACCAAACTTACTAATAAACCAGCTAAATCCTGATTTCGGAACGCCGACTGTATCGCGTAATGGGTATACGATAGATAATAGTAATGCCCCAACGAATAAACCGAGTGATAAGAAATACGGTGTGAATCCTGTTCCGTAGTTTGGAACTTCCGCCATTTTCTCCGTCTTCACTTTTACAGGGCTTGCAAACATATCATACGTTTTATCCGTTCCTTTCACTTCACCAGTTTTCTCTGCCCCTTCGCCAAGTTTCTCAGCAAGTTCACCTGAACCATCATTTACTTTTACGAGGCCATCTGTTACTTTTCCGGATCCGTCTGTTAGTTTATTTACTCCGTCGATTAGCTGGGTTGAGCCAGTGGACATTTTATTTAGGCCACCACTTAGAGTACCTAAGCCAGTTGTTACTTGACTTGAGCCATCTGCTAATTGCGTTATTCCGCCTGTCATTTGACTTGCTCCTACAGATAATGTGCCTAAACCACCTGTTACTTGGTTTGATCCATCTGCCAATTGATTTATTCCGCCTGACATTTGATTTGCTCCTGCAGATAATGTACCTAAACCGCCTGTTACTTGACTTGAACCGTCCACTAATTGGGTTACTCCACCTGACATTTGGTTGGCTCCTACCGATAATTGACCTAATCCTGCTGTCACCTTTCCAGATCCACTTTGTAATTGAGTTACTCCATCAATTAGTTGACCTGATCCGTCTTTTAGTTTATCGGCACCTATTTTCACATTAGCTAAACCTTCACCAAATCCATGAAACTTACTAACAAATTTGGTTTGTTCGTTCGTTAGTTTCTCAATACCCTCCGTTAAATTCTTCACCTCTGCTGGATTTGGTAGTTTATTTTGCAATCCACTTGTTGTTTGATGTATTTCACCTTTTAATTGTTTTACTTCTTCATTTAATTTGTTTGTTCCACCTGCTACTCCGGCAGCTTTTTGCTGAACTGTCGCTGTACTTTTTGCCGCATTTGCTATAAATGGTTGTAACTGCTCTTGATATTCTTTTGGTAAACTTTCAATTTGCTTTTGCAAATTCGCTACATCTTGCGCTGCAGTTGTTGCATCCCCTGCTGTTGATTGAGTAAATTCATTTAACTGATTTACGTTTTCTTCAGCCCCAGTCATTTTCTCATTTACTGTATTTAATATAGAAGGAATATTCGACTGCGCTTTCTCTAGGCCTGCAACAGAATTTTGTACTTTACTATTTAACTCCTGCAAACCTGTTTGAATCTCTTGGGACCCTTTTTCTAATTCACTTTGTCCTCCAACAAGTTGTTCCATACCATTTGATAGTTCAGTTGTTCCTGTTTTTAATTCATCTGATTTACTTACCAATTTGTTCAAACCACCGGTCACGTTCTCCGATCCACCTTGTAATTCATCAATTCCTTTTTGCATTTCACCTGTTTTACTATTTAACGTATTTAAACCTGCTGTCACCTTTCCGGATCCATCTTGTAATTTACCTATACCTGTCTGCATTTCACCTGTTTTGCTATTTAGCGTATTTAAACCGTTTGTTACTTTGCCTGACCCATCTACTAATTTATTAGATCCATCTGCTAATATCTGAACTCCATCTTTCATTTCTCCAGATTTTTCTTGAAGGGTATGGAGGCCATCCGTCACTTTACTTGATCCATCATGCAACTCACTAGCTCCATCATGTAACTTATTTGCTCCGTCCGCTCCATCCGCTAATCCTTTTGAGACGTCTTTAATGGAATCAAACATTTTCTCTGCATATGTTTTCGTTAATGTGCTTGATACTTCACCTTTAATTTTTTCAATTGCTGTTCCGCCAATTTGTGAAGATAAGAAGTTTAAACTTTCATTTGGAATATATTCTAAGTTTAATGGTTTCGGATCGTCTTTTAATAACGTTGTAGCGTTACTTGAGAAGTCATCTGGAATACGTACTAACATGTAATACTTTCTGCCTTCCATTCCCTCTTTCGCTTCTTTTTCACTTACAAATTCCCATTTAAAACTTTTATTATCTTTTAAGTTATCAACGAGCCGATACGATAAACTTAACTAAATCTATACAATTTAATCAAATTTACACAAGTTAGTGCTTCAAAGTGTTCTCGCAACCCCAAAGGGACGAGGGGTATAACACTCCACACGAGGCAGTATCGTTACCTCCTATTATCAAGCATTTATTTTACCCATCTTGATAAATTTATCGCAGCATTTACATCCCTATCGTGATGGCTATTGCACCCAACACAACACCACTCACGTATTTTTAAACTCCACTGTCCTTCTGGTTGAACTGAATGGTCGTATTTTACTCCGCAACATGAGCAAATCTTGCTTGAGGCGAACCATTTATCAGCTTTTACATACTCGATGCCATATTTCTCACACTTGTATGACAAACATTGAAAGAAGAAGTTTAATTTTTGAAATGAAAATGCTTTCGATAGTTTTTTGTTTTTTAACAGGTTTGAGATAGGTAAGTCTTCCACAACAATTTTCATTGGTTTGGTTTTCACCAATTTTGCTGTTGCTTGATGGATATGGTTATTTCGGATATTCGTAATTTTCCTAGATAACCGCAGGTGCTCCGCTTTAGCTTTTTCATATCCGGCAGATTGAATTTTTACACCTTTTTTAAATCTCCTAGACATATCTCTTTGCGCTGACTTTTTCCTTTTCAAAAGTTTTTTAACCTTAGCATCTTTATTTATATTTCGTTCTTTCATACCATTAGAAGCCACAAACAGCTCTTTTAAACCAACATCCACACCAATCGACTCATTGGTTAGCTCTTGTAATTCAAAGTCTTCTTGGAACCCTACACTAATCCACCAGTGACGACCATCAAATGTAACTCTTGGATTGGATGGCTTTTTGTTTCTTGGTAGTTGTTGGCTTGTTTTCACTTCTCCAATAGACTGAATATGAACTACTTTCTTTCCTATAATCAGTCTTTCATAATTGGCATAAAATCCTTGGATTAAATCTTTTTTGGATTTATAAGAAGTGTGATAACCATTTTGGTACTTTTCGAACGAATTTTTTCGCGCCTTGTCAAAATCTTTTGAAGCCTGTTTGGGAACTTGTGCGTTGATATTTTTTAACCACTCATATTGCTTTCGCTTCTTGATCTTTGTAAATCGTTTCTGTAAAGCTAACTGTGAAACAGATTTTCCAAATAGCTTATAGTATCTATCACTCATTCTTTTACAATAGTTATAAGCAAATCTTGCAGCTCCAGCATGGTTTCTAAGCACTTTTTCTTGTTCAGGCGTTGGAATCAGTCTGACTTTCTTCGCTAATATCATCAGAATTTAACTTCTTTAATGAAAGATTTGTTCTTCTGAATAGTAGCGTGTTACACCAGCATTCTCCTGAGACTACCAGGATACAAACCTGTTAATTCCGATACTTGACTAACTCGTGAAAATTTCATTATGATTCTCACCTCATCGAACCAAACATAGCACGTACGTTCGATAAATTCAATAAAGTTTGATAGATTCAATAAAATTTATCTTGTTCAACTAAGGGCGCAATTCCTTAGCCAGTTCTCTTATGAACTTCTCATGTTTTCACATGAGCGCAGACTATATGTTTATCTACTTAGAGATAGAGGATTTTTCCACCACCATAGGCTTGTGATGTACTCTCGTCAGTTATACGAGATAGTCGTTGAACGTTCATCTTATCCATTTTGACTTAGATGATTCGAGGCGGAAGACCCATTGTTCTAGTGTTTAGGATTTAACCTTGCACCATCTGATTGATTTTTTCTGCTTTCGCGACATTCACGCTCGCCATTTCTAGCCACGTTGTAGTTCAATCAGCTTTAGGGATTGCCCGCAGTTACCCCTCACTACTAGCCAATCACTTGACTAGCAGGGCTTACTGATATATTTAATTAACTTTAGTTTTAATTGGTTAAATAAATCGTAACAGTTAATTACCCTTTTCCGACCTCAATTGGTTTCCCATCAAATACTGCACCTTTATCTAAATTGACTACCGCCACTGGCAAGTCATCTAGCTGTTCATACGGATCCCAAAAGGCCCATAAAAACATACCCGCATATAAAATCGGTACAAATAAAACCGCAATGATTGGGATTAATATTTTTTTACTTTTTATAATTTCAGTAAACTCTTTACGAAGTAACTGATTCCATTTCATCATTTCTCCCCCTTTATTAAAATGACCAAAATGTTCATTTGGTCATTTTTACCCAAACAAAAAGGCTATACTTATTCATACATATGCCTTATCCCCGAATTTATACTATGCAACTGTTCCTTACTATGAAGTAAATATTTCTATTATCCCTCCTAAAATTAACATATGACCACTTTGTTCAATTGGTCACTTTTTATAATAATAAAAGGATTATCTTAGTTTGACAATCCTTTTAATAAATAAAGTTCAAATAATTCTGCGATTTTTTCTTTTTCTAGCGGTTCATGATTTTTTTCCCAATCAAAAATAAGCGATACGTATAGGCGAAGCATAATAAACGCTGTAATTTCTGGATCACATTTGCTAATTTCACCTTTTTCAATTGCAATCTCTAAATAAGATTGAATGACAGAAACGATTTCCACATCTACTTGTTGCATCACTTCTTGTACTTCTTTCGTTCCCATATCGCGCTCTTCTTGAATTAATTTAATCATGAGCTGATGTTCTTTTCTAAATTCTAATATGCTATATAATGCTCTATGTACATTTTCAAAAAATGAAATATCTGAACGAATTGCATTTGCTGCAACTTGCTTCATTTCTGTAATTAAATTAGAGATAATTTCGCCAAATAGTTCTTCTTTATTTTTGAAAAAAGTATAAATTGTTCCTTTTCCTACATTCGCTAACTTCGCAACTTGATCCATCGTCGTCGCCTTATAACCAAATGCTGAAAAAGACTTTGTTGCAGCTTCAATAATAGAACGTTTTCGATCTATCGCCACATCGTCACCTCCAAAAATGACCAATTGGATAATATAGTCAATCAGTACATCTTTGATATTACCACACGCTTACATTCTATACAAGTTCTCTTTTTTAGTTATTCCCAGTTTAAAAAAATTCCAGTCAAGTTATATCATACTGTCCATAGTGTATCAAAAAGTATACTTGTATGGAAAGCAAGAATATATTCATAATAATTGCTGGCTATATCACACTAGAAATCTAATTAAATAGACAGTGTTCTTAAAACCAAAAGTTTGAACTGACCCCATAAAGTTAGACAGGTCGTTTTATTAGGCAGCCTTTAGGGCATGAGTTCGGTATTGTACCGGACTCATGCCTTTTAATTTCGCCTTAATTCGTTTGTGATTATAATAATCGATATATTTTTCAAATTCTTGTTTAAAGTGTTCTATGCTTTCAAAATCTTTTAGATAAAGAAATTCAGATTTCATAATACCAAAGAAACTTTCAATAACCGCATTATCGTAACAGTTCCCTTTACGAGACATACTTTGAGTAATCTTGCGTTCTTTTAGGGCGTGACGATACTTCTTCATTTGATAATGCCAGCCTTGATCAGAGTGAATAAGGAGTTCGTCTTCTTCTGTCAATTGTTGAAAAGACTTCTCTAACATCTTCGATACAAGTGAATAGGTTGGTCTTGAATCAATTGTATAAGCGATTATCTCTCCATTAAATAAATCTAACATCGGTGATAAGTAGAGCTTCTCGCCGCATAATTTAAATTCGGTTATGTCTGTAACCCATTTTTCGTTCGGCTTTTCAGCCTTAAAGTTACGTTCTAAAATATTTGGCGCAATCTTACCTACTTTTCCTTTATAAGAGCGATATTTTTTCATACGAACTAAGCTCTTCAAACCTAACTCTTTCATAATTCGTTGAACTTTTTTATGGTTGATTTTGTGTCCTTGGTTCATTAACTCATCGCGAATACGGCGATATCCATAACGACCTTGGTGTTCATCGTAAATGTTTTGAATTAAGATCTTTAACTCTTTATCTTTATCCGGGCGATTAGAATTCTGTATCCAGTAATAATACGTACTTCGTGGGAGTTCTGCTAATTTTAAAAGTGCCTTCACTGGAAATACTTTCCTTAGTTCATAGATTACTTGCGCCTTATCTTGTTTGGTGATTTTTCCTTGTTTTGAACTAAGGCATTCAACTTTTTTAAATAAGCATTCTCCATACGCAAACGCTCCAATTCAGCTTGTAATGCTTCTACTGACGCTTCCATTTGTGTTTGTTTGTTGATTGATTTTTGATTGTCCTTAGTCATAGATTGACGCACCTTTTTCTTCGATTTAAGGGCGTCTACTCCTTTTTGATGTAGTTGAATGCGCCATTTTCTAATAAGTCCAGGTGAAGAAATATTAAAAATAACTGCCGTTTCGTTTGGAGACGTCCCATTTTCGAACATATAATTTAGTACGTCTAGTTTATACTGTGCAGAATACGTTGTATAGCCTTTTTCAAATGCCTGGATTCCATGATATTCAAATTGTTTTATCCACATGCGAACCACTTCGTGATTCGCTCCTAATGATTTCGCAATATCTTTTATACTCTCACTTCCATCTTGATAATGTATTACTGCATTCATTTTGTCTTCTGAAGTAAATTTAGTCATAAAAAAACTACACCTCCAATTGTTAGACTGTGTCTAACAATTGGGGTGCAGTTCAGTTTAAGAACACTGTCTTTTATTTTGACATAGAAAGTAATATTTTCTCCATCTCTTTCTTAGTTAGCTCATCATCGATTATCTCTTCGTATATCTTTGTATCTCTTGTAAAAATATCATTCACTATAACAATTTGATACTCACTATTCTTACCTTGTGCTGGTACAAACATTTTGACACCTTTTAACTTACCCTCTCCATGAGAAGATTTATTATAGACCATTCCTTTCCCGTCTAAACTATAACTTTCTAGATTATCTTCTCCAGGCATCATGTAGTGTAGTGGATCCTTATTACCACCTACATACATCCTTGACTGATAAATTGTAAAACCATATTTCCCTTTTGTATATTCTGATTTAATAACTAATTCTACATCTCTTCCAAAATATGAGTCAGCCCATTCTCTTTTTAACTCATAACCTTCAGTTATATAAGTCGGCTGCTTAATTTGAAATGGTACATGATCTTTCGCTTCTTCCACAGTATATGTTAAAGACTTCTCCACCTTTTCCGAAAGTGGAATTAATTTCTTCTCAATAATAGCCAGTCTTTCTTGATCCGTTTTATTCAAGCGTTCACGTTTAAATTCCTTTGTATCTCCATCATAATTCTCAGGCACTTTTTTCTTAACCATTGCTTTTTTATGAATTTCTTTAGCTTCCTTAAATAATTGAATATATTGTTCAAATTCTTCTTTTGTAAAATTCTTTTCTGCCAAATACAAAAAATCTGTATCCCTTTTATATGACTTTATTGACATACCCCATTCTCTACTTGCATTCTCTGGTGTACCTAATACTGTTTCTATCGCTTTTTCAAATGCTGCTTTAGATTGCTTTTTTTCTACAACTTTTTCTTTCTGTCTTTCATCTCCCTCAGTTATCGTTGCATTCAATAAGAATCCCCCTGCTATAGCTGCTATAGCAATGATTCCAAGTAAAGAAAGACGATACGATTTTTTTTGGAATTTTTTAATCATAACGATTCTCCTTTTCAGTGTTCGTTTATTTCTACTTAAATTTGCTAGGCTTGGTGCTTGATAGGAATAATGTTCTAAAAGAGTAATAATTGTATGACCGTATGCAATTTGCTCCTCTTTATCTATAAAAGTAAGCGCATATGCATCACAGGCTAATTCTTGATCTTCTCGCATACAGAAATAGGCGTACCAAAGAATCGGATTGAACCAATTTAATAGCAGCAAACTGTACATAATCCAATTTACAGCTACGTCGTTTCTCTTAATATGAGCTAACTCATGGTAAAAGACATATTGTAATTGTTGCTCATTTAATACTTTCATATGTTTTTTTGATAGTAATACTTTCGGACGAAAGAAACTGAAAACAGTTGGGCTCGCAATCTTTCCTGCTAGACGTAATGAAACTGCCTTCTTCATTTTCATAGACTGCTTACAGCGATTAAACACTGTAATGACCTGTTCATCCGTAATATCCGCTTGTTTCTTTATGTAAGAATATAAACGTCTATTTGTAATAAACGTTATGACTGCTAATACGATTACCCCAGCTAGCCAAACATATAGAGCAAGTTTGTATAAAGAAAATGTAGTCTGTTGTTCCGCACTCGCGTTTACTTCAGGTTCACCATTTTTTGTCACAGTTTCAGAATTTGATTCCAATTCCACTGTATGATTGGTTTCTATGTTCACTATACTCTCAGTAGACGACATATTTTTTGGAATAACTTCCGATACACTAGAACTATAGGAAAGTAGCGAATAAATACTATACGAACTATCCGGTGACCATGGCAGAAGAAGTCTTATCATTAGTACGATCCACAGCATATATTGCCATCGGGGCGTTAATTTATTTCTAAATAGAACTTTTATACATAAAATAAATCCAACTAATATGCTAGCCATAAGTGACGTTTCTATAAGCCAATCAAAAAAATGAGGAAGGTATAGATTTATAATCATGTCTATCATTGTTATCTATCCTTCCTCTTATTCTCCTCGGTCTTTTCATCTAAAATGCGTTTCAGTTCGTTAATATCTTCTGAAGACAATTTTTCCTCTTTTAAGAAATTGACAAGTAATGGCTTAAACGCCGCGCCGCAAAAGCGCTTTAGTAAAGATTTCGTTTCAACTTGTAAATAATTATCTTGTGATACTAGCGGAAAATAAGCATACATGCGCCCTTTATCTTGATGGTAAGAAACGGCTTCCTTTTGTACTAACCGGTTAATTAATGTACGGATGGTTTTCGGTTTCCAGTCCATTGTATCTTCCAGTTCTTCTATAATTTTATTCGCTGTTTGTGGAGAATTCGACCACAACACTTTCATAATTTCTAATTCTGCTTCAGATATTTTAGGTAATTTATTTGTCATATTGTTTTCCACCCCTCGTATTACATTTGTAATCCACTTTTAAGATTACAAATGTAATACTTAATTGTCAACCATATTTTAGAAAAAACAACTTTTGTAAGTCTTGTATTGAAACCTTACCTGACAACACTTAAATTTCTCTTTTTCTAATAAACAAATAAAAAAACAAGAAAATCCTTACATTTAATAGTAATATAGAAAGTAGACAGATTTATAAAAATAGTGGAGGCTTTTTCAGTCATGATGCGTGCGCTTCGTTTAAATATAAGACAAGCTTTTTGTAATCGTGTTTCTTTAATTATTATGTTTAGTGGATTAGCTCTTATTTCTATTTATCATTATTATTATGTAATTCGTTATTTAGGAGACGCTGCGAATGGACCTATATCAACGGATATTAAATGGATTGGATTTCGTGGCAATGAAATGGATGTTTATTTGTTATTAATGCCAGTTATTGCGAGCCTTCCCTTTAGTACAAGTTACAACTCGGATAAATCAGATGGTTTTAAACCGTTTGTCAGTAAAGAAATTTCTATATTTCCTTATTCAGTAATGAAATATATCGTTACATTTTTTTGCGGAGGAACTCTTTATACGTTTCCATTCATCTTATCATTATTATTTTGCAAATTAACCATTCCAGACGGAGAACCGACGGCTGGTTCAGGCATTATAAATGATAACGGGATGTTCGCAAACTTATATTACGATACTCCCATCACTTACATTACTGTATATATCGGAATTAATTTTTTATTTGCAGGTTTAATGGCTCTTTTAGGACTTGCTGCATCTGCATGGTCACAAAAAGATTATATGGCGCTTCTATTTCCATTTGCAACTACCGCCATTCCTTACATCCTGCTAAATACGATATTCCCTACAATAGGCGGGGCACCTATTCATTTATATGATCCAAAGCAACCGTTACATGGCATGTCACCGTACATATTAACGATGCAATGTGCCTTCTTCTTCTTCGTTAGCCTATGTATGTATATAAAAGGCGTACAGCGTGATAGAAAACGGTACAAAAGAAGACTACAAAGAAGAGATCGATGTAGAAAAGCGTTTCAAGCATAAAAACCTAATTTCCTCATGTCTTCTTGGAAATTAGGTTTTTTTATTCATTTACGGCGTACCTGCCAATCCCCATAAAATAACGATCGCCGCAAAATAAATCGCTTTAATAGCTACCACTAAACATAATGCAATAATTGCATATTCACTTAATTCTCTTCTTGCACCGATTAAAGTAAAAATAACCGCCAAACTAAACGTTATATAGGACGATGCTGTATGTATTAAGTTATACGTAATGTCTAAACTTTGAGTAAGCCCTGTTACATCAGCTACAAATTGGATCATGACGATCGTACTAAAAAAAATTGCAAGCTGATTCATTAACTTTCCATTTAACCATGCTTGCATCTTTAACCTCCTCATTATAAAAAACTGAATTTTTAATTAATTTTAACATGATTTTTATAGAAAAAGAACGCTTAGTATATTTCTAAGCGTTCCCCTACTTTAAGAAGCCTTCTTCAAATCAATTTGAACAAGTACTGGATCGTGGTCACTTACACGTCCATGTTCTTTCATAATGTTTGAGTTTAAGTGTACAGGGTCTACAATTGTGTGCGGTGCGATGTTGTTTGTTACTAAAATATGATCTAGCACTTGTGCGTTACCTTCATGAATGTACGTGTAGCGGTTCTCTTTCGGCACTGTGTTTAACATATCTTTTAATATCGTTCCCTCTAGTGCTTCTAAAGGTTTAGAGAATTCAAAGTCATTCATATCACCTAATACAACAACTGGTGCATTTGTATTCTTTTCTTGAATACCTTGTACGAAATGATTCACTTCTTGTGCTAATTGAACTCGTTTTTCTTCACTCTTTAATACGAGCGGCTGCACTTTTCCAAATGGCGTTGCATCTCCTAGTTTTGAGTTTAAGTGATTTGAAATGACAACAACGTTTTGTCCTTGGAATGTAAATTCTGCCGCTAACGGTTTACGTGTACTTTCAAATAAAGGATTTTCGTCTCCAATACGAACTACATTTTTATCTAGTAACTTCGGTACTGTCGCTAATTTCACACGAGATGGGTTATAGAAGAAACCGACGCGAATATTCGCTCCAGGTGCCCCGCCGTCTTGATTGTTGTTCGGCGCAATTTCTACATACTCATACTTCGGTCCACGAATTTCTAATACAGCATCAATGATACGTTTTGCGCTTAAAGATGCATCAATCGTACCGTCATTGATTGCTCCATTATTATCTTGCATCTCTTGTACACCGATAATATCAGGCATTTTTAAATTATATTTAATAGAATAAGCTAACGCTTTCACTTTTTCATCTGTTGTTTCTTTTTTGTTCGCTGAGAAGTTTTCAATGTTATATGTAGCAACTGTTAACTTATCAAGACGCGGCTGAATATTTGCCCCTACTTGCTTAAATCCGCCGTCCACTACAGATGGTAATTCCGTTACTGGCGAAATGCGGAACGAACCGTAGTCATATCCTACTACGCCTGTTATATCTCCAGTGAACGTATCGCCTACTTTCGCGACATAATCACGAGGTACTTTTACAGAAAGGCGCTCTGGATTTAATTGCTCTTTACCTAATAAAGGTGTACCATACTTCGTTACTACTTTATCTCCGCCATTTTTTACTGTTACATATAAATTACCGTTTTTCTGCGGAGCGATAATTTTTGGTGTTGGCATCGTAACGCGCATACCTTCTACACTTTCATAAAAGTCGATTGCATCTTCATTTGGATCAAATAGACCGAATGCATCATTATCGATAATTTGATCAGGGATTTTCACACCGTTTTCTCCTAATACAATCGGCGCTGGTAAAGGTTGATCTTTTGCGATTACAGCAACGCGACTCGCCTTAATTTCCGTCGTCGTTAAGTCTGTTTCAAATCGCTCTGCATATCCAGGTCCAACATATTCTTCTACTTCTCCATCAACTTGGACAAGATCTCCTACTGCTACATTCGCATCTTTTTTGTATACGTAAATACCTTCAGAAGTAGCTGGATCATTATCCGGCTGATTATCTTCTATATAAAAACCATTTTTATCAAGCGCTGTGACAACGCCCTCCACATTGTTTACTTTCTTCCCATTGTAAGGAGAAATATGTGATTCCCCTTGAATATCATGAATACGAACTGGTTCATTTGTTACGATTATAAATGAAAATGTCGAAACTGCTGAAGAAGTAAGCCCTTCTTTTTCAGCGATTGCTTTCACTACACTATTTTCATTCACTACAATTTGTCCTTTATAACGAACACTTTTATTTGTAGGATTAGAGCCATCTAACGTATAGTAGATTGTTGCTCCTTCTGTATTCGTTGTTAATGTTACTGCTGTTCCTTTTGCGACTTCCCCACCATTTGGTGATGCCACTACATCGCTAACGCGGTTTTGTTCTTCTCCTTGAAACTTATGAGCTGTTACTGATTTTAAACCTGGGCTACCGAAATATAACTCAAGCGTCCCTGTCAACCTAACTTTCTTTCCGATATTTTCAGGATGGTCTTTCACATTTACTGCCGATCTCACATCGCCTTTTGGCAATTGAACAGGCATGATTTTGTCTGGATTCGTTTCGTTTGGCGAATCGGCAATTGCCACGTTTGTGTCGTCAAACTTAGCCGGATCTTTCGTGTATTTAGAAGGACTTTGCGTATACCCAACGATATATCCTTCCACTATCCCCTTCGTTTTCCCTTGCTGCTTAAATACTTGAATTGCTTTTTCTACTGACATAGAAGTAGTTTCTTCCGCCTGCGCTAAAGTTCCAGTAAATGAAAGCAATAACATCAATGATAAAAAGACACTTAATAATTTCTTCACAGCCATTTCCCTCTCCCTAATTCATATTTTCTCAGCATTTCTATCATATCAAATGATTCGTTATATAGAACTATATTTCGACAAATTTTACACAAAATTTATTTAATTTACAAGTTTTCAAACTATAATACAAAATAATAATTTTACACCTTCTACGAATGCGCTCTATAATGTTAGAGAGAGAAAACAGAAAATATAGAAATTTAATTGGCATGTAAAATAGATTCATTTGAATAGGAGTGATTGGATGGAAGTGCAAATAGAAACATACCGCGCAGCTATGAATGGAACATTAGAACGTCATTTTTCAGATATGATTGCTGTTATACCAACTAAAATTACAATTGAACAGTTAAAACAGCGGCTAGAAACTATCTCTACTAAAGTTGATGAGTTGAAAATTGTTTATAGTGATGAGATAAGCCTTATTGTCGAGTTACATATGGATGAAAAAATCATACCGTATGAACTGCATATTGATGAGGCGAATGACCCAGAAGAATATAAAATGTACAATAGACAAGATTCTACAATCGTAGATCGTAATTTTGAAGATGCTGCTTATGGCACTGAAATTTTCACTCGTACGCTATTTGTAGGCGATGTGCTGGGCTGCTTTTTCCAGCAGTTACAGTTTCTATGGAACCTCGCCCCAGACTTGTTATTTGTAATCGATTCAAGTGCCGCAATGAAAGTGATATCTAGAAGCTATATTGAATATCACGTTGAAAATGAATTATTACCTGACATTCCTGACTTGTATGTTATTCATTCCGTTTATGAAGACGATAAAGAAGATGAGCCTACGCAATATTGGTTTCATACACACGGCCTTTTAAGAGCAGGCGTAACAGAAATAGAATTAATTATTCCAAATCGTATTTCTTCCTATTACGGCATTGGTGATCTCTTTCAAACATTTGCTAATAATGCCGTTGAGAATGGACAAGTCCCTATGAATGAGCCTATCGTTATCGCGCATAGTCAGCAAGGTTCTATACATACAGTAGCTGTTCCATGGGAAAAAGGATTATCTTATATTGGGCATAAAACGAGTATGGATCAATTATCTTCAATCGAGGATGAAGAAGTGAAACTACAACCAATAGATGCACAAAACGTATTTCTTGGCGGGATGGATGACCGAGATGAATACCATCAATCTCCATCCGTTCTCTTATTCAAGTTTAATACTTCAGAAGAATATATTGAAAGTTTTTTCAAAGAACACGAGGAGGCTACAGGGCTCATGTTCTATAAAACAAATAGTGAAACTGATCGTATGGCTTACAATGCGAAGAATACTTTCGGGTATTTCAGCAACATTTTTCACATTGAACAATCAAATGAAGATTTTCGTTTCCTCGCTAAGTTTGGTGTCTCCTACGAAGAAGGAAAAAGTGAACATATGTGGTTTGAAATGCAAAACATTACCGAAGATTTCATTCAAGGAATACTCATTAATGAACCATATTTTATAGAAGATATGAGTGAAGGAAATAGTTATCATTTAGATTTTGATAACTTAACAGAGTGGGTTATTTATGCAGGAGATGCCGTTATAAAGCCAAATAACTTATATATGTTTATTGGCGAATAAGTATTTTATATAATAAACAAAACGCCTTCAATATAATTGAAGGCGTTTTCAGGCTGTGGAGAAAGCCTTCTCCACAGCCTATTTTTGTGTCTGAACCTCTTTTTATGTGTCAACACTGATAAAAAAGAGGAAAAGGAGAGATTTCTTATGATGGGTGCTTTAAAAAATCATCGCGACGAGCGTGTATCTGTTTCTGTAGAAGAATTGGTTCCACAAGATCATTTCCTTCGTGCGATTGAAGCGACAATTAGTTTTGATTTTATTGAGGAGAAGTTACGCCCTTATTATTGTGAAAACAATGGCCGTCCGTCAATCCATCCTATCGTTTTATTTAAGATGATGTTTATTGGATATTTTTATGGTATTCGTTCTGAGCGTCAATTGGAAAAGGAGATTAAAACGAACATTGCCTACCGTTGGTTTTTAGGGTTCTCTCTATCAGATACAATTCCAGATCATTCTACAATCAGTTGGAATCGCCGTACTCGTTTCGTTCATACAAATATTTTCGAAGAAATTTTTGATGAGATTGTGAGACAAGCGACGGAGCGCCGTATGGTAGGAGGACGTGCGTTGATGACAGATTCCACACACATTAAGGCCAATGCCAATAAAAATAAATTTGTACATAAATATAAAAAAGAAAAGGCAAAGTTCTATATAGATGAACTAGAAGCTGCGGTAATCGAAGATCGTGATGCGCACGGAAAAAAGAATTAAAACCTAGAAAGGAAAGTGATACCCCTACTAAAAAAACTCGGATAAGTACAACGGATCCAGATAGTGGATTTTTAATGAGAGATGGAAAACCGAACGGTTTTCATTTTTTAGATCATCGTACGACTGATGCGAAGTACAATATTATTACAGATACCTATATAACGGCTGGAAATATGGCAGATTCCGAGCCGTATTTAGCACGTCTACAAGCTCAAGTTGATAAATTCGGATTTGAAGTGGAAGCTGTAGCTCTTGATGCAGGCTATTTTACAGGATATATCTGTAAGAAGTTATCAGAAAGAAATATATTTATGGTGATGGGGTATCGCCGATTTGGAAAGAGAAATAAAGAAGTACCGAAAAGCCAATTTAAATATGTAGAAGAAATGAATGCATTTGCTTGTCCGATGGGATGTATTTTAGAATATGCGACAACGGATCGCGAAGGATATCGTCAATATAAATCGAATCCAGAAGACTGCGCTGTTTGTCCGCTACGTGAGGTATGCTTTTCAAAGAAACAAAAACAAAAAGTTATCACCCATCATATATGGGAGAAATATAAAGATATCGCTAGAAAAAACAAACTAACAGCTACAGGGAAAAAGTTGTATAAAGTACGATGTTCAACTATAGAGCGAAGCTTTGCGGATGCAAAAGAACTACATGGCTATCGATATGCTCGGTTTCGAGGGCTGAAATCTGTCCAAATGCAGGCTTACCTCACCGCCGCTTGTCAAAACATGAAAAAAATAGCCCTCCATCTAACCAAAAAGGGGTTGGTGGAGGGCTATTTTTCTAAATTCTACTATTTTTTGTTGTTTTCTTTCGCTAAAATCAAAAAAGATTCCAGAGTGTTGGGAACCCTAAAGGGTTTCCCAACACTCTGAAAACGCCTTCAATATAATTGAAGGCGTTTTGTTTGAAATATTTTAATGTGCGACTAATTTAGTCTCCATTACTTTCTCTAAATGAAATAACACACGTTTCGCCGCTAACTCACCTTGCTCAATACAAGCCGGAAGACCAGAACCAGCGTAAGAACTACCTGCCAAATACACACCTGGCAATTCTTCCTCCATAAATGTTGTGAGCTTTTTCATTCGCTCTTTATGGCCTACTGTATATTGAGGCATGGCTTCTTTCCAGCGGCTTACAATTGTAAACTCTGGATCCTCTGTAATATCCATTGTCTTTTGTAAGTCCTCTAATACGAGCTGTACAATTTCTTCGTCAGTTTGTTCAACAATCGCTTCATCACCTGGGCGTCCGACGTAACAGCGAAGAAGCGTTTTTCCCTCTGGCGTTGTATGTGGCCATTTTTTATGTGTCCACGTACACGCTGTAATTGTATAATCACTATTTCTTGATACGACAAATCCGGTACCATCAATATCACGCTGAATTGCAGACTTTGGGAAAGCAAGTGCCACGTTTGCAACTGATGTAGACGGAATGTTACGGAAGAAACGAAACTGCTTGTACTGCGCAAACATAGACGGCAATACTTTATGCGGCGTCGCAACTACAATCGCGTCTGCTTCCATTTCTTTTCCGTTACTAAGAGTAATCGTATAACTATCACCAAGTTTTGCAACTTTTTCAATACGAGTTCCCTTCATTACCATATCATTAGGAATCTTCACTTCAAGAGATTCTACTATAGATTCTAAACCGGTTTTCACAGTTTTAAATATTCCTTTTTTCAATTCAGCCTTCTCTTGCTTTGGAGCGAGCGTACGCATACCGAGTGAAATACTACGGTGCTCCTGTTCAATTTGATAAATTTGAGGGAATGTTGACATTAAACTCATTTCATCAATATCCCCTGCATAAATACCAGATAATAATGGCTCAATTAAATTTTCAACGACTTCATTTCCAAGACGATGCCTGAAAAACTGCCCGAGTGATTGATCAGAAACTGGTTTTGATCTAGGCATTAACAAGTCAAAACCAGCTCTTAGTTTACCAATTGGGGAGAACAATCCGGAAAATAGAAACGGCGTAATTTGCGTTGGAATTCCCATCATTGAACCGCTCGGCATTTTATGTAACCGATTGTTTACGAGAACGAACGATTGACCAGCCTTATTATTTACAAGTTCAGCATCAAGTCCTAATTCTTTCACTAATTTAGCTGCGCTCTCTTTTCTTGCTAAGAAAGAATCAGGACCGCGTTCAATTGTAAATCCATCTTTTTGAACGGTTTGAATTTTCCCGCCAAGTTTACCAGACGCTTCTATAAGCAATGCATCTATCGGCAAGTTTTTTTCACGAATTTCTTTTTGTAAGTTATACATTGTTGTTAATCCTGTGATGCCACCGCCGATGATCACAACTTTTTTCCTCAAGTAAGCTCCCCCTTTCTACTTACATTACAGATTCTTTTTTCTTTAATACTACATCTGCTAAACAGTCGATAAATGCGTCCGACGCGTTAGGCATTTCGGGACGATAATATTTCGCGCCAATTTCATCCGTTACAACTTTACACTCAAAGTCATTGTCATATAAAACTTCTAAATGTTCCGCAACAAATCCAACTGGTGCATATACGAATGAATTGTAGCCGTACTTTTCATTTAATTCTCTCGTTAAATCTTGTACATCTGGACCAATCCAAGGATCTGGTGTATTTCCGGCACTTTGCCAGCCAACTGCATAATTTGCTACTTCAGCACCACGTGCAATATAGTCAGCTGTTTCGTTTAATTGATCCGGGTATGGATCGCCGAGTGCAATAATTTTTTCTGGTAAGCTATGTGCAGATACGATTAACACTGCTTTTTCACGTTCTGCTTCTGACATACCGTTATATATACCTTTCACTGCATCGACCCAATACTGAATAAATTTCGGTTCTTTATACCAGCTATCGATGCCGTGAATTGTTAAGTTTCCAAGTTTTCCTGCTTCTTCCTGCGCTCGTCCTACATACGACTTCACGCTAAAAGTAGAATAGTGAGGGGCAAGAACGAGTGCAATTGCATCTTCTATTCCATCTTCATGCATAGCTTGTACTGCATCTTCAATGAACGGTTCAATATGTTTTAAACCAAGATACATGTGGTACTCTACTTCATCTTGTATTTCATTTAAACGCGTTTCTAACTTTTTAGCTTGCTCTAATGTAATAGTAGCTAAAGGAGAAATACCACCAATTGCACGGTAACGCTCTGTTAAATCTTCTAGCATTTCAGGACTTGGCTTTCTTCCTCTGCGAATATGTGTATAGTAACGTTCAATATCTTCTTCTTTATATGGCGTTCCGTATGCCATTACAAGCAAACCAATTTTCTTTTTCATACAGACAATCCCCTTTACTTCGCTAACTGTTCTTTAGAGTACTCATGAATAAATGTAGTTAAGCGTTTTAATGTATCTGGATTTACTTCTGGGAATACGCCGTGACCTAAGTTAAAGATATAACCTGGCTGCTTCATCCCTTGATCTAAAATACCTTTTACATGTTCTTCAATAACAGGCCAAGGTGCTAATAAGAATGAAGGATCCATATTTCCTTGTACCGCCTTGTGAACACCACGTGCGCGTGCTTCTTCAATCGGTAAACGCCAATCTAAACCTACTACATCAAGCGGTAAGTCGTGCCATTCATTCACTAAATGTGCAGCTCCTACGCCGTGCATAATCATTGGAACACCCACCTTACGAACTTCTGCAAAAATACGCTCCATCGCTGGTTTAATAAATATACGGTAATCCGCTACATTTACTGCTCCAACCCAAGAATCGAAAATTTGAACCGCTTTTGCTCCTGCATTAATTTGCGCTTTTAAATATGTAATAACCATATCTGCTAGCTTATCCATTAATACGAACCAAGCTTTCGGCTCTGCATACATAAACGCTTTCGTATTATGATAGTTACGAGAAGGACCGCCTTCAATCATATAGCTCGCTAACGTAAATGGAGCTCCTGAAAAACCGATTAACGGTACATCTAACATTTCTTTCGTTAATAAACGAATTGTATCTAGTATGTAAGGTACGTCATCTTCTGGATTGATTTCTCCTAATTTTTCTACGTCTTGTAAAGAACGGATTGGATTATCGATAACTGGACCAATGCCAGATTTAATTTCCACATCAACACCAATTGCAGGTAGTGGTGACATAATATCTTTATAAAGAATTGCTGCGTCTACGTTATATTGATCAACTGGCAACTTTGTAACGTAAGCGCACAACTCTGGATTATGTGTAATTTCAAATAAAGAATATTTCTCTTTTATCTTTCTATATTCCGGCTGTGAACGACCTGCTTGACGCATATACCATGCTGGTACATACTCTGTACGTTCCCCCCTACATGCTTTTAAAAATGTCTCATTTATAGTTCTTACCAAGACCCTAGCTCCCTTCCTTACCAATGCTTTTTCTTTAAATATGCTCTATTCCGATATTTATCTTTTTTTACTATACAGCTTGTAAAAACAAAATGCATAACATTATGTACGTTGTTCATTAAATTGACACAAACGTTCGTAAAAACGTTTACTATTTTCACAACATTCTTATTATAGCACAGAGAAAAACTACGGTTTAGCTACTTTTGACTTTTCTCCTTCACGGTTCGTTTGTGTGTTATATGGCACAACGTAAAAACTTGGTTTTGAGAATATATTAATAAACTTCTCCTCATATTTCCCCGTTCCTTTTGCCGTTCCAACGTGAGTATGAATTCCTTTTTCAACTTTATAAATCCGGTACATAATTCGCTCATCAGGAAGCGGCGTCCAGCTTAGTTTCATTGCAAATAAACCGAAAGGACTAAATGCTAGTTTTGCTTCCACGTTTTGAATCTTATCTAAACGAATTGGCAGTCCAATTGTTTCAACACCTTTTGGCCTATGAAAACTCGCTTTATCTTGTATGTTTGCTTTCGTTAAAATCTTTTTAAATAACATCGTTGCAGATGCATTTCCATCTTGTAATTGATGCTCTTTATCGGTGCGGTCATAGCCAATCCAAACTGCACCTACTAAATTCGGTGTATATCCAACGAACCACATATCACGCGCACTATTGTCATCATTCGGCAATGAAGTTGTGCCTGTTTTTCCAGCTAAAGCTCCATTATATACGCCAGCTTTCGCCGTACCTTCTTTCACAACTCCTTCAAGCATCTTTGTCATATACCATGCCGTTTGCTTCGAAAAGACTTTCGTTTCAGCTTTTGATGATTCTCCAATGACCGCCCCGTGTCTATTTAATACTTTATCGATAACGTGCGGTTCGATAATATTCCCGTTTGCTAAAAAAGATCGGTACATTTTGACAAGATCAAATGGAGACACACCATTTTTTAGCCCGCCAAGTGCTGTGCTTAAACCTGAGTCCGCAATATGAACATTCCCTTTCTCTAAATATTGCTTTCCCTCATCTACCCCTAATTCATTTAATAAAGATACAGCTGGCACATTTGCTGATTCTAATACCGCATCGTACATCGTCATCTCTTTCGTATACTCATGATTATAATTTCGAGGTTCATAACCTTCAAACGAACTTTTTTCATTCGTTAATAAAGAATATGGATTATATTTCTTCGTCTCAAGTGCAGGTCCATATACGATAAGCGGCTTTAAAACAGAACCAGGCTGCCGCTTTGCAAAAACGCGATTAAGCCCTCTCGGAACATACTCTCTTCCGCCAATCGCGGCTTTAATTCCGCCAGTCTGATTATCCATTAATAAAAATGCACCTTGCGCCCCGTTTTCTTTACCAGGGAAATTTCTCGCATCTTGAAACTGGTTATATGCTACCTTTTGAACTTTTTCATCCATCGGTACGACAAACGTATATCCTCCGCGCAGTACTTCTTGATGCGATAAACCATATAAACGCGCCGCTTCATCTATAACCATATCGATATACGGCATATATGCGAGTTCACGTTCATCTGAATTTTTATAAAGAGCGATTGTTTTCCCTTGGTAACGAACACTATCTTCCGCTGTTAAATAGCCTTGTTTATGCATAAGTGACAAAACAAGATCACGGCGCCCTTTACTCTTTTCTAGGGATAAGTACGGTGAATAGCCATTTGGCGCTTTCGGAAGCCCTGCAAGCATAGCTCCCTCTTCCACTGTTAAATCTTCTACATTTTTATTAAAATACAACTTTGCTGCCGCTTGAATACCATATGCCCCATGACCGAAATAAATATGGTTCATATACATTTCAAGAATTTGCTGCTTCGTATATTTTTGCTCTAATTGAAGAGAAATTGCGACCTCTTTCAATTTACGCGTAAATGTTTTTTCGCGAGTTAAAAAGACATTTTTAGCTAGTTGCTGCGTAATCGTACTACCGCCTTCTACCTTCTCTCCAGCTAACGCGTCTTTATAAAGCGCCCGAAATATAGAAGGGTAATCAATTCCTTGATGCTCATAAAAACGAGAATCTTCCACAGCAATAAATGCTTGCTGCACGTACTTTGGAATTTCTTCAATCGGCACGAGCTCTCTATTTTCTACATATAACTTCGTAATTTCTTTTCCTTTCTGGTCAACGATACGTGATGAAGAGTGGAAAACAAGCTGCTTTTCATCCATCATATAGCCACCAGTTAACACAATAAGTTTATAGAGTACAATCGCTACTACGAACGTTGCTACCCCGCCTAATAAAGTCCACTTTGCTTTCTTCATACATCGGCCTTCTTTCCAAATGATGGTACATTTATTATTTGAAAAAGAAGTATCTTTATGTATATAATCTTCGAAGTTTTTTAAGAGAATTGATATAATAGAGACAAACCATAAAGGGGGCATTAAAATGAAGGCTATTATTTCATACGAAACACCTCTAGAACAAGCACATTTCACTGCAAAAAATAACGAAAAAGATATGTTTTATAAAGAAAATACTGAAGAATCTGTAGAATCGACACTTCAGTATGACGTATTAGATGCTGTTGGAGAATTTAAAGGACAATCTGGCTACATCGTTTGTAACAACATTTCTGTAACAGACGAAGGTCGCCCTGTATTTGAAAACCGTTTTAAAAACCGTGCTGGTCTAATCGAAAATGAGCCTGGCTTCCAAGCAATCCGTGTTCTTCGCCCATTAAGTAATGATACATATGTCATCTTAACGATGTGGGAAACTGAGCAAAACTTTAAAGACTGGACAGAATCACGTTCATTCGAAAACGCTCATAAAAAACGCCCTGCACAAGCAGAAGGACAAGCTCAGGCTCAGGCGCATCCACATGCAGAACAGCAAAAAAGTATTTTCTCTCGCCCGTCGTTCGTGACTACTTTTGATGTGTTAGTTTAATTTTCGGAGTTCGGAGTCGGCGGTATGCGAAATTATATCGGCGCAACTCGAAATATATCGACTTATCGACAAATGACGACACACAAAAAGGAAACACCATTACACACTGGTGTTTCCTTTTTCTTTGTACCAATTATATATGCGAAGCGCGTCTTCTTTTCGCATATGCTTCACTTCATAACCATGTCCCGCCACCGCTACAGCAGCTGTACATAACTCGTCTTTCTTTTGAAAATAAGATTGATTGTATCCGACCACTTGAATATGCCTTCTTCGCATGATCCCTGTATATTTCGCGAGACCTCGGTGCACCATTACTAACTGATTGTCTCGTATCATATATCCACCACTTTTATATCTAGCGTATGCAAGTATTGTAAATACAATAAATAGCGGTATAAGAACGAACAACGCAGTATGTTGTTTAAAATATATACTCGCACCAGCGATTGGCACAGCGAGCACAGCACTTGTAATCCAGCCCATTACGACGTAACGGCGTAATGCAGCCTTCGGTAAATGAACGATTTCCTCTTCTATTTCATATGGCAACTGTAAATAGGCAAGTAGCTGCTGTACATCTTTTTTCTTCATAAAAGGATGTAACATCACTTCATTCCCTGCCGCTTCTATACTTTGAATGACTTCCACTTCGACAGAGCAATAACCGAAAGGCTGGCGGAGAATTCCTTCTTTCACAGTAATTGCTTGAATGCGGTGGAGCTTTAAGACAAACTCTTTCTTATCAAATAACCCTTGCACAATACGAATTTCATTTCCGTTTCGCTCTATTTTAAAGTTCGCATATTTTAGCGCATAACCAGCTGTGGAAACGACCCACGAAACCGCCATTAAAATCGCGGCCATAACGATTAATTCATATACACCGTTATCCATCACATACGCTTCCACTTTATTTATGAGCCATTCTGGAAGAAATTGATTAAACTCTGTGTAAATAAGAAGTAATCCAGAAAACACTAATCCGAATCTACCAGACGTAATGGAAGCTACTAAAATCTCTTTCATCGTTAACTGATAAATCGTCTTACTTTCTTCTGCCATGGGTACTTCTTCACTCGCAGCGCTTCTTTTTTTATTTAATAAGGCAATCAGTTCCTTCGCTTCATCTTCTTTAATACCAGCTAACATCACTTCCGGCTCACTACCGCCGCCCGCTACTTCTATATTTAATTTCGTAAGCCCAAGCATTTGATAAATGACATTAGAAGATGTACTAATGTTTTGCACACGGTCTTTATTTAAATAACTTTCCTTCTTTACAAAAACACCGTGTTTTATATGTAAAATATTATTTTCAACCCAGTATACTTTGAAATACCATTTTATAGCTGAAAATATCGTCATAATGAATATAATAAACAAGATGAAAAGATAAAATAAATACCAGGGTTTCACTTGTTCTTCAGGTTTAAACATAACAAGGATAATAAGTGGAAATAAACTAGAAATCCTAATACCTAATAATATCGTAATCGGATGTTGCCTCTTATACACCCTCATCACTCACTTTCGCAAGCTCTCCAATTTGTCTTTTCAACTGCTCTGCTTCTTCTTTCGTTAAGCCTGGAATACTATGCGAAGTTGCCGCTGTTGAAATATGTAATTCTGCTAAATTATACTTTCTCATAATCGGTCCTTGCTCAATCGTTACGTGCTGCACGCGGATCATCGGAATAAGTACGCGTTTTACAACGAACATTCCCTTTTGAATCTCAATCTCTTCTTCATTTAATCTGTAACTATAATAACGTTGACGTAAATTTGGAAATACAAAATAGTCGAGTGGTATGTATATAACTGCTCCTGTCACTAACAATCCAAACAACCAGCCCCACCAGTTAAAGTTAATCATAAAAAAGAAATACGCAATTACGACTGCTAGTATAACTGCCGCCCCAATTAAAGCATGAATTCTCCACACTTTCAGCATATTAGAATGAATCTCCCTCTCTAACGGCTGCATCTCATCACTCCAATTATATCAATTTATTAATTATATATTAGCAGAAAATAAGGCTTTATATACAGTTTTGTAAAATTATAGTTATCACATCGTATCGAGCATTTCTTTAAAATTCCCTTCATTAATGGAATACACTTGGAACTGAATGTAATCTATTTCATTCGTATTAGGACGAGCGTATGGCAAAATGTTAAATTTAGAAGCAGTTCTTCCTAACATATCTATAATCATTAGAGAAACGTCAATATATTCGAAGTCTACACGGAATACTACTGCTTCTCCCGTAAATTCATACTCTTTAATCGCATCATAAGACTTATTCGCACTTATAAGCGTCACTTTTAATAGTTGGTTTAAATTTTCTGGCTTGAAATTAATCATGGACACAACTCCTTTTCTTAATAAAACACTACGAAAATAGTGTAATCTTTTACTTTCATAGCCTCACAAATTCATTATATTAAAAATAAAGCTAGTTTTTTATAATTTTTTTGATATAATTACTTACGGGAAAAGGGAAGACATTTATCTTCCCTTGTGTTTTTATTTGCATCTAGTACTTTTGCTAGATGCTTTTTTTATGCTAAACAAACTTAAAAAGGTATCCTCAAATACTTTGAGGATACCTTTTTATCGATTTAGTGTATTTCAACAATTGTACCATCTTCAAATACTTTGAATACGCCAGTAAATCCTGGTCCAGCTGCGCCTTCTATTTTATATGTCGTACGCACTCTAATTTGATAATATTTCTTTCCATTTTCTACTTGCGTATTCTCTAGTGTGTAATCATATTCTTCTTTATATTCATTTTTGATATATTCTTTAGCTTTCTCAAAAGTAAATGCATCTTGATTCTTTCCTGTCTCTACTTTTTGGTTCTTTTCTGTCTCTGTTTTTTGGTTCTTTTCTGTTACTACCTTTTGATTTTTTTCTGTCTCTGCTTTTTGATTCTTTTCTGTTACTGCCTTTTGATTTTTTTCTGTCTCTGCTTTTTGGTTCTTTTCTGTCGCTACCTTTTGACTCGTTACTGCATCATTTTTTTGTGCCTTCGCTGCTGTCGTTACACTCTTTGCAGTTTTTTCCTCTTCACCAATTTTAGTGATTAATCCTAAAGCCTTTTTATTATATTCTTCAAGGTTCTTGTTATCTTTTGTTTCTGAAACTAGCTTATTTAATATCTCTTTCGCTTCTGTATAATTTTTCTTACTTATTAACTCTTCACTTTTTGCCAGTTGCTCACTATAATTCTTTTTTTGTTCTAAGATCGCTACTAATGCTGTTCGTTCTTCCGTTGCTTGTTTTATAAGCGCATTACTTCCATTCTTCACGCTCTCTACTTTTTCAAATGACTTGATCGATTCTTCTAGCTTTGCTTCTTCTTTTAGCTTCACTGCTTCAATCATTGCTTTCGTTTGCTCTACAAACACTTTTGCATCTGAATCATCTTTTTTCTCATCTAATGCTCGTTCAAATGATGATAAAGCATTTTTATATTCTTTATTCGTTAACGCGGTCTTCCCTTCATCCATTGCTTTGTCAAAATCCCCATTACTACATCCAGCTAGCATTAAAAACGTAAGTCCAATTACCGTTAATAACTTTCTCATTTTCTCTCCCCCTATATATACCTAAAACAATAACATCATATGTATAAAAGTCTGTGTAGTAATTAGACTGAAAGTAAATATGTACTGTACATTTCATTTACTATCATTACTTAAAACTCCTAAATAGTTGGTAGTTGGTTTTCTTCTTCTTTTAAGACAGAAAGGAATTTTAATAAAGCCCTTACTCAGAATCTTTACTACACACACTCTTATACACATAGAAAAATCATTTTTCGTTTATAGTTTGCTATTTCTTCAGCTTTAAACATTCTCAGCTAATTGGAATACAAACTATAATCTGTAACATACCGAAAAGCAATAGAAAACAAACCGTAACAAAAGTCACGATTCGCAACTCTTTTGTAACACAAATGTAACATAAAGATTTTAAACATACAATAGTTTTTTTTACATTATTTTCCCCCTCTACATTTTAAGATCCAATAAGATTCCAACCCTAATTTCATCTCCCACCTACTATTGGACTATCGCTCTTCAAACGCTTTAAGAACGGGACTTATTTCCTAAATCGTTAAAATTAATTACATAGATTGCTCTTTTTTCAACAAAACACTACGAAAACGTATAACCTTTTCCTTCCATACCTTTACACATCAAATATATATAATAAAACTAGTTTTTATACTTTTTTTGAAATAAGCACATTCGTGAAGCGGGAAGACATTTATCTTCCCTTGTGTTTTTTATTTGCAGCTAATTCTTTTGCTAGATGCTTTTTTTTATGCCAAATAACGATAAAAAAGGTATCCTCAAATACTTTGAGGATACCTTTTCACTTTTATTATCTTTGCTGTTTTCTACCTAATACGAGTAATCCAAAACTCATCATTACAAGAAGTGCTCCCATATATGGTTCCACAAGCATTTTCTGCCCTGTCTTCGGTAATTCTTTTTCAGGTTTCTCTGGATTCGTTGTTCCAGGCTTCTCTGGGTTCGTTGTTCCAGGTTTCTCTGGATCTGTTGTTCCAGGCTTCTCTGGATTCGTTGTTCCAGGTTCCTCTGGATCTGTTGTTCCAGGCTTCTCTGGGTTCGTTGTTCCAGGTTTCTCTGGATCTGTTGTTCCAGGCTTCTCTGGATTCGTTGTTCCAGGTTCCTCTGGATCTGTTGTTCCAGGCTTCTCTGGATTCATTGTTCCAGGTTTCTCTGGATCTGTTGTTCCAGGCTTCTCTGGATCTGTTGTTTCCGGTTTTTCTGGATCTGTTGTTCCAGGCTTCTCTGGATCTGTTGTTCCAGGCTTCTCTGGATCTGGTTTTTCCGGTTTCTCTGGATCTGGTTTTTCTGGACCTGGTGGTGCTAAATGACTCAATTCGTTTAATACTTCTAATTGAACTGAATTTATCATTCCTTTTGTGATTTCAAATGGAATTGGATTAGTTAATTTTTCATATCCTTTTGGTGCTTCTACTTCTACAAGTGTGTAGTTACCTACAGATAGATCTGAGACTTTTGCTTTTCCTTCTTTATCTGTTGTTACTCTCGCTACTACTTTACCTTTTTCATCATGAACTTCAAACACAGCTCCTGATAATATATTCTTGCTTTCAGCAGCCATTTTTGTAATTTCTACTGAACCTTTATCTAACTGCTCATTCTCCACTTTCAACGATAGGACTTCTGTCATACCTTTTGTAATTTCAAATGATACTGGTTCTGTTAATTTTTTGTATCCTGGTAAGTTTTCTTTCTCTACTAATTTGTACTTTCCTACAGATAAATCTGAAATTGTTGCTTTTCCTTCTTTATCTGTCGTTACTTCAGTTACTACTTTGCCTTGCTCATCTTGCACTTCAAAAACTACGCCTGCTAATGCTTTTTGGCTCTCTTTATCTACTTTTGTAATTTCTACTGAACCTTTGTCTAATAGTTCATTCTCTACTTTCAATGATAAAACTTTCGTCATACCTTTTGTAATTTCGAATGATACTGGTTCTGTTAGTTCTTTGTAACCTGGTAAGCTTTCTTTCTCTACTAATTTGTACTTTCCTACAGATAAATCTGAAATTGTTGCTTTTCCTTCTTTATCTGTCGTTACTTCTGTTACTACTTTACCTTGCTCATCTTGCACTTCAAAAACTACGCCTGCTAATGCTTTTTGGCTCTCTTTATCTACTTTTGTAATTTCTACTGAACCTTTATCTAACTTTTCGTTCTCTACTTTCAATGATAGGACTTCTGTCATACCTTTTGTAATTTCGAACGATACTGGTTTCGCTAGTTTTTTGTATCCTGGTAAGCTTTCTACCTCTACTAGCTTATATTTCCCTACTGATAAATTTGAAACGTTTGCTTTTCCATCTTTATCTGTTGTTACTTTTGTTACTACTTTATCTTTTTCATCTTGCACTTCGAAGGTTACGCCCGCTAATATTGCGCCACTTTCTTTGTCCACTTTTTTAATTTCTACTGAACTTTTATCTAACAGTTCGTTCTCTACTTTCAATGATAAAACTTTCGTCATACCTTTTTTAATTTCGAACGATACTGGCTCTGTTAGTTTTTTGTATCCCGGTAAGCCTGCTTTTTCTACTAATTTGTACTTGCCTACAGATAAGTCTGAGACTTTTGCTTTTCCATCTTTATCTGTTGTTACTTCTGTTACTACTTTGCCTGCTTCATCTTGTACTTCAAAGACTACGCCCGCTAATGCTTTTTGGCCTTCTTTATCTACTTTTGTAATTTCTACATTACCCTTGTCTAACATTTCGTTTTCTACTGTTAAAGCAAGAGATTTTGTCATACCTTTTTCAATTTGGAAAGTAATAGGATCTACTAATTGCTTATATCCTTTTGGTGCATTTACCTCTACCAACTTGTATGTTCCAACTGATAAATTAGTAACCTGTGCGTGCCCTTTTTTATCTGTCGTTATTTTAGCGACTACTTGTCCTGCTTCGTCTTGAATCTCAAATACGGCATCAGCTAAAGCATCTTTATTTTCTTTGTCTACTTTTGTAATTTCTACATTTCCTGTATCCACTAATTCATTTTCGACAGTTAATTGTAATGCTGTTACTCTACCTTTTTCAATTTCGAATGAAATTGGTTTTTCTAGCGGTTTGTATCCTGCTGGTGTTTCTACTTCTACCAACTCATACTTTCCAATAGATAAATCTGAAACATTTGCTTTTCCATCTTTATCCGTTTTTACTTTTGTTACTACTTTCCCCTTTGAATCACGTACTTCAAACACAACACCTTCTAATGGTGCTTTACTATCTTTGTCTATCTTTGTGATTTCTACATTCCCTGTATCTACCATTTCATTTTCTACAGTAAATGTTAAAGACTTCGTCATACCTTTTTTAATTTCAAATGATACTGGTTTTTCTAACTTTTTATAACCAGGTAAACTTTCTACCTCTACTAATTCATACTTTCCTACAGGTAAATCTGAAACATTTGCTTTTCCATCTTTATCTGTCGTTACTTTTTTCACCTCATTGCCCTTTTCATCTTGGACAACAAACGTTACTCCCGCTAACAGTGCCTTATTATCTTTATCTATCTTTGTGATTTCTACATTTCCCGTATCTACCATTTCATTTTCTATTTTTAATGATAGTACCTCGATCATGCCTTTTTTGATTTCAAATGATACTGACTCTGTTAGTTTCTTATAGCCTGGTAAACTTTCTACTTCTACTAGTTTGTACTTTCCTACTGATAGGTCTGCAATTTTTGCTTTTCCACTTTTATCTGTTGTTAATTTCTTTATTATTTTTCCAGCTTCATCTTGCACTTCGAAGACTACACCTTCTAATGCTTTTTGGCTGTCTTTATCTACTTTTATAATTTCTACTGAGCCTTTATCTAACTGCTCATTTTCTACTTTCAGTGATAAGACTTCTGTCATACCTTTTTTTATTTCGAATGATACTGGCTCTGTTAATTTTTTGTAACCTGATAAGCTTTCCGTCTCTACTAATTTGTATTTTCCTACTGATAAGTCTGAGACATTCGCTTTTCCATCTTTATTTGTCGTTACTTTTTTTACCATTTTTCCTTTTTCATCTTGCACTTCGAAGACTACGCCTGCTAATGCTTTTTGGCTGTCTTTATCTACTTTTATAATTTCTACTGAGCCTTTATCTAACTGCTCATTTTCTACTTTCAGTGATAAGACTTCTGTCATACCTTTTTTAATTTCAAATGATACTGATTCTGTTAGTTTCTTGTAACCTGGTAAGCTTTTCGTCTCTACTAATTTGTACTTTCCTACTGATAGATCTGAAACGTTTGCTTTTCCATCTTTATCTGTTACTACTTTTCTTACCACTTTATCTTTCTCATCTTGGACTTCAAATTCGACACCCGCTAATACTGCGCCGCTTTCTTTGTCCACTTTTGTAATTTCTACATTACCTTTGTCTACCATTGCATTTTCTACTGTTATTGGGAATATGCCGTCCCCTGTTACATTTACTTCGAACTCTTTTTCTTTTAATTGGTATCCTTCGGGCGCTTTCGTTTCTTTTAAAATATATTTTCCTGGTGCTAACGGTTTAGAAATTGCCTTACCGTCTTTATCTGTAATAATATGTTCAACTACTACACCGTCTTTTACTACATCAAACTCTGCATTTGCTAACGCTTTACCACCATTTTCCGAATCAATTTTCTTTAATTCAATTTGACCCTTTTGCATGGTATTTTTAATTTCAATTGTTTTTGTTTCTCCAGCTTGAAGCGTAACCTCTACCGGACTTGTTAATTTTTGATATCCCTCAGGTGCTACTTTTTCATAAACTTTATACGTCCCAGGAGCTAAAGTTTGAGGTGCTGAAAAACCTTTTTCGCCTGTTTTCAGTACTGCAACAACCTTATCCTCACTATCTCGAACTTCAAATTCGGCACCTGTTAACTCTTTATTCGGATTCTCAGCATCTATTTTATGAATAGCTACTGTACCGTCTTTTGGAGGTTCAGGCGGCGTAACAGTTACTTCATTTGATGTTAATTTCTTATCATCAAAATGTAATTCTGCTTTATTAGGAATCTTCTTATCTACGTAAGAAGATAAGTCTGCATCAGCTTTAATTTTCGCCTTAATATTCAAGTTAATTATCTGGTCCTCATATGACTTATAGTCAAAACTCTCACCGAACGTAAATATTACTTCACTTTTTTGTTTATCTATCTTTAGTGTTCCTTTAGAAGTAATATCTTGGCCATTTTGATCATACACTTTTGCCTCTAATACTTCTAATACATCTTCTAAATCATCACTAATTACCATAGATGTGTATTTAGGAGGATCGTTTGGTATATGTGTACCAACTTGATATTGAATAGGTTGATCCATTTGCGCTAACTGCTGATTCTCTACAAGCTTACCATTCTCATCAACTATATTCTTTTCAATACTAGGTGGATTATCGTCGCCTGAACCGGTTCCTCCCCCACCACTTACGAATACTTCTCCTACTTTTTCTTCAGTTTTAATATTTTTGCCTTCTAATTTCACTGTATTTTTATGAGGCTTTGCAGCGGGATTGGTAATCTTTGTTTTATATCTTAAAATATAACCTTTTGAACTGTCTGGAAATTCAATTGTAAATCCAGTCTTCGTTGCATTGATTTTAATTTTAGATAAATCTGCTGGCTTAACATTTGTTGGTGCATAACCATCTTCAAATACAGCCTCTTCTAATACTACGCTGTCTGTAATTAACTCATGCCCAGGTCCTAATGTGTCTGTTAATTTAAGATCTTGCATTTCTGTTCCAGTTGCATTTACATATACAAGCCATTCTGCAATTGAAGGGTCTTCTTGATTATAAGAACCCCATTTCAATAGATTATCTGTATTGGGCTGCGGCTGCGGTCTCTCTGTCGTATTACTTACACTTACTTCTTTATTTACGATTTGACCATCAACGTTAAATTCTAATGGGATTTTTTGGACACCATCATATGCTTCTAGACCAAAGTAAAATTCTACGAATAAAGAACCTTTAACGTTATTCTTTCCTTCTACATAATCACCCATAGTACACGTTAATAGACCCTTTTTCATCTCACATGTACCAACTGTTTTGCCTTCAGCATCTTTTAAAGGAAAACTCATATTCATAAGATCTTTTCGAAATTCTTTTGGCATATCAATTGTGAATTGATCTCCACTCTTTATCTGTTCTTTAGCTGACCACTTCACTTCTACTTTCATACCATCTGAAGCCTGATATGGTTCAGATGTTGTGCCATCAGTACGAGAAATGTTAATCTCGTCCACTGGATTTTTTATCACAGCGGCTTGAATAACTGGAGCCCATACATTCAGCACTGAAAATAATACTAGAAAAACTAATGAAACCATTGAAATGTGCCTTTTAGTACTTTTCGTTTGCATAATTTCCTCCTAATTTTTTATATTTATATAACAAAAAAAGACCGTCCGGTTGCATCAAAAATGTGCAACCAGACGATCTTAGTAACCAATATATTACCGTAGACTCTAAGCTTTGCGGCCTATCCTTTCGAATAGTGTGCTAAAAATATTTTTTTATTCTTTTTTTGTTTCATTTTCCTTTTGAACCAAATATTACTATACCGTCTGGACGGTTATAATTCAACACCCTGCAAAATTGTTCTATTATTCTAATAAAAAAATAATTCCCCACCGGATTAAATAAACCAATGGGGAATTATTTTTTATTCTATAGTTTATATATTCTATTTATAGGAAGCATTAATAAGGGTTTGAATCACTTTTTCTCTTAATTCGGGACTTAGTCTTCCGATCCCTAAACATTCCGAATACCATAATCCATCAGCTGCTAATCTAATAATTGTGGCACAAACAGAATCCATTTCATCATTTTCTATTTTAGTTTGCAATTGCTGAAATGCTTGTTGTAATGGCTCAAGTAATTCAGGTTTTAGCATTAATGCTGCCATCATACTACTACACAACTCTTCTGTTCTTTTCTCATTACTTAATCTTTCCTCCACAAAAGAACGAACCCACCTTCCTTTCTTCTCTGTGTCTTCCGTTACCTTATTATGAATAGCACCATGATACTCCTCTGTCCCTTTAAGTATCATGCCTTCTATTAAAGCTTCTTTATTTGAAAAGTGATACAATAACCCACCTTTACTTACACCTGCCTCTTTTGCTACTGCTTCTAAAGTTAACTTAGCTACTCCTTTAAATTGAACAATTTGAGAAGCGGCGGCTAAAATCTTTTGCCGTGTTATGCTCGTGTTCATTCCTTTTTAAACCCTCATTTCTACTAATTCTATCTAAATACGTATTTTATTTTTAATATTGTTCAGTACTACTAGGTATTTTTTTATTCAATATAGGCTTCATTATCTTTGAATTGTTAGTTGCTTCTTCTATTAAAAATTTCCATATCACAATATGATAACATCAAATACACAACGTTGACTATACATCTATACTTTTATGTTCATTCCTAATATATCCATTAATATGAAATAACCTTTTAACAAGTTGATTCTCCTCATACATTTAATCTATAATTTAAAAGAATTTATATTTTTAAAAAAATACCTAACTGAGGCAATCAAAATTTTATAAGGATGATTCCATTGAAAAAATTTTCTATTAGCTATTTAACATGCTTACTAGTTTTCTCTGTCATTGTAAATTTTTTACAGTATACACGAGTTCCCAATTTTGCAGATTCATGGGGACCAATTTGGGTATCAATCATTATGTATATTATTCTTGGCAGTATCCCCGCTCTTATCGGTTGTTTATTAGGTGAATTTTGTTATAAAAAAATAAAAAGAAGTCATGAATTAAAAATCGGCATTCCTTTATTTATACTGCTAGGTATTTCCTACAATCATTTATTCTTTACGTGGTTTAACGACAGAGAGTTTCTATCCTTTAATTTAAATACCTTTCTGGATACTGGCCTTCCTATTACTGTATCATCTTTATTGTTTTATCTTATAAGACGTCGTTAATTCTTTCATCATTGCATAAAAAAATGTTATTACTCTTGTTACATTGAGTAATAACATTTTTATTTAAAGCTATTTAACAAATTTTCTTCCAACTAGCATCCTTCACATCTTCACTAGTCGGCTTTCTAACTGATCCAACGAAACATTCCTCGCAAGCACCAAACGCAATGAAATTTCTCTGCGCTTGTCTTAACGAGGGCTCATTTGCTCCGCCTTCAAAGTCATGATCGTTAAACTGAACAGGATCATCTTCCCAATAACATATACTGCAAATTTCATATGTACCTGGTGGTTCTTCTTCTAATGTTTTATATCCGCAGCATGGACATGTGTATTTCATTTTGTCACTCCATTATTAATTTGTTTTTTCTCCCCTATATTCCGGCCCACAAAGAATGTAACAGCGCAAATCATAGTTATCCCCATGAAAAAAGTATTAGAATCTTCATATGTAGTTGGAATTCCTACCGTTACAAAAACAATACTAAAAGCTAAAAGTAGATATAATAATAAAGATATAATATAGCTTAGTTTAAATTGTAAAATGATACCTCTAAACAATAGCTCACCAAGAAGACATCCACCTAAAATGATAGGTACTCCGAAATACAATGTAAGGACTCCCATTTGCGCAGTAGATTGAATTACCTTTCCAAGTATGGTCGGCGAAGTCATCTCATTAGTTTTTCCCATCCTATCATATAAATCAAGTACCGTTACTGAAATAAAGAAACTTAATATAGAAAAGGAATACGGAATTAAAAATTTACTCAATCTCATTCACCTCACTTTTTCCTTCCATATATATTATTCATTATTTCCTATCATTTTTATATAAAAAAATAACCCTCTATGATAAAACATAGAGGGAATAATTTCTATATAAAAACCTATACCTTATCCTGAAGTGAACCCGAAAACAGAACACATATCAAACCACCTAAACCGTCTGTTCCCTATATTCTTTAGGGGACAAGTGGTTTAGGTGGTTTATTAGAAGGTAGTACCTTCTTTTTTATAATATTCTTTTGAAATCTCTTTATAAAATGCTGCCGATGTCGAGTAGAAATAAGGTGCTAACCATAAGAAACCGATTCCTACAGTAAGAATACTTAAAATGAACCAGCCAAGGAAACTTAAGCATAGTAAAAAGTAATCCATTTTATGTCCATTCATCATACGGCGACTTTCGGTAATTGCTTGATTCGCTGTGTATTCTGGACGATCATTCAAAATAAAATACGTCATAGAATAAGAAAATGATTTAATAATACCCGGAATAATAAGAAGTAATGTCCATAGCATCAAGTATACATACATTAGTAAATATGTTAAAAACAACTTCATAAGCTTACTTCCATCGCTAAACCATCTAAATAAATCACCAATGCGAGCACTAGTCTCACGGATTACATTTAAAACAAGATAGTAGGCGCCTATTGTTAACGGACCAATAACAAGCATTGCAATAATAGTTACTGTAAGCGACTCATTTGCTTCTTCCCAACCCCAAAACATCGAGAAAACACCTGTAATTAGAAGTTCAACAGCTCCAATAAGGATTCCAAGTAATAAGGTTGCCCCTACCGCTAATCCCCATTTTCCTTTTAATGCATCAAGTGCTTCTCTTTTCAACTGACTTATCATATATAACCTCCTAATATTATTTCTATATTAGTATACCATTTATATCAAAAATTTCACGAATTTCCCTGAAATAGAAAGGTACTACTTTTTTTCTGATACGTATTGAGAAATGTGAGCTGTATTTGCACCCATATATGAATCAAACTACTCATTTCTCCATAACAAAAAAGCCTGCCATTCATAATAGGCAAGCTTTTTTAAATTAATCCTCACATATTCTCTTCTTATACCAATCCTGCATTCTCTCCGCATCTTCTACTCTCGTATGCTCTAGTTTATAATTCGATGATGCACTAGAAAACGTATACGTACATAAATCCGCTCGGCGCTGGAAATATGATTGTGTTTTTTCAATTGATTGGACGTGTCTTCTTCTTACAAGTCCTGTATGTTTCCCAATACTACGATGTATAATCGTAATTTGTTCTCCGTTTACACCGTAACCATTTGTTTTAAATGTTGCGTATCCAAGTGTAACGATGAGGATAGCTAGCGGTAACAACGCCCACATGATGAAATACTTTTCAAAGTATATGCTTATCCCAGTAAGCGGGACTGCTAGCATTGCGAAGAAAATGAAACTATCAATTAAATAACGGCGCAAGGCTGCTTTTGGTAATGCAGTAATATTTGTATTCAGTTCATATGGCAATTGTAAATGAGCGAGTAACTCTTGCACACGATCTTTTCGAATAATCGGATGCAGCGTAACTTTGTCTTTCTCTTCTCCCAATCCCTTACTTTGAATGACTTCGACTTGCACAGCACAATAACCGAACATCTGACGGAAAATACCTTCTTTTATCGTAATCCCTTGAATGCGGTGTAACTTTAGTACAAGTTCTTTCCTTTCAAGTAATCCTTGAGAAATACGCACTTCATCGTTTTTTCGATTTACTGTGAAATTACCATGTTTTAACGCGTAACCAATTGTAGATATAATCCACGAAAGGACGAGTAAAATAGCTACCATGTAAATCCAGCCGTATATATCATGATCCATTACATACGACTCTACGCTATTTTTTATCCATTTCGGAATGTACTCATCTACTTGGTGATACACGAAAAAGATTAATGAGAATAATAATCCAAACTGACCAGATGTAACAGATGCTAATAAAATTTCTTTCAAAGTTAATTTGTACTCTGTCGCTTGCTTTTCCTCTGTCATAACTTCTTTTTCTACTACTTCTTCTGATGTTTCTTCTGCTTTTACTTCTGGAGTTGGCTCATTTAGTAAGGAAATAAGCTCCTTCGCCTCATCTTCTGTAATACCAGCTAGGCTTACTTCGGCATCATCGCCTCCGCCAGCTGTTTCGATTTGAATTTTCTTTAAACCGAGCATTTGATATAACACGTTTGAACTTGTATTAATCGTTTGAACACGTTCTTTATTTAAGTAGCTCTCCTTCTTCACAAAGAGCCCTTGTTTCACATGTAATACGTTATTTTCAACCCAGTATGTTGTGTAATACCATTTTTCAAACGCTGAAAAGACGGTGAGTAAACCGAATCCAGCGGGAATTAAATACCAAAATGGAAACTTTCCATTTAAACTAAACATGAAAATAAATAATGGTATAAAGTCTGTTATTTTTAATTCTAATAACATCGTAATGGGATGCTGCCTCTTATACATCCTCATCACTCACTTTCGCTAATTCTGCGATTCTCGTTTTTAACATTTCTGCTTCATACATCGTTAAGCCTGGAATGCTGTGAGAAGTTGCCGCCGTTGAAATATGTAATTCTGCTAATCCATATTTTCTCATAATTGGTCCTTGTTCAATTGTAACGTGCTGTACACGAATCATCGGTACTAATACGCGCTTTACAACGAAAAGACCGTGCTGAATTTCAAGTTCTTCTTCATTTAGTTGGTAGCTATAATAACGCTGACGCAGTTTCGGGAATAGGAAGTACTCAAATGGTGCTAGTGCAACTGTTAACCCGATCAGCACATACAAAATCCACGCCCACCAATCAAACTTTATCATAAGGAACAGGTAAGCTAAAATGACGAGAATACCGATCCCTTCCTCAATTACAGCACGAACTTTCCACACCTTGATCATGTCAGGATGAATTTCATTTTTCAATGGATCCATGTAACCACTCCAAATCTATTAATCTAATATATGAATTGTCTCAATCTATATTTTACATAACTTTACATAAAATTGAAAATTTATTATTTATCCTCTTTTTTCTCAGGAATAAAATACCCGAACCAAAGCAGCCAAACTAAACTAATTAACGCGAACCAACCTTTATCCGCTTGATAAGCTTCAATCATACCTGGGATTTTATAAATTCCAATTAACCCCAGAAAACCGAGCCACCAGTTTTTCTGCATTTTCATTTTTATTCCCCCTCCTTCATTACGTTTTTCACATTTCGAATCCAAATTTCTTTATACTTTAAATCGAATCCTATCAATATGTAATTACTCATATTATCAATAACGAGCGCTAACGTATGCGCGTTTTCTTCAGTTGCATGTTGTGACACAACACCAAGTTCCACACCTTGCTTTAATAAATCGTGGAATCCATTTAAGAAATCTTCTTGTATTTCAAATAAGCGTTTCTGGTACTTTTCATTTCGCGTCGCAGTTACGATGAATTCATTTATAACGCGTAATATGCCTTCTTGACCTCTATACTCCGATAACATATGTAAACCATCTGCGATTAACTTTTCTGCAAAGTTTTCTTTCGTATATTGTTCTTTATCGAAGTAACCCACGAAATAATATCCAGAAAAAATCTCTTCAAATAAAAAATCAACTAGCGCTTCTTTAGACGGAAAATGATAATAAATAGCTGGCTTTGATATGCCTACTTCTTTCGCAATCATTGAAAGACTCATCTTCTCAATGCCATGCTCTGCCATTAGTTTAAATGATGCATCTACAATGTGCTGCGATGTTTGTAAATTTTTTGTCATACTGTACCTCTTCTATTTTTACTTACCGGTCGGTAAGTAAATTGTAAAATGAAAATGAATGATTTGCAAGTTAATTAGAGTTTTAAAAGGAACTTCTTGATGAACCTAGAAAAATATAAAGTAAAAACAATGTATAACGATAAGGAGGATTTTCATATGGGATCTGGCGGTAAAGGTGGTAGCGGCGGTGAAGATGGCAAAGATGGCAAAGATGGTAAGAGCGGTAGTAGTGGGCTTTTATTAATCATTCTGCTCTTTATCGTATTCATTATAATTGGAGCTAGTTATAGTGTGTTTAGCTTCTAAGAAAAGACACAATTCAGTTAGTTATAGTAGCGTAGAAAACTGAAACAGAGATTAAAATTTTCCTTCTTAAGGTTTCTTCACGAGTAAGGGCACACAAAATAGAAAGCCCCGGTTATATTTAACAGCCAGCGCTTTCTATTTTCAGTATTCTTATAATGCTTCATCTATATTTCCAACTCGCACACGTAAATCATTATTGATCATCCACAATAATATACGCTGTTCTAATTGGCCCATGCACACCTACGACAAGGTTCATTTCAATATCCGCACTATTTGACGGACCAGAAACGAAGTTCACACAAGCCGGCAAGTTTTCTCCCTCTTTACTTTGATTATGAATCAGTTTTGTAGCTTGGGTTAACCTTGGTACGATCGTACTTTTAGGAACGATTGCAATGTATGACTCTGGAAGAAGACTCACATGTCTTCCTTTTAACCCGTCATTAAATAGTACAACGGTTCCTGATTCCGCTAGAGTCATATCACTGAACGTAATGCCAAGGTCAGCAGCTTTCGCAAATTTTATGTCCTCTTCTTTATGATCTAATCCCCATGTACGAAAATGTGTTGTTCCTTCATTGCTGAAACATGGCGTAAGACCATACTCATTAAAGCGCTCATCATTCGAACATATAACAGATTTGATATTCCAATCTTTTATAAAAGACCCCAATGTTTCAACAAGATTTTCCTTTGTTGTTCGCTTTACTTCTGTATGAATGACTTCGCAGTGCTCTATTAACTTTAATACAAGTTCATCTTGCGCCAGTCCGTCAAAAACATCCCACTGCGGGGAAAAAGACCAGTTCGGTTTTTTCACTACTTCTGGACGTTTCCTACCAAGCTTTTCTGATAACTGGAGTAAAAATTCCTCACGATTTTGGATGGCCATCATTGTTCTCCTTTTCGTGTTTTTCAAACCACTCTCGAAACGGTTGTTTTTTCGGAACTGGAAAATCTCTCGCATCCGTCCAAGCTTTTAACGGCCCAATGCCGCGCTCGATCTTATCCCCTTTTGCAAGAGGTTTTAATGCATACGGAGCGCTCTTCGCTGCAAAAGAAAATAGTCTAGGACTCTTCACCGCTTTTTCAAAACCTTTCATAGCCACGTTCCAAGCTACAGGTGATCGTTTTTCTTCTACAATGCGGCTGCGATGTTTAATTAATAAGTCATGTAACGGGATTTTCACTGGACACGCTTCTGTACAAGCACCACAAAGGCTAGATGCGTAAGGTAAATCCTTATATTCATCATATCCCCCTAAAAGCGGTGTCAACACAGCTCCAATTGGTCCTGGATAAATAGAGCCATATGCATGTCCACCAATATGCCTGTATACAGGACACACATTAATACATGCCGCGCAACGAATGCACTGAAGGACACTTTGGAATTCTGTTCCTACAATATCGGAACGGCCATTATCAACAATGACTAAATGAAATTCCTCAGGTCCATCTGTTCCGCCAGGCTCAGTTAATCCTGTAATATAACTTGTTAACTTTTGTCCTACAGAACTTCGGCATAGAAGTGTTACTAAAACATCAAGCTCTTCCCATGTCGGAACAATACGTTCCATCCCCATAACTGTAATCAACGTTTTCGGAAGTGTCGTAGTAAGTCTTGCATTTCCTTCGTTTGCTACGATAGAAATTGATCCCGAATCTGCAACAGCAAAGTTACATCCAGTCACTCCTATATCCGCTGCAAAAAAATCATCCCGTAAATACGATCTTACAAACCTCGCCATTTCCGTAGGATCAGATGTTCCAGTGTAATTTAATTTTGTTTTAAATATTTCACAAATGTGTTCTTTATCTTTGTGAAGGCATGGAACAACAATATGCGAGGGAGGATCGTGGTCATTCACTTGTAGAATAAATTCAGCAAGATCTGTTTCTAATACTTCTGCTCCAGCTTCTTCAATCGCTTCATTTAAACTAATCTCTTCTGTTACCATCGATTTTGATTTCACAATTTTTTTCGCATTTTTCTTTTTTACAATCTCTTTTACATATTCCCTTGCATCTTCTGCAGTCTTTGCAAAATAAACAAAACCACCGTTTTTTTCAATATTTTCACTCAGCTCATATAAATAATAATCAAGGTTTTCTAATGTATGTTTTCGAATTTCTTCTCCTAAAGCTCGCCATTCCTCCCAATTCCCAAGACTCTCAGTAGCTTTTAATTTCTTGATTCTAAGACCATCTTGCGCTTTCCTGACAGCCTGTCGCATAAATTGATCCCCAATGCCTGTTTTAGTACGCTTATGAAAGGGATCGTTCCCAATTTTCATTCCCATCTCTATATCCCCCCTTGTTTTCGATCTTCATTTAATACTTGAGCAATATGTTTTACATCAATTGAATAACCATTGCGTGTTAAACGTCCTTTTATATTCATTAAGCAGCTACAATCCATCCCAATTAACACTTCCGCACCGGTTTCCATAATATGCTTTACTTTTTCCTCAACCATTTGCTCAGAAATTTCTGGCATTTTCACCGAGAATGTCCCTCCAAATCCGCAACAATCATAATTATGCGGCAATGAAACAACTTCCAGTCCCTTTACACACTTTAATAGTTTTTGCGGCGGTTCCTTAATCCCCATTAATCGGCTCATATGACAAGATGTATGAACCGTTGCTTTTTTATGAAGCTCTGCACCTAAGTCTTCTTTCCCTAATACTTCCACAAGAAATTGTGTGAATTCATATGTTTTATTTCCAAGTTCAGTAGCTTTTTTCTTCCAATCCGCTTCACTTTCAGAAAACAAGCTAGAAAACTCGTGAACCATCATAGCGCAAGAGCCCGATGGTGCCACAACATATTCTGAACTGGAGAAGGCTTCAATCATATGTTTTGCAGCTGTTTTTGTTTCTTTAACATACCCGCTATTATAAGCGGGTTGTCCGCAGCAAGTTTGATTTTTAGGAAAATCAACTTCACACCCTAAATCTTCAAGAATTTCCACAACATCTTTCCCTACTTCTGGATAAAAAACATCTGCAACACAAGTAATAAATATTGATACTTTCATATTTTGCACCCCTAAATACAGTAAAGTAAGCTCAAGTAACTTTATTTGTATATTATTGGTAAAAAAAATTAAAAATATGAATAAAAATAAAAAAAGCATCCTAAATGTGTAATTTAGGATGCTTTTTGTAAAACAAATTAATTTCTATTAAGCAAGCGCATACGATAACAATTCATCGTCACTTCCCCAAGCCTTTGCAACAATTGATAATTCGCATATGCGCCGACTGGGGCACCGATGATTGGAACGAGTTGAAGCATTTTTGCTAAATCGATATAGTCTCGGTATTCTGTTTGGAACTTTTCCCAGTCCATATGATTTTCTTCTTCTGTATCCCACGTTTCAATCGCTTTCCATACTTCTTTTCGGTGATCGTCACTTGAAAAAGCAAGTTGGAAAACGTGAAGAATAAAAAGACGTTCTTCTTTTTTACTCGTATCAAATCCGTACAATGTTGCTGCATCAAATAAAAATTTTATTTTAATAGTAAGTAATAACGGGAAATCGGCAAGGCCAAGGAGAATACCACCTGCTCCTGTTCCTGCCCCTTCTGCCGCTGCGACTTTTTTGTACTCATCCATTTTTTTACGTACTTCATCATCTCTTCTTTGCAGTGACCAGTTCGTTTCTTTTAGCTTCGGTTTTATGAAGTTTGATCCAGCACTAATTGTTTGTACCATCATCCGAATCGTTTCTGTTAGTACCTTTTGTACTTTCGCGGGTACTAGTTGCTGCACTTTCACCTGCACTTTTTTAGAGAACCGTGTCATCATAGAAGAATCTTTCATGAATGTAGCTTTCCACTGCTCCAATTCTTTTATAACCTTCTCTTCATATGTAATCATAGGTTCATTCCTTTCAGTTTAAACGCTCAATGCGTTTCGCACCGTATTGATAAACGAAACCAATACTAAATAATATGCTTACGACAAATAAAATGCCGGTCATTATGAAATCTTTCGTCGCAAGTGCAAATATAATTGTAAATACAACGCTACCAATGATAAGAATCGCATTTAATAAAGTAAGGAAATCTCTCTTCTTCTCGTCTCCCCCTACCGGATATAAATCAAGCCAAACTTTCATACGGTGATGTTTCCAAAGGGTTAAGAGCTGGTAGCCGATTAAGTATAAGAAAACAAAGCTTACGATAAAACGTCCATATAAAAATGGGATAAAGTAAAGAATAATTCCCCCAAGAACGAGTAAACGCATATATAATCCGAAATAGTTACCCGATCTTAAAAATGTTCTCGTATATAAGTATAAATATGTACGTTTCTCACCGATCATCGAAAGAATGAAATCAAGCCATTTCCTACGTGATACTCTCTCTTTTAACGCTGGTACATCAACGAACATATTCGCAATGCGGTACAGCAGCATCATTTTTTTACCTTCTTCAGAAATTAAATACTCCCAGTTCAGCGGCTTTCCCTTCACCTTTTGATGCATAACAGCAAGGTATAGCGCCATTAAAAAGACAATCACACCGGTAAAAATGACTGAAGTACGTTCTACAAGGACGTACACAAATAAGCCGTTTAAAATAAAACGAATAAACCAATCCGCTCTTTGTACATCTTGATCTGTTAAAAATGATTTTTCCCACGCTACGAATAAATTCCACGCTTTTACAATGACAAACGCGATTACAATCCATATGTAATTGGCACCTGTTTGTTTCATTTGCTGGAAGTATAACGGAGCAAGCGCAGCGGCTACCATTGCGATTATGTATAACTGAATCATAAACGTAAAGAGAAATGCCTTCGTAAAGTAAGGCTTTAACTTTTCTTCAACTGGAAGCAAATACACGAGATCTGCTTCTTTTAATAACGTTTGGACTGACCCAGCTGTTAATACGAGGCCAAGTAAGACTGCCATAACAATCGCTGTCGGAAACGAAGGTGTTAACGTTTGTAACCATTGCTGGTAATAATACGCTCCTGCGCCGATGATAAATACGAAAATAAACTTCAAATGATCATTAAATACGTATTTACTATATGTACGAACTTCTTTTAGAAAGTGCCGAAATCGTTCTTTCCATAACGCTGTGCTATTCATAATCTTCTTCCTTCGTTAACGCAATATAAATATCATCAAGCGTTGCACCAGGCATATTAAACCCGGATTGAAGTTCTGATAATGTTCCCATCGCTCTCACTTCACCTTGATGCAAAATAATGAATGAATCACAATAGCGCTCTGCTGTCGCTAAAATATGTGTACTCATTAAGATGCCCGCACCACTCTTTTTCATTTGATCCATCATTTGAAGAAGTGATTGAATCGCTAAAGGATCAAGCCCAACGAAAGGTTCGTCCACAATGTAAAGTGATGGTTCAACTAAAAATGCACTCATAATCATCACTTTTTGTTTCATCCCTTTTGAGAAATGAGACGGAAACCATTTTAAGCGATTTTTCATGCGAAACTCTTGTAATAGTTGTCCTACGCGTTCTTCATATTGTTTTTCATCTACACCGTACGCCATCGCTGTTAATTTCAAATGCTCTTCTAACGTTAACTCATCATATAATACTGGCGTTTCTGGAATGAAGGAGAAACTAGAACGGTACGCTGTCATATCATCACGAATTGTTTTCCCATTAATTGTGACAGTCCCTTTTTTCGGCTCCATTAAACCGATGATATGTTTAATTGTCGTACTTTTCCCAGCTCCATTTAAACCGATTAAGCCGACAAGTTCGCCTTTATTAACAGAGAACGAAACATTTTGCAGTACAGGTCGTTTCGTATATCCTCCTGTAACATTTTCTACACGCAATAACTCGCTCATACGACACCACTTTCTTCATTTATATTCATTCACTTTTGTAAGAAATGTATATATTCATCTTACCAAAAATCATGGTGCACTACATAGTATCGATGCCTTCAAAAAAAAATTTTAATTTCTTGGCATATATTTTTACGAAAGCGGACATCATAATTAGTGAAGAAGGAACACATTGAAAAAGCAACCACCAATTGATGAGTACAACAACATAGTAAAGTCATCATGAAATGGGGTGTCCAAGTTGGACAATGAAATTTACACATAACCAGATAATTTGTTTCATTTTCGAAACGGGGTGTCTCCGAAAGAGCATATACTGTTTTAAAAAATAAACAATTTCATTTTAAAAAAAGATTGCAATTCATTTCACTTGAAAATGGGGTGTCTACGGCAGAAACTTTAGCCGATTTACCGTGCATTTCTTATATAAATGAGGTGTCTGCGAACCGTAAATTATAAAAAATGCTTTTTCAATCCCTCTTCAGAAAACAGGAAGCTGAGTCAGCTTCCTGTTTTTCGTGTTTGTTCTCCTATGTAATTATGGTAAAATACGGCTAAGACTATTTGAAAGGATGAGATCGATGAATCATACAGCGGACAATTGTATTTTTTGTAAAATCATTGACGGGCAAATCCCTTGCTCAAAAGTATACGAAGATGAGCATGTACTTGCATTTTTAGATATTAGTCAAGTAACAAAAGGACATACTCTTGTTATTCCGAAAATACACAAACAAGACATTTTTGCGTTAACGCCAGAAATCGCATCACATATTTTTGCTGTCGTTCCAAAAATCGCAAATGCAATGAAAGCAGAATTTAATCCAGTTGGTTTCAACCTACTTAACAATAACGGCGAGAAAGCTGGACAAACTGTATTCCACTTCCACCTTCATTTAATTCCACGCTACGGTGAAAACGATGGTTTCGGTGCTGTTTGGAAATCACACCAAAATGAATACACAATGGAAAATTTACAAAACATCGCAAGTACAATTGCAAATAGTGTGAAATAGTGCCACTATAATAAGAAGTAATACATAATAAGCCGATTCCTCTGGCATTTATTGTATGGCTTCTTTCTTCACAAAAAATGCCGGGGGTATGATTTTTTGTGCATAGCATGTACAAGAGAGAAAAGCTCACTTTTCTTCCCCTTGTCTTAAAGGTATGCACACTTTTATACATCATGAATACGAACGAAAAATAAGGAGGTTTCCTTTTATGTCAAAAGCTAAATCCTTTATTACAGGTGTACTTTGCGGCGGAGCAGTTGCTGGACTAGCCGTTCTTTTCTCAACTCCTTCTTCTGGTAAAGCTATGCGCGGTAAGCTGAAAGAAAAAGGAACTGATATTAAAAAGACATTGGCTGATATTACAGCTGATACGAAGTTATTAAAGCGTCAAATCGTTGAAACTGCTTCAGAAGGTAAAGAAGTATTCCAAGAACTAAAAGACGATATGCATGACACGCTTTCTAACTGGAAACAAGATATTTCTCAAAACAAACGACATATTGAAAAAGAAATTTTAGACATTCAAAAGTCAATTGAGAAACTACAAGAAGCCGTTCCAGAAAAAGCGTAAACATATTCCTGCTTAGTTTTTTGCATATAACAAATATTTTTCATACAAATTGACCTTAACACGGCATATCACATAGATATGCCGTGTTTTTATGCATTTACAATATATGTTATCCCTTAACATGTAAAGACAACACATGTATTCTCGACTCATAAAACGCTTCCATAGTTATGCATGATTTGTATAGAATGTTATTTTTCCGAAAAATTTTCACAATTCTCACAAAAAGACTTTATTAATTTTTATTTTACTGGCATAATAGATAATAATGAAAAAAGAATGTTAAAGTGGGTGAGTAAATGAAAAGTGGAGAAAAAAATTACTCGGTAAAAGAAGCGATGATTTTCAGCCAACGTATTGCTCAATTATCGAAAGCGTTATGGAAATGCGTAGAGAAAGATTGGCAACAATGGATTAAACCTTACGATTTAAACATTAATGAGCATCACATTTTAACCATCGCTTATCATTTAAAAGGGGCTTCTATTTCTGAGATTGCTAAGTTTGGAGTTATGCACGTATCAACGGCGTTTAACTTCTCTAAAAAGCTTGAAGAACGCGGCTATCTTATATTCTCAAAAAAAGAAGATGATAAACGAAATACGTACATTGAAATTACAGACAAAGGGGAAGAATTACTGCTTCGCTTAATGGAGGAGTATGATCCTGAAAATAATTCTGTTTTTAATGGAGCACTTGAACTTCGTAATTTTTACGGTAAGTTCCCAGAAAATATCGAACTGATTGCAATCCTGCGTAATATTTACGGACAAGACTTCATCGATATTTTTGAGAAATCATTAGAAGATATTGAGGAGAACTTTACGGAATCTGATCAAAAGTTAGTTAAGAAATAATCTATTTATTTTTTCGCAATCATGCTTAAGAATTCATTCATAAGCGGCTTAAATAAACCTTGTTTTGCTAGCGCTTCCGCAGTTTCGTGTACTTCGAGCTGATGTGGAAGCGCTTTTTCAAATTGATCTAATAGCGCATCAAACAATAGAAGGCCTTCTGCTTTCTCCACTACATATTGTTCGTTCAGTTTTTCACAAAGTTTTAGTATACGTTCAATGTCTTTTTTACGAGCTTTTTTCTTTATGATTAAAGAATAAAATGGACACTTTTCTTCATCAATCATTTTAAATAGTAGGTCTACGTAGTATTCAGCTTGTTCTAGTCTTCTTACAACGTCCATTTTCTCCCTCGCTTCCTAACACAAAGTCTTCTATTTCTGAATTTTGTAACACGAACAAAATATCGTATGATACAATATATAAAGTATATGTATTTTAGCCAAAAGGAGGTCTCGCCTCATGACTCTTATAACCGTTGTTTTTGTTGCATTCGCACTTCTTGTTATATTTTACACGAATTTCATGACACATACACTGTGTGAGCGAAAACAAATATCTGCGAGCCGCCAGCCCGGTGTCTTTCGAGTTATTAATGTATGTATTACCATTCTATTAATTTCTAGTTATGTAGAAATTATATTTCATGGAAAGTGAGGAAGGAAGCCCCTTCCTCATTTTTTTCCTCTATAAGCAAATTATACCTACTATAACTAATAAAATAAACAGTACAAGTAATAAAATAAGTTTTGAATTCATCCCCCATCCCCTCCTCTTTTCTGTATATGCGACATCCGCCCAATATGGTACCCTTTCAAAATCTGACACAAACTGGTTAAAATTTCTTTATCAATAGGAAAACCCGTCGAAATATGATATATTAAATTTTGTACATATTGCTTATACTATGAAATAAACGACACGCATCTAAACTTTATCCTAAAGCCTCGGTAAGCCCTGTTAAGCGTGCTTTTACATATAAAAAAAGCAAAGACATCAGTGAGACTTAATCAGGTTCTTATGAACGAAAATAACCTATCATAAGGCGTTTCTTCATTCGTATGGGATAAATTAAAAATACATAATAGTAGGAGTGTTTATTGAATGAAGAAAGCTATGCTTGCCTTAGCCGCAACAAGTGTAATCGCATTATCAGCATGTGGAACACCATCATCATCAGACAAAATTGTTACATCTAAAGCTGGTGACATCACTAAAGAAGAGTTCTACAATCAAATGAAGACACAAGCTGGTAAACAAGTACTAAATAACATGGTTATGGAAAAAGTACTTATTAAAAACTACAAAGTCGATGAAAAAGAAGTAGACAAAAAGTTCGATGAAATGAAAAAGCAAGTCGGTGACCAATTCGATACACTAATGAAACAACAAGGCCTTAAAGAAGAAACAGTTAAAAATGGCGTTCGCGCTTCATTAGCTCAAGAACAAGCTATCGAGAAAACAATCACTGATAAAGAATTAAAAGATAACTACAAGCCTCAAGTTAAGGCAAGCCACATTCTTGTAAAAGATGAAGCGACTGCTAAAAAGGTTAAAGAAGAACTTGGACAAGGTAAATCTTTCGAAGAGTTAGCGAAACAATACTCTGAAGATACTGCTTCAAAAGAAAAAGGTGGCGACTTAGGATTCTTCGAACATGGTAAAATGGTTAAAGAATTCGAAGATGCTGCTTATAAACTGAAAAAAGATGAAGTAAGCGAGCCTGTAAAAACACAATTTGGTTACCATATCATTAAAGTAACAGACATTAAAGAACCAGAAAAATCATTTGAGCAATCAAAAGCTGACCTGAAAAAAGAGTTAGTTGCGAAGAAAGCACAAGACGGCGAATTCATGAACGATCTTATGATGAAAGAAATCAAAAAAGCTGACGTAAAAGTTGACGATAAAGATTTGAAAGATCTTTTCGAAGAGAAAAAAGCTGACGATAAAAAAGAAGAAAAGAAATAATGAAATAAAAAAAGCTTGGGTAGCCCCAAGCTTTTTTTATTTTGTAGTAGTTTTTTACCGATAAATCGATATACTCCCTCACCTTACTCCATTCAACACAAAAAAACCTTGGTTTCGTGCAACACGAAACCAAGGTTTATCTTATTATCATTGATTAAATTAAAAAACTATGGTAAATTAGTACAGAAACGCATTCACTAAAAACAAAAGAATGTATTTATCCGTATCTTAATTGTACACCAAAACACATCTTCAGTCAACCTCTATTTTTCACTTTTAAAGGAGTGCTTACGTATGAACAAAAAACTTGATCAAGAGCAAAAACGATTGGATACCGTAATAGAAACGATTACGGAGCAAATTGATAAACTGGAAAACGAAACTGGCAGACGCCGGGCGGAAGTAATCCATATTCGTAAACACTTTTGGGATGACGTGAAAGTGAATACTGATACTTTTGATGATTATCTTGAAACAGTTATCAACTTAAGACAACAAGCTCAATCACTAGCTGTCACACAAATTACCCATAAGCACACCTTTAATCGACTTGCCGCATTAAGACGCATGCATAAAGCACCTTATTTCGGACGAATTGATTTCAAAGAAGAAGGAGAATCTGCTGCGGAGAAAATTTATATCGGCGTAGCTACACTTACTGATGCAAGCGGAGAAAACTTTCTTATATACGATTGGCGCGCACCTATTTCAAGTGTTTACTACGATTATCCACCAGGACCGGCTGAGTACAGTACACCAGGAGGCGTAATCCACGGCAATGTGGAGAAAAAATTACAATATATTATTCAGAATGGCGAGATTGATTCTATGTTCGATACGAGCCTCACAATTGGAGATGAAATTCTGCAACAAGCGCTCGGAAAAGGAACAAACAAACATATGCAAAGTATCGTTGCTACTATCCAGCGCGAACAAAATGAAATTATCCGTCACGATGAAGGGCGACTACTTATCGTGCAAGGAGCTGCTGGTAGCGGTAAAACGTCAGCTGCCCTGCAGCGAATCGCCTATTTACTATATAAATATCGCGAATGGCTAAAAGCAGATCAAATCATTCTCTTCTCCCCTAACTCCATGTTCAACAGCTACGTATCTAACGTACTGCCAGAACTCGGTGAAGAAAATATGCAGCAAGTTACATTCCAAGAATATTTAAACCATAGACTAAGTAAGTCATTTGATGTTGAGGATCCTTACGAGCAATTAGAATATATGCTAACTGAAACGAATAGCGCAAATTATAAAACTCGAAATGCGAGCATTCGATTTAAAGCATCTACTCAATTTTTCGAGATGATTAGAGCGTACAGACAATCTCTTGAATCTTCAGGCATGCTATTTAGAGGAATGAAATTTAGAGGGAAATTGATTGCCTCTGCTAAAGAAATTACAGAGCAATTTTATAATACTGATTCCTCCCTCCGCTTCCATAATCGAATTGAGAAGTTAACGGATTGGCTAAACAAACAAATAGACACAATTGAAAAAACAGAACTGAAAAAGCCTTGGGTAGAAGAAGAAATTGAACTACTTAGTAAAGATGAGTATCAAAAAGCTTATAAATACTTACAGAAAAAAGGCGAGTTTGATGACAACTCCTTTAATGATTATGAGAAAGAAACGAAAGTACTTGGACGTATGATTGTCCGCAAAAAATTAAAACCGTTGCGTAAAGGCGTTCAAACATTGCGCTTCATCAATTTCACAGGAATATATAAACAACTCTTCACAGATGCATCATGGGTTACTGGCGAAAAGCCTAAAGAATGGGACAAAATTTGCTCATTAACTGTGAACATGCTTGATGAAGGAAAGCTACATTACGAGGATGCGACTCCATTTTTACTTTTAAAAGAATTAATTGAAGGCTTCCAAACGAACAGATCAATTAAACACGTACTCGTAGACGAAGCACAAGATTATTCTCCGTTTCAGTTCGAGTTTTTAAAACGCTTATTCCCTGCCGCAAAAATGACAGTACTCGGAGACTTTAACCAAGCGATATTTGCCCATGCGAGTGAAGCAGTGAATTTCAATACACTTACTAGCTTATACGGACCAGATGAAACGAACGGCATTAACTTAACTCGTAGCTATCGCTCAACAAAACCGATTATTGAATTCACACGCTATCTCGTACCGGAAGGAAAGAACATTAACGCATTTGAACGTGACGGTGAGAAGCCTACAGTGACTAAAGTTTCTGATTACAGCGAACTGCATGATCGTATCACTTCTAAAGTTGCTGAACTACAAAAACAACAGCACAATACGATCGCAATTATATGTAAATCCGCGGCTGAAAGTGCCGCTGCATACGAGGCACTCAGTCATATCGAGAATATTAAACTTGTGAAAAGTAACTCAGCCGAGTATGAGCAAGGCATCGTCGTTATCCCTGCTTATTTAGCGAAGGGTATCGAATTTGATGCTGTTATTATTTACGATGCTTCTAAAGATGTGTACAGCGATGAGAGCCTACGTAGATTGTTCTACACTGCTTGTACACGCGCAATGCATGAATTGCAGCTTTATAGCGTTGGTGAGGTTAGTCCTTTTGTAACAGGGGCTGATACGGAGAGTTTTAAATGTATAACGAAAACACCTTGATTTTTATCAAGGTGTTTTTTTATGCAAGATTTACACCTTTAAAATAGAATATATCATTTCAGAAAAAATTGTATGAATGCTAAACTATCATAAATATAATGGCAAATCCAACTTACCCAAACACTATTGGATTTTTTCCATACATAATTTAGTGCCAATCTAATTGGAATTATAGTTATTAATAACTGCATTGGCACGAAACCATAAGTCGGAATATGCCACAAAGCGAACAAGACACTACATATGATTGATGCCGTGCCAAATTTCAACCCTAATTTTTGTAATGCAATAATTACATTGGTACAAAGCAACTCTTCGCCCATTAGCATAAATGGTACACGGAATAAAATCATAGAAATACTTATTACTTCTGCAACAGAATTTTTAGTTGCTGGTTCAAAAATGTAATTAAATATAGCGCCGGAAATTACACCTACGATAACTACTAAAGGTAAACCCCAAAGTAATGTCTTAAATTTAAAATGTTTAAATTGCTCTAACGATATTTTCCCTAAAAAATAGTATCCAATAATTCCACATAATACAAGATTCCATGAAGCTTCAAGAATCATTCCTAATAAATGTGGTATAGTACCTCCCAAAACACTTCCTAATAATTGATATGCAATCCCGGTAATCATCAATAACCCCAAAGCTAAAAGAGATTTCGAATCAATTTTCTTCTCTGTTTCTAAAAGCTTTGTTTCCACAATAAGCCCTTCTTTCTTATTATTTCGTTAATTGCGAATATATTATAGCACGATTACCTACTATCAATCCGGAGACTGAATGGGAGAATTTTGAAGATATTATGAATTTTATCGCTAAGTTAGAACCGTTACATTATAGGTATAAAAAAGCTGTGCTAATTCAAGAAAAATAAAACCACCTATCCCCTAAAGAATATAGAGAACGGATGGTTTAGGTGTTTTGATATGCGCCCCGTTTTCAGGATTCACTTCAAATCATCAAATTATTTTTTCATTCTAAATGAAAGATTTTTACGCGATATATACTTAACACGATACCCATAAAGTTGAATCAAGAAAATCTAACAACCTAATTAATAGTTTCTTTCAAGTAAATAGAGCAACCCTCAGCATACCCTTTTCACTTCAAACTCCTTAATTTTCCGGGGTCTGCGAACGTTTTATAAACAAAGCTACAACGACTGCAAGTAGTGCCAAACCAAATCCAATCGTAAAAGCGTTATGCACGCCTGAAACCATCGCTTCAGTCAATTGAGCTGGGTCAGTTGGATTTAGAGATTTATCCAAATATTTCTTTTGTCCGGAAGTCATAATACTGATAAAGAAAGCAACTCCTATCGCACCCGCCACTTGCGATAAGGTATTCAAAATAGCTGTTCCGTGAGGATAAAATCTACGCGGAAGTTGGTTCAAACCATTCGTTTGCGCTGGCATCATGATCATTGAAATGGCTACCATCATACTGACATGTAATATGATGAAAGTTATCTTAGACGTATCTGTCGTCACCTGTGTAAAGAACCACATCACACCTGCTAATAATATCGTCCCAGGAATAATAAGCGCTCTTGGGCCAAATCGGTCAAAGAGCTTCCCTGAAACTGGGGAAAGCATACCATTCAATAGACTACCTGGAAGCATGATAAGACCAGTTGCATAGACGGTTAAGCCTAAAGCACCTTGAAATAGAAATGGTAGTAACGTCATTGTGGAGAACATCGTCATCATCATTATCGTCAATAAAATTGTTGTTAGAGTAAACATCGGATACTTGAATGCACTAAGATCTAGTAATGGCTCTTTCAATTTCAATTGACGGAATACGAAGAAGAAAATTGCTACGAGACCAATTAAGATTATTCCATACACCTGGAAACTATCCCATCCCTCACCTGAGCTACTAAATCCATAAACAATCCCGCCAAATCCAATTGTAGATAAAAGAATGGATAACACATCTACTTTTGGTTTAGTAGGTTCAGAGACATTCTTTAAATAGATAAACGCAAAAATGATGGAAAAAATCGCAAATGGAAGGACGATATAAAATAGCCATCTCCAGTTCAATGTTTCAAGAATAATGCCTGAAAGCGTTGGTCCAATGGCAGGAGCAAACATTATAACAAGCCCAATACTCCCCATTGCCGCTCCTCTCTTCTCTGGAGGATATAGAAGGAGAATCGTATTCATTAATACGGGCATCATTAATCCCGTACCCGCGGCTTGTAACAAGCGACCAATCAATAGTATGGAAAACCCAGGCGCAATTGCACTTACAAGTGTACCTAAAGTAAAGACTACCATAGCACCTATGAATACTTGTCTCGTTGTAAACCATTGTACTAATAAAGCAGAAGCTGGAATTAGTACAGCAACTACAAGCATGTACCCTGTTGAAAGCCATTGAAGAGTCGATGGTGTTACATTCAACTCAATCATCAATTGCGGAAAAGCAACGTTCAATAATGTTTCATTCAAAATGGTAAAAAAAGCTCCAATTATCATCGATATTAAAATTGGGAGTTTTTTCACATTGTCAAACTCCTTTGACTGCGAAGAAACAGACGCAGTTTGAGCATTCATACATAAACCTCCTTGTATTCTTTTATAAGTTTTTATTACCTTTGCTAGTCATATTTAACGTAGAAGCACCCCTACCAAATTGAAGGCGATACAGCACAACTACAATTATGATCAAGAGTGACATGACGGCAAAAATATTACTATACATATTTGCAGCGTGATTTGCAATAAAAGGATTGAATTGCAGTGAAGTAGAACCACCGTCAAGCAATTTCCCTACTACACTCATGGCCATCGCACCAGATATAAAATTAATCATCGACAGTAATCCCATTCCAACACCTGTCTCCTCCTTTGACAGTGTTTGTGAAATAGTATTAGACATCGAAATCTGCATAAAAGTCTGTCCTACATTTCCGAAAATTAAAATCAATGCAATGACAAAAGCTGAGGTCCCAATAAAAGTAGATAATAATGAGAAAGCAAGGAATATGAATACCGAGGCAATAAAAACGAGCGCAAAGTTGCCCCGAGTGTCAGCCAACCTTCCTCCCTTTCTTCCCATAATTGCGGAAGCAATTGCAGCTGGAACTAAAACAAAGCCAATATTCGAAGGAGTCAATCCATTTACTGCCGATAGAAATTGCGGCGTCATGAATGTCATGCTAAAGCTCATTGCTGTCGTCATAAAAGCAATGAGCAACCCAATCGAAAAGTTCTTATTTTTAAACAGAGTCGGTTTAATAAAAGGTTCCGTAGCTTTTCTAATCCGAAGAATGAAGAAAGCTAACGTAACAATCCCTCCTAGGAATAGCAATACTTGCATCTGCGTAATGGCAAGCAAGAAGAACGTGACTGATACAGCTAATAGCCCTCCGCCAAGAATATCAATACTCCCCACCTTCCCTTTCGCATTGTCTAAATACTTCCTAAAGAAAGGAAGCGTTAGAAGCGGTAGTAAAGAAAGAACAAACATGAGTCTCCAGCTTCCAAAGCTTGTGATTAGTCCTGCAGCAACAGGGCCTAAAGCATTACCAAGTGCTAAACCAACTGCTGAAGTTCCAAGCGCACGCCCTCTTTTCTCTGGTGCAAAGTACCTGACTGGAATAATCATCGCTGTCGCAGGAAGAACAGAAGCTCCCGCTGCCTGAATTACACGCCCCAAAATGATAACCCAATACTCAGTAGCAAGTAGGCCAAGCAAAGAACCTAGAGCGAAAATAAGTAGTCCATACGTTAACAAATCCTTTAGCCGATATTTATCCGCCAGTTTTCCCATCACGATGGAACCAACCGCATAAACGACCATATAACTAGTCATAATCCAGCTAACCTCTGAAGGAACAAGGTTGAATTCTTTACCTATCTCAGGAAGAGCTACATTAAACATCGTACCATTCATAACCGAAAATATTAGCGTAACTACTAAAACTCCTAGCAATTTATCCGCGTTTTGTGATGATTTATCTACCATAGTGTAGACCTCCTTTTCTCTTTCACTTAAATCTATATAAATTTAAATGAGTATCAACATAATGAATATCCTCACTATTTTATTATAATGAGGATATCATTTTTATCGTACAAGCCGAGTTTCAGCCTGCAGTCATTCGAATCTACTAATCTACAATTTACTTTACAGAAGTTCTGTTATTGCTGAAGAATGAACGACCGCAAGAATTAGCGCTAAAATCATAAGCACTGCTGCCGGCATTATTTTTCCGATTGGATCTTTAACACGAATATGGGACAATACAGCTCCTAACATAATACAAGCAATCCATAATGCTGCTAAAACTAGTATTACCTCATTCCAGAAACCAAAAATCAGTCCAACCACTCCTGCTAAAGCGATCCAACCTGTCGCAACTCTGAACCATTGAGGTAAACCTAAATGAGAGAAAGCTTCTACTTGCATTTTTGCTCCTGCGATTTTACTAACACTTGAAAAGAAAAATGCGAAAATTAATAAACATTGAAGTACTAGTGCTACAATAGTCATGTACAATCCTCCGTTATATATGTTTTTAAGGGTATTGCTATTGAATAATGAAACGCTTTGAAATTCCTTACATAGATACACCTCGCTCTATTATCATTTTCTATAGAACCCAGCATCCGTTATAATAGTAATTATCCCGCTATTACACATTATGAGTATACAAGATAATGAAGTTACTCACTAATCGTTTATAATATAAAGAGGATACTCACTAATAATATACAATATATTTATGAAACGTGCAAAAATGAACTATAAAAACACTGGGGAGGTCATTCCATTCATGAAATCAAATTATCCAACTGCAATAGATGTCATCCACACCTTAATGCAATCGACCAACTATGTTCAAAGAGAATTTCAATCTCAATTGTCATCCCTTGACACACCGTATCATCTAACAGGGCCAAGGCTACGCGTTCTATCCACCGTTTCTGAAAACGGCCCCATTCGAATGAATGCATTAGCTGCTAAATTAGGGGTCAAAGCACGTACAGTTACCGATTTTGTCGATGCACTCGAACAAGACAAGCTCCTCATTCGTATACCAGATCCAACTGATCGCCGAGCTACATTAATTCAACTTACTGAACGTGCGCACTCCAATATGGAAAAGGCGCTCGCTTTCCAAGACAAGGTCGCAGACGATATTCTGAAAAACCTCACATTAGAGCAACGCGAACAGTTTTTTGAACTTCTATTACTATTAATAAAAGATAAGCAAATTCCAGATTCATGCGGAGAAGTTGAAAACGGAAAAACTTGTTAAGTGTACAAATAAAACCACCTATGCCCTAAAGAATATAGGGAACGGGTGGTTTGTTTTTTAAGCTGATTTTCTCACTAAAATATCTTTACGGCGATATACACTTAGCACAATCCCCATTATAAATGCGTGAAACAAAGTTGGTATCAAGCCGTAACTAATAAAGGGCAATGATATAGAAACGCGCGGTAATATCCCTAGGATCATGCCAACGTTATAAACGAAATGGAATACGAAAAGAGTTACTCCACCAACGAGAAGCAATTTACCGTATCGATCATTTATTTTATAAGATATAACCATTATTCTTACTACAAAAAGAGAAAGAATCAAGACAAGAACTAGCGCAAGCACATATCCATAATAGTAAGTCAAACTCGCGAATACAAAATCAGTATGGGCAGCAGGGATAGACTTTATATTTCCATATGTACCAAACCAACCTGCTGAAGACATCGCCTCTTTTAAACGTAAATCCCATTGATCATGCGCTGGGTTTAAAAACCCTAAAATTCTAGCTATCCGGTATTCTTTTACGGCAGACCATGAAAGTAAATCCCTAATAATAAAGAAACAAATTGGTAACATTGTAATGAGCCATGCCGTTTTCTTTCCTAACTTACTCCACCAAAGCATAACAAATACCATCGTAATATAAATGAAAATTGGTAAAAGAATTGATGTCGTTAAAAATAGATATAAAGAAAATACGTACAGCATGAAAAGATGTATAAATTTTAATCTACTGTTATGGAAAAGTTTTATAAATTCATAAAAAAACGGTTGGAAATGTCCATACCGTTTTTTGAAACTTTAATTTTTCTTTGCTAAGAGTAAATTTTTTATTTTACTAACGTTCATTTAATAGAAGTTGCTGATTTGAAAAAAATTCTACAAGATGGATTTTTTTACAAATCAGCAACTTTTATTATAATACAACACTCTATCGTTAAAATTTTAGCGCATTCATAATAAAACAAAAACCACCTAAAGGCTCCTCCTTCAAGTGGTTCTCTATTTTACGCTAACGCAGCTGCCTGCTCTTGTTGATCTACAGAGGAATTACAGCATATCTGTTAATGCTTTTTCTAGCTCGGCTGTGTATTTCATTTCGACGCTCTCATCTTCTATAGCACCAATAAAGACGGATTATGCAGCAGTTTCATAACAGTATGAATAAATAACTAACAACACTTATTACGAGTATAAAAAATCGGCTCAATACATAATATCTATGTTTTCAGTGATACTCTATTACCATCGAACTAAATGTATATAATTTTAACTTCATGATAGCAAGTTAATTTTCAAATATCTTCTTGCGCATAACCCTAAATTTATTATCCATTTGTATCATGCTTATAAATAAAAGATATCCTATCGATGCACCAATCATATTTATAGCAATCCGCCACACATCAAAAACATCAGATAAAGTTAGTAAATGTAATAACTCCCAAGCAAGAAAGGCCATAACATACCACTTACAAGCTTTCTTATAGTTAGTCACTTTATTAATCAACACTGGAACGAAAAATCCAAATGGAACTAACAATATTATATGTTGTAAAACGATTAACCAATAAGTTGAGTTTCCCCACAGACCCGGATGCGCAATAAAATCTTTAATTTGCCAAAGTGTTATTCCAAAAAGTTGTAACAGCGTTTCTAAATCAGATATATGTAAAAATTGCTGCCAAAATTCAATAGGATGATAGACAGTTCCACCTGTCAAACTACGAACAGAGTCAAATGTAGAATTTGAAATAAACGCTCCTAAAAAGACAATAAAACAAATCATTATATAAGGAATACATAAAATTTTTGATACTACCTTTAATGGCCTAGGAACTTCGTATACCGATTGATTAATCTCTAAACCAATAACTTTTGATTCGCCAAAACTTTGAATCGCTTTATAAATCGCTTCTTTTTCGTTCATACCTTGTTCCATATATTCTTCTTTCAAGCTATTCAAGTGATCATATATTTCTAGAAATAGCTCATCCTGTTCAATATTACTAAGTTCTGAATAAGCTAAAATGGACTTAATATACTCATCAAATTCACTCATAAATAACTCCTTTCTGACAAGTTTGAATTAATGATGTTACACGCTCCCAAGAGTTCACTTTCTTCTGCAATTCTTTTTTCCCTTTACTTGTAATAGTATAAAATTTCCTTTTCATCCCATTCTCAGATTGATTCCAATAAGATTCAAGAAATTCTTTTTTTTCTAATCGCTTTAAAGCTGGATACAAAGTTCCCTGCCCCATACTATACAAATCTTCACTTGCATCCTTTAAACTTTGGGCTATTTCATATCCATATGTATCACGTTTTGCAATGATAGAAAGTAATAAAATATCTATACTTCCCTTCAAGATTTCTTTGTCCAACAATACCACCTCCTTATATACATCGTATAACAACATATGTCGTTATGCAACACAATTGAAATAATACCCCATAAAAAAACCACCTAAAGGCTCCCCTTCAGGTGGTTCTCTATTTTACGCTAACGCAGCCGCCTGCTCTTGTTGATCTACAGGAATTACAGCGTCGCTTAACGCTTTTTCTAGTTCAGCTGTGTATTTCATTTGCTCTTCTTTGCTCCAGCCTAGTTTCGCAGCCATGTAGTTGATTACTGCTTCTTTCCACTCGTATACCCAGTGGATGTTGAAGAATACAGCGCCTCTGCGGCGTACGAAGAAGTCAACTGGTTTCGCTGTCATTTCGTAATCCATTGCGTATACAAGCGGGATTAGAACGTCTATCGGCATGTTGTATTCTTTCGCTTCGTCTTTATGTTTTTTCGCTAAGTCAAACAGTACGTCAACGTTAGAGCCGTAGAATTTCGCGAATTTTTCCGCTTGTGCTGTCGTTAAACCATATTTCGTACCTTCGCCTGCTTTTTTCGCAACAAATGCCGGGAATCCGTGTGAACCACTTACATGACCACCAGAGATTGGCATATGTTTCGTATCACTCTTCTTATATGCGCTATGTCCTTCTTTTTGTAATAGATTCGTTACGTAGTCTACTACCATTTCAGCCATTTTGCGGTATCCTGTTAATTTACCGCCCGCGATTGTAATTAAACCAGATTCAGAAGTCCAAATTTCATCTTTACGAGAAATTTCAGATGCATTCTTACCTTCTTCATAAATTAGCGGACGTACACCAGCCCAGCTTGATTCCACATCTTTTTCTGTAATTTTCACGCTTGGGAACATGTAATTAATCGCATTAATGATATATGTGCGATCTTCTGTTGTCATGTGTGGTACAGCTGCGTCTTTATCATAGAACGTATCTGTTGTACCTACGTACGTTTTTCCTTCGCGAGGAATCGCGAACACCATACGTTTATCTGGTGTATCAAAGTAAATTGCTTGCCCTAATGGGAAACGTTTTTGGTCAATTACTAAATGCACACCTTTTGATAACTGAAGTACTTTCCCTTTTTTAGAATTATCTTTTTCACGAAGTGTATCTACCCAAGGACCAGCTGCGTTTACAATTTTCTTACCGTAAACTTCATACACTTCTCCGTCTAGTAAATCGATTACACGTACACCGCATACTTTTCCATCTTTATATAAGAAACTGTCTACTTTTGCGTAGTTAACAGCTTTCGCACCATGTTCAATCGCTTCTTTCATTACTTCAATTGTAAGACGCGCATCGTCTGTACGATATTCTACGTAGTAACCGCCGCCTTTTAATCCTTCTTGTTTTACAAGAGGCTCTTTATTTAGCGTTTCTTCACGGTTAAACATCTTTCTGCGCTCGCTTCGTTTTACACCTGCTAAGAAGTCGTATACACGAAGACCGATTGATGTACTGAATGACCCGAACGTGCCGCCTGTATGGAACGGAAGTAACATCCACTCCGGTGTTGTTACATGGGGACCGTTCTCATATACGATCGCACGCTCTTTCCCCACCTCTGCTACCATTTTCACTTCAAGTTGTTTTAAATAACGTAAACCGCCGTGTACAAGTTTCGTTGAACGACTTGATGTACCTGCTGCAAAGTCCTGCATTTCAAACACAATCGTTGATAAACCGCGTGTTGCCCCATCTAATGCAATACCAGAACCAGTAATACCTCCACCAATTACGATCACATCTAACTCTTGTTTATTTACTCCATTTAATACGTCTTTACGTTGTTTACTTGAAAATTTCATGGTAATTCCTCCCTTTGATAACGAAAAAAGAGACCACAAGCTCCGCTATAGATTTCGCCTCTATAGCGTGTTGTGGTCTCTCCAAATCTCCTACCGAATTATTAACTTGTCATCATTATAGCACTGTTTATGATTATTTGAAAGCTTTAGTTGCTTCAATTGCTTTTTTCCATCCAGCATATAGCTCTTCGCTTGTTTCCGCTTCCATCGTTGGTTCAAAGCGTTTGTCCATATGCCACTGTGCTTTAATTTCATCTTGGTTTTTCCAGTATCCAACCGCAAGACCAGCTAAGTATGCTGCACCTAAAGCTGTCGTTTCATTGATCACTGGACGCTCTACAGGAACGTCTAAAATATCACTTTGGAACTTCATTAAGAAGTTATTCTTAACTGCTCCGCCATCAACGCGTAATGTATTTAGTTCAATACCTGAATCTGCTTCCATTGCGCATAGTACATCTTTCGTTTGGTATGCTAAAGATTCTAGCGTTGCACGAATGAAATGCTCTTTCGTCGTACCGCGTGTTACACCAAACATAGCGCCGCGTACTTCACTATCCCAATACGGTGTACCTAGTCCTACGAATGCCGGTACTATGTATACACCTTCAGTTGATTCAACACGGCTAGCGTACACTTCGCTCTCGCTCGCATCTTTAAACATACGCAGTCCGTCACGTAACCACTGAATTGCAGAACCAGCTACGAAAATACTTCCTTCTAATGCGTAATTCACTTTACCATCTAAACCCCATGCAATTGTTGTTAATAGGCCATGCTCAGAAGCTACTGCTTTTTCGCCTGTGTTCATTAACATAAAGCAACCAGTTCCGTAAGTGTTCTTCGCCATACCTTCACCGAAACAAGCTTGTCCAAATAATGCTGCTTGCTGGTCACCAGCTACACCTGCGATCGGTACATTTTGACCGAAGAAGTGATAATCAATTGTTTCTCCATATATTTCAGATGATTGACGTACTTCTGGAAGCATGCTCTTTGGTACTGTTAACATGTCTAGAAGCTCATCATCCCACTGTAAGTCGTGAATGTTAAACATTAATGTGCGTGATGCATTTGAGTAATCTGTTATGTGCGCTTTACCGCCAGACAATTTCCATACAAGCCATGTATCAATTGTTCCGAATAATAACTCGCCGTTTTCTGCTTTTTCTCTTGCACCTTCAACGTTATCTAAAATCCATTTTACTTTCGTACCAGAGAAGTATGCATCAATTAAAAGACCTGTTTTTTCGCGAACCATCTCGCTATAACCTTTTTCTTTTAACTCATCACAAATTTCAACTGTTTGACGAGATTGCCATACGATTGCGTTATAAATTGGTTTTCCAGTCGTTTTATCCCATACAACCGCTGTTTCACGTTGGTTCGTAATACCGATACCAGCGATTTGTTCTGGCTTCACATCTGCTTCGCTTAAGCAAGTTGCGATAACTGCTAAAATAGATCCCCAAATTTCTTGTGCATTATGCTCAACCCAGCCTGGCTTTGGAAAATGTTGTGTAAACTCTTTTTGAGCTGAATGAACGATTTTTCCTTCTTTATTGAAAAGAATTGCGCGTGAGCTTGTTGTTCCTTGGTCTAATGAAAGAATATATTTTTTCATATCAGTTTCCCCCTATGCTACTTTTCTACTATTTGTAGTAGCTTCACTTTTTTTACTTGTCATATAAGAGATTGCTAGTACAATCACAGTTGTAATAATCACATAAATAAGTGCTGAATTTTGTTTTCCTTCAAATACAACTTGATGGAATAATCCTGCAAGTGATCCACCTAGAATTGGACCAACTACTGGGATCCATGCATACTTCCAGTTTGAACCGCCCTTTCCTGCAATCGGAAGGAAGAAGTGTGCAATACGCGGACCTAAATCACGAGCTGGGTTGATTGCGTATCCTGTTGTTCCACCTAATGATAAACCAATACTTACAATTAAGAAACCAACGATAAATGGATTTAAACCATCTGCAAATTTATTTGCTCCAATTGCTAATATACCAAATACTAAAACGAATGTTCCAATCATTTCACTTAAAAGGTTTGTAAATGTGTTCGGAATTGCTGGACCTGTTGCAAATACACCTAACTTTGTTCCTGGATCTTCTGTTTCTTTCCAGTGTGGTAAGTAATGTAAATATACAAGAACTGCCCCGATAATTGCCCCAATCATTTGTGCTGCGATATACATAGGTACGTCACTCCATGGGAACGCTCCCTTAAACGCAAGTCCTATCGTTAAAGCCGGATTCAAATGTGCCCCACTAATTGATCCAACTGCATACGCTGCCATAGCAACCGCTAGACCCCAACCCATTGTAATTACAATCCAACCAGAATCTTTCGCAAACGATTTCTTTAAACTTACACCAGCGCAAACGCCGCCACCAAGTAAGATTAACAATGCAGTCCCTATTAATTCCCCTAAAAATGCTGACATAAAATCCCTCCACAATCAATTTAAATGCTTTCGAAAAGTGATAGAGGTAAAATGAATGGCCATTCGTTTTTTTCAAAAGAAAAAGATCCACAGCTTACATGCTTCTATATAATATATATAGAAACAATAAAATGTGGATCTCTTCTTTTCTCCGTCACGTTTATTAACTTGTCTATAATGTTAACCCTTAATGAAAGCGGTGTCAACAGAATTTTTTCACATTTTCGTCACTTTTTTTGGTAATGTTTCCATAGTTCTTTTTTCGATGTCGTAATTGCTGTCGCACCCGCATTTAACGCTCTTTCAACGTCTTCTACCGTTCGAATAAAACCACCTGCTAAAATTGGTACACCTGTACGCTCTTTCACCTCAGCAATGACACCCGTTAACGCACCAGGAAGCACCTCTATATAATCCGGCTTCGTCTTTTCTAGCAAATTACAGCTCTTTTCCATTGCGCTAGAATCAATTAAAAAGATGCGTTGAATGGAGACGACACCTTTTTGCTTCGCCTTCATAATTACGCTCGCCTTTGTCGATAATAACCCGTACGGTTTATATTCTTGGCATAAAAACTCCGTCGCATGCCCATCACTTTGTAATCCATGGATCAAATCCACATGTAAAAATACTTTTTTATTATGCTGCTTCGCGAGCGACACAACACTCTTCAATTGACCGACATGAATATCTAAAATAACAATATACTCATACGAACTATGTAATAGCTTCTCCAAATCTTTAATTTGCCTCACTGCCGGCAAAATCTTTTGCTCATGAAATTCCATTCTAAACGTCCCCTTCCTATCTATCCTTTATAGTACACAATTTGGGTGAAAAGAACAGCTAGTGTAGGGGATTTCTTACAAATCTTTCTCTTATCTATATATTTTCTTCAACTTATCAGAAACCGTACCACCTATAATCATTAATAGGAGCGGTAAAAAATTCATTACATATGGTGCATCTGCGACAATTGTAATGCTTGCTCCTGCAAACTTATTTAACGCCCATACAACGATTTTTGTAATAAATAAAAATACGCCCATCATAAATAGACTATCGAAAAACACCTTCCATTTCGGATACGCTAATTGCTTACTATCCTCAATTACTTTTTGCGTCAACTCTTCATCACTCCTCAATAACTCATCAATTGTAATACCGAACAGATCACTTAAATGAATAATAATTTCAATGCTCGGATAGTTCTTTCCCGTCTCCCATTTCGAAACAGACTGCCTACTTACATGAATTTTTTCAGCCAAATCATTTTGCGACCAATTTCTTTTTTCCCTTTCTTCTTTTAAACGTTCACTAAAAATCATACTGTGTTTATCACCTCTCTATGTCTAGTATGGTCAAATAAATGATGAAGAGTAAAGCTAGTTATCGTTGCGTAACCTGTGCAACTTGTGCGTTACATCTAAAAATGACGCTATGTATCATGGCGATTTCATATGTTTTTCTTCTATAATAATTTCCCGAACAATAAAAAGAAGAGAAATAAAATCCATTTCTCTTCTTTAAAAGTTTCTATTAAAGTAAAACCGAAAGTTTTTCCTCTGTCATACTGATTACGTCCTTTTTTATAAACAGTATTTGGACTTTGTTATTTAAGACATTTCCCCAAATCATCTAAGTTTCTCGTATGATTTAAAATGATTACATACTCAACTTCAACTTCTGTTACTACCGTTTCTAAAACTTGATGAATCTCAACATAATCATTTTCATATTCTTTTGACGAAGCTACAATCTCTTCTAAGGTTCTTACTAATGTTTCAGCACTCCAGTCTTTTGTTGACAACGCTACATAGGTTTGAATTTTTTTTGTATTCATGTTAGTTTTCATCCCTTCTAAAAAAACACTAAAACTATATATTAATTATTTTGAATATATAGTATCCTCCAGCAATAATCAATTATATTTTTATTTAATAAATCTTAAATTTTAAAATAACAGCTACTAAACGTAACATATACTTTTATACAAATATTTCATACAACAAAAAAGAAGAGAAATAAAATACTTTTCTCTTCTTCAAACTTTTTCTATTAAAGCAATACCGAATCTTTATCACTATCCTGATTCCGTTTCTCTCGCTCTTCTTCTAAACGCTTCATATATACTTCGCCTTCTTTTTCGATAAAATCATTATCCATCTCTTGCTCTTTTTTCGAAGTATATAAAACCATGTAGCCACTTAGTACAATCCCAATGATTACAAGATAAATCCACCATGGTAAAGTTTCCACTTTCGTTCATCCCTTTCCTTAGACAAGCCTTATTAGTTTCACTTTATGAGGAAAGAAGTGGATTTATGCTTAAATTTTATTGTGGATTCTTCGCGAAGAACGCTTGTACATATTCCATAAACTCTATTGGTTCCTGGCGAAACGGTGCGTGGTATCCTTTTTCAATGATATGGAACGTACTATTTGCAAATAGCTCATGATACAGTTCACCATTTTTCCAAGAAACACTCTTATCGTGTCGTCCCCATATAATTAAAGTCGGTACCTTAATTTTATCTGCTTCCATCGCAATGCGGCGCTCTCTCATTTTCGTAAGCTGATCATAATGCTCTTTATCATCACGACTATTTTTCACTTCATTTTTATTATAATCTGTAATCTCTGTTACAGTTTGTAAGTCTGTCGATAGTGGCGGCACTTCATAACTTTCTTTTTGCTGGAAAGACTCTATTCCTGTAGAATCCGCTAAAACGAGATGCGTTACTGCATCCGGATATAAATACGCTAAATTTAGAGACATCTCTCCGCCCATCGAATGACCAAGTACTGCGAATTGATCATATCCGAGTTTCTTCATTAACTTATAATATAAATTTACTTGCGCAGGAAACGAATACTGAAAATCAACCGGCTTAGAAGAACGCCCAAACCCTAAAATATCAACCGCAATAATCGTATGATCCTTTACAAGTTCCGGATAAATATCACCAAACCCATCTGAAGAACCACCAAATCCGTGAAGCATAAGTAAAGGCGGTTTCCCCTCACCAATTTGCTTAAAATAAATCGTCTGCCCATCAATCTGCGCCATACTCTCTTTCGTATTCAGCCTCATCATCACAGTATCTTTCACTTCTTCAACCTTTGCAATCGGCTTATCAACGAAGTTACATACTATTAACAAAACGAGCACAATACCGCTAATAAAATAAAATTTAAACCGTTTCAAAATTCCCGTCTCCTTTCTCTTGTTGCTATTTAAAGTTTTTACATTATTTGGTTGTTTTATGTTCTTTTTTAATTGTAACCACTTTAGTTACAATTATATTAAAAAAATATAACTCATTTCTATCAATGATGGTTATTTTGTAACTATTATAGTTACATATTTAAAGTAAGTCAATTCTTTTCTCTACATGGCCTAATAACAAAGAAAAGGACTTCCTGTTGAAGTCCTTTTCTTTGTTATTATAGTTGGCTTACTCCGCCGCCATCGCCTTTATTATCTGCGGGTGCTCCACCTGTATCTCCTATATTAACGTAGTCTGGTCTTGCTGGTGCTCCTCCCGTGTCCCCTATATTAACGTAGTCTGGTCTTGCTGGTGCCCCTCCCGTGTCACCTATATTTACAGATTGATTTGTAAAAGAACTATTGAATCCAATTGATAATCCCCCTACTAATGCAGCCCCAACAATAGCTAAACGAAATTTCTTCATTAGTTTAACGCTCCCTTTTCCAATATATTTTTTTGAGCCTTATTATTCATATAAAAATATTTACTTGCCTTAACATGATCATCAACCTCATAAAATTTCATTGCTAAAATTTCAGTGTATTCTTGAATACAATCCCATAATCTTTCTCTCTCAAAATAAGAAAGGCCTTTTAAAATTACATCTTCAATAATTGATATAGAAGAATTTCCATTGAGTTCTTTCAAAATTTTAAACCGATGTTGAAATTCTTTTTCACCTAAATCAATACAAATATTTAAACCTTTTTCAACAATTGGATTCGCTAAATTATATTCTCCTAATTTGTAATGTTCACGTGCTTCTACAAACAAGGCTTTAAAATGTTCTGGGTAATTTTTTGTCACCTCAGATATATGGCGAATCGCTAATTCTGAAAGGTTTTGACTGGCATAAAGCCAAGCTAAATTATGTCGAACCATTAGCATATATTTTTTTTGATTTGCTTTTTGCAATACTTCCATAGCAGCATTAAAGTTCTCTTCCGCTAATTCATAGTGATCTATGTCTACGCAACATAGTCCAAAAGCATTTTCACATAATCCTACTTTTATTTCATAGCCTGGATATTTCAAAAATGCCGCTTTAGCTCTATTCAAGTAATCTATTGCATGAACTTGGTCATATTTTTGATAATAGAAATTCCCCATCCGATAATTAAACTCCGCATACTCTATCGGATCTGCAATAGATTTCAATAGCTTCTCAGCTTGTTCATACTGTTCTTTCGCTTCGTTATAATTTGAAATTAATGTGCAATGAAATCCTTTAAAAAAATGATAGTAATACGCTAGAAAGCCTTCTTCCGGAATTTCGAAAGATTCCACTTTATCAAAACTATCTTCTCTAATTGAAATCCAATCAACTAATGCATCATATCTAAAATTCAATAATGTATGATAAAGCAATACATCTTGATCCACGTCCAACCCACTAATCGTACTATCAATCTCTTCTTTCATTTCCGTAGCTTTCTCTATATGTTGCTTCAACATTACACGATACCAATCATCTAAAGAATGTTTCATTTGCTCCTTCGTTACTATATTCGTTCCCATACCTTCGCCTCTCCCTTGCCAAATTATAAATTTGGGATATTTATACAATTATTCAAATTGTATATTATCACCTCTTTTCTATGTATTGAAAAATAATTGTCAGAAAATTTATAATTTAAATGAATTATACCAAATATTCCTATTTATAAGACTTGAGAAACATTTTTCAGAAAATTTTATAGACCAAATAAAAAAGCAAGCAATTCCGGCGATTCGCTAAAACTACTTACTCTTCTACTTATTATTTCTATTTTTACTCTTTAATAAATTCCTTAGTACTTCTCACAGTATCAATCGGACGAACTAATTTTTCGATTTCTTCACGCTTTGGCTCTAAGAATGGAGGTAAAGATAATTTTTCCCCAAGTGTTTCGTATGGCTCATCTCCCATAAAACCAGGGCCATCTGTCGCAAATTCAAATAAAATTTGTGGCGCAACTCTTGCGTATAATGACTCAAAGAAGTGACGATTTACATAACCAGATGAAGGGAGTCCAACTCGACTTAGTCGCTCAATCCACTCTTCTAATACAGCGCGATCCTCTACGCGGAATGCTGCATGATGCACTGTACCAAAACCTTGTTGTGCTTCAGGAAGAACCGTATTATGTTCTACAATGACAGAGGCACCGTTTCCACCTTCACCCACTTCAAATAAGTAGAACTCTCCTTCTTGATCAATCTCTTTAAATAATAGAACTTTTTCTAGCACCTCTTTGAAATAACTAAAGTTCGCGATACGAATAAATACAGGTCCTAAGCCAGTAATTGCATATTCTAATGGAACTGGACCGTTTTGCCACGGTGTACCTGATTCTATCCCGTTATCTAATTCATCTGAGATTAATTGATAGTGTTGATCATCAAAGTCAACAAACGAAAGAGTTTTCTTACCAAATTGCTCTTTAATTCCTGTATGTTCCACTTCAAGACGGTCAAAACGTTTCACCCAATATGCTAATGCCGCATCAGTTGGCACTCGGAATGATGTTTTTGAAATTTCATTTGTACCATGGACTCCTTTCGGAACACCTGGGAAATCAAAGAATGTCATATCTGTTCCTGCACTACCTTTATCATCTGCAAAGAATAAATGGTACGTTTGAATATCATCTTGGTTTACTGTTTTTTTAACTAAACGCATTCCTAAAACGTGAGTGAAAAACTCATAGTTCTTTTCTGCACTACTTGTAATCGCTGTAACGTGGTGTATTCCTTTTAATTGGTTCATTTTATATTCCTCCAATGGTTTTAAATTGTATATTTTCTCTTCTATTATTTCTCTTCAATAGGTGCTAATTTCGCTTCAATTTCTGCTCGCTTTTCTTCTAAAAACGGCGGTAAATCAAGTTTTTCTCCTAAATGCTCTACATCTCCATCAACTGTAAATCCTGGTCCATCTGTCGCAATTTCAAATAAGATTCCGTTTGATTCGCGGAAGTATAAGCTTTTAAAGTAGAAACGGTCGATAATGCCTGAAGAATGGAAACCTTTTTGTATCACCTGTTCTTCCCAATAAGCTAGCTCTACATCGTTTTTTACACGAATTGCTAAATGGTGAATGCTACCACGGCCCGGCTTTTCAGTAGGACCATCTAAATATTTCACAACGATTTCTCCAAAGGCTTCCCCTTTAATAGACTGGAAAATCGCTTCTTCTTCATTTCGGCTAATCTCTGTATAACCAAATATGTCTGTAAGTGTACTCGCCAGTTTATCAAGCCTACGCACTGTCATTTCCACTGAACCCATTCCTTGAATTTGATGTTCAGTCGAAACTTCGGATTTCTCCCACGTTTCCCAGTGCTCCACTTTTTCTCCATTTGAAACGAGTAGCACGAGACGAAGACCTTCAGCATCCTCAAATTGCAAAGCAGGACGATTTGCATATGTTGTCATTTCACTATGTTTCACATCAAATTTCTCAAATCGTTCTTTCCAGTAATGTAAGCTTTCCTCTGAAGGAACGAGTAATCCAATTCGAGTAATTGCATTTGTACCACGGTACGTTTTTCCTACTAAAGGCATTTCAAAAAATGATAATTCTGTACCTGGACTTCCTGTTTTATCTCCGTAAAATAAATGATACATGGACGGATCATCTTGGTTTACCGTCATTTTCACACGACGTAAACTTAGCACGTTTTTATAAAAATGGTTATTCTCACTTCCGTTTTTTGTAACCATTGAAATGTGATGATGCCCTTTAATTTCATACATTGATAATTCCTCCGTTTCATTTTACTAGTCAAGTGATACCTAAAAAATAATATTTCCAACAAATAATATGGTTATTAACTTTTCAATTTATGCTCATTATGTTTTTATAGCTTAGTCGTATTTTTTTATTGAATAAGCTGCACTGAATCCATTTATAAATTACTTTTTTTGTAAATCGAAAGCAAGTGAGTGTATGTTTTTCATATGACTCAATCACTTTCGTTACTATCACTTTACAACTCAAGTGATTAAAAAGCAAGTTATTTATCTCAAATTCGAGATATTTTTTATTGCATAAAATTTTGGACTAAAAACACAAGAAATTCTTGGTTTGGAGACATTATAAAATTCATAAGTTGATGGATGTAGGATATCGCCAGCATTAAAAAAACACGCTAAGAGTATGCAAGGTTTTATACAGTTTTTCAGCTAATTCAGTAACAAACAGAAATCTTAAAATCCCCTTCAGGATAGGAATGTATAAAAAAATGTATAGATCCATAGAACGTAAAAAGGAGGTTCCCTTGTGTGAGCAGGGTTCCTCCTTGTCCTTGCTACCGATAATGTTACGTTATATTAACTGAATGCGAATACCATATACATCCAAAAATCATAACAAATCGATTCTCCGAAATGGTACAATTAGGAAAAGGGGGAAAGGATATGTACGATTACAAATTCGTGAAAGTCGAAGTTAATAACTGGAAAGGGGAACCTAAAGAAGATTATAAGCGTATTATTGCCGAACATGCTGAAGACGGTTGGAAATTTGTTCAAATCTTTGCACCATCAATCGCAGGATACGCGCAATATTTTGAGATTATCTTCGAACGAATCAAATAACCCCTTTCGAAAACAAGAGGGATTTGCTTTGAATAACATACAAAAAGAACTGAAATATTTGGGAATCTAATTGTTCTCAATTTAACTTATAAGACAAATAAGCTAATATTAATCAACTTCCAATAACGAGAATTATGTAAATAAGCTGCCCATATGGACAGCTTATTGTATTTTTTCTGAAATGCTGGCGTTACTCAACTAAAAAGTTGATATGCTCCCATTCTAGTGGCAAGATATGTTTTATTAGTTCTTCGTTACACCCATGCGTACTTCTTAACTATTTTATTTCATTTTCAATACAAAAACAGCCTCACTAAGCTCTTAACACTTAATGAGGCCATTCTATTCACAATCTTAATTATGGAAAGTTGGCTTATAGAACGAACGATTATCAAGCGCAAAGACACGTTCTGTGTATTCGCCTGGTTTTGTACGTCCTAATGCGCGGTCCATCATGTTCATTTTTGCATCTAAGTTATCAATGTAGTGCAGAATTTCTGCTTCTTTCACTAATGGTGGTTTTGGGCTACCCCATTCTGCTTTTCCGTGATGGGAAAGGACGATGTGCTGAAGGATTAATACTTCTTCTGCATCGATTTGTAGTTCGTCTGCTGCTTTACCAATTTCGTTCACCATGATAGAAATATGGCCTAGTAAATTTCCTTCTAACGTATACGTTGTAGAAATTGGGCCAGATAGTTCGAATACTTTACCAAGGTCGTGTAAAATAACGCCCGCATATAGTAAGTCTTTATCTAACGATGGGTATAGAGCTGATATAGCTTTCGCTAAATCTAACATTGATACAACATGATAAGCTAGTCCAGATACGAACTCGTGATGGTTCTTTGTCGCTGCTGGATATTCTAAAAATTCATTTTGATGCTTATTTAACAAATGTCTTGTTAGACGCTGTATGTTCGGGTTTCTCATTTCAAATATGTATTGCGTAATTTTCTCAACCATATCTTCTTTTTTTATTGGAGCTTTTTCTACAAAGTCCGAGATGTCCGTTACTTCATTCTCATTCGCAACACGAATTTGTTTCACACGTAATTGAATACGTCCTTTATAGTTTAGAATATCTCCAGCTACTTTAACGATTGTTTCCGCTACATATTGTTTCTCAACTTCTGGCGATACGTCCCATAGCTTTGCTTCAATATCTCCACTTGGATCTTGTAAGATTACTGTTAAAAATGGCTTGCCATTGCTTGCGAGACCTTTTGTCGCTGTTTTAATTAACAAGAAAACATCGACTTGTTCACCAACTTCATATTCTACAATTTTCTTTTTCATTCGAATTCCTCCACCAAATCAGTTACTTTTAGTATAGCATACTACAACTCATTTTCTTTACGCTTACGTGTTAATTTTATAATCTCATTTTCTGTAAAATACGTTAATAAATGCGCATGGCATGTAAAGAAGATAACTTGTCTATCTTTCGCAATTTCTTTTATAAGTTCAATCGTTCGATTCGTCCTTACCGCGTCAAAATGTACGAAGCTATCATCAATAATAAATGGATAGTCATGCTCAAACGTTTTCGCTAGCGCGAATCGCAATGATAAATATAACTGCTCCGCTGTCGCTTGGCTTAGTTCATGACTGTAAAAACGCATACCATCGTTACGTTCGACAATGAAAGGTTCCGCTTCTGACGGTGAGAATATTTTACTATATCTCCCGCCCGTTAAATAAACGAAATACTCTTCGGATTTTTGTAAAATACGCGGAAGATGCACTTCATGATAATATTGCTTCGTTTTCGTTAATACTGTCTTTGCGGCCGCATAAGCAGCCCACTTCTTCACTTGTTCACGCACTTGCGCTTTTTTCATTTCCCACTCATGTAGTAAATCACCATACGTACTGCCTTCTTCTAAATTCGCAATTTCTATTCGATGCTTCGCAATACGCTCTGTCAGTTCTTTCTCTTGCGCCAGACAGTTTTGCGCGGCTGTGATTTCTTGCTTTAATTTTTCATCATAACCGTCAGCCTCATAATGCTCAGCTAATGACAAACTCGTTAAGCGCTGTTCTAACAAATCAATTTGAGGTAATAAACGCCCCACTTGCTTATCCGCGTCTTCACGTTTCTCTTCCAATTTTCCTGCTTCTAAAAACATCTCTTCATCTGTAGATTCTGCGATATGCCATAACCCATCTCGCTCTACTAGTAGTTGTTTTAATTGCTCTTGCATGAACTCATATTCTTCTTGCCATTCCGCCAGCTTCTCTTTCAGCTGCTTACAAGTTTGGCGCTTCTCTTTTTCATTTTGCATACGACTTTGCGCCTCATGCAAATTACTATACTCTTTACTACCGATAACAGTTTCTAGTTTATGCTCAAAGTGCGAAATCATTTCATATAATGAAGATTTCCGCTCGCCTTGTTTATCTAGCTCACGATATAATTGCTGCATTTTTTCAATACGCTCAAACGCTGGCAACATGTGCGCATATGTAAAAAATTCAGGGAACATATAGCGCGTTTTATACGCATCTACTTGTTCTCCTATTTGGAAAGTTTCTCTCTCCCATTCTTCATAAGATGAAACGACTTTATCATAAGCACGTTCCATTTGTTGTAATTTATAAGACTCTCGCTCAAATAACTTTCGAATCTCTTCATCCTTTTCTAACTGATAACGAACGGACATCGCCTCTTCACTTTGACGCCCGCCAGCACTTTGCTGAAGAGTAAGAAGCTCTTCTTGTAATCCACCCGAAGGATCTTTATATAAAACGAGTGCTAAAACAATCCCTACAAAAACAATCACACTAATAAATAACAGCACGCGGTTATCTATAAATAGACTCGTGAATAAAACAAGCGTGTTAATAAGAAGTAACAGAAGACAAATTCTTTGCCACTGTTTTTTCTTTTGCATAGCCGCCCCTGCTTTTTCCTCATACTTGCGCTTCATTCTTTCTGCGCCCATACCTAAAAATGCAGCATCTTGAAATGATTTTTCTTTCTCAACTAACGTATTTCGTTCTTCATCAGCTAACATTTGTTTCTTGATCTGTCTTATATTTTCTTCTTGCTCTTCTAATTGCTCTTGAGCCGTTTTAAAACGTTCATCTAGTTGTGCTTTTTGCGTTTCTAACTCTCTCGCCTTTTGCACAGTTTGTGTAATTAATTCTTTCGTCGCTAAACTTATATCAAACGAAAGAACAGTCTCTTGTTCAAAAGTCGCGCCGATTTGTTGCTGTAGTTCTGCGATTTCTTCTTTTATATTCGCAATACTTCCCGTCATATCACGCATTTCTTGACGTGCATTTTCATAAGACATATGCTGCATGCGTAGTTCTTCTACATAACTTTCTTTTTGTAAAAATGCTTCATCTATTTCTGTGGAATCAATTTTTGATTGCACTGTTTCTATCTTTTTTTGAAGTGAATCTACTTGTACTTGCAGCGGCTCCATCTTTGCCTTTACCGCTTCATAGCGCGCCATCCCGTTTACAGGAAACTGCCCGTTCTCGTTTTCTAACACTTTCTCGTGCGCACTCTTTTCAATAACGAGAGGCTCAAGCGCTGCTAATATTTCATAGTCTTGCTTTCGTCTTTCGGCTGACTCTTTTTCCGCACGAACAAAAGTAAGTTTCTCTTCACTTTCTTTTAACTGCTCGACCTGTTTTTCATACGTGCCAATTTTCCCTTGCCACTCTTTCATCTTTTCCTCAATTTTCTTCATCTCTTGCAGTGACACGTTAATTTCAGGATTACGACCACTCGGCTTAAAACGCTGATTCATTTCTTTTTCTAACTTTTTATCTAACTGCAATAACGCATCACTTCCGACTGCGCTGGCCGAAAATAAATAATTGCCGATATCCGCTTCGCCGAGCTGATGAATATTTTGAAGACCATGCATATCAAATGAAAAAACAGAATCAAATAAGCTTTCATTCACACCGCTTAATATATCGTTTAAAATATCTTCGCCGCCAGTTTTCCCGCCTTCAAAATAAACGGTCACCGCGCCTACTGCCGTCTTTGGCAATCGTTCAATTTTCAAACGGCCGTACTTCTCTATTTGAACAGTCATCGCTCCGCCGTACTTCCCGCCTTCTTTCGGCTCATAACGGCGCTGTCCTCTCGTCGGAAAACCGAATAAAATACTTTTCATAAACGAGCGAATTGTCGATTTCCCCGCTTCATTTTCACCGTACAGTACCGTCAGCAATGACAGATCCATTTCCACATTTTCTAGTTTTCCATAGCCATAAATATGGAGTTTTTCAATTCTCATTTTTTATCCCTCTCTTGCTGGAATAATTGCTCTAAAATAATATTTTCCGCTTCCTTTTGAATCTCTTTCTTCTCTTCTTCCGTAAAAGCTTCAATACTATTACGTGCTACAGGAGATGTCCAAATGGTGCGCAATACTCCGTCCATATTTGTGAAAGCTTCTAACTCTTTCAGCACACTACCGACGAAATGATTTTCTTCTTTCAAACGTTCAATTTCCGCAAAAGAAACCGTCTCATTTTTCCACTTCATCGCATACACAAAGTCTTTTCGCTCTTCGCCAGCTGCTAAAATATGAAAAATCTCTTCCACGCGCTTGTCTTCACGCAAATATGGAGAAAGTGGTCCCTGTCCTGTAAATATGACAGTTAAAAGCGTACCTTCCTCTTCTCTTCTGCATTCATTCATCGCACTTGATGCGCTCGTCATAAGATCATCAACAGTTTCAAGTCCATCGATACTCACTTCTATCTCATCCCATACAACATCCGCCGTATGGAAAAACGAACATTGCGATCCTTGTTTCGTGAGTTCAATAAGATATGCACCTTTCTCGCCGGTCTCCTTACGATGACGTCCTTGTATATTACCTGGATAAATAATGCATGGCTCCTCCGATAAAATTTCACGTTTATGTATATGGCCAAGAGCCCAATAATCAAACTGCTTTTCTTTCAGCTCACGAATTTGAAACGGTGCATAGCGATTATGCTCTGCATCCCCTTCCACACTTCCGTGAAGCATTCCAATATGAAAAGGCGCATCACTCATTTTCGTATACTGCGCTGTCATATTATCCGTTACCGCTTGCTGCAAATAACTAAACCCATAAATAGAAGCTACAAGCTCACCATTTTTATAAAATGATTTTTCTTCTACATAAGGCTCCGTAAACACGTGAACATTTTCCGGAAACTCAATTGCCGCCCAGCTTCCCCCTAAATGATCGTGGTTACCGTGAATAATAAAAACAGGGATATCGTACTGCGACAGTCTCTTCATTTGCTCACGCACAAACACTTGCGCCCTCAAACTTCTCGTCTCCGCATCATACAAATCCCCGGCTAGTAATACGAAATCAACGCGCTCTTGAATCGCTTTATCAACAATACGCTCGAACGATTCAAACGTACTCTGCTTCATTCTCTCCCAAACAGACTGCGCAACATTCATCTCCATCCCTTTAAACGGACTATCCAAATGCAAATCAGCCGCATGTATAAACTTCACTTGTTTCACAAATAACGATCCTTTCTATAGTTCAAAAGTTTCATCTTATCCGCATGAACACAAACAATAAATGCTCAATTGGCGAAAACTAGTAATAAGCAGGAAATAAAAAATCCCCCACTGATTAAAGTTTCACCTTACCCCGTATTAACGGGCAGTAGGCAAAGAAGCCAATCTGAAAGTAAACTGCCCATAAATACCCGATTGGTGAAGGCTAATAACTAGTGGGGATGAAAAGACTCCCCACTAGTTAAAGTTTCACTTTATTGTAACACGCAATGTCATATATTTCTTTGCATATTCTAGTGATTTATGACAAAATAGTTATAAGATTCTGATTTTAATTATTGGAGGGAATTTTCATGGGATTATACGTTCTAACAGTCTTTGAAAAAGATGGTTCAAAAGCATTAGACGAATCATTCGAGGCAGCAACTGAAAAAGAAGCGAAAGCAAAAGGTGAATCTATTTTACAAGAAAAAGGATTGTACGAAAAAACACATCGCTGCACATCTTCTGCAGGTAAGCTCGTTTTATTCCAGCGCTAAAAAAAGAAGCGTCATCCGCTTCTTTTTCACTCTACTATATCTTCGTCACACCACGTAAACACCACATCTAGAATGCGATTACCGATACGTACGCGTTTATTCCATTTACCTGTTTGGATCTGATGTTGCAATTCCGCTTTCATCTTTTCCGTCCAGTCGTGAATCGTGTCACTACGGTCGTACGGATATACGCCCGGAAACTCTTCCTGCAGAAGATGCAAGCTCTCTGCATCAAAATGAAAATGGAAGAAGTAGTTTGCTGTAAGCGATGGTTCTTGCAATCGTAAAAAATGATCATCAACTTGCTTTCTATTTCTATAGAAAGTAAAGATATTCACTTTACCGCTCGTAATTTGGTCAATTTGAATTTCGTGCTTCTCTATAATCACGTCTTGCCCACCTCGTTATATACTACCCTTAGTATATATGTCTTTTGCAACAAAGTTAACCATTTTCGCGCGAAATTCATTTCCTTCATTATATTACCCGTACCTCCAAGTACAATCAGGACAAATAAACAAAGTTGAAGGGGAGCGATCACATGTATTTCGGAAGCAAAGGTTGGTATGTAAAAGAACTTAAAAAATTAGGGATTCGTACTTACGAAGGTAAAAAACTAGAATCTTATCGTACACATATTTTATCTAGTTTACTTGAGAGAATGAAGAAAGCTTCGGCTTAATAGATGTAGGAAGCGACTACGGTTGCTTCCTTTTTATTTACTAAATAAAAAGGAAATCATCATACCTTAACTTTTTAACTTTACCGTTATACTTCCTTGATAGAAACCGCCCATTATCAACTGAATCTCTAGTACCAAATACTCTTCCAGATAATCATTTGTATATATTTTAAATTCTCCACACTTATTAACCCGTCCGCTTCCAACATACATATCACTACTTGTTATGACAATTGTTGAATGAGGTTCTGCACGGCCCAATACACAATTATCACCATATTCCACAGAATCTATCGTTATTTTTTGATGCATATTATTAACTGAACCTATACAGTTCTTATTACACAAATTAACATCTCTTTCTTCAGCCCTCGATAGCGCTCGATTCCTACTAGTCTTTTCTGAAGAGAAAGCAACATTCCCCAGCCAACTAAACCTATCAAATGTAGTAATAGGTAGAAACATCTACGTTAACTCCCCCATTCTTCCAATACTTCCATCTCATTTTTTATCAACTAAGGTCTTTTAATGAACTTGCAGCAATACGTTTTATGTTGGGATAAAAGAAAACAGCTTTGATTTTCCATTCAATTTCGCACTGTTAATTTGTACAAAACACATAGAATACTGGTTTTCACCCCAGATGTAATGACAACACTACACAAAAGAAACCACGGTCCATTAAATGTAAATCCACCTTCAAATATATTAATAATAATTATGTTACCAATTATTAAGAGAATCCATGAAATGAAATACTGTTTTCCATTTGTAATATATAAAATTTCATCCTCATAACAGACTGTAATTCCCCCACCTTGCCAAACACCAATAGCGAAAGAAATAAGCGTAACTGCCAGTAACTCTGCTTGTAAATCCCTAGTCATTGGTTGCGGCGCCGTATAAGTAATAATCCCTATCATCATGAGAAAAGTTATAATATCTATCCAGTTTAATTTTCTTTGTTTGCTTTGCAGCCAAATAAAGAAAATTAATACAGGAATTAAAAGCAAAGTTTCCATTTAATTATTCTTCTTCCTTTCCTACATTAGAAACGTCTATAATTGTAATGCAATTAGATTGTTCTTAAATCTCTCATACTTTCTGAAGCATAACATGAGAAAGAAATAAAAAAATCGTACAAAAGGGCAAGCCTATAATGTACGATTGGGCATATATAATGTTTTAAAAATGAATTAACTTCCTTTCAATAGATACAGCTACTGCTTCTGACCGTGAATTAACACCTAATTTATTGTATATATTTGTTAAATATGCTTTTACCGTTCGCTCAGCTATTCCCATATCAAATGCAATTTCTTTATTCTTATATCCGCGCGCAATAGCTTTCAGCACAAACAATTCTTTAACCGTTAAGTTATTTTCTGCAACCTTATCAGCATGTACTTCTTTCCTTTTATACTTCACTATCTTTTCCATAATATTTGGTTGTAGTAAAATCTCACCTCGAATAGCCGCTTCCAATGTTCGAAACAAATTCTCACGATCCGTATCTTTTAGCAAATATCCTTTTGCCCCTAACTCAATTCCCTTTAACATTAATTCATCTTCGTTATAAGTAGTTAATATAATAATCGGCGTATGGTTTTGTTTTTCATTCAAAGCCTCAATTGTTTCTAAACCACTCATTTTAGGCATATTCAAATCCATTAAAATGACATCAGGTTTCTTCTTTTCTATGAAAGAAAGGGCTTCTTCTCCGTTTGCAGCCTCACCTATAATTTGAAATGAATCACTCGTTTCTATTATTAATTTCAGACCTTCTCTTACAACGAAATGATCATCTACAATTAATACGTTATGCTTCATGGCTATCTCCTTCTTTATTTATAGGCACTTGAATATACACTTTCGTACCTTTCATCTTTTCACTCAATATATGTATTTCTCCCTTAATCAATCGAACACGCTCATTTAGACCAATTAAACCATAATGTCCAGGATTCTTACCGATATATCTAGTGTCAAAACCAATTCCATTATCTTCAACTTCAATAGTAAGTTTTTCAAGATCATCGATATATTCAACATTTAAATTTACATCTGCTGCCTGTGAATGTTTTGCGATATTCGTTAAACATTCACTAATTACATATAAACAGTGCTCTTTTACTACGCTTGAAATATACGGTGGACTTTGAATAGTAAGTCTCACATGTATAGACGTAGCTTCAGAAAAACGTTGAACCTCTTCTTTTACTGCTCCATTAAATGAATTAGTAGTATGACGCAAATCATCAATAACCAACCTTGCATCATGTAGAGTTTGTCTCGCTCTTATCATAGTTTGTTTCATAATCTCTTGAGATCGTGCTGTATTCCCTTTTTGCATATGGGCATCTATCGCTTCCAATTGCATAATTAAGCTCGCTAAACCTTGCGCTAACGTATCATGTAAATCTCTTGCCATACGCTGCCTTTCATTAGCTAATGTCAATTCTTCCACTCTCATATATGCAGACTCTAACTCTTGAATATAGCTCTGTATACGATTACGCGCATCAAATTGCTGCTTATTAATATAAGAAAAAGGAATAATAATTGCTAACACTAAAAGAAACATAGAAATAAGAATAGCTAATTTATTCACACCATAATTGATACTAATTGCAGCACAAAATATTGCATACATAAGAGTAAAAACTGCCATTACTTTAAATATATTGTTATAAACATATAGACTTTGGGCAATTAAAATAGGGGTTAATCCAACAAAAATAGCTATTGAACCATTTGGTACAATAAATGCAGCGAGAAACACAATGAAGAGTTGTACAAAAAAGAAGTACAATAATTGCCTATTCTTTAATGAACTCGCATACCAATGAAAAATAGTATGAATAACAATGACTATTGTAAAGAAGAAACTATCCATAGAGAAAATATTATTACGAAATTCTAAAAGCATTGAAGCTATATATACGAGGGTAATCCATAAAACAATAAACCTTCTTGGAATAAATACCGCTTCCAATACATTTGTATCCAAATCTATATTTGAATTTATTTTTTTCATATCCGACCTCCACCATTACATTATACTATACAAGATGCGACTTATATTTTGATAGGTTACTGATTCCTCATTACCGAATACAAATATGAAATATTGCATATAGAAATGCATTGATGTATTTGTAAACGCTTACTATAATGAGGGTATAAAGATTCATTACATCTTACTATTAAAAAAAGGAGGCAATCATATGGAAATCGCAATGGCAGTTTTAAAATTCGTAGGTGGAGTAATTCCATTGGTTCAAGAACTTTTAAAAGCATTCATGTAAGGTTATCATTCAGCAATTATCTATAAGAATTATCATGCAAATGATCTGTATATCAAAACAAATTGATACACAGATCATTTGTGTGAGTAAACTTTAAACGAGAGCTATGTATCCTAACAGAACAATAATGATACATCTATCTCAAGTCGGAAAAAGGCGCTCACAAGGGCGTCTTTTTATTATATTACTATGTATTCAGGAAATCGATTTTACAATCCATACAATGCTACATAATTCATGTATCTTTTTGAAATTTGCACAATAAAAATCCCCTCAAAGCATAAAATCCAAGGGTCGAGCCTATTTTTCATTAAATTTTTTAAACACAGCAATACCGTTTTCTACGATTTTATCAAATGTATAAACGAAGACTGTCTGTTCCTCTTTATTTAGTGCTAATGAAATAACCAACCAAACCAAAAATGCTATAATTAACCCAATCAAACTAAAGGGGAACAACTATCTTGCACGGAAAATACATTCAATTTCATGAGTTTGGTAACCCAAAAGATGTATTACAAGTTGAATATAAAAATATAGAACCATTAAAAGATAATGAAGTTTTGGTTCGTATGTTAGTTAGACCGATTAATCCATCTGACTTAATTCCCGTAACCGGAGCGTATGCACATAGAATCCCTTTACCTAACATCCCTGGTTATGAAGGTGTTGGTATTGTAGAAGATGTAGGCGCGGGCGTTACTAGAGACCTTATCGGTAAACGCGTATTACCTTTACGCGGAGATGGTACTTGGCAAGAGTTCGTTACAACATCAGCTGACTTTGTAGTCCCTATTCCTGATTCCATCGATGATTTTACAGCGGCACAAATGTATATTAATCCCCTTACGGCGTGGGTCACATGCACAGAAACGCTAAACTTAAAACAGAATGATATTTTATTAGTAAATGCTTGTGGATCCGCTATTGGTCATCTTTTTGCTCAGTTATCACAAATTTTAAACTTCCGATTAATTGCAGTTACGAGAAATAATAAGCATACAGAAGAATTACTGCGCCTCGGTGCCGAATATGTAATAGATACTTCCACTGCCCCGCTTTATGAAACAGTTATGGAGTTAACAAACGGGCTTGGTGCAGATGCAGCGATTGATTCTATCGGAGGACCGGATGGAAATGAATTAGCGTTCTCCTTACGTCCAAACGGGCACTTTTTAACGATCGGTCTTCTATCAGGCATACAAGTGAACTGGGCAGAGATTGTCACGAAAGCAAAAGTGCACGCGAACATATTTCATTTACGACATTGGAATAAAGAAGTGTCACCATATAAATGGCAAGAAACGTTTCGTCACTTAATTCGCTTAGTGGAAAATGAGCAATTACGTTTCATGACAGTCCATTCTACATATGACTTAGCAGATGTGAAAAGTGCGGTTGATATTGTGCAGTCTGCTGAGAAAACGAAGGGGAAAGTATTTTTGACGAGTTAGTAAATGCTATTGAAAGATCTATTTTGATTGATTTTTTCAAAATAGATTTTTTTATGTCTTATAAACCCTATTTTAGTATCCCGCTTCAACTACCTAAAAAATAACATTGTCAACAGAACTTAAATTGGTTATCATAAAAGCGAATATAACAGGAGATGAGCAGATGAATATAAACGAAAAGAAATCTTTTTCAAAAGTTTCTCGGCGGAAATTAGTCGATGAAGTGTTGGAACGTCTACAAGAAAAAATCTTTTCTGGCGAGTATGAAGTTGGCGATCGCCTCCCTACAGAGCCGCAATTAATGGAAGAGTTAGGAGTAGGACGTTCAACGCTGCGAGAAAGCATAAAGATATTAGTACATGCCGGCATATTAGAAGTTCGACAAGGACAAGGTACTCGTATTGTCTCACTAAATACAACGCAAGATTCATTTGAAAAACGACTGCAAGCAGCTAATATTAATCATGTGTATGAAGCAAGAAATATGTTAGATAAAGAAGTAGCTATGTTAGCGGCACAGCGCCGAAGTGAAGAGGATCTTTTATACTTAAAAGGACATTTGAATAAAAGAAAACATGCCCTTCAAGAAGGAAATTATGTAGCATACATAGATGCAGACATTCAGTTTCATCTAGCAATTGCAAAGGCGAGCAAAAACGAAGTTCTACTTGATTTGTATCAATCTTTCGTACCTGCCCTTCGCCACATTTTAAGCCAATTAATATTAAATACAGTGAACTATGAAGATAACTCTGAAATTCATGAAAAATTATTCCAAGCTATTTTAAAACAAAATGCCGAAGAGGCACGAACATACGCCGTTCAAAATTTGGAGCTGAAATAAGCTCCTTATATATTACACTTAAACATCAGATGATATACTCAATAACATCTGATGTTTATGAGAGGAGAAAATCAAATTGAAACATCAAGGACGAACTTATTTGTATATACTAGCACTATTTTTTGTTTCCATTAATTTACGTATCGGAATTACATCTATTTCACCTTTATTAGAAACCATCCGACAAGACTTAAATATAAGCAATTTTTCCGTTAGTTTTTTTACAGCTATTCCTGTTTTTTGTATGGGGACATTCGCCTTACTGACTGGGAAGGTAATTAAAAAATATGGGGCAGAAAAATCAATTATGGCTTGTCTTATTTTAATTGGCTTTGCTACATGTATGAGGGCTTTTACCTCTTCCATTTCCACATTATTCGCGAGCTCTTTATTTATCGGCATTGGAATTGCACTTGCAGGTCCGTTACTATCAGGTTTTATTAAAGAAAAATTCCCTACGAAAATCGGCTTAATGATTGGAATATATTCAGTAGGCATGGGAACTGGCGCTTCTTTAAGTGCAGGATTAACGATTCCTTTACAACATGTATTAAAAGACGATTGGAATATGGCACTCGCTTTTTGGGGTGTACTTACTATAATCGCTATTATATTTTGGTATCCGGTTATGAAACGAAAAAAGAATACGAGCACACAAGATAAAAAGAATAATAGTTTACCTTTAAGAAATAAAAAAGCATGGTTGTTCACAATCTTTTTCGGACTACAATCAGGAATCTTTTACTCCATTACAACTTGGCTTGCGCCCGCAAATCAAAATATGGGTGTCAGTAGCGAACAAGCTGGTACTCTCATAACTGTTTTTACAGTTGTTCAAATGATATGCAGCTTTTTAATTCCAACATTAGCGGATATTTATAAAAACCGAGCACTTTGGTTATTAGGGAGTATATGCTTTGTACTCGTAGGTTTATCGCTTATGATTTACCCACTAACTACACCATGGATCCCTTCTATTTTACTAGGTATCGGGCTCGGCGGCGTATTCCCACTCGCTCTCATGCTACCGCTATATGAAACAAAAACTTCAGAAGATGCGAGTGCATGGACCGCTATGATGCAGTCCGGAGGATACATTATGGGCGGATTCATTCCTGTCCTAGCTGGAATCACTCGTGACTATTTTGATGGTTATACGCAAGTTTTTATTATAATGACACTTTTAAGCTTAATTTTATTCCTATTAACTTTAGTCATGAACAAAAAGAAAGTAGAAGCGAAAGATCTTATAGCTTAAATAAAAAGAATGGGCTTTTTCCTAAAGGATCAAGCTCATTCTTTTTACTTCTACTACTTGAAAACAAAAAAATCCCCTCAAAGCATAAGCTTCAAGGGGTGAGCCTGTATTTTTACTTACTTATATACGTACAGCTGTACCACTTACAGCAACCATTAACATTCCATCACGAACAACTTCATAATCTACGTCAATACCAACGATAGCGTTCGCACCTTTTTGTTTTGCAAGTTCTTTCATTTCATCCATTGCGATATCACGAGCTTCTTTTAGCTTGCTTTCGTAAGAACCAGCACGACCACCGACAACATCACGAACGGAAGCGAATAAGTCGCGGACAATATTTGCACCCATAATAGCTTCACCATTTACAATATCGATATACTCAATAATTTCTTTACCTTGAATTCCAGACGTTGTTGTTACAATCATGACTGACACTCTCCTAATAAGTTGTAGTTTGAATAAGCTTTCTTATGTCTTTATTATGACATGGAAAAAGTATCTAATCTATTGAATTACCTTACAAGAGTGTGACAATTTTGTAAGAATGAAACGCCTATTATTTTTAATAAAGCGCCTTTACATTCGGATACATAAACGATTCTCTATTTTCTTTCCAATCCTTTTCTACTTCTTTAAAAGTTGGTCGCCCTACTTCTTCCTTGTTTTTCTGTTTACTAAACCATTTCTTCACATACTTCTCTCCATTTTTATTTTGAACCGTACAAAGGAAACTATTACTACTATCCTTTACTATTTTTACAATCACGAAAAGACACCTCTTCCCTTTTCAATAAAGTGAAACTTTAATCAGCCCTCACCAATCGGGCTTTTACGGGCAGCCCGACCCCCACTTAACTTCTTTGCTTTCGCTGAATTTTGAGGTGGGGTCTTACTGCCCACAAATAGCGGGATAACAGAATAGAACTTGATCTTTTACTATAAGCCCTTCCTCTCTTATAGTCATACGACTCCTCGGCCGCGCCAAAGTTGTAAGATCAAAAAACGATATTCACTATGTTTACATTTTGCATAATTGATATGTGAAGTAAATATTATTTAAAGAAATCAGAGTTATAGGCATTATGCTTATCAAATATTTTATAGATTTCTAACTTACCATCTAATTTTGCATCTACTAAAATTAATATATTTCCATCGTAAATGTATTCTTCATATTTCTTAGCATGTTCTTCGGGAATTCCTAATCCGATAAATGCTCCTATTAAACTTCCAGCTCCTCCGCCAATACCGGCTCCTCCAATAGCTGCTGCGATAGGTCCCGCTGCTACGATTGGACCCATTCCAGAAACGGCAAGTATACCAAGACCTGTTAATAAACCACCAAGTCCGCCTGCTACTCCTCCTGCCACAAGCCCTGTCGCTGAAAAGATATCCGCTTTATGTGCCGTTTCACTATTTACTTTTTCACCCGATTTTTCTTCCAGATGTTCAATTTCCTTTTGATCCTTCGCAATAGCTGAAATGTTACCCGCCGAGTATCCTTTATCTTTTAATTCATTAATAACGAATGCCGCATCATCAATTGTTCTAAAAATACCTACTATTTTTCTATCTACATCCATAACTATTAACCTCCTAAAGTTTTATATAATGTATCTTTATCTTTCTTCATTTCTGTATACACTAACCTTCTTATTAACATAACCATTTACGAAAAAAGCGAATAGTAACAGCATTACAAGCGAACTACTTAACAAGTAAATTAAATCAAATGTAATATCAATCATCATTTCATTCATGTATACCCGACTCCTTTTTATTTAAAGTAAAAGTATATTTTTATAGACTAGAAATCTTACAATTTATCTTCAGTCAATCTCTTTGTAGTATATGTATACCCTTCGTAACCCTTTCTAAACCTAAAAAACTATAATTATATTTTTTCTTATTTATATGTTTAACATTTTTTAAAACGGGTATGTTTATATTGTTATGCTTACTATACAGAAAGGAATATTTCGATGAATGCAATCCAATCTACTACTATTCTTTATAATGAAACACCTACAATAAAGCAGATTCATCATTTTTATGCTTTAATGACAACATTTCAAACTAATTTATTTATAAGTAAACACGGAACACTTACTTCTATTAAAAGCTTAAGCACATTAATATCCTTTTTCCTTACTGTAAAAAAGAGAGAGCTTGTATTATTTACCTTTGAAGGAATAGATGCAAAAAAAGCTTTAAGCACACTCTTTCCTTCTTAAAAGTTTTATTATCCCCCAATTCCCTCGATTGTTACTTTTCATATATGTTTTTATATTTCAAAATGATTTCCTCTATTCAAAACGAGACCCCCTAATACAATAGGGGGATTTCTAGTTTGGCCTTATGAAAACTGATATAATATATATTACGTTTTTCATTCTTTACAATAGAAAACTTTTAATAATCTTGAAGGTAGGAATTTTTAATGAAATCGAAAGCAAAATTTAGTATTCGCTACAAAATTATGGTCGGTTATTTAATTATGATTTTGTTCTTACTTATTTCTTTCATTATGCTAAACAATGAGATTTCCAATTTACAAAAATCTCGTAATTTTATTATTGATCACGATTTTAAAGTTCTTAATTTAACGAATCAAGTGGAGAAAGAATTGCTAACAATTGAAAATAAAGCGAAAGGATTTATTACTTCTAATAATGCAAATTACGTGCAATCCCTTAACACTGCGGAAAAGGATTACGAAAAACATTATCAAGATCTTTTTGCTCTATTAGAGGATAACCCCTCTCAGCAAGAAAAATTAAAACAGATTAATGAAAACATCAATAGTTGGATTAATAAAGAGATTCACCCATTAATTACAAATCACAATAGTAATAACATACAAGCAATCGACACGGCTCAAATTCAGTCATTACAATCGCAGATAACTAACTTCCGTGGTGTAGAGGAGCAACTAACGAAAAAAAGAGCTGCACAATTAGATACTGAAAATAATAAATTAGAGATTTGGTTATACAGTTTATTGTTCTTACTTTCTTGTATTTCTATTATCATTTCACTCTATATTTCGAATTCCATTACAAAAACGATTAAAAACGTAATTCAAGCTATTAAATCCATTTCTTCTAAAGAAAAAATTACTGAAAGAATTCATGTAAACACGCGGGATGAAATAAAAGATCTTGCTCATACAACGAACCACCTACTAGACGAAATATCTAAAAGAGAGTGGTTACAAACCGAGCTTGCAGAATTAATTTTAATGTATCAAGGTGTACCTTCTATTGAGATGTTAGGTAAAAAAATTCTTAGTGGAGTTATACAAAAAACGCAAACCTCTTGCGGTGCATTCTATGTACGTGAAGAAATTGAAGAAACTGTATACTATGTGAAGAAAGCTTCTTTCGCCGATCAAGGTGCTGATATTGGAAAACAATCCATTAAAATGGGTGAAGGTTTAATTGGGCAATGTGCTTTAGAAAAACAAAGCTTTATCCTTCGAGAAATACCAGAAGAATTTCGTTATGTCACTAGTGGCTTATTAGAAATACGCCCTCAAAACCTACTAGTCATCCCTATCTTATTTGAAGATGAAGTGATTGCAGTAATGGAGTTAGTAAGTGTAACTGAGATTTCAGACTTACATCAAGATTTAATTCAACAAACCGTTGATAACCTAGGTCTAACCATCCATAGTATTATGGGACGTATGCGAATTCAAACGCTTTTACATGAATCACAAGCAATGACGGAGGAGTTACAAGTTCAATCAGAAGAATTGCAAACGCAAGCTGAAGAACTACAAATGCAAGCCGAAGAATTACGAACAACGAATGAACAACTAGAGTCTAGAACTGAAGAGGCTGAACAAAAGACAACTGATTTAGAAATTACTAAATCAGAATTAGAAGAAAAAGCAAGCGAAATATTACGTAGTTCAAAATACAAATCAGAATTCCTAGCAAATATGTCACATGAATTACGCACACCGTTAAATAGTATTTTACTATTATCTGAAATGTTAAGAGAAAATCATGATAATCATTTATCCGATGATGAAATTGAATTAGCAACCGTCATTCATTCATCAGGAAAAGATTTACTTACTTTAATTAATGACATACTAGATTTATCTAAAGTAGAAGCTGGGAAACTAGACGTCATTTTTGAAGCAACGAACATAAGTGACATGGCAGCAAATATGCATCAAAACTTTTTACATATAGCTGCACAAAAAAATGTCGAATTTACTATTGAAGACAGTGATATTATTCCTGATTTATTTTATACAGATGCAAAGCGGATTGAGCAAATTATTAAAAATTTATTATCCAATGCATTTAAATTCACGGAAAAAGGATCCGTCTCTTTACATTTCGATCCGATAGAAACAACCAATTTGAGTAATGAAATGCAGTCTATAAGTAATGATTGGATTACAATTTCAGTAAAAGATACTGGTATTGGTATCGCTACAGAACAGCATCAACTCATTTTCGAAGCCTTTCAACAGGCAGATGGTGCAACGATTCGGAAATATGGTGGTACAGGCTTAGGGTTATCTATTTGTAAAGAGTTTGCTAGATTATTAGGCGGTTGGATTACGTTAGAGAGTAATTTAGGAGAAGGCAGTACTTTCACAGTATATATTCCTAACCTTCCAAATGGGTTAAATGATATACAGTTATCCAATTTAGAAGTCGCAGCAACGATAGAAGATGTTATTCCTGCTGAAGTTATTGAGGAAACTATCGTGACGCCAGAAACAAATAACGTCTTCCAAGAGAAAACTATTTTAATTGTCGATGATGATCATCGAAATATATTTGCATTACAAAACGCATTAGAAAAACAACATGCCAACATTATTACTGCACAAAACGGCATAGAGTGTTTAGAAATACTAAAAAGCAATACAAATATTGACCTTATCTTAATGGATATTATGATGCCGAATATGGACGGTTATGAAACGATGGAACATATCCGAATGAATTTAGGGTTACATGAAATACCTATTATCGCATTAACTGCTAAAGCAATGCCAAATGATAAAGAAAAATGTTTATCTGCTGGCGCTTCAGATTATATAAGTAAACCATTAAATTTACATCAACTCTATTCAGTAATGAGTGTATGGTTAATAAAATAAGTGAGGTTTAGTTTAAGTGGAAAATAAGTATTATAATTTTGATCCATCCGTAGATATGGATAAGCGTACGAACTTAGAAATTGAATTACTATTGGAAGCGGTATTTAAACTGTCAGGATTTGATTTTCGCCAATATGCTCGCACATCTATTTATAGAAGAATTTGTAATAGAATGCAGCTCTCTAATATCCCTACCATTTCAAAATTAATTGAAAAAGTAATTCATGAGGAAGGGTTTCTAGAACAGTTATTAAATGATTTCTCCATTAATGTAACTGAAATGTTCCGTAACCCTACTTTTTTTAAAGCGTTAAGAGAGCATGTTATTCCTGAATTAAAAAAGTATCCTGAAATTAGAATTTGGCATGCTGGATGCGCAACTGGTGAAGAAGTGTTATCAATGTCCATCTTACTTCACGAAGAAGGATTAAGTGAAAAAGCTGTTATTTACGCAACAGATATGAATACAAATGTGTTAGAAAAAGCAAAACAAGGCATCCTTCCGTTAAATAAAATGCAAACTTATACGAAAAACTATTTACAAGCTGGAGGTACACAAGCATTTTCTAACTATTATTCAACAGATAATCGTTTTGCTTATTTTAATCCATCCCTTTTACAAAACATTATTTTTGCACAGCATAATTTAGTAACCGATCAATCTTTTAACGAATTTCATATTATACTTTGCCGTAACGTTTTAATTTACTTTACGAGTAAACTTCAAAACCAAGTACAGCAACTATTTTATGAAAGTTTAGGCCACAATGGATTCCTATGTTTAGGAAATAAAGAAACTCTTCGTTTTTCAGATATAATGCCGCATTATATCCAATTTAATCCTAACGAACAAATCTATCAAAAAATACAATAAAAAGCGTATGAAATCCTATGTTTGGATTTCATACGCTTTTTATTTCGCATTCGTTTGTATCATAATTAGACACATATCATCTGATTGTGTTTTCTTCTGTTCTTCCTTATAAAATCCTTCTATCTCTTCTTCTAAATCTCCCCATTTTCTTTCTGTAAAAGCACGTAATTTCTCTTCAGACTCAAATTCATCATTTGCAACTGCTTCAAGAACACCATCTGTAAACAATAATATTTGAGCGTTCTTCTCAAAAGGTATAACTGTCTTTTCAACTTTTATTTCATCAAAAAATCCTACCGCACAACTCCCGCGATTTAGTTCCACTACATTCTCTTCATCAACTAAAACGTATCCAGAAGGATGTCCTGCATTTACATATTCAATTGTTCTCTTTTCTGTATCAACTACTAAGTATATCGCTGTAAAATAATATGGAATATTGTCATTCTCATTATGTAAAAGAGTCATATATTTATTTAAGTCTTTAATGACAAGTTCCGGATCGATTAAACATTTAATCGATTCACGTAATACAGACGAAATAAACATACAAACTAATGAAGCAGATACACCATGTCCCATCACATCTAATAATATAATACCGTAGCGGTTTTCATCGATTTTATACCAATAATACATATCTCCAGCTAGTTTGAATGAAGGTAAGTAACTTGCTTCAATTTTTATATGATCTTCTCTTAATGGGCTACTTAATAAGTTTCTTTGTACTTGTGTAGCTAAATCTAATTCATTACGAAGATTTTCCTCTTGTTCTTTATGCCAATTCAATTCCGATTTCAAGCGTAATGCCACACGCATACGAGCTAACAATTCAACTTTATTTATCGGTTTCGTAATATAATCCATTGCGCCTATATCAAGCGCTTCAGCTAATTTATTCGCATCTTCTAAAGCTGTTACAAAAATAATAGGAATATCTTTAAACTTCTCCTCGTTTTGTAATCGCCTACAAACTTCAAGTCCATCAATCTCAGGCATCATGATATCTAATAGTATTAAATCAATTTCATTATGCCTGGAAGAATCTTTTCCAAAATGGGTGTATTCGAAAAGCTCTTGTGCAGAATTAAGCGATACAAGATCCTGATATCCGGCTTGTTTTAAAATTTTTTCAATTACAAAGATGTTAACCGGATTATCATCGACAATTAAAATGGACACAAGTTATTTCCCCTTTTCTTATTTAAAATGTAAATCTATTATCATTCTCTATTTTTCTAGTATTGCATACTCAGTTATAAAATAAAAATTTCCTACTCATACGTATTTATACAGCAAAAGAACAAACCCCCTAGAAATGAGAGTTTGTTCTTTCACTCTATAAAGTGAAACTTTAATCAGTGGGGGTTTTCTTCATCCCCCACTGATTATCAGCCCTCACCAATCGGACTTTTATGGGCAGCCCGACCCCCACCTAAATTCTTTGCTTTCGCTGCATTTTGAGGTGGGGGTCTTACTGCCCATTAAAGTGGGGTAAATTTCCACTTTTAATTTAACACCATTGCTTTGTCATTTAAAAGGCGATTTAATTCTTCCATATGATTTGTTTCATCTGCGATCATATCTTCTAACTTTACAACTAACTCTGTCATATTTAATTTCGCTGCCTGTTCTTTTCTCGTTTCATAACGCTTAATTGTTTCATATTCTGATTGTCTAGCGTATTCTAACATTTCTCTAACATCTTCTACTTGTTTCACTGGTAAAGGGATCGTAGTAGGTGTACCACCTAGCGTCTTAATTTTCTCCGCTAAATATAGGGCATGTCCTTGTTCATCACTAATTTCAGATTCAAAGAAAGGTTTTAACACTTGTCTATATATACCAGAAACCGTAGCTGCATTATGGTTATACATAATAATTGCCGAGTATTCTCCTGCTAAATCTTCATTCAATCCTTCGATTAGTTCTTTCACATCGTGTGACATTTTAATATCTCCTCCTATACTTAATAACTACCCCTTTTTTCATGTTTTAAACATAATTATTTTAAATTTTTTATGTATCTAAAAACGCCGCTTGCTTCAATTTACTTATCGCTTGTCTTTTAATACGAGAAACGTGCATTTGTGAAATACCTAACCGTTCCCCTGTATCCTTTTGATTTAAATTTTCTCCAAATATATAATGAATAACACTCTTTTCCGTATCATTTAATACGTTAAAAATATCATCTAAAACGAGACGTCTTTCTGTCTGTTCATACCCTTGCTCTACTTCACCTACAGATTCAATTCTCGCTACCGAACTTCCATCAGATGAATTTTCAACTACATCATCTAAGGAAGATACTTGATAATTATTTTTCGCATCCATAATTTCTAGAACTTCCTCTTCGGATAGTCCTAAATGATCTGCAATCTCTATAATCTTCGGTGAACGTTGCAAACGATCTGTTAGCTCCTCTATCGCAAGTTTAATTTTCCCGCCTAAATCTTTAATTCGCCTTGGAACATGAACGCCCCAAGTTTTATCACGTAAATACTTCTTTATTTCCCCTACTATCGTAGGTATTGCAAACGGTTCAAAAGCATTCCCTATCGAATAATCATACCTTCTTATTGCGCCTAAGAGCCCTAACATTCCTACTTGTATAATATCCTCATGCATCGGGCCACCTTTTGAATAGCGATATGCAATGGAATGTACGAGATTTTTATAATGATTAACCAATCTTTCCTGCGCTTCATCACATTGGTTTTGTTGGAATTCTGCAATTAGTTTAATAACATCTTCTTTAGTAAGATTTGTAGGTTGAGATTGGATTTCCATCATTCTCCACCTGCTCTCTTTGTATATATTTTGTCATTAAAACTGTCATGCCCTCATCATGCATAATTTGTATGTCATCCATTAACGTATTTATTAAATATAAACCTAAACCATTTTCCGGCAAATGTTCTACTGGTTTATTAATATCATACGGACCAACTTTACTTTTTAAGGTGCTAAAATCAAAGCTAACTCCATTATCCGCAACCATAATTTCTAATCGATCTTCATATAGACCAAAGACAATTTTAATTTCTCCAACGTCTTCTTTATATGCATGTTGTACAATATTTGTACATGCTTCACTAATAGCAATTTTCATATCTTCTATATCGTCATAAGCAAAGCCCATTCGATTCGCAACACCAGCCATTGTTAAACGAATAATAGCCACATATTCTGCTTTTGCAGGAATTTTCATTTCTATCTTTTCAAATTTCTCCATCATCCCTAGTCACCTTCTTTCTACTTTTTCAAAATCTGAATTCAAATTTAATATTTCTGTTAGTCCTGTAATATCGAATAATCTTTTTAACCTTTTAGATACACCAATAAACTCTAGTTTTCCATCATTTTTCTTAATTGCTTTTAATAGCGCTATAAAAACGCCTAAACCTGTACTATCCATATAATCTACCTTATTAAAATCTACTACTATATAAACCTCTTTCTCACTTGCAATAGGCATTACCTTATTTTTTAAATCTGATGCCGTATACGCATCAATCTCACCATTAAGTTGTACTGTATAACCTAAATCATTTTGCAAAATATTTATTGCCAAATTCATCATTTCCGCCCCCTTATCTCAAACTACTACTATTTAATTACCCATAAAAATTAGTTTTAAACATATTTTTTCATTTTAATTATAAATAAATTTTCTACACCTTTCTCAGCTTAACACTAAAAAAAATACTACCAAATGTTTAAACCTTATAAATTTGTGTATGTATAATGTATAAATATTATTTTTAGGGGATCTATCTATGGAAGAGCACGACTTTAAAAAGGGAGATTTTGTTCAATTTTCTTATCGACACGATCATGCTACAAAATTAATTGGTTCCATTATTAACATACTAACGAATACAATTGTAGTTGATATAGGTAATACCGAGGACTTATCTCATATAGAACCGAGGCAGGTCGTAAGAATAAATAATTGTAAAAAAGTAACGATAGCTTAATATGTAATCTCAATCAGTGGGGCCATCCTCACTGATTCCTATGTAAAATACATTAAAAAAGCATCCAAATTATTTTAATTGGATGCTTTTTTATGTATATTTATTAGTTTATTAACTTTATAGCTATATATAATAAACTTAAGATTACTATTCATTATAATGCTTATGCTTTCCGTAGCATTCTAGAAAAGAATGTAACGATTAAAATAAAGACGATTGCACCTAATAAAGCTGGAAGAATAAAGATGCCTCCCCATTCAGGACCCCAATGACCAAATAACGCACTACCTACCCAAGATCCGATTAATCCCGCAATAACATTACCAACTATACCTAAAGGAAAGTCTTTTCCTGTAATCATTCCAGCTAACATACCAATAAGTCCACCTACAATACACGTAATAATAAGTCCCACAATTAGACCTCCTATATTATTTTTATAATGGATTTATCAAGCTTTGGCGTTTAACCAAAGCTTGATAAACATGTATTATTCTTTGTTATCCAATCCATCGCTTATCTTTTGTTTCACTTTTCCGACTTTTTCTTTTACAGTTCCCTTCGTCTTCTCCCACTTCCCTTCATTTTTCAACTCTCTATCTTCTGTAACTTCACCAATTCCTTCTTTTACTTGCCCCTTTTTCTTTTCAACTTTACCAGTAATTTGTTCTTTTAGCCCGCTCTCACTCATATTTCCAATCTCCTTTTCGTAATAGATTTGTAGATTTAAAGAGTATGAATTTAAATAGAATACGTGCATCTTCTCTCTTGTAACCATTCACCGACTCTTTCTAAATCCTTAACGAATAACAAGATTTTCCCTTCATCCAGTTTTTCTTCATAAAAGTTAGCTTCTTCCTCATTAAGTCCTAATTCTTGCATCTTATTTCTTAACTGATCTCCTGTTTTTTGAAAAACATTAATAATACTTGTCCCAAGTCCCTCTTCTTTTATTCCAATTGTATTCACGTCTGCATTGTCTGCGATTCTATCTGTCCTTTCTTTCTCATGTGTTAATACGTAAATATCTTTTTGGTCGATTCCTTTCTTCACTAGATCATTCGCTGCATTCATGACCTCTTTCTCCGTAATAAATTCATATACAAAAGGTTTACTATACTTCGTTTCCATCTTTAACTTCCTCCTCTAAAATGAATTATTTGTTATATTATATGTAATACACCCATTTTCGAAATGTTAAACATAAAATATGAAAAAAATTATGTGAATTTTGATTTTGATAGAGAATGAACCGCATATTTTTCATATATACGCTTCATATTATTCATACGAACATCATTAAAACTAGTAAACATGTCTCCCTATGATTTACAAAATTATCTCCTTACAATAACTACCTAAAATAACAGAAAATTGTTATAATTAAACGTAAGGAGGGATACTATGAAAAAAATCATATCTATATGCGCTCTAACCGCTCTATCTTTCACTTTAATAGGCTGTACAAGCACTTCTACTACAAATAATACTCCAACAACTAAGCAAGAAAATACGAAAAATGCCATTCAATTAAACTCTGCAGACATTACCAACATTGAGATGCTTAGAACAACAAGTAATACTAGTTCCAAATCTCAAACAGATAACGAGGAAATGATACAATCAATCGCTTCAGCAGTCCAAAAAGGAACACCGAAAACAATCACACTAGATCAAAAAAAGAGGGCATCTGCGCATTCTACTATAACCGTTACATATAAAGATGACTCAAAAGAAGAGTTTCTTGTGTGGGTTGATAATAAGGAACAAATTACGATTGCTAAAGATGAGAAGAAAGATAAAGTAGAAGCTGTAACGGTGAATATTAAAGGCGCTAAGATAATGAAGGATTTTTTTAAAAATGATAAAACATAAAAGGATCCCCATCAACTTAAGGATTCAAAATCAGCACAAAATTTTGTTCAGAAACACTATAAAATTTCAGCCTAATAGGTCAGTGGCGAGACCGTATATTATTAAACTTAAAATGTTTCAAATCGAAGGAAGACACCTTATAAGGTGTCTTTTCTTTATTTACAAAAGGACCTGCTCAATTAATTCTTAAAAACATAAGGTAAAGTGAATCCATTAAAATACATGAGTGACCTTGAATTTCCCCTCCTACTCAAAGGAGAGATTAAAATGGGATTTGGTGGTAGTTGCGGCGGCGGTTTCGCTGGAGGATTTGCTTTATTAGTTGTACTATTTATTTTATTAATCATAGTTGGAGCTAGCTGCTTCTGCTAAACAAACTATCGGAAAAGACACTCTTATATGGGTGTCTTTTCCTCATGTGTTAAAAAGCCCACCTATTTCCGTAGATGGGCTTTATCTTTATTACACAATACCAAAGTATACTCTCTTTTTCTCGTAAATTTAATGCAATTATACATATTCGGTAAAATTACACCAAATAAATATTACATGTAGTGAAATATAACTTTTGGACACGTTCTATAAAGCAGATTCTCCGATTAGAAGGCGTAACACATCTCAACCATATAGATGTGGCGTTGCTTTAATCTAGCCAAACAAACGATCTCGATTCTCTTGTATTTGTACACTAACAATCTGGTAAAAATAAATGATTCTGTTTTATAGGACGTGTTTACTTAATTTCTAATACATATTATTAAAAGTAAAGTGGTTCAAGTCACAGGAAAGGCACCTTAGGGTGTCTTTTCTTTATTACTTCAATTTATAAATTAATAAAAAAGGACTAGCAGCATATACTAGTCTTCTAAATGGGGTACCGCCACATGCCCATCAAGCTAAGATTTTGAAGTACCCCATTGCTATCAAGCTAAAAAAGGGGGTCAACCGAAATTTGCACGTATCTCGATTGAACCCCACATTAAACGTAGATTTTTTTGTGATCGTTCAGTCTGGAGGGCTTCAAACCCTCTGTGTTGTTATTTATGGTCTGCCGGCTTCCACGAATTTTTTGGCGATCATTTTCGGTTCCCTGGAGAAGGTCGTAAAGTGGTCTCCGTTGCCTTCAATGTATCGGTAAAAACCGAGATGGCTGGATTGGTTCGTATGCCAAGCGAACGATCCGGGCGGAAGAGCGATATCTTCCGTCAGATTGAGATAGCTTTTCGGAATTTGCAGATTGTAAAACTTTTTCAAATCTAGCTTTTGAAATAAAGGCCCTGCAGGCTCCGGTATAATTTTGTGGTACATCGATGTCGCTTCTTCTAAGGTGGCTGTGTTTGTGAAGGCATCGCGGAACAGTGGAAATGGAAGCATGATCGTATTGTTACCTGAAGCATCGGCCAGTTGTTTGAATGTTTCTTGAAGAGGCGGCGGAAGTTGATCGTACAAGCTTTGTCCGTCTAGAGGAACAAATGCGTTAGTAAACACGAGACGGTCGATTCGATGCGGGATTTTCTGGGCTACTGTTGCGACAATCGTTCCGCCGAAGCTATGTCCAAGCAAAACGATATGTTTCAAACCTCTTTTCTCGATATATTCGATGACTGCATTCGTGATTTGCTCGTGAGTTACGTTATTGTCTGTCAAGACACCGTGACCTGGATATTCAGGCACATAAACCGAATGGCCAAGCTTGTGAAGCTCGGCAGCGACTCCATCAAATTGGCTGACGTCAGCCCAGGAACCATGAATAATGACAAAGGTCAATTTACGATACACATTTCATCTTCCTTTCTTTCATCAATACTTTTTGAAGCGAAGCTCGGGGGGGATATCTGATTTAGAATCCAGATGAATGAATAATTAACAACGGAAGACACAATCTTCTATTTGACGACAGGCCATTTTTGTTTTCGCAGCACGTCCATCAGCTCACTTCCTACATGCAAATTGTCCTGAACCAACTCATGCGGAGTTAATGCCATCCACTGATTCAACGACACATCAGCGAAGCGGTCACTCTTGAACATCTCTAGAAACCAAATGCTTTCGTCACCGGTGTTTTCAATATAGTGTCCGAAAGCAAACGGTACGTATCCTACATCACCAGCACGGTAATTGAATGTGCGAGCATTACCATTACTTCCCATCACAGTCATGCGACCCATACCTGTGAGGTAATATTGCCACTCATCGTTATTCGGGTGCCAATGCATTTCCCTCATTCCGCCGGGTTTAATTTCAACCAGTGCTGCTGCGATATTAGTTGAAATAGGAAAATTAGTAGAATCAACTATTCGTACAGTTCCACCTGGGGTTACTATCGGCTTTTGTGAAAGTAGTTTATATGTAAAGCTCTCTGGCACAGTACCGTAAGGATCCGGTACTTTCTGGGTTTCCAGGGGTCCAGGTACCTGTTCTTGGAAAATATATCGTTGATGTGTTGGGATATGGACAAAGGCGTTTTCCGACACACCGAAATTCTTCGCCAATACATCTTTTGGTGTGCGCGCGAACCAATCTGAGATAGATAGGGTATTGAGATCCGAGAAATTGCCATCATCGAAAACGAGAAGAAACTCACAGCCTTCCTCTAGTCCTTGAATTGAATGTGGAATTCCCGGGGGGAAATACCATAAATCACCTGCCTCGACATCAGCTATAAAGTTCTGTCCATTCTGATCAACCACGGTAATACGTGCCCGACCTAAAATCATATAAGCCCACTCTACTTGTTGATGCCAGTGTAACTCTCGCACACCACCTGGTGTCAGACGCATATTAACGCCTGCAAGAGTTGTCGCAATTGGTAGTTCTCTTATAGTCACTTCCCGAGACCAACCGCCATGATTTAATTGCATATGTGTGTCGGAGAAAGAGAACTTTAAGTTAGGGATCAATCCCGCATCAGTGGCTGGCGGAACTAGCATATCAGGATTTTCAATATCCCGCATGACGTCCCGGGGGCCAAGATCGGTCGCACCAGCGCCATCATCTCTTATAGGCTGCGGTATATTCCTATGCCCAGTTTTCTTCGTAGGTCGTGATTCCATAAAACATGCTCCTCTCTCCTTACAATATGGTACTGTACTACCTTGATTATTGTTTTATGTACCATATATGTATATATGATTGCTTGTACCAATATATGATATAAACATGTTTGGTATGCCAGTATATAAAATATAGGGAGAAACGAGGAAATGACGATATTTAACCTATTCATGCAAGGTTTACGTAACGCATCATTATCAGTAGTCAACGATGCATAAAATTTGCGTTATGGGGTAATTAAAAACCTTAGCTTGATGGGTATGGGGTCCCGCCCCACAACCATCAACTTAAGGATTTAGACTATTTTTGAAATTAAAAGCACATTACTATTCTCTTATGTTAATGAGAAAGGGTGACGTGCTTTTTATGAATATGCACCAAAAACAAGAGTTATCTTTATTTGCCGAAGAGTTATATCGATTTTTTTCATTTGGGGGTATTTGTTTTTCTTAACTTGATGGTGATGGGGGAGCACCATCAAAACGCGAATTTCGTACGCTAAGAGATCATCGGTTTCTTACTGTTTAGTTGTTTCTAGTGGTTGTAGAGAGTCTACTGGTGCACTTTCTCTTTTGCTAAATCGGTATTCTCCTAGAAAGTTAATGTGTTCCCACCTTACTGGAGAACTATGTTTTAATAATTCTTCATCAAATTGTTCTTTTTTCTTCAAAGCTTTTATTGCTTCACTTAAATAAATAGTATTCCACATACTAATTGCATTAATTAAGAGGTTTAGTGCACTACTTCTTTGAAGTTGATCTTGTAGCACTCTTTCTCGTAATTCACTATGTTTTTCAAAGAAAATAGCGAAAAGCAAGACGATGAATACATTTACAAAGTGACAAAACTGTAAGAATGCACGAATGTTTGTAAGAAAGTTCGATGTTTTCCTTTTTCATTTTTTATTATAGTGAAAAAGAAGAACGAAATATTCTCTTATGTAGGAAAGGAAGATAATAATGATTGATCTATTAAATAAATGGATGTTAGAAAGTACAGGCAATTTCAATATCGTTGTAGGACTTACAGCACTTCTATTTTTGGGTTCAGTAATTGCACTTATTATTATTTACAAAAAAATTGGTAAACCAGATGAAAGAACAAATGCTATTTATTTAAAAATTACTTCTCGTATGTTTACTACCCAAATTCTAATGAATGCTATATTTATTTCTTTAGTTGGTAAAGATATTGAGAATTTCCGTCAAATCTTTATATTATTTGAAGCTTTTGTATTCTTTATTGGAGCTATTTATTCGTTTAAATTATATAGACAGGAATACAAATAACTCACTTATAAGTGGAGATAACAGGGTTCTTGCTATGTACAGTAAAGTGAATTTTTCAAATCAGGGGTACTGTAAAGTGACAAAAAAGTTGTTTAATTTAAAATAAAGTCGCTTAAAAAATAATTAAGTTGTTTAAAAATCTAAGTTTTATTCAACAATCGGGCCATTTTGTGGAAGATCAGCAGAAACTTTTGAGATCTTAATCAAAATAGTAATTAATCTATCGAAGTTGTAAAATAAGGGTAAGAATAGTTCTGGAGGGATTTATATCAATTATAATGCTATTAATCTAAGCGAGAAACTGTCCAAATTCAGTGAACACTGGTCGCCCAAAGTCATTGGTGAAATGAATGACTATCAGTTTAAGTTAGTTAAGATTCTGGGGGATTTTGTATGGCACGATCATAAAGACACCGATGAGGTATTCATCGTGATAGACGGCGAGATGTCCATCACATTCCGCGATGGACAGGTTAAACTTTCCAAAGGAGAAATGTATGTGATACCAAAAGGTGTGGAGCATAAGCCTTATGCTGAAAAGGAATGCCATATAATGCTGGTAGAGCCTAAAGGTGTAGTCAACACTGGTGAAACTAATTCCAAACTAACTGCTGAAAATAATATATGGATTTAAATCAATAATTCAGTTACTTTCTTTGGATCAACATATAAAAGGAAGTTACATATTTTCCACAATCGGGCGCTATTGTTGAATAAAAATTAGATTTTTAAACGACTTTATTATTATATTTTTTAGTGTAGTGAGATACCTTACTTTAAAAATTAAACAACTATATTTTTAACCCCGTCCTAAATTTAGAACGGGGTTATGCTTGGTTGAGCTTTTAAAATTAAATAACTTTATTATCATTTTACAGGTACCACTAGCATTTTGAAAAAAACACGCTAAGCAAAAAAAACAATAAGCCGCCCATATGGATAGCTTATTTACATAATTCTCGTTAACGGAAATTAACTTATCGTTTATTTAAGATTAGTAATAATTCATAATATCTCTTTTACTTTTCCCAATAAACTTCTCCACTTTGAATTTTTTTAAAAACTTCTTTCCAACCTTCTTCTGTAAATTTATCCTTATCTGACTTTTTTACAGAAATTAGTTCTGAATACCCTACCTCTTCTGTCTTATTTTCTTTTGTTGAGATAGATTCTGCAACTTCAATCTTTTCAGGAACAATAGGGGTACTTTTTTGAGTTAATACAGTACTATATATTCCTACAATACCAAGCATCAAAGCAAAAGATAATATCACAGTGGTTTTATTCATCTTTTTTATATTCATCAAATTTATTACCTCCTTTTTATATTTTTATTGTATATCATATTCATGCTAGGTTAACATAACGTCTCATTATCAGCAGTCAATGTATCTCTAAACCTATAAAAAAAGTCCCTTCAGAAACAGCCTGAATGGACTTTTCGTTCACAAAATTAAGTCTTATGAGATTTTGAAAAAAGACAATCGAGCGGTTGGTTGATTACTACCTGTATTACCTCCTATCGTAATTGACTGCCCACTAACATTATTAAGAGTAATTGTATCCCCAGCAACGACTTGAAGAAATCCAAAAGCAACAACTTCTTGGCCTGCTGCAGTTCCATAATTTACTCCATCCAAGCCTGGAGAAAGATTATTAAGAGATATAGTTACTCCAACAGGTCCTGCTTGATTTGCAGAAGTCATTAGTGCACCAATAAAATAATAAATACCAGGCACTTGAATTGTAAATGTGGAAATTCCATCAAATAAAACATTGTTTAATACAAAAGCTCCAGTGCTAAAATTGACTAGAGCAAGATTAGCAAGAGTTTGTGATGTAATTGTTATAACACTAGCACTAGCAGTTGAGAGTGTTCCAGTTTCCCCAGTTGTCCCAGTTGCTCCTGTTTCCCCAGTTGCTCCTGTTGCTCCTGTTTCCCCGGTTGTCCCAGTTGCTCCTGTTTCCCCAGTTGCTCCTGTTGCTCCTGTTGCTCCTGTTGCTCCTGTTTCCCCGGTTGTCCCAGTTGCTCCTGTTTCCCCAGTTGTCCCAGTTGCTCCTGTTGCTCCTGTTGCTCCTGTTTCCCCAGTTGCTCCTGTTGGTCCGGTAATTCCGGTTGGGCCTGTGATTCCAGGACCTCCTGTTGGCCCAGTAGGTCCTGTTGTTCCCGTCGGTCCGGTTTCTCCTGTAATCCCAGTCGGACCAGTAGGTCCTGTAGGTAAAGTAAATGGTGGAATAGGTGGTAATGTAGGACCCAATAAATTTGGATCAAATGCTGCCCCACTCAAAAACTCATTTTTTTCATTCATGTACACACCTCCTTACGATGCTTGTACTTATCATAATTATTAAATGCTCAATACTAGATAAATGATCTTCATATAAGCGGAATTTCTCTTTTTTTATTTTCATTCGACAAAACATAACAAAATAGTTGTAACCACATTTGTTATGTTAGTTCAGGAAATCTAACATTTTACACACTGGGGGATACATATTATGAACAATAAACTATTAAAAACACTTATTTGTTGCGCTTTATTTATGGGATTAGCAGCATGTTCTTCTAACGAGACAAAAAGTTCATTTTTTCGTTTTGGAGTAATTCTAAATTTTTAGCTTGATGGGCATGGGGCACGCTCTATAAAGCAGATTTTTTTGAACGGCGTGACATATCAATATAATTCATACTGTATATCTTATATATTAAGCCAAAAGAATTAGTAAGTGATTATCGTGAAGGAGAAGCCGCAGTGGAAGTGTTTGTGAGGTTTTTTACTGAACTACGCATAGGTAGAAAAGTAGATATATACTTCTATACCTACCTTAACGTTACTTGATAAGTACTTGTTTTAATTATATATACAAGGAAATTAAACCGGATATAACAATCAATGGAAGGATTACTGCAAGTTTATTTTTTAGAGGAACACGTTTGTCTGGGACGCCTGGATGGATAACAAAAACAAGTAAAACTACGATTCCTATTAACACAGCAAAAATCTTCTTTTTGTCCATTGCTAATCCTCCAAAATGTAAAATTTTTAAAGTTATCATAACAGATGCAATTATGTTCCGTTATCACATTATGTCGAACTAAAATAATAAAAAAGCATCTGAAATAGATGCTTTTTTCATTATCAATACATAAACGTAATCGTCACCAAAGAATACCCTTCTTTCGCATTATACGGCTCAGCTTTATAAGAAACACGGTTCGCTCCTTGCGGATAACCGATTTCTCCAATTACTTTTTTCACATCTTGCAATGCGACATCCATTGATTGTTTATAAAGAATTTCAATCTTTGCTGACTTTGTGCTATAACGCTGCTGCATTTTATTTTTGAATTCATTATAGTTATTTGCGATATATTCATTTCCTAAATAATTTAACTTTGTATCTTTTAATATTTGCTGATATGCAGGTGTTTTCGTACCACCTGTCGCAATTTTATTTGTTAATGTACTATAATAATTTGTAGTAGCCTGCGGATAGTCCCCGCGGTTCCACTCATGATTTCTTGCGATTTGCTCATCTGATAAGTTGAAATAAGAATACGTTACGCGGCCTTGTTCATCTGGCACTGGATCATCAAATGTTGTATCAAGATGGTACCATTTGTTATCGATTTTCACTAAATTCCAAGCATGAGGCTGACCGTCTCCAGTTCCTACTACAAAATGATTCTCAATTCCAGCTTCTTTTAATAATTGATAGGTTAATAGTGTGTAACCTTGGCAAACGGCAGAACGATTCGCGAGTGCCTCATATGCTGTATAGGCTTTATAAGACGTATCGTAAGAAACATGTTTTACAACATAATCATGAATCGCCTTCACTTTTTCATGATCATCCATCCCGACTTGAATAATAGAAGAAACGATCGCTTTCGCTTGTTTCATCACATATTCTGTTTGTTCTTTCGTTTCACGATATGTAATATTTAGCGTAAACGTATAATTCCCTGGCGATCCAGATAGTGAGTATGAAACATTCGATCTATTATAATTTGTATACTCATTTTTACTTGCGACTTCTTTATATGCGGTGAAAAGTGTATTCATCACTTCTTTTGTATTACTGTTTTTCGTTTTATATGGAAGTGTAATATTCGTTTCATACGTATTAATACGCGTTTGTACTTCATTTTTGAATGCTGCTAATAATGCCGCATCTCCTGTATCTTGCACCGCAACCTCAGGCTTTTTATATTTCAATGCATTATATAAAAACTGTGCATACTGTTCACGCGTTACCGTTTTAGCTGGTTCAAATTTCCCGTCTCCTGTACCAGATGCAATCCCGTTTGACTGCACCGCACTAATCGCATTTTCTGCCCAAAATCCATTTGGAACATCATTAAATGTATGTTTTTGTTTAGCTGAAACTTGGAACGCATTTTTAATAATTTGCGCCATTTCTGCGCGGCTAACAGAATCTTTCGGTCTAAAACCGCCATTTCCATCACCTTTAAAAATCCCCAATTTCGTTAACGTTAAAACCTCTTCCGGAAACATTGTAGAACCTAAGCGAATATCTCCATACGGATTATTTAAAGTAGACCCATCTTGTAATACATAACGAGCACCATCATTACTAAACGTACCGCCTTGCTTATTCGGTACTAACACACGATAAATTAAAGCTGCAACTTGCTCCCTCGTCGCAACATCACCAAAACCAAACTTTCCATTTCCATAGCCTGAAATAATATTTTTACTCGCTAAGTCTTTAATCGCAGGATAGGACCAGTGCGATGTAGGTACATCCGAAAAAGTACCCGTTTCAGCAGCTTTCACATCACTGCCATTTGTATATAATAAAGCACCACCAATAAGTGATAATGATGTAATTGATTTTAATAGTTTTATGTACATAATGCATTCTCCCAATACGTCTTCTATTTTTGTTATTTTTTGTCGAAAAATCTAAAAAGAATATGACAAAAGACATTATACAATTAAAAGTTTTCGAAGGATATAATAAATTTTAAAATATGCAAAAACTCATATTGTTATATTTTTCCGTATTAATATTACGCTATTTTACTTACGAATATATAAATAAAAAGGAAAATACTAATGTAACATTCATTATACATAGCGCTTTTTGAGATTTTATCGAAAATGAATTTTATATCTTCCTTTTCTACAATAAAAAGAGAGCTGTCCATAAGTCGGTTTCACCAACTTACGGGGCAGCTCCCTCATAATTTCACCTTATTCTATCGATGAATCCAAACTGCACCTGCAGATTTGTCTTCAGCTTGACCTACTACTTCAAACTTCAATCCTAGTTTCGGCAACTTACGTCCTGCATCTGGAATAGCGCTGTTGATGTACTGCTTAGAATCATCAAATTTTGCAACTCCTGGTAATCCTTTATAGTCAAAGATACCGCGAGTTGGCGAGTCTACTCTCCATGCTGGCGCTTGATCAAATGAGAATGCCGCATCGGCAATTTGATAACGCGTACTGCTCTTCACAGTCGGTTGTCCGTTTAATGTACCTACGATTGCCTCTGGATGAGAATCTACTACTCCTAAGAATCCTTCACCTGGATGAACACCTACCCAGTTATCTGTAAAGCTTTGATCCGCATACCATACAACCATTCCTGTATTAAAGACTGGACCACGCGCATGTTTTAACGCCGTGTCAGAACCAGCGTAATTTCTCCACTCTACGTAGTAGTTATTTTTTTTCTGTTCCAATCCGTTAGATACAGTAAATCCTTTTAACGTCATTGCTGGCCCGCCTTCTGCATCATCTGAGAAAACAACTTTTCCATCTACAGTTAATGCAGCATTATCTAACGCAAATCCTTTATAAGCTACTGCAATATCTGTTAAATACTCAAATTGCAGTTTTACTTTTTTCCCTTTAAATTGGCTTAAATCGTATGATTTATCAACCCACTTACCATCAGTTGTATCCACGCCGCCTTTTACATCTTTTTCGCCCATTCTATCAATACGTGTCTTCGTTCCATCTTCTGCAATCGCATATACGTCAAGGAAATCATACTTCGCTTCAAGTTCGTAAAATGCCTTATAATCGAACTTAGCATCCTTTGCATTTGTTAAGTCAAATACTGGTGTCTCAAGTGTTGTATGAATGTCATTTCCTTTTGTGCTGTAATAAAACTTCTTCCCAAATGCTGACTCGATATTTTTAATATCTTTGTCTGGCAAGTTAACACGAACGATTCCTGGTCGTTTTGATTTTGTAACACTTTGATCTAAATATGTTGCAACACCGACTCCCGTGCGAAGTTTATCATAATCTACCTCAACGATATTCGCCCAGTTGCCATTCATATTCTTTTGGAAAAACTCTTTATTTTGTGGTGAGAAACTTGTTGGCTCTGTTCCTGCAATTTTTCCAGCCCAGCTGCCGCCACTCATAATAGACCATGACTCAACAGGTTCACCTTGTCCTGAGTACTTCGTATCGTATTCATCTGGTAATCCTAAATCATGACCATACTCATGCGCAAACACACCAACTGCTCCATCCTCAGGCTCGATTGTATAATCGTATGCAGCCATCTTTCCGCCCCAATTCGAAACAGAAGATTTTGTGCCATCAATCGCATATGGTTTTGATCCAAGTTTTGAACGATGAGACCAAATCGCATCATCTTTCAATTTACCGCCGCCAGCTTCTTGACCAACGCCAGCATGTACAACCATTAAATGATCAATAATGCCATCTGGCTCGTTTTTATTTCCATCACCATTTTGATCGTATTGATCAAATTGATCATAGTCTGCTAAATTAATTCCTTTTGCTACCGCTGCTTTTAATGCTTCCTTCACAAGATCGCGCGGTCCTAAAGGACCTTTGTTATCATGGCCAGTACCTGCATCCGCACCATAATCTGAAGCTTTTCCTGGAACAGTAAGCCATTCCGTTACAGTTCCATCAACTGTGTAGCTCCCGCCAGATTGTTCTTCATAATATTGTTTAAATGTGTTAATCTTCGATCCATCAAATAACGTAAATGGTTCATTACCAAATAACATTTTTTGATAATGTTCACGATTAAAGTCCTTAGAATACATGTATCCTGGCTCTTGATCAATATTGTTATGCTTAAAATCGCTAAATTCTACAAGTAAAACAAGTACTTTATCTTTTCGAACAGCACCGTTGTACTCTTCTTGCTTCGCTGGTGCAGTAGGTACTTTTCCATTTAATTTACTAGAATTCAATCCTGCACCTTGTCCAGCTACTGGCCCTACTGTTGGCTGCTGCGCCTGTTCATTTTCCTTCATTTTTGCATCTTTTACTTTTTTCATAAAATCAGAAGCTTCTTGCGTAAGACTATCTCCTGTCAAGATTTCTTTACCAGGGTTTTCCCCTTTCTTTTTCTCAACATATTTTTCGACAGCCTTTGACGTCTCAGCTTGTGATGCAGATTGATCAATTACGCCCCGTTGTTTTAGTGCTTCCGCCAAACGCTCATCCGGTATTAAATGCTCATCTATTGGTAGAGATGGTGTTGGTGTATCAGCATACGCTGCATGACTTCCAAAAGCAAAACTACTACTTAGTACTGCTGCTGTTGCTAAAACTGATAATGGTTTTAACTTCTTATTCTTTTTCAATGCATTTCCTCCCCAGTGTCTGCGAATTATCGTTTTTTTTGCCGATAGAAACATAATATTCTCTTTATAGAGAATATTCAATGTTTTTCAACAATTAAATGTTGAGAAATATTTTTTTGTGCAGGGTGGGGATGCGTAGGATAAAAAATACAAAACTTCTACTAGTTTATGTTTTGCACATAACCATAAAGTGGAATCACTCGTTCTTTTGTTTTGATGGCGATAGAGTAGTGCTAGGAAAGGAAAAAAATACAACATAAAAACTGATACTTTTCTTGCTGGTGCAAAAACTCTAAAAACCTTGTAAGTACGCTCTTAAACTTGGACATACTGATACTATTAATTTAGCAAAGGTTTGCACCAAAACCTTATTTTTTAATCAACATTATTTAACTGACTCTACTTGTTTTTCTAATTCTATTCCAAGGAATTTAGCAAGCTCAAGCATACCAAATTGATTAGCTACAGACTCTGCGTCAGAATTATAGTTTGTGTTTGTATTAATATCATACGTATAAATTGTTCCATCCGAACTGCGAATAAATTCAATACCAGCGACATTAATTTCGTTTTCTTTCAAAAATTCTTTGTATTGTTCAATAATTGGCTCTTGGAAGTCCGATATAATTTCAAATTTTGTTGACGACTCTTTCTTACTCTCTTCTCCTACTGGGCAAAAAGCATCTTGAATAGAGCATGCATCTGCCGGGCAAAGCTCAAATCCTTCTGATGTATCTACTTTAACTGCATATACAAACTGACCGCCTACAAACTCACAACGTGTAATATATGGTTCTGGCGCTTCAATATACTGCTGGATTAAAGTAATTCCATCAATAGGTTCTTCAAACGTCGGACCATCCAAATATTGTTCTAAAGCATCAATAGAATGAAAAAGTTGAACACCAAGGCCTTTACCTGCACGGTTATGCTTTGTAATGAACGGTACTTCCCCTAACTCCCTTGCTGCTTTTACTATATTATCACGGCCAACAGCACCAATTGTTTTCGGAACTTGTATCCCAAAATTTCTTAATGCTGCATATTGATTCAATTTACTTACTTCAAGGCGTAATGCACGAGACCCATTAAATACTGTTCGTCCGTATCCCTCTAGCCAAGCAAGAACCCCTTCAGTCAATTCAGGTGCATATCGATGCCCTCTCGTATGTGAAGAAGCACTCATGCGGCTATAAAAAACACCTTGGGGAGGTTTTTGTTCTAACGAAACAGTTCCTTCATCTAAAAACCACTCCTCATAAGGTAACTCCAGTTCTTCCAACCTTTTCACCAAATGATTCGTCCATTCCTTATTCTCATGTAATATGTAAATTTTACTCATTTGTAATCAATTCCTTTCTTTTTGCTTCAACTAATGGCATCACTTTTTCAGAAAATCGTTTCATCTCTTCAAGCTGCGGTGAAAATTGTAAAAGTAATAACGTAACACCCACTTTTTCAAAAGCAAGTATCCTTTCTGCAATTTGTTCTGGTGTTCCGATTAAATTAGGACGTAACCCGCGATTAGATACGGAATAATCATTTAGCTTCACTTGCTGTTCCAAATGCGATTTACTAATAAAGTCTTGGTAACCCGCATAACCTAAAGCATCGTCTTTCACATCCGTTATGCGTCTCCATTCCTCTAACGCCTCTTCTTCTGTATCACGACAAATGACATAAGCCGCGAGCCCGAATGACTGCAATGGCTCCTCTGTGACTTTCTTTCTACGATTCTTCATATCTTCTATTTTCACAAATACTTCTTCCACTGTTCCCCCGTGCATTACATATGCATCCGTGTGATTTACAATTACTTCTTTTCCTCGCTCACTCTCACCACCTGCATAGATCTTAATGCCTTGTTTCTGCACAGGTTTTGGACTTAAATGTGTATGATGAAGCTCATAAAAGTTCCCTTTATAAGAAAACTCTTCTTCTTTCCAAAGCTCTTTCAAAACTGTTACAAATTCCTCTGTGCGATCATATCGTTCATCATGTGCGGTAAATACCCCGCCGTACTGTCTCGCTTCTTCTTCCCACCATGCTGAAACTACATTCAATGTAAAACGGCCATTACTTAATTGATCAATATTCGCTGCCATTTTCGCTGTAACTGCTGGATTGTGAAAACCAGGTCTTACAGCTGTCATAATCTCTAATCGATCTGTTACCGCAGCAAGTGCTGCCGCAGTTGTCCATGCTTCCAAACTTGGTGCTGAAACACCTTTTATATCATTTAAGTTTAATTCCGCAATAAGTGTTGTTGAAAAACCTAATTGTTCTGCCGCTTGCGCTGTTTGTTTTGCATACTCAAACGTAGGTGGCATAGATTCATCATCTACATTTCGAAGCCATCCCCCAAAAATCGGTAACCAAAAACCATACTCCACTACATATTCCCCCTTTATCTTTTAGCCATAAAGTGAAACTTTAATCAGTGGGGATTTTGTTCATCCCCCACTGATTATTAGTTGAACCAATCGGGCTTTTACGGGCAGTTGATCCCCCACCTAACTTCTTTGCTTCCGCTGAATTTTGAGGTGGGGGTCTTACTGCCCGTTAATGCGGGATAAAAAAAGCTACTCTTATCGAAATAAGAGTAGCCTTCTTGACTAAGTGAACCGCTCTTATCTTTCAGGTGTTTTTTCACCTGCAGGATTTGGCACCTTTCGTCTAAAACGAGGTTGCCGAAGTTTCATAGGGCCCGTCCCTCCACTTCTCAACATAAGAATTGTTTGATTTCCATTTATTATAATCATCAGAATAATAAAACTCAATACTTTAATACTTATTTTTCCGATAAACATTAAATGATATATGAAACATCATATTGTTATAGAGATTTATAGGGTGTTGTTTTACTTGCGGATATATAAAGGGGTATGTTGTATCATGTCGAAAACATCATTTATAACCAAGTTGCTTTACTTCTATCGTAAAGGAGATAGAGAATACGCCAAAATAAATATCAACCTAAAGAGGTGTTAGTAACATGAAAAATAAACGATGCGAGAATTGTGGTTCTACTACATTTAAAGAAGGAAGAGTTGGATCTGCTTATCATGCATATGTTTGTGAAGATGAATCTAGTAGATTCTTTTCAGGAGGGAAACGTTCCAAACTATTAACCACATTTTGTTTAGAGTGCGGTGAGGTGCAATCATTTAGAGTTGAAAAACCGGAGATATTTAAAGAATAAAATAATACTAATTACATATTATGCAGATGTTTATTAATGATACAGTAGGAATGATAACAACGGACGATTTCGCTACAACTAGAGTAAATACACCAATCATATTAATAAAAAACAAGAATAAGGTGTCTAAAAGACCCCCTATTTTGATCCAATAATGAGACATTATGTTAATCTTAATAGAATCTCTTTATAATATGTATAGTTGCACAAAATTGAGAAACTTAAGGAGACAGATAAATTTTATGAGGAAATTATTCATATTACTTACTTTAATTCTAGTATTAGCCAGTGTTACGGCTGCTTGTACACAAGATAAAAAAGATAGTGCCGTTGAAAATGGTCCAATAGAAGAACCAACCGCAAAAAATGAAAATGAAGAATTAATAAATTTTGAAGAAAAAGAAGATATGAGCCGCTTGGAACAAGGTATTTTATTAGTTGGTGAGAGTGTTAAGGGAGGCTATTACTCGGCCACCGTTCAAAATGCATATTTAAATGCTAACAACGATTCCGTCGTTGTTAATGTCTCTGTAAAAAATGTACGAGGTCAAATGATTGGACTATCAGAATTAAAATATAACTTAAAAGATGAAAAAGACGGAAAGGCCTATGAAGGCAAGGTGCTTGACCAAAACCCTTCTGATATACAAGTTAAACCAAATGAAACGGTAGAATTAAAAATAGCTTTTGAAGTAACAAGTACCGCAGATGAATATATGTTTTATATTGAAAGCTCTTTAGAATCTCTAGGAGCACACTGGAAAATCGATAAGCTGCAATCACAAAAAAACTAAGTCTCAAATACAATTTGATTGAAGAAATCTCTCAAATAAGCAAAAAGCACTGAAAGAAGTCTTCTACATATCAACTATATAAAAGTCCCTCCGCCTTAAGGCAGAGGGACTTTCTAATTACTATTTCAAACTACCCGCAATCTCCGTAAAGATAACCCCAAGCGCATGTGCACCTGCATCTGGATAGCCTAAGCTTCTTTCACCAACTGTACCAGCGCGGCCCATACGAGCTACGATTTCTTTCGTATACTCTGCTCCTTTAACCGCTGCTTCTGCTCCTTTTTCAAAGGCAGTTTTTATGTCTACTTCGTTTGAAGCACTGTCAATCCAAGCATCTACACATGGAGCAAGTGCATCAACAAGTGTTTTATCACCAACTACCGCTCCTCTTCCGAACGATCTTTCACCGATAGATTGTATGCCGTGAAGTGCCGCTTGCAATATTTCAGCGAACTCTTTGGCTGTTAACTCACGTTTTTCGCCTGCTGCTTTACTAGCTGCGCGGAATGCTCCGCCCCAAATTGGACCAGAAGCGCCGCCGCAATGTTCCATAATAATCATTGAACAACCGTCAAGGAATGATCCGATCGTTACATTCTCTTGATCTACAATAGAATGCCACTCACGCTTTAATTGCTTAAATCCTTTTGCAACACTCATTCCGAAGTCGCCGTCACCTGCATGTGTATCTAACTCACAGAACGGTACTTCATTTTTAATAATAATGTCACTCATTTTATCAACGAGATAAATCATGTTATTTAATGTAATGACATTATCTTTAATAACAGCGTGCTCTTCCGCTGTTTCTATTTCGAAGGAAACTTCCTTCTCTTCTACATCTTCAAGCACATTCACGTACTCTACACTTTCAACTGGTCCATCTACTTTAAACGCTGGTGTATTACACTCTTTCGATAACAACGTTTTTAGCTCGTCATCTAACTTCATCACTGTTAAAGACATACCAGCCATATCGATACTCGTCATATAATTACCGACGAATACTCTATTAATTTTAATGTTTCTATCAGCTAATTCTCTCGTAACTGCATTATTAAATAGATATAGTTCTTGCAGTGGTGTTCCGCCAAAACCATTTACTAGAAGTGCAATTTCTTCGCCGTCTTTTACTCCTAAATCTTTCATTAAATCATTTGTCATACGGTTAGCTAATTCATCTGCTGACAACATTTTTTCACGCTTAATTCCTGGTTCACCGTGAATACCTACGCCGTATTCCATTTCATCTTCCGCAAGTGTGAAAGTAGGTGATCCGCTCGCTGGAACTGTACAAGACGTTAACGCTAAACCGATTGTGCGCACGTTAGCCGCTGCTTTTTCCGCTACAGCTTTCACCGCTCCTAAATCCATACCTGCTTCCGCTGCTGCACCGGCAATTTTATGAACGAGAATAACGCCCGCAACGCCGCGGCGTCCTACTGTGTACAGGCTATCTTCTACTGCAATATCATCGTCCACTTTTACGTAATCTACTTCAATTCCATCTTCCGTCGCTAAATGCGCTCCGTTTTTGAAATTCATAATATCGCCGCTGTAATTTTTAATAATTAATAACGTACCTTTTTTACTCGCTGTCTCTTTAATTGCTTGATATACCTGAATTTGTGAAGGCGAAGCAAACACATCTCCGCACACTGCCGCATCTAACATTCCTTTTCCGACTAATCCTGCATGCGCTGGCTCATGACCACTACCACCGCCACTAATTAACGTTACTTTATTTTCATTCATTTCTTTCTTCTTAATGACTTTATATTTTTTCAAAAACTCAAGCTCTGGATGAGCCATCACCATTCCGTTGCACATTTCCATTACTAATGTTTCTGGTTTATTTATAATCTTTTTCATTGTGATTCTCCCTCAATTCCTTTAATATATTGTGATATATTTGAAATCTTCTTCTTACTACTCATGTTAAAATGAAAGCGTTTTATAGTAAACGGACAAAATGGACAATCTGTCTAAAGACACCGCTCTCATTTGTAGGTAGGATTTTCATATTACTAACATTCTAGGGATGATTAAGATGACCTCTTCTATAATTTCTAAAAAGATAATCGCGAATTCATTGAAACATTTAATGGAAACAGAGTCATTTCATAAAATATCAGTGAGCGATATTATGTTACACTGTCAAATGCGTAGGCAAACTTTTTATTATCATTTTAAAGATAAATTTGAACTATTAAGCTGGATTTATAGAGAAGAAACGAAAGAAAACATTATCGACTTTCTTGATTATGAAACATGGGAAAATATTTTTGATTTATTATTTGATTACTTTTACGAAAATCAAAAATTTTACCGAAATGCATTTAAAGTCATTGAGCAAAACTCGTTTAATCACTATTTATTTGAGCATACGAAAAACTTATATATGAAGATTATTGATGAACTATCGATGAGCTGTGGATTCAGCCTTTCGAATGAGACAAAAAATACGATTGCCTCTTTTTATAGTCACGGCTTCGTTGGGACGATAAAAGATTGGATTGAAAGTAAATGTGAAGTAGATCCGTCCATTATGTCTTCTCTCATGAAAAATATGATAAACAATCAATTACTACTATTACTGGAGCAATCAGCAAAGTAATTAAAGGGTGGCAAAAGCAATGAAAAAGATTATGAATGATGTAGAAAATATTGTTCAAGATATGCTGCATGGCTTTTATTTTGAACATAACGACAAAGTGAATTACGACGAAACAAATAACATCATTTATGTAAAAGATATCGAAAGACTGAAGCAAGACGTCGCTATTATAAGCGGCGGTGGTAGCGGACACGAACCAGCTGATATTGGCTATGTAGGAAACGGAATGCTTACGGCGGCAGTAAACGGCAGTATCTTCACTCCCCCTACAGTGGAACAAATTATTGCGGCAACTCGCCTCATGCCAAAAGATAAAAGTATTTTATTCATCATAAAAAACTTTAAAGATGACGTAGAAAACTTTTTAGCGGCAGAACAAATCGCCAAAGAAGAAGGAAGACAGGTTGACCACATCATCGTAAATGACGACGTTTCAATTGAAGATGATGCTTCTTTTAATAAAAGAAGACGCGGCGTAGCTGGCACCGTTTTCATTCAAAAAATAGTAGGCGCGGCCGCTGAGAGCGGTCATTCTTTAGAAGAACTAACAACACTTGGGCAAGCTGTCATCCAAAACTTACACACATTAGGAGTCGCTCTTTCACCTGCAAATGATCCAGTACAAGGAAAAGCTTCATTCACATTAAACGACGATGAAGTCTTTTACGGCGTTGGTATTCATGGCGAAAAAGGTTACCGCAAAGAAGCACTATCCTCTTCTGAAATATTAGCGATCGAACTTATGAACAAACTAAAAAGCATTTATCGCTGGAGAAAAGGTGACAACTTCGCCATCCTCATTAACGGACTCGGTGCGACACCATTAATGGAACAATACATTTTCGCAAACGACATTCGCCGTTTATGTGAGCTGGAAGGCTTACATGTGAAGTTCGTAAAGGTTGGTACCCTTCTCACTTCTTTAGATATGAAAGGTGTTTCGCTCAGTTTGCTTAAAATAGAAGATTCGGATTGGGTGCAGTGGTTGAAGGCGGATGTTAGAGCGAGTGGTTGGTAACAATAAACTAAATCTTATGATGATTGAACGTTTAGTAATCAAAAGTACTGACTTATATGAAGAATGTATAAATCTTAGGTATCTGTAAATAAATCGAAGCATACATACTATTTGCAAGTTATCCACCAGTTTCGAAATGCGGTTATCCAGTCGGAGAAAGGCACCTTAATGTGTCTTTTTTTTATTTTCAAAAGGACCTGCTCAATTATTGCGTAAAAAACATAAAGTAAATTGAATCCGTTAAAATACATGAGTGACCCCTTGTTTTCCCCTCTTATTAAAGGAGGAACTATTATGGGATTTGGTGGTAGTTGTGGCGGCTGTGGATTTTCTGGCGGCTTTGCTTTATTAGTAGTATTGTTTATTTTATTAATCATAGTTGGAGCTTCTTGCTTCTGCTAAACAAACTATCGGAAAAGACACTCTTATATGGGTGTCTTTTCTTTGTAAACTAAAAAGAATGAGAATGAAAGCCTTTGGTCATAATTACGACTAAAGGCTTTTTCTATATAAAAAATAAAATACTTACTTAAATTGTTTTTCACTTTACAAACTATATCCAAAAAGTTGGATAGTTCCTTTTACTACTCATATTATTAATAAATAAAGCAATAACTACAATAACAACGGAACCAACTAAAACCGGCGTTACTATATAACTCCAACTATTTGCTCCTAAAATAACGACAATTGGATCAGCCCCTGCCGGAGGATGCGTTGTTCTTGTTAACATCATAATAGCAATCGACACCCCGACTGCTAAAGCAATTGTCCAATATTCATTCCCAAACAAATGATATATTGATAGACCAATGAAAGTTGAAATCAAATGTCCTCCAATAATATTACGCGGCTGAGATAGCGGTGCATTCCAAACTCCAAACGCTAATACACAACTCGCTCCAAATGGAGCCATTAGTAATTCTGTAGAAGTTATACTCGTTAAATATGTTAAGGTGAGAATTGTTAAAAATCCCCCCAGTAGTCCCGTTAAAGAATCCTTTATATTTACTTGTAATGGACTTCTCCCTTTCCCTTTCATTTTTGCAAAATATCGTACACTTATTGGTTGAGCCTCTTTCTGCTTAGCTGCTGTTATATTATCCATCGTTTTCCTCCTTTATCGCGCTATTCGCAGGGATGGACATCCCACTGACTAAAGTTTCACTTTATTTACCAATAATTATAACCAGAATTAACTAACCTGTAAATATTCATTTTAGAGGTTAGTTAAAAGATACAAAAAAAAAAGAATCAACTGCTATAAGCTGATTCCTAAACCTCTTCAGATTTTCGAACCTGAAATTTTGCTGCTTTTTTCCGGTTCCCACATATTTTCATAGAACACCATTTTCGTTTTCCACTTTTATCTATAAATAATAAAACACAGTCGGGGTTTGAACACCTTTTAAGAGAAATAAGCTTATTTTCTGCTATTAACGTTAAAGCATCAAATGCAATTAACGATACAAGTACATCCTCAATTTCTCCAGCTGGGATAGGTACTAGACGCTGTTCAATGACTTTATATGTAAATGGTGCCTTCTCAATTTGTTTTTCTAAATACGCAATAAAATCATTAGAAATTTCGTGCAGATCAGCAATTGCCTCAAACTGTTTTCTCAGTACTTCTCTTACCTCTAATATGCTAGATGTAACTTGATTCACTCGCTCTTGAATTCCTATAAGTGTTTTTTCATTCCAAAAAGGAAGATTAGCCTTTATTACATGTAGCCATTCTAATACATCTTCATCTGTTATTAATAAATCATAACGTTGTCCACGCCTAACTAACTCTGTATTCACTAAATCTAATGAGAGATTTCCAGATATAAGCGGGAATTGTTTTGTTTCCTGCATGTACTCATCACCTACTCTTTAACCAATCATATTCTAAAGCAATATGACGGTGCAACTTTTTATAAATTCACATCCAGAAAAAAGCCCTCTTACTAGAACATCTCATCCACATTTAAAGGAATCTACATATACCTTCTTCCCTTAAAATCACTAAAACCCATTTACAAATCTATAAAAGTAGATATAATATCCTTATGGAACCTTTATTAATTTATAAAGCATTGTCAAATGAAACAAGATGTCAAATTTTATCATGGTTGAAAAATCCAGAAAACCATTTCGATGAAAAACCTTATCTAGAACAAGACCTTAACTTTCAAGTTGGCGTATGTGTAGGAGATATCCAGCTTAAAACTGGCTTAGCCCAATCGGTTATTTCTAGTTATTTATTAACTATGAAAAAAGCAGGATTACTAGAGTCTGACCGAATTGGAAAATGGACCTACTATCGTCGAAATGAAAAAACAATACGAGAGTTTTCTGAATACGTCCAAAACGAATTATAAAATGAAAGCTAATAATTAATCAGCATACTAATTGATTATTAGTTTTCACACATTCTGCTTTTTTACAGGTATCCAATGACTTTGTTATAAAATTGTACTGCCTATAAAAGCAAGAAACATCGAAAGGAGAAATTTTTTTAACATATCATATCTAGTTATTTAGATATCTGTTATTGTATTTCGAATTACATAATCCTGATAATATTGGCATCCAATCATACTTGTAATAATGCTTCTTTGTTAATGAATTTACTTTCAAAATACTGATACGAATGGAGAGTTTTCTAAATGAAAAAAGTAAATCCTTTACTTATTCTGACACTCGCAATAGGTGTGTTCGGAATTATTACTACCGAGATGGGTATTGTCGGCGTATTACCACAAATCACTCAAAAATTTGGAATTTCAACTACACAAGCTGGATTTTTAGTAAGTATATTTGCACTAGTTGTTGCTATTTCTGGTCCGTTTTTAATTCTGCTCGTCTCTAGTATTAATCGCAAAATAATTTTATTAACAGCAATTTTTGCATTTGTTATTTCAAATATAATCTACGCTTATACAACACAATTTGAAATCATGCTTATTTTTCGTATTTTACCGGCAGCACTTCACCCACTCTTCTTTTCAATTGCTCTTGTAACAGCTGCTAAACTTGTCCCTCCAGAAAAGAGCGGTCAAGCGGTTACAAAAGTTTTCATGGGAATTACTGTTGGCTTTGCTTTAGGTGTACCACTAACCTCTTACCTTGCAGACCAATTTTCACTCGAAATTGCTTTCTTATTCGGAGCGCTTGTTAACACTCTTGCATTCATTGGAATACTAATCCTACTTCCTTCTATGCCTGTTAAAGAAAAAATGTCTTTCGGCAAACAAATTCGTATACTCGGCAAACCAGGATTATGGTTGAATATTTTAACCGTCACATTCCTTTTTGCAGCCATGTTTTCCGTATACAGTTACTTCGCTGAGTACCTTGCCAAAGTAACTTCCATGAATGGATCTCTCATCAGTATCATGCTATTCATATTTGGCATAGTTATGATTTTAGGCAATCATTTATTTGGTAGTCTCCTGCAAAAAAGTATAGTAAATACAGTAATATTATTCCCTATCCTATATTCTATTGTTTACATATTGGTTTATTATTTAGGTTCCTACCTTGTTCCAATGATTTTTATCGTATTCATTTGGGGAATCGTACATGCTGGTGGATTAATTGTTGGTCAAACATGGTTAATAAGCGAAGCAAAAGAAGCACCTGAATTTGGTAATAGTCTATTCGTTTCGTTCTCCAATCTCGGAATTACTTTAGGAACAACTATTGGAGGCTGGTTCATTTCAAACTTAGGTATTCACCAGCTTATTTGGAGCGGATTCATTTTCACACTACTCTCATTTCTATTAATTATAATAAAACTAAAATTTTTCAATTCTAATAGCCAAGCTTCATTATCAAGTTAGTACATTTTCAGTTTCAAATTTTATAAACTAAAAAGTATAATGATCAAAGCCTTTAGCCATAATTACGACTAAAGGCTTTTTTGTATATAAAGTGAAACTTTACTCAGTGGGGGGGTTTTGTTCATCCCCCCACTGAGTATTAGCCTTCACCAATCAGGTTTTTACGGGCAGCAGGGCTCCCACCTAACTTCTTTGTTCCAGCTGAATTTTGAGGTGGGAGTTTTACTGCCCACAAATAGCGGGATAAAAATAAATCTAAAAGGAGCTAATTTTATGGAACATAATCAAAATGGAGTACTTGCTTTAATTGTTTTGTTTTTAGGATTAGTATTTTTCGTTAGTGGAATGGTTTATCATTTATGGGGTTCTTATTAATTTCAACTTTTAGAAAGATAAATAATTTAAAAACTAAAACGTATATTGTAATTATCGATATGGCATATTTCCAAAAACAACTTAACATGGTAAAATAATATTCGGACGGGAGTCCAATATTATTAAAATTAAGATGGTTCAAGTCGGAGAAAGGCACCTTAGGGTGTCTTTTCTTTTTTGTTAATTAATAGCTTGTTCTCTTCTAGGTAACTCTTTAAAATATAAATTTTAATAAAAAAGACGCTCATGCAGGATCCTTTCTATCCTCTTCATTATAATCAAGAAGACACTCTTTCATTATTTTTGTATCTCTCGGTAACCTTTTTTCAAACTTTGACCATCCTTCGAAGATCATTTTGTTTGGCAAAGGACACACAAATCCTGTAATATACTCCCAAAAAGCATCCCAGTTTTCCACGTACAAATCAGGAAACTCAAGCTTCTCTTTAAGAAGTAAATGCAATTCTTTTGCATTATAAATGTTGCTTACATCTATGACAATAATTGATTCATGTTCATTACTCAATTATATATATAAATCATACTTAGTTAAATTGGGTTGATTTTATAAGGAGTCAAAAACCTCTAAATGTTTATTTTATAATTATATAAATAATCCCAACATCTTCAAAAATTGATATAATGATACAATTATTTATAGCAATCAGGGAGATGTACAGCATGAACTATACACATATGCCAAAAGAAATAGGAATGATTAAGCGGACTCCATTCGCTTCAATACCGAAGAAATTCATCGGTATTGGTAAGATTGTTAAAAAAAAAACAAAAGTGGAGCGCCCTACATTAACCCAAGACAAACAAGAAATTATTGAAAACAAGTTACTATGTTCATTTCTTTCTGAAGAGAAGGTATTGATTACTTATTATAGAGATGGTCATTTACTTACTAGATATGTGACTGTAACTGACATAAATCCGATAAAGAATTTAATAACTTGCACTGATGCATCTTATAACAGAGTTTTCCTTAAATTTATAGATGTAATTGATTTGAGATAAAAAACATACAGTTTTTCAAATATACCCAGGAATAAAAATGAAAGAATCTTGTATTCTAGGTTAAATACAGATAGAGAAAAAGTGTAAGTTCTTGTGAGAATTAGCAAGATAAAGGCTGTTTGTTTAGGTTTTGGACTGTCTGTTATGGTTATCGAATTTACAAATACAAAAGAGGAACAGAACACAATAGAGAAAACTAAAGAAGCATTTAGATAATAGTTGAAAACGCCCGATTAAGGACGGCTTCAACTATTATCTAACTTTGATATATTCATACCACCATTTACCACCTGATCAAGTATCCACCCACCAAGTAATCTTATCTAACTCTGTATTAGGTAGGGCATCGGTTTGGATATAACATAGTCCAGAAAGTGAATCAACATTAACGCTACCTTTTATTCCTCGTTCTACCATAGCTTGAATAGCTTCATCTAAGGAGTTAGTATCGAATCCACCTGACTTAACGTATTGATATCCACATTAGAACCGCCGTTTCCTTCACAATTCCCAACAGTTTGTCCCGTTAGAGCGTATAGTCATACCCCCTCCTTATGGTAATTCCTTTTGTAAATCTCTTTATTTAAATGTATAATTGTATGAAAAGTTCTAAAACTTCGAATCGAGGTGAAAAGCATGAGAAGTTTTGGCTCATTAATGATCTCTACTATCTGCTCAATAATCCTTATAATTTGGAATGCCTATTCCTTCTATGATGGATTCACGATGGGACGTACGTATTACTGGGTTAATGGCATCGCAGCTGTTATCTTCTTTCTATTCTTTATCGTAAACATGCGAGAGATCTGCAAGAAAAACTATAGAACCTCAGAACAATAGGAGTTGATACATATGTGGAAAAAAATTAAGAATTATAGATTGAGCTTAAAAGATTTAAAGTTCATGTTATGGCTGTTCGGTATTACATGCTTTATATACAGCTACAATTTCATTGTAGGACTTGCTTTTGTCCACAAATTCCAAGTTTATGATTTAGGTGGTGCTATAGCGACATTCGCCGCATTTATGGATACTAGAAATAGGATTAAAAATAAAAATTATAAAGCAGCTTAATATAAAAAGGATCCTTTGCGGTTTCCTTTTTTCTATGTAAAATAAAAAAGCAGCGAATTCGCTACTTTAATTGTTTGTTGTTTGCTTCTATTTCTTCTTCATTAAATGATTTTTGTACATTTCTTTTTAAATCCAATCCTTTATAAACAAGTTCCTTGAACTCTTTCATAGATAATGGATCATTCAATACTTCCCATAATCCTATCAATTCTGTATATTTAGGTGTCTCCGTAACATACTCGTGTGATTTAACTGTTTCGAAGTGTCTATGGAATTCCCAATGACATTCTTCGCATAAATAGTAGAACCCGGAACACCTGTCATTTACACTCAAACTATTTTCTGTTCTATGGTTTCCTAGCCCCATTGTTATTCCTCGCTTTCTACTTGTAAATTTCTATTTTGATTGAATATGCAATATTTCATATTTCATTATTGTAATATTTCTTTATTAACTATCATTTTCTAGTTCATCATTAATATCCATTGATAAATCAACGTTTGTAATTTAATTCCTTATATTAAACCCCGACAAGATACTTTTAAACACTTTATTCAAATAATTATATTGGAATTTCTTGTTCTACAAATCTATACGTGTTTTGTGTATTATATAGCAGAAGAGTAAGGTAAGAGTTACTCTTTGCCATTTTAGAAAAGGTTCTGTTGGAGACAACAGGACCTTTTTTGTTCGAATTTCAATAAAACAATTCTTAAATTCCATCTCATTGGAAATAACTATATAATGAAACTGATTAAATATTAGGAGTGCTATTAATGTCTGATATAATCCGTCTCTTAATTATCATGATGATTGCAACCTTTTTATTTTCTTCCATAATAATGGAATTTAAAAACCCTCAAAAAAGCATGTTTTGGTTCTCAATTGAAGTCTTGTCTCTCCTCGGAGTTTTACTGCTAATAAAGGAATTTTTTATCAATCATATAACATAGACCCCTGAATAAAATTCAATATTCCGTCAATAATGCAGACAACCAATTAAGTTACTTTCTCCTTGTTCCCCCTTGGAGAACCGAGCAGTTAGCTTTTGCTGACTTTTCTTTTGTTTGAAATTAAAATAGCGTTTTTGTTCCAAATGATGCCCTCATTCATTTGGACACATTTACCAGTGTTTTTACCAAAAAATTCATGATATCGTTAATTAGTCGAGTACGTCATTACTTGACGATTACCCTTAGGAGCCCCGCAGACAATCGGGGTTTCTTTTATTTAAATCCATTTTCTCTTTTAGGGTGATATAGTCCTTAAGATCTTGTTAAACCAGTGCAATTACGGTTGGAACTTCATTCTGTTTGACACATATCCCCAGGCTATCTGGACATGATAAAAGATGAGGTGACTGACATGAAGGATAAAATATTAGAATTAGTACCAGGATCGGTAAAAAAATTACTCCAGAAAAAAGTTAAAGATGGAAACCGATGCATCATTGATTTGGTTGTGGATGATGCAACTGCTTATGGATTTGAACCGGAGCAAGTAATCCCCTGTATCATGGCGGGTTATTATGTTTATGAATCTACCACCTATCCCAGTGAAATGGAAGAAGAATTGAAGCTAAACTTGGTTTTTCATGCGGCCAATCGCTCGGCAATGAAGCTTCTGTCTTATGGGAAGTATAAAGCGAAACAATCGGAAAGTGGATGGATGAGATATACAAATCCATAAGGTTTACTTAACATACCCTAACTAGCTTGTTGAGCATGAGGCAACGTCACATGCCCATCGACTTGAGATTTTGAAATACCCCCAAGTATTTTGGTGAAAAAAAGCAACATTTAAGTTCCTTATGACATTTTTCTAATATAAGTTGTAACATTGCCTAAACAACAACTACCTTGTGGATTGTTTACTTCACAACCACATCGATTTTCTCTTATGTTTTCGCGAATATGCTCTACTGGATTAGGAGTAAATCCATTTTCTACATATTGTTTGATTTTTTCTTTTGTCCAATCAAAACAATAACAAATTGGTGTAGTTGCTGAGTCATCTTTTTGATTTACAGCTATCTTTATGTCAGATACAAAGTATTTTTTACTATTCGTATCAAAATAGACTACATCACAATCTTCGTTTGAACAAAAATAGTGATTTTCTTTAGCATTTAATGTTTCTAATGCAGATGGTTTAAGCAATGATTTTAGTGTAATCAACTTTACATTCTTAGCTTTATTTTTACATGATGGACAATGACCATTATTTTCAATTTTTATTCCTTTAAGGTTACTACAACAATCTTCCATTATTCTTCCACCTTTACAATTTATTATTTTTATAAATATTCTTCTGCTTTCTTTTCTGAATCTATTAAAGTTTCGATAATAAGATATTGCCTCTATCTCACCTCATATAAAGTATAAACCCTGTACCATAGTACAGGATCAAGGAAAGTATTATTTACTATATTATCGATTTACTTTCTTAAAATAAACTGTCATTATTCAATAAGCCTTTTTCAACAATATGCTCCGATTGCGAAATTCTAAAACTACATTTAGGGCGATTGACCTTTATCACCACGTAACTCTTTACTGCAACGTTTTACAAAAAACGCTGTTATTAAAATAATAATTCCTATACTCAAAACAAGTAATTGATCGAGTGCAATCACATCACGAAAAATCCAACGAGCAACAAAACCGAAGCTAGACATGCACACACATATAAAACCAAAATAATTTAACCATCTATGTACATTTTTCATTCTTCCCCCTCCTGTTTTTAGGTGTGAGTGCTGGCTAGTCGTGTGGTGATACCCCTTATAGAGCTTTTTCTTTTTTCTCAATGACCAACATTACTTAACATGGTAAAATAATATTCGGACGGGAGTCCAATATTATTAAAATTAAGATGGTTCAAGTCGGAGAAAGGCACCTTAGGGTGTCTTTTCTTTATTTTCAAAAGGACCTGCTCAATTATTGCGTAAAAAACATAAAGTAATTTGAATCCGTTAAAATACATGAGTGACCCCTTGTTTTCCCCTCTTATTAAAGGAGGAACTATTATGGGATTTGGTGGTAGTTGTAGTAGTAATTGTGGCGGCGGCTTTGCTTTACTAGTTGTATTGTTTATTTTATTGATCATTGTTGGAGCTTCTTGCTTCTGCTAAAAAACTATCGGAAAAGACACTCTTATATGGGTGTCTTTTCTTTTCATTTATATTTCAATTTCAAATATAGTAGAAACTCATTACAAGGCTAGTTATATATACCTTTCACCACATGTATCATTCTGAATAATTAAAAACAACTATTGAGAATTCCATATAGACCCATTACTGGTTAAAATGTTATAATTAAACCATCTTACATAGTTACTCATGTTCAGGATGAGTAACTAACGTCTTATTAAGTAATGCGCATAACTTAAATAAACAAGACACTGCAAAGTGTCTTGTTTATTTGTATCAAGTTTCCTTTTTATCCCAAAATAAATATAATAAAATGTAACATTTAATACATATAAAGAAAAATATAGATTTATTAAATCATTATGGCACCCATGAAAGTACTTTTATTTCGGAGGAACAAACTATGAACAAAAAGTTAGTAACATCATTATTATGTAGCACATTCTTATTTGGATTATCAGCTCGCAGTTCACATGATACATCTAGCATTGACACGAAAAACGAACAGGAGACTTCTAAAGAAACAAAAAATGATGAACTTAGCAACAAGGATTCTCAAAAAGAACTTCCCACCCATGGAGATTCTTCTGATGTATACATATCAATACGCTCTGCCGATTCATTAAATGTACCGAAAAACACGCAAGGATTAACGTTAAAAATTAATGGAGATATGCTGGATAAAGGGATCGAATTAAAAGTGGAATAGTCAAAAGAAAATGTAAAAGTGGCTTTTCTACAAAATAGATAAACCGCCTATCACAACTTATACTAACATAACAAAAAGTACAGCCTCTGTATTAACTACAGTAGACTGTACTTTTTCATTTATGATTTTGTATAACTCACTATAATAGGATTCCTTAGTTCTTTTGAGAAGATGCTCTCCAATCACGAAAAGATGTTGGAAACCCAGAATGTCCACGTTGCTTTGTAACAACTGGTTTCTCTTGAAGAGTAGTTGATTTCTCTTCAGGAATAGTTGGTTTTTCTTCAAGAATACTCAAAGCTGTTTGCATTTTCTCCAGCTGTTCTTTTAAAGCTTGCTGCTCAATCTTTAAATCCGTAAGTAAACGTAATATCATCTCAGAATTAGCCATAACGATCTCCTTTCCCCCAATGCACAGAATAAAATACCATATGTAATAAGCGGAATACTCGTGACAAAAATAAGTTCGTCAACTCTTTTAAAATACCGAGTACTTTTATTTTTTCAAAAGGACCTGCTCAAGTTTATCCGTAAAAACATAAAGTGATATAAATCCATTAATATATGGACTTTATGGAAGGAGGAGTTAATATGGGCTATGGTGGTAGTTGTGGAGGCTATGGTGGTAGTTGTGGTGGAGGCTGTGGTTTTGGCGGTGGATTCGCCTTACTTGTTGTGCTCTTTATCTTATTAATCATCGTTGGAGCTAGCTGTTGGGGCGGCGGATTCGGCTGCTAATAAGAGGCACTCTTGAGAGTGTCTTTTTTTTATTTCTCAATATAGGGCTAACATATATGTGTTACTATCAAAAGGCGAGATTCCCTAAGCGTAATATAGTAGTTTACCAACTATGAAAGCCACTGTCACAAGAAAACAGTAGGCTTTTATTTTGTTATTTAACAAGATTAAAACATGAATTGCCATTTCCCCTCAGTAACATTTTTAAATTGACATAGCACTTCATGCACCATATACTGTTAACAACAGTATACTGTCATTAACAGTATATATTCTAATTCATTCTAGGAGGTATATTCATGAAACATACAGGAAGACATACAGGTGCATTTCTTTTGTTATTTTTAGCAGAAGGTGATAACTATGGCGGACAGCTACTTCAGAAATGTGAAGAAGAACTTCCGGTCAATCCAATTGATAGTGCCATCCTTTACCGCACGCTGAAGAAATTAGAAAACGAAGGCGCTATTGAATCTTATGTAAGTACATCCGTTCCAGATAAACCGAGAAAGATGTACAAAATTACTAAGACCGGCAAAGAACAATTAGCAGATTTTCAAATAGATATTGAGGAAAAAATGAAAAACTTAACCTTTTTCTTAAACAAATATAAAGACTTAAAGGAATCTAATCATGATTAATGGCGCTATCCTTTACACTTTGGCCATTATTCTTACGGGGATTTCTTTTATGAAGGATCGGAATAAAACGAAATTTGCCCTATTAAAATCATGGAAAATATTTCAAAACCTTCTCCCTGCCATGCTCTCCATTATGCTTTTCGTTGGACTATCACTTTCTATCTTAACGCCGTCCTTCATCTCTTCCATCATTGGAGAACAGTCTGGATTTTTAGGTATTATTTATTCAGCACTACTCGGATCTGTGGCACTTATCCCAAGCTTTATCGTGTTCCCACTTGGTAATACGTTAGTACAGCACGGCGCGGGTCTTCCTCAAGTTGCGGCACTCATGTCTACACTAATGTCAGTAGGAATTACAACCTTGCCTATGGAACAAAAGATATTCGGACGAAGCTTTGCTTACGCTCGTAATGCATCTGCATTACTCATGTCACTCCTATTCTCATATATCATTTGGGTGGTGATGGTATGAAGGAACTAAAAAGATATCGCTTCTTTTTCATTTTGCTGATTGGACTTATCATTCTAACTTTTATAAACCAATCTTTAGGATGGAGCGCATTACAATTAACGGGGAATAGCATTTTAGATATGTTGTTTCTACTCCCCCCTGTCCTAATATTTGTAGGGTTACTTGATCAGTGGGTGAAGAAAGAAACACTAATGAAATACATGGGAGAAAAGTCCGGCATATATGGAATATTATTCTCTCTATTATTAGGCGGAATTGCAGCTGGTCCCCTCTATGTTGCCTTTCCAATTGCAGCACTACTATTAAAAAAAGGCGCCAGCATTAGGTACATCGTATTTTTCTTAGGTGTTTGGACAACTGCGAAATTACCGATTATGGTCTATGAATTTTCTTCATTCGGAGCTACCTTTACGCTCATTCACATTTGCTTCGGTCTGTTGTTCTTCTATGTAATGGGCATCGTTTTTGAGAAGTTTTATGATCAACGGCAGTTGTTGCAGTATGATATTACGAAAGAAATGTAAAAAGACATCTTTATCTTGTAAAGATGTCTTTTTAATATGAACCTTAATTTTCGTTCTGTAAAACCCTCGTTGCCTTTACTCCCTTTTTCTCTTCTTTTAAAAACAACGATACGATAAACGCAACAATGATAAAGATTAAACCTAGTGTAAATGCACCCTGGAATCCCGATGTTAAACCGTTTAACTTCTCTACTGGATCCATTGGATTTGCTGAGCTTTCCATATACTTAGTTGTTCCTGAAGACATTTTCGAAATAAAGATAGCTGTACCAATTGCGCCAGCTACTTGCTGTAACGTATTAAACAGTGCTGTTCCGTGCGGATATAAATCTGGTGTTAATTGATTTAATCCATATGTTTGTGCTGTCATTACAAACATGAGCCCGACCATTAATACGCTATGCATGACAATAATTTGTACCATTGATGTATCAGGAGTAATGCCTTTAAATAAGAACATTGCAATACCTACTAACACAATACCGGGAACGATAACAACTTTCGGGCTAAATTTATCAAATAGTTTACCTGCGATTGGTCCCATTATGGCGCTAATAATACTTCCTGGAAGCATTATTAGTCCTGATTTAAATGCTGTAACGAGTAAAACTGTTTGCAAGAACATCGGTAATAAAGTCATCGTTGAAAATAACGACATCATCACAATGACGATTAATCCAACTGATATTGTAAACATCGGAACTTTAAATGCACGTAATTCTAAAATTGGATTCTCGATTTTTAATTGTCGAACGACAAAAATACATAGTGATATAAGCCCAACAAGTAAAGTGCCATACACTTTCGCATCAGACCATCCTAAATCACCCGATGCACTAAAGCTATACACAAGCCCGCCGAATCCTAATGTCGATAAAAGAATAGATGGATAATCCACTTTTGGCCTTGTTAACTCTGAAACATTTTGAATGTACTTCATCCCAATCATAATTGAAATGATCACGATAGGAATAACAATATAGAATAACCAGCGCCAATTTAATGAATCCACAATTACTCCAGATAATGTAGGACCAATTGCAGGAGCAGACATCATCACAAGTGCGATTAATCCCATTGTGGCACCACGTTTTTCAGGCGGACAAATAAGTAAAATCGTATTCATTAATAACGGTGAAATTAACCCCGTCGCTACAGCTTGGACGATACGGCCAACTAATAAAATAGAAAATGTCGGTGCGAATCCCGCAATTAATGTACCGACTAAAAACGTTACCATAGCGATCAAGAACATTTGTCTCGTTGTGAGCCATTGCTGAAGTAAAGCTGTAATTGGTACTAAAACCCCAACCACTAACATGTAAGCTGTAGACAGCCATTGAATAGTTGAAGCTGTTACGTCGAATTCTTTCATTAATACAGTTAACGCATTACCAAGTAATGTTTCGTTTAATAATGCAACCATTGTCCCTAAAAGTAATGCGATTAAAATCGGGGTATGTTTCATATTAGAAGTATCAACTTTGCCACTTGTGGGGCTCTTTGTTGTCATATTCATTTACAGATTCTCCTCCTGTTTCTTACTTAAAAAAATTTAAATACACCGGAACACATGTAATATAATATACATATGTAGATTAAAAAGGGAGAATCAATTTAAAGCCATTGTATATTTAATCTACAAAAAAGGAGAATTGTAGATGAACGATAATGAAAAACAGCTTGATTTACGTATTAGACGTACACATAAATTACTTTGGGATTCCTTATTTGAATTAATGACGCAATCAAAACAGAAATATAGTACCATCACGATTAACCAAATTTGTGACCTTGCGATGGTACACCGAACAACTTTTTATAAACATTTTGAAGATAAAGATGCTTTATTAGCATTTGGATTTAAACGCTATGGCAAGATGATTGCTGAAATACCGATTTCAGATCGATTAAGTAAACCATTTCAAGTAATGGAACAATTTCTACATCATGAAGAAATCGGTAAAATATTAGAAACGCAAATGTCTGATGAACAATTTATTAACCGGACACAGTATTTAAGTCATGAAACGAGAAAACAAGAAATAGAAGCGTTAAATCAACTGTGTAAAAATCATACGATGTCCAATGATTTAATCATTGAATTTTATTCAGGGGCAATCACCTCATTAAGTGCGTGGTGGTTTAAAAATGAAAGAAGCGTTTCTGCTGCTGAAATGGATAGGTATCTCCACCAACTTATTAACCGGGATATTTTTCAGTTTGAAAAGGAATAGTATTACAACTTTTAGATCATGTAATCAAATTGACCATAAAATAAGAATATGATATATTTTCGGTAGAATACTATTTAAGTATGACATCGAATGGAATTGCGTATATTAAAAGAAGAGATGCGCTAACATCTCTTCCCTAACTGCTACGGCTTAGGGTGGTGGTTATTATAAGTTATTTCTTTTTGCGGAACCCACCCTTTTGCTTGTGACGGCGCGGAGTGGGTTTTTTGTTGTCCTTATCCAGGAACTGCTTCCACAAAAAATACGCTGAAACTTCGCGCACAGTCGCTTTCACAAATTCTTTTACAAGATCAAACAAAAACTCCATATTATCACCCCCTTTCCTTCCAAATAGAAAGAAGGGATAACCACCCACCCTCACAATACGCAGTTAACTTTATTTTATCAAATGATTGTAAAGATATTATGTAAACAAAACAAATGAAATTTTACATAGAAAAAAAACCTTCTAAACTGGGCTTTTATATAAACACTATTATTTACCAATCTTCTTCAAATCCGCACTTTCAATGATTGAATGAGAATATCCATCTTTCCCAACTCGCACCATCGCTCTTCCTAATTGTTCAGAAGTTATAACACTGCCGAATCGCTTCAAAAGAGGGTTAAACGGCTTCATCACATCGTACATCAATTGGTACAGTTTCGTTTTTGATTTCACACCATTTGCCGGAATGATCAATCCTGGTCTAAACATATACGCAGCTTTAAAAGGTAAACGCAACAATTCATTTTCCGTTCTTTCCTTCACTCTCGCCCATATCGTACGTCCTGATTCTGTACTATCTGTGCCGCTACCAGATACGTAAATGAACGTCATGTTTGGATTTAACTTCGCTAATGTTTTTGCGGTAGATAACGTTAATTCGTACGTAACTATAGAATAAAACGTCGATAAATTTCCGTTACAAATATTCAGAATTAATATTAAAATAAACAATGGGGATAGGGGTATGGAATCATAAATTATACATAACGAGGGACTAGAAATGAAAATACAATTAAAAGCTGATTTAATGCTACTACTAGTTACATTTTTTTGGGGTGCATCCATCCTACTTACAAAGCTTGGACTTGATGGCATAGAAGAATATAATTTAATCGCATTACGATTTATTATTGCCTTTCTTTTATCAGGTTTAATATTTTACAAACATTTATTCAAAGTCGATTTTAAAACTGTAAAATATGCTTTTATACTAGCTTCCGTTTTATTTATCGTTTACATTTTCGCGACATTCGGTACAAAGTATACTAGTGTCTCTAATGCTGGTTTCTTATTATGTCTCACAGTCATTTTTATTCCGATATTATCAGCTATATTTTTAAAACACATTCCTGAAAAGAAAGTTATATTAGGAATCATTTTAACGATAATAGGAATCGGCTTATTAACATTAACTAGCGAATTCAAGATCGGTAACGGCGATATATTTTGCATACTATCTGCTTTATTTTATGCCATTCATGTCATCATTACTGGAAACGTAACAAAACATGTGAACTCGATTGCGCTCGGGGTCATACAACTCGGTTTCGTCGGCCTATTTAGTCTTATTTTTTCATTAGTGATGGAAACCCCAAAACTTCCTAGCACGATCAACTCATGGCTAATCATATTAGCCTTAAGCATATTTTGCACCGCAGTCGCATTCATCGTGCAAGTTATCGCCCAGCAATACACGACGCCTACACATACGGGACTTATCTTTTCATTAGAACCTGTCTTTTCGGCAGGATTTGCCTTCGTTTTCACAGGCGAAACGCTCACAGGAAAAGGGTATTTAGGGGCGACGCTTATATTGTTAAGTGTGTTGATTGCTGAGATGGATTTTAAGAGTTTGTTGAGGCCTAATTATAAGAAGAATATAGAATAGGTAACTACACACATCTGCAGTTCATTAGAAAAAACAAATACCCGACTATTATTTCATATAATAGTCGGGTATTTAGATTTTCAACCTATTATTTTACATAGACTAGCTGAATGGCATGTAACAGTTCCACGTTATTATGCAGAAACTAGCACTTTCTCTTTACGCAAAATTCCCATTAGCCCGCCAATCAACAGGAGAACCGCCGGTAAAATATAAAAGAAAGAAATACAAATTAATCCACCAACTGCAGCGATTGTCATCATCGCACCGCCAAGCTTGGCTCTATTCTTCACTACAACAGATCCACAAATTCCTAATATAGAGAGAAGAACACTTCCCCATCCTAAACCGATAAGTGTATTCGCTCCATCCGCATCTAAAGCAGAACCAAGCCCACCAATAAATAACGCAATAAATGCGCATAAAATACCGAAAATACCACCAATAAGTCCTAATACAAATTCTGTTGTACGTTTCATTTTCAATACCCGCTCCTTACTTCATTCCTATTTGTGTTTTACCTACAGCAAATTTCCGGCGACATTATCCCATATACTTGCTCCAAAGTCTCCGTTACTATTTTTATCCAACTAGCAACAATCAGTTTCATACTCCAAACGCCGCAACCGTATACTCGTATGTATCCCCGCCTTTCCCTGTTACAGAATCACCTGTCTTACTATGACAGACTACTAAACTGAATACCACAGCACTCCCTCAAACAAGTGTCCTTAACTTTTTTATATTCAACTACCTTCCATTACATATAAAGTAAGATTCCCAAGCACATCTTAACAAAGTTACGACTCAAATTTTGTCGCATTATGTCACACAAGAAATAAAAAAGAAGCAACACTAAACATTGCTCCCTTTTAATGGGATAAACGCTTCTCCCACTCTTTCACCTTCTCAATTCTTACATCTAATTTCTTAGCTACTTCTTCTATACTCATTCCCTTAAAGAGCATTCCAGCTGCAGAAAGAGCTTTATCTATTTCTTCTTGCTTCTCTTGCTCATATAAAGTGAAACTTTAATCAGTGGGGGTTTTGTTCATCCCCCACTGATTATTAGTTGAACCAATCGGGCGTTTACGGGCAGTTGATCTCCCACCTAACTCCTTTGCTCCAGCCGAATTTTGAGGTGGGAGTTTTACTGCCCACAAATAGCGGGATAAACGACCTACTTTTGTCAACCGTAACCACTCCTTTACCTTTTTATATGCCTTCTTCTATTTTATTATCCACTCTCCACAAACCGCCCAAACTCCTTCAAAAATCTCAGCTTAAAACTACCCACAGGCCCATTCCGATGCTTCGCCACATGGATCTCCGTCATCTCCTTATGCACCGTTTCCTTATCGTAATAATCTTCACGATACATAAGCATAATGACATCCGCATCTTGCTCAATTTGCCCTGTCTCTCTTAAATCTGATAAAAGCGGACGCTTATCTTGACGTGACTCTACGGAACGAGACAATTGCGACAATGCTACTATACAAACATTTAAATCACGCGCTAACAACTTAAGCTTACGTGAAATTTCACTAATCTCTTGAAATCGATTGCCCTTATGCTTTGGATCGCCCGTAATAAGCTGTAAATAATCTACAATAACTAACAGCTTTTTATCCCCGTGCTTCCTCTTTAACTTACGAGTCTGCATCCAAATATCCTGCATCGTAACACCGGCTTTATCATAAATCTCAAGAGGCAACTCACCAATCTCCGCGAACGCCTTACTCACCTTTTCCCAGTCCTCTATCGTAAAACGATGCTTCGGATTTTTCAGCCTACCTCCTGACACTTCGCCCGCGCAAGACGCCATCCTTTTTAACAGTTGCTTACTACTCATCTCTAACGAAAACAATCCAACTGCCGTTCCAGACTTCGCCGCATGCAGTGCAATATTTAACGCAAACGCCGTTTTCCCCATAGAAGGACGCGCTCCAAGAACGACAAAATCCCCTTCCTGCAATCCGCACGTCATCTTATTTAACGATGTATAACCAGTCTCAATACCAGTATTCTCTTTCGTATCTTGATGAAGCTCTTCATACAAACCAACTAAAGCATCCTTCAAATCAAACTCACATACATAGTCCTTTTCCTCTAACTCACAAAGCGCCGTAATCGTCTCACCAATAATTTTCTCATTCTTCTCCGCAATAAGACGCTCTCCCATCTTGCGCCCAAGAACGCCAGCCTGATACATTTTCCATGCACCTCGAACAAGCCCCTCATAATAAGAGAAGTTGGCAGTTGTAGGCACACCCTCTATTAACGCTATAAAATACTCCATCCCCCCGATATTCTCCAAAAAATTTGGATTCATCCTAGAAACGAGCGTCACAAGATCAATTGGTTGCCCTTCATCTTCAATTTTTCGCATTAACCGAAATATAGACTTATGCACCGGCATAGAAAAATAATGCTCCGTCAAACGGCACTCCTTAATAAGCTCTCCATCAATTAAAAGAGAACCTAACACCGTCTTTTCCGCCTCCACATTTTGAATACTCATGGACGCCACCCGCGTTCAGTTAAGAACCGCTGCAACTCTTCCTCTGACAGCGCATTCTTCTCCCACTCCTCGCACCTCGTCAAAAACTCCTCCGTCTCCCCGCTACTAACAGACGACTCCTTCTTCCTAAACTGAGCCGTATCTGCCTCAACCTCAGATACTTTCGTAAACCCTTTCCCGTGCCACCCACGCAAAATCCCCTTCACATAAGCAACCGTTCGCTTATTATTCTCAAACGCAATTTGAAGAGCCTTCAGCACAAGCTCCTCTGACAAATCTTCCATCCACGCACTCAGTTCCTCCACAGTATGAGGAGACAAACTACCAAAATGTTGCTCATAAAAAGAAAACACGCGACTTCCCGTCTCTTCCTCTATAACCTCTTCTTCCTCTGTCTCCTCACAAACTGGCCCGACATCATCCACAGCCAAATCACCCGGCATACCGAAATGAGCTAAAAGCATCGGAACATTCAGCTCCTCCTCTACGCACTTCTGAAGAAACATATGTACAAACTCCTTATTCTTCACACTCTTCAGCTCACGAAGCACACACTTCTCCACATTCGTATTCGTCACCGGATTATAACGAAGCCAATTTAAAATAAATAACTCCTTCGTCTCCGCATCATAAAGAATCTTCCCATAATCAATGAAGCGCTGCACTAACTTATCAACAGTCCCCCTGTTATAACCAGTCTCCATCTCAGCTAACCGCTTCGGAAACGGAAAAATCCCGCACTGCGTCGTCTTCGAACAAGTTAACAAATAAACATAAAAATACCGCTCTTCCGGCGTCAAATCCAAAACAAAATCATCCTGCCAAAAATTCACCTGCACTGTACGATACACCGCCATCCCAATTCCTCCCGTCCTCATTCAAAAGTAAAAATTCTTCTTTGTACTATATATAGGAAGGAGGGCCAGGTTTTTGGCGTGTTATTTCAAATTTTTTTTTGACTACTACTACGGTGTTTGTTGGTGTTTTTGTTTTGTTGTGTTTTTTCTTAGTGATTTATTACTTCGTAGGGGCTTGCAAGGGGTATAGGAGGTGCTTGGTGTCGGTTACTTCGATTAGGAAGACTCGATCTGAGAAGCCGCCTCGTTCTTCTGCTTTCTTTTTACGGATTGTATCGATTTCTTCTAGTGTTGTGCCTTCGTGTTCGGCTAGGGCGTTGATTAGTTCTAAGAGGTCGGATAGTTCTTCTAGTTTATCGGGTTTTGTTTTCGCTTCGATGTATTCTGTTAGTTCTTCTTGTGTTTTCTTGCATAGTTCTTTTATGTATTCATCTTCGTTTAGGATTCTTGTTAATGGTGTTTTTCCGTTGGATTTTATTATTTGTGGGATTTTGTTTCGGATTAGTTTGTTGTAGGTTGGCATGGGATTTTCCTCCGTTTGGTTTTTCTTCTATTCTTTGTTACGACCTAGTCTATCTAATGAATATATAATGTATCTCCTTTTACTCGTACATATCCGAAATCTTTGTTATCCATGATTTATTACACCTTGTTATTTGATACTCTTATCTTATCAGATGTGTATCAAAAGGTTGTTTCAAATTATGATACGTTCCAAAAGTGAATCCGATACCATATGAGACTATCAGAACCCTTATTCGATCGTTTCGTAAAGTACATTGCAAAAAGTGTACCTTGTGATACAAGGAGCTAACATCTTTCTATAACTGAATTTAGAGGAACGGTGAGTTTTAAGTTGTTCGATAATATGAAATTTATGGTAGTATTAACGGGGGATGTTTTTCAGTAGACATATACTTCTATTTTACAAATTAAGGGGGATGTACTTTGAAAGTTGAAAAATACCTTGGCGACGAGAGATTACGCCATAGAGTTGTGTATTCGAAAAGCTCTTATACAGAATGTATATATTGTGGGGAGGAATCAAGTACAAGGGAGCATATTCCTTCAAAAGTGTTTCTAAATCGCCCCTTTCCTGAAAATCTTTCAACTGTATCAGCCTGTTTAACATGTAATAATTCTTATTCATCTGATGAAGAATTATTGGCTCTTCTGATTCAATTACTTAAGCAAAAGCATTATGGTTCAGAATATACGTTCTCCGAAGAGGTAAATTCTAGAATGGAGAATGTGAGAAATGTTAAATTGGTAAGCAAAATAAAGCAAGTTATCGAAGCGGATAACGTAAAAGACGAGTTTCACGACAACATTTTAAGAATGCTGATTAAATTAGCTATTGGACATTCAGTTTGGGATATTTCTGAAGGGTATTATATTGATGAGGATGGAATAGCAGCCGATTCAGCTAAGGTAGAATACTCCTTTATTAACGACATGACAGATGAAGAAATTAATAAATTTTCAATTCCTTTTGATATTACTAATGAACCACTTCCTGAGCTTGGGAGTAGGGTTTATGAAGGAAGGCTATTGGTTTTAGAAAGGGATGGCGAAGAACCTAGATTATTGCTCGATTGGGCTACAGTTCAGCCATATGAGTATAATTATACTTGTTATCAGTTTGGAGATATAATTGTTGTTAAAATGGTAATAAACAACTTTTTATTTGCAGAAGTAACTTTAGGTGAAAGCCATTCTTGATAAACCAGTGCTTTGGACGTATCACTCCGTTACGCTCTCAGTGAAAAAGCTTTCCTTTTATAAAAGAACGAGCCTAGAATTATGCAGTGACCCCTGTCAAGTAGACAGTATTAAAAAAGCGCAACTAAGCATGCATCTACCCCCTTCTAGTTAACTTTAATTAAAAAGCTAATAACATAATAAAGTAGAGCGATATAATATTACAACCACTCTACTTTACTTAAAACAATATATGTAACTATTACAAATAGAAACCTTTTTTATAATTTACCTGATGTTAGAAAAAGTCCAAAGACATTATCTCTATGATAATGAATACTTTCAATTGAAGGCTTAAAAAAGTCCTCTTCAGGAATGTAAATTTGCTTTCCATTATAATTTTGTAAAAAATCACTTTCAATTGAAGGATGTACTTTTAACGTATAATCATCATTTAACGTGAAAAATCCTTTATCAAAAGCCCAGTGAATATCCCTACTTAAAGCCAATCCATTATTAGGTCGGTACGATCCATCATGACTTTTAGGTTTTATATGTGCAGCTTCTAAATTGAGAAAATTATTACACTTAATAACACTTCTCGTTACCGCACATTTCCCCTGGTATGCTACCATAGTAAAATCTCTAAAACTATTAGCATTAAATAAGTCTTCAATTTGCTTTTCAGAATTTTTAATTTTATCAGTAACACTACTATCTACAACTACTTGTAAAGGAGTTGTAGATAGTTTCTCAATCTTTGCTTCCATTTCATCCAAAACACCCTCATAAATTGCATTGTTACGACGCATATCGCTAGCATCAATAATGTCTTTACATTTTTGATAAAATGCAGATTCAATAGGCTTTATTATCTCTAGATAATACACAGTTTGACTTGTTTTTTCTATAATTTCCTCTTTTTTCAACGCAATAATATCCCCAGCTTCAAAAAAATACTGAGACATTTCTAGGGCATTATTAGAATATATTCTATACTCATCCCTCGGCCTTACTGCAGTACTTCCATTATATTTATCATTATGGTAAATGTAATTACAATAAATTTTTTCCTTATTTTTTGTGTATAGAGGGATAATTGGTAATAAAGATGAGTCATTCTTCACATATTTAGACAATGGCGGAAAAAAAGAAAGAACTCTTTTATCTTTAGATATATATATATACCTTCCTCTCGATGCCCTATTACCTGGTTCTGTAATGCTTCCTAATTCTTGGTGCCCTAATTTCTTCAAATAATATGTCATAGTTTACCTCCTGTGTATGTAATTCATTTCTTCCTTAAGTGTAAGCTCTCTCCTCATATAATAATTTAACATATTTTAACACAAAAAAAGAGAAGCTATTAAAAGCTTCCCTAGAAAACTATCTATAATAACACTTCGATAGCTTCAGCTAACTTCTCGGAAAATTTAGGCGGAACTGCATTTCCAATCATTTTATAATTATCTCCTGCACTAGATATAAACTCATAGTCATCATCAAAGGTCTGTAATCTAGCAGCTTCACGTACAGTAATTGTACGCGCCTGAGTAGAATCAGGATGTATATGTCTTAAACCATCTTTATAAAGATGAGCTGGAATGGTATTACTAGGCTTATCCCATCGCAATACATGGTACTTATGAACATTTGAATTTTTCCCTGTAATTTGAGTGTAAAGCTGTTTTAGCGCTTCACTAGACGTATATTTATATTGACCATTTTCAATATCTTCAGCTAATAGTTTAAAAATTCCAATGTCCCGTTTACTATGAAATCTCGGTAAATGATTTGGAATTTCATAATTTAAAGAATGCGAATTTTTTTTACCATTAACTTTGATTTCTTTATCTAAAGGTAATAATTTAGGTAAATCTTTAATTGTGTCATTCACCGTTTGAGTAGATTCTTTATATTTTGGAAGATGTTCCACATAGAATGATTTTAGAAGTTTTTGCGCATCTGGATACAAATCCTTTCTTAGACCGATAATGATTACACGTTTTCTTTTCTGTGGAACACCATATTCCGATAAATCTATTTGCGCATAATTTTTCAGGTCATCAACTATTTCATATCCAGATTGTTCAATGGCATTCTGCATAAGCTCTGTAACAGGTGTACCTCCAGGTTTAGCACTTAATATTCCAGGTACATTCTCAAAGACAAATAATTTTGGTTGATACTTCCTTACAATCTCTAAATAACTCTCGAATAAATAATTTCTATAGTCATCTCTCATACCATTTTCATCACGTATTCTACCTGCTACTGAGTATGCTTGACAAGGAGGACCTCCAATTATTAAATCTAATGACTTTCCCTTTAGCAATTTATCTAGCCCTTCATGGGTTCCATAATTCGGATCATTGATCCAGCCATTAAATAACTCTTCAGTTCGTTGAATATCGAATCTCAGTACTCTTTTGTCAGCATCTTCTATCTTCCATTTTGTTACTAATCTATTTATAAGATTTTGCACTTGAGGTTTTTCCCATTCTACAGCAGCTACCATGTTAAAATTAGCTTTTTTTTCAAATCCTTCAGAAAGTCCTCCACAACCAGCAAAAATATCTATTAAATTATACTGACTCATTGCTATTCTCCATCTATATTCAAATATTTTTTTAGTTGTATGCCTAAGTGATATCCTAATAATGGGGGCACGGCATTACCAACTTGCTTATATTGTTCTGTTTTGTTACCTAAAAATTCAAAGTCATCTGGAAACGATTGTAATCGAGCATTTTCTCTAACTGTCGGTACTCTATTATATTTATAGTGAAAATGATTCCGATGCCCTGTATCAATAGTCTTTGAAGGCTTTTGGCTATGATAACGAGTCCAAGCTTCATTAAACTTTCTACTCTCTCCTACACCAGGCGGTAAATCTTTATGATTTCCTCCTTCTGGAACTTGAGAGATGACATTAATTACTTCAGGTGTATGCTTTGTCCCTACATGATTATATAAGTTTTTAGCATACTTTCTCATTTGTTTTTGATACACTGTTTTAGGCGGATTTAAATATTCACTAATATCTGTGCCTAAATCCTGTTCAAAATCATGTAAATCACCGATTGCATCTTCACATGTTACATAATTTTCTGGAGTAAGAACCGGTTCTGGAAATTCAAATTCCATACCATTTGATAATCCAACAAAAAATAAACGTTTTCTTATTTGCGGAATTCCATAGTCAGGAGCATATAAAACTTTAGAAGTTATTGTATATCCTAAAGTTTCAAATTCCTTCATAATAGCTTCCTTCGCTTTTCCTTTATATAAAGTGGCTAAGCCAGGTACATTTTCTAATACAAACGCTTTAGGTTGAAAAAATGCAACAGCATTTACCATAGCCTCAAACAGCGTATTACGCTCATCATTTTCATTACGTTTTCCAGTCAATGAGAAACCTTGACAAGGAGGACCACCAATTATTAAGTCGATACTTTTATTATCTGTAAGATGCGCCATTTCTAATATAGTAGATCCTTGAAATAGATCTCCATTCATAGCAATAGCCCCATTATGATTTTCCTTAAAACTCTTTAAAGCAGGCTCATTATTATCAATGCCTAGTAAAACATCATAACCTGCATCCATAAATCCCCTTGATAAACCACCGCAACCACAAAACATATCAATAACTGTAGGTTTTTTATTATTCAATATTCTCAACTCCAAATAACAATCCATTTTACATAAATAATTTATCGATTAACATACTATTTTTTCTTATATTGTTGCTGATTTGCACTACTTTTAATCCCGATTTCTATTTTTTCATTTAGCTCTCCATATTTTACTTCATGCAAAAATAATGAGCCTAGCGAGCGTCTATCACCAATAGCTAATCGATTCCATTCATAACCTTTAAATAAATCCTTAATCAAAAACATCTCACCAGGATTTAAATTTTCAACTTCTTGAACGGCCAACTTCAAACAATCCATTTTACTCAATTCCCCTTTGAAATAAATTAATGCTAAACATAAACATATACATATGTTTATAATAGAACAAACGTTTATATATGTAAAGAAAGTTTACTAGATTTGAATACATTCACGTCTAAAGTAAAATAATTTTTCATCTTGCTATCAAGAAATAATATACTTACCGTATTCATTCTTATACAAGACATACCAAATTAGAAAAACCTCTATCTAAGGTCTTTTTTATTATTATAGAATAATTTACACCCGATATCATTTAAAATAAAAACTATCATCTTTCAAAAAAAACACATTAAAAGTGTTCCTTTCAAAAGTAACAGCACGTTAAAAAGGAGCCCGTTTCCCCAAAGGCCCCTATTCAAATACTACATTCTCAAAATTAATAAATACATACTAAAACTGTATTAATTTAAGAAGTGCCTCATTTTTATTAGTTTGATCTATACAAAAGGTAAGATCGGATTGATATTTTAGATCAAACACTCCAAGATCTTTCAAATGTACTTTAGGGATATCAGATACCTTAACTAACTTAGTCGATTTAATTGAAAATTTTTTTTCATATTGTTCGGAAGTTTCTCGATACCCATACGCTAACAATTTCCTTTCAAATAGTTCCGCACGGGATAAAACACTTCTAATTTCATTCACTAAGTCGCTTATGCTTTTGCCTCCCGACAAATCCTCTTCAAGATAAAGAGAATATACATATCTACTGGATGAACATAAATTGGTCTGGAGCTGTTCATCCGAAAATGTGTGAATATGTCTATTTAAGGACGTTTTAACCTCAATATCAACCTTATTATTACTGAAGTCAAACTTCTTTTTATTAGGCCCTTCCCAAACTAATATGGCTTTTTCTGGTGACTTTGTATCTAATATAAAACTCAATTCCCCCCATAAACCTTGCAACTGCTTTTCTGTTAGAGATGGAGCAAAAGCTAGCAACTCCTGCCACTCTAGAATATATTCTAATATATCTCTTGGATCAGACATTAAATTATTGACACATCTATCTCTAATTCCTTCTGCAAGAACAGGAAATAAACTATTCAACATAGGATCCAAGCATGTTATCACCGCCCAATCATATCTAGTTCCCTTTCCATTTAAATACAATTTTTCAGATGCAAAGTATTCTAATAATATTCCTTTAGTAGACCTTCCAGCTTGAAGAAACGACCCTTGAGAGTACCTTAGCAACAAACAAAGATTGTTTAAATAGTTTTTTCCTACAAAAAAATTGTTTATGATTTGTTTCATCGTGTATTCAGCTTTATCAGCGGAAGGGCTTAATAGATCAAAAATATCCTTATAATCCGAAGCTCTCATATTCTCCTCCTCATGATATATTAAACATAAAAGCATAGTTACCCTCAGGGAAACGAAAGACAGGAATCCAAAACTTTTGGCCGTCCCACTTTTCCCCATTTTGTCGAAGCATAAGTAACGTCGGTAAATCATCAGGAATTGTATTTAGATCCGTACTTGTATAAACATTTTTTAGATTATCTACCTGTGAAAGATTACGATCTATTTTCACAGACAAATAAGCACTGCTATAATTTTCTTTAAGCTTTTCCAAAGCCAAGCATATCCTTTCTTCTCTCCATAAACCAGGTGAATTAGGGTCAGTCTTTGTATGTTTTAATAATTCAGAAAACAAATCGATTGATACTTCAATATGTCCATCGTTAAAATAGGGTTCAAGTAACGCATCAAGTATTTGTGTACTATTAGCTACTTCCTTTTTTTTATATAATGGCTTGTGAGGAAAGTACGCACTTCCTGCAGCAAATGCCCCAATTTCATTAGGATCAAGTACATTTAATCTAGTTGGTCTAAAACCCGACAACCATATGCTTCTTAATCCTTCTTCTTTATGTTTATTAATAACCTCTCTTAAGTTAGTTTCCGATTCATAAATTAGACGAAATCTATCAGCTAATTGCTGTGGTAAAAAAACACGACTTACAGCTAAATCCCGCGAACGATATCCATACATTCGAGCATGTTGTAAAACCGTATCCATTTGAGGTTTCTTAGTTTGTCTGCCGTAATAGGTAACTAGCAATCGTTCAATAGTTACCCCCCTTCCTAACTTTGCACCTCCTATTAAGATATTGTATATATTATCGTATCTTGGTTCCCCACTCGAACTATCAGTATTAAGCACCTGAATATCTGTACTAGAAATAATGAATTTTAGTTTATCTATAATTTCTGCAAATGAAGGCACATCTACAGCTTCTATCAAGATCTCATTGTATGCTTTGCGAAATAATAGCATAGTTCGCTCAGTTTCAGGCGTTCTTTCATCAATATATAAACTTCTAGCTATTTGATCCGTGAAATTTCGGATTATCTGCCTCACATTTTCATGATGCTTTTTTTTCAAACTAACATGACATAAAAAAGAAAAGCTCGTCCCTTCAAACCTAAGGAGTTGAATCGTTGCCCCAATATAAAACCAACAAATAGAGTATTTTAAACCCTCTGGTAGATTTAGATTATCTGAAGTAAGCATGTCAATTTCATCATTAGAGACAATCGATAGTAATTTACTTTCTTCCCCATCAAAAAAAATATCTCCACCAATGTATCCCTCTCCAGGTTCCAATAAAACTGTGAATTCGGGTCTATACAAACTAGCTAAACCTTGCAAAAAGAGTGCTTGCGGTGTGGCCGTAACCTGAACATATGTTTTTATACGAAAATTTTTTCTTAATTCACTAATTAACGCATTAATTTTGCTTGGATCATCCTCTTCCTTTCCTATATTTGTATTTAAACTAGCTTGATCTGCTTCATCATCGAAAATTATAGTTGGTTGTGTATCAGCTTTTGTGTTAATTATAGTTTTTGTTAACTTTTTTAGGTTTGTTACATTCTTAGTGGAAACAAAGACTACACCGTTAAGTTGTAGTTTATTCTTAATGCTATCAGTATTATCTGCCCACTCCTCCTTTCCTACCACTGTAATTCCAGGAAGAGATTGCCTCAACCTACTTATTGTTTGCTGATATAACCAAAGATTATCCGATGTCAAAACAATGAAACATTTATATCCATTATCAGCAGACATTGCTAATGAGGCAATTAATGAGTTTGTTTTCCCACTTTGAATTCTTCCAAACATTAATCCTCTCCGCTCACCGTTTGATTCTCTCCAATCAACAGCATTTTCCACAACTTCTGCTGCTTTTTTTATAAGATCATCCGAGGAAATATTTTTTTTTCGTAGGATCATTTTGAAGTGTGTAATATGAGTTCCATCAGTAACTATTGTTTTAAATGGAATTGCAGGTTTTGTTACCCTACCCATGGCCTTTAATTTCAAAGTATCAAACTCAGAAACAAATTTTTCACGCTGTTCCTCAATGGCTTTCATTACTCTTTGATTAAACATCTCCGTAACGCTATTTTCTTCCTCAATTTTTTTATTTTGAAGTCCCTCATCTTTATTCATAACTTCTAATCCTCCTACATACATTTACTTCTATTATTATTTAGCAAAAACACGCTTTAACTTTTGATGTGCATCGTGCAAACCGCTTTTGACAGTGCCAACATTAATATTTAAAGAATCAGCTACCTGTTGATAATCCATATCCTTTTTGTATCGAAGTAAAACCAATAAATATTGCTTATCAGTAAGTACACCACGTATATTTTCCCAAAATTCCATATTCAACAAATAAGCATTATACCCCTTATCCATATCAATCAAAGGAAAATGTATGATTTCAGCATCGTCCTGAGGAATCTCTCTTTTCTTTTTCTCAAGCATATTCAATGCTGTATTTTTAATAATCGTTTTATACCAAGGCCAAAAAATTTTCGAATCATCAAATCTATACCAGTTATTCAATACTTTAATAATAGACTCTTGAATAACATCCATCGCTAAATATTCATCTCTTATTATCTTTTTAGCCTCCTTAAATGCATCTAAATTGTATGAATAACAAAGGGCCGCTAGGCTATTCCATTCACTATATTTTTCATTAAACATCATATTAACCTCCTTCCAAACTTCACTACTTTATATACAAATAAAAACTTTCTTTTTGTTGGGAATTAAAGTTATTCAATAATATGTATTTTTTACCATTAAACCAAATAAATTACACATAACATAAAGTTTTATACAAAAAAACCATCATCACCTTCATTCCTAATTTATGTAACAAACCAATCCCTCCTACATCCACTCCCCATCCCAAAACAAAAAAGCACCAGGTTCCCCCCGATGCTTTCCCCCACTCTAAAACAAATGACAAGCCACCTGATGCCCCTTCGCAATCTCCACCATCTTCGGTACTTCCTGTGCGCATTTTTCAGTGGCGAATTTGCAGCGCGTTCTGAATTTGCAGCCGGATGGTGAGTTGAGTGGGCTTGGTACTTCTCCCTCTAGGATGATCCGTTCTTTGCCTATGTTTGTTGGATCTGGTTCTGGCATGGATGAGAGTAGTGCTTGTGTGTATGGATGTGCCGGTTTTGTATATAGATCTTCGCTGTCGGCAATTTCTACTATGTTTCCTAAGTACATGACTCCGATTCGGTCTGATATGTGTCTTACCATGGATAGGTCATGTGCGATGAATAAGTATGTGACGCCTGTTTCTTCTTGAATGTCTTGCAGCATGTTTACGACTTGCGCTTGGACTGAAACATCTAGTGCTGAGATTGGTTCGTCACATAGGATGAAATCTGGTTTTACAGATAGTGCGCGCGCGATGCTGATGCGCTGTCTTTGGCCTCCACTAAATTCGTGCGGATAGCGATATAAGTGTTCTTCTTTTAAGCCTACCTTTTTGAGCAGGTCTAAAATGATTTCTTTTTGTTCTTCTTTTTCGTAAGAGCCGTGAATGTTCATTGGTTCGCTAATAATTTGGAATACGTTCATTGCCGGGTTTAATGATGCATATGGATCTTGGAAAATGATTTGCATTCGTTTTCTATATTCTTTTAGTTCACTTTCCTTTAAACTTGCGATGTCTTTTCCGTCGAATAAAACGTTACCTGAAGTGACATCATGTAAACGAATGATGCTTCTTCCTGTCGTTGATTTTCCGCAGCCTGATTCGCCTACTAATCCGAATGTTTCACCTTTTTTAATTGTGAAGCTTAAGTCATCGACTACTTTTAATTGCTCTGTTTTTCTGCCGAATAGCCCCTTTTTAATAGGAAAATATTTTTTTAAGTTCCGAACTTCAATTAAGTTTTCTTCATGCTGTCCAACATCCTCCATCAGTTGATATAACTCTTTCTTCACCAAACTGAAATAGTACGCTTTCCATTGCTCTTCAAATTCCTTGTCGTACACATATTGAATTGATTCAATATGTGACTCTTCTTGCTCTTTCAATAAAATCACCCTTTCATTCCCATTAACATCATTTACTATAAAAGGGGTTTTATCCCTAAATAAAAACATACATTAATCAATTCCTATATGTACAATGTATGAGGCTACACTTCTGGGACAACACTGGCAGTCCATATTTTACAAAGGAAAAGCTCTCACTTTAGAACAAAAGAAAAAGAAAAGACACCCAAATTGAATTGAATGTCTTCATTAAGTCATTTCACTTGCGTAATGTAATATGTTTAAAATTAATCATCATCGCTTCTTATAAGATATAATTACTATAAGTAATATCAACAAATAAATTGGAATGAGGGATAAATATTTATGACTGATTGTACTTGTAATTGCCGAAAGTGCCAACACTGTATTCACAAACAGGTAGAAACTCCTAAAATGGAGATACAGACCATTTCCATATGGTTTAATGATTGGGAAAAAAAATCACATATTGCTTTATATAAAAAAATGCAGAGCAACTATAACGCTACTAATGAATTACTCTACAGCAACTTATCAGAACGGTTCGAACAATATCAGGAAGAGGTATATAACGAACAGGTAAATCAATATAGCAATCCTATCGATATAGACTACGCTGAAATTGGTAGCGAAGCAAATTTCCGTTTAGAACAAGATTTATTAATGAAGTATCAATTCCATTTTTCATCACTCGTAAACCTTTACCAAGTATTCGAACAACAAATACGTAAACTCTTATACAAAGAATTAAATCATCGTTTAAGTAATGTCCGTACACAAGAGGATATGCCGAATTTTGCTACAACATTTGGAGCTATTAAAATTTTATTTAAAAAATTGAATTATCCATTTGGAGAAACTCCTTCATGGTCAACAATAGATGAATTAAACAAAATATCTAATACCTATAAGCACGGGGATGGGAATTCAGCTAAAAGCTTGTATCGTAAGAATAAAGATATCTTTGCAAATGAATCTACTCGCTTTTTTTACTACGATGAACCTAAAAGCAAAGAGGAAGAACGAGCATATATTAATTCGCTGGATTCAAAAGAATTAGAAGAATATCAGCAAAATGAAAAAATCTTATTAATAGAACGTGAATTAACAACAAATACAGAAATCGTTCTACGACAAGACAAAACATCTTTCGAGAAATACGTCACTGCTATCACCGATTTTTGGGAAACTTTCCCTGAACACTATACAACTCAAGTTGAAGTTGTAACAGAAGAAACAGACCTTGTTTAGTTGCTTAAAGCGCTGAACTATTAGTGAATCCTTAATAATACGATTAGCCGTTCTTCAATTACTTACAGAACGGCCCTATCTTTATAGACTAAAAAACAAAACAGCCCTTATGATGTTTTGACAGCCTGTTCTTGCAGAACTTCTTTTAACAATTCAATAGCGTTTTCTTCACTTAAGTCATTAGTTCCAAGTTCACCTCGAAAGGATTTGGAGAGAATAGATTGTTTAAGTGCTTTAATACTATTCTCTCCGCTGTCTCTCCCAAGTTAGCAAGTACATCCCATTTCCCACGGAAAAATGAAAAGTTGGTAGTCATATTTATCACCGTTTTCATAAAAAACATATAAAATAAAAACTATTTTACTAACACTGCAATATAAAAGACCAAATGCAAAAATCCATACACTTGGTCTTCCTAAAATCTAAATCAAATTTAGTTACTTACAAATCCCTTTAAGAGCTTCTTTTCAAATGGGTCCAATTGAATTGACTCTATATCCAACTAACATTAATGAATTGATATACAACGACTCTAAATCATTGACTTTATTTTTTCTTGTAGTAATTCTTTTCTCTTTTCTACAAACTCTTCAAAGTCTGTAAAATCTAAACTAACATCTGGAATGTAATGTTTATTCATATACTCTCTCTTCGATACAGTGTCCTTATATATTTCGTTAAGCCATTCTTCAAATTCCATATTAGATTTCTCTATATTAGGAATGTCCTCTAATAACTGTAGGTTCATAATTGAATTACAAAAATCTAAATATACTTCCATCTTACTTTGCGGGATTCCCTTTTTAGTTAAGTTTCTTTTAACAAATAAACTCTTTGCGAAAATATGGTCTAAATGAAACTTATTTCTAAAATCTAAATTTGGATACAACAAGGCTAAAATTGAGAATGTATGCTTTTGACCGTATTCATAGGTTAACAAGTGCTCAATCTCATCCTCATTAAATGAAAAGGACTTTGCGCCACCTTTAAATTCATCAATAATTATTTGTAGTGGAAACTCAATGTAATTTGCAGCAATAATTCTTCTTAGGGGTCTTAAGACATTATCAGGTTGTCCACTGAATACTCGTTTTAACAACCCTAAAATTAACCACTTACTAACAAGTTCTCGGTCATCTTGATAATGTTTTGACTGAATATAGCTATGAGGGATACCCTTCTTCAATAAATAATAAGCAATAGGAATTATTGCATTATTTGAAGTTAAAGTATCATGGCTATATCCAAAACTCGAAACCAAAGTAACAGCCAATCTAATAGCGTCTTTAATATTATCCCAGTTCTGTTCAATTTTTTGCATTGTTTCCGCATTAAAATTATCCACCTTGAATGCAATATCCTTAAAATCACAGAGAACTAAGCATGCTTTAAGAACAAAGTCCTTATCAAAGTTAAAACCATTTCCAATTTGATTTATTTCATCAACAAACTTTGTAATCTCCTGTCTAGCATCCTTATTTTTCCATTGAGCTGTGGCAATTGATAACAATAAATCTGAATAACTTAAAGTTGTCCCTCCACTATTTACTCGAATAAAGATATTTAACACTTTATCAAGCTTCTGCTCTTTTTCTAAATAATAGTTAATACTTGGCGTTTCATTAATCGCTTTATACAACTTAAATAACGTTTGATTTGCAAACAACGCTTTTTCCTTTTCGATGGAACTTAATCCATTTTCAATTAAATACTGGTTCACTTCAAATTGTTCATTAATATTTAGGATATCCGAAACTTTAAACCAATACGCATCTTCGTATGTAGCATTTGCTTCTTCACTAGTTAAAAATCTAAAATCATAAACAGTATCAAAATCCTGTGATGGTCCTAATAAATCTATATATAAATGTTTTTCAGGGTAAGCCAGTGGATTTTCTCTTCTCATTCTTGGCAACTTATAAGAATATGTACCTTTTAACGCAATATACATAGATGTTAATCTTTGTTGTCCATCTAAGATTGCGATAATATCTTCTTCTCCATTAATACTAGCTAAAGGATTGTGACGATTGTTTTTCTCATGATAACTTCTAATAAATTCATAAAACTGAAATTCTTTACTCTTCTCCTTCTTTACATCCCAAAATAAGAATGAACCTACAGGATAGCCTTGCATTAACGAATCAAATAATCTTTCAATTTGGTCTGTTCCCCAAACAAATTCCCGCTGAATCGCTGGTAAAAGGTATTTCTTTCTGTGAATATTTTCAATTACTTCTTTAATTGTGATAGGTGTTTGAAAAGCCATGTTATTCCCCGCTTCCGATAGTCTGTATATTTTCAACTAAAAAGTTTGCACTTCAATTTCTGCCTCTTTAAGCTCTTTCAAAAGGGAAAATTCAACTTCTTCAACTGACTCATTATAAGGTAAGTAAGCTAATCCATGAATATCAGTAGGAAGTTCTACAGTAGATTTATGTAAACAACAAACGTTTAAACGACCAAGTTTTCCACTAAAGAAACCTAGTTCAAAAACCACATTTTGTCTTGCACGAAATTTTAAATTTAAAGACTCCAAAGGAACATTCTCATACAACGCTCCGATATCATCTGGAGTTAACAAAATAATAGCGTATTTTACATCCGAATACTTTTCAAATTTTTCGATTAGAGTCAATCCACCGTTTGCCATTCTGTTTAAAACAATAGGTTCAAGTCCAGCTCTATTTAAAATCCCTTCCGTTTCTAATAAGGCTGTTCTATCCCTTCCATGTACAATAAAGACTCGGTTTTTTATCGATTCCGACGGAGTCTTTTGGGAATCATTTTTATTTTCTTTTTCAGTTTTATAGCTAGTTAAATTTGGTATCATTTCTTCTAAAAGATTAATATGATTAATTAAAGAATCATAACCGATATCATTAATAGTCTTTCCAGTATTCGAGAAGTGGAAAGATTCAAATTGGAATTCTGGCAACTCTAACTTTATTGCACAATCATTTAATACACTTACGAATCGCTGGAAAGCGTCGATATATCGCCATTCTTTATTATAATTCCTTATGTCCTTCATTATTTTTTTCATTTGAAAGACTGTAGCATTGATATGTCTCGTCAAGAATACCACCTCTGTCTCATTGTTTATGATAATTATACAATAAATTCCTATCTATTATTTCTTAATTTTCAAAACATCATATATATTAACAAAAAGTATAATACTACAAATAATTAGAACCTTACTTCTAATCCTACTCCATTCGAAAAAAGAAGCTTTAGCTAGAACCGTAAAATAAATATACAGGAATCCCCAAATTCGAAAATGTAATAAAAAAGCCCCAAATTCGGAGCTTTTCATCGTGAAAAATTCACTATTTCTTATGTTTTCGAGACGGTAATGATTCTGCATTATAAATCTCTTCTGTCTTTTCCTTCTCAAGATTTTCTTGTATAGAACTCTCCAGTAAAACGAGTTGAATAAGAAAGGAAATATCATGTAAATAGGAACTAGAACCAAATTCTCTCAATTGCTTCAAGAATCCGCCTACCGTCCACACAATACCAATACATACTATATAAACCGCTATCAATGCAGATGCATGTTCTCCCTTTCCATTCCTTATTTCAAAAAAAGCATAAGACAGTAAACCTGTAATTGGAATTGCAACAGATAATTGTCGTACAACCTCTACCAGAGGAACCTTTCGATTGTATTCTTCAGCCGCTATCTTTCTTTTTATAATTTCATCTAATCTTAGCAATTGCTCATCAGTTGTAATCGAAAATTCCTCTTGTAACATTTTTCTAAATGGACGAACATTATATCCAAGAGATTCTGAAAGGTCTAACTTAAACGTTCTCTTTTTGTATTGTTCTCCCCATATATACAGTAGCAGAATGTACATAACAACACATATAGTTAACATCCAAAAACTGAAATTTAAATAAACTAGATAAAGATAGACAATCGGAAGACCAATAGCAACTAATAAGTATAGAATAATCCACTTGTTCATCTTTATATTTTGGAGAAACATATTTTTGAATCCAAACCGTTTTTTGTATTCCATTAAAAGTTGATACATAAACATCTAAACCATTCCTTATGCTGTATTATTTTAACTTATTATACACCTAATAGTTTACCATATATAAAAATATACAAATATATTTTAATGTCAAAAGAAACGTAAATTACAAATCAACTTATGTATATTAGAAATACCACACGAGAAAATTTCTAATATATTGTCATTTTTATAATATACATAGATATTTTTATACAAAGCGTAATATAGAGCAGTCAATCTGTCTTTTATACAACGAACAACCAGAGGTGAACTAGTGAACATTTTTTTGGATTCAAACATACTATTCAAAGACCCTTACTTAGAAAAAGTGCTTAATAAAACGCTTAACAGATTAGCTAGACATGAAGATGTAAAATTATTTATTAACAAAGTAGTTTATATGGAAGTCCTACGAGGTCACAAAACATTTCTTGAAAACGAAATTAAGTCAGTAAATACTGCCTTAAAAAGAATGAATCCATATTTAAATTCAGAAAAAAATGTATCAAGAGATTCAAAAACATAAAAAATTGATACAATATATACCGAATTTTTATGAATACGAGACTCAATCAGGGTATGAGTTTATCATAATGGATTACATAGAAGGCACGCACATTGAAACCACATCTCCAACTAATTATAAAAATCCTCATACAACAATAACTTTAGAATCAATATATTCATTATTCCAAGAGAAAGGAGTTTATTTTGAAGATAGAGTGGAGGTTATTTTTAATCCCAATAAAAAACTTACACTATTATTGATTTAGGTGGATTATATAAACACTATTAGGGCAATATTATTAATTCTTAAAAGCAATCTTGACAAAATATCTTGTATTTTTTACTTTCCAGTAATCAAGGTACTGTTTTAATAACTAAAAAAGTTTATCAAAATTAATACTTTTCGATAAACTTTTTTGTACAAACTTTCTCCATCGATAACACTGAATCTATGTCGAGAAGTTGCATATTAATTTGTTAGTTATACATCCTTATTATTCCTTAATTTTCTTCATAAAAATTCCGTCTCAAATTTCATGAATATTTTTCATTAAAATAAAAGGGTTCGTAGCAGCTTTTGTCTCAAAGGGTTGTGAATCTGTCTCAAACTTCATGAAGGGTGACAAGTAATGTTTAAAATAACTTGTAACTTCCGTGTTCAGATGAAGAACACGGAAGTTACTTGTAAGATTCATGAAGATTTATATTTTATGTAATGATATGACTTAGTCTCTATCTTGAATAATCTCACTTGATAAGCCAGTATTATTAATTTCATCACAGTTTGTATAGAATTTGTGATTTTTAAGTGAGTCAATGAGCTGCTCTAACAAAGATGGTATGTGTTGTAGAGCGCCCTTAATCTCATCTGTTTTGTTACGCATTCTATCCATAATTTCAGACTTCTGTTCAGCTATTTTATTCATTGCTGCTTGTAAAGCCTCTTCTACTTCTTCTGGCTCCGCACCATAATAACGATAATCTTCCTCTGCAGTTTGAATTACATTTGGATTAAAATTAGCAAGAGCAGCAAGTTCTGTTTTAATAACTGCTAACTTTAATTTTAGTTCTTGAAGAGTTAATACCGCTGACAAATCGAGTGTTCTGCTATTGTTTGATTCAATGTATTCTACGATGGAAAAAATCTCTTCATGATATTGAATTATATTCTCCCAATCTTCTTCTTTAAGAGCTGCACTATCACTAAGTATTTCAACATATAAACCGTATCCAACTTCTGCATCAGTGAATAAATCACCATCAAATTCTTGTACAATTCGTTTACATTCCTCTAGCCAATAAAGAAGTTCCTCTTGATGGAGATAATAATATGATGAACTGAATGGAATTGAAGCATCAAGTATTTCTTTTACCATCTGTTCACGAATTTGCATAATGACATCTGAGTCTCGGATAATGATGCCACTTTCAAAGTTGTTTCTACTTTCATCAGAGAAATTTTGAGAACCGATATATGCAATGTTTTCGGTCATAATAATTTTGGCATGATTCTTCTGGTTAAAAAAAGTACTGAGGTGGCAAGAAAAATTACCCGGATCCAGTCTGGAACAATATTGTTCCATTTGTTTAAGAGCTTCTTCTTTCTTATAATCATTGCGGTAATACTCCCAACGGCTTGGGACTTTGGTAATAACCATAACTTCTTTATCAGAGCTTAATTGATGTAAATTGCTTAATAAATCATCTTTATAAGAGGAGATATTATACGTGACGATTGTAATGGAAGAAGCATCCTGAAAGTCCTCAAGTACTTCTGCATAACCATTCTCATCTTTGCTTAATACGAGTTCACCGTTTGTATTGGCTATTGTAATCATGCAAGCCCTCCTTGTATGTAATTTACATAAATTTTATCAGTTTTGACTATATTTGATCAATCATTTGCTTACATACATTAAGAAACAGTATAAATGTGTTGTTATGTCTGTATAATTAATCAATAATAACACCTTGTGTATACAGACATGACAAGGAATAACAAGGTTGGTTCTGTTGCAAAAACTTCAGGGTAATTACAAACAAAAACGAAGTCCTCAATCAAACTTCATTTTTTCGACATATAACGCATTATATGAATTATTAATAGTTTCATAAAACTGATCCACAATATTCCCTATCTCTTTATGTCTTCGGAAACTTTGCAACAGAACCGTCCATAGAAAACGAAATCCTCTTCTTTAGTAATCTTCCCATTAAACCCTACTAAAAAAGCTTAATCTCTATTTAAAATTCTAAATAAATATACTAAGAATGCTATCGATATTTTATAAATACAAAACACCAAAATTACTTATCTCCTCTATCTCCACCAACCATCTCTCCATACCACTCATAACTCTCCTCCAAAAACCCCCTAGTCTCCCCACTATCCTTATAATAAGAATTCCAACCCCGCTCCCTCAAAATCCCCTTCCAACTATCACTCTCCACCATCTTTTTAATAATACTATCCCAATAAGCAACCTCTTCCTCTGTCATATCTTTCGGGCCCATAATCCCTTTCCAGTGCTGGAAGACAACGTCGATTCCTTGTTCTTTCCACGTTGGGATTTCTGGTAGTCGGTCTAGCCGTTTTGGTGCGGATACGGCTAGTATTTTTATTTTGCCGGATTTGTATTGTTTTTCGGCTTCGGATAGGGTCATTGTTGCGGCGCCTATTTGTTTGTTCGTTAGGGCGTTTATGATTTTTTCTTTGTTTTCGTAGACGAAGAATTGTAGTTCGGCAGGGTTTATGCCAAATGCTTTACTTACTTGTACGAAGGATAGGTGATCGTCATTTCCTAGGCCTGGGGCAACACCGATTTTGAAATTTTTCTTGTCTTGTTTTAGTTGTTCCATTAGTTGTTTTGCGTTTTCTATGTTTGATTCTTTTGATACGACAACGACTTCCCAGTCCGATGCAAGTAGCGCGAGCGGGGTGAAGTCTTTATATGTTAGTTTACTGTGGCCTAGTAGGTTGTTCGTTATGAGTAAGCTTGAGTTAATCGCGAGTACGTGACCGCCTTTTTGTTTCGTATATTTCCATCCGACATCACCGCTGCCACCTACTTTGTTTGTGACAGTGATTGGTTTTGTGAAGATTTTTTCTTCTGCCAGCGTTTTTTGCATCGCTCGTGCCGTTAAGTCCCATCCCGCTCCTTGAACGTTTGGCGCAACGATTTCTACTTCTTCTATGTCCACTTTATTCGTGTGCGTTTTTTCTACGGAACAACCAGCTAGTACTCCTGTCATGATCCATATACATAGTAATAATCGTTTTTTCATAATCCTCGTCCTATTCGATATTTTCGTTCTGGTCGTCCGATAATGCCGTATGTGTACTCTACTGTACATTCGTTTGTCGCTACTAAGTATTCTAAGTACCTTCTTGCGGTTGTTCTGGAAGCCCCCATTTGTTCTCCCATTTCTTCTATTGTAATTCCCTCTTCGAATCCTTTTATAATGCCTTTCACCTTTTGCAGTGTTAACGGGTCCACACCTGTCGGTAAGTTTTTCATGTCTTGCGTTTGCGAAATACCGAAGAAGTTATCGATGAGTGTTTGATTCACTTCATTGTTACTATGTAATAATTGCTTTTTTCTTTTATAGTCTTCAATGGTTCGAACAAATTTTTCTAACGTGACTGGTTTTATAAGGTAGTTGCTTACGCCATTTCGAATTGCTTTTTCTAACATATAGTTTTCATTCGCCGCTGTAACCATAATGACGTCAACGTTTGGAAAGTCAGCATGGATTTTCGGCAATAAGTCTGTACCAATTCCATCTGGTAAATAATTATCTAATAGAAGTAAATCGATTTCTTCCTTTTGTAGTAGTTCCATCGTTTCTTTTGCGTTCAATGCTTTTCCGATCACTTTTACGTCCTTTATTTTTGATAAAAACTCCTCTTGAATTTGCGCTACGCGGAAATCATCTTCTGCAATTGCAACCTTCAACATATGCCCATCCCCCTGTTTGTCATGTACTTTCTCTCAATGTTTTTGGAAGGTAAATTGTAAAAATAGCTCCCCCATTTTTCTCGTTTTGAATTTCGATTGTTCCTTCTAGTAAATCTACCATTTCTTTCACGTTTGCTAGCCCGTAACCACGATTGTTTCCTTTCGTTGAAAATCCTTTTTGAAAAATTGTCGTGATTTTTTCAGCTGGTATCCCTGCTCCACTATCTATCACTTCAAACACAATGTCATGTCCAATATCCGTAACAAAGAAGGAAACATTCTTGTCCTCTCGTTCACTCACCGCATCAAACGCATTGTCGATTATGTTTCCAAGGATCGTAATAAGGTGCGAAACTTTTATATGGTCTGGTAACAGTTGAAGCGCACTATCTCCTTCAATATGAAAATCAATTTTCTTCTCAGATGCTGTTCCGATTTTCCCTAATAAAATAGCTTGTACTTTCGCATCGTGAATTTGATGGAATAAAATATGGTTTTGGCTTTGATGAATATTAGATTCTTGCTGGATAAATTCAATCGCTTCTTTGTAATGTCCTAACTGAAGTAATCCTGATAAGACGAAAAGCTTATTTGTAAATTCATGCGTTTGAGCACGTAAGTCCTCTGAATATTTTCTTACCTCAGATATTGTGTTCACAAGATTTTGCAGTTCTGTTTTATCTCTAAAACTACATACAACGCCTACCGTACTATTATTTTCGAGTATCGGTGTCATGTTTAAAATAAACACTTTATCTTGAAACGCGATTTCTTGATCGTTTTCTAGCACTCTTTCCATATTAAAATTCGGTAAAATTTTTGAAATGTGCTGCTGCATATAGTCATCATTTACATGCAGCATCTCTTCTGCTGAAGTATTCATCATCGTAATAAAACCGTTTTGATCAATGGCGATAATTCCTTCTTTTATAGATAGTAGTATTGCGCTTCGTTCCCGGTATAACGCTGCGATTTCATTCGGTTCTAGACCGAGTGTATCTTTCCTGATACTACGTGCTAAAAGAATGCCGCCAACAATTCCAACTAGTAACACCGCTAAAGAAAAGAGTATAATTTCTTTCGTTCTGCTCAGTATGTTAGATTCAATACCCTTTATTAAAAACTCTACTGTCACAACGCCTACTACTTGATCGTAGTCTCCGTTATGAACAATAATGGGTGCCTTCGCCATTAAAGCCGGACCACTTTCACCATTTCCTTCGAGTGTATAATAGCCACCAAAAGTGAGTGCTTCATAGTTATATGGATTGTTACTTTTTGTACCAATCAACTCAGAATTAGAATGGGAATACATAACCCCATAGCGATCTTCTATAATTACATAATCTGCACCAGCTTGCTCGCGAACTTGTTCCGCAATGGATTGAATAGTACTTTTATGCTCGTTGTATTGAAAAGCATCTTTTATAGCTGGCATAAAAGACAAAGATTTAGCCGTTTGCAGTGCTAGCTGCTCTACTTGGCGCTTCGTATCAACGGACTGAATGTAAACAAATATTCCCGCTAATAGAAGAACAACAAATAAAATTAACGTAATTATTAAGCTTACTATTTTCGTTTGTAATGACACTTTACGTGATTTCTTCATACTCCATATCCTTTGATAAAATATTCAAAACTATCAATCTCCTTTTTCTATTATTATGACAAAACTAATAATGAAGCAACTATTAAAACTCTCCATGTACATAAAGTACAAAAAGAATAAAATTGTCGTAATATTGAGATTTCAATCAAAGAACAGTACAATTCAACTACATTGAACACGCTTTCATATATACCTTTTATTTATAAGCAAGAGGAGGAATTATTATGGCTCAAGCAAAATCTAACCGAGTCGCCGGCAATATCTTCAAAGGTTCTGTCGGTAATCTAATTGAATGGTACGACTGGTATGTTTACTCTGCTTTCGCTGTTTATTTTTCAGCAGAGTTCTTTCCTAAAGGAGATCCAACGAGTCAGTTATTGAACACAGCCGCTATTTTCGCAGTCGGATTTTTAATGCGCCCTATCGGAAGTTTATTAATGGGACGCTATGCAGATCGGCACGGACGCCGGGCAGCATTAACACTTTCTATTACGGTTATGGCCGGTGGTTCTTTAATTATCGCCTGTACACCTAGTTACGAAAGCATCGGTATTATGGCACCAATTATTTTAGTTCTTGCCCGTTTACTGCAAGGATTATCACTCGGCGGAGAGTATGGAACTTCCGCAACATATTTATCTGAAATGGCTAGTAGTGGACGCCGTGGTTTTTATTCAAGTTTTCAATATGTAACGCTCGTTGCTGGACAGATGGTTGCGTTAGGTGTTCAAATTGTTCTTCAGCAATTACTAAGCGAACCAGATATGAAAGCTTGGGGATGGCGTATTCCATTCATTATTGGTGCGATGGGAGCAGTAGCTGTATTATGGCTTCGACGTACAATGGATGAATCAGAGCAATTCTCAAATATGGAATCGAAAAACCGCGAAAGCGCAGGAACCGTTCGCGCTCTTATGAAACACCCGAAAGCAGTATTAACAGTAGTCGGCCTAACACTAGGAGGCACTGTTGCATTCTATACGTACACAACATATTTACAAAAGTTCATGGTAAACACAGTCGGTCTTCCGAAAGAAGTTGTAAGCTGGATTAACTTTGCCGCACTACTTATATTCGTTGTACTTCAACCAATTGCGGGGCTATTATCCGATAAAATTGGACGCCGCCCACTATTAATGGCTTTCGGTATTCTCGGAACTTTACTAACAGCGCCGATCTTCTTCTTTATGGAAAAAACGACAGAACCAATGGTAGCATTCTTACTCATGATGGTCGGCCTCATTATCGTTACTGGTTACACTTCCATTAACGCAATTGTAAAAGCAGAACTCTTCCCAACTGAAATTCGCGCACTAGGCGTAGGTTTACCGTATGCACTAACCGTTGCGATATTTGGCGGAACAGCTGAGTTCATCGCATTATGGCTAAAAAGTATCGGAATGGAATCACTATTCTACTTCTACGTAGCTGGATGTATCGCGATAAGCTTTATTACGTATTGGCGTATGGATGAGTCATCGAAAACTTCGCAGATTGAGGCGGAGCTTGGTGGTGGAGATAAACTAGCTAATAATAAATCTAGTTAAAATTATGTATTCTATGATCTTCGTTTATCTGAAAAAGCATAATTCACTAATACGCAATTTAAAAACCTCTACTTATATGTAGAGGTTTTTGTATGAAGAAAAAACACGTAGTTCCATTGTTATTTTACAAACCCAGCTTCTGTTCGATATAGTGACAGCACATAATTTGAAGTTTAAATAACGATGTCTTGATAACCAACTTCTACAACTTGCTCATTTTCAAATTTCACCCCGACACCGTCCTCTTCCCAGGTACAATTGAATATTAATCCAACTCTTCTAATTCCATCTTCAAAATCTGGTAATATACTTAACCCAACAGGTTCCAGCAATTTCCCTAGTTCTTGAATAGTTGTTATAATCGGCGCTATTTTATCAGCAGATTCATCACCTACCATATCTCTATATTCCATATATTCTTCTTTATAATACTCGAATATTGCTTGTTCAGCTTCTTTTGTAAGTTTGTTCATATCAGTAATGAACTTCCTATATGCTTCTTCTTGAACTTTAGGAATTAAATCATCTTCTTCTCCATCAATAGTTAAAGAAACTATTTTTTCCTGCCCAAAAATAGTTATCTTTTGTTGTCCGCTCCAATATAAATCGTGAACAATTTCACCAAATAATTCATGGTTTATTTTTTTCATAATTTTATTCTCCTAAATTTTTTCTTGATAACCAATTACGCCATATTTCCCCGAATAAAAAACATAAACTCATGTTAAACTTTTCTTATTCTTTAGAAACACAGTTATTACATTTCCATTCTTATCAATAACTACTCTCAAATTGTTAATACGCCTTCAATTAGCTGTAGCACCAATAGATTCTTTGAAAGTTTGTTCGTAACAAATAGTATGATTATAAATTTTAAAAATAAATGTTATAGTCACCCAAAATAAAAAGCGTGAGCTATTGGACCCACGCTTAAGAAGCATTTTAGTTTAAATGTTTTTATAAAAGTTAATTTTTTAGTTATTATTTTTATACATTTTTTGTGCTTGTCCCCAAACCTCAATTAAATTTCTAAGTTCATACGAAGCAAATAAATTATTAAAGGGTTGTAACCCCTACTATAAGAAATACTATTATTACCAAAGGAAGAATGATAATCATAAAGGACACTATTATTGTTAATAATGCTTTCCATGCTGAAAATTGGTGTGCTTCTCCTAAACATTTTAAGGAAATAATGATTGTCCAAATTCCAATAACTATATCAATTATGGCAAAAATAAGAAACAAAATCGTTAAAGTTATGCTACTATCCATTTCCGGTGTCTCACTCGTAAAGTTTTCTATCCCAAACAAGAAAAATGAAGGCACCCAAACTAATATAAGAGAGTAAACGTAAGGGATATAAGAATAGGCAACTGAGTAACGTGTTTTTTCAAAGGTACCTTGTCCACCAAGTTTTTTTGCCACCCAATTGAATAACGCTGGTAACAAAAAATAATAAATTAAGAAAGCAACGAAGGTACCGAATATAACTATTGAGATTATTGAAAATGGACTACTTATTGAATCCGCCATATTTTTAGAAGATGCTCGATCTAAAGTCTGTACGAATGAGCCTAATAAAATGAGTAAAAACACATTCTTAGGTTTGGATATAAAAATTTCTTTCATTGTATCACGTGGTTTTGTCCAAATGGAGAACCAAGGATTAAGTGCACGTTTAAATTGATTTTCTGGAGTTTCCATATAAAAAACATTCCCCTTTCTTAAAACATATTAAATATAATTTCCTAATCATCCCAGTTATGTACATAGAAATATTAAAGCATAAATAGTCGGTTATTTAAATATAAATATTCAATCATTTAATTTCATCTGAAACTTAGGGGGAGTGCTTCTTAGCAATTACCTCTATATTGTCTTGCATTTTTAACTATGGGCTGAGTAGTTACTTTCATTTTTGAGTACCTCACATTCTTTAATACATTGGATAAACAGTTATAATCATATCATTAATAAGAACAAACCTAATTTCCATTCCTTCAGATGTTTTACCAGAATATAATCTTCCACTTATACATCTTTTATTGCTATAAGCCTCGTGAATGGCTTCCATAAGAAGAATGCGCTTATATACTTGAAATGCAACAAATTCTCTTTAAAAGCCTATACGTATTTTCCCTCCATCTTCTATATGCTTCCGTAAATAATAATACTTATGGAGTTCTATAATCATATAAAACAAAGCAAACGAAAACACTGTGCATGCACACATAAATACAATTGCCCCCATCTGTTGTGTTGCAATGCTAAGAATTATATTAGCAATTAACTGCCCCAATCCAACTGCAATAGTTGCCACTTTTACACCACCAGTTCCTTTCGACGACTTTGATTTTTTCTTGGTTCCTGAAGTTTTTCAATATGATTTTTATAAAAATAATACAAAGCAAAACCATACAAACCAACTGAAAAAATAAAATAGATAGGAATTTGTAATTGTAACACTTCATAGGCATATTTTTGAGTTATAACCAATAATCCGACTGAACATATGGTGCCATATACTCCTCGAAATAGAGTGTATTGTAATTGTCGTTTCCGAGGATTGATAGCAATCCATATCGCCCACAAATTTTAAAAAATAACTGGAGGAGTTACTATATATACATAGAGTAATCGAAAAGGATTCGCAAAAGCAGGCAAAAGAACAAACACGTCTGCCCCCAAAAGGACAAGACCAATTACATGGACCCTTATTTCATTTATAGGATAAAGAGCCATATAATGTGCAAAAGCTTTCTTATTAAAAGAAATACTTTTTGTCATGTTAATTAAACCACCCCGCTATTGTTCCAATCGGTAAAAGTTTCATAGCTATTTATTCTCCTTTTCTCTAAATTTATCCATAATATTATGAGCAACTATATTCCATAGTAAAGAAAGTACGGTAACAAAAAGTACAGCTAAAGAAAAATAAATCCTATCCTTCCATGTATCATGTACAATCATGCCCAGTATAATCATTATTAACGCACCAACACATATAACTATTTTTGAAAATTTTCGCATTCTATTATCTCGCTTCCTTCTCAAACTTAAATGAAACTCCCCCACCATAACCGTTAGGTGAAGTTGCGGAAAACCCTGATTCTTCACCTGCATGGAATCTATAACCATACCCGCCTATTATAATCTCACCTTTAATACATAATGAGCAAAATATATATTGGTTAATTTCACCAAACGCATTATAATGTATTATTCTGAACTTTTAAACGTTTCATCTTTCTATTGAATATTAGAATATGAATATTCAATTCTAATCATTAAATATTCTACTTTTTCTTGCTTTACAAGATTTTATGCAAAAAAGACCACCAAAAGGCAGTCTCAAAACTCAATCCTATTCCTCATCCCGCACTCCACCGCATTCCCATACAAATACTTCGCGACGATAATATCTACTACTGCCAAACCAAATGATTTGAAAATAGTAATCTCTTCATCATTTTCGTGTCCAGCTTTTTCCCCGCTTATAATTTAACCAAGTTCGGCGTGGAAATTGCTAGTTTTATCGGAATTTGAAGGTCACCTGTTTCTAAATCACATTCAATTAAGCAATCCTACAAATGCCTCTTCTTCCTCATCTATAAAACCTACAAATATAATTTCTTCAATATCCTCATGATTAAATACAAATGTATACTCAGGATTAATGTATCCTTCTGGGTAAAAACAGCCAATATAGTCATACATCACAGGTTCTTTAACCATAAGTTTTTGTTTTCTTCCATAAATCACAATTTTCTTCGTCCCACCTTTTAATAGAACAATAGAACCATTTGGTAAAAACTTTTCTTTAGAAAATTGCATAATTCCCCATCCTTCCTTTATCTAAATGTAATTCTATATTTATGATGTTGCTTCTCCCTTTTCTTTTCCGCAGTCTTTACTGGCTATAGGAGAACCGCGATTATATACTTAATATTCAATACAGACTCTTTAAAAGGTTTCATGTGTTCTACCCCCATCTTCTATATGCTTCCTTAAATAATAGTACCTATGGAGTTCCATAATGAAATGAAACAAAATAAACGAAAGCATGGAGTATACACACATTAATACAATTGCTACCATCTTTTGTGTTGCAAAACCAAGACTGATATTAGCAACGAGTTGACCCAATCCTATAAAAGCCACTACTCCGAAACCAGAGTTTTTTTTCGATGATTTTGATTTTTTGATTGGTTCCTGAAGTTTTTTAATATGATTTTTATAATAATAATTCAAAGCAAAAATATACAAACCAACCGAAAAAATAAAATAGATGGGAGTTTGTAATCCTAACATTCCATATGCAAACTTTTGGGTTATAACTAACAATCCTACTGAACATACGATGCCAAATACCCCACGAAATAGAGTGTATTGTAATTGCCGCTTCCTAGGATTTATAACAATCCATATTGCCCATACATTTAAAAAAGCAACTGGTGGAACTATTATGTACATATATATTGGTTGAATAGGATTCGCAAAAGCAGGTAAAAGCACAAATATATCTGCTATCCCAATCACAAGAGTAATTATAGTCGACCTTATATCATTTACAGCATAAAGAGCCATATAATATTCAAAAACTTTTTTATTAAAATCTGTATTTTTTTTCATGTTAATTAAACCACCCTGCTACTGTTGACCAAGTTTTTTTCGCACCCGTTTTCACCATATCCTTAATACTATCATCTTCACCATCACCATCTAAATCAACATCCCATTTTACACCTTCTGTGAAATATTATTCCCTTCTCGAAAAGAAGATCAACCCATTAATAAGATCTAGGCTTATCAAAAATTTCAAAAAGCCAAAGATTTTGCTGGTATCGAATCTATTGGGACTCACACCATGAGCAAAATCTTCGGCTATTGGTTCTATAAACAAACTAAAGATGTATACATGTTGCAAGACATACTCAATCACAGCACACCACAAATTACACTTAAATACATTGGTATCAATAAAGAAGAAAAAGATAATGTCCTTGATACATTCCTTATTTAATCCAAAAATATTAAAATATGAATACTATAAAAATTAACTATCTACTTCCCATCAAAATTATGGTAATCCTATTAAGCCTGGGGTTACCCCTTCTACCTTTGCCCATTCAAACGAGCACTCAACTAACATTTGATTCTTACACTTAATTTTTAATAAACCTTCTTCTTCTATCGTATTTATTTCAAAATAATCAATTATATTTTCTGTCCCTAAACCTTTTATTGTTAAATTATGAATAGTAAAGAAAGATATCTCTACATAAATTACATCCCACTTATTCCATCGTTTTGGCTTGTTTTCAACATTTTCCTTTGTCATCAATTGAATAACTAAAGTAGGACCATCTCTTTTAAGACGCACATCTAATAACTCTGATTCTTCAAACTTTGGTATTTTCCCAAAAATACTAATTAACGCTTGTGGATTTAAAAATTTAAATTGATCAATCATTTTTATACTCCCTATTTTTTATTTCTCTTCTCAAAATAATAATGATCCTCCATACCATCTACCTGTCCTGTTCGTGTATTGTATTCAGGTCTTACATTATGATGCGGTGGCTGATCTCCAATTCCACCTTCTCCAAACTTATGACCCTCTGAATGATCTTGAATTATAATTTTTTGACCTTTTACTTCATATGTTAATTCTCGAGTCATAATAGGCTGTTTATTATCATTTAATATCCTTTTACCATTACTATCTGTTAATGGTACCATTTTTTGACTAATCGGGTGTTGAAATCTAGGTATATTTAATTGTCTTTTAATTTCTTTTAAACTAGCTCCCCTAGATTCATGAGAATTTTCCCCCTCAATCTTCTTAACTCCAAAGGTTTGATTTATATTATCATTTAATCCTTTACTTTTTTCTCTACTTGCATATACAAACAAATCTTCAACTTTAGGCAATTCATTTTTGAATGTACCCATACCTGCAAAAGCAAAGCGATCTCCCATTTGTAAATTACTTGTAATATGCGAAAAAGTTTGCGGAATCTCGTTTTTTGCTAGTTTGGTCACTTTACCCGCTTGACCTAATTTACTTGCTTTACTTAATCCTTTATCACCAATAAGTCCTAATCCAACTTGTGTTAAAGCATAACTTCCCCATTTAGCACGACTTTCAGCATCTCCATTTATTACATCATTAATAAATGAATCTGACAATACATTATACATCGTACTGAGGGTATCAATAGGATGCACCGCAGCATTCCCCATGTTTTCCCATGTTTCCCATTTACCAAGTGCCTTAAATCCTTCTATAGTATCTTCAACTGCCTGTCCTGCACCTTCTATAGTACCGTCAACCACTTTTCGGAAAGTAGATTTTTCAGGTGGCTTACCACACATTGCACCTTCTTCAATTGAATTGGCAACTTGACGTGCCCTCTCTTCTCCAATCGCCTGAATAGAAGTTGTCCACTCCATATTCAACCCTTGCGTACTAAATGTACCACTTGCAGGACTAAAGCCTTTTCCACTTTGAACTTCCGCCAAACCCGTCGCAATGCTAGCGGCTAGTTGGAGTGCCGTATCATAATTACTACTAGAAGTATAATTAAATTCATATAGATGTTCTAATTTTTCTTGCAGTTTTTTCCTCATGACAGTAAAAAGATTTACCATAGCATCCATACCAGGGATTGGCATAGCTTGATTGATAGCTTCCATACTTGTTTTCATTCGGTCAATTTCTCGAATTTGTTCCAATAATTCTTGTTCAATAACATCAGTTGAAGCTACCTGTGATTGAAATTGACTTGGAAAGGCATCATTCTGACGGATTAATTCTTCACATAAATAAATGATTCCTTGCGCTAAAGGACGAAAGGTTTGTACAAAAAATGATTTTGCACTACTATATGTTTGCCCTTGTAAAACAGTATCAACTGCAAAAGCATCAATCGACTGAATCGCTTGTTCCATGCCTTGAATAGTAGCGTTACATACAGCATTCATGCTTTGAGTTTGGCCTTGTACTTCTCCTAAATACATATTTAAACTCATGCATTGACCTCCCTCGCTAATTGTTGTTGTTGATAGGAAAGGTCGTTTTCTAAATCACTAAGGTTTCGTCTTTCTTTAAGCAACGTTTCTTTTTGGTTTTCCAATTCAAATGTGACTTTTCGTTCAATATGTTGTGCCTCTTGATATGTATTCATAAAAAACTGAGACATTTCTCTATCACCATGCCAAGTTCCTAAAATTCGATCAAACAAACGATGGTTTCGACCTCTCCATTCATAAAAATCTGCTTCCGCTTGCTCATGAATGTGAATCGCGGATTGATTTCGGTCTTGTTCTTCAAATACACTTCTTAACTTTTGATTTACTTGATTAATTTGTTTTTCAATATCTTGACTCATCATATTCCCCCTACCATTTTACCTTTACGTAGGTTGTCACATTAGCGAAAAGTGTTGTGAAGTTCGTTATCCATTCTCTCAAACTCTTGGGCTACTGAATGAATATTATCGACCGCTTGTTGAAAGGCAGTGGAAAATTGTTTCGTAAAATCTAACATTTGTTGATTCGCTTCTTGTGCTTTGGAGTTAACAGATAGTGTTGTACGCGTCGCCTTTGTTATAGGACGATTTGTTGCACTTTGGATTATATCCGAAGCTGTTCTCATCTGCGTAGCAATTTGTTGTGCCTTTTGAAAATTACTTTGAAATTGTCCCATCACTCAAATCCTTTCTCTAATTTTCAGAACATGCCAAAGAAATCCCAATAAATATATGAAATTTCTCTATCAATATCACTCTTTTTAAACGTGTGTCCAGCTAAGCTGGGCACGCAATCAAATGAGCCATACATTATAAGCTGTATGGCTCATTTGAAATGCTTGTTATATAGAGTAAAACAATTTTTATTTCAAACCGAAATTACGTGATAATTCTTCATCATGAGAAGCAACAGCCTCTGCAGTTTTATTCAGCTGCATATTAATTTCTTGCAATAGCTGTGCAAAGCTTTGTACTTTTGGCTTTAATTCATTGAACTGTTGATCAAAACCTTCGAAAGCACGACCTTCCCATTCTCCTCTTAATTCATTTTGTAAGTTTTGTAATTGACGTAAAATATCCTCAATTTGATTTGCACCTTGTCCATATCGAGTCGCTTTTGATTTAAGCTCCTCTGGTGACATACGAATTTGTCCAGCCATTTTCATTTCCCCTTTAATACATAATAAGTAAAATATGTTTTGGTTAATTTTACTAAAAATATTATAATGTATTATTTTGAACTTTTAAACGTTTTATCTTTCTATTGAATATTAGAATATTATCAATTCTAATCATTAAATATTCTACTTCTTCTCGCTTTAATTGTTTCTAAAATATAGAAAAGAATCCCTAGATCAAATATCCTTTCAGCGTTAGAGATATTATTTCCGAATGTAATAATAGGTGCATTTAATCCAAATCTTTCATTCCATAGCAGCAAATGTTTCGTCGATGTGAGAAAGAGCATACACAGCGCCCTCAACACTATCTATTGGATGTAAAATTGTGTTTAATATTCCTTTAGGTTCATCTAACACCGCTTCATTTTGCCCTTTTTTGTAGTTATGATATTGCCCGATAATAGGAGTATTTTCTATCTGGCGAATAAATTTTTCGTACAACTGATCCATCGCTTCTACGTTATTTTCAACAGTATCTTTAAGTTTATCAAACAACGTTTCTTCTATGTTCTTCGTTTACCTGAACTCGATTTTCTTTATCTAAAAAAGCATAATTCATTAATATACAATTTAAAAACCTCTACTTATATGTAGAGGTTTTTGTATGACGAAAAAACACGTAGTTCCATTGTTATTTTACAAACCCCAAATTCTTCCTCATCTTAAAGTGGAACAAATTTATTACTTAGAGTGTCTAATAAGTGTATTTCTAATATTAGTTGTCCAGATTGGATACAACATATCCCGTTTGACATCTATTTTTATGTATTACAAAAAAAAAGAAAGGACTTATTATTCCCAAAAGTAAAAAATATGTATTGTAATACTACGGTTAAGTATTACAAGTTTAATACTTTCACAGGTGAACCATTACAAGTGAAAACAAAAAAGAAATAACCCAAACCGTGACTTATCAATCATATAAAGTGAAACTTTAATCAGTGGGGGTTTTGTTCATCCCCCGCTGATTATTAGCCCTCACCAATCGGGCTTTTACGGGCAGCCCGACCCCCACCTAACTTCTTTGCTTCCGCTGAATTTTGAGGTGGGGGTCTTACTGCCCACAAATAGCGGGATAAACGTTTTTGATGTCCTTTAACCTGTGAAATTTTAGCTGCAGTAGTATTGTTACCCTATGCCATCTTTAATTGCATTGGTATTTAGAATACCTAGACAAAATCCATATATTCTTGAAAGAGGTTGAAAATTTATGTTCGTTTTAAACAAGTTCTTTAACATTTTACATTACAAAAAGATTGTGCCTGTAGTATTACTTTCATGTGTATCACTTATAGGCTGTTCCAATAGTAACACTCAATCTGAACCACCTAAACAAACGAATCAAGCTAATCAAATTAAACAAGAAAATACAGGTAATCAATCTTTCGCTAAACTTGAAAAAGAATATGATGCTAAGCTTGGTATTTATGCACTGGACACAGGTACAAATCAAACTGTTGCTTATCATTCAGATGATCGTTTTGCATTTGCATCTACATCTAAATCATTAGCTGTGGGCGCTCTTTTACGCAAGAACTCATTAGAAGCTCTTGATCAAAGGATTACGTATACTCATGAAGATCTTTCTAATTATAATCCAATTACTGAAAAGCATGTTGATACGGGAATGACGTTAAAAGAACTTGCAGATGCTTCTGTTCGATATAGTGACAGCACAGCACATAATTTGATTCTTAAACAGTTAGGGGGGCCCTCTGAATTTGAAAAAATCTTGAGAGAAATGGGAGATACTGTTACTACTTCAGAACGATTTGAACCTGAATTAAATGAAGTGCATCCAGGAGAAACACATGATACCAGTACACCAGAAGCGATAGCTAAGACACTTCAATCATTTACATTAGGAACTGCACTTCCAATAGAAAAACGTGAACTATTAGTAGATTGGATGAAGAGAAATACAACTGGAGATAAATTGATTCGTGCGGGCGTACCAAAAGGATGGGAAGTAGCTGATAAAACAGGCGCGGGATCTTACGGAACAAGAAATGATATCGCAATTATTTGGCCACCAAATAAAAAGCCGATTGTTCTTGCTATACTTTCTAATCATGATAAAGAAGATGCTAAATACGATGATAAACTTATCGTAGACGCAACCAAAGTCGTGTTAAACACCTTAAAAGCTACGGAATAAATGATAATAGGTTAAAAGTTTTCTATTTTAGGCGGGTGTTTTCATCAACTAAAAAGTTAATAGTGTCCCAAAAACGAAATTTGGTGCTAACTTGTAATAAAAAGCTCATTTTTATTGTTTGGGGATAAATCGTTCTTTAAGCTTAATGGCGATTTCGTGCTATCCCTAAACATCTGGACTTTAATAGCCAACTAAAAAATGCAAACAAAAAGACCTTTAATCAGTCGTTTTGTTTGCATTTCCTTTTTCTAAAACTACCGAAAAGATAAGTACTATAGTTAACACCATAATAAACCTTACTTCACTTCCATCACTTACAAAAAATGAATACAAAGTATAAATTAAAATTAATATTCCATAAATAACTTTGTGCAATGAACTCCCCCCTTTTTGCCGTATATATTTTAGTGTAAAAATTTAATTCAAGCCCTATATCAAAATGAAAATAAAAAGCACCTGTGATATACACAAAGTGCTTTTCTCTTGTCAATTTATCTATTTTCACTATATTTATCTATTTTCTTTTTATAACTCAAATTTCTTCGAATCGTACTTTTCTAGGGTTTGCTGCAATTCATTTTGTTCATATGGACTATGTTTATCTGTCTGTACATCTTCAACATTTTCTCCACCTGTTAATAATCTCCTGTACTTAAAAGAGTGCCCTGTTAATACTGTTGTAATCATTTTGTATTGCCCTCCTTTTGTTTGATTACTTGTATCATAAAACAAGTATCTGAAGTTGATATGTAGTTTATCTAGAGTGTATGTAAATTCAAAAAATCTCTAATAAAATGTTTATGTTGTAACGTTACCACCAAAACTAGTGCTTCCAACACCATGATTTGAAGAGACAGTAACCCATATTCTAGCTTGAATTCCTCCTACAGTTCTATATTGAGTAAAACTAGTTAATCCCTATAATATAAAAAGAGCACCCCTTTTTGGATGCTCTTCGTTATAACTATATATTATTTAATTTCCTTCTTTTGTTGGTACCATTTTTCCTTCTTGAGAGTCTGTGCCCTCTGTTCTTTCAACAGTTTTTGCATGCTCTGGTTTTTCAGGGGCTCCCATTTCAAATCCAGATTGAGAATCTGTACCTTCTTTTGCTGGTACCATTTTTCCTTCTTGAGAACCTGTACCTTCTGTTCTTTCAACAGTTTTTGCATGTTCTGGTTTTTCAGGGGCTCCCATTTCAAATCCAGGTTGAGAATCTGTACCTTCTTTTGTTGGCACCATTTTTCCTTCTTGAGAACCTGTACCTTCTGTTCTTTCAACAGTTTTTGCGTCTCCTTTAGGAGTTGCTGGCACTGCATCTTTAGGTACATCAAAGTTTTGTGAGAAAGACGTTGTTCCATCTGCACTCTGTGTAATTACTTGTTTTGAACTATTTTCATTTGACTTTAAATTGTCCATTTTCGCATCATCTGCACCTACTGCACCTCCCGCTACCAATCCTGTGCTTAAAAGTGCTCCTGCTAATAATGTTTTAATCATTTTTCATTACCTCCTGTTTATTTGTAATATTCATCAAAAAAGTATCTAGAGTTAATGTTTTAGTCATTATCTTTATCTACTTGCTTTTTGATTACATTTAGCATAAGACAAGAATCTATAGTTGATATGGACTGTATCTGGAGATTATGTAAAGAAAAATGGATGATCAATTGTATATCCTAATGGATGCTTAGACAAGATTGAAACTTTATATGAGTTTGAACAATTGAGTTCCCCTTTGTTTTTGGGTGTGAGGTTTTTAGCTGGAGTGGAGTGAGGGACTAACCTTTTCTAATTTGAAAGCAAACTTTTTATTATTAGTTTACATTCAAAACACTGTAAATAAAGATGTTAAAAATCCATGAACAAAAAACAACATCTCATTGATCCCCAACCCATCAGAAGTAAAGAACAGCTTGAAGATATGAAATGGGCTCTCAAACGTCATTATTCTGAACGAGACTATATGCTCTTCCTTATTGGGATCCATACAGGATTATGTGTCAGCGATCTACTCCAAATTCAAACAAAAACCATCGTAAAGTTAAAACGGAAAAAGATAAAAGAATTCAAAATCAAAGAGGGGGAAACGAAGAAAGAACGCATGATTAACCTTACTTCTATTTTTGATGAAGTCTATTCGTATGCTCAAACACTAGAAAATACCTGGTTATTCCCTTCACGAAAAGGAGATCAACCCATTAGTAAGATCCAGGCTTATCGACAATTGCAAAAAGCCGGAGACTTTGCCAGTATAGAATCCATTGGTACCCATACTATGCGCAAAACCTTCGGCTATTGGTTCTATAAACAAACAAAAGATGTAGCCATGTTACAAGATATACTCAATCACAGTACACCACAAATTACGCTTAAATATATTGGAATCAATAAAGAAGAAAAAGATAATATACTAGATAATTTCTATATCTAATCATATATGATCAACATAAAGAAAAATTTGATATACAATCAGATTTAAAAACATTACTTAATAATTCTTTGAATTAAATTGGAGCTGATTCTCACTCGATTTTCTACTTAAAAAACATGATTACTATATATTTCACCAGAATACAGATTCAAATGTACAGAGATAATAAAGTTGTTTAATTTACAATAAAGTCATTTAAAAAATAATATAGTTGTTTAAAAATCCTTCTTCTACTAACGAGGCAGGTTAGTGGAAGAAATAGCAAGTGGGTTTAACTAGGAGAAGTGTCTTCTGTTTTTTAAATTAAGGATATCGATAAATTAAGATTTATTTACTTAACATTATACTTATTTTCGGACCGAGGCATCTAATCGGTGAGTATATACAAACCAAGTAATGCTTGCTGTTAATAATGTTGACGAAATTAAAGCTGTAAGAACACTATATGTTTGCCAAATAAGTATCGTTGACCAATCGAAGGCAAAAAACATTATACACTGGGCAATCGTAGCGATTAGGAAAATAATTGTTACGATTGTTCTCTTTTTTGTCATTGGCTGCTGCTCATTCGTTTTCCTTTTTCTTAATCCTAAGAAAAATAACAGAACGGCTAATAGGCAAAGAATAATTGTGGTAGACGACAAAATGATGTCCAAAAGCTGTGTGCCACTTATCTCATATGACTGAGTTAGATTGCCGTTTAATATATTTTTAACTTGTAGTACCAGGTTTATATTGGTATTTGCGCCGTTGCTCAGTAAGCAGATGGCTGTTCTTTCATTTGGCAGTATGGCTACTTTGGTACTAAAATTTGGATTACCCCCAGTGTGTTCTATAAACGTTTGTTCGGCGTTTACCGACCAACCTGCCGCATAATACATATCATTGACAGCCGAAACAGACATATCACCTCTATGTGATTTTTCGATGGCCCTGTGAAATATTTCGGGTATGTCCTGCACGATACCCATCTGTATGCCCATCCAACGCGCCATATCTTTTGTATTAGAAATGATATAGCCGGCAGGTTTATTCCCAGCATAATCCGGAGCGTTAAATGGAGTTGTTATAAAAAAGGAAGAACGGTAGCCCTGTGCTAACTGTCCAGTGGCTTGAGCATCTTCTTTATAAACATACGTCTGGTGAAGACCTAAGGGTAGAAATACCTGTTCCTTCATAAAGTCTTCATAGCTTTGTCGTGATACAATCTCAATAACCAAACCCAATACGTCATAATTAACGGTTCCATAGTTATATTGTTCACCGGGAGAGAACGCCAATTCTGCATCTACCAGCGTTTCCACAGTCTTTTGCAACATATCAGGCGTATTACCTTGTGGAATATTTTGAAGATGTCTAATATTTGTTAGGCCGCTGGTATGGTGAAGAAAGTTATTTAGTGTAAGGTTTTGCATATCAACAGGTTTACCTTGATACTTTAACGTAAACCAAGGTAAATATTTTTGGATAGGGTCAGTCATTGATAGCAGCCCTTGCTCTTCCAATAGCAAAATCCCCATACCAGTAAAAGCTTTACTCACCGAGGCCAACTCATAGAGTGTATTTTCACTTGCAGACAGGCCCTTTTCAAGATCTGCATACCCAGAAGAAAAGTAGAACACTTCACCATCAGCAAGTATTGAGATTGACATTCCAGGCACACCTGACGTACGACAGGCATCATCTAGCAATGCTTGTATTGCCACAGATTTCGAATCTGACAACGCATAACCTTGTGTTGCGAATCCTGAGAATAATATAAATATCGTTAATACAAAAACAATAGTCTTTTTCATACACTCTCCTTTTTGAAGAATTATAAGGGTATAAATAACTTATTTTTATAACTATAAACTAAATTCTAATTTATCTTTCTATTCACCTATATAATATCAAATAATTGTGAAGAGTTACACTTAAACTAACGGGGGCGTTAGTTCAATAAGAAGTAAACAACTTTATTATTCATTTTTTAAGCATTACATAAGCAGATGGATATAATTTGAAACAACTTTAAAGAGCCTTGCTGCATATAGAATGTAGTAAGGCTCTTATCTTTTTTAATCAAAATTCAATAACTTTATTATCACTATACATCAAAACTATTTAATTAAAGACTAAAAAAAAGCATCTATCTTTAGATGCTTTTTTCAATCAAAAAACTATTTTTCTTTTTTCCATGATATTCGAAATTCCCCACCATGTTCTTCCGTTTTAATTTTAACCTTATATGTATCATCCTTAGGCACTTTAATATTTTTTTCGCCTTCGCCACTATTAAACTCTAGTATTGTATTATCATTTGAATCCACAACATAAGCAATTATAGTTCCTTGTTTAGTTTTATCATCAAAAGAAAAAATCCAATTCTCACCTTTTTTAACTTTCCTATCTTGAGTTGCAGATCCAGTAAATTTTCTATAATCTCCAGATATACTACCTGATACACTATCTGAAGAACCATGAACTTTACCACCAACAATAGTTCCCTCTCTTGTAAAACAACCACTAAGAATTACTAAACACAAAACAAATAAAATTGTATTTTTAAAAATTTTCAACATCATTACCCCTTCTATTCCCAATAAAATTTTCAACATTAAACTTATAAAAATAACTATAATAAAAAATTATATCCATTAAGATATATATATTTTATTATAGTTATAAATTTCAAATTATTATTTTAAATCTTCACGCAACTTAATTTCATCCTCATTTATGTAACCAGTAAAAATAACTTCTGATATGTATTCATGGTTAAAAAACATATTATATTCAGTTGAAACATTTCCAATAGGATAATAACAAGCCACATAATCCCAAGTTTCCTTAGTTTTTGAATCTTCCTGTTTTCTACCATATATCATCAAAGGTTGCTCCCATGTTTTAAATTTCACAACCGAACCAATTGGAAGTAATGTATCCTTTTCTATTTTTCCCACAATAATTCACCTCTTTATTTAATGAAAATTTTCCCTATTTTATATAAAACTAAAAAACTGATAGGAATTGTAATTAAATATATTAAAGAAAAAATCATTTTTTCCTTAAAATTATATGTAACATCAAACAATGTAAAAATAATTGTACCAAAAAAACAAATAACAAAAAGAATTGTTAAAACTTTTTTCAAACCTTCTAAAGTCATTAAAAATACTCCTTTACTTTATCTCTATTTCAACACCTGTACCCACAGGACTTGCTCCAGGCCCCCAAGGAAGATTTACTTTAAACCCACTTGAACTTACCTTAACAGTTCCACCGGCTTGTCCAAGTGAAGCTGAACCTCCAATATGCAAATCATGATCTGTAAATGGTATAGGTATATCAATACCCGCTTCATATTTTGCTAAAGAAGCTTCTGCACCAAGTTCAAATCCATTTTTATCTATTTTAGCAGAAACTTCTGCATTCGCCATACTTAAACTAGCTTCTCCTTTTAATTTTCTTCCATTAACATCTACTCCACCTTCAATACCTACTTTAACAGTATTATATGAAGCACTTCCACCAGCAATTGCTCCAGCTTTCAATTCACCACCTATAGCTTTAGCATATAATGGACCACTTTCATGGTTATATAAATATTGTTCATTAGACTTCGTACTTAACACATCAGTTATTGATTGTAAATTAACTTTATTAATAATCCATCCAGCAGCACCTAATCCAGTAGCACCTAATCCAGTAGCACCTAATCCAGTAGCACCTAATCCAGTAGCACCTAATCCAGCAGCACCTAATCCAGTAGCACCTAATCCAGTAGCACCTAATCCAGCAGCACTTAATCCAGTAGCACCTAATCCAGCAGCACCTAATCCAGTAGCACCTAATCCAGCAGCACCTAATCCAGTAGCACCTAATCCAGCAGCACCTAATCCAGTAGCACCTAATCCAGCAGCACCTAATCCAGTAGCACCTAATCCAGCAGCACCTAATCCAGTAGCACCTAATCCAGCAGCACCTAATCCAGTAGCACCTAATCCAGCAGCGCCTAATCCAGCAGCTGTTGCTACTCCATTAGCTGTTTCCATTACCACTTTTGAATCCATCAAAAACCAATCATTTTTAACAGCTTCTTTTTCAATTTGAACAGCATGAACTTTATCTTCTGATTTTTTTTGAATAGCTACTGCCCATTCCATATTTAATTCTTTCACACTAAATATCCCCGTTGAAGCACTAAAACCTTTTCCACTTTGGACTTCCGCAAGACCTGTGGCAATACTAGTTGCTAATTGAAGTGCTGTACTATAATTATTACTAGAGGTCTGATTGAATTGATACAAATGATCCAGCTTTTCTTGCAGTTTTTGCCTCATAACAATAAAAAGATTTACCATGGCATCCATACCCGGTATTGGCATAGCTTGATTGACAGCTTCCATACTTGTTTTCATTCGGTCAATTTCTCGAATTTGTTCTAATATCTCGTGTTCAATTACATCTGCCTGAGCTACCTGTGATTGAAATTGACTTGGAAAGGCATTGTTTTGTCGGATTAGCTCTTCACATAAGTAAATAATTCCTTGCGCTAAAGGACGAAAGGTTTGTACAAAAAATGATTTTGCACTGCTATATGTTTGCCCTTGTAACACAGTATCAGTTGCAAAAGCGTCAATCGACTGAATGGCTTGTTCCATGCCTTGAATGGTAGCGGTACATACAGCATTCATGCTTTGAGTTTGGCTTTGTACTTCTCCCAAATACATATTTAAACTCATGCATTGACCTCCCTTGCTAATTTTTGTTGTTGATAAGAAAGGTCGTTTTCTAAATCACTAAGGTCTCGTCTTTCTTTAAGCAACGTTTCTTTTTTGTTTTCCAATTCAGATGTGACTTTTCTTTCAATATGTTGTGCATCTTGATATGTATTCATAAGAAACTGAGACATTTCTCTATCACTATGCCAAGTTCCTAAAATTCGATCAAACAAACGATGGCTCCGACTTCTCCATTCATAAAAATCTGCTTCCGCTTGCTCCTGAATGTGAATCGCGGATTGATTTTGGTCTTGTTCTTCAAATACACTTCTTAACTTTTGATTTACTTCATTGATTTGTTTTTCAATATCTTGACTCATCATATTCCTCCTACCATTTTACCCTTATGTAGGTTGTCACATTAGCGAAAAGTGTTGTGAAGTTCGTTATCCATTCTCTCAAACTCTTGGGATACTGAATGAATATTATCCACCGCTTGTTGAAAGGCAGCGGAAAATTGTTTCGTCAAGTCTAAAACTTGCTGATTCGCTTCTTGTGATTTGAAGTTAACAGACAACGTTGTAAGCGTCGCCTTTGTTATAGAACGACTGGTTGCACTTTGAATCCTATCAGAGGCTGATCCCATTTTCGTAGCAATTTGCGTTGCTGTTTGTAAATTACTTTGAAATTGTCCCATTCTTTCAAACCCTTTCTATAAGTTTTCCAAACGCATCAAAGAAATCTCATTATATATATCCCTATCAATATCACTCGCTGGGCACGCAATCAAATGAGCCATACAATATAAGCTGTATGGCTCATTTGAAATGCTTGTTATATAGAGTATGACAATGTTTATTTCAAACCGAAATTACGTGATAATTCTTCATCATGAGAAGCAACAGCCTCTGCAGTTTTATTCAGCTGCATATTAATTTCTTGTAATAGCTGTGCGAAGTTTTGTACTTTTGGCTTTAATTCATTGAACTGTTGGTCAAAACCTTCAAATGCACGACCTTCCCATTCTCCTCTTAATTCATTTTGTAAGTTTTGTAATTGACGTAAAATGTCCTCAATTTGATTTGCACCTTGTCCATATCGAGTGGCTTTCGATTTAAGCTCCTCTGGTGACATACGAATTTGTCCAGCCATTTTCATTTCCCCTTTAATACATAATGAGCAAAATATATTTTGGTTAATTTTACTAAATATATTATAAAGTATTATTTTGAACTTTTAAACATTTTATCTTTCTATTGAATATTAGGATATTAACATTTTACTTTTTCTTACTTTAATTGTTTCTAAAATATAGAAAAGAAGCCCTAAACCAACTATCTTTTCAGCGTTAGAGATACTATTTCCGAATTTAATAATAGGTACATTTAATCCAAATCTTTCATTCCATTAATTAATCTTAATACCCAATTACCCTTTAAATATATTAAGGACAAAATATACAATCTAACATGTCATTCAAATTATAATAAAAAAATAAGGGGAATTATATGATAAGACATGCAAATATAGACAGTCGCTGACCATTAGTCTACAACCAATCCCACTCTTTACAAAAATATATCAACGTTTCGGCATAACATATCGATTTACCGACAAATTTCGCGCGCACTATCTCCTAAACTAACAACCAATCCCACACCACGTTCACCTACAAAGAAAAAAGCACCAGGTCCCCCCGATGCTTTCCCCCCTAAAACAAATGACAAGCCACCTGATGTCCCTTCGCAATCTCGACCATCTTCGGTACTTCCTGCGCGCATTTTTCAGTGGCGAATTTGCAGCGCGTTCTGAATTTGCAGCCGGATGGTGAGTTGAGTGGGCTTGGTACTTCTCCTTGCAGAATGATCCGTTCTTTGCCTGTGTTTGTTGGATCTGGTTCTGGCATGGATGAGAGTAGTGCTTGTGTGTATGGATGTGCCGGTTTTGTGTATAGGTCTTCGCTGTCGGCAATTTCTACTATGTTTCCTAAGTACATGACTCCGATTCTATCTGATATGTGTCTTACCATGGATAGGTCATGTGCGATGAATAAGTATGTGACTCCTGTTTCTTCTTGGATATCTTGCAGCATGTTTACGACTTGTGCTTGGACTGAGACGTCTAGTGCTGAGATTGGTTCGTCACATAGGATGAAGTCCGGTTTTACAGATAGTGCGCGTGCGATGCTAATGCGCTGTCTTTGGCCTCCGCTAAATTCGTGCGGGTAGCGATATAGGTGTTCTTCTTTTAATCCTACTTTTTTGAGAAGGTCTAGAATGATTTCTTTTCTTTCTTCGGCTGTGTAAGAGCCATGAATGTTCATCGGTTCGCTAATAATTTGGAATACGTTCATTGTCGGGTTTAATGATGCGTATGGGTCTTGGAAAATGATTTGCATTCGTTTTCTGTATTCTTTTAGTTCACTTTCCTTTAGATCCGCAATATCTTTTCCATCGAATAGGATGTTACCTGAAGTCACGTCGTGTAAACGAATGATGCTTCTTCCTGTCGTTGATTTCCCGCAGCCGGATTCCCCTACTAGTCCGAATGTTTCACCCTTTTTAATTGTGAAGCTTAGGTCATCAACTGCTTTTAATTGCTCTGTTTTTCTGCCGAATAGTCCTTTTTTAATAGGAAAATACTTTTTTAAGTTCCGAACTTCAATTAAGTTTTCTTCATGCATGTGAATCACCTACCGCTCTATCGTTTAGCCAGCACATGGAGCGTCTTCCGTTTCCAATTTCAAAATATGGTGGACGTTCTTTTTCACAAATGTCCATTTTATGTGGGCAACGCTCTGCGAATGGGCACCCTTTCGGCGGGTGTAGTAAGTTTGGCGTTACACCTTGAATTGGCGCTAGTCTTTCTTTTACTCCGTTCGATATTTTTGGCAGAGAGTTTAATAAGCCTTTCGTGTATGGATGATTCGGCGATTGAAAAATATCAAGTACATGTCCTTCTTCCATAATAAGTCCGCCGTACATAACGATGACGCGTGTACAGTTTTGCGCAACAATTCCAAGATCATGTGTAATAAGAAGTAACGACATATTCGTTTCGTTTTTTAAGTTTTTCATTAAATCTAGTATTTGCGCTTGTATCGTTACGTCAAGCGCTGTCGTCGGTTCGTCCGCAATGAGAAGGTCTGGATTACAAGACATTGCCATCGCGATCATAACCCGTTGTTTCATTCCGCCGCTTAGTTCATGCGGATATTGTTTTACCCTTTCTTCCGGTGAAGAAAGACCGACTTGTTTTAGCAAATTGACCGCGATATTTTGTGCTTCTTTCTTTTTCACTTTTTGATGCCGAATAATTACTTCCGTCATTTGCTTTCCAATTTTCACAACTGGATTTAGTGCAGACATTGGATCTTGGGATATGAGTGAAATTTGATTCCCTCTAATGGAACGTAATTCTTTCTCCGATTTAGAAAGCACGTTTTCATTTTGAAAAAGAATCTCTCCTGCTTTCACTTTCCCTGGCGACGTAACGAGGGCCATAACCGATTTCGCCATAACGCTCTTTCCGCTTCCCGATTCGCCAACAATCCCAACGACTTCACCCTTTTTCAAGCTAAATGAAACGCCGCGAACCGCTTCTACTTCGCCGTCTTCTATGAAAAAAGAAGTCTTTAAGTTTTTCACTTCTAATAGTTTTTCAGACACGCTTTTCACTCCCCCTCACTTAAAGCATTAGTTCTCATGATGAGCCCCTTTTGGCGCGAAAGCTTTTTTCAACGCTTCACCGATTACGTTAAAACTTAGTACTGTTAATAAAATAAGGAACCCTGGGAAGAGTGTTAAATACCAAGCTTCACCTATATATCCTTGCGCATTATTTAGCATGCTGCCCCAAGAAGAATCTGGTTCTCTAATACCTAATCCTAAGAAGCTAAGTGATGATTCCATTAAAATCGATGTCGCAATTGTTAATGTCGCTGCGATTATAATGGTCGATAAAATGTTAGGGATGATGTGTCTTACAATAATCATGAGTGATTTTTGTCCGGATACTTTTGCATATAAAACGTACTCACGCTCTTTTACAGATAACGTTTCTGCCCTTACGATACGCGCGGTATCCATCCACGTTAATAGTCCGATGATAAGAACAAGCGTTGTAATTCCTGGTTTTAAATACGCATTTAATAACAGCATTAAGAAGAATGATGGAATCGACATAAGAACTTCAACAATTCGCATTAAGAAGTTGTCTAACTTTCCGCCAAAATATCCGCTAATTGTTCCTACTGCGGTCCCGATTGTAATGGAAACAACCATCGCTAGAAAACCAACAGCAAGGGAAACTCGTCCGCCATATAACGCTCTCGTTAAGTAATCCCTTCCGTAATCATCTGTGCCGAACGGATGACTCATACTCGGTTCTTGTAAACGATCTGGAATCGACATTTTACTAGGATCGTACGGTGATACGAATGCGAAAAGAGACGCGATTGTTAAAACACCCAGTATAATAACTCCCATTACTACAAACTTATTTTTTGTAAAACTATTTTTTATCGTTTGAAATCTCCTATTGTTCATTCCAAATCACCCCCTCATTCGAATGCGCGGATCTACTACGCCATATAAAATATCAGCAATTAAATTACCGAGAATTAACATGAACGATGATAATAATGTGATTGCCATAATAATTGGATAATCAAATCTAAAAATAGCATTTACCCCGAGTGAACCAAGTCCCGGCCATGAGAATACTGTTTCCGTAATAAAAGCTCCGCCTACTAAACTCGGAATAGATAATCCGAAAATTGTAATGATCGGTATTAATACGTTTCGAAGTACGTGATTAAATAAAACTGTTTTCTGTGAAGCACCGTACGCATATTGAATTTGTACGTAATCTTCTTCTAATTGCTGGATGGTACTTGAGCGAATATATCTCATATAGACAGAGATGTTTTGGAACGCTAGCACCATGCAAGGTAAAATACCGTGCTGGACAATATCCCAGAAGGAATCTTGACCGACTGTGCGCATACCCATACTCGGAAGCATGTTCAACTTTAAAGAGAATAAGTAGATTAATAGTAACGCGAACCAAAAAACTGGCATTGAGATTCCCACATAGGAGATGAAGTTCACAATGCGGTCAAAGAACGAGTTCTTTTTCACACCTGTAAATAATCCAAGCGGGATTGCGATTACAAATGAGACGAGTAAAGATGATCCCATTAACCCGATTGTTGCGGGTAATCTTTCTGTAATAAGTTCTAAAACAGGACGATGGTTTTGAAGTGAGTATCCAAAATTCCCTGTTAAAATATTTTTTAACCATAAAAAATATTGCACGTAAATCGGCTGATCTAGTCCTAAACTTTTGCGAATACGTTCAACGTCAATCGGACTCATATTCGGCGTTACAAAGTTTCGAACGGGATCGCCCGGTGCTAGTTTTATTAATAGAAAAGAAATAATAGAAATAACAAATAAAAGCGGAATTGCATTTAAAAGCCTCTTTGCAATTACTTTATACACAAACTTCCCCCCTCAAGATAAAGTGAAACTTTAATCAGCCCTACTCCCGCCTAACTTCCTCGCATTCGCCAAGTTTTGAGGTGGGAGTCTTACTGCCCATTAAAGCGGGATAAAGAAGCTGATTTCCACCAGCTTCTTTACTGTTTCTTATTTCACTTCATAGATTTTCGATAGATCTTCAAACATTGTGACAGGAATTGCTTTTGCTTCTTTTAATCCATCAAACTTTTTATCTACTGCAATAACTGCTTTCGGATATGCGATTGGTAGATAAGGTAAGTCTTCTCTCGCTGTCTCTTGAATTTTATGGTATAGTTCTGCGCGTTTCGTTTTATCTGTTTCAACTGCAGCTTCTTCCCATAATTTATCGAAATCAGCATTTTTATAACGTGCATAATTGTATTCTGCATTACTTAAGAATAAGCTCTTATATGAATCAGGCTCTGGTCCCATTATGTAACCACCGAATGTAATGTCATATTCTTTATTCTCTTTATCTAAGCCTTTTTCACTTGCTGCACTAGCATCTAATGCATTCAGTTCAACTTGTAAGCCAACTTCTTGTAATTTTTGCTGTGTATAAAGTGCTAGACTTTCCATGATTTTATTATTCGTTACATACATAACGCGGATTTTTTCTTTATCTTTCACACCAGCTTTTGCTAATAAATCTTTCGCTTCTTTTTGATCATACTTATACTCTTTAATATCTTTCGCATAATACATAGCGTCTGGCGTTAAGATTGAATTTGCCGGTTCTGCAAATTGACTAGAAACGAACGCTGAGTTAATCATTTCTTTCTTATCTAATGCATGCGCAATTGCTTGGCGCACTTCTTTTTTCTTCATAAGATCTGTATTAAAGTTATAAGCTAAGTAGAATAATCTACCTTCAGGGAATGTGACCATTGAGAAGTTCCCAGTGCTATCTAATTTCTTAAAGTCTTGCGGCTCAATCATCTTCATGTTGATTTGACCATTTTGTAGTGAAACATTTGCTGTATTACGGTCTTTTACAACACGATATACGATAGAGTCTAATTTAGCTTTACCACCGACATAATCATCGAATCGATCTAATGCAACGTACTCATCTGATTTATACTCTTTAAACTTAAATGGACCTGATCCTACAGGCTGTAAGTTTTTCTTACTCTTCACTAAATCCGCTTCACCTTCAAATACATGTTTCGGAATTGGGAAGAAATCGTTCATAACCCCTTCGAAAGATGCACTTACTTGTGGTAAAACGAATTGAGTCGTTAGCTCATCCACTTTTTTCACCTCAAGCGGCTTTCCTTTAAAAATAAAGTTTTCACGGCTTGAACTATTTTGCTTCTCATCTAGAATAGATTTGAATGTAAATACAATATCATCTGATGTAATTTTCTTACCATCATGCCATTTCAAATTATCTTTTAGTTTTAAAGTCCATGTTAATTGATCCTCTGAAGGCGTAAAGCTCTCAGCAAGAACAAACTTTTTCTTACCGTCTTCCATATGATACAGCGGTGCATATAAAGCTTGCTGTATCGTTAATGACACTCGATCATTCGCATAAAGCGGGTTCATCGTATCTGGATTATCACTAACACCAACTGTTAACGTTCCTCCATCTTTCGGAGTCCCTGATTTACTAGTGTTCGCTTGCTTCGAAGAATCTTTCTCCCCTGAGCAAGCCGCTAATGCAATAAGTAATAGTAGGACAAATGGTAATGCAAACAACTTCTTCATATTTCGACCCCTCTCGACTATTTACACCTATAAGAAAACTCGGAATTAATACCGAGTTTTCTTATAGGTTTTAAATTACCACTACCCGTATGTATTGTCAAACTTTTTCGCAAAGATAGACAGTTTGAAATCTATTAATGAATTCTTGCGATAAAATATATTTATGCGGAGGGTAAAATAAAAAGACCACGAATAGGTAGCCTAGCAAAATGAGCTAGAAAACTAGCAGCGTACAGGAAATTTCTCTGAAATGGTTGTTATATATAATTGAAAATGTAGAATGAGATTAAAGATAAAAAAACATTTTTAGGAGGTTATCATGACGTTTGATGAATTGAAAAAAAACAAACCAACAACCCCATGGGTTGAGCATGATGAAGATGGGGAATTTTTCACTGAAGAAAATATAAGTGCAACAAATAAAGTTCTCGACACTTACATTAACAATTTACAGCAATTAGGCGAGAATCCAACCGAAGTCGAAGTAATGCAAGTTGTTAAAGAGGTAGTTATTAAATTAAATGAACTAAATATCGAACATGACCATTTTATCGAAACAATGGAAAGAGAAGATCTCTATGAATTTATCGATGCAGCTGCACGAATAGCTGGCTTAGAATCCGAAGAAGATATAACAGAAGAATGGCGGGAATGGTAAAAAAATCTGCATACTTGATATCTAAATTTACTCCTTCATAAAACTTTGTCCCTTATTCTCCAATTGGAAAATAAGGGACAAACAAAGCTAATCAAATACTGATATACATTAAAATCTCCATTCATTTCCCATTACTTTAAAATACAGTTTTTCAAACCCACTAAAATACTTACTATAAATACTTAACATTTCAATATATGTATGAATAACTTGACTTAAATCAAAATGAACACCATCTTTAGCTAAGTCATAGCTATCGTCTAGACTATACAATTCAAAGTATTCCGCCTCCCAATGCACCCCTCTGTTGACTAAAAGTCTAGTGGTGCATTTAATTGATTCTTCAATCGTCAGTTCATGTTTTTTTAGTTTTTCATGAATGACGGAAAGAGTTAACTTAACAGTGTATTCTTCATCAACTGTGCTACTAAACTCAAATAACTTCCCTTCAATATCATCTATCTTTGCTTTAGACATTAAGGATATCTCAATTATTTCATATGGCGGACTGTCACTTGCTTCAATCAATTTATCACACCATTGAATTACTTCAGCTTTACTCCACAACCCACAGCAAAGCCCTAAGCCATAAATACGAGTTAATTTCCGAACTAAATCCAAGGTTTCTCACCTGCAATTTCTTATATGCATTTTTGTTTAATTTTAACAGAATATATGATACATCACATAATTTCTTTGCAAACACTACACATTACAATTGAGATGCATACGCGCATTATAAACAAAAAGACCACCCAAAAGGCAGCCTCACAACTGAATCGTAGTACCCACTCCACGTTCCATCGCTTTTTCATACAAATACTTCGCAACAATTATATCTACTACTGCTAAACCTACTGATTTGAAAATAGTAATCTCTTCATCATTCTCTCTACCAGCCTTTTCCCCGCTTATAATCTGACCAAGTTCGGCGTGGATGTCGCTCGCTTCAAATAATCCTTCTTTTATAGGAACTTGAAGGTCACCCGTTTCTTCGAGTGCTGCTTCTTTTGATTCGACTACTACTTTGTTTGCGCCCGCGATAGCGTGAGATGGTAGTTCTTGCATGCTCGGTCTGAATGAACCGACGGCGTTTATGTAAACGCCTTTTTGTAGTTTTTCTGAGAAGACTGGTGTGGATGCATTCGTTGTTGTGACGATGATGTCCGCTTCGCTTATTGCTTCATTTGGATCCCTGTAGACGTAAGCTGGTTTGTTAAATGTCTCCTGGATATATTGCGCGAATGCATACGCTTTTTCTTCCGTTCGGTTATATAAGGTGACTTTTTCGATGTCTCTAACTGCAAGTACAGCTTCTGCAATTCCTTTCGCTTGTTCACCAGTACCGATAATGCATAAGTTTTTTGCGTTATGACGAGCTAAATGTTTTGTCGCTACTCCTGATAAGGCGCCTGTTCGAATCATCGTTAAGTACGATCCTTCTAAAAGTGCGAGTGGTTCTCCCGTTTGAAAGTCTGATAGCATAACGATCCCGTTTATCGTCTTCTTTCCTATCTTTTTATTATGCGGAGCTACCGTTACTACTTTTAAACCGAGCGCTTCGAGTCCTTCCGCTACTGAAGGCATAATTAATGCGGTATTTTGCCCGTTCGCAAATGGTAATGAGGCGCGAATTGGTGTGATCGTTCTTTCTGCTGAAAATTCTTTTAAAGCAAGCGCCGCGTATTCAATGACTTCCTTCATATTTACTAAGTTTCGTTGTTCGTTCGCGCTTATGACTAGCATATCTTTCCACCTCCTCCTTCTCCTCTAACAAAAATCCCCTATTCAAATCATCTCTCGGGTCTACAACAAACTGATGAAATCCTGTAATAAATGCATTCCCCGTTACTTTCGGAATGACAGCTTCATATGTATCTACTGCGGTTAACGACAATACTTCCCCCTCGAATTTCCCGTTAGTAATGCATTCGTGGACGAAAATTTCTCCCTTTTGTAACGCATCTTTTTCAAAAAGAGTTGCGATTCTTACGGAAGTTCCTGTACCGCAAGGGGAACGGTCTACTTGCCCATCAGCAAAGATCGTTACATTTCGTAAAGTAGCGTCTTTTCCTTTCGGTTCATCTGAGAAAATAACGCCGTATATTCCTTTTAAATCTTCTTCAAGTGGATGTTTTACTTCCATTTGACTTTCAATGTAGTGTTTAATTTTACCGCCCCACGTTTGAATAGCAGATAAGTCTTTGAAATCGACTTTCAAACCAAATTTTTTACTATCTACTACCGCATAAAAAGCTCCGCCAAACGCGATATCTACTTGAAATTCATAGTTATCTATTTTAATAGGAACATCTTTCTTATATACAAATGAAGGAACGTTTTCAAATGATACAGACTCTACTTCGCTCCCGTTATATGTTGCATACGCAATGACTTCCCCAGCAGGGCTATCAATAATAAATTTTTGTTTTTCACCTGTCACTTCAAACATACCTGTTTCAATTCCAACTGTAATAACAGCGATAATTCCGTGACCACACATCGTACTCCAGCCTTCATTGTGCATAAATAATACGCCAAAATCAGCATGAGGACTTGCGGGCGGAGTAATGATACAACCGTACATTCCGTGATGTCCTCTCGGTTCATACATAAGAACCTCGCGAAGATGATCCAAATGTTCCATGCAGTATGCGCGTCTTTCTAATTGCGTTTCTCCCTTTACCTCTGGCACTCCGCCCGTAATAATTCGAAGCGGTTCCCCAGCTACGTGAGCATCAATTGTTGTGTATATTTTACTAACCTTCATTTCTATCTCTCCCCTATATGTTAATACTATTTTCATTGCAAGTATCATGCCAACGCATAGAGTATAAAGTGAAACTTTAATCAGTGGGGGGGGGCTTCATCCCCCACTGATTATTAGCCCACACCAATCGGGCTTTTACGGGCAGTTAATGCGGGATAAATCTGTATACATTTTTTGAAAAATACACACTACTGTCTACTTTTTTATACAGTAGGTGATTATTAGCCCCAAAACAAAAAAATCCCCCGAAAACTCAGGGGGATGATTTAAACCATAACTTTGCCACTTAGATAAGGTTATGGTTCCCTTTAAAATAGCGTTGCGAAATTCGAGTTAAAAATCAAATTTATTCTTCACTCTCCAAGCTTTCCCACTCACTCAAATACATGACGTCTTGTTTTACTTTTTTCTTTTCAGGAAGTAAACATAGAAATTCTAAAGAATTGCCGTCAGGATCGTAAAAATAAAGATTTGCACTAGGTGTCCAAGTTTGAACCATAGGCTCGGAAGGTTCAAGACCGAAAGCAGCCCTTGGGTTTATTCCTTTATTAAGAAGCCATTCTCTTGCATGAATGATTTCTTCATAGTTAACCTTGAATGCAAAGTGACTTGTATGGAATGCTTCTTCCGATACTTCCCAAATGCCCAGCATTTGTTCCTTCTTATTTTCTTTATCAAACCAAAAGAAAGCTACACGGCGTTCTTCAATAGTGCGAGCATGAAATAATCCAAGTTTAGTATAAAACTCTTTTGCCACTTCTAAATTTTTTGTTTTAACATGTGTTTCATATAAAGTACCTGGAAACAAAGCATATCCCTCCTTTATATTTTTAGAAATCCTTACTATAAAGCCTACTTTAATAAACTAGAAATAGAAGTGATATCGTATTTCCTTTAAATATTTTTCAATTTCGTAGCCCTAATGCTGAAGAAAAACCATCACTGATTAAAGTTTTACTTTATGAGAAGGGGTTCTTCAAATTCATGATTTTCGGTAATATTATCGTTCAAAGTGAGGCGGATTTATGACTCAAATCACTCGGGGGACCCATTACCCATCAAATCCTAACCGCCACCACATCCGGCACTTGCTTAGCAATCTCCTCACCAATCTTTATACTAGCCGTTGCCGCTGGAGATGGCGCATTACAAATATGCAGAGAATTGATGCCGGGGATAATGCAGAAGTCATCAACCATATTTCCGTTTGATAAAATGGCTTGTGCCCTTACTCCTGCATGGGTTGGCATGATATCTTTCTCTGTAAGTTCTGGTATTAGGCGCTGTAAGCTTTTTAGGAATGATTGTTTACTAAATGAGCGCACCATTTCTTTTATGCCTTCTTTCATATTTGGCATCGCCATTTTCCAAAATCCTGTGTATGTCATTGTTTCCATGAAGTCTTTTATATCGAAGTCCGTTTTCGTATAGCCTTCGCGTTTGAAGCTTAATACGGCATTTGGTCCTGCATGTACGTCTCCGTTTATCATTCTTGTGAAATGAACACCTAGAAATGGGAATTCTGGATTTGGAACTGGATAGATTAAATGTTTTACGAGATGGCGTTTTTCTGGGACAAGTTCGTAATATTCACCACGAAACGGAACAATTTTCATATCCGTTAATATGCCTGTCTTTTTTGCAATACGGTCACTATGTAATCCAGCGCAGTTAATGAGAAATTTCGTTTTAAATACACCTTGATTCGTCTCAATTGTTACGGCGTCTTTCTTCTCCGTAATACGCTCCGCCGCTGTTCCTAAATGTACTTCTCCCCCGCTTTCCTGAATTAAGCGAGCAAATGCATAACTTACTCCTTTATAATCAGCAATTCCGCAAGAAGGAACACGGATTGCGCCAAGTCCTTTTACATGCGGTTCAATTTCAGCTAATTCTACCTTATCTATTTTTTCAATATGTAAATCGTTTTGTAGGCCTCTTTCATATAAGTTATGTAAAAGAGGCAGTTCGTCCTTTTCTGTAGCGACAATTACTTTTCCGCACATGTCATAAGCGATGTCATTTTCTTTACAAAATTGAACCATAGCTGCGTTTCCTTCTTTGGCAAACTTCGCTTTATAACTCCCTGGTTTATAATAAATTCCAGAGTGAATTACTCCGCTATTATGTCCAGTTTGATGATGTGCAAGTTCCTTTTCTTTTTCAATGATCGCGATTTTCGCACGAGGGAATTTTTTCGTTAAAGCCATTCCTGTTGAAAGCCCAACAATTCCTCCGCCAATAATTATAAAGTCATACATCCTACTTCCCCCTTAATATGATGAAAGGCAGGCCTTTTTTAAGACCCGCCGTACAAACTTATTTAGAAAAACAACCACGTTGACGCATTAGTTCTCTATATAAATCTTTATTTTTTTCAAATGCAGCTCTTCCGTGCATCCAAAATAAGTTATTTAAAAGAACTAAGTCACCAATTGGTAATTTCAATGCATGTGTTGCTGGTGAGTTTTCAACAGAATATGATAAGTCTTTCAGATAGTTTGCTTGTTCAATATTATCTGGATAAGCGAACTGATCAATAAAGCAAATACATGGTGCGTTATTTACGTCAAAAAATGTTTCACGATAGACGATTTCTTGCGCATTTTTACTTGGTGGTGCTTTATACGTAACCTTAACAGATGCGAGCGAATGATTTCTAAATTTCTGAAGGTCTTCCCAATCGTCTAAATGTAGTAAACGAGATTCTCCTCCTACTGCATTTTGCTCTTCAATTTTCATCATAAGAAGCCAATCTGTCGGCTCATCAACGAATGTACCGTCTGTATGCAGTGTAAACAATCGGTACGCTTGACGAAGGTAAGAATCACTACTATCCGTATCTTTCACATTAAATCTAGCATAGTACGTTCCTGTCATTGCATCAAAGTTTGGCTCCCCGATTAAATGTGTTAATGCTGTTGCAAATTTCACGTAGTCTGCTGGATCTGACGTTTCACCTTGTACCCCAATTGTAAATCCGCCCGTTTCACGGTCATGAACAATGCCGCGAATGTTATCCATAAATGATTGCCCAAAAATCTTTCTCATTCCATCCGCAAGATTAAACCGAGAATAAGGAATGTATTGTAATGACTGCTCTGAATGCTCTTTTACCTCTTCAAAAAACTGCTTAAGCAATTGCTGGTTTAGCGTAATATGATATAAACGTTTATGCTCTGGATGAGGAACAATCTCATACCCCTCATATTTCTTTGCAAATTTCATCTTTGCATTTTGTTCTGTAATAATCGACATTTCAATTCCTCCCTAATTTAAATATGAAGAATGTATTGACGCTTTTTACAGACAGTTATCCTTATCTTCTTATGCTGAGATTCGGTCTTACTGTCCTAACAACGAAAAAGCCAGTTATACGCATACCACGACATAAAATCGTAGAAACGTACAACTGGCTCATAATTACGAGTGTTCTTTAATCTCTTAAAGTACAATAATAATAGACAGTTTGTATGAGAATATTTGTAAAACAGGAAAGCAAGATCGAATATAGAGAAGGCTAATTTCTCGTATGGATCTTATTAATTAAATAATAATTCAAAATATTCTAACTGTCAATTCGTTTTTTATTATTTTCTCTACATACTTTATATGTTTTAAAAATCCCCTTACTTTCTACGCACCCTCTTTTTTTCATCTCTTGTTTTACAACTTTCACTTCATTTAACTTTTTCATAGTTCTTGCCTCCTCAATAAAATAAGCCAGTCGTATCTCTTTAAAAGAAATACAACTGGCTCTCGTTTATGGTTGTAAACTAGATAGTTTTTATGGTGTTGTTTCCTCGTACTCTCCCCTGGGCTGTTCATCATTTAAATAACTTACATATTGGCGATGTAAATCTTTCACCGCACTGACGATAGCATTTTGCGCTTTTCCTTGATAATGGTCCGTAATATCTTGAACGATTTCCTCAATACCATCTTGCAAACTATGTCCTCTCAACATTTGAGCGACGAAGTCTCTACCATGCTCTGTCGCAAGCGTACATGACGCTTCAATAATGACATGATATTTATGATCTGCCTCAATTGTAATTGTTAATGTTTCATACATACTGCGAACAGCCATACCTTTCGGAAGTCTCGAATGTCCTGCCATAAAAAAAGTCCCTTTACGCATATTTCATCCTCCATTACTATGTTAAGAGCCAGAAAAACAATGTACACATTTGCATTGAATTTTACTACCCTTATCCTTATAGCTCGTACTTCTGCTAAAGAAGCTCAAGTGGAAAGAAGTTACTCTCTTCATTTTCAAACATAAATCCGGGCTTACAGCGAGGCTAATCACTGTCATCCGATAATAAGTTAATCATAATGAAATTAAACTGAATATTCAATATTAAACTCCGCAAATTTCATGAATAAACAAGAAAATTCTCTCGCCCAGGCACATATACTGTTCAAAAGAAAGAAGGAAGTGGTCTCATGTATTACGGAACGAAAGGCTGGTACGTAGCTGAACTAAAAAAATTAGGTGTTCGCTATCATGAAGGACGAAAACTAGAAAGTTACCGCGCACACGTATTACGCAATTTATTAATCGCACAACAAGAGACAACGAAAGAAGAGTAATTTGATATCGGTTGATTCTCTGAATATATCAGCGATTCGACATAAAATATCGACTTATCAACAAATCCCGCCAAATCATCCCTCCATTCCACCAACCAATCACACATCAATACAAACCAAAAAAGGTCACCCAAACGGGTGACCTTTCTTTCTTATTCACAAACAAGAATTTGTCTAGAAAATGATCCTTTTCTTGTGATACAGCGGTCTGTAATTTCAAATCCTGCTTCATGAATCATGTCGTCCATTGTTTCCATCGTAACAACGACTACCTTTTTTGCAATGCGGCGCGCACTTGAAAGAATGGAGAACTGGTCTTCTGGTGTTGCATGCGTAAATAAGTCGTAGGGCATATCGATAATTGCAACGTCGTAGTTCTCAGTAATTTCCTCGATTGGACCTTTTGTTACTGTTCCTTCAAACCCGAAATGTGCAATGTTTTTTCTCGTTCCAAGCACCACAAGTGGATTTATATCTCTACCAACGATGTTAATTCCCATAGAAAGTGCTTCTACTACTACTGTTCCAATTCCGCAGCACGGGTCAATCGCTCGTACTCCCTCTGGGTTTGGTACAGCGATATTTGCGACAGCTCTAGCAACACGTGTGCTCAGTGATGTCGAATAGCTATGCGGTTTTTTTATGTGATGATACCAAACTGGATCACTTTCTACATAGTGTCCGAAGTACCAGCGTCCTCCAAGAGGAACAATCCCGAATACACGCTCTGGATTACGAACATCCGCTTCTCCTTCAATATGCATACCGAGGTCTCGTTCAATAAGGCGTCTTTCTCCATATTCAATTTTATTTTCTTTACCAAGATCATTGATTTTAACGAAGATAACTTTGAATGTCGCTCCCGCTAAATCAATTTGTTCCACTTGTTTTAAAATGCTTTCTAAGTCGTCCCCTTCATACATAACCTCGACGCGCTCTTTAATAAACGGACTTCTACTCGGAGCAATCTTGACTTCACTTTTTAAAATATTAACGTGAGACTCCATCCCAAAGAACGAGCGCATTTCCAAGTAACATAAGGCACGCTCCTCTTCGCGAAATGCATACGTATATATACATGCAGGTGTTTTACTATGATTACTCAATCTATTATCATCCTTTATCGTTTAAAATTGTTATGATCAAAATTACTCAAATACTTTTTTCATATAAAATTAAATGATATCATATGCCCGAAATAAAGAGAAACCTTTATAATTTGTTTTATAAATAAAAAGAGACTGCCTATGGCAATCTCTTTTATTCATTAACGGAAAGAAGATACGTTGTTACCCATTGCTTCGTAGTAATCTAAAATACCTTGATAAATAGCTTCTGCTGCACTTTGTCTCTGTTCTGGTGTAGCAATTTTATCAGCATCGCTTTTATTATCTACAAATGCTAATTCTGCTAATACAGCTGGCATCGTATTTTCTCTAATTACATATAAATCGCCTTTCTTCACACCGCGATCTTTTGTTCCAAGTGCATCTACAAGACGCTCTTGAATTTTCTTTGCTAATAAACGACTTTCTGATACATTCGGGTTTGTCCCTCTTGCTGTCGCTGATTCATAGTAGAATGTTTCTGTACCTTGTCCTTGTTTACTATCCGTACCATTACCATGAATACTTACAAAAATATCACCTTTATTTGCCTGAGCAAATTCTACACGTTTTTGTAAAGACTCAGCTGCAGTGTTTCCTGGACGTGTATCATTCTCACGAGTTAACAACACAGTAAACGGTGTCTTTTTCTCAAATATTTTCTGTAATCGTAATGATACATCTAATACGGTTTTACTTTCTTTCTCATAATAACCAGGGTTCCCCGAATCAATTCCACCATGACCTGGATCAATAATAATCGCTTTACCTTCTAGGAAGTTACCTTGCTTCACTGGGTTTAATTGATTTTTATCCACCCATTGGAAACCAGCCCCCATACGGATACGAATCCAGCTATCTTTTTCTTCAATAACAGTTACTTGTTGTGCTTTATGTGTGCCTGCCACTGTAGACGTATGTGAAGCTTCTTGATATGTAGTGAATTCTTGATTAATAGACTCTGTTTTTTCTTGTAATGGTGTCCACTTCTCACCTTTACTTGTTACAACCTTTAACCAACCATCCGCTCTTTGCTCTTTCACTTCAAGCATTTGTGGCTTATGTTGAACGTCAGTAATACCAGATGATAACGATGCTTGATGATATGTAATAAAGTTTCTATTCATATACATTCTTTTCGATGTATTTGTTTTATTTTTATCTGCCATCGCGATGAACTGAGCTGCTTCAGCACGACTTACAGTACCATCAGGCTTCCAACCATTTCCTGTACCCATTGAAATCTCTAAAGCTACTAAAATATTAGCTTGTTTCTTACCCCAATGAGGTTCCAAATCTTTAAACTGCGTTGGAAGTTCTCCAATAATTTTCTTATCTAATGAATATGCTTGTACAAGCATAGATGCCATTGATGCACGGTTAATTTGGCTTGATGGATTGAATTTCCCAGTACCATCTCCACTAATTACACCTGCTTTTTCTACCGCAGCAATATATGGTGCTGCCCAATGAGTTTGCGAATCTTTAAAAGATGGTTTCGCTTTTGGATCAATTGGTAAACCAAGAACGACTGCTAATATTTTTGCAGCTGATCCTTTATCTACTGCTTCAGATGGAGAAAAAGTTCCGTCTGGTTTCCCATCAAGCGCTTTTTTCCCTACTAAATAGTCAACCGATTCCTGCGCCCATGTAGGAACATCCGAAAACTTCTTCGCTGCTGCGAAACTACTAATTGGAGACGATAATAAACTTGCGGCTAAAATACCTGCCGCGACTGCACGATACTTCATAAATAATAATACTCCTCTCGAAAACCAACGTTTAAAACGCGTAATCTTAATATATAAATTACATCAAACGACGAACAAAAAAAATTAGTGCGCCTCTATCATTCTATAATACTAGAATTCTATAGTAAACCTACTTTCTTATTATTGTAAAATAAAATACACTTAAAGTATTTTTTATACACAAAAAAGTGGTTGATTCATAGAATCAACCACCCTCTCACTATTCTACTATCATTTCTGATAACACATATGCATAAACAAGTGCTTCTGTATGTGCAATCGAGCTTTCGTGCGTACGCTCAAATGCGTGAGAAGAATCAATACCAGCTCCAATTAACGCATGTTTCACATCAAATCCGGCGCGAATCGCAGCTGATGCGTCTGATCCGTAGTATGGATAAATATCCACTTTATATTCAATAGCGTTCGCTTTCGCCAGTTCAACTAAATGCTTACGTAAAGCGTAATAGTATGGACCGCTAGAGTCTTTCGCACAAATGGATACTGTATATTCATCAGATGCTTGTCCATCACCTAACGCTCCCATATCAACTGCTAAATATTCTACCGTTTCTTCTGGAATATTTGAGTTTCCACCGTATCCAATTTCTTCATTATTAGAAATTAAGAAATGTGTTGTATATGGCAATGTTACCTTTTCATCTTGCAATCTTTTAATTAATTTTAATAGAATTGCTACACTTACTTTATCGTCTAAATGACGTGATTTTATGTATCCACTCTCTGTAATTTGAACGCGTGGATCAAATGAAACGAAGTCTCCTACTTCAATTCCTAACTCACGTACTTCATCTGCTGAAAAGACACGCTCATCAATACGCACTTCAATATTTTTCTCATCGCGCTTCGCTTCCCCTGCATCTTTGTACACATGGACAGAAGTTTGATGCATTAAAATTGTGCCTGTATATTTCTTACCGCTTGACGTTTCAATTTCGCAATATTCCCCTTCTACAGAGTTCCAGCGAAATCCACCAATCATAGATAGACGAAGACGACCGTCAGGCTTAATTTCTTTCACCATCGCACCTAACGTATCAACGTGTGCAGTTAATAAACGATGCTGCTCATCATTCTTTCCTTTAACCGTTAAAATAAGAGCGCCTTTATTATTACGCTTCGTCTCTACATTCCACTCACTTACATAATTTTCAATAAAACTAATAATTTTCGCCGTGTTTCCAGATGGACTTGGAATAGAGACAAGCTCCTTAATAAGTTCCATCGTTTCTTTCGTATGATGTGCCATTGTCGTTTCCTCCTCATTTTCTCTACTATTTAGTATAGCGAAATTACGATAAAACCTCTACTCATATAGTTTAATTTTCTAAATTATAATAAAATTCACTTTATCCTAATCTCAATGACAAAAAAGCACCGCATTATCTCCATTAACACTGTGCTTTTTCTATAAAGTGAAACTTTAATCAGCCCGCATCAATCGGGCTTTTACGGGCAGCCCGACTCCCTCGCATTCGCCGAATTTTGAGTTTGGGGTCTTACTGCCCGCAAATAGCGGGATAAAACTACTCTTCCGAAACGTCCATCAAATAAATCCCTCTTGTAAATCCGCCGCGCTCTTCTTCTTTCTGCTTACGAATAAGCTCTACATCTTCCATTGTTGCACCTTCTGCACGCGCTAATGAAATAATAATTTCAAGTGCATCTGCAAGTGAATCTAGCGCATGTTCACGCTCTTTCATCGAAGCAAATTCACGAATTTCTTCTGTACCAATTTTCGCTAACGCTTGTATGTAAGCTTGCCCTGTTAATTTTTGTGCTGTATATGTTTTTCCAGACATCAAAATTTTCTCCGGGACACGATCTCTTACTAACCTGTTATAAGTTGACATCACTTTTCCTCCCACTTTTAATAACACCCAAGCTCTGCTTTATAGAAAAACCACTCTTTTTTCACACAAGCACTTAACATATCAATTCCTGATCCGTGCGCCTTTACTACCGGAAAGAAGTAATGCTCTGGTTCTTCTTTCTTATCGCCGTATAAGGTTTGGTACTCATCAGGAATCGCCTCTTTTTTCACATCCCGTTCTTTCTTCACTTCACCAGAGAAAGCAACAGCTGGATGTCCCTCAAAGAATAATGCAGTCCGTACCGCAAGAGATGGTGTACTATGCAAAGCATAATATGTAAGTAAAATAATAACGATAACACCGATAATTTTCTTCATTTATTACTCCTAAAAAAAGTGCTAACACAATTATACTAAAATGTGTTAGCACTTTCTTCCCTTTATCTCGAATTAACGGGCAGTAAGACTAATAATCCGCGGGGGATAAACAAATCCCCACGGATTAAAGTTTCACTTTATTCCCCTTTAAATGCTGGTAAACGTTTTTCTAGAAAAGCAGCAATACCTTCTTTATGGTCCGCTGTTTGTCTCATCGCATATTGACCACGCTTTTCGAGCTGAAGCGTTTGTTCTAAATTAGAACGATTTACTTCACATAAAATTTGTTTCGTTTGAATCATTGCCTTGATTGGTTTTTGTAACCATTCATTAATTTTTTGCTTCACAGCCATTTGGAAATCCTCACCGATTACTTCGTCAATTAAACCGATATCTAACGCTTCTGTCGCTGATAATTTCTTCCCTTCCCAAATGATTTTCTTCGTCATATTTTCACCGACACGCTTTTGAAGGAAGAAATGGCCGCCACCATCTGGAATTAAAGCGATTCCAATAAAGTTCATCGCAATAACTGATGATATATCTGCCATGACATAATCAGCTGTTAATGCAATACTTAATCCAAGTCCAGCAGTCGGCCCATGAATTGCACTAATAACAAGCTTTGGCATCGTATATAACGTCACAACGATTTCAGAAATTGTATTCATGATGCCTTCAAACTTACTTTCATCATTACTTGAAAGCATTGATTTAATATCTCCACCCGCAGAAAAACCACGGCCACTTCCGCACAACACAACAACGTGAACAGAACTTTCCGCCACTTCTTTCAACTTTTGTAATAACCCTTTTAACGTTGGTTCATCTAATGCATTTAAAACCTCTGGACGATTGACCATAACCGTTGCTACGCGCCCTTCATATTTCACAACAACAGATTCTGTTTTACTTGTTACTTCCATTATATACCCCTCTTTTCAACATAAAGATTATACTTATATAATTATAGAAAGCATGTTAAAAATCCTTCTTTTTTCTTAATTTTCTGTCTAATATCCTCGTAATTTGTATATATCTCCGTATAAAACATACAATTTCGTTAAAAAATATAGAAATTAAAGTCGGTTTATCCATGCTTTTCATCTATTTACCATTACAATGAAATGGTGTATTCTTAAGTTTGATGCAAAAAAACAAATATTGAAATTCATTCGCCTTATTATGTAAATAAGGCTTTTATCCCCATCTCTTGGGTATTGAACTAAAGGAATGAAGAAATGGAGGAATATATGGTTAATAAGTTGAAACAAACGGATAACTACTTCCCGCATTTCCTATTGCTATTCATTGTGTTTCAACCAATTTTAGATTTATTAACGTCTTTTTCAATCTATGTATTACACATGAGCGCAACAGTTGGAATCGTAGTCCGTTTCGCCTTTATGCTTCTTGCATTAGGTTATCTACTTCTTCATAGAAATCAACATGGAGCGAAAAAGTACATTCTCTATTTATGCCTACTCGGTATCGTACTAGCAATTGGTCTTGCAAATAATATGATGATTAAATCCCCAATTTCATTTGGCGAAGAAGTGAAATTTATTTTAAAGAGCATATATCCAATTGTGCTACTGTTTGGATATATTATCGCCTTTAAAGAGTTAAAAAATAAAGAATATACATTTCATAAAATCATTACATATTTCTTATATGCAACTTTAATTTTAAGCATCACACTAATTGTTGCAATGCAAACTAGTACAGATTTCCCAAGCTACCCTCACTCAAAGATCGGTTCAAGAGGTTGGTTCTTTGCTGGAAATGATTTAAGTTCTATTTTTGCAATTATGTTCCCAATCATAGTGTTATATTCGATTCATAAAACAACTTCTTTCTCGAAAATCTATTACTGGATTCCAACAATACTCGCGATGTATGCAAGTATTATGGTCGGAACGAAAGTAGGATACGGTGCAATTGTTCTAACTCTTGGCGTGGCACTTTTATTCTCATTCATTGAATATATGGTTCATCGTAAAAAAGAAGGAAAAGGATTCACATATCTCGTAAATACAGTTGTTGCCGCTATTATACTAGGAGGTTTAATTGCCCTTACACCGCATACTCCTATCGCAAAAAATATGGGCATCCACATGCAAATATACGAATACAAAAAATCAGTACAAGAAGAAAAGGATAGAAAAGAAGGGAAAATAATTAAAGAAGATCCTGACGCAGAGAAAAAACATGCAAAAGGTGAACTAACAGACTCTGAGGTCAAAAGTTTAATTTACAGTGATCGCGATAAGTTTTTAAAAGTATACAAACAATACTATAAAGACGCACCACTATCACAAAAATTATTCGGAATGGGCTATGCTGGTAACTATACGGTTAAAATTAAATTAATCGAAATGGACTTCCATGACATATTCTTTGCATTCGGAATCATCGGTTCTCTTATTTACTTCATACCATTCCTTTACTTCGGTATTAAATTATTACTCAGCATCATAACAAACTTTAAGAAAATATTAACTGTGAAATATATGCTATTAGCTAGCACCGTTGTACTATCACTTGGAATCGGCTTTATGTCCGGTCACGTATTAACAGCGCCGTCCGTTAGTATTTTCTTCGTCGTTATACTCGCCTACTTAATTGTTGATTTAGAGGTGGAATAAAAGAAGCAGCATCCAAATGGATACTGCTTCTTCTTTTGAAAGTAATACATGAAATTATATTAATGATTCTACAGAAGATATCGATTTACCGACGAAGTTTGATAAAGCAGCAATCTACAAAAAAAGACTAGATCACATTATGATCTAGCTTTTCAAAATTCCCCTATTGAAAAGACGCCCGAATCTCCTCCAACACCTCATCAATATTATCCTTCGTAATAACAATACCGAAGTCTTTCGGGACGTTGCTATCTTCCTCATTTACAACTTTATGCGCAATCAACTTTCCAACTTCCGGTCTGAAATGATGCCCATCCATATAGTTGTCTAAATTCTTTGTGACGGAGTTAAGATACATGAAATGGTGCACTTCTCCAAATACATCTACAGCGTCATGAAGCCATCTTTTATAATCTTCCCATCGCCCTGATTGAATCATCGTACGGAACAGAGGCTCTGAAACAGGCGTTGTAAAAATATAAAACTTCGTGTTCGGATTATGAGCCTTTACTGTTCCTAATATTTCTTTCATATTTTGATACTCATAATTCCCGCCATAAATCTCTTTACTAAACTTATCTACTTGCGCCGCTATTTGCGCATCACGTTCTTCTTTCGTATAATCGCGCATCGATTTTATATTCTCTCGATTGTACCGATCAAGATCCGTACTATGATGAGTGGAATTTGCAATTGTATTCTTTGAATAAGTAATCCCGTCCATACTGACATACGATTTAATCGGATACAATAAACTTTGCGCCTGATTAATATACGCTTCTGGTTTATCAAAACCAATTTCCCTATTTTTGTTCGTTCCAAGGAAATCTAAACCAAGTACAATAGACTCGAGTCCACTACCTTTTTGTTCTTTTGCATATTCAATATATGCATCATACTCACGCGGATCTGTACTGCTTACCGCATAATTAAATGCGTTTAACCCGGTGAAGTCATTCTCGTTAATAAAAGTCGTTCTACTACTTCCAAGTATAACTCCATCATATGTAAACGGACGGTACGTTATATAATTTGTTTTCTGTTGTCTCTCGTTAAACCCGTACTGAACATCATTCCACTTATTTTTATGCGGGAATAACCAAAGTGAATCTATATAGCTATTAAATATCCCGACACCTGCCAGAGGAACAAAAACACATACAAAAACGAAAATAAGCCAATGTTTGTTTTTCATATTCTCCACCTAGAAATTAAAGTATAAAAACTCACTAATACTCGTTAAATGTAACACGCTATATACGAGTAATACTGCAGTAAATAAAGCAGTCCATACATTCGGACGGAATGAATCTTTTAACTGAATTGAATTTTTTAAGAAGAAACTAATACATAACGCTCCGAAAATATATGCTACCATTTTCGGATCTAATAAAGAGACATGGTACCCTTCACTAAATGAAACACCGTACTCTTTTAAAAATTGCAGCTTCTCTATTATAAATGCTGGGAATACGCTATTTGCTAATTCGATTCCATTTAGCCCGAACATTCCTTTTAACACTTTCACCGCATCATGCATAGATGTTGCCCTAAAGAATACCCACGTTATATTAATGAAGAAAAACGTAACGAACCAACCAGCAAAGGCTGGCATGCGCCCTCCTGCTTTACTCCATAGGCGATGAATAACAGAAGCCAAACCGTGCAAGAACCCCCAAAAAACAAATGTCCAACCAGCTCCGTGCCAAAGTCCACTTATTAAAAATACAATCATAATATTTACGTATGTACGCGTAATTCCTTTTCGATTTCCTCCTAGAGAAATGTACACGTACTTCGTTAAAAACTGGCTAAGCGTCATATGCCAACGATGCCAAAACTCTTGTATATTCACTGCTTTATACGGTGAATTAAAGTTTTGAGGTAATTTAATATTAAACATTAAAGCGATTCCAATTGCCATATCACTATATCCACTAAAATCAAAATACAATTGGAACGTAAACGCTAACGACGAAAGCCATGCTTCGACAAATGTTAATGATTGCTGCACATCAAACCCTTCATGTACAAGGGGTGATAATACATCTGCAATACCTACCTTTTTGAAAATACCAACTGCAAATACAAATATACCAAGAACGATATACTTCGATTGCCAGCGCTTTTTACTATTGTCAGCAAACTGCGGCATAATTTGCGCATGATGTACAATCGGTCCTGCAATAAGCTGCGGGAAAAACGTTACAAACAATGCGTAATCAAGAAAATGACATGCCTTCGTTTCACCACGATACGTATCTACTAAAAATGCAATCTTTTGAAACGTATAGAAACTAATCGCAAGCGGTAACGTTAATGATAATAATGTAAAATGAGTTCCAATTAATGCATTAACATTTTGCAAGAAAAAATCATAATACTTGAAATAACTAAGCATTCCTATATTAAATATTAACCCTACCGTTAAAAGAAGTTTACTCTTATGTTTTACGAGCCTCATTCCGATAAAGTAGTTCACAATGAGTGACACTAACATAAGCGGTAAATATTTCACATTCCAATAACTATAGAAAAATAAAGAGGCCGCAACAAGCCAAGCCTTCGCTAATGTAGCATGTCCAAATTTATTTAATAGAAAATATAAAAGAAATGCTATCGGTAAAAATAAAAAAATAAACTCAAATGAGTTAAATAACACACCATCTCTTCCCTTCCAAACAAATCACACCTTATTCATCTTATCTTATCCAAATAGTGAGTGTCAAAAGGATTCCGCTCCCCTTTTCTTCTATTATATATAATAATCATTTTAATCGAATTATTAACATGATAAAATATTAAAGGCGCTTTTATATAAAAGAATATATAATAGAAATGTCGGTTTTTTGCACGAAATGTATTTTTGAAAAAAGTGAGGAGAGTCCTTTGGTATTTAGTAGTTCTGTTTTCTTATTTATCTTTTTACCTCTCGTATTATTTTTCTATTTTATAGTGCGTGCCGAGCTACGTAATTTCGTATTACTTGCATTTAGTTTAATTTTCTATGCATGGGGAGAACCTCGATTCGTCCTCTTAATGCTCTTTTCTATTATATTAAACTACTGCTTCGGCCTACTCGTGCATCATTATGATAAACGAAAAAATATGAAAGTCACATTTTTAATTATGGCTGTGGTCGGAAATATTTTATTACTTTCTTATTTTAAATATATTTCATTTTTCACAGACATTTTAAACAACGCTTTACATTTATCTATCCAGGTGGAACCTATTCCACTACCAATTGGGATTTCATTTTATACATTCCAAGCGATGTCCTATGTCATCGACATATATCGTAAAGACGGGGATGTTCAAAAGAATCCACTTAACTTAGCACTATATATATCAATTTTCCCGCAGCTTATTGCCGGACCAATCGTTCGTTACAATATCGTTGCTGATCAAATTAAAACGCGCATCCATTCTTTTGAACGATTTACAGAAGGTATCCAAATTTTCGTTTTAGGATTAGCGAAAAAAATGTTAATCGCCAATCAAGTTGGATTTGTCGCAGATAAAATCTTTGCCTTACCACCATCTGAAATGAGCGCTGGAACGGCTTGGATTGGTATTATCGCCTATACACTTCAAATCTATTTCGATTTCTCAGGATACTCTGATATGGCAATTGGACTTGGAAAAATGTTCGGATTTGATTTCCCGAAAAACTTCAATTATCCGTACATCTCGAAATCCATTTCAGAATTTTGGAGAAGATGGCATATTACACTAGGCTCTTGGTTCCGCGACTATATATACATTCCGCTCGGCGGAAACCGTGTATCCAAACTAGCAAATTACCGTAACCTCTTCATCGTATGGGGATTAACCGGTTTATGGCACGGGGCAAGCTGGACATTTATCGCCTGGGGATTATATTACGGCTTTATTATCTCGATTGAAAAAGCTGGATTCGAGAAAATATTAAATAAGCTATGGAAGCCGCTGCAACATGCATATGTACTAATCATCGTTATGATTGGTTGGGTCTTCTTCCGAGCTGATAACTTCGCATACTCGTTCCAATATTTAAAAGCGATGTTTGGCATAGGGAGGCAATCTTTCATCGATGACAACACAATGCTCTATATACATGAATACATTGTCATATTTATCATCGCCTTTATCGCAGCGACACCAATTTTGAAACGTGTTAAAAACATATTAGAACTTGCACCAAAAACGTATACATTCACGATGCAAGTTGTACGTCCTATATTATTACTAACATTATTTATGATTTCGATTATGTATTTAATTAATTCGACGTATAATCCATTTATTTACTTCAGGTTTTAACTTATCCCGCTATTTTCCGGGCAGTAAGACCCCCACCTCAAAATTCAGCGAAAGCAAAGAAATTAGGTTGGGGTCGGGCTGCCCGGAAAAGCCCGATTGGTTAAGGCTAATAATCAGTGGGGGATGAACAAAAACCCCCCACTGATTAAAGTTTCACTTTATGTAGGAAGGAAAAGTTATTATGAAAAAATTGGGGAACATCGTCCTATTTATCGGTTTTCTCACCATTATCTTTTCATTTGGCATATTATCGCTTCTCAAAACTGACCGAGCAGTTTCGTCCGTTGAAAATCGTCCGCTCGCTCAAAAACCAGCTCTTACAAAAGAAGTTGCCTTAAATGGTAGTTTCTTTAAAGACTTTGAGACATATACAAACGATCAATTAATCGGAAGAGATGATCTCATAAAAAACTATACACTTACCCAAATTAAAATGGGCAAGTCTCTCATTAACGATATTATTCTAACTGATGATAAATGGCTTCTGAAAAACCCTGCTTGGACTACAAAATATAATGAGATTGACCAAGCTATGCCAGCTGTAAACGACTTATCTCAGTTTTTAAAAGAACAAAACATTGAGTTTTACTTTGCCTTACCACCGTCCAAAACGAATGCATTATCATTTAAATTACCTTCTCATATTCACACATATGCGCAGGAAAATTTAAATTATTTTCTAAATAAACTTCCAGCGGACGTAAAGCCAATTAAACTCATGGAACATTTTAAGAAAAACTATACAAATGAAGAAATACAAAGTATGTACTTTAAAACAGACCATCACTGGAATATGGATGGTGCCTTCTTAGGCTATCAATATATAATGAACACAATCGCGCAACAATCTTCTATATATAAAGGAAAAGAAATAAAAAAAGAAGATTACACTCGTACGTGTGCTCCAAATACACATCTAGTCGGAAGCTTTAACAACCAGCTTTACCAACTGATCGATGCGACTGGAGAAAAACTATGCTACTACACACCGAAAGACGGTTTCAACTTTACGAGCGTAGCCGCAAAAGATGTAAATAGCACTGTATATCGCACATTAGATGAACTATACGGCGTAGAAAAACAAAATGATACAACATCATACGCAGGTTATTATGCAAATGACTATCCAGAAATCGTTATCGAAAACAACAATGCACCAAATGATGTACGAGCTTTAGTCCTAAAAGATTCATTCGCAAACGCAATCGTGCCTCACTTAGCACAAAGTTTCAAACACACATCCACCCTCGACCTTCGTCACTATCACGAAAAGGATGTATATCAATACATTAAAGACAACAACATTAACATGGTATTGTTCGTGTATAGTGATTCGAATTTGAGCGGGGATATGTTTAAGTTTAAACAATAACCATATAACACAGCCATAAAGCTTATACATGGCTGTGTTTTTCATTTTAGATTCTCTCTGACTATCCCCCTCAAACTAAAAAATAAAGGCATCTTATCACTAAATAGCTAGTACATTTTGTAAGTACCTCTTAAAATCTAAAAATTTAGATCTCAAATAAAAATTAATAAACCCTACAAAACTTATCTCCTTCCCCTTAAATTTTTTTACATGATTCTACTATTAACGTAAAATAAAAGCCTATGATACTCATAGACTTTCATCTATTTTCTCATAGGCTTTATTAAGCACTTACTATTTAATTATTTTAAATTAGTTTTGTGCAGGCTTTACTTCTTTGATAGAAACTGCTACTCTTACTGCTTTATCAAATTCTACCTTTTGTTCTTTACCTTCTTTTACAACTGTCAGGTTTTTCACGTAGATAGATGTTGCACCTTTTGTACCAACTTTTCCATCTTCAGCTACAACACTTGTGTCAGCAGAAACAAATTCTACTTTAGAAACTGTTGCGTTTGCTTTAGTTGCAGGTACGTTATCAACAGATAGGATCTTTACAAGCTCAGCTTTTAAATCAGCGTTTGCTACTACATCTTTTAGAGATGTGCTTGTGAATTCTACTGCTAATCCTTGAGCAGCCGGTGCTGTGTCAACAACTTTGAATGAGTGAGTTGCGATTAACTTATCATCAGCTAATTTCACAGCTACTTTGTAAGTTTCACCAGCTTTTGCACCTGCTCCAACAGTAATTACACTGTTATTGTCCACAGTTACTTGCTCAGTAGTTGCCACTACTTCTTTACCCTCTTTATTTGTTGTTGTTACTACTAACTTAGCATCTTCTGCACCTTTTAAAACTAGACCATTTGCATCAACTGGAAGAACAGAAACAGTCATAGCATTCTTTTTATTGTCTTTAGTAACATATTTATCTAACTCGTTCTCTAAGCCACGAACTTCAAATTTAGAGAATGTACCTGGAGCTTTTAATTCTAGATTTACTTTAGCTTTTACTTCTTTTTTACCAGAAGTAGCTGTTAATTCTAATACGTATTTTCCAGCTTCTTGCTCATTAGCATTTACTACTAATTCCTTATTTTCGTACTTAGCAGTTACTTTTTGATTTTTTAGCTCTTTACCGTCTTTATCAAGAACTTTTACTTCTACTTTATCAGCAGTAAAGTCTTTACCGTATTGATCTAATACTGGAGCTTTTATTTTTAAGTCTGTTACGTCTTTCGTAGAAAGTGTTAAGTTTGTTTGCTCTAACTTAATTTCTTTTAGAGATTTTTGAGCGAAAGCCTCAATTTCAACTGTTTTTGAAACAAGTACTTTACCGTTTGTATCTTTAACAGTTACTTTTACTGGTGCTTTCCCTGCAGCTAAAACAGTTACTTTACCAGTAGCTTTATCTACTACTGCTACTTCTGTATTTAATGACTCGTATTCAACTGCTCCAGTTGTTACTCCATTAAATTGGTCTTTCAATTCTACTTGAACGTAAGCATTGTCGCCTTCGTAAACTTTATTGTTTTGTTTGAAATCTTTAGAAGTAAAGTCAGCTGTACCTTGTTCTGCAACTGTCCAGTTAGAGATTGAAGCTACTGCAGCACCTTCAGCAGAAACTTTTACTGTTTTACTTTCAGCTACTACTTTACCGTCTTTTTTATAAACAGCTTTTACAGTAGTTGAAGTACCTTTTGCTAAAGTAATTTCACCATTTTTAATTGTTCCCTCAGCAGCTGGAGTTTCAAATTCAATACCAGTTGGTGAAACAACTTCAGTACCGTTTTCATCTGTAACTTTGTATTGTAATTTAGTTGCTGTATTAGCTACTACTGTTTGATCAGCCATTTCAATTGTTTTTGCTTCTAAAGAACCTACAGTTACTTCTGTTTTACCAACTTTATTTACATCTACAGTGTAAGTTTGTTTAGCTGCTAGGTTATCGTATAACTCAACTGTAGCAGATTTTTTATCTTCTGATAAAGTTACGTTTTTAACTAACGCTTTATCGTTGTTAGCTTTGTTTGTTACTTTAACGTCTTCTTTAGTTAATTTTTCAACAGCTTTGTCAAATTTAACTTCTACTTTTTGAGATGTAACTGCTTTTGCAGATTCAACTTTTGCTGCCGCACCGAAATCTTTGTCAGTCTTAGCAATGAATTGAGCTGCTTCTGCTTTAGTTACAGTTTTTGTTGGCTCCCAAGTAGTAGCTGTAGTACCTGCAGAAATTCCTAATTCAACTAGGATGTTAGCTTTCGCTTTACCCCAGCTATCTTCTAAGTCTTTGAATTTAGTTGCTGGAGTACCATTTACTTTAGTATCTAATTTGTAAGCTTCTACAAGCATAGATGCCATTGAAACGCGGTCCATTTTTCCGTTTGGATCGAATGTGCCGTTACCTTTACCTTTAACTACACCAGCTTTTTCTACAGCTGCGATGAATGGAGTAGCCCAGCCCTCTTGAGCGTCAGTATAAGATGGTTTAGCATCTTTATCGATTGGTAAGTTTAAGATTTGAGCCATCATTGTAGCTGCTTCTGCACGAGTTAATTCTTTTCCAGGCTCGAACATTCCTGTGTCAGTACCTTTAATTGCGCCTTTTTCTACTAAGTAGTTAATAGAATCTAATGCCCAGTGATCAGCTGGAACGTCTGGGAATGATTTTCCTGCTGCTGCTACTGGAGATACAACACCTGCTACCATTGCTGCTGTCATTGTGCCAGCGATTAATTTTTTGTAAGAGTTAGTCTTTGCCATTTTATATATTTCCTCCTTCAGGAATGTAATACTAGTTTCATAGCATATGAGATAAATAACAATTTCCTATGTATGATTGAAACTAGTAAGTATAAATTTGATTAAAGTATTACATTATAGAAATGCGAAACCCATTCCATAATATAGAACAATACACATATTACACCATTTTATTGAAAAATAAAATCCCTAAACGCCAAAAAAATAAAAAGATTTACAATTATCCAACTTTATTTTTCGACATCTCATAAAAATTATGTATAGGCTTCATTATCAAGTATGTATTAATTGTGTATCAACATAAGCTTCACACAATCTGTACATAACCACTTACTACTATAGCAGAAAAACGTTTGCAATTTCAATATCTAATTATGAAGATATTACGACATTAATCGACACGACGTTTTTATAACTTTCGACATTATTCTTAAATTCATTTTTTTGAACAAAACCCACTTCATTATCCAAGTACTTTTATATAAAACGCTTTATACCGATATTCTCTATATACTAATGTTAAGATTTTAAGATAAAAACATGCCTATTCCGGAACAACCAAACCTTTAATCTGTTATTTTTTTCGACATTATTCTACATTTTTATATTTTTTGTCGACATTTTATTTTTTCTTCCATACGCTTCTCTTTCAAACTTTTACTTACATAGCAAAAAAGAACAGGTGATCCCTGTTCTTTCTTCTACTCAATTATTGAATAAAAAGAGGAATGGCCTCTATTCCATTCCTCTTTTTATAGACTCTTTTGCATGCAAGTCATTAATAATATATTTGGACGCTATGGAAATTTGCTCTCGCAATTCCTCTACCCTTTGTCCTAACGTTTCTTGTACATATTCTGTTTGCTCCAATTGTTTAATCGCCATACTATGTAATGTTTCTGTCGTCCAGTCTCCATCAACATTCCCAATAATCGGCTGATTTACTTGTTGTAAAAACGAATCGATCTTTGGATCATAGGAAATTCCAATCATAGGCGTGTTTGCAACTGCCGATAATATAAGAGCATGCAGTCTCATCCCTATTAAAAGAGAGCACTCTGATAAAATAGAGATTTTCTCATGAATATCCATTTTATAAGGGAGCATGTGCGCTTCTTCTCCCATCAAATTAATGATATCCCTTGATGCATTTTGATCAAATGGTCCATGCATCGGTACAAATAAAATATGGTATCCCTCTTGCTTAAGCTTTTTCAGCGTATCTGCTAACTTCTTCATATAATCTTCTTTTGCATCCCAGTACCTTACACTAACCGCAACGACCTTTCCTTGCAGCGCATGTTTTTGAAGCCAATCGGATTTCTTTTCTTCTGGCTGACAAGCTAATACTGGATCTGGAACAAGTTCGATGTCTTTCTTAATACCAATTTCTTTTAAGTACAAAAAAGAGTCTTCATCACGTACTGATATATATTCAGCCTTTGATACATGCCATTTCACTAATAAACGATTTTGCTTCTTCGTGATAGGCCCGATTCCTTGGGCGTAAATATAATACGGCTTTTTCAAAAAACGGGCAAGCCGCATAATACCCGTATAGTATAAAATACTCTTAATACTCGTCTTATCTTGTAAGAGACTTCCGCCTCCGCTAATTAAACCATTACTTCTCTTTATTTCTCGGTAAATCGCTCTTATATCCCATCGGTTTACTGCTTCTACACCGTACATTTTTCTTGTATAGTCGGGGTCATTTGAAAGTACAACAAGCTCAAGAGTAGGATCCTCTTCATGTAGCGCTTTAATAATTGATTGCAAAATTGCTTCGTCCCCAACATTATAAAAACCATAATATCCTGATAAAACTAACCGCACTCTTAATCTCCTCCAACATTTCGCAATCAACTCTTTTTGTAATTAAACAAATTGTTATCCATTCCTTGCCGAGAAAGGTTTGATAACTTCAAATTGATTTCTTTCACAAACATCTAACAAGTCATGCCCATGTATAATATTGTTCATTTTCTATAATCAACGATTTTATTTACGTAAAAATGGAATTTGTTCTTTCGATATCCAGTTTAGTTTCAATGCACATATGCCATATAACACTGAAGCTATACTTAACGCCACAGCACTATATATCATTGCTAAAATCCTGGAATCTGTCACATTGATTAATGTAGACCCAAAGTATAATGCTATACCTAAAATACTAGATACTCCAATCACAGCCAAAAATTTCCCTATAGCTATTGGATAGGAAAGATCTTTTCTAATATAAATATGATTTACGATACAAATCATTATATAAATAATTAGAGTACTATACGCTGCTCCATTTATACCGAATTGGTTTACTAGCGCTATATTTAATACAATTTTTACAAAACTTACACCGATGACAATCCATGCTGCTTGCATCGAACGATTAATCCCTTGCAAGATTCCTATTGATAATACCATAAGTGATGTGAAATACGAGCTACCAATTAAAATAGCTAACATGCCACTTCCTTTTGTATCTGTAAATAACGCAACATTAAGCGGTACTGCAAGCGCCATAAGCCATATCGTTATCGGCATTGTTAAAACGTGTGCAAACTCATTTGTACGTTTTACTGTCAGTTTAGCTAAAGCTATATCTTTTTTTGTTAAAGCCGCTGTTAATAATGGAATTAGTGGAAATACTATCGCACTTGCAAATACAACGATTAATTGCGTAAATGCAAAACCACGGCTATATATACCAAATTGTTCCTGAATCGTTGTAGAAGATTCATGTAATACATGTGGAATTGTTACAGAATCAACTAAATTTAAAACAGGCATCGATAACGCTCCGATTGCAATAGGAACTGAAACACGGAGTATACTTTTCGCATTTTTCTTAAAGTCTTGTAATGAATATGTTTCACTCTTATAGCGATACGTGCTTTTCACATATTTCATTCGCAAATATATGAGTGACGTAATAACACCAAAACAAGAACCGATCATTGCTCCGCCTGTTATGATATCACTACCTTTATTCCAATATACAAATATATAGGCTATTGTTAGCATAAAGAACACGCGAATCAACTGTTCAATTACTTGCGATACACCAGTAGGTATCATATCTCCAAACCCTTGGAAATATCCACGGTACACTGCCATATACGGTGCGATTAATAAAGCAAACGAAGTAACAATTAATGGTAGCCTCGTCTCTTGTCCACCAAGCATATTTGCAATGCTACTCGATCCAATGATAATAATTAAAAATCCGAGCACCCCAAATATAACACCGATAATAGATGCGGACGTAAACAATTTAGCTATTCCGTCACGATCATTCTTTTCATGAAGATCAGCTACTAACTGTGATATTGCTAGCGGGACTCCCGCTACTGATAAAGTTAAGGCTATCATATATACAGGAAAAACAAGACGGAAAATCCCAAGTACTTCATCCCCTGCTATATTTTGCAATGGAATTTGAAAAAAACTCCCCACTACTTTCGATATAAACGTTGTAACGGTTAAAATCGCAGCGCCTTTTACAAACTTTTTATTCATCTTCTATCTCTTTTCTTTCAATATATAATCTACATAAAATATTAAATCCATATTATTCATTCAACTTGAGAATCATCACTTTATCTCATTTAGTTATCATACCAAATTTCTTATATATTGAATACTCTCTTTCTTTTTATGTTTTAAATATAATATGTGCAAGATACGCGTATTTTTATCCAGTATTTTCTTCAATTTACTACTTCTACTTGTTCAAGATAAACATGTGCTATAATGTAGCTATTGTCAGTAAGAGGAGTGTTTACAACATGCTGAATTCGGTAAAGAAATTGTTAGGAGATTCTCAAAAGAGAAAGCTAAAAAAATATGAACAACTCGTTCAAGATATTAATGATTTGGAAAAACAAATGTCTGATTTACCTGACGAAGAATTACGTCACAAAACTGTCACATTCAAAAGTATGCTTACGGATGGTAAAACAGTTGATGACATAAAAGTAGAAGCATTCGCTGTTGTACGCGAAGCCGCAAAACGTGTGCTCGGATTACGCCATTACGATGTGCAGTTAATCGGAGGACTTGTATTACTAGAAGGTAATATTGCGGAGATGCCAACTGGTGAAGGAAAAACATTAGTTTCCTCTCTCCCAACATATGTACGTGCCCTTGAAGGAAAAGGCGTTCATGTTATTACTGTAAACGATTACTTAGCGAAGCGTGATAAAGAATTAATTGGCCAAGTCCATGAATTTCTAGGCTTACAAGTTGGATTAAATATTCCTCAAATCGATCCTTCTGAAAAGAAACTTGCGTACAAAGCTGATATTACATACGGTATTGGAACAGAGTTTGGCTTTGACTATCTTCGCGATAATATGGCTGCTTCACAAAATGATCAAGTTCAGCGCCCCTATCACTTTGCTATTATCGATGAGATTGATAGCGTTTTAATTGATGAGGCGAAAACGCCACTTATCATTGCTGGGAAGAAATCAGGTAGCTCTGATTTGCATTATTTATGTGCAAAAGTTATTAAATCATTCCAAGATACCCTTCACTATACATACGATGCAGAATCGAAATCAGCTAGTTTTACAGAAGACGGTATTACAAAAATAGAAGATTTATTTGACATCGATAACTTATATGATTTAGAGCATCAAACTCTATACCATTATATGATTCAATCATTACGTGCCAATGTCGCTTTCCAGCTTGACGTTGACTATATTGTGCATGATGAAAAAATACTACTTGTAGATATTTTCACAGGACGTGTTATGGATGGTCGCTCTTTAAGTGACGGCTTACATCAAGCACTAGAAGCAAAAGAAGGTTTAGAAATTACAGAAGAAAATCAAACACAAGCTTCTATTACAATTCAAAACTTCTTCCGTATGTATCCGGCATTATCAGGTATGACAGGTACCGCAAAAACGGAAGAAAAAGAATTCAACCGTGTATATAATATGGAAGTTATTCCAATTCCAACGAACCGTCCTATTCTTCGTGAAGATAAAAATGACGTAGTATATGTAACAGCTGATGATAAATATAAAGCTGTGCGTGAAGAAGTTCTAAAACAGAATAAGCAAGGACGCCCTATTTTAATTGGAACGATGTCTATCTTGCAATCTGAAACTGTTGCTCGTTATTTAGATGAAGCAAACATAAAGTATCAATTATTAAACGCTAAAAGTGCAGAGCAAGAAGCAGACTTAATTGCAACTGCCGGGCAAAAAGGTCAAATTACAATCGCTACAAATATGGCAGGCCGAGGTACTGATATTTTACTAGGTGAAGGTGTCCACGCCCTTGGTGGATTACATGTAATTGGAACAGAACGTCATGAATCTCGCCGCGTTGATAACCAGCTTAAAGGACGAGCTGGTCGCCAAGGTGATCCAGGAAGCTCTCAATTTTTCCTATCTTTAGAAGATGAGATGCTAAAGCGCTTCGCTCACGAAGAAGTAGAAAAGCTGGAGAAATCACTGAAACCTGACAAAACGGGGCTTATTAATACATCTAAAGTTCATGATTTCATTAACCGTACACAATTAATTTGTGAAGGTGGTCATTTCTCAATGCGTGAATATAATTTAAAATTAGATGACGTAATTAATGATCAACGTAATGTTATATACACACTACGTAACAACCTTCTAAAAGAAGAAACAAATATGATAGAACTTGTTATTCCAATGATTGAACACTCTGTGGATGCAATTGCTAAGCAGCACCTTTTCGAAGGAATGCTTCCTGAAGAATGGGATTTCACTAGTTTAACAGCATCTATTAAAGAAGTTTTAGCGGTTGAAACTTTGCCGCCATTATCTGCGAACGACGTACATTCGCCTGAGGATTTACAAATCGTTTTAAAAGATACAATTTCTAGCTATATCGAACGTGTACAAGAATTAAATGACCATGCGGATTTACAACAATCACTGCGCTACGTTGGTTTACACTTCCTAGATCAAAACTGGGTAAATCACTTAGATGCAATGACTCACTTGAAAGAAGGTATTGGCTTAAGACAATATCAACAAGAAGATCCAACTCGCCTTTACCAAAAAGAAGGTTTGGATATTTTCTTATACACTTACGGTAATTTTGAAAAAGAAATGTGCCGATATATCGCGAGACATTTAGCAGTTCCAGAAAACGTACAATCATGAGGTGAAAATTTATGTTATCATTCCTGAAAAAGGCAAAGAAAAAAGGAAAAGATACTACTGTTTCTAGTAATCAATTATTTGGACAAGAAGAAACTACTTCTCAAAACAAAACGGTAAAGCCAGTTCTTTACTTCCATCCTAGCTGGGGTGACGTAGCACAAGAACAAAAATACATTTATCAATTTTTACATAAAGAATTACCACGTTTACAAGAATATCAAATTTCTTTATCAGGAATTGAAATTGAAAAACGTGATGGCGCATACGATGTAGCTGCATTCATTCGCAGCAGTGTCCCAAAACCAATTTCTTTCGAAGAAGTTACATTACTTCTATTAAACAAAGATAAAAAGCTGTGCGCACGTAAAACATTTAACCTATCTGCACTTGGCGATATTCCTGAAAACGTGAATATGCCTTTCGTATTTACATTTGAGCAAGAAACAGTAACGGAAGCTGAACTATCTCAATCAGATTGGGAATTAGCTTTCGAACTTGAAAGTAAGCATCAACTAGATTTAGATCCATCTTGGGAATCTCAGTTACCTGAAGCAAGCAAAGATGCTTTACGTAATTTTGTAGACAATTTAACACCTCCAAATGAAGGTGAAATTAACTTCCTAGGTTTACAAGCCGCACTGAAAGAGAACGGTGATTTACATACAACACTTCTAATTCGTAACGGCTGTAAAGATAACATTCAGCTAGAACAACTTCCTCTTCATATTGAAGATGCTTCTGGAGAAGTCGTTGTTAAAGGTGCTTTCACGTTACCGAATCTTGAAATTAAAGCGAATACTACAAAACCGTGGTCATTTGTTTTCCCTGCTTCATCCATCTTGAAACAAAATATGGATTTATCTAGCTGGAAAGCATTTGTACCACAAGACTAATATACAAAAAAGCCTATCCTAAAAGATGGTCATCACACCTTTAGGATAGGCTCTATTTTTTATGTAAAATCTACTTCGTTACTAATAAACGTTCAATATGATACTCAGCTTCTAGTTTACACATTTCATCTACATGCTTTACTTCGCTCTTGTTTAACAGCTCTAATTGTTCTTCGCTCGGCTGCTCACTAATAAGTTCATTAATTTTTTCATTTACTTTCATCGCTAATGCTTGATGGAAATCTGGATGTCCTTTCAACTCGTCATCTACTTTATTAATCCAAGTTGATTTTGTGTATAAATATTGTTTCCACTGTTCAACAAATTGCTGCATATCAAATTTTTCTTCATTCCATTCAATTTCTTTCATATATCTCTCAAAAGAAACAACAATTGATCGTGTAATCCCGATCTTCACTCCATGTGGTAACTGTTTGTACATCAAATATTCCCTCCAGCTTAAAGCTCTTCCTTCTGAATATAAAGGAATCTCAAAATTCATATACCTTCTTATAATAGCACATTGCTAATCTAAGATGTTACTATACTGTGTAGAAAATCAATTGTCAACAGACGTATAACATTTAGATATAATGATTTTGTACATAGTAAGCTCATATACAAATAATAAGAACCTTCACACTCTATAACGCAATTCATGTGAAGGTTCTTATTGTTATATTGCCTTAACTTTTAAAAACTGCAGTTTCTCTTTTTGCTCATCATTCGCCATCATTACTATCGTCTTTTCAACATGCGGATGTACATGTTCAAGTGTCACACTCGCTCCTGCTTTATCCGATTGCTCAACAAAGTTTAATAACGCCATAGCTCCTGATACATCCATATAATGTACATCTTTCATACGCAAACTAACTGGTGACTTCACATCTTGTAAAGAAGCAAAAATACGATCTACTGATAGAAATGAAAGTGGTCCCTGAATCGTATACGTCGCTTCTTTTTCTTTTATAATAGAAGCTTTACGTTCTTTACACTTCACCATGTATATAATGAAGGAAAGAATAATGCCAAACGCAACAGCAACCATTAAATCGAATTTCACTGTCACAACCATCGTCACGAACATAACAATCACATCACCTCTTGGTGCTACATGTGCTTTCTTCATGCTTTCCCAATCAAACATCCCTATGCCAGTTAAAATTAAAATACCTGATAATACAGCAAGCGGAATATATTGTACCACTGAACCGAGTCCCATAATGAAAATAAATAATATGACACTATGCATACAAGCCGACAGTGCCGTCTTCCCCCCGCTTCTTATATTGACGATAGATCTAACAGTTGCACCTGCTCCTGCTAATCCACCGAACAAACCACTCGCAATATTGCCAATACCTTGTCCGATTAACTCTTTATTACTTTTATGACGTGTCCCCGTCACATTATCCATTACGACAGACGTTAATAACGAGTCAATTGATCCTAGTAAAGCAATACTAAGTGCCGGTAATACAAGTGCTAACATGCCATTTGCGTCTAAATTCGGTACGTGAAGAGATGGCATCGCCTCTGGAATTGCACCTATTTTTTCAATCATCTTATTTAAAGAAAGAGTTCCTACAACTGGTAAGTTTACCGTAATTCCTTGTAGCATAGAAGAAAATAACGGCAACGTTACTGTAACACCTACTAATGCTACTAAACTTGATGGAATGGCCTTAATCCATTTTCCAGAAACAATCATTACAATGATCGTTAATAACACAAGCAGAAAGCTATTTTGTACATGCTTCATTTCACCTAAAATAATAATCAGTGCAATCCCATTCATAAACCCTGAAACAACAGGATACGGAATGTAACGAACGTAAGAGCCGAGCTTACATACACCGAATAAAATTTGAAATAACCCTGCCATCATAAATGCAATAAAACTTGCTTCTAATCCGTGAGTTGCAATAACGCCTGTTGCAATTACTGTAATCGGCCCAGTAGGACCCGTTACTTGCCCCGGTGTACCGCCAAATAACGCCGCAAACAAACCTGCAAAAATCGCACCATACAATCCGACTAGCGCTCCCTCAGACGTTCCCGTTGCGGCAATACCAAATGCAATCGCTAGCGGCAAAGCAACAATCGCAACAGTAAACCCTGCTAAACATTCCTTTGCTATTTTTTGAAACATATAAATAACCACCTTCTTATAAAGTCCATGTTCCATTGTACATCTAAAACAAATCATTCGTTAGCGTATTTATAAAAAACTCTTTACAGTCTCGTGAAGTAAGCGTCTACATTTACAAATAGCCTTCCCAAGCCGAACTAAAAAACAGCAATATGACGAATCTACCTTTGGAAACAAACTTGACTATGCTATAATGAACAAATTAAATCTTTTACTATATACTTGGAGGCACTATGCTAACTTTTGAAGAAAAATTATCGATTATTGAATCTTTCCCGGAATTAGAAAGAAAGAACGTATCATTAAAACGCGTAAACTTTCACTTTGAAGAAAGTCGTTTAGATAAAAAGAACGTTGTATATCATTTACACCCAAATGGAAACGGATTTGTATATGCATACTTCATTAAAGGTTATAAAACAGATGCTAAAGGTATGATTAACATCCGTGAGTTTTCAGAAGAAGAACTGCGTTCATTAATTGAAAAAGTAATTGAACGTCTATCACAGGAGCCAGAGGAAATTGTAGCACCAATGGAACCTGCTGCAGAAGAAGAATGGAAGAACGAAGACGGTCATATCCTAACTCTTATTCAAGAGGATGACATGTGGAACGTTTACGCTGGCGTAAACTTAGACGGTACATTCAACTCTTATCCAGAAGCTGCGGAATACCTTGATGAAGAAGGTTTCTCACGCAAGTAATAAAAATGCCTTTCCAAATTTGGAAAGGCATTTTTTCATTATTTTTTCATACCTTTTAACGACTCTCTCAGCACAAATTTTTGCAACTTCCCACTCGCATTACGAGGAAGTTCATCTGCAAATAAGTAATGACGCGGACGTTTATAGTCGGCTAATTCATCACTTTCTTTGCAATACATTTCTAAATCAGCTTCTGAAATATTTTTATCTTTCTTTACAACGACCGCAACGACACGCTCTCCCCATAGTTCGTCTGGCTCACCAAGTACTGCAACATCTAATACACCAGGGTGACTATGAAGAAAATCTTCAATTTCGCGAGGATAAATATTTACGCCACCGCTAATTACCATATCATCAACGCGGTCTGCAACGAATAAATAGCCGTCTTTATCGAAGTATCCTAAATCACCAGAATGATACCAGCCTTTATACATCGATTTTGCATTTGCTTCTTCTCGGTTATGATAACCAGCCATCATGGTTGGACCGCGCAAAATAATTTCCCCTACTTCATAAGGAGGCAACGTATCATCTGGCTCTGCTGGTCCATCTTCGTTCGGTTTCACAATTCGAATTTCATGGCTAAAGCACGGTGTTCCTGCTGAACCAGCTTTCGTAATTTGATCCTCTTCTACGAGAAACGCAACAACTGGTCCCATTTCTGTCATTCCGTAAATTTGAACAAGATCAATATAAAGGCGCTCTTTACATTCCTTCACTAGCGCCGGTGCCATTGCAGCTCCGCCGTATACACCGATTTTCATTGAAGTTAAATCATACTTAGTTAGATCTTTTTGCAGTAACATATTCCACATCGTCGGTGCTGCAAAAAACGTCGTAATCTTCTCTTCTTGAATGGTATGTAATACTCTATCCGTATCAAAATGATGTAAAATAACATTCTTTCCGCCAACTTGAATGCGCGGTATGATTCCAGCATTTAACTCGCCGCAATGATATAAAGGTGCTACCACAAGACCGGCGCTATCCCTGTTATATTTTATGAAATACGTACAAATCATACTATGCTCAGCCATATCACGATGGCGATGTAGTACGCCTTTCGGATGACCAGTCGTCCCGCTCGTATAAAGCATAGAACAAAAATCCATTTCATCGACTACAATATCGACTTTCTCAGCTGATGCTTCATTTACTTTTTCATGGTAAGAACTAGCATAGGAAGGTGCATCGTCTTCCACGTACCAAAAAGACGAATTTGGAAAATCTCGTTCAATCATAGCAACTGTTGATTCGACTGCTTTTTCAAAGACAACTACTTTCGAGGCTGCATCTTGGAGGATATATGATAATTCTTTTGCTTTTAAGCGGAAATTAATTGGATTGAAGATCGCACCAATTTTCGCACAGGCTAAGTAAACGTTTACAAATTCACGACAGTTATATAAGTAAACAGATACACAATCTCCTTTTCTTACTCCTTCGTTCAATAGAGCTTGCGCCGTTTTATTTATTTGCTCATCCCACTGTTTATATGTCCAACGAATATTTTTTTCTGGTTCTACTAACGCCTCTTTATTCGGATATTTGCCAACTGCCAAATCAAAAATTCTCCCTATCGTCATGTACATGCCAACAATTTCCCCCTTTTCTCTTTCATAAATCTATCATTTCGTCTATAAGTAGACATTGTCCTCTAATAATATGACTAATTTTTCTGATTATTATCGACATAGTTTTATATATGGACCGTTTGATGGTAAATGAAATTATACCGGCGATTTTTTGAATATATCGAACGCAACTCAATTTATATCAGTTATTTTTCAAATATATCGACTTACCGACAAAAACTGACAATATAAAAAGAGGCTGTTCCAAATCGGAACAACCCCCTTCTTCTTAAACGAATAGCTCTTCTAAAATTTTCAGTTTATCTTCTGTATATTTCACGAAGCCATCGTTATATGATTTTGGATCTTTCGGATTCGCAAAGTGTGTAATTGCTCCTGTTTGTGGGTGAACAAATTTACTTGATGCCCCGCAACCAAGTCCGATAATCGATTGTACTTCTTCCATAATAACAATATTGTAGATACTTTCTTGCGTCGGTATTGCATACCCAACGTTTTCTAAGTTACCTAAAATATTTTTTTGACGATATAAATAGTATGGCACGTAATTATGGTTCTTCGTCCACTCTTCCGCCTCATGCATCATCGCAGTAATTTCTTCGCGACCTGCTACTTTATATTTACGTTTGTTTTGCGTCATTTCAGAAGCACGTTTAAATGATAACGTATGAACTGTTAACGATTCTGGCATTAACTTTTCTGTTTCATCTAACGTATGCTTAAAGATGTCTAATCCTTCACCAGGAAGACCAATAATTAAATCCATATTAATATTGTTCATTCCCATTTCACGTGCTAAATGATACTTCTCAATCGTTTCTTCTACAGTGTGATGACGTCCAATTGCTTTTAGTGTTTCTTGGTGGTATGACTGCGGATTAATACTAATACGGTCAATGTTCCATTTATTTAACACTTCTAGCTTTGCTGGTGTGATTGTATCTGGGCGACCTGCCTCAACTGTTACTTCACGTACATCTTTCACATCAGGGAAAGCTTGGTACATTTCTTCATACAACATATCCATCTCTTCTGCTGTAATACTCGTCGGTGTACCGCCGCCGTAATAAATCGTCGTAACTGTAACACCTTTTTCTTTTAAAAACTTACCAATTTCACGAACTTCATAATGTAACCCGCCTAAGAACGAATCAACTGATCCTTGGCGTCCGTTAATTGCATAAGCCGGGAACGTACAGTACGCACATTTTGTAGGACAAAACGGAATACCGATGTAAATACTTACTTCTTCTTTCAAACGGTATAAATCCGGAACAACCGCTAATTGGCAATCAACAATACGCTGAAGAAGTTCAATTTTCTCTTCATGAATTAAATAACTTTCACGAAGTTCTTTATGCGCTTCTTCTTTTGACATACCATTTTGAAGCAGTTTGTGAAGAAGTTTCGTTGGGCGTACCCCAGTTAATATTCCCCAGCTCTGTTCAAGTCCAGTTAGCTGTTGAAGTACAGAAAGATATACGTAAGAAACAACATGTTTCACTTGCTTCATACGTTCTTTTTCTTCTGTGAAAGCAGATAAATCTTTTGCGAATGTTTCTTCATATACATTTCCGGTTGCAACATCTGTTAAACGAGCCGATGCTGTCACATTACCTTCTATCTGTATATCAACGATAAGATTTGCTTCTTCTTTCTCAAACCCTATCGTGCTCTCTTCAAAAAATAAACCGCCAATATTTTGTAGCGGACGTAAAAAACGATCATCTTGTAACGTTTTAATTGAAATTAACAACATTATCACCTTTTCATTTGCAAACTCTCTTTAGTTTACTTGAAGGGCGTTTGAAGGTCAATACAGAAGGTTTTACCTTATTTCTTCTATTAAAAACTTAAAGGCATAAGAGATAACATTTCTCTTATGCCTTTTATAAACCTATTAGCTATTTTTAATCATAAATCTTAAACGTATTCCTAATAACACCAGAATTACACCTATAAATGGAAGGTAATCCGTATTATGCCCTGTAGCTGGAAGTTTTTGATTATTAGAACCGCCTTGTTCTTTTTCTGGTAAGTTAGGCTTTTCTACTTCTTCGCCTGGGCTTTCTATTCCTTCACCTGGTGTTCCTGTTTCCCCACCTGGTTTTTCTATTCCTCCACCTGGTTTTTCTGTTCCTTCACCTGGTGTTTCTGTTTCTCCACCTGGTGTTTCTGTTCCTTCACCTGGCTTTTCTGTTCCTTCACCTGGCTTTTCTGTCTCTCCACCTGGTGTTTCTGTCTCTCCACCTGGTGTTTCTGTCTCTCCACCTGGTGTTTCTGTCTCTCCACCTGGTGTTTCTGTCTCTCCACCTGGTGTTTCTGTCTCTCCACCTGGTGTTTCTGTCTCTCCACCTGGTGTTTCTGTCTCTCCACCTGGTGTTTCTGTCTCTCCACCTGGTGTTTCTGTCTCTCCACCTGGTGTTTCTGTCTCTCCACCTGGTGTTTCTGTCTCTCCACCTGGTGTTTCTGTCTCTCCACCTGGTGTTTCTGTCTCTCCACCTGGTTTCTCTGGACCTTTTCCTGTTTCTTTTTCATTGGTAATTTGAAGCTTTATAACTTCTACTTTCTCATTAGAAATCGTAAATTCAATTCCCTTATCAGATAAATTATATCCTTCTGGAGCCTGGACTTCTTTTAAAACGTAATCTCCTGGTTCCAGTTTCTTCGAAGTTGCTTTACCATTTTTATCTGATGTTAATGTGTCTATTTTTATTCCATCTTTCAGAATTTCAAACACTGCACTTTCTAATTTTTTCTCTGTATCATTAGCATCTATCTTTGTAATTTCTACTTGACCTGTGATTTTTTCTTTCACTTTTTCATTCAATACTTCTTGTTTTACTACTTCATTTGCTACAACATTTACTTCCACTTTTAATTCTACCGCTTTGTAGCCTTCCGGCTCTTTCGTTTCTTCTAACGTGTACTTACCTGGCACTAAGTTTTCGAATGTCACAACACCATCTTTATTCGTTGTTTTCGCTTCTCCAACTACTTGACCATTTTCGTTTTTCAGTCTGAATTCTGCGCCTTCTAGAACTTTTCCACTCTCTGCATCCTTTTTGATTACTTGTAAGCTTCCTAGTTCTTTCGCATTTTCTACTTGTACTTGTACTACTTTGTTTGCTTCCACAACGACTTCAATTTCTTCTTTTAGTAATTTATATCCTTTTGGTGCTTTCGTTTCTTTTAACGTGTATTTTCCTGGTTCTAATTTTCCAGAGATGACTTTACCTGTTTTATCTGTTCGTAACATCTCTACTTTCTTACTATCTTTATACACTTCAAATTCTGCGTCTGATAAAAGCTTCGTTTTATCGTTTGCATCTACTTTTACGATTTCAAATTGACCAAGGCTCTTACTATTCGTTACTTTTACATCAACAACTTTTTCACCGTCGACTGTTACATGAATTACTTGTTTTGTTAACTCATAACCTTCTGGTGCTTTTGTTTCTTCTAACGTATACTCACCCGGTACTAGTCCTTCTACTTTAACCGTTCCAGATTTATCTGTTGTAATTTTTTCTTTTACAACATTTCCTTTAGCATCTTTCAATGTAAATACTGCGCCTGCTAAACGTTCCGCTTGATCTTTATCATCTGTTTTAATAATTTGTAGAGAGCCCAAGAGTTTTTCATTTTCTGCCTCTACTTTTACTACTTCTTTCTCATTTTGAATTGTTACTTTCCATTCTTTATTTGAAATCTTGTAACCTGCTGGTGCTTTCATTTCTTTCACTGTGTATTCACCTAATGGTAATTTCGGTAACATCGCTTTTCCACTCTCATCAGTTTTCAACTCTGCTACCTTTTTACCATCTTTATACACAGTAAATTCTGCATCTGATAATAGCTTCGTTTTATCATTCGCATCTACTTTTACGATTTCAAATTGACCCAGAACTTTTTCGTTCATTACTTCCTGTTTTACTACTTCATTTGCTACAACATTTACTTCCACTTTTAATTCTACCGCTTTGTAGCCTTCTGGCGCTTTCGTTTCTTCTAGCGTATACTTACCTGGCACTAAGTTTTCGAATGTCACAACACCATCTTTATTCGTTGTTTTCGCTTCTCCAACTACTTGACCATTTTCGTTTTTCAGTCTGAATTCTGCGCCTTCTAGAACTTTTCCACTCTCTGCATCCTTTTTGATTACTTGTAAGCTTCCTAGTTCTTTCGCATTTTCTACTTGTACTTGTACTACTTTGTTTGCTTCCACAACGACTTCAATTTCTTCTTTTAACAACTTATATCCTTGTGGTGCTTTCGTTTCTTTTAATGTATACTTTCCTGGTTCTAATTTCGTAGATATTACTTTACCTGTTTTATCTGTTCGTAACGTATCTACCTTTTCACCATCTTTATACACTTCAAACTCTGCGTCCGATAATAGCTTCGTTTTATCATTCGCATCTACTTTTACGATTTCAAATTGGCCTGTAGCTTTTTCAGCGATTTTTTTATTCAACACATCTACAGTCACTGTTTTATTAGCAGCTACATCAACACGAACTGAGCTAGATGATAGTTCATAACCTTTTGGTGCTTCAACTTCTTTTAATGTATATGTTCCAACTGGAAGTTGTTTTGATAAAGCTGCACCTTTACCATCTGTAATAATTGTTTCAACAACATTTCCATCTTTATCTATAACATCAAATTTTGCACCTGGTAGAAGTTGACCAGATTCACTATCTTTTTTCAATAATTTAAATTGGCCATTCTCTACTTTTTTCGTATTCTTCATAACAATTTCAATTACGTTTGTACCATTAATTGTTACTTTTACTGGTGTATCAACTTTTATATATCCTTCTGGTGCACTTATTTCTTTTACAAAATAGTCACCAAGTGGTAAATCCTTGACTTCAGCAATACCCTTTTCATTCGTTGTAACAGTAGCCACAACATTATTATCTTTGTCTATAACATCAAACTTTGCGTCTTTTAAAACAATATTTTCATCATTTGCATCAACTTTTTTAATTTGTAAGTTTCCTTTTTCAACTACTGGCTTATTCCACTTTGGCCAATTAAATTTAAAGTTATGAACCTCAAATCCATCTCTTTGGTGTAATCCTCCAACATAGGCTTGTCCGTTAATAGAACCACCTTTTGTCTCTACAACAGCATTAGGCGCAAACACACTACCTACTACACCATAACCTTTAGTTGTTATCTTTGTAGCATTAGGGAACACCCAAATGACTTTACTAGCTAACTCAGTAAAAGCTGAATTAGGGTCATATGCTTGAGATGTATTAATTAAGTCTGTTGCCATCCCAGTATTTCTCGTATCGTACAAAATTGCACCGCTACCAAAATTCACTTCTTCTGCGTCTGAATAAATAACAATAAAGTCTTTGTTATTTACATTCGGAAGATAAACATCTTTTACATCAAATATTTTCTTTCCTGTTAAGCCTGAAGAAACGTAAATATTAGGGTTGTTTACATCTTCACCGATTCCAAAGCTCATATTAGGTTTTGGTTTATCAGTATGTAATTGACTCGCATCTCCAATTACACCATCAACGTCTTTTCTAAATTCTTTGAACTTGGCATCAATCTCTGCTTGCTCTTTATAAGAGATACGGTCATAAGATGATTTCATTGCACCTTCTGGGTCACCATCTTTTGTCATTGCCACTGTTCCATCTTGGATAATTACTTGTCCTGTTCCCGCTTTCGTAAATTGACCACCTAGTAATAATGATGGATATCCTTCATCTTTCCATGTTGCTCCAGCTAAGTTGTTTGCTCCAGTTGCAGCTGCTACGACTGTATAACTCGATGCGTTCATATTTTTTTGAACAGCCATTGCACCCTCAATATCCGCACTCGTTGCACTATGATCTCCAAAAATGATGGCGTTGTAATAAGATACATCACCTAAACCTTTTAATTCTGTTGTAGCTGCCTCTGCTTTAAATGGTAAATGGATTAAAAAATTCATACATATTAGTAATACAACTATAAAACTACTACTTACTTTTTTAAATTTTTGATTAAATGATTTCCTCAAGAAATTCATTCCCCCTTTTAAACTTCCTAAAACCACAAAAAGAAGTACATTTCGTATGTACCAAGTCTTACTCACATTAACTTAAAATAATCCATTTAAATAAAACAAAGAAACTCTACAACTCATTAATAAAATTACTACAATCCATTTTTGAGATAATACGTGAACTAAACTAACATGCGGAAGTGTTTTTTGCGTTTGGAGCTCAACAAAATTAACCTGGAGAATATTTCATATGGTGTAACTACTTTGGCAACATCATCCACTTTACAACAGTTTCCTAGAGTATTCAAGTAAACTGTATAGATTCCATACACAATTCACAATCTAAAACATTTTCATTCATTTTAATAAGTTCAACAAAAAAACGTAGCCAAAAAGCTACGTTTTTCTTTCATCGTTTCGGTGTATGTTTATGATTCTTTAAAAAAGGAAGCGGGAATTGCTTACGAAAATGCTCTTTAATCATGTACTCTACGCCGTTCTCAGTATTAGAACGTGTAATCCAGTCCGCCGCCTGCTTTAATTCTACAGGGGCGTTCCCCATTGCTACCCCGAGCCCAACATTTTCAATTACCTCTAAGTCTTCTATGCTATCTCCAATCGCAACCATTTCACTAAGGTTAATATTTAAATGCTCCCCAAGTAATTGTAAACCACGTAGTTTTGATACATTTTGAGGGAGAATTTCTATACGTCTCTCATCACACTCAACGTACTCTACATCTTGAAATGCCTTTCTTAACGTATTCATCCCTCTTTCTTTTTCACCTTTCGTATGGAAAACAATATCAATTTTTGGTGCAGCTACTGGATGATCACGCAGTGCATCCCCTAGCGAATCTACAAATTGAACCGGATAAAATAATGGATCTGCGCTTGATAATACAGTACGCGCAATTAAGTTTGGTGTATTTCTCTCACGATTCCCAATTGAATATCGTTCATGAGAAATGCGAACATTACAATCAAAATGCTCTAACACTTGCACAATATTAAAGGTTTTCTCTTCAGATAATCTCCTTTGAGCGAACGGCTTATCTAACGATGCTGAAACGAAGGCACCGCCATGCGTAACTAATATAGAGTCTAATTTTAACGCCTTCGCTATTTTATGAGCAGATTGAAAATTACGATTCGTAAACAATGTAACGTATACATCTTTTCTTTTCACAAAGTCAATTGTCTCCCTTAACCCTTTTGCGATTTTTCCGTTGTTGTATAGTAGTGTCCCATCTATATTAAGAGCTAGTAAGCGATAAATCATGTCGCACTCCCCCTCTTCGCTGTTGTACTCTATCCATAATTTATGAAATAAATGTAGTAAATAGAACGAGTTAGAATTACTACTGAAAATTTGGTTTACTATATACATATACAACTGGCAAAGGAGATAGTACAATGCAGGCACCTCCTTCTTTTTATGAAGGCGATACGTTAGAGGTCGCAAAGAAGTTACTCGGACATAAACTCGTTCATATTGTAGACGGCATAAAGCGGAGCGGAATTATTGTAGAAGTAGAAGCATACAAAGGTCCAGATGATAAGGCCGCTCATAGTTACGGAGGCAGACGGACTGATCGAACAGAAGTAATGTTCGGCGCACCAGGACATGCTTACGTATATTTAATTTACGGCATGTATCATTGCTTTAACGTAATTACAGCACCAATCGGAACCCCGCAAGGAGTTCTCATTCGTGCTCTTGAACCTGTAGATGGAATCGAAGACATGAAACTAGCGCGCTACAACAAAACCGACATTACGAAAGCTCAGTATAAAAACTTAACAAATGGCCCCGGAAAACTATGCCGCGCGCTCGGAATCACTTTAGAAGAGCGCGGCGTATCACTTCAAAGTGATACGTTACATATTGAATTAGTTCCTGAAGAAGACCATTTATCATCCACACATAAAATAATAGCTGGCCCTCGTATTAATATTGATTATGCAGAAGAAGCCGTTCACTATCCATGGCGGTTTTATTATGAAAAGCATCCGTTTGTTTCGTAGAGTAGAAAACTGAAACAGATTAAATTTTCTTTAGGGATGGCTTTGCCATCCCTTTTCTGTTTCAGCTTCCCCTCATCAAACCGTACGTGAGGTTTTCCCTCATACGGCTTTCCGATGTTCTTCCTTCTTTGGCGTTCAGTTTTGTTCTATCCTCCTACTTTCACGAGTGTATATGTTGTTTTCTTCATCAAGTCCTTGATACGACCATGTTTCTTTCGAACATTTCTTTTCTTATTCCAAAAAAGGTTAAGTCGTTCTAGGACGTACCAGTCTATTTTACAGAGCCACCTCTGTCCAATTGAAGATAAGCTATAATAATTCTTGAATCCTTGCAGAATTCTATTTAAACCTTTCACCATCTCTTCCAATTGTAGATACAGTTTGTTCCTCGGCTCTGTGTATCTTTTAATGCGTTCCCGCATTTTCTTCATGGCTTTCTGGCTCGGAATATGTGCCATCACATGCACTTTCTTCCCGCCTTTCACATGTTTAGGGTATTTTCGGTGGTGAAATCCTAGAAAATCAAATCCCTCGTTTCCATCCCACGTATTCACTAGCTTCGACTTTTCTGTATGGATTGTAAGTTCTAACTTATTCATAATGGATTGTAGTATCCGAATACTCTCTAATGCTTGTTGTTTTGTTTGACATACGATGACAAAGTCATCCGCATATCGAATTAGTTCCCCCAAATGTTTACACTTCTTTTCCCAAATGGTATCCATATAGTTTAAATATATATTAGAAAGTAATGGAGATATCACGCCACCTTGTGGTGTACCTAATGTCGTTTCATGAAATTGCGCATGTTCCATGATTCCCGCTTTCAACCATTTTCTAATGAGTTTTAACACTCTTCGGTCACTGATTCTTCTTTCTACAAGCCTCATTAATTTGTCATGATTAATATTGTCAAAGTATCCTTGTATGTCTACATCTACAATCCAATGAGATGTTTTACTCGCTTTCCGTATCTTCGATATCGCTTGATGTGCGTTTCGTTTCGGGCGAAATCCATACGAACAGTCTTGAAAATCGGCTTCGAAGATAGGTTCTATCACCAATTTCGTTGCCATTTGTACAACCCTATCCTTGATCGTGGGAATTCCAAGCGGTCTTTGTTTTCCATCACCTTTTGGAATATACATTCTTCTTACAGCTTGTGGATGGTAGGATTTACTTTTCAATTCTATATATAATTCATTGAGAAAGTTTCGTTCTCCATATTGATACACGATTTCTTCAATCGTCTGTCCATCAATTCCACCGCTCCCTTGATTCCATTTTACCCTTCTCCATGCTTCAGCCAATATGTCAGGACGATATATTTTGTCATACAACGCGTGAAACCTACGACTTGAACTTTCTTTGGCACAAAGATATAAAGTCTTCCAAAGTTCTTGAGCTTTTACATCAGTGTAGTTAGCTAGTTTTCCAGCATTCACTCACTCTTACCTTCTTCCAACTTATGAACAAAGTAGAGGTCCTTCCCTACATAACGTTGTGTTGTCGTTATGATATTCAGTACTATGACCTCCTCCGACTCCCTCTTTACAGTCCACCATTTCGTATATGCTTATAGGTTTCCTCTCTCCTTTCTGAAAGAAAGGGCAAAGGAGGGTCTCCCCAGTTCCAGACACTACTTTCTCAACATACCGCCCTCCGTACCCCGAGGGATTCTTCGATGTCGTATTTCCAAGTTCTTCACATCTTCCATGGTCTTCGCCCATATTCACCAGGCTCGACTTCCCTTTGTCCTATTGCTAGGTTGCTTTTAACGAGGCGGCAAGGTTCACTTTATGTTACGGTCTGTTGATTCGCTCGCACTTCTAGTAGAAGTTACTTTGTCACAGGGCTTCAACCTTAGGATTTCTCCACCAGCTGCCTGTCAGCTACTAGGCGACTTGGCTCTTACCTAGGCTGGACTTTCACCAGCAAGCAGTGCCCAGCTTAGCTGGGCACGCAAAATAAAGAAGCTATCCTATAAGTCAGTGAAACCAACTTATAGGATAGCTCTTTTTTCGTAATTCATCACACGTCGAAAAGCCGAAATCCGGGCTCGGATTTCGGTTTTGTTTCTATAAAAGAAACCGTTGTTCCTCCAGCATTGCCAAATACAGCTCATCTCCAAAGAGAAAATCCTAAAAGCATTATTTTTTTAATGCATAATAATTATCTAAATTGAATTTCGACATAATGAAAGTTCCTGTTGGCGTTAAAAGTTGTGACATAGATTGTATGACCTGCGGTAATTGAGCTAACTCAATAGGATGTGATAACAAAATGTACTGGAATTTTTCATCTGTAAATACCTCATGTAACTTGTCATACTCAGTAGAAGTTGTAGGAGCTACCCTATTTGCAAGAGCTGCCGCTTTTTCATTAATTTCTGCTCCGAATATGGGAACTGCCGGGTAACGCCTTTTCATTTCTAATAAAGTTGCACCACATCCAGCTCCTATATGAAGAATATTCACTTGATCAGGCGCAAATCGATCTACAATTGCTAGTAAATCATAATGAATGTATAAACTTTCACCATAAAATCCCCATTTTTCATACAATTTTATATTATTTGCATGTAAAACTACAGAAAATTTCATACTATCTTCTTTCCATGAGACACTTCCGTAGTGATGAATAAATGTATCTTTACATAAATACAGTTTATATCCTTTTTCAAACATTCTTAGTGACAAATCATCATCTTCATAATTCCCCGGTGTAAATCGTTCATCTAATAATCCAACTTCATCTAACACTGATTTTTTTATAAGCATACAGAATCCGATTAATTTCATACGTTCTTCCCATTTATTTTTATCACTTTGATTATATAAAGTTGCAAACTTCTGCATTCCTTCAATATCTTTATAAAAGGTTGGTATAGCAGTATAGTAAGCGGCATTATTAGTTATGGGCCCTACCGCTCCAGTATCCTTACTTTCATATAAACACCGAATTAAGTTGCTTAGCCAATTTTCAGTTACGACCACATCATTATTCAATAATAGAATATTGTCACCTTTTGCCTCTTTAATTCCCTGATTGCATCCCTTTGGAAAACCCATATTCTCCGCATTTTCCACTAGCATAATATCCGATTGTTTTTGTAACCATTCTACAGTACCATCTGTTGACGCGTTGTCCACAACTATTAACTCATACTCTTGTTCCACTGTATAAGTTCTAATACTTTGGATGCATTCTTTTGTATACTGTAATTGATTATGAGTCAATATAATTATACTTGTGAGCATGAATCAAACTCCTCTCAGCAGCCAAAATGATTATCTAGTATTATTAAATATTATTTTTCTGATAAACTATCAAAATATTTTCTATTATATTCAATGCTCGGATTATTAGGTATGAACTGTGCAGCTTGTTCGTTATGATAAATTGCCTTTTCATATTCTTTTATTCGATCATAACAAATACATAGTTGAATATGCGGCAACCATGTATGACACTCTTCCCGGACAAATGGAGAATCCTTTGGGCGTGGCCCATCAATTGCTGCATGGTACCAATATATCGCTTTAGAATATTCCCCTTGTTGCAAAAATACACGTCCTAAGTGGCAACAAAGTTCTCCTCTAGGCGTGTCATACGTAAATGATTGTAAACAAGACTGTATAGATTTTTTTAAGTCCCCCAATTCTAAATAACATTCGGCTCTTTTTAAACAAGCTTGAATATTATCTTCAACCCAACCCTTTTCTTCATCTAAAAACCTAGAATACCCCTTAACAGCCTTATCAAATAATCTGTGATCCTTACATTCATTTGCATAATAGTACACATCGCGGGGGCTAAACTCTTTTCCACTCTCAAGATGTTTTTCATATATTTTCAAATTACGATTAGTATATGCTTTTTCTTTTTTATGACTTACCCCTACGTCACTATTTATAAGATTTCCATACACCTCTAAATATTCATGAACAAATCCATACCATTGAAAATTTTTACTTCTGTTGACTAATCGATATCTCCTTAAAGAATGTGTTGGATTTCCTTCTATATCAAAAGTTAAATAATATTTCATAGATACTGCATCCGTACTACGATCTAACGTATGTTTTAACTGCAACAATTTCTTTATATCTTCCGTATCTATTATGTCATCTGCGTCTAGCCAAAGAATGTATTCTTTTGTAGCTTTAGAAAACGCAAAGTTTCGTGCCGCTGAAAAATCTTCAATCCATTGAAAATCATAAACTTTCGCGTCGTACTTCTTCACAATTTCTTTTGTAGCATCTGTGGAACCTGTATCTACAATAATAATTTCATCCACAACACTTTTAACCGATTCTAAGCATTTTGATATAGTTTGTTCTTCATCTTTTACAATCATGCATAAACTAATAGTAATGGAGTTTTCCATCATATCCCCCCTATCCTTTTGATGTATATGTTTGGAGAGAAATTTATATTTCTTTTGCTTCAAAATTGAGTTTTCATTTTACAAAAGAAACATAATGAGGCGGTGCAGTGAAATTGGATAGGGGAATTTCACTCGAAGATTGCAAATCAATGAAAAAAACCGAAGCCTGAACAAGACTTCGGTTCTTTATATAGAGAATACATAATTTCGATTCCTTTTTACTCCGCACCTTCCGCGGTCGCAATATCATTCTCTAAGTTTTCTCTTGATAATTCAGCCGCCATAAAATCAGCTGTTTCAGGAAGTGCTAAATGCATATGAGCTTTTTGACAAATTTGGATCGTACAGTTTTCTACAACATAGTCGAAAACATGTCCGCCACCGCTTCTTTCATCATCAATGTAATGTAAGTGGAAACCAGCTACACCAATACCTTGCGCGTAATCTGGTGTCCAAAATCCAGCTAGCGTACCTTCTGTATCTTTAAATGAAAAGATCGGTTGTGATTTCGTCACTTCAACGAGCGGCGTATACGGTTTTTCTTGTCTTGGAACAGTTCTCGTTCTTACTTCACGGAACGTTCCATCCATTCGAATACCGTAAAATAAGTTTTTACTTGGCATTAACTCATGTAATAATGCTTCCACTTCTTCACGATTCATCGGACGCTCTACCGTATAACTCATTTCTTTTTCAAAAAACGTTACAGTCGCAAACGGTGTTGTTTCTTCCGGTTCTACTTTTTCCGCTGAACCGTCTGAACGTAAATGGTAAAACTCATTATCAAATGCAATCATTTCACCATCTAATTGATCAAATGTGCCGATGCCAAAATCACCACGTTCTTTCAGTTTCTCAAAGTTAATAACACCATCGTATATACCATCTAATAGCGCAAGCATTGTAGATGTTTGATATACTTCATTACTCGTTTTCGTTCTTTTTGCATCAATATCAATTAATTGCGCAACAGTCATCTCAATCATGCCTCCATTAGTTTAATTGGTTTGGTAATAATTTTCTGCTTAATTTAATGTTGTCACGGTAGTCAATTGGAACATCAATAATGACAGGTCCGTCTGCTGCTAATGCTTCTTTTAATACACCTTCTAATTCATCAGGCGTGTTAACGCGAAGACCTTTTGCACCGAAGCTTTCTGCATATTTCACAAGATCAACATCGCCAAACTCTGTAGCTGATGTTCTACCATATTTCATCATTTGTTGGAACGCAACCATATCATACGTACCGTCTCTCCATACAAGATGTACGATCGGTGCATTTAAACGTACCGCTGTTTCTAATTCCATCGAAGAGAATAAGAAACCACCATCACCTGACACGGAAACAACTTTCTTGCCCGGTTCAACTAAAGTAGCTGCAATTGCCCAAGGAAGTGCAACACCTAACGTTTGCATACCGTTACTAAATAATAGTCTACGTGGTTCATAAGAACGGAAACATCTTGCCATCCAAATAGAATGGGAACCGATGTCACATGTAACGGTTGTATCGTCACTAATTAAAGAACGAAGTGTACGAATGACTTGAAGTGGATGCGTAACACCTTCTGAAGCACGATTTGGAACTTCTGCTTGCTCTGATAATTTCGAGCGTAATCGTTCTAAAACTGCTTCTGATTTCGTATTTAATACAAGCTTCGGTAATTTCTCTGCAATGCTATTTACAGTTAAAGCGATATCGCCAATTAATTCACGCTCTGGTTGGTAATCATGGTCGATATCTGCTTGGTGATCATCAAGGTGAATAATTGTTCTATCGCCAAGTTTATTCCAGAATTTCGGATCATACTCAATTGGGTCATAGCCGATAGAAATAACAAGATCCGCTTCTTCTAGTAAAATATCACCTGGTTGGTTACGGAATAATCCAACGCGGCCGAAGAAATGATCTTCTAACTCACGTGAAATTGCACCAGCTGCTTGATATGTTTCAACAACAGGAAGTTCTGTATCAGCAATTAACTCACGAACTGCTTTCGTTACTTCATTTGTGCTCGCTCTCATGCCGAGTAAAATAACTGGTAATTTCGCTGATTTTATTTTTTCTACTACATATGTAATTTCACTTATGGGAGCGATTCCAAGCTGTGGCTTAGAAAGCGCACCGATAGATTCTACTGTCGTTTCCGCAGTCATAACGTCTTGCGGAAGACTTACAAGTGTTGCTCCTGGATTTGTAGAAGTAGCACTTCGAAATGCATTAGTAAGTGCTTCTGGTACATTATCAGGATGCTCGACTTCTACGCTATATTTAGTGATTGGTTCGAATAATGCAGCATTATCCATAGATTGATGCGTACGTTTTAATCGATCTGTACGCGGAACTGCACCAGCTAAAGCAACAACGGGATCACTCTCCGCATTCGCAGTAACAAGACCTGTCGCTAAATTTGATGTCCCTGGTCCTGAAGTTACAAGACATACGCCCGGTTTCCCTGTTAATCTACCAATAGCAGCTGCCATAAATGCTGCATTTTGTTCATGACGACAAACAATTAACTCTGGTCCTCTTTCTTGCAGTACATCAAATACAGAGTCAATCTTCGCTCCTGGAATACCGAAAACATGTGTAACACCTTGTTTAATTAAACAATCAACAACAAGATCTGCTCCTTTTGTTTTTGTTTTCACGTCGTTTGCTTTTACACCTGTACTCAAACTAATCATCCCTTTATTTCATAATGTGTGTAATAAAGATTTTTAATTTCACCTAGTTAATTAATGTGGTGAAGTATTATTTATCATTATATTACAAATTCATTATTTTTCCAACGATATGAATTCGACAGTTTTTTGACAACCTCTAAGGAATACGCTTACAACCCTTTGCTTATCCTAAAATAATATTTTTATATCTCATCTAAAAATGTACGAAAAACTTTCATCTCATCACAGTATTAAAAACATTATAGTACCTTGCAAAGAACACTACTAAATGATATATTTGTAAATATTGGAATGCCCAATAATTGGAACGCACCTTATAATTCGTATCCCCCTTTTCAAAAGATAGGATTCTCAGCTGTAATTCATCATTTTATAAAGGAAAGTGATTGTTATGAACAAAAGTGAATTTTTGGAACAACTTAGTTCTTCCCTGCGGAATATGCCTAGTTTAGAAAAGAAAGATATTATTTCAGAGTATGAAACTCATTTTATCAGTGCTAAACAGGATGGGAAATCTGAAGAAGAAATTTCCAGGAAACTAGGAGACCCTAAAACTATTGCTAAAGAACTTAATGTTTCCTATGCAATACAAAACGCGGACAATAAACGAAGCTTCAAAAATATGATAACCGCACTATTTTCTGTTATGAGCTTAAGTGTTTTAAACTTTGCCTTTATCATTATCGCCTTTTTCGTACTACTCTTTTTATTACCGATTCTTCTAGCCCTTATCATTGCCACTCCATTATTAATCATTTCACCTATTTTATTAATAGGGTTAGGATTTTTTAAAGGGTTTCATCAAATTAGTTATTCCGATGTTTATAATGTGTTCATCGCTTTTTGCAGCGGTTTACTCATATCCGTCATATCTTACCAAATGGTAAAACATCTATACACAACTTTAGTAAAGTATTTGAAATGGAATATAGCTATTTTACAAAGATAATAATGAATATAAAAGGAGATTAAAATGAAGAAGTATACTTTATATCTACTCATGTTACTTACAATTTTATTTCTATCAGCTTGTTCAAACAGTGCACAACCTAAGGAAGAAAACGATGTGCAATCTATTAAAGATGTAACGATAAAAATTCCAGAAACTATATTCACTTCCTCAAAAAAGAATGAAACGATTAACGAAGACGAAATGAAACAAAATATAAAGACGTATTTAAATTATAGCGGAGAGTTAGACGAAAACATCGTTCCACTTTCATCATCTATGTCTGACGAGAATGTCACGGAATCCGACCGAGAGAAATTAAAGCAACTAGTAGATTTAGCAAAACAAAATGATGCGAATTTCCATACTTTTATTAGTAACAATACGATCCCCAATGATTACAAACAGCCTTCGAAGGAAATCTATGAATTTATTTCATCTTCTACAGCACTTTCAGTAGAACTAGAGGACGAATTAGACAAACTCGCGCAAGATGGTAACTTATTCAAAACTGATTTTTCTTTTACAAAACGCTTTGAGAAAGTTAATGGTAGGAAGCAAAAAGAAATTGAAAAGTTTTTGAAAGAAAAAAATATTAGAACTGAGTATTTCAACAAGTAATGAAATATTCAAAAATTGTAGAATCTATCATAAGCCCATTCAAAATAGTCACTAAAAAAGACTGTTTTGAATGGGCTTTTTTTTTGTGGACGGACTATCAAAATGTAATTCATCTATTTCATAAACAAAAAAGACGCCCCTATACCAGGGCGTCTTCCATCATTAAGCTTGTTGTTGCGCGCTATATAATTCTTCAAGTGGCTTCATGATAATTTTGTTAACGTCAGTGATAACGATGTTTAAACGTTGCTCAGTTTCCATTAACTTTGTGATTTTAGCATCTTGTTGAATGCGAGCTACAACTTCTTGTGCTTTTTGGTTATCTTCTTCAGTGATTTCTTGGCCTTGCATCATTTTTTGTTGTAAGCCAAGTTGCATCGCGCGGAACTCTTCGAATAAGTTCTTTGACTCTGCATCTCCTTGTACTGCTGCGTAGCTTGCTTTTAGTGTTTGGAAATCTTCGTTTTCAGCGATTGTTTTTTGTAATTCATATGCAACATCATGAATGTTTTTTGTCATTTTATTTTTCCTCCTTTAGAAGGCTAGCGCTTTTCGCTCGCACTGCCTTTTAAGTGCATTTACATACGCACCTCTTCCTACCATATCAAACTATGCAAGAGATGGGAAGAAATTTCACTTTTATTTCTATGCACCCATCTTTATTACTTAAGGAACAAGAGTAACAACCCTTGAATAAATCCAATTGTTCCTCCTAATAACGCCCCTAAATATGTAATCATTTTCAACTCATTTTTTGTAATGGACAATACGAGATCTTCTAGTCTCTCTGTTGAAAATGTAGATACTTCTTGCTGGACAATTTCCGCAAGCTGTAGATTTCCCAATATACTTCCCACATTTTCTGTCCCCCACTTCAAGCCTTTCTCTACTGCGCTAGGGACCACTTTTTCAACGATTGTTTCTCGAACTGGCTCACATACTTGCTGAACAGACTGATTTAAAAATCTACTCACTGTTTCCTCTACTTTAACCGCTGACAATATGGAGTTCACAATCATTTCTTTCTCTACGAACGTTTCTAATTCTTTTACGTCTCTTCCTTTTAACTTTTCCCACTCTTTTTGCAGTACATCAGTTAAAAGCCGCTCTGTTCCATCTTGTCCTAAAAACTTAATTACTTCCGGCTGCACACGATCAACTAAACTTACATTCCCTAAAAACATGCCAACTAAGTTAAGCAGCGTTCCGCGAGAAGCGAAAAAGTCATCAATCATTTTTGAAAGGCGTTCCTTTCCTTCTTCACTTTCCAAAAAGCTAATTCCTCTTTTTAAAATAAAAGATGCTACATTCGGAATCGCATTCTCTACTTTTTCATGAACAGAATGAGGTAACGCCTGTTCCCATGTATATGTATAGTACTCTGCTAAAAATGCATGAATTTTTTCTGTAATAACATGTTCGATTTTCCCGCTCGCCTCTTCTTCTACATGTTCTAAATTCCATTTTTCTAACATATCCCGTAACGACTGTTCATTTGTAATTACTTTATCAACTTCCACTTGTGTCCAGCGAATTAAACTGGTTTGAAACTCTTTATTTGTTAGTTTTTTTCCGATTCCTTCTGGTGTTAACAAATGGTCTACAACCATTTTACCTAATTGAACAGCAAGCTCATCGCGGCGTTTCGGAATTAACCCTGGCGTAAATGGAACTTGAAACTTCCCAATATAAATCGGACGATGAGGACGAAATAACATTTTTATGGCTAAATGATTTGTGTATCCTCCAATAATTGCCCCGAGCCCTGTCGTTATTAACATATTTAACCATATATTCATCACAATCAACCTTTCACTTCTCCAAAACTATAGCATATCATCATACGGACAAAAGTATAATGGTATAAAAACGTATTTGCAATATATAGCTTCGCCTATAATGCAAACATCTTATTACTAAAGGAGTGATTTCGTTGGTTCTTGGTCTTTTAACTTCCGGTCTCCATCACGAGCAAACGTATTACACCGAAATCGCTAAGCGAGCTCGTCTTTATCATAACGTCGTTGCCCAATTCACACCGTTTAGCATTGATTCAAAGACAGATCTTGTTTCTGGTCTTATTTACGATACAGATACAGGAAATTGGATAGATCAAACCTTTCCCATTCCTTCATATATATATGATCGTTGTCATTTCAAAGAGGATGAGGAATTCCAACAAGCAAATGCGATTATTCATTCATTACACAAACGTTCTTCCACTACTTTTTTAAACAACACACTTATTAACCCAAGCGATTTACACAATCTTTTTCTTACTAATAAACGTCTTTCCCCTTACGTACCAAAAATAATAAAAGGAACAGTACAAGGAATTTTTAAATTACTACTAGAAACAAGAGATATTATTATAAGACCAATCAATATACACTCCAATGAAAATTTATATCGGGCCACTTACAAAAATAAAACATTTCATATCGATACAATAAATGAACAACATCATACTTCTACTCAATTCAAACGAACAGATAAATTTATATCATGGTGCAAATCGAACATACACTCATTCCGTTATATGATTCATCCAATGTTACAACCTCCAAATCAACTATCATATCCGATTCATATTCGAACCATTATGCAAAAAAATAAAGAACAGAATTGGCAAGTGCTCGGTCAATTTATACAAAAATCTTCATTCCCAGCACAATTTTTACTTTCAGCAACAGAACGTTCTATGTTACATCCATTTTCTAAAATTAAATATTTACTTTCTCCAACTGGCGTTCAATTATTAAAAGATGCTTTACATGATGTTGTAAATGAAGTGTTTAAAACACTCGATCAGTCCTATTCTTCATTATTTGAACTAGAGCTTTCTACCATTATGGATCAAAAAGGTGCCATTTGGCTTATGTACGTCAATACGATGCCTTCTTACGATGTTTATACTAGGTACAACGACGAACTGGCTGAACAAATTTTTCATGGTCCATTAAAGTTTAGCCGATTTACACCATAACGAAAGGAGGAAATCCCCGTTGAAAGAGCACATATATACATTAAGTATTTCAGATGAGCATCCAAATAGTATTACTTTACCTTACGTTTTTTCTATTACACCACCAATTACATCCTTTTTCTTTGGCTTACGTTATATTACATGTGAGAATATTAAAATTCATTATTCATTCACGCGAGAAATTATTATTGGCGAACAGATTGCAGCCGATCTTTTACTACCGCATTCGACGGCAATCCATGCCTTCTTACACAATCAAACCATTGTTTTCGGCCCATTAATCGGGATTTTCACAACTGGCTTTAACGATGATTCTAATTCTCCTTTAGGAAGCCGTTCCATCTCTCTCAGTGAGTTATTAACACCACCATTCACATTGCAGCCATTTGTATTTGTCTTTGGCATTCAACATATAAACTGGGAAGAGGAAACAATTGAAGGGTACTTCTTTCAAGAAGGAAAATGGGTAAAAAACAAAGTCCCTTTACCAAATGTCATTTACGACCGATTACCAAATCGGCAAGCGGAAAATTACAAACCTATCGTAAGAGCAAAAAAACGTTTAGAAAGCGACTATGCGATTCCGTGGTTTAATCCAGGATTTTTCAATAAATGGGAAGTGCATCAACTTTTAATGAAAGAAGATTCAATTAAACCATTCTTACCAAATACAGAAGTATTTCAACATTTTGAACAAGTAGAACGACTTCTCGGTACGCATAAGTACATTTATATGAAACCAATACACGGTAGCTTCGGAAGAAATATTCATCAAATACTCTATTCTCAAACTGATAATTGCTACTATTGTCGTTATCGTGAAAATGAACAAAACAAACTAAGAAAGTATCAATCATTAGAAGCCCTTCTTAACCATGTGTTAAAAGGACATGATTTAAAAAAGTTTATCGTACAACAAGGTATCTCACTGCTCCGCTTCGAAGGGCAACCCGTCGATTTTCGCATTCATACAAATAAAAACCATTTTGGTAATTGGGTAGTCAGTGCAATCGTCGCAAAAATCGCCGGCAAAGGTAGCTTAACAACTCATGTAAATAGCGGCGGTGATACGAAATTACTTCAGGAACTATTTCCTGATTCAACAAAGCAAGTTCAAATTGAAAATAAACTAAAACAAACAGCCTTACAAATCAGTTATGCACTTGATGGGCAAGTAACCGGGAACATTGGAGAAATTGGTTTTGACATTGGTTTAGACACCACGGAAAACCCGTGGCTATTTGAAGCAAATTCTAAACCGGGGCGAACTGTATTCCAAGATGAAAAGTTAAAAGAACAAAGTGAACTTACGCGCCAATTATTTTATGAATATGCCATCTATTTAACTGAACACTCTTTGCGCGACAAGAAAGAAAAAATGTCACAAATAAAATCAGATCCTTCGTCACATACCGAAAACATCCCTTCCCCTATGATTAACTCACAAATACAAAAACAAAAACTTCCACCTCCTTCATAAGGTGGAAGTTTTTTATTTAAACGAGCTTCACTACAACTTCTGTTTCCACATTACATACTCCGCAATAAAAAACATGATTGCAATACTCCTGTGAATTATTATGTGTTAAATCGTCTACTGCACTTAATAATTCTTGATCCATATATGCACTGTAATCGTCTATGTAATCTACAGTTTTCCCATAATCTTGGAGTATACCTTGGCAATTTTGACAAGAATATGTTTGTGATTCTAGCGCGTTGCAAAGCGGGCAAATTCCCATCATGATTCCTCCATACGTTATCGTTTAAAAAGTCCTTTTTTTAGATTAAAGAGAGCATCTAGCCGTGCATAGACGCGGTCAGTTCCTTTTTCTTCCCACCCTGGGTTAAAACAGAACTATGCAGTTGTTGCCGTTTAATTTTCATTTTACTAAGCTTTAATTACATTTTCGTTTAAAAGCCTCTTTTTTAGATTGAAGAGAGCATCTAGCCGTGCATAGACGCGGTCAGTTCCTTTTTCTTCCCCATCCTGGGTTAAAAAAGAACTATGTAGTTGCTCCCGATTTAATTTTCATTTTACTAAACTGGAATTTGTCTCACTTTAACAAATCATAAGTTAAGTAAGCCAAGCTGGTTATACAAAGAAAAAAACGCATATGATTTCGCTCTTAGTTTAGCCTTCTTTCTTAAAAATACAACGATTACTCTTATTTCATAATTTACAAAATAGCGATGATTTTTTTACAAAATTTACAAATTATTATTTTGTATATCTTTCTAGGTAACATCCATACTATGAGTACAAACTTAATTACCGATGGATTAGCGCCAAACGGGGCGATAATCTGGTTCAAATCCAGCTAGTCCAACCAAAAAAATTTTTATAACTCTAAGGAGGATATATTCCTATGGCAAACCAAAATTCTTCAAATCAATTAGTAGTACCAGGTGCAACAGCAGCAATCGATCAAATGAAGTACGAAATCGCTCAAGAATTTGGTGTACAATTAGGAGCAGATTCTACGGCTCGCGCTAACGGTTCTGTTGGTGGAGAAATTACAAAACGTTTAGTTGCAATGGCTGAGCAAAGCCTTGGCGGATTCCAAAAATAAATATATATGGCAAAAAGGTCTCAAGGCATATGCCTTGAGACCTTCCTTAATTTATTGCAACATTTGTAAAAACTTCTTCGTTCGTTCTTCTTTTGGATTTGTAAATACATCTTCCGGTGTACCTTGTTCGACAACGACACCGCCATCCATGAAAATAACACGGTTCGCAATTTGATGAGCAAAGCGCATTTCATGCGTTACAATGACCATCGTCATTCCTTCTTTAGCAAGTTCTTTCATAACCTTTAAAACTTCTTGAACTAGCTCAGGATCAAGTGCTGACGTTGGCTCATCAAATAGTAAAACTTCCGGCTCCATCGCAAGCGCACGAGCGATTCCAACGCGCTGTTGTTGTCCACCTGATAATTGGAACGGATATAAGTCTACTTTATCCGCAAGACCAACTTTTTCAAGGAAATAGTTTGCTTTTTTCTTCGCTTCTTCTTTCCCCATCTTTTTCACTGTAACGAGCCCTTCCATTACATTGTGAATTGCTGTTAAATGAGGAAATAGATTATGGTGTTGGAATACCATACCTGTTTGCGTACGAAGATTTACAATATCTTTCTTCGATACTTTTTGAGAGAAATCGAGCTCTTTATTGCCGATGCGAATGTTACCAGCGTTCGGCGTTTCTAACACGTTGAGACAACGTAAGAATGTCGTTTTACCAGATCCAGATGGCCCGATAATAACAACCACTTCGCCCTTCTCAACTGATAAGTCTATATGTTTTAATACGGTATTATCTCCGAAACTTTTTTGTAAATGTTGAATTGAAATCATAAAAACAAAAACTCCTTTTATGAAAGGGTTATTTTAGAGTATAACGTTCTGAACGTTTTTCTAATATTTGTTGCACGATAGATAATAAGAAGCAAATTACCCAATAAATTAGACCTGCTTCAAAATAAACAATTAAAAACTCATAGTTCATTGCCGCAATTTCCTGCGCTTTTCGGAACATTTCTGTTACTAAAATTAACGACGCTAATGACGTATCCTTCACTAAACTAATAAATGTATTCGAAAGCGGCGGAATTGATACGCGTGTTGCTTGTGGTAAAATAACACGTTTTAATGCTTGCGGGTATGTCATCCCAATTGTGTAAGCTGCTTCCCACTGTCCTTTCGGGATTGAAAGGATAGAAGCACGAATAATTTCAGATGCATATGCACCTACATTTAATGAAAATCCAATAACTGCTGCTGTATATGGCTCAACTTCAATATTAAGAGTTGGAAGACCATAGAAAATAATAAATAACTGTACAAGAAGTGGCGTTCCGCGAATGATAGATACATAGATACGAGCAATCCATTGTAAAATACGACTACCTGAAATACGTGCGAGCGCTGTTAACGTCGCAAGTATAATACCGATAATAAATGTAATAAGCGTTAACGGAATTGTCGTAAAGACAGCTTCCTTCAGCATAGGCGCGAAGGAAGTCTGCATAATATCTATCCAAGTAGACAATCGATCTGACATCAATGCGCTACTTAGATACATTTTCACCGAACCATTTTTTCGTTATTTTATCGTACGTACCATCTTTTTTCATATCTTCTAACGCTTTATTTACTTCTTGTACAAGTTTGTCGCTACCTTTACGGAATAAGAATCCACTTTGTGACGCTTCTTTTTCTGTATCTACAATTTTAATTTTTGCATCTTTTTTCGTTTCTAAATAGTTTAACACTGATAATTTATCATTGATTGTGAAATCAACGCGGCCAGAACTTAATAATTCTGCTGCTTGGCTAAACCCTTCTACACCTGTGATTTCCGCACCATTTTTCTTAGCAATATCTGCGTAGTTACTTGTTAAAGATTGTGCTGCTTTTAATCCTTTTACGTCAGCAAATGTAGCAGGTTTATCTTTATCTTTCGCAATAACTAATGCTGCTGAAGAAGAAATATATGGACTAGAGAAGTCATATTTCTTTTGGCGATCTTCACGAATACCAACTTCGTTCGCAACCATGTCGAAACGTTTTGCATCTATTCCTGCAAGTAAGCTATCCCATTGTGTTTCTTTAAATACAGGCTTTACACCTAAACGTTTTGCAACTTCTTCTGCTAATTCAACGTCAAACCCAGTTAATTTATCGTTTGTATCGTGGAACGTAAATGGTGGATATGTACCTTCTGTACCAATTACAAGCTCACCGCTTTGTTTTATCTTCTGTAATGCATCTTGATTAGCTGTATCTTTTTTCTCTTCTTTACCGCAGCCCGCTACAATCCCAATCGCTAATGTAGTTACTGCAAGCACTGAAAATAATTTTTTCATGATAGTAGTCCTCCAAGTATTCTGATAGGAATTTAAAAACTATATTGATTGTATGCAATTTTGAACAATTTTTCAATGAAAATGTTCTTATTTAGTTTAACCTTTTTCTTCATAATCAAACAAAATGGAAAAATAGCGCTACATACAAAAAATAAGTAACATTTTTTAATATAGCATTTATAAAGAAAAAGGTAAAACAATACCTACTTATTTATAAGTTTTTCAGCCGGTGAAATATACTAACTTCTAAGCGGACAATCCGATCAAAAAAGAACTTGCGAAAATCGCAAGTTCTTCTAAAAATTAAGCACTCTGGTTTCCTTCCATTTGCGTTTTATACATATCATAATAACGCCCGCGCTTTTTCATTAATTCATCATGGGAACCTTTTTCCAAAATCGTTCCTCTATCAAGCACAATAATTTGATCAGCGCTCTTAATTGTTGAAAGACGATGAGCGATAATAAACGTCGTTCGTCCTTTTTTCACAACTTCTAGCGCTTGTTGAATCATCGCTTCTGTTTCTGTATCAATACTGGAAGTCGCTTCATCTAAAATTAAAATGGCAGGATCAAAAGCAAGTGCCCTAGCAAACGATATAAGCTGACGTTCTCCGGTTGAAAGTGTACTTCCTTTCTCCGTAATTTTTTCATCTATATTGTTCGCAAACCTTTCCGCACCAACATCACGTAACGCCTTTACGATGCGATCTTTTGAAATTTCTTCATTTTCTAAGCTTACATTGGATGCCACTGTCCCGCTAAATAAAAACGGATCTTGCAATACAATTCCCATATGTTCACGTGTGGCTTGTTTCGGCATCTCTGTTACATCGTGACCATCAATCGTAAGCTTCCCTTTTTGAAATTCATAAAACTGAAAGAGCACATTCATAATGGAACTTTTTCCTGATCCAGTATGACCGACAAGTGCCACTGTCTCCCCTTGTTTCGCTTCAAAAGAAATATTTTTTAATACTTCATCTTTTCCATTGTAAGAAAACGAAACATTATCGAATTTCACATTTCCGGTTAAGCGAGGCATACGTTCTTCTTCTACTGCCTCTCCCTTTTCCTCTAGCAATTCAAAGACGCGCTCTGATGCAACACGCGATTGCTCTAAGTTAGCAAGTTGGTTCACCATGTTCGTAATTGGCGAGAACAATCTCGTTAAATAATCAACGAAAGCATATAGTATCCCTAGAGAAAGGAGGCCAGAAGCACTTAATGAAGCACCACCGAAATACCAAATTACACCTGTGAAAGCGATGTTTCTTAATACAGACACTAAATTATGCGAAGTTGCTGCATTTAAATTTAAAATTTTATTTTGATATTTAAAATAATCACCATTTAACTCTTCAAATTCCTTCTTCGTTTCATGTTCTTGACGAAATGCTTGAATAATTGGCATCCCTTGAATTGATTCATTCACTGTTCCGTTAATATCCGATAAACGCGAACGCATTTTATGATTGTATACAGACGCATACTTTCTATACATAATCGCCCAAACGATTAAAATTGGGATGATGAGTAAGCATAGTGCCGCCAGTTTTACATCAAGTAAAAATAGCGCAGCGAAAATCCCGATAATATAGATGATACTAGAGACGAATGTCGCAAGCACTGTTACATATAAATCACGAATCGCTTCTGTATCATTCGTTACACGCGAAACAATTTTCCCTGCTGGTAAATGGTCAAAATAACGAATTGGCAACGTTTGAATATGGGAAAAGACGTCTTCCCTCATAATTTGAATAATTTTGTTTGCTGCCTTCTGTAAGAAGAACTGCTTTCCGTATGCAAATAATGATACGACTACTAATAAAGCGAAATATCCACCGCCAAGTAGTAATAACCTATTTATTTCTGGTTTATAAAACGCAAATACTTCTTCTTTCGTTAAGGCTTTCGATTTATACACTTGCACTGCCTTACCACTTTGTACTGTAAGCACATCACCCTTAACAGAACGAGTTCCTTCAAGCGTTATTTTATTCGGTACAAAATAGTACTGAAAACCAACTTGAATCACTCGGACTTCTTTCCCTTTTTGCTCACCTTGTTCAAAGCGATCACTTCGCTTATAAAAGGCGCCATTATATGAAACAGCATCCTCACTCTTTTCTGTTTCATACCAGGGTCTCTCTATTCCAACGATATGCTCATCGATCATCGTTTTTGCGACGAAAGGACCCGCGAGTTCTGCAATAACGAAAACAAATAGCATCGCCATCGCTGCAAAAATCGGCCCTTTTACTTTCATCGCGTATTGAAACAATCGTTTTGAAACACTCATATTTTCACCCCACTATCCGTACTTTCACTTTCACTTTCACTTTCACCTTGTTGTCTTTCGAACTGCTCTGCATACCAGCCCCCATTTCGAATGAGCGCTTCATGCGAACCTTCTTCAATAACCTCACCGTTATCCATAACGAGAATCCAATCAGCATGCTGCACTGCTGACAAACGATGCGTTGTTATAATCGTCGTCTTCCCGCTTCTTTCTGTTCGTATGTTTTCAATAATTGCCGCTTCAGTACGAGCATCAACAGCTGATAAAGAATCGTCCAAAATTAAAATTTCCGGATTTTGAATAACAGCCCTCGCAATCGAAATCCTTTGCTTTTGCCCACCTGATAAAGAAACACCTTTCTCTCCAACGAGCGTTTCTAAACCTTCCGGTAAAAACTCTAAATCCTTTTTAAACGCAGCTATTTCAATCGCTTTTTCAAGTTCTTCTTCAGTCGCTTCTCTATTTCCGAATAAAATATTTTCCTTCGCTGTTTTTGAGAACAAAATGTGTTCCTGAGGTACATACCCAATCCAGCCAAGTACGTTATCATTCGTAATTTTATCTAGCTTCACATCAGAAACCGCAATGTCCCCTTCCCCAAGTGGATATTGACGAAGAAGCTGACGAACGAGCGTCGTTTTCCCGCTTCCTGTTTTCCCAACAACTCCAAGTGTCTCTCCTTGTTTTAATGAGAACGAAACATTTTTTAAATTTGTTTCAATTGATGAAGGATATGAAAAAGTAACGTTATCAAATTGAATGTAATCTGGCTCTTGTACAACCTTTGGATCTTTCGGATTCTTTACATCCGGTTCATAAGCTAACGTTTCATTTACACGGTCGAGCGACGCATTTCCTCTTTGCATAACATTAATCAATTCACCAATTGCAAACATCGGCCAAATCATCATCCCTAAATAGACGTTAAAAGAAACGAGCTCACCAAGTGTCACCTTTGATTGGAATACGAGATATGCACCGTAAACTAAACCAATTAAATAGCTAAGACCGACGAGCATTTTTACAGTTGGCTGGAATAATGCATCGATTCTTGCTACTCTCATATTTTTCTCGTATACGTCATCTCCTAAATGATGAAACCTTTCTTGATCAGCGTTCTCCTGTACATACGCACGAATAACGCGTACACCCGCAATTGATTCAAGTACTTTATCGTTCATATCCCCGAACGCATCTTGCGCGACTGTAAATCTTTCATGCAACTTCTTTCCGTATCTATTCATCGCATATGCCATAATCGGAAGCGGTATAAGCGCAGCAAATGTTAACTGCCAACTAATTGAAAAGCCCATCATACAAACGATTGTAAGCATATATAGACTAGAATCAACGAGCGTTAATATACCAAAACCAGCTGTCATGGAGATTGCTTTTAAATCATTTGTCGCTCTCGCCATTAAATCGCCAGTACGATTTTTTTGATAAAACGTCGGTGTCATCTTAAGTAAATGCCCCATAAATTTTGAACGCATCGTTTTCTCAAGTACGAACGCACCGCCAAATAGTTGGTGCTGCCAAATGAAAGTAAGTACATACCCAACAATCGTTACCCCAAGTAAAATAAGAATATATTGCATAATCGCCTCATTCGTTAAGGCTCCCGTTTTAATATTATCAATTGTAATTCCTAACACTTTCGGTGGAATTACCTCTATCACGTTTACAATTAAAAGTACCCCAATTGCAATACTATACCTTTTCCAATGCTCTCTAAAAAACCAGCTTAACTTTAGTAATACTGAAAACAATATAACCTCTCCTTTCTCGTTCCCGTTTGATTCACATTTCTTTATCCGCTATCCAAACCCATCACATTTACATTTCGTAAGCCATACAATTTCATCACATTTTTCCACCTTCCAAATTCTGATTTTTTATAGTAACAAGGAAAATAAAGTGAAACTTTAATCAGTGGGGGTTTTGTTCATTCCCCACTGATTATTAGCCTTCACCAATCGGGCGTTTACGGGCAGCCCGACTCCCCTCCCAACTTCTTTGCTCCAGCTGAATTTTGAGGCGGGAGTCTTACTGCCCGCAAATAGCGGGATAAACAAAAAAAAGCATACCGCCGCTTGACGATATGCAATAGAATGCATAAAAGCGTACGTTACGATATACGCAACATACGCTTCTCATAAGACAAAAAGGTCCTATATATCCGCACGGGTTGCGTAATGATATGAATGTTTTCCGCCATTTAACAGAGCTAAGCCCATTACATTTACGATTACAATCATTACGCACACCCCCTTCATTTATTTTCCATTTATAATCTTACAACTTTATTGAGTATTCTGTCAATTATTTTTTTCGCTTTAGAATAAAATAATCTTTTATCACAAAAAATAAAAGTGATGCATTCTACTTATAATTCAGTTTGAAATAAGAGAATCTTCTGTAAGAAAGGGCATACAAAATAAAAAAATAGTAAGAAATCGCTTTCACAAACATTTCATTTGAAAAATATTATCAAACCACCTACAATCACCTTATACTCACTCTTACAAGTTGCTATTTTAGGAGGACTAATCATGACAACTAGCAATACGTACAAATTTTATTTAAACGGAGAATGGAGAGAAAGCTCTTCAGGTCAAACAATCGACATTCCATCTCCATACTTACACGAAGTAATTGGGCAAGTACAAGCAATTACTCAAGGAGAAGTAGATGAAGCAATTGCATCTGCAAAAGAAGCTCAAAAATCATGGGCTGAAGCTTCTCTACAAGATCGCGCAAAATATTTATATAAATGGGCTGATGAGCTCGTAAATATGCAAGATGAAATTGCCGATATCATTATGAAAGAAGTCGGTAAAGGCTATAAAGATGCGCAAAAAGAAGTCGTTCGTACAGCTGACTTAATTCGTTACACAGTTGACGAAGCACTTCACATGCACGGTGAAAGCATGATGGGTGATAGCTTCCCTGGTGGATCTAAATCTAAACTTGCGATTATTCAGCGCGCACCACTTGGTGTTGTATTAGCAATTGCACCATTTAACTACCCAGTAAACTTATCTGCTGCAAAACTTGCACCAGCACTAATTATGGGTAACGCTGTTATCTTCAAACCAGCAACTCAAGGTGCAATTAGCGGTGTTAAAATGGTTGAAGCACTTCATAAAGCTGGCCTTCCAAAAGGTCTTGTAAACGTAGCTACAGGACGCGGTTCTGTAATTGGTGACTACTTAGTAGAACATCCTGGCGTAAATATGGTATCGTTCACAGGTGGTACCAATACAGGTAAACATTTAGCGAAAAAAGCTGCGATGATTCCACTTGTATTAGAACTTGGTGGTAAAGATCCTGGTATCGTTTGTGAAGATGCAGACTTACAAGAAGCTGCAAAGCATATCGTAAGCGGTGCATTCTCTTACTCAGGTCAACGTTGTACAGCTATTAAGCGTGTACTTGTACATGAAAATGTAGCAGACGAACTAGCTGGCTTATTAAAAGAGCAAGTAGCTGAACTATCAGTTGGATCTCCAGAACAAAACAGCACAATCGTTCCATTAATCGACGACAAATCTGCTGACTTCGTTCAAGGTTTAATTGACGATGCTGCTGAAAAAGGTGCAACAATCGTTATCGGTAACAAACGTGAGCGCAACCTAATTTATCCAACATTAATCGACAACGTAACAGAAGAAATGAAAGTTGCTTGGGAAGAGCCATTTGGCCCAATCCTTCCAATCATCCGTGTTTCTTCTGACGAACAAGCGATTGAAATTGCTAACAAATCAGAGTTCGGTCTGCAAGCAAGTGTCTTCACAAAAGACATTAACAAAGCATTTGCAATTGCTAACAAAATCGACACTGGTTCTGTTCAAATTAACGGACGCACAGAGCGCGGCCCTGACCACTTCCCATTCATCGGTGTAAAAGGTTCAGGTATGGGCGCACAAGGTATTCGTAAGAGCCTTGAGTCTATGACTCGTCAAAAAGTAACTGTATTAAACTTAGTTTAATCTTATATGTAGCAGCTGATCTAATATTTAGGTCAGCTGCTTTTTAGTTAAAACCCTCCAGAACCTAATAACGAATTCTTCTCTATAATCTGATTATTACTATATCCATTGACGTATAAAAATACATTTGTTACTCTTAAACATGTTAATTTAATACATAAATCCTCATTCGTATCTCGGTGAGGTAGAGGTTGCAGTCATTAAGAGTATCATTTCAGGAGATGTAGTGGCATTGATGAAGAAATGAGAAAGGAATGATTGCCGAAGTAAGTCGTGTCCACCATGCACGCTTGCTGGGTCTGCATTTAATAAGTGCAGAACTGTCACAAACGTTTCGTTTGTGGAGAGCTATCGAGAGGTATGTCGTGGGTTTCTTATAAGATAGAAAGCATGTAGCGGCAAGTTTACGTGCTTTTTTTGTTTTGTTTGGAACTTCTCTTCCCTAATAGGAAGACATACATATCTCCTCGCTTGACTTGGTTATACTAACTTTGGAGGTATTTTCTATGCAACAAAAAAAATGGGGCTTTTGGGTACTAACAGCTTTCGTTGTCGGTAACATGGTTGGCGCTGGTATTTTCATGGTACCAAGTACGTTGGCACAAACAGCTAGCCCACTCGGTGTCACTTTAGCTTGGTTAACAACAGGGTTTGGTGTTTTAATGCTAGCTCTTGTTTTCGGTAATTTAGCAATTCGTCGTCCTGATTTAACGACAGGACCACAAAGTCATTCATATGCTTTATTCTCAACACCAAAAAGAAAGAAAATGGCTGGTTTCAGCATGGTATGGGGATATTGGGTTGCAAACTGGGCAAGTAACGTTGCCATTATTACATCTTTCGCGGGATATTTATCGCTCTTCTTCCCAATTATGAAAGATACACGACTACTATTTTCAATTGGCTCTTTCAATATAGAAGTTGGAAAACTAATTACATTTACTATTTGTTCCATCTTACTTTGGGGAACACATTTAATTTTAACAAACGGTGTAAGCGGAGCTGGGAAGCTAAACTTCTTAGCAACAACAACGAAAGTAACTGGATTCCTTCTATTCATCGTCGTTACGTTATTTGCGTTCGAAGCTTCAAAATTTGGACAATGGTACACACCAATGATCGATAAAGAAGGCGTATCACACGGTCTACTTTCACAAGTAAACTTAGCTGCTCTTACAACACTTTGGGCATTTATCGGGATTGAATCAGCCGTTCTTTTATCAAACCGAGCTACTTCTCCCAAAACGGTAAAACGTGCGACTGTTGCCGGTTTACTAATAACAGTTGCAATTTATTTAGGAATTACAATTTTAACAATGGGTGTACTTCACGTTGATAAATTACAAGCTTCTGAACGTCCATTAGCAGATGCGCTAAACGCTGCAATGGGTCACGGCGGCGGGAAACTTATGGCATTACTTGCTCTTACTTCCCTATTCGGCTCAATATTAGGCTGGATTTTATTAAGCTCAGAAGTACCTTATCAAGCAGCAAAAGAAGGTTTCTTCCCTTCCTTCTTCGCAAAAACAAATAAAAAAGGAAGTCCAATTCATTCACTACGATTAACAAACATTATGTCGCAAGTGTTCTTATTCTCAACATTATCAGGAACAATTGCGGAAGCTTATACATTCGTTATTACCGTATCAACACTGGCCTACCTCATTCCATATCTCGTTTCACCAATCTTCCAGTTAAAACTAGTCGCAACTGGTGAAACATATAAAAATGAAATGCGGGCAAGAATTATGGATGGTGTAGTTGCAGTTATCGCACTTTGCTATGCACTATGGGTTATTAAAACCGGCGCATCCGATATAAAAACATTTCTTCTCGGAATTGGTTTATTCGGAATTGGCTTTGCCTTCTATCCATTAATGAATCGTGATCAGAAAAAAAATAAAGAAAAGAAAAACGAGCAAGTTGCGTAACGCAATTTGCTCGTTTTTTACTTTATAAAACATATATAATAGAAAAAAGAGGTGAAAAACATGTCAATCGAATCACTATGGAGCTCTCGCTTTCAACAACATATTCAAAATGCCATCACATACTTTGCACGTATGATTAACGGTTTACTATATAGCTTCATCTTCGTCTCATGTGTAGGTGCATATTATTACGCTAAGTTTCTTAAAACGGATCCTTCTAAAGGAATATCTTTATTACTCATCACGATCGTACTTACACTCATTATAACGAGATGCCAAGTTCGCACATTTATTCAAAAACCGGACGCTGTCTATTTACTTGCATTAGAAGAGAAATTAACATCTTATTTTAAAAAATCTCTTCTATATAATTACATCATTCAGCTTTTCCCGCTTATATTTACGTTCCTTGTTATCGTACCGCTTGCCATGCAATCATTACAACTAACCGTACCTTTCTTATGTACAATCTTTATAATTTTAATGATTCTAAAGGGCTGGAACATATACATACATTGGATGTGGCGTGATAGTTATGAAAAAAGCATATGGTTTATCATTCGCATTGCTTGTAACGCCCTGATCATTTACATGCTGTTTTATACTGCAAATGTGATCGTGTTAGGCGGACTACTCTTACTTCTTGCTTTCCTGCTTCTATACACGAAGAAACAACCTACAAAACGAATACCGTGGGATTACATAATCGAACAAGAAGAAAAAATGGACGTTCGTTTCTATCAATTTGCTAGCATTTTCACCGATGTTCCGCAACTGAATAAGCAAGTAAATAAAAGAAAATGGCTTACAAATTGGATTGAACCTTTATTACATAAAAAACGAGCAACTTTCTTCTATTTACATACACTAGCATTTTTACGCGGTAATGATTATTTCGGTATATATATTCGCTTAGGGTTGATCGGTGCTTTCGCTCTATATTTTATTCCGAATATATATGTAAAAGGTGCTATCGCTTATATCGTCCTATATATGATTTCTATGCAGCTTCGTTCTCTGTGGAAATATTTTTCAGGAAATATTATTGTAGCATTATATCCAATTGATACTGAAGAACGAATGAGTCAATTTCTTAGCTTAATTTTCATATTGCTAAGTATTCAACTCATTTTATTTTCAAGTGTTATACTCATTGCCACAGGGCAATTTTCACATAGTCTTATCATTATGATTATCGGTTTAATCTGGATCAAATTTATTATTGTACCAAAAACGAAGCAACGCGTTTCTTCGTTTTAACGAAAAGAATTATCTTAAAAGCCAAGGAGAAAATAAATTATCTCCTTGGCTTTTTTATTTTTCTTCCTCAAACAAGAATCACTGAAACAACCGATATTTTATGATTTTTACATACAAAAACGATAATACATGTTTACGTCCTAATAAAAAGGGTAGTTATTAAATTAACAGGGCAAAGGAACTGGAGGGAATGAAAAATATGAATTAAAGTTTCACTTTATAAAAGGCGTTGCTCAAGGACGATTCTGGAACCGATTATATAATATAAGGAGCTGATTGCAATGAGTAAAAAAATTGCTATTTTAATAACGGATTATTTCGAGGACACAGAATACACAGAGCCAGTAGAAGCTTTTAATCAAAAGGGATACGAATTAACAACTATTGAAATGGAAAAAGGTAAAACGGTACACGGTAAACAAGGAAAAAGTGAAGTCGTAATTGATAAAAGTATTGATGATGTTTCTCCAGAGAACTTTGATGCCATCTTTATACCAGGCGGATTTTCCCCAGATATACTTCGTGCAGATGAACGTTTTGTTCGCTTTAGCAAAGCATTTATGGATGCGAAAAAACCTGTTTTTGCTATTTGTCACGGCCCCCAATTACTCATCACTGCACAAACACTTGAAGGACGCGATGTGACTGGATATAAATCCATTGCGGTCGATTTGAAAAATGCCGGTGGAAATTTTCATGATAAAGAAGTGGTTGTATGCCAAAATCAGCTAGTAACAAGTAGACAACCAGAGGACATCCCAGTGTTTATTGAAGAATCATTGCGTATATTAGGATAGTTATTATAGGTTAACCAAATTAGCTAAATAGCTACTTTGGTTAACCTTTTTATTTGTAAAAAACAAAATTAACACCATATGAAACATTTCTTCATCTTTAATGATTTTTTGAGACAGCCTCTTTTCTCGTCCTAAAATTTATAATCACTTTTCATAGGCATTTCTCATATAGTGAAAATGACTATACAATTCTTATCCATACGTTAATAATGATTTCGCACATATAAATAAAAAAGATAGGAGCTCTATTATGAACAACAATCCGCCTGCAACGCCCCAAAACAACTCAGAAGAAAATAGCCGTGACATTAAATTGCAAACATTACGAGTCATCGGACTCATCGTCCTTATTAGTGGTTATATCCTCGTCGCTCTCTCAGAAGTAGGTGAGCTGAAAACCTTATTAACAAACCCTAACGCCAATCCTGATTTAGCTGAAGTTGATCCGTTTTAAAAATTATATAAAAAGCGGGTCCCAGTATAACTGGTTCGCTTTTATATAGTTTCATCCAATCTGAGAAACATTTCCTTCATTCTGATACTTCTCTTTCCCGATCGCCTTCATAAATAATAAAATACTGCTCATACCAGCGATGAAATATAGAGCGCTCATGCCCCAAGATGCAATAAACGAGCCTAGCATAACACCTAATGCACCGTTCATTTTCGCTAATTGAAAGACCATTCCATTAATCGCCATATAAGAACCTCTCGCCTCATTTGGCACCATATCCGCCATTATAGATTGACGAACCGGCACATACATCATCTCTCCTACAGTTTGGAAAAGCCCTGCGATTAATAAGATCCATAAACTATTGCTCGTTCCGAGTATTGTAAATCCAATCGTGTAAATGAATAAACCTACATATAAAATTTTCAAATCGTTGAAGCTTTTCAGCATTTTAATAAGAAGCGCCGAACATAACACAACTAAAATTGTATTCTCTGCCGATATCCAGCTAAGCATTCGAATACCTGTTAAATCGAATGTAAAACCATTCCCGAAGAAAAAGTGCACCGTTTCAAATTCCTTCTGTAAACGTATCCCTAAATAATTATTAATTTGAAACTCTAACGATAGTGTACATATACTTGCTGCACAAAAAATTAAAAACGCTCTATCTTTCATCACGACTTTATAACTATCTGCCATATCTTTTAATACATTTTTCTTCTCCACCGTTTTTCGTGCCACATACACTTCTTCCATATATACAGCCATCACATATAAAGTAATGACCGCAACAGCCGTTAATACGATAAACAATTGTAATCTATAGTTCTCAAATAATAATCCGCCAAATATTGCTCCAATCGCAATTGATAAGTTAATAGCCCAGTAGTTAATGCTGTACATCACTTTTCGATTTTCAGGTGTACTCACATCTATTAACATCGCTTCCGTCGCTGGATTCATAAGTCCAGATCCTAAACTATTCACTAACATAAACACAAATGTTAGCCACGGTGAATCTACATAATCTGAGTTTGCAATTCCCATACAAGCAATGGAAACGACTTGTATACTTTGGCCGATAATCATTACTTTTTTACGACCGAGCCGATCTCCAACATACCCACCATATAAACCGATAATTAATGCAGCTAGCACATTGATGAGTAATAAAGCACCAGCAATCGCACTACCTAATTTTATTGAAAAATAAATCGCCATAAATGGAAAAATCATTGTGGATACAGTGCGTGTTAAAAACGAAGTTATAATTCTAATTTTTATATTTCGGTGCATACTCCAAAATCCCATTGTTTCCCCCTCCTTATGCTTATTCATTTTACTTTGAAAAAGAGGAAGAAAAAGGTTAGAATATTCTAAAGAGTTTCCCCTTTTAAATAGAAGGAAGTGCATACATATGAAGATTATGGACTATTATGTTCGTTTAAGGTTACATTCACAAGATCAGCAACTTATACGAAATAGCTTACAAGAATTAGCGGATATTTTATATTGCAGTACGAAAAACGTGAAGATTTTATTAAAGAAAATGAGCGAGGAACAATTCATTAAGTGGACACCAGGGCGTGGTCGCGGAAATAAAACAGAAATTATATTTGTACATAGTTTCGTAGAAGCAATTGAATCCTATACAGATGAACTGTTAGCCCAAGAAAAATTAAAAGATATCTTTCTTCTTTTAAAAGAGCCCCTTCCTCTTGCAATTCAAAAAAAAATAGAAAATAAACTACATCATCATTTTGGATACGAACCTTCAAATGATATGTATGACATATTGAAGATCCCTATATCAAGAAAGATATTGCCATTAGATCCCGCTTTTACGGCTGTAACAACAGAGGGTCATCTTATTAACCAAATTTTTGATACATTAGTCATTTATAACGATATTACAGAAAAAATGGAACCACACATTGCACATACGTGGGAATTAAGCGAAGACGGGCTTACGTGGACGTTTCATTTACGAAAAGATATATATTTTCATAACGAAACTGTTCTAACTTCTAAAGATGTACAATTTTCATTTGAAAGATTGCAGCAAGCTCAATCTCCTTACGCATGGTTAACACAGGAAATTGTTCAAATTGAAACACCATCACCACTGCAAATACGATTTCATTTAGCAAAACCAAATTTATTTTTCTTACACTATGTGAGTTCCATGCAACTAGCAATTTTGCCACATGATGCAGCCGTTCAAAATCATCATTATATAGGTACTGGACCTTTCAGGCTTGCTCATTACTCTGAAGATAATATCGTACTCGAAGCGTTCACCCATTATTTTAAAGAGCGCGCGTTATTAGACCGTATTGAATTTTGGGGTATTCCTGATCATGTGCAAATAGATGCTGATTATGAATTACCAAATGAGAATGAAAATGAAAGACATGACATACAAATAGAAGAAATAGGCTGTATTTATGCTAGCTTCAACTTTACAAAATCTGGTCCCCACCACGACATTTACTTTCGTAAAGCTTGGAGAGAACTATATGACGTTGAAACGATACTTCGTAATATAGAGGGGCGACGAACAATTGCTGCATCAAGCTTTTTCCCTGAAAGAAGCCGCCAAGCTCAGGGAAGATCCTACTCTTTAGAAAAAGCGAAAGATTATTTGAAAAAGAGCACCTATAATGGAGAAACGATACATATTTATTTCTTCGCATTTAAAGATAGTGCAAATGATGCACATTTCCTAAAAGAACGCTGCGAACAATTAGGAGTACACGTAGAACTTCACCCATTTCTCGTTTCAGATTATATGGATCGTTCTATTGATAAACATGCCGATATTATTTTTATGGGCGAAGTGTTTGCTGCTGATCATGAAATTGCATTTTTAAATGTATTTAAAAATAAAAGTTGCTTCGTAAATCGATTCATGGACCCACACTATGCAAAACAAATTAATTGTTTACTTGATACCTTTTTATTAGAAGACAATAAAGAAAAACGGTATAAGCTCATGTATGAGATCGAAGAGTTTTTACAAGCTGAAAACATCATTTTATTTAACTATCACGTTTTAAAAAGAAAAACATACCCTTCTTCTTTAAAAAATGTAACAATTGATTCATTCGGTTGGGCGAATTTTGCGAAGTTATGGATACAGCCATCCCCGCATTAAAATGTGAAGTTTTTTATAAAAGGAGAAGAACCATGAAAAGCAACCTAGAAAAAAGGCTTTCCTATCTATACACAGGTGAGTTATTTTCAGTCATTACTTTTATTTTCACAAGTTACTTACTTAATTATGCTTATCCTACGTTACATTTATATTCCTTATATTCTTTTTGGATCTCATTTCTTCTTTTAGAGTTTATCTTATTACAAGGAACACTTTACTGGTACGTAAAGTGGAAACGACTAAAAAAAGAGAAAACATCTGTTACACCCATTAGGATGATTCAATATTTAAAAATACTTAAAAAGATAAATATAGCATTACTTATCACGGGATTTATTACGTTTACTATTGATTTTGCAATTTGGTATCCCCACTTACCTTTAGGTGGGCTATCATTCACTCTATTTATTTATATTTTTGCATTACTTGAGTACATTAACTATTATCATACTCAGCTTTCATACGATAACATCTCTGATATTAAACATTTAATCAAATCAAAAAAACTAAAACAGTCCTGTATGAGTAAAGATTTTCAACGTATTTCATAAAAGGTTAAATTCCGCTTATGAAGACTTTAAGCTAAGAAAAACTAAGCAATTTTTATGAATGTAAGAGAAGGTACTACCTCCTTAGTAGTACCTTCTCTTACATGTTTAAAGATGAACCTTTTTACGCACAAAGATGCAAACTACTATTAAATTACCTCAGCCAAATGATTCTTCAAGTCCATCAAAAATTTCTCAATATCCGGATTTTTCACCACATCATAACAAGCAAAACTCTTTAACGGACTCATACCGAGAAATTTCTGCACACGATGTAAATGACTAAGCACTGATTCTAAACTTTCTCCTTCAAAGAACTTCGTCTTATCTCCGAATGCCTTTTCAGGTGCATTCCAAGTTGTAGAAAACATATACTGCTTCTCATTTAATAAACCAGCTGTCCCGTATTCATCTGCACCTTTAAAGAACAAACCGTACTCATACACTTCATCCATATATGTTTTAAATAATCCCGGGACACTAAACCAATAAATTGGTGTTTGATAAACCACAACATCGGCCCATAAAAACTTCTCTTGTTCTTCTTTAATACTATATCCATCTTGAATCGTTGTTGTTTTCACATGATGATTTTCGCTTAATACAGTTACCATATAATCAACTAACGTTTTATTTAATCGTCCTTCTTTCGTACCGTATTTTTCATGTCCATTTATAATAAAAATATTTTTCATCGCTTTTCTCTCCCCTATATGATCTACTCTTCAGCTATTAAGCCCAGTTGCTGCTTCAGCGTAAGATTATCTTCTAAATGCCAATCTTCCGTTATCTTTCCATCCTTCACATGTAAAATATCAATTGCAAAAAAACGAATGTTTTTACCATTATGGGTTCCAGTAAAAGAAAGACGAGCTGTTACTTTATCACTAACCACTAATAAATCTTCAATTTCACAATGTATGTCTGGAACTACTTTACGAAAGTTTTGCGCTGCAAGCTTTAATCCTTCAGTGCCTTGTGGTCGACCTTTCGGCAGTGTGTTATCGAAAAAATTTTCAGTAACCGTCTGCGGAATAAGTTCCTCTCTACCTGTATCCCAAAATGCATAAAAGCGCTGGGCTGCATGAACCATTTCTGTCGCTTCTTTTTTGCCTAGTGAAGGATCGATTGTCATTGTTTTTGGCTTCGGCATTTCCTTCAATAATTGGATTTCAGTTTTTTGCTCACCACTACATGCTACAAGCACAATACAAGTGACAAAAAAACTAAGTAACATAAACAGCTTTTTCATACCCATGGAAATCACCTCCTCTTCATACAAACCCTTTGTATTTCTTATTTCTATTGTATATGCACTAACTTCCTTTATGGAAGTAGTGATATTTTTTTCATATAGTTACCAAAAAGATAGTTTTGTGATACGATAAGGAAAATTCATTCAAAAAATTTTTATGGAGGCTATTTCCATGAGCAATATAGATCCAGTTGTATTAACGAAAGGTTTACCTGGTATACCTTGTCCTATCGCTAAAACGCTTGACGTAATTAGTACAAAATGGACGTTTTTAATCATTCGCGATCTTCTTATCGAAGGAACATTAAGATTTAGCGATTTACAAAAATCAATGGACGGGATTAGTCCGAAAACATTATCACTTCGCCTAAAAGAATTGGAAGCACAAGGGATTATAACGAGAAAAGTATATCCAGAAGTTCCGCCTCGCGTAGAGTACACATTAACGGATAAAGGAAAGCAATTAGAGGGGATATTTATTGAATTAAAGCGGTTTGGATTAAGTTTATAAAGTGTAGTTTTTGTAAATATGTTAAAGTTTATGAGGAAATGAAAGTATACTTTGGTATTGTGTAATAAAGATAAAGCCCACCTACGGAAATAGGTGGGCTTTTTAATGTATAAAGAAAAGACACGCTAAGGGGGCTTCCTTCTGACTTGGTTTAAGTTTTTTATATAAATTCCAAGTTAATTTACGATTCCAATAAAAGGATAAAAAAATTATAATCCCCAATCGTACAATTCATGAAGTTTCCATTTTTTAACAAGTTAATTGTATCAAAAAAATGTACAGACAACTATATTTGTATTTTAACCCCATTAATTTTAATATTTGGTTGTAGGGTAAATAAATAGAAATAGAAAAATAAAACAAAGCGTTATGTCGTAGGAGGAATTTATTATGAAGAAAAAGATTTTTAAAGGTACAGCATTTGCTGTAGCAGCAACTATTTTATCAGGTACTATTGCAACTTCTGCTAGTGCAGCGGTAGAAGGTAAGAAGTTTAATGCATGACAAGTTTGTTATAGTATTAGCTATTCTAATCTGTATAGTTTTCTATTTTGGTGTTGATTATTTATTGAGTTTAAACACTCCAATAGCAATTATTATTGCAGGATTAGTTATTTTATTTTGGTTTGTTATAATGTTTATGACACGCAAAAAATAGATTAATAGCAATTGATAGTCTTATATTAATGTATAAACCTGAAAAACTCCCTTTAGATATCTAAAGGGAGTTTTTCAAATCTATATTTTGTTGTATTTACTTTTTATTCTTTTCTTTAATTTTTTCGACCTCATTTTTTACATCCTCAGATACGGCCACATCTATATTCCCTTTATATTTCTTGTATTCTTGGAATAACATGTTTGCATTTTGGTTAAATGTCATCAGAGTTCCACTAGGAGATTCAGTTTGTTCCTTTAAAGATGTAATAGTTCCATACATCTTTTTATATTCATCATAAAGCTCTTTATACTTATCTGGATTTTCTTTTGCAGCCTCAGAAACAGTTTTTAATTGACCTTCCATATCACTATATAGTATAGAAGCTTGAGAGATCATTGAATTATAGAATTTTTTCTTAGCGTTTACAGCTACATTAAAATCTCGGCGATCATCAATAGCTTTAGACCAAGTTTTCGAATACTCCGGTAAAACTGTATCAGCAACAAACCCCATTAGTTCGATATTATTATAAAATTTTGCTGCGGCTTGAACATAGCTAGCTTCACGTTTCTTCTTTTCTTCAGCTTCTTTAGCTTTGTTTTGCAATACATTCATACTCACAAGGGCTATAACAATCACAATAACCCCTAAAATTCCCCCAATTATCTTTTTGTTCATGCTGACTCCTCCATTTATGCATAATTGTTAAATTGTATTAGTAAAGGCAAAATAAAAGCACTCTTTCGAGTGCTCCTTTTTAAGCAGATACAGCAGCTTTATCTTTACGGAAGATACCCATTAATCCGCCGATTAATAATAATACTCCTGGCAATAAGTAAAATATAGAGATACAAACAAATCCACCAATAGCAGCAACAGTCATCATGATACCGCCAACTTTTGCTTTGTTTCTTACCATAACAGAGCCAACGATTCCTAAGATTGATAGGCCTACGGCACCCCATCCCAATCCGATAATCGTATTTGCGCCTTCAGCTTCGAAAGCAGCCCCCATACCGCCGATCAGTAAAGCGATAAATGCAAAAATAATACCAAAAATCCCACCAATAAGTCCTAATACAAATTCAGCTGTTCTTTTCAATTTATTGCTCCTTTAAAGTTTATTCTACTTTTAATTTAATTTCTTTACCCATCATACCGCCGCGAGCTTTTAATACTAAGCCTTGTGCGTCAGCAGGGACGTCAAAGATGATTTTTCCTGTTTGAGTTAGTCCAGGGTTAAGTTGTTTTAAGAAGAAATCAGATTTACCACCATTTCCAATATCATAAGCTGTCTGAGCTTGTGTAGAGTATGTAAATTCGCGGTCTTGATTGTCCATTAATTTGAAACTATTAGCATCAACAGTAATTGCATCTTTTTGATTGTTTGTAATAGAAATTTCAACTATTTTAAACACGCCTTGTGCGCTTTCTTTTAAATATTCGCCACCAACAGAATCTATTGATTCAACAGAACCTACAGCGATTTTAACTTTAGAAGAATCCCCTTCTTTAGAAAGTTCCTTTTTAGGCTCCTCTTTCTTAGGTTCTTCTTTCTTTTTAGGTTGTTCTTTTTTTGGTTCTTCCTTTTTCACTTCTTCTTTTTTAGGCTCTTCTTTCACCTCTGTAGAAGCTTGTTGAGTTGTTTCTTTCGCTTTTGGTTTTTCTTCTTTATCTTTTGATGGCATTAATATCATTGCTAACACAAGGCATACAATCGAACTAATAATAAGTTTCGCCTTAGGTTTTCTTTTGAAAATAGCAATTATAAATAATACAAACAGAACAATTGAAGCTAGAAAAATCAGTACTGCTAGTGTTTCCATATTAAATCCGCCTTTTCTGATAATTTTCGGTCAAAATGTAAGATTTCCGAGTTTATCATAGCAAACATTCAATCGCAACATTGTCATATTTTGTCGAACGAAAATAAAAAAGAGAGCCGAAGCTCTCATTGATTCATTTGGTGAATTATGTAAAACCCCACTTTTGTTCAATAGAAAACTCTTCTTCTACAATGCACTTAAATCAGAACGTTTCTCGATTATCTCTAAAAACCCCTTATAATGGTAAGGGGTTTTTCATTACTCACTACATTACTTCGCAAAACTTTGAGCTAGCTGTTTCTCTCTCCACATAAATGTAATGCCGAGACCAACGATTAAAACAACACCTGAAAATGCATATGGATAATTAATGTTTATATCAAATAATATTCCGCCCATCGCTGGTCCTGCGATATTTCCTAAACTCGTATACGTTGAGTTCATACCAGCAACGAATCCTTGCTCTTTTCCAGCTGCTTTTGATAAAAACGTCGTTAAAGCTGGACGAAGTAAATCAAATGCTAGGAAAATAAAGCAAGTAACGAGAAGTACACTCCAATAATTAAAGACTATAGTTGAGACGAATGCTAATACTGCACCTACAATTAAACATATTTGAATTAATACTTTCTCACCGAACATGTCAACCAATTTGCCAAACATAAATACTTGCACAACTACCCCAAAGATGGAGCTAATCGTAATAATTGCAGCAATATCTTTCGGTGTGAAACCAAATTTATGATCAGAAAACAGACTAAACACAGTTTCATATGCCGATAATCCGAATGCGAGTACAAATACAATAATAAATGCGATTGCATACATTGGATTTAATGATTTCTTTAAATCCCCGATAAAGCTTGATTCCTTCGTATTAGCAGAAATCTCTGCAATTTGCTCTTTCGTTAACGGTTCTTTTAAAATAAAGATGGAAATCACACATGCTATAAAGGCAATCACTGCTGCCACAAAGAACGGCACACGTATACCGTATTCTGCAATAAACCCGCCGATTCCAGGCCCTATAATAAATCCGGTACTAATAGCCGCTGAAAGATATCCCATCGCCTTTGGACGTTCTTGAATAGAAGTAATATCAGCAACATATGCCGTAACACCCGGCATAATAAACGCGGCACTAATTCCGCCTAACACCCTCGCTGCATAAAGCATCCACACATCTGTACCTAATCCAAAAAGAAGCTCTGAAACACCAAAAATAAATAATCCAATGATTATCATTTTCTTCCTACCGTAAATGTCGACCCAACGACCCGTAATAGGTGAAGTAATAAGCTGCGCCATTGCAAACACTGCAACGAGATAACCCATCGTCTTTCCTGTTAAATTCATATCATTCATAAAGGACGGCATAACCGGAATGATTAATCCAATCCCTAAAAAAGCGATAAATATATTACTCAAAAGAATGATCAATACCATCTTTTGTTCTTTTATCGGTTTCTTCAATTTTTAACACCTCTTCCCGTAGTTCCTCTCAAAAATAATGCCCAAGAAGCTTTTTCTTTATCCTGCTATTTGTGGGCTCATACTGAGTAAAGATGCCCCCACTCATTAGAATTTCACTCTATCCTTCCACACATACATAAATACATAGTGAATGACTATCATTCAGTTTTCCGCAGAAATGAACCTACCTTTCTAAGATAGGTTCATCTAATTTCTCTATTCTTTTATATGTAGTGCATGTGTTAAAAAATCTAGTACTTCTGCCTTTTGTAGCTCGACTTGCTCATCATCTTTATGATCATATAAATAAACTTGTTCCGCTGCTGATTCAACAAGAGCAATAAATAACTTCGCTGTTCTCTCTGCATGAACCGAATCACGAATTTCACCAGCTTCTTTTGCTTCACTTAAAAATTCACTTAGCCACATATAAAGAGGCTCATACACAGCTTCCCATTCTTTTATATGTTCAGTAGATGCAAGACCCGCATACATTAAAGCTTGTATTTCACGATATTCAGCTATAAAGTTAAACACTGCATCTATTACCTGCTCAACCTTACTTGAAAAAGGTGCATCGTTCTGTACTTTTTCTTTCACTGCAAGTATCATCTTCTCAACCATCACTTCTGCTATTGCAGGCATAACAGATAACTTAGAAGGAAAATATAAATAGAAAGTTCCTTGTGCAATGCCAGCCAATTTCACGATATCAGAAATCTTCGTTTTTTCAACGCCCTTTTCCTGAAACACCTCAATAGCTGCATAGACAATTTTTTCTTTTTTATTCATCATCTAAACCCTTTCACACGCGTATTGAATGACTGTCACTCATTTTATAAAATAACTAGCTGTACTGTCAATCATCGTGCACTTTTCATAATAAAAATCTCCCAACAAATCGTTAGGAGATTTAACTTTAATATCCTTTTCTTATGAAAGAGCCTTTAATCCCGTAACTCCACATACGATAAGAGCTACACTAATCAAACGTGCCTTACTTTTCGATTCACCAAACAGAAACATATTTAATAAAACAGCTCCTGCTGTTCCAATGCCAATCCAAACCGCATAAGCTACACTTACTTGTAAGAACAAGAAAGATGTGTATAAGAATGCAAAGGAAGTTGCAAATCCACCTATATAAATCGCTCCATTTGTTAACGTCTTATCTTTACTATACATTTTAAGGCCTATCACACCGACTATTTCACTAATTGCAGCACAAAATACGAAAATCCAACCCATTTTTAAGCAGCTCCTTTCACAATTTCTTCCGCGGTTTCTTCTTTATTATCAGCTAATTTTAAACCGATCACGCCCGCTACGACCATTACGATAAAGAATAGCTTTCCTAAACTGAAACTGCCGCCGAAAAGGAATACATCCATTAGGAAAGTACCAACCGTACCAGCTCCGGCAAACACAGCATATACAGTCCCTGTTGCAAGATGTTCGCACGCTTTCGATAGGAAGTAAAAATCAACAGCGATAACTCCTACAATAATGACCCAATGCCACCAAGTATGAGCTGTATTAAAACCAAACACCCAAAAAATTTCAAAGATACATGTTAATATGACATATAACCAAGCTTTATTTTTCATATCTCTCACCTTCTATTATTTACTGACTGACCGTCAGTCATTTTTTGATTTAAAAAATATAATCTCACTCTAACTACTATTTAAAAAACCAATATCATCCTCATTTATCCTTATATTTGTTCCGTTATTAAGCTAACTACATATAAAAGTTGCTTATCTACACCCTTCCACAGAAAAAAATGACTGAATGTCATTCATAAACATTCTACATGACCAATTGATAAAGTGTCAACACCCGGATTCTATTAACCAAAAATATTTTAAATTTCTTAAATCCACATGAATATTTCTTAATAATCTGTGAATAATGGTAGTAACATAATATTTTCTCCATTCCCCCCTTGGAGATCCCTTTGAATCGAGCAGTTGCTTTTAGCTAACTGCTCTTTTTTAATTTATCGGCACATTATAATAAAATACTCATAGATAAATTCCAAAACAAAGACCTGTACTCCCTTTTCAACATGCAACAAAGAACGAAATATTTTGTACGCTATTTACTTTTCAACGAGTCTTTGTATGCAATAATTTTATTTTCGAGCATCTTCTCTGTAACTTCTAAATTTTCTCTTTGAATCTGAATAGATTTCCTATGATCTTCTAAGAGCTGTAAACGAGCTTCGGTTGTATGCTCCCCTTCTAAATATAATCTAGCATATTCTCTTATTTTCGCTATCGGCATTTGCGTTTGTTTTAATTTCATTACAAACTGCAACCACTTTATATGTGACTCTTCATACAATCTATTCCCATTTGCATCGCGATTTGCAATTAATATGTTCTCCTTTTCATAATAACGTAATGTATGTGTGCTCACTCCTAATAATTTAGCTACCTCGCTAATTGTGTACATAACCATACTCCCTCCGCACGCCATTTACTCTCATATATTTTACTGCCTTATCCAAATTATAAAAAACATTTGACTTAGAGTATACTCTAACAAATACAATCTAACCATGATAAATTAATTTGAATTTAGGAGGCTTTTATATGAAATATACTGTTATTACTGGTGCTAGTTCAGGAATTGGCTATGAATCCGCTTTAGCCTTTGCATCTCGCGGAAAAAACTTAATACTTGTAGCTCGAAGACAAGAAGAATTAGACGGATTAAAATTGAAAATTAATGAAATGCATCCGGAATTGGATGTTGTCATTCGAAGAACTGATTTATCAGTCACTGAAGAAGTTTATAAATTTTATGAAAGTCTACAAAGTTTTCAAATTGAAACGTGGATTAACAACGCAGGTTTTGGTAATTTCGCCTCAATTGCTGAACAAAATTTAAACAAGATAGAAACGATGTTGCATGTAAATATAGAAGCACTAACAATACTATCTTCCCTTTTCGTTCGAGATTATTCAATGACCGAAGGAACACAACTTATTAATGTTTCATCAGGCGGTGGATACACGATTGTTGCCAATGCTGTTACGTATTGCGCTACGAAATTTTATGTAAGTGCATTTACAGAAGGACTATCTCACGAACTGAAAGAACAAGGTGCAAAACTACAAGCAAAAGTTTTAGCTCCTGCTGCAACTGAAACAGAATTCGCAAAACGTTCATTTGATATTGATGAGTTCCAATACGCTAATGTTGTGCCACAATTCCACACTGCAAAACAAATGGCACAATTTATGCTCGACCTTTATGATAGCGATAAAGTTGTAGGACTTGTCGATGGTTCTACGTATAACTATGAACTTAGAGATCCACTTTATAATTTTGCCGTGAGAAAAACGAATTCAAATTCTTAACAACATCTCATTTCTGATTAAAATATAGATACCCACTATTTCTTAAATAATAGTGGGCCTTTTTTCTCTCTAAAAATTCCACCCACATACCGTATCATCGCCACCTCATCACAATAATCAACTTTTGGACAATGTCTACAATCAATCCACACTTTTTCTGGCAATGCTTCTCTATTCACAAAATCAAACCCGCACTTTTGAAAAAATTCCGTTTCATATGTTACAGAAATTACCCTGTTCACTTTTATCTTTGCCGCCTCATTCATTACATGATTCACTAACTTACGCCCTATCCCTTTTCCTGCATATGTATGCGAAACTACTAACGATCGTACTTCTGCGAGATCCTCTCCTAACACATGCAAACCAGCAACTCCCACGATTTCCCCTCCTTCTTTCACAACGTATAAACATTGTAAATATTGATAGAGAGACAAAAGAGAACGCGGCAAAACAACTCCTTCTTTTGCATACATTTCAATGAGAGTATAAATTTCTTTCACATCACTTGTAACCGCATTAAAGATTTTCATATTATATCCCCTTGCCCCCAGTGTTAATATTTATAACATTGTATGAATTTTAATTCATAATTTCATATAATAATACATCTCTCTTTTCTCTCCGTCAATCACTTTTCTGAATTTTATCCCACATTAACGGGCAGTAAGACTCCCACCTCAAAATTCGGCTGAAGCAAAGAAGGTAGGTGGGAGTCGGGCTGCCCCTAAACGCCCGATTGGTGAAGGCTAATAATCAGTGGTGGATGAACAAAACCCCCACTGATTAAAGTTTCACTTTACATAAACAAAAAACCAAGCAACTTAATCGATGCTTGATTCCTCATTTCGTATCGGTAATACCGTTGAATATTTAATTTCACGAAGTGCTAAACTCGTCTGTATACGTGTAATACCAAGCTTATTCAGCTTTCTAATAAAATGCTCCAGTTCTTTACGATCACGATTTGCAACTTTTAATAAATAATCATACTCTCCTGTTAAACAGTGACATTCTAACACTTCAGGCATAGATTCTAATTCTCGTTCTAACACTTCCAGCTTTTCATACTGATGAATATTCGTGCTCATAAAAATGAAACATAATAAATCAAATCCAAGCTTTTCTTGATTTAAAATTGCTACTTGCTTATCAATAAAACCTTCCCCATCTAACCTTTTTATTCGTGCATGCATCGCAGCTGGAGATAAATTAACACGGCGTGCAAGCTCTGCATTACTTACTTGTGATTCTTTCTGCAATATATCTAAAATTTTCACATCCAAATCATCAAGCACTTTAATAACAGATGACTCCATCAAAATTCCCCCTTTTTTCTTACCGACGATTATTCGAAGAAACATCTCATAACTTATATCAAACTAAATATTTTTCTGTAAATAAGATTTCTAACGAAACATTTTATCGAGTTTTTACCATTATACAAAAGAATATATTAGATAATAAAGAAAAATGCTAAAATTATTTACAGTTCATTCTTATTTCAACAAAGGGGTTTTTAGCATGCCTTATTTTTACGTCTTTTTACTATTATTAACAAGCTTATTATGGGGAGGAAATTTCGTCGTTGGGAAATCACTCGTCGATCATGCATCTCCGATGACACTGACAAGTTTAAGATGGCTAATTGCGATCATTTGTTTATTACCAATGGTATGGTTTAAAGAGAAGAAAATCATTCCACCACGCTCTGCAATACTTCCGTTAATACTTATGGGAATTTCAGGAGTCGTTCTTTTTAACATTTTTCAATTTTTAGCACTAGAAAAAACATCCGCAACGAATGTAGGTCTTATTTCTACATTGAACGCTATTTCAATTACATTATTTTCTGTGCTATTTCTAAAAGAAAAAGTAAATACACTTCAAATTCTTTCTATGATTCTTTCATTTTTCGGGGTTATGCTCGTCCTTTTAAAAGGAAATTTTGCTCTTTTATTTTCACTACATTTTAATAGCGGGGATTTATGGATGATTGCAGCAGTTTGTATTTGGGGCATTTATTCTGTTTGTAGTAAATGGGCGACAAAAACAGTTACACCCCTAATGGCTACATTATATTCTGGCATTTTCGGCGTTATTTTATTGCTTCCATTTAACATAGGTAGCTTCACTGTTTCCAATATCAACTCTTCCTTCATAACATCACTTTTATATACAGGACTCATTTCAACAGTACTTTGTATGGTGTTTTGGAATATTGGTGTACAGAAATTAGGCGCTACTACATCGGGGATTTTTCTAAATTTCAATCCAATTTTCACAGCTATTTTAGCATTCCTTTTCCTTGGAGAAGAATTAACATGGATTCAAATTTTCGGTACAATCATCGTCGTGACAGGGTGTTATTTATTTTCTCATTTCAAAACCGTTGCTGTTCAGCCAACTAGAGCTTTAATGCGAAAACATTCTTAATCAAAAACATCGCCACCAAAGTGGCGATGTTTTTATTTACCTTTCATTTCTTTCACATACTGTTTTTCTTCTTCTGGCGATAAACGTTCTGTTGCCTTTCCGGTATCACCACCTTGAATTTCCCACAAAAAGTTATGATCCTCAACCGTTTGTGAAAAGTCTCCTTTCTCCCAACGCTCCAAAGTAGAAAGTAGCTTTGCTTTATATTTAAAATTTGTACTGCCTTCTACTGCGTTCTTCGCACTACGAATTTCCTTATTTGTCATTTCGATAAATCCCCATTTATCAGATGATTTCACTTTTTGATGTACCATCCTATGCATTGTAGAAATAATTTCATCCTCACTAAATTGTGGCTTCTCTTCCGCAACTTTCTTGTCCCGTTGGCTCATCACTTTTTGTGTTTTAAGACTCTTCTCCTCCTCCTCTATATAATTAAGAAGTTTAGTAACACCGAATACAGCTCCTACCGCAATTACAATCATTGTAATTGTCCCTATTATCCATTTTTTCATATTATGTACTCCCCATTCCCCCTAATAATTACATAAACAAATGGAATCGCCTGCACATAGTCGATTCCATTTGTTTCCTTATTTTATTTTAAGCCTTCATCGCTTCTCGTACAATGTAACTGTCCACATATTGCTTAAATTTCACGATTTTTCCATTTTTAAGTTGCCATACATGAACAAATTCCGCCTCAAATGATTTTCCCGTCTCTTTATAAACTCCTGAATAAACACCTTCAGCAATAATTACATCTTTTCCGTTTACTTCATGGTACGTCTTTACACTCGCTTTATAATCATCCCATTCTGATCCTAAACGACTAAATACATTTTCCATTATAGCTTCTGTACCTATATACGTTCCGCCGTACGGAAAACCTTCTGCCTCTGTCCATTCCACTTTTTCAGAAAATGCTTCTGCTAAATGTTTTGCATTCGAAGAAGCTGATCCTTCATACGTGCTTTGAATAATTTCTAAATTTGTTTTTTGCTTCATTATTTTTTCGCCCCAAACGCGTTTGCCGCTAAAATAAGTCCAATTTCTAACGCTTTAACGCGCGGGAATCGTTCCTTTATTGCCGTTTGAATTTCTTCACTTGAAGGATTTCCTGCAAGAACTTCATCAAATGCAACTAAATATTTACGAGTATGTTTAATCGCGTCTGCTGTATTTGGTACGTCATAATCACGATGACCCGCTACAACAATTTCAGGATGAAGATTTTCAAGTTCACTTAATGTTTCTAACCATTTATGACGAGCTTCAGCATCTGTTTCTAACGTCCATACGAAAGTATTGTTATAAACGATATCGCCTGTAACAACAGCTTTTAATGATGGAATCCATACATAACTATTATTCGGTGTATCACCTTGCAAACCACCTTTAATGATTAAATCATTTCCCTCTAAAATCAATTTCTCTTCTGTTAATTCCTCTGGAACAATTGGTTGATGAGGAACATTATGCCCAATAGATGGTTTCCACTGTTCCACTTTCTTCTCAAATGTGTTACGAATATCTTCAACAGTATTCCGTAATGCAACAATCTTCGCTTCTGGAAATGCTTCATGTAATACATTTAATCCAAAATAGTGATCTGGATGGAAATGAGTCACATAAATATGAGTTAAATTCTTTCCTGTTTCAATAATTTGAGCTGCTAAACGGTGCGCATCACTTAATAAAAATTGTGCATCGATAAGAATTGCATCTTTTTCTCCGTATACAATTGTGGATGTAACTTGAAATGCTTGCTCAGATCCTGTAAAAACCTCTAAATGTAATTTGGACATGTTATTTCCTCCACTTTTTATTTACTCTTTTATATTCCTTTATTCTTTAAGCTTTATTCTAGTTGTAACTATTTTAGTTACAACTAGAATAAAAAAATATATGAATCATTTTATTACTAATCGACTTGATGTAATCATTATAGTTACACCAAGTCGTCAAGTCAACACTTAAAAAATGAAATTTACTTCGTTTTCATTACTTTCTCTTTTAAGAAACGATCTACATATCCTTCTGCTTTTACAACGAATAAATACGCACCCATTGATAATAACGCAAGATCTAATTCATACCCTGGATTCTTTCCATCTCCTAATAATCCTGCTGCTCCATTTACCTTTACGATAGCTCCAGCTAAAATAAGAGCGAATAACAATCCTACATACCTCACGCCTAAACCGATAATCAATAATATACCACCAACTAATTCAACTGTTGCTACGCCGTATGCAAGACCACCTGGTAAACCGATGCTTGTAAACCATCCTGCTACGTTATCTATACCTGATTGAAACTTTGCTAAACCGTGTGCAAAAAAAGTAACTCCTAATACGATACGAATAATTAAATTCCCAATATATTGATTCATTCTGAACTCTCCTTTTTTGTTTTGTTATGGTGAACATTTATTCACAAGACAAAACAATACGGTATTTCTTTTCATTCGTCAAATACTTTTTTAAAGAAACCAAAAAACATTATCCGTTTTACGAATAATGTTTTTTATAAAATAGTGCTAATTCAAGCTTTCGCTCTATCGCACAGAAAAAGTTGAAACTTTTTTCCAGCACCAATATAGGGCAATAACGGCACGTCCTCTTCCACAACCATTCCGACAACATTCACTTTCTCATCTACAGGTAAATCATTTACAACAACTTGCATCTCCCCAGCATATCTACCGTACAATTCATTATCAATTGTAATACTGCCTCGTTTTCTTGAAATTGTATTCATCGGTTGTATTGCAACTTTATTTTCTTCTCTTGATTCTACAGAGCGAATTACGTCACGAGCCGGATCTAACCTATTTGTATGCACTTGCTCTACCACTTTTAATACTTCACTTGCATTTATAAATGACTCATATCGCACTGGAATAATCCCACCACTCGCACTCGAGATTTCTTGTACACTTTCTAGGCTCCCACTTATGTCTCCAATTAACACTTTATCAATGTCACACTCTTGAACAAGTTCTAAATACGCTTCAAGTGGCCGCATATAGCGGTGCTTTTCTAAAGTTGGTAAACCCTCATATAACGGACCGCGTTTTTCACCATCTCCCGGAATAAACGCCATCGTTTTTATTCCGCACTCATGTAAATATTTATTTTGTTTTTGCAAAAACGACTTTGCTAGTCCTGTTTCTGGACGTGGATAAAAATTATGCCACGCTTCTATACGATCTACTCGTATATTTTCCGCAAGTAACTCTTTCCAAAATGATTCTGTAATCGTACTCGCATTTAAAGCTACCTTCATCTTATGAGATACACGTGCGATTTCTTTTGGCGTAATACCGTAATCCATTCGTAAACCAGTAATGCCAAAGTCTAATAACTCTTCCACATTTTCATACGTCATCCCTAAATGGTTTAACGATTTTGGAGAGACATCAACCATTAATTCCATTTCATTTTCGAGAGCTTGTTTCCCAAGTATTTGAATTAACTCCTTATACCTATTCGGATCATCTTCTGGAATGTGAAGAGATGTAAAAACAGATGAAAATCCGTTTTCTTTCGCTAGTTTTAACCATGCTTCTTGTTTCTCTACTCGCTCTTTTGAAAGATAAATTGAAACTCCTATCATATAAATCTCTCCTTCTATTAATATAAAAAAAAGAGAAAGGAATCCCTTTCTCTATATGTTTTCTGCCATTTCTTCTTTAAAGCCGAAGAAGTACGTAAAGATGAATCCGAAAATATATGCAACTACTAATCCAAGGAAATATAATAAATATTTATTATCAGCAATTAACGGAATTAATGATAATCCTGATACACCTATTCCGAGTGAAGCCGTTTTCATAACAGCTTGGAATGCACCACCGACAGCCGCTCCTAAACAAGCAGTAATAAACGGTTTCCCAAGTGGCAATGTAACCCCGTATAATAGCGGTTCGCCAATTCCTAAAAATCCTACTGGTAATCCACCTTTAATCACATTACGAAGGCGTTTATTTTTTGTTTTCACATAAATCGCAATTGCTGCTCCTACTTGCCCAGCGCCAGCCATTGCGAGTACTGGTAATAAAGGCGTTACGTGCGTTTGATTAATAAATTCCATATGAATCGGTGTTAAACCGTGATGTAATCCGACCATAACGAGTGGTAAAAACGTTCCGGCTAGCACTGCTCCAGCAAATGCTCCGCCAACATTTAAAATTGCGTTAATACCGCTCGTAATACCATCAGATAAAAATCCCGCTGCTGGCTGAATCGCTAACATCGTTACTATACTTACAGCTAATACAGTAATAAGCGGTGTTACAATAATATCAACTGCATTCGGCACTGCTTTTCGTACTCTTCTCTCAACTACTACCATAAGCCATGCTGCAAAAATAACTGCAAACAATCCGCCCCGCCCGGGTACCATTGCTTCACCAAATAATTTCACATTTGCCATCGCTGGATTAAAAATTAAAATACCCGCAATCGCTCCAAGAACTGGTGTCCCGCCAAATTCTTTCGCTGTATTCCAACCGACTAAAATCCCTAAAAATGTAAAGATACCGCCGCCAATAAGTAGTAACATTTGTAGCCATGTTGCATTCGGATCAGCACCTGCGTTTTTTGCGAAGTTAGCAACTCCGTTTATAATTCCTGATGCAACAAGACCAGGTATTAACGGAATAAAAATGTTACCTATTTTTCGTAAAAAGTTCTTCACTGGTGTATTATTTTTCTTCTTCATCTCTGATTTAATCTCTTGACCAATATCTTCAAGATGATGATCTGCAACCTCACCAATTCGTAATCCTGTTAAAACTTCCATTTCGGCTGCTACTTTATTTACCGTTCCTGGACCAACAACAACTTGAAGTGTTTCATCTTCAATGACGCCCATAACGCCTTCAACCTTTTTCAAAAAATCCATATTCACTTTACTTTCATCATGAAGCGTTAACCTCAGTCTCGTCATACAATGAGCAATGCCACGAATATTTTTTATTCCCCCAAGTTGCTCCGAAATTTCTTTGGCCATTCTCTCTTCTTTCTTCATAATAGAATCCCCCTCCCTATTCTTATCGTTTCACTTTATAAAGCCTTCTTCACAAAGCCTTTCGCTTCTTTTAGTTTTTCTTTTGCTTCCCCGTACTCACACTGTAGTAATGCCATAACGATAGCAACTTTCACGTTACGATTTGCTTTTTCGTAATAATCTGCCGCTACTTCATAACTAACTCCTGTTGCTTCTACAATAATTCGTTTTGATCGTTCTACTAACTTTTCATTCGTAGATTGAACATCTACCATTAAGTTTTTATATACTTTTCCTACACCAATCATTGACGCTGTTGAAATCATATTAAGCACTAATTTTTGCGCTGTACCAGCCTTCAAACGTGTTGAGCCTGTTAATATTTCTGCGCCTGTCTCCACTTCTACATTGAGTTTTGCATACTTACTTATTTCAGCATTTTTATTACAAGAAATACTCGCCGTACTAGCTCCCACACTATGTGCGTATTTCAATCCGCCAATTACGTAAGGGGTTCTACCACTTGCGGCAATACCAATCACTGTATCTTTCTCGTTTAATCCAATACTTTTCAAATCTTCTTCTGCTAACTCTTCGCGATCTTCGGCACCTTCCACCGCCTTAGTAAACGCTTTCAATCCACCTGCTATAAATCCTTGCACCATTTTATCGTCTGTGCCAAATGTCGGCGGGCATTCCACTGCGTCTAAAATACCTAAACGACCACTCGTACCAGCCCCAATATAAATTAATCGGCCCTCTGCTTCAAAAGATTTAATAACAGTCTGTACGACCTTTTCAATTTGTTCTATCTCTTTTTCAACTGCTAACGCAACAGTTCGATCTTCTTCATTCATACTTTGTAACACTTCTTTTATACTCATCTCATCTAGATTCGTCGTTTTCTCATTACGGTGTTCTGTCGATAAATTTTCTAACATATTGCCACCCTCTTTGAAATTATATTTCACACTTTTATTATAACTTCAAGAAATTAAAAATCAATATTACTTTCTTATTTTATGAAATAAAATTTCACAAAATGACATATTTGTGTCAAAGATAATAAAAAAGATGAGTCCCCTCATCTTTTCTTCTATTTTAACTTCCGTAACCGCACTGCTTCTTCTCGCGTCTCCATAAATTGATCCAGCACTTTATTGCCAATTCGATTGAAAGTAATCACATATAAAGCATCAATCATATTCAGTTGTGTCATTCTGGAAGCAATACTTGCAATACGATGATCTTGCTCTACATCTGGCATACAAAGGCGAATGTCTGCCGCTTTATATAACGGAGATGATTGGTCTAGCTTCGTAATCGCAATAACTGTAGCCCCTCGCTTCTTCGCATATTGCGCCATTTCGAGCACATCTTTCGTCCGCCCAGAAGTTGAAATCGCCACAAATATATCTCCCTCTTTTAAATTCGTGACGAGTGGCAACATCATATGAAAATCAGATAGCATCATCGCTGTAAATCCGAGCCTTGTAAATTTATAAGCCCCGTCCATCGCCGGAGTAGCCGATCCGCCTACTCCGTAAAATATAATTTTATCCGCATTTACAATACGATCTGCAGCTTTCTCAAGTTCCTTTTTATCTATCGCAGTAACGCTCGCCTCAATTGCAGCTTTATTCACATATGTAACTTTATTAAACAAATCGTACGGTCCATCTTCCGTATTCATCACTGAAAAATCATTAATATTATAATCAGCAATCGTTAATTCACGAACGAGCGCGATTTTAAATGATTTAAAGCTCCCAATCCCAATCGACTTACAAAAGCGAACAACACTTGCCTCACTTGCGCCTGCATTCGTTGACACTTCTTTCGTCGTTAAGTTCGGAACAATTTCTGCATTCTCCATTATGTACATGGCAACCTTCTTTTCGGCTGGTGAAAATTGATCCATATTACTTTCAATTTTAAATAGTAATGTTGAAGCTTTCACTATTTAACCTCCACTTCTTACGGTTGCGTATATTCTCTAATATCATTTGTATCATATAGATAAAAACCATCATTGCCAGGTGGATGGTGAACAATTACAGTTCGATCCCCTTTTTTATATGACGTTATTTCACCTTCAGATCGCTGTTTTTCCCATCCATGTATCCAAATTGCAAAGTCAGGTACAAAAGCAGTGTACTTATAGTCTTTCGGGTTTTCGTCTTCTACATAGGAAGAAAAAATAGAAACTGGAAAATTTTTCACTTTCGACTCTTTCCATGCAGTAAATGGTATACATAGTGCAATAAGTATGATTACACCTATAACTTTCCCCTTTGTAATCTTCACACTTCCCTCTCCTTGTCATATCACATACATAGATTTTATCATAATTACAATCCATTCATGCTACATGACCACTTCATTTTGCAATAAAAAAAGAGCTTACCTACATCAGATAAGCCCTTCCTCTCTATACAAAATACTTCTTCAAAAGCGGCGGCGTAATAATCGTCGTCAATATAACAACAATGACAATCGCTGTGAAATTTTCTTTCGCTAATAAATTTGCCGTAAGTCCATTTGCTGCGATAATAAGCGCTACTTCCCCGCGCGACACCATCCCCGCACCAATACTAATAGAAGATTGTAAGTTAAATCCTGTTAGTCTTGCTCCTAAACCTGATCCAATTAACTTTGTGAAAATTGCGATGAGCGTCATAATGATAATGAACCAAAGCTGGCTTCCGATACCTTGAAATGTAATTTCCATTCCAATACTTACGAAGAACACTGGAACAAATATTGCATAAGCAATTGGTTCAATTTTATGTTCCACTTCATGCTTATACTCTGTTTGAGAAATGGCAATTCCAGCTGCGAATGCTCCAATAATACCTGCAATCCCCATCATTTCACTGTAATACGAAAAAGAGAAACAAATAATAAGAGCTGCACTAATTAATGCTTCTGTTACGCGAAGTGGTACGAGCATTTTCATAATCCATGGAACAACTTTCCAAGAGATGAAAACAATACTTACAAAAAAGATAATTTTCTTTGCAATGACTAGCGTTACATTTACATCTTGTGTACCTAAAAAACTCATCACAAATGCTAATAAAATAACGACAATTACATCATCAAATACAGCTGCACCTAAAATCGTCGTACTTTCTCTCGTATTCATTTTCCCTAAATCTCTTAGTGTTTGAACAGAAATACTAACCGAAGTGGCACAAAGTAATAACCCTAAAAAGATCGCATGCGACTGTAACATTCCAAACGCAAGTCCTGCTAAATACCCACCAAGGAATGGGAAAATAATTCCTCCCATCGCTACTGCGAATGCAGATTTTAAATTACGATTTAACTCTTCTAAATCAGTTTCGAGTCCTGCCATAAACATAAGTAGCAAAACACCAATTTCGCTAAGCTCATCAATAAGTTCTGAACTATTAATAATACCTAGCAAAGCCGGACCGATAATAATACCAACGATTAATTTACCGAGTACAGAAGGCTGGCCAAGTCTAACGCTAATATCACCAGCTAATTTCGTACAAAGTAAAATGACGACAAGTTCAAAATAAAATAACATAACATCTTCTCCTACTATAATAAAGTAAAACTTTAATCAGTGGATTATTCTTCATCTCTACTGATTGTTAACCTGCATCTATTTCTGCACATAGTTTCTCCTTACAACCGGCTTTTTATTTGTTAAAATTTCATTTGACAAAATATTCTGAATTATAATAAGATTAACCCAGAAATTTTAAAAAACTACATACCATAACTGTATTTTCATTCACTTACATACTCTTTTCCAATGGGCTCGTACTATATTCGCAGTTATGGAAATGAAAACTAAAGGAGGAGAGTCCAAAATGAAGTCATTATTACGTAAAAAAGCGCTTAGTACTGAATCACCAAGGCAGCTAGATAGAACATTAACGGCACTCGATTTAATGTTTTTAGGAATCGGCGCCGTAATTGGGACAGGCATCTTTGTATTAACAGGTATTGTCGCAGCAAAACATTCCGGTCCTGGTATTATGCTATCATTTCTTATTGCTGCATTCACTTGTGCTTGTGTAGCCTTTTGCTATGCCGAATTCGCTTCTTCTATTCCTGTCTCAGGAAGTGTGTATACTTACGCATACATGACAGTCGGAGAGATCGTCGCCTTCATTGTTGGTTGGTGTTTAATGCTCGAATATTTACTTGCCGTGGCAGCAGTAGCTGTTGGTTGGTCTGGTTATTTACAATCTTTACTACAAGGCTTTAACATACATCTTCCCGCCATAATCGCCTCGGCACCTGGCGTAGGAAAGGGTGGTCTCATCGATTTACCTGCTGTTTGTATTTTACTTCTCATTACTGGGCTTTTAAGTTTTGGTATTCGCGAAAGCGCACGCATTAATAATATTATGGTCCTTATCAAATTAGCAGTTATTATCGCCTTTATCGTAGCAGGCGCAAAATATGTAAAGCCTGAAAATTGGACACCGTTCATTCCATTCGGGTACGACGGTATTATTACCGGAGCTGCGACTGTCTTCTTCGCCTTTTTAGGTTTTGATGCAATTGCAACTGCAGCAGAAGAAACGAAAAAACCGCAGCGTGATTTACCAATTGGCATTATCGGTTCCCTTCTTATTTGTACAGTTTTATACATGATCGTATCTTTCGTTTTAACAGGTATGGTTCCTTATACGCAATTAGATGTTTCTGATCCAGTTGCATTTGCACTACATTTCGTTGGCGAAGATACTATTGCGGGGCTACTTGCAGTAGGTGCGATGACAGGAATGACAACCGTTCTTTTAGTCGTTATGTATGGACAAGTTCGTGTTTCTTATGCAATGAGCCGAGACGGCTTACTCCCAAAAGCGTTATCACGCGTAAATAAAAAAGTAAAAATCCCTTTACTAAACACATGGATTACTGGGGTATTTGCAGCTTTATTAGCAGGACTTCTAGACCTACATTTACTAGCGAATTTAGTAAACATCGGTACGTTAACAGCCTTCACATTCGTTTGCTTTGCTGTACTTATTTTACGGAAAACGCATCCTGATTTAAAACGTGGCTTTCGTACACCACTCGTACCTGCACTACCGGTTGTCGCTATTATTTGTTGTTTATATTTAATGATTAATTTGTCCAAAACAACATGGATCAGCTTTGCAGTCTGGCTTATAGTCGGTTTATGCGTCTACTTCTTCTACTCTAGAAAACATAGTCATTTAGCTACTGAAAAAACAGGTGATGAGACGAAAAAAGCATAACAAAATAGCTCGCCGATGAAACGGCGAGCTATTTTCATTAACGATTGTAAAATGAAAAATATACCGATCAACTTTTGTATACTTCTTCTCCCTTACTTCGCCTCTTTCTTTTTCTTTCTCCACACGTTTACACTATCAAAGAAAAAGTTAATAAATAGCGTTCCTAATCCCGCTAATAAAAATGTCATTAAAAATAGAACCCATATACTTTTCTCTTTTAAGAAATAATATCCTACAAGGAGCACAACCGCGATCCATACATATTCAAGAATTCTTTTTATCTTTTTCTGTTCCAAATTATTCGCTCCTTTTTTCCATGCTATTTTTAGTATAACAAAAAAGAAGCCTATCATGATAAGCTTCTTTTCTTCTACCTTATTTGTTCATGCTTTTCTCAACAAGTGAAATCGCATGCTCTATCGTACGATTCATCTTTTCTACCTGTGCATCTTTTACTTTCACATCTTTTAATACAGCTTCTGCAACTGTAATTTTTCGACTCAATGATTTCACTGAACCCTCCGTTACGTTTGCAGATTGGGCTTTCTTCACTAAAGCTTTGGCTAATTCAATATTGATTTGTAATTTTTCTTTCGGTGTTTTCGGCTGTTCTTCTGCTACCTTTGATTGTAAAAATGTTTGGTTTGCTGTTTTTAATTCATTATACGTTTGAACAATTTGTTCTCCTGTACTTGCTATATTCTCAAACACTTTCTTTGCATTGTCATAACTTCTTTGTAATTCGTTAAAAGCTGCTTGGGAATACTGACCTGGTTTTTCACCAAATTCATAAGTACCTGCCAATACTTCTTTCACTTTTCCAATCTCTTCATATAACGTATTTACTTGCTCTAATTTTGTACGATTTGAAAACTCGTTATACGCTGCTACTACTTCTGAAGAACTTAATGCTTTACTATATAATTTTGCTAACGCAATTTGTCCATTTAACGGAATACCGCCATTTCCGTTGCTATCTGGATCTGCACCAAGTGCAAATGGCACGTTCGGATGATACACTTTCCCACTAGCTGGCTGACTATTTACTTTTTTACCATCTACATAAATTGCTACTTCACTTCCATTATACGTTCCTGTTAAATGATACGTTTTGTTTGCTTCTAATTGAACTCCAACACGTTTATAGCTTCCGCCAATATGAGCCCATAATTCTACATAACCACTTCCTGTAGACTCAAAACCAATTCCACCACTCTCTGTATTTTGCAAAATACCTTGTCCGCGAATTTCATTCATTGAAAATACAGTTTCTAACGTAAATGAATTTGCTACTTTTTCTTTTTGTGCTGCTGAAAATGGAAGATAACCAAATGTATTTGCTTTTCCATTTAATTTCATTACATTTGTTTTCAACGCTTTATCATATTCAACAGATACATTCCCTTTCACATCACCTTTTGTTCCAAACGGTGAGTTATCCTTAAATGTACCATCTAAGAAATTCACATCAAAAACGTCTGCCTTTGGCACTTTTACGTTCGGATCAATATTATCTTTTTTCGTAGTAATTTCTGTTGTTAACGGCTGCGCGCTTTCGTTGCCAAACGAATCAATCGCAACTACTTCAAGTGTATATGATTTCCCGCCATCTAATCCTGCAAGTGTAAATGTAAGTTCTTTTGGAACTGGATCACGATAAAACTCTGAGAATGCTAATAACTTATTTTTAATCTCACCTGTTTGCTTATCCTTCGCTTGTACACGATAAGAATGAACAAGAAGGTTATCCACCGCTTGCGGGAATGTTACTGTTGCTGCATTTTCCGTTACATTTGATACTGACAATTTCGCATCTTTTACAAAAGATGGCTTTTCTTTATCACGATCTTCTACATGCGTAAATGTTTCTTTCTTTGATGGCAACTGAATTTTCCATGGCTCGCCTGTCCAAGAATTCGTATGGAAATCACGGCGATTAATTGTTACTTCCTTATCATCTACCTCTACTAATAAGCCTTGGCTTAATGCACGAGATTCTGAAGGGATATTCCCTTGCACTTTACCACCTTCAACTTCCATATAACTTACAGAAGATGTACCAACAGATGTAAAGTCTTTTTGATGAATCGATCTTGGATCATCTAATGGATAATGCGAATGACCTGAGAACGTAATTACTTGTGGATATTCTGTTAATACCGCATTAATTTTTGCACTATCTTGCGTTCCCCATTCTTGGCTACCGTACACTGTATCTTTAATATGTTGATGTAAAAACACAAAAATCGGTTTTTCCGGATCATCTTTTTGTGCCTTTGCCATTTCTTCTTTTAACCAATTAATTTGCTTGTCCGAATAATACCCATGTGTCGCTCCATTCTCTGGAGACATAACAAGGAAATGATAGCCTTTTACCACTTTATGATAATAAATTGATTCCATTCCTGTCTTTTCTAAAAAACGCTTCTGCGCTCCCTCTACAGATAAACCGTTCCAATAATCATGATTACCTAGAGAATTCATTCGTACCGCATCTTTATTTGCATTGTCATTATACACTTGCATGAAACGATCATATTGCTGCAGTGACCCAGAATCAGTAAAATCACCTACAATAACAAAAGCATCTTGCTTTGGTGCGATTGAATTCAATTGCTCAATCGCTCGTTTCCAGCGGAACATATCATCCGTTTTATTATCTTTAATATGCACATCACTTACAACTGGGAAAACAATTTTCTTCTCACTTGGTGCCTTTTCTTGCTTTTTCTCTTCCGCTTTGACTGATGTACTCCACGGAAATGATACAAATGCTAATACAAAAACCATTAATACTCCAATAAGGCCTTTTACTTTTCGTAAAACAGTTCTGTCCACGTAAATCCTCCTCATAATAATTGATTAATTACAAGGGTTATTGTAACGAAAACATATTAACTCCGTTTAAATGACAAATTAATTTTATTAGTTTTTTGTAAATATACAGTGAATTGTTCATTAACTTCAACACTACTTGTACTATTGTAAACAACCACATTTTGTCTAAAAGAGTCTGATTATTCTTTTCCCACGCCTATTCACATATAATCTTTTCTATAAAACAAATGACAAGTTAAGTTCTAAGCCTATTAGACAATCTTAATTTTAAAAATTTTCTTCTTTTCTTAACACATCGGCCATGCTTCTACATTTAATAGTAGTAAAAGACAGCTTAAAAAGGAGGGGTTGTATTGAAGAACAAAAAAAATATTGGCTGTTTTGCTCCTTTATCTATCATTTGCCCGACCCCTTGTCCATCCCCCCCTCCTCCAAATCCAAGTTGCGAACGAGTAACAAATGAATTTGCAGGAAACTTCCTCATAACTAATAACACTATTCCCTCTACCAAAGATGCGTCACCATCAATGATACTGTGGCAAAGTGATGGGATACTACTTATATCAGGTACTGTCTCGGTTTACAATAGTACTAGCAGCACTGAAGCAATTACAATTCAAATCGTTGGAGCAGTAACCAATATTTTCACTGTGTTTCCTGGCAATACAATATCTTACACAGGTAAAGATTTAAAATCCGTTAGTATTATTAATATACAAAATAATCCTTCACTATATTTAGAAGGCAAGTACTGTTGCCAATTTACATGTTGCTTATAGAATACCAATTTTATTACTTCCTCAATTTAAAAAAAGCATACCATTTACGGTATGCTTTTTTTATGAAATTGGATAACGTACTGTAATACAAAACTCGCCTTGATTAACAGTTGTTCCTGTCGTAGTAATTCGGACAGTAGTAAAATATCGTACAGTGAAAGTACCACTACTTTGTGGTTGTACAGTAATTGTATCAACTACTGTAGCACCGACTAAAAAATCAACTGTAATGGGATTCGCGCCTACATCATATTTCACATAACCTGAACCATATACTTCTTGTGTAATATTATTCGTATATACAATTTGAGTACCAGCACCTGTAATAGACCAGTCTGTACATACTTGATCTTGCACAAGTGTTTTATTAGAACAACAAGACAAACCGGAACTTCTCATTCCCATTTCGATCCTCTCCAATTCTACTATGAAAGTGGATAACGTGTTGTAATACAAAATTCTCCCTGATACGTTCCACCAGGTGTTGCAGGTAACACAACTTGTATACTAGCAAAGCGGCGATACGTAAAAGCGATACTCGTTCCTGGGTTTAATGTTTGTGTATCAATTGTAGCCCCAGCAGAATCAAGCGCTTCTACAGTAATTGGACCTGGACCAACATCATATTTAACAAAACCAGTACCAACTACATTTTGGTTAATATTATTTGTATAAAGAACATTATCAATTGCTGTTGCAACTACAGTAGCAGACCACGGACTACACACTTTATCTTGCACATAATTTTTATCTGGACAGCAAGTTAATGCTGACCCTGAGCACTCACAAGACATAGTTGTTTCCCCTCTCTCTTTTATATTCCCTATATGTGTATGTCCCTCAGAGTCTTTTGCCTGTACTATTCATCTATTTTCAAAAAATATGCAAATTCCATTACCAATGACTAGATAGATTCCGATTTGTTTCGTTTTTTCATAAATTTATAGATTAAAATACCACCTACAATAATAAGAACGACGGCTAATATCGGTAGCATATATTGTCCAACAACACCCGCTGCTTTTTCCCAATGCGGACCTAATTTCATTCCAAAATAAATATACAAAGTCGTTAATGGGAACATTGCTACAAATGTATATATGCTAAATTTCCATATGTTCATTTTCGCCATACCACATGGAACGGAAATAAGCGTTCGAACTCCCGGGATGAAGCGTCCTAAAAATGCTACAACCGGTCCATATTTTCCAAAGAAATCATCTGCTTTTTGAATTTGTTCTTCTTTAATGAAGAAGTATTTCCCGTATTTTATTAATAGAGGACGACCACCGTAATACCCGAGCGCATATAACGTTAAAGGTCCTGTCGTTCCGCCAAGCGTTCCAGCTAATACAGCTAGCCAAAAATTCATATCTCCCTCATATACCCAATACCCAACCATGGGCAAAACTACTTCTGCTGGAATAAATTCAAACGTTAATGCTAACACAACTCCAAAATAAGAAAACTGCTTTAAAAACTCGATTATATCTAAAATAATTTGCTCCATATTTTCAACTCCTATCCTACGTTTACGTTATGCTTTTCTTGTAATTGAACTGGCGCCATCTTTACAATTCGATTCAAAATAAATAACACAATTCCAATATCATCTAAAATACCAATGAACGGTAGGAAGTCTGGAATTAAATCGAGCGGCATCGCTACATAACCAACTAAAAAAGCAATAGATAAAATTTTCTTCTTTATTGAAACCTCTTTTGAAGTAAAAAAGTCAAATAGGAATGGAACAAAACGGCGGACATGAAATACAACTCTTAATCTACTAAAAAGTTTTTTCATTTTCTAGCTCCTCTCTTTGTATACAAAAAGGACCCTACCAAATATGGTAAGGGTCCTAAAAAAGACAAGAAGGGGCCTTTACCATTGCTGGTAAAGGTCTCACTAACAACGAAACGTTGCCAATAAAGCCGAGGGTTTCTCCCTGTAATGACGACTTTACTGTAATAAGTTACTCCCCTTTATATACATAGTTTTATACAATCACATTAAAATATTTAACTAAGCTTGTCAATATTTTTTTCATTCACCATTCAGATTATTACATTGTAAAAGACTCTCTTCCATGTTCTCTATTGAAATAAATTGGAGTGTATAACCATCTGGATCATGAAATATTATTCTAACTTCTTCACCGTGGCGCTTTTCTACAAATGATATTTGATAAAACGCTAACTTTTTCTTTAAACGCTCGATATTTGTAGCTTTTAACAATAGTCCCTTCACTGATGATATAACAGTCTCTCTATGCTCTCCCAGTCCCCTGTTTACAACAAAACAAATTCTCGTTGAACCGATATCATACCACACACCTGTTACACGTATTTGTGGCCTCTCCTTGCTCGGTTTAAACCCTAGAATTCCTTCATAAAAATATAATGTTTCCTTTAAGTTTTTGGATTCTAAGACAATACATGTTGTAACACTTTCCATCCACACTCCCCCTGCCCCTTTTAGTTTTCTATATGAGTCATAATTTGCAATTATGTACGAATACAATACATAGTGATGAATATTTCATTTATAAAGGAGGCGTGTAACATGGATAAATTCATGAAATCTTACATACCTTATCACGGTCCAAATGATCCTTGTCCCCCAATTGAAAAAAAATATTACTCAACTCCCCCGCACTTATATATGGGTTTTCAACCAACTAATTTACCCCAATTCACACCAAAAGAAGCTTTAAGAAAAGGGACTTTATGGCCTGCTTTTTATGATTATTATGAAAATCCTTACAAAAAAGGACGGTGAATAAAAACGTGACACAAACATTACCTGATGAATATTACAAATGGATTGAAGAACTGCAAGAATTAGACTTTGTATTAGTTGAACTTACTCTCTATTTAGATACGCATCCCGACGATACTACAGCTATAAATCAATTCAACGATTTTTCTTATAAACGAAGAGTATTAAAACAAAAAATTGAAGAAAAATACGGGCCACTTCAGCAGTTCGGAAATAGTTATTCTAACGCTCCATGGCAATGGAGCCAAGGACCGTGGCCATGGCAAATATAAAATGAAACTTTAATCAAGTGGAGTTTACGGGCAGCAAATAGCGGGATAAAGGAGAGAAACTATGTGGATTTATGAAAAAAAATTACAATATCCAGTTAAAGTGAGTACTTGTAATCCAGCACTCGCCAAATTATTAGTTGAACAGTACGGTGGTGCGGACGGCGAACTGGCTGCTGCTCTTCGCTACTTAAATCAACGTTATACAATTCCTGATAAAGTCGTTGGCTTACTAACCGATATTGGTACAGAAGAGTTCGCACATTTAGAAATGATTGCTACAATGATTTATAAATTAACAAAAGATGCAACACCTGAACAAATGAAAGCTGCCGGATTAGACGCGCATTATGCGAATCATGATAGCGCCTTGTTTTACCATAATGCAGGTGGTGTTCCTTTTACTGCCACTTACATTCAAGCGAAAGGAGATCCTATCGCAGATTTATACGAGGATATTGCAGCTGAAGAAAAAGCACGAGCGACTTATCAATGGCTAATTGATTTATCAGACGATCCCGATATAAATGATAGCTTACGCTTTTTACGCGAACGAGAAATTGTCCATTCTCAACGTTTCCGAGAGGCTGTAGAAATTTTAAAAGAAGAACGTGATAAAAAGATTTTCTTTTAACACACATATCGTAACGATATGTGTTTTTTTATATTTAAAGTTAAATCCTTCCTAATTAACATATAAATAGTATATTTATTCAATTTTACGCATTATTTTAAAATATTTTTAAAATTCCCTCTTGCTTTCTAGTCATCAGACCTTTAAAATAATAACAGTTAATCGACAAATTATTTGAATTTTCGACAAAAAAACGCTCATTAGGAGGCTTTTCTTTATATGCGTACAACTTTAAAACCAGCGCAAATACTTTCGATTAGTTTATTACTATTCGCAGTTTTCTTCGGTGCTGGTAATATGATTTTCCCGCCTCTTCTCGGTCTTTCTTCCGGAGAAAATATGTGGGTTTCCATTACAGGATTTATTATTACAGATGTCGGTTTATCTTTACTAGCTATCGTCGCTGTTGCCCTTGCTGGTGGTAGTTTTAATACTTTAGCGAGCCGTGTTCACCCAAAATTCGCAGCAGTATTCGCTATCATTATTTATCTTTCAATCGGCCCACTATTTGTTATTCCACGAACTGGAACTGTGTCTTACGAAATTGGAATCGCACCACTCTTCCCGGACCAATGGTATTCTATGTTAGTCTTTAGTGCTATTTTCTTTACAGTCGTCTACTTTTTATCATTAAATCCATCCAAATTAGTAGACCATATCGGAAAAATATTAACGCCAATTTTACTTGGAATTATTGCAATTATGGCAACAAAAGCAATTCTTTCACCAGGATCATTCGCAGAACCTATCGGTGACTATAAAGAAATTCCATTTTTCAAAGGATTTCTCGAAGGCTTTTTAACATTAGATGCAATCGGAGCTCTCGTATTATCAACAATTGTTGTAAATGCAATTCGTCAAAACGGTATACAAGATAAGAAATCCATTGCAAAATATACAATTATTTGCGGAAGCATTGCTGCCCTTTTCTTAACAATTGTTTATTTCTTACTCGGTTATATTGGCGCTTCAAACGGAAACTTAGGACAATTCGAAAATGGCGGTCAGCTATTAGCAACTGTTATGTATCAATTCTTTGGGACAAGCGGTAATGTTTTATTAAGTATCGCAATTATCTTTGCTTGTTTAACGACTGCAATCGGTGTTGTAAGTGCATTCGCCAACTATTTCACAACAGTACTAACAAATGTTTCATATAAGAAGCTTGTACTATACGTTTGTATCTTTAGCTTCGTTATTTCAAACTTAGGATTAAGTTTATTAATCAAAATTACATTACCCGTATTAATTATTTTATATCCAATTACAATCATTTTAATTTTCGTATCATTTATCGATAAATATACGAAACGTAAACCTTCTGTCTATATCGGAGCAATGATTGCAGCATTCATTATTAGCTGTATTCATGCACTTGATAATGTGGGAATGATACCAAGTTTTATCGCTAATATCGTACACACAATTCCTTTTTATGAACTAGGTATTGGCTGGATTGTTCCAGCAATAATTGGTGGTATAGTCGGATACTTTATTCCGCAAACAGAAGCTGAAGGTGAAGTTTCTACAAAATAAAGAGAAGAAGCAAGCATTGATTATGCTTGCTTCTTCTTTATTTTCAAATCGTATGCTTAAACGTAAACAGCTCTTCTTTTGACTGCACAGCAGGTTGTTCCTTTTCTACATCTGTCTTCTTTCTCACTCCGCCTAACCTTACTTTCATCATCGCCTCTTCTATACTTTTTACAATCATATTTCCTGAAAAGATAGTAAGTCCAAAAAATGTAATTGGAACGAGAGGAATCCACGGATTAACTGTTAATGATCTAAAATAAACTCCAATTAAACCTGACCATTCATGCGTATAAGATTCCACTTCTTCCACCGGCCCCATAAAGTTAACTGTTCCACCAAAGAATACTTCCAGTAACCCTAAGTGCAGTAAAATAGTAAGGATGCGGCCCTAACATATCGAGTAATGAAGCAGTTTCTGGCTTATGAGCTAAAAACATATAATTGCCACCCGTTTTATAATTAACAAATGAAACGATTGGAATTACTATGTTTAAAAATATCATCGTACGCTTAATCGATTGCAAGGTAGGTCTATATCCTTCTACCCACGTCATAAAGAGCGGTGCCCAAATGAGTAATACATGTGCAATGAAGAATTCTATAAAGCGAAAATGCGGAAAAGCGTATTGCACGTTCGGCGTTAAAATGGCTTGCGATGCACCGATTATTCCTGTAAAAAACACAATCTCATATATTCGATAGCTTTTCGTTACAATCATAATCGATGCTAACAATAAACTAATCGTACATAACTCAAATGGTAATGAAGTGCCTAGCTCAAAAATACCGGCTTTCCATTCCCACATATGAAGTCCAATCTCACTTCCTATAAATAGAAATGCAATCGCATATCGAACCGTTATATTCCACTCACTTTGACGCAATAAATCTTGGTATTGATACAGAAAAAATATCCCCACCAACATAATAAATAATATAATGACATGTTGCCTCGAGTACGGAATAAATGGTTTTAATGGATGCGCACTAAAATAAGCTTCCATCTTCCTTCATACAATATTATTGTTAGAAAGAAACAACGAGTCAATTCATTTGCTTAAACTAGGACAACCTCCACCTTACATTTACATATTTATACCTTACAAAACTGTAAGGTTATTGTAAGCTAAAACGATTTGTCATATTCTTCACCTCTTCTATACTTAATGTAGATACTAAAACGAACGAAAAGGTGATAAATAGATGAAGATGAAGAAGAAAAATAAAGTGTTAATTACTAGTGTAGTAGCAATCGGAATTGCAGCTGGATCATATTTTGCTTTTGCTGGCGGAAGTTCAGAAGTAGCAATGGCATATAGCGGTTATAAAATTACGGAAAAACAAATTGAAAATGCACAAAAATTTGGCGGCGAAGTTATTCCAAATGGTATTGAATCAATTTCATTCGATCCAACAAAAGGTACGTATGAATTAGCTGTTAAAAAAGGTGATGAAGTGAAAAAAGGTCAGCTTCTATTTAAATATAATGACCCTACTGCTAAACAAGGTGTAACAGAAGCAGAAATGCAAAAGAAAATCGCACAAAAAGAAGTAACATTGTTCCAAAAACAAATTGATGCAGCGAAACAAAAATTACAAAAAGATAAAAATGCAGGCCTTCCCGCTGAAGCATTAAAAGCATCAGAAATTGAAGTTGGGCAATTAGAATCACAACTTGAAATGAAGAAGTTTGAAGTAGAAAAAGCTGATGAAATGATTAAAGTAGCAAAAGAGAAAGTAAACACACTTTCTGTAACGAGTCCAGCCGACGGTGTAATTGATGATATCGTAAAAACTGCTGATGAAAAAACAGGTATGAGTGGCATTACACTTCGTCACGCTGGTCCATTTAAAGTAAAAGGTCAACTTTCTGAATATGAACTTGCTAGTATGAAAGTTGGGCAAGAAGTAACTGTTTCATCAAAAACTGTCGCTGGTAAGACTTGGACAGGAAAAGTAACAGAAATCGGTTCTACACCATTAAAGAGCATGGACGAAAATAAAACTGTTTCTAATTATCAATTCACTGTCACATTAGATAATAGTGAAGAATTACAAAACGGCTTCCATGTTTACGTAACAAGTAAATCTGGCGAAGCAACTGGTACGATTGTTCCGAAAAGCAGCATTGTGAAAAAAGGTGACAAAAATGTTGTCTTCGTTGTAAAAGACGGTAAAGCGAAAGAACAAGCAGTTACTGTTGAATTTGAGACAGATAGCGAAGCAAAAGTTTCTGGAGTGAAAAAAGGAGAGGAAATTATCTCTAAACCTGAAAAAGACTTAAAAGACGGTATGGAGGTTGTCACTCAATGATTAACTTAAAAGGCATCACGAAATCTTTCCAAAATGGTGCAGAGTCCGTTCAAATATTACACGGAATTGATGTAACACTAAACCAAGGAGAATTCACTTCTATTATGGGACCATCTGGTTCTGGTAAATCAACATTAATGAACATTATCGGTTGCTTAGATAAACCAACGACAGGTGCGTACGAACTAGCTGGTCAAAACATTTCAAACATGTCTGAAACAGAACTTGCACATGTTCGTAATAAAGAGATCGGATTCATATTCCAAAACTTTATGTTATTACCGAGACTTACAGCACTTCAAAATGTAGAACTACCTCTTATTTACGCTGGAGTCGATAAAAAAGAAAGACGTGAGCGCTCATTAGCAGCTTTAACAAAAGTCAGTTTAGCTGATCGTGCTACTCACTTACCAAATGAATTGTCAGGTGGACAAAAGCAGCGTGTCGCAGTCGCACGTGCAATCGTAAATAACCCGAAATTTCTCTTAGCAGATGAACCGACGGGTGCACTTGATACGAAAACAAGTACACAAATTATGGATCTCTTTTACGAATTAAACAAACAAGGCTCAACAATCATTATGATTACCCACGATCGTGAAATTGGGGAAGCGGCAGCACGTCAAATTGTAATTCGTGACGGAAATATCGTCCAAGATTGGAGAGGTTAATTTTGAACACGAGTGAAAATATACGCATGGCCCTTTCCTCTATCTTTGCTCATAAAATGCGTTCTATATTAACAATGCTAGGTATTATTATCGGTATTAGCGCCATTATTACTATCATTTCAATGGGTGATGGTACAAATGCAAAGTTTAAAAAAGAGTTAGGCCAAGGAAAAGATACTGAAGTAACGATTTACTACAACAACCCTGATTATGGAACTGATAGTGCCAAAATCACACCGGATATGCTAAAACGTCTTCAAACTGTTCCTGGCGCTAAAGATGTTTATCCAGATGTAAGTATGAAAGTAAAAGCATCTTCTGGTTCAAAAGATGTCTCTCTTGATTTAAAAGGTGGAACAGGTGCCTTCATGACAGATGCGAAAATAAAATTAGTTCACGGTCGTGAATTAAATGATAGTGAATTAAAGCAAGCAATTCCTGCTGTTATTTTAAATGAAGAAGCTTTCAACAAATTGTTTAATGGTTGGGAATCAAATTTATATACTGACATAAAAGGAAAGCCATATAAAGTAGTCGGTGTGTATGAAGCAAAAAATGATTTCGGAATGGCTATGTCAGAAGGTTATACATCACTTGAAAACGCTCCTGTAATCTCAGGAGTAACTGAGTATGACTCTGTAAGATTAATATTAACTTCGCCAGCAGAACGTAAAAGTGTAGAAAAACAAGCTGCTTCTGTTTTAAACGACATGAAAGCTCCTAAATTTGAGCATAAATTTGAAGCTCAAGATATGGGTGAGTTTACGAAGCAATTAGACGAATCAATCGGTATGATGAAAATGGTATTCGGTGGTATCGCCGCTATCTCCTTACTTGTTGGTGGTATCGGTGTAATGAACATCATGCTTGTATCTGTAACAGAACGTACACGTGAGATCGGTATTCGTAAAGCACTTGGTGCAACGCGCGGTAAAGTATTAACACAATTCTTAATTGAATCTTGTATTTTAACAGGACTCGGTGGTTTCATCGGATTCATGCTTGGTATTTTCTTCGCTTGGATCGTCTCAATCTTTGCCGGATGGCCACTCGTTATCTCAAAAGAACTTGGACTTCTTTCAGTAGGTATCTCAATGCTAATCGGTATTGCATTCGGTTTACTACCAGCAAACAAAGCTGCTAAACTTGATCCAATTGAATGTTTACGATATGAGTAAATAAAAAAACGTAGGAGTTTACACTCCTACGTTTTTTATTTTGTTGAAGGCAAATGTAATTTCATCGACGTTTTGACAAAAATAAGAACCTCTAACTTCTATTATATAAAGTGAAACTATAATCAGTGGGGGTTTTACTGCCCACAAATAGCGGGATAATTCTACTGCAATTCGCGAACCACTTCATAACGATATCATCCCTTTAAATCATGTTTCTTCTATTATATATGTTTCATGTTGCGATTATCTTTTTATCATTTAAACTTTCATTTCTCACGAAAGCTATCAAGCAATCCTATTATTGCAAAAATAATATGTAAAAGAACAAATTCAAGGCGTAATTTTTTCCATACTACAACTTATTTTGTAACAATTATATCTCTATTTCATTAAAATCACCCCTATATATACGACTTCACACACAAGAATATTATATTTTCATAACTACATTACGATTCAAATAGTTAAATACCCCTTTTTTGTAACGTTACAGAAATATTCAAGTAACATCACCGATACATTATTAATCTATTAGTAATTAAAAAAGTGTTGATTTTATGAATCGTATGTACTAATCCCCTAAAAAACGCAAAGAAAACGCTATCAGGATATTAATGGAATTATTACAGAATATTAATGCCTCGTTACGAATGCTTTGTAGTTTTGTGTTTTCCGCAAATAAGAAAATAATGGTTGCTATAATGAGGTCAACGAAAACAAATGCAATGGAGGCTATTATGAAAAAATTTATGGGTATAGCAACAGCAGCGGTTTTTGGTCTTGGGATTTTCACAACATCTGCTAAAGCAGAAACAATCGTAACGACTGATGTACTAAATGTACGAGAAAACCCAACTACTGAATCACAAGTTGTCGGAAAGTTATTAGATGGATATAAAGTTAACGTTTTACATACAGAAAACGGATGGTCAAAAGTTAAATTAAATAGTGGTAAAGAGGCTTTCATAAGCGCTGACTACACAAAAGATACTTACTACGTAACAGCAAGCGTATTAAACGTACGTGCTGGAGCAAATACAGATTCAGCGATTCTTGGTAAATTGAAAAAAGATGATGTAATCGAAACAACACACCAAGTACAAAATGATTGGATCCAATTTGAATATAACGGCCAAACAGCTTATGTACACATTCCTTACTTAACAGGAAAAGCACCAGTTAAAGTTCAGCCAGTAGTTAAAGCTGAAAAAGTAACTAACGTTCAAGATACAGCTAAAGTTCGTGAAGCAGTTAAAGCCGGGGAAGTAGCTGAAACTCAAGCAAAAGCTAAGGCTCAAGAAGCAACTAAAGCTCGTGAAGCAACTAAAGCTCGTGAAGCAGCTGAAGCTCAAGCTGAAGCTCAAGCAGAAGCTAAGGCTCAAGAAGCGGCTAAAGCTCGTGAAGCAGCTAAAGCTCAAGAAGCAACTAAAGCTCGTGAAGCAGCTGAAGCTCAAGCAGAAGCTAAGGCTCAAGAAGCAGCTAAAGCTCGTGAAGCAGCTAAAGCTCAAGAAGCAGCTGAAGCTCAAGCAGCGGCTAAAGCTCGTGAAGCAGCTAAGGCTCAAGCAGAAGTTAAAGCTCAGGCAGATGCTGAAGCTCGTGAAGCAGCTAAGGCTCAAGAGGCAGCAGCTGAAGCTCGTAAAGCGGCTAAGGCTCAAGAGGCAGCTGATCGTGAAGCGGCTAATAAGGCTCAAAAACCAGCTACACAACAACCTGTTGCAAAAGAAACTGAGAAAAACACACAATCTTCTTCTCGTGAGTTCCAAGTTGTAGCAACAGCTTACACAGCAGATCCACTTGAAAATGGTTATAAAGCAGGCGACCAAGTAAAATCAGCTTTAGGCCATAACCTAACAGCTAATCCAAACATGAAACTTATTGCAGTTGATCCAAGTGTCATTCCATTAGGTTCAAAAGTATGGGTTGAAGGTTACGGAGTAGCAATCGCTGGTGATACTGGTGGAGCTATTAAAGGAAATAAAATTGACGTTTTAATGCCAGATAAAGGTACATCAAGTAACTGGGGACGTAAAACAGTTACAGTGAAAGTTTTAAACTAATTACTATATAAAAAAGAGTCAGTCTCAACGTTGAGACTGACTCTTTTTTTATGATTCTTACATTCTTTCTCCTTCTCCCCCGTCCAAGTTAAATCTATCTCTTTGCATTCTATATACGATAGATTACTATTTCAACAGAAAAAAGAGGATGCCATAGCATCCCCTCCTATCTTCCCTATTCCACACAAGTAAACTGTGTCCAAGCTCCTACATAATCTAGTAAGAATAACTCTTCTTCTGCAATTGTACCGACAATATTTTTCCGTTCATCTATTGGCATTTCTTTCAGAATGATTTGTAGTTCACCTTTATACTTTCCGAATAGGTTATTACCAATTACAACTTGCCCTCTTTCCTGGCGTACACTTTCGCGCACTGGGAAGTCATAGTCTTTGTACTTTTTACGTACTTCTGTAGAACGTACCATATACTCTGTTATGTCACCGCGTCTTACGTGTAATTCTTGCAGTGTCGCTCTCTTCTCTACTTCAGTCGCTTCGTCTACAAATTGTACCTTTAGCTGTAACATGTAACGATTTAAGTTTCCTAGTTTCTCTAACTCTTCTTCACTCGCATAAGCATTTCCGATAATAACATCATCAATAAGCCCTGTTGCCCATAAATGTTTCGCTTGTACTTCAATTGGTAAGTTACGATGTTGTTCTAACGTACATAATCCGTCATTAATATCCCATGGACCGATGTCAGCTGCATGCGATGTAATAAAGGCTGCACTGCGAATACCATGCTTTTTGAAGCGTTCACTACAGCGCATGAAATAATCATACGAAAGACCAGTAAATTTTTGCGGATAAAAATTGTGGCAACCAATTAAAGCTGATTTATTCGCTTGATGCGAAAGGATATTTTCTAAATAGGCAATATCATTACTTACATTCAGCTCAATTTTTAAGCCATATGGATTATTCGTCATTTTCGCTTCTGTCAACCCGTCAAACCCTACATCTAAACGAATTCCATCTGCACCTAACTCTGCAAAGAATGCTAGATCACTATAACTAATACCAAGTTGATCGAATACAGCTGGAGCTACATCTAAAATAACTTCCATATTGTTATCTTTTGCATGATTAATAATTTCTTTAAATTCAGCTACAATTTCTTCTTTCGGACGATTCACAGATAATAGACATGTAAATATTCTTGAAAAACCGTGGCGTGCCGCTGCCGAAATGTATGCCATATCTTGTTCTTTCGTTGAATGCTCTGGATAAAGTGAAATTCCTAATTTACGCTCCATGCTTTTGCATCTCCTTCACACGTTGTATTAATGCCATGCTCGTAAATCTATATTTTGCAGATAAACATGTTGCACATAAAATCGTTGGTACGATGATAAAGTACGGTGATTCTAAACTAAATGCCACATAAGCTCCCATTGAACATCCAATAAATAATATCGACACAAGTAGTAAAACTAATAGCGATTTACTTTGTACCCACTTTGAATAATGTGCAATACACTGCCCCGCCACGAATGTAATTAAGATGATAATTGCTCCGAGCATTCTGTTTTCTCCTCTCCTGCTAATTGTTGCTTCTCATACATTTTGAAGAATGGATAGTAAATAACGAATGAGATAACAAAGTTAACAAGTACAAGTACACCAGCCATAATTGTCCAGTCCGTACTAATAATCGCTGCAATTGGTGCTAACATCGTAAATGGCAGCTTCGCCATCATGAGCGGAATCATACCTGAAACAACTGCGAAATATGATACCGTCGTTGTAACTAACGGTGTAATAACGAACGGAATAATTAAGATTGGATTCATTACAATTGGTGCCCCGAAAATAATTGGCTCGTTAATATTGAATAAACCTGGTACGAATGATAATCTACCTAACTCTTTTAAGAACTTAGATTTAGAGAACATAAACATAATTACTAAAGCTAACGTTGAGCCTGATCCACCGATCCATACGAACCACTGAATAAATTGCTCTGTAAATAAGTTTGGTAACTGATGTGCATTTCCTGTAGCCGTGAATACTTCCATATTTTCAAGAATTGCTGAATCCCACATCGGACGGATGATTGGTCCTAAAATCGCTGGGCCATGTATACCGAACGACCAGAAGAACACGATTAAGAATACTGTTAATAAACCGCCGAATAAATTATTTCCTACTAATACTGATTTTAATGGTGCGATTAAATATGTGATTGTTGTGTTTACATCAAATTTTAAACCGTAACGAATACCCCAGAATAAAAGAATAACTACTAAAGTTGGAATTAATGCTGCAAACGAGTTTGCAACTGCTGGTGGTACACTATCTGGTAATTTAATCGAAATATTATGCTTAATCATAAAGTGATAAATTTCTACTGCAATTAATGCTGTCACAATAGCTCCGAATAAAGAAGTTGCACTTAATGTCCCTACTGAAATATATCTTCCTGCATCAATAACACCTGGTACAGCTTTTGTTATTTGAATTGGTTCAACTGATGCTAGTAAAAAGGCGAGTACAGATAATAATCCTGCACTTAATTGATTGAGCTGATAAAAGTTCGCGAGTGAGGCCCCTACCCCAAATGCTGCGTATAAAGCCATTAAGCCTACTGTAAATCGGAATGGAATATCTAAAATATGACGAAACGGTGCAATCCACTCCATATATGCATCAATTGGTAAGTTTAAAAAGATAACGAAAAATGACCCGACAATCGTTAACGGTAATGTAGAAATAACTCCATTTCGAATTGCTAATAAATGTCGTTGCCCCGCAATCTTTTGCGTTGTTGGCATAATCTTCTGTTCCATAAAACTCATAAAACCATTCATCGATAACCCTCCCTATGTTCTATCTGACAAAAACAAAAGTTATAACATTATAATGTTTATATTTAAAAAAATATAATTACGCTAAAACTAATTGTTCAGCTTGCTTAAGTACTTTCAAACCATCACACATACCATAATCTCGCTGCTCTATAATTGCAACTGGTATATCGTATGATTTCGCAAGAAACTCTACCGCTGGAAACAAATACTTCACCTGTGGTCCAATTAAAACAACATCAGCATTTTTCATTTCCAGTTTCACAAGTTCTGAATCGACTGCTTTAATTTTATAATCCTTCCCTTGTTTCTTTGCCTCTTCTTGCATTTTTCTTACAACCATACTCGTTGACATACCTGCCGCGCAACATAATAAAATGTACATATTACACTGTCACTTTCTCTTCCACTCGTTTATGAAGAGTAATAAATTCTTCAGCAAGTTCTTTCACTGTAATGGCATTCATTAAATGATCTTGTGCATGCACTAACAGTAAACTTATTTCTGCATGATTTCCTCTTGCTTCTTCTTGAATTAAGTCTGTTTGAATGCGATGAGCTGCTGAAATTTCTTCACTAGCAAGTGTCATCTTTTCACTCGCATTCTCAAAATCTCCTTGTCTTGCAAAAGCGATTGCTTCAAGTGCCGCGCTTCTCGCGTTGCCGCCATGTAAAATTAACGCAAATGGAGTTTGCATATCAGTCATTTTAAATTCCTCCAAGCTATGTTTTTTCTATATTTTCATCTTATTATGAAAACGCATACAATTAAACATAAAAAACTTCCGTTATGTAACGGAAGTTTTAATATACTTTTTCATAATGATAGTAAGATTTCTTGAAAATCATCAACAGCTTGAGCCTGATGCAATTTTTCTATTATAGTTTGACTAGACATAATATCAAATAAAAAATTATAAAGCTTTTGTAAATCTTCATTATTATTGCGCTTCACACTAAATATAATAATAACTTGTACTTTTTTATCTCCCCAGTCAATCGCCTTATCGAGTGTACAAAACATCAAAAATGTCGTATCGCTTAATAATTGCATCGGATGCGGAATTGCCACTAAGTTTCCAACCGCTGTAGGAGATGTGTTCTCTCTCTCCATAACAGAAGCATAAAAGTTTGCGGGTACATAGTTTTTCTCAGCAGCTTTCTCACATAAAAACTGAATAACCTCTTCTTTCGTAGAAGCACTACGATTTAAGAAGATCAAATCTTCCTTAATATATTGCTGCATACTATCATTCACATGTGTAAATAACTGCTTACCAATTGATTTAATCTCTTTATCATCAAATATTGAGTTTACCTTTATAACCGGAACAGGCAAACCACTCGGTATATGAATCGTACTAATAATACAATCTATTTTATCTTTATAAAGATCTTCCACTTTCAATTGATAGTACCCTGTAATACCTACAATCTCTAGTTTATCTCGGAAATGTGATAGAATTTTATATTTCAGTAGTTGTGCACTCCCTTGACCAGTTGCACAAACTAATAAACATCTTTTCTTTTGATTATTTTCCTGCAAGCGGCTCATCGCCCCACCAAAGTGAATGGCAATATAACCAATCTCACTCTCTGGAATGGATTCACCCGTATATTCACCAATTATATCTCCAACGAGAACTGCAATTTCAAAAGCATATGGATAATTTTTTTTCACTTCTGCCAAAAGAGGATTTCTCGTATTTAGCTTATATTTCAAACGATTTAATAACGTTTTTAAATGAACACCAAAACCAAATAATAATTCTTCATCATAATAAAAAGTAAGATTACGTTCTTCCGCTACTTTGAAAAGAATATGCTGCATGAATGCATATACGTCTTTCCCTAATAGCTCTTCCACATTTTCATAGCGATCTCTCGCTGTAACAGCAGTACTTAATAAATGCATCGTCACATATAAAATTTCTTCTTCTGGAAATTGAAGTTTTAGCTCTTCCCCTAAATTCCCTAAAATCTGTTTCGCAATTTTATATTCTTTCTTTATTATAAGTTCAGATTCCTCTACATGCAGTGCTTGAATGTAATGATCATCCCTGCATCTCTTTAAAGCAATCGCAATATGAATTGATAAATTATCAATTTCTATATCTGATAAATATATCGTTCCTCCCTCGATATACTTTAGTATAACTGAGCGGATGAGAGAAATATGGGGTAACGATAAATATGTGTCCGTCTGCTCATAGTTCTCATGAAACGGAGTATGTTCATACCGCGGTAAACCATATTGTGATAAACAAGAACGAATATTAAATTCTTCTCCTACAATACGTATACCATAATATGGTCTTTTTTCAATTTGTAACTCATAGCGACTACAAATATCCGTAACATCTTTCATAATTAAGTTTACAGTAGATTTACTCACATAAATCTCTTCCGCTAGCTGTGAAAGCTTCACATACCCATCTGTCGTTAAAATACGGTGTAAAATATAAGCTACTCTTTCTTCATAAGAAGTTGGAATCTTTTCTGTCTGTTTTTGAAATACATTTACGCAAAAATCTTCAAACTTCTTAGTTTGTATAATTTCTAGTTCGTACCCATTCCCTCTTTGTGATTCAATTTTCGCTCCGTGTTCTTCCAATATATCATTTAATAATTTTATATCCTTTTGAATCGTCTTCGTTGATACGTGTAAACGGCTCGCTAAAAAAGCTCGATTTAACATCGATTTCTCTTCTAAAAACTCCTCTAAAATGGAAATTAATCGCTGATGCACTTTTGTCATAGCTCTTCCTCTCGCTCTTTATATAAAAGGGAAAAAGCCACTGAAATCAGTAGTTTTTTCCCTTTTATCCCCGATTAATGCAGGCTAATAATAAGTGGAGATGAACTACATTCCCACTTATTAAAGCTTCACTTTATCCCGCTCTCATTATTTTTTTAGTGTAAATCCAAATTTATCCCAAGCTTGTAAATAATCTAATAAGAAGATTTCTTCCTCTACAACTCGGCCAACTACATTTGTTTTTCCTGTATTCACCATATCTTTTAAAGCAATTTGCAATTCACCTTTATATTGGCCATATTGCTCATTATCAATTAAAAGATCGCCACGCTTAATTTCACGCGTATTATGCGGTTTAAACTCTTCTTTTTTATATTTCACACGACTTTGTGTAGAACGAATCATATATTCAGATACATCCCCGCGATAAAAATGAGGTTCTTCTAATACGATAATTCTTTCTAAATCTGTTGTTGTATCGTATAGTTCTATATCAAATGTTTGTTTCTCTTTATTTAACGCACCTAGTGCTTGTAATTCTTCTTCTGAAGCATAAGCATTCGCAATAATAACATCATCAATTAATTCTGTTGCAAACAAATGCTTCGCCTGTGTTGTCATCGGTAATTCGCGATGCTGCTCTAACGTACATAACCCTTCTGTTACTGGCCAAGGTCCGTATGTTGCATCAAATGATGAAATAAAAGCAGCCGTTCTCATACCGTAATCTTTAAATTGTTTCGAGCATTTAATGAAATGATCGTATGATAATCCTGAATAACGATGCGGATAAAAATTATGGCAACCAATTAAATTTTCACGATTTGGTCTATGGCTCATAATGTTATCTACATATTTCGTACCGTTACTCATATTAATTTCAATTTTTAAGCCGTATGGATTGTAAGTCATAATCGATTCTTCTAAACCAGAGAATCCAACATCTAAACGGATACCGTACGCTCCTAACTCATGGAAGAACGATAAATCATTATATGAAATACCTAATTGTGTAAAGACAGACGGACTAATATCAACTAATACTTGGAACCCTAATGCATTTGCATGAGAGATCGTTTCTTTAAACTCTTCTATAATTTTCTCTTTTTCGCCATCTACAGATAATAAACATGTGAATACACGTGTAAATCCGTATTTACTCGCTAATGTTACATACTCTTTATCTTTCTCTACTGTCGAATGTTCTGGATAAATAGAAATACCTAATCGTCTCATATGTACACGCCTCTTTCTTCATCATATTGTAAACCTTTTCAAATATATGTAGCGAAAAAGTATGTATCCCCTTTTCTTTCACTACCATTTGAATCCGCTTTCTTTAAAGAAAAAATAATTTCTATCATTCATAACAACTACTAGTCTATACATCTATACTTTACATCTTTTTTTCATAGTTGTGTAGTCTTTCCACAAATTTGTCAGTTTTTTCGCCTCGAAAATTGTTATACGTTTTCAAGACACCTTCCTTGACTGTTACGTTGACCAATACATATACTCGAAAGAATAGAGAAAACTTTTATATAGGGGATGAATATATGGGAGAGGCAGTACTCGTAAAACGAGAACCGTTATGGACAAAAGAGTTTATTGCGCTAATTCTAGCAAACTTATGTATGTTTTTAGGATTTCAAATGTTAATTCCAACTTTACCTGTTTATGTGAAAGAAATTGGGGGCACAAGTTCAAATATCGGATTCGTTGTCGGCATGTTTACCGTTGCAGCACTTTTTATTAGGCCGCTAACTGGAAATGCCTTGCAGAAATTCAACAAAAAAATCATTTTAATGATCGGTACCGCTATTTGTTTACTCGCTATGGGCAGTTATCTTTTCGCTTCAACCGTTTTCCTATTGCTTGCCGTTCGAATTTTACACGGAGCTGGTTTTGGTATTACAACGACTACATACGGAACTGTCGTTTCAGATTTAATTCCGCAAGCTCGCCGCGGAGAAGGCATGGGATACTTCGGTCTTTCTGGAACTATTGCCATGGCGCTCGGTCCGCTTATTGGACTTTGGCTTATGCAAGCATATAACTTCACGATTCTTTTTTTATGTGCACTTTCATGCACAATAGTTTCATTAATATTAACGAAACTACTTCAAATCAAAAAATCGCCGCAACCACCACAGCAAACATCTGGTACCTTTCTCGATGGGTTTATTGAGCGTAAAGCTTTACTTCCTTCACTATTAATATTATGTATTACATTAATGTACGGGGGAATTGGGAGCTTTATTACATTATTTGCTACAGAAGTCGGGATTGCTGATATTAGCCTCTTCTTTTTATTTAATGCACTTGCAATCGCTGTAACTCGTCCGTTTTCTGGAAGATTATATGATACGAAAGGCCATACATTCGTCATCATTCCAGGAGTTATTATTACGTTTACAGGTATTATTTTGCTGTCGTATACAACTACAATTCCGAGCTTAATTATTGCCGCAGCGTGCTACGGAAGTGGTTTCGGAGCAATTCAACCGGCACTACAAGCATGGATGATTGACCGAGTAGCACCGCACCGGAGAGGAGTAGCAACAGCAACATTCTTCTCAGCATTTGATCTTGGAATTGGTGCTGGAGCGATTATTTTTGGATTCATTGCACACTTTACCAACTATGCAACTGTATATCGATATTCCTCTCTATTACTTATCGCTTTTCTTTTCATTTACATCACAAGCTTACGGAAGCAAAAACAGGGGGATAAAACAAAAGAAAAAGCCGTTGGGTAATGCTAATTGGTTCTTTTTCGAAGTACTTGGACCAAAAAATCATGTATACACATTTGTAAAAGCAGTGGATTCCTAAAAAAATCACATTGCTTTTTCATTTTCACTTAATACATTCATTTCAAACCTCCCCCGTTTCCCTACATATTTTTCTAACTTTAATCAAAAAATATGCAAAGAACCATCATCATAACAAAATAAAATTCCAATCCGCATATCCAGTTGGGTAGTTTCCCTTCACCTATTTTTACTATCCGAAAATAGTGTGATAAATGTGACTTCTTTACAAACCGATCAGATATATCATCTGAAAAACCAATTAAATCCAGGTGTTTCTTTAAAGATTTGTAAACTTTTTATCACTTTGTAAATTTAGTGTAAATTTTACTGATAAACCGTTTACAGTGTCTCAAGGTTTAGTTAATAATTACATCGTACATGAAATTTAAGGAGTGGAATGCGTGGAATACAATATTCAAGATATGATCTTCCAGTTCATTGGTGGATTAGGTATTTTCTTATTCGGGATTAAATACATGGGCGATGGACTGCAACAAGCAGCTGGAGATCGTCTTCGCGATATTCTAGATCGTTTTACAACAAACCCTCTTATGGGTGTACTAGCAGGTATGTTAGTTACAGTATTAATTCAATCAAGTTCAGGAACAACCGCTTTAACAGTCGGACTTGTAAGTGCTGGATTTATGACATTAAGACAAGCAATCGGTGTTATTATGGGTGCGAACATCGGAACGACAGTTACTGCATTTATTATCGGGATTAAAATCGGAGAATACGCTCTCCCAGTTATGGCAGTTGGAGCTATCTTACTATTCTTCTTTAAAAATAAAAAAGTACATTCTGTAGGTCAAGTCGTATTTGGGTTTGGTATGTTATTCTTCGGTTTAGAATTAATGAGCGCAGGTATGAAGCCTCTTCGTTCTTTAGAGTCATTCCAAGAATTAATGGTTAGCATGAGTGATAATCCAATTTTAGGAATTGTTGTTGGTACAGTCTTCACTTTAATTGTACAAAGTTCAAGTGCGACAATCGGTATTTTACAAGAACTATTCGGCCAGGGTGCTATTGATTTACAAGCTGCTCTTCCTGTATTGTTCGGTGATAACATCGGTACGACAATTACAGCCGTATTAGCAGCAATCGGTACTTCAATTGCAGCAAGACGTGCAGCATTAGTTCACGTTATCTTTAATATAATCGGTACCATTATCTTTACGATTATATTAATACCATTTACAAGTTTAATTCAATATTTCCAAACGTCATTAAACTTAAATCCAGAAATGACAATTGCATTCGCACACGGGACGTTTAACGTAACGAATACAATCATTCAGTTCCCATTCATTGCAGTATTAGCATGGATTGTAACAAAACTTATTCGTGGTGAAGATGCATCTATTAACTTCAAACCACAGCATTTAAATCCAATCTTTATTGAGCAATCTCCAGCGATTGCTTTAACAGAAGCTCAAAAAGAAATTATTCGTATGGCTGAGTTTTCATTAGATGGACTAAAAGAAGCTAATCAATTTTTAAATACACAAGACAAAAAACACGCTAACATGGCTACTCAATTAGAAGGAGCTATTAACAATTTAGATAAAAAAATTATCGAGTATTTAGTTTTACTATCAGAAAAACCACTTTCACCTACAGACTCTGAAAAACATTCAGTTTTAGCAGGTGTTGTTGGAGATATTGAACGTGTCGGTGATCATGTAGAAAACCTTGTAGAACTTGTAGATTTCCAAATTTCAAACCGTGTTTCACTATCAGATGAAGCACTAGCTGAATTAAATGAAATGCTTGAATTAACAATTTCAACATTACAAGATGCAATCAATGCTTTAACAAACTTTGACACTGAACTAGCTCAAACCGTTATTGCAAAAGAACGTAAAATTGACCAAATGGAACGTGTTTTACGTAAACGCCATGTGTTACGTCTGAACGAACGTAGCTGTTCAGGTGATGCAAGCATCATCTACGTTGATATGGTAAGTAACTTAGAGCGTATCGGTGATCACGCTGTAAATATCGCTGATGGTGTTTTAGGTGAACAAGGAAAAGTAAATATAAAACAATCATTATAATAGGAAAGAGACGCTAATTTAAGCGTCTCTTTTTTCATTTCATCTTTACAACCGTTCTTCCTTTTAACTTTCCTTGCAGTATAAGTACAAACTTCTCATCTAATTCTTTTAATGTACATTCTTCTGTATAAGATAATAGCTCTGAATTTTTCCACTCACCTGCTAGCAATGCCCACACTTCTCTTCTCACATCTACTGGACATTGAACTGAATCTATTCCTAAAAGGCTAATCCGATACGATAAACTTAACTAAATCTATACAATTCAATCAAATTTACACAAGTTAGTGCTTCATCGTGTTCTCGCAACCCCGAAGGGACGAGGGGTATAACACTCCACACGAGGCAGTATCGTTACCTCCTATTATCAAGCATTTATTTTACCCATCTTGATAAATTTATCGAAGCATTTACATCCCTATCGTGATGGCTATTGCACCCAACACAACACCACTCACGTATTTTTAAACTCCACTGTCCTTCTGGTTGAACTGAATGGTCGTATTTTACTCCGCAACATGAGCAAATCTTGCTTGAGGCGAACCATTTATCAGCTTTTACATACTCGATGCCATATTTCTCACACTTGTATGACAAACATTGAAAGAAGAAGTTTAATTTTTGAAATGAAAATGCTTTCGATAGTTTTTTGTTTTTTAACAGGTTTGAGATAGGTAAGTCTTCCACAACAATTTTCATTGGTTTGGTTTTCACCAATTTTGCTGTTGCTTGATGGATATGGTTATTTCGGATATTCGTAATTTTCCTAGATAACCGCAGGTGCTCCGCTTTAGCTTTTTCATATTCGGCAGATTGAATTTTTACACCTTTTTTAAATCTCCTAGACATATCTCTTTGCGCTGACTTTTTCCTTTTCAAAAGTTTTTTAACCTTAGCATCTTTATTTATATTTCGTTCTTTCATACCATTAGAAGCCACAAACAGCTCTTTTAAACCAACATCCACACCAATCGACTCATTTGGTTAGCTCTTGTAATTCAAAGTCTTCTTGGAACCCTACACTAATCCACCAGTGACGACCATCAAATGTAACTCTTGGATTGGATGGCTTTTTGTTTCTTGGTAGTTGTTGGCTTGTTTTCACTTCTCCAATAGACTGAATATGAACTACTTTCTTTCCTATAATCAGTCTTTCATAATTGGCATAAAATCCTTGGATTAAATCTTTTTTGGATTTATAAGAAGTGTGATAACCATTTTGGTACTTTTCGAACGAATTTTTTCGCGCCTTGTCAAAATCTTTTGAAGCCTGTTTGGGAACTTGTGCGTTGATATTTTTTAACCACTCATATTGCTTTCGCTTCTTGATCTTTGTAAATCGTTTCTGTAAAGCTAACTGTGAAACAGATTTTCCAAATAGCTTATAGTATCTATCACTCATTCTTTTACAATAGTTATAAGCAAATCTTGCAGCTCCAGCATGGTTTCTAAGCACTTTTTCTTGTTCAGGCGTTGGAATCAGTCTGACTTTCTTCGCTAATATCATCAGAATTTAACTTCTTTAATGAAAGATTTGTTCTTCTGAATAGTAGCGTGTTCCACCAGCATTCTCCTTAGACTACTCGGATGCAATCCTGTTAATTCTGATACTTGACTAACTCGTGAAAATTTCATTATGATTCTCACCTCATTGAACCAAACATAGCACATACGTTCTATATTTTCAATGAAGTTCTATATTTTCAATGAAGTTTGATAGATTCAATAAAATTTATCTTGTTCAACTAAGGGCGCAATTCCTTAGCCAGTTCTCTTATGAACTTCTCATGTTTTCACATGAGCGCAGACTATATGTTTATCTACTTAGAGATAGAGGATTTTTCCACCACCATAGGCTTGTGATGTACTCTCGTCAGTTATACGAGATAGTCGTTGAACGTTCATCTTATCCATTTTGACTTAGATGATTCGAGGCGGAAGACCCATTGTTCTAGTGTTTAGGATTTAACCTTGCACGATCTGATTGATTTTTTCTGCTTTCGCGACATTCGCGCTCGCTATTTCTAGCCACGCTGTAGTTCAATCAGCTTTAGGGATTGCCCGCAGTTACCCCTCACTACTAGCCAATCACTTGACTAGCAGGGCTTACTGATATATTTAATTAACTTTAGTTATAATTGGTTAAATAAATCGTAACAGTTAGTTACCCTCGTAATATGAATGGGTATACAGTTGTATTTAATTCATGCCCTGCTACGTTACCACACGTTGTTACACAGCCTCCATACTTAACTACCTTTAAAGAACTTTCTAACATGCTTCCGCCTACGGTATCGACAACCCCAGCGTATATTCCTTTAAGCATCGGTCTTCCTGATTCATCACTCAACTCCGCGCGATGAATCATCTTTTTTGCACCTAAACGTAGCAGCATCTGTTCCTCTTCCATTTTCCCAGTTGATCCTACTACGTCATATCCTAGCTTCGCTAAAATGCTAACTGCTACACTGCCTACTCCGCCCGTAGCACCCGTTACTAAAACATCTCCCATACTAGGCGTAATTCCCGCTCTAATGAGCTTATATACCGATAAGGCAGCTGTAAAACCGGCTGTCCCGTACATCATACTTTCCTTCAAAGACATTTCTTTCGGTAAAGGAACAACCCAAGATGATGGCACGCGAATATATTCTCCGAAACCACCAGAAGTATTCATACCTAAATCATATCCAGTTACAATAACTTGATCGCCTTCCTGAAAGGCGTTATTTTCACTACTAACTACCTCTCCCGCTGCATCGATACCTGGTGTATGAGGATATGTTCTCGTTACACCTTTATTACCCGTAGCTGAAAGGGCATCTTTATAATTTAATGAAGAATAATAAACACGTATTAATACGTCTCCTTCAGGTAAACTATTGACTTCTCTCTCAACAAGCTTTCTTTCAAATTGATTATTTTCTTTTTCGTTCACGACAATTGCTCGGAATGATGTATGATTCATTATGCTCTCTCCTTCATCCGTAAAATCTTTCTTTATTATATAAGAAATACACATACAGCTAATCACATCTTATTGGCTATATTTCAACAAATCTTACTTCTCTATCACTTTCTCACAATACATATTTTCATTTCTACTAAAACACATTATACTTGTTCTATATCTTAAAAATAAAATATAGAAAATCTGACTTTTTATAAATAAATTGAATTTTTACGAAATGTAAATGATTTGTAATGTTTTTTTTCGCTAAATTTCATTATAATAAGTGGATATGAGTGTCGTATTTCAATTCAAATGAAGGAGTACAAGAAATGGAGCAAAACCCATCTTTGCAAGAAAATACACGAACTAAACCGAAAAAAGTAAGAAAAAAACAAAAATTATTATAAGCGTTATTCTATTAGTTTTAATAATAGGTGGCGGTTATACTTGGTTTTTAGTAAATAAAGCATCTTCTGCTGTTCGAAATGCCGCTCACGATTTAGCGCGCGGTGATAAATCTGATTTACGTGATAAAGCTGTAAAACCTATTACAAATAACGTCTCTGTCTTAATAATGGGTGTTGATGAAAGCGATGTCCGTGGGAAAGAATATGGTGAAGCTATAAGAACGGATGCACTATTACTTGCAACGTTTAATAAAGATAGCAAAACTGTAAAACTATTAAGTATTCCACGAGACACGTATACTTATATTCCAGTAGAAAAGAAAAAAGATAAAATTACACACGCTCATGCATTCGGTGCTACCAAAAACGGAAAAGATGGTGGACCACAAGCAAGTATTGATGCAGTTGAAAAATTAATGAATGTTCCTGTCGATTACTTTGTAAAATTTAACTTTAAATCATTCATGAAAATCGTTGATGATTTAGGTGGCATTGAAGTTGATGTACCAGTTGAATTTACTGAACAAGATAGTAATGATAACGCCGATGCAATTCACCTGAAAAAAGGTGTTCAAAAGTTAAATAGTGAAGAAGCTCTTGCTCTTGCTAGAACACGACACGTTGATAGTGATGCGATGCGTGGTCAACGTCAGCAACTCGTTATCGAAGCCATTTTAAAGAAACTAACAAGCGTTGGATCCGTAACAAAAGTTGGTAACATCATTGATGATATTAACGGACAATTCGTTACAAACTTAACATTCGACGATATGCTTTCATTCTATAAATATGGAGCAGATTCTTCAATTGAGAAATTACAAATTGAAGGTGAAGATTGTTACATGGCAAAAGGTGATGATACATGTAGTAAGTCAGCTGGTGGTGGTCGAACTTACTACTACAATCCAGATAAAAAAGAATTAGCTAATGTTACAAATGAACTTCGTAGTCACCTTGGACTACCTGCCTATACAAAATCTGATTCTGATTCGAAAAAAACAAGCTCAGAGAAAACAAAAGAATCTACGTCTAAAAATACGAGTGAACGCGAATCGAGTAACGATGAAACTCAAAATAAGAATAACAGTGAAGATACAGAAACATCGTCTAATAACAATGAATAAAGTGAAGCAGTGCTCTATGGAGGTAGAGCACTGCTTCTTTTTAATGCTTCCAAAACAAAAAATCAGAACTTTCCAACTATCTTTTTTAATATTTTTAAATTATAATAAATAATAGTAATCTATTCCAATTACCAGGGGGCTCACACATATGAAAGCTGCAGTAAAACATAACATTTCAGATTTTAAAGAGTACTTAAAATCAAACGATATATACATGGAAGAAAATATAGATGAAAATGATGGTTCGGTACATTTTTCAGTAGGATTAGAAACAGAAGCTGGCGCAAAAATTCAGCTTATCGCTGCTTTCCAAAGCGAACATCCTGCTGTGGATATATACTGCTTCAATGTTGCTCTTGTACCTGATTCAACATCAACAAATGATATTTTACATGTCATCAATGAATTAAACACATCTTATCGATTTGCAAAATTCACGCTAAACAAACAAAATGCAATTGATATTTCAACATCTCTTGCATTCTCAGAACCAAACTTTAATCCCGCACTTGTCTTTGAACATACGAGAATGCTATATAAACTGGCAAACGATGAATATAAGAACTTAATGAAAGTTATTTGGGCGTAAATAAAAAGATGGTGCTACAAAAGCACCATCTTTTTATTTCGATATCATATCAACCCACATCTTTATCGCAGTTCCTACAATTAAAGTAGACAATACGTATTGCAAAACTTTTTGATTCACTCTCTTCCCTACTCTCACCCCAAGCGGAGCGGCAAATAAACTTGCTATCGCAACGATAAGAGCCGGAATAACAACTATTTGTCCAGTAATCACTTTCCCAGTAGTAATTCCTATCGAGGAAATAAAAGTAATAGCGATAGATGTGGCTATTGTCGTACGTATCGGTAGTTTTAAAACAACTAGCATAATCGGGACTAAAAGAAACGCACCACCAGCCCCAATAATGCCGGAAACACTTCCTACAATAAACGCTAGCAAACTAGCGAGCCACTTATTGTACGTAATTCCTTCTGTCCCCTTACGATTGCTTCGCTTCGGTATAAACATCATAATAGCCGCAATAGTAGCTAGTAATGTGTAAACAACGTTTACAGCATGCTCATTTAATAGATTCGCACTAAAGCTACCTACAAAGCTTCCTATTAATATACTAGCTCCCATATACACAACTAAAGTTTTATCCATATCGTTACTTTTCCTATACGCCCACGCGCCTGCAAAAGTTGCAAAGAATACTTGAATCGCTGTAATACCACTTACTTCATGTGATGTATATCCAGCAAATCCTAGCAATACTGGAATGTATAAGATCATCGGATAATTAATAATTGCACCGCCAATACCAACCATTCCTGAAATAAATGATCCTATAAAACCAATAATAAAAAGTAGTACTGTTAAACTCATATTGTATCCCCTGCCTTCTAAAAAGAAGGTGATTTAAATAAATAAATTCACATTCCCATCCGAAGCATCTGCTAAATATGCACCTACTCCTGCAAACTCTACCCCTTCCATAATCTCTTCCTCTTTTAACCCTAATAAATCTACTGTCATTTGACAAGCTACAAGTTTAACTCCCTGTTCTTTCGCCATATCAATTAAATCTGGCAAAGGCATCGCATTATGCTTCTTCATAATGCCTTTAATCATCTTTGGCCCCATACCAGCAAAATTCATTTTTGATAATCCCATCTTATCAGCGCCGCGCGGCATCATTTTTCCAAACACTTTCTCTATAAACGTTTTCTTTACTTTCACATGCTCATCTTTCCTAAGGGCATTTAAACCCCAGAAAGTATGAAAAATAGTCACCTCATGATCATACGCTGCTGCACCATTCGCAATAATATAAGCAGCCATCGCTTTATCATAATCTCCGCTAAATAAAACGATTGTTGTTTTCTTCTGTTGTTCCATGTTGTTCTCCTCCTAATTACCTGTAGGGGTATTTTAAAAATTGTAAAAAGGCTCAAATTATCTAGCTACACCTGATACTACTTTCCCCTTACAAAACGTTCATACCGCCTGAAACATTTATAATGCGCTGAAATCCTAATTTCTTTAATACTTTTGCTGCTTGCTTACTTCTCATCCCGCTCTGACAAATAACGATTATTTCCTTATTTTTATCTAATTGATTTGCTCTACTAGCTAACTCATTTAGCGGGATATTCTGAAATCCCTTCATATGATTTCCTCTATATTCACCTACTGTACGAACATCGACAAATTGTTTTCCCTGTTTTCCCACTATACTCTTTAATTCTTTTCCATTTATATTTTGAACACCTTTCACCGGTAAAAAACGCGAAATAACAAACCATGCAGCAAGTACAATGAAAGGCGTACTTAATATTGTATTCATATAACCAACCTCTCCGCCTTTACAAAACTAGTTCTTCACTACGCTTAATCCAAAACTTCAGTACATCGTCCTCTATATTATGCTTTACTATTTCATGACCGCCTGTTTTTGACCATGCTGGAATATCTTTTACTGATCCTTTATCTGTTACATGTACTTCTAATACTTCTCCAGTTTGTAAAGCATCCATCGCTCTCTTCGTTCTTACAATCGGCATTGGACATGCTAAACCTTTGGCATCTAATACTTGTTTTACATTCATCATCTATTCCTCCAGTTTGTTATTTTATAATGAATCATGAACTGCACAACGATTTGGGCCAATCTCCATTTCACGCTCTTCTTCCACACTCGGATAAATCTTACCCATATTCGTTTGACGAATTTCTTCATAAGCATTCGGCTGAGGCGGTAAGTTCTCTGTCACAGTTTTACGAAACTCTCCCTCATCAACAATATTTAACCCTACATTCTCCTTAAATAAATCTTGTAAATGCGCATTCACAATGCCTCTGTCGTCCATTTCACTTATTTTTGAATAATGAGCCGGTAAAACAATTAAATCTTGAGACAGTTCCTTATAAAGTTTATATAACGTATTTCGTAAATCACTCACCCAATCTTCAGCCTTCCCAGCAAGATCTGGACGGCCAATTGAATCTACAAATAAAATATCACCTGATAATAAATAGGAATCATCTACAATAAATGATGTACTTCCAATCGTATGCCCCGGTGAGTATAATGCATCAATTTCAATTTTGGTACCCCCCACCGTAATAACAGATCCTTCAACAAGCGGTTTATATGAGAAAACGACTTCCTCCGCATCTTTTGGAGGTAACCAATACGTACCACCTACTTTTTCAGCTAACCTACGTCCTCCAGAAATATGGTCTGCATGTAAATGTGTATCCATGACATTCGTAATAGTAACGCCATGCTCTTCCGCAAAATATTCATATGCTTCAACCGTTCTGACTGCATCAATAACTGCTGCTTCACCGTTTGAGACGATCATATAAGATAAACAGCCTTTTCCAAGACGGTTAAATTGATATACACTTCCTCCGCCCTGTACATCTCCTACTTTTAACGGCTTTACATATTCACTCCAAACTTTCATACCACCAGCTAAATAATAAACATCATTGAATCCGGCATGTAACAATTGCTCTGCGACAAACTGCGAAGAACCTTCTTTCGCACATACGACTAAAATTTCTTTCTCCCTCGGCAATTCATCTACAATATGATCTACACCATCTAATAAGTCAAAATACGGTTTATTTATAGAAGAAACTTGTTTCCCTTCAATTTTCCAATCTTCATAGTCCGTTTCATTACGAACATCTAAAATAAACAATTCTCCGAATAAAACTTTCTCTGCGACATCTTTTGCTTGTAACAGTTTAACACTCATTCAATTACCCCCTGAGGTATATTTATATTTAAAAAATTTTATTTTTCTATATTTCCTTGCCACTCTAACATACCTGGAATAACATTTTTCACGTTTGAAAAACCTCTCTCTTTCAACACTTGGCAAGCTACATCACTACGGTTACCAGTTCGGCAAACAACATAAATTGGTTTCGCACTGTCTAACATAGCACTATCTAATTCACCTAACGGCACCGAAATTGCGGATGGAATATGACCAAAGACGAATTCCGCTTCTTCACGAACATCTAATACAGTGCACTCTTCACCACTTAATAATTTATTTTGCAATTCCCCATTCGTAATTGTATGAGGATACTTCACAACTTCATTTACTTCATGTTCATGGGCTTTTCGTACATAATGCTTTAATATATCTCCCTCTTGTTTCGTTCCAATATATTGATGCCCTACTTTATTTGACCAACTTTGTATATCTAACGTCGATCCTTTATCCGTCGCCTCTATTTCAATAACTTGTCCTGATGCCAATCCTTCCATCGCCTTTTTTGTCTTCACAATTGGCATCGGACAAGCCAAGCCTTTACAGTCTAAATTCATATCAACTTTTATACTCATAATCATTTCCTCCCTAATCAGAATATATATACCTGTAGGGGTATAATAAAATGTTTTTGAAAATCTGTCAACACATATGTTTGACAGATTATCGGCTTTTTACAAGTAATTGAACGGCTTCTTTAATTAACTCTTCATTTGAACCATTACCTGTTTCAAACTGCTCGCGCAAACATTGCTCTAAATTTGTTCCAACAACGAGTCCAATTGTACGATCAAGTGCAGAACGGGATGCAGTTAACTGTGTAATAACATCTCGGCAATCTTTTCCCTCTTCCATCATGCGAAGCACACCACGCACTTGACCTTCAATACGTTTCAATCTATTTTTCATATCTTGATTATATTCCACTGTAGATCACCTCCGTAATTATAACTATATTATACATTACTTTGTAACTTTGTATAATATCATATACCCTTAAGGGTATATTGTAAAGTTGTTTGTTTTTTTGAAACCTCTTAGAGTATAATAAAAATGCAAAAGCCACTAACTTTATTGGCTTTTGCATTGCTCAACTACACTGCTGGATAGTCCAATTAATTCATTCCATTTACGAACGAACGAAAGAATCAACCGTTTTATTATCATACTTCCTATAATCTCTTTGTAAAACTATAATCCATTTCTCCACCTAACGCTTCAGGTGTATCACCAGTTTCTCTAAAATCATGTGTATAAATTTGTTCAAATGAACCGAAATCTACTTGCTTATAAAATTCGAAACAAGGGAATCCATCATGTTCTCCTTGAGTATCGATACTACTATCCTTGTTCACACATACAGTTAATAAATAGTCCACAGGAGGGGCATACACATTTAACGGATTACTAGCGCTTGCACTCATTTTAAATTGCACACCATCAGAATTCCATGAAATATCCGTACACACAATATTTTCAGTACTCGCTTTTCCTGTTCTTTTATTCACAGAACCATCTGGATTTGTAATCTTCTCTGTCGTAATACCCGTGTTTGCATATGAAAACACTTCTTCTTTATAAAAGTCCACTACTACCTCTTGCTCAACTCTAGAGCGCATAGTATTTACCGCATGTGGTGTAAATTCACGTGAATCACCTTCGAATTGGATTACTCTTCCTGTTTGTACATCCTTACTCGGTTCCGTCCAAGACACTGGAATAAATACACTGGCTCTAATTTTAACGATATTCGTCATAAGAAACACCCCTGTAATTCTAATTTTATATACTGCATACTATTGAATAAAATAGACCACAATTTCAATCCTAGAACCAATAGCTTTCTCTTTTACGTTTGCTACTTCCTTCTAAAAAATAGCGCTATATTTATATCTAGATTTTCGTTTTAAAGCTATATTCCATTTCTCCAGCTAGTGCTGCTGGGGTATCATCCGTTTTCCTGAAATCATGTGTATATATTAATTCAAATGAACCAAAGTCGATTTGTTTATAAAATTCATAGCAAGGAAAACCATCATGTAAACCTTCAACATGCACAGTACCACTTTCATTAACTCGTATAGTCAAAAAATAATCAGCTGCAGGTGCTGCCGCGTTTAACGGATTACTTGCACTTGCTCTCATTTCAAATGAAACTTCATCTTCACTCCATACAATATTTGTACATGCAATGTTTTCTGTACTTGTTTCTCCTTTTTGATACTCAATTGAGCCATCTGGATTTGTAATTTTCACAGTGACGATACAAGCATCTGCATATGTGAAAATCTCTCTTTTATAAAAATCAATATTCACTTCTTGTTCTAATCTTGAACGCTTTGTGTTCACAGCGCACGGTGTAAACTCCCGTGCATCTCCGGCATATTCAAACACTCTTCCCGTCGCAGGATCCTGAATAGGTTTCAGCGAAGCATACGGTGCAAATACACTCCCTCTAATTTTAACGATATTAACCATGTGAAACCTCCATAATTCATTGATTTTATTTAGATAAATCATTATTTGTTCTATCACTATTATATAGTCAATTTGATTGACTATAAGTAAGGAGGTTATATACATGGAGCATCAAATATTTAACGAATTAGATCTCACTTCACTTTTATCATTATCCTTCAGCACATTAATTACTGAACTACATGACAAATTAAGTGAATTGGGATTTGAAGATATTAGGCCAGCGCATGGTTTTATGTTCAAACGCATCCTTCCTAATGGAGCAACCGGTATAGAACTAGCTGAATATTTAGGGGTTTCAAAACAAGCCATAAGTAAAATGGTAGATTCTCTTGAGAACAGTGGTTATGTCACGCGCCAAACGCATCCTACTGATAAAAGAGGTAAAATTATTGTTTTAACCGAGCGTGGTTTAGCAGTAATGAAAGCAAAAGAAGAAATAGTAGCTGAAATAGAACAACGATGGATTGCAAACATAGGTGCAGAACGAATGCAAATGCTTAAAGAGGATTTAACAACATTCGTTACTAAAGAAAATACAGGAAAATTATCATCGAGCATACGACCTGTTTGGTAAACAAAAACTCCATATAATAAAAAAGAACGGACATAGCATTTCTATGTCCGTTCTTTTCATCACACATACTTCCGATGCACCATTTTCCCATCATAAGAAAACACAACGCCCTTACTCTCCACAATCGATTCCATATGCACTGTTCTTCCCCATAGCTGATGAAGATACGGTAATACTTTTTCTAAGTATTTTAAATCTAACTCAATTCCTTCATAGCTATGTTTAATGTACAATTCCCCATTCTTTAAGTAGTCTCCATCTTCTACTACTAAGTACGGGAAACCTCCATTTGTACGCATATTTACGAGTTGATCGCGTACATGCTCCCATTCTTTATCAATTACTTTATATTCTTTTCCTTGGCGCTGGAATAAGTACATATCTTCTCTCATTACAAGTTTTTTATTTAAATAGTTTCTTAGGAACGATACATCCCATTCAATTTCCCGTACTTCAAAGATTTTGTCACGACCAGAACCAGGTTTCACACCGCGTCGTTTCATTTCTTCTGTCGGGTTGTTATAGCGCTCTTCAATATCTTCGAACATTTTAATACCGAGGTAGTATGGATTAATACTTGTTTTTGATGGCTGTACGACACCTGCATTTAATTTCGCAAATTCAATTGCTTCACCAGATGTTAAGTCCATTTCACGAAGTATGCGTTGATGCCAGAAGGAAGCCCAACCTTCATTCATAATCTTCGTTTCAAGCTGTGGCCAGAAGTATAACATTTCTTCACGCATCATCGTTAATATGTCGCGCTGCCACTCTTCTAGCTCACGGCTATATTCTTCAATAAAGAGGAGTAAATCTTTTTCTGGCTGCGGTGGGATTTTCTTCTTTTTATGCATATTAGGTCGTTCTCTCTTTTTGTTTCGATCATCTAAATTCCATAAATCATCGTACTGTGATATCTTTTTCTTTTCTACATCCTCTTCTAAATCTTCAATACTCCATGCAAGTTTCGGACGCATAAGCGATGGATCAATATGTTCTTGAATGGCAAGTACGGCATCTAAAAATGTTTCTACCTCTTCTCTTCCATACTTATGTTCATACGCCTTCACACGATCTGCTGTCGCTGCCATACTCTCAACCATATCGCGTTTCGTATTAGAAAAACGAATATTATTTTTGAAGAAATCACAATGTGCTAAAACGTGCGCCACGATTAATTTATTTTGAATTAAAGAATTCGTATCTAATAAAAAGGCGTAACATGGATTAGAGTTAATAACGAGTTCATAAATTTTACTAAGTCCTAAATCGTATTGTAATTTCATTCTGAAAAATTGCTTTCCAAAACTCCAATGCGAAAACCTCGTCGGCATCCCATATGCACCAAATGTATAGATAATTTCCGCTGGACATACTTCATAGCGCATCGGATAAAAATCAAGACCAAATCCAGTCGCAATTTCCGTAATTTCAGCAATCGCATATTGTAGTGCTTTATCATCACTTGCTCTCATTATTTTCCCTCCTTACACTTTCCCTTAAGAAAGTGTATGATGAGGAACAAGCTTTCATGAGGATTGATTGCATAATAAAAAGACACCCTCTTAAAAAACGAGAATGCCTCTTTCTAATTAACCCTCAATAATCTCCATCTTCTCCGTAATCGGTGTACGCGCTTTTCCTTCTGGTGCTTTATCGAAATAGCCGATATGAAGAATTCCAATGATGCGTTGACCTCTTGTTAAACCAATTCCTTCTATAAATAGTGGATTGTAGTTTAATCCACCTGATTTCCAAACGCACCCTAAGCCGCGTTCCCAAGCAAGTAATTGGAAGTTTTGCATAAATGCACATGTTGCAGCGTAATCTTCGTCACGTTGAATTTGACGCGGATCTTCATTAATGTAAACAACGATTTGTGCAGGTGTGCTTAAGAAACGATCAGATAAAGTTTTGCCGCGTTTTGCTCTTTCTTCTTCTGTGAAAGAGTTTAGTACTGCGTCTACTAATTTCTGACGGCCTTCTCCAATGTATAATTTACAATTCCATGGTTCACGGTGTTTATGATTCGGTGCCCATGTTGCGTCGTTCAATAGTTCAATTAATAGCTCTTTTTCTACTGCTTTATTTGTAAATGTACGAACAGAACGTCTTTCTTTAATAACGTTTGCGATGGAAGTATATGTAGTCATATTTTTCTCTCCCTTATTTTTATCTATATGTATAAATCCGTCATTGATATTGATTTTCAATTTCGATTATAACCTAGTTTTTCACTATTAATCAATGTTTTATGTTGGAAAACCATGAAAAACTTCTTTTTATACTGTGAATAAAAAAACTTAACTTGTTCACAAGTTTTTCACATTTTATGGAAATGATATGTGTAAGTTTTCCACATTACCCATCTAGGAGGAGTTTATATGTACAAGAAAATCGCAGTAAGTATGACTATGGCAGCATTATTGTGCGGGATATCTGTCTTTCCTGCTTCCGCTGCCACGCCAAAAGAAGTAACAATGCACCATCATAAGCCTATTTCAGAAGAAGAAATGCAGTCGCTCGAAAAACTCGGCTATAATAAACATGAAATTTGGAAAGCTGCCCACATTGCAAGAATAAGTAAAAAAGAAATTAAGGACGTTTTAGCTTACTATAAGCAAAATAAATCTTGGGAGAAAACAGCCGAGCATTTCGGTGTAGACCCAAGTAAATTGAAAAAGCATCATATGAATAAAGAAACGAAAAAAGCACTACTGCAAAAATTAGCAAATATGCAAAAGTCCACACCAGATGGACTGAAACAAAAAATGAAAGAATATAACATCGGCTTACGCCAACTTACCGTGTTAACAATCATCTCTCAAAAAAGTAATACCCCTCTTGACGATGTACTAAAAATGAAAAAAGATGGGATGGATATTAAACAAATTGCGGAAAAATTAAGTGTTAAAAAAGAAGATATACGGGCAGAAATGATTAAATTAGTGAAGTCTATTAAAGAAAAGAAAACAAATTAGCCTGTCAAAAAGGAAGAGATATTCAATACTCTTCCTTTTCTTTATGAACTTTCAATTTTCAAGTATAAATTCCCGTCTTTCCCAAAAACTAACATAAGAAAATGATGTAGTAAGGGGTGAGAAAATGTTTCGTTTATCGTCTAAAAAGAAGAAAAAAACAATCTGTTCCATTCCAGAGTTTATCCATACTATGAAAGAATCGAGTGATTTCGTTTCTTATAACATCGTAGAAGATGGGACATTATGTTTGTTTTACTATAAATCTACGGCTGAATCACTCCTCATTAATCGATTCATTTTAACACCTATAAAAAGAGAATTAGATCACATTGAAAATATAAGTGATATAGCAAATATCGTCACACTTGAGGAGATTATCACTGGCCCTACTATTGATGACATTCGTGAAAAATTATTAAGTGGGTATGTACTTATACAACTAAAAAATGATTCTCAAATCGCAGAATATGCACTTATTCGTGCTGAAAGTTCCGTTTTAGGTACACGGCTATATAACGATACTGAAAATGAATATAGTGTCATCGGTCCAAAAGTCGGATTTGTTGAGAATATCGATACAAATATACACTTACTTCGGCGAAATATCGTCACAGAACAATTAGTTTTCAAAGAAGTTATAGTTGGTTCTATATCAAAAACAAAAGTCGTAGTTGCTTACATCGAAGATATTACGAATGAGCAGCACGTTAATACTGCGATGCAGCGCTTACAAGACATTGACTTTGATGTTCCTTTCGATGCAACTATGATTGAACAGTTTATTAGTGATAACAGCAACTCTCCCTTCCCTGTTTTACTTCCTACAGAGCGTTTAGATCGCTCCGTTTATGCATTATTGAATGGAGGAGTCGTCATTTTAACAGACGGTTCACCTTACGCATTAGCTGGACCAGCGACATTACTCGATTTCTTCGTCTCTCCAGAAGATTATTATTTACCATGGATAGCAGGCTCATTTCTTCGAATGGTTCGCTTTTTCGGAGCAGCATTCTCGCTATTTTCATCAGCTATTTATACAGCTGTATTAACGTATCACTATCAAATGATTCCTGCGGATTTACTAGGTCCGATTATTTTTTCAAGAGCTAATGTACCCTTTCCGCCCATTTTAGAAGCACTTTTTTTAGAAATCACAATCGAATTGCTCCGTGAAGCTGGAGCACGATTACCTACAAAAGTTGGACAAACAATCGGTATCGTTGGCGGGATTGTAATTGGCCAAGCATCTGTTCAGGCTGCTTTAACGAGTACCATTTTATTAATTGCAGTTGCTTTATCAGCACTCGCTTCTTTTACAACACCAACTGTAAAAATGTCTTCTACTATCCGGATACTACGATTTCCACTTATTCTTTTAGCTGGTGCATTTGGGGGCTTAGGTCTCATTGTAGGATTCGTACTCATATTAGCTCATTTAATTCGCTTAAAATCACTTGGATCACCTTATTTATTACCTCTATATCCATTTCGCGGTTTAGGAACGGCAGAAGGTCTCTTTCGCTTGCCATTTAGTCAAACTGCAGGACGTGCCTCTTTTCTAAGACCAAAAAAGAAATGGCGCTATGATCCAAACAAAGCGAAAGAAAAACATGATGGTGAAGAGAAATGAAAAATACTTTATTATGCTTTGCCATTATCATTTTAATTTTCCAATCCGGCTGTACACAACCGAATATAGTAGACACACAGCGAATGATTCATATAGGTGGATTTGATATAACGAAAGATAAAAAATTTCGCGGGACAATCTTATATCCCGATTACACAAAAGGCGTTCAATCAAAACCAGAAACTCAGTCAACTACCGCAGATACAATTGAAACAATTTCTTCACTTCTAAACGCCAAATCACCACATACGATCGCTGTAGGTCAAATGCGTGTTGTCCTATTTGGAAAATCATTTGGTGAACGTGGAATTGGGGATGTTATTAACAACTTACAACGTGATCCTAATATTGGCCGAGATGTGCAACTAGCGCTTGTAGATGGTTCAACAGAAGAATTACTTAAACATGTCAAAACGAATGGATCGCTATATCTATCTGATTTACTGGAGCAAAATATAGAAACCGAGACAATCCCTCGGACAGCTTTAAATATTTTTTTATATAACTTTTATTCATCTGGATGCGATCCATTTCTTCCTTATATTAAAGTTGATGAAGACAAGTCTGCTTCCATTAAAGGAATTGCTTTTTTAAAAAAGGATAAAGTGGTTATGTACACAGATAAAAAAGGATCTTTTTTATTAAAACTACTCATTAATCCAACTAAAAATGGTCGTTACGAAGTTCCGATACGTCAAGGTAAGCATAAAGGATTGATCGCTACTCAAAACTTATCCGGGAAAAGTTTTTGTTCTCTTTCCCAAAACGGTGACATTCCGAAAGTTAACATCCACTTAAAGTTAAACGGACTTATAAAAAATGCTCCCGACTGGCTCGATTTAGCAAAGCACGAAAATATAACTTACGTAAAAAAACATGTAGAAAAAACGCTTGAGAAGCATTTAAACGAATTAATAAAACAATTCCAAGAAAAAGAAATCGATCCGATAGGTATACAAGAAGAAATTCGTAGTCATTCAAGAAAATGGACTATAAAACAAATTCAAGAAATGTACCCTAATGTAGACGTTGCTGTTCATGTGCAAATCAATGTCGTGCAATCTGGTATCGGAGAATAGTGAGGTGCTGTAATGGCTGGACAAGATAAAACACATACTGTTTCCCCTTATTTCACATTTCTTCTATTACACTCCCTTCAAATTGGAGTAGGTGTGTTAGGATACCAAAGGATTATTGCGCAATATGCCGGTTATGATTCTTGGATTTCTCTTATTGTTGCGGGCATTGCAACTCATATCGTGCTATTTTGCATGCTTAAAATGTTAGAAAAAGATAATGATTTAATGAATATTCATACGACATGTTTCGGAAAGTGGATTGGAACATTTTTGTCCGTATGCTTTGCTGCATACCTTCTATTATTTTGCCTTACTGTCCTTCGTACATATATTGAAGTCATTCAAGTTTGGGTCTTCCCTACAATTAAACCGTGGAAATTAACTTTATTATTTTTACTTGTGACTTACTACGTAATTAAAGGTGGTTTTCGCTCTGTAACAGGAATATGTTTTTGGGGCGTCGTAATACCGATTTTCGTCCTATTTTTCTTAGTTTTCCCAATGAAATACGCGCATGTCCGTAACATTCTCCCAATTCTAACTCATTCACCTTTAGAAATTCTAACTGCAGCGAAATCATCTGCATTAGAATTTCTTGGATTTGAAGCAATTCTTGTTTTTTATCCATTTATAAAAAAAGAAAAATCATTAAATAAATGGGCGCACGGTGGTATTGCTTTTACAACAATTCTATACGTAATACTAGCCATCGTTTCCCTTATGTACTATAGCCAAGGACAACTGCATCATACAATTTGGCCAACACTAACAATGCTAAAAATCATAAAGATTCCTTTTATCCAAAGGTTTGAGTACATCATTATTTTCATGTGGTATCTTATTATTTTACCTAATCTTTGTTTAACAATTTGGTCTTCTTGTTGCATTAGTAAAAGGTCTTTTCACGTACCATTTAAAATTACACTTCCATTTTTTATTGCAGCTATATTTATTTCATCCTTATTTTTCACAAACCGTGAAAGTATCAATACATTAAATACAGTACTGTCTCAAGCTGGTTTATATATTGTATACGCTTATATACCAATTTTATTTCTATTCCATTCACTACGATGGCGCTTCAAAAATCAGTCGAAAAAATCTTCACCCGACACACCATGATATTTGATACAATTTGGTTAATACATTTGTAAAGGGGACAAGCGAATGAAAAAGTATGTATTTTCTTTACTTGCAGTACTGAGCCTAATTCTTGTTGGATGCGGGAGTACTAGTACAAATGACAAAAAATCTTCTGAATCAAAAGAAGAGCATGACCACGCATCACATACTCAGCAAGCTGATATTCAAGAAAAGACAAAAGGAGTCGACACACTCCCTACCTTCCTAGACAAGCTTGATCCGCAAATGAAAGATATCTACACTGTCGCTGGACAAAATGCAGAGCTATTAGATTGGATTCCATGTTACTGCGGTTGCGGTGAGACTGTAGGACATAAAAACAATAAAAACTGCTTTATTCGTGAAATTAAAAAGAATGGTGAAGTTGTTTGGGATTCCCACGCAACAACTTGTGTCAACTGCCTAGAAATCGCGGTTGAATCGGCTTCCATGAAACAAAAAGGAAAATCAACGCTCGAAATTCGTAACTATATCGACAATAAATACAAAGAAGGGTATGGCAAGCCAACACCTACGCCAATGCCAAAAGCATAAAAACGAGGAAATCCCTCGTTTTTCTCTTTTCATTCACCTTTTTTCTTAACAAATTCTTTCAAGTGTATTTCTCCTTACTTGTCACACACTATATATAACTCCTCGGTAAGGAGGGTACACAGTGCAAACATATAACGACTATGATAAAGCTCTCTATTACACGTATTGCTGTAATTGGGATAAATTACTCGTTCTCATGGTTCAAACGAACGATCAATTATTTTCTAAGCGTATTGAGCATTTTTTACACGCTTATCAATACAGTAAAGAACTACCAGAAGTTGATAAACAATTGCAGCTCCTATTTCAATATATTGACCACGCATCCCAAAAGTCACATGTAGAAGAAGTAGAGCAAATTCAAATGTAAAATATAGCGCTATTCTCTTTATGAGAATAGCGCTTTTTTAAAATGTTTATATCAATAAAAGTTTCTCCTTATAAAACTTTTATTGATAAACATATTTTTCTTTCTTTTCCCTACTACTTCATACTATAATTTAGTATGTAACTATTATAAGTGAGGTATAAAATATGGGACGAGAAAAAAAGCAAGAGTATGCTTTATTTGCTGCATGGGGAGCTTCGTTTATTGCTACATTAGGAAGTCTATACTTTTCCGAAATTATGAAATTTGAGCCTTGTGTCCTTTGTTGGTATCAACGTATTTTTATGTATCCATTTGTTTTATGGCTCGGTATCGCTGTAGTAAAGAAAGACTATCGCATTGCAAGTTATTCTTTACCAATCGCAAGTATTGGTGCTTGTATTTCTTTATATCACTATGCAATTCAAAAAATCGCAGCATTTTCAGCTGCTGGGGCAGCTTGCGGCCGCGTACCTTGTACGGGAGAATACATAAACTGGTTCGGCTTTGTGACAATCCCGTTTTTAGCACTTATCGGCTTTATCACAATCGCTGTTTGTAGCTTCATCGTAATTAAAAACAAATAAGGAGATGAAAGAATGAAAAAAATGCTTATATTTGGCGGTATTATTATCGCCTTGTTTGCAGCAATTTTCGCTGTAACACAAATGGAAGAAAAAAATGCTTCAACAAGCCAAAAAATTGATAATGCTACTAGTCAAACAGATGGTTCTGACTACTACACAAATAAAATCTCTCTTTCAGATCTCCAAAAGAATTTAAAAGAGAAAAAAGAAGAAACAGTATACTTTTATCAAACATCTTGCGTTCATTGCCAAAAATTATCTCCTATCGTAGTACCAATGGCTAAAGACTTGAATGTTGATATGAAAGTTATGGATATTGAAAAATTAGATGCTCCTTGGGATGAATATAAAATTAAAGGAACTCCAACAATCATTCATTTTAAAGACGGTAAAGAAGTGAGCCGTATTAGCGGCGAACAACCGGAAGACAAATTAAAAGAGTGGCTTGAGCAAACGAAAAAATAATAAGAAAAGGAAACTCCTTCTATACATGAAATGGGCGTAAAATCCCACACTAATGTATGAGGAGGGGGTTTTATGCCAGAAGTGAAATGCTCTGTTTCCAATTGCTCATTTTGGGGACAAGGTAACCTTTGTCAAGCAAGTGCAATCGTTGTTCAACCTGATGCACAAGAAGCAGGTCAAATTGAAAACAGTTCATATACAAACGCTACTTTAACAAACGAGACGCTTGAAAGTTCTGTAACAACGAGTGTAGAAACGTGTTGTCATACATTTAAACCGAAATATTAAACGTAAAAGCATACGATTAGTCGTATGCTTTTTTACATTCCTCTCCAAACATCATGCATCATAAAAAAGTACAAAATAACGAGAAGGACCGTCCCGCATAAAGTAATGCGCCGATATACACTCTTCTCCCCTTCCCTCGCTTTAACAAATGCCCAAATAAATCCAACGAACAATATTAAATCAATATATGGAACATAAAAGGAGAAGACGAGTAACGCATATAAATACACGATAAATAAACAAGTCGTGATTAAGAAAATTTTAAATGCAAATTCACTTTTCATAATGTGACCGCCCCCCAGTCTGTACTGTATTATATTCAGCAAAACATAATAGTTGCTGTTTCAATTTTTTTATCTCACTATTTACAGGCGCGCGATTGGTATGAAATCATTAAAACCAACTAAACTTCATCACAAATAAGCTACCGCCTATACACGGTAGCTATTATGGAACATTATATTTCCTTTTATATATGTTACTTAAAATCGAATAAGGTAATTGCTCATAACGAATTTTTTCTCCCGTTACATCTACAATATACAAATTGTTTCCTATATAATAGGTTCCATCTTTTCGTTTTGAATACACTGTATATTTTTCATTTGGCAATACCGTTTTTACTTTCGTCAATTGTCCATTTGGTTCTTGCCAATATATATTTACACGATCTACTAACGTAAGCATTCCAATTTGTTCTTCTTCTACTTTACGACCATTCCAACTCACAACCCGATAACCAAGCTTATACGCTTCATATTCGGGACCCGTATGAAAACGAGAAATAATTACTTTCGTCTGTAATTGTACCCGGTCGTATAACCATTGTATGTCCCGATCGTGCATGCGAATACAACCATTCGACTCCCTGCTTCCAATCGTCCATTCCCGATTTGTTCCATGAATTGCATATTCCTTTTTATCTAGACCTAACCACCTCGTACCGAGAGGGTTATTCGGAGCACCCCCAGCTATTTTTTTACGATGGTATTCTTTATTTTTATATTTAGTTATAATACAAAAATTACCCTCAGGCGTCGGGGTCCTGTCTTTTCCTGTCGTTATCGGAAATGTTTTAGTATAGTTTCCATCTTCAAAAAAAGACAGCTGATTCGTCGTAAGGTTAACTAATATTAAATGATCTGTATTAGCAAAAACGCTAGCTGGCAGGCAGAAAAATAGGATTACGATAAACCATACTTTCTTCATCTAAATCCTCCCTAGCACTAACATCATAATAAAGTGAAACTTTACTCGGCTTGGGATTTTGTCCATCCCCACTGAGGATTAGCCTTCACCAATCGAGCATTTACGGACATTTATCTCCCACCTAACTTCCTTGTATTCACCGAATTGTTAGGTAGGGGTCTTACTGCCCGCAAATAGCGGGATAAAGTGAAATTTTAATCAGTGGGGGTTTTGTTCATCCCCCACTGATTATTAGCCTTCACCAATCGGGCATTTACGGGCAGTTAATCTCCCACCTAACTTCTGTGCTCCACCTGAATTTTGAGGTGGAATTTTACTGCCCGTTAATGCGGGATAAATACAATTAACTTTACTTTGCTCTTATAAATGAAAACTATCCATTCACAATTACTCCACCATTTACATGCATCATCTGTCCCGTTACATATGCCGAATCACTAGACGCTAAATATACATATGCAGGCGCTAATTCATACGGCTGACCAGGCCTTTGCATAGGAACATTGCTCCCAAACTGTGATACTTTTTTCTCATCAAAACTAGATGGAATAAGCGGAGTCCAAATTGGGCCTGGTGCAACACCATTTACACGAATTCCTTTTTGTACTAACGACTGAGATAGCGATCTTGTAAAAGCGACAATTGCTCCTTTCGTTGCAGAATAATCAATCAACGTTTCATTTCCTTCATACGCAACGATAGATGCCGTGTTTATAATTACATCCCCTTGCTTTAAATGAGAGAGGGCTGCTTTTGTAACATGAAAATAAGAAAAAATATTAATACGGAACGTTTTTTCTAGCTGTTCCGCTGTAATATACTCTAGTCCTTGCTGCGGATATTGCTGTGCGACGTTATTCACAAGAACATTTAGCCCCCCTAGCTGCTGGGCGGTCTCTTCTACAATCTCTTTACAATGTTGTTCATTACTCAAATCTCCCGGCAATAATACACAATTCACGCCTTCTTTTTCCACAAGTTGTTTCGTCTCAGTTGCATCTTCGTCCTCATCTAAATAAGCAATCGCAATATTTGCTCCCTCTTTTGCAAAAGCGATAGAAACAGCTCTTCCAATCCCGCTATCTCCTCCTGTAATTAATACATTCTTTCCTTTTAACTTTTCACTTCCTTTATAATTTGGATCTTCAAACTTTGGAAGAGGATTCATTAACGATTCAATACCAGGTTGTTTATTTTGATGTTGTGCTGGCATTGTTAAAAAGTTTTTTTGCTGCGGCATAACTTCCTTCAACTCCTTTCCCCTTATAATGCGCACAATAAAAAAAACTACTTACACATTAAAGAACCGCAATGCACACACAGTTTTACGATTAATATTCGAATTTACGACATAAAATATGAGTTGTTCTAAAGTTTTTATGCAAAACTATTGCAAAATAGTTAAAAAACGAATATTATATATAACTGTTGTGAAAATTATTCGTAAAAAGAAAGGATGTTTATATGTTTAACCTTTCAAAACATAAAACTTCTATTAAAACTGAAATTATGGCAGGTATTATTACCTTTTTAACAATGGCATATATCATTGTCGTAAACCCTGTCATCCTTGGGGATGCAGGTGTTCCTTTTGAACAAGCATTTACAGCTACAATTATCGCTGCTGTTGTCGGAACATTATTTATGGCGATCTTTACTAATTTACCAATCGCAATTGCACCAGGTATGGGATTAAATGCTTACTTCTCTTATTCTGTTGTAAAAGCCCATGAAGGCATGACTTTCGCAATTGCATTCTCTGCTGTATTCGTAGCAGGTATGATTTTAATTTTGTTATCATTCACATCTTTCCGTACAAAATTAATGGAAGTAATTCCTGAAAACTTAAAACATGCACTTACTGCTGGTATCGGTCTTTTTATTGCTTTTATCGGTTTGCGCTTAACGGGAATTGTTACAAAAAATGATGCAAACTTAGTTGGGCTTGGCGATCTTCACTCTGCTCCAGTTCTACTAGCATTAGCTGGCCTTGGAATTACAATTATCCTTATGTCTTTAAATATAAACGGGGCACTATTTATCGGAATGTTATTAACTGGTATTATCGCTTACTTCACAGGTCAATTAACATTCTCAAGCGGCGTTACATCAATGCCTGGATTACCAGAAGGAATTATCGTTTCAAATCCAATTACTGCTGTATCTGATGTAATTAACTACGGATTATACGGCGTTGTGTTCTCATTCTTCCTTGTTACACTATTTGATACAACTGGAACATTACTTGGCGTTGCACAACAAGGTGGATTTATGAAAGATGGAAAGCTTCCAAAAGCAGGACGAGCTCTTCTATCTGACTCATTCTCAGCAACAATTGGAGCTATGTTCGGAACAACACCATCAACAGCTTACATTGAATCATCTGCTGGTGTTGCAGCTGGTGGTCGTACTGGTTTAACAACTGTTACAGTAGCTGTTCTATTTGCATTAGCAGCATTCTTCGGACCGTTAGTGAGCGCTGTTTCTGGCGTTTCAGCTATTACAGCACCATCACTAATTATCGTTGGTAGTCTTATGATGGGCTCAGTTCGCCACATCGATTGGGATACATTCGATGAAGCATTCCCAGCATTTTTAGTAATCTTAAGCATGCCACTTACATCAAGTATCTCAACAGGTATTGCACTTGGATTTATTTCATACCCACTTATGAAAGTGGCAAAAGGACAATTCCGTGCTGTTCACCCACTTGTGTATTTATTCGGGATCTTGTTCGCTTATCAATTAGTTTTCTTACCACATTAAAATCCCTCGTAAAGAGGGATTTTTTATTTACAAAAAAACATTTGACAACAGCATACACTTATGGAATAATTCGAAATAGTTAAATATTCGATGTCTTATCAAGAGCAGGTGGAGGGATGAGCCCTACGAAGCCCGGCAACCGACCCATTTATGGGCACGGTGCTAATTCTTACAACACATTGTGTTGAAAGATAAGAGTAATATGATAAGACGTCTTTTCTATATGAAAAGACGTTTTTATTTTCACTCCCTCCTCTCTTTTCTTAATTTAGGAGGGATTTTTTCATGAAAAAATTATGTTCCACCGTACTCATTATTCTCTTACTCGCATTAACAGCTTGCACAAATGAACAAGATGCCATCTCTTCACAAAAGCAACAAACGGTGAAGAAAGAAGCTACTACAGCAGCAAATCATTTACAAACAGAAATTCCAAGCCAAGTAAAAAATCCATTAAAAATCGCATTAATTATGCAAATGTCCATCGGAACTTTTTCCTCTCAATATATTGAGGGTGTCAAAAAACAAGTCGAGCTATTCGGCGGCAGTGTGCAAGTCTACAATTCTGATAATGATTTAGCAAAAATGGTAGCAAATCTAGATACTGCTATTAATTCAAAAGTTGATGGTATTTTAATTGATCACGGTCGCTCTGAAGCACTAAAACCCGGAGTAGAAAAAGCATTACAAGCGAATATTCCTGTAGTTGCATTTGATAACGACCTACGCTTACCAGGCGTAACGATTATTGATCAAGATGACTATAGTCTTGCATGGAAATCATTAAAAACGTTAGCGGAAGATCTGAATGGACAAGGGAATATCGCCGTCGTATGGGTTGGCGGATTTGCTCCAATGGAACGTCGCAATGTTATCATTGATGCTTTTTATAAACGTTATCCAAATATAAAAGAAGTTGCACGCTTTGGTACCGCTAGTAATAACACACCACTTGATACGCAAACACAAGTAGAGGCTTTACTAAAAAAATATCCGAAAAAAGGTGATTTACAAGCTATTTTCGCTTCGTGGGATGAGTTTGCTAAGGGGGCCGTCAAAGCACTCGAACAAGCTGGTCGTACAGATATAAAAGTATACAGCATTGACTTAAGTAATGAAGATTTACAACTCATGCAAAAAGAAAATTCACCTTGGACTGCTACGGCTGCAACCGATCCAGCTGAAGTCGGTAAAGTTCAAGTGCGTTTCTTATACAAGAAAATCGCTGGTGAACAAACGCCAGATATTTATTCACTAGAACCTTATTTAGTAAAGAAAAATAGTTTGCCACAAGAAAATATAACGATGGATCAATTATCAAAACATATAAACGGTTGGGGAGACTCGAAAGATGCATATTCACCTTGGATGAAAAAATTAGAGAAGGAGAAAAAATGATGACATTCTCTCTTCAAAACATTACACATTCTTATCACATCTCTACCCCTGTACTAGAAAATGTTTCTATTAACATACAAAAAGGAAAAGTTCACGCTTTACTAGGAATGAATGGTGCAGGAAAAAGTACTTTACTAAAAATAGCAACTGGTGAAATTCAACCAGTTGCTGGGAATATAAAAATTGATAATCAGTCTATTTCCTTTACTTCACCACGCGATGCAAAAAAGCATGGTATTTCCTTCGTAACACAAGAAGTGGATCACGGACTTATTCCTGGATTATCTGTATTAGAAAATGTACTAATCGATCATTTAGCAATGCAAAATAAAGTACTATTTTCAAAGTCAAAATTAGTCTCACTCGCTAAACAACATTTGCAAACTGTACAGGCTGATTTAAATGTTTCGGAAGATGTTTCAAACTGCTCATTACATGAAAAACAATTACTTCTTATCGCAAGAGCTTTATCCAACAATACAAATTATCTTTTATTAGATGAGCCTACTTCTTCTCTTGGACCGAAAGAAGTAGAAACCTTCGGGCAACTATTAAAAGATTTAACATTGAAAGGAATTGGCATCATCTTAATTTCTCATCGTTTATCAGAGATTCGAAATTTCGCAGATGATGTAACCGTATTACATAACGGTAAAGTTGCAATTTCTGAAGCGATTACAAAGGTTACAGATCAACAAATTGTGGAAGCGATGACTGGAAAACAACTTACACTTCCTATTAATACAGCGCCAAAACGAGGGAACGAAGAATTATTTAAAGTACAAGAACTTCCATTACACAAAGACCATTCTCCTCTTTCTCTCACCGTACGGAAAGGTGAAACTGTTGTGATATACGGATTAATTGGCAGTGGCAAAACAACACTTGCTGAAACGTTATTTGGTACTCGTCATACTTATCACGCAGAAATAGATGGTCAAACAATAACAATTAAAACACCGCGAGATGCGATTAAAGCAAAGATCGCACTTGTACCAGAGGAAAGAAGAAAACAAGGCGTATTTCTTTCGGAAGATATTATAAGCCACACTAATTTACACCAATCAGGTTGGAGACGAAAGCAAACCGAAGTAAATAATGCTACTACAGCAATTTCTTCTTTCAGCATTTCACCCAATGACCCAAAAGCATTTATTCATTCACTTAGCGGTGGAAACCAGCAAAAAGTCTCCATTGCAAAGTGGCATGGATTCAAACCGAATCTATTTCTTTTGGACGAGCCAACTAAAGGTGTAGACATAGCTGCAAAACAAGACATTTTTCAATTCATTCGTAACATTACCGAAAACGGAAGTTCCGTAATTTACTTCACAGGAGAACAAGATGAAGCACTACATATCGCTGATCGCATTCTTATACTCGCAAACGGAGAATTTGTAGGTGAATACTTACCAGACGAACTATCTCCTGAACAGCTTTTACATTTATCTGAAGGGAGTTATTCCATTGAATCTCGTTCATAAAACAAAAACTAAGAAACTATATTTACCTACTCATCTTTTTTATCAATTTAGTACGATTGCTATCATTATAGGTGTTACAATTTTCTTCTCTATCGTCAACGATTCTTTTTTAACATACAACAATATTAGTGATATTTTACGTTCCATTTCTATCGTAACGTTACTTGCAATTGGTGTTACCTTTACATTAATTGTAGATGGATTTGATTTATCAGTCGGCTCTACCGCTAGTTTAGCAACCATTGCCGCTGCTTCCTGTCTCATTTTATATCGACAAGAACTATTAGTCACACTCCTTGTTCCTATTCTTTGTGGGCTATTAGTTGGATTATTAAATGCACTACTCGTTATCCGAATTAAACTACCAGATTTACTAGCTACATTAAGTATCATGTATATCGTGAATGGACTACATTTAACATTTTCAAAAGGATCTTCTATTTATGAAGGAATGTCTGGTGCCAAAGGACATTTTATTCCATCCTTTTTATTTATCGGTCAAGGTTCTGTGTTAGGAATTCCAGTCCCTGTCATTATCATGCTTATCGTCGTTTTAATTGCATATGTATTTTTAGAAAAAACAACGTACGGTCGTTTCTTTTATATGACAGGTGGGAATCGAGAAGCTGCTAGACTAGCTGGTATTCCTACTGATCGTTACCGTGTATATGCTTATATGATTAGCGGTTTACTTGCCTCTATTGGCGGTATTATTCTATGTAGCCGCGTTGGAACAGGACAAGTTTCAGCTGGCGCCCCATTATTAATGGATGCAGTTGCAGCTGCCTATATCGGTTATGCAATGTTCGGTGCTAAGAAACCAAATGTCATCGGAACATTTCTTGGTTCCGTATTAATTGGAATCATATTAAACGGCCTTACAATGATGAACGTTCCTTATTATGCGCAAGATATCATTAAAGGCAGTATTTTAATTGCAGCTTTAGCCTTTTCATTTATTAAAAAGAAGCGTAAATAAAAAAGTAGCGCATCGAATTCCGATGCGCTACTTTCCTTTTGCAACAATCACACGAACTACTTTCAACGCAAAAAGCAAAAGACCGTTCGCTATTGCTGTAACACCTAAGAAGATTGCTATCATAAGCTCTCCCATTCCGTTATTAAATATAAAAATAATAGAAGAAATGAAAGCCAAAATAAACAATATGAACGCTGGTATATATTTAATAAAAGGCTTCTCAAATGATCTTTTAGAAAGAAGAAATGTAATTAACAATGTCATAATAAAAACAAAATATATCGCAAATAAAAAAGTCATATGAAAGCCTCCTCTACGACCAAATTACTTAAAAGAGGTTAGAAACCTTTAATATTTCTCATTTACCTGCAATTCTTTACTATACTTTTGAATGAACACTGATGAAATAACCATTACCATTCCTATACTAAAACCAATAAGCTGATCTAATAACATTTCATCATGAATGAACCAGCGCAATAGAAATACGCCACCAAAAATAAGCAACATTGTAAATCCAGTATGTCTAAGCCCTTTATATACATTTTCCATATGTATCACCTCTCCACATACTTTTATCCATATTATACCATAATCCCAAAATGTATATAACCAACATTCGGTATTGAAACCAATAATAAAAAAGGCTGCAGAGAACTCCTTCTCCACAGCCTAATTATTATTTTTGCAAAAACGTCTGCAAATCTGCAAATTGTCTCTTTGCATCTTCATAGCCTTGCTCATATAAACTTTGTAATTTAGCCGTATCCTTTTCCATACGATCTACTTGAAGCGGCACTTCTGGACGAATAACAAATAAATTACCTGCTTGCTCTTCTTTTTCAATGTAGTGAAGTGTTTCATTATACACTTCATAACGATTCAGCATCGTATTTACAAGGTTTGGATACTTCTTATAAGCCTTTGCTGCAATCCAACCAAATTTTGATTTTTTCTTCGCGTAACCATGATTTCTCGTCAAAATAACGACTGATTTTTTAAATCCATCTTCCTGTGCTTTACGAACTGGAATCGGATCTGAAATCCCGCCATCTAACAATTGCTTACCTCGGTAGTTTACTGCCGGTGCAATGAAAGGTAATGAACTAGATGCTTGCAATAAATTTAGTGCATCATCATTCGTTCCCTCTTTTTCAAAATAAACAGACTGTCCTGTTTCACAATCAGTTGTTCCTACAAGGAAACGCTCTGGACTATTAAAGTATGTTTCAAAATCAAACGGTACATGCTTTTCTGGAATTTCATGAAAAATGAATTCCATATCAAATAGCTGACGTTTTTTCCACAAGTTTTTATACGATAAATACTGCGGATGTGATGCATAATCAATATTTACTGTTTTATTTCTATTTCTTTGTCTGGAAAGATACGACGCTGCATGACAAGCACCAGCTGATACACCAATTACATATGGAAAATATAAATCTTGTTCCATAAAATATTCTAATATCCCGCCCGTATATACACCACGCATACCGCCGCCTTCTAATACTAACCCCGTATTTTCAAGCATGTTATTCTCTCCTCTTTATATATATTGACTCTTTAATTATTCACTATGTTAAGTATCTTTTTCTATTATATATGAGTTCTTTCAGAAATTATATTGAAAAGGCTTGAAATGGAGGGGTTTTTTCTTCCAATTATATTTCCAAATGACCAGAGACATCCTTTATAAATCTTTGAATAAAATCTTGCTCTTCTTTCGTATATCCATCTAAAAGTAACAGCCACTTTTCTTCAGCTTGTTTATGCAATTTTTCATGAGCTTTATATATTTCATTTCCTCTTTCCGTTAAGCGGAAGAAAATTTCTTTTTGATTATCTAACATTTGCATTTTCTCAACGAATTGCTTTTGAAACAACTTTGTACAAATTTTAGAGATTGCGCCTTTCGTCATTCCCATTTCTGTTGCAATAGCAGTTACATTCATCAGACCATTTTTTCCGATACACTCGATAACATGTAACTCAGATAAAGACATACCACTTACACCTGTCTCACGAAGAAACTTCTCATTATTTTCTTTCAAATGCTCTTCTTTTTTATGAAAAAGTGTACGAATATCCGAAAGTATTTCCATTTGTTTCGCTGTACGTTCCAATCCATTCGCCTCCTAAGTTTCCAAAGAAACAATTTAACTATATACCATTTTAAAATCATTTTTTCATCTTTACAAGTGAGAAAATCATGTTAAAATTAATTTAGTTTCCAAGGAAACCAAATGACAAGGAGGTTAACATTATGGAAAAAACCAAACTGAATTTCATTTTATATGTTGTCTGTATGAGTGCCTTACTCGGTTCCTTCGCTCAAAATATTTATACACCTATCTTGCCGATGATTCAAAATTCGTTTCATACTTCTCTTTATCTTGTAAATTTAACCGTTTCACTTTTCACATTCGTTCTTGCGGTTATGCAGCTCATATACGGACCTTTAATTGATACAAAGGGAAGAAAATCTGTCCTTATCCCTAGTTTAATCATTAGTACAATCGGCTCAATTGGTTGTGCTTTCTCACCAAACATTTACTTATTTCTATTTTTTAGAGCTGTTCAAGCTATAGGAATAGCGGCTATACCTGTAGTTGCAGCAACGATTATCGGTGATTTATTTGAAGGAAAAGAACGCGGAGAAGCGATGAGCCTTTATCAAATGTTACTTGCTCTCGCACCTGCAATCGGTCCTCTCATAGGTGGCTATCTCGGCAGTATAAATGGCCACTTATCTGTATTTCTTTTTTTATCTACAATTGGCATCATCTTATTAATTATAAACATTTCACTACTTCCAGAAACAAAACCAAATGTAATTGAGACACCTAAAGCAAAAAAGAATTACTGGCTTATCTTAAAAAATAAAACTGGATTTTCCATTACACTTATTGGCTTTATTCAATTTTGTATATATTTCTGTTTCCTCGTTTTTTTACCTAGCATATTAACAAATATATTTCATCTAAGCGCAAGAGAAATTGGTCTTATGTTTGTACCGATGTCCCTTTCTCTTATGTTAGGAAGCTATTGCTACAAATTTTTGCAAAAACATTTCACAACAAGGCAGGCTTTATTCATCACTAGTTTCTTCAACATTATATGTGTCACTTTATTCTCTTTTACATATAGCATCAATATCCCATCCGTAATTATCGTTACCTCTTTATACGGTTTTAGTATGGGAATTTCTATGCCGACTCACACTACTTTATTAACGGAAGAATTCGTACAAGAACGCGCAACTGCCATCGGTATGTACAACTTCATTCGCTATCTTGGTATGGGTACAGGGCCTATTGTAGGTGGGTTTCTTTTATTTAATCAAAATTACTTTTGGATTTTCTTCCTAGGGGCAATTATATTTCTACTTATAGTTTTACACGCAATGAAAATGCTACATTCCCATGCTGCACAAAGAGCTTAAGAGACCTATAGATGGTCTCTTAAGCTCTTTGATCAGCAACGATATGAATATCAATATACTTCGTTTGTCTCATAATTTCATTTACAATAGAACCTTTTCGTATTTCTTCCCACCGTGTTCTCGCCGATTGCCCAAGTAAAACTTGTGTCACCTGTAGTCTTTTTGCAACTTCAATAATAACATCAGCGGGCTTTCTTCCCTTTGCTTCTTCTAATACAAAGCTCGCATCAAATTGATTCGTTAGCGATTTCCATTCTTCAATCGTTTGCTTTTTGCCTGCTGAAATAGAATCTATATTTTCTCTTTCAACGTTTAACACATACAATTCAGCATTTAGCCGATCAGCCATGCGCCAACCTCTCCGTATTAATTTCTCTGCTGTTGAACTGTATTGTACACAAACGAGAATTTTTTCTTTCACACCGATCGGTTCTATTACTGTTTGGCTAATTTTCTCATCCATATCATCTGCAACTTCTCGAAGTGATAACTCTCTTAATGCCCCTAAATTATTTATCGTAAAGAAGTTTTGTAAGCTTTGTTGAATTTTTTCTTCCTTATATATCTTTCCATCTATTAATCTCTTCCGGAGTACCTCAGGTGTCGCATCAACAAGCTGAATTTCATTTGCTTTTTGTAAAATAAAGTCTGGAATACGCTCTCGTACTTTGACATTCGTAATTTGAGCTACAATATCATGAACGCTTTCTAAATGTTGAATATTAAACGCTGATAATACAGATATACCGGCATCTAACAATTCCTGCACATCCATGTAACGTTTCTTATTTTTCGATCCGGGAATATTACTATGAGCAAGTTCATCCACAACAACAATTTGTGGTGCCCGCTTTATAATTTCTTCTACATCAAGTTCATAAAATACTTTCCCTTTATAATCTATTTCTTTTAAAGGAACTTTTTCTAAATCAGCAATTGCTTCTTCCGTCTCTTTTCTACCGTGTGTTTCAATTAAACCAACTACAATATCAATACCGTCTTTTTTCATCTCTCTTGCATCAAATAGCATTTTATAACTTTTCCCAACTCCAGGTGCAGCCCCTACGTATAGCTTTAACTTTCCGCGATTTTGCTGCCGAATATATTCTAAATACTCTTCTGGCGTTCGCCTTTGAAACGTCGGTTTATAGTCATCCGCATACAAAACACTCACAACCTTTCTTTCGAAACAGCGCTACCTCAATCCGTTAGATTGAGGTAGCACTGTTACTATTTCATTAATTTCTGCAATTCTAAATTTAGCTTTAAGACGTTTACACGATCCTCTCCAAATAAACCGAGTGCAGCTCCTTCTGTTTGATCCTTAATCAATTGATCTAGCTTTTCTTTCGGAATATTCGTTAATTTCGAGATGCGATCTACCTGTACAGAAGCCGCCTTCGGACTAATGTCAGGATCAAGCCCTGAACCTGAATTCGTCACTAAATCTATTGGTACTTCTGTAACTGGAATGGCCCGGTTTTGTTTCTTCCAGTCATCAATACTTTTCTCAACTCGTTTTGCTAAATCTGGATTAGACGGTGCATAGTTATTTGAACCAGATGCTTCTGCTTTATATTCTATACTAGAGACACGTCCATGAAAATAACGTGGATCTGTGAAATTTTGACCGATTAATTTTGAACCAACTACTTCATCTTTATCATTATATATAAGACTTCCATCCGCATTATCCTTCATTACCGCTTGCGCAATACCAGTTACAATAAGCGGGTATACGAGGCCGCACAAAACTAGAAATGTAAAAGTAATACGAATAATTGGTGAAAGTATACTTTGTTTTTTCGCCATCTTTTTTCCCCTCTTCCTTATATGAACAAGCCGACAATCACATCAATTACTTTAATTCCAATGAATGGAACGATAACTCCACCAAGCCCATAAATGAGTAAGTTTCGGCTAAGCAATGCATTAGAACTCATCGGTTTATACGCAATACCTTTCATCGCTAACGGAATTAGTAGTGGAATAATAACTGCATTAAATATTAATGCTGATAAAATCGCTGAAAGTGGCGATGTTAATTTCATAATGTTCAATGCTTCCATTTGCGGAATTGCTAATGTAAACATCGCTGGAATGATTGCAAAGTATTTTGCTATATCGTTTGCAATACTAAACGTCGTTAACGCACCACGCGTCATTAACAATTGCTTACCAATTCCTACAACCTCAATGATTTTTGTTGGATTCGAATCTAGATCAATCATATTCGCTGCTTCTTTCGCAGCTGTCGTACCACTATTCATCGCTAATCCAACATCCGCCTGCGCTAATGCCGGGGCATCATTTGTACCATCACCTGTCATCGCTACAAGTTTCCCTTTGTCTTGCTCTGCTTTAATAACTGCAATTTTATCTTCTGGTTTACACTCAGCAACGAATTCATCTACTCCTGCTTCCTTTGCAATTGTTGCTGCTGTTAACGGATTATCACCTGTACACATAACCGTTTTAATCCCCATTTGGCGCAATTGTTCAAAACGTTCACGCATACCAGGTTTCACTGTATCCTTTAAATATATTAAACCGTAAATACGATTGTCTACTGCAACTACAAGTGGTGTTCCGCCTTCTTTTGAAATCAAATCTGCTTTTTGATTCACATCTTTTGGAATCATCCCGCCTTGCGATTGAACCCATTCAATCACGGCACCAACAGCACCTTTTCTCACTTTCGTTCCATCCTGTAAATCAACACCGCTCATTCTCGTTTCTGCTTTAAATGGAACAAATTCACCTTGTTCTGCAATTTCTCTATTATATGATATAGATTTCGTTTGTACATATTCTATAACAGATCGACCTTCTGGTGTTTCATCTAAAACTGAGCTAATCGCAGCCCATTTTCCTACTTGCTCAATCGTTTCATTTCCTACTGGTAGCAGTGTATGTGCCATCCGGTTCCCGAAAGTAATCGTACCTGTTTTATCTAAAATAATCGTATTAATATCGCCCGCAGCTTCTACTGCTTTCCCTGACATCGCTAATACATTAAACTTTGTTACGCGGTCCATCCCAGCAATACCAATCGCTGATAATAACCCACCAATTGTCGTTGGAATTAAACAAACTAACAATGCTACAAGTACAGCTGTATCAATTTGAAACCCTAAATAGTTTGTAAAAACCGGCAACGTCACAACGACGATTAAGAAAATTAGAGTTAAACTCGTTAATACTGTGTTTAAGGCAATTTCATTCGGCGTTTTTTGACGCGCAGCTCCTTCTACTAAAGAAATCATTTTATCAATAAATGATTCGCCAGGGTTACTCGTAATTACAATCGTAATCTCATCACTTACGACCATCGTACCGCCTGTTACTGAACAAAAATCGCCACCCGCCTCTTTTATTACAGGAGCTGATTCCCCTGTAATTGCAGATTCATCGACAGACGCTAAACCTTTAATTACTTCACCATCATTTGGAATCATTTCTCCTTGTTTTACAATAACAATGTCACCTTTTCTCAGATCAGTTGCTGAAACTTGAACAATATCTCCATTTTCTTTTACAACATTTGCAAACACATCTTTCTTCGATTGTTTTAAAGAATCGGCTTGCGCTTTACCACGCCCTTCAGCTAAAGCTTCTGCAAAGTTAGCAAATAAAACTGTAAATAATAGAATGAGAGAAACTGTTATATTAAACCACCCTGGTACACTACTAGAACTACTTGGAAGAAAGGATAAAATTAACGTAATGATAAATCCAATTTCCACAACGAACATAATCGGATTCTTTATCATTACTTTCGGATTCAATTTCGCAAAGGATTGTTTCATCGCATGTGTCACGATATCACGATCCATCGTTTTTGCTTGTCTAACCTCATCTTCTACAGCATGTATTTGTGACTCATTTACTCTTTTTTCTTTTACTACTACCGGTCTCATCATTTACCCTCCATTACTTCAATGTAAGAAATTCTGCAATTGGGCCAAGTACTAACATCGGGAAGAATGTTAACGCACCAACAATTACAATTGTTCCAATAAAGATCCCTCCAAATAAACCATTATCCGTACGGAATGTCCCGACTGTTTCTGGTACTACCGTCTTCTCTTTCAGTGAAGCTGCAACAGCTAGCATCGTAATTAAACTGAAATAGCGTCCTAAAAACATAACTAAACCAGTCGTAATATTCCAAAACGGTGTATTATCCCCCAATCCTTCAAATCCAGATCCGTTATTCGCAGCTGACGATGTGTATTCATATACAACTTGCGTTAAACCGTGGAAACCTGAATGAGAAATTGCATCCGTTCCTAAGCTTGTTGAAAGAGCTAATGCTGAAAACCCTAAAATAAGCAATGGATGAAATAAAATCGTTACCGCAATCAATTTCATTTCCTTACCTTCAATTTTCTTACCTAAAAACTCCGGTGTCCGTCCAACCATTAACCCAGATATAAAGACTGCAATAATTGCATACATAATAATGTTCACAAAACCTGCTCCAACACCGCCGTATACTGTATTTAACATCATATTTACGAGTGGTACTAAACCACCAATTGGTGTTAACGTATCATGCATCGTATTCACGGCCCCTGTTTCAGCAGCTGTCGTCACTGTTGCGTATAGGGAAGAAAATACTGTTCCAAATCGGACTTCTTTTCCTTCTGTACTTCCTTGTACATGTTCGATACCCATTCCATTTAACACTGGATTTCCATGTAATTCAGATGTCGTAATCGTTATAAATCCTAGTAAAAACACCATAAATAGTGAAACGAAAAGGATGCGACCTTGTTTTTTATTTCCTACCATTCTTCCATACGTAAATGGAAGTGCTGTTGGCAATAACATCATAAGCATCATTTGCAAAATATTACTCATTTGCCCTGGATTTTCAAAAGGATGTGTAGAGTTTGCCCCGAAAAATCCACCGCCGTTATTTCCAAGTTCCTTAATTGAAACGAATGATGCAACTGGACCACGTAAAATACTTTGCTTTGCACCATCAATTGTTTGTGCCGTAACCGCTCCATCTAACGTTTGTGGTACACCAAGTGCGACAAAGACCAACGCCGCAATAAATGCGATAGGAAGAAAAACTCTCGTTAATGCTCTCGTAAAATCGACGAAAAAGTTACCGAGTTCTTTTCCAGCGAGTCCTCTTATAAAAGCCATAACGAGCGCTAACGTCGTTGCTGGTGCCGCAAACATTAAAAATGTAATCCCGATTAATTGTGATAAATAAGATAAGCCATTTTCACCGCTATAATGCTGTAAGTTTGTATCAGCCATAAAACTAATCGCTGTATTAAAAGCGAGCGTAGGCTCCATCCCTTCAATATGCGCTGGATTTAATGGCAATACGCCTTGTAATCTGAAAATGAAATATACGACAACAATCATAAATCCATTGAGTAGAACTAATGATAATGCATACTGTTTCCACGTTTGATTGTATCCTTTTACACCTGTAATTTTAAAAATAAGTTTCTCAAAAGGCCCGAATACTTTATCTAGCTTCTTGCTACCTTGAAAGGCTTTCTCTAAATAAATCCCCATTGGCTTTGCTACTAAAATAAACAAGAGCATTGTAATAATGACTGCAACCCAAATCATAATGAATGATTCCCCCTAATTAAAACTTTTCTGGATTTAATAATGCGTATACTAAGTACACCGTAATCGCTGCAACAATAACCGATAAGGCAATCATCATGATTGCTTCCCTTCCTTCACAACTTTATCTGACCAACTTGCAAGACTTGCCATCGATGCGACTAACCCAACAAAAATACCGATCATTACAACATCTAACATAACTACCCCTCACTTTTGTTAAATTTTACCATCCGGTTATCAAAAAAAGAACACTAAGCTCTACTTAGTGTTCGAAACGAACAACACAAAGTAAACCTCCTCTCTAAACGCTTACGAGGTTAGCTGTCGGATTCGGGCCTAAAGAGTAGCCCTACTTTCAAAATTGAAAGATTCACCCCAAGTGACAATGCACAAAATTGGTTCCCCCGCTCCATTTCTGGAACTCAGCGATTTTAGGTTTTTTTTGGAAATTTTATTAATGATTTATGAGAGTAAATATACTCCTCTAAATTTAACTTGTAAAGGGGTAAATTACTGAAAATAAGAAAATATCCATCTATTTAAGCGTTTACATTAGTTGTTATTAATATTTTTTCATCTGTTTTCTCGTCTTTCCTTTCTTTTTCACAGAAATGATCTTTTAAATACGAAATAAAAAGAGCGAATTACATGAAGTGCATAGCTTGTTGCACTCAGCATTCGCTCTTTTTTCATTCAACCTTTATTCTCCACGCAAAAAAGCACGCAAATTTCTCCCTCGAATATAAACTTGTGATAATTCCGCATGTAACTGCTCATATTCGGTAATATCCGCCTCTAAATACAAAACATCTTTTGATGGTAATATAATATATGGCCCTGGAAAAAGAGGATCGAGCACTACCAATTCGTGAACTCTCTCTACCGATATCGCCCAACGATTCGCTATATCTCCTAGTAACAACACTTTCATCTTCATTTCCCCCACCTTATTCAAAAAATAAAAAAGAAATATTATCACAGTTCGTAAACACTACAAATTTAGCTCCAATTGTTTCATAGAGCCTGGCCGGATAGCGTTTATTCTTTGTAACAACAGTAATAGGCGCTTGAAAAGAAAAACGAATGTGTTCTGTGAAGAAACTAACTATCGGAAGCTCATCCCCTAGTAAAATCACCTTCTTAATACGTGTGCAAATACTAGTAAAACCCTTCTCCTGATTACAGCTATAAGCTGATTCAAACCCATACTCTCTAACTTCATCCGCTATCTCTTCATTGGCTGTAAAAATAATTAACTCATGCTGAAATGCTACTAGCTCTCTTAAACTCTTTACCTTGTTTTTTTCTCCAACACAAATAAGTGTTAGTTCCATGTACCTCATCCTCCTTAGCATAAAAGAACTCAAACATAGATTGATATTCTCCTATACTAATCAGACCGATGAAGTGATGTATCCATCATGGCACCGTCCTCTCTCAAGACGCTTACGAAGTTAGCTGTCGGATTCGGACTTTGAGAGTAGCCCTACTTTCAACATTGAAAGATTCACCCCTAGTGACGACGCACAAATTGGTTCCTCCGCTCCATACATTTGGACTCAGCGTATTACAAAAAATGTATTCTGGCTGATATATTACTCCTGTATTTTGAAAAAGTAAACACAAAAAAAGCCAGTTAACAAACTGGCTTCTCGTATCTTTATACATGCGTCTTATTCAATTTATATGCAAAATGATTCGTCGGCCCATGACCACTTCCAATATTCAACGGCTCTTCAATCGCTATACTAATAAATCGTTTTGCTTCTTGAACCGCCTCTTCCATCAAGTAGCCTTTCGCAAGTCCTGCTGTAACTGCAGACGCAAATGTACACCCGCTTCCGTGCGTTTGTTTCGAAGGAATTCGCTCACTTCTAAATTCAATAAACTCTTCTCCATCGAAGAGTAAATCAATTACTTCATTACCTTGATATTCTGCATGTCCGCCCTTCATAAGCACATATTTAGCCCCTAATTCATGCAATACTTTTGCAGCTTCCTTACTATCTTCTACATTATGAATCTCCATTCCAGTTAACACTTCTGCTTCAGGCACATTCGGTGTGACAACAGTTGCTACTGGCAATAAATATTCTTTCAATGCTTGTACTGCTTCTTGTTGTAATAATGACGCACCGCCTTTAGCAATCATAACAGGATCTAGCACAATATTATTCCAGCCAAATTTCTTAATATGCTCTGCCACAATTTGAATAATTTCACTACTAAATAACATTCCCAGTTTCACAGCATCTGGCGTTAAATCCGTACCAATTGAATTCAGCTGCTCCGTAATCCCTTCTAAAGAAACAGGATATACCCCTTGAACGCCAAGCGTATTTTGAGCAGTAATTGCTGTAATAGCCGTCATTCCATACACACCAAGCTCTTGGAAAGTTTTTAAATCCGCCTGAATCCCAGCGCCGCCTCCGCTATCAGACCCTGCAATTGTTAAAGCTTTATTCACTTTCATCCCACTCATCCTTTTCTACCCAAAATAGCGATGATAAATTGTTTTCGCTTCGCTTATATCTTTCGTTCCATGTACAAGTACACGGCCATCTTTAAAAGCAACTAATCTCTTTTCTCCAACCGAAAATGATAATAAATATGGATTTACATTCAAATCATTCACGCGATCATTCAGCAATTTTTTATATTGTTCAAAATCCATTTCCTCTTTATGAGGTGGTCTAATTTGAACTGTATTTCTCCCGCATAACACTGCTGTTTTTGAAGTATTTTCCTTATTTAAATATGGATATACTGCCTGTTCACCACATGATAGACAATTATGTTTACGAAGCTTTCGCACATTCATACATGAATATTCATTTTTCCATACATCAAATGATACAAGCCCATCTCGAAGCGAGTCATAATCTTCTACTAACAGTTTAAGTGTTTCCGTTACTTGATGAGAAACGACAAGAGACACAGCAGGCGATATAATCCCCGCTGTATCACATGTCGCTCCGCCAAGCGGAATCGATTGTAATAAACAAGATAAACATGGCGTTTTTCCTGGAAGAATAGTATAAGAAAGACCGTAACTCCCTACACATGCCCCATAAACCCATGGAATAGAATATTTTTGCGATATATCATTCACAATGAAACGTGTTTCGAAATTGTCAGTCGCATCGATGATTACATCAACATTTGTAACGAGTTCTTCCAACTCTTCAGCCGTTACATCCTGAACGAGAGCTTCTACTCTTACTTCACTATTAACCTCTTCTAGACGTTTTTTTGCCGCTACAGCCTTCGGAAGATTATTCTCTACATCACTCTCTGCATACAATTGTTGTCTTTGCAAATTACTCCAATCGACATAATCACGGTCAACAATTGTTACTTGACCAACGCCTGCTCTTACAAACATCTCTGCATTTGCACTACCTAATGCACCTGCACCGATAATAAGTACATGCTTTTCTCCTAGCTTTTGTTGCCCTTCTTCCCCAATTGGAGAAAATAGTTCTTGGCGAGAATATCGATTATTCAACTACGCTCATTCCTTCTAAAGGACTACTTGCTGTCGCGCAGCGCTTACGTGCAATACGACCTGCTTCAAACCCTAATCGTCCTGCCTCAATACCTAATTTCATTGCGTATGCCATTTTAATAGGATCGTTCGCTCCAGATACTGCAGTATTTAATAACACACCATCTGCTCCTAATTCCATTGCAAATGCTGCATCAGCTGGACTACCAATACCAGCGTCAACGATAACTGGTACTGTCGCTTGTTCAATAATGAAACTTAAATTTAATGGATTTACAATACCAAGCCCTGAACCAATCGGTGATGCTCCTGGCATAATCGCGTGTACACCAAGTTCTTGTAATTTACGAGCTAATACAACATCATCAGATGTGTATGGTAGAACGATAAATCCTTCTTCTAGTAACATTTCAGATGCCTTTAACGTTTCTACTGGATCAGGTAATAACGTTCTATCATCACCAATAACTTCTACTTTTATCATGTCACAAAGTCCAGAAGCTTTTGCTAATTTTGCAATACGAACAGCTTCTTCAGCATTTTTTGCTCCTGCTGTATTCGGTAATAACGTATATTTTTTCACATCAAGTTTCTCTAATAAATTAGGCTGCTTCGCATCAAATATATCCATACGACGTACTGCGAATGTTAAAATCTCAGCCTCAGAAACATCAATTGCCTTTTGCTGCACATCAAAATCAGGGAATTTCCCTGTTCCTAATAAAAGTCTAGAATGAAATGAAAATTGTCCAATGTTTAACATAATCAACCGCCTCCTACGAAAGTTACAATCTCAATTTGGTCCCCATCAAAAACAGATGTATCGTTATGATCATCTTTTTGTAAAATATCTTTATTACGTTCTACTACAACAATTCTGTTATCTAACTCTAAATGTGTAAGTAGCCCAGCTACTGTTTTTATACTCTCTGGTACTTCAATTTGGTTACCATTAATTTTTAAATTCAAACTTCCATCCCCTTTCTAAACCGTTTTAGAAAGCAATGAATCTAGCAAGTGATTCTCCTGCTTTCCTTCTATTAAATCAGCCATATACTGACCAGAAACAGGGCTTAATAAAATGCCGTTTCGATAATGGCCCGTACAAGCATATAAACCTTTTATTTCTTCATGCTCTCCCATATAAGGAGCTTCATGATTAGACTGCGGTCTTAACCCAGCCCACGTACTTTCCCATTCTGCTTCTTTTAAAGCAGGCAATATTGTGTAGGCACGCTCTAATATGGAAGTAATACTTTCTGGTTGTACAGACTTATTAAACGTATGAGGCTTCATTGTTGCCCCAATTACGTAACGGCCACCACGTTTCGGTGTAATATAAAAACGTTCTTGGAAAATAGGGGCTTTCAAGAGCGGTTTCTTGCTTCTTACTGCAACAACTTCACCCTTCACAGGATACGTGCCCCAGTCACTATGGAAATAATGTAGTAATTTCGTACTCCATGAGCCTCCAGCGATAACGACTTTTTCACATGTGATTACACCTTCACTCGTAACAATTCCAGTCACTTTATTATTTTCAATACGAATATTAAACACTTCTGTTTGTTCATATATATCAGCACCGGAAATTGCTGCAGAATGTGCGAATGCTTTCGTAAGCTCTGGTGCAATAACTTGACCATCTTTCGGATAATATACAGCCCCTATAATTGACTCGGAAAGAAACGGCTCTTTTTCCCGTAAATGGTCCCCCGTTAGAAATCGGGAATCTTCACCTGTTTTCTGCTGCCAATCCATAATATGAAGAATTCTTTTCTTCTCATCTTCATTTTGAGCGATGCGATAAATGCCCTTTTCTTCATACCCAATATCGATGCCTGTTTTTTCACGTAAAACTGCTGCAAGTTGTGGAAATATAGCACGGCTTTCTCTAGCAAGCTCAAACAACGGATCATATGCATCCCATTCTGCCTGAACACCGAGCAAACCAGCAGCTGCTTTCGAAGCTTCAGATGCGATTCTTTGCTTCTCTACAATCGCTACTTTATGCCCTCTTTCTGCTAGAAAGTGTGCAACTGAACTACCAATTACACCTCCGCCAATAATCGCTACATCATACTTCTTACACATGTTTTTCCGCCCACTTTCTTATTGATTCCTTATAAGATTTCGCCTTGCTATACGGATTACTACTGCTTATAATCCCGGACATAACAGCAATGCCACTTACACCATTTGCAAGAACATCACCTGTATTTTCAGGGGTAATCCCACCAATTGCAGTTATTGGTATGGATAAACAACTTGCCATATGAGCAATTTCTTCTAATCCTCTCGCTGGCACACCTTTTTTACAATCTGTCGGAAATACATGACCATAAACGAGTGAATCTGCTCCATTTTTAAATGCTACTATCGCTTCATCTAGCGAATGTACTGAATAACCGACATGCAAATAAGAAAACTTTTCTTTTACTAACCTTACATCTGCGCTTCGATATCCTAGCTGAACACGCGGAATATTTAATAGAATAGCAATATCAATTCGATCATTTATCACTATCTTCGATGCTGGAAAGCCTTTCCCCAAAAGACTTTCCACACCTTCATACAATTCCTTCGTACTTTTCTCACGCTCACGAATATGCAAATAATCGATCTCACTCTCAATTTGCATCGCTACATTCACTAACTCTTCGAATGGCATATGGCCATTTGAGATTACATGGAGCTCATTTTTCATATTCATTCGCCTACTTTAAAATGTTTTCAAATAATTCATCGGCTGGAACGATTTCTTTCGTCATTCCTTTGTCTTTCAACCATTTGTTTTGTTTCTCCCATGACTCTTTTGAATCCGTTAAGAATGGCTCATCTTTCGTTTCCATCTTCTCTAATAAAATTTTCATACTTTCTTTTTCAACTTCTGGTACAAGCGGGAAGTTTTCTTTTTCTTGATGATCTAATAAAATATTTAATGCTTCATCGGGTTTTTTCTTCATAAAGTCATACCCTTTTTGTGCCCCACGTAAAAAGGCTTGCAATGCTTCTTTATCTTTTTTCAACGTTTTATCACCCGTTACAAACACAAGCTCATGATAGTTCGGTACACCATAATCTGCTGGATTAAAGTATGCTGGTTCATGACCTTCATGACGCATAACAGGTACTTCATGGTTAATGTATGCCCCTGTTACCGCATCCACTTTTTTCGTAATTAATGCTGGTACTAAATCAAAGCCAACATCGACTACTTTCACTGTATCTGGATTACCACCAGCTTCTTTTACCATCGTTTTTAAATACATCTCACTTAAAGGTGTTCCAGAATATCCAACTGTTTTCCCCTCTAAATCTTTTGGCGATTGAATGCCTGCTGACTTCAGTGATACAACATGATTTAATGGTGAACGTACGACAGCTCCAATTGATTTCACTGGAATTTGTTCATTTACTTTTGCCATGACAACATCTGGTTGATAATACAAACCAACTGTCACTTTCCCTGCTGCCGCTAGCGTTAATGGATCAGTCGGATTAGAAGGGAATTTAATATTCACCTTGACTCCTTCTTCTTTAAAGTATCCTTTTTCAATTGCCGTATAAATAAAGCTATGTACCGCATTCGGGTACCAATCAAGCATTACTGTTATTTCTTTTTCTGATTTATTCTTATCTGATGCCGAGTTACTCGAACATCCTGCAATCATTGCAACTAATAATGTAAACACAAAGATGCGTTTTAATAATTTCATGAATGTTTCCTCCAACTAATAAATTTCTTTTCTAATATCGAAACAAGTATGACGAAGAAAATAGCTAATAATGATAACAATACAATTGGTGCAAATACACCAGCTCCGTCTAACTGCGTCATCATTCTTTTACTGAAATATCCAAGCCCAGCTTGTGCACCGAGCCATTCACCAATCGCTGCCCCAATAACGCTAAGTGGTATCGCAATTTTTAACGCTGAAAAAAAATAAGGAAGAGCAGATGGCAACTTTAGCTTTAGAAAAACATCTTTTTTCGTTGCACCATATGTAACTAATAGCTCCTCCCATTCTTTTTTCGTACTGCGCAGTCCATCATACGTATTGACCGCAATTGGGAAAAACGTAATTAAAACGGTAACAACAACCTTACTCCAGATGGTATATCCAAACCATAAAACGAAGAGCGGCGCAAGCGCAGTAATCGGGATTGTTTGTGAAGCAACTAATAACGGATAAAATGCTCTTTCCATCCACGTACTCGCATTCATTAACATTGCTAGCCCTACGCCCAGTACGATAGAAATAACAACGCCTATTAAAACGACGTATAACGTTGCAGGTAAATGAACCGTAAATAATATATCTTTCAGCGCCCATATCTTCATTACAATTGCAGAAGGTGATGGCAAAATGTACATCTCATCTACAATTCTTGCTCCTACTTCCCACAGAGCAAGTAAAATTCCACTTAATATAAGGGCAGGTAATAACTCCTTCAAGCGATTCATCATACGAGTACCTGCCTTTGTAACATACTAAGGAGCTCTTCTTTAAGCGCTAACACTTCAGGCTTATATAAATCTTTTCTTGTTCGGTTACGATCAAGCGGCACAATTCGCTCAGTTAAAGTTGCTATCGGTTGATTTTCTACAACCAAAATTCGATTAGAAAGAAACAATGCTTCTTCAACATCATGAGTGATAAATAAAATTGTTTTTTCCCACTCTTTCCATTGTTCAAACAACCATTCTTGCAAAGATGCCTTCGTTAAAGCGTCCAATGCGCTAAACGGTTCATCTAACAATAATATCTCCCCGCCTGTTAATAAAGTTTGGATAAAAGATACGCGTTGCCTCATACCACCAGATAAATCTTTCGGATATTTTTTCTCGTACCCTTGTAAACCAAATTTATGTAACAGTTCTTTCGCTTTTACTTGCGCTTCTTTCTTCTGCACACCTTGGCACTCTAGCGGCAGGGCAGCATTCTCAATAATCGTCCTCCACGGCAAGAGCATATCTTTTTGGGGCATATACCCTACAGGATGACTCTTTGTTTTTGTCAGCTCTATCTGTCCAGTACTTGCCTCTTCTAAGCCTGTAATAAGGCGAAATAAAGTACTTTTCCCGCATCCACTCGGCCCGATAATACTTACAAACTCTTTATCTTGTATAGAAGCATTTAATTCATTGATGATTGGTTTCTCATCATAATGAAAGGTAACATTATGAAACTGTAGTATGTTCTTGCTCCTCAAAACCCCACATCTCCTTACGATAAGCCATATCCCAGAATAAATATTCAAATCGGCTGGAATATAAGAAAATCTCCTCTAATCGGTCTAGCTCTTTCTCTGACTTTCCAACTGCCATTTCATTTAATAAATCTATTAACCAAATACAAAGGTTACCGTATTCTTCAGAACAATATCCTTGAATCCACTCTCCAAAGAACTCATGATCTCTTGCTCCAGGAATATCATTTAAACGCTTTCCGATCTCCCAATAGCTCCACATACATGGAAGTAAAGCTGATATTAATTCTGCAAGTGTGCCATTTTGAGATACAGACATCATGTAATTTGTATAGGCTAAATTTTTAGCAGATGGTTTCGCAGATTCTATCTCCTCTACAGTAATGCCAAGTTTGTTTGCATACTGTTTATGGATCGTCATTTCTCCATTTAAAATCCCATCAATTTGCTCTGCAAATTTTGCCATAACTTGTGGATTCGTTGCCTTTACAACCCCAATTGCATATAGCTTTGCATAATCTAACAAATATAAATAATCTTGAATAATATAGTACTGGAATTTGTCTTTTTCCAACGTACCATCCCCCATACCTACTACAAACGGATGATTATGACTTTTCTCCCAAACAGGCTGCACCGTATCAAATAATCTTTCACAAAATTTCATTAATAATTCCCCTTCCTATATATCTATTTATCTCAATAAAAAAACCACTTCTGTATATAAGAAGTGGTTACAGCAAATAAAATTATAATTTATTCGTTGTTCCACTTCCCTTCGCTAGTATTATCTAGATCAGGTGTTGTAAGGGTTAAGGATTATTCCTCTCTCAGCACGAAAAGCACCCCTAGTGGTGTTAATATGAAATTTTCAAATAAAAAAGCCCCGTTTCTATACGCAAAGAAACGGGGACTCATTGTTAATGTCCGAATTGCTTCCCTACGCTAGCATAATCTAGATCAGGTAATAAAAAGGATCAAAGGCTTACGGCCCTACTCTCAGCTGGCAACACCAGCCCTCCTAGCAAACTATAAAATTATCACTGTCAGTATAACACCGCCATAAGACATCATCAACTGTTTTAATTTTCTTAATTAATAATTAATTCTTAACGTGTTAAACAAATATAAATGCGACCTCACAAATGATATATACAATATTTATATACGAATCTCTCTTCTGACATTATTTTTATTGATTTCATATTACATTTATGTGAATACGACCAATATATTATATCTTTATACTATAATAAAATTACAACTATACAACTAGAGGAGGTCTTTATTACATGAATATGAAAGCCACAGCTTTAACAGCAACTACTATCGCAATTGCTTCTTTACTTCCTTCTATGGGAGAATCCGATATACAAACAGCGGCTGCTAAGCAACCATCTACAGTAAAAACTGGATATGTAAAAATTGACAACGTTGCACTACATCAAAATAGCCATACAGACAGTGCAATAATTGATACCATTCGATTTAATAGCCCGGTTACTATTCTTGAAACAGTTCAAGATTGGTATAAAGTATCTGTTAACAACAAAACAGGCTATATGAAAAAAGATGCAATTCTATTCAAAAAAAATGTTCAACCAAAGTCTCAATATATCGTAAATGCAAACGCATTAAACGTTCGTTCTGAACCTAATACAGAGTCTTCTATTCTAGATATATTACCAAATGGTCAATTCATTACCATTCAAGGTGAACAAGGAGATTGGTACAAAATATTACATAACGGTCAAATTGGTTACGTACAAAAAACATTTGTATCTAATGGATCCACACCTCTAGTAAAAGGTGTAACAGTACAAGGTTCTCCATCGTATACTGTTGCAACACCCAAATTAAATGTACGTAGCAATGCTAGCACAAGTGGCACTCTACTTGGCTCATTACAAAATGGTACACAAGTACAAGTAGTAGAAACGGTAGGTACTTGGTATAAAATTCGTTTTGGCACAGGATACGGATATGTAGCAAAACACTATGTAGTGCAAAATCAAAATCAAGCACAAGCTAAAACAGCTCAACCTGCATCAATTCCAGCAGTTTTCAAATTCCCTACTCAAGGGAAAATCAGCTCCACTTTTGATATGCGCTGGGAGCAAATGCATTATGGTATAGATATAGCAGCACAAGGAAATGTCTCTATTCAAGCTGCTGCTGCAGGTAAGGTTGTAAAATCTTATTATTCGGCTAGCTACGGCAATGTCGTGTTCATCGCCCATCAAATAAATGGGAAATTATATACAACAGTTTATGCTCATATGAAGGATCGCACTGTACAAGCTGGTGATCAAGTACAAACTGGACAATTAGTAGGTCATATGGGAAACACAGGTCATTCATACGGGCAACATCTCCATTTTGAATTACATAATGGGGAATGGAATTTTGAAAAAACAAATGCAGTAAACCCACTGCCATATTTAGTTAGGTAAATTATATGCCACGCAATATACCTCTCTTTATTGAATACCTGGCCTTTTTAGGTTTAATCTGTTGTTTAATCATTTATAATACGAACACTGTATTTTTATCTATTATTATTGCTTTTGTTGCTTTAGAAATCATTATGGAAGCATTACAAATGCGGCTAAAACAAAAAATTGCCCATATTTATAATGTAATTTTTCTTTTAAGTGCTCTTATAACAAATATAATTAGTAATGGTTTTTATTTATCTACCGTACTTCCTGTATTCTTTATAGGTGTTTTATTATTCATAGCTAGATACGTTCATGTTCCTAATAACCAAAAACATGAACAAGAAGCTTAGAAAGAGGAGACACTGTGTACCAATCTTTCAAAGATAATCCAATGAAATATATATTGAATTTATATGAAAAAATGAATACTTTTTTTGGTATACAAGGAAGTTATACTGCACAATTTCTCCTTTATGGAATGTTATTTCTTATCTTAGTTACTTTCTCCTTGCTTTACTAACAAAAAAAGGATCTCACATAAACTTGAGATCCTTTTTAATTTATATTAATTTTTAATATGAAAAATATGGTTTATCCACAAGCATATTTTTCATAAATGAAACTAAGATTATATTTTTTCTCTAAGCTCATTCTTTGTTCATCGTCGCACCAATAGAAAAGAATATCATGAATCGTTGCATAACGCTTATTTTTAAGAAATAGTTTAAAGAATGATGGTAAACAATCATGTAATTGTATAAATATATAATTGCGTAGTATTTCTTCTTTGTATTCAATTCCCTTACAAATATAAAGTAATTCTTCACAATAATATGCATGCTGTGGAACTTGGATCATTTCGAAAAATGGTACATATGATAGTAGCTTTCCAATAAAATGACCATACCGATCCATTACCCCTATCGTCATATGCTCCATCATTTCTTTCATCACATATAAATAATCATCTACATGAGTTGTCTTTAAAGGGTCTAATCGATCGGAAATTTGTGAAAGTACAGCTCTTTGACAAGCTAAAACTGCTTGACTAGGTCCATAATATGATAGGAAGTCTGTACACTTACGATACTTTCGTAATAAGTCATGTGTATATAAATCATACACAAAAGTATTACAATACATTGCCAGACTCATCATATCGCTATTTAATTTCTCTTTTGACAGTGTTTTCGCTCGCTTACACATATAAAAGAATGTAAATTCCAATACTTCTTTATGAGATAATAGATGTTTGCAATCTGTTATACATTTCTCACTAAATTTAACTCGATCCCAAATTTCTACATCCTCAGCTGTTAATTCACCAATACGATATTTAATAATTAAATAGTTTAAAGCAACTGCTTTCGTCAAAAGATCCCATGTTTCATACTCCAATGAAGTTCGGACAAATTCATCTAGCCCTTGGGTTATCATAAAAGCATTTGCCTCTTCATACCAACCAATCTCTTGACATAAACGAAGAATACGTACTAGAGTTGGAATTTCATCTTTATGAAACTGCGGTAAATTCTTTACTTTATTCATGCCATATACGATAAATGGCGCTAAATTTTCTTCTTTATAAAATTCTTTTTCTTTCCATACTAATATAGTTCGCTCTTTCCCTTCACCTTTTGGATGACAAGGTACAAGCAAAGAAAATAACTCAGCGAAATTATTTGGTTCTATATATGTATCTGTAACCAAATTCCAATTTGGATCGCCCTGTACAGCCCTCATATAATTCCCCTTCCCTTTTTATCCCGCTATTTGCGGGCAGTAAGACTCCCACCTCAAAATTCTGCGAATGCGAGGAAGTTAGGTGGGAGATAAAACTGCCCATAAAAGCCCGATTGGTTCAACTAATAATTATTTGGGGATGGACACCCCCCAATAATTAAAGTTTCACTTTATCTACGTAGGAAATATTAATTCATTATTACATCATTAACAACAAATATTGTTATATTCAAAATCTATAATAACACTTATATCTCTCAGTATATCATTTTTTCTCTTATTAAAAATTAGGAATGACAAATTTAAAAAAACTGTCAAAAATATTGACTCTATACTTATTATATAATGTCTCAGATACATCACGCTAACATATTAGTTTAATCCGTATATACTAGAATAATGTATCTGATCTTTATACATAATTTATTCCATATGCTCTGAGATTTCACTTAAAGCAAACCCTGCTTGATCATCTGCTGATTTTCTTATAGCTAAATCACCTAGTGCTAGCATCCCAACAAGTTGACCGCTCTCAACAACCGGTAACCGTCTAATTTGATATTGTGCCATTAATTCTGTAGCTTTTTCAATAGAATCATCTGGAGAAACTGAAACAATGTTTGTTGTCATTACATTTGTAATTTGATTAGATCCAGGATGTTTTTCAGCAATCCCACGAACAACTAAGTCTCGATCAGTAACAAGCCCAACAACTTGTTTATTTTCAATAACAGGAATCAATCCAACCGATTCTTCCTTCATTTTTACAGCTGCCTCATATACATTGTCTAATGGTGTACAATGTACGATATGAGTACTCATAAGTTCTCTAACTTGCGTCATTTTTCATCTCCTCCTTTTAATACATACCATAGCTTTTCCTAAATCCCTTTATTTATTTCAGGAAAATAAGTTGATAAAAAGAGGCTTATACATAATAAAAAAGAGTCAGCATATTGCTGACTCTTTTTTTATGACCCGTACGGGATTCGAACCCGTGTTACCGCCGTGAAAGGGCGGTGTCTTAACCACTTGACCAACGGGCCATGGCTCCGCAGGTAGGACTCGAACCTACGACCGATCGGTTAACAGCCGATAGCTCTACCACTGAGCTACTGCGGAATATATATGGTGGGCCTAAATGGACTCGAACCATCGACCTCACGCTTATCAGGCGTGCGCTCTAACCAGCTGAGCTATAGGCCCATATACTTTACAGGGGCAGTAGGAATTGAACCCACACTGGAGGTTTTGGAGACCTCAGTTCTACCTTTAAACTATGCCCCTAAATGGTGCCGGCTAGAGGACTTGAACCCCCAACCTACTGATTACAAGTCAGTTGCTCTACCAATTGAGCTAAGCCGGCATAAAAAAAAAAAAAAAATGGTGGCTCGGGACGGAATCGAACCGCCGACACGAGGATTTTCAGTCCTCTGCTCTACCGACTGAGCTACCGAGCCAACATAAAATGGCGGTCCCGACCGGGGTCGAACCGGCGATCTCCTGCGTGACAGGCAGGCATGTTAACCACTACACCACGGGACCATTGGTTGCGGGGACAGGATTTGAACCTGCGACCTTCGGATTATGAGCCCGACGAGCTACCGTACTGCTCCACCCCGCGACGATATTATGTTTTTAAAAAAAATGGAGGAGGTAGAGGGATTCGAACCCCCGCGCGACTCTCGCCGCCTGTCGGTTTTCAAGACCGATCCCTTCAGCCGAACTTGGGTATACCTCCGACATATAAAAAATAAAGTGGAGCCTAGCGGGATCGAACCGCTGACCTCCTGCGTGCAAGGCAGGCGCTCTCCCAGCTGAGCTAAGGCCCCATGTTTTTGGGAAAATCGGGAAGACAGGATTTGAACCTGCGACCCCCTGGTCCCAAACCAGGTGCTCTACCAAGCTGAGCCACTTCCCGTTAATAAAAGCGCGCCCGAGAGGAGTCGAACCCCTAACCTCTTGATCCGTAGTCAAACGCTCTATCCAATTGAGCTACGGGCGCATATGGTGCCGAGGGCGGGGGTCGAACCCGCACGGTGGTCACCCACCGCAGGATTTTAAGTCCTGTGCGTCTGCCTGTTCCGCCACCCCGGCATGTCATACTGAAAATTGGAGCGGAAGACGGGATTCGAACCCGCGACCCCAACCTTGGCAAGGTTGTATTCTACCACTGAACTACTTCCGCAAGACATGTTTGAGTTATTTTATTAAAAGTGCGGGTGAAGGGAGTCGAACCCCCACGCCAAAGGCGCTAGATCCTAAGTCTAGTGCGTCTGCCAATTCCGCCACACCCGCATATTTTTTAAAAAAATGGTGAGCCATGAAGGATTCGAACCTTCGACCCTCTGATTAAAAGTCAGATGCTCTACCAACTGAGCTAATGGCTCTTAATGGCTGGGCTAGCTGGATTCGAACCAGCGCATGACGGAGTCAAAGTCCGTTGCCTTACCGCTTGGCTATAGCCCAATAATTAAGAAATGGTGGAGGGGGGCAGATTCGAACTGCCGAACCCGAAGGAGCGGATTTACAGTCCGCCGCGTTTAGCCACTTCGCTACCCCTCCGACATATATGGTGGAGGATGACGGGATCGAACCGCCGACCCCCTGCTTGTAAGGCAGGTGCTCTCCCAGCTGAGCTAATCCTCCATTTTGCCTGGCAACGTCCTACTCTCGCAGGGACAAGGTCCCAACTACCATTGGCGCTAGAGAGCTTAACTTCCGTGTTCGGTATGGGAACGGGTGTGACCTCTCTGCCATCATTACCAGACTATATTCGATTGAGACAAACATTATTATACTTGATTCACTTAGAAAGTCAACAAGTTTTTATATTCTCTCAAAACTAGATAACGTTGCTTCATATTATATGGTTAAGTCCTCGATCTATTAGTATTCGTCAGCTCCACATGTCACCATGCTTCCACCTCGAACCTATCAACCTGATCATCTTTCAGGGATCTTACTAGCTTACGCTATGGGAAATCTCATCTTGAGGGGGGCTTCATGCTTAGATGCTTTCAGCACTTATCCCTTCCGCACATAGCTACCCAGCTATGCCCTTGGCAGAACAACTGGTACACCAGCGGTGCGTCCATCCCGGTCCTCTCGTACTAAGGACAGCTCCTCTCAAATTTCCTGCGCCCACGACGGATAGGGACCGAACTGTCTCACGACGTTCTGAACCCAGCTCGCGTACCGCTTTAATGGGCGAACAGCCCAACCCTTGGGACCGACTACAGCCCCAGGATGCGATGAGCCGACATCGAGGTGCCAAACCTCCCCGTCGATGTGGACTCTTGGGGGAGATAAGCCTGTTATCCCCGGGGTAGCTTTTATCCGTTGAGCGATGGCCCTTCCATGCGGAACCACCGGATCACTAAGCCCGACTTTCGTCCCTGCTCGACTTGTAGGTCTCGCAGTCAAGCTCCCTTATGCCTTTGCACTCTACGAATGATTTCCAACCATTCTGAGGGAACCTTTGGGCGCCTCCGTTACACTTTAGGAGGCGACCGCCCCAGTCAAACTGCCCACCTGACACTGTCTCCCGGGTCGATAAGACCCGTAGGTTAGAATTTCAATACAGTCAGGGCGGTATCCCACCAGCGCCTCCACCGAAGCTAGCGCTCCGGTTTCAATGGCTCCCGCCTATCCTGTACAAACTGTACCAAAATTCAATATCAGGCTACAGTAAAGCTCCACGGGGTCTTTCCGTCCTGTCGCGGGTAACCTGCATCTTCACAGGTACTATAATTTCACCGAGTCTCTGGTTGAGACAGTGCCCAAATCGTTACACCTTTCGTGCGGGTCGGAACTTACCCGACAAGGAATTTCGCTACCTTAGGACCGTTATAGTTACGGCCGCCGTTTACTGGGGCTTCAGTTCAGAGCTTCGCTTACGCTAACCCCTCTCCTTAACCTTCCGAAGCACCGGGCAGGTGTCAGCCCCTATACTTCGCCTTACGGCTTCGCAGAGACCTGTGTTTTTGCTAAACAGTCGCTTGGGCCTATTCACTGCGGCTTTCCGTTAAGAAAGCACCCCTTCTCCCGAAGTTACGGGGTCATTTTGCCGAGTTCCTTAACCAGAGTTCTCTCGCACACCTTAGGATTCTCTCCTCGCCTACCTGTGTCGGTTTGCGGTACAGGCACCTTTTATCTCGCTAGAAGCTTTTCTTGGCAGCGGGGAATCAAAGACTTCGCTCCATAAGGAGCTTCCCCATCACAGCTCAGCCTTCACGATAAGCGGATTTGCCTACTTATCAGCCTAACTGCTTGGACGTGCACAACCAATCGCACGCTTCTTCTATCCTTCTGCGTCCCTCCATTGCTCAAACGATAAAGAGGTGGTACAGGAATATCAACCTGTTGTCCATCGCCTACGCCTGTCGGCCTCGGCTTAGGTCCTGACTAACCCTGAGCGGACGAGCCTTCCTCAGGAAACCTTAGGCATTCGGTGGACGGGATTCTCACCCGTCTTTCGCTACTCATACCGGCATTCTCACTTCTAAGCGCTCCACCAGTCCTTCCGGTCTGACTTCACTGCACTTAGAACGCTCCCCTACCACTGATACCATTGGTATCAATTCGCAGCTTCGGTGGTGTATTTAGCCCCGGTACATTTTCGGCGCAGAGTCACTCGACTAGTGAGCTATTACGCACTCTTTAAATGGTGGCTGCTTCTGAGCCAACATCCTAGTTGTCTAAGCAACTCCACATCCTTTTCCACTTAATACACACTTTGGGACCTTAGCTGGCGATCTGGGCTGTTTCCCTCTTGACTACGGATCTTATCACTCGCAGTCTGACTCCTAAGGATAAGTCATTGGCATTCGGAGTTTGACTGAATTCGGTAATCCGATGAGGACCCCTAGTTCAATCAGTGCTCTACCTCCAAGACTCTTACACTTAAGGCTAGCCCTAAAGCTATTTCGGGGAGAACCAGACTATCTCCAGGTTCGATTGGAATTTCTCCGCTACCCACACCTCATCCCCGCACTTTTCAACGTGCGTGGGTTCGGGCCTCCATTCAGTGTTACCTGAACTTCACCCTGGACATGGGTAGATCACCTGGTTTCGGGTCTACGACCACGTACTAAACGCCCTATTCAGACTCGCTTTCGCTGCGGCTCCGCCTCTTCAGCTTAACCTCGCACGGGATCGTAACTCGCCGGTTCATTCTACAAAAGGCACGCCATCACCCATTAACGGGCTCTGACTATTTGTAGGCACACGGTTTCAGGATCTCTTTCACTCCCCTTCCGGGGTGCTTTTCACCTTTCCCTCACGGTACTGGTTCACTATCGATCACTAGGGAGTATTTAGCCTTGGGAGATGGTCCTCCCAGATTCCGACGGAATTTCACGTGTTCCGCCGTACTCAGGATACATTCAAGAGAGAACGAAGTTTCGACTACGGGGTTATTACCCTCTGTGACGGACCTTTCCAGGTCGCTTCGTCTACCTCGTTCCTTTGTAACTCCGTATAGAATGTCCTACAACCCCAAGAGGCAAGCCTCTTGGTTTGGGCTAGATTCCGTTTCGCTCGCCGCTACTCAGGAAATCGCATTTGCTTTCTCTTCCTCCAGGTACTTAGATGTTTCAGTTCCCTGGGTCTGTCTTCCATACCCTATGTATTCAGGTAAGGATACCATACCATTACGTATAGTGGGTTTCCCCATTCGGAAATCTTCGGATCAAAGCTTACTTACAGCTCCCCGAAGCATATCGGCGTTAGTCCCGTCCTTCATCGACTCCTAGTGTCAAGGCATCCACCGTGCGCCCTTTCTAACTTAACCAAACTAAAATTAAAAAAATATGAGCTACACTGTTATCTAGTTTTCAAAGAACATACATTTAAACTTGAGAGATAGTTCTCTCAAAACTGAACGAAACAAAACAAGTCAACGTTTATTGATGAACTGCGTTCATCAATTCTCCATAGAAAGGAGGTGATCCGACCGCACCTTCCGATACGGCTACCTTGTTACGACTTCACCCCAATCATCTGTCCCACCTTAGGCGGTCGGCTCCATAAAGGTTACCCCACCGACTTCGGGTGTTACAAACTCTCGTGGTGTGACGGGCGGTGTGTACAAGGCCCGGGAACGTATTCACCGCGGCATGCTGATCCGCGATTACTAGCGATTCCAGCCTTCATGTAGGCGAGTTGCAGCCTACAATCCGAACTGAGAACGGTTTTATGAGATTAGCTCCACCTCGCGGTCTTGCAGCTCTTTGTACCGTCCATTGTAGCACGTGTGTAGCCCAGGTCATAAGGGGCATGATGATTTGACGTCATCCCCACCTTCCTCCGGTTTGTCACCGGCAGTCACCTTAGAGTGCCCAACTTAATGATGGCAACTAAGATCAAGGGTTGCGCTCGTTGCGGGACTTAACCCAACATCTCACGACACGAGCTGACGACAACCATGCACCACCTGTCACTCTGCTCCCGAAGGAGAAGCTCTATCTCTAGAGTTTTCAGAGGATGTCAAGACCTGGTAAGGTTCTTCGCGTTGCTTCGAATTAAACCACATGCTCCACCGCTTGTGCGGGCCCCCGTCAATTCCTTTGAGTTTCAGCCTTGCGGCCGTACTCCCCAGGCGGAGTGCTTAATGCGTTAACTTCAGCACTAAAGGGCGGAAACCCTCTAACACTTAGCACTCATCGTTTACGGCGTGGACTACCAGGGTATCTAATCCTGTTTGCTCCCCACGCTTTCGCGCCTCAGTGTCAGTTACAGACCAGAAAGTCGCCTTCGCCACTGGTGTTCCTCCATATCTCTACGCATTTCACCGCTACACATGGAATTCCACTTTCCTCTTCTGCACTCAAGTCTCCCAGTTTCCAATGACCCTCCACGGTTGAGCCGTGGGCTTTCACATCAGACTTAAGAAACCACCTGCGCGCGCTTTACGCCCAATAATTCCGGATAACGCTTGCCACCTACGTATTACCGCGGCTGTCGGCACGTAGTTAGCCGTGGCTTTCTGGTTAGGTACCGTCAAGGTGCCGACTTATTCAACTAGCACTTGTTCTTCCCTAACAACAGAGTTTTACGACCCGAAAGCCTTCATCACTCACGCGGCGTTGCTCCGTCAGACTTTCGTCCATTGCGGAAGATTCCCTACTGCTGCCTCCCGTAGGAGTCTGGGCCGTGTCTCAGTCCCAGTGTGGCCGATCACCCTCTCAGGTCGGCTACGCATCGTCGCCTTGGTGAGCCGTTACCTCACCAACTAGCTAATGCGACGCGGGTCCATCCATAAGTGACAGCCGAAGCCGCCTTTCAATTTCGAACTATGCAGTTCAAAATATTATCCGGTATTAGCCCCGGTTTCCCGGAGTTATCCCAGTCTTATGGGTAGGTTACCCACGTGTTACTCACCCGTCCGCCGCTAACTTCATAAGAGCAAGCTCTTAATCCATTCGCTCGACTTGCATGTATTAGGCACGCCGCCAGCGTTCATCCTGAGCCAGGATCAAACTCTCCAATAAAGTTAGTTTGTCTAGCATCTAAAAATAAAAATTGACGTTCACGTTGTTTGTTTCGTTCAGTTTTCAAAGAACTTGTCTGCCGCTTCAAAAGCGACTTCATCATATTAACATCTTCATTTTTCGATGTCAACTATGTTTTTGAATTTCTTTTTTGTCGTTTTCTGCGTTTCCGCATCAGCGACGTTTATTAATATACCATCATGGTTTTTAAATAACAAGTATTTTTTATAAAAAATACAAAAAGTTATCTATCCTACTCTCTTCTATAGAAAGAGCCCTTATCCTTTCTACTAAAAGCATTCATTTTGATTATATACAAGTTACTATACACTATCATCAACCAGGCAGTATTTCACAATAACTTCCTAACCTTTAGTCTTCTCCTTTTTTAATTTTATAATTACCATAGTTCTACTTAAGAAGGACAAATAATCATTTAAATGTAGAGTAACAAAAAACGTGGCCACTATACTAGAGCAAAACTTTAATTCCTGATTTTTCTCTCCAATCAGGAATTTTGCTTCCACAAATAACAAACTTCCCCTCGAAATATTAAATTAAGATTATTGTTAGAATTTTTTTACATTTAATTAATGAAAGATATCCAATTTTTGTTATATAGTAAGAAAGTGCCCACAAAACTATAAATAAACTAATGGAGGAATTATTTTATGGATAGGTTAACAAAATTTTCATTAAAAAACCGAGCCGCTATTATTATTATGGTTTTTCTCATTTCCATACTCGGTGTTTATTCCGGCTCTAAATTACCTATGGAATTTTTACCAAGCATCGATAACCCTGCAATAACTGTTACGACATTATCTCAAGGGCTCGATGCTGAAACGATGACCAAGGACGTAACTGATCCCCTTGAAAAACAATTTCGTAATTTAGAACATATCGATGGCATCACTTCTTCCACACATGAAGGATTATCACGCATCGACATTGCATATACATCCAAGGCAAATATGAAAGACGCGGCACGCGAAGTCGAAAAAACAATTAATACGATTAAATTACCTAAAGATGTAACTAAACCTGTTGTTAGTCAATTAAACACTTCTATGATTCCACTCGCTCAAATTACCATCCAGAAGCAAAACGGATTTTCAAAAGCTGACGAAAAACAAATTGAGAAAGAAATCGTACCACAACTCGAAAGCATTGATGGTGTTGCCAATGTTATGTTTTTCGGAAAATCAACTTCCGAATTATCCATCGTACTTGATCCTAACCAACTAAAAGATAAAAACGTAACATCACAGCAAGTACTAACAGTTTTACAAGGAAAAGAAACTTCCACTCCAGCCGGAGCAATTACCGTTAATAAGGCAGAATACAATCTTCGTGTCATCGGGGATATAAAAAATGTAAATGACATAAAAAACATCACCGTTACACCTCAAGTAAAATTACAAGATGTTGCTCAAATTGAATTAAAACAACATTACGATACAATCTCGCACATAAACGGGGAAGAAGGAACAGGATTAATCATCATGAAAGAGCCGAGTAAAAATGCGGTTGCAATCGGAAAAGACATTGATAAAAAGATTAAAGATATAAGCAAGCAATATAAAGATCAATTCTCTATTAAACTTTTAGCTTCAACTCATGAGCAAGTTGAAAATGCTGTTACTAGTATGGGAAAAGAAGTAATCCTTGGGGCAATTGCTGCAACTCTCATTATCTTAATCTTTTTACGCAACTTCCGAACAACACTCATCGCTGTCGTTAGTATTCCATTATCTATTTTATTAACACTATTTTTACTCCATCAATCTAACATCACACTTAACATTCTAACTCTTGGTGGCTTAGCCGTTGCAGTTGGACGTCTCGTCGATGATAGTATCGTTGTCATCGAGAATATTTTCCGTCGTTTACAAAAAGAACCTTTCTCTAAAGATATTATTCTCGATGCAACAAAAGAGGTCGCCGTCGCAATTACCTCTTCTACTTTAACGACAGTCGCCGTTTTTTTACCTATCGGTCTCGTATCGGGAGTAATCGGAAAACTAATGTTACCTATGGTGTTAGCAGTTGTGTATTCTATACTTTCTTCCTTAATTGTGGCATTAACAGTCGTTCCACTTATGGCTTTTTTACTGCTCAAAAAAACAAAACGTCGCAATTCACATTCTTCACCGCGATATGTCACTACATTAAAGTGGGCTCTTTCTCATAAGTTTATCATTCTACTCACTTCTTTTTTATTATTTGCAGGATCAATTGCAGCCTACATACTACTTCCGAAAGCGAACATAAAGTCTGAAGACGATACAATGCTTTCCGTTAACATGACATTTCCAGGTGATTATGATTCTGAAGCTAAAAAACAAAAAGCCTTTGATTTCGAAAAGAAACTCCTCTCTAATTCTGATGTAACAGATGTTATTTTGCGAATGGGATCTAGCGCAGAAGATGCACAATGGGGACAGACAACTCAAAACAATCTTGCAACTATATTTGTAGTCTTTAAAAAAGGATCTGACATCGACCAATATATTAAAGAATTAAAAAAGGATCATAATACTTTTGAACCAGCTGAACTTGATTATATAAAAACGAGTTACTCTGACTCTGGAGGCGGAAACAACTTACAATTTAACGTAACCGCTACTAACGCAACAAATTTAAAAAAGGCCGCCAACATCGTCGAAACAAAACTAAAAGGTATGGACGATCTCTCTAAAGTAAAAACAAATATAGAAGACTCTAAAAAAGAATGGCAAATTCATATCGATCAAACAAAAGCGGAACAACACGGTTTAACACCAGAATTAGTAGCACAACAAGTATCATTCCTTATGAAGAAATCTCCTCTTGGGGAAATCTCAATCAATAATGAAAAAACAACCATTATAATAGAACATAAAAAAGCATCCATTAACAAACAAGAAGATATTTTAAACACAAACATACTATCACCTATTAACGGACCAATTCCTTTAAAAGACATTGCAACTATTTCAGAAAAACAACTTCAAACGGAAATCTTCCATAAAGATGGGAAAGAAACGATTCAAATTACTGCAGAAGCTTCAAGTGAGGATTTAAGCAAAGTAAGCGCAGAAGTAAACAAGGCGATAGCCGACTTAGATTTACCTAACGGAGCAAAAGTAAATGTCGCAGGCGCTACTGAATCTATGCAAGAGAACTTCACAGATTTATTCAAAATTATGGGTATCGCAATCGGGATTGTATATTTAATTATGGTTATCACATTCGGGCAAGCACGTGCTCCTTTCGCGATTTTATTCTCTTTACCATTAGCTGCTGTCGGCGGTATTTTAGGATTAATCATTTCAAGAACACCTGTTGACGTAAATTCATTAATCGGCGCATTAATGTTAATCGGGATTGTCGTTACAAATGCTATTGTATTAATAGAAAGAGTGCAACAAAATCGGGAAAACGGTATGGAAACCAGAGAAGCCTTACTAGAAGCAGGATCTACTAGATTACGCCCAATTATTATGACAGCTATAACAACAATCGTCGCTATGCTACCACTCCTCTTCGGGCAATCTCAAGCAGGAAGTATGGTATCGAAAAGTCTGGCCGTCGTTGTAATCGGTGGTTTGGCAGTCTCAACCGTTCTTACATTAGTAGTCGTTCCCGTTATGTATGAACTATTAGATAAAATCGGGAGAAAAAGACGCTCCCGCAGAAAAATAAGCACTTCTACAGAAACACCTGATATTTAAACTAAAAGGCGTTATCTTCAATTATGAAGATAACGCTTTTTTATCCCTCTACCTATCCATAATATAATCCATCACTTTTTTACCATACTTCTCTAGCGGCTCTCCAGAATCTACAATAAGATATTCACCATGTAAAGGCCTTTTACTGCCAGCCAGACATTTTTGAAATGCTACTTCTGATTCTACTTTTGTAATTTGACTTATCTTACGTTCACGCGTTTGTAACCTACGATTAATTTCTTCTATATTATTAAGATAACATTCAATATATTTATATGTAGCCCCATACTTCCGACATAAACCTATTCCTTTTCAAGCATCCCCTCATAGAGACATGGGCTATCTAATATAACACTATGTTCTTGTTCCAACAAAAAACCTATCAGTTTCCACTCAATATCATAGGAGACTCCCCCAACAACTGTCGATTCACTCCCTCTTACCGTTAATGATTTTAATAAATGTCCGTAAAAAAAACCCCTGTTTATAAACAGAGAGTTCTTTTACGGACATTTATGCCGCTTTTACCTTCTTCGTCGTTTTACGACTTTTTTTCGCTCCTGTAAAACGCTTGTGTAATACAGATGCTACGAAACGAGAAATGATATTAAAGAGTAATACCATAATAATTAATACAGCTGCAGATTTTGTTGCAATTAACTTCGCATCCGGGATAATCCCTTCAGAGTTTAATTTCCAAATGTGAACAGCTAACGTTTCAGCTGGTCTAAATGGATTTAAAGGATGCGAGGGGCTCGAGAAGTCCGCTGCTGAATTTAAAATAGGTGATGTTAAACCCGCTGTATAAATTAACGCCGCAGCTTCACCGAATATACGGCCTGCCGCTAAAATAATACCTGTAATGATTTGTGGTAACGAAGACGGGATAATGATGCGGGCAATTGTTTGCCATTTCGTTGCACCTAGTCCAAGACTCGCCTCTTTTACATTATGAGGAACTTCAGAAATCGCATTTTCACAAACACGTGTTAAACCAGGCAAATTCAAAATAGTTAAAGCAAGAGCTCCACCCATTACTGTATATCCCCAGCCTGTCATGGTAACAAATACTAATAAGCCAAATAGTCCAACAACAATAGAAGGTAAAGACGCCATTGTTTCAATACATAAACGAACAAAACTTAAAAAACGACCTTGTTTTGCATACTCCGCTAAATATATTCCAGCCCCTAGTCCAAGAGGAATAGATATAATAAGTGTTATAACAAGCATGTAGAAAGAATTGAATAACTGTGGACCAATTCCCCCACCAGCTCTTGTATTGCTTGGTTCTCCGAATAAGAAACTAGGATCCCAAAATCCCCATCCCTTTTGCAGAATTTCGTACATTAAAAAAGCCAGCAAAGCTACAACTAAAGCTGCAACCCCATAAAAGATACCTGTCCAAACTTTATTTACCGTTCTTGCATTCATTATTATCGCTCACCTCTTTGACCAATCGCTCGAATTACTAAAATAAACAGGAATGAAATAACAAGTAAAATCATTGCTAACGTCCATAGCGCATTGTTCCAAGCTGTTCCGTTCAATGTATTCGTCATATCCATTGTCAGAATACCTGTTAACGTTGCTGTTGGACTATATATTCCTTCCGGTAATTTAATCGTGTTCCCGATTACCATTTGAACCGCTAACGCTTCACCAAAAGCACGCGCTAACCCTAAAACTATACCTGTTAAAATTCCTTGTTTTGCAGCAGGAACAATAACTCGGCTAATCGCTTGCCATTTCGTCGATCCTAGACCGTAAGAAGCTTCCAAGTAATCAAACGGAACAGAGCGTATTGCATCAGAGGCAATACTAGCAATAGTAGGTAAAATCATAATACTCAGGACAATAATACCCGCAATTAAACTAAATCCCACTCCACCGAACGAATCCCGTAATAGAGGAACCAAGATTGTAACCCCTAATAATCCGTATACAACTGATGGAATACCAACTAATAATTCTAAAACAGGCTTTAATACTTTATTCCCAAACTTCGGCGAAATTAAATTCATGAATATAGCAAGAGCTATAGCAATTGGTGCACTAATGACAACAGCACCTAACGACACAAGCGTCGAACCAACAATAAAGATGACAGCACCATACGTACCTTGATCAGCATTTGGATTCCATTTCATCGAAGTTAACACCTCAGAAAACGAGATACCACTTTGCGTGAAAGATTGAATTCCTTTGCCGCAAATAAACGCAATAATAGCTAATGTAATAAAAACAATAAAGATACCGCAAAACGTAACAAGTGATCTACCTATATATTCACTCTTTACGTAATTAATTTGTTTTTTCCCCTTCATCACAGGACAGACCCCACTTCATAGATTGCATTGAACAGGACTGGCCTTGCAGCCAGCCCCATAAAATTTTATTACTTATTTAATTTAGACATTGGGATGTAACCCATATCTTCTACTTGTTTTTCGAAATCTTTACCTTTTACATAGTCAATGTAAGCTTTTGTCGCTTCTTTTGCCTCACCTTTAGTTACCATGTACTCGTAAGACCAGAATGGATATTTACCAGCAGAAATATTTTCAACTTTCGGTTCAGATCCATCAATTTTAACCGTTTGTAACGCACCTTTTTTCTCACCAACCATGTAAGACATTGCTAAGTAACTAACTGAACCTGGAGTAGAGTTAATCGCTTGCTCTACAGCACCATTAGAATCTTGTGTTGTACCAGTTCCATCATTAATCTTCGCGTCTTTCATCACTGTCTTTTCAAAAGTAGCACGTGTACCAGATGAAGCTGGTCGGTTAATTACATTGATTTTTTCATCTTTTCCGCCTACTTCTTTCCAATTCGTTACTTTTCCAGTGAAGATATCTTGCACTTGTTTTACTGTTAAGTTATCAACTTTTACATCTTTATTTACGACAAGTGCGAATGCGATACCCGCAACTTTGTTATCTACTAATTCTTTTGCTTTTTCAGCATCTTTTATTTTATCTCCAGCTGGAACATCTGAGTTACCAATTTGCACTGCACCAGATGCTACTTGGTTAATCCCAGTTCCACTACCGCCACCTTGAACTTGAATAGAAACCTTTGAATTTTTCTCCATGAATTTCTTTCCAGCTTCCTCCGCAAGAGGTTGAAGAGCTGTAGAGCCAGCCGCTGCAATCGTACCTGATAATTCTTGTTTTGCATCGCTACCTTTAGCAGCTTCCTTATTATCCGTACTTTCTGCTTTTCCACATCCAACTAATGCACCTGCAACAACTAAAGCCGCTAAAGAAAATTTAATACCCTTTTTCATAACCATGTCTTGTACCCCCATTTGGATTATCACTTTTCGAATTCATCTTCTTTCGAACACAAATTCATTGTAGGACAACAATATTATGTGAGTGTTAAGCAATTTTTAAGTTTAAGTAAATAGGGGTAACATCCCGCAAAAGCTAGACATTCCAACATTTATAGTTGAAAAACCCAACAAAACCCACACTAAACATGCATTATTGTAAATTTAATCTTAACAATGTAAAGCTAGTGTAAATAATTTTCTGCATTTTCCCCTTTAGATTAAAACTACATTTACAATCACCCTATATTTTTAAGGTTTTACACCCTTACTTTATTTACATTGAGAAGAATTTCAGTAATATTTTTTGGTACAACTAAATAAATTGGAACAATTCTAAAAATAATTGAATATTTTTAAAGTACTAATTGACAGCATCATTAAATGTAGTCTAATATATTAGTATCAAAAAGTTTACCTAAGGAAACTTTTTAAACTTAAACTAACAATATAGAGATGAGGTAACTTTTATGGTATCGGCTAATACAAAACCACTTTCTGAATTTAAAACAGGAGAGTTTGTACAAATTGAGAAGATACAATTAGAAGGAACTATGAAACGACGTTTATTAGATTTAGGCTTTTTTCCTGGAGCGACAATTAAAGTATTACAACGCAGCCCACTTGGAGACCCAGTTGCTTATCAAGTAAGCAACACAACTATTGCACTGCGTAGTGAAGAAAGCTCCCTTATTTTCGGGGTATTAATAGGAGATGATTTCAGATGAGTAACCACCGCATTGCGTTAGCTGGTAACCCGAATACCGGAAAAAGTACATTATTTAATACTTTAACAGGCTTAAAACAACATACTGGAAACTGGACGGGGAAAACTGTTTTAAAGGCTGAAGGGGAATATAAGCACGGCGGAAATATATATACAATAATAGATTTACCTGGAACTTACTCACTGTATTCAAATTCGGCAGATGAAGAAGTAGCACGAGATTATATTATATTTGAAAAACCAGAAGTAACTGTAGTTGTTATAGATGCAACTGCAATGGAAAGAAATTTAAATTTAGCACTCCAAGTAATGGAAATGACAAACGATGTGGTCATTTGTATTAACTTAATTGATGAAGCGGAGAAAAAAGGAATCATTATTGACGAAAAGAAATTAGCAAAATCACTCGGTGTACCTGTAGTGAAGATTTCTGCTCGCAACCGAGTAGGCATTGGTCATTTGCTAAATGTCATCGCTAAAGTAGCAAATAAAAAACTAATTCCAACACCACTTAAAATTACTTATAACGATAAAATCGAAAATATGATTCAGGAATTAGAACCACAAATTTATAAAGTATTCGGTGATACGTATCCAGCACGTTGGATTGCATTACGTATATTAGATGGCGATAAGAATTTCTTAACTACACTTCAAAAACACCATAACGAACCACTTGTAAGGGAGGTTGTGATCAATGGAATCTCACTCAGCCAGTAAAGCTCTTCCGCTGGACTATATTGTTCAACATGCACAAACACTTTCAAAAGAAGATATACGAGATGATATTGTCGGAGATATTTATCGAACCTCCGCAAGTATATGTAAAGAAGCTGTCCAATATACAAATACCGATAAATTGTATCGTTCTGAAAAACTAGATAAAATTTTCACATCTCCAATCTGGGGATTCCCAATTATGCTCGGTATTTTATCTATTATTTTTTATCTTACAATTGCAGGCGCTAACGTACCTTCTGATATGATCGCTAAGTTCTTTGGCTGGGTAGAAGGATATTTAACATCTTGGTTCCAAGCAGCGCATGCACCTGAATGGTTACATGGCATTTTAATACTTGGTTTATTCCGCGGTATCGGTGCTGTTATTAGCGTTATGTTACCACCTATGGCAATCTTTTTCCCTATGTTCGCGCTATTAGAAAACTACGGATATTTACCACGTGTCGCATTTAACATGGACCGCTTATTCAAACGATCTGGTGCACATGGCAAGCAATCTTTAACAATGGCAATGGGATTCGGTTGTAATGCAGCTGCCATCATGTCAACACGTATTATTGAATCACCACGTGAACGTATGCTTGCAATCTTAACAAACAACTTCGTTCCTTGTAACGGTCGCTGGCCTATGTTAATTTTAATGGCTTCATTATTTATGGCTGCTGGTTATACAGGTAGTATGCAAACACTTGTTACTGCTGGCGTTGTAGTTGGAATGGTTGTAATTGGTGTTATTATGACATTAACTGTTTCTTGGGTACTATCAAAAACAGCTTTAAAAGGTGTGCCAACTCACTACACTCTTGAGTTACCGCCGTACCGTAAGCCAAAAGTTTGGAATACAATTGTACGTGCAACACTCGATAAATCAATATATGTTTTAAAACGAGCTATAGTTGTAGCTGCCCCTGCAGCTGCATTAACTTGGTTACTTGCTAATATTTTCATCGGTGACACAAGCTTACTTATGTATTTTGTAAACTTCCTAGATCCATTCGCTAAAATGTTAGGACTTGATGGCTTTATTTTAGCTGCATTCATTCTTGGGCTACCAGCTAATGAAATTGTCATCCCGATTTTATTAATGTCTTATTTATCAACTGGTGCTTTAACTGAAATAGATGATTTTAATCAAATTAAAAATCTATTCTTAGAACACGGTTGGACTTGGTTAACTGCGTTAAACACAATGTTGTTCTCTCTTCTTCATTTCCCGTGCGGAACAACACTAGTTAACATATATAAAGAAACAAAAAGTGCAAAATGGACATTCTTATCGTTCGCAATCCCTACCGTTATCGCCATTGTTGTGACATTCCTCTCTACACAATTGGTACATTGGTTAGGGCTTGTATAAAAACAAAGCATACATAGAAGGTATCCCCCTTCACATATGCTTTGCGCGAAAGAAACCTGAAATTATTCAGGTTTCTTTTTTTCTTTCCACGGCTGCGCTCCATACGTTGTGAGTTTTTTATGAATAAAGTATATGGCTCCCGGAAGAACCGCCATTAATATCGTGCAGCTAATTCCTAATCCAGTAAACAACTTCCATCACCTTATTTCACTCTTTTCGGTAAAGCTGAACCTGAATGCTCAATTGTCGGATGAACATGAACAGTAATTTCAGCGTTACTAAAGTAATTTTCACCTTGATCCCAATTCTTACTTATTTTTTTCCACTCTTTATAATTATGCCGTTTATATACTTCTCCTAATTCCAATACATCTACCTTATATTTTTTTTGAACAAGCTTAATCGATTTTTGAATACGCTTCTCCATTTCCTTCGAAATATCCCTCTTCAAGCGCTTTTCATTCATAACTTGTTTATGATCACTAAAGTGCAACTCAGCCAATGTACCTTCCAGAGATAAATGAATATCAAACTTCGGTTTTGTAGCATTTGTCGTAGACACTTTAATCTTTCGATGCACCTTATGAATTTCATATGTAATAAGCTGGTCTTTTTTACGGATAGTAAAAAAACCTCCAATTTTTTTACCTATTATATAATTCATTCCTACTGTTTGTTCTCCACTCAAACTGCCTACACACTTATTATCCTTCCCACGAAACAGTGCTGCCCCATTCATTTGTACCCCTTGTTTTGTTAGTTCGAGAATAGGTAATACGAAGCTTTGGTTAGAAATCATCTTTTCCTGTACTTCACCAATTCTTGCAGCTTCAATCATTTGAGCATTTTTCGGAGGGTGTTCAGCTAACATATCAATATACTGCGCCGGTAAGTTCTCAGGCTTGGCACTCTGCTTTAAAATAGCTTCTGCATTTTTCTCAGAAACGAACAAACGAATATTTCTTCTCATCTCATGATCGCGAATATATACATCTAACGTATTTTGTAAAATATACGGATTCGCTAGTAAATCTTTAGAAAAAATTATCACTTGTATATGCGGAAAGAATAATGAACGACTAATTTTTTTGGCGATAATTCGTATTTGCTCAAAGACACTATCTGCTTTCGCACTAACATTAATATAATTTTCACCATCTCCATCACCTTGTCCACCTTGTTGGGACAATTTACTGGGGAGTACCATCTGATACGTACCTTTCATAATTGGATTTGCTTTCTTTACCTTTACAATATCGTAAGCTGCGCCTACTACAAATCCTCTTTCTTCTATTTCTTCTAACTCAGAGCACCCACTTATAGATCCAGCTAAAACCATAACCATTATTATTTTAAGAAGGCGTTTCATTTCTACCATTCCTTCTTTTTATTTTATATACAATAAAAACTAACAAAGGCGCTAACACGACAAACCCCATATCTATCCAAGCTAAATAAGTCCCATAACTTGACAATTCTTTCGAATTACTAGGTATCATATTCACCATAAAAATAATCGGGGCACTTACAAAAATAAAAATATGTTTCTTCACTTTTGGAAACATAGCACAAAATAATAAAGATGCGACGTCATAATACATTGCTGTAGTGTTATAAATAGTAATAATCCAAGTAGTAAAAAAAATCGCATCAAATCTTTCTAAAAAACCTCCACCAATTTCAATTTCTTTCCCTAATTCAATTGTTGGATATGTCAATCCACGTGTTGTCATATACGTAAAAACACTAATACAAGTTACATAAATTAAAATGTATGACAACACGTTTACGATCACCGCTTTTGCAACTGCCATTGGCGCTTTTTTCGCTGTCTTATCATTCAACAACACAGCATAAAACAGAGCTACCTCAAATCCGATGAATGTAAAAATAGAATTTTTAACTCCTACAGCATACTGACTGACATTCGTTTGAAAAGCCGGTAGTAAATTATTTATTTCCATTAAATTCACATTCAATAAAGAAAGCAACACTATCGCAATTAAAACAATTGGTAAGAATAGAACATTTAACCTTAATAAAGCCGCTCTCGATCCTGCTACTCCATAAATAACAACTAATAAGAAGAAAAAAGACAATAGCTGTATTGGTGTATCACTAAATAAATATGTTTGTGAAATAACCGCAATCATTCGCGATTCATATGCTGTCAAAGCTGCAAACGTTAATACTAAAATGCTACTAATTGTGTATGCAACAGGTTTCGTCAAATGTGCACTCGTATATTGAACAAAGTTTTGTTTTGGGAATAAAATAGCTACCCTCGTTACAAACCAACCTAAAACCGCACATATCAATCCACCCAAAAGTAAAATAATCCAACCGTCCGAAAATAAAGTTTGATCAGCAATATCTCTCGGCATAGACAATGCCCCTATACCAATAATGGTTGACGATACCGCAAACCCAATTTCCCGAGATCCAATTTCCTCATCCCCATATTCAAATGGTTTCAATTACTCTCGCTCCTTTGGATTTAATGTAGAGTCTTTCGTTTGTAAATATTCCGGTCGCTCTTTCAACATCGATTTTGGCATACGAATAAGTTCTTCTTTCCAATCTTTATAAAATGCAGGAGCAATAGGCGTTGTATACGGAACACCAACACTCTTTAAATTTGTAATATGGATTGCAAGTGCAATAAGAGCTAAAATGATTCCGTATAACCCAAAAGCAGTTGCAGCTAACACGAAGACGAAAAGTAAAATTCGAAATGTAATCGTAATGCTATATACAGGAAGTGAAAATGTAGCAATTGCGGTAACCGCAATAATAATTACTAAAAACGGATTTACAATCCCCGCATTTACTGCCGCTTCTCCAATTACAAGACCGCCTACGATGCCAATTGTTTGTCCCATCGGTTTCGGAAGCCTAATCCCGGCTTCTCGTATTAATTCCATCGTTAATGCCATCATTAACGTTTCTATATAAGCAGGAAACGGTACCCCTTCTCTCGCTCCCGCAATGGAATAAGCTAGTTTAGATGGAATAAGCCCTTGATGATACGATACAAGCGCTACGTACATGGCAGGTAATAAAACAGCAGCAATACCTGATCCCATACGTAACATTCTTAATAACGTTCCAATTATCCAACGCTCATAATGATCTTCTACAGATTGAAAAATATCAACAAATACTAGTGGAGCTATAAGAGCAAATGGTGATCCATCTACTAAAATGGCCGCTTTCCCTTTCGCCAATGCAGCCACTATATTATCTGGTCTTTCTGTATTTAAAAACTGCGGAAACGGCGATAAATTATTATCTTGAATTAATTGCTCAATCGTTCCTGTCTCAAAAATGACATCTGTCACTATTGATTGAAGACGCCGATCTAGCTCGTTTACGATGTAAGGGTTAATAATATCCTCTATATATACTAGGGTTACTTCTTTCTGCGATCGCTTCCCCATAATATAAGATTGAAACCGTAACTTCGGATCACGTAAACCACGGCGAATTAACATTTTATTCACATTAATATCTTCATTTAACCCAACCCTCGGTCCACGAATTAAATCTTCTGTCACTGGCGGTTCTAGACTTCTTTTCTCCCAAGCCCTACTGTTAACAACAATAGCCGTTTGAATATTATCAATTAATATGACTGTATCTCCTGCTAAAACCGCATTTATAATGTCCGAAAACGTTGTCTTCATACCGACTTCTGCAATCGAAATAAAACGATCCAATAGTGTCTGAACAATAGCTACTTCATTTGGTATTTCTTCGTATTGAAGTGTACGAACTACATATTTATAAACATTATCCTTATCTGTTAATCCACATAAAAAAACAACCGCACAACGTGTAAAACTACCAGCAAGAGCAACTTCTCTAATTGTTAAATCATTAGGTGAACCTAACTCATCTCTAATTTCCTTCATAACTTCAAACAAGTTACCTTTTAGCTCTAACAATTTCCCCACCTAACTTCCTTTTCAACAAGTTTTTAGTTAGATTCCGCTAATAGAAGAAAATATATACAAAAAAGAGCTATCTCTTTTCGAAGATAGCTCTAACATACGAATTACTTTTCTACTATTATATTGTCGGTCTTTACAGATACATTTCTTGTGAATCCACTAACTACAAACATCACAATAATGTTAACTAACAACGCGACTATACCTACATTCAAATCTTTCATATACTGCGGGACACCCGGGAACATCGTAGCTATAGTAGAACCAGATAAGGTGATATATGCGACAATTAACAACCCAATTCCCATCCCCGCAATCGCACCTTGTTTCGTAATAATTTGACGAGGAAACAAACTACATACAAGCGCAGGGAAAAGTTGAGTAACTATACTGTACCCCATTAAAAGAAGAGCACCTATCGTTTCTCCTCCTTTAAATGTAAACAATACTGCAACAAACGTTACGACAGGTACAAATAACTTAGCTGCTTTTGCAACTTGTCTATCTGAAGCAGATGGCACCATCGTTCGGTAAATATTTTTTGCTAGCAATGTCGAAGCAGCCATAACAAGCATAGAACCTGGAACTAATGCCGTTAACACTCCCGCACCACCAATAATACCAATAAACCATGGATCAAACGTTTGAAGAGCAAGACGGAATAACGAAAGATCTACATCCGCTCCCTTTAACCCTGGAACTTGCAGGATAGCAGCAAAACCTGCAAAGAACACAAAAAGCAAAACTAAAGAATAGAGAGGCATAATTGCTGCATTTTTCCTAAATACTTTTTCACTTTTCGCTGAGAAAGCTGAGGCAAATGTATGAGGCCACATATAAAAACCGAGAGCCGTTAATATAATAGTAGAAACAAACCAAGAAATACTCATTCCCTTTTCAGGTAAAGATAAAAAACCTGGTTTTGCAGCTTCTACAGCTTCAAACATCGGTTGAAATCCTCCATAATAGTGATACGGTAAATATATACCTAAAAACATAACGATAAATAGTATCATAATGTCCTTCAAAGCAGCTGTCCAAGCCGATCCATGTATACCTGAAACCATTACATAAATAGTTATAACAATAGCACCAATCCATACCGCAATAACAGGTGTCACTCTTCCATAGGAAGCTTCCGAAACGATAATTCCTAATCCCTTTAATTGCAAAACAAGATACGGGATAATCGAAATAACACCAATAATTGAAACAATTACCCCAAGCGTCTTACTCCTGTATTTCTTCGCAAAGAAATCTGATTGTGAAATGAGGTTATGTTCTTTTGCATACTTCCAAATTGGAGGCAATAAGAAATACGATAAAATATAAGCTAATGCACCATATCCTAAAATATAAAAAGTAGGAGCTCCTTTACTATACGCCCAGCCACTTCCTCCTAAAAATGTGAATGTCGTATAAATTTCGCCTGCCATAAGGAGAAAAACGAAAATAGTTCCAAATCCTCTTCCTCCAACTGACCATTGTTCTAAATTCATATCTTTTCCATGTTGTGCCCGAATTCCTAAAAATAGTGCGAGAAACAAAAATATAATAATGATAAATAATGCAGTCATTTTACGTCCCCCTTATTAGCAGGATCGAATACGTACACAAGACCCATACAAAGAGACGTAATGAGCACTGATAATAGTACCCAAAATAATAAAAATGGCATCCCCCATACGTAAGGAGTGACCGAATTTGCAAATACTGGTCCAACTACTAAACAAAGAACTGGAATAAGTGCTAGCACGTGTATTTTTTTCATCTCATTCTCCTTTACTTATAAAATTCATAATGGATGATACAAAGACTTCCACTCCAATTGGTAATGCGTCTTCGTCAATTGTAAAACGAGGGTGATGATGCGGATATATAATTCCCTTCTCTTCATTTCCTGCCCCTATAAAAAAGAACGTCCCTGGTGCCTTTTGTAAAAATGCTGAAAAATCTTCCCCTGCCATCGTTGGCTGTAAACGAACAACTCTTTCTCTTCCATACAGCTGTAATGCTGTATGTTCAATAAGCTCTGTAACTTCATAATCGTTCACAACTGGGCGATATCCATATTCATAAGAAAATGTATACTTAGCACCGTAAGATTCTGTAATATGTTTTACAATCCTTTCAAGCTTCTTCTTTGTTTCTTCTCTTAATTCATGCCTTAAACTTCTCACTGTCCCTTCAATCTCCGCTTGTTCCGGGATAACATTATGTGTTGTCCCGGAATGAAATTGCGTAACAGATACTACGAGAGAATCTAACGGATTCGTGAGGCGAGATACAATTTGCTGAATTTGCGAAACAACTTGTGCACCAATAGCGATACTATCAACTGTTTCATGCGGAATTCCAGCATGCCCACCTTTTCCCTCTATAGTAATTTTAAAAACGTCCGGTGCCGCCATCGCAGGACCATAAATTACACCTACTTTTCCAACCTCTAATGACGCCCAAAGATGAGCACCAATAATGTAATCCACACCTGTCATCACTCCCGCTGCGACCATTTCCTCTGCACCGCCCGGAAAGTTTTCTTCTGCATGTTGAAATAAAAAGCGAATCTCTCCTTTAACTTTCTCTCTTTCCTCTACCAACTTATGTACTACACCAAGCAATATTGCCATGTGACCATCGTGACCACACGCATGCATCACACCTGGATATATAGAAATAAAATCAAACTTATTTTCTTCATGAATAGGAAGAGCATCCATATCAGCACGAACCGCGATAGTTTTACCAGGCTGCCTACCAATTAACCTTGCCATTACACTATATTTAGTAGGCCTTGAGACTTCTAAATACGGGATTTCCCGAAGTATGTCGAATACAAATTGAGATGTTTTTTCCTCTTGAAAAGATAACTCTGGATACTTATGAAAATGCCTTCTCCACTCAATCAACTGATTCTTTGATAAAACAAGTTCCTTTGCGACATCCATTTCTCTTCTCCCCTTCTTTACCAAGTTAAATGTTATTATAGCGTGAATCGTTAACTTCCGAAAGAATTTTCAGAATTTTCTATAATTAATATTCAAAAAGAAAAAGCCATCTCAAGATGACTTTTCATTTTATAAAATAGTAATTGCTTGTTTCCCCATTTGCTCCCATGCCTTTTCAAATTCAGCACGAGGAACAGCTTTTCGTGGATTGTTTGCAAGAGGATCATTTACGTATACAAAGTTTTGATCATATCCAATTACTACAACACTATGCTCATAATATGTAATTTTCACTTCACCTGAACTCGTATTCCATGTTTCAAAACTACTTTCGGCTAATGGTTTAAACGTTGTATTAATAATTACCCATACTGGAGAACCAGAACTAATTACTTTATATAGATCTTGCACGTCTCTACCTGTTAAATTAATTACTTTTTCAGGAACATACTTTTCTGCTAAATTAAAAATCGGTTGATTATATACACCGTATCCCGGCTCAGCTTTCGTGTAAATATTTCCAACGAATCCCTCATACGGATTTCCATGCAAACCATCTTGTTTAAATGGAACGCGATGAATTTCACTAGCAAGTTGCATCTTATCTACTTGTACACCTTTATGTTGTAGTAGCATAGTTAAACTTGTCACTTCACAACCTCTAGGTAATTCAGGTAACTGTCTAATAAACGGAACCTCTGTAATCATTGCACTTTCTTTCATCTCAGAGAACAGGTCTAACCGAAATTCTTGTGCCTTTTTCATAATTTTATCTTTCTCGAAAAAGAACACGACAGCAAATATAATACCAAAAATAAAAATATATTTTAACTTTTTCATCATAAACCAAACTCCATTATATCAATTATTTTAAAGGCACAACTCCTATCATTGTACCTTTCTTCTTACTAGTTTGCTAGAAAGATTCTGTGAATTATTATTCACAAATACTTTTTAAAATTCCGATTGTTTGAAATAGAAAGAAAAAATTATAATTTTTCAGAATTTTTTACTAAAAAACAAAATTATTAACCTAGTGAAAGAATCACGTTTCCTTCACTAGGTTAATAAACATTCTAAGGTATTTAGTCATAGTTAGTTTTTCCTTTACATACTCAGTTCACAACAAAATAAACCAAGTATGTTTTTCACCCCCACTGATTATTAGTTGAACCAATCGGGCTTTTACGGGCAGTTGATCCCCCACCTAACTTCTTTGCTTTCGCTGAATTTTGAGGTGGGGGTCTTACTGCCCGTTAATGCGGGATAAAATCTAGTTAAAACATACAAAAAAATATGGGGGGAGGGACATATGAATCAACAAGTAGAACAAGCAGAATTAAAATACCACACACCACTTTATCCAATAGTTCCAATCGTAGCTTTCTCACTCAATTTCCTTACATTTGTTAGTTTAGCTTTCATTCCAGATCAGAGAATTGCTCTTTATTGCTGGGTTCCATTTATGATCATTTGTTACATTTTATACCGAGTTAAAGTTTCGGAAAGTTGTCACATTTGAGCAAAAAAGAAATATAACCTAGGTAACAAACTTAATATATTAAAAATTCAGTATTTTTCCTTATGATAAGATAATTTTTTTCTATTTATTGGGTATGTTGGTATAACTTTATTTATCTTAAAATTCCCACAATCACGTTTTTATCTGGAAAATAGTTTACAATGTTATCAAGTTACAAATGATATTCACCTTAAAAAGTGTGCATTTGTGTCTATTTTTTAACAATATGACGAAAACTATTGCCTTCTATAAATTAATAGGTTTATATTGTTTTATTGGCATAGTTTCAATCCAAGGAGAAAGGAGATTTTCAATCGTGCAACTAAAGAAAACGTTTTGGAAGTTGGCTTCGCTTCTTCCGTTATCATTACTTCTGTTCCTCGGTGGCTGTGATAAAAAACTCGCAGTATTAAATCCGCAAGGACCTGTTGCAAAGGCACAGTATGATTTAATTGTTTGGTCATTCTTGCTTATGTCATTAATTATCGCAATTGTATTCATCTTGTTTACAGTCATCTTGATTCGTTATCGTGAAAAACCAGAGAATATGGACTATGAGCCACCTGATCAACATGGTAACACATTATTAGAAATCATTTGGACGGTTATTCCTGTTATTATCGTTATCGCATTATCGATTCCAACAGTTAAGGCAACTTATGCTTCGGAAGAGGTTCCGCAAGAGTCCAAACATATTAAACCAGTTGAAATTTATGTTACATCTGCGAACTGGAAATGGTTATTTAGTTACCCGGAGGAAAAAATTGAAACCGTTAACTATTTAAACATCCCAGCTGGTGTACCAATTCAATTTAAGCTGACTTCTGTCGGTCCAATGAATGCTTTCTGGGTACCAGAACTTGGTGGTATGAAGTATACAATGGATGGCATGATCATGGACTTATATTTACAAGCTGACAAGCCAGGTTCTTACCTAGGTCGTAGTTCGAACTTCTCTGGTGAAGGATTCACTCACATGGAGTTTGAAGTTGAAGCAAAAACTAAAGAGAAATATGATAAGTGGGTAAAAGAAGTACAAGAAACTGCCCCTAAATTATCAGAAAAGAAATACAACGAAATTATTAAACCTGGTGTAGTGGGGCGTATGACGTTCTCTAGTCACCACTTAAGTTATGTAGATCCAAAATCACTTGAATATTGTGATTACAACTACTACAAAAACAAAAAATAATAGCTATTATTCCAACAGATTGGAGTGAACACAGTGAAGCTTGATGAATTTTTTGTCACAGGTGACCCGATTATTTACGGAGCTGACGCTTCTATCGTTCTTGTGACATTAGCGATTCTTTTCGTACTAACAAAGTACAAAAAATGGAGATGGCTTTGGGATGAATGGTTGACAACTGTTGACCATAAAAAAATAGGGACCATGTATATTATCTCTGCCGTTATAATGTTATTCCGTGGTGGTATGGATGGTTTAATGATCCGTGCACAGTTAACATTCCCAGAAACAACCTATTTAAACGCTGAACACTATAACGGAATCTTTACAACACATGGTACAGTAATGATTCTTTTCATGGCAATGCCATTCGTTATGGGATTAATGAACCTTGTAGTACCATTACAAATTGGTGCTCGTGACGTTGCATATCCGTTCTTAAATGCTTTAAGTTTCTGGTTATTCTTTGTCGGAGCAATGTTATTCAACATCGCTTTCGTAATTGGTGGTTCTCCAGACGCTGGGTGGACTTCTTACTTCCCAATGGCAGGTACAGAGTTTACTTCTGGTGTAGGAAATAACTACTACGCAATTGCATTACAGATTTCAGGTCTCGGTACGTTAATGACAGGTATTAACTTCCTAGTTACTATTTTAAAAATGCGTACACCTGGCATGAAATTAATGAGAATGCCAATGTTTACTTGGTCAATCTTAATTACAACAATTATCATTATTTTCGCTTTCCCAGTATTAACAGTTGCTCTTGCATTAATGACATTTGACCGTCTATTCGATGCTCACTTCTTTACGATGGCGAGCGGCGGTATGCCGATGTTATGGGCCAACCTATTCTGGGTATGGGGTCACCCTGAAGTATATATCGTTATTTTACCGGCATTCGGTATTTTCTCTGAAATCATTAGTACATTCTCACGTAAACGTCTATTCGGTTACAGTGCGATGGTGTACTCGATGGTTGCAATTTCTTTACTAAGTTTCGTCGTATGGCTTCATCACTTCTTCACGATGGGTGCAGGTCCAGCGGTTAACTCATTCTTCTCGATTTCGACAATGGCGATTTCGATTCCAACCGGTGTTAAGATCTTTAACTGGTTGTTTACACTGTATAAAGGACGTATTCGTTTTACAGTTCCAATGCTTTGGTCATTGGCATTTATTCCAAACTTCGTAGTTGGTGGAGTTACAGGGGTTATGCTTGGAATGGCAGCAGCTGATTATCAATACCATAACAGCTACTTCCTAATTGCTCACTTCCACTATGTATTAATCGCAGGTACAGTATTCGCTATGCTTGCTGGATTCACATACTGGTATCCAAAAATGACAGGTCATATGTTAAATGAACGCCTAGGTAAATGGACATTTTGGATCTTTATGAGCGGATTTAACATCTGTTTCTTCCCAATGTACTTCTTAGGTTTAGACGGTATGACTCGTCGTATGTACACTTACTCTGAAAGTCTTGGATGGGGCTGGCTAAACCAAATCGCATCTGTTGGTGCTGTAATGATGGCTATTGGCTTCCTAATCCTTTGCTATAACGTAATTTGGAGTGCACGTCACGGTGAGCGTGACACAACTGGAGATCCATGGGACGGCCGTACACTTGAATGGGCAACTCAATCTCCTGTACAACATTACAACTTCGCGAAACTTCCTGAAATTAAAGAAGCTGATGCTTTCTGGTTCATGAAAAAACGTGGAGAAACAGTTACACCAGCTGCAGAAGAAATAAAACCAATTCACATGCCAAGTAACTCTGGCGTGCCTATTATTGCGTCTTTATTCTTCGGTCTTGCAGGTTTCGCATTAGTATTTAGCTGGTTCTGGATTGCAGCAATCGGCGGAGTTGGTATTTTAGGTTGCTTAATCTATCGTTCATTCGATTATGATGATGGCTACTACGTAAGCGTTGATGAAATTAAAGAAACAGAACATATAGCATGAGAGGTGAAATGACATGGCGGCTTTAGATAAAAGCTTACCTTTGGAATATCAATCCGAGCAAAGCAGGTTGAACATCCTAGGATTCTGGATTTTTCTTGGGGCTGAAATTATGCTGTTCGCAACACTTTTCGCCTCTTATCTAGTCCTTGCTGGTCGTACGGCAGATGGCCCAACACCAGCGCAACTGTTTGAACTTAAAACGCTTTTAATTCAAACACTACTACTTTTAACAAGTAGTTTCACATGTGGTATCGCAATTCATGAAATGCGTAAACACAATCAAAAAGGAATGTTAGCTTGGTTTATCCTGACTTTACTTTTAGGTGCAGGCTTCCTATTCTTTGAAATTGAAGAATTCATTTTGTACGTTGGTGAAGGTGCAACGATTCAAACAAGTGCTTTCTTATCGGCATTCTTCGTTCTTCTTGGAACGCATGGTGCCCACGTAACAGGTGGTATCATCTGGGCAACTTGTGTTATTATCCAAATTTTAAAACGAGGTTTAACACCAGTTACAGCTCGTAAAGTATTTATTATCAGCTTATACTGGCATTTCCTTGATCTTGTTTGGGTCTTTATTTACACACTAGTTTACTTGAACGGGATGGTGGCGTAAATGGGTCAAAATAACAACCAAGCAAACGGGCATGGGCATAGCGGATTCCCATGGTCACACGTTTTCGGATTTATTTTATCGCTTGCACTAACGTTTCTAGCTTTATACGTGGCACTTTATACAACCCTGCCACTTTCAACGATATTAACAACTATTATCATAATGGCTGTTGCGCAAGCTTTATTACAATTAATTATGTTCATGCATTTAAAAGAAGGAGAAGGAAGAATTCAAATTCTTACAATGATATACAGTTTCTTCGTTGCAGCTGCAACAGTTGGTCTTACTGTATGGATCTTCTTCTCAATGTAATTTGCATGAAAAGACTGCTGGGATTCCTCAGCAGTCTTTTTTTATCCCCTATTAACGAGCAGTAAGACCCCCACTGATTAAAGTTTCACTTTATCCCCTCCCCTATTACATCCACATTACGGAATTAACAACAAAATCATAAAAAATATACTTATTATGACAAATGTTAAGAAAACTCTTTCTTTATGAAATCGAAACCATATCCGTTGCTTTTCTTCCTATTATATGGCTAAATAGTTACTATATTTATTTGAAGGGAGAGAACGCAATGGAACATCATTCTTCTGTTCTATCACTTATGGTTGTCGTCGCAATCGCGTTTTTCGTTCCCCTTTTGTTACAGCGCTTTAAATTAAACGCACTTCCTGTCGTTGTTGCAGAAATTATCGCAGGAATCTTTGTAGGTAAAAGTGGATTTAACATCATTGAGCCAGACATGTGGCTTCAAGTCTTATCAACACTAGGGTTTATCTTCCTAATGTTTTTAAGTGGTTTAGAAATTGACTTTTCGATCTTTAAACAAAAAGGGAAAAAGAATACGACAAACGAACCGAACACATTCCAAGCAGCAAGCATTATCTTCTTGTTTATTTTCATTTTATCTTATGCCCTATCATTACTATTCGTATGGCTAGGATTCGTAGACAATGCAATGTTCATGACTTTAATTATTTCAACTATTTCTTTAGGTGTTGTCGTACCAACATTGAAAGAAAATAACTTAGGAAAAACCGCAATCGGGCAAATCATTTTATTAGTCGCTGTTATTGCAGACTTAGTTACAATGATTTTACTCGCTGTATTCGTCGGATTAAATTCCGAAAGTGGCCAAAGCATGTGGCTTCTACTTCTTCTATTCGGTGCTGGTATTGTAATTTACTTTGTCGCAAGACGTTTTAAAAATATTCCATACCTAGAAAGCTTAAAAGCCGGTAGTGTACAAATTGATACACGAGCTGTTTTTGCACTCATCTTAATATTAGTTGGATTATCTGAATCTGTTGGGGCAGAAAATATTTTGGGAGCCTTTTTAGCAGGTGTACTCGTATCTTTATTATCACCAAATGAAGATATGGTTGAAAAACTTGATTCCATCGGATATGGCTTCTTCATTCCTATTTTCTTCGTAATGGTTGGTGTAAATCTAGAAGTATGGTCTATTTTTAAAGAGCCTTCTAGTATGCTAATGATCCCAATTCTAATTGTGGGACTCTTTATTTCAAAACTGTTGCCATCACTCGTCTTACGAAAATGGTACCCACGCAATATCGTACTCGGAAGTGCTATTTTGTTAACATCAACACTTTCTTTAGTTATTGCGGCTGCACAAATCGGTGAAAAGCTAGGCATCATTAGCCCAAGTTTATCAGCATCTCTTATTTTAAGTGCAGTTATTACTTGTATTTTTGCACCTATATTATTTAAAAAGATGTTTCCAAAAGTGGAAACACCAAAACCGAAAGTATCTATTATTGGTGCAAGCAGAATTACCCTTCCGTTATCACTTGATTTAAAACGTGAAGATTATGACGTAACACTATATATGATACGTCAAAATAAAATAAATGATGAGGAAGCGAAATCTCATGACTTCCCTATTGTAAAATTAGATGAGATTACTATTCAATCTTTAATGGAGCAACAAGCTTTCGAAGCAGACCGTGTTGTTGTTGCGACAAGTGATGATGAACAAAACTTATTATTAGCAGAACACGCAAAAGAATTAGGTGTTGAACACGTCATCGCAAGTGTAGAAGATCCCCTTCTACAAGAAAAAGCGACTCAAGAACATATCGCTGTATTCTCGACTATTAACTCTACACGTATTTTATTACGTGCACTTATTGATAAACCGAGTCTCGTTCGCTTGATTACAACAGCAAATGAAACGGTGCGTGAGGTTGAACTACGAAGTAATAAATATAACGGCTTAGCACTTCGTCGCCTTCCGTTTCTAGGTGATGTACTTGTCATTCAAATTTACCGTGGTAATAAAGCATTAATACCACATGGTGATACGAAGTTACAGCATGGCGATACTTTACTTGTAACGGGTTCAAAAGAACATATTGATACAATGAAAAACATATTAGAATAGAAAATGCCCCTCACATAAATGAGGGGCATTTTTTCAATTTCATATGGTAAAATGTTACTATCACATATTATGGGGATGAATCACATTATGTCTATTGTAACTTTAGCTCTCTTATTATTAGCAGAAGTACTCGTCGCCATTATTCTCATCGGTATTAGCATTGAAATTTGTAGTTATGGATGGAAAAAATCGAATGGAATTAAGTACTTTTGTCTCTTAATCTCACTCCTTCTCGGAACCGCTAGCATACTAGGACTTCTCGTTGCACCCGCATATTTCTTCTTACAACTTATAGAAAAAGGCTTATAAGAAAGGATGATATTATGATTACAGTGAAACATATTGATGCATCTGAAACATACTTATTACGTCAAAAGGTTTTGCGTCCCAATCAATCATTAGAAGATTGTAAATACGATTCAGATTACGAAACAGACGCCTTTCATTTAGGTGCATTTTTATATGATGAACTTGTTAGTATCGCCTCTTTCTCTAAAGAAATACATCCTGATTTACAAGCTGGTACCCACTATCGTCTACGGGGAATGGCAACATTACCTAATTTCCAAAACCAGCATGCTGGCAGCTCCTTAATCCGTAAAGCTGAACAAGTCCTCCAAGAACGCGAAGCAAATATTCTATGGTGTAATGCCCGAATTACCGTAGCGGATTATTACAAACGATTAGGCTTCTATGAGCATGGTGAAATCTTCGAGATTAATCCAATAGGACTACATAAAGTAATGTATAAAGAAATATAAGAAAAGCTTTCTGCATATTGCAGAAAGCTTTTCTTATATTTCTTTTTCACTTTTTATTTTTTTCATATATATGTATATAAACAAACTAGGAATTAAAAAGCAAACAAACATAATAAGTCCTGTTATACTAATTTCCTTTATCGAAATACCTGGTGTTAAAATGATACAAATAGCTAACAGTCCAATAACAATCCCTACTGGAATTAATACTAGTTTCATGAAATAACTACGCGATACTCCACCTGTATGCTCATATACCTCTACAGAATGTTTTAAATTTAAGAAGTTAATAACTACTATTCCGCCAATAAATATCATTAATAGATGAGAGACACTTTCATATCCGGCTCCTTGCACGACGTAACGATAAAAGACAATCCCTAATATCATAACGTTTTGCAGGATAAACGCCATTCTAATATGTTTTAACCCTTCAACCATTAAGCGCTCATCTTTCACGATTTTCATTAGATCACTCCTTTTCCTCCCAAAATAAATCATTCAATGTTTTATCTACCGCATAACAAATTTTCAAACATAAATCTAAAGACGGGTTGTATTTCCCCTTCTCAATTAAACTAATCGTTTGCCTTGTAACGCCTACTTTTTCTGCTAATTGTTGCTGTGTTAAATCTAACTGAACACGCGCGACTTTTATTTTACTTACAGCCATTCATGTTCCTCCTCTATCTTTATAGTAACATATATATTCCATTAAGTAATTTATATTTTACGTAACTGATTAATTTTCACCTTACCCCGAATTAACGGGTAGTAAAACTCCACCTCAAAATTCGGCTGGAGCAAAAAAGTTAGGTAGGAGATTAACTGCCCCTAAACGCCCGATTGGTGAAGGCTAATAATCAATAGGGATGAACAAAACCCCCACTGATTATAGTTTCACTTTATTATACACAAAAAAAGGGCCTCTCATAAGAAGCCCTCTTTCTATATCTATATTATAAGAATAAATGACATCCAAATAAAATTGTAAATAAGTATAGTAACGGATGCACTTCCATCCCTTTTCCCTTCACAATCTTTAAGATTGGATACACTAAAAATCCGATTGCAATTCCATTCGCAATACTAGACGTTAACGGAATACCTACGAAAATTAAAAATGCTGGTAATGCATCTTCAAATTCATCCCAATTAATATCACGAATGCTTTGTGCCATTAAGCTACCTACTATAATTAATGAAGGAGCTGTAATAGCTGCTACACTTGATAAAGAAGCAATAACAGGGCTAAAGAATGCCGTTATAACCGTTAAACAAACAACTACAATACCTGTCAATCCAGTTTTACCACCTGCAGCAATTCCAGCTGACGATTCAATTGTCGCTGCTGTCGGGCTTGTCCCAAAGATAGAACCTGTAGTCCCGCCAATTGCATCCGCAATGAACGCCTTGCCAAAACGCTTTTCAGTGTTATCTGTATTTAAACCTGCTTGTTTAATTAAACCAAGTAAAGCACCTGTTGTATCAAATAAAAGTACAAGTAAGAATGAAAAAATAACTCCATATAACCCATATTGAATTACATCAGAAAATGCATTGATAGGGTTTGAAATAATGATGCCTTCTGGCAAATGTGGCATTGCGACAATGTTATTTTCAAACTTTAATTGCCCTGTAAAGAAAGCAATAACCCCTGTCACAATCATACTAATAAACAATGCACCACTAACGCGTAATACCATTAATACCGCCGCTAACACTAAACCAACTATTGTTAAAATAACAGCCGGTGAATGAAAGTCTCCGATTGTAACTAAGTTAGATGGATGATCAACGATAATACCCGAGAGCCGCAATCCGATAAAAGCAATAAATAATCCGATTCCACCCGCAATTGCCTGTTTTAAACTGTCAGGAATTGCGACAATTAGCTTTTGCCTAAACGAAGTGAAAGATAATAAAAGAAAAATAATACCTGTTACAAATACTGCTGAAAACGCAATGACATATGTAATCCCCTCTGCCTGTTGAACAACAGAATAAGCAAAATATGCATTCATTCCCATAGCTGGAGCAATAACAATTGGATAGTTAGCTAAAAACGCCATACATAGCGTTCCAACAACTGTCGCAATAATAGTTGCCGTAAAAGCTTGATCAAATGGTACACCTGCATCAGATAATATTTTCGGATTGATGACAAGAATATACGCAAATGTAAAAAAAGTTGTGATGCCCGCTAAAAGCTCTTGCTTCACAGAAGTGTTATATTTTTGTAATTGAAACATGGCTATGTACCCTTCCTACACCTGAATTATTATCATACATTCTTTTCTTACTAGTATGTGAGAAAATATAATACTTAATCTTAACAATCAATAAAAAGAAGAGTCAATATGTTCTCTAATAGTGAGAATTTTAAGTTTAAGTCTGACCAGTTCAGATGTAGTACAGTTCATTTTGATTATTTTTGTAGCATAACAGATAGAAATGTTTTATAATTTGAAATAGTTAAATATTTAGGTAGCTCATTCTACAAGGGGGATTCTTCTTATGCAGCACACAAACAAATCTGGAACTTTAAATCGAGGTTTAAAAGAACGACATATTACTTTAATGTCACTCGGTTCGGCTATTGGCGTTGGGCTATTTTTAGGATCTGCTTCTGCTATTAAACTAGCTGGTCCTTCCATCTTACTAGGTTATATGATCGCTGGACTCGTTATTTTTTTCATTATGCGAGCGCTCGGAGAAATGGCAATTGAACAACCGGTTGCCGGTTCTTTTAGTAAATATGCTAATGATTATATCGGCCCACTTGCTGGCTATATTACTGGTTGGAACTACTGGTTTTTATGGGTTGTTACTTGTATGGCGGAAATTACAGCAGCTGGAATTTACATGCAGTACTGGTTCCCAGATATCCCGCGCTGGACTTGGGCACTACTCGCTCTATTATTAATGAGCGCTTTCAACTTCTTATCAGTAAAAGTATTTGGAGAACTTGAGTTTTGGTTTGCTCTCATTAAAATTGTCACAATTATCTGTATGATAGTGATTGGCTTTGGTATTATTCTATTCGGATTTGGAAATGGAGGCGTTGCAACTGGTATTTCAAATCTTTGGGAACATGGGGGCTGGTTCCCAAATGGCTTCTCTGGATTATTGCTTTCCTTACAAATGGTATTATTCGCTTATTTAGGCGTTGAACTAATTGGTGTTACAGCTGGTGAAGCTCAAAACCCGAAGAAAACACTCGCAAAAGCTATCGATAACGTATTTTGGAGAATCCTAATCTTTTACGTTGGGGCATTATTCGTTATGATGGCAATTTATCCATGGAACGAACTTGGCGAGAAAGGAAGTCCATTCGTATTAACATTCCAACAAATCGGCATTGCAAAAGCAGCAGGTATTATTAACTTTGTTGTATTAACAGCTGCACTTTCTTCTTGTAACGGTGGTTTATTTAGTACAGGGCGTATGCTATTTACTTTGGCCCAACAAAAGAAAGCTCCTGAAAGATTCGGTCGTTTAAATAAAAACGGTATTCCGAGTCAAGGAATTGTAGCAACGGCTATCGTTTTACTTGTTGGTGTTATATTAAACTACCTTGTGCCTGCAAAAGTATTTACATGGTTAACTAGTATTTCAACTTTCGGGGCAATTTGGACTTGGGGTATTATATTAGTCGCTCAAATTAAATTCCGTAAAGGATTATCAACTGAGAAAAAAGACAAGCTCACGTATAAAATGCCTTTACATCCAGTAAGCTCTTACTTCTCACTTGGCTTCCTTGCACTTGTACTATGTATAATGGCGTATTCAGAAGATACACGAATTGCATTAATCGTTGGCCCAATTTGGCTTATTGGCTTAGCTATCGTGTATTACATGAAAGGATTTCATAAGATTGATGAAACACCTAATTCAAAGATTAGTTAAACAAGCTATCCCTTCCTTATTAATTGGAAGGGATTTTTTATTATCTATATAAATATTTCTCAACAAAATTCACGGTATTTTTACAATTTTTTAATATTTTTTACGTTTTCTGTCTTTATTTTTTCAGAAAAATAAATTACATTATTAAAGCACATATATTTATTATTAGGGGGATTCTTCTATGAAGAATAAAAAATGGATTACATTTTCTTTAGCAACAGCAATTACACTTAGTATGGGGAGTTCGTTCATACCGTCTACTTATGCCGAAAGCTCTGTAGACCCAGCTCCTGAAATTGCTGCAAAGGTTGTAAATCAAAACAATGGGAAAAAAGTATTATTCGATAATACGCACGGTCAAACTGCCGGCACGGCTGATTGGGTTATTGATGGCGGTTTTTCTGATTTCGGAAACGGCATTGCCCAAAACGGATATCATGTAAAAGAACTTCGTAAATCAGCATCTATTACATACGAAGATTTAAAAAACTACAATGTGTTTATCGTTCCAGAAGCTAATATTCCTTACAAAAAATCTGAACAAGACGCAATGTTACAATACGTGAAAAATGGCGGCAGTATTTTCTTCATTGCCGATCATTATAATGCAGATCGTAATAAAAACCGCTGGGACTCCTCAGAAGTGTTCAATGGATATAGACGGGGGGCATGGGATAATCCAGCAAAGGGAATGTCTAATGAAGAAACAACTTCACAAGCTATGCAAGGAGTAGAAAGCTCTGATTGGCTATCCGATAATTTCGGTATTCGCTTCCGTTACAATGCACTTGGTGATGTTTCAGCTAAAAATATTGTCTCACCTGCGCAATCATTCGGAATTACAACTGGCGTTTCATCTGTAGCCATGCATGCCGGCTCTACCCTTGCGATTACAAATCCAAAACTAGCGAAAGGCCTTGTATATCTTCCAGAAAATCCATCAAAATGGAATAACGCTGTTGATAGCGGCGTTTATAACGGTGGTGGCGTTGCAGAGGGGCCTTATGCTGCTATTTCGAAAGTTGGTCTTGGAAAAGCTGCCTTTATTGGTGATTCTTCTCCTGTTGAAGATGCCTCGCCAAAATATGTTCGCGAAGACTCAGGTCAAACAAAGAAAACTTATGATGGTTATAAAGAAGAAAACGATGCTGTTCTATTAGAAAACATCGTGAATTGGTTAGCGAAACAAGAAACATTTACAAGCTTAGATCAAGTGAGTGGTTTACAGCTTGATGCACCTACAGCTCTACAAACATTTGAACAACCAAGTTTATCAACAGAACCACAACCAGAACCTTGGAGCGCACCAAGTCAAGGTTACCAGTGGTTCAATACAAATACTTTCAAACCAGGTTCATACGGCTATAACGGTGCCGTGACAACGAGTGATTACGTAATTACGCACCCTAGCATTCTACCAAACAATGAAGTGTTCCAAATGAAGATTCAAGTAAATAACTTATTACCAAATACAACGTACAATAATTATTCATTAGGTATTTTCACAACTGGCGGAACACAAGTAGCAAAAGTTCAAAATACAAATGGTACTTGGCCATCTTCTTTCGGATATAGCAGTACATTCTCTTTCATAACAAATAGCCAAGGATCTGCTGAAAAAATTGTGAACGTACAACTTGATCCAAATACAACTGGACAAGCAACACTTCGCCTAAGACAAAACACAACAGCTAAATATAATGAGGCTGTAACGATTGGTAAGAAGTAAAGTAAAAGAAAAGGCAATCCGTAAAGTGATATGATCCCCTTATAGTAGACAGGAAAAAGAAAGCACATTAACCTGTTTACTATGGAGGGGATTTTTTCATGGGAAAAATTAGAGTCACTTACGATGTAGAATTTAAGAAACAAGCTATAGATTTATACTTAATAGAAGGCATGAGCTATAAAACCATTGCGAAAGAATTAGGTATTCATCACTCGGTTGTAAGTCGTTGGGTGAAACACTTTGAAGCTGAAGGAATCAAAGGACTAGAAGAAAAACGCGGTAAAGCGAAAGGACCAGGTTTAGGTAGACCAAGGGTTAGACCCGAAGATCCTGAAGCTAAGATCAGACGATTAGAAGCGGAAAATGAAATGTTAAAAAAGCTCTTAGGGATGTAAAAGGAGGAATGAAAGTCGTATCCAAAATAAAAAAATTCGAAGTCATCCATGAAATGACAAAAACAGGTTATACAGTGACCATTCTATGCGATATTGCTGGTGTAACCAGAAGTGGGTACTACAAATGGATAAAACGGCATACGACGCCTTCAAAAAAACAATCAGAGGATATCGAAATTAAGAAAAAGATATTGAAGTGTCATAAAAAATTAAGAGGAATTTATGGATATAGAAGAATACAAGTGTGGCTGAAAGCCACATATAACCTTCATTTGAATCATAAACGCATCCAAAGATTGATGAGTGAACTAGGTATCAAAGCCGTAATTAGGAAAAAACGACCTTATTACGGAAAAAAAGAAGCTTATGTGATTTCAGAGAACCATCTAAATAGGGAGTTTCAAGCTTCAAAACCGAATGAGAAATGGGTAACCGATATTACCTATTTGATTTTCAATGGACAGCGCTTGTACTTATCCGCTATTAAGGATTTATACAATAATGAAATTGTTGCCTATGAAACCAGTCGTAGAAACGACTTAAAACTTGTGTTAGATACACTTAAAAAGGCAAAGAAAAAACGAAATGTGAAGGGAATCCTCTTACATAGTGATCAAGGGTCCCAGTATACATCTCGTCAATATAATCAATTACTTAAAAAATATCAGATGAAGGCAAGTATGTCTCGAAGAGGCAACTGTTGGGATAATGCTTGTATGGAAAACTTCTTCAGTCACTTTAAGGCAGAGTGTTTTCATTTACACTCCTTCCATAAAGCGAATGAGGTCAAACTTGCCGTGCGTAAATATATGTACTTTTATAATCATCAAAGATTTCAAAAGAAATTAAATAACCTGAGTCCATATAAATATAGAACTCAGGTTGCTTAGTTGCGCTTTTTTAATACTGTCTACTTGACAGGGGTCACTGCAAAGGGATTGCCTTCTTCTCACTTCTCTTCTTTTGAGAAAAACATTCTTGAAATAACGATACCTATACTGCCAACGATTAAGAATAACACCGCTCTAATCATCATCGACACTTCTGGTAAATCGAGAAGGAATAACTTCCCTACTGTTACTACTAATACGACTAAGCCAGCATATAATATTTCGTTCATCTGTCTATAACGACCAAACCAAACTGCAAATAACGCATATACCATCCATAATAACGATACAGATACGCTAATTATACTTCCATCTGTAGAAAGAACTTCACCGATTCTAGTAATTGTAATAAATACAATAACCATTAATGAGTAGAGCGCTATAGAGTACACATATTTACCAAAACTCGCTAGCACTTCTTTCGCTTGTCTCATGCAATAATAGAACGTTCCTATTAAAATAATATGAGCGACAAACCCTGCTGAAATGAACTCATCAAACGGGCTAAAAATCGTCTGTACCATTCCAATCGCATAAATCGTTGCACCTACATACAACTTAATATTTTGCTTTACTTTAATAGCAGTAACCATACCGAGGAAACCTTGTAACAATAATACGATCGCTGCATTCACCAAACTATACTCGTATAAAATCGCTAAACTAAATGATCCCATTGCAAAGCCAAATATTAGATTTGAAAATACAGAATGTTTATTCTTCCTATATTCAAGTACAAACATAACAGCATGCACAAATGCACTTATAACTAATCCCCACGTTGTAAATTCAGGAATTTGAGAAATGGCTAAAATAAAGAAAACTGCATTCGCACTAAATATCGCCAATCGTGCTTCTTGTATAAAACTTCTCTCCGAAAACATATGCCAAAATAATAGTAAATGAATTGCACCGTATACAACTGTTAACTGTACTTGCACATTCTCTACTAATATTGACATAACAACAAAGAAGACAAATAGGACAATTGCCGCAACAACATAAGAAATCATATACAAGTACTTATAACGGTTTCTCAATGCATACCATAATAGGCTAATTGTTAATATCGTCTCATAACTAAAGAAAATATACGTATTAGGAGTCGTACTATTTAACAAGAAAGGAACAAAAAATGCTCCCACCGCCACGAAAATAGCGAGGTATTCCGATCTATATCTTTTCGCTAAATAAATCCCTAAAATAACCCATACAATATTACAGATAAACGCAATACTTGCAGGAATAAACTCATATAAATAATGTGCCGCAAACGTTGTTAAAACAATTCCCGTAATACTTCCTCCAGCTAATACTAACCCTAACGCTTGCCGCTCTCTTTTAATTTGTATATCTCCTACGTAATACAAACCGGCAGATAGTACTATACCAAACACAACCCGTATCGCTGGTGTTAATAAACCAGCATCTACCCCTGCTTTAAATAACCAAATAACCCCAAGTAGCATAATACCGACAAATATACGCGGCAACCATGTTTGGCAAAACTTAATAATATTGAATGGTTCCGGTTTAAAAGCAGATATATTTACTTGTTTTTCCTCAATTTTTTGAACAGGCTCTTTGATTTTCACTACATCTTCTTGTAATTTTTCATACATTACCGCTTCAATATATTCTTTCTTTTCTTTATTAACATTTTGTTGAACTTTATCTACTTCTATTTTCCTTTGTTTTGCTTTCAACTCAAAAAGTGCTTCTTGCATCGTTTCAATTGCCGTTTCGAGCGCTTCTATTTTCTTATTCAAATCCTCCTTCATACACTCCCCCCTCATCATCGATTTTTCACTTGACCTATATATTACCAATTACCTTTATCATACTCTTAGTCTATTCATTTTCAATACTATTTTTCCAAAAAAAGAAAGGTGTTTTCCGAAATAGGAAAACACCTCTTACTTATTTATTCTTATTTATAGCAATACTAACAATTACACCGAGGCAGACACCTACAAATGCCGGAACAATCCAACCTACACCTTCTGAATAAAACGGAAGCATTTTTAGTAGTGGTGTCCATTTATTCATCAGTACACTTTTGTTTAAAATATCAATCGCACTAAATACCGCTACGAGTCCAATCGTTACCGAATATACGTATACATACTTTCCAATATACTTATGGAATAACCCTAAAATAATAAGCGTTAGTGCAACTGGATAAATAAATCCAAGAATCGGTACCGATACTTTTAAAATTTGCGTTAATCCTAAATTAGCTAAAACCATACTAACAAAACTTAATATAAATGCCCAAACTTTATAAGATACTTTCGGAAATACACTTGCGAAAAATTGACTACAAGACGTAACAAGTCCGATGGAAACGCATAGACAAGCGACAGTAAAAATAAGACCTAATAAAACTAACCCACCTTGTCCAAATAATGTAGTCATAACTTGTGCTAACACTTTCGCACCGTTATCAAATGTACCCAATGAACCACTAATTGAACCAACATATCCAAGAATGACATAAATAATAGTTAGTAATAGTCCTGCTCCAATACCAGCAATACTCATATATTTCGCTAAACCTTTATCATCCGCTACACCTTTTGCACGCAGAGCATTTGCAATAACAATCCCAAATATTAAAGCTGCTAACGCATCCATCGTTAAATATCCATCTAAAAATCCTTGGAACATAGGAGCTTGTCCATAATTTCCTGCAGGCTCTTTCACACCGCCTACTGATGTAAACATACTTTTTATAAATATAATAGCAATCATACATAATAATAAAGGCGTTAACACCTTTCCAAACAAGCCCATTAATTTAGACGGTGATAAACTTAACCAGTAAACAATACTAAAGAAAATAGCCGTGTACAATAACAAAACTACGCTACCCGCTTCTGGGAACAACTGGCCTGGCCCCATTTCAAAAGCTAAACTTCCTGCACGTGGTATACCAAGACCTGGTCCAATAAATAAGTACACAATACACGGAAAAATAATTGCAAATGAAGAATGAACCCTGCCTGCTAACGTTTGAAAACTCCCTGCTTTCGCAATAGCGATAACACCTAATATAGGAAGCCCTGTTGCTGATATAATAAAACCTAACAATGCAATCCATACATGTTCTCCTGCTTCATATCCAAGGAAAGGTGGAAATATAAGATTTCCGGCCCCAAAGAACATAGAGAATAACATAAGACTAATAAGCAAAATTTCTTTTTTCTGTAACAATTTCATTTCTTTCTCCTTCTTCAATTTCACCTTACATGAAATCAATTCCACAAATAAAAAAATGCGGTAATCCGCTTCCTTACAAAGAAAACATAGTCCATAGTCTATCACAAAAGAAACACCCATTCTATATCTATTTCCCTTTTCAAATTTCTTCTGAAAAATCAACCTTTATTGACTTATAATAGTTAATAAGGTAAAATATTAATCATACAATACTATTAACTTTGTTTTTTGCTTGTGTCAGGAGGAAAAATCACATGGAATCAACGATACAACTAGAAAGAGAACAACAAAGAAAAAAGAAACATCCTCCAGGTTTATACTTACTCTTCTTTACAGAAATGTGGGAAAGATTTAGTTACTATGGATTACGAGGATTATTAACATTATATTTAACAACAGCTTTAGTAAGCGGTGGTCTTGGGTTTAGTCCAGCGTGGGCACTCTCTATTTACGGATTTTATACTGGTGCTTGTTATTTCACACCATTAATCGGTGGATACTTAACAGACCGTTTTCTAGGTAAACGAAAAGCCATCACAATTGGTGGTATAACAATGGCAATCGGTAACCTTACACTATTTGCCTTGCAAAACCAAGTCGGCCTATACCTCGGATTAGCGCTTATTATTATCGGTAATGGATTCTTCAAACCGAATATCTCTACACTTGTTGGAGAATTATACGAAGAGCACGATCCAAAACGTGATAGTGCATTTACAATTTTCTATATGGGTATTAACGTTGGCTCGTTTTTAGCTCCACTCGTTTGCGGATTTTTATCAGAAAATTTATTCAAAACAACAGTGGACGGTGTTGTTCATTTCGGATTCCGTTACGGCTTCTTAGCCGCTTCAATCGGAATGATCATTGGACAAATTTTATTTACAACACTATCTAATCGCTTCCTTGGTGATATTGGTAAAAAACCAACCCGCGATTTACAAACAACAGATGGACAACCAACAGTAGGAAATACACCATTAACAAAAAAAGAAAAACAACATACAGCAGTTATCGTCATTTTAACGTGCTTCGTTGTCTTCTTCTGGGCTGGTTTTGAACAAGCTGGTAGTTCGTTAACATTATATACAAATAAATTCGTTGACCGCTCCGTATTCGGATGGGAAGTACCAACGTCTTGGTTCCAATCGGTCAATCCGTTATTTATTATTTTACTTGCACCAGCCATTTCAGCATTATGGGCGAAACTGGCAACTAGAAAAAATGGTGACATGAAAATCCCAACAAAAATGGGACTTGGTATGATCTTACTCGGTATCGGTTATATTGTTCTTGTTATCGCTACATTAAAAACAGGCAGTGACGAACATAACATTACAGAAAAAGCAAACTTACTATTTATCGTCTTTACGTATCTTTTCCATACGTTAGGTGAGCTATTCTTATCACCTGTTGGACTATCAATGGTTAGCGCACTTGCTCCAGTAAAACTTGCTTCTTTATTAATGGGAGTATGGCTAGCAAGCTCAGGTATTGCTAATATTTTAGGCGGACAGCTTGCAAGCTTCACAACTTCACTTGGATATGCTGAAGTATTCACAGTTATTGGCGCTGTGGCGATCGTTTTAGGTTGTGTTTTATTATCAATTTCTAAGAAATTAGTGAAATGGATGGATTAAAAAAAGATGAGGAATTTCTCCTCATCTTTTTTTATGCTTTCTCGCCCTTTTCTATTGCTTGTTCATACAGATCTTTGTGCTCTTTATATTCACTTGGCACGAAGTTTTTATAGAAGAATGACAGCCAGCTATCTCCTTTTTTATATCCTTCTTCTCGAATTTCCGCTGCCTTTTTATTTGATTTAAATCCTTCAGTAAACCATTTCTTTAATGTTTCATTCTTTTCATACTTAGCAGGAACTTTTAAATCATAATTTTCAAATGCATATGTATATCCAGCTTTTTCCGCTGCCTTTTTAGCAGACTTATATCCTTTTTCATACGCGGTTTCATATACTTTCACATATGTATCCTTTTCAGTATTTCCAGGTTTCTTTTCAGCTAATTCTTTACCAGCCTTTTCACCAAGTTCCGCTTGTTCTTTTTCAATCTTTTCGGTTCTCTCTTTATTACCTACTTGGAAACCTTCTGCAAAGTTCCCCTTAAACTCAGGAGTAATTTGACTATCGTCCATTGCTTCTTGTGTTAACCCTTGCTCTTTACCTTTTTCAAAATGCGCTTTTTTCTGTTCTTCTAAAGACCATGCCGCAGCATACGCAGTTGTAAATGCTTGTTTATATGCATTTGACTTTCCAGCTACATGTCCTTCTGCATTATTCTTTCCTGCTTTAAAATCTGTCTCTCCACTTTTTTGACCTTCAAGCTGTCCTTTTTCCATGTCAGCTTGGCGCTGGGCTTCCTCTGCCTTACGTGCTTCTTCTGCAGCACGCTGTCTCTCTTCCTCTACTTTGCGCTGTTCTTCTGCAGCACGCTGTCTCTCTTCTTCAGCTTTGCGTTGTTCTTCTGCAGCTCTTTGCTTCTCTGCCTCCGCCTTACGCTGTGCTTCTGCTTGTTTCTCCGCTTCTACAGCACCATTATTATTTTGACTAGGCGCAGGGCTTGTTGTTCCGCCGCTAGAAGCTGGTTTATTGTGATAATGATATTCCCCGTACTGCAATCCCCATTTTTCACAATTTGTACGACACGTATGTCCACCATTAGCATCTGTACGTCCTGGATGTGCATAAGCAGAAATTGGCGCTACCAATAACGCTACACTTGTTGTTAAAAGAAGTTTTTTTACTTGCTGTTTCACTTTTGTTCCTCCCAAAATCTAGAATCATTACTTTATTATATAAAAATAGAAAAATATTTAAATACCAACTAAAATATTCTTTTATTTCTCAACATTGGATAAAAAAAGAAGGTTCACTCTTTAAAGAGTAAACCTTCTTTTTTCTTTATTTCTTAGCCTTTGTTCCTACTAAATCACCTATAATAACAAAACGCTTAGAATTATCCTTAACAGATACACATGTAATAAGTGTTATCTCATCTTTCCCATGATCCTCTACAACTTCCCATTTATCAGGAGTCACTTCAGATACACCGGTAACAGTATATTCATACTCATTTGCATTGTCATACAAATAAATTTTATCGTTCTTCTTTAAAGTTGATACATCACTAAATAAAACACCCTTTTTTGACATATTATGCCCTGCAAGTGCATAATTCCCTTGTCCCATTACTTGATTTTCTCTTACAGTTGCCGCACCTGATAATAAATTCTTTTCAGTCGACGCTTTTAAAACAGGAAGTTCTAATGAGATGCTCGGAATTGAAATACGACCGATTACTTGTTTTTTATCTAACGATGCACTCGCTACTTCTGCCAAGTCTGGTTGATTAATTTTTGAAGCATCTACAAATTCTGTATCATGCTTTTCATATTCCATCTTTTGAACAGCTTGTACATTCGCTGTCTGCTTCTTCTCTGCATTATATCCATCATAAAATGGCTTTCCGATTAATACACCACCTACAACAAATAGAAGGATTGCTACTATACTATAAATTCTTTGCTTATTCATATACAATTCCTTTCCGTTACAAAATCTTACTCTATATAAAATGATAAGACAATATTGCTGTATGTACAAGTATAAGCTGAAAAGAAACCTTCTTGCCGATGCAAGAAGGTTTCTTTTCAAGCTAATTTATTTTTGTATAGGGATATGTGAAAGACTGTCACTTGAGTCAAATAAATCAAATATACAACATATAAAGGATACGCTGGAATATACAAATTTGCTACAGGTGTAAATATTAATAATCCTAGTGCACAAGGTAATACAAACCACAATGATACAAATGTTGTTCGACATGCTCTATCTGTAATATCCTTCTCATGTTCATCCTCTTGGGGAAATAATAAAGGATACAATCGCAATGATGATTTTTTATATTTCTTCTTATGCAATCTTTTAAAAAACACTAATATGATAGCTACAATAAATAGTAATACAACAGGTGTCAAACTCTCATTTTTAATAATATCAGCAAACTGTATATAAAAATCATAAAACTCTACAAATGCCCAGCATGCCAATACACTGTAAAATAAATTTATGATATATGAAGCAATAATTCTATTCATCCTCTTCCCCCTCCTTATTTAAAACAAACACATCTTCCATCTTTAACTGAAACACATCACAAATCGTAAGTGCTAATAACAACGAAGGAACGTAATCCCCTTTTTCAATTGCAGCAATTGTTTGTCTCGTCACTCCAACCTTTTCTGCTAATACACTTTGCGAAAAATTGAAGCGAGCTCTTAATTCCTTCACCCTGTTTAAAATGGTCAAGTTTTCCACCTCTTACCATTATTGTATGCCACTCTTAACAAAATGTAAACTCAACTTAACATTTTGTTGTAAAAAAATCCAACTTTACGTGTTGTAAAGTTGGATTTCATTTTAGTTTAAAATTGTAACTTTAACATTTTTTCTGCCCCAATTACTAGACGAAGCTTTATCTGGCATTAAAACATCAATTTTGTGACCTTTAATCGCGCCACCAGTATCTGCTGCAATTGCAATTCCATAGCCTTCAACATTTACAGTAGATCCTAATGGAATAACAGATGGATCCACCGCAATTAATTTCATTCCTGGGTTTGCAGTTAGATTATATCCTCCCCATGCAGAATACACTTGTTGACCTGGCGCATAACCATTTTCAGCTGGATCTGCTGTATAAGCTGTTGCGTGTACATACATTTCTTTTCCTCCAGCAGTTACCTTAGGTTGTTCAGGCTCTACTTTCGAATTATTATTAGCAACAGGTTCAGCTGGTTTATTAGCTTTTTCTTGCTTTTGCTTTTCAGCAACTTCCGCTTGCGCTTTCGCTAAAGCTTCTTGCTCAGCCTTTGCAGCTGCTTCCGCTTTTGCACGCTCTTCCGCTGCAATTCTTGCTGCTTCTTGTTCACGAGCGATTGTTTCTTGTACTGCTTTCATATTTGCTTCAACTTTTGCTTTCTCTTCCGCTGCTAAATTAAGTTGGCTTGCAACCTGATTATATTTAGCTTGAACTGTTTGTAAGTTATCTTGACGTTTTTTCAAGTTATCTTGCAAATCAGCTTGTGCTTTTGCTAATTTTTGTTTATCTACTACTAAAGATGCTTCTTTTTCATCAATCTCTTTTTTATCTTCTTCAATTTGACGAAGATCTTGTTCTTGTAGACGTAAAATTTCTTTATCTGCATCTAAAATTGTAGATACTGCGTTCATACGTTGTATAAAATCAGCAAAGTTTTTTGATTCCACAACAACTTCTACTACTAAACTCGTATTTGAGCTATTTTGAACAGAAACCATACGTTTTTTCATAATATCCTTACGAGCAAGGACTTTATCTTCTAAAACGACAATTTCGTTCTTTTTTTGTTCAATCTGCTTATGTGTTTCATCGATTTTACGTTGAATAGCAGCTTGATCCTCTTTATTTTTTGCAATTGTATTATTTAAATTATGTAGTTCGTTTTCGATACCTTGAATTTCTTTACTAACAGCTTGCTTCTCTTGCTCTTTCTTCTGCATATCTGCATCGTTTTGCTGCAATTGCTGTTGCATGTTGTTAAGTTTCTCGTCGTTTGACTCTGCTTTTACAGCGACTGTACTAGAAAGAACGATAATTCCTGCTAATACTAGACTACTGATTCGCTTAAAATAGTTCATAATCCGACTCCCTTCTTATACAGTTATACATGATTTATTTTACAGTTTGTTTACAGAACCATTAAATACAGTTTATTTTTCATGACAAAAAAAGGGAATTATGAATAAAATGTAATAGATTCTTAAATATTTAACAATTCCTATATTTAAAAATTATAAAAGATGCTAAAATCCAAATATAGAGAAAATATAACTTCTAAAGGCGGTTGAGATAAATACATGTTTACTCAAAAGAAAGCACTCCAACATAAAATTGATCAATTAGAAAATCGTATACAAGAGCTAGAAACAGAATTAAAACAAAAAGATATTGAAAGCCAAGAGACTATTTCTTCTATCCACGACCGTGTACAAAGCGTTGTTCAAGAGCATCAACTTGTAAATAACCAGCACCATACACTCCAAAATTTAATTCAACAATTAAACTCATGTTTTGAAAATGTTTCAACACGTACGACACATTCCAATGAATTAAATAGTGAAATGTTACAAAAAGAACAAAGCTTAATTCAGTCTATTGAAGAAATTATCGATTGCTCTAATGAAGGAAAAGAATCTGTTCACCGTTTACTTATTGTAATTAATAAATTAGGTGAACAATCTCAGCGCACGTCTAATAGTATGAATCATTTAAGTGAACGCTCAAAAGAAATTGAACAAATTGTAGAAGTGATTCAAAACATTGCAGCACAAACAAATTTACTAGCGTTGAATGCAAGTATTGAAGCTGCACGTGCTGGAGAACACGGTAAAGGATTTGCTGTTGTTGCTAACGAAGTAAGAAAACTAGCTGAAAGTACAGCTGAAAGTACAAAAAACATCGGTAACTTAACGAAAAAAATTCAAGAAGAAATTGAAAAAGCATACGATAACACAAAAGATAATTTGCATTTAGTTGATGAAGGTGTAGAAATGAGCGCTGATACTAACGCTAGAATTGAAAACATTTTAATTATGATTCAAACGTTACAAAGCGGTGCTACAAATGTTATTAAAGCTATCGAAAACCAAAAATCTTGTAATAATGATATATTACGTGAATTCGCTAATACACAACAAATGTTCCAAAAGTTAAATACTACTATTATGAATCATATTCATGATGCTGAGAAAGTCGATGTTCAATTAACGAAAAGTCTTGAAGAAACAGTAGTTTCTCATTAATAATAAAAATCCCTTATACTGTTATAAGGGATTTTTATTATATTTCGAATATTTATTTCTTCTCAATATTCATCCGTATTCTTGTTATAATGGACAAGTTGTTTCTTTCGACTAATAAACAAGGAGGTTATTATGGAACAATTTTACTACATTTTAAAATATTTAATTCTTGGTCTGTTCCAAGGACTAACAGAACCAATTCCGATTTCTTCAAGTGGTCACCTCGTTTTAGCACAGCATTTGCTAGGACTAAAAATAGAAGGATTTAGCTTTGAGCTACTTGTTAATTCAGCTTCATTATTAGCTGTATTACTTATTTATAGAAATGACTTAATTCGTCTAACAAAGAATGGTCTATCTTATATATTCACAAGAGCAGAAGATGCAAAATCAGATTTCTTCTTTATTATTTACCTTGTTATTGCAACCATTCCAGCAGGTGTAATTGGAGTTTTATTTAAAGATTATATCGACCACTATTTAAAAGGTGTTAAAATGGTTGGGATTTCCCTTCTTATTACTGCTATCGGCCTTTGGATTATTCGAAACTTGCGTGGACGTAAAAATGATGGCGACCTTTCTATGAAAGATGCAATCATTATTGGTCTAGCACAAGCTTGTGCACTAATTCCTGGTATAAGCAGATCAGGTGCTACAATCGTGGCAGCAATGTTACTTGGTATGAAGCAAGAAACAGCTCTTCGCTTCTCATTCTTACTATACATTCCTGTTAGCTTAGGTGGTTTATTGTTAAGTATTACAGACATTGCAAACGATCCAAATTTAGATACATTATTTGTACCTTATATTGTTGCTTTCATCGCAACATTTGTCATGACATATATTTCATTAAAATGGTTTATGAACATTATGGCAAAAGGAAATTTAAAATACTTCTCTTTCTACTGTATTATCGTAGGTGTGCTAACTATCATTTTCTTATAAAATGAAACTTTAATCAGTGAGGGTTTTGTTCATCCCCCCTGCTGCCTAACTTCTTTGCTCCACCTGAATTTTGAGGTGGGAGTTTTACTGCCCACAAATAGCGTGATAAAAACCCACTTACTGCCCTCATACAGTAAGTGGGTTTTCCTTATGCATAAACTTTCTTTTCCTGACAATACAAGCGAATAACATGTGTATTTTTTTGAAATAAATCATGTGTTAAGCGAATAATAATAAAATTTCGTTTTGTATTATCATCATGAACAAAAATCTGTTCCTCCTCTTGAAAACGCCATGTGCTTTCAAAAGTTGTAATATGATCCCCGCTTACCGAAAAAAGCTCATATTGCATATCATGTACCCTCTTTCAACTTGTATAATCATAATATATTTATATTAAACTTATTATAACTTAATCTATTTTAAATTTGTAATTTTTTCTATTTCGAGCTATTTCAACTTTGTTTTACATTCTTTTAAGCGCTATAATGATAAACGAAATTTCATTGAAAGGAGCTTCATTTTGACTGCATATTTATTTCCAGTAAAAACAGCTTTTATTTTATTTCCTATTTTAGCAATGTTTCTATTAATTCCTTTTTTAATATTTAATTATCGAAAATACGGTTATTTAAATAAATGGCGCTCATTTATTTTATACTCATTATTACTTTACTTATTAAATGCCTATTTTCTTGTTATTTTGCCGTTACCACAAACGTATGATACTTGTAGCCTACAACCCGCTAATACACAGCATATGCAACTCTCACCATTTTATTTCATACAAGAGATTAGTAATCATACATCGGCAATTTTAACGAAACCTACTACTTATTTCTTGTTATTAAAAGAATCTGCATTTTTACAAGTTGCTTTTAACGTTCTATTAACCGTTCCATTCGGTATTTACTTACGTTATTATTTCCGACGTAGTTTCTTCCAAACAGTGTGCATTTCTTTTTGCCTTTCACTGTTCTTTGAATTAACACAAGTAACTGGATTATATGGTATTTATAATTGTGCATATCGCTTATTCGATATCGACGATCTGTTTTTAAACACACTAGGCGGCGTAATCGGTTTTATCATTGCACCAATATTTACGTACTTCCTGCCAAAAACAAGCGAATTAGATAGTCATATTGATTTGGAAACGAAACCAGTCGGATTCGTTCGTCGTCTCATCGCTATGCAAATTGATTGGATCTTCTTATCTATCGTTGTACCTTTCATTAAAAACAAAGGAAACTCACTATTTATTTCTAACATCCAATCTTATACAAATGTATACGAACTCCTTTTCATCGCATGTTCAATCTTAATTTACTTTATTATCATCCCATACTTTACAAATGGAAGAACAATAGGGAAAGCGTTGCTTCGTATTTACATTAAAGGACAAGCAGAGCGTATTACACTAAAAGAATTATTCATTCGTTACGGTATATTCTATTTCATTTTAGGTGGAATCAATTACATTCTTTCTAGTAGCTCTATTTTAAATCATACAGAGCCTTTAGTATTACTAGTTATACTGTTATTCCAATTTGTAATTAACGGGCTATTTATTATTCATGTTTTATTACATGTATTTAGCAGTGATAAATTACTATTTTACGAGCGTATTAGTCATACAAGAAATGCAATTACACTTAAAAAAGCTGACAAATAATAATTTGTCAGCTTTTTTTCATAATCGTAAATAACTTTTTTGTATAAGGGCTTAAAAATATTCCTGTTTCATCTAGTGACTTCCTCACTTTTAGAAACGAATGCAATTCTGGATATATATTTTGCAATTTTTCGTACGTTAACGTATGCATTTTCCCCCAATGTGGGCGCCCTTCATACTTTAGAAAAATTTTCTCCACTTCACCAAAATAAGCGGCATACTTCATACCTTTATACATATGAACAGCTATATACGCTGAATCTCTTCCATATGCTGGACTGAGCCATATATCATCACCTCTCACGTAGCGGCATTCAATCGGGAAGTGCACCTTATACTTTTTCTTTTCAATAAGATTTGAAATTTCTTCTACAACAGCCCTCATATACTTTGAAGGGACACTGTACTCCATTTCATAAAATGGAACTGTACGTGATGTAGCGAACACTTCATAGCTTGGTCCAATTATTTTCGTGTTCGGTACAGCCTTAGCTGATAATCGGCTTACTCCTTTACTTATAGAAGGAAACCATTTACACCCTTTAGATAATAAAGAGAACATCCTATTTTCAAGTAACTCCACCTTTAGTTTATGCCATTTCAAATCACTTGCTTTACTCGTTGTTTCGTTTGTAAATTTCACTTGTACTTCATCTGAATAAGGAAAAACGAAAAATTCAAAATGACGATTCTTCTTATATTCTTCTAGTTTGTTCATTACAGTAGACAATGATTGTTTTTCACTTTCATAAACAAGCGAATACGCTGGGATAACCTTCAATTTTATCTTTACAATGATACCTAGCATTCCAAGCGACAACTGAAATGCTTTCCAATATTCGGCGTTCTCGGTTTCTGAACAAACTATACTCTCACCTGTTGATAAAACTGCCGTGATCTCTATAACTTGTGTTGATAAACTCCCAAATGTAACACCCGTCCCATGAGTCCCCGTACTAATCGCTCCTGCAATAGATTGTGAATCAATATCCCCTAAATTTTCTTGCGCATAACCTTTTTCCTGAAGTAACTTCCCTAAATCATGTAACTTTGTTCCCGCCCACACTTCGGCAACCATCTTCTCTGCATCAATATTCCCAATGCCCTTCAATTCATCTAAAGAAACTAAAATTTCTTCCGTTTGCACAAGAGGTGTAAAAGAATGCCCTGAACCGACAACACGAATTTTCTTTCCTTTTTTTCGTGCAAGCCCCACAACTTCTACTACATCTTGTATACTTTTTGGATACATCGTATAATGCGGTGTTCCTTCTACATTCCCTGTCCAATTTCTCCATTTTTGTCCCTTTATAGAAAGCATTGTCCATCCCCCCGATATGTTGAATACTCTCCAACGATTTCCCCTTGTTTAATGCGATACAAAACAGGAAAACGCTCACATAACTCTCCAGCTTTACTATGACGAAACAAGATAGAATCTCCTATCGCTACTCGTTCCTCACCGTCATAAAAAATTGGCGTTTGCACTTCACCAGCACCTTCTAAAGCTAATAGTTTTGCACCATGCGGCATCCAAACCTCAGGCTCTTTATCTTTACCAACTGCACCTGAGGCAATATATCCGCCACCTAGGCAAGTATAAATAAAAGGAGCCGGTTTGCGTACAACTGGTAAAGCAAATCCGGCAGCTGGCTGAAATTTTACTTCTTTATAATAGTCAAACAGTTTAGGAGAGTAAAAGGCGGATCCTACAGTAATCTCTGAAACTGAGTTATCTTGCTCAGTTGTTTTTATACTTCCTGTTCCTCCCCCATTTACAAATCTTAGTTCAATACCAAGGTTTTGTATTTCTTTTACGATACGTTCTCTTCTTTCTTTAACCTCTAACACTGATTTCTTCTTTAAATACGAAACAGCTTTACTTTTCATCCATTGATTCGGTATATGATCCCCCACCCCGGCAATTTGAGCTTCATATCCCATTACACCATCTAGTATTAAATATGATGAGCCCTTCACCTTTTCTACTATTTTCAAAGCGCTCTGCACATCTTTTACCGGGGATCTTTTTACACCAAAATGAAATTTCAAAAAACGACTACTCATATCAATATCCAAACAAACGCGAAAACACCCTTTAGACTTCTCAGCAATTTTTTCTAAATAAGTAATATGGTCTTCACAATCCACCATACAAGTTATAATGTGCCCTTGCTTTGTCAGCAAATTAATTTCATGTAAAGCTCTTTCATCATAAACAGGATATCCGAGCAATAAATCATTAAATCCTTGTTCAATTAAAAACAAAGCTTCTCTAGGAGAAAAACACATAATACCTTGAAAGCGATTATTTGCAGCCAAAATCTTTTTCATAATTGGAACAGAGCGTAATGATTTACTCGCTATACGAATCTTCTTATCTCCACTTAACTCTATAATCGATTGAATGTTCCTCTCTAAAGCCACTTCATCTAAAAATGCACACGGTAATGGAACTTCCTTAAAAATTCCTCTATCCACAGTTTTCTCTCCTCTTCTATATATGTCTTATACATATTGGAAAGAAAGAATGATTTTCCTGTTTTCAAATAAAAAAAGTTTCTTCTTTACGAAGAAACTTTTTCAAGGCTACTCTACTTCATAGAAATAGTCGCCTCTACTGGATAATGATCCGAGTAATCATTATATGTATATTCTTTGAGCCATGACGTAACAGTCCATTGTGGCGATTTCGACTGTAACACCTTATTCTCTATATACGATGGATTAGCATGGTCCTTACTTGTAATAATATAATCTAAATACTCGGCAGGGCTATCGGGGAAGTTATATTTCGCAATACTGTTTGTCGTCGCATCCCAAGTTGCAGTATGTCCAGTATAAGATGGAATAGAAGCGTGCAATGTTTTGAACATGGATGCGTACTCTGAGTCACTATTATTCTCAGCATTTATTTTATTCACATTCATATCACCACCAATTAACACATACTCGTTATTTGGTATATTTTTATTTTTAATAAACTCTTGAATTTCTTGTAGCTGTTTTGTACGTACAGATGCTGGCGAAGTTTGTCCACACATATTATCTTCAGCTTGTAAATGTGTCCCAATTACATGAACGAAACGATCATTTTTCTTAACTTTTGTGTATACAAATCCTTTATTTGATAAGTTATCTGGCCCACATCCTTTTTCAAATACATATTGAATCTTTTCAATGATTGGCCATTTACTTACAATAGCTACACCGCCATCTTCAGGGGTCGAAGATGAATAGTTACCTAATGTTTTATCCCATTCGTTTCCGTTACTACGACCTAATACTGCCGTTTGATTTGGATATTCTTTCTTCAAATTTCCTAATAAGCGATTTGAAGCGTTATTATCAAATACTTCATTTAATATAACAACATCTTGATTTTTCATATAATCCGCTGCTCCAATTAAATCAGCACGCTCATTTTGTCCCCAGTTCGGATATAAGTTCGTTGATAGCATGTACACATTATGCGTCATCACTTTTAATGTATTATTTTGATTTATAGACATTTCTGCTTGAGCTGAAGATCCACTATATAAAGCTCCTAAACCAATACCAAAGCTAAGTACACCTTTTAGCAATTTACCTTTCACGTTTCATACCTCCATGTACTGTGTAGTGATAAAAAGGCCAAATACTCTATTATGAGATTTGACCTTTTTCAAATATTTAACGATTTCCGTACGTATCAAACCAAAGCTGGATGTATCCAGCAGTAACACGTTGTGCATCCATTAATCGCGTACCTGTCATTGGTGTAACTTCAGCGCGCCATTTATCTGCATATTCTTGTGATACAGCTGCTTTCACGAACCAATCTTTCGTATTATCATTTACAATGCCAGAGTAATCTTGTTTCGCAGCTACTGCCGCTCCATGAATCCAATCTTCTGGATTTGTACCTTTCCAGTTCCAATATCCATTTCCATCCGTTACTTTATAATTATCTTTTATCGTATCTACAAAGTTTTCATATTTAGAATGGAACCCTTGTGGATACGAAAGATTTGTAAAGTTTGCTGCATGCATCGGTTGATTTACATCCCCTAAATAATGAAGAGATAACCCCAAATAGAAGAATGCTTGTTTCATATCTTTATTTTTGTATGACTCACCTGCTAATTTGAAGTATTTAGCCCCAGTTTCCTTTGCCTGCTTTGCAAATGGAATATAAGTTTTTCCATTGTCAGGGTCATAGAAGTGTGAAGCAAATGTGCTATTATCATAATAAGGATTTTCATAGTCCGCAGCATAAATACCGTTCTCTAACTCCGTACGCCATTCATTTAATAGTGCAACTTGATCTTGTTTTACAATTGTCGTATTACGAGACATAATATCCATTGCACGGTTTACAATCCATAAATGAGAGTTTACGCCTTCTTTATGCTTATCTTCAGCAGACCAGCGCGGAATAACTCCAACTCTCTGTCCTCCATCGTTTTCATGAGCAAATGCAACGCTTTGTAATGGCGCTACTAACGTAATAGCTGCTGCTAAAGCAAGAACTTTCTTTTTCATCTGAAATCCTCCATTTTATAATTGAATTATTTTTCATATTTTGTTAGGATCCTACGATGTCTTCCGGTTAACCTATGACTAGAATATCCCACCTTTCACAAAATTTCTATCAATAAATTAAAATATGCAAATGTTCATATCATTATAACTTTATACATAGTGAATATAATGAATGAATACACTTACATTGTAATAAAATATTGTTAAGCTACTGCAAATACTTGTCTAAACTAATGTAAAAAAAGAGTAAAGCGATTAACCGCTTTACTCTTTTTTTCTATTCGATAATATACTTGGCAGCTGTACATTAACTGCCAATTTATGAATAAATCCAAACACTAATCCAATCCCGATAAATATGTATAAGATTGTAAATACCTTTCCAAAATCAGTTTGCGGACTAAAATTCCCATCACCGACAGTCGTCAACGTGACCACACTAAAATATAAAGCATCAAGAGGACGTAATCCTTCAACTGTACTATAAAAAATCGTACCAGATGTTAATGTTAAAAATGTTAATACGAATAATACTTGAAATTCTTTATCTTTCCACGCTCGTAAACAAGCTTTTAACATCCGTTTCAATGTCAACATAAATGAAAGCATTAGACTTCCCCTTCCAAACAAAATACCTTTAGTTAAAGGAAAGTCTATCACCTTTCTATATTGAAGAATGTTCACTTTTCCTAGGATTCATTTTTTATCAAGAAGTATTGCTTCATTTTTAGCATAGATATACAGAATTCAAAAAAGGTATATTAGGTTATTGAAATAAAACCATTTATATTTTAATATTAATATACATAGTTTTATTTTAGTAGTTTTTTACTATTAGAGACAGAAGTACTATTTTAGGAGAGAGTGAATTAATATGGAGAAGAGTTTTTCAAATTTAATTGCTTCAGATGATAAAGAAATAGTCACTGAGACGATTATGATTAAAGATAATATTTTGAAGTTTAATGATATTACTTTACATTTAAGTAATATAGCAGTTGTATACGCGGGTAAAAAGAAATTAAGAATCCCTTATCTTGCGATAGTTATCTTTTTAATATCTTGCTTCTTTATGTTCCAAATTCCATTGGTTGGGTTCATTGGAGGGATTGGATCGGGGCTATATATTTGGTCGGTTTATAAATCGTATTTAAGTAATAATTTGTATTTGAATTTCCAAATGAATTCAGGTCAGTACTATCGAATTTACTTTTCAGATAAGTCTTTTCTAGAAAAAGCTAAGTCTATTGTAGAAAATTCTTTTAATAATAAAAATATGGAATATATAGTGAAGATAGAAGAGCAGAAAATAGTTTATGGAAATGATTACAAGGTAAATGGAGACAACAATGTTATTGATACTACTATTCAAGAGGGAGCCAATGTGAACTCTCATAATAAAGATAGTTTTAATAAGAGAAATGAAGATAATTCCGTGAAGATTCGAGATATTAAAGATTCTTCAATAAATGGAGCGAATTTTGGTAATAATAATAACCTTAAAACTAATAAAGTAGATAACTATGACTGGAAAGAACTTGGTTCAGAGTTGGAAAAAGTAATAGAAGCTATTAAAATTGATTCTGATGTAAAAGAAGCCAGTATTGAAGCTCTTCATGCTAGCAAGGCGGAAGATAGAGATCTTTTTGAATCAACTATTAGAAAAAGATGTAAAGAATTTTCAACAGAGCTTTTTCGAAATACAGCAGACAAAGTGCTTCAACAGATAGTAAATAAAATCTTGGGGCTATGATAACTATTAATAATTGAGAGTTTTATTAATAAAATTAGTTGTATACTTTACTCTTTTTTTCTTTTCGATAATATACTTGGCAGTTGCACATTAACTGCCAATTTATGAATAAATCCAAACACTAATCCAATCCCGATAAATATGTATAAAATCGTAAATACCTTTCCAAAATCAGTTTGCGGACTAAAATTCCCATCACCGACAGTCGTCAACGTGACCACACTAAAATATAAAGCATCAAGAGGACGTAATCCGTCAACTGTACTATAAAAAATCGTACCAGATGTTAATGTTAAAAATGTTAATACGAATAATACTTGAAATTCTTTATCTTTCCACGCTCGTAAACAAGCTTTTAACATCCGTTTCAATGTCAACATAAATGAAAGCATTAGACTTCCCCTTCCAAACAAAATACCTTTAGTTAAAGGAAAGTTTATCACCTTTCTGTATAGAAAAAAAGTAGCCCTCTTCTATTTCTAGAAAAGGGCTACTTTTTACTATTCTCTATTATTTAGGTGAAACAAGAATTTTCACTTGTGTTTTATCTTTTACAAGTGCTTCAAATCCTTCTTCAACAACTTGATCCACTGTGATTTTTTTCGTAATTAATTTCTCTGCTTGAATTTGGCCAGAGCTAATTAATTTAATAACAGCTGGGAAGATATGACGGTATCCAAGAATACCGATAACTTCTTTTTCTTTTAGTACAAGGTTGTTTGGCGTAATTGTCGCATCTTTTTCCCACACACTAACAATTACAGTTTGTCCTTCAAAACTTGTACTTTCAATCGCTTGACGAAGTACTACTTCGACACCTGTTACTTCAAAGCTCACATTTACACCTAAACCATTTGTTAAGTTACGAATTTCTGCTAGTACATCTTGAGTTGCTGGGTTCAATACATAATCAGCACCTGCTAATTTAGCTAGCTCTTGACGTTCTTTAGAAAGTTCCACTGCGATAACAGGAGTTGCTCCTGCTGCTTTTGCTGCTTGGATTACAAGAAGTCCAATCGGACCACAACCAAATACCGCTACAGCTTCTCCCTCTTTTAATTTACTTTGACGTACTGCATGAACTGCTACTGCTGCTGGTTCTACAAGTGCACCTTGTTCATACGTCATTTCATCAGGAATATGGTGGACCATATCTTCTGGTACTACTGTATATTCAGAGAAACCGCCGCCTTCTCCGCCAAGACCGTGGAAAACAAGTTGTTCACAAACATTGTAATGTCCGTGTTTACAAGCTTCACATTTACCACAAGAATAAATTGGTTCTACAACGACGCGATCTCCCACTTTATGAGAAGTAACGCCTTCACCGATTTCAACTACCTCACCACTAAACTCATGACCTAAAATAACCGGTGCTTTTACGTGTGTTAATGGGTGCTCTTCTGTTGGAATAAAAATAGGTCCTGCTAAATATTCATGCAAGTCTGTTCCGCAGATACCACACCATTTCACTTTAATCTTAACTGCTCCTGGTCTTACAGTTGGTTCTGGTACTTCTTCTACTCGTACATCGCGTTGATTATGCCAAAGTAATGCTTTCATTTTATACATCCCTCTCTACGTATATACTTAACCTGGTGAAGTTTACCAATCTATTATAATACTTCTATCCATATATTTCAAAAAAACAATCTCGATTCCACTAAATTTTAACAAATAACGTTCAATATTTTGTCACTTTGTACTTTTTTCCACATCTGTTAATGCTAATTTCATTGCGGTTGAAATTAGCATTATGCCATAATAGCATAGGAGAGGTGAATATCGCTTGAAATATTTTATTTACTTTATTGTTATCGTAGCGTTTTTAGATACATTTTCACAATTACCTATTATGAGTACTTTCGCTCAAAGTCTTGGAGGAACCCCTCTTGTTATCGGGCTAGTTATCGGTATGTACTCATTCGCTAATATGATCGGTAATATTATTGCTGGCGCTGCTGTCGATAAATTTGGTGCAAAAAAAATACTTTATATAAGCATGGGACTTACGAGTTTCATAGTCTTGTTATATACCGTTGTTCAAAGTGGTGAACAACTATTAGTTGTGCGCTTTATGCACGGTTTTAGTGACGGATTTTTAATTCCTGCTGCCTTTACGTTTTTATCAAAGCAAACGAATTCAGCAAGGCAAGGTAAAGCAATGGCTCTATCTGGTGCCGCTGTTGGAACAGCTGCAATCGTAGGACCTGCTTTCAGCGGCATTATGAAAGCAACAGCTGGTATAGAGTGGGTGTTCATTACTATTTCTATTTTAATGGTCCTTGGTACAATCGTATCTCTATTTTTCTTACCAAATAACGTATCAAGAAAAGATACATCAAGAACACAAATGATGAACAAAGAAGATATGATTGAACTATTGAAATCAGAACCGTTATTACAAGCATATATTGGTGCTTTCACACTAATGTTTTCACAAGGGATTGTCACTTATATGTTACCAGTAAAAGTTGAGGCATTAGCACTTAAAGCATCTACAACAGGCATGATGTTAAGTGTATTCGGAATTACCGCTATCCTCTTCTTCTTACTGCCAACAAATCGCATTTACGATCGATTTAATCGTTCCAAACTAATGCTAATCGGGATTGCAGTAATGGCACTAGCGTTATCTTTACTCGGATTATTTGCAACAAAAGGCATGCTCTTTATCGTTATGATAATTTATGGAATTGGATTCGCTATCCTCTTCCCAGCAATTAATGCTTTACTTGTTGAAAATACAACAGATAGTAACCGAGGGAAAGCATTCGGATTGTTTTATGCATTCTTCTCGTTAGGAGTTGTTGCTGGCTCCTTTACAGTCGGAGCAATCGGGGCATCGCCTAGCGTCAGCTTCGTTATCGGAACTGCATTCTTGTTAACATTTGCTGGAATGATTTTTGTAAGAAGCAAAGTAAAAAAGACAATGATGGGTTAATTCCATCATTGTCTTTTTTTAAAATGCATATTGATATAATCCGTAATATAATGGCAGCGTTGGGATAATACCAATTAATTTGAATATAAAAGGTAGCGGGTCATCCTTCTCTTCATATAAACGTAAAACAAAAACTGCAGTTAAAGTCCAAATGATGCTAAATACGAAGATGCATTGCCAAACGATCGGCGTCAATATTTGTACATCAAAAACAAATCCAAATAGTCCTATCCATGTAATAATAGTCACCACAAAATCAAACTTTTGAATTAGTGTTTGAAACATGCCTCTTACTAGCGAAGTTATAGTTAATATCGCTATAATTACTAAATAAACTTTCCACAACATAATGATAAGCTCCTATTCAACTTTTGACTTTCAACAAGCCGTATTTAATAAACAATATGGCATTATATTTTTCATAAAGATAATACAACGGATAACAAAATAAGAAGAAAATAAGTACAGTTGGTACATCATCTATAATAGAAAAATATTTTACTAGTAATTCCTTAATACTCTCTCCAATCATAATAAACAGTGGAATTATACAAATTGCCGCTAATATTAAACATGGTGTGATCCTCATTTCTTTTAATTTCACCTTACAGTGTGGACACCTGAATGAAAAAGGATGCGGAAGATCAATAATATGTTGTGCAGTAATATTCCCTTCACACTGTGGACATTCAATTATTTCTTTCATTTAGTTCACTCCTTTCTATCCATAAAAAAGAGCCCTATCGAATAGAGCTCTTTGATTGCCGAATATATCACTTTTGTGTATAGCCAAATAACAATGTAAATAAATTAAACTGTAAAGGCAATACTACATTTCTTCATCTACAAAGAAAGTGTATAAATACCGACGATACTTCGACAATTTCCTCGGAAATATTTCCTTTACCCACATAATTTGATACACTACATATGAACAGACAATTGTATTACATAAGCTAAAATAATAACTTAATGTACAAATTAAAAAGCACACTCTTCATATGAAGAATGTGCTTTTATGTTATTAACGTTTAATCCAAACAGCGCCTGCCGATTTATCCTCTGCCTGTCCAACAACTTGGAATTTAAGTCCAAGGTTTGGAACTTTTCTTCCCGCGTCTGCAATTTGTTTGTTACTATATACTTTTGAATCATCAAAAGTTGTAACACCTTGTAATCCAGAATAGTTAAACTGTCCACGTGTTAATGAATTTGCACTCCATGCGGGTGTTTGATCAAATGAAAAGGCAGCGTCTGCAATTTGCATGCCTGTATTACCATACGCTGGTTTCCCGTTTAAATTACCAACAAACGCTTCTGGATGAGAGTCTACAACACCAAGGAAGCCTTCACCTGGATGTACCCCAACCCAGTTATCTTTGAAACTATCATCTGCATACCAAACGACAAGACCAGTATTATACACCGGACCTTTTCCTGCTTTTAATCCATTATCTGATCCAGCATAGTTTCTCCACTCTAAATAATAATAATGTTGTTTCTTCTCTGTCCCATCAGAAACAACGAATCCATTTAACTTCATTTTAGACTGTCCTTCTGCGTCATCTGAAAATACTACTTGTCCATCAACTGTTACATTTACATTATCCATTGCGAAACCTTTATATGTTAAAGCTGGATCTGTAATATAGTCGAATTGTAGTTTAACTTTCTTCCCTTTAAATTGACTTAAATCGTATGATTTATCAATCCATTTTCCATCTGTTGTATCTTTATCTTCTTGGACTATGTTTTCTCCCAATCTATCAATTAATGTTTTCGTTCCATCTTCAGTTACAGCATGTACTTCGATGAAATCACACTCTGCTTCTAGTTCATAATTCGCTTTATAATCAAATTTCGCATTTGTTCCTTTTGTTAAATCAAAGAATGGTGTTTCTAATGTCGTATGCATATCATCTCCTCTTGTACTATAATATGCATGCTTTCCAAACTCCGGTTTAATTGTTTCAACACTTTTACCTGGTAAGTTAACACGTACAACGCCTGGACGATTGGATTTCGTAACACTTTGATCAATATATGTAGGAACGCCTACACCACTCTTAATTTTATCGTAATCTACTTCTAAAATTTTCGCCCAGTTTCCACCCATATTCTTTTGTAAGAAGTCTTTATTTTGTGGTGAAAAACTAGTTGGCTCTGTTCCTGCGATTTTTCCTGTCCAGCTACCTCCACTCATTAATGACCACGCTTCAACAGGTGAACCAGTTCCAGTATATTTCGTGTCATATTCATCCGGTAAGCCAAGGTCATGTCCAAATTCATGTGCAAACACACCTACCGCACCGTCTTCTGGTTCAATTGTGTAATCATGAGCCGCTACTTTTCCACCAAAGTAATCTACATTTGATTTTGTACCTTCAATCGCTACTGGATCTGTTGCTAATTTTGAACGATGTGACCAAATCGCATCATCACCTAATTTACCGCCACCAGCTTCTTGACCAACACCAGCATGGATTACCATTAAATGATCAATTACACCATCAGATTCATTTTGATTACCATCACCATTTGTATCATATCTGTCAAATTGATCAAATTGAGATAAATCTAATCCCTTTTCAGCTGCCACATTTAAAGCTTCCTTCACTAAATCACGTGCGCCTTTTGGTCCTTTATTATCGTGACCACTACTACCATCAGCACCGTAGTCAGACGCTTTTCCTGGAACAGTTAGCCACTCCGTTACATATCCATCTGTCGTATAACTTCCACCAGACTGCTCTTCATAATATTGTTTAAACGTTTTTACTTTTGAACCATCAAATAATGTGTACGGTTCATTACCAAATAACATTTTTTGATAATGCTCTCTACTAAAGTCATTCGAATACATATATCCTGGTGTTTGATCAATATTATTATGTTTATAATCACTAAATTCAACGAGTAATACTAATACTTTATCAGTTCGAACAGACCCTTTATACGGCGCTTGCTTTGCTTTAGAAGTTGGGACTTGTCCATTCAGTTGTTTTTTATTTGGTTCTGGTTTTTGCTCAGGACTCACATTTTTTTCAGGTTTCTTTACTTTCTCCTTTTCCTCCATTTTCTTCTCTTTTACTTTTTTCACGAAATCAGATGCCTCTTTAGCAGTATCCGCCGGAAGAATTTCTTTATTTGCCTGATCCCCTTGCTTCTTTTCAATATATTGCTCTACAGCCTTTTTCGTCTCTTCTTTAGAAGAGGCTGGATTAATCGTTCCTCTTTCTTTCAGCGCTTCTGCTAAACGATCTTCTTGAATTAAATTATGATCAATTGGCGTTGTAGACACACTTTCTTTTGCTGGCGTTTCTGCGTATGCTAACGGAGCACTCATTACAGCTGAGCATCCGATGAGTGTCGCGATCGTTAATGATGACAACACTTTAAATGGCGCTTTTTTTCTCATTTTAATCATCCCCTTGTATCAATCTTAAACTTCAGATAAAAATATGTAATCTATCCTCCCTTGTATAATAAAAGACATGATTCTATAAGAAATAAGCTTTCTGTTATAGAATCATGCCCTCCAGTTTTCTGGTCAGACCCTCTATCTTTTTATGTCGAAATGTGAAAAATAAAGAGTGATTTGTATATATTAAATAGCTTATATTAAAAATTTAAAAGACAATATGCACAATTGCATGAAAATTCTTTCAAACAAAAAAAGAACCCAAGTTAATTAAACTTGGGTTCTCTATTTCGTATTATTTCTCTTGTGTTTTTTCCCAATCAGCTAAGAATTTCTCAATTCCTTGATCTGTTAATGGATGCTTCACTAATGAAGCGATTACGTTTGCTGGGATTGTTGCAATATGTGAACCGTTTAATGCTGCTTCTGTTACGTGAACACTATGACGTACAGATGCTGCAATGATTTCTGTTTCAATGCCGTGAATTGCAAAGATTTCTGCGATTTGGCGAATTAAGTCCATACCGTTATGACCGATATCATCTAGGCGACCTAAGAACGGTGAAACGTATGTCGCACCAGCGCGAGCTGCAAGTAATGCCTGCACCGCTGAGAATACTAATGTAACGTTCGTACGAATTCCTAAATCTGAGAATGCTTTTACTGCTTTTAAGCCTTCTGTTGTCATTGGAACTTTTACAACAACGTTTGGAGCGATTTTTGCTAACTCTTTTCCTTCTTCAATCATTTTATCAGCTTCTAAGCTAATTACTTCTGCGCTTACAGGTCCTTCAATAAAGCTGCAAATTTCACGAATACGCTCATGGAAATCTACGCCTTCTTTTGCTACAAGTGATGGATTTGTCGTTACTCCAGCTACTACACCTAATGAATTTGCCTCTTTAATTTCGTTAATGTTTGCTGTATCAATAAAAAATTTCATTTGTTATTCTTCCTTCCTAATTTTCATTTTATATTTATTTATTTTTTCTTAATAAGCTCTAATTCAATCGGAATAAATTTGTCCACTTTTTTACCTTGTGTTATCTCTTTCGCTGTTTCCATCGCCTTCTCTCCGATTAATTCTGGTTTTTGAGCGACTGTTGCTGCCATACGCCCATCTTTAACCGCTTTTACAGCATCATCCGTTGCATCAAATCCAACAACGACCACATCTGTTTTACCAGCAGATTTCAATGCCTCAATTGCACCTAATGCCATTTCATCGTTATGAGCAAACACTGCTTTTATATCGCTATTTGCTTGCAAAATATTTTCCATAACGGATAATCCTTTTGCACGATCGAAATCAGCTGCTTGTTTTGCTACTACTTTTAAAGACTTATCAGCTACGTTATGGAATCCTTTCCCACGCTCACGAGCAGCAGACGATCCAGGGATTCCTTCTAACTCAGCAACATTTGTTCCTTCACCAACTAACTCCCGAATGTAATCACTAGCCATTTGACCACCTTCTATATTGTTGGAAGCAATATGAGAAACAACTTTACCTGAATTCGCAACCCGGTCTACTGTAATAACAGGAACATTGGCTGCATTAGCTGCACTTACCGCTGAAGCAACAGCATCTGAATCGGTTGGATTAATAACAATTACATCGACACCTTTTTGAATTAAATCTTCAACATCATTTGTTTGCTTCGCCGCATCATTTTGTGCATCAACAGCAATCAATTCAATGCCGCTTTCTTTCGCTTTCTTTTCTGCCCCTTTTTTCAAAGTCACAAAAAATGGATTGTTTAAAGTTGAAACAGAGAATCCAACTTTAATAGTTTTATTTCGACCTTTATCGCCAGAATCCTTTGCCCATTCTGGTGGTTCCATTGAACAACCAGCAGTAATGACCATAATACATGCAACGAGTATAAGTAACCATTTCTTCATGAACTGTCCCTCCATTACGCTTCTTTTCGACGATCAATTAATACAGCTAGTAAGATTACAAGCCCTTTTACAACTTGTTGGAAGAAAGAAGATACGCCTAACAAATTTAAACCGTTATTTAGTACACCGATAATAAGTACACCGATGAATGTACCAATAATCCATCCTCTTCCCCCAGAAAGACTTGTTCCACCTAATACAACTGCTGCAATTGCATCTAGTTCGTAAGAAGTACCTGCAGTCGGTTGTGCAGAATCTAGTCTTGAAGTTAAGACAATACCTGCAAGCGCTGCCAAAATTCCGGAAAGACCGTAAATCATTACTTTAATTCTCGTAACATTAATACCTGATAATGCTGCCGCTTCTTCATTTCCCCCAATTGCAAATGTACGGCGACCAAATGTCGTTTTCTTCAAAATGAAGTACAGTACTGCGAAAGCGATCATCATTGTAACAGCTGGTACCGGAATACCGAGAAAATAACCGCGGCCAAACATTTGGAACATTAAATGATCACCAAGACCAGTGATCGGACGTCCGTCCATATAAACAAGCGTCAACCCGCGAAAAATAGTCATTGTTGCTAAAGTTGCAATAAACGGAGCTACTTTTCCCTTCGCAATAATGATACCGTTTACAATCCCCATTGCAAGACCTGCTAATAATCCAACTACCATTGCAAGGAACGGATCCATGCCACTTGCCATCATTCCGGCAACAAGTGCACTTGATAATGCTAAAATAGAACCTACCGATAAGTCAATACCCCCTGTTAAAATAACGAAGGTCATTCCAAATGCAATGAGTGCATTAATCGATACTTGGCGCAGTATATTAAATAAATTTGGAATTTCAATAAATGCTGGATTTAAAGCTGTAATTACTACGATAATTAATACTAATCCAATTAAAGAACCAAGTTGTTGTAATACATTCCCCTTCTTAGCCATATCTTACTCTCCCCCTGTAGCTAGTGCCATAATAGACTCTTGCGATGCCTGATCTTTCTCTAAAATACCACCGATTTTCCCTTCATGAATGACGAGAACTCGATCACTCATTCCTAAAACTTCTGGAAGCTCAGACGATACCATAATAACGGCATCTCCTTGCTCGGTAAGGTTATTCATAATAGAGTAAATTTCTTTTTTAGCCCCAACATCTACACCTCTCGTTGGTTCATCTAAAATGAGTAACTGCGGATGAATACCTAACCATTTTGCAATTACAATCTTTTGCTGATTTCCACCAGAAAGAGATTTGACAGCTTGCTCTCCGTTTGCTGCTTTCACATTAAGAAGCTTCATCATATCCTCTGTAAATTGCCGTTCTAAACCTTTATTAACCACGCTTCCCTTTGAAAGACTTTCTAAATTTGGTAAAGCTAAATTTTCACGAATCGAAAAATCTAACACAAGCCCTTCAGATTTTCTATCCTCTGTAATAAAGGCAATTCGTTGTCTAATCGCATCAATTGGACTATCAATTTTTACTTCTTGTCCATTCATGAAAATTTTTCCTGAATCGAGCGGTTCATATCCAAATATTGCTTTCATAATATCCGTGCGACCAGCTCCCATCAAGCCCGCAACACCAAGGATTTCACCTTTTCTAACTTGAAACGAAACATTTTCAAATTTTCCTTTTTTCGTTCCGTTTCGCATTTCAAAAATCACTTCGCCAATTTGACTATTTCGTTCTGGATAACGTTCACCAATACTGCGGCCCACCATCATGCTAACTACTTCATCAAATGACGTTTCTGGAATTAATCTTTTCCCTACATATTCTCCATCACGCAAAATCGTAATAGCATCACATATTGAAAAAATTTCTTCCATCCGGTGTGAAATATAAACGAATGAAACGCCCTCTTTACGCAATTTATTAATAACAATAAACAGAGTTTCAATTTCGCGATCTGTTAATGCTGCTGTAGGTTCATCCATAATAATAACGCTCGCCTTTGTCATTAATGCTTTAGCAATTTCAATAATTTGCTGTTGTCCAACCGATAGTTCACCTGCTAGCATAGCACCTCTCACATGTAGACCAAGATCTGCCAATTGCTGCTGGGCAATCGCACTCATTTGACGCGTACGTAAAATGCCCGTTTTCCCATACATTAACTCTTTTCCAAGAAACATATTTTCAGCTACCGTTAAATTCGGTAATATGTTCAACTCTTGATGGATAAATGCAATACCGTACTCTTCCGCTTCTTTCGCATTTTTAAAAGTTCGTTCTTGTCCATCAATTGTGACTGTTCCACTGTCTTTTTTATATACACCTGTTAGAATCTTCATGAGCGTCGATTTCCCCGCTCCATTTTCCCCCATCAATGCATGGACTTCTCCTGTTTCAATCATAAACTGTGCGTTTTTTAGAACAGGATTACCACTGAACGCTTTTGAAATGTTCTTCATTTCAATATGCATTCTCATCACATCCCTTTATTAAAAAATCACACCTGCATGTAAAATAACATTCGCATAAGGCGTTGCTTCTCCTGTACGAATAATCGCCTTCGCTCTCTTTGTATGCTCTTTAAATTCCTTATGAGACACATATTCAAATGCTGGCTCTATTAATCGCATCTCAACTTCTTTATTTACCTCTGCATTATTCATAATAACTTCTTCTGCTAACGTCACTTTTTCAATTGCCATATCATCAGCAACTACTTGTAATACGTCTAAAAATCTAGGCTTTCCGATTTTAACTGCTAAATCAATTCGTTTTACTCCATCAGGAATAGGTAACCCACAATCAGCAATTACAATCGTATCTGTATGTCCAAGTGAAGCAAGGACTGCTGCGATTTCACTATTTAATACACCGTGCTTTTTCATCCAACAATCACCTGCACTTCACGTACTCTATCTCTCGTTGGCATACCGCCCTGTGCCCCAAGTTTCGTTACAGAAAGACCACCAGCAATATTTGCAAAACGAATTGCCTTTTGAAGTGTTACTCCTTCAGAAAGCGCAACTGCTAACGCACCGTTAAATGTGTCACCTGCTCCAGTCGTATCTACTACATCTACAGCGATACTTGGAACTTGAACAACTTCCGTTCCGTTATGGAAACGAACACCATTAGACCCTTCCGTCATCAATAGCTTATTTGGATATTTCGCAAGTAACTCTTCAATTGGTGATGTGAAATCATTTAATACGATGCGACATTCATGTTCATTCGGCGTAATATAAGTCGCTTTTTCTAAAATATCTTCTGATAAAAATTGTGCTGGAGCCGGATTCAACATAACTGGAATTTTATGCTCCTCACAAATAGACAGAACGTATTTTACTGTTTCAAGCGGAATCTCTAGTTGAAGAACAACCATATCAGCTTTTACAAGAAGGTCTTTTGAACGATCTACAACCGACTCATTTACAAGAGCATTTGCTCCTTGTACGACAACAATACTGTTATCCTCTTCTGCTAAAACGATATGAGCGATTCCTGTCGTCCTATCTGTAACCGGTACCACATAGTCGATAAAAATGCGTTCGTTCTCCAAGTTTTTTCTAACTACTGTTCCGTAATCATCATTTCCTACTGCACCAACCATCGCTACATTTGCTCCTAATCTAGCTGCAGCAACTGCCTGGTTTGCCCCTTTTCCTCCTGGTATCGTATGAAACGCTTCACCAATTACTGTTTCTCCTGCTTTCGGCCGTATTTTTGAAACAGCCACTAAGTCCATTGAAATGCTACCTACTACTGCAATATTTGGCATCTGTCTCATCTCCTTACTTCGTTGTATTTCGTTCTATAATTTCAATCGGTAAACGATAGTGTTTCTCTTCTAATGGATTTCCTTCCATCTGCTCTAACAACAATTCTGTTGCAATTTTCCCCATTTCATAAATTGGCTGTGCAACAGTCGTAATAGATGGATACATCATTTCAGTTAAAGAAATCCCATCGAATCCAATAATTTGTAAATCGTTTGGAATAGAAATTCCCTTTTGAAGTGCAGCCTTTACAATACCAATTGCAATTAAATCATTCCCAGCAACAATTCCATCAATATGCGGATATTCTTCTAATAATTCCACCGCTACCCGTTCACTATTAGCTGGATCGAATGTACTCTCTGCAATCATATAAGAAAGATTATTTTGCGTAATAACGTCTACAAAACCTTCAAAACGTTCATTAGCTGTGCTCACATCACGCGGTCCACGAATATGTGCAATATGTTTACACCCTTTGTCTATTAATAACTTTGTCGCCGACTGGCTCCCTGCATAGTTATCTGCATATACAGTAGGAATGCGCTCATTAAACATACGGTCAATCGCAACAACTGGAATAGACAAATTCATGTAATTAACACTATTTTGTGGATTCGTTGCTACAATAAATCCGTCCACATTATTTTGTCTAAGCACATCAATGTATTGCTTCTCTTTTTCTAAATTTTCATCAGAGTTACAAAGTACAACTGTGTAGCCTTGCTTATGTGCTACATCTTCTACAGCACGTGCAACTTCCGGAAAGAATGGATTCACGATATTTGGAACAACTAAGCCAATTAAACGAGACTTTTTATTATATAAAGAACGCGCTACTGTACTAGGCTTATAATCTAGCATTTCAATTGCTCGCTCTACTTTCTTTAATGTGTCCTCATGGACATATCCATTTTTATTTAACACTCTGGAAACGGTCGCAACAGATACCCCTGCTAATTTTGCAACGTCTTTAATCGTACTCATTCTCTTTTCTCCTCATTTCATGTAACCGTTTACAGAAAATAATATAACGCATTTATAAAAATACGTCAATCATTTCTAACTAAAAAGCATCGCCATAAGGCGATGCTTTTTTATTACGAATATGATACAGTTTTTTCCTTTTCTTCTACAGCAGGCTCTTCAGCATCTTTTTTACGATCAGACAGTTTAATTTTCTGTAAGAAAATCGTAAAGATAGCACCTACTACGATAAATACCAATCCTGTTAAGAATACAGTATGAAGTGAGTCCACTAAAGAGCTTTTCAAAATTGGTACGATGCTATTAGAAAATGCTTCTGGCATTTGTTTTAATGCCTCTGGACTAAATAGCATAGAATATAAACTTTGTGGATCTGTATGAATCATATCTTTAAATTTTGTTACCATTTGTCCCGCTTCTTTTGGGAATGTGTCTAATACAGGTACTAATTTATTTGTTAACGTTGTGCCTGAAGTGTTATTCATAATTGATCCTAAAATTGTAATCCCAAACGTTCCACCGATTTGACGGAAGAATTGACTTGATGATGTTACAACGCCAAGATCTTTTTTCGGGAAGCTTTCTTGTAATGCTAATGTTAATATCGGCATAACAAGACCCATTCCTAAACCGATAACCATCATATAAGAAGTAGCGGTAAGCTTAGTTGTGTGCATATCCATCGTTGTTAATAACCAGAAACCACTAGCCATAATAAGCATCCCTGTAATAATTTGTGGTTTCACACCAATTTTTAATACAAGCTGACCACCAATAATACTCATAACGATCATTGTAATCATCATCGGTGTCATAATCGTTCCTGATTCAGCAGCACTTACGCCTACAATTCCTTGCATAAAGAACGGTACGAACATAATTGCTCCAAACATTCCGATACTCATAAAGAAACCGATCGCATTCAGTAGTGTAAATGTGCGGTTTTTAAAGAAGTGCATCGGTAAAATTGGTTCTTCAGCCTTCGTTTCAACGATAACAAAGCTAACAATACCAATGGCAGCTAGTGCAAATAACCCGATAATTTGCCAAGAACCCCATGCATAATCTTTCCCGCCAAACGTTAACGCAAGTAATAAACTTACAACACCGAGAATCATCGTGAAGATTCCAGCGATATCAATTTTAATTGGTCCTGTTTGTTTATGTGCTTTTAATCCCATTGCAATGAAGATTGTCGCTAAAATACCAACTGGTAAGTTAATATAGAATACCCATCTCCAGTTCACTGCGTCTACAATCCAACCACCAACTTGTGGTCCAATTACAGAAGCAAGACCGTATAGAGCGCCAAAAATACCTTGCCATTTAGCACGTTCTTTTCCCGTGAACATATCTCCGATAATAATCATAGCCATTGGCATCATAATACCGCCACCAAGACCTTGAATACCACGGAAAATAATTAATTCTGTCATACCGTTTGCCATACCACATAACGCTGAACCAACCATAAAGATAATTAATCCTGCTATATATACGTTACGACGCCCAAGTAAATCCGCTAATTTACCTGCAATCGGTACAACCGTTGTTGATGTTAACATGTAAGCTGTTGTTAACCATGTCATTAAACTTAATCCACCTAGTTCACCGACGATACGCGGCATTGCTGTACCAACGATTGTTCCGTCCAATGCAGCAAATAGCATTGCGATTACTAAACCGATTAACAACAACTTTCTATTCTGATTTTCTTGTTGCTCCATGTAATCTCCTCAATTCCTCTTAGTTTTTCTCTTTTTTCTCTTTTTTCTCTGGTTTCCCGCAAATAATTGTTTCTAGCTTTTCAAAGAGGCGCAACAAATCTTCCCTCTCTTGTAATTCTAAGTGTGAGAAGTATTTTGCAATATGCTCATTACGAGCCGCCATCGCTTCTTCTACTGTAGTTTTCCCCTTCTTCGTTAGCTCAATGACAACAACGCGGCGATCATTATCGTCGTGATAGCGCTCTACTAACCCATGATCAATTAAACGATCAGTCATTACTGTAATCGCGCTCGGTTTCACGTACATTTTCTCCGCCAATTGTGTCGCTCTTGAAGCTCCGTAATGATCTAAAATCTTTAAAATATAAAACTGCGGTGGTGTAAGTCCTGATGCTTGCATTTGTTCTAATAGCTCTGTTTGCATTTTCTTTCCTATAGCGAATGTAAGAGCTTGAATCTTATCAATATGAGTCATATCATTTGGCATGTTATCCACCTCTTATTTAAGCAATAAAATATTTAACGTATTTAAATATTAATCCCACAAACAAAATACGTCAACAACTTTCTTTATAAAAACGTTTACATTCTTGTCACAAAGTTGTATAATTTTCGTCGAAGTTAATATTGACAGTCACGGAGAATCGGAGTATATGGCTATGAATCATAAAAAAGGGAACTTTTTTATATTTCATAGCCTTTTTGTATTCTCTCTGTCTTAAAACGCTTCCAATTAATTAGGGGAGGATTTTCATTTTATGTTTTTCACACAATTATTTAAACCTGCGCCCCACGCAGAACGCTTACCAGCTGATCGCACTGATAGCGAATACCGCAAATTGCGTTTGCAAGTATTCTTAGGCATCTTCATCGGTTATGCGGGTTACTACTTTGTTCGAAAAAACTTTTCACTCGCAATGCCATACTTAATCGAACAAGGCTTTAGTAAAGGGGAACTTGGGGTTATCCTTTCAGCAGTATCTATCGCTTACGGATTAAGTAAATTTCTTATGGGTATCGTATCCGATCGTTGTAATCCTCGCTACTTTTTAGCAGCTGGGCTATTTTTATCCGGTATCATTAATATTATTTTCGGCTCATTTTCTTTCATTACAACGAGCATTATACTTATGTTTGTACTTCAGTTTTTAAATGGATGGGTACAAGGTATGGGATGGCCTCCTTGTGGTCGTACGATGGTTCACTGGTTCTCCGTTAGTGAACGTGGTACAAAAATGTCTATTTGGAACGTCGCTCATAATGTCGGCGGCGCGCTTATGCCTTCTCTCGTTACATTAGGCTTATATTTCTTTGCAAATGACTGGAAAAGTATATTTTACTTCCCAGGTATTCTTTCAATTTTGGTGGGGATTTATGTATTAATTACGATGAGAGATACACCTCAATCTTGCGGATTACCTTCTATTGAAGAACATACTGGGGAATATCCATCAGATGAAAAAGTAGCGGACCGTGAACGCGAACTTTCGGTAAAGGAAATTTTATTTACATACATATTAAACAATAAGTTTTTATGGTACATCGCTATCGCTAACGTCTTTGTTTATTTCGTTCGTTACGGCGTTGTAGACTGGGCTCCTACTTATTTAGTAGAAGAAAAAAGCTTTACTCACAGTAGCTCACGTACAGCTTATGCTCTATACGAATGGGCTGGTATTCCAGGTACACTTCTTTGCGGATGGATGAGTGATAAACTATTTAAAGGGCGCCGCGCACCTGCTGGCATTCTATTTATGGTCGGTGTATTCATTGCCGTTCTTGTTTACTGGCTAAATCCTGCTGGGCATCCAATCATTGATAGTATCGCACTTGTTTCCATTGGATTTTTAATTTACGGACCTGTTATGCTAATTGGTCTTCACGCGCTTGACTTAGCACCCAAAAAAGCTGCTGGAACTGCCGCTGGGTTAACTGGGTTCTTCGGTTACCTAGGGGGAGCTACTTTTGCTAGCGCAGCTATGGGCTTTATTGTAGATGGATTCGGATGGGACGGCGGATTCATTTTGCTCCTTGCTTCTTGTGTGCTTGCAATGTTCTTCCTTGCTCTTACTTTAAATACAGGATCTGCTAAATCAAAAGAAGTTTAAACAAAATATAATGTGTAGAAAAATAAACATAAAAATAGCTCTCAGCATTTACTTACATGCTAAGAGCTATTTTTTATTTATCGTTCTTCTCTTGCTATTTATATTAATCATTTCCCTTCTATTCATACGATTAAAACATTTGCTGAAACATCTTTATTAAAACAGCTAACATAACAGATCCAGTAAATCCACCTAAACAAATTAAACTTACCCCTTGGCTATAAGATAAATTTTGAAATGATTTCATACCTTCCATCCTCCCTATATCCCCTTTGATATTCTTATTGTATCAATGGGAAAAATTTCATAACATCGATTTCGCTGACAGCTAACTTACAAATTTGTAAGTTAACATTTTTTTTAACTTATATATATTCTGTCCACATTCTCCCTCTTAATACATCAAAAAAGACCTCGAATTATATCAAGGTCCTGCTTACACTACAGAATATCTCACTTTATTTTATAATCATAACCGGGCATTTCACACGCTTTGCTATTTTATGACTTACACTACCAAGCACCATCTCTTGCAGTGTATTTAGCCCTCTACTCCCAGCAATAATAAGATCTATATCTCCTGTATTTACATATTGAACAATCGTATCTCCTGGATCGCCATGTAGAATCGTAATTTTGTAGGAAATGTTCTCTTTCTTTAATAAACCCTCAATCTCTTTTAATTTATCTTTTCGACTAGCTGATATTGTTTCTAAATCCGTTTGTCCTTGTATAATATCTGACTTTGCCGTTCTATTATCTACTACGTACACAACTTCAACATGTGTTTCTTCGTTAAATTTCGCAATATATGTTGCATGCTCGGCTGCTCGAAGTGCATGTTCAGAACCATCGCATGCTAATAAAATTTGTTTGTACATATGCTGAATCCCCTTTTCGTTATCCTACCCGTATTATATAATAAAGCCCCCTAAAAAGGAGGCTTCTAACTAGCAATTCTCTTATTATAAGTAGCTAAATTCGCAACGAGCTTCGAGCTACGTTCATTTAACCCTGTGATCCTTACTTTCACACCGTTCTGTTCATATTTCATGATAACTTTATCAATTGCCGCTACTGCTGAATCATCCCATACGTGTGCGTTAGTAAAGTTCATCTCAATTTCTTTCACATCTTCATTGTATGAAAAAGCATTTATATACTCTGCCGTAGATGCGAAGAATAGTTGGCCGTGAATTTCGTATATTTTCTTATTTTCAATATACAAATGTTTCACGTGAATCTTTGCCATATTGAATGCAAATAAAACTGCACTAATTATCGTTCCGATAATTACACCTAATCCTAAATTATGTGTAATTAGGACAATCACAACTGTTACGATCATAACAAATGCGTTTCCTTTTGGTACTTTATGAATCATCGCTACAGAGTTCCAATCAAACGTCCCAATCGAAACCATAATCATAACTGCAACTAAAGCTGCCATCGGAATATGAACAACGTAATCACCTAAAACAAATAGCAATACGATTAAAAAACCACCGGCTACAAGCGTCGATAATCTCCCTCGACCACCTGATTTAATATTAATAACAGATTGTCCAATCATTGCACATCCTGCCATTCCTCCGAAAAACCCAGCAACAACGTTCGCAATCCCTTGTCCACGTGCCTCTTTATGCTTATTACTTTCCGTATGTGTCATATCGTCTAAAACCGACGCCGTTAATAATGACTCTAGTAAACCTATAACCGCTAGCATAACTGAATACGGTAAAATAATTGCTAATGTCTCAAGTGTAAATGGAACATCAGGAATACTAAAGAACGGTAATTCTTTCGGTAAGCTTCCCATATCCCCTACTGTTTTTAACTGTAATCCGCTCATAAGTGCAATGCTTGTCACAATAATAATTGAAATAAGTGTAGACGGAACAGCCGTCGTAATACGTGGAAATAAATATATAATTGCAAGTCCTAATGCGACAAGTGCATACATTTGCCAAGTTGCATTTTTAAAATGCGGCAATTGCGCTGTAAAAACTAAAATTCCAAGTGAATTTAAAAAACCACTCATAACGGATTTAGGAACAAACTTCATAAATGAGCTCAGCTTGAACACTCCAAAAATAATTTGAACAATACCTGTTACTATTGTCACAGCAAATAAATATTGCAAACCGTGATCCTTCACAAGAGTGACCATTAATAATGCCATCGCACCCGTTGCCGCCGAGATCATCCCTGGTCTTCCGCCGACAAACGAAATTGTAACCGCAATACAAAAGGCCGCGTACAATCCAACCGTCGGATCTACACCTGCAATAACAGAAAAAGCTATCGCTTCAGGAATTAATGCTAAAGCAACAACAATCCCCGATAGCACGTCCCCTCTCATATTTGAGAACCATTCATTTTTTATAGTTTGAAACAAAGTAACACTCCTCCACTCTTTTATCATTTGATTTTCTCCATAAGAAAATCAAGGCCGACTGCACGAAGGCTATTATATAACGAGCAAAGGATGTTGTGCTATGTAAAAGTTTCCTAAAGAAAAGACGCTACCTTAGCAGCGTCTTTTCTCATTTCATTAATGTCCACCGTGACCTTGACCACTTTCCTGAACAATTTCTAACCTCTCATCCAATATACCTTGTGTTTCAAATGAAACATCACTACTACTTCCTAATAGGAAACCATGGTTATACGGTCCAAGTGTTGGATCATCTTTAAACTTCGGCTGAATAGTAGCAAGGAAGTCATAAACTGGTTGTGAAGCTTTTCCTTCCTCAAGCAAAACAACAGGGGCATGTTTACCCATATGTGAAAACGGTGCTCCCGCAATTGCTAAGTCTGGTGTTTTGCTTGAAACAAATGACAAACCGTGACCTGGTTTTGTGAATCCCCAGCCAAATTTCGTTTTTTCATCTTTAAATTTCGCAAATGCAACCGAATTTTCTGTTGGAGTCTCCCCACTAATACGCGTTACTTTCCCGTATTTACTTAACTCTTTTTCTACTTCTTTCGAAACGATTTTTTCTGGTCCTAACACATATATATTCGCTTTATCTTTTCTCGTCTTTAATGCCTCTATTGTCGCTTCTGGCACTTTATTTTTTTCAGTATATAGAAGAGGTTCTGGCATATGAGAAATCCAATTTACAGCTGGTGTTGTATATAAACGTCCTTCTTCTTCAGACGAACCGATAATAACGCTATTTGGATAATTTCCTGTTATATCGGCATATTCTTTATCAACATCTTTAGCAAATTTAGCTGGATCCGTTTCTTTTATTTGCTTTACTTTATATTCTTTTAATTGCTCTAGGCTAGATGCCCCTATATCCCCCATCACCATAATTTGCGTTCCATCTTTCGTTCCGAGCGGATTTAATCGTTTTATTTCTTTTAACGTCATTTCGGGTACCTTTTCTTTTTCTATAAATAAAATCGGTCCGTTATTCGGATGATGAATAAGATCCGCACTTGCAATACCTAATTGCCACTCGCTTACTGGCACTAAAATAATAGCGCCTGGCTGATTCTCTTTATGCGTTGCTGGCCATATCGTTTGCGAAGTTAATACTGCCATTTGCAGAGGATCATTTGTATTTAATCTCGTTACATTTTTTAAACTTGTCGTTAATAAATCATTCGATGCACCTTGATTCATTTCCTTTTGCTCTGTTTTCTTCTCTTCTGTAGATTCATGATTTTTATGATCTGTACTCGTTTGTCCGCATGCCGCAAGACCGACTGCTGCAATTATTGTTATCCCCAAAATTCGGGTCATCTTTTTCACTATATCGCCTCCGTATTATTCGTTTTCGAGCCAATATTATTACCTAAAATGGAATTTCAACTTTACAATAACAAGCAATTCTGAAGAAATTATGCAGATGCATTATAATCTGCACCATTTCTTCATGATTTTGCCTTACAATTTAAGTAATAACTACAAATGCGGAGGTACTCTATGATCGATATACTACTCGTAGATGATGAACCGAGAATGCTTGAATTATTAACGCTTTATCTTACTCCAATCGGATATAACTGCGTATGTGCAGCATCCGGAGAAGAAGCTATTTCACATATAGAAAATCGAAACTTCAAATTTGTTTTACTCGATATTATGATGCCAAAGATGGACGGGTGGGAAACTTGCAAAAGAATTCGATCATTTAGTAACGTTCCTATCATTATGGTAACTGCTCGTGATCAGACGGTAGATGTCGTTCAAGGGTTAAAAATTGGAGCAGATGATTACGTGACGAAACCATTCCACGAAGAGGAGCTCTTCGCAAGAATTGAAGCTGTTTTACGCCGAACCAATCAACATGCACAAATCCAATATCACGGCATTTTATGGGATGAGGCCAAGCATTTCATTTCTGTCCATAATGAAGAACTTCTTCTCACCCCAATCGAATTCTCTTTACTCGGATTATTTTTACGTCATGTGAACTACGTATTAAGCCGTGATCAGCTCATTGAACGAATTTGGGGATTAAATACAAATACAGAAGATAGAACAGTCGATTCACATATTCGTAATTTACGTGATAAATTACGAAAAGTAAATTTCCCCATTGATCACCATTTAAAAACTGTTTACGGAGTAGGATATCGATGGATTGATATTGAAAACTAAGGAGCAAAACGATGAAGCGAATTTCTATTCAACTCGGATTTTATTTTCTAATTGTTACACTTTTAATCGAAAGTGTTCTATTTGTCTTGCTCTATTATAGCCTTGTAAACAATAGAGTAAATGAAGAAATGACTGCTTTATTAAAGCGTGGAAATAGTCACCGAGATGTCCTTGAAAAATATTTTGACAGGCAAACAATCTCCCATGTTGCTTTAATGGAATCCGAAGCTGAAACAACTGTTATTATTACAAATGCAAATAAGGAAATACTAGCTAAATCCAATGAAATAAATACTACTATAAAAAAACATATTGAAGGAATGCAAACACGAACAGATCATGATGGAGCAATTATAGAGAATCATTGGAAAACATCTAATTATATATGTACAGTTAGCCCAATTGTAGTGGCAGGAAAAACGGAAGGCTATGTATATATGTTTCTCGGGACGGAATCAATCGAAGAAATGGTTAACGGGCTCACACGGCAATTCATTATCGCTGGAGTCATTACTTTCCTATTAACAGCCATCACCATTTTTCTATTATCACGTTTGTTAACAAAACCATTGTTACACATGAAACAAGCGACTGAAAAAATGAGTAAGGGCGATTTATCCGTTTCATTAACAACTACTCGAAATGACGAAATTGGTGAACTAGCACAATCTATCCAAACTCTCGCAAATGATTTACATTACATGAAAACAGAGCGAAGTGAATTTCTAGCAAGTGTTGCTCACGAATTACGAACACCATTAACGTACGTAAGAGGTTATGCTGACATTGCATTAAAAGAAAACACACCCCCAGAGCAACGTCTACGATACTTATCCATTATAAAAGACGAGTCTGATTATATTACAAACTTAGTTCAAGATTTATTTTCACTCGCTCAAATGGAAAAGCATAACTTTTTCATTCAAGTACAGGAAGTGCATTTACACACCTTCCTTACTCGCATCACTGAAAAAATAAATGTGATGTACGGAGAAAAACAAATTAAAGTTGTTTTCACATGTCCTTCCTCACTCTTAGTAAAGCTAGATGAGCAACGCTTTGAACAAGTTATGGCTAACATTTTAAATAACGCGTATAGACATTCAAAAGAACATTCTCATATTAATATTTCTGTTACAGAAGAACATAAACATATTTCCATCAAAATTAAGGACAAGGGAGAAGGTATTCCCCCTGAAGACCTCCCTCACATTTTCGACCGCTTTTACCGTGTTGATAAAGCGCGCTCTAGAGCTACAGGAGGCACTGGTTTAGGGCTCTCCATCGTAAAAGAAATCGTAGAACTACACGGCGGGAATATTACTGTCACAAGTGAAATTGATCACGGATCTTGCTTTACAATTTCATTGCCATCTATATAGAAACACGACTATCATCAATAGTCGTGTTTTCTTATCCTTTAGGACTTTACTTTATAATATAAATTTACGAATTGGCCAAAACGTTTCGTATCCGTTAAAGTTAAATGAATTTCCGGGTTCTTTTCTTTAAATAACGGAACTCCAGAACCTAATATGTGAGGTGTAATCGTAACAACATATTCATCAATTAAATTATTCTTAAAGAACTCTCTCAGTAGACTCCCTCCACCGACCATCCATATTTTAGATCCTTCCTGCTCTTTCAACCTTTTTGTAAACTCTAATACATCTTCATTTACAAACTCTACATGTTCGTTTGAACCTTTTTCTGAATTAGAAAAAACATAACATTTTTTATCTAGGTACGGGAATGTTTCCGTATGCTCTACCACATAATCGTACGTTCTCTTTCCCATAATTATCGTATCAATTGTTTCGTACATTTCTGTATAACCGTTGTCTCCCTCACCTTCTGTTTCCATTAACCACTCTAAATCATCATCTTCTTTCGCGATAAATCCATCTAAGCTCGCTGCAATAAATAAAACAATTTCACGTGACATATCTTTTCCTCCTTACAGCTTCTATTGATAAAATCATCTTATAAGCACTATACTAACCATAAAACATGACAACTTATGTCATGTTAAAAAAGAAAAAGGTGATATCCTTGTCAAAAGCAAAACGTTTACTAGACATTCTTATATTTGCTTCTACAAAAAAAACATTTACAGCTCAAGAAATAGCTGATGAATTTAATATTTCCGTTCGTACGGTCCATAGATATATTTTAGATTTAAGTGATATGGGATTACCCATTTACGCTGAACAAGGTCGTAATGGAGGATATAAAGTATTAACGAATAAAGTCATTCCCCCTATTTTATTTACCGAAGAAGAAGCAGTATCCATCTTTTTTGCTTTTCAGTCTTTAAGCTACTACAGAGACTTGCCTTTTAACACAGAAATCAATTCCGTTACGCATAAACTGTATAGCTCCCTACAACATGATGCGAAAGCGAAAGTTGATAAAATACGATCTTATATCTCTTTTTGGAATCCGAAGAGAACAATTGATACACCTCTTTTAAACGAAGTATTAACCGCGGCTATTGAAAATAAAAATTTACACTTTCAATACGAATCTAAATCAGGGATAAAAATAAAATATGTTCATCCTATCGGTGTATATGCTCATGATGGGCTATGGTACTTACCATCCTATGACTTCAGCAGCAAAAAAATATTACTGTATCGCGTTGATCGTATTCTTTCTATATTATCAACAGAAGAAAATAAAGATACGTTCATGAATTTAGAAGAATGGTTTGCCTCTAGCTCTAACGTAGTGCATATTCCTACCCAGTTACATGTTTTATTAACGACTGAAGGCGTGCGCCAATGTAAAAGCGTTCCTTACCTTGAAGAATTCGTGGTAGTAAACGAAGACGGGGCAGGTTATATACATTCAACAATTGATAAAGGTGAAATTAACTTTATTACCCCTTTATTTTATAGACTTGGAAAAGATGCAAGAGTTTTAGAACCGAAAGAATTGATAAATGGTTTACGTATACGTGCAAAAGAGGTTTTACATATGTATGAAGACGAAAAAAGCTGCTAAATATAAGCAGCTTTTTGTGTATTTGTTCCTATTGTTTTGACTGTTGACGAATATCAATCCACCAACGATATGACGCATTCATATTTTCAGTACTTCCATTCCCTCTGTAATGAAAAGCATCAAGGAAAATTGAATCTAGTTTATCCTCATCCACAAAATAACCCAAGTTAACTTTCATCGTTTGGCCAGGTCGGATACTGCCAATATTGTAAAAGCTTTTTCCATCTCCATGAGGTTCTAAATAATCGACTTCGCCCGTCATAATACGCGTTGCATCCATTCCCTCTTCTTTAGCGTAGTTCCATGCATTTCCTTCAAATTTAAGCTGTTTTATGGATGGAGTCATATAGATTTCTTCTGTCACCTGTTTACCTATATTTTTCACTGTTGTTGTCAAGTAGACAAATTTAACATTAACTAATTTCGAATCTACTAATGTATCAATTGAATCTTTACCATTCCCTAATTTATATACATCCCGTCTGTACGATAGCAATTTTCCCATCTGATCTAAAGCCTTCTTCTCGCTTAATATCCCTAAGCCAAGTTCATTAAAGTTCTCTTGTTTAAAATCTTTAATCGAATCAAAAACTTCAACTTTTTCTATCACATATTCAATTTGGCTGTTATCCATAGATATCGTTACTGGAACCTTTTGTCCTATGTGAAATAGTCGTTTACTATCTTTTTTCAAAGGAATCGCCTTAGTTTTTTTAGGTTCATCCGCTTCACTAAAATACTTTTTATCATAATCTGTTATATGTGCTGCCTTTTCTTTTGACGTAGGCTCAAGTGAAATGTTCCCTAACACATCCATCATTTGTTCTTCATTTACATCTGATCCAATAAAACTTTCTAACATAATCCCTTCTTTCTCAAAAAAGAGAAAGACCTTCCTATCAAACATTACATTGTTGTTTCCAGTTTCTTTATGAACAATTACTGCTTTCCTGCCATTTATCTCTTTTTCTTCATAGCTTTTTGAATATAAAGTTTGAAAGTCCGCATTTCCCCCCACTCTCCAAAGAGCGAATGAAAATCCACCCATTGCGTCGTTATCTTTAAATGAATATTTCATAGCCGAGTCATCAATTGCTTCCATATTTTCTAGTAATTTACCAACTTTCAACTTATACCACTTATCAATAGTATTCGATTCCTTATTCGTTACTGAAACATTTACTTCGTAATTTTGTTTTTGAACAATCATATTATAGACTTTTACTGCACCAAAAACGGTTGTCGGCATACCAATCAATAAACAGGCCGCAGCGATTAACATACGATGTCTTTTACGCTTTGTCTGTGGTTGTCCATCTTTCAGCTTCATTTCCTCCATAAACAATTTCTTTTTGCGCGTATATGTATGTGAAAATTCATGTTGTTCATCCAGTTTATCAAAATCATCTAAAGCGATTTTTTCAGCAAGGTCATACATTTCTTTGGAGTTCTTTGAATTCGTCATTTTGTATACCTCCTATAATACTTTGTACTCGTTTTCGAGCGCGCTCAAATTGCTTGCGGACATTAGCCTCTGTTATCCCCATTACACTTGAAATTTCTTGATACGTTAAGTTATAGAAGACTTTGTACTTAAACACTTGTCTGTTAGATTCATTTAGCTCTTTTAGCAATGTATCAATCTGAACCTCAGACATTAGACGTTTTTCCCACTCTTCAATATTTTCATCTACTACCTCTGTTGATTCTCGTTGATATTCTTCTAAAAATGTTTCATGTCGTTTATTTTTCCGGTAACTATCAATCGCCTTGTTTTTCGCGATCCTCAAAATATACTGTTTAAGCTCTTGAGTGTTCAAACTATGCAGCTTTTCCAAATTCTTATAAAGAGTAATAAACGTCTCTTGAACCGCATCTTCAGCTTGCTGAATATTATTTAAAATAGAATAAGCTACATAATAAATTTTTTGCTCATACAACTCGTATAGCTCTTCCATCTTTTCGTAATCTTTGTTTGTAACTTTCATATAATTCCTCCTCTCATTCTATATAACGAATGAGCGATATACTTTGTGACACTGCAGAATTCTTTAATAGATAAAATCGAATAATAGAATAAGGAAAAGCCCAATTTCTCTATTTTAACTGAGAAATTGGGCTTTTTAATATTAATATTTTCCTGACTGTTCCCTTAAGAACATCCCTCTTATGCCTTTTTAGTAAGTAATATTTTCTCTATTGATTCTCGTAACAAATGCTTTGTCTCTTCAAAGTTATGATTCTGCTGTTCTCCTGGCTGCACCGTATAAAACTCAGCAAACGAACGCTCTTTATATCTCAGCACAACATGCATGTGATAATGAGTTAACTCGTTAAAGATTCCACCATTTTGATAAAGTGAAACTTTAATCAGTGGGGGTTTTGTTCATCCCCCACTGATTATTAGTTGAACCAATCGGGCTTTTACGGGCAGTTGGATTCCCAACTAACTTCTTTGTTTTCACTGAATTTTGAGGTAGGGGATCTTACTGCCCCGTTAATGCGGGGCAAATTGTAATTCCGTCTGGTTTATATAATGCCCTAATCGCTTTTGCAATAAGCTTAGAAGCATCCATAATCGATTTCGCTACAACATCATCTAATTCGTCCACTTCTAAAACATGCTTCTTTGGCACAATTAAAGTATGTCCTGGGTAGAAAGGCGCATGGTCTAAAAAACAAGTTACATAATCATCTTCATACACTTTATATATAATTTCTTCTTCATTTGCTAATTTACAACCTAAACATTCCATCATACTTTCCCCTTTATTAAAAACATAAAAACGTGAGCGCCCTATTCTCACGTTTTTATGTTTCACTTTACTAATTCAATTGTTTCTGTAACTTTTATACTATCCTTTACAGATTGAACAATTGTGCAATTTTTCACCGCAAGTTGCAGTGCCTTGTCTAATTGTTCTTCTGTAATGTTTTGCGCTTTAATTTTATAGTGCAAATGAACACTTTCAACTGGTTTTGATAAAGCTTCACTTCTACCAATTTCAGTTTCAATTGTAAACGTATCGTATGCAATACGTTTCTTTTCTAAAATCGTTCGAAAAACAATTGCACTACATCCTGCGATAGAAGAAACGAGTAATTGTAACGGTGAATACCCGTTTTCTTTCCCAATCGCTAAGTGACCATGCGACAAATCTGCCTCTATATCATCATGCTTAATTTTTATTTTCATACTTTGCTTCCATCTCCACTTTCATCGGTTTCTTCCGTTTCTTACTCATATAATAATATATGTAGCAGAAAATGATAAATGGAATACCACAATATAACGCCATTCGTTGTTCTGGAATAAACGCTAAACTAATAACAACTATACTATTTGTAATTAAAGCTAAAATTGGAACAAGCGGGTATAGTGGTGTTCTATACTTTAAGTCCTCTAATTTTCCTCCGCCTTTTAAATACTGACTTCTAAAGCGAAGTTGCGATAAAGCAATAATGATCCAACTTGAAACAGCAGATAAACCAGCTATAGATAATAAGTACATATATACTGTATCTTCTGCAAGGAAGCTTGTTAATAAAGAAAGGCCCGCTACTGCAATTGTTACGACTAACGCTGTAATCGGAATACCACGTTTATTTACTTTCTTGAAAGAAGTTGGTGCCATTCCTTCATTTGCAAGTGACCATAGTATACGCGTTGCTGCATATAACCCTGAGTTCGCTACAGATAGAAGAGCTGTAATAATAACGAAGTTCATAATATCAGCTGCATATGGAATACCGATTTTATCAAATACAACTACGAATGGGCTTTCAATTATCCCTGCTTCTTTCCAAGAAATTAACCCTACTAAAATTGTCATTGTTAAAATGAAGAATAACATAATGCGCCATACTGTATTACGAATCGCACGTGGAATTGTTTTTTCAGGATTCTGACTCTCTCCTGCTGCAATCCCGATTAACTCTGTTCCTTGGAAGGAAAAGTTAACTGTAATCATCGTAAGAAGCACTGCAGCTAGTCCATTTGGGAATAGCCCACCATCACTTACAAAGTTAGAGAAAAGAGGCGCTGCTTCTTTTCCATCGTATGGTAAGAATCCTAGTAATGCGCTACCACCAAGTAAAATGAATGCAATAATTGTAACTACTTTAATACTAGAGAACCAAAACTCTAATTCAGCATAACTCTTCGCTGATATTGCATTTGAAGCATATAAAATAACTCCGAATACGAGACACCATACCCAAACATCAACATTCGGAAACCATCTTTTCATCATTAAACCGATCGATGTTAATTCTAATCCTACTGTTACTGCCCATCCAATCCAGTATAGCCAACCGATCATAAATCCAGTTCCTGGTCCAATAAACTTCGTCGCATACTTTTGGAAAGATCCTGAAACTGGCATTGCTACCGTTAGCTCTCCAAGACAAAGCATTGTTAAATACATAATAAATCCGCCCACTAAATATGAAAGGATGGCTCCCCCTGGTCCAGCCTGATTAATGGTGTAACCTGAACCTAGAAAAAAACCAGTTCCGATTACACCACCTAGTGCGATCATAAATAAATGTCTACTCTTCATCGTACGATGTAATTGCTCATTCGTTGTTTGCTGCATCTTAATCCTCCCCCTACAAGTACCCCTATCTCTTTTTAAAATTTTCTGATAATAAAAATATACACGAAAGCGATTACAATTTCTATATAAAATTAAAACTTTTCTGATAAAACAATATAAAAATTCAAATATTAAGAGCTCACAATACTAATTTGAGGAAAAAAAGGATTTATAAGGAAAAAACTCTTACATTTTTTTGTAAGAGTTAACGTATTTCTAATCTTCTAGATAAAATTGATAAACCGTAGTTTACAACAAAATACATACAGGCTGCTAGTATAAATGTCGGAATCATATAATTTACATTCTGCCCGCTAATAATTTGAGCATTATGCATAAGCTCTGGCAATGATATAACAACCGCTAATGACGTATCTTTTAACAATGAAATAAATTGACTAACAAGCGGGGGGACCATTCTTCTTAATGCTTGCGGCAAAATAATATGCCAAAGCGCTTGCACATACGTTAATCCAGAAGACCTTGCAGCCTCAATCTGCCCTTTTTCGATAGATAATAGACCGCTTCGAACAATTTCAGATATCATTGCCGCTTCAAATATTGTTAAAGCAACAATTGCAGCTGTTATAATTTCTAACTTCAATCCCGCTTCCGGAAGTGCAAAATACGTAAAAAATATAATTAAAAGTAGCGGTAAATTTCGAATGACTTCCACGATAAAGCCTAATATTTGTGAGACGACAGGTATTTTCGTATAGCGCAATATTCCTATTACACTACCAATAATAAAGCTAAGTACAATTGCTACGAGCGCTACCTCTAACGTTATGAGTAATCCTTTTAATAAAAAGAGGATATGATCACCTGTTATCGCTCCTTTAAAATCCATTTATACCGCCTCCTTTGCCAAGCGTTTTTCTAAATAACGCACTAGCATACTTAGCGGAATTGTTAATACTAAATAAAACATCCCGACAAATATATATACATCAAACGTAACGAACGTCTTCGTTGAAATTAAGTCTCCTTGATACATTAAATCCGTTCCAGCAATGATTCCGAGTATTGAAGAGTTTTTTACTAAATTGAGAAATTGATTTCCTAGAGGAGGAATGACGATTTTCATCGCTTGAGGTAAGACTACATGATACATCGCTTGCGTATAAGTTAATCCTGAAGAACGTGCTGCTTCCATTTGACCTTTCGCGACTGATAAAATACCAGCACGAATTACTTCCGCAATAAAAGCCGCTGTATAAACTGTAAGCGCAACTGTCCCTGCTACAAAACCGTTGAAAGTAATTCCTATTACAGGCAAAGCAAAATAGAAAATGAATGCAATTAATACGAGTGGAATATTTCTAACAAACTCTACATAGGCAGAGCCAATCCAATTCAAAATACGAATAGGTGAAATTCGCATCACTGCCATAACAATTCCTAAAACAAAACTTCCTATTAGCGCAACTACACTAGACATAACCGTATATTTAAATCCTTCTAAATACATATCAATGTTATTCGTTAATATAGAAAAATCAGGCACATATTCTCCCCTCTTTCTTTACAAGAAGAGGATGAGTACTCTCATCCTCTCACTCTTACTATTTATCACGAGAAATAAAGTTTCATTTTACTTCTCTTGTTTTTGACCAATCCATTTTTCATACAATTTATCGTATTCTCCATTCGCTTTCATATCTTTTAATAAACTATTAATCTCTTTCGTTAAATCGTCTGCACCTTTTTGTACTGCGATTCCATACGGTTCATCCGTGAAAATTTTCCCTACAACTTCATAATTAGAATCTTGTTTTGCCATTCCGTAAAGAATCGCATTATCTGTCGTTAATACATCGCCTTTACCTGCTTTTAACGCTGTAAATGCCTCACTGTAATTTTCAAATTCTAATACAGTCGATTCTGGTGATTTTTGACGAATATTATTTGTAGACGTTGAACCTTTTACCGCTAACACTTTCACACCCTTTTTCACATCATCAATACTTTTAATACCGCTTCCTTTTTTCACAAGTAACGATTGCCCTGCTTTAAAATATACATCTGAAAAATCTACTTCTTTTTTACGTTCTTCCGTAATTGTCATTGTCGCGATAATTGCATCAATATCACCATTTTTCAGTAGTGGAATACGCGTTTTAGACGTTACTTCTTTTAATTCTAATTTCTTTTCATCTCCAAGGATTTTTTTCGCAAGCGCCTTTGCGATATCAACATCAAACCCTTCTACCTGTCCTGTCGAAGGATTTTTCAAGCCAAATAAGTTCGTATCATTCTTCACCCCAACTACTAGTTTCCCGCGCTTTTTAATTTGCTCAACAGCCCCGCCTTGTTTCGTATTCGTTTCTTTCGTCTCATCTTTTTTACTTCCGCATCCAGCAACGACAAGTACGAATAAACATGAAAATACGATTAACGTAAACAACTTTTTCATTTTAAGCATAAAACTCCCCCTTTAATGATTTAACACTCTTCTTAAAAATAGACGAGCTCTTTCTTGTTCAGGACTTGCAAAAAATTGCGCCGGTGTTGTATCTTCGATAATTTGACCGTCATCCATAAATAAAATTCTATCTGCTACCTCACGTGCAAATCCCATCTCATGTGTGACGACGACCATCGTCATTCCTTCTTTAGCCAGCGCTTTCATAACATCAAGCACCTCTCCGATCATCTCTGGATCAAGAGCGGACGTAGGCTCATCAAATAGCATAATTTTCGGTTGCATCGCGAGCCCCCTAGCAATCGCCACCCTTTGCTGTTGACCTCCGGATAATTGATGTGGATATACACCTGCCTTCTCCGGGATTCCTACTTTTTCTAAATAAAACATCGCTGTTTTCTCAGCTTCCTCTTTTGAAATTTTATTTACTTTAATTGGTGCTAGTGTAATATTTTGAAGAACTGTTTTATGCGGGTATAAATAAAAGTGTTGAAAGACCATCCCAATATTTCGGCGCAACTCATTCATATTTGTTTTCGCATTGTGTACTTCTGTATTTTGTACAATTAATTCTCCATCGGTAATTGCCTCCAATTGATTTATACACCGAAGTAATGTACTTTTTCCTGACCCTGATGGTCCAACAACTACTACCACTTCACCTTTCTTTACTTGAAGATTAATATTTTTCAAAACTTGAAAGTCACCGTAATATTTATTAACTTTACGAAATTCAATCAACATAACCCCTCCTTCCCCTAACAAAGCATGTACATTCTTTTATATTCAAAAATAAGCAAAAAAATAACTTTCCTCTTCATTTTGTCCATAAAAAAGAGCAAAGGGATTTCCCTTTGCTCTCTTATTCCTATTCTATTAAGATACTTCTTCTTTTTTATCTTTCCCATATTCATGCTCCCAGAAATCAGCATTTTTAATTCCTAACTGCTGCGGATCGAATACTGGATCTTTTCCTTCTTTTTTCTGCTTTTCATAATCCTTTAATGCGATCAATGCCGGTTTTTGTAATAATAGAATCGCAATAATGTTAACCCATGCCATAATTCCTACACCGATATCTCCTAAAGCCCATGCTGTTGCTGCTGTTTTTACACAACCGTAGAATACAACTCCTAAGAATACAAACTTTAGTACGATAGACATCCAAGGGCGGTCTTTATCACGGTTTAAGTAAGCTATATTCGTTTCTGCAATGTAGTAATAAGCCATAATTGTTGTAAATGCGAAGAATAGTAGAGAAATTGCTACGAAACCGTTTCCAAATCCAGGGAAAACAGATTCTACTGCTGCCTGTGTATAACCAGGACCTGGCTGTGCACCATTTAATTTATTGACGATAAAGTTTTTTCCGCTTGCATCAAATACGTTATACATGCCTGTAATAATCATCATAAATGCTGTTGCTGAACAAACAAATAATGTATCAATGTAAACGGAAAATGCTTGTACTAACCCTTGTTTAGCTGGATGCGATACTTCAGCAGCTGCCGCCGCATGGGCCCCAGTTCCTTGCCCTGCTTCATTTGAATAAATACCACGTTTTACACCCCAAGAAATTGCTAAACCAATAATCCCGCCAAAAGCTGCTTCTAATGCAAATGCACTTTTTAAAATTAACATGAAAGCGTCTGGTAATTTTTCAATATTCATAGCTACAATTACACAAGCTACTAAAATATAGCCAAGCGCCATAAACGGTACTACAACTTGCGCTACGTTAACAATTCGCTTAACTCCACCAAAAATAATAAGTGCTAATGCCGCTACTAATACCGCCCCGGATACAGAAGTATTAATACCAAAAGCTGTTTCTAGACTTACAGCAATACTATTCGCTTGAACACCTGGAAGCAGCATTCCTGTTGCAAGAATTGTCGCTGCAACGAATACTAAAGCGTACCATTTAACACCTAGTCCTTTTTCAATGTAATAAGCAGGTCCACCGCGGAATTGTCCTTGATGTTTCGTCTTATATATTTGTGCTAATGTAGATTCTACATAAGCCGATCCTGCTCCTAAAAAGGCCACCGCCCACATCCAAAAGACAGCGCCTGGACCACCAAATGCAACAGCCGTTGCAACACCTGCAATATTTCCTGTTCCAACGCGCCCTGATAATGAAAGTGCTAAAGCTTGGAACGAAGAAACACCCGCATCCGATTTTTCCCCTTGAAATGTAAGTTTCACCATTTCTCCTACATGTCTTACTTGTAAAAACCTCGTTCGAATGGAAAAATATAGACCTACTCCTAAACATAAATAGACAAGTGCTGGACTCCAAACAATATTATTTATCCAACTTACGATAGCTTCCAACTTTCCCCCTCCTTCTTTATAAAGAATATTCAGAATATATATAAAATTATAAGTGTATACCGAATCTATAACAATATTATTTTAATAAAACAAACATATTTTTGTATAAAAAAACAAAGTATATATTTATTTTATATACTTTGTTCCCTTATCTCTGTATTATATATTCACTATTGCCTCTTGCTTTATAATTCTTTCATACAACTCATCTGATAACTTTTGAAAATCCTCTGGCATATCTTTCCCCTTAAATTTCTTTTGAATCGTACCGTATAGGCCTATATCACGTAACCGTAAAAATAACGGTAACGATTCATACCAACTATCCGCCAGCCTGTGCTCATATTCGTACCCCTTTCTTAACACTTGTAACTGTTTACGAGCAAATTCCGTCTTTTTCTCCAATGTCCACGGTGTAAATAGAACAGAGTAATAGAGAACCATTGCTAAATCATGTATAAAGTAATTATAAGCTGCATCATCAAAATCAAAGACTGTTAGCTCTTTACCATCATAATGAAAGTTACCTGGATGAATATCACCATGCATAAGACCGAATGTTTCTCTTTCAATTGGAAGAGCCTTTATTTCATCCATTAATACAGAAGCAATCTCTTTCACCTTCGCATCTTCTAATCCGCTAACAATGCTACTTTCATCCTCTTCCCACGTATCACGGTAGTCTGTTTTAGGATAATCCATTGTGAGGCGATGCAGTTGTCCAATCGCTTTTCCCCAAGCTTCAAAGAAAGCATCTCCCCAATAAGCCGATTCTTCTCCTTTTACTTGCTCACCTTGTGCATATGTAAATAAAGACGCGAAAAAGAAAGTGCCATCTTCCGCTCCAATTTCTTCTACAAGGTTTTGAGATATTGAATTACGAGGTCCCGCCACTTTTGCCCCATGCTCTGCAACATACCGTAAAAAATCTAGTTCGGCCTCTACCTCTTTTTTAGACCGATGAGAAGAATGGGTTAAGCGTAATACGTAATCTTCATTATTTTTACCCTTCGCCTTAAAAATATAATTTTCAAAATCACCAAGTGGCTTTTCTTCTACTTTCACATTAAATATCTTTGCAGCTTCTGCTAAAATCTCATGTGTAAAAACTCGTTCCACAGCTATTTCCATATTTATTCCCTCCTATATGTACCCTCTAATTAATTCGACATGAATGTGAGAAGTACTGCTATGAAATTGAATAATGCGTGGGCAATCATAGCCGATAAAATAGAATTTGTTTTCTCATATAACCACGCAAATACTACTCCGCTTAAAAAATTCACCGGTAATGTGTTATATGTCGGGATATGAACAACAGTAAATATTATTGAACTTATAAGCATACCGCCCCATATACCATACCTATCACGAAAAAATGTATAAAAAACACCTCTATATAAAATCTCTTCATAGATTGGTGATATAACCGCCGCTCCAATTACCGCGATGCAAAACGAATATATTGATTTATCATTTTGGACCGTCTCCGTTTTAATATTTTCAAAAGAAATCCCCAGTTTCTCCACTATCATTAATACACCAATACTAACTACAATCAAAGAAATAACCGCTACAAATGTCCACAATAAATCTTTCCATGAAAGCTTCCGAATTCCAATATCTTTCCACGACAGTTTATATCTTTTTATGCAAAAAAGATAAACTAAAAATGTAAATATCACTGCCATTATAAGCCCCATTAATACTCCAGCATATAATGAGTTCCCTATTATTTTTAAAGCATAGTCATAAAAAAGAGATTCAACTGTTACTGGAACAATAATGAATACAAATCCAAATAAATATAAGATTTCTTTCCATCCCCACATATACCTCAAAGTCATCTATACCATCCCCTATATCCTATTTTCTTAAGTATAAAAGATGCCGTAACGTAACTTTCAAGCTAATTTTCCCAAATAATCCAAGCATAAATTTCTCACAAACAACAAAAATTAACAGAAGGAATTTTATTCTAAAAGAGGTGGAAATTATGACACAACAAGAAGAACAGCAAAAGAGTAAGAATCAAAAGCATATGTTTCCATCACTTCTGGAAAATATTAATTACATTGAAAATAAGCTCTGTCATTCAGATGATATAAAAAAATTAGATATCCCTTTTCAAAACGGAAAAGGAACAATTTTATATATCGAATCTTTAGCAGACCCAAATTTAATTCATCAATTAGCTCTTGAACCCTTATTAACTCGATCTGATCTATCTTTAGATAAAGCATTTTCTACATTAAATATGAAAAAAGAAACGAATTTAAATTACGGTGTACAACTCTTATTACAAGGTAAATCTTTATATTTCCATGAACACGTCGAAAGCTTTTGTATTTTTGAAACAGCATTATCTTTAAAGAGAGCTATAACAGAGCCTGATAATGAAGGGATTGTACGCGGACCACATACTGGTTTCGTAGAAGATTTAGCAACCAATTTAGCGTCTATTCGTAAACTCATAAAAAGTCCAAATGTCGTCGTTAAATATTTCACACTTGGTGAAGAAATGCACACGAAAGTGGCAATTGCTTATATTCAAAATATAGCTAATGACGATCTCGTTGCAGAAGTGAAAAGAAGATTAGAAATGATTAAGACAGATGCACTCATGCCACCAGGTTACATACAAGAATTTATAGAAGATACGTCTTTCTCACCATTCCCGCAGCAATTAAATACAGAGCGCCCAGATAGAACCGCCGCTAATTTAATGGAGGGACGAGTTGCTATTTTATCAGATGGGGATCCAACAGCTCTTATCGTTCCCGTCACATTATTTGCCTTTTATCAATCTCCAGATGATTATAATAACCGCTGGATTGTCGGTTCTTTCGTACGAATGATTCGCTTAGTAAGTTTCTTAATCGCCTTTCTCTTACCAGCTATATATATCGCAACCGTGGCCTTCCATCCTGATGTATTGCCACTTGAACTCGTTTATACAATTAAAGCTTCATTAGAAAAAGTACCGCTCCCTCCTATTTTTGAAGCTCTCTTAATGGAGTTGATTTTCGAATTATTACGAGAAGCTGGTATTCGTTTGCCGAGCCGCGTTGGACAAACAATCGGTATTGTAGGTGGTTTAGTAATTGGGGATGCAATTGTAAAAGCTGGACTCGTTTCTTACACAATGATTATCGTTGTGGCTTTAACTGCAATTGCGTCTTTTCTCGTTCCATCCAACGACATGAGTTCAGCAGTTCGTATTCTTCGTTTTCCGTTAATGATCCTTGCTGCTATATTCGGATATGTAGGAATTTCATTTGGCTTAATTATAACTTTCGTTCACTTATGTCAGCTTCATTCTTTTCATACACCATATCTTTCCCCTCTTGCACCAATGAATATAAAAGATATGAAGGATGCTTTTGTCAGACTTCCAATTTGGTCGTTTTGGGAACGACCACATGATTCAAAGCCGAAAAAAATGCAACGACAACATGTAACAAGAGAGGATGAGAACGGTGACAAACACGCAAAGTAAAATTTCTCCAGTTCAATTGACCTTTTTCGTTATTCAATGCCAAATCGGTGTTGGTATACTTTCTCTACCAAACCGTCTTCACCCAATAGCTAAAGGCGGTGGATGGATTTCTATACTCGTAGCTGGTCTTGCGATTCAAATTATTATTTTACTTATGTGGTTTTTATTAAAAAGATTTCCTAATGCAAATATATATGAAATTGTTCGTATGATGTTTGGTAATAAATTGGGAAAACTATTAGGATTATCTTATGTTTTTTATTTTACTCTTATCGGTATGACTGTTATGTTAAATGCTTGTAATGTCATTAAAGTATGGGTTTTGCAAGCAACTCCTTGGTATGCAATTCTCATATTATTTACAATAGCTTGTTGTTATGTAGCTTATAATACATTTAAAGTCATTGTACGATTTTATGTTATGGCTTCTATTCTCATTTTACCAATGGCTCTTTTAATTGCCCTAGGGCTTTCGCGAGCTGATTTTTCTTATATTTTTCCCATTACAGAGGCTGGATGGTGGAATATTATTCAAGCATCGAAAGAAACAATTACGGCAATGTATGGTTTCGAAATTATTCTTATCGCTTTTCCAAAAGTAAATGGGAATCCTGTGGCACGGCTGAAAGCAGTTTCTATTGCTAATGGATTCGTAACCCTTTTTTACACTTTTACGGTTTGGATTTGCTTTATCGTATTTAGCCCAAAGCAAATTGAGCTTATTCCAGAGCCAGTCGCTTACTTATTGCGCTCCTTACATATTGGGATTATAGACCGTACTGATTTAATATTCATACCAATTTGGATGATAACTGTCGTAGCTTCTATTGCTAGTTGTTACTGTGCTGCTTCTATAGGAATTAGGAATATATTCAACCTTGCTAATCATAAAAAAGCTGTTCCACTTGTTGGACTTATCTCTTTTAGTGTCGCCTTATTTATAGATACACCTGAAGAATTAAAAGTGATTGCAAATTTCACTGATAAATTCACTTATATTTTCATCATCGTTCTTCCCTTTTTATTTCTTCTTTATTCCTTATTCAGAAATAAGAAAGGAGCCCCATATGCACAAAAAAACAGTTAAATTATGTAGCATCTTATGTGCTAGCTCACTTCTTTCTGGTTGCTGGGATCAAGAACCTTTAAGGGAGGCTCGATTAGCTTATAGTATTGGATTTGATATTACAGAAGAAAATAAACTTCAACAAACCATCGAACTTGTAAGAAGTTCAGGAAGCGAACAATCTTCATTTGAAAATGAAATACATTCAGCAACCGGCCATAACATACGAGATACTAGCGATACTTTGAAAAAAAATGTGACTGGGAATATTCGCTATTTCAAATACGGTATGCAACTATTAGGAACAAAAATTCAAAAAAAGGGGATATTATCTTATTTAGATATTAGTTTTCGGGACCCTACAAACCCTACTGCTCTGGTAAAACTTATTTCAGTAGATGGTGAAACGGCTGCAATACTAGAAAAAAAGAAAGTAGGAAATTTACTAATTGGAGATTTTCTAAAGAAAAAAATTAAAAGCTTAGAGGACATGAGCATATTTCCAAATGAAACTTTGGAAACAGCCGCTACAAAAATGTTAGATCCCGGCAAAGATTTCACCCTCCCCTCTATAAAGCTAAAAGGAAAAGAAGTTGTAACCAATGGGATAGCTCTATTTAGTAAGGATAAATTAACTGGGCTTTTACCTTCACGACAATCGGTACTCTTCGTATTACTAACTGATAAAATGGGAACGAGCGCTCGTATAACCCAAAAGCTTACAAATAGCGATTCATCTAGTACGTCTGACTACATTACCATTGACGTGAGCAATCAGAAATTAAAACGAGACTTAAAAATAACAACAGATAAAAAAGGATATGTTTATGCTCACATTAAGCTCCAACTAAAAGTTATAGCAATTGAATCTCCGAGAGATAATCTGTATACAATGGACGACAGAGAAAAACTAAATAAAGAACTGTCTAAACAGCTCACGAAAGAGGCGAAAAAAATAATAAACAAACTCCAAAAAGCAAATTGTGACGCTTTCGGTATAGGTAGAAATCTTATCGCTTATCATCCAGAGTTATGGAAGAAAAAGAATTGGAATAAAGATTATGCAAAGGTAAAATTTAAACCGGAAGTAGAAGTAAAGATTTTATATAGTGGCGTCTTAAAATAAAAAGGTTGGACGCCCGCCGGCATCCAACCTTTTATTTCATATAACGATATACAATTGACTCATACGGTCTTAAGTTAAGATTGGTAATATCTTTACTTGAATCTTTGTAATTTGATAATAATACTTCTTGTTTCATACCATCCAATTGAACATGAACTGGTACAGAATACGTTATTTCTTCTCCATAGAAGTTATTTATAACAAGTAATACTTCATTATTTATAGCACGCGTGTATGCCCATATATTCGGATGATTTCCATCTAAAACATCATATTTCCCTTCTGTAAGGACATCGTATTTTTTTCTAAGTTCAATTAGCTTTTTATAATGATAAAATACAGATTCTCTATCTTCTAATGCCTTCTCTACATTTATTTCTTTAAAGTTTTCAGCCACAGAAATCCAAGGTGTACTTGTTGTAAAACCACTGTTCACCTCTTCATTCCACTGCATCGGAGTACGGGAATTGTCACGAGATTTTTGTTTTAAAATCCCGATAATCTCTTTTTTTGATAATCCTTCTTCTAGCTTTATATCGTATATATTTAGCGATTCCACATCACGATATTGCTCGATGGACTCGAATTTAGGATTCGTCATGCCAATTTCTTCACCTTGATAAATGTAAGGTGTTCCTTGCAACATATGCATAGCTGTCGCTAACATTTTCGCAGATTCATTTCGGTACTTCTCATCATCACCAAACCGTGAAACGATACGAGGCTGGTCATGATTACACCAGAATAACGCATTCCATCCTCCGCCCTTTTGCATTTCAATTTGCCAATTAGACATAATTTCTTTTAATTTAATGAAATCAAAATCAGCTTTCGTCCACTTATCACCATTCGGATAATCTACTTTTAAATGATGGAAACTAAACGTCATGCTTAGTTCATTGCGCTCAGGATTCGAATATTTAATACAATTATCAATTGTCGTAGATGACATTTCTCCAACTGTAATTACATCTTTCCCTTCAAAAACATTTTGGCTCATCTCTTGTAAATATTCATGGACGCGTGGACCATCTGTGTAATATTTACGCCCATCACTTGTAGCCGTGGTGCCTTCATCACTTAAAAATCTTTGATCTTTTGAAATTAAGTTAATAACATCAAGGCGGAATCCTTTTACACCTTTATCCAACCAAAAGCGCATCATATCGTACACTTCTTCACGAAGCTTTTCATTTTCCCAGTTTAAATCAGCTTGCGTCTCATCAAATAGATGTAAAAAATATTGCCCTGTTTTCTCATCATATTTCCAAGCAGATCCTCCAAATTTAGACTGCCAATTATTCTTTTCATCACGCCAAATATAATAATTTCGATACGGACTATTCTTATCTTCTTTTGCTTCTTTAAACCACTTATGCTCCGTTGAACTATGATTTACAACGATATCAAGCATGATTTCAATGTCACGTACTTTCGCTTCTTTTAAAAGCTCTTCAAACTCTTCCATCGTCCCGTAAGATGGATCAATGCTGTAATAATCACTTACATCGTATCCATTGTCATTTTGTGGTGATCGGTATATCGGTGTTAACCAAATATAATCCACTCCAAGTTCCTTTAAATAATCTAATTTCTCTGTAACTCCCTTTATATCACCGGTTTCTTTATTATAGTAACTATTAAAGCTCTTCGGATAAATTTGATAGACTACACTTTTATGCCAATCTTTCATGCTTAATTTCCTCCTACTTCTGTTTTACTCGTTTCGCAAATAACCATGTTAATGTAAATGGAATTACTACTGCGATTATCATCCCTACAATAAACATTGGAATCGATTTCGGAATGATAGAAATAAATGCTGGCAATCCGCCAATTCCGATTGCTGGTGCTAATACACCATTTAATGTAATAAATATCGCTGCTATAGCAGACCCAATAATCGCTGCATAGAACGGGAATTTATTTCTTAAATTCACACCGAACATCGCTGGCTCTGTAATACCGAAGTACGCTGAGATTGCTGATGTTGATGCCATACTTTTATCATTTTGATTTTTAGAAATCCAGAACATCGCTAGTGCCGCACTACCTTGTGCAATGTTAGAAAGAGCAATCATCGGCCAAATAAATGTACCGCCGTGCTGTGCAATTAGCTGCAAATCAATTGCAATAAACATATGATGCATTCCTGTAATTACGAGCGGTGCATATAATGCTCCAAATAATACTGCTCCAAGTACTGGTACCGTTTCATATACGCCAACTAATCCAGCCGTTAATAAATCGCCAATATGACGTGTAACTGGACCGATAATTCCTAACGCTAACACACCCGTTACAACGATTGTTGTAATTGGTACAACTAATAATTGAATTGCGTTTGGCACATGTTTCTTTAAGAAGATTTCAACTTTACTTAATACGAATGCTGCTACTAAAATGGGTAAAATTTGACCTTGATACCCTACCTTTTCAATTTGGAATAACCCTAAAATATCGAAGTACTCAATCTTTTGTCCCTCTAAACCAGTCGCTGCTTTTCCATAATCCCACGCGTTTAATAAGGCCGGATGCACAAGCATTAATCCCATAACAATCCCTAGTATTGGACTACCACCAAAGCGCTTCGTTGCTGACCAACCAACAAGTGCCGGTAAGAATACGAATGCTGTATTGGCCATCATATTAATTAAATCCCAAAGCCCACCTAAGTTCGGATATACTTCTAATAAATTTTTCCCATCAAAAAATAAGTCCTTTGCCCCTAACAGGTTATTAATCCCCATTAGTAAACCTGCCGTAATAATTGCTGGCAAAATCGGCATAAATACATCTGAAAATACTTTTACAAACTTTTGAACTGGATTTAATTTTTTATCCCCTGAACCTTTTACGTCAGCTACTGTCGATTCTTCCATATCTGCAAGCGTTATCAATTCAGCGTATACTCGATCGACATCACCTGGACCAATTACAATTTGAAATACCCCAGCGTTATGAAACGCTCCCTTTACTAATGAAACAGACTGTAATTTATCATTATCTATTTTATTTTCATCTTTTAAAGCAATGCGTAGCCTCGTTACACAGTGCGCAGCTTGTTCAATATTGTCTTTCCCACCAATATACTGCAACACTTCTTTTGCTGTTTTACGATAGTCTTTCCCCATATTCCCGTCCCTCTTTTCTTTTTTTGATACCGTTTACACTTACATATTAACTCGTATATATAAGTTAGTCAACACTCATATATATAAGTTGGTGATTTTTTATAAATAAAGAGATGGAACGATTATTTCGCTCCATCTCTTTATTTTCTTCGCGCCACATCCGAAAAGTGAAAAATATCTAAACGGTGACGTGATTCCGTATATTCGAACTGACTCCCATCGTATAAATGAGTAAAGTTTTTTACAACGACAACATAGTCTGTTCCATTTAAATCCAAATACTTTCGGTCATCCTCTGTACATGGTTGCACTTCAATTACCCGCTGTGAATAGCTAATATGTAGCCCTAATTCTTTCTCAATGTATTTATAAATCGATGCAGTTGCAATTTCTCTCGTTAATCCTGGAATATATTCCGATACAAAATGGTTTATATCTAAAATTACTTTTTCTCCATCAATATTTCGTACACGTTTAATATGATTTATTTCCGTTTTTTCTTTCACGTTTAATAACTTTGCTACATCTTGTGTCGCTTTCATTTTCTCTATTTCCACGACTTCTGTAATACAATGACGTCCTAAACGTTCATTTTCTTCTTGAAAACTTACAATACCACCAAAGTTAAATTCAATGTTTTTGCGCTTTAACACAAAAACACCTTTTCCGTGTATTTTTTGAACATATCCACGCTCTTGCAATAAATCTACAGCTTTTCTTACAGTACCCCTACTTGCCTCATACTGCTTCATTAATTCCGTTTCTGATGGGATTTTACATCCTTCTTTTAATTGTTTATTATCAATAGACTTGCTGATTTCTGTATAAATTTGTTCATACTTACTCATCATCTACAATAGCCCCTTGTCACCTTCTAGTTCTATATATATTATACCACGCTATACTCTTCTGCCAATCTCTCACTTATTTTCCAGTACAAGAAAACTATAGGTAAATATTTAGTCTCTAAAACGTATTTTTATAAATTTTTCTTTTCATTCAAAAAAACATGTAGTATACTAACTTCAAAATCAGAGGAGAAAGGGAGCAAAGAACTATGCTTACTTATACAACTGTAGTTACATTTGCACAAAAACATCATCATCATACTTAACCCTTGAAACCTAGCGGAAAAATTACGCGTAGGTACAAGGGTTATTCCCGTTGTACCTACGCTTTGGCAAAGAGCCATGTAGGTATTTTTTATCTACATGGCTCTTTTTTTATTGCCAAAATGCTAGTAAAAAATGATGTTTAAGCAAAACTTACTACAAAGGAGTTAACAAAAATGGAAACGAAAAAATGGGGATTATGGATTTTAACAGCTTTTGTTATCGGGAATATGGTTGGCGGTGGCGTATTTATGCTCCCAGCAAATTTAGCACACGTATCAGGTCCAATGGGATCTACACTGGCATGGAGTATTACAGGACTTGGTGTATTTATGATTGCACTCGTATTTGGAAATTTAGCAATTCGTAAACCAGAATTAAAAGCAGGACCACAAAGTTACGCCCAAGCAATGTTTACTTCTCAAAAGACAGGTAAAGTTGCAGGATATAGTATGGCTTGGGGATACTGGGCTGCTAACTGGGCTGCTACAGCATCTGTAATTATTTCCTTTGCAGGATATTTATCAACATTCTTCCCAGTTTTACAAAGTAAGCAAATTCTCTTTTCAACAAACGGATTTTCATTAGAACTTGGAAAAGCTTTAACCTTCATAGTATGTAGTATGATGCTATGGGGAATTCAATATATTCTTTCTCAAAATATTGATAGAGCCGGAAATATGAACCTTCTTGCAACAATCGCAAAAATCATCGGATTTACAATGTTTATTGTAATCACATTATTCATTTTCAATGCCTCTAATTTCGGGGACGGTCAAACATTTATGAATGAAGCTGGACAACCTATTTCGTTGGGTGGACAAATAAATTCCGCTGCTATTGCAACACTTTGGGCGTTTATCGGTATTGAGTCAGCAGTTATGCTCTCTAACCGTGCAAAATCTCAGCACGATGTTAAGAAAGCTACGATTTTCGGATTAATCATCGCTCTTCTTATTTACATGGCAATTACTCTACTAACAATGGGCGCTCTTCCACAAGACGCTTTAAAAGAGTCTCAAAAACCATTAGTAGATGCATTAAATTTAGCAATTGGTACTAAAGGTGCTTATATAATGGCCTTACTTGCACTCGTATCTTTATTCGGCTCTACTGTAGGATGGATCGTTGTTAGCTCAGAAGTACCTTACCAGGCTGCTAAAAATGGACTTTTCCCTAAGTTTTTCAGTAAAACAAATAAAAAAGGTAGTCCTTCAAAATCATTATTTATTACAAATGTGATGACGCAAATTTTCTTATTCTCAACGATTTCTGGTACTGTTTCAGAAGCATATAATTTCGCTATTGTTGTAGCGACATTAGCATATTTAATCCCGTACCTTGTTTCTACCTTGTATCAGTTAAAATTAGTTATTACGGGGGAAACGTATGATATAATGCCGGGATCTCGAATAAAAGATGGAATCATTACTGCATTAGCATTTTTATATTCCATATGGGTTATTAAAACGGGAACTGCTGATTTAAAAACATTCTTCTTAGGCATTGGTTTGTTTGTATTAGGTCTTATTCTTTATCCAGTTTTAATGAAAGATTCACAAAAAAAACAATAAAAAAGAGAAGCTTAAAATGTACCCTACAGAATAGACACTGAAAAAAAAGTCTATTCTATAGGGTATTTCTTGTATAATGAGAGAAAATTGGGATCGGAGAAAGTTCAAAATGACAAAAAAGCTATTTACAGAAAGAGACATTCAAATTCTATCAAATAACCCCTACATAAAATCTGTAAGTCAGAAAGGTATCACTTATACAGATGAATTTAAGCGTATTTTTATTGAGGAAAATGAGAAAGGAAAACTACCTCGAAATATTTTTGAAGAATGTGGTTTTGATATAGATATGATTGGAATGAAACGAATTATGTCATCAGGAAGTAGGTGGCGTGCTGCTTACAGAAAAAATGGTGTATTTGGTTTGCGAGATACACGCACCCAAAACGCGGGCGCGGGAAGAACTCTTGAGAGAGAGCTTACGTTAGAAGAGAAGTATGCTCGTTTAGAAGCCGAACGGAACTTACTAAAGGCAGAAAATGAATTGTTAAAAAAGATCAAACTTATGGAAGGGAGGATGAGAAGGAAATAACGTTATCACCTAGTCAGAAATATATCCTGATTCGTTCTGTCATCATAAAATATAACTTAAGAAATATGGTGAGTTATTTGTGTAAAGTAGCTGGTGTATCCCGTTCGGGATACTATAATTATTTTTCCATTTCATCTCAAGAACAACGGAAACAAAAGAACAATCAAGATGAAATCGTGAAAGAAATCATATTAAAAGCACTTCGATTTAGAAATCGAAAGAAAGGGGCTCGTCAAATAAAAATGACATTGGTGGGTCATTTTCAAGTTGTCTACAATTTAAAGCGTATCCGTAGAATCATGAAAAAATATGAGATTGTCTGTCCGATTCGGAAAGCAAATCCTTATAAAAGAATGCTGAAAGCTTCAAAAGAACATCGAGTAGTGCCGAATCAATTAAATCGAGAATTTAAACAAAACACCCCAGGAAAAACGCTTCTTACAGATATCACTTATTTAGTTTACGGTAAGAATAAAAGAGCTTATTTATCTACAATTTTAGATGGCTCAACCAATGAAATTTTAGCTTACCATGTTTCAGAACAGATGACATTAGACCTCGTAACAACAACTCTTCATAAACTAAAACGGAATAAGAGGATTCGATTGACTGAAGGTGCATATATTCATTCAGATCAAGGAGCCCACTACACAAGCCCTACCTACCAAAAATTAGTCAAAAAGCTAAAGCTCGGACAATCTATGTCAAGAAGAGGGAACTGTTGGGATAACGCTCCACAAGAATCATTTTTTGGTCATCTGAAAGATGAAGCACATATAAAACCTTGCGAGTCTTTTACTGAGTTGAAACAAGAGATTAAGAAATATATGACGTACTATAATCACTATAGATATCAATGGAATTTAAAAAAGATGACTCCTGTTGGATACAGAAATCATCTTCTTGATGTTGCCTAACTTTTTTAAAAATGTCCTTTACAAAGGGTACAGATTATTTCGCTTCTCTTTTTTTATTAAAAATCAGTTAATAGCTTTTCTTTTAGTTCCCCTATATCTAACGGTTTCGCATAATAAAAACCTTGTACAAAGTCGCAACTCATTGATTTTAATAAACTTTCTTGTTCTACCGTTTCTACCCCTTCAGCAACCACTAATAAATTTAAACTATGGGCAATTTCAATAACCGATTTTACAATCGTTCGCTCTGGTTGTGCATGATCATAATGAAACTCACGAATAAAATTACGATCAATTTTCACAATATCAAGTGGTAGTTGTTTTAAATAATATAATGAGGAATATCCTGTTCCGAAATCGTCTAAAGCGATTAAAATTCCCATACTTCTTAATTCTTGTAATGTAGCAATAATATAATCAAAATGACGTACAGCTATACTTTCTGTTATTTCTAATATTAAACGATTTGGCGGAAACCCTGTTCGCTTCAATATACTACGAACAGATAAAATAAATCGCTTTTGCATCAATTGTTGTATTGATAAATTAACAGATAACTTCAGTCCCTCTTGATAATCTGGTAAAGTTTTAAACAGTCGACATGACTTTTCTAGTACCCAGTCTCCTAGTTTTATAATAAGTCCACACTCTTCAGCTACAGGGATAAATTCACTTGGTGAAATAGGACCTTCTTCTGTCTTACAGCGTACTAAAGCCTCAATACCAGTACATTTCTTTGTTTTCAAATCAATAATGGGTTGTAATGCCACTTTTAATTCTTCGTCACGAATCGCTTTTTGCAAAGCAAATTCTATTTTCATTCTACGGTTTATTTTCGCACGTAATTCATCTGTAAAGAAGCACGCCGCATTTCTTCCTTGCTCTTTCGCACTATACATGGCTAAATCCGAATTTTTTAATAACGTTTCAACGTCTTTTCCATCTTGCGGATAGGAACAAAGTCCTAGACTAGCCGAAATATATACTTCATGACCTTCAAGCATAAATGGCGCTTGAAAGCACGACAACACGGATGTCGCTAACTGCCTCATCTCATCATGTGTATGAGTTTTTGTTAACAGCACAAATTCGTCGCCACCAAGCCTAGCCAGAACATCTTTCTCTCCTAGCACATAATGCAACCGTGAAGCAACTTCGCTTAAAAGTAAATCTCCTATCATATGACCTAACGTATCATTCACTAATTTAAAACGATCTAAATCAAAGTAAATCATGCCAAACTCTATTTTCTCTGCAATCATCTTATTTACAGTCGTAATTAACTGTAAACGGTTCGGTAAACTTGTTAACGCATCATGATAAGCAAGTTCCCTATAACGACTTTCGCTTAATCGTAATCTTTGTTCTGCTTCTTTCCTACTACTTATATCATTTCGAATTGCAATAAATTGATAAGGTTCTCCCTTTTCATTTAAAAATGGAACAATTGTTGTTTTAACCCAATAATACGTACCATCTTTTGCTTGATTTCGAATTTCCCCTGTCCAGACTTTTCCACTCAAAATACGCTTCCATAGGATTTGAAAAAATGCTTTCGGATGATATCCGGAATTTAAAATACGGTGATCTTTTCCTATTAACTCTTCTCTTTTATATTTTGAGATTTTACAAAATTTATCATTCACATATGTAATAAGACCATTTCGGTCTGTAATAGCAACAATTGAAGACTCATCTAATGCTAATTTTAAATCTTGCAATGAAGAGTCATATAATGCATGACCTCTTTGTTCTAGCATGCGCACCTCTCCTTGCTTCCTATCTGACTAAAACACAACTCGTTTCTCTTCATAGAAATAGAGATATTTCATTTTCTAACAATACGCCTTTACATAAAATGAAACTTTAATCAGTAGGGGGGGTGTCCATCCCCACTGATTATTAGCCTTCACCAATCGGGCTTTTATCTCCCACCTAACTTCCTCACATTCACCGAATTTTGAGGTGGGAGTCTTACTGCCCGTTAATGCGGGATAAATCATAATTTTTTTCTAAATAGGCCGATTAAAATAACATAATATTATTTATAAAAAAAAGCAATATGGTGCTGTTTTAATTATAGTAGAAGCTTCTCATCTCTCTACTTATCTAAGCTTATTATACAGTATTCTCTTACATTCTTTGAATTTGTAAAGTGACAATTTCATCACTATTAGCCTCTGCTCCCTACTAATACGACCTCACACCTAACCTCTTTTATTTCATTAAATGTTAAGATGTAAATCTAACTGCCGATACATAATGAAATAGAGATTAATATACAAAATACAACGATTCACGAATAATAATATAAAGTGAAACTTTAATCAGTGGGGGGGTTGTTCATCCCAACTGATCACCAATCGGGCTTTTACGGGTAGCAGGGCTTCCCCTAACTTCTTTGTTCCAGCTGAATTTTGAGGTGGGGGTTTTACTGCCCACAAATAGCGAGATAAAGCCAAAATTTGCATTTAACATATTGAATTATAATAACAACATATTAACATATTTTCACCTTGTTTTTGGAAATATTTTATAAATAAAGTATTAAACTAAAAAAGAGGATATCCTCTTTTTTAGTTTAATACTGATATGGTATTTGCTGATAACCCGGGTATGGCATTGGATATGGTGCTTGGATACGTTACTGGGTACGGTGCTCGGATAGTAGCCTCCACCTGCTGCACCCGTTAATGAGCCGACTGTAAGCCCACCTAACATGCCTCCGACAGAAACTTCCTGGGAAAAACCCTCCGCCCCACGAGCCGCCACCCTGACCCCATCCACCACCGTGATGATGATGATCATAATGATTGTGCCCACCATGGTGATTATGTCCTCCATGGTGATTATGCCCTCCCCCACCATGATGATTACGATAATATCCTCCGTGATTTAGCATATAGTTCATTTCTCTTCCTCTCCTTTTCAATTTCCCTACTTTAATATGTGTTGTATGAATAGTAAGGATACTGTTAATAATCCGTATAGTATGGATAGCAATATCCGCCATAACCAAACGCAGGACTAAGTAAAGCCCCTTCCAGGAAAGAATCCTCCTCCTAAAAATGGAGAATGTACAAATCCACCAAATGGAAGATCGTACATTTTATTCATCCCCTTTTCTATATAAAAATGTAATAATATACTGTATGTAGGACAAATGCGGAAAGCATGGGGAAAATGTCTATATTTTGTAAAAAAAACAAAACACTTTATAATAAGAATGTCAGATTACACCTTTTATATAAGAAGTCCATATTTAAGAAAGATTTGAGGAATTTTATAGAAATGAAGAAACCTATCGTTCAATTATTATTAATATTTACAATCGTATCTATCGTTCTTTTCCTATTAAATACATCGGTTATTTCGTTATATACGTTTGTTGGTGCTCTATGGTCCATCACAATCGTAGGAATTTCATTCGTTATTTTTATCGAAAATAGATCACCCCAAAGCACCTTAGCGTGGTTTTTAGTATTAGCACTTCTTCCTGTTGTAGGTGTACTTTTATACTCTATTTTCGGGCGTAGCCGTTGGAGAAGAAAAAAACATCTTCATCGTTCAGAAGAACAAAGAAAATTATTCCGCGAAATATTAGAAGGAAGACGACTAGAATTATCACTCACAGTTCCATTACATGAACGTTCCATACATTTAACAGAAGTAGTACAAAAATTTGGAGGCGGGCCTGCCACAGATAGAACGACAACAAAACTTTTAACAAACGGTGATCAAACCTTTTCAGAAATTTTGAACGCAATCGAGAATGCAAAACATCACATACATATTCAATACTATATTTATAAATCTGATGAGATTGGTACAAAAGTACGAGATGCTTTAATACAAAAAGCAAAAGATGGTGTTATTGTACGCTTCCTTTATGATGGACTCGGAAGTAATACGTTAAGACGACGATTTTTACAACCTATGAAAAAAGCTGGAATTGAAATTGTCGAATTTGACCCTATTTTTTCAGCTTGGTTACTCGAGACAGTTAATTATCGTAATCACCGTAAAATCGTCATTGTAGATGGAGAAATTGGTTTTACCGGAGGGCTCAACGTCGGTGATGAATATCTTGGTCGCTCAAAAAAATTCCCGGTTTGGCGTGATAGTCATTTAAAAATAGAAGGAAAAGCATTGTATAAATTACAAGCCATCTTTCTAGAAGATTGGCTTTATGCGTCTAGTGGATTGAATACTTATTCTTGGGATCAATTTATGAATAGACACTACTTCCCAGGAAAAGAAATTCCGGATGCAGAAGGTGCGGTGCAAATTGTAGCAAGTGGACCAAGCTCAGATGATAAAAGTATTCGTAATACATTACTAGCTATTATGGGCTCAGCCAAAAAGTCTATTTGGATCGCTACACCATACTTTATTCCGGATCAAGAAACTTTAACATTATTACGCTTAAGTGCAATATCTGGCATAGATGTACGCATTTTATATCCTGGTAAGAGTGATAGTATTATTAGCGATCAAGCATCTCAATCCTATTTCACTCCACTTTTAAAAGCTGGTGCTTCTATTTACAGTTATAAAGATGGATTTATGCACGCAAAGATTGTACTCGTTGACGATAAAATTGCAACAATCGGAACAGCAAATATGGATGTACGTAGCTTTGAATTGAATTATGAAATTATTAGCGTACTATATGAATCAGAAACCGTTCATGATATTAAACGCGATTTTGAAGAAGACTTTAAACACTCCACTGAAATTAAATGGAACTCGTTCCAAAAAAGAAGTATCAAAAAACGAATATTAGAGTCCTTTATGCGACTCATTTCTCCTTTACTATAAGCAATCAATGTGATATTGATTGCTTTTTCTTTTATATTTCCCCCTTCTCCTTTTCTTTGCATACCATATTAAAACAAGTTATCATAAGATGTATTACTTTATGAAAATAATGTTAGGTGGGAAATACATGTTAGAACAATTTCATATACATTCTGATTTAAAACAGCAGCTTTCTACAATTCACGAAAAGAATAAACAAGAAGCTGGTGAAAATGCACATTTAATTGGCAAGAAAATATATAAAGCATCTGATAACAGCATTATTGAAGATGCCATTACAGCACTTTTACTTGGTAAAAACATTCTATTAAAAGGACCAACTGGTAGTGGTAAAACAGTACTAGCGGAAACTCTTTCTTCTTTATTCCAAAAACCAATGCATAGCATTAACTGTTCTGTCGACTTAGATGTAGAAGGTATTTTAGGATACAACACATTACAAACAAAAGACGGCGCATCTGAAGTTATGTTCGTTAACGGTCCTCTTATGAAGGCAATGAAAAACGGTCATTTCCTTTATATTGATGAAATCAATATGGCAAAACCTGAAACGTTACCACTTCTTCATGGTGCGTTAGATTACCGTAAAATGATTACAAACCCATTTACACAAGAAGTTGTATACGGTGATGACGAATATCGCGTAATTGCTGCGATTAACGAAGGTTATGTTGGGACAAGTGAACTAAACGAAGCGTTAAAAAACCGTTTCGTTATTATTGAAGTTCCTTACATTCAAGGTGATACATTAAAAGAACTATTACTATCTGAATCAAAATTAAATGATGTTGCAACAATTGAAAAGTTCGTTGCATTCGCAAGCGATCTTATGCCTTTAGCTCGTGATGGGCGCGTAAGTGAAGAAGCAGCTAGTATTCGTGGCATTATCGATGCATGTGATTTAGGTGTATATATTCCTGTTATGCGTGCAATTGAACGTAGTATTATCGCAAAATTAAACGATGAAACAGAACAAATGACTGTCCGTGAATTAGCAGAAAGTTATTTCTTTGAGGGATAATTCATGAGACAAATTTTTAGTGACAAAAAAATTGATGCGTCGCTGTTTCTACAAATGGAAAACTTAATGTATGCTCTTCTAAAAGAAGACGATGCCTATCTTGAGTATGGCTATAAAGCATACTACGACGAAATTGAAAAAAAGGTTGTCATTAGTCACTTTTGGGATGATCGAAAAGAAGAGGATACAGTAATCGGATTAAAAAGCGAAGTGTTCTTAAAGGCACTTGGTAATAAACATTACTCGGACATGACTTTAATTCGTTCTTATGCGATTGAGTTACAAGAATCGCCTCTAAAAAAGTTTTTAACACAATTATTTGTTCTATTAGAAGATTTACGTGTTGAGGAAATCGTCAAAAATTTACGTCCTGGCACAAAACATATTTTTAAACGCCGAAAAGAAATGTATCGCAATTACTTTGGCTCACAAAATGAAATAAATCGTGTTCGTAACTATCACGGTGATCGTCTATTTTGTCTATGCTATCTTTCATTAACGAGTGATAAATATGAAATGTTTAATAATGAATATTTCGAGCAAATTGAATCAATTTTGCATGAAACATTCCAAGCTCGTAATACGGAAGATATTATGTATATTGTTGAGAAAATTCGCTATCGTTTAGAAGGACTTCTTGAAAGTGATATGCTTAATAATTATTTCGGACATGCACCGCTTTATTTATCTGTGATTGCAGATGAGAAAGACAGTCGCGCTGAAAAATTAGCAAATGATGATACGCAGCTCCTAGATGACGATGATAACAAAAACAAAATGGATGAAAGCTTCTCGACATGGCACCGTGAAAATAAAAACAATGAAAACGAGAACTTTTTACGCTTTGATTTAGAAAGCGGAACAAAAACAAATATGATGGGTGATACTGCTCGTGAATCAGAAGATGGTGACCAAGCACTTGGTTCTGTACAAGGTACTTCCCAAAAAAGTACACAATCTAACTTTGATGGTGCTGATACAGAGGAAGCAAGAGCGTCTCATGCTTCTAGCCAAAACGACGGTGCATACGGCAAGTATAATGTGGGAGCTTCTCATACATTTAAAGAAGCTCGCAAATCGAATCCTGATGAGAAAAAAGATTACCAAGCTATCAAATCAGTCGTTAATAAAGATGTAAAAGAATTAAAGAAAATTATCGAAAAAACAATTGAAAACAAAACGAATGCAAACAGTGATAAATATTACGGAAGGCTTCGTAAGAAATTCCTTCGTATTTATACTGAAAAGCAGCCGCGTATGTTTTATAAAAAAGGACAAGAATCACAAGAGCTCGACGTTGCATTCCAACTATTAGTGGACTGCTCTGGTTCTATGTATAACAAAATGGAAGAAACGAAGAAGAGTGTGGTCCTATTCCATGAAGCTTTAAAATCTTTAAAAATTCCGCACGCTATTAGTGGATTTTGGGAAGATGCTTCTAGTGCTAAACCTGAAGATAAACCGAACGTTATCCATGAAGTTGTTACGTATAAAAACTCAACGTTACCAAACGTCGGTCCAGAAATTATGCAACTTCGCGAAGAAGAAGATAACCGCGACGGGTATATTATTCGTATCGTTTCCGAAAAGCTTGCGAAAAGACCAGAAAAACATAAATTCTTACTTGTCTTTACAGACGGTGAACCTTCTGCACTAGACTATCAACAAGACGGAATTTTAGATACGCACGAAGCAGTCAAACTTGCTCGTAAAAGTGGTATGGAAGTAATCGGCATCTTTATCGAAGAAGGCGAAGCGAAAGAAGCGACTTATCAACTAATGAAAAACATTTATAACCATCACTTCTTAGTTGCAAATCATGCTGAAGATTTACGCCTGAAGATTAAACCATTGTTGAAGAAACTATTACTGAAGACGATTGAATAGAAAAACAGGAGCCACGAGGCTCCTGTTTTTTCGTTCACTCACTGTGTTTCTGGTTGAAATTTATATGGAATGGCTACTTCTAACAATGCTTCAAATCCCCCATCGTAGAATGGGAATCGTTCATTTGCGATTGTCCGATCCACCCACTCGATTGCGGAAATTTCTTCTCCATCTTCTGCACGAAGTTCACCTGTTACTACATTTGCTCGGAATGTAAAAAATAATGCATGATGTCCTTTCTCTTCAAAAAACTTCTCATTTAATGCGACAAGTCCACTGAGTGTGGCAGTTAAACCTGTCTCTTCTTTCACTTCTCTTACTAGTGCTTCCTCTAATATTTCACCTTTTTCAACAGCCCCGCCTGGCAATGAACAAACGTTTTGTTCTATATTATGTACCATTAATATTTTATCTTTTTCGCTATCGTGTATTAATGCATATACAACATCAACTCTTTGCATGTTGCTTTTCTCCCTTCCTAAAATAATTAAGAGCCAATTCCTAAGAATCGGCTCTTCCTATTAATTCATCACTAACTCAGCTGCGAGCTTTTTTTTTAACTTGGCTAACATATCAGTTGTCATTCTGTCTAAATCATATTCTGCCTTAAAGCCCCACTCTTTCATTGCTGCTGTTGCATCAATAGAGTTCGGCCAGCTATCAGCGATTGTTTGACGAGCTGGATCTACTGCGTAATCCATTGTAAAGTTCGGAATGTGTTTACGGATTGATGCTGCAATTTGCTCTGGTTCAAAACTCATTGCTGTAATGTTAAACGCATTTCTATGCACTAGTTTATTTTGATCAGCTTCCATTAATGAGATGATTGCTTGTAAAGCATCTGGCATATACATCATGTCCATGTATGTTCCTTCTGCAATGTATGAGGTGTATGTACCTTTTTTAATCGCCTCATAATAAATTTCAACTGCATAGTCAGTCGTTCCGCCTCCTGGAGGAGCTACGTAAGAAATTAAGCCTGGGAAACGTACACCGCGCGTATCAACGCCAAACTTTTGATGATAATAATCACATAGTAATTCTCCTGCTACTTTGTTTACCCCATACATCGTAGTAGGACGCTGAATTGTATCTTGTGGTGTATTATCTTTTGGCGTTGATGGACCAAATGCACCGATAGAACTTGGCGTGAAAAACTTACAGTTTAATTCACGTGCTGCTTCTAATGCATTTACAAGTCCGCCCATATTTAAATTCCAAGCAAATAACGGATTTTTTTCTGCAGTTGCTGAAAGTAAAGCCGCTAAATGAATAATTGTATCTACTTCATTACGCTTTGCAATATCATGTAATTTTTGTCCATCCGTTACATCTAACGTTTCAAATGGACCAGACGTTACTACTTCACTGTCTGTTTCACGAATATCTGTTGCAATAACATTTGATGCGCCGTATACATCACGAAGTTTCATTACTAGTTCAGAACCAATTTGCCCTAAAGAACCGGTTACTAGAATTTTTTTCATTTTTCCCACTCCCCATTTGCAAGCTATTCAAAAGATGTCGTTACTTAAATGATACCCATTTCTTTCCCTACTTTTTCATACTTACGAATTGCTTCATCTAGCATTTCTTTCGTATGAGCTGCTGTAGGCATATTACGAACGCGTCCCATTCCTTTTGCTACAGTTGGGAATACGATAGATTTTGCGTATACGCCTTCTTCATTTAGACGTTTACTAAATTCTTGTGTTAATACTTCATCACCAATAATACAAGGCGTAATTGGTGTCTCACTTTCTCCAATGTTAAAGCCAAGTTCTTTTAACCCTTGTTTTAAATAGCGACCATTTTCCCATAAACGATCGTGTAACTCTGTACTTTCCATTAGAATTTCAATTGATCTCATACAAGCAGCTGCATCAGCTGGTGTTAAAGCTGTTGAGAATAAGAATGGACGTGAACGCACTTTTAACCAATCGATTAAGTTTTGTTTCCCAGCTACATATCCACCAATTACCCCAATTGCTTTTGATAATGTACCGATTTGGAAATCAACTTTATCAGAAAGACCGAAATGTTTTACAGTACCTGCACCTTTGCCAAGTACACCTGAACCGTGTGCATCATCTACATATGTCATTAAATCCAGCTCTTCTGCAATTTCAACAATCTCTGGTAATTTTGCAATATCTCCATCCATTGAGAAAACACCGTCTGTAATAACCATTAATTTATTATAAAGACCTGATTCTTTTGCCTCGATTGCTTTTTTGCGTAAATCTTCCATATCAGAATGCTTATAAACGATGATTTTCGCTCTTGATAGACGACTACCATCAATAATAGATGCATGGTTTAATTCATCTGAAAGAATCGCATCATTTTTATCCATAACAGCTGAAATCGCTGCCATATTACAGTTAAATCCTGATTGATAAGCAATTGCTGCTTCTGTATGTTTAAACTTTGCAATTGTTTCTTCTAATTTAATATGCAAATCTAAAGTACCGTTAATTGTACGAACAGCTCCTGCTCCAACGCCGTACTTATGAATTGCACCAATTGCTGCTTCTTGTAAGCGATTATCAGTCGCTAATCCAAGATAGTTGTTTGAAGATAAGTTAATATATTCTTTTCCGCCAATTGTAATAATCGGTCCATTTGGACTTTCAATCGGATCAATTACGTTATAAAGCCCCTTTGATTTTAAATCCTCTAAATTTTCTTCTAAAAAGTTTGCAAGTGTTTTACTAGACATCGTGAAGCCTCCCATCGTTCATGTAAGCGGATTATTATCTTAATAGTTCTAATAATCCCTCTACTAGCTTAACACGTTTTCAGAATTTATTATAGAAAAATAGTTTAAAGAAACCGCTTACAATTTTAGATTATATATGATTCATTACAAGAAATCTATCATTTACTTTTCATATTTGATAGAATTAAAAAAATATTTAGGGAGGCTTTAAACATGGCATTTACTGAATCTGATGTATATAATAACGAAGCATTTTTTGAGCAATATATGCAGCGAAGATATCGAGAAAATAGTCCAAACGAATCCCTTGAAAAACCAGCATTCTTTCAGCTCATTGGCAATGTAACAGGAAAACAAATCCTCGATTTAGGTTGTGGTGATGCTAAATTCGGCGAAGAATTATTAGAACATGGATGCCACTCTTACACTGGTATTGAAGGCTCCGAGCTTATGTATGAAAAAGCTAAAAAACAACTAGAAAATAAAAATGGCACCGTTCATTTTTTAAACCTCAAAGACTACACATACCCTCCTTCTACTTTTGATTTAGTAACATCTAGACTCGCCTTACATTATATTGAACACCTTGATATCATTTTTCAAAATGTGTTTCAAACTTTAAAAACAAACGGAACCTTCACCTTTAGCGTTCAACATCCCGTTATTACCTCCTCATTTGAAAGCTTGCAAACGAGTGGTAAAAGAACTAGTTGGCTCGTCGATGATTATTTCGAAACAGGAAAACGAGTTGAGCCATGGATTGATCAAGAAGTTATTAAATATCACCGGACTACGGAAGAATATTTTACATTATTACAACAAGCCGGATTTACGATTACAAGCTTAAAAGAAGCTACACCAAATCGAAACTGTTTTCAAGATGAAGAAGAATATGAACGACGTTTACGTATTCCCCTTTTTCTATTATTTTCTTGCCGAAAATAAAGTGAAACTTTAATCAGTGGGGGATGTTCATCCCCCACTGATTATTAGCCCGCACCAATCGGGCTTTTACGGGCAGTTGATCCCCCAACCAGCTTCTTTGCTTTCGCTGAATTTTGAGATGGGGATCTTACTGTCCTCAAATAGCGGGGTAAAAAAGACGATGAATCCTCATCGTCTTTTTTCGTTATCTCATCGCCTGAACAGCCTCTTTAAGTACACGTCTTCCTCTTCCATGCGGGATACAGAGCGGTGTCCCAAATAACGGATCAGCGCTTATTTGACACTCCATACGGAATACATCCCGAACTAACTTCTGGTCAATAACTTCTTCTGGTTTACCTTGCGCATATATTTGTTTATCTTGAATAGCTACAATGTTGTCTGCGTAACGACATGCCAAATTTAAATCGTGCAATACCATAACAATCGTTCTTTGCTCTGTTTCATTTAATTCGAATAATAAATCTAACACTTCAATTTGGTGCGTCATATCTAAATATGTAGTCGGCTCATCAAGCAAAATAATATCTGTATCTTGTGCAAGGGTCATTGCAATCCAAGCACGTTGACGTTGTCCACCTGAAAGGGCATGAACATCACGCTCAGCAAATTCTGTCATACCCGTTGCAGCAAGCGCTTTTTGTACCATTTCCTCATCTTTTTCGGACCATTGCTTCAGCCATGTTTGATATGGATAACGTCCTTGCTTTACAAGTTGTAATACCGTAAGTCCTTCCGGTGCTTGTGGCCCTTGCGGTAAAATCGCCATTTGACGAGCGATTTGCTTCGTTTGCATACTTTGAATTGCTTGATTATCTAACAAAATGTCACCGGTTGTTGGCTTTAATAATCTAGCTAGTGAACGTAATAAAGTTGATTTCCCACAACCGTTAGAACCGATGAAGATTGTAATTTCCCCTTTTGGAATTTCTAAATTCAGCTCATCAATAATAATCGTTTCACCATACGACAGCGTCAAGCGTTTCGTCTCCAATGCTTTTTGCATATTCATCTCCCTTTATGAATTCCGACTTTTATAAAGTAAATAAATAAAATAAGGTGCACCAATTGCTGATGTAAATACCCCTGCTGGAATTTCAAGTGGTGTGAAAACTGTACGCCCAATTAAATCTGCAGCGAGTACTAGAATTGCACCGATAATCGCCGCAACTGGGAGCAATGCACCGTAGAAAGAGCCAACTAATCTTCGCGAAATATGAGGTGCCATTAAACCAACAAATCCAATTCCTCCTGCAAAGGCAACTGCCCCGCCAATTAAAGCTGTACTAAGTAACAACATAAATACACGCGACTTCGTTAAAGGAACACCAAGTCCCACTGCTATATCATCCCCTAGCTCTTGTGCATTTAAATGTCTCGCAGCGATAAATGATATTGTCGTTAAAATGAGAACCCACGGCGCAAGTACCATAACATTTTGCCATGAAGAACCGTAAACAGTACCTGTGATCCATACATTCGCTTGACTTGCTTGATAAATTGGTGCTAACAACATAAATAAAGTTGTTGCTGCTTTCGTTAATGCCCAAAATCCAACACCAATTAAAACAAGACTAATCGGTGATAATCCATCATTTTTCCAGGCAAATAAATATACAAAAAACGCTACAATTGTTGCCCCAGCAAAAGCTGCTAGCGGCATATAATGAATGCTTACTGTTAACGCATTGTTTTTATCACTAAATATAGCTAAAAAGAGTACAACTGCAACACTTGCCCCGCCCGTAATTCCGATGATATCAGGAGAAGCAAGTGGGTTTCGAACGAGCCCTTGTAAAATACAGCCCGCTACCGCAAGCGCAATTCCTACGAGGATAGCAATTAAAATACGCGGCATACGAAATTTATTTACAACCATATTTGACATCGCATCGCCATTTCCGGTAATCGCTTGCCATACGTCATAAGGAGCAATTTTCATATCCCCCATACCTGCACTCGCAAAAAATAATCCTATTAAAACAACTAGTAAACTCAATAAGACGAGACAAGCTCGTTTATACATTAAAAACGAGAGCTCGCCTTTTCCAATACGAAACGGAATATACTTCTTCATTTGCTAAGCCCTCTCTTACGTGCAATATAAATAAAGAATGGGGCCCCGATAAATGCTGTCATAACCCCTACTGGTACTTCTTGTGGCATAATGACATATCTTGCTGCTATATCAGCCAAGATTAATAGTATTGCACCTAACAATCCGCTATAGGGTACTCTCCATCTGTGATCTACCCCAACAAGAGTTCTTGCGAAATGAGGAGTAACGATGCCAATAAATCCAATTGGACCAGCAACCGCAACTGAACCACCAGACAACAGTACAATAATAAGTAACACGAATGATTTCATTAAAATCGTTCGTTGTCCGAGCCCCTTTGCAACATCTTCCCCCATCATTAATGTATTTACTTTCCCTGCCATCATAAAAGATGCAATCCAGCCTATTAATAAATACGGGAATACTGATTGTAAAATCTCTAACTTTCTTCCTTGCACAGATCCGGCAAGCCAAAATAACACTTCTTCAAATGCTTTTTCATTTAATACAAGTAACCCTTGTGTTAATGATGAAAATAAAGCGCTTATCGCTACACCTGCTAATGTTAACTTAAGAGGCGTTGTCCCTTCTTTTCCTAAAGAACTAGAGGCAAATACAAGTACTGCTGCAACTGCCGCTCCTAAAAAGGCAATCCATGTGAAAGCTGATAATGATGTCACGGAAAAGAGTACAATTGCTACAACTATAAAGAACGCAGCGCCTGAATTTAATCCAATAAAATCTGGAGAAGCAAGCGGATTCTTTGTTAAAGTTTGCATCAAACAACCCGCAATGGCTAAACTAGCACCAACACTTGCTGCAATTAACGCCCTTGGTAGACGCACATTTTGAATAATAATATGCTCATTTGAACCATTAAAATGGAAAAAAGCATCTAAAGCTAATTTCCAGCTCGTATTTGTATATCCGAAAATAATACTTCCCCAAATACAAATAACGACTGCAACGATTCCAACAAATAATCCAATCCATTTTGCTTGATTTGTTTTTAATAACATGCAGCGTTTCCCCTTCAATGTATAATGATACGTTGTAAGTGTATTTCAACTTAATTCTCATTGTCAACGATAATGAGAACTATTTTCAGTAATATATATTGACAATCAAAAGATAAAAGCTTAATATCATGCTTGCTATTGAAAAATATTCTCAACATGTAGGGGGTACATAATGAATTTCATGCAAAAGAAATCGTTTACAGTATTTGTATTTCTACTAGCTTTTTCACTTCTTTTAAGTGCTTGTGGAAAATCAAATAACAAAGAAGAATCAACAAAAGAAGATAATAAAAAAGAAATGATTACCGTTGAACACGCAATGGGTAAAACAGAAGTTCCTGCTAATCCAAAACGTGTAGTTATTTTAACGAATGAAGGAACTGAAGCTTTACTTGAATTAGGTGTGAAACCCGTTGGTGCTGTAAAGTCTTGGACTGGTGATCCGTGGTATCCACATATTAAGGACAAAATGAAAGATGTAAAAGTTGTTGGCGACGAAGGACAAGTTAACGTTGAAACGATTGCTTCTTTAAAACCAGACTTAATTATCGGTAACAAAATGCGTCACGAAAAAGTGTACGAGCAACTAAAAGCAATCGCACCTACTGTGTTCTCGGAAACATTACGTGGTGAATGGAAAGATAACTTCAAATTTTATGCAAAAGCTTTAAATAAGGAAAAAGAAGGTCAAAAAGTTTTAGCTGATTACGGAAAACGTATGGAAGATTTAAAAGGCAAACTTGGTGATACAGTAAATCAAGAAATTTCTATGGTACGCTTTATGCCTGGTGATGTTCGTATTTATCATGGCGATACATTCTCTGGTGTTATTTTAAAAGAACTTGGATTTAAACGTCCTGGAGATCAAAACAAAGATGATTTCGCAGAACGTAACGTATCTAAAGAGCGTATTTCGGCAATGGATGGCGATGTATTATTCTACTTCACATTCGATAAAGGCAATGAGAAAAAAGGTTCTGAACTAGAAAAAGAATATATAAACGACCCTCTCTTTAAAAACTTAAATGCAGTAAAGAACGGAAAAGCATACAAAGTTGACGACGTTATTTGGAATACAGCTGGCGGTGTAATGGCTGCTAACTTACTACTAGACGACATTGAAAAACGCTTTGTTAAATAATTTCATTGTAACCAGCTCCCTCTTTTATGGAGCTGGTTTTTTCATTTCACTGAAGTGTCACATTATTTCATTTTGTATTTTTATTCCCGATATGTTATATTATAAAAATAAATATAGAATATTTTCTCTATATCAGAATAAATATTCTAATCTAAATTTTCTGATTTATCATTATTTTACTTTATTTTAGAATTCAATTACTACATTTGAAAACGCTTATTATCTTGTTTTCAGGGAAAAATATAATAACGGTTGAAGAAAAATAGATTTTTTCATAAATTTTCTTGCTATTTCCATATAATTCTATTGACTTCTAAATATTTTGTGAATTAAAATAATTACATAAATATCCGTTATACAGGATTAGGGGGAAACAAACATGGATGCAGCTTTAAAATTAGACAAAGCTGGAGAGCAACAATCACCAAAAAAACATCCACCAGGATTATATTTGTTGTTCTTTACAGAGGCATGGGAAAGATTTAGTTATTACGGAATGCGTGGCTTATTAGTTCTTTATTTAACAACGAGCTTAGTAAGTGGCGGTTTAGGCTTTGATAAAGCAGTTGCTGTACAGATTTACGGTATTTTCACAATGTTAGTATACTTCACACCGATTATTGGTGGTTGGCTAACTGACCATTTCATTACGAAACGACACGCCATTACCATCGGCGGTATCATTATGGCGATTGGTAACTTTGTACTATTTTCCATGAACACGAAAACTGGACTTTTCTTAGGCTTAGGATTATTAGTTATCGGTAATGGATTCTTCAAACCAAATATTTCGACTTTATTAGGTCAATTATATAGCGAAAATGATTCTCGTCGTGATAGTGCCTTCACTATCTTCTACATGGGAATTAACTTAGGAGCTCTTATCGCTCCATTCATTTGCGGTTATTTCACAGATTATAGATACGGTTTCTTAACAGCTTGTATCGGTATGATCATTGGACAGATTACATTTAACTTATTAGCACCTCGTTACTTAGGATCAGCTGGAACAACTGTTGTCGGTAAAAAATCTAAAGAACAAAATGCAAAACCTATTGAGAAAAAACCTTTAACAACACAAGAGAAAAAGCGTACAACTGCAATTTTAATTTTAACTTGTTTCGTTGTATTCTTCTGGGCAGGATTTGAACAAGCTGGTAGTTCTTTAACACTTTACACAGATAAGTTCGTGGATCGTACAATTGGTGGATTTACAATTCCAACACCTTGGTTCCAATCTGTAAACCCACTATTCATTATCTTACTAGCATTACCAGTTTCTGCATTATGGATTAAACTTTCAAAAACAAAAAATGGTGATTTAAAAATTCCTACAAAAATGGCTTTTGGTATGATTTTACTAGGAATCGGGTACTTAGTTTTAACTTTAGCTGTTCTAAAAACTGGTAGCGATGAAGGTAACATTACAATGAAAGCAAACTTACTATTCATTGTATTCACTTACATGTTCCACACAATCGGTGAATTATTCTTATCACCAATCGGTTTATCTATGGTAAGTGCAATCGCACCTCTTAAATTAGCCTCTTTATTAATGGGTGTATGGTTAGCTGGTACTGGCTTTGCAAACTTATTAGCAGGACAATTAGCTGCTTTCACTCAATCTTTAGGATATTTAGAAGTATTCGCAAGCATCGGTGTTATCGTAATCGTGCTAGGATTAGTACTTCTTATGTTCTCTAAGAAAATTGCACATATGATGGAATAGTAAATAAAAAAGACGCTTCTACAATTAGAAGCGTCTTTTCTATTACATCTCTTCTAAAGCCGTGACATCCACGTGAACGCTCTCTCCTGGGTTGGATACGTCATACACTTGAGCACTACCCTTCTGCTCATCACAGCTCTCAATCCATACGGGGACTCCCTCGTATGTAACATCAATTCTACTTGAAGAAGATAATATCTGTTTCACACGTTTTACATCCATTATATTATTCCTCCTTTGGCTTACAACACTCCTTTCTATCTTTTCATATCCCTTCAGAATATATTCCGTCAATTTAGCACTTCAACCGATAGTTTGTTTCTTTCTAACGCGCTAATATATACGCTCTCAAATCTTCCTATTATTAGATCCTTTCCAAATAAAAAAGACGTATATTTCACACGTCTTTTTTCCATAATATTCAAAAATTAAGAAAATAATGTTTTTACTACTTCACTTACTTTATCGTTATGAATTTGATAGTACACTTCTAACCCGCGTCTCTCAAAGCGTACTACTTTATTTTGTTTTAATTTCGTTAAATGCTGCGAAACAGTTGATTGCGGAATTTCTAATACCTCTTGTAATTGTGTTACATTACATGTTCCACGCTGCATCAGTTCCATTACTAAACGTAGACGAAGTGGATGAGCTAATGCTCTTAACATCTGTACGTCTTCTTCTGAAATACGACAGTCAAATTGGTTTTGGTTCATAAAATTCCCCTCATTTTCATTTTTTATTTTCTCTTTATTTATTTATATATCTGTTCTTATATTTCCTGTTACGACATAACTTTATCAACCTATAATGCTGAGAAAATTTTCCGACTTTTATCAGCACACAGTTCAAGAAAAAATCCCACCTGATTTTGAATATTATACTATATGATACAATAAAAAAGCAAAACAAAGGGCTAGCAATACTTTGCTTACAAACGTTGTTTTATCAGGCTTTTTGTTATATTTTCACCTTACTGAAATGTACAGTAATGATATTGTAAAATATCGTCCATAATTGATAACCTATCGTAAAGTAATTTGACCATATTTAACCACTTTGTTACGATAAAAAGGAAATTTAAGTAAGGAGGATGATGTAATATTAAAAAATGGTTTATTATTGCGTTAATTAGCATTGCGGTTGGCTGGACTATTATCGATCACTTCCTATTAGACAACAAAGAAGATATAGCTTCAAAATCAAACACCCCCATTGGAACTGAAGTTGGCAATGTTGCCCGCAATTTCCTTCTAGAAACAACCACTGGTCAAGAAGTTCGCCTTACAGACTATAAAGGAAAAAAAGTAATATTGAATTTTTGGGCAAGCTGGTGTGGTCCATGCAAAATAGAAATGCCTGATATGGAAAAGTTTTATCACGATACTAAAGATATGGGGATTGAAATTGTTGCTGTAAATGCGACAGCTACTGAAAAAGACCCGAACAATGTAAAACAATTTCTTGAAGAAAACAAATATACCTTCCCCGTCTTATTAGATCAGAAAGGCCAGGCAAGTGCCGCATATCAAATCATCAGCATTCCAACATCTTTTGTCATCGATACAAACGGTGTCATTCAATATAAGCATGTAGGACCAATGACATATGAAAAAATGAAAGAATATGTCAATAATTTATAAAAGCGTATTCAAATCAATTTGATTACGCTTTTTGTCTACTTTATGAACAAAATGTTACTTTTAATACTATTATGGAATAATTATACTTTTTCACGTTGACAATAGTGTTGAAGGAGAATATACTAAGCATGTAAGTTGATTGTGAATAGTTTCACAAACAATGTGAATTTCTTCACATATAATAGATAGGAGTTGTCATTATTATGAGTACTTGGACACAAATTTATGACCCATTAAACAATATTTGGTTATCTGCACTAATCGCAGCACTCCCAATTTTTTGCTTCATTATTTGTTTAGTGGGATTCAAAATGAAAGGTTACATGGCTGGGCTTTATAGTGTGATCGTCGCTATTATTCTTGCTATATTTGTTTATAAAATGCCCGCAACTGTAGCTGTAGCATCTGCCGGATTCGGTGTTTTATCTGGATTTTATCCAATTTGTACTATCGTTATCGCAGCTATCTTCCTTTACAAATTAACTGTTAAAACAGAACAATTCAATGTCATTCGTGATAGCATTTCAAGTATTACAAATGATCAGCGTTTACAAGTATTATTAATCGCTTATTCTTTCGGTGCTTTCTTAGAAGGCGCAGCTGGTTTCGGTGTTCCAGTTGCTATTACAGCTGCATTACTTGTAGGTATGGGCTTTAATCCATTAAAAGCAGCAGGTATTTGCTTAGTAGCTAATATCGCTGGTGGTGCTATGGGTGCTATGGGTATTCCAGTTACAGTACCTGCACAATTAACTGGGCTAGATGCATTAACTGTCGGTCGTCAAGCTGTTTACATTTTGCCATTCATTAGCATTGTTTTACCGTTCTTACTTGTTTCAATGGTAGATGGATTTAAAGGCATTAAAGAAACTTGGCAAGGTATTCTTGTAAGTGGTGTTTCTTTCGCAATTACTCAGTTCCTTGTGACTTACTTCTTAGGCGCTGAACTTACTAATATTTTCGCAGCAGTCGTAAGTATGGTCGCTCTTACATTATTCTTACGTGTTTGGCAACCAAAATCTTCTGCTAAAGAAGAAAAACAAGAAGAAAAAGAATCTCATACATTCAATCAAATTTTATATGCTTGGTCCCCATTCGTATTCTTAACTGCATTTGTAACAATCTTTAATTTAAAACCAATTAAAGCTTTATTTGCTCCGGATGGTCCATTGGCAAACTTAGTATTTAACATTCAATTCCCTGGTCTTCATAATGCGGTTATGAAAACTGCACCAATTACAAAGGCTGATACACCTTTCGCAGCGATTTTCAAACTAGATGTATTCTCTTCTACAACTACTGCGATTGTATTAGCAATCATCGTTTCACTTATCGTCTACCGTGTAAACGGCAAAATGATTAAAGAATTAATGATCGAAACAATAAAAGAACTAAAAGTTCCAGTATATACAATTTGTAGCGTTATCGCTTTAGCTTACGTAGAAAACTACTCTGGTATGTCATCTACACTTGGACTTGCATTCTCTTCTACAGGAAATGCATTCCCAGTTCTTTCTCCAATCTTAGGATGGATTGGCGTATTCATTACAGGTTCAGTCGTATCAAGTGGTTCATTATTCGCACCACTTCAAGCAGTAACTGCCGATCAGTTAAACATCGTACCATCTACTCTCGTTTCATTAAACGTAGTTGGTGGTACAATCGCAAAAATGGTTTCACCACAATCTGTAGCAGTTGCTTGTGCAGCAGTTGGACTAGTTGGTCAAGAATCTGCTCTATTTAAAATAGTAATGAAATATAGTTTAATCTTCTTAGCTATTATTAGCTTACTTCAACTTAACTCTGTATTTAATATCTTCTAAAAAAAGCACCGATCCAAATGGATCGGTGCTTTTTACATTACATTTTTTTAGTCTTTAATAAAGAAGCACCAGCAATTTCAGGATGCGTCATTTCGTATGGATCCAAAATAATATCAAGCTCTTCTGCTGTAAGTACACCATGTTCTAAACATAGCTCCCTAACAGATTTTCCTGTCGCAATTGCTTCACGTGCAATGCGAGAAGCTGCTTCATAACCAATATGAGGATTAACTGCTGTAATAACTCCAACACTTTTTTCAACATATTGCTTAAGCAACTCTTCATTCGCTGTAATTCCCTTTATACAGTATTCACGGAATACACGGAAACCGTTATTCATAATACTGATGGATTGAATTAAATTAAATACTAATACCGGTTCCATTACATTTAACTCTAATTGGCCAGCTTCTGACGCTAAGCAAATTGTATGGTCATTTCCAATTACTTGGAAAGCAACTTGGTTAATTACTTCTGCCATAACTGGATTTACTTTACCCGGCATAATAGATGAACCTGGTTGACGAGCTGGTAATTGAATTTCCGCCAACCCAACACGTGGACCAGACGCCATAATACGAAGGTCATTTGCAATTTTAGACATATTCATCATACATACTTTTAGTGCTGCAGATACTTCTGTATATGCATCTGTGTTTTGCGTCGCATCAACTAAGTGCTCTGCACCAACAAGAGGGAAACCACTAAAAGTTCGTAAATGCTTCACAACTTGTTCTATATAAGTAGGGTTTGCATTTAATCCCGTACCGACAGCTGTCGCACCCATATTAACTTCGTATAAATGTTGACGAGACTGTTTAATTCTTTTTATATCACGCTCTAGCACTCTGCTATATGCTTCAAATTCTTGCCCAAGGCGAATTGGAACTGCATCTTGCAAATGCGTACGCCCCATTTTAATAACGTGATCAAACTCTTTTGCTTTATCATGAAAAGCAGAGTGAAGTTCTTCCATTGTAACAAGAAGTTCTTCCAGCATCATAAGAGTTGCTATATGAATCCCAGTTGGGAACGCATCATTTGTTGATTGGGCCATGTTCACATGAGTGTTTGGGCTAATTTTCGCATATTCACCTTTTTCGTATCCCATACGTTCCAGCGCTCTATTTGCAATTACTTCATTAGTATTCATATTAATTGAAGTACCTGCTCCGCCTTGAATCGGGTCTACGATAAATTGATCATGGAACTTTCCATCAACAATCTCTTGTGCCGCTTCTGCAATTTCTTGTCCGATATCTTTAGCTAAGTAACCTGTATCTATATTCGCAAGCGCTGCCGCTTTTTTTACAATTGCCATTGCCGTAATGAGTGACGGATGAATGCGGTATCCTGTAATAGGAAAGTTTTCTACGGCACGTAATGTTTGTACACCATAATAAGCTACACTCGGTACTTCCTTTTTACCTAAAAAATCTTTTTCTATACGTATATCCTTCGTTGCTATCATTTTTCATCACCTATACTTTTCATTCTAAATCCTTATCTAAAGAATTCGCCCTATAAAATACGAGTATCATTAAATGAATTCTTCAGTATCCACTTTCACTATATAGCACCTTTTTTGAAAGCGCAAACATTTATTTTTCTATATATACTTTTTATTAAAGTTTATATAATAGAAAATCCATTCATTCTTCTACTTTCTTTATTTCAACTCGCTTAATTTGATGCATATCCTTTTCAAGAACTTTAAAAGAAAAGCCGTGTTTTTCAATAATATCTCCTTCAGCAACGATCTGTTTTTGTACCATAATCCAGCCACCAATTGTATCTACATCATCAGCGATTAAGTGTATGCCAAATAAATCATTTACTTCACTAATAAGCACTTTTCCCTCTACGATTTTACACCCTTCACTTATATGCTCTATAGGCGGGTGTTCATCTTCATCGTATTCATCTCGGATTTCTCCAACAATTTCTTCTAAAATATCTTCTAGTGTAACGATCCCCGCTGTACCACCATATTCATCATATAATACAGCTAATGGAATTCGTTTTCTTTGCATTTGTAATAGCAAATCATGAATAGGGATATTTTCTAACACTTCAATAACTGGCCTTGTATATGGTGTAATCGAGCACCCCTCGTCTCGATTACCATCCATATAACGAATAAATAAATCCTTTACATTAACCATCCCAATAATTTCATCTTTATCTTCACCAAATACGGGATATCTCGTGTACTTTTCTTGTGCGATTATTTTAATATGTGTTTCAAATGGTTCGTCCTCATATAAACCTACAACTTCCGTACGAGGTACCATAATTTCCTTTGCGACTCTATTATCGAATTCAAAAATATTATTTACATATTTAAATTCCCTTTGATTAATCTCTCCACTCTCATAACTCTCAGATAAGATTAATCGTAATTCTTCCTCCGAATGAGCTACTTCATGTTCAGAAGCCGGATGTAATCCGAATAACCCTGTTACAAGCCTTGCAGAACCATTTAAAGCCCAAATAAACGGATACATTACTCGGTAAAAGTAAATAATTGGCTTCGATAATAATAAGCTAACTTGCTCTGCCCTTTGTATAGCGAGCGTCTTCGGAGCAAGTTCACCAATGACAACATGTAAAAACGTAATAACTGCAAAGGCAATAATAAATGAAACTGTACTTGCAATTGCAGGAGATAAGTGTAGTTTTAAAAACAACGGCTCGAGTATATGTTTTATAGTGGGCTCTCCTAACCACCCAAGCCCTAAAGCAGTAATTGTAATACCTAACTGACATGCTGATAAATACTCATCTAAATTCGAAGTTACTTTTTTAGCTGCCAATGCTCCTCGTCGTTTTTCACTAACGAGTTGATCAATACGACTGCTACGCACCTTAATAATTGCAAACTCAACAGCCACAAAAAATGCTGTTAACGCAATAAGGATGGCTACCATCAGTAATTTTAAAATATCCACATATGCCCTTTAGCTTTCTTAGCTAAAGTTACACCTCCTTTAAAAAAGAAGTTTCACTTTAGTTTCTTCATTTATTTGAAAGCAACCCTATATAAAATTCACCAATTTCAAGCCTCATACAATTCTAAAGGCAAGCCATCAGGATCTTGGAAAAAGACAAATTTTTTATCCGTAATTTCATCCATACGTATCGCTTCAGTCTCCACACCGCATTGTTTTAAATGGTTTACAGCTTCTTCTATATTTGTAACAGCAAATGCTAAATGTCTAAGTCCAGCTGCTTCTGGAAAACTTGGGCGCTCAGGCGGACTTGGAAATGAAAATAATTCAATTTGATACTCTTCCCCTACACATAAATCTAACTTATAAGAATCTCGTTCTTTTCTATATACTTCATTTATCGCTTTAAAACCTAATATCCGAGTATAAAAATCCTTTGACAGTTCATAATTCGAACAAATAATTGCAACGTGGTGCACTCTACATATATTCATGCTCTCTCTATTCCTTTCTTTACCAAAGATGCATATTCTCCCTTGAAATGAAAAACATATATAGCAGAATATCTCTTTTAGGGGGCTTACTATGAAATTTATTACTTTTTTCGTGGGACTTATCGTTGTTTTCTTCCTTGCTTATATTGCTAGCAACAATAAGAAACATATTAAATTTAAACCAATTTTTATCATGCTTATTATACAATTAATTTTAACCTATTTATTATTAAATACAGAAATTGGTCTCATACTTATTACGGTAATTTCTAGCCTGTTTACGAGGCTACTTGAGTATGCTGCCAGTGGTATAAACTTTGTATTTGGCGGTCTTGCAAATAAAGGGGAAATGCCATTTTTCCTTAACGTATTATTACCGATTGTCTTTATCTCCGTCTTAATTGGTATATTGCAACATTTCAAAATACTACCATTCTTTATTCGTTGGATTGGTTTCTTTCTTAGTAAAATAAACGGTCTTGGGAAATTAGAATCTTACAACGCCATCGCTTCCGCTATTGTCGGCCAATCAGAAGTTTTTATTACGGTTAAAAAACAATTAGCCCAAATTCCAAAACATCGACTATATACACTTTGCGCCTCTGCTATGTCAACAGTATCTATGTCCATTGTCGGTGCCTATATGACAATGATTGAACCAAAATATGTAGTAACCGCACTCGTTCTCAATTTATTTAGTGGTTTTATTATCGTACTCATTATTAACCCTTACGACGTTAACGATGATGAAGACATTTTGGTAATAAAAGGGGAAAAACAAAGTTTCTTTGAAATGCTTGGAGAATACATTCTTGATGGTTTTCGTGTAGCAATTGTCGTCGGTGCTATGCTCATTGGATTCGTCGCATTAATGAGTTGCATTAATGACCTATTCCTCATTATATTCGGCATTACTTTCCAACAATTAATAGGCTATGTATTCGCCCCTATTGCATTTCTTATCGGCGTACCAAGTTCTGAAATTGTCACAGCGGGTAGCATTATGGCAACAAAGCTTGTAACAAATGAATTTGTAGCAATGATGGATCTTAGTAAAATTTCCAGCACTCTCTCTATCCGTACAGTTGGTATTATTTCTGTCTTCCTCGTTTCTTTTGCCAACTTTTCTTCCATTGGAATTATTTCCGGTGCGGTAAAAGGGTTAAACGAAGAACAAGGAAATGTTGTTGCCCGCTTCGGCTTAAAATTACTATACGGCGCTACTCTTGTTAGTATTTTATCTGCGATTATTGTAAGTATTATGCTTTAATTAGGTAAAATTTTATCATTTTCTTATCCCTGTCTTTTGTATACAATAACGAATAGGTGTCTTATAAAGTGAAACTTTAATCAGAGGGGGCTATCCCCCACTGATTATTAGCCCTCACCAATCGGGCATTTACGGGCAGTTATCTCCCACCTAACTTCCTTGCATTCGCCGGACTTTGAGGTGGGAGTTTTACTGCCCGTTAATGCGGGATAAATAATCAATACATCTATTTTTTATACATGTACAATACCTTTTATTTAGCGTAAAATATTTTTTATGTGTTTTAATACGCTTCTAGATGTATACACTTTGATTGTTTTAAAGGAGAAAAAATGATGAAATCCGACATTAACAACGAAACTCGAGCCAAAAAAGGACGTTCAAAGAAAAAGCGCCTACTTTGGTTCATTCTTATTCCCTTACTTATTGTAGCAATGGGAGCAGGAGGCTATTCCTTCCATATATACAGTAAAGCAAAATCCGTCTTAAGCAACGCTTATTCTGAACTCGGCCGAGGAGATAAATCCAGCAAACGTGAAAAAGCTGTTAAACCTATGACTGATAATATTTCTGTCCTGATCATGGGTGTTGATGAAAGTGATATCAGGGAAAAAGGTTACGGAAAAGCGACTCGTACAGATGCATTACTACTTGCAACAATTAATAAAAATGATAAATCAGTTAAACTAGTCAGCATTCCACGTGATTCACGCGTCTTCATTAAATCACGTGATAAATATGATAAAATTACACATGCACATGTATTTGGTGGTGTAGACAGCACAATTGATACAGTAGAAAAATTTTTAGATGTACCAGTTGATTACTATGTAAAATTTAATTTCAAATCCTTTATCAAGATTGTTGATTCTCTAGGTGGTATAACTGTCGACGTTCCAGTTGAGTTCACAGAACAAAATAGTAGCGACGAAGCAGGTGCAATTCACCTAAAAAAAGGGCGTCAACATTTAAATGGAGAAGAAGCACTTGCACTAGCTAGAACGCGTCATATTGATAGTGATTATATGCGTGGTCAACGACAACAACTTGTTTTAGAGGCTATTGCTGAAAAAGCCCTATCTCTCAATTCCATTAATAAAATCGGAAGCCTATTAGATGCTGTCGATACAGACTTAAAAACAAATTTAACTTTTGATGATATGATGACTATTGCAAAAAATTCAATGGATTCAAATTTAAAAATGGATAAATTGCAAGTGGAAGGTACTGATAAATATATAGGTGGTATTTATTATTACGTTCCAAACGAAAAGAGTGTTAATGATATATCGACAACACTTCAAGAACATCTCGGTGTTACGAATAAAAATGAGCATAAAAAATTATAATAAAAAGGCTGCTAGATTTTTCTAAGCAGCCTTTTTATTATAATTTTCAACATATTTCTCATGCATATTGTGACAAAAAGAGACAATTATTACAGCAGTGTAACGTTTTTTATGAAAACATTACACACGTAGTGAAAATAATAGTATACTAGGACGTACATAATGTTATTTTCATCATTTTTATACAAAAAATGTAATACATATATTTATACAAATTTTTCTGGGGGAAATAAATGAAGCTAAGCAAAATACTGATTGGTTCCGCTATTGCTGGTGGCATATTACTTTGTGTTGGTGGTATTGGTGGATATCAATATGTATCCAAATTAAATAATCAACTAAATACAACTGCACTACCAAACACTACATTTGAAGGTATTTCTCTTGATGGAAAAAATAAAGCAGATATTCAAGCCCTTGTTAATCAAAAGATGAATGAATTAAATCAAAAATCTCTTAACTACGTATTCCAAAATGATAAGCAAAATTACACGTGGAAAGATTTAGGAGTAGATTATAAAGAGAAGGATATTGTCGACAATATCTTTAAAGAACAAGAAGGGAACGTAATGAATCGTTACAACATGCGTAAGCAAGCTGAAAACGGTGAAGTAAAACGTGACTATAAATTAACACCACAATTAAATACAACAACTTATGAAACCTTTATAAAGGATAAATATAATGAAACATTAAAAAATCCTGTCAACGCCGAATTAAGTGTTGAAGGCTCTACAGTAAATATTAGCCAAAGTCAAAATGGGGAAAAAATTGATAAAGGAAAATTAACCGATTTAACAAGCGCAGCTATTACTTCTGGCACACCCGATGTTGTATTACCAGTTACACTAATAAAACCTGAACGTTCTACAGAAGATATACAACAAATGGGGATTAAAGAAGTGATTGCTGAATACTCTACCCCAATGGCTGGCCGTAATGGAAATCAGTCCTATAACGTAAATAAGTCAGCTAATACTTTAAGTGGAGTTATTGTAGCACCTGATGAAACGTTTAGTTTTAATGGCCGTGTTGGCGTAACTGATGCTGCACATGGTTATAAATCCGCAGCAGTATATTCACAAGGTAAAGTTATACAAAGTGCAGGCGGAGGCGTTTGCCAAGTAAGTAGTACTTTATACAGCGCAGCTTTAAGGGCCGATTTAGGAATTGTTTCTCGAAGCAATCATTCTATGCCCGTAAATTATTTACCACTTGGGCAGGATGCAGCAGTGGCAGATTATGGTCCGGATTTAAAATTTAAAAACAATACAGGTAAGCATATTTACATTCAAGCATTTTCAAATGGCGGTAGTATTACTACACGTATTTTCGGTACAAATACTGGTAAAAATGTTGAAGTTTCTTCTCAAGTAATTAGTAATACTGGTGATAAAATAACAGCGGTTACGTATAAAAAAGTAACACAAAACGGTGAAGTACTCTCAAATGGACAAATTTCAAAAAGCGTATATAAAAGTGCCCCAAAACAATGAGATAATATCAAACGGACAAATTTCAAAAAGCGTATACAAAAAGGCGTGATCTACTCACGCCTTTTTCTTTTGCAATAATAGTAAAAAATTTTCCAGATGATCTTTCGTTTCTTCTAAAGACCACACACGATTGCCTTGCTTCGCAGCTAATACGCACGCTTCTTCCCACGCGTTCTTTTTCTTCATATTTACTAATTCATCGCGTAATTTCAAAACAATCTCTTCGTCCTCTTGCTCTATAAACTCTTCCATCACGCTTACTATTTCATCCTCATGAATACTTAACGTACAGTACGATTTAAGAAAGTATTGTAATGTTGGATACATATATACTCCCCCCTTTATTTATCTGATGGATAAGAAGTAATAATCTTAAATCCTAGATTTCCTGATTTATCTCTCGCTAAAACAGTAACAGTCTTTACTAGTTTGTCTTTTACATTCATATTTTTCTTTATTACTGTTTTTCCAACTGGGAATGAATGAGTTGTATTCAATACAAGACGAGCCTCTTTAGAGTTTTTCAACCAATCCTGAATTTCTTTATCATGTTGTTTTAAACTATCTTTCACAGCCTTTGTCGCTGTTTCCTTATCATAGTATGTACTTGCCGCTGAAACTTTATCTGTCTTCAAACGATTCTTCAAATCCTCTTCTGATTTGCCTACATGCCTTTCAATCGTATGACCATTTTTAGGTGGCCCTTCCATTTCATCTAAAATATTATCACTAATTTTTTCTACTGATGTAGAATGATCCTCTTTTGGTTTTTCTGTTTTTTGTTCTTTTCCTGCACATCCACTTAAAATCAGCATTAGTGCCAATAAACTACTCAAGAAAAGACTACTTAATCGTTTCATCGTATCACCTCTTCCATGATTATTATCGTAACTCCACTAAAAGTCAATTTCACAAAGAAAAAATGGATACAGTTTTAAAATCCCTCATTCATTTCACTATATTTTCCACCCCCCTTTCATCAAATTACTGTTTTTCGCCCTTTTTAAAATATACCCCCATGTTTTTATAATTATTTCCCAGATGAAAACACCAATCGAAACACTCCATAAACCCTTTAAACACAGGATTTATGGAGTGTTTTTTAAATAAACTAAATATACCCCTATTTTCATATACCCTATACCTATATAAGGTATAAAAACACCTTTCTATCAACTGTTTTCTACATTATGTAAATTTGCACTTGCCTATACAATGTAAATATGGTGTAATGCAAAAAAAGATAAAGGATTTTATAAAATGGCTGAAACAATTCAAAACTTCTTAACAGACTATTATTCAATCGCAATTCCACTTAGTATATTAATCAACATCATCATCAGTCTTTTAGGTTTTATCCCTAGTATTTTTTTGACCGCCATTAATATACAGCTCTTCGGTGTAACAAATGGCACAATCATTTCGATCGCAGGTGAGGCATTAGGGGCTATTATCTCGTTTTATATTTATCGCATAGGCCTTCAAAAGTTCACTCACGATAAAGTAAATAAGTATCCAAAGGTAGAACGTCTTCTTTACGTAGAAGGCAGAGAGGCATTTCTACTCGTCCTATCTTTTCGTTTTATTCCTTTCATTCCGTCCAGTATCGTTACTTTATTTGCAGCTCTCGGCAAAATGTCATTACTCTCTTTCAGTATTGCCAGCACAATAGGGAAAATACCGGCCTTATTGATTGAAGTATATTCTGCATATCATGTCATTAACGGAACAAATGAAGCGAAGTGGATTATTACAATCGCAGGTTGTGTTGGATTGTTTTATTTGTGGAAAAAATGGAGACAAAATAAAGAAGGAGCATAGGCTCCTTCTTTATTTTTTGAAGTATATTCTATTAATATATATATCTTACGAATAGAAATATCTTAGTTTACACCAACAGCACTAAATGATTGCTTAACTGCTGTTACTTCAGCAGAACTCGCACCATATAAATCAGCTGCAGCTTGTACTGCACCAGCACGCGCTTGACTAAATGTAGTAGATTGCGTGAAATACTGTGTATTTGCACGGTAGTAAATCGCACCTAATTTATCTTTACCGATACCAGTTACAGTTACACCAGAATGCGTACCACCATTTGCTAATAAATAAGCTTGTTTGTTAATAATACCACTGTTTGTATGAACGCCACCGTTATCACTTGAACCAGTGTAACGCTTAGAATAATGATCTGGATCACCATATTTCGCTGGATCACTCATAGAACGAAGTGCATCTCCTGCTTGTCCAGGTGTATAAATATCTTCACCAATCTCCCAATCTGGGTTACGGTTATCATAGAATTCTACTAAAGTACCAAAAATATCAGAAATTGCTTCATTTAACGCTCCTGATTCATTTTGATAAATTAAATCCGAGCTATTTTCCGTAACAGCATGTGTTAATTCGTGTCCAATTACATCAATTCCACCAGATAATGAAGTGAATGTTACACCATCACCATCTCCGTATACCATTTGTGAGCCATTCCAGAATGCATTATTATACTTACTTCCGTAATGAACTGTTGATTTTAATGGCGCTCCTGCATCATTAATAGAGTTTCTGTTAAATGTAGCTTTATAGTAATCATATGTTTTACCTGCATAGTAATGAGCATCTACTGCCGCTGCATCATACGCTGCATTGAAAACATTATCTGCATCTGCCCATAATGTTCCTGGTAATGTTGAGCGGTTTTTCGCATCATATGTGAAAATTGTTGCTCCGCGCGTATTATCCTGTAAGTAGTAAGACGATCCAGATAACGTTGTATTAAGCGATTTTGTATCTCCTAATACACCTTTACCAGTTCCAACTTTATTCGTCCCTGTTACAGGCTTTACAACCGCTTTCGCTTCCTGTTTAGGAGCATCTTGCTTAACTGATGACTTATCATCATTCGTTACATGATCAAGTTTATTATATTTATTTAACACTTTACCGCTTTCCGCTTCAATGAAATAGTAATAGTTTCCTGGATTTGGCTCTAAGAAGTTTAAATTCACAACGTATGCATATGTCGTTTCTTCACCATTTTGATATACATATAAGTCCGCTTTTGGATCCACTTCATATTTAGGTGTTACTCCTAAATCTTGTTGCGCAATTTCAATTGCTTTTGCGCCTTCAATCTTATTTTTGTTTTTTAACTTTTCCTTCTTGTCTAAATCAGGCGCAACTGTTCCAGAAAATACTTTTAAAGAACCATCTTTACTTACGTGAGCTACTTGAGTAGAACCCCATACAGGCACTCCCTCGTAAACTTGTTGCATACGCACTACCGTTGAATCAGTTACTGCATCTTTCTTCACTTGTTTCACTTTGAAAGAATCTTGCGCACTCTTTTCCCCTAGCTTATAATCACCTTTTGCTGCGTTTAAGTAATCAAACACCACAGATTCCGCTTTCTTACCAGTCGCTCCAGTTAGATCACCAGAAATAAACTCAGGTGACTGTACCGTCTCATTGTACTTCTTAGTAGAGAGTACATTTTTAGAATCCGCAAACGCAGAGCCTGTCCCTCCAAATGTTGTAACTGCCATTCCTGTCGCTAAAACTAATGCTAAACTCTTCCTTTTCATATAACCTTCCCCCTAATAAAAAATTTTTGAAAAAGAGTAATTTCATATTAGCATTATGTTTCCACTATTAATATACTAAAAATTCAAATAATTTTTTTCTCAAGTTTTGTAGAATTTTGAGGAACAAATATTGAAAAAAACCCTTTCCGTTGGGAAAGGGTTTTTTTTATAAATTAATTTGTTCAACTGTTTTAGCTTCTTGCCCTAGAGTATCCGGCTTCCAAGCATACTGAATATCCAATACTACAGCTGCAATTGCCATAACCACAAATGTTCCTGCAATTAACTTTTTCATACTATCCCTCCTCTTTACTCTTCTAATAAAGTAATCGCTAATTTATAATAGCGATTACTTTCTTTAAAATCTGAGCATTCTTCTAAGTATTCAGCTAGTTCTAAGTATACTTTCTTTAAATCTTTTATATTTTCCTCTGTTTTAAAGAAAGGAACTACTTCTGTTTCTAGAAATTTTTTATAGAGGTCTCTTTCTTCAAAATATTTATATCTTAAATTTAACAATAAATATAACATCCCTTTGTATCTATCATCTTTCCTTGCAGCAAGGATACCTTTTTCAATCCATTCAGCCGCTTCCTCAAGTTCTCCTAATTGAATACACTGTAACGAGAGCTCATACATGGCATCAATATAATTCATATCCTCTTCTTTTTTATACTTTAAGCATTCTATATAATACTCTTTCGCCTTGGCATAATTTTTTTGTCGGTAGTACAGATAACCAATATTATTTAAAGCAATAGAAAGAATATTATCTTTATCAGCAAAAGAAGTTGCTTCTCTTATGATATGATTATAGATTTCCATAGCTTCATTATATTGTTTTTTTCTAGTATAACTAAACGCAATTAAAAACTTACAATTAATTATATTTCTAAATTTATATTCACTTTTAAAACCTTCTAATGCCACATTAGCAAAATATAATGTCATATGGTCTATTTCCATCTGACTATATGTCAATGCCAAATTATAATATATTCCTGTTTCATAATACCCTAACTCTTTCGCCATCGATTCCGTCTTTAACAGATATTCTAATGCCTGCGTATATTTGTACTGCACAGAATATAATAATGCCTTATTATACGTATATAACATCTTCTGAAAAGGCGAGTATTTCTTATACACTTTCTTCAATCCGTCCAATTCTTCTTCAACAGCAGGGAGATCCCGCTTCATCATTAAATAACGTGTATACAGCAGTTTATAATAATTTATAATTTCAAAATCCAACACATGCTTCATTTCACCTTGCAACTCTTCGTATATGCGCTCTACTTGTTGCTTGTCCAAATGAACTAATGCATTCAACCACTCGTCCAACTTCACTTTCACATCTTCTTCTACATCTCTCAAATCCGTCACAGCAATTTCTAGTCTTGCGCAGAGCAATTGTAGAATTTCTTCTGATGCTTCAATCTTTCCATTTTCGATCTTACTTAAGTATGAGACAGAACAAATGCCCTGACATAATTCTTCTTGTGTCATTTTTTGCTGTAGCCGTTTATAAAAAACTTGCTTGCCTATTTTTTCTAATGTTTGTTGCATTGTCCTCCTCCATTCTCATTACCCCCACTACTCTAATAATACATAAAATCTAGAGAAATATAAATTGATAAATGTAAATTTTCTAAAAAATATGCATTATTTCATTTTTTTCTCTCTTGACTTCAATCGCCTATTACTTCTTTGCTACGAAAGGGGAAAAATTGGTATACTATAACCAAATTACGGAGGTGTTTTCGCAATGAATCATTATAAAGACGATAGCTACGCCTTACATACAGATTTATATCAAATCAACATGGCTTATACATATTGGAAAGATGGTATTCATACTCGCCGTTCTGTTTTTGATCTATACTTTCGAAAGCTTCCATTCGAAAACGGCTATGCTGTTTTTGCTGGTCTTGAAAAAATTGTAGAGTACATAGAAAATTTCAGCTTTACCGAAAGTGACATCGCTTATTTAGCAGAGCTGCAATTTGAAGAAGACTTCCTTCATTATTTACAAAACATGAAATTTACTGGCACGATTCGTAGTATGCAAGAAGGCGAAGTTGTTTTTAATAACGAACCATTATTACGTGTTGATGCACCGCTTGGCGAGGCACAAATAATTGAAACTGCCCTCTTAAATATTGTAAATTACCAAACATTAATTGCTACAAAAGCTGCACGTATGAAGCACGCTGCAAATAATGATGAGCTTTTAGAGTTCGGTACAAGACGAGCTCATGAGTTTGATGCTGCCCTTTGGGGAACACGAGCTGCCTTTATTGGTGGTTTTTCATCTACAAGTAACGTTCGCGCAGGGAAACGATTTGGCATCCCTGTAGCTGGCACACATGCCCATTCTTTCGTTCAAGCATATCGCGATGAATATGTTGCATTTAAAAAATATGCTGAAACACATAAAAAATGTGTATTTCTTGTCGATACATACGACACATTAAAATCTGGTGTTCCAAATGCGATTCGTGTTGCAAAAGAGTTCGGGGATCGTATCGATTTTTATGGTATTCGCCTTGATAGTGGTGATATGGCATATTTATCAAAGGAGGCCAGAAAACAACTTGATGCAGCTGGATTTACAAACACAAAAATTATCGCTTCTAGCGATTTAGATGAATATACGATTATGCACTTGAAATCTCAAGGGGCAAAAATTGATGTATGGGGTGTTGGTACAAAGCTGATTACATCCTTTGAGCAGCCAGCATTAGGGGCTGTTTATAAACTAGTCGCTATTGAAGATACTGACGGAAAATTAAATGATACGATTAAGATTTCATCTAATCCTGAAAAAATTACAACCCCAGGACTTAAACGAGTTTATCGTATTATTAACCGTGTTAACGATCATGCAGAGGGCGATTATATTGCTTTAGAGTCAGAAGAACCCGGAAAAGAAGAGCGTTTAAAAATGTTTCATCCAGTTCATACATATATAAGTAAATTCGTAACAAGCTTTGAAGCACGCGAACTACATCAAGATATTTTCATTAACGGTAAAAGAGCGTATGAATTACCTAATATATTAGATATTCAAAAGTATAATGAACGCAGCCTCTCACTATTTTGGGAAGAGTATATGCGAACTTTAAACCCAGAAGAGTACCCTGTCGATTTAAGCCAAGAATGTTGGGATCATAAAATGAATTATATTCAAACTGTTCGAGAACAGGTTGAAAAAAACATACAAAAATAAAGTGAAGCTTTAATCAGTGGGGTTTTGTCCCTCCCCCACTTCTCCATTTTTCAATACTATATGGATATTTGTAAAAAATATATTAAAATAATAAGAAGAATATTATATTTTTGTAAATTTATATATTAAATTATTTAAAAACAAAATAATATTTGATATTATTTTCTTGAGTCAATTTCAACAAAATAACCAATAAAAAAGAGGACGCAATTGCGTCCTCTTTTTTATAAATCTTTTACTCGTAGTACACGCATTGCATTTAATACCGCAAGTAACGTCACACCAACATCTGAGAAGACTGCTTCCCACATTGTTGCAATACCAAAGGCGCCGAGTAATAACACTAACCCTTTTACCCCTAATGCAAATATAATATTTTGCCATACGATGCTACGTGTACGTTTTGCAATTTTTACTGCTGTCACAATTTTTGAAGGCTCATCAGTCATAATAACGATGTCAGCAGCTTCAATTGCTGCATCTGACCCTAAGCCGCCCATCGCAATACCAACGTCTGCCCTTGCTAGTACTGGCGTATCATTAATACCATCACCGACGAATGCAATCTTTTCTTTACCGCGTTTTGCTGCATCAATTTTTTCGATTGCTTCTACTTTTTGGTGTGGTAATAATTCGGCATGAATTTCATCTAAACCTAATTCTTTACCAACAGCTTCCCCGACTGATTTTACATCACCAGTTAACATGACTGTCTTCTTAATACCTAGTTCTTTTAACTTTTGAATTGCTTGTTTTGAATCCTCTTTTACCTCATCAGAGATAACAATATAACCTGCATATTTACCATCTACAGCAACATGAACTAGTGTACCTACTGTATTTGGTTGCTTAAATGTAATGTTTTCTTTGCTCATTAATTTAGCATTACCTGCGAAAATTTCTTTTCCTTGTACTTTTACAACCGTACCATGACCAGAAATTTCACTATAGTCTTCAATAGCATTTTCATCGATTGATTTTCCATATGCATTTCGAATAGATTGTGCAATCGGATGATTTGAATATACTTCTGCAAATGCTGCATATTCTAATAGCTCTTCAGCTGCGATACCTTCACTAGGCTCCATCTTCGTAACTTTAAAGACACCTTTTGTTAATGTTCCTGTTTTATCAAAAACGATATATTTCACATCATTCAATGCTTCTAAATAGTTACTTCCTTTTACTAAAATACCACTTTTAGATGCCCCACCAATACCGCCAAAGAATCCAAGAGGAATCGATACAACGAGCGCACATGGACAAGAGATTACTAAGAACACTAAAGCTCTATAAATCCAATCGGAGAATGTAGCACCCTCTAAAATAAGTGGTGGAATAAATGCCATTATTGCTGCTGTTATAACTACAACAGGAGTATAATAACGTGCAAACTTTGTAATAAAGTTTTCTGTTGGCGCTTTTTTGCTACTTGCATTTTGTACTAAGTCTAAAATTTTCGATACAGTGGATTCACCAAACTCTTTTGTAACTTCGACAATTAATACACCATTTTGGTTTACAAAACCACTTAATACGTCATTACCAACTTCTACTTCCCTCGGTACAGACTCACCTGTTAACGCTGAAGTATCCATCATTGATGTTCCCTCAACTACTTTCCCGTCTAACGGTACTTTTTCACCTGGTTTTACGATAATATACTCACCAATTTGCACATCTTCTGGTGATACTTGTTTCGTTTCGTTTCCAACTTTCACATTTGCATAGTCAGGACGAATATCCATTAATGACGTAATTGATTTTCGAGAACGATTTACTGCAATACTTTGGAACAGTTCCCCTACTTGGTAAAATAGCATAACTGCTACCGCTTCTGGATATTGTTGAATCGCGAAAGCTCCTAAAGTTGCAATTGCCATTAAAAAGTTTTCATCGAACACTTGGCCGCGAGTTATGTTTCTTACCGCTCTCCAAACGATATCTCCACCTATTAATAAATAAGCAAGGACGAATAATGGAATTGTTATCATTTGCGGTAATCCGGCTAACGCAGCAATTCCTGTCAAAATTCCACCGACTACTAATCTTCCTATCATCTTTTTCACATTTCCATCACCATGATCATGGTCGTGTCCTTTTTCCTCTTCACGAACAACTTTTACATCAGGCTCTAACTTTTGAACAACATTTTTTATATTTTGTACAGTCGATTCAAGTTCTCGTTTATTTGCAACTTCTACTCGTAATTTCTTTGATACGAAATCAACAGTCGCTTCTGAAATTGTTGGCATTTCCTTTACCTTATTTTCAATCTTCATTGCACAATTTGCACAGTCTAAGCCTTCTAATACAAATACTTCTTTTACTGATTTTATTTTTTGCTCTTCTTGCACTTTAATATGTGGCTCTAATTTTGTAACAAGTTGCTTCGCTTCCGTAACAACTTGATTTTCTTTATTTTGCGGTGTTTCTAAAAGCATCGTTTTTGTTGCAAAGTTTACGGAACAAGATGTTACCCCTTCTATATTCCCAACACCTTTTTCAATTTTCATTGCACAATTTGCACAATCTAAACCTTCTAGCATAAGTTTCTTTTTCACTAATGCTTCTGCCATCGTTCTCCCTCCTCGCTTTTTTATTCTTCCTCGTTTACGTGTTCAAACGCTTGCTCGAAGATATGAATTACGTGTTGATCAGCTAATGAGTAATAAACTACCTTTCCTTCTTTACGGTTCTTTACAAGCTTTGCTTGCTTTAATACACGAAGCTGATGTGAGATTGAAGATTGCGTCATTCCTAATAAATAAGCTAAATCACAAACACACATTTCAGCTTCAAATAATGCATGTAATATTCTCGTACGTGTACGGTCACCTAATACTTTAAATAATTCTGCTACTTTACTTAAACTTTCATCAGTCGGAATTGTTTGTTTTACTTGATCCACGATTTCCTCGTGAATTACCGTTTGAGAACATGCTTCCTGTTGCGTTTCTACTTTATTTTCAGCCATCACAGCTCACCTCTTTATTTGAACATATGAACAACTATTCATATGTCTTATACCTTTATTATATGAGCGTCCATTCATATGTGTCAATGAATTCTCATACATTTTTTAAAACATTTCGTTCACATTTCAAAATAAACATATAAATATTCTCCGCATCTATCATGCCCTTCATACAAAAAGGATGCACGAAAACTACCGTGCATCCCTTCTTATTTATCCCGCATTAACGGGCAGTAAGACTCCCACCTCAAAATGCAGTTGGAACAAAGAAGTTAGGTGGGAGATTAACTGCCCGTAAAAGCCCGATTGGTGAGGGCTAATAATCAGTGAGGGATGAAGCCCCCCACTGATTAAAGTTTCACTTTATTAACTTTTACTGCATCCACAATTAACGAAGCAAATCCTAACTTTCCATCCTGATTTCTATGATCAAAGCGTTTCGAACGATAAATAAGTCCACCGTTCTCTTTCCAATCACTATAATGAAACTGGCCATTCTCATCACAGTATTCTAAAAGCTTTACTTGAAAACCTACTGCTTCAAACATAGATATAATCGTTTTGTAGTTATGTACAATTTTATGACTTGCAGCTGGATGATCTAACGGGCCAGGTCCTCCCACTTGCACACCACGCTGATATTCTTCATTGGGGAAAAATGCATCCGGCACTGCACAACGAATATAACCATCATCTTGTAAAAACTCAAAGCATATTTTAGCTGCTTCTATACCTTCTTCATACGATAAATGCTCCCATACATGTTCAGCTAAAATTACCGATAAAGAATTAGGCTGAAATTTATTAAGCCACGTTTCTCTTTTTAATAAATTTAATTCATCCTCATTTGTATGTAACCAACCTGGGTTATTATTATATCCCTCTGCTCCAACGACAACTTTCGTCTCCATCTTTCCACCCCTTCTTATATTCCGACATAAAAATTCGACAACATAACATTGGTCTCCTTTATTTCCCCAAAAGAAAAAGCCTTGCGCGCTCCCTAGACGCACAAGGCTTACTAACTTTATATCCCTTTAATTAGCTTTTTCTAAACTATCTTGCGAACTTCCATCGTCTTTTAAATGACTATGTTTTTTCGAATAAACAAAGTATACAACCACTCCGATTGCTAACCAAACACCGAAGTATATCCATGTTTTTAACGGTAGATTTACCATTAAGAATAGACAGCTTGCAACTGAAATAATCGGTAAGATTGGTACAAGTGGTACCATAAATCCACGTTGTAATTTTGGGTGCGTTTTACGAAGAATGATGACAGTTACACCAACCATCGCAAATGTTAATAACGCTCCAATATTCGCTAAATTCGACAATTCTTTTAAATCGATAAATCCGGCAATTAAAGCACTACCAATTCCTGTTAACCAAACTGAAAATGTTGGTGCTTCTGTCTTCTTGTTAATTTTCGCAAAAGATTTTGGCAATAAACCGTCACGGCTCATAGCGAAGAATACACGTGTTGTAGCGTAGATGTATGCGAAAATTACAGCCATAATACCAATTACAGCTCCAATAGCGATTACACCAGCCACTTTATCTTGTCCTACAACTTCTAATACATAGGCCATCGCTTCAGGTACATCTAATTCCTTATAAGAAACCATACCTGTCATAACGAGACAAACTACAACATAAATGATTGTACAAATGACTAATGAAGCAATAATACCAATCGGCAAATCACGTTGTGGATTTTTCACTTCTTCAGCAGAAGTTGCTAATGCATCAAATCCTAAGAAAGCGAAGAATACTGCTGCTCCTCCGGCAAAGACTCCACTTAAGCCGTACGGTGCAAATGGTATCCAGTTTTCTGGTTTCACGTAGAATACACCAACTGCAATGAATAAAACAACAATACCAATTTTAATTAATACCATTATGTTATTCACACGCTTACTTTCTTTTGTACCTCGTGATAATAACCAAGTTATCATCAACGTAACGATAATTGCGGGTAAGTTCACCATACCACCTTGCGATGGAATCGTTAACAATGCTTTAGGAATTTCAAGTCCTAATCCACTCACTAAATTATTGAAATAACCTGTCCATCCGCCAGCTACTGCGGCAGTCGTTACGACATATACCGATAGCAATGTCCATCCCATTAAATGGGCAACAAACTCACCAATTGTTGCATATGAATATGTGTACACACTACCTGAAACAGGAAGTGCAGATGCAACCTCTGCATAACATAAAGCTGCAAATCCACAAACAATTGCTGCAATCATAAATGAAAAAATAACTGCTGGACCAGCATCTCTTGCTGCTACTAATCCAGTTAATACTAGAACTCCTGTACCAATTATCGCACCAATCCCTAGCATTGTTAGGTCAAATGCCCCTAGCGTTTTCGTCAAAGTTTTACTTTTACTTTCCCCTAACAATTGCGTAACGGATTTCTTTTTAAATAGGTTGGCCACGATGAATGCCCCCTTTTACCAAGAAGAGCTAAGAGGTATTATCTCTTAGCTCTTATCATGTTGTTTTATACATTGTTCGATTTTGTTTTGTATAATGCTTCTATTAGCAAGATACTGTTTCTGCTTCTAATAATTCTTTAGCACCTTTGTACTCTACACCGTGAGCTTCTGCAACTGCTTCGAATGTTACATAGCCTTCTAATGTATTAATACCTTTTAATAATGCAGTGTTGCCTAGGCAAGCTTCTTTGTAGCCTTTGTTAGCAATTTGTACTGCATATGGTACTGTTACGTTTGTTAATGCAAGAGTTGATGTACGTGGAACCGCACCTGGCATGTTTGCAACTGCATAGTGAACAACGCCGTGTTTTTCATAAGTTGGGTTATCATGAGTTGTAATACGGTCAGTTGTTTCGAAAATACCACCTTGGTCAATCGCGATATCTACAACAACAGAACCTTGTTCCATTGATTTAATCATTTCTTCTGTTACAAGTTTTGGCGCTTTTGCACCTGGGATTAATACTGCACCGATTACAAGATCAGACTCTTTTACAGCTTCTGCAATATTGTAAGGATTAGACATTAAAGTTTTTACTTGGTTTCCGAAAATGTCATCTAATTGACGAAGACGTTCTGCACTTAAGTCGATGATTGTTACATCCGCACCTAGTCCAACTGCAATTTTAGCAGCATTTGTACCAGCTTGTCCACCACCGATAATTGTTACTTTACCACGTTTAACTCCTGGAACACCTGCAAGTAAGATACCTTTACCGCCTTTGTTTTTCTCAAGGAATTGCGCACCGATTTGTGCAGCCATACGACCAGCTACTTCACTCATAGGTGCAAGTAATGGTAATGAACGGTTTTCTAATTGTACTGTTTCATATGCGATAGCAACAACTTTCTTTTCAATTAACGCTTTTGTTAATTCTGGTTCTGGAGCTAAGTGTAAGTATGTGAATAAGATTAAACCTTCGCTGAAGTGTTTGTATTCGCTTTCAACTGGTTCCTTAACTTTCATAACCATTTCCATGTTCCAAGCTTCTTCAGCCGTATCAACAATTTTCGCTCCCGCTTCAACATACTGAGCATCTGTGAAACCAGATCCTACACCTGCGTCCTTTTGAATGAATACTTCGTGATTGTTACGAACTAAATGTACAACACCTGCTGGTGTCATTGCCACACGGTTTTCGTTGTTTTTAATTTCTGCTGGTACCCCAATACGCATAATGAAATGCCCCCTTATAATTAACAGAAAAAAGGAATTCTTTTTTCTTTTTTAAATAATTAATAACTTATGTCCTTATTCTAGCATAACTTAAAAGTTATGAAAACGCTAACATACTATTTTTTTAAAGTTTATATATTTAGAATAGTGTAAATATATAAAACATTGATTTTATTGGGTTCTCCGTACCACTCCATCATCTATTACTCTATTTCTATTATATCTATTCAAAATGCATAGTAATTATTTATTATTTGACAATAATGTAACAATGTAAAAAAACTAAGCAATGACGTATACATATACACTTATTACTTTGTTCAATACTTTAGAAATATATTCTTTTCACAAAAAAACAGCTACTAGCATTTAGCCAGCAGCTGGATAACTTATAAATAACTTTGAAAATAGATCTTCTGTCGTCTCAGTAATTTTATCAAACATATCACTTTCACGATCTTCTTGCTCTTTTAACATCTTAATTGTTTCACGTGCGTCTTCAGGATAATCGGTAATGATACCATCTACGTTTAACTTATAATATGCCTTTAAACTTTCCATATCATTTACTGTCCATACGTAAATTGGCTTGTTTAGCTTCCTTGCTTCTTTTACTAATTTCTTATTTAACATGTATTCTTCTGCTACATAAAAATCAGCATTCACATTCTTTAAGTTAGCTCTACTCGCATACAGTATATATCCTACTTTTATATTTGGATTTGCACGTTTAAACTCTTTAATAAGCGGATAGTGTAACGTTTGAATGACACATTGCTTCTCAAATTCATTATCTTTAATCGCTTTTAATACTTTGTTTACGAAATCTTTTTCGCCACCATGGAGCTTCACTTCAATATTAAGTTTGATTTTTCCTTTTGCCAGCTTAATGATCTCATCAAGTGTACTTATTTGTCCTGAAAACCCATCTTGACTAAGGGTAAGCTGTCTTAACTCCTCCATCGTTAAATCTGACACGTGAACATTAGCATTCGCAAGACGTTTTAGCTTCAAATCATGTATAACTGCTAGTTCACCGTCTTTTGTTTGCAGTACATCAATTTCAGCGTAGTCTGCTTTGGCATCAATAGCCCCCTGCAGAGCTTCTTTCGTATTCTCTACACCTTTTGAAATATAACCACGATGAGCCATAATAATTGGTTCTTTATATGAATTTGAAATAAACGTTACAATGAAGGCAACGACCATTCCGGCAGTAATAATTCCTACAATATATACACCAATAAATTTCCAACGATGTTTTTGGAAGAAACATTTATCTGCTTTTGTTTTCGAATAATCTAATCCTTCTTCTAATAAAACATCTTCAACCGGAACCTTTTGTAAATACAATCGTGTTATTGCCATAATATAAAATGGCGTCACGATAAAACTAAATAAATACAATGTACTCGTTAAAAATACAGACATTGTTGATTCTGCTAATAATGCAAATGTTCCCTGTGGATTTGTAAATTCATACATGCCCCATAGACACAATAAATACATTCCAAAAAATACACCGTACACAATCCCTATTGAAATAAAAAATCCTACTAAAAAGAATAGTACTTTAAAAAAACTTTCTTTTACTAACGTTGCACTTTTACGTGCTGCTGTGCGAAACGGCTTTTGCTCTAAAACAACAATAGGTAGAACAAAAATCCAGCGAAGGTTCAAATACGCAACTACAGCAAAGAACGTGTAATAACCAACTTGTCCCATCGTTGTCTTAAACAGTTCTCCTGTAATAAAGTTAGGAATTTGAATTTGCGGAATTAATGCCGTTTCATATCCAAGATTTAAAAGAGGTAACAATACGACAGCATATAAAATAAATCCTGGTAAGCAATATGTGAAAAGAGTAGGTAAATACGTTACGGTTTTATATAAAATCGGACGTAATTTCACCTTTTGTCTTTTATGAGCGAAGTACGAAATGATAATAAGCACCGCAAATTCCGTAAAGATAAGAAACAGTGCTAACAATGATAAAATTACGATTGCCAAAATGCCGTATGGTGTCTTTAAAAACGCTAATAATTCATCATTCGTCGCATTTGCATAACCACCAAAATACAATAACTTATTAAAAATGATCCCAAATAGCGGGACAAATACAATCGCTGCTAATAATTTATAAGTAAGTTGAAAGGTTAATACATTCCAAAAAGCAAATCTAACTGTTTGAAAGGAATGTCCCATTACTCCTGGTATAGATAGTCTTTTACGGTGTTGCATATATTCCTCCACATTCTAAAACGATATTTGAGATGGATTCCATATTTCCAATTTCAATCCATCTTTTTAATAATAATAATATATTCCGCTTAACATGAACACTCTTATACATATAATGAAAAAAGTGATGGCTAATCCCATCACTTTTTTCACTCGCTCTATTTTTTCTCTAGTCCTTGTCCAAATGCTTTTAAGAAACTAAAACCAAATGTAATCGCCCTGTTGATATCTGGATCTTTTAACACTTTAAAGAAATCCATCACTTTTGTTTTTTTACCACTATTTAATTCCTCTGTTGCAAATTGTAATCCAGTGACTAAACTAGATGTTATTTGTTTCGTTATTTCTGGGTCCACTGAAGATAATGCCTCTCCTGCCCCCATCATATTGTTTAATGCATTCTTTACTGGTTCACGATTTAATTGTTCAACAGCTATTTTGGAAACATCTTCTTTTGCAGCAAGTAAACTAATTGCTGCATCTAAAATTCCAGCTTTTTGCAACTGCGCTAATAGCTGCATCGTCTCTTCCACTGCTTCTCTATTTTCAGCTAGATCATTTAACAACTCATCTGTTACTTGCTGTTTTTTTTCTTCTTCTGTTACAATCTTCTTTTTAATTAAAGTAATCTCTTTTGCCATTATCTCCGCCCCCTAATTCTGGTCCACAAGTGATACGTATTGTTTTCTTTGCCACTTTCGCTCGATTTCAACACCATTTTGCGGATGACGTTTTTTATCTCTCGGGTTTGAAGATGGTAACGGACGATTTCCTTTTTCACGTAATACGCGCAGTTTCACCATTGTTTGTTTATAAGCTGGTGTACACGTATAAATGTCTGTTGCTGTTCCTGTTAAAATATTGATTGCCTCTTCATTTACTGTCGCATGCATCGGCAAATATAACTCATTTCCAGTTACACGATCTGTAACAAGCGCTTGTACTTTGATTTTTCCAAATGGTGATGCTAACTCTACAAGACCACCATCTTTCACATTGCGTTCTTTAGCAAGTTCAGGTGAAATTTCAACAAATACTTCAGACACTTTAGATAAAATACCAGCCGACTTATTCGTCATATTCCCTTCATGGAAATGCTCTAGCATACGGCCATTATTTAATAGTAAATCATACTCATCTGGTGCTACAACTGGCGGAACCCATTCATCTAGTGATAAACGTGCTAGTTTGTCTGGGAAGTTAAATCCATCTACATATAATAATGGTGTATCACTACCATCATGGCTACCCCAACATAAACTATTCCAGCCTTCTAGACGGTCGTACGTCGCTTGAGAGTATAACGGTGCAAGCGATGCAATTTCGTCCATAATTTCACTTGGACTTCCATAATTCCAGTCTCCGCCCAGTGCACGAGCTACTTTTTGTAAAATCCACCAATCTGGTTTTGAATCACCAAGCGGTTTCAATACTTCATATAATCTTTGAATACGGCGCTCTGTATTCGTAAACGTTCCTTCTTTTTCTAAGCTTGGTGCTGCTGGTAAAATAACATCGGCGAAACGAGCTGTTTTCGATAAGAACATATCTTGAACAACAAGGAAGTCTAAATTCGCTAAAATATGTTGTACATGGTTGGCATTTGAATCTACTAAAGCCATTTCTTCTCCCATAACATACATACCACGCAGTTTTCCTTCTTCGGCCGCAAGTAACATTGCGATATTATTTAATCCCGGTTCTTTCGGAATGGTAGTACCATATGCTGTTTCAAATTTCGCACGATGCACATCATCTGAAACAGCTTGGTAACCCGGAAGCCAGTTCGGTAATGTCGCCATATCACAAGCACCTTGTACGTTATTATGCCCGCGTAACGGATACGCACCGGCACCAGGACGACGGTAGTTACCTGTAACGAGAAGTAAGTTTGAAATTGCTGCTGACGTTGTACTTCCTCCTGTATTTTGAGTTACACCCATTCCCCAAAGTACACAAGTACCATCTGCTTCATATACCATACGAGCCATTTCTTTTAACTGAGCTTTAGAAATCCCTGTAATTCCCTCAGTATAATCAAGCGTATATTTTTCTAGCATTTTGCTATATTCATCAAAATTCTTTACATTTTCAGCTATGAACTTTTTATCGTGCCAATCTTGATCAATAATGTATTTCGTTATCCCAGCAAGCCATACATAATCCGTCCCTTGACTCGGGTGAACAAATATATCAGCACGCTCCGCCATTTCATGTTTACGAAGGTCTGCGACAATTAGTTTTTGTTCATGTAATTTATGAGCACGCTTCACTCTAGTTGCAAGTACAGGATGTCCTTCTGTTGGATTTGCACCAACAATAATAACAAGACCTGCCTCAGCAATATCTTTCACTGTTCCAGCATCTCCGCCCATACCGACAGTTTTAAATAAACCGTCTGTTGCTGGAGATTGGCAATAACGGGAACAGTTATCTACATTATTTGTTCCATATATTTGACGAGCTAGTTTTTGCATAAGATAGTTTTCTTCATTTGTTACTTTCGAAGAAGAAATAAACCCAAACGCATCGCTACCATATTCTGATTTAATATGTTGCATATTAGATGCAACAACTTCAAGAGCCTCTTCCCATGAAGCCTCAACAAACATATCCCCTTGGCGAATTAACGGCTTTGTAATACGCTCTTCACTGTTCACAAAGTCCCATCCGAATTTTCCTTTTACACATGTAGAAATACCATTAACCGGTGCATCTGAAACAGGTTGCACTTTTAAAATTTGACGATCTTTCGTCCATACTTCAAATGAACAACCTACACCACAAAATGTACAAACTGTTTTTGTCTTATTAATTTTCGTCTTACGCATCGCGGACTCTACTTCTGAAACTGCTAAAATACTGCTATATCCAGGCTCTACATCTTTTACAAAATCGATCATTGGATTTAGCACATCTGGTTTTAAACCAGTCATAAATCCAGCTTCTCCTAGCATCGTTTTTTCCATTAATGCATTACAAGGACAAACTGTTACACATTGCCCACAGCTAACACAAGACGAGTCATTTATACTCACACCATTGTCCCAAATAACACGTGGACGGTCTAAACTCCAATCAATCGATAAAGTTTCATTCACTTGTAAATTTTGGCATACTTCTACACACTGCCCACAAGCAATACATTGATTTGGATCGTATCGATAGAATGGATGCGACGTATCCACTTCGCATGCACTTACTTTCGGTTCATATGGATATTTCTGTTCTTCAATCTCCATCATATGTACTGTATTATGGACTTTACAGTTACCATTATTGTTATCACATACTGTACAATACAATAAATGATTCTCTAATATTCGATCCATCGCTTCAGTTTGTGCTTCCTTTGCACGTTCCGATTGCCTCTCAATATGCATGCCATCTTCCAACTTCGTCGAACAGGCACGTAGTAAACTTCCATTCACTTCTACAATACATGTATCACAAGTTTGAATAGGATCTACCTCTGGTACATGACAAATTTGAGGATGTTCTAAATTACTTTCGTTAAACAATTGGAGTATCGTCTTTTCACCTGATACGAAAAATTCTTTACCATCAACGGTTACACGGACTGTCTGTTCTGTCATAGTTTCCCCTCTCCTTACAACTAACTGTACAACACAATTATGAATCCGTTTTCATAATTGTGTTGTACATATTTTTGAAGCGCCCTGTTGAAATACTTTCCTTTGGAAGTCGATTCTAGATGTTATAAGGTATAACTACGAAAGCTTGAAAATGTCGCTATTCTACAAATCTATTATATCGTACATATACAATAATAACCAAAATAATCTGCCATCTTCTTGTTAGTAGATGCTTTTGTTTTTTTGATGTTTTATGATAAATATGGGGAAAAATACATATAAAGGGGAATTTAATATGGGGCCTATTCAAGAAACATATACAATTGTACGTTATCAATCTGGTACATTTTCAAAACAAACCGATGAGGTTGTTACGGAATCTCCCATTACAATTAAATTAAATAGCGAAGAATACGTAACAGTTGTATGCACTCCTAATTACATTGAAGATATGGTAACCGGTTTTTTAATTTCTGAAGGAATTATTTCTTCTTATAAAGATATTGAAGAATTATGGATCCAAAAAGAAAACGGAATTGTCCATGTAAAATCATCAAAAATTAATCCGCTCTATCAAACTTTATATAATAAACGGTACGTAACTTCTTGTTGCGGGAAAAGTAGACAAGGTTTTGTTTTCGTCAACGATGCAGCAAAAGCAAAAAAGTTACATGATATACATATAACTATTACTCCGGAAGAATGTTTTCACCTAATGACTTCCTTACAACAATCTTCAACTACATTTCGCCAAACGGGTGGTGTGCATAATACCGCTTTATGTGATCGAAATAACATTCTTTTATCAAGAATGGATATCGGAAGACATAATGCGCTAGATAAAATATACGGTCATTGTTTACGAAACAATATCTCTGTTCAAGGGAAAATCATTGCGTTTAGCGGACGCATCTCATCTGAAATTTTGTTAAAGGTTTCAAAAATAGGTTGCGAAATTGTTCTATCTAAATCAGCTCCAACTAAACTAGCTCTGCAACTCGCCCACGATTTAGGTATTACCGTAGTAGGATTTATTCGAAATGGATCTTGCAATATTTATACACATCCGGAACGAATCGATGGCTACAAAATAAACGATTGAATACGTAAAAGAAAGTGAAAATTTAATCAGTGGAGGGTTTTTCCCTCCTCACTGATTATTAGCCCAACCAATCGGGCTTTTACGGGTAATCCGACTCCCACGAATAGTTGGATAAAAATGACTCATTTACAAAGTGGGAATTTTAGTTATAAAAATGTAACATATTAAAACCTTGAATAGTTAATAAAGTTAATATATAATTTCATTACATAAAGTGAAACTATAATCAGTGGGAGGTGTTCATCCCCCACTGATTATTAGCCTCCACCAATCGGGCTTTTACGGGCAGCAGGGCTCCCACCTAACTTCTTTGCTCCAGCCGAATTTTGAGGTAGGAGTTTTACTGCCCACAAATAGCGGGATAAATAAAATGAAAACATAGTAGCATAATCTTTTCATTCTTTTACAAATTAAGAAAGAATAGTCACAGAATACATTTAACTAAACTTAATCTTACAAAGTTAATGAATTAAATTTGAATCAATCTAGGAGGTTACAACTATGGAAATTCGCTTATTAACAACAGAGGATGCAGAAATTTATTTGAAAGTGTGTATGGAAGGTTTAATGAAAAACCCTGAGGCTTTTAGCTCTTCTTATGAAGATGTTCTTAAACAGGAAAACCCTGTCGCTGCTATGGCAAAGCGATTAAGCAATCCGGATAAGTATACTCTAGGTGTCTTCAAAGATAATGATTTAATCGGTATTGCTACTCTAGAAACAAAGCCATTTATTAAGCAAGAGCATAAGGCAAAAATCGGCTCAGTTTTTGTTTCTCCAAAAGCGCGTGGCCTCGGTGCAGGACGAGCTTTAATTAAAGCGATTATTGAAAATGCCGATAAATTACATGTAGAACAGCTTATGCTTGATGTTGTCGCTGATAACACTGCTGCAAAAAAATTATATGAGTCCCTCGGCTTCCAAACTTACGGTGTGCAAGAACGGTCCTTAAAACATAATGGCCAATATTGGGACGAAGAGCATATGGTTTTATTCTTAAATAATTAACATTTAAATATAATTTTTCAAAAGCATCTTCTTATTAATTAAGATGCTTTTTTCATTACAACAATGTAATCTTCATGTCACCTTTATCGATCGTTCTAATCCTTTCCATTCGTTATACTAAAAATATAAAGTGAAACTTCACTCAGCGAGGAGGATCCGTCTCCCGCTAATTATTAAATGAACGTATAGCATGCAATTGATATGTAGAGGAGAATGTAACATGAAACAAAACAAACAAGCTATCTTTTTAATATTTGCTACAGCAATTGTAACTTCTGGACTGGCAATTCTACCTTGGTTTATTATATAGAATACATAAAAAAAGCTTATTGCTTCTTAAGAAGCAATAAGCTTTTTTCTATTATAAAATCCCGAAAAATTTATTTACACAACTTATCATAATAAGCATAGATACCGCAACACACATTACAACCGCATTACGATCTTGCTTTTCTTTTTGTAAATGCTCTACTTTTTTACTCATGTGTACAATCCCCTTTTAAAAAAAGTGTGAGATAGGAAATTTTTCTTATCCGATGCGAGGTGAATACGAAAACCCTCTCTATCTCACATACACAATAGAATGGAATTGTCATTTTATAAATAAAATGACATGACGTTATGTCGCAACATAGGGTATTTGTGTCGCTACATTTTCTATTATAAAAAATAGTTGTGCAAAACTAGTGCATTTTTTATGTCAATTGCCCAGATCGAAAAAATCAGCCATCCATTCAATCACATAAAAAGAGTTTTTTATTATTTTCATGTAAACTATACAAGTAGAATGAATAGTTTGGGGTGCACAAGATTATGGTGAAAATTTTATTAGTAGACGATGAAGAACGTATGTTACGATTATTAGATTTGTTCTTAAGCCCTCGCGGCTATTTTTGTATGAAAGCTACTTCTGGCCTTGAAGCACTAGAATTAATCGAACAGAAGGACTTCGATATTATTTTATTAGATGTTATGATGCCGAATATGGATGGGTGGGATACTTGCTATCAAATCCGTCAAATTTCCAACGTTCCAATTATTATGCTAACAGCTCGCAACCAAAATTATGATATGGTCAAAGGTCTGACTATGGGAGCAGATGACTACATTACAAAACCATTCGATGAGCATGTATTAGTCGCGCGAATCGAGGCCATATTACGCCGTACGAAGAAAGACGGATTTGTTAGCTTCAATGGTATTGAGTGGGATAAAACGAAACATACTGTTACAGTTTATGGTGAAAGAATCTCACTAACTCCTATTGAATTCTCGTTACTTGGACTCTTTTTACAAAATACAAACCGTGCTTACAGCCGTGATGATTTAATTGAAAAAATTTGGGGCTATCAAACAGACATCGAATACAGAACTATCGATTCACATATTCGTAATATACGGGATAAGTTACGCAAAAAAGGATTTCCAGTTGAAGATTACTTAGAAACTGTCTATAAAGTCGGATATAAATGGAAAAGTGAATAATTACTTTAATCAGTGGGGATGGATAAAACCCCACTGATTAAAGTTTCACTCTATATGAAATAAGGTATGGTGAGAAAATGAGCAAACTTTCCCTTAAAGTTGGGACATACTTTTTAATATTAGCTTTATGTATTGAAACAATTGCCTTCGTATCTTTTTATAAGAACCTTTCAAACATACGCATTGAAGAGGAAACTCTTGCTCTTTTAGAGAAAGGAAATCGCTATAGTAAAATGATTAAAAACCGCGCAAAGTGGGGTGCATATTCTAAAGAAAGGCAACTCACAGAAAGCGCTGAACACAGTAAACGGCCTAAACGTGCTGTGTACCCCGAGTTTGATATCAACACTGAGGCTGAACAATTAGTTGAATCAGAATTAATTGCTAACTCTGATATAGCTATCATTATAACAGACAATAACGGCAAAATTATTTCTACCTCAGAACCCGTAACGAAAGAAATGCAAAAACAACTTACTTGTAAAACAGAGACTATCCCAGAAGGTGGATTAATCGTTGAAAAAAACTGGAAAAAATCAAAATTCATCTCAACAGTAAGCCCGCTGGAAATTCAAGGATTTCAAGGTAAGTTATATATGTTATTAAAGACATCTTTCTTAGAAAATATGTTACTTAAACTCATGAATCAATTTCTTATCATTAGTGTTTTGACAATTATTTTAACTACTATTTCTGTCTTTGTTTTTTCTCGTGTTATTACAGAACCGCTTATAAAAATGAAGCGGGCGACAGAAAAAATGTCAAAATTAAATAAGCCGATTCAATTAGGAATTAAACGAAATGATGAACTTGGAAGCTTAGCAAAAACGATTGAAGATTTATCTAGTGAACTTACGTATATGAAAAAAGAACGAAACGAATTTCTCGCTAGTGTAGCGCATGAATTACTAACTCCATTAACCTATATGAAAGGTTATGCAAAGGTAGCAAAAAGAGATTCTCTAACGAAAGAAGAACGTGAAGAATACTTACAAATCATTGAAGACGAAACGGATAGTGTAACCGATCTCGTACAAGATTTATTTATGCTTGTCCAATTAGAGCAACACCAGTTTGTTATAAAAAAACAAAAAGTAATTCTTAAACCATTTTTAGAACGAATGGTTGAAAAAACAAAAACAACATTAACAAACAAACAAATGCAACTCCATGTACATTGCAAAGATGATTTAGAAGTTTGCATAGACGAAAGACGTATGGAACAAGTTATGTTAAATTTATTACACAATGCTTATCAACATTCACCAGAAAACACTTCTATAATAATACGTGTACTAACCAGTGCAAATACTTTTACAATAAGTGTACAAGATGAAGGTGAAGGTATTCCAAAAGAAGATATCCCACATGTTTTTGATCGCTTTTACCGTGTCGATAAATCCAGAACACGAGCTACAGGTGGAAAAGGTATCGGACTGGCTGTTGCAAAAGAAATTGTAGAACTTCATAATGGTTCTATTGAAGTTAAAAGCGAATTAGAAGTCGGAACAGAATTTATAATTGAATTGCCATTTGTATAATATATGCGTGAAATCACCAGTAGTAGTCAACACTACTGGTGCTATTTTATTTATAAAACCAACTATTATAAGCTAAGCTTTTGAAATTATTCTTATTTCAATATAAAATATAGGTATAACTGTCAAAGATTTGGAGGGTGATACAATTGGATATCCATGTATTAACAAAAGACGAAGCAGAAATTTACTTAGAACTTCGAGTAGAAGGATTAAAACAAAATCCGGAAGCTTTCAGCTCTTCTTATGAAGATATTATTAATAAAGAGTGTGCTATTGAATATAAAGCCCAAAAATTAGCACAAGATGAGAACTATACACTAGGTGCATTTAAAGATGGCACTTTAATCGGAGTTGCAACACTGGAAACGAAACCATATGTAAAACAAGAACATAAAGCAAAAATCGGTTCAGTATACGTGTCTCCAAAAGCACGCGGACTTGGAGCGGGAAAAGCACTTATTAAAGAATGTCTTGAGCTTGCTAAATCTTTAGAAGTAGAGCAAGTTATGCTTGATGTTGTTGTCGGAAACGATGGTGCAAAAAAACTTTATGAGTCATTAGGCTTTAAAACGTTTGGCGTGCAAGAACGTTCATTAAAATATAACGGACAATATTGGGATGAAGAGCATATGGTTCTTTTCCTAGATGAAGAAAAGTAATAAAAAAACATCCTCCATTTATGAGGATGTTTTTTTACTTTCTTGTAAACCATGCTGTATATAATAATTGAATGGCCTCTTCAATTTCTTCCTCTAATAAAGTCGCAAATCCAAGCAATACTGTACTTTTGGGAGAAGTCCCTTCCTTATAATATATCGAAGCAGGATACACTTTAATACTCCTTTCAGCTGCAGCTTCCATTAATTCTTTCTCTTCCATCCCATTATGCACTTTTAATAAAATATGTAGGCCGGAATCTTCCCCTATTACTTCAATGCGATTAGAAAAATATTTTTCTAATACCGAAACAAGACGGTCTCTCTTCTTTCGGTACACAACACGCATTTTATGAATATGTTTTTCCCAATGCCCGTCATTTAAAAATTTCCTAATGATCTCTTGATCCATTCTTGAAACGCTTTGTGTGTAAAATAAATATTGTTGTTGATACTTTTCAATCAATTTCTTTGGTAACACCATATAGCTCATCCGTAATGATGGCAACAATGCTTTAGATAGCGTCCCCATATAAATAACTTTCCCGTCTGTATCTAACCCTTGCAGTGCCGGTATAGGTTTTCCCGAATAACGAAATTCACTATCGTAATCATCTTCAACAATATACCTACCTTCTTCTTTCTTCGCCCATTGTAAAAGCTGCATCCTTCTCGTGATAGGCATAATCATCCCATATGGAAACTGATGAGAAGGTGTAACAAACACAATATTAGCTGAACTATTTTCTAACTCTGAAATACAAATACCATCTTTATCTAAAGATAACATTTGAACATTTTGTTCACCCTGCTCGAAAACAACCATCTTTCGGTGGTAGCCTGGATTTTCAACTGCATAACCACTTCCTTTTAACAATTGAAATAACAACTTCACTAATATTTGCGTACCAGCTCCGATTACAATTTGACTAGCCGAACATCGCACACCTCTAGATTCATACAAATAGCTCGCGATTGCTTCTCGTAAACTTACCTCCCCTTGCGGATGTCCAATAAAAAGTAAATCTTTATTTTCAAATTGCCATACCTCGTTCGTAATTTTTCGATATACATGAAACGGAAAAGTGCTAGTATCCACACCCGTTTGAGTGAAGTCAAATTTATACACCTGCTCTTGAAAAGGTACTTCCCCTATTACCTCTTCGCTACCTTCCGCATGAATCATTTGCTCGATTTCACATACAAAATAACCTTTTCTAGAAATCGACTCAATATATCCTTCGGCAAGAAGTTGCTCATAAGCTGCCTCTACTGTATTTTTACTTACTTGTAAATATGTTGCTAGCTTCCTCTTAGCCGGTAATTTCGTAAAAGCCGGAATCGTTCCATCTTTAATTTCTTTTTTTATATACTCATACAACTGCACATACAATGCCTTCTTACTATTCATATTTAAATTAGGCGTTAATTCTAACATAATATCTGACCCCTTAATAAAACTAAAATCTGATACTTTTTACAGTACCAGATTTTATATATAATTCCTTTTATCATGTCACATATAAAAAATCAAATACTAAAGAGGAGATGCATGATCATGAACAAAAGTAGACGTATCGGACTCATTATGATTATTACAGGAGCCACATTATGGGGATTATCTGGACCGATGATTCAATGGCTATTTCAACATACTAACGTATCATCACTTGATTTTTTAACAATTCGCTTGTTGCTTGCAGGAATATTTATTTTGTCTTTCTTACTAATAAAGAAACAAAACATATTTCAAATTTGGAAACACCCTAGACATTCTATACAGCTTATTATTTTCTCTATTCTTGGCATGCTTGGTGCGCAGTACGCTTTTATCGAAACAGTTCATATTAGTAATGCGGTCACAGCAACACTCTTTCAATTTCTAGGCCCTGTTCTTATTACAATGTATGTTGCATTTGAGCAAAGAAAATTCCCTGCTTCTATGCAAATACTCGCAATTATAACTGCGCTAACAGGAACATACTTTATTATTACAAATGGCTCAATCGAAAATATTGTTTTATCTAAAGCAGCCATTATTTTCGGACTATTAACGGCAATAGGATTTGCATTTTATACCCTTCATCCAGCTTCTCTCATTAAAGAATGCGGAACAACTGTAGTAATTGGTTGGGGGATGTCAATTGGAGGGATTGCACTGCTTATTTGTAATCGTTCTTTTGGATGGAATCAGATTTCGCAAACTTTCACACTTCAAACTTTTTCTATGCTTATTCTTATCATTATAAGCGGCACTCTTTCTTTCCTTCTTTATATCGGTAGTCTTAAATATTTAGCAGCAACAGAAACAAGTATTTTATCTAGCATTGAACCACTTGTAGCTGCCATCGTTTCAATCGCTTGGCTTAATGAGTCTTTTGGAGCATATCAATTATTAGGCGGAGTATGTATTGTTCTTTCTGTTATTTTCTTAACAATGCCTCAAAAAGAGAGAGAACCAACCTTTTCAACTGAACAAATATAGAAAATGTCAAAAGAGGTCGTACAAAACTTACGACCTCTTTTTATGATTTAAAGGAATTGTCCCGCCTGCTAGCAAATACAATTACACTAACAATAAAAATTAGGAGTGTGGCACCATGAAAAAAACCGGAACTATGCTACTTTTCTCCTTCCTCATTACTGGCTGCGCGCAAATGCAACCCGATTCAAATGTACCTAAAAAAGAAGTACTAGAAACATCATCCTCTCAAATTAACGCACCTTCCTTTTTTCACCTTAGTGTCTTAAAAGATGTAAATTGGGAAGAAGCACCATCATTCGTAGAAGGAAAAATACCGTTAAAAGGCATTGAAAGAAAAATTGCAATGGCTGATAGCTCTATTATCGCAAATGAGCAAAATGAAATAATGTGGTTCTTCCTGGATCCTGAAATGCCAACTGGAAAACTATCTATTATCGCGTTAAAACAAGGAACTACAACTCCAACACCAGTACTCTTTCAAAAAGAAACCTCCAAACAAACTTGGACTACTTCAAATACAGTCGATACAACCGTAAAGGAACTCCCTCTCGTAATGTCACTACCTTCATCTGGATTATGGGTATTAAACATATATGTGAATGAAAGATATTATGATCAATTTGTAATCAATGCCGAATAAAGTGACAAAACTGAAACACTTCCTTACAACAATGTAATTTCTACGTCACGTACTTCGATAGATGGATTATCTCTCTTCTCTTATACTTAAAGTAAGAAATGACGCAAGGAGAGATGAGAGATGAAAAAAATGATAGAAGTGATCGTAGCAGTAACTGAGGTTTTAATAAATGGTAAACAAGTTGCAATGGAATTAAATAAATAATGAAAGGGGCTTGAATAAATTTACACTTCTTCATTATTTTGATTTCTTATCTCAAAAAAAGCAGTGCCTTTTTAAGGCGCTGCTTTTGACTATTTATAACTTGGCATTTTCGTAATTTGCGCCACTCCTGAATCAATGGCTGCTTTCGCTACTACTTCTGCAACACTTGGAACAACTCTTTTATCTAATGGATTTGGAATTACATAATTCGCATTACGCTCTTCGTCCGTAATTATGTTAGCGATCCCATATGCTGCTGCTAATTTCATCTCTTCTGTAATATCAGTCGCGCGTACGTCTAATGCACCACGGAATATACCAGGGAACGCTAATACATTATTTACTTGATTTGAATAATCAGAACGACCAGTTCCAACTACAGCAGCTCCAGCTTCTAATGCATCTTCTGGGAATATTTCTGGAATTGGATTCGCCATTGCAAACACAATCGCTTTCTCATTCATCGTCTGTACAAGTTCTTTCGTTAATACATTAGGAGCAGATACGCCAATGAAAATATCAGCCTGATGAATCGCTTCTTTTAATGTTCCACGTACATATTCGCGATTTGTCTTCTTTGAAACTTCGATTTGTGCTTCGTTCATCCATGTTTCACCTTCACAAACAATACCTTCTAAGCTAACTAACGTAATATGTTTTACGCCAGCTTTTAATAATAATTTTCCAATTGCAATTCCTGCCGAACCCGCACCGTTAATAACAATTTTCACATCATCCATTTGCTTACTTACAACTTTTAATGCATTAATAACGGCTGCTAAAACGACAATAGCCGTCCCATGCTGATCATCATGAAATACAGGAATATTCGTTTCTTCTTTTAATCGTCTTTCAATTTCAAAGCAACGTGGTGCTGCAATATCTTCTAAATTAATTCCTGCAAATGTAGGCTCTAAATTTTTAACAAGGGTAACGATTTCATCCACATCAGTCGTCCCTAAACATAACGGGAAAGCATCTACATTCGCAAATTTCTTAAATAAAATACTTTTCCCTTCCATAACAGGCATAGCCGCTTTCGGTCCAATATTCCCTAAACCAAGTACTGCAGTTCCATCTGAAACAACTGCAACCATATTACCACGTGCTGTATAGTCATAGGCTGTTTCCTCATCTGCCGCAATTGCTTTGCAAGACTCCGCTACACCTGGTGTATAAGTCAGGCTTAAATCATCCGCTGTATTTACTTCTACCTTACTTGTAATCTCAATTTTCCCTACTAACTCTTTATGCAATAACAATGATCTTTCATTAATTTGATTTTCTAACATACTTATAATCTCCCCTTAATTTGACAAGCTAGCTATATGAATATAGCTAGCTTGTTTGATCATGAAAACATTGTTAATAAGATTGTCGCTGTTACAACCATTGCTGCCCCGCCTAAACGCGTCGAAATTTGCGCGAACGGCATTAATTCCATACGATTTGAAGCTGATAAAATAGCAACATCTCCAGTTCCACCTAAACCGCTATGACATCCAGTTACAATCGCTGATTCAACTGGATACATTTTCATCACTTTTCCTATAAGAAAACCTGACGCTACCATTGTAAGAACAACCGATGCACAAACAACAACATATCCTACAGAAAGAACTGCCGCTACGTCTTTTAACGGAATATATAGCAATCCTAAACCGACCATTAGCGGCCAAGTTAAATTCTTTGAAATAAATTTATATAAATGGAATGCTCCTTGTTCCATTTTTGCTGGCATTAATTTAAAGTATTTCACAAGTGCCGCTGAGAAAATCATAATGATTGCTCCTGGAATACCGATAAACTTAGAAGCAAATCCTCCGAAGATGAAGAACGTACACGCAATTAATAAACCTGCTCCCATTAATGAGAAGTCAATTGGTTTCTCTGTATTTTGTTCTTTTAATAACTCTGCTTGATTATCTGTTTTCACTAATACACCGTTACCACTAAGCTCAGGTCTCTTCTCACCTAAACGCTTCATATACCCTGCACTCACGATTGCAAACATATTCCCAATAATAGCTGCCGGAATAAGCTGTGATACAAACGTTGCTGATGATTCATTTAAAATATCACTATAAGCTAGCGACAATGGTAAAATCCCTTCTCCGATACCACCACTCACAATTGGTACGATGATAAAGAAAAATGTCTGCTTCATTTCAAATCCAAATAGTGAACCGACTAATAAGCCCACTGCTACAGAAGCTAACGTCCCTACTACTAAAGGAATAAACATACGAACGAAACCTTGTACTAATACTTTACGGTTCATTCCTAAAATACTTCCAACTACTAAACAAGAAATATATAAATATAAAAAGTTCGATTTTTTCATTAACATGGTCGCAGCTTCCATTGAAGCTGGATTCATCCAGTTAAAAAATACAAGTAACGATGGAATAAATAATGAGAGAATTGCTGGACCACCGATATTTTTTAATATTGGAATTCTCATCCCAATGTCACCTAAGAAAATACCCATGATCATAATAACTGCAAAACCACCAATCATATCTGCTGGTAATTTATTATATACAGATGCTCCATAAATAATAGCAGCCAATACTACATATAACGGTAAAGGTATAACACCGATTTTAACGTTCATAATTTTAGAAGCGAAAGATTCACTTTTCAATTCATTGCCTTCAGAAAATGATACCGCTTCCACATTCTTTTGAATTCCCATATGGCACCCCCTTGTTTTCTTAATAACAATATTAAAACGCTTTCAATAGTAAAAATAGCTTTTGTAAGTTTTGTAACTACTTTTGTAATTAAAAAAAGTATAAGCGGCCTATAATAAGTCGCTTATACGTAAAAGTCTATTTTATTTTGGTCAATACACCTTAATTTACTCACCGGTCTTCCCACATTTTGATACACCATTTCATTCTCTAATACTCCGATTTCAGTCAAAAACATTACATACTTTCGAATAGAAACTCTCGAAACCCCTACTAATTGCGCCATTTCATCAGTTGTAAATGCTTGTCCATTAAGTGATTTGATTTTCTTCCAAATTAATTGCAATGTTTGCTTCGTTAATCCTTTCGGAAGCTCTTTAGTGACAGTAGGCTCTCTTTTTTCTTTTTGCAAAATTAACGAATCTAATTCCGATTGACTAATTTTTTGTTGTTCTTTCATGAAAGTAAGTTTTTCTCGATATATAGTTAATGCCTTTTTAAATCGTTCAAATGTAAATGGCTTAATTAAATAATCTACTACACCATATTGTAATGCTTTTTTAATACTCCCCATATCATGTACGGCTGAAATCATCATAATATCGATTTCTTTTTCTTGGTTGCGAATATACATTAAAAGCTCAAATCCAGTTTCTTCAGGCATAAAAATATCAAGTAATACTAAATCTACTCGTGATTCCTCTAATACTTCTATCGCTGCTTTAACTGAGTTAACTGCATGGACAAGTTCAAACCCTCCCACTTGCTCTAAATAATGCGTATTTAACATCGCAACCATCGGGTCATCTTCTACAATTAAAACTTTAATCATATTTGCCTCTCATCCCTACCTTTAGGTATTTCAATTGTTATCGTTGTTCCCTTTCCTACTAATGAATGCATATGAATTTCCCCATTTATTCGCTGTATACTTTCTTTTACAAGATACAAACCATAACCGCGATTATCCCCTTTTGTGGAATAACCTTTTGTAAATAATGCATCCACTGCGTCTTCTTCTATACCTTTCCCCGTATCTTGTACTGTAATAGTTAATGCATTCTGATATTGTATCCCAACTTCAACTTGTTTCTTTTTGCAATGTATCACTGCCTCTAATGCATTATCTATTAAGTTCCCTACAATCGTAATAAGTTCATGAGTAATACTTTCATCATATATTTCCGGCAAGTAAGAATCTTCACTTATAATTAACTTTATATTTTTCTCCCTAGCATAGCTAAGTTTACCTAGTAAAAAACCAGCAAATACTGGACTTTTTATTCTTTTCATAACCCCACCAATTTCATATTGATGCTCTGATACCATGCCGCTTATATACTTTTGTAATTCTTCATATTGTTTCATATGTGTAAGCCCTAATACGACATGCATTTTATTCATAAATTCATGAGATTGTGCCCGTAACGCTTCCGCATATAGCCTAATACCAGTTAGTTCTTCTGCTAATTTTCTAATTTCTGTTTTATCACGAAATGTTGCGATCGCGCCAACTATTTCTCCTTTTACATATAAAGGAACACGATTTGTGACTATCGTAATTCCGTAAATATTTTGTTCTTCGTTTAATTGTACCTCGCCTGTTTGCAACACTTCTTTTATACGCGAATTTGGCATATACAACTCAACATCTTTACCAATAAAGTCTTCTTCAAGTCCACTTTTTTTAAATAGCCGTTTCGCTTCATTATTAATTAACGTTACTCTCGCCTCTTTATCTACAGCAATAATGCCTTCTTTTACAGATTGTAACATCGTATTTCTTTCTTCAAGAATTTTCGCTATCCTGTGCGGCTCAAGACCGAATAAACTTTTCTTTATATGTCTAGCTAGCAATATTGCTCCTATAAGTCCGACTAATACTCCAACTCCGACACCGATATAAATAATATGTCTACTTTCCTTAACTCTCTCTTTTACATTATCTGCCGAGATACCAACGGCCGCCGCGCCAAGTTGTTCACCTGTTTCAGAAAATATTGGTACAAACACTCGCATTGAAATACCTAAAGTTCCTTCTGCTAGCGATACATGTTCCTTCCCTTTCAATGCAGGTCCTTCATCTCCCCCAATAAAATGATGACCTATTTTTTGAGGATTTGGATGAGATTTTCTTATTCCATCCATATCCATAACTACAATAAATTGAACACCTGTATTTTTTAATATTCTATTTGTATACGTTTGGATTGCTGAAGTATCTGCTTTCCCAATCAAACCATTGATTACAACTGAATCATTCGCCACAATGTGTGCAATTGTTTTCGCTTTCTCTGCCTGGCTTTCCTCCGTTGTCCGTTCTACATTATGACTAATTAATATATCTGTCACAAGTAAAGAAAAAATTACAACTGTACAAACTAACAATGTAATCGTTTTCCATAAATTCCATAGTCTTTTTCTTTTTTTCATCCCGTTAATGACTCCCCTAATTACTGAATAGAAAAATAAGTAAGGTGATATTATTTTCACCTTACTTATTTGCTGTTATTATACTTTAAATTTACTAGTCATTGCTTGTAGTTCTTCGGCCATCTCAGCTAAGTTTTGCGAAGCCGAACTAATTTCTTCCATCGAATTTACTTGTTCTTCTGTTGAAGCTGCAACACTTTGCATACTAGCTGTATTTTCTTCTGCAGCCGCTGCAATTTCATCAATAGCGTTTGTCACTTCATTTGCATCTCCAGCGATTCTCTTCGTTGTTTCTACCATTTGATTAACTTGAGAAACAATATGAGTAGTAGAACTTAAAATTTCTGTAAAACTTACTTTCGTTTTTGTTACAACATCTAAGCCTTGTTGAACTTCCCCACTCACATTATCCATTGCCTTAACAGTATGTTCAATATCAGCCTTAATTTCTGCAATTAAATTTGCAATCTCTCCAGATGATTCTCCTGATTGCTCTGCTAATTTTCTAACTTCATCAGCTACAATAGCAAATCCTCTTCCCTGCTCACCTGCTCTTGCCGCCTCAATAGCCGCATTTAAAGCTAATAAGTTCGTTTGAGTAGCAATATTTTGAATTGCTTCAGAAATAGCTCCTACCTGCTTTGATTTCTCATCAAGAAGTTTAATAATAGCATCTGACTCGGATACCGATTTAGAAATAGACTGCATTTGTTTTGCTGTTTGTTCAACCAATTCTTCCCCTTCTTCAGCTCTTTCTCTCGCATGTAATGAGGAGATAGAAATTGATTCCGCGCTTCCAGTTACATCTTGAATTGCTGTATTTACCTGTTGTAATGTAGCCGCACCTTCTTCAACACCTTGACTTTGTGATTCAGCCCCACCTGATACTTGTTCCATTGCAATTGTAATTTGATCTGTCGCATCATTTGCTTGCTGTACGCTCGCTGTTAACTCTTCAGCCGATGCAGCGACATGTTCTGCTGAAAAACTAATTTGAGTAATCACATCTTGTAAAGAGGCAGACATTTCATTAAATGAACTCCCTAATTTCCCTATATCATCCTTGGAATGGATTGTAATTTTCTCTGTCAAATCTCCCTTACTAATTTTATGTGCCGAGTCAGCTATTTTTCTTAATGGTCTTGTAATAGACTTTGTAATGAAATAAATTAATACACTACCAAATACAATAGCGATAGCAATGACAATCAAAGTCTTATAAAACACTGGATTCGCAGCTTGGGTAATTTCTTCGTCGAACATAACTCCAACTACTTTCCATCCTGTTTTCTCATTTGTTGCAAAGATTAAATTCTTTTTATCACCTTGTTCTGTATAAGACACATTTCCTTGTTTTTCTTCATAAATTGGTTTAATCCACGGATCAGTAACTTTTGCACCTGGTTTTCTAGATGGATGACTAACAATTTGCTTATTTTGATCTAGAATAACTGCATAACCTTTTTCACCAATGTTAATCATTTTGGAAATTTTTAAGATGTTATCTAAATTTAAATTAATTCCTATAACACCTTTACCATCTTTTACTTCTTTAGCAATTGTCACTACCATATTTTTAGTAGATGCTGATTGATATGGTGCAGTAACAATTACCTTTCCTTTATTTTCATACGCTTCTTTATACCAAGATCTATCTGTTGGGTTATAGCCATCAGCCATTTGGATAAATGGTTCTCTTATAAACTTTCCTGCCTGTGTTCCAATATAAATACCTTCTACTTCTGGATGAAGTTTTATATATTGCGCTAACTTCGTTCTTACTATTTCTTCTTGTCCGTTTGGATATGTATCCTCTGTTAAAATGTCTGCAAAGTACGCCGCATCAACAAATTTCTCTTCTATATTTTGAGAAATAACAGTATTTAAAACTGAAATATTTTCCTTTGCTTTACCTGTAATTTGTTGTTCAAAATTTGTTTTGGCAGTTTGATATGAAACACCACCGATAATAAGTCCTGGTATAGTTAAAATAAGAAAAAATGAAATGATTAATTTTTTCTTGATACTCATACATTTAACCCAGTTAAATATTTTTTGCATAATAATCCTCCTTTATGTAATAGAACACTTGTGTAATTTTATACAATCAACATGTATAAAACAATATATAATGATAACATGTAATTTTTTCGTCAATTATGCATTTTTACATATCCACTTCTCCTAAACATTTTAATCCTAAAAAACAAGAGAACTTTAGCATATATAATAAGCTAAAGTTCTCTTGTTTTTTAACAGCTTCTCTTCAAAAAAATCTGCAAACCTTCTCTTACAATTTCTTAAATCTTTATCCTTCACCTTATAGTTATATAGTTCATGCTCTTATTCCTAATTTATTTGGAGTTATTTACATAGCTAATTGCCTGACTCCCCATCTGCACCCATGCCTGTTCAAATTTTTCTCTTGGCACTTTTACATCTAAGCTATCATCGAGGGGATCTCGAATATATACAGATTCCTTATCGTACCCAACAAGTACAACACAATGTTCATTATACGTAATAGAAACATCCCCACTATTTGTTTCCCATGTAGTAAATTCATCTTCATCTAAAGGAGCATATGTTGCATTCGTAATCATGACTACCGGGTGCCCTGCTTTTACACTCTTATAAATTTCTTCTATACTCTTCCCTGTTAAGTCCACAGCTTTATTCGGTAAATATTTTTTTGCTAACTGAAAAAGTGGTCCGTGATATACACCGTATCCGGATTCAGAAAAGGTATAAATATTCCCTACAAATCCTTCATTCGGATTCCCACGTACACCATCTTCCATAAAATTAACTTTTTTTATTTCATTTGCTAATTTCATCTTATCTACAGAAACACCTGCGTATTGTAACATCATCGCTAAACTTGTTACTTCGCAGCCTCTATCTAACTCTGGTAATTGCTGAATTAAAGGCACATTTGATAACATGACTTTTTCATCGTTATTACTAAACTCTATCCGTTTTTGACTTTGTACACTTGAAAATAGTAACCCCTTTACTTTCTCCACATACTTTGTAATTCCATTTGTATATGCACCCCATACCCCTATACATAGTAAGGCCATACATATATACCACTTCCATTTTCGTATCACTCTCACGCCCTTTTTAATTCGTTAAATACGAATAAAACGCATTAGCATCTGTTTGAACCATAGGAACAAACTTAAGCTCTTTTCCCTTTTCAGGTTGTTCAAGATTTATCTTCTCCGCTAAATCTTGAATCTTCAAATTCGTTCTATCCATACCTAGCTCATCTGCTATTTCTATTACCTTTTGCTCATTTATTTCTCTTAATACTTGATATATATCTTTGCCATATAAATCAATATGATATTTTTTTGCTTCTTCCTGTACTTTTTGTTCGTACACTTCCCCTGCTAACTCTTCCATCTCTTTTCCTTGTTGAGCAATACCTAGCTTTTCTGCTTCTTCTCTAACTTTCGTTCCGTAGATTTCTTCCTCAATCTCTTCTATTTCTTTTCCTTCAGTTGAAACACCAAGCTTTTCTGCTTCATTATTAATTTTAATCTTATTAATTTGATCAATTAAACTTACAATCGACGTATTCTCTATAGATATTCCTAGTTTCAACGCTTCTTTCCTCACTTTTGTTTCATAAATTTCTTCTGAAAGAATTCCAACATCTTTCCCTTCTGCCGAGATACCTAATTGATTAGCTTCTCTTCCTACTTCCGTCTCATGAATTTCTTTTTCTAACGTAATTTGTTCTTTCCCATCCGTTTCAATGCCTAACTTTTCCGCTTTTTCTTCCGTATGCATTGCATGTATTTTCCCATCATTTAATTGTTCTTTACTACGCTGCGTGTAATCTGTCTTTCCTTTTGTCATTCCAGAAGGGGAGGCACCCCCTAATATACTTAAACTCATTACTCCAATAGTGAATACCGTCATCATTTTCTTTTTCAAGACTTCTTCCTCCCTCTCACGCTTTCTTTTTCCAGCTTTCCCATAAATTTTTTTATACTATGCATAAACTTCATCTCTGTTAGAAATAACCTTATGATTTATCCAGTTCATTCAAAAAAACTTACATCTTTTCTTTCCATCACAAGTTTCCATGATGTAATACATGATACAAGTTGTTTCTTAACTTTCCCTTAAAAAAAAGACGACCTTGTAAAAACAAGATCGTCTTCTCACTTATATTCTTTGATTTTTAGGGAAAATCACTTCAAAACAAGTTCCTTCTCCCCATTTGCTCTCTACCGATATTTTTCCATAATGCTTTTCTACAATCCAATTAGCGATTGAAAGACCTAACCCAGCTCCTTCTGACATACTTCTTGCTTTGTCTCCTTGATAAAAACGATCAAATAAATTTGGAATATCTTCTTCTTTAACTCCTATCCCATTATCTTTCACCCGTATACGAATTGAATTACTCGTTTGTGTGCAATCAATTTGAATATGCCCATCTTCATTCGTATACTTCATCGCATTATCTAACAATATGACCATCATTTGATGGATTCTCTCTCTATCACCCATAAACGTTATATCACGTTCTACTTTTAATATCATCGCTTTTTCTTGATAAGAGGCAATTTCTTTATATGGATTTATAATTTCTTCTAACAACTTATCCAGTTCAAATGTTTTCTTTTCCATCTCAATTTGATTAGAATCCGAACGTGCTAACAACAATAAATTGCTAACGAGTTTCGATAGCCGCCTACATTCTTTTGAAATTGTAGAGATATCCACGGCTTTTTCTTCTATCGTAGCGGATGGGGACTGGAATAATACATCCGTTTTTGATTGAATAACTGCAAGCGGTGTTCTTAATTCATGTGATGCATCGGAAACGAATTGCTGCTGTTTCTCCCATGAATTTTGAATAGGTATGAGTGCCCTGCCAGCTAGGAAAAAACCGATACCTATTGCACATAGACTGCCTATGCTACAACCTATTATGAGAATTAAAAATAAAGTATTTAGCATTTCTTCTTCAGCTGTTGTATCACGTACAATTTGAACTATTTTTCCATCTTCTTGAAACGCAAACGTTCTAAAATATCGTCCTTGCACTTCAATATCTTGCAAATCCCCTACCTTTTTTGGAGAAAACTTTTCCAAATCCCCTTCAAAGTTAGAGCGAAATTTATGGTTATCGCCTTCTATCTCCACTATTTTTCCATTCCAAGTTATTATAGTTATCCGTGGGTCTCGAATTTTGATATTCTCTATACGTTTTCTTGGTGGTGGCATTTTAACATCAAATTTTTCTCTATACTGAGTTATCATTTTTATAGATTGATCCACTTCATTATAAGTACGCTTGTATGTGTACGAATAAATAATACTACCTAATACACCTATTAATAGGATGAATACTAACGAATTCAATATAGTTAGACGAATACGTGTCTTTTGAAACATGCTTCCCTTTCTCATTGTTCTTTTAATATATATCCAATACCTCGAACGGTTTGAATATCTTTCTGATAACCGAATGGTTCTAATTTTTTACGTAAATGATGTACATACACTTCTACAATTGCTACTGTCGTATCTGAATCAAATCCCCAAACACGATCGAAAATTTGTTCACGCATTAAAATCTTCCCGCTATTTTGAATGAGATACTCTAGTAGCTCGTATTGTTTTAATGTCAGCTTAATACCTTGTCCATCTACTTGAATGTCTTTATCTTTTCCGAACAATTCAATTCCTTTATAGCGAATGGTCTGCTGTGTTGTTAAACTACCACTTCTGCGTAGTAATGCACGAATTCTCGCTTTTAATTCAGGGGCCTGAAACGGCTTAACAATATAGTCATCTCCACCAAAGTCCAATCCTTTCACTCGATCTTCTAAAGAATCTCTCGCTGTCAAAAACAAGACTGGCGTTTCAATCTTTTCATCACGTATTTTTTGAATCACTTCAAATCCGTCCATTTCTGGCATCATCACATCAAGCAAAATTGCATCATAAATGTTTTGCAGCGCCAAAAACAAGCCGTCTTCCCCATTCATTGCCGTATCCACTTCAAATTCATCACGTAAAATTTGTACGATAGACTCTAATAACGAGGCATTATCTTCTACTACAAGTAAGCGCATATTCTCACCTTCCACAATCTATTTCAACTCTCTTTATTATTGCATCTCTTCTCTTCATAACGAAATAATGTAATCATATTATGTAATTTCATTTTCAACTATTTCCTTCTAAAGTTTTGCTCGATATAAAATTTTGAACCTTTATTATAAAGGCTCTTTCTTAAATTTTGCTTAATAAAAAATTGAAAGAAATAAGATTCCTCTTATCTCTTTCAATTTTTTACTACATATACCTTTTTACTTGGCAACTCCAAACAATTTAACTGACCACCATACACAGCCCCGCCATCAATTCCAATAATACGATTACTACCAAAATACACTCCGCAATTCTCACTGCCATGAAGCGTTTTTGTTTCCGTATGGCCAAATACAACAACCTTTTCGCCGCTATATCCATTATGAAATTCATTACGGATCCACATTAATGTATATGGTTCTGATTCAGAAACTCGATTCATCGGCTCAACACCAGCATGTACAAAGATATACTCTTCTGTTTCAATGTAATGATCTAATTCTTGAATAAACGTTACATGTTCCTCTAATATATGAGATTGTAAAATCGGTTTTTGGAAGTTTTCCTCATTAACCGCAATGTCTTCTTCTACAAATCCATAGCTATATAACGTTTTATCCCCACCATTCCTTTTTACCCAATGGTTCCATGAACGTTCCTCATCTGTCGTTAACGCCTTAATCATCATATCTTCATGATTGCCCTTTAGAACGAGGGCTCCCGCTTCTTTTAACTCTTTTACCTTTTCAATTACTGCACGCGCATTTGGACCACGATCTACATAATCCCCCAACAAAATTAGTTGATCCTGTTTTGCATCGTAGTGAGCTTCTTCCAATAATTGTTCGAACTTTTCTATTTCCCCATGAATATCACTAATAACAAGTATTCTCTTCATTTCTTCCCCTTCTTTCTAAACCATTCTCTTTCTAATTATAATTCAAAACGACAGAAACTTCTGAATCACATTTATTACAAACTAAAACTATTATCCTTACAACAATGTAAGTCTCTTGTCATCCAATTCGATAGTTGCAATTACTATATTTCTTTATACTAAAAGTAAGAAATGAAACAAAAAACAAGGAGAGATGAGATATGAAAAAAGTGATGGAAGTTGTAGTAGCGGTGGCAGAGGTTTTCGTAAATGGGAAACAAGTTGCAATGGAGTTAAACAAATAATGAAAAAGACAAAATTCATTCTAGACCCTTTACTCATATAAACGAGATAAGACTTCATCATTTCTTTGATCCCTTATCTCCCAATAAAGAAAGCCGCATCCTGAAAAAGGATGCGGCTTTCTCTTATTTTTGACTCGTACGAGCTGAAATACTAATTGCTCTATCTGTTGCTTTTGCAGCTTCATCTAAAGCTTCTTTACTATTCTTTCCGTCATACATTGCTTCTAATGCTTTTACAACTGCATCTCTTGATTCTGGGAATACACTAATTAATGCCCCTTGAGTTGCTGGAGATTGCTTCGTTGCTTGTAATTGCTCTACCGTTACTTTTAACTGCGGATACTTTTCATACTGCCCTTTTACTAACGGCTCATTATATGCATCTGGATTAATTGAGAAATATCCTGTTGCAGTATGCCATTTTGCTTGTACATCTGGCTTCGTTAAATATTTCATAAAGTCCCAAGCACCTTGCTGCGTTTCTTCTGAAACCATATTCGTCATCCATAATGATGCACCGCCAATAACAACACCATTTTGTTTCGAATCTTCTGGATACGGAATATACGAAACGCCTACATTAAACTTAGATGCATCAATTAAATCACGAACACCAGCTGAAGAATCTAAATACATAGCAACTTGTCCAGACTGGAACGCAGCACGAATATCATCCCAACTTGCTCCATACTTTCCAAGTGCACCAGCTTTATTTAATTCATCTAACATCCCAAATACTTTTTGACCTTCTTTTCCGTTAAATACCGCTTTCTTTGCAGCATCTTTACGGCCGTTTTCGTTGTCTACATATAAAGCACCTTGTGTCGCTAACAACTCTTCAAAGAACCAACCATAATTCAGCATTGAAAATCCATACTGCTTTACATTTCCGCCTTCTTTAATCGTTAACTTTTTCGCCGCTTCTTTTAACTCATCATATGTTTGCGGAGCTTTCTCTGGATCTAATCCAGCCTTCGCGAAAGCATCCTTATTATAAATTAATACTGGTGTAGATGAATTAAACGGCATAGAATACATTTTTTCATCAACTGAATAATAGTTCGTAATTGATTTTTCTAATTTTGATGTATCGTACTTATCTTTTTTAATCCAGCTATCGATAGGCGTAATCTTTTTGCTATCAATCATATACTTCGTTGTAATTTCACTCGATTGAACAAGAGCTGGCGCTTCTTTCGTTGCAGACATCGTTTTAAATTTCGTTAAAGACTCTTCGTATGTTCCTTGGAACTCTGCCTTTATCTCGTATTTATTCTGCGACTTATTATAGTCTGCAACAAGCCCATCTAGTACACCTTGTGTTTTTCCACCCATTGCATGCCAGAAACGAATTACAGTTTTATCACCATTCTTTTCAACTGGAGCTACTTTTGCCTGTGCTTCAGGTTTCCCCTCTGTTTTACTATTTGAACACGCTGCGCCGGTTAATGCCATTGTGGCTGCCATTAAAAGAGCAGCACTTTTTTTCAATAAACTCATCTCAATCCCACCTTTTCCTATGTATGCTTATTTAATTGCACCTTTTGTTAATCCTTTTTGTAATTGCTTTTGCCCTAAAAATAGTAAAATCAACGTTGGAATGACGATAACCGTAACACCGGCCATTACACTGCCCCAATCAGTTGCAACTTCTTGAGATTGAAGCTGCTTTACACCAATTTGAACCGTTCTTACTTTTTCATCAGTGGTTACTAAGAGCGGCCACAAATACATATTCCACGTTGTTAAAAAGCTATATACTCCAAGCGTAATAAAACTCGTTTTACAATACGGAATTACAACACTGAATAAAAACCTTACATTTCCAATCCCTTCAATAAAAGCAGCTTCTTTCAGTTCATTCGGAAGTGTCATAAAATGTTGACGTAGTAAGAAAATACCGAAAGCTGTTGCAAAAAACGGCACCGTCATCCCAGCAAAACTATTAATCCATCCGAAGTTTTGAATCGTTAAAAAGTTCGGTACCATCGTTGCTTCCCACGGAATAAGCATTGTTGAAATAAACAAGAAGAAAATTAAGTTTCTACCTTTAAACTGAAGAAAAACAAAAGCATAAGCTGCTAAACTGGATACGATAAGTTGTCCAAGCATAACAACTGTCGATACAATTAAACTGTTATATAAGTATGTAAAAAGAGGTACTTTTTGAAAAATATTAATGAAATTATCAAAAGTAAATTGAGTTGGAAATAACCTTCTCATTTGAATATCGTCTGGTGTCATAAAGCTTATTAAAAACGCATACAGTACAGGAAAAAACACCATTACTGCACTAATAATGAGCAGCATGTATAATAGGAAATTTTGTTTCCACTGTTTAACGATCATTTATAATGCACCTTTCTCTCAGCAAACTTAAATTGAATCAATGTAGCAATAAAAATGAAAATAAATAATACCATCGCTTGTGCACTTGCTGTTCCAAATTGATGATTTACAAATGCCTCTTTATAAATCGAGTACACAATTAAATTCGTTGCATCATTCGGTCCACCGTGCGTTAAAATATCAATTTGTCCAAAGCTTTGGAATGCACTAATTAACGTTACTGTCACGATAAAAAATAAAGTTGGTGATAGCATCGGTAATGTGACGCGGCGAAGCTTATGTAAATAACTAGCACCATCTATAGATGCACTCTCATATAAAGACGTATCAATATTTTGTAAACCACCTAATATAACTAAAAATGCAAATCCTGTATTCACCCAAACCGTTGTAACCGATACAGAAAACAGTGCCCAGTCCGGACTCGTTAACCATGCGATTGCCGGAAGATTCATAGAGGCTAATATATTATTAAATAACCCTACACTTGGATGAAATAAAAATAGCCAAATCACTGCACTAGCAGCTACTGATATTCCCATCGTTGAAGAAAACAGTACTCGGAATAACCCGATCCCTCTTACTTTTTCATTTGCAATTAATGCAAGAAATAAGGCGAATACAATGCTAGTAGGCACTGTATATAAAACAAATAATAAAGTTGACTTTATACTTTTGTAGAAAGCAGGATCCGAAAATAAATATTGATAATTTTCTAAGCCAACGAAAAGATTAGCTTCTCCGTGTATATCTGTTAAATAAAAGCTATAGTAGATCGTCCTAAACAATGGATAGAAAAGAAAAATTGAAAATAACAAAATAGATGGCGCCAAAAACAATAATCCTATTCTTAAATCTTTCGTTCTGCCCCATAAACTCTTCTTTTTTGACACTGTTGTTTGAACTGGTAACTTACCTACTTCAATCATTATTTCGCCACCACTTTCAACTCTTCTTCAGCCACCACTTTTAATCGTTCATTCGTATTTTGGTGAAAGAAGCATAGTTTTTCTTGCGAGAATAATAATTTTACTTTGTCACCTTTGTTCAGGAGTAACTGTCCGATGACTTTCGCGCTCCAAGTTGTTCTATTTACCGCAAAGTTTAATATAGATTCATTCCCTAATACTTCTACAGATTGCAGCGTAACTTCTTGTCCTTCCTCAGACAATGCAATATGCTCAGGACGCATGCCGATTCGAATTATTCCTTCTGGTAATTGCTTTAACTGTCCAATAGATAATGGAATTTGCAATTGCCCTATATGTAATGTGCCTTTTTCTTTATCCACTTCCCCATCATTTATATTCATAGAAGGAGAACCTATAAAACTTGCAACAAATTCGTTTGCTGGTTCGTTATATATATCAAGCGGTGTTCCAACTTGTTGTATACTTCCTTTATTTAAAACCATAATACGATCTCCCATAGTCATTGCTTCTATTTGATCGTGAGTAACGTAAATCATCGTAATTCCTAATCGTTGCTGAATTTCTCTAATTTCAATCCTCATCTGGGCACGTAATTTCGCATCTAAATTCGAAAGTGGTTCATCCATTAAACAAATCGGTGCTTGACTGACGATGGCCCTAGCAAGTGCAACACGCTGTCTTTGCCCGCCTGATAATTGGCCCGGTTTCATTTTCACATACTCTTTCAGTCCTACCATTTCAATAGCTTCCATTAATCGCTTTTGTCGCTCTTCTTTTTGTACCTTCCTTACCTTAAGTCCAAATAAAATATTTTCTTCTACAGTTAGGTGTGGATATAATGCATAATTTTGAAATACCATTGATAGATTACGGTCTTTCGGCTCTAAATCATTTGCAACATGTTCATTAATAATTAAATCTCCCGAAGAAATTTCTTCTAAACCAGCCAGCATTCGTAATAATGTACTTTTTCCACATCCCGAAGGTCCAACTAAAACAAAAAATTCTCCTCTTTTAATATGAACTGATACGTCTTTAACTGCTGTCTCTTCCGCATTTTTATATACCTTTGAAACATTTTTCAATTCAATCACAAGGTTGCACTCCTTTTTTCTTCTTGTATCCACACTTCATAATGACTCGTTGAAATTGCACTTGCTCCTGCACGAATTGCGATTTCTGCATCCTCTCGCGTTTGAATCAGCCCACCTGCAATAATAGGGAATTTTATTTCCTCCGCTAGCTGTTTAATAATAGAAGGCATAATGCCAGGCATAATCTCTACTGCATTCGGTTTAGTCGTTTTACAATTTTCAATTGATTTTGTAAGAGATAAAGTATCAACAATAAAAATGCGTTGAATCGTTTTCAATCCAATTTTATTGGCATTTCGAATTGTCGATCCCTTTGTCGAAATAATACCTTGTGCTCCGATAACATCTTGAATATATAAAAGTGCTTCCTCTGTGTTCGTATTTAAGCCTTGTATAAAATCACAATGAAGAAATACATCGTGTCCATGTTTCTGTAGTTCATATACACGCTCTGGTAACTCCAGCATTGAACCAGTCATAAGAAAAACTGTTTTCGGTAATTTTTTGTATGTTTTGTACCCTTTCCAATCCTTTATCATCGCAATATAAGGTTCTTTAAACATTTATTCCACCTAGCTTTTCTATTTTTATCCAAACTAAAAACACCTACTTACATAGAACACCTTTCTCCTTATTTGAACTCTAGGGAATAGAGCACACTTAAGAAAGCGGCACGTTATATGTAAGCGGGTGTTCTCAAATGTTCTCTACCCTAGTTATTTTGTTACCTTTACTATATTACGCATTTATTAAGTCAGTTTTGATAAATTGTTAATTAGATGTTAATCGAATGTTAATATTCACCATATTGCTTTTACAATAATCTAGATATACGAATAAATCCCAACAGAACACAACAATGTTTAAAATTCAATCAATATGTAAATTCATTCCATAGTTAATGAGTTTTAGTTTTCTCGCCACTGCTTGCGAAGCAAAGTTATCCCAAGAAGTACTATAAAGCGGAATGCGCTTTTCCTCTTGTATTGATAGTGCCCAGGCTGTAACGACATCAGCACCATATCCATTCCCTTGAAACTCCACTAAAGTTTCTACACTTGCCTCAGCAGCTACGGGCGTACTTCTGGCACTGCAACATATAGAAACTACCTTTTCATTTTTTACAATTGCAAAATAAGGTCGCCTCCATTCCATCTGTTCTATTAGATTAGAAAAATTTTCTCGCAAAAGCTCTTTATTCTTCTCTGTTATTTGTATTGTTCTAGTTGGCTTATGTAAATTATTAGGGAACATGAAAGCAGGACCCACCCAAATATTCTCCACCGTTCTCTCTTCATTTAATACTTTAATGATCTTTGCTATCTCAATGGGATTTGAGCATTCTCGAATTAATTTCTCAATCTTACTTATCATTTCACCATGCAGTTTATAATGATACCTCGTTATATTCCCTTCACGAGTTCTGCTAAGAAAAAAACGTGGTGCTTTCAGATTTCCATTTTCATTTACACACTTTATTCTTCCTACTTGATTATGAACAAATAAAACTTCTGCCTGAATTGCTATTAACTCAAGTTCTGAAAATCGCATTTATACCCTCCTTAATTACTATTTGTAGCCTTCTCGATATAGCATCCATCCATTTTTTCAAAACAAAAATCCCATTTAAATACACATTACTGAATCCATCATACTAAAATGACTTCTTCATTCTGTCTATCTAAATGGGATTATCTCGTGCTTTTTATTTCTTCAGCTTGTTATTCTGCCAGTTGTGGTTGCGGCTGTACTACTTCATTCGCTCCAGCTATCCTCAACATATTCGCAATATCTTTAAAACCTCTTTTTTCAGCATATTGCAGCGGCGTAATATTTTCCTTATTGGCCATATTTACATCTGCCCCGTGGTCAATAAGCATTTGAATTACTTTCTTATGACTTTCACTACCATTTCCTAATACAATTGCTTCTAATAAAGCTGTTCCACCACGTTCATTCTTATAATTCACATCAATATCTGTATGCTCTAATAATTCTTTAACAACCTCTACATGGCCACGCTCAGATGCAGAAATAAGTGCTGTTCCACCTGACTTAGTCGTTTCCTTCGTATTAACTCCTGCATTAATTAATACTTTTACAATATCCGTATATCCTTCTCTACTTGCATAAAGAAATGGATTACTTTGTTTTTCGTCTTGAATTTCAATATCAGCACCCGCATCAATTAATGCTTTAACTGTCTCTACATGATTTTGATACGTCGCTGCAAGGACAGGCGTTTCTCCGTTGTCACCTTCTACATTGATATTCGCTCCATCTTGGATCAGCTTCATAGCTGTTTCTGTGTCTCCAAGCGTCGCAGAAAGTAGCAACTGTTTGTCCATTAAATTTATACTTTTTTCTTCTTTAGATTCTTCCTGTTCTTTATGCTTTTCTTTTTTCTTTTCGTTTTTCACATGAACCGGTTTTGATTCTGGCTCCTCTTGCTTATCGCAAGCCACTACCGTCATTAAAAGTCCTAATAACATACATAATAAAATTTTTTGTTTTCTCACAACTACAGCTCCTATGAAAGATAATGTTTTCTTAACCATTCCTCCATCACATACAATAACTCTTCTTGAGTACATTTATCCATAAGCCCTTTAGATTCCTTCTTTAATCGGATTATCTTAAACTTATACTATGTTTCTCAACCTATTGGAATGATACGCCTGATGGCCTCATCATTAACATTATGAAGCAATTAGTTTAGCACGTTTTTACCGCATTTGTATATATTTCTAAAAAGTACATAAAGTGAAACTTTAATCAGTGGGGGTTGTTCATCCCCCACTGATTATTAGTTGAACCAATCGGGCATTTACGGACAGTTGATCTCCCACCTAACTTCTTCGCTCCAGCCGCATTTTGAGGTGGGAGTTTTACTGCCCGTTAATGCGGGGTAAATGATTGCTTTAGGTTACTATATTCCATTGTAACCGTTCTTCTAAAATTTTTACACCTTTTCTATTATTAATGATGCCCACCGTGATTCCCTGTTTTCGGTTTTCCCATCATCTCTTTATTCATTTCCCATTTATGCTCTGATAGCTCTTTATACGAAAGAACTTTCCCCTTATAGTTAGATACAAAACTCTCTGCATCTTTTTTATTTTTAAATGAAATGACATTATAAGCCATCGGTGTCGTTATTGTTTTATCATATACGTAAGTAGCATCTTCTAACGAAACCCAATCTTTCGAATCATAATCTCGAACAAATTTTTCTTTCGTCTTTTCACCTGAATTGATCTCCATCCATTTATACATACAACCGATATCATCAAACTTTAACGCTTTTCCACTTTCTAAAATGATTTCTGTTGCAAATTGATTATCCATTACCCCGATTTGGCAAATATCACATTTATCATGTTTCTCATTAATTTCCACAGCTTTTATTTCCTGTTTTCCACATCCTACTGCCATAAAGATGAAACATACACATATAACAAGTACGACATATTTTACCCTCATTAATATTCCTCCCTAAAAACCGTATACTCCACGAAAAGAATAGCAGAAGGTTGTGTGAGATTTGTGAAAAAACAATGTTCTTTTTGTAATATATGGAACAAAAAAGGGATGTGCAGTTACTTCTACACATCCCTCATCATTCACAACCAGTAATTAATAAATCATCTTCCAGCTTAACTAATAATGTATCCGTATCAATTTCCTGTCCAACTTCTACATTTACTAATCTTATATTTCCACTGATCCCTATCCCGATTTTCTCAAGCTCACCATCATTTTTTCGGATCATCATTAATTTCTCCCATTCATATACGTAAGAGGATTCATTAATAAAAATCTCCTCTACTTTTCCTTTACATGAACTATAAATCTCTTCTATTCTTGTTTCCATTCAAAATCTACTCCCTACTTCACGCGCTTCTCGTTTTCACCTTATTCTACCATTCTTGTACGAAGGCATTTATCTTTTTAAAAATTCAAAATTACCTCATGAACAAAATGATCAAAATAAAGATTATGTTTCTAATGATGTTATTTCTTTAATTATTTACCATTCGAATTGAACCTTTTATTATAAATAAAAAACCTTTTATCTGAATTTTCGTTTTATATTGAAAGCGCAATCATTTTTTTGAGGGGGAGATTACATGGTAGCATTACTTGGATTTGCAATGGTATTCGTCTTTATGTTTTTGATTATGACTAAACGTATGTCAGCCTTAGTAGCATTAATATTAGTTCCAATTATTTTCGCATTAATTGGTGGCTTTTATGCCAATATGGGCCCGATGATGTTAGAAGGAATTCAAAAGCTAGCACCTACTGGTATTATGCTTATGTTCGCCATTTTATATTTCGGAATTATGATTGATAGCGGTTTATTCGATCCTGTTATTAGTAAAATTTTAAAATTTGTAAAAGGTGATCCTTTAAAAATTGTTGTTGGTACAGCTATTCTTACTATTATCGTTTCATTAGATGGTGACGGAACAACAACATATATGATTACAGTTTCCGCAATGTATCCACTATATAAACGTCTTGGAATGAATCCACTTATATTAGCTGGGGTTGTTATGTTAGGGGCAGGTGTTACAAATCTTACACCTTGGGGTGGACCAACTGCTCGGGTTATGAGTGCTCTTGGACTTGATGCATCAGAGCTCTTCACACCACTTATACCAGGAATGATTGCTGGTGCAATTTGGGTAGTTTTCGTTGCCTACTATCTTGGAAAAAAAGAAAGAAAACGTTTAGGAATTATGGATGTACAATATTTAAAACAAATGCAAACAATGGATGAGCAAGCTGCGACTGTTGAAGCTGCCGTGCATAAACGCCCTAAACTTCTATGGATTAACTTTTTATTGACCGCTACATTACTTGTCTGTCTCATACTAGAAGTTATGCCGCTACCTGTTCTATTTACAGTCGCTTTTGCTATTGCCGTTATGATTAACTATCCAAACTTAGAGCAACAAAAAGAGCGTATTGCGTCTCACGCTGGAAACGTATTAGCGGTTGTTTCTCTCGTCTTTGCTGCTGGAATTTTCACAGGTATTCTATCTGGAACAAAAATGGTAGATGCAATGGCTCAAAGTGTTGTTACTCTTATACCAGATGCACTTGGCCCCCAACTTCCAATTATTACAGCTTTACTAAGTATGCCGTTCACATTTTTCATGTCTAATGATGCCTTTTACTTCGGTGTATTACCTATTTTAACGAAAGCTGCTGCCGCTTACGGAATTAGTGCAGCAGAGATGGGACGTGCTTCGTTACTCGGTCAACCTGTTCACTTACTGAGTCCCCTCGTTGCTTCCACTTATTTATTAGTCGGAATGGCCAAGGTTGATTTTGGTGAACACCAACGATTCACTTTACTTTGGGCTGTTGGAACGACAATGGTTATGTTGATTACTGGAATTGTAATTGGAATTATTCCAATATAAGATGAAACTAGAAAAAACAGTAGAGGAAATGTAATAATCCTCTACTGTTTTTATTGTTGTAAAAACCCCCTATGAAGAAACGCGGAAATACCTTCTTTCTGGCCTTCCCACACTTCCATATATAAGCTCCGCATGCACTTTCTTTCCAGAGATCAAATACTCTAAATAGCGCCTCGCAGTTGATCGGCTTACACCTACCATTGAACTTAGTATCTCTGCAGTAATTCCCTCTTCATTAATAGTTAGCATATGCTCTTTTATTTTTGCTAACGTTAAAGGGTCGATTCCTTTTGGCGCATATTCTATTTGATTTGCCTGCACCCCTCTTTGGGACCATAGATGTTCAATCTGTTCTGAAGATAATTGAGTATTTTTCTTTAACTTCGTAATCTTCTTTTGATAACTTTCTAAACTTGTTTTAAACCGATCAAATGTAAGTGGCTTTACAATATAATCTGTTACTCCGCCTCTTAAAGCATGTCGCACTACATCCGTCTCTGATGCGGCTGTAATCATAATAATATCTGTATCATGCAAATTATGCCTAATATATGTGACGAGTTCAGTCCCTTGCATGTCAGGTAAATATACATCTAATAAAACGAGTTGTGGCTTTACAAACTCTAACCATTCTTTCGCCTGTTCCCCAGTCGTTGCTGTTCCAATTACTTTAAACCCCTCAATTTTTTCAGTAAAACGACGATGAATTTCCGCAATCCGAATATCATCTTCTACAATCAATACTTCAATCCCCTCATTCATTACAATTCGCCTCTCTCTTTCGGTAATGCAATGATAAATAAAGCACCACCTAAATCCCCTTTTTCAATCGCAATACTTCCATTTAAATCTTCCACTAACTCTTTCACTTTCGCTAATCCATATCCACGTTTTCCGCCCACTTTCGTCGAAAAACCTTTATAGAATATACTTGTAATTATTTCATCATGAACACCTTGTCCTGAATCTTCTACTTCAATTAATATTTCTTCCCCAATGTCTGTTACAAACATTCTTACTTTCTTATCATGATCTTGATTTCTTTCAATTGCTTCAAATGCATTCGTGATCAAATTCCCTAAAATAGAAACAACGTAATTACTCTCAATATGCGGACTTAACTCTTCTAAACTACTTTCCCGATCTAACATAAAATCAATCTTCAACTCTCGCGCCCTATTATAAAATCCAATTAAAATCCCACCTAACCATGGATTTTGAATTCGTTTCATAATAAATTGAACGAACTCTTGATATACTGCCGTTTCCTTATGAATAAGCTCTAAAGCATCTTCATAAGACTCTAATTGAATAAGTCCTGAAAGCGTATACAATAAATTGTTATATTCGTGTGTTTGCGCCCGTAATGCCTCTGTATATTGCCGTGTTTGAGATAATTCCGCTGTTAATTGATCCATCTCAGATTTCAAGCGCAAGCTGGATACTACACCAGTTACTTTATGATTAACTTTAATAGGTAGACGATTAGCAATAACATCCTGCCCCTTTATATTTAATTGGCGATCAAATTGTTCTTCTCCGGTTTGAAGTACATCCAGTATCGATGAATTAGGAATAACATCTAAAATAAATTTCCCTATTATATTTTGTTGTTTATCTAAAGAAAGGATATCGTATGCCGCTTGATTTACTAAACTAACCATACCATTTTTATCGATTACTACAATTCCTTCACGTACAGATTGAATAACTGTACTATGCTCCTCGTATAAAGATGAAATTTCTTCTGGCTCCATTCCAAACATCATCCGCTTAATACTTTTAGCTAAATATACAGAGCCAATTATCCCAATTAACAGACCTGTTATTGTAATCCAGAACACACGCTTTCCATACACTTCTATCGCTCCATGAATATCATCCATGGAAAAACCAACAGATACTACACCAATAATTTCATTATCCTGATTACGAATTGGGACTTTTCCACGTAATGAAGGCCCTAATGATCCCGTTGCTTTCGAAACGTAAGATTTCCCTTCTAATAGAACCCCTTTGTTATCTCCGCCCACCATAGCTTCTCCTATTTTATCTCGCTTAGGATGTGCATAACGAATACCATCTTTATTTCCAACTACAATAAAGTCAGCATCTGTTTCGATTCGAATTTTTTCTGCAATTGGCTGAATAATAGAAGCTGGATTTTCTTTTTGAAAAGCTTCCTGGATTTCCGGTATAGCAGCAACTGTTTTCGCAACATGCAACGCTCTTTTTCCGATTTGGTCTTCTACCGTTTCAGATAATATGTAGTAAAATAAATAACTCGTTAACAGAAGCACAGCAAGAATAAGTGTACTAATAGTTAATGTAATTCTCGGTTGTAGTTTCAATTTCTTCAATTTCAAAATCATTCCCCTAACATGGCTAAAGATAGAATTTAAAGAAAATACAGTTTTTTTATTTATCACCTTTTATCATAACACGGTTACTATATATTTCTTTATCTTTATCTTCATAAAGTGAAACTTTAATCAGTGGGGGTTTTGTTCATCCCTCACTGATTATTAGCCTTCACCAATCGGGTATCTACGGGCCGCCCGACTCCCACCTAACTTCTTTGCTCCAGCCGAATTATGAGGTGGGAGTTTTACTGCCCACAAATAGCGGGATAAAAAAAGAAACGAAGTAAAATTACTACCTCGTTTCTTAATGCTTGTTATTACACTTTAAATTTACCAATCATCTCTTGTAATTCTTCAGCCATTCGCGATAAGTGAACTGCTGCTGAATTTATTTCTTCTACTGAAGCTACTTGTTCTTCAGAGGAGCCAGCAATATTTTGAACGCTTGCTGCATTTTCTTCAATCGTTGCTGCAATTTCATTAATAGATGCACTTACTTGTTTTGTATCTATCGTCATTCGCTTCGCTACATCTACCATACTATCAATTTGTACAACTGTATCATTTGTAGATTTCAATATTTCTACAAAGCTTTGCTTCGCCTCATTTGCAACTACAAGCCCTGATTGTACCTCTGTCCCAACTTGATTCATAGAACTTACAGTTTCTTTTATATCAAATTGTATCTCTTTCACTAACTTTCCAATTTCCGTAGAAGACTGTCCCGATTGTTCCGCTAGTTTACGTACTTCATCTGCTACAATTGCAAAACCTCTTCCTTGCTCTCCAGCTCTTGCAGCCTCAATTGCAGCATTTAATGCTAATAAGTTTGTCTGCTGTGCAATATGTTGAATCACTTCTAGAATAGCTCCAATTTGCTTCGACTTATCATCTAATAAAGAAATGACTTCGTCTGACTGTGACACAGACTCATGAATTAATTGCATTTGATTCACAGTTTGTTCAACTAACTTTCCACCATCTTCAGCTTTTTGCTTCGTATACATAGATGCTGTGGACACTAATGAAGAGCTATCCGCAACACGCTGAATTCCTTCTGTAACTTCTTCTAACAAAGTCGCTCCTTCTTCAACTTCCCGCGTTTGTATTTCTGCCCCACTCGATACTTGTTCCATCGCCCTTGTAATTTGTTCCGTCGCTTCACTTGCTTGCTTCATACTAGCTGTTAATTCTTCCGAAGAAGCTGCTACATGACCAGCTGAAGTATTAATATTTGAAATTACATCATGTAATGATGCCGCCATCTCATTAAAGCTTTCACCTAACTGACCAATTTCATCTCTTGAACGAACAGTAATTGACTCCGTTAAGTCACCTTCGCTAATTTTCCTCGCTGATATAACAAGTTGTTTTAACGGTTTAATAATAGAAGCGATTATGAAGTAAATTACAATCCCACCAATTATTAATGAGATACCAATAACAGTTAATGTTTTATAGAAAATAGGTTCAGCCGCTTCAATTATTTCTTTTGAAGGCATAATTCCTGCTATTTTCCATCCAGTTTTCTTACTCGTTTTAAAAGTAATATTACGATCTTCACCATCTAATGAATAATGAAAATCACCAGCTTCCTGTTTATAAAATTCCTTACTAAGTTTCTCTTCTAATTTCTCTCCTGGCTTCAGTGTCGGGTGTGCGACTACATTTTTATCTTGATCAAATATCGCTACATACCCTTCCTTACCGATATTAACCATCTTAGAAGTAGTTACAATATCATTGATAATTAAGTCAATCCCGAGAACACCACTTTTATCTTCGTTTTGTTTTGCTAGTGTAATAACAATATTCCCTGTCGTTTTTGACTTATATGGAGCAGTTACAATCACTTCTCCGCTTTTTTTCACTGCCTCTTTATACCAATCTCTTTCTGTAGGATTATATCCTTCGGGCATTTGAATAGCTGGTGATTGAATAAATTGTCCATTACTAGATCCTGTATAGATCGCTTCCATTTCTGGATGTAATTTATTATATTCTTCTAATTTATTTTGGATGTTTTGAATTTGATCCGCTTGGTAACTTGATTGTGTAAATAATTTCGTAAAATAAGTTGCATCTACTTTTTTACTATCCAATTCCTTATTAATTACATTATCCAAAATTTTTATATTATCTTTCGCCGATTTTAAAATCGTTTCATTAAAATTTGTTTTCGCCTGCTGATAAGACGTCCAACCAATTATAATACTTGGAAGAATTAAAATAATAATAAATGACACAAGTAACTTTGTTTTTAAACTACTACTCCTTAATTTCCTTTGAAACATATTCCTACCCCTTCATACCGTTTTACATGCAATAACTTACAATTAATCTATTTATGAAAATTATAAGATATAAATACGTTAATGAGACTCTTTATTTCTCTTTACTCATCTTTCTAAATTTAAAAGATTATTGCATACATACTTCATTCTATAAAAATTTAACAATTAAAACAATGTATAAAAATGTATATTATTCGAAATATTATAATTCACAGAAGAACCTCTAGTATCCCACTTACTAGAGGTTCTTTCCATCTTACTATTCTTTAGTTTTTTCTACTTCTTTTTCCTTATCTTCTACTACAGATACGACAGGTTTATCGTTTGATATTTGCTGCACGGCACCTTTTCCAGCGAATCCTTCTAGTAATTCTTTTAAATCAATACCAGAAGAGGCTTTTAAAGTTTCTTGCATTGTTGCCATTAAATCTGTCGCATACCCTGCAACTTTACCGGCGCCGCTATTCTTTCCACCACCGCCTGTATCAACGACTGTAATTTTATCAATGTTGCTAAGTGGACTCGCAATTTCTTTCGCATAACTTGGAAGCATTTTAAGAACCATATCCATAATCGCGGCTTGCCCATATAATTCAAATGCTTCTGCAATTTTTTGTTTCGCTTCTGCTTCTGCTAAACCTTTTAACCTAATAACATCAGCTTCCGCTGTACCTTGTGCCTTTTGTACTTCTGCCTTTGCCTGACCTTGTGCTTTTTCAATTTCTGCTTTTGCTAAACCTTCTACACGAACTTCTTCTGCACGTGCTCTTGCTTCTGCTTCAATTTTATATTGATCCGCATCTGCTTTTTTCATTTGTTTTACTTTTTCCGCTTCAGCTGATTGTTCAACAGCATAGCGATCTGCATCTGCCTTTTTCTTTACTTCTGCATCGTATTGCTTTTCACGACGCGCAATCTCTTTTTCTTCTAACTCAATTTGCTTTTCACGCTCAATGATTTTAACTCGCATTTGCTCTTCTGTAACACCTTGTTGTGCTTTCGCTTGTTGTAATTCATAAGAAAGATCTGCATCTGCGCGAGCTTGTTCTTGGTCTCTCTTATAAGATTGTACTTTTAATTCCTTATGCTTTTCAGCTTCAGCAATTTGTGCATCACGTTGATATTCTGCTTCTTTTGCTTCTTTCTCAGCACGAGCTTTTTCAATTCGCGCTTCTTTTTCACGCTCTGCATTTGCAACTGTTGCATCACGCTTAACCATTGCAATTTGCGGCTGACCAAGTGCATCTAAGTAACCGTTTTTATCCATTATTTCTTTAATTGTAAAGGAAACGATGCGAAGTCCCATCTTCTTCAAATCAGTAGAAGCCACTTCATGCACCTTTTGTGCGAATTGCTCTCTATTACTATAAGCATCTTCTACGGTCATGGAAGATAAAATAGCACGTAGATGCCCTTCTAAAACTTCTTTTGCTTCTACTTTTAACTCTTCCGTTTCTTTTCCTAAATATTGTTCAGCTGCTGTAGAAACTTCTTCAATTGTCGATCCTACTTTAATAATAGAAACACCGTTTACTGTAATTGGTACACCTTGTTTCGTATACGTATCACGTGTTCCAACTTCTAATTTGTAGTTTAATAAGCTAAGAAGTTCTGCTCGTTGCATAATTGGAACAACGAAAGTACCACCACCGCGGATAATCTTAATCTTCTTTCCATCATCAGTGATAACAACATTCTTTCCACCACCAAGCCAGTTCCCTGTTACAATTAATGCTTCATCTGGACCAACTGTACGATACTTCGTAATAAATACTAAAATGAGTAGAAGTAAAATTGCGAGTAAAACTCCACCGATAATTAATGGAATCGTCATGTAAATTCCCCCTTATAATTTTGGTTTCTTTAAAGAATAAGCGATGTTTTGTACAAGCAAAACACCATCTTGAACTCCTTCAATAATGACCTCGGTTCCTTGTGAAATATCTTTTTTCCCAATTGTTTTCGCTGGTATTGCATTACTTCCAAATTGGGATGAGATTAATACTTCTCCAAATCCTTCTTTCGGAATCGATATAATTACTTCTCCTTTTCGTCCAATAAATTCATCCATGCGGTGCATTGTATTTTGCTCTGCCTCTGCAATCGGTTTTAAAATTAATATTTTCATTATGAAAACACCGATAAAGGATATAGCAAATGAGCCACCAAAAATAATAATGCTATTAAAGGAAAATAAATATTCTCCTATATAACTAAATCCACATAACATTGCAAAAAAACTAAGTAATAAAGTTACAACGGATACAGATCCGCCCCCAAAACTAAATATTGATTCAAATATATCTCCAAAGAAAATATAAATAACAGTGAGTATAGTAGCAATAATAAATCCATATAAATAAATTGTTTCAAGTGGATAACCAAACAAGACCATTTCTTATCCCCCTTTCTTAAACAATCCCTTTTTTTGTTATATGTATGCCCCACCTCTTTCAAAGATTATCGTTCTTAATTTTCAGTTATTTACTTTTTAAAGAAAAACCTGTAAGACAGGTCTCTAAAAAAGAACAGGAGAAACCTATTGTGACAGGCTCCTCCTAGTAAATAACCGATATATTGTATATCTATATAATATACTATTTTCCACAAAAAGTAAAGTTAAACATACATTGGAAAAGCACTTATTTTACTGATAATGCGTACGATCCATCGCCATTATCATATTTATATACATACAAGTAATACTTGCCTGGTTTTGCATTAAATTTTGCTTCTATATGATTTCCATTAGCTTGACCATAAGCTGCGTAATTTTGCATATCTGATTCATGGTGAAGTACCCATGTCATCCCGATTCCATACTCATTTAAAACAGAAATATCGATATCTTTCGCTAATGCGACATTAAATGTATAAACATCGGTATGATCCCCACCGATAAGGCTACCTTTTATAGTAGTGTTTAACCCAATACGATTTGCTTCCTCTGAACGATTATTTGGTTCTGATTCTGTTACACTTCCATCTTTAATTGTAACAGTTGTTTCGCTTCTACTCTCTTTTCCTTTATCATCCTTTACTACTAACGCTACTTTATAAGTTCCTTCTCTTTCATATGCATGTACTGGATTAACTGCTGTACTTGTACTTCCATCCCCGAAGTCCCATAAATAAGAAACGATTTTTCCATCTTCATCGTTTGACCCATCACTTTTGAATTGAATTCCTTCTTTTACAAGCCCGTTATAAGGTCCGTTTACATTAACCGTCGGGGCTTTATTTTCTCCGTCATCTTTTGCGATACCGTGGAAGACTACATCATATTCAAATTGATTAGAGCTATTCACACGGTAATTGACGAAATATGCTGTAACAGTTTTGTAGCCACTCCATTCTTTTTGCGCCAATTGTTCTAAAGCTTCATTTACTCTTTTACTCATTGCTTTCCAATCTTCTGACTCACCTTTTGTTACACTACCTGTAAACGTACCTTCTAATGTAAATGTATTAAAGAATTGAGATGTATGCTTTGTCATTTTTGTATCTTTCATAGACAACATATCACTAATTTCTTTCTTCACTTCTGTTAATGCTTTTGGTGCATGTTCAGCTAAATAATCATCTGCTACTTCCGGCACATTGTACTTATCTTGATTATCAATTAACTGCTGCATATACTCTTGATACTCTTTATTTAACTTAGAATCTTTACTTAAAGTCTCACGATACGTATCATAATTTCCCACATCATTCGCACGAATTAAATCTTGAATTTTATCAAACGTTTCAAATTGATGAGTATATAAGTAAGACTGCAATGCGAACGAGTAGTTATAGAAATCCCAAGAACCATATTTAGCGAATAGTGTACGCTCTGCTGTATAACGGCTTGCAGGATCAGATGATAATCCACTAATTATGCTCTTTCTTGGTACAACGTTATTTGTACGAGTAGATCCTGCGAAAAATTCTGCATTCCCTTCTTGGAACCAAGTTAATCTTTCATTTTGATACATATCTCCTCTTCCAAATAAACCAGGAACTTCATATCTCCCTTGAAGATAATGAGTGAACTCATGACGGAATAGCTCTTCTAAACTATAAATACTTTGCTCTGGCGTACGCTCATATGTAAAGAATGTGCCTGTCTCTTCAATATAAATTCCACCGTTGTTTGTTTCATATCCATACAATTGTCTATTTAACTGGTATTCGTCTGGAGTGTTATAGATTACTATCGTTAATACGTCGTCTGCATTACCTTGTTCTAAAGCCTTATCATTACCGATTACACGGTGATATTGTGCCTTTACTTCTTTTGCTGCCCAGTATAATCTCTTAATTTTTTCCTCTGATACTTTATCTCCTGTTTTGAACACAATAGACCCATCATCGAATGTGTACGTTTTTGGTAAGTACTGCTCTTTTCCTTCTTTACGTATCTTCTCTAAATCTACCGTATTCCCGCTATAATCTTTCCCTTTATAGTTTGTTGTAATTTGTTCTACTGCAACAAAATACGGTTCACTTAAACGTGGATACATATGCATTGCTTGTGTAACAACTTCTAATCCTTTATTTGGATTGCTATGAAACTTCCCTAATCGGCTAGCAAAATAAATTCCATTATTAACGAGCCATTTATTTTCTGGCGTTACTTCATTTAGAAGAGCAATACGATTTATTTCATTAATAAACCCATCTACTTTTCCATACCACATCGTTTCATTCGCTTCTTTACGAGCCTCATTTAAGTAAGACTGTATATCATAATCAATGCCTTGCATCATATCGTATACAGCTTGTCCTTTCATACGATTGTCTACATATGCATTAAAATTATCATTATATTGTTTTAAAATATTCGATGCGTATTGCACCGTTTCAACATCACTTGATGCATTACTAATTAATTTTCCGTATGCAGATACGACTGTATCTTGCTCATTTGTTCCAAGCTTAAAGTTGGGATTTTTCGCAATAGCTTTTAACGCTGGTAAACATTTGTCCTGGAAGCTTCTTTCATTTAAGTCGCTTAATTCATTATTATAAAATGCAAGATAAAAAGCTGAACGTAACACTTCAGTAAACGTTTGAATTCCTTTTGAATCATCTTTCGTAAATGTACTACCTCTATGAGCTAATTCGTCTATAATTACTTGCATTTTTCCGTTATCTTTATAAAAGGCTTTTGCATCTTCATTAAACTGGAATAAGTCTGTAATTTGGTGCCACTTAATACTGCCTAACGTTTCAATTAATTCTTGATCATTCATTTTGTTTAAATCAGCCATTGAATAGCTTTCTTTAACTTGCTTTACTTCTGAACTCTTCATAATAGATGCTGGTCGCTGTGAAAAGTCTCCTACTTTTAAACGTTCTTGAAACGATAATGTTTCCTCGGCTTTAGAAGCGTGTCCGATCTCATCTACTGGTTTTTCAATTCCGACTGGTTTCGAATGCAATACATTATACGGTACCTTTTCTTCTGCTGATACATTCGTTTGAATTGCTCCGAGCGATAGAGCCATTGTACTAATACTAAGCAACACTTTATTGATCTTTGATTTCTTGTTCATATTATTGCCCCCTATTTATATATTCCATTCAAAAAATTAACATATTATCTGGATAAAATGATATAAAATGCAATATTTCATATTATTTCTTCATACATTTTGAACATATAGTGAACGAAAGGGCCTTACAGTTTCCGCTACAGTTGCTCCATTATTTAAGCAATCGAAACATCCTCGTATTAATATCCTTCCCCTATTCAAAAAGCCCTTATCATAAGCATATTTCAACATGAAATTGCTATAATAAGGGCTTCTCAAAAACTTATATAATTATTTTATATAATAATAAGATAAAACGTTATCTATTTCTTAAATAATCTCTTTCTAAATACAAACATACTTAATGCTGAAAGAACAAGTGCTAATCCAGAAAGTAAGGTCGGTGTGTTAGCTTGACCACCAGTTGCTGCTAAAGACTTCTGATTTTCCTCTTGCTTATTAGCATGCTGTTTATTTGAATCTTTTTCTTTCGCACTCTCTTGTCCTACCACTTTTACTGGACCAACTTGATTATTCCCTTTTGGCTCTTGATCCAATCCAGTTGCTGATTCTTTTACCTCTTCTTTTGTACCTGCAACTTCTTTCGCCGGTTCTTTCACTTCTTCTTTTGTACCTGCAACTTCTTTTACCGGCTCTTTTACTTCTTCTTTTGTTTCTTCAACTTCTTTTACCGGCTCTTTTACTTCTTCTTTTATTTCTTCAACTTCTTTTACCGGCTCTTTTACTTCTTCTTTTATTTCTTCAACTTCTTTTGTTGGTTCTGTCACTTCTTCTTTTTCAACTATATTCTGGATAACTGTTCCGTTAAAGCTTATACTAGTTTCATCCGAATCTAAATCAAATTTATATACCTTTTCACCTGGAGTACTCCATTTCATTACTCCGTTATTAAACGTTCCACCCTCACTTGTTAGTTTAATATTCTCAATAGTTTCTCCTTCTAAGTCATATACCGGAACTTGAATTTCTTCATTTACTTTCGCTTCATTTAAAATGATTTTTTGTCTTCCGGCATCAATTGAAAACCATTGACCTAATTGTATTAACGGCCTTACATCACGAATCTCATTTCCAGCTAATTTTAAACTGAGTAGGTCTAACATTGAACCAAGAACTGATACATCTTTAATATGATTATCCGCAAGGTTTAACCACTGTAAATTTTCCAATGAAGATAACGGCGTTATATCTTCAATTTTATTATGAGATACATTCACGTCTTTCAATTGTTTCAAGTTTGAAATGAACTCAATATTTTTCAACCCTACTCCTTCTAAAGTGAGGTTTTCTAAGTTCGTCATGTATTCTAAACCAGTTAGATCTTTTATCTCTTTTCCTTTTTCTTTAAGTATCTCTAATGTTTTAATCTGTAATAAATCTTCTTTTGTTATAGGGGCATTTAGATTCTCTCTACCAAAGTTTTCTTTATTAATATGTTGTTGTAAAGTTTTATCAAGAATCAAATTTTCACTTTCTTTTTGTTTTTCAACTATATTCTGTACGACCATCCCATTAAACCTTATTTTACTTTCAGCAGAATTCGTATCTAGTTTAAATTCATATATTTTTTCTCCAGGACTATTCCATTTTATAAATCCGTTACTCAGCGTAGCCCCCTCACTTTTCAATTTAATATTTTGAAGTGGCTCTCCTTTAAAATTGTATACTGGAATTTTTATTTCTTCATCTACGCTTGCTTCATCTAAAAAGATTTTTTGTCTTTGAATATCTATTGAAGTTCGCTTACCCAATTCCTCAACAGACTTTATGTCAGAAATTTCATTCGCTCCAAGATTTATCTCATGTAAATTTGTTAAATTACTCAGTGGCGATATATCAGAGATATAATTCTCTTCTAAATTCAATACTTGTATTTTTACTAATTTAGATAATGATGATATATCTTTTATTTCACTATCAGCAATTTCTAGTTCAATAAGATTACTCATTTTACTAATAGGCTCAACATCGCTAATTTTATTATTTCCTATCCATAGTAGTTTCACATTCTTTAACTTCTCAATACCCGAAAGATTACTAATTTGATTATTTGCTAAGTATACTTCTTCTAACGATAACACTGTAAATAATGGTGTAAGATCCTTTATATTATTACCAATTAAATCTAATATTTTAATCTTTTTCATTTGACTTAACGGTGTAAGATCTGCAATTTTGTTATCTCTTAAAAAGAGCATGTCAAGATTCTCTAGCTTAGAAACGGGTTGAATGCTTTCAATTGGATTAGAGGATAAATCTAAATATTTCAAATGTCTCAATCCCGAGATAACAGATATGTCTGTTACATTAGACTCTCTTAATGTCAACTTCTCTAAGTTTGTCATATATTCTAAACCAGCTATTTCATTTATCCCCTCACCTGAGTATATGGATAATGTTTTAATTTTTAATAAATCTTCCTTCGTTATAGGTTCATTTATATTTTTTCTCTCTAAATTATATTTATTAATATGCTGTTGTAATTTCTTATCAACTATTACATTTGCACTTTCATCTTGTTGATCCACTTTATCCTCTTTATTTTCCTTTTGATCTTTTGGAACATTGTTTTCTAGATTTAATGCATTTACTTCAAACTGCACCTGGTACTTATTATCATAGGCCATTGTCGGAATATAAATATGCATTTGCATATTATATCTTTTTCCTAATTCTCCAACTTCAAATTGAATAACCTTCGTCCCATTTTTCTTTTTATCCTCTGATATGACTTTTACATCATGGAATACACCAGGAGTATCAATATCCTCTGTTTTCAAGTATTCGAAGAAATCACTATCACTTAACGTTGCCGTTACAATTTTCTTCCCATTCTCAATAGTTAATTTAGGATTTTTTATATAAACAGCTGCCATAGACTCTTCATTCGTTTTATCTTTATACGCTTTAATAACAGCATCATATGTACCATCTTCTAAAGCATGTCCAGTTTTGTTCGCCTCAATTGCTACAGCTGCTAAAGCAGGCGTTGAATACGTAGCAAATGGAAGTGATAACGCCGCAGCGATAATCATCGCATTTATATGTTTTCTTTTAGTTTTTTTCAACTTTACATCTCCTCCAAAATATATAAATCGAAATGTAATCATTTCTCGAATAAATGATAATGATTTTCATTATCATTGTCAACTAAAAAATAAAAAGTTTACAAAAAAATAACCCCTTTACAAGGGGTTATGCCATTTTTTCTCCTGATTCTTCTTTAAAAAAGCTCTTCATCGCATGAAATACATCTGCTTTTTGCTTTAAAATATAATATCTGAAATTCTCGTCTTTAATATTTTTATATGCTGACATAAGCGTACTGTGGCGGTTGTACTGATTCACTTCCCCATACCCAAACATATTACACTTCTTCATCAACTCTTCCACAAGCTTTACGCATCTAGCATTATCCGAAGTTAAATTATCACCGTCTGAAAAATGGAATGGATAAATATTATAACGGTCTGGTGAATATTTATTATCGATTAACTCAAGTGCTTTTTTGTATACAGAAGAACAGATCGTTCCGCCACTTTCCCCTTTTGAGAAAAACTCTTCTTCTGTGACGACCTTTGCTTCCGTATGGTGAGCAATAAACTCAATGTCTACGGTTTCATACTTTGTGCGTAAAAATCTTGTCATCCAGAAAAAGAAGCTACGTGCCATATACTTCTCCCATATCCCCATCGATCCACTCGTATCCATCATCGCTAATACAACGGCTTTTGAATCTGGCTTTAACACTTCATTCCAAGTACGGAACTTTAAATCTTCTTGGTGAATTGGATGGAAAGATGCTTTACCACGCATTGCATTTCGTTTATATGCAGATATCATCGTCCGTTTCTTATCAATATTTCCCCATAATCCTGTTTTTCTAATATCATTAAATTCAATATGTTCAATCCGGTTTTCATCCATTTCTTTTCTCTTTAAATTAGGCAGCTCTAACTCTTTGAAAAACGCTTGCTCCAATTCTAAAATTGAGACTTCTGCTTCATAATAATCTTCTCCAGCTGCATCTCCTGCCCCTTGCCCTTTTCCTGGTCCCTTCTGTTTTTGACCACCTGATCCATCTCTTGCAACAACATCACCAACTTTGCTGTCACCGTTTCCTTGCCCAACGTGTTTGTTTTTATCATAATTGTATCTAATCTTATATTCATCTAAAGAACGAATCGGTATTTTCACAACATCCTTGCCATTAGACATAACTATACTTTCTTCTGTTACAAGGTCTGGTAAATTATTTTTGATTGCCTCCTGCACTTTTTCTTGATGGCGTTGTTGGTCGTCATATCCTTTGCGATGGAGGGACCAGTTTTCCTGTGAAATCGTGTAATTTGGTTGGTTTTCTTCGCTCATTCCTTTCCCTCCTTACTGTAATTGTCTTCCCCTATGAACAGCAATCTATAATTTTGTTTTCTAGTGTGCGTAACTAGAATATTTGAAAAATAACTGTTCATCGAAAATCATCCCATAAACATATATAGCGTTTTTCATACAATACTCCGAGCATCCTAAACAAAATTTTGCCACTCACATAATAGAAAGAAACATTCAGCCGTTGATAAGAAAGAAACACAATGCATTGTTGCACACATTTTCGTTTTGCAACATATTGTATTGTGTTGGCTTTTTTGTATGAATGGTTGGTTACTCTATCATATGCATATTGTAAAAATAATTGACAAGAAATTCATAAAATCGCATCTTAATTTATTATATTCGGACAAGCTATGACATTTTTTACAGATATCAATAGATAACAAAACGCCGCCCCAAGAATAAGAGACAGCGTTTTGTTATCAAACTATCGATTTAACAAACTACCTACATATCGTAACAATTCATTCGCAGATGAAGAATTATAGCCATGCTCATCAATTAAGCATGCAACAACATCATTGATTTTCTTAAGCTGATTTTCGTCTGGTGTTTTCGTTGATGTTGTAATTTTCACTATATCTTTTAAATCGGCAAATAATTTTTTCTGAATCGCTTCACGAAGACGTTCGTGTGAATTATAATCAAAGCGTTTCCCTTTACGTGCATAAGCAGAAATGCGAATTAAAATTTCTTCACGGAATGCCTTTTTAGCATTTTCTGAAATTCCAATTTGCTCTTCAATCGAACGCATAAGTTTTTCATCTGGGCTCATTTCTTCACCAGTTAACGGATCACGTAATTTTGATTTATTGCAGTATGCTTCGACGTTATCTAAGTAATTATCCATAAGTGTCTTAGCTGATTCTTCGTATGAATAAACAAATGCTTTTTGTACTTCTTTCTTAGCAATTTCATCGTATTCTTTTCTCGCTAATGAGATGAAATTCATATAGCGCTCTCGGTCCTCACTACTAATTGACGGGTGCTGATCCAATCCGTCTTTTAACGATCTCAGTACATCTAGTGCATTAATAGATGGTACCTCTTTTCGAATAATTGTAGAAGAAATTCGGTTAATGACATAACGAGGGTCAATCCCCTTCATACCTTCATCTTGATATTCGCGTTGCAGTTCCTCTACATCAATCGTATTATATCCTTCTACCGTTTCTCCATCATATAAACGCATCTTTTTAATTGCATCAATATCTGGACGCTTCGGGTCTTTTAAACGAGTTAAAATAGTGAACATTGCTGCAACGCGAAGTGTATGCGGTGCAATATGAACATTGGACACATCACTTTCACGAATCATTTTTTCATAAATATGTTCTTCTTCACTAACCCGTAAATTATATGGAACCGGCATTACAATAATTCGTGAATGCAATGCTTCATTTTTCTTATTTGCTATGAAGGAACGATACTCTGTTTCATTTGTATGCGCTACAATTAATTCATCTGCTGAAATAAGCGCAAATCTTCCTGCTTTAAAATTCCCTTCTTGTGTAAGCGATAGTAAATGCCATAAAAATTTCTCATCACATTTTAACATCTCTTGGAATTCCATCATGCCGCGGTTCGCCTTATTTAATTCTCCATCAAATCGATATGCACGAGGATCTGATTCCGAACCGTATTCTGCAATTGTAGAAAAGTCTAGACTACCTGTTAAATCGGCAATATCTTGTGATTTTGGATCAGAAGGACTAAATGTACCAATTCCTGTACGGCGATCTTCAGAGAAGAAAATACGCTCTACAACTACATCCTCAATTCTTGACCCATATTCTTGCTCTAAACGCATAACATTTAATGGTGATAAATTCCCTTCAATCCTTACTCCATATTCATCAAAGAAATCATTCCGTAAATGCTGTGGAATTAAATGAAGTGGATCTTCATGCATTGGGCATCCTTTTATTGCAAAAATCGCTCCACGATCTGTTCGTGAATATGTTTCTAATCCTCGTTTCAACATCGTAACTAATGTTGATTTCCCCCCACTAACAGGCCCCATTAATAATAAAATACGTTTCCTAACATCTAATCGTTTTGCAGATGGATGAAAATATTCTTCCACAAGGCGTTCTAAAGCATCCTCTAATCCAAATAGCTGATTACTAAAGAAGTTATATTTTCTTCTACCATCAACTTCTTCAATTCCAGCATCTTTTATCATATTGTAAATGCGAGAGTGTGCTGTTTGAGCCACCCATGGTCTTTCTTTCACAAGCTCCAAATACTCCGCAAACGTACCTTCCCATTGTAAACGTTCTTCTGCTTCCCGATATTGTTCAATTTTCTTTAGAATATCCATTATAGCTCCTCCCCCATCTCCTTGTTCAATCGGATTATTATAAAAGGTATGCTAGGATGTCCTTAAACATTCTTTAAATCAAAACGAAATATATAATAGCGCTATAAAATTCTCTCCAAAATTCAAAGAAAATTCTGTATAATAAAGGTATTAAAATTTTCACGCTGCTATTCATTGTAAATAAATTCTTTTCTTCTGGGAACCGTACATACATTTCGATTCACAAATAGGATTCGTCAACCGAAAAAGTAAGGGGAAATTAGTATGAAGTTATTATTAATTTTAGGTGTATCACTCACATTTCTTACAGCTATTTTCACATCTGGTTATAACGATAAGCCAGGTACAAAAAAAGTGATGTGCTTTTCAGCACATCACTTTTTTTCTTGTTTTTTATACACTATTTAAAATAAATATTTTCCACATCGTATATCGATAAAGGGCGATTATAAAAATAACCTTGTACGATTTTCACATTCTTTTCCTTTAAAAACTGTATTTGTTCCGCCTTTTCTACTCCTTCTGCAATTACATTTAACCCTAGAGTATGTGCTAAATTAATAATTGCAGCCGTAATATTCGTATCTCTTTCATCTTTATATATACCTTCCATAAAAGAACGATCAATTTTTAACGTATCAATCGGATATGTTTTTAAATAACTTAAAGATGAATATCCCGTTCCAAAGTCATCTAAATGAATCTTTAAATTTTGTTCTTTTAACTGCAATAACACTCTTTTTGATACATCTTTATGTATAAGAGCCCCTTCTGTAACTTCTATTGCTAATAAATGAGGGGGAACGTTGTACTTATTTAAAGCACGTGTAATCATCTCTATTAATGTAATAGAGCGAAAATGTTTAGCTGAAATATTAACTGCGATTGGTACAACCACATATCCTTTATTTAACCATTCACGTATCTGTTCACAAACTTGATGTACTACCCATTCATCAAGTTTAATAATAAACCCTGTTCTTTCAGCAAGTGGGATAAATTGATTGGGCGAGACAAAACCTAGCTCCTTATTCTCCCACCTTATTAAGGCTTCCATACTGGATATCTTTTCCGTTTCAATATTAATTTGAGGTTGATAATAGAGGGAAAATTCATTTTTCTCTATAGCACGATGTAACTGATTTTCTATTATAAACCTTTGTTCACGTTCACAATCTAATCCACTACAATAAAAATGATAATACCCTTTTCCTTTTTCCTTTGCTTTTTCCAAAGCTGCGTCGACTCTTTGGAAAAGCATTTTTTCATCCATTCCATCTTCTGGGGCCATTACAATCCCAATTGATGCACTCAAATAAACATCCTCTTCTTCTATTACAAAATGCCCACTAATTTTTTTTAATATTGTTTGTGCAACTTCCTCTACGTATTCTCTCGTTATATTTTCTATTAACATAACAAATTGATCATCATGTTCTCTAAATAAATGCATATCTTCTATTTTTAGGTCTCGTAAGCATTCAGTAACTTTTTTTAAGACTTGATCCCCTTCTTTATGACCAAATGTATCATTAATAAGGTGAAATTCATCCAAATCTATAAAAACCAATGCGAATTCTTTATTCTCAGCTAAAAATTCATTTAGCTTATTTGTACATGATATTCTATTCATTAACCCCGTTAACTGATCAAAGTAAGCTAAATATTCTGTTTTCATCTCATTTAATACTTGCCTCGTAACATCTCTCGTAACAATGTACCCCCCGACGATTTCACTATTCACAATAATGGGGATTGTCCTCACGGAAATATAAAGTTCATATCCTTCTTTATGAATATATTTCTTTGCAACAATTTGTTTTGCTCTTCCCTGTAAAACATTTTTAAATATAATTTGAAAAGTTTTTTCATATTCTTTATTTATAAACTGACAAATAAATTGGTCCTTTAACTCTTCATATCGATACCCAAAAATTTCATAAGTCGCTGGATTTGCATATGTAATTCTTCCAATAGAATCTACAGATATAATGGAATCATTATTATATTCTAGTAATGACTTAAATAACATTTGTTTTTCTTCTATTTCCACTTTTTTCTTAACCTGTGCTGTAATATCTCTAGTAATACAAATAATAAACTGACATGTTCCATTTACATCGCATACTGGATTAAGTGAAGATTCATAATGTATATCACCAGTTGGCAAACTAATTACATCACAAAATGTAATTGCTCTCGCTTCTCTCATTACTTTTGCATATTGTCCTTGCAATAACCTTGCCGTATCTTCTGGTAATACTTCTGCAAAAGTTTTCCCATAACATTCTTTCCCTAGCCTGGCGTGATTCATTCCTATTTTATTCACATAAATATATTTAAAAGTTTCATCATCAATAACTTTCACAATAAACACTAAATCTTGAATAGCATGTAACAATCCCTGTCTTACTAAATCCATATCTATCATACTTAAAAAGGTATTTTGATTATTATATTGTTCCTTCATATTTATCTCAACCCGTCTTATCTATTTTTATTCATATATCTCATTCTATATGAATATGTACCTTTTTTAAAATGTATGATTACATATTTTTTTAAAAATAAAAAAGCCGCCAAATGGCGACTTTTAATACACGATTTCTAAATCTAATCCTGGATAATTTTGTTGACGGAACGCTTCATAAATTAAAATTGCTGCTGTATTAGATAAATTTAATGAACGTACTTTATCCGTCATTGGAATACGTAAACAATGATCGAAGTTTTCTTCAATTACATTAGCTGGTAATCCATTTGTTTCTCTTCCAAATACGAAATAGTAATCCTTCTCACGTTTGCTATAATCAAATGCTGTATGAGCTTTCTCGCCATACTTTGTTAAATAAAAGAATTCACCATCTTTATTTTTCTCATAAAATTCTTCGATTGAATCATAATACGTAACTTTTACGTGCTGCCAATAATCTAATCCTGCACGCTTTAACATTTTGTCATCCGTTGAAAATCCAAGCGGTCTAATCAAATGTAATTCTGTTCCAGTTGCTGCACAAGTACGTGCAATATTTCCTGTATTTGCTGGAATTTCTGGTTGATATAAAACAACATGTACTCCCACGCGATATTCACCTCTATTTTTTATCTACTACGTATTATACCACTTGAACGAAAAATCTCTACCCATTAATAATATGAAAGAATTTATATTTCATTTGTGGTGTATATTTACTAGAATCTTCATAGTTCCAATAACGCCTGCGGCTATTCGCTGAATGTGCATTTACAAGCGGCATACCATCTGCGTCTTTTGCTACTACAATTGTCGTATGATTCCACCTACCATCATCCTCAAAATCATACGCAATTACATCGCCAAGAATAAGGTCTTCTGGCCTTTCTACTGCTTCTGCTCGAAGCCCTGTTGTAGCACCTGACAAATACCAATAAAAAGAGTGTGCTACAGCCCAGCTCCAACTCCACTGGTTTCCCCTTTGCCACCACCCTTTACGAATGTTAGGATGTCCATTCATCGGTACTTCTCCAGTGTGCAGACATTGTGAAATGAAATTTGTACAATTATCCGGAAAATTACGGTATGCAGAATTGCGATCATCCCACCAACGCTCTGCATATTTCACTGCCTCTAAACGATTATATTGATATGAACCGTATTTTTCTTTCGTGACTTCCCGTTCTAACGTTTCACCTATTTCTATTTCTTCTGACACTTCAAGAGCATAATCATCTATTATACAACTATTTTTCAAACAAACTCGTCGTTTTAATTGTTCCTCTTCGATATAAAATAATTCTTTATGCCTAATTAAATATTTCAAGTGTATTTGATAATCAATTTCTTGATGCTCATTACTATTTAATTGTCTAATGAAAGAAATATCTGCAGTTGCTTTCACTATATGTGCACTACGCTTTTGAAACAATTGTTTCTTTCTCTGTACCATTTGTAACAAATCTACTGCAATACCGTCTACATCTGTTCGTTTCTCTGTTATATATGCTAAAAACTGTTGCACTTGCTTTTCAATATTCGCTTTTACAACCATTTCGTCTCCCTCCCATATTACAATATGAAAAAGGGAGATATTATCTACTCTTTTTTCTGTGCTAACAATTCAAGTCCACGATTCATTTCATGAAGAACCTCTTCATCTTTCTCACGTTCCATCGCTTTTTCAATCGCTTCTCCTACTCCATCTCCACCAATTTTCCCAAGTGCCCATGCTGCTGTTCCTCGAAGTACTGGTCTTGGATCATCTTTCATAACACCGATTAAATCAGGAATTGCTGCTGTTTCTTTGAAATGTGCAAGTGCTAAAATAGCATTTCGTTGCAATGGTTTTTTACCTCTCCATGAACCAGACATAATTCCATACTTCTCTTTAAAATCACGATTACTAATTGTTAAAAGTGGTGTTAATAACGGTTTAACTAACTCAGGGTCAGGCTCCATTTCAGGATGGTTATGAAAATCCATTCCTTTATTTTTCGGACAAACAGTCTGACACGTATCACATCCATATATACGGTTTCCTATTTTATCGCGATATTCTTCAGGCAGAAACCCTTTTGTCTGTGTTAAAAATGCAATACATTTCTTCGAGTCCAACTGCCCGCCTTGTACTAAAGCACCTGTAGGACAAATATCAATACATTTCGTACAACTTCCACATTGATCTTCTATTGGTCGATCAGGAGGGAATGGAACATTCGTAATCATTTCTCCTAAGTATACATACGAACCAAATTCCGGCGTAATAATAGCGCAGTTCTTACCACTCCATCCAATACCGGCACGCTCTGAAACAGCTCGATCACTTAGCTCCCCTGTATCAACCATTGACTTCACTTCTATATCCGGCAGCTTTTCGATTAAATACGCCTCTAACTTTTGCAAACGATCTCGTAGAACAAGGTGATAATCTTGGCCCCAAGAAGCACGGCAAAAAATCCCACGTCGTTCCCCTCGTTTACTTAATGGTGCATTTTTTAATTTTGAAGGGTATGCTAAAGCAATCGCAATAATTGATTTCGCACCAGGTAACAATAGCTGTGGATTCGTTCTCTTCTCTATATCAGGCTCTTCGAATCCAGACTGATAATTCAATTGTTGTTGCTGGATTAGACGCTGCTTTAATTCCTCAAATGGTGAAGCACTGGCAAAACCTATTTTATCTATACCAATCGTTTTACTATACGCAATTACATCTTGCTTTAATTGTTCAAAGTCCATTTTCAATCGCCTCCACCGATGAATCCATCCCTTATGTAACGACTATATTGGTTATCAATTCACTTTTGGAATAATATTCTTCACTTCTATTTTCGCATACAATTATGATTTTCAAACATTAAAAAACGCAATGCTTCGTTTATCTTAGAAACGAAACACTGCGTTGATCACAATTTATTAGAAAAACATTAAATAAAATTTGGAGCGGGTGAAGAGAATCGAACTCTCGACCAGAGCTTGGAAGGCTCTTGTTTTACCACTAAACTACACCCGCAAATATGAAAAAAATATAAGATATTGAAATAACTTATGTAAAGTAGTATAGCATGTAAAAAAAATCGAAGCAAGAAATTTATCGAAAAAAGTCGAAAAAGTGATGAGATACCTCATCACTTTTTCAATTCTTTATCAATCGCCTTCTTCATACTATCGAAATCAGGGTTTGCAAGATTCCCATTTATATATACTGAAGGAGCACCTTGAACTTTTAATTTTTGAGCACGATCTGAATCTTTACGTACTTTGTCTTTCATTTCTTTACTGTGTAAATCTTTTTTAAACTGTTCTACATTAATTTTCGGAAGCTTTTCTTTCACAATATTAAGAAGTAATTCTTCTGTAATCCATTCTTCCGTATCTTTCTTTTGATTTTGATAAATCTCATCATAGAAAATCCAGAATGAATCTTGATCTTGTTTATAAATTGCTTCACCGGCAGCTGCACCTAAATCAGAGTCTTTTCCGATAAACGGGAAGTTAATAAAATATAACTGCACTTTACCTTTATCAATATACTCTTCTTTTAATCGTGGTAATACTGTTACATCCCAAGTACGACAAGCTGGACATTTAAAATCTCCAAATTCAACTACCTTAACTGGAGCATCATCTTTCCCTAAAGATTGTTGCGTAGAATAAGCAAACATCTCATTCCCTTTATCTTTCTTGTCATTTATGATGCTATACACAATCGTTCCGATTACAATCAATACTGCGATAGAAAAAACTATACCAAGAGCCATGAGTTTGTTTGATGATTTCATATACATTCCTCTTTAATTTCATATTCTGTATACATCATTGTACACAATACACATAATATCAATACTTACATAGGTCACGCAATGAACACGCTCACATAAATTACAAAAATACAACGTTTGTGACAATATTGTGTCGCCTTTTGTCACAAATTATTAAAAAAAGAAGCTCCTATGTAGGAACTTCTTTTAACTTACTGCTTTTTCACGGGCATTTTTTAACATGGATTGCTCTGTTTTTATATCATGGCGAATTACTAATTTCTCACTAACTGCTTGCACATATTCATCATGATTTATATACCCTTCTTTCTCCATTAGCCTTAAAACTACATTCCGTCTCTCAACTGCTTTATCATAATTTTGTGCAGGTGAGTAATAAGCCGGTGCTTTTACTATAGCAGCCATCATTGCACTTTCAGCCAGTGTTAATTGATCCACTTTTTTACCGAAGTAAAGGTTTGCTGCTTTTTCAATCCCCCATGCGCCTTCTCCGTAGTAAATATTACTTACATACAATTTTAATATCTCATCCTTTGTGAATGTACGTTCAATCTTTTTCGTATAAAAAATTTCTTTCCACTTACGGGAAAATGTACGTTCATTAGATAAGAAAGCATTTTTAGATAACTGCTGTGTAATCGTGCTTCCTCCTTGCACAACACCACCAGCTTTTATATTCTCAATAGACGCCCTGATAATCGCTATATAGTCTAAACCGTTATGATGATAAAACCTTTTATCTTCCGTCGCAATAAATGCGTGTGTTAATGATTCTGGCACCTCTAAATTAGCAGGTACATGTAATTTACTAATATCACTTCGCTCAATCATTACATTTCCAACGAATAATAATGCAAAACTTAACAATAATAATAATATAATGGCTTTATAAAGAAATTTAGTTAATGGATTTAATGCAACTTTTTGATGATAATTCACTCTAGATAATACTCGTTCTTTCATCTCGAACACCTCTTTTCCACACAGCATATAACTCTTAATTTAAGAATACCTTGTTATAAAAGAATATCCCATCGATTTCTCTTACACCTACCTTACAACATTGTAAGGTGTAAAAATGTATTGTATCACAGTCCCTTTTTATCTACTATTCATATGAAATGTTGAATATACATTTGTTTATCACACTATTTATAGGCAGTAGGACTCTCCTTAATTTCACTTTATTCTTTTATTATATCAGTTTATACATTTATACTTTTAAACATCTAGCAATCTAATTATATACGATATATTACCATTATACAGAACAAACGTTCCGTAAATCAATACTAATCTCGCTATTTGTAAGCAGTAAGTCTTCTCCCTCAAAACTTGGCTATAGCTAGGAAATTAGGTGGTAGTCCTGCTTCCTCCACCAATTATTAGCCTACACTTTATTATTGTGACCTTTTTCTGAAACAGTATACATAAAGAAAAGGTTAGTTATTTGAGCTGTCCTCAAATAACTAACCTTTTCTTTACAACCTTCCTATAAGATTATATGGCTGAACTTCCCATGTTTCGTATGGAATAAAATGCATTGCTTTCATCGCATCAAGTGTCCTTGATTTCATATGAGGACGCGTTATATACTCATCAATGTTCTCTTCGTTTAAAGCAACAAATTTAGCCTCTTTTATTTCTTCAGGTTGAATTTTTATTTCACCACTAACATATGCTACTTTAAAAACAACAGCTACAATATGCATAGAAGCATTATAATAAATCCCTGTAACTCCGATAGGCTTCACAGTTAATCCTGTTTCCTCCATTATTTCTCTGCAAACAGCTTGATCGAGCGCTTCCCCTTCTTCTACCTGTCCTCCAGGCATTTCCCACGTATCAGCTCGCCAGTGCACTTTCGTTAAAAGCACCTCATTCTTTTCATTTGTTAAATAACCTGCTACGGCAACAATATGCTTTGGTGTTTTATGCTCCACAGAAATACCTCCTAGAAATACGATTATTTAAAATACAAACCTCTAACCATATTCCCTAGCAGCTACAAAATACCTTTAATACTTTACCACCTTAATTAACTCCATAAAAAAAGACCCTATCCGTTAAAGGAAAGGGTCTTCTGTCTTATATTATTCCCCTAAGTCTACGTTGTGGTAAACTTGCTGTACATCTTCTAAATCTTCTAATGCATCAACCATTTTTTCAAATTGTACTTGAGCATCTTCAGGAAGTTCTACATCACTTTGTGCAAGCATTGTTAATTCTGCAACTGTAAATTCTTCAACACCAGCACCTTTAAGTGCAGATTGTACTGAATGGAACTGATCAGGTTCAGCATAAACGATAACAGAATCTTCTTCTTCTAGAATGTCACGTGCATCTACATCTGCTTCCATTAAGATTTCAAGAACTTCATCTGATGTTTTACCTTCAAGACCGATAACAGCTGTCGCATCAAACATGTAAGCGACAGAACCGTTTACACCCATGTTACCACTGTTTTTGCTAAATGCAGCTCGTACATCTGCTGCAGTACGGTTTACGTTATTTGTCAGTGTATCTACAATTACCATAGATCCGTTTGGTCCAAAGCCTTCATAACGAAGCTCGTCATAGTTTTCTTCTGAACCGCCTTTTGCCTTTTCAATCGCACGGTCAATAATTGTTCTTGGCACGTTGTATGTTTTCGCACGTTCTAATACAACTCTTAACGTTTGGTTTGATTCTGGATCTGGCTCGCCTTGTTTTGCTGCCACATAAATTTCACGTCCAAATTTCGCGTATATACGGCTTGTATTTGCATCTTTTGATGCTTTTTTTTCTTTAATATTGTTCCATTTACGACCCATACTTTCCACTCTCTTTCCCATTTTAAATCTACATAAAAATATTAATATGAAATATAATGTGTATTCAACACATTTTTAAAAGAAATATAAAAGTTCATTTTTGATTCATATTACAGACATAATATAAATCACTATCATTTTGTTCTTTCGACAAGTTATATTATACATGAATTCCTAAGTTTATTACGAATTTTAGAATCACATAGCATAATTTAACAAAAAAACCCTAACATTTCTGTTAGGGTCTTTTTAGGTGACATTTATATAGAGTGCTACCCTTAAAATCCTTTATTTTAAAGCATTTTAAAAATTTTGAGCTTCTTTAAACATGATAAATTAAAATGAAACGGAGCCAAAATGGAATCATATTAAATAACTGACACCTTTTACTTTCATTTCTCTCCCTTGATTAAATTTATCATATTTCATTTATTACTGTGATGATTTATTTTATTATTTCTCACTAAACAATAAGAAACAGGGCAAAGCTGCCATGTCCTTTTAAAGATTTGTTATGTAGTATGTTATGAATTATTCATTATCAAACTAAAGTTATTCCTTTTCATTCCTCTACTAATCCCATAATATTTCCTTAATTACTTTCTATTGCAGTATAATTAAAATAGGAAAAAATTTGAAGAAAAGATGGGAGAGAGTAATTATGACACATTCAAATGAGAAAAAAGCACATGGTCTTAAAGGGATAGGAGAAAAGCTAAACCCAACTATCTATCAAGTGAGATTCATGAAATTAGATGAACCAATTCACTTTGAGTCGTTCCCTAAATTAAAGGAATTAGGGGACTGGTTGAGTACTTCAACGCAAATATGGTCGTGCCACTCAACTATGTACAAGTACAACAGAGAAGAGTTTGAAAAGAAGTTTTTGGAAATTACGAAATTACCAGCTGATAATGTGGTAATTTCAACTGGTGGTATCGGATTTAACTTCATGTCACCAGGGTGGAGAGATTCTCTCTAGAGTGCTCGAAAAAATTCTTATATATGTAATATTCTACTGAAATTTTATCCTTTTAATACTTCATAGTTTCTTCCAACTGTATCTAAAGTTCGTCACTTACTCACCGCACGCTACCCCAACGCACTATTAGTGCTTATTTTGTAGTGTGAAGAAAACACAAAAAAACTCTACACAATTAGTGTAGAGCCTTAATGTTAAGCCGTTCGTGATACCGATGGTCGGGGTCGAACCGACACTCCCGAAGGAACACGATTTTGAGTCGTGCGCGTCTGCCAATTCCGCCACATCGGCATAAAAGAAAGGCGGCAACCGGATTTGAACCGGTGGTAAAGGTTTTGCAGACCTCTGCCTTACCACTTGGCTATGCCGCCATATGAAGTTAAAATGGAGCGGAAGACGGGATTCGAACCCGCGACCCCAACCTTGGCAAGGTTGTATTCTACCACTGAACTACTTCCGCAAAAATGGCTGGGCTAGCTGGATTCGAACCAGCGCATGACGGAGTCAAAGTCCGTTGCCTTACCGCTTGGCTATAGCCCACCGAAGTTTTACTTAATTATATGTAAGTATCCATTATTTTATTTGTAATTTTAAAAAATAAAAATGGGGCGACTGATGGGAATTGAACCCACGAATGCCGGAGCCACAATCCGGTGCGTTAACCACTTCGCCACAACCGCCATGTTGTGTTTATATATTTGGCAGGGGCAGTAGGAATTGAACCCACACTGGAGGTTTTGGAGACCTCAGTTCTACCTTTAAACTATGCCCCTATGTAAAATGGTGGAGGGGGGCAGATTCGAACTGCCGAACCCGAAGGAGCGGATTTACAGTCCGCCGCGTTTAGCCACTTCGCTACCCCTCCGAAACTTACATGGTGCCGGCTAGAGGACTTGAACCCCCAACCTACTGATTACAAGTCAGTTGCTCTACCAATTGAGCTAAGCCGGCATATTTTATTAAAATGGTGGCTCGGGACGGAATCGAACCGCCGACACGAGGATTTTCAGTCCTCTGCTCTACCGACTGAGCTACCGAGCCTTATTAAAATGGCGGTCCCGACCGGGGTCGAACCGGCGATCTCCTGCGTGACAGGCAGGCATGTTAACCACTACACCACGGGACCATTTGGTTGCGGGGACAGGATTTGAACCTGCGACCTTCGGGTTATGAGCCCGACGAGCTACCGTACTGCTCCACCCCGCGATAATATTATTTATATAATTATATGATAAGTGTTAGCAACCACATTACGAGAATGTTTGGTTGCGGGGACAGGATTTGAACCTGCGACCTTCGGGTTATGAGCCCGACGAGCTACCGTACTGCTCCACCCCGCGACAATATTATTCATATAATTTATATGGTGGAGGATGACGGGATCGAACCGCCGACCCCCTGCTTGTAAGGCAGGTGCTCTCCCAGCTGAGCTAATCCTCCAAAAGTGGTGACCCGTACGGGATTCGAACCCGTGTTACCGCCGTGAAAGGGCGGTGTCTTAACCACTTGACCAACGGGCCAAAAATTATAAATTCCTTATGGCGGAGAGCAAGGGATTCGAACCCTTGATACGCTTGTGACGTATACACGATTTCCAATCGTGCTCCTTCGGCCAACTCGGACAGCTCTCCAATGGCTCCGCAGGTAGGAATCGAACCTACGACCGATCGGTTAACAGCCGATAGCTCTACCGCTGAGCTACTGCGGAATAATATTGCCTGGCAACGTCCTACTCTCACAGGGACAAGGTCCCAACTACCATCGGCGCTAGAGAGCTTAACTTCCGTGTTCGGTATGGGAACGGGTGTGACCTCTCTGCCATCATTACCAGACATTATTCTTTTGAGACAATCATTATTATAACTTATTCACCCTGAAAGTCAATAAATTTTATATATTCTCTCAAAACTAGATAACGTTGCTTCATATTATATGGTTAAGTCCTCGATCTATTAGTATTCGTCAGCTCCACATGTCACCATGCTTCCACCTCGAACCTATCAACCTGATCATCTTTCAGGGATCTTACTAGCTTACGCTATGGGAAATCTCATCTTGAGGGGGGCTTCATGCTTAGATGCTTTCAGCACTTATCCCTTCCGCACATAGCTACCCAGCTATGCCCTTGGCAGAACAACTGGTACACCAGCGGTGCGTCCATCCCGGTCCTCTCGTACTAAGGACAGCTCCTCTCAAATTTCCTGCGCCCACGACGGATAGGGACCGAACTGTCTCACGACGTTCTGAACCCAGCTCGCGTACCGCTTTAATGGGCGAACAGCCCAACCCTTGGGACCGACTACAGCCCCAGGATGCGATGAGCCGACATCGAGGTGCCAAACCTCCCCGTCGATGTGGACTCTTGGGGGAGATAAGCCTGTTATCCCCGGGGTAGCTTTTATCCGTTGAGCGATGGCCCTTCCATGCGGAACCACCGGATCACTAAGCCCGACTTTCGTCCCTGCTCGACTTGTAGGTCTCGCAGTCAAGCTCCCTTATGCCTTTGCACTCTACGAATGATTTCCAACCATTCTGAGGGAACCTTTGGGCGCCTCCGTTACACTTTAGGAGGCGACCGCCCCAGTCAAACTGCCCACCTGACACTGTCTCCCGGGTCGATAAGACCCGTAGGTTAGAATTTCAATACAGTCAGGGCGGTATCCCACCGACTGCCTCCACCGAAGCTAGCGCTCCGGTTTCAATGGCTCCCGCCTATCCTGTACAAACTGTACCAAAATTCAATATCAGGCTACAGTAAAGCTCCACGGGGTCTTTCCGTCCTGTCGCGGGTAACCTGCATCTTCACAGGTACTATAATTTCACCGAGTCTCTGGTTGAGACAGTGCCCAAATCGTTACACCTTTCGTGCGGGTCGGAACTTACCCGACAAGGAATTTCGCTACCTTAGGACCGTTATAGTTACGGCCGCCGTTTACTGGGGCTTCAGTTCAGAGCTTCGCTTACGCTAACCCCTCTCCTTAACCTTCCAGCACCGGGCAGGTGTCAGCCCCTATACTTCGCCTTACGGCTTCGCAGAGACCTGTGTTTTTGCTAAACAGTCGCTTGGGCCTATTCACTGCGGCTTTCCGTTAAGAAAGCACCCCTTCTCCCGAAGTTACGGGGTCATTTTGCCGAGTTCCTTAACCAGAGTTCTCTCGCACACCTTAGGATTCTCTCCTCGCCTACCTGTGTCGGTTTGCGGTACAGGCACCTTTTATCTCGCTAGAAGCTTTTCTTGGCAGCGGGGAATCAAAGACTTCGCTCCATAAGGAGCTTCCCCATCACAGCTCAGCCTTCACGATAAGCGGATTTGCCTACTTATCAGCCTAACTGCTTGGACGTGCACAACCAATCGCACGCTTCTTCTATCCTTCTGCGTCCCTCCATTGCTCAAACGATAAAGAGGTGGTACAGGAATATCAACCTGTTGTCCATCGCCTACGCCTGTCGGCCTCGGCTTAGGTCCTGACTAACCCTGAGCGGACGAGCCTTCCTCAGGAAACCTTAGGCATTCGGTGGACGGGATTCTCACCCGTCTTTCGCTACTCATACCGGCATTCTCACTTCTAAGCGCTCCACCAGTCCTTCCGGTCTGACTTCACTGCACTTAGAACGCTCCCCTACCACTGATACCATTGGTATCAATTCGCAGCTTCGGTGGTGTATTTAGCCCCGGTACATTTTCGGCGCAGAGTCACTCGACTAGTGAGCTATTACGCACTCTTTAAATGGTGGCTGCTTCTGAGCCAACATCCTAGTTGTCTAAGCAACTCCACATCCTTTTCCACTTAATACACACTTTGGGACCTTAGCTGGCGATCTGGGCTGTTTCCCTCTTGACTACGGATCTTATCACTCGCAGTCTGACTCCTAAGGATAAGTCATTGGCATTCGGAGTTTGACTGAATTCGGTAATCCGATGAGGACCCCTAGTTCAATCAGTGCTCTACCTCCAAGACTCTTACACTTAAGGCTAGCCCTAAAGCTATTTCGGGGAGAACCAGACTATCTCCAGGTTCGATTGGAATTTCTCCGCTACCCACACCTCATCCCCGCACTTTTCAACGTGCGTGGGTTCGGGCCTCCATTCAGTGTTACCTGAACTTCACCCTGGACATGGGTAGATCACCTGGTTTCGGGTCTACGACCACGTACTAAACGCCCTATTCAGACTCGCTTTCGCTGCGGCTCCGCCTCTTCAGCTTAACCTCGCACGGGATCGTAACTCGCCGGTTCATTCTACAAAAGGCACGCCATCACCCATTAACGGGCTCTGACTATTTGTAGGCACACGGTTTCAGGATCTCTTTCACTCCCCTTCCGGGGTGCTTTTCACCTTTCCCTCACGGTACTGGTTCACTATCGATCACTAGGGAGTATTTAGCCTTGGGAGATGGTCCTCCCAGATTCCGACGGAATTTCACGTGTTCCGCCGTACTCAGGATACATTCAAGAGAGAACGAAGTTTCGACTACGGGGTTATTACCCTCTGTGACGGACCTTTCCAGGTCGCTTCGTCTACCTCGTTCCTTTGTAACTCCGTATAGAATGTCCTACAACCCCAAGAGGCAAGCCTCTTGGTTTGGGCTAGATTCCGTTTCGCTCGCCGCTACTCAGGAAATCGCATTTGCTTTCTCTTCCTCCAGGTACTTAGATGTTTCAGTTCCCTGGGTCTGTCTTCCATACCCTATGTATTCAGGTAAGGATACCATACCATTACGTATAGTGGGTTTCCCCATTCGGAAATCTTCGGATCAAAGCTTACTTACAGCTCCCCGAAGCATATCGGCGTTAGTCCCGTCCTTCATCGACTCCTAGTGTCAAGGCATCCACCGTGCGCCCTTTCTAACTTAACCAAACTAAAATTAAAAAAATATGAGCTACACTGTTATCTAGTTTTCAAAGAACATACATTTAAACTTGAGAGATAGTTCTCTCAAAACTGAACGAAACAAAACAAGTCAACGTTTATTGATGAACTGCGTTCATCAATTCTCCATAGAAAGGAGGTGATCCAGCCGCACCTTCCGATACGGCTACCTTGTTACGACTTCACCCCAATCATCTGTCCCACCTTAGGCGGCTGGCTCCATAAAGGTTACCCCACCGACTTCGGGTGTTACAAACTCTCGTGGTGTGACGGGCGGTGTGTACAAGGCCCGGGAACGTATTCACCGCGGCATGCTGATCCGCGATTACTAGCGATTCCAGCTTCATGTAGGCGAGTTGCAGCCTACAATCCGAACTGAGAACGGTTTTATGAGATTAGCTCCACCTCGCGGTCTTGCAGCTCTTTGTACCGTCCATTGTAGCACGTGTGTAGCCCAGGTCATAAGGGGCATGATGATTTGACGTCATCCCCACCTTCCTCCGGTTTGTCACCGGCAGTCACCTTAGAGTGCCCAACTTAATGATGGCAACTAAGATCAAGGGTTGCGCTCGTTGCGGGACTTAACCCAACATCTCACGACACGAGCTGACGACAACCATGCACCACCTGTCACTCTGCTCCCGAAGGAGAAGCTCTATCTCTAGAGTTTTCAGAGGATGTCAAGACCTGGTAAGGTTCTTCGCGTTGCTTCGAATTAAACCACATGCTCCACCGCTTGTGCGGGCCCCCGTCAATTCCTTTGAGTTTCAGCCTTGCGGCCGTACTCCCCAGGCGGAGTGCTTAATGCGTTAACTTCAGCACTAAAGGGCGGAAACCCTCTAACACTTAGCACTCATCGTTTACGGCGTGGACTACCAGGGTATCTAATCCTGTTTGCTCCCCACGCTTTCGCGCCTCAGTGTCAGTTACAGACCAGAAAGTCGCCTTCGCCACTGGTGTTCCTCCATATCTCTACGCATTTCACCGCTACACATGGAATTCCACTTTCCTCTTCTGCACTCAAGTCTCCCAGTTTCCAATGACCCTCCACGGTTGAGCCGTGGGCTTTCACATCAGACTTAAGAAACCACCTGCGCGCGCTTTACGCCCAATAATTCCGGATAACGCTTGCCACCTACGTATTACCGCGGCTGCTGGCACGTAGTTAGCCGTGGCTTTCTGGTTAGGTACCGTCAAGGTGCCAGCTTATTCAACTAGCACTTGTTCTTCCCTAACAACAGAGTTTTACGACCCGAAAGCCTTCATCACTCACGCGGCGTTGCTCCGTCAGACTTTCGTCCATTGCGGAAGATTCCCTACTGCTGCCTCCCGTAGGAGTCTGGGCCGTGTCTCAGTCCCAGTGTGGCCGATCACCCTCTCAGGTCGGCTACGCATCGTCGCCTTGGTGAGCCGTTACCTCACCAACTAGCTAATGCGACGCGGGTCCATCCATAAGTGACAGCCGAAGCCGCCTTTCAATTTCGAACTATGCAGTTCAAAATATTATCCGGTATTAGCCCCGGTTTCCCGGAGTTATCCCAGTCTTATGGGTAGGTTACCCACGTGTTACTCACCCGTCCGCCGCTAACTTCATAAGAGCAAGCTCTTAATCCATTCGCTCGACTTGCATGTATTAGGCACGCCGCCAGCGTTCATCCTGAGCCAGGATCAAACTCTCCAATAAAGTTAGTTTGTCTAGCATCTAAAAATAAAAATTGACGTTTACGTTGTTTGTTTCGTTCAGTTTTCAAAGAACTACTTCGTCGCTCAATTGCGACTTTCTTATGTTAACATCTTCGTATTCCGATGTCAACTAAGTTTTTCGAATTTCTTTTTTTGTCGTTCACTGCGTTTCCGCATCAGCGACGTTTATTAATATATCATGCAGTATATGTAGGGTCAATACTTTTTATAAAAAAATTTCACATCCCGTTAAAAGCTTAAAAAATCATATCTCCTTATCATTTTACTAAGTTTACACACGAGTGAAAATTCTAAATTTTATGTTATATTGTTATTATAGGAGCGTGGTGAGAATGAGCATTAAATATTCGAACAAAATCAATAAAATTCGGACCTTCGCATTAAGTTTAGTATTTATCGGTCTCTTCATTGCATACTTAGGAGTCTTTTTCCGTGACAACATTATTATTATGACAACATTTATGATGGTTGGCTTTTTAGCTGTTATCGCTAGTACTGTCGTTTACTTTTGGATTGGTATGTTATCTACTAAGACTGTACAAATTATTTGTCCAAGCTGCGATAAGCCAACAAAAATGCTTGGTCGTGTCGACGCATGCATGCATTGCAACCAACCTTTAACACTGGATCCGAGTTTAGAAGGAAAAGAATTTAATGAGAAGTACAATAAAAAAAGCTATAAAGGATAACACGTACTTTCACTTTAGTATTTTTTCATCCCTATATAATAAAGAAAGAGGGTGACTTAATCGTCACCCTCTTTCTTTATTATATATTACGCCTTATGACACTCTGGACAAACGCCATAAATTTCTAAGCGATGACTATTAATAATGAATCCTGTCGTTTTCGCAGCTTCCTCTTCAAGCTGTTCCAAACCTCCATAAGGAAAATCAACAATCTTACCACATTTTTCGCAAATCACATGATAATGTTGACTTGTAACATAATCAAATCTACTTGAAGCGTCCCCATAAGTTAATTCCTTTACAAGTCCAACTTCTTTAAACACACGTAAGTTATTATAGACAGTCGCAACACTCATATTTGGAAACTTACCTTCTAATGCTTTATAAATGTCATCCGCTGTTGGGTGCGTCATAGATTCCACAAGGTACTCTAAAATAGCATGACGCTGTGGAGTAATGCGTACACCCGTATTTTTCAGCATTTCTAGCGCTTCTTTTAATTCTTCTTTGACCACCGTCATGCACCCCGATTCTATACGGATTATTATTTTATAATTCTTATAAAGAGTGTACTCTTTTTCTTATAAATCGTCAATATTTCTACTATAAGTATGTGGTTTATTTTTGTATATAGCCTTATTCTTATGTACCTTCCCGCATTTCCTATACATTTACATAGAAAAAAGTGCGACATAATCGCACTTGGAATACTATCATCTGAGGAGGTATGCCCTACACTTTCACTTTATGTATCGCAAGAAAATATGTATAGACGCATGCCTTACATATGTATTTTTTTCCACATTAATATAGATTTATTTTATATAAGAAAGAACGTCCTCAATATGTCCTTCCACTTTCACTTTACGCCATTCTTTTACAAGTTCACCATCTTTATTGATAAGGAATGTAGAACGCTCGATTCCCATGTACTCTTTTCCAAAGTTCTTTTTCAACTTCCAAACATCGTACAATTCTGCTACTTTATGATCTTCATCTACTAAAAGTACAAATGGAAGCTCATGCTTCTCGATGAATTTCATATGTCTGTTCACCGAATCAGGACTTACACCAAGGATGACCGTGTCCTTCTCTTGGAATAATCCATATGCATCACGAAAATCACATGCTTCGGTTGTACACCCTGGAGTCATATCTTTTGGGTAAAAATATAAAACTACATTTTTACCTCGGAAGTCAGCTAAGCGAATTTGTTCTCCCGTACTTCCCTCTAATGTGAATTCCGGTGCTATTTCTCCTACTGTGATCATTGTTATCACTCCTTTTCTTTTCTATTACTATAACAAATGCTACCTTATTTTTCATTGTCCATTACAGTCCTTACCACAAAAGCAAACGGTAATGTATATCCAATTAGTGCTTCTCCAATTGCAATCCATCTTCCGATTCCAATCGGAGCTATATCACCATATCCAACGGACAATAAAGTAACCGCGCTAAAATATAAACATATTTCAACGAGTTGAAAGGAATGAGCACTTAGCCTATCCCCATCTTCTTTTAAAACCGCAAAACCCATTTCCTCTAGCACAACATAACTTAATCCAAACGCAATCAGTACCGTTGTATAAATTAAAAACAACGTAGCTAAATTGTACAGCGAAAAGAAACGATTGGAATTTGAATATGAACTCCATAATAATTGGACACTTCTCAAAATAGCGATTGCCGCAATTAATAGAATAAATCCCCATAACATGTCCTCCACCTCATTTTATATGTATGAGGACTATAGCTGATTTATCCCTTAGAAACGAACAAGCTTCTATAATTAATTCCCCGCACCACGATATCGTTTAACCCCTTGATTCCAGAGGGTAATTGCAATAGTAAAACAGATAACACCAACAATTGGCGTTGCGAAAGCATAGCTATTCCACTCTGTTTTTCTTAAAAAGTATGCTGCTGGATATACCCCAACAAATGCAAACGGTAAAACAAACGTTAAAACAAAGCCAATAACACGGTTATAAATATCAACAGGATAGCGTCCATAATTCCCTATGTTATACATAAGCGGCATAATGGAACTTTTCGCATCCGACCAAAAGCCAAGACTTGCAAGCGTAACAAATATCCCGCCGTACACAAGTGCCCCTCCCCCTACCATAAGTAGGAATAAGAAGAAATCATACCAGTAAAAAGATAATTGCAGCTCCATTGCTGCATAACCCATCACAATAATCCCCGTAATGGCTCCAATTAAAGATTCAAGTTCCATTCTTTCTAATATAATTTGAAATAAACTATGAATCGGTCTCGTTAATATACGATCCATTTCTCCTTTAATAATGTAACGATCATTAAAATCCCATATATTAAAGAAAGCTGAAAAAATGGCAAACGGTACTAAAAAGAAACCATAAATAAAGATTACTTCTTCTCGGCTCCACCCTTTTAGTGCTTGGGTATGCCCAAACACAACGAGAATGAAGATTAAATTAACAGCTTGTAGTGATAAATCTGAAAGTAATCCGACGATAAAATCGCCACGATACTCCAATTTTGTTTTTATATATTGACTTGCATATTGCAAAAATAATTTTATATATATCATCTCGTCATCCCCCTTGTACGATTAGACGTTTTCTCGCCGTTTTCCACATCAGTACAATTGGAATAATAAGTATAATTGCCCAAATCACTTGAAATAATAAAGCTTCATATAACTTACTTCCTTGTATACCTTCAGAGAAAATCATACTTGGAATATAACTAATTGCTTGAAACGGTAAAAACACCATTGCTTTTTGGGCCCATAACGGATAAAAACTAATCGGTAATAATAAACCAGAAAATAAATCGATAACAACACGTTTCGCATACATAATTCCACTATTATTAAATAAGAAGAATGTAAGCATTCCTGTCATTAAATTTATTTGTGTATTAATGATAAAACTAAATATTAAAGATAAGAAGAAATATAACCACGTTTGAAAATTTGTTGTAATTTGTAATGAAAATAATAACGTAACAATAACCATGCCCGGAATTGAAAAGAAAGCAAAACGAAATATCCCTTCTCCAAGCCCTTGCATAACTTTCATACCTAAATAGTTATATGGACGAATTAGCTCTACCGCCACACGTCCTTCTTGAATTTCCATCGCAATTTCTCTATCTATATTATTGAAATAAAAAGCGCGTGCCATCCATGCGATCGCAATATACGTAGTCATTTGCGAAATAGATAAACTTTCAATATTCTCTTTCCCGCTATAAATTGCTTGCCATAAAAAATAATACGCACCAATGTTAATCGTATAAATTAAAATCCCGCTGTAATAATTTGTACGATAAGCAAGCATCATTAAAAAGCGAATCCGAATCATTTCAATATACTTACCCATGCATAATACCTTCTTCATAAATGTTACGAATAATTTCCTCTGTAGACACTTCGTTAATTTTCAAATCTTTAATTTGAAAGGCTTGTACTACTTTAGAAATCAACATAGAAATGATAACTTCTTCATTCGGTATTTTTGCAACCCATGCGTTTTCTTCTTTCGCTTTTAACCACACAACATGGCTATCTGGCATAACCATTGATAACTCCTGGTATGAAACTGGGGCAACAAACTGAAAATGTATTTCCTTCTCTACTCCCCACTGCGTACGAAGATTATCTAAAGATCCATCATACATAATATTCCCTTCATCAAGCATGATGACGCGTTCACATAAAGCTTCAATATCAGTAATATCATGTGTCGTTAATAAAATTGTTGTTTTATAACGTTCATTCATCTCTTTTAAGAATTCTCGTATTTTCAATTTCACAAGAACATCTAGTCCAATTGTTGGCTCATCTAAAAATAATAACGGCGGATTATGAATTAACGCCGCTGCCAATTCACAACGCATTCTTTGACCAAGAGATAATTTCCGTACCGGTTTATCTAATAAAGGACCGATATCTAACGTTTCAATAACATGTTCCATATGTTCCTTATACTGAGCGTCTGATACACCGTACACTTTCTTCAATAAACGAAATGATTCTTGTACAGCAATATCCCACCAAAGCTGGGAACGCTGACCAAACACAACGCCGATTGTTCTTACAAATTCTTCTCTCTGTTTGTGTGGATTCATTCCATTCACTGTAATTTGTCCTGATGTCGGAGTCAAAATCCCTGTAAGCATTTTAATCGTCGTTGATTTACCAGCACCATTCTCACCAATATAACCAACCATTTCACCTTGCTTTACAGTAAAAGAAACATCATTTACTGCTGGTACTATTTTATAATTACGATTTAATAAATCGCGAAATGCACCCTTTAATCCCGGACGACTTGAATAAGCTGTAAACTCTTTACGTAACCCTTGTACCTCAATTACCGATTTCATAATCGGACCCCCTTCCTAAATGTCACAACGAATAGTTTACCCAACTGCTCCTTCTATCACAAACAATACGTCTTTTCAAAAAACATGTTAGAATAATACATAGATTTTTGTAAGGAGATGAATTGTAGTGAATTTCACAAAATCAGAAGCGTTACATAAAGAAGCTTTAGAACATATCGTTGGTGGTGTTAATAGTCCTTCCCGTTCTTTTAAAGCAGTTGGAGGCGGTTCTCCTGTTGCAATGGAACGCGGAAAAGGTGCTTATTTCTGGGATGTAGATGGAAATAAATATATCGACTATTTAGCAGCGTATGGCCCTATTATTACTGGACATGCTCACCCACACGTGACAGAAGCAATTAAAACAGCGGCTGAAAACGGCGTACTATACGGTACTCCAACAGCATTAGAAGTAAAATTCGCAAAAATGTTAAAAGAAGCAATGCCCGCTTTAGATAAAGTTCGCTTCGTGAACTCTGGTACAGAATCCGTTATGACAACCATTCGTGTTGCTCGTGCTTACACTGGCCGCACAAAAATTATGAAATTCGCTGGTTGTTACCACGGTCATTCCGATTTAGTACTTGTAGCAGCTGGCTCTGGTCCTTCTACTCTTGGAATTCCTGATTCAGCGGGTGTGCCACAAAGTATCGCTCAAGAAGTTATTACTGTTCCGTTTAATAATGTAGAAACTTTAAAAGAAGCGTTAGATAAATGGGGACATGAAGTAGCAGCTATCCTTGTAGAGCCAATCGTTGGAAACTTCGGTATTGTTGAGCCAAAACCTGGCTTCCTTGAAAAAGTTAATGAACTTGTTCACGAAGCTGGTGCACTAGTAATTTATGATGAAGTTATTACTGCTTTCCGCTTTATGTATGGCGGCGCTCAAGACTTACTTGGCGTAACCCCAGATTTAACAGCACTTGGTAAAGTTATCGGCGGTGGACTTCCAATTGGTGCTTACGGTGGTAAGAAAGAAATTATGGAACAAGTTGCACCGCTCGGTCCTGCATACCAAGCTGGTACAATGGCTGGGAACCCTGCTTCTATGGCATCAGGGATTGCCTGCCTAGAAGTACTTCAACAAGAAGGCGTATACGAGAAATTAGATGCACTTGGCGCAATGCTTGAAAAAGGAATTTTAGATCAAGCTACAAAACATAACATCGATATTACAGTAAACCGTCTAAAGGGTGCATTAACTGTATACTTCACAACAAATACAATTGAAGATTACGATGCAGCCAAAAATACAGATGGTGAAATGTTCGGTAGATTCTTCAAGCTGATGCTTCAAGAAGGTATTAATTTAGCACCTTCTAAATATGAAGCATGGTTCTTAACGACAGAACATACAAAAGAAGATATTGAATATACAATTGAAGCTGTTGGCAGAGCATTTTCTACCCTAGCGAACAATAAATAATCTCTTCATTACAAAAGGAAAAAAGAAAGCCCATCTTTCTTTTTTCCTTTTTTCTATTTCATAAATCCCTCATTAATAGTATAATTATTCATAATTATCTGTTTTATATTCTTTTATATCCTTACTATCCATGTATACAAGGCAGTTCACGCCTTAAATAGTAAGATTATTCAAAATTCATTTTCCAGAGGGGGGATTGACGGATGCTCAACAAAAAAAATAAATGGACACCGTCTTTATTTCGGAATTATAAAAATGCAGAACACGATGCGTGTGGAATCGTTTCCGTTATGGAAAAACGAAGAAATCCTACAAAAGAAAACATCGATCTTTGTATACAATCGCTAGTCAAAATGAATCATAGAGCTGGTTTCATTAATGGCGAAGGAGATGGTATCGGAATTCATATCGACATGCCAAAAGCACTTTGGAATGAAAAACTGAAAAGTAGCGGATATAATCCAACGATTGTGGATCATCCCCACTTTATCGTTGGACATTTTTTTCTAAACAAAAAAGAAAACATTGCTGAGTTAAAAGATTACATTCGTACGCAACTAAACAATGAAAGCTTTACAATTGTTCTCGAAAATGATGATGTAATAAACTCAGATGCACTTGGTCCTCTTGGTAAACAAGAAGAACCTTTATTTTGGCAAATTGCCCTTATCGCCGAAAGTGAAGTTAAAAATATTGAACAAACATTATTTTCTGTAACAATAAAAATCGAAGAAAATGAAGCAATTCATGTTGCCTCATTAAGTCATGAACATGTTGTATATAAAGTTCTCGGTGCTGGCGATACACTCGTTGCTTATTACAATGATTTACAACACCCACTTATCGCTTCAACTATGACACTAGGACATAATCGCTATTCTACTAATACGTTATCTAATTTTTTTCGTGTACAACCATTTAGCATTCTCGGACATAATGGCGAAATTAACACGATTGCAAAATTACGCGATCAAGCTGAAATGATTAATGTACCACTTACTGCCGTGGGCAGTGATTCCCAAGATTTAAACCGCACCTTAGAAACCCTTCTCGTTCAGTATAACTACAGTTTATTTGAAGCAATGGATATATTATTTCCACCAATTATTAATGAAATAAAACTTTACGAAACAAGCTTACAAAACTTATACACTTATATACGTGAGGCTTGGGGGCATTTCGCACAAGGTCCAGCTGGTATTATTTCACGTTATAAAGATGAAGCTGTTTTCAGTGTCGATTCCCTTGGATTACGCCCAGTTTGGAAAGTAGAGACAGAGAGCTCCTATATTTTCTCTTCTGAACCTGGCGTTGTATCACCAACTGAATATGTAGCAGAGCCGAAACCACTCGCTCCTGGAGAAAAAGTTGGATTAAAATGGAATCAACAAGATGAGCTCGTTCTCTATGAATACGACAATTATCAAATTGAAGTATATAACCGTTTTAAGAAACGAATCGATGTTACCAATTATCATGTAAACTTATCTATCCCTGAAACGAAAGAAGCTGAGGGATTATGTGATTCGGTTCAAGTTGAAACGAATCAATACGTCGCTTTTGGCTGGGATCGAGAACATATTCAGCTCCTTGAACAAATGGCGACAAAAGGCGTCGAACCAATTCGGTCACTTGGGCACGACTCACCACTTGCCGCACTTGATACAGATAGACGAAATATTGCTGATTTCATTAAGGAAAGTGTAGCCGTTGTTACAAATCCAGCAATCGATCGCGATCGCGAAGTTGAACACTTCTCCACACGTACTGTACTCGGAGAGCGTCCGGGTTTATTAGATAACTCTAAACAACCATTTGTAATCGAGATGCTTTCACCCATTATTTTAGAAGGGAATTTAGCTCAATCTATCGCGGCAGACTTACACACGATTACGTACGAACAACTTATACAGCTATTCATTACTCATAGCTCGGTCTCTACAATTTCTATTACATTTAGTCCATCAGAAACTCTACAAATCGCATTAAATCGAATTAGTTCCGAAGCGATAGCAGCCGTTAAAAATGGTGCTTCCCTACTATTATTAGATGACGCTAAATCTCATCAAAATGAACTGTTATGGATTGACCCACATTTAGTTACTGCTAAAGTACATCAAGCATTAACTGAAAATAAATTACGCCGGAAATGCTCTCTCGTTATACGTTCCGGTGCCCTTCGCTCCTTACACGATATCGTCACGCTATACGGATTAGGGGCAGATGGTATTAATCCATATTTATTGTTCGCAACGGTAAATGATGAAACAAAATTACCAATTACTAATTTGTATACCGCACTTAATAAAGGACTAGAGAAAGTAATTTCAACGATTGGAATTCATGAATTACGCGGTTACGGTCGCCTCTTCTCCTCTATTGGATTACATGAGGAAATCGCAAATATATTACAAATTACAAACTTCTGCGGTTCAAATAATTTAGCTTTTTCACTTGAATCACTTGCTGAAGATGCAAAAATTCGAGCTGAGGATTTTAACAATCCAAAAGTTAGAATGCGAAAATCATTTCATATATTCCCGCGGATTTGGAAAGCAATTGGTGATGTTGCAAAAGGAAACTCTTATGATGATTACCGCGACAAGTTAAGTGAATTAGAAGAAAACACTCCCATCGCAATCAGGCACCTTGTTCAAACAAAACAAGCACAGCATGTAGTTCCGACTGAAGAAGTGTCCATCGGCATTCACAATCATGATTTACCATTTATTATTAGTTCCATGTCATTTGGTTCTCAAAATGAAATTGCCTTTCGCGCGTATGCAGAAGCTGCCGATCAGCTAAATATGATTAGTTTGAACGGTGAAGGCGGCGAAATTAAAGATATGATTGGTAAGTACCCACATACACGCGGACAACAAGTTGCATCTGGCCGATTTGGAGTAAACGCTGAACTACTAAATTCATCAAATTTAATTGAAATTAAAATAGGTCAAGGAGCAAAGCCTGGCGAAGGTGGACATTTGCCTGGTTCAAAAGTGACTGCCAAAATTGCGGAAGCACGTAATGCTACAATTGGTTCGGATTTAATTTCACCTTCTAACAACCATGATATTTATTCAATTGAAGACTTGGCTCAAATGATTACAGAAATTAAAACGGCTAATCATCTTGCAAAAGTAGCTGTAAAAGTTCCTGTCGTTCCTAACATCGGAACAATTGCTGTCGGTATCGCAAAAGCTGGTGCTGACTTTATTAACATTAGTGGATTTGATGGCGGAACAGGTGCTGCGCGTATTCACGCATTGCAACATGTTGGTCTTCCTGTAGAGATTGGTGTTAAAGCTGCTCACAATGCGTTACTAGAAGCAAATATGAGACATAAAGTAGAGATTTGGGCAGATGGCGGTATTCGAAGTGTAAATGACGCCTTAAAAATCATGCTCCTTGGAGCAAACCGGATCGGATTTGGCACATTATCAATGATTGCAATCGGCTGTACAACTTGCCGTGGTTGTCATCTTGATACGTGCCACGTCGGAATTGCAACACAAATTGAGTCTGAAGCTCAAGCGAAAGAACATGGACTGCGCCGTTTCGTTCCACGTGAATTAGAAAGCGCAGTTACAGGGCTATTAAGCCTATTCACTACTTTCGGTACAGAATTGAAACGTTTAACAGGGCAGCTCGGTTACACAAACTTACAAGATATTATCGGACGATCGGATTTATTAGAACAAACTCGAGGCAAGGACTTATTAGACTTACGTAATTTAATACAAACGATAGAAGATTCATCTGTGAAAATAACGGCATCTGTACAAGAAAAACAATTTGAAACAACAAATTCTCTCCAGTCAAAAGAATTAGTAAGCGTCGGCGTAGAGCAACGCGTAATGGGCGGTCTAGAATCCTGTTATCGTATTCGTAGCAAATTATATGAAAACACTCATCTTGAACCACTTACATTAAAGTATACAAACGGATCTGTTCCCGGAAACGGATTAGGCGCGTACAATAGCGAGAACTTATTTATACACGTAAATGGTGGCGCGCAAGATGGAATTGGAAAAACTTCATTTGGCGGTGGCATTTATATAACGAAAGCAAAAGGAACAGATGGAACATATTATAACGGTTCTGTCGGAAAAGGATTTGGATACGGTGCTCAAAAAGGTGCATTATACGTGCAAGGTAACGCTGATGCTCGTGCTGGCATTCGCCTTTCTGGAGCAGATATGATAATTGGAGGCAGAATTACAAAACCACTCCGCGAAAAAGAACAAGGAAATATCGGAGTATATTCTAATATAAAAGGATTTGCTTTTGAATATATGACAAATGGTCGCGCTCTTGTTTTAGGAGATCCTGGTCCATGGATTTGTGCCGGCATGACTGGTGGTGTTGTTTATTTACATCATGAGCCAAACTTAGGTTTAACAGAACACGCTTTAAAAAGAAGAATTGCTAAAGGTGCAAATGTAACATTGCAGCCAATTAGTAAAAATGGTTTGCAAGATGTGAATGAATTATTATTAGACTACATTCGTGTATTAAATGAGCACGAACAATATGAAGAAGTCGCTTTGTTAACACCATTATTAGATGATATCCAGCTTCACTTCTATGAAATTATCCCGAAAAAAGAACAGGCGGATCCATCTATTTCAACTGAATGATATGTACAATATTTATTTTCATAAAGTGAAACTTTAATCAGTGGGGGTTTTGTTCATCCCCCACTGATTATTAGCCCTCACCAATCGGGTGTTTACGGGCAGTTGATCTTCCACCTAACTTCTTTGCTCCAGTCGCATTTTGAGGTGGGAGTTTTACTGCCCGTTAATGCGGGATAAAAAAATTGACGAAGCGAGCATCGCATAGTAATCTAGAATAACAATTTGAAACCTGCTGAAATTCAGCAGGTTTTTTTATTAAAGAATAGATGTTTAAAGAGAATTTGGAGAAATTATAAATTGATTGGAATTTATTTATTAAACTTTTTAACGTCACTAAAATATCACTTGCTAACATATTGTAATGAATGTATAGTATCATGTTGTACATTCATTATGACAAGAGAAAGGATATCAATAAGGGTATGAAACTTGGTGCTCGCATTTTAAAAACGGGTATTGCCATTACATTAGCTTTATTTGCTTGTATTTTACTTCAATTACCGAGTCCTGTATTTGCGGGAATCTCAGCTATCTTTGCTGTTCAACCGTCTGTATACCGCTCGTATTTAACTGCTCTTGAGCAAATTCAAGCAAACGTAATTGGTGCTGTATTCGCTATCGTATTTGCTACTGCTTTTGGACATAATCCTTTTATTATTGGATTAACGTGTATATTAGTAATTGCTCTTACTTTACAATTACGCTTAGAAAAAACAATATCACTCGCTTTAGTAACAGTTATCGCCATTATGGAGTATCAAGGCGAAGATTTCTTTAATTTTGCCTTACTTCGATTCGCGACGATTATGATTGGAATTATTGCGGCTTCGCTTGTAAATTTAGTATTTATGCCGCCAAAATATGAAACAAAACTTTACCATCGCATCGTTGATAATACAGAGGAAATTGTTAAATGGATTCGTATGAACAGTAGGCAAGCTTCTGATTTTACAACGCTAAAAACCGATATTGATCGCATGAAAGAAAAAATGATTAAACTAAATCATTACTATTTGCTGTATAAAGAAGAAAGAAGCTATACGAAAAAAATACAATTCGCGAAAATTCGTAAGCTCGTTTTATTCAGACAAATGTTAGCGACAACAAGCCGCGCTTTAAGCACGTTAAAATCATTACATCGCACCGAAAATGAACTGCGCTATATGCCAGAAGAGTTTCAGGAATCTATTCAAAACGAACTTGATTCATTAACGCATTATCACGAACAAGTGTTATTAAAATTTATTGGTAAAGCAAAGAAACAACAATCTGTTGAGATGCTTGATGAAGTTGAAACCGGTAAACAAGAATTGATTGATATCTTTATGGATTATCAAAATAAGGACGATGAGGAAGCATATAAAATATGGTTACACCTCTTCCCTCTTATTTCTTCAATTATTAACTACAGTGAGGAAGTAGAGCATTTAGATTTACTTGTGGATAGCTTCTACACATACCATAAACCAGAAAGCGAACTCCAAATCGAAGATAAAAAAGAAGACGAATAAAAAGCAGCTCCTTTTACGCTAAAGGAGCTGTTTCTGTTATATGCTGAAGTTGATATAGATTGTAATAAAATCCCCTCTTTTTCATTAACTCTTCATGAGAACCCTTTTCTTTTATTTCACCATCTTCAACATAAATAATTGTATCAACATGCGTAATCGTCGCTAATCGATGTGCAATAATAATTGTTGTCCGATCTGCAGCTAACGTTTGCAGTGCCTCTTGAATATATCGTTCATTTTCTAAATCTAAAGCGGAAGTTGCTTCATCTAATATAAGTAAAGACGGATTCTTTAGAAAAACCCGTGCGATTGCTACACGCTGTCTTTGTCCACCAGATAATTTCACACCACGTTCCCCAACGACAGTATCATAGCCCTCTGGCAACTCTGTAATAAAATTATGAATTTGTGCAGCTTTGGCAGCTGAAATCACTTCCGCCTCTGTAGCTTTCGGATTGCCATATAAAATATTAGCCCCGATTGTATCGCTAAATAATAAATTATCTTGTAGCACAATTCCAATATGACTACGTAAATTTCTCATATTATACTTTCTTACATCTATCCCGTCTATATAAACTGCACCTTCAGAAACATCGTAAAAACGCGGAATTAAACTAGCAAGAGATGACTTTCCTCCTCCACTTGCCCCTACAAGCGCAACCTTCTCTCCCGGGCGCATAGTTAATGACAGATTATGCAATATTTCTTTTTCATCCGCATTATAACGAAAAGAAACATTATCAAATATAACTTCCCCATCTAGCCTTTTCGTTTGCACCGCATTTGGCACATTAACAATATCGTATTTTTCATCCAACAATTCAAACACTCGATCCATCGAGGCGAAAGACTGTGTTAATGTTGTAGATGAATTAACAAGGCGACGAAGCGGACTATATAAACTATCCATATATCCAACAAAAGCAACCATCGTACCCAGTGTTAACGACCCTTGAATTACCTCATATGCCGCAAAACCAATAACAAGTAACGGCCCTAAATCCGTTAACGTATTCACTACCGAAAACGTTCTCGCCGTCCAACTCGTATGAGTTAGTGCTTTCGTTAAAAATTCATTATTTCTCTTTTCAAACTGTCCTCTTTCATACTCTTCTAATGCAAAACTACGTGTCACTTGCATCCCTTGAATACGTTCATGTAAATACCCTTGCATAGTTGCTAACGCTTGCGAGCGCTCTTTCGTCAATTTTCGAAGGCGCCCGAAAAAATATTTCACTGCAACTACATAAATAGGTAAGATTAATAAAGCAACAAAGGTTAATTTTATATTCATAGAAAACATAACGATAATGGCAATAACAATTGTTGCAGTATCTAACCAGACATTCATAAGACCAGTAATTACAAAGTCCTTCGTTTGTTCTACATCATGGATTACACGTGAAATAAGCTCCCCTGTTTTTGTGTTCGAATAATAACGTAAGCTCAATTTTTGCAAGTGCCCAAAAATGTATTTTCGTAAATCGTATAGTATTGTATTGGCAATGCGCTGCGCGAAATATTGACGATAATATTCTATCGGCGGTCTTACTACTGCAAAAATAAAAAAAGCAATCCCAATTGCGGTTATTAATTGAGACGTTTTTTCTTGAAGCGATCCCGTGCCTTGAATAACATCATCAATAATATACTTTAATAACCATGGCATAATAAGCGGGATACCGAACTTCACAAGACCAATAATAATTGTAATAGCAATAAGCCATCGATATGGTTTAACAAATTGTAAATATCTTTTTATACCTTGCACATAATCCCCCCTCTAATAGGACAAACCTGCCGGGAAATTCCCTGCAGGTTTGTTTTAATTTCTGTACATTAAATATCTTTCGTACCACATATCTACGAAATCCGGTGCGAATGGACCTTTTCTTTGATGAATCCACTGTGTTAAATGTGCTACATTTCGTTTTAAAATTGTATCAATAACAGGTGGATACTGCATGATTTGACTATGCTTTTCATACTCATCTTCATCCAAAAGTGTATATGTCATATCTGGATACACTTTAATGTCTAAGTCGTAATCAATATACTTTAATGCTTCAGAGTCATATGCAAAAGGAGAACTTAAATTACAATAATAATATACTCCTTCTTCTCTTAGCATTCCAATTACATTAAACCAATAATTAGCATGGAAGTAACAAATCGCAGGTTCGCGAGTAACCCATGTTCGACCATCTGATTCCGTAACTACTGTACGATCATTTGCTCCGATCACAAGGCTCTGCGTCCCTTTTAAAATTGTTGTCTCTTCCCACATTCTATGAATGGAGCCATTATGTTTATAACTATGTATTTGTACCTTTTCTCCTTCTTTGGGAAATCCCATATATGCTCCCTTCTTTCAACCGCAAATGCTTTTCTTAAGTTGTCTTAACTACCCCTTGAACTGCATTCACTTTTTTTCTATTATAACTTTTTTGTCAAAATTTTAAAACTAAAGCGATAGGACACTTGTTTTCATGAGGAATATAATGAAGTTTGTATTATTGAATACCACATCACTAACCCTTTTAACGAAGGAACATTTCCTATGAATTAGCAATACGTATTTTAGAAGATTAAACGAAGATATAACAAAAAGAAAAGCCCCCTCACCTCTGTTTAAGAAAGGACTTTTCACCTAAAATCAACAACATATCTCACCCTTAATTTGAAATTATTTTTTCGATTTCAAAAGATTGAATCACATTATTCGTTTGCTGTTCAAATTTTTCATGTAAAAGTTTTAATGCTATTTCTGTTCTATATATTTCTTGACGGATAAAATGCAATTCTTTTTTATCGCACGTATCCCTTTCACTCATTTCAATTTGCTGATACTTCTCTAAATGCGATTGTAACTTTAAAAGCTCATCCATCGTTTCCAACTGCTCTCCTACCAACTTATCAAAGTCGTTCATCACTTACCCCCTTTTTGATTCATTCGCCATTTATAATTCCTATTACATATTTCTAATCGTGAACTTCTTTCTCCTTTGACTACATTTGTTGACTTATTAGAAGTTATGTCGTTCCCTTTATTTTCATTACAGTGACACGCACACAAAGAAAACACTTCTCTCAAATTGGAGAAGTGTTTTTCTTTCATTACTCGTTTGAACTAGAAGATTGTGATTGTTTTGCAGCTGATTGTGCATTTTGTTTTTTCACTGCATGCACATCTGTTTCAGTTGCAAACTCTGTACCATAACTAGCATTTGCACTTTGAGCAGCAGAAGCTTGTGCTTTCTGTGCCTCTGATTGTGCGTTCGCTTGTTTTACTGCTTGTACATTCGTTTCAGTTGCAAACTCTGTACCATAGCTAGCATTTGTACTTTGAATGCTAGCACCAGAAGTTGCCTTATTATAACCTTGTTGTTTTTTACTCATCTTTCTCACCTCCACAATCAATAATGTAACCAATTCACTTAGAAGTTATCCTTAATTTTCTTTTTAAAAATTCACGCATATATCTCTTATCACTCATTCAAACTACATATGATGGAGGTGGGAATATGTATACTGGACGTGATATGACTGAGCTAACTATGATTTCCAAAAATGAATGGAAAGAGGATGAATTAGCTTATTTTCATCATTCATTTCAGCAAATTATGCCTTATCTAAATGTAGAGGGCCAAACGATTTATAAAGAAGTTGTGAAAGAAATCGAGTCACGGGGCGGATTATAAACGCGTGGATTTTCAACCTCAAAATACAAATTTATTTTCAATATAAAAAACGTGTTCCAAAGTTCTGGAACACGTTTTTATTATTTATCCCGCTATTTGCCGGGCAGTAAGACCACACCTCAAAATGCAGCGAAAGCAAAGAAGTTAGGTTGGGGCCTTGCTGCCCATAAAAGCCCGATTGGTGAAGGCTAATAATCAGTGGGGGATGAAGAAACCCCCCACTGATTAAAGTTTCACTTTACTGCATTGTAATTTTCTCAACACACTTTTCGTAAATTGTACGATGTGATTTCGAGAAAGGTAACTGTTCAAACGCTTCTTTCGATACAAACTTTAATGTATCCGTTTCGACAATATTACCTGTTACTTTTCCGTAAAATATGAAGATATCCCAAGTACGATGTGTAAAAGTATGTTGTACATTCATCGCGTATTCATCAATAGAAACAGAGAGATCAAAGCTCTCCTTCATATAATCCGTAAGCTGTTGTTTTTGATTACGAATACCTTCACTTAGTTCAATATTCGGGAACTCCCACATATTAGCCAGTAATCCCGTACTTGGGCGTTTATTAATTACGTAACGGCCATCTTCAGTTTGAAGTACTCCCGCAACGAGCGGTACCATTGTAGGTGCTTTCGCTTTACTCTTCACTGGTAGTTCTTTTTGAACACCTTCAGCATACCCTCTGCAATGTTCACGTACAGGACAAAGTAAACAAGATGGATTTTTCGGTATACAAATTAATGCCCCTAATTCCATCAAACCTTGGTTAAAATAAGATGGATTTTCTATAGAAATAATTTCACGCACAATCTCTTCAAAAACTTTTCTCGTTTTCGGTTTTGCAATATCATCCCACACTGATAAAATACGAGATAATACGCGCATAACATTTCCATCAACCGCTGGCTCTGGTATGCCATATGCAATACTTAAAATGGCACCTTTTGTATATGGTCCCACTCCTTTTAATTTTTCAATTTTCTTTACATCGCTCGGTACTGTCCCGCCGTATACTTCTTTTACCTCTTTTACTGCAGCATGTAAATTTCGTGCTCTAGAATAATAACCTAAGCCTTCCCATGCTTTTAATACTTCTTCATCATCGGCAGTTGCTAGCGCTTCAAGCGTAGGAAACTTCCCCATAAAATTTGCGTAATATGGTTTTACAGCCTCTACCCTTGTTTGCTGTAACATAATTTCTGAAACCCAAACACGGTATGGATCTTTATTTTTTCGCCACGGTAAATCACGTTGTTCTTTTTCAAACCAACCAATTAAATCATTTTGAAACTGTTCTATGTTAAACTCATTTAATATTTCAAGTGTCAAACTTGATCCCCCTCATTTTTTTGCATATACGTACTATTATAAAGATTTTAGGAAAAAATTTAAGTAAGATGACATAGGAAATAGAAGGCAAAGGACTTGAGGTATCGAATAAAAAGAGTTACATTAATAAAAAACGGAGGTGGATTTCTATGGACACAGCCACTCACCTTGTTATGGGCGTTACTCTAGGCAGTTTGGCAACATTAGATCCAGCTATAGCACAAAGTGATATTGGGCCACAAGCAGTGATGCTTGCAACAATTGCCGGTTCCAATATTCCTGACATCGATACAGTTTTAAAATTGCGTAATAACGCTAAATATATAAGAAATCATCGCGGGATTACTCATTCCATCCCTGCAGTGATCCTTTGGTCACTCCTTATAAGTGGCATCTCTTTCGCCTTCTTTTCAGACGCTCCCTATCTGCATCTACTACTTTGGTCATTTATTGCCGTCTTTCTTCATGTCTTTGTGGATATTTTCAATGCCTATGGTACACAGGCATTAAGGCCCTTCACAAAAAAATGGGTAGCGCTCGGCATAATTAATACGTTTGATACTGTCATTTTCTTTATCCATATACTTGCTATCGCCTGTATGCTTGTCGGAGCACATAAAGGTTATACTGCTTTAGCAGCGTATATATTAATGTTTGTTTACTATATCGGCCGCATTATGATGCATCGAAATATTAAAAGTGTAGTATACAAACGTTTCAAAAATGTAGAGAAAGTAATTATTTCTCCTTCTTACAAATTTTATCATTATCATTTAGCCGTCGTTACAACTGAACATTACTACGTCGCAAGATGGCACCGCGGTAACATCCTTGTATACGACAAATTCGATCGCGTACCGTTCCCGAATACCGCCATTATGCAAGCTGCTGTGCGAGATGAAAATATATCTGCTTTCTTATCTTTCTCGCCTGTATATCGCTGGGATATTTTCGATTATGATAACTATTATGAAGTTCGATTTATTGATTTGCGGTATCGAAGTAAAGATTATTATCCATTCGTCGCAATCGTTCAGCTCGATCAAAATTTAAATATTATTAGTTCATATACAGGATGGATTTTCAGCGAAGAGAAACTTCGAAAGAAACTGGAATTGCTTCCACATTAAAAAAAGCGACCTATGTCGCTTTTTTTAATGTTTCAAATGATCTTCTTGATTGATTAAATGGCTATACTTCGGATTATTTGTACGCATTTCATGAAGGCGCCCTCCATGATTATTAACCCATGTTCGTACCACTTGTTCAGTCATTTCCTCACCTTGGTAACGACCTGATTTAGCATAAGTTGTTCGGAAGTCTTCCCACAGTAATTCAACCCATGCACGAGCTTGTGCGTAAGAAAGGTTGTCATTTTTATCTAATAATTCTTTCGTTAATGTTTCATAAATATCATTCATGTTCTATTCTCCTTTTACCTATTTATTCCCTTAATTTCTAAAGGATAGTTTCTTCTATTTTGCACATTCTATAAGTGATACTTCTTAAAGAGGTATCAACTGATAATGAGGGGGCGTTCTTAATGGGTAGACAAGCCGAATTTTGGTCTGAGTCAAAAAACAACAGCAAAATCGACGGTCAACCGAAAGCGAAATCACGCTTCGCTTCGAAACGACCTAACGGCACAATTAACACGCACCCACAAGAGCGTATGCGTGCTGCAAATCAGCAGGAAGAGTAGTACAAATTAAATTCCTACACGAGGTGATAAAGATGAGCTACCGTGACCATTTAGATCGTCGTTCTGAATTATTTAACCATACGTGGACTCGTCCAAAACATGCGAAAGCGCAAGTTAATGGACAGACGCAACAAACCCAGTCTCTCATTATACTGGCAAACGAATGTAAAAAACGCCAATTTTAGAATCTCCTATCTCCTTTAACGCCTACCAAAGATGAAAACCAGAGAGATATTCACTCTCTGGTTTTTATTTTTCCTGCAGCAAGGAAATTGGTATTCCAATCTCTTCATTATCATTTTGCTTATATCCCCAAGCAAATACCCCATTGAAATACGTAATTTTAAATACCACACCAGGTTCTTCTACTAATTCATATGTCTCACCAATATGGAATTTATTTATATCTATCATATAAGCACGAGCCATAGCCATTTTTCTCATTAATACATCGAATTCATTTACAATTCCAAGTTGCTCAGCCTTTACTGCTTGCTCCTTCAAAACCCCAATTTCTTCCCTTAGCTCATGTGGTGTCATTTCACTGTAGCGTTTTGGCGTACCCATCTTATTTCCTCATCCCTCTTCACGTTTCATTTGTAAAAATATATCTATCTCATCAATAGAGAATCCTTTTCGATATAACGCTTGCTTCACCTTATTTTCGAATGTCCAACCATCATACTTCTTATATTTCTCATAATATTTATTCCCATGATAGTGTAACGCTTCTTCTTGCTGTTCGTCATCTTTTTCGTCTTTCAATTCTTCCAAGCAAATTTGAATCACATCTCTAGAATATCCTTTACGAACAAGCATTTCATCTAACTTTAGCTTCATTTGTAAAAATGAATGCTTTTGATAAGATTTTTTCTTCTTTTCTATAAGAAACAAAGCATTCTCCATTTGCTTCTCCTTTGGATACTCTTGTAAACTATGTGTAATGATTAAATCCTGAACACCTTTACTTAATAGCCCTCTCCTAATAACAGTTGGACCTTTTTGATTCACATTACTTTGCGTTCGCACGTATGAAATAGCGTACTCTTTATCATTAATATATCGATCATGTAATAATTTCGAAACGACTTCAGAGATGATGGCCTGTCCCACTTCTTTTTTTCGTAAGAAATCTTCTATTTCTTGTTTTGTTCTCATTTGATAGGATAAATAGGAAATCGCTTGTAAATATGCTTTTTGTACCTCTTCATTGTACAAAATATTCCCTAACGCTACTTCATCAATTTCTAAGCCTTTTTGTAATCCATGTTTCATTAAGATTGATTGATTCACACTAAACCCGTACTCTTCGCCTTGACCTTTATCAATATAAATATTAAATCGTTCTTTCGATCGTTTTTGCACTTCTATTTTTGTAATGACAGTCATACTCTCACCTCTCTATTATTTTAACATAGTCAAGGAACGTTTTTTCTTTTCAAGAATATATATAATGAGGAGGAAATAATTGTGAAAATCGCAATTTCTGGTGGCTCTGGCTTTATAGGCAAATCCCTTTCTAGTTTTTTTATTCAAAAGGGATTTACTGTTTACATTCTTACTCGAAAAAAAATTGCTGAAACTTCACACACTAACCTTCAATACGTACAGTGGACACCGGATTTACAGACCTTCCCTCTCTCCTCTATCGATGTAGTTATTAATCTAGCTGGAGAATCTATTAATAGTAGATGGACAAAAAAACAAAAAGAATCAATTTTAAACAGTAGAATTCAAACAACAAAAGGACTCATTAAACAATTACAAAACCTTGAAACAAAGCCACACACATTTATTAATGCAAGTGCCATTGGATACTATGGGACATCTGAAACCGAATCTTTTACAGAAAAGCAAGAGACTCCAGGAGATGACTTTTTAGCAAACACAGTATATTTGTGGGAGCAAGAAGCATCTAAAGCCCGCTCCATTGGAATAAGAACTGTCTACACAAGATTTGGAGTCGTATTGGGCGCAGATGGAGGAGCTCTTCCAAAAATGCTACTTCCCTATCAATTATATATCGGCGGTACACTTGGATCTGGAAACCAATGGTTATCATGGATTCATATAGACGATGTCGTTCGTATGATTGATTTCATCATTCAAAAAAAAGAAATTGACGGACCTTTTAATATTACAGCGCCAACGCCAATACGGATGAAAGAGTTCGGTGAAATTATTGCCACTATAACTAGGCGACCTCATTGGCTACCTGTTCCTTCATTTGTACTTCGCGCTTTACTCGGTGAGATGAGTATACTTGTATTAGAAGGGCAACATGTATTACCCAATAAAGCTATTAAACATCGATATCAATACACATTTCCAACAGTTAACCATGCATTACAAAATATCCTCTTGCATACAATGTAGTACTTTTAAAATACAGTTTTACGGGTAGTCTATCTCCTCCAAGACTTCTTACTTTTTAAACACCGGAGCATTACTACACGAAAAACCTTTCAGTTACTTTGTCTAAACCTATTCTACACATTACAAGGTGACGGAAATGAGGTCTCTATGAAAATATTGCTCAAACAAGCCATTGTATATCCTATTACATCCCAAAAGTTTCAAGGAGATGTACTCGTTATAGGAGAACGCATTGCCGCGGTCAAACCTCATATTGATACTACTCAGGATATGACCGTTATAGATGCACGAGCTCTTCATCTCTTGCCTGGATTTATTGATGTTCATACTCACCTTGGCCTCTACGATGAAGGTACTGGTTGGGCTGGTAATGATGCAAATGAAACATCCGAAGTTTCAACACCGCATATCCGTTCTTTAGACGGGATTCATCCTTTTGATATTGCATTTCAAGACGCTGTACAAAATGGTGTTACGACTGTTCACGTGATGCCCGGAAGCCAAAACATTATCGGCGGTACTACTTGCGTAATAAAAACTGCTGGAACTTGTATTGATCATATGATTATTCAGGAACCTGCTGGTTTAAAAATTGCCTTTGGAGAAAACCCTAAAAAGTTCCATAGTAACGGTACAAAAGAATCAATAACACGTATGGGAATTATGGGGTTACTTCGTGAATCATTCTATGACGCACAACACTACGGGCATGAAGCTGATTTTCGAATGCTACCTATTTTAAAAGCACTCCGCCGAGAAATACCGGTACGTATCCACGCTCACCGCGCAGATGATATCACTTCAGCTTTACGCTTTGCGACAGAATTCAATCTTGATTTACGTATTGAACATTGTACAGAAGGACACTTTATTGTTGAAGAGCTTTCGAAACACAATTTAAAAGTTTCAGTTGGACCTACTCTTACGCGACGTTCGAAAATCGAACTTAAAAACAAAACGTGGGATACTTATCATATTTTATCGAAAAATGGAGTAGAAGTTTCTATTACAACCGACCACCCTTATACACCCATTCAATATTTAAATGTTTGCGCTGCCATTGCAGTAAGAGAAGGATTAGATGAGAAAACAGCGTTGGAAGGAATCACTATTTTCCCAGCTCGAAATTTACGTTTGGAGGATAGAATTGGAAGCATTGATGTTGGAAAAGATGCTGACCTCGTGTTATGGACACATCATCCTTTCCATTATTTAGCCAAGCCTGTACTCACTATGATTGACGGAAAAATAATTTACAAAAAAAATAAAAAAAACTAGTTTATTTTTTTGACTAGATACAGTATTATACGATTATAAACTGAATGAAACCATAATCAATTTGTGTCGTGATTATCATTTTCAAATTGATGAATGGGGAAGGCAAATGGTGCGCCACCAGCGTTAGAAACTGGTTCTAGTGGGTTCGATTCCCACCCCGAAATTTTTTAAAGATTGATATAAAAATTTCGAGGGTGGGTGCTTTTTCGTCATGCTACCCTCGTGTGAGGAGGAGTTAGTGTGTTGAAAAAACGCGACTTACACGACAGCCACGTTCTATACGAATTAATGGTGGATCCTGCTGTCTTCCCTTTTGTGCGTCAAAAGGCCTATTCTTATGAAGAATATTTATTTTTAACGAAACAAACAATCGAAGCCGAAGAGCGTGGAGAATTAATCTCACGCACAATTTTAGATGAATGGGGTAACCCCATCGGCACAATTACTTTATTTGATGTGCAAGAAAAAGCTGGATTCCTCGGAACTTGGCTTGGCAAACCATATCATGGTAAAGGATATAATAAATTGGCGAAAGATTCATTTTTTAGCGAACTTTTCTATGAATTAGATATTGAAACGATTTTTATGCGCATTCGTAAAATAAATATTCGGTCTATTAAAGCTGCCGAAAAACTACAATATGTAAATCTAGCAAACGAAACAAGAAAAGCCGTTTATGATGAAATTAACGCGCATGAAGAAGTATATAATTTATATGAAATTCCAAAAGATCAGTATACACTTGCAACAATGCGAGATACAACATTCCAAGAAGCACACCAATTAAAAGAAGCGTAATCTAAAAATTCAGAAATGATAATTAATCATTACTAGTTTGACATATATGTATATCACCCCATGTCTTTGGAAACGATAGATAGTGACTTTAGGACACGAGGTGATTTGTAATGGATAAAAAGAAACGTGATAAAGCAAAAAACACATTATCTAGTACACAAGAAGTTCTCTATCAGCGGGAATTTCGAAAAGCAGATCGTGCAGCGGGCTATCGCTCAAAAAGTATTTAAAGTGAAACTGAATAATTAGAAGGTTTCCCCCCTAATTATTCAGTTTCATTACATAAGATTTTCCAATGAATTAGCAAAAAAGGTTCCTTATTTATAAGGAACCTTTTTTGTGGACAACCTTATCCACAAAAACCGTAGAATTGTGCATAAATTACAAAAGTATTTTACGAATTCATTTATTTAAATGAATTCGTAACGTGAGAATTGTGGATAATTTTCTAAAAATTGTGGATTATGTGGATATAGCTGTTAATATTCCGATTTTACTGTCTAATGAAAGCGTAATCCTTTGTGGATAAAGTGAAACTTTAATCAGTGGGAGTTTCGTTTATCCCCAATGATTATTAGCCCTCACCAATCAGGCTTTTGCGGGATAAGTTAATAATTCACGTTTATTTTTTTTACAACAATAAAAAAAACCCTCTTTAAATGCTTAAAAGAGGGTTTCATATTAAGTAAAAGATTCGGCAAGAACTGGTGATTTAATAGGTATATGATTCGGCTCTGCATGATTTTCTGCCAAAATTGTATCCACAATATGACCAGCTGGCTCAGGACGATAAATACTTTTCATTGCTTCTTTCATCTGAAGAAGCTTCATATCATCTTGTAATAACGCCTCTGTTTTTGCAAAAACTTCACTATCATCACGAATTACAACTGCAGCCCCTTTTTTTTCAAAATACAACGCATTTTCATTCTCTTGTCCTGGGACAGGTTTATATAAAATGACAGGTACTTGTAATGCAGCTGCTTCGCTTAATGTAATACCACCTGGCTTCGTAATCATACAAGAAGTAACACGGAACAATTCATCAATGTTTTCAACATAACCAAATACTTTTAAAGCATCAGAACCTTGTTCCTGTAGTTCCATTAAATCCTGCTTTAAAGCTTCGTTTTTCCCACAAACGACAACTACTTGTAAGTTTGGTACTGACATAAATGACTGGCATAGCTCTTTTACACTCCCTAGCACACCATGAGCACCTGCTACAATTAGTAACATCTTTTTATCCTTACATAACTGATATTTATTATATATAATTGCTGGATTTATCTTTAGCTCAAAACTGCTACGAATCGGAATCCCTGTTTCAACAATTTGTTCTGCAGGTACACCGATATCAACCATCACTTTTTTCACATGATCGGTTGCTACAAAATAACGATCTACTTCTCGATGGATCCATATTTTATGCACGCAAAAATCCGTTAATACGTTATAAACAGGAATAGAAATACCTATTTGCTTTTTCAATTCTGGTACAGCGATGATTGGAAAGGTATTAATAACAATATCCGGTTTCTCCACCTGTAATAGCGTCTTCAAACGCTTTCTCCCAAAATTCGCATACCAAGATGCTATTTTTTTATCATAAATTTTCTCTACACCATAATAAAACAAACGATATAATTCTTTTCCTACCGTATAGCTTTTTAAATATAAATATTTTGTAATATCGGTTATAACTGGATGTGATTCTCCAAACAAGTCGCATACAATTACATCTTCGATTCCTTTTTGGCGAAATGTTTGTTCTAATGTTTTTGCCACTTGCACATGACCGTTACCGTAATGTGCAGTTAATATTAAAACCTTGGGGTTTTTTATCAAACAAATCCACTCCTAGCTTTTTGTTTCTCCATATTGCATATACGACAATAGGAAAAACATTTTCCTTAAAAACTACATACTCGGATTCTAATACTTTCCTGTTAGCTATGTATCTGTCGTGGATATGCAAAGCATATAAGATTGACCCCTTAATCCTATCTGTGCTCATATCTTTACATTATACTTTCCTATAAGAGCTTTCGCAATAACTTACAAATGTTCTATATTCCATAATACTCACTCTTTTACTTCTTAATTCTTTTTACTATTTTGATTTCCCTTTACAATTATGTAAATTTCTCCGCTTATTCTTTACAAAAATATGGATATTCCCTTTTCAGTATACTCTTTTCTAAATATATACTCTAGATTTTATTATGAAGAAACAAAAAGCCTAACCAAATGTTTAGGTTAGACTGCTTGTAAAATATGTTTTGCATGTTCAACATTTTCTTCTGTCGGTGGATTCACATCCGCAAGTGGATACTTATGTCCAAGTGCCTCCCATTTATAAACACCGAGCTTATGATATGGCAGCACTTCCACTTTCTTAACATTAGATAGACTTTGAATAAAGTTTGATAATTTTTGCAAATCCTCTTCACCATCGGTAACACCGGGAACCAATACATGTCTTACCCAAATTGGTTTCTTTCTATCCGATAAATAACGAGCAAATTGTAAAATGTGTTCATTTGGTTTCCCTGTTAATTTACGATGTTTCTTTGAATCAATATGCTTCAAATCCAATAAAACTAAATCTGTATACTCCATTAAAATATCTAGCTTATTTTGGAATTCTGGTTCTTCAGAATAACAACCGCCAGAAGAATCGATTGTTGTATGGATACCAGCTTCTTTGCACTTTTTAAACAACTGGGTTAAGAAGTCTAGCTGTAATAGTGGCTCTCCACCGCTAACTGTTATACCGCCTCCAGAAGCTTCAATAAATGGAAGGTAACATGTCACATCCTGCATCACTTCTTCAACTGTTATTTCTTTACCTTTACCGATTTCCCATGTATCAGCATTATGACAATATTGACAACGTAATAAACACCCTTGTGTAAATATGACATAACGAATCCCTGGGCCATCAACAGTACCACAAGACTCTACAGAATGTATTCTTCCTTTTACCATGTTACTTCCTCCTTTATTGAAACAGCCTCCCTCCGCTATATATTAAAAGCGGAGGGACACTTTTTTCACTTACATGCTTTCATGCATTGTACGGTTTATTACATCAATTTGTTGTTCACGAGTTAATTTAATAAAGTTAACAGCGTAACCAGATACACGAATTGTTAATTGTGGATATTTTTCAGGATGCTCCATTGCATCCATTAATGTTTCACGGTTAAATACGTTAATATTTAAGTGGTGTCCTTCTTTTATTGCATATCCATCAAGCATAGATACTAAGTTGCGTACTTGTACATCATCTTCTTTACCAAGTGCTTTTGGAATAATAGAGAATGTATTTGAAATACCATCTTGTGCATCTTCATATGGTAATTTAGCTACAGATAATAATGATGCTAATGCACCTTTTGTATCACGGCCATGCATTGGGTTTGCGCCCGGTGCAAATGGTTCTCCAGTACGACGTCCATCTGGAGTGTTACCAGTTTTCTTACCGTATACAACGTTAGATGTGATTGTTAAGATTGACATTGTATGAACAGAATTACGGTATGTTTTATGTTTGCGAAGCTTGTTCATAAATGTTTTCACAAGATTTACTGCAATTTCATCTACACGATCATCATTGTTACCGTATTTAGGGAAATCTCCCTCAATTTCGAAATCAACTGCAATACCATTTTCATCACGAATTGGTTTTACTTGTGCATATTTAATTGCACTTAAAGAATCTGCTACTACAGATAATCCAGCGATACCTGTTGCCATTGTACGAAGAACATTTGTATCATGAAGTGCCATTTCAATACGTTCATAGCTATATTTATCGTGCATATAGTGAATTACATTTAATGTATTTAAGTATAGACCAGCTAACCATTCCATTGTCATATCGAATTTACGCATAACTTCTTCATAATCTAATACTTCAGAAGTAATTGGTGCGTATTCAGGACCAACTTGTGCTTTTGACTTTTCATCTTTACCACCGTTAACCGCATATAGTAATGCTTTCGCTAAGTTTGCACGTGCTCCGAAGAACTGCATTTGTTTACCAATTCTCATTGCTGATACACAACAAGCAATACCGTAGTCATCACCGTAGTCAGGACGCATAATGTCATCATTTTCGTATTGAATTGCTGATGTTTTAATAGACATTTTCGCACAGTAGTTTTTAAAGTTTTCTGGTAATTGTTTAGACCAAAGAACTGTTAAGTTTGGTTCTGGTGCTGGTCCTAAATTATCTAATGTATGCAAGAAACGGAATGAGTTTTTTGTTACTAACGGACGACCGTCTAATGCCATACCACCGATAGATTCAGTTACCCAAGTTGGATCTCCAGAGAATAGTTCATTATAATCAGGTGTTCTTGCAAATTTCACAAGACGTAATTTCATAATGAAATGGTCAACAATTTCTTGTGCTTCTTCTTCTGTTAAAGTACCATTTGCTAAATCTCTTTCAATGTAAACATCTAAGAATGTAGAGGTACGTCCAAGGCTCATTGCTGCCCCGTTTTGCTCTTTAATTGCTGCAAGATAAGCAAAGTATAACCATTGGAAAGCCTCTTGTGCATTTGTAGCTGGCTTAGAAATATCGAATCCATGAGAAGCAGCCATCTGTTTTAACTCTTGAAGTGCACGCATTTGCTCAGATAATTCTTCGCGTAAACGCATTGTATCTTCGCTCATTACACCGCCAGTTAAATTATAATCAGCTTTTTTCGCTTCAATTAAATGATCTATACCATATAGCGCTACGCGGCGATAGTCACCGATAATGCGTCCACGTCCATATGCATCTGGAAGGCCAGTAATAACACCTGATTTACGAGCCGCTTTCATTTCTGGTGTGTATGCATCAAATACACCTTGATTATGAGTTTTACGCCAGTCTCTGAAAATACTGCTAAGTTCTTTATCCATTTCATATCCATACGCTTCACAAGCTTGTTCTGCCATACGAATACCACCATATGGTTGTAAAGAACGTTTAAATGGTTTATCAGTTTGGAAACCGACCACTTTTTCAATATCTTTATTTAAATATCCTGGTTCATGTGATGTAATAGAAGAAACAATTTTTGTATCCATATCAAGAACGCCACCGTTTTCACGTTCCTTTGTTGTTAAATCCATTACTTGATCCCAAAGTTGTTTCGTTGCTTCAGTTGCTTCCGCTAAGAAAGAGTCTTCTCCCTCGTAAACGTTTACATTATTTAAAATGAAATCGCGAACATCAATCTCTGCTTTCCATTTTTCACCTTTAAAGTTTTCCCACGCGCTTTTTACATTTTCTAATACTTGAGTCATCCTAATCTCCTCCATTTTTGATTAGTACAGGACTACGATTTTTTATATAACAGCTTACACACTTAGAATACTACTTTTTTTCGGAAGTGGACGAAATAGTTGTGACATGTTTGTGAAACGTTGAGCAAACTACTACATGCATAGTGTTAACCTCATATAAAACTCTTTAGAATTAACCCTTTCTTTAATTGTATTTTTTTGGTATTCTTATATACGAGTCCTATTTTGTAATATAAGAACGATACCCATTGTAGAGCTGTAATACTCTTATCTCCTAATCTGTTATAGTTTTTATAACAGAGCAAAAAAGTGTACATACGTTGTACACTTTTTTTGTTACCACTATAAAACATCTCTTTTTCTATTTCCATCGTAAAATCCACCACGACTGTTTGTTAATGCAATTAATTGCTCTAATCCTTCTATATGATCACCAATAATTCGAAGGACAGCTGGAGGATGACCTATTTTTGCGAAATGTTCACTGGGACGAATACGGTTCATCTTATCAACATCGACACGACTTACACAAGCGATTTCAAAACCTGAAAGTACAGCTTTCACTTGTGCTACACAAGGTGACAATAATGATTTATACCCTATTTCCTTCAAACAAGTACGACTAAACGCATTAGGTACAGCAATAAGAGAGCCTACTCCTAAATCTTTTCTATCACAAGCTAAATTTAATGCATATTTAAATGCTGTTACAAGATGAAGTGGTACTCTCAAATCTAAATAATGATTTAAATCATTTAATGCGACATCCGTTCCATCTGCAATAGCTTTTGCAAAGGGATATAGCTCACTAGCTGGAATAACAAAATCACCGTCTATAAATAAAACAATTTCTCCTTTTGCAAAATAAGTTCCAAGCGAACGCCCCACATCGTTTCCAAGTGCTTCTTTATACACAATTGTTGTTGCTCCCTTGTCTTTTGCAATTGTTGCCGTTTTATCGGACGAACCATTTACAACAACGATGATTTCAAAAGGTTCAATTTTGCGAAGCTCTTCTATAACGTTTCCAATTGTTTTCTCTTCATTTTGCACAGGAATAATTACCGATAATTGCTCTCCTTTATACAAATTAGATGTAACGCCCCATCCTTGATAAAAATCTTCAAAATTTAGAGTATGATAGACACTCTCTCTTTTCCTATTTCCATCATAATATCCTCCGCGCCCATCGCTGCCTAATATCCGCTCTGCTACAGCTTCTATATGATCACCTATCATTCGTTTTTCAGATTGAGAAAGATCCGTGCCATATGCAGCATGCTCGAATGGACGAAATTTATTTGGCGTAATAACGTCAATTGCACAATGACGACTAATTCTCCATTTACTTTGCGCTAGGCGTAGATGAGCCACAATAGGATTAACAAAACATTCGTCTCCAATACTTTGCACAACTTCCTTCGTCAGCGCATGAGGTACAGATAATAAAGAATCAATTTTTAATTCTTCACGCTCTAACATTGCATTTAATATTTGGCGCCATACTGTCACGGAGTGCGGTTTTTGTTTCTTTAAAAATAATGCGTCCAAATTATTTAAAATGATGTCCGCCTGATCATGTAAAATCGGATTAAGGAATAATTGTAATTTTGAAGTTTGAATAGCAAAATCTCCATCTACAAACAGTAATACATCACCTATCGCATGTTTTGCACCAACTGCGCGTCCAACGTCGTTACCAAGTGACTCTTTATGCTGGATTACTGTACATCCTAAGCTCTCAGCAATCGCTTCTGTACCATCATTACAACCATTTGCTACTACAATAATCTCTACTGGATTCAATGTTTTTACCGATTGAACCACATCTGAAATCGTATCCACTTCATTACATACGGGAATAATAACTGATAACGACTTAGCCATTATTTTCTTCACGAAACCATTTAATAGTTTCTTTCAATCCTTGTTCCCACGTTACTTTCGCTTGAAACTGAACGAGTTCTCTTAATTTCGTTACGTCTGGTCTTCTATTTGGAATCTCTTCAAATCCATGTGGATATACTTCCTCAAATGGAACGTGCACAATTTTGGAAATAGACTTCGTTAATTCTTTTATATCTTCCGCTACTACCCTTATATTTTTTTCATTCTCAGAACCTATATTAATAATTTCACCATTTACCTTCTCATCCATTGCACGAATTGTTGCCTCGACCGCATCACTTACATACGTAAAGCAGCGTGTCTGCTTTCCATCTCCATACACGAGAATATCGTCACCTTGCAAAGCCGCACGAATAAATCGTGGAATTACTCCTGCGTACGGACCATCTTTCGCTCTTGGACCATAAATATTAAAATAACGAACAATCGTTACAGGTAAACCTTCTAATGCGTACCCTAAACATAATGTTTCCTCTAACGTTTTACAAATTGCATAACTCCAACGTATTTTGGAAGTTGCACCGTATAAACGATCTCCTTCTTCAGAGAATGGCGGCTCTCCCTTTCCATATACTTCAGAAGTAGATGCAAATACTACTTTCTTCTTCCCTTTTAACGCTGCTTGTAAAATATTTCTCGTTCCATCGAAATTTGTTTCAATAAGCTCTACACTTTTTTCCATTGTAGTTTTGACTCCCAAAATTGCCGCTAAATGAAACACCACATCATGTTGATTCACTAATTCATAAATTGAATTTTTATTTAAAACGCTTATTGGAATAACCCGGAGCTCTTTCATTAACTCATTATGATATTTATTTTTTCCTTTATAGAAGTTATCCACAATAGTAACTTCATAACCTCTTTTCACCAACTCTTCAGCTAAATGCGAACCAATAAATCCTGCTCCACCTGTAATTAAACATTTTTCACTCATACACTCACCTTCTTTACGATTCCACGTGTATCTATTAATCGCTCAATCCCTTTAAAAAGATTCCAATCGATACTAGAGTGATCCGTTACAATTAAAATACAATCTGCTTGTTTAATTCTTTGTTCATCTAATGGAACAGATTGATATAGTGTATCTCCAATTTTCGCTGTAGAAATATACGGATCATGATATTCTATCTTGTATCCTTCTTTTATTAATAATTGAATAATTGGCAACGCCGGTGATTCTCTCAAATCATTTACATCTTTCTTATATGCAATCCCTACTATTAAAACCGTTGCGGGTGATTGCACCACACCTTTTACTTTCCCGATTATTTTCGCTGGCATTTCTTCATTAATTACATGTGCTGCCTCAATTAATTGACTAATTACTCCAGCCTTTCTTATTCTCCATTGAAAATATAAAGGATCTACCGGAATACAGTGTCCTCCTATTCCTGGTCCTGGCCAATACGAAGTAAATCCAAACGGTTTTGTAGATGCCGCTTCAAGCACCTCATAAAAATTAATATTCAAACTTTCACAAAGTATATTTAACTCATTTACTAATGAAATATTAACTAAGCGCTGAATATTTTCAAATAGCTTACACATCTCGGCCACTTTCGGAGAGCTAACCGGAACAACTATGTCAAACACCGTACTATACAAATTCTGCACTTTTTGTTTGCACAGCTCTGTCTGTCCACTAATGACCTTCGGAATAGTTTGTACTGAATATTGACTATTGGCCGGATCAATTCGTTCAGGTGAATACCCAATATAATAATCTTCTCCTACCTTTTTACCTGTTTGAGAAATAATAGGAATGATAACTTCCTCCAGTGTACCTGGATATGTGGAGCTTTCAAAAATGAAGGTTTGTCCTTTTTGAAGGTGTTGTTGTATATAATGGGAGGCTGAAACGAGGGCACTTAAATCGGGTTCTTTATTCTCATTAATTGGCGTTGGCACAGTCACAATAACATACTCACTATTTTGGAACTCCGCAGCACCTTTATCTGGTGTATTTACTATTAATTTTCTCTCTTTCAATAAATTTTGTAATACGTTAGAAGAAACATCAGGAATATAACTTTCTCCTTTAATTATTGATTCTATCTTCCTAGTATCTTTATCTAATCCAAGTACAGCATGTCCTCTTTCTGCAAAAAGGACCGCTAAAGGAAGGCCAACATATCCTAATCCAATAATGGTTACTTTACTACTAGCATTCATCTATATTCTCTTCTTCCCTTCTCAATTGTAGTATTATATCTCTATCCCTTTCTCCGTCTGTAAAACTCCCGCGCCCATTCGTATGTTGTAATAAATAAGCAATCGCCTCAAGCTGATCACCGAAAATACGATCGAATGCAGGAATTCGTCCATTTACAAACCCATGTTGCTCTGGACGTACTCGATTTGTTTTTATAACATCTACAAATTCCACTGCTGTAATAGAGCATTCTTCTAAAATAGCTTTCATTTGAGCTAATGGTGGAATGATAAGAGAATCATATCCAATTTTCTCTATTACCTTTTTATGCATAGCATGTGGCACTGCCGTTAATGAGTTGTTCCATAAATCTGGTCGTTTCGCTACCAAATTCACGAAATATTTCCCCATACTAATTGGATCTGTCGGGTGAAACATATCTAACAAACATTGCAAATCATTTAACGCCACATCATTTCCGTCTTCAATAGCATGCAAAAATGGAATTAGCTTTTTTGCCGGAATAGCAAAATCACCATCAACAAATAAACAAATATCTGCCGTAGCATGCATAGCCCCTATCGCTCGTGCTACATTATGTCCAAGTGCCTTCGCGAATTCAACTACAATAACATTCTCTAGCTTTGCTTGTTTAATTGTCTCGGTATCTGCTCCATTCGCAACAACTATAATTTCATCTATACCTGCCTTTTTCACTTCCTGTATGACAGATCTTATAGTCATTTTTTCTTCTGATACGGGTATAATAGCACTGTATTTCGCTTTTTCCTTTTGTAATAAAACTGGTTTATACTTCCCTATAAACTCTCTATCCCTGTTTCCCTCCGAAAAACCGCCACGTTTACCATATGTTTCGATTACGTATTGCAAAGCACACAAATGATCACCCATAATACGACTAGTCGCCTTCGGATAAGGAGAACCAGGTGATGTACCCGTATGCACAGGACGAACCTTATTCGTGTGAATTACATCGACCGAAGCCATATCGGCAATATCTACTCCTCTAGACATCGCCATCGCTTGAAATAGTGCTGGATCTGCTAAATTCCACCACCCAAGATTCTCAATAACATCCCGATTCATCGCATGTGGAATTGCGATTAAAGAACCAACAACAAGCTCTTTTTTATTCAAATAACGATTCAACATGAATTTTCCAACTGTCGTATAGTGTGGTCTCATCTTTAAATAAACAGACCATGTTAAATTATTCACAACAATTTGATGCCCTTGCTGAACTCCTTTCACGAAACGTTGTAGCTCTTTACTCTCAATAACGATGTCACCATCTAAAAACAATACAATTTCACCTTTTGCTTCTCTAGCTCCAATTGCCCTTCCTACATCATTACCAAGAGAATGTTTATAATAAATTACATGGCAACTATGCTGTAATGCGACTTCATTCGTTCCATCTGTCGATCCATTATCTACTACAATAATTTCATACGGCTTCAGCTTCTCCACTTCTACTAAAACTTGTGATAAAGTACTTGCTTCATTATGCGCTGGAATAACAACTGATATTCTCATACTTGTATCACTCTTACCCTTCCAAGCGAACATAAGCAATAATAGGAATACGCACAAGTACATCTTCAGGTGGTCCATAAGAAGGAGATGTACGAACACTTACTGCCCCGTCCGTAACAGATAAAAGAATACCTGCAACAATTTCGGCCACTGTCACAACTTGCACTAATTCACCAACATGGTTACGCAATTCATCAGTAAATAACATATATAAGTCTCCTTTCTTACACTTCTTTCATTGATATAATACTTGTAAATGGTAATAAAACTTCAGTTCCTATTCCTTCTTGCAGCGTTAAGAAATCGTCACCAACTGCTACAATAACACCTGTTAACTGTCCAACTGTCACAGTAATTTCTACGTTTTTACCTAAATATTGCTTTGCAATTTCTTTAAATGGTGATGTATTGCATTCTTTTAAAATGTTACAAATAATAGATTGAAATTGACTTGATTCTATAAACTCTTCCGTAGCTTGCTTAGAATTTCTTTGAATAAACTTTGCAAAGTTTTGCGAAAATAAAAGTCGTTCCACAGCAGGCAGTAACTTGTCATCTAAAAAATAGCCTAATTGTCTATTAAACAGTCTGGATAATTTATGCCAATATTTTCTGAACAGACACATATGCTTCTCCTCCTATTATTTTTAAAGTATAAAAATTTACATCCATACATCTTAATTTATACAAAGCAGACTTTTTTTGTGATAGGTAAGGCATACATTTTCTAAAAGAAATAATTGTTTCAGAGCATAAAAAAAGATAGATAGTTTCCCATCTATCTTTATATATATATTAATTTTCAATTGTCACAATGGCAGCTACGCCGTAATACACAAAATTCGTTTCGCATTGCGTGCATGATGCTAATGTATACTCATAAACCTCCCATTTTCCATTTATTTCATTATCGAACCGCACATATATTTCCTCAATACAAAAAAAACTATCCAAAAGGATAGCCTCTTACACTTCAATATTCCGCAACATCGTATAAATGTCGTTATTCACTTTACCAAATGATTTAATGTTATTTTGAATGTTAGATAATAAAACCACATATACACTACCATTTTTACTAAAACCATTTAAGCAATTCCAACCTGGCATTACACCGTGATTTGAATAGCTTCCTGGATCTACATACCAGCCAAATCCATAATCCTTTTTCACGGCTGTAAACATTTGATTATAACTCTCTTTTGAAATTAATTTTCCAGAAAAGAGTGCTTCATTAAATAAATATAAATCATGCGCGCTCGTATATATATCACCACAACCATATAGTTGTGACATGCTTGGAATATTAGGTGTTGTCATATTGTTATTCACTATTTTATAACCCGTTGATGGGAATCTTGTTTGTTCCAACGCTGTACCGAAACCAGAATGTTTCATACCCGCAGTCGCAAAAATATGTTGTTTTATATATTCTTCGAGCGACTGTCCACTTACCTTCTCAGCAATGTAAGCAAGTATAGAGTAGTTCGAATCTGAATACTTCCATTTCTCTCCTGGTCCTGCAATACGCTTTTGGTTTCCTATTCGTTTTATCAACTCTTCATGAGAAATATCTTCTTTTCCCTGCTCATACTCTGGAATCCCTGATGTATGTGTTAATAAATGTTTTAGCTGAATGCTATTACCTTGCGGAAAATCTGGAATATACTTTGCAACCGTATCCTCTACTTGCAACTTATTTTGATCTTTGAGTTGCATAATAGCGGTCGCTACAAATGCCTTTGAAATAGAGCCAATATAAAAGGTCGTCTCTGAATTATTCGGCACTTGCTTCTCTTTATTAGCCATGCCGTATCCTTTATTCACAAGAACTTTCCCATTCTTCACAATAACAGCTGTCCCACTAAATCCCATGCTCTGTAAATATTGATCCAATTGAGCGTTTTCATTAATTTCTTGAGGCGGTCCCTCAGCAGGTTTCTCTATAACTTGCGCCTGTTTTATCTGTTCTTCCTGTTCTTTTTGTTTTCTTTGTTTTTCAGCTTCTTGCCTTTTCACTTCTTCTATCTTTTTTATCTCTTCTTGCTTCTTCATTTCTGCTGCTGCTTTTAAAGTTTCCTCTTTTTTATTATGCGCAACAATTTTTGTATACATGAAATATACAAGTGACAGTAGTAGGGCGAGAATGATTGTTCTTTTTATGTATACAATCGACCGATTTGCTTTCCCATTAACAGTATTTTTTTCCTGATCCATGATTACCTTTTTCCCCTTATTTACCGATAATTTAATTCATCTACACAAGACTTATTTCAAATCATTTCCGCAGATTATGGACACTCCATTTTATGTCATCACTACTGTATCATGCACCGAACATATTACCAACCTATATGTTCAAAAAAGAAAAAGAAAATTTATAAAAGTAAGATTCCCTTTAAAAAATTAACAAAAAAAGAGGATATCCTGTAAAAGACTGGTGTTATCAATCTTTTTGGATATCCTCTTATCTAACTATTTATACGTGTTTTTTCATATCATCGGCAACAGATTCAACATTTGTACCTACGATAACTTGTACGCTTGTGTTACTTAATTTCATAACGCCCTTTGCACCTGCGCGTTTTAATGCCGCTTCATTTACTTGACTAGCATCTTTCACTTGTAAGCGTAGACGTGTTGCACAGTTATCAATAACTGTTAAGTTGTCTTTTCCGCCTAAAGCCACTACGTAAGTTTCACCAATTGAACCTGCAACTGGTGCCTCACTATCTTCAACTAACTCATCATCATCATCATCTTCACGACCTGGAGTTTTCAAGTCAAACTTCTTAATTAAGAAGTAGAATACTACAAAGTAAATTACTGCATAAATTAAACCTATTCCTGCTAGTAACACTGGTTTTGTTGCAATACCAAAGTTTAAGAAGTAATCAATTGCACCGGCACTAAATGTGAAACCATCGTGAATGCCAAGCGATGTTGTTACAAATAAAGAAATACCTGTTAACACGGCATGAATACCATATAATACTGGTGATAAGAACATAAATGAGAATTCAATCGGTTCTGTAATACCAGTTAAGAATGAAGTTAATGCTAGACCACCTAACATACCTGTAACCATTTTACGTTTTTCTGGTTTAGCAGCTGCAATCATTGCGAAACATGCTGCTGGTAAACCGAACATCATAACTGGGAAGAAACCAGTCATAAACATACCCGCTGTTTTATCCCCTGCAAGGAAGCGAGCGATATCACCATTTACAACATTACCTGCTGCATTTGTAAAGTCACCAAATACGAACCAGAAGTATGTGTTCATTACATGGTGTAAACCAATTGGGATTAATAGACGGTTTAATAAACCAAATAGACCTGAACCAACTGCACCTAAATTAACAATTCCATGAGCTAATGCATCGATACCATTTTGAATTGCTGGCCAAATTTGCGCGAATAGAATTCCTAATATTAGCATCACAACCGATGTAACAATCGGAACGAAACGTTTTCCAGCAAAGAAACCTAACCATTCTGGAAGTTTAATTTTATGGAATTTATTATAAAGTAATCCTGCTATAACACCGACAATAATACCACCTAAAACTTTCATATCCACTTTAGTCGATAATTCGGCTGCCTTAGATACTTGTGTCATTGTATCCGCAAGCTTAGATGGATCTACATTTGCGCTATTCCCTATTAAATCTTGAACTTTACCTAATTTATCTTGTAATTCTGCAGTAGAATATCCTTTACTAAGTGCATCAATACTATTTTTCATAACTAGATAACCAATTGCACCTGCAAGACCTGCTGCACCACTACCATCAACTGAAAGACCAATTGCAATACCAATTGCAAAAATAAGTGCTAAATTATCAAAAACCGCTGCGCCGGCCTGTGCCATAACAGGAATATTAAATACATCTGGTTGCCCTAAACGAAGCAATAATCCTGCTGCTGGTAGTACGGCGATTGGAAGCATTAACGCTTTACCAATACGTTGTAAAAACTGCAACATCTTAATTCCCCCTATCAAATTTATGAAATCGTTATCATTATAAGTACGCCTTAGAAAACGCTTTCTATTTACATAACCATAATAACATATAGTTGTATAGATGTGTAGTTTTTATTTCCGAACTTTTTATGGATAAATCTCCTATTTCCAAACTGTTATATAAAAGGAAAATTTTCCTTTTATAACACGGAATAATCGAAACTGAAGACTCACTATAGAACATTCAACTTTCGTTTTATCATTCCACTTTTTCATGTTATTATTTATTTCCGAGCATATCGGGAAAAGTAAACTTAGTTAATTCGAAATAGGAGCGTTGGTACTATGCAGTGCATTGAAACAAACAACTTACAGCAGTTGTTAGAACAAGTAAAACCATATACGAAAAAAGGAAAACTTGCTACTTATATCCCCGAACTAGGAAATGCAAATCCAAATGATCTAGGGATTGCTATTTTCCATAAAGAAACAGAATATATCCATGCTGGTAACTCACAAACACTATTTACTCTTCAAAGTATTTCTAAAGTAATTACACTTGCTCTTTCCCTTTTAGACCGTGGTGAAGAATATGTATTTTCTAAAGTTGGAATGGAACCAACTGGTGACCCATTTAATTCTATTATTAAGCTTGAAACAACAAGTTCTTCCAAGCCTCTTAATCCAATGATTAATGCGGGTGCATTAGCTATTACAAGTATGCTGGCTGGTAATGATAACGAGGAGAAGATGGAACGCATTCTTCAATTTGTGCGTGATATAACAGACAATCCTACTATTAGTTATTCTTCTAAAGTTGCCACTTCTGAATTAGAAACAGCTTACTTAAACCGTTCACTTTGTTACTATATGAAACAAAATGGCATCATCGATAACGATATTGAAGAACTTATGGATTTATATACGCGTCAATGTGCAATTGAGGTTAACTGTATCGACCTAGCACGTATTGGTTTAATCTTTGCAATGGATGGATATGATCCTTATAAAAAGAAACAGATCATCCCTAAACATATTACGAAAATTTGTAAAACATTTATGGTTACTTGCGGGATGTATAATGAATCTGGTGAATTTGCAATTCGTGTTGGAATCCCTGCAAAAAGTGGTGTAGCGGGCGGCATTTTCGGCTGCGTAAAAGGCAAAATGGGAATCGGTATTTTTGGACCAGCTTTAGATGCAAACGGAAATAGTATCGCTGGTTTTAAAATTCTTGAATTACTTTCTGCCCAAGAAGGTTGGAGTATGTTTTAATTTAGAAGTTATCCTGCTATATTGGCAGGTTTTTTTATTTCACAAAAAATCCGTTCTACTAGGCATCAACACAATTCAAAAAAACAGTAATAAAAGTTATCTTTATTATGCATATTTGCTCCCCCCTCCTGAATAATATAGTACAACCTAGCGCTGTATGTGGAGGTGTAAAAGATGAAACTCATATTTCAAATGGAGAAACAACCTGTTCTCGAAAAAACAATTCTTCTTTTCATATTGAGTATTGTAGAAAGTTTGAAACTAAAAGTTGTTTCACTCGATGAAGCTCACCGATACATATTCAATTTAGAAGTGCTTGAACTATTAATGGATCGGAACATCGATGATCAAGTACTAGAACTTATTCATTTTGGAATGGGACTTGAAGACATTTACCATGTACTTCCCGAAGAACTTGAGCATAGTATTGAAGAACTGAAATGGCTTTGTATTCAAGTTTTAAGTGAGTACAGTATGCATGATGATGAATGTGCACAACTAATTGAAGATATACGCTAAAAAGCACCTATGCAGGTGCTTTTACTTTTTTAAACCTTTTTACACACAAAGATTTGTATAATACTTACAATCTTTCATTACCGTGAAAAGATTTCACGTCGATATATGCAATTTTTTAGTGTATTTCCAAGGAAATACTCGAATACTGTTTTCCCTATCCTTCTTACAACAATTGATCAATTCCAATAAGAATTAATAACACACCTGCAATTACAGTTGCCCATTTCCCTAAGTATTCAGCTAAAAATCTTTTACCAACATACGTAAAACCACTAATACAAATAAAACTAAAAACTCCAGAAATACATGCCGTAAGCCAAAGATTTAAATTTGTTACTCCAGCATCAAATCCACCTGCAATATTGTTTATGGACAATGCAACTCCTAAAACAATTGCTTCAGAAAAACTAATTGTTTTAGAACCATCAAAATCTGCTTTTTCTGGATTACGTAAAACCCCCATAAGTACACTACTATCTTTAGATTCTACGGTATCTTTTTGACTCAAGAAAGGCTGACATAAAATAAACACCCCGATTATTCCTAAAACGATTGCTCCAATAATGTTTGCTGTGAACTCTGAAATAAATAATGCGATCCAATTCCCAAAGAATCCAGCTAGTAAAGTAAATAAAAATCCAAAAAATGCGATGATAAAATTGTTAAGCCACGAAATTCGAATTTTACGAATGCCATATGCAATCCCAACACCTGCATTATCTAAATTAGACGCAATCCCGATTAAAAAAATTGAAAATAAACCTGCCGTACTCATCGTACAGTCACCCCTTTTCTCACTTTTCGTTGCATATTATGAAAATGTTGAGCAACTGTGCCTGTCTGTTTCATATACTTGTAATAAATGCTCAACATTTTTTCAACGATAGACAATAGAAAAGGAGTGCCTACATTATGCCCAATGAAAATCCAAATGAGCGGCTCGGTAAATTAATAAAGAAACTGTTAAAGGAGCGCGCTCTATCTATGCGCCAACTAGGAACACTTACAAATATTGATCCTGCAACAATTTCAAGAATAATTAATGGCAAACAACAACCGAAGCAAAACCATTTACAAAAATTCGCAAACTGTCTACAAGTTCCACCGCAATTATTACTTGATGAAATGTACCCTAACTCTCCACACATAAATAAGGAAAAAGCAGATATGTACACATCTCTCGATACAATTCAACAAACATTACAATCCTCTAACCTATTCGACTTCGAATACACAACAACTCGTGTAAAACAAGAACTTGAAAATTACGAGCGCTATGCTCAAACTACTGAAGGTGAAAAACGTATTCACGAGAGTTTCAAAAGTAAAATAGAACAAATTGATAGTGCTGGTCCTTTCATTGAGCAATTAACAAATATGTACCAACAATTTTGTACAGAAACCATTTCAACCGAAGAGCGTGCAATTATTGGGGGTGCCTTACTATATTTCATTTTATCAACAGACATTATCCCCGATTATCTTTTTCCAATCGGCTATTTAGATGATGCGATTGCCGTTGAATTAGCTAAAGAGAAATTAATTGAAATAAAACGAAAAACATAGAAAAATAAAGAACTATTTCAGTTGTTTATGTTCAACTCTGAAATAGTTCACTAAAAAAGCGTACAAGTACATACCTGTACAATTTCAATACACTAATCTATTTTTTTGTATGACACCATTCATATATGAACGCTGTTATTACTTTTGTAAATTCAATTAACTGCTCAACTTCAACTTTCTCATTTATTGAATGAGCTTCTTCTAATGTACCTGGTCCGTAAATAACAGCTGGAATGTTAAACTCACTAAACCATCCGCCATCAGTTACCGTTGCTGACATATCTAAAATTGCATTTTTAGATAAAATAGATTCATGTACTGAACTTAGCGTTTTGACAGCAACATGTTCGCTATCTACTTCTAAAGAAGGAAAAATTTCGCCACGATCCACAATCATTGATTCTCCGCCCCACTTAAATTGTGGTGGGTTCTCTCTTAACCATGGATCTGCTGCTGCCACTTTTCCTAAATACTCTTCTATTTCTTCTATTATTTGTTCATGCGTTTCATTTGGATAAAAATGTACGGTTATCCACAATCGGCACTCATCCGCAATAAATGCCGCATGACGTCCTCCTTCAATAACAGCTGGATTAATTGTTGTTGTTCCAGATGGATAGCCTTCATATGTTTTCATAACTGCCCAATGACGCTCTAATTCTTGTAAGCTTTGGACAATCTTCATCATTTTCTCAATCGCACTCGCTCCAAATAGACGTCCTCCAGCATGGATCATTTGTCTACGTGTTGCATCATGAAACGTTAGCGGGCTTTTCACTGTAATCCATCCAGTAATTACTCCGCCCTGCCCTTGCATATGTAAATTACTTGTATCAACTACTACTGCAAAATCAGCATCATAACCACGCTTACAACATTGAAGTGTCCCTGCTTCTCCTACTTCTTCGCCAATTACCGATTGAAAAATTAAATCTCCAGGTAATTCAATCCCCACTTCTTCTAAAAGCTGAATAGCAAATAAGGCTCCAGCTAGTCCACCTTTCATATCTGCCGCGCCTCTCCCAACTAACCAACCATCTTTTATAAACGGCTCAAACGGCTTTATTTCCCACGGTTCGTCCTTTGATACTTCTGCAACATCTATATGTCCATTAATAATGAGACTTTTATGTGACTCACTTGCTGTCCCCTTTTTCACTCCAACAACATTCGGATCATTTGGATATACATCCCATTTATCAATACTAAAATTTCGTTTTTTTAGAAACTCCGCAACAAATTCTTGCGCCCCATTTGTATTTCTTGCTGGTGGTGCTGGTGTTTCAAAACGAATTAAAGTTTTTGTAAGTTCTAGTAGCTCCTCTTTTCGTAAATCAATCTGTTCTAATAGCTGTGAAACTTCTTGATTCATTGCTAATTCCCCTTTGCATACGTAGTATGTTTCCAAATTTATTTTCACAAAAAAAGAGACTGTTTACAATCTTACAGTCTCCAAATTAATCACTATTATAAACTTTCTAATTCGGTTGTATTTGTCTTTTCAGTATGTTCTACTTTACTTCTCTTATTTCTAGTAGCACGATAAAACAGTAAACAAACAATCATAAATGGAATACCACAATACAATGCCATTCTTTGTTCCGGAATGAAAGCCATGCCAACAATTACTGCTAAATTTAATACTAACGCAAGAAGTGGAACAAATGGATACAATGGTGTTTTAAATTTTAAGTCCTTAATATCCCCGCCTTGCTTCAAATATGTCCTTCTAGCCAATAAATTTGAAAGAGCAATAGATGCCCAAACTAATATTGCTCCAAACCCAGCAATAGAAAGAAGCCATAAATAAACTGTATCTTCCGCATAAATACCTGATAGTAATGAGAGACACCCTACAAACGTACTTACAATCAATGCATAAATAGGAACACCGTTTTTAGATAATTTACCAAAAATCGGGCTAATCATTCCTTGATTAGACATAGACCATAGCATACGGGAAGTTGCATATAATCCTGAATTCGCAACTGATAGTACAGCTGTAATAATAACGAAATTTATAATATCAGCCGCATAAGGAATACCAATTTTATCAAATACAACTACGAATGGACTTTCTATCACTCCTGCTTGCTGCCAAGGAAATAGTCCCGCAAGAATAAAAATAGATAGTACAAAGAAAATAAGTATGCGCCAAACTGTATTATTAATTGCCTTCGGGATAGTTTTCTCTGGATTTTCACTCTCACCAGCTGCAATACCAACTAGTTCTGTTCCTTGGAAGGAAAAATTAACTGCAATCATTGTAATTAAAATGGCTGATAATCCATTTGGGAACAATCCACCATAATCAGTAAAGCTAGAAAACATCGGCGCTGGTTCATTTCCTTTCATATCTAGAAAACCAAACATTGCTGCCCCGCCCAAAATGATAAATGCAATAATTGTAATTACTTTAATACTTGCAAACCAGAATTCAACTTCCGCAAAACTTCTTGAAGATAACGCATTAATAACAAAGAGTAATACAGCAAACACTACGCACCAAATCCATGATGATACATCTGGAAACCAACGTTTCATTAATATACTAACTGCAATTAATTCAATGCCTATCGTAGCCGTCCAGTTTAGCCACGACATCCATCCCACTACATAACCCGCTGCAGGTGAAATATGTTTTGTAGCATATGTTTGATACGATCCTGCATCAGGCATCGCAACCGCTAACTCTCCAAGACAGAGCATCGTTAAATACATAACAAATCCACCGACAAGATACGCTACAATCGCTCCTCCAGGTCCAGCTTCATGAATTGTATAACTGGATCCTAAAAAAAGCCCAGTACCAATAACCCCTCCGAGTGCAATCATAAATATGTGCCGACTTTTCAATTCTCTTTTTAATCCTTGGTTTTGATCCATCATATAAATCCCCCCTTTTCACTTTGCAAACCCATTTAATGTAAGCGTTTTTAAAATTCTTCATAGTAAAAATAATTATTTAAAAGAGCAAAAATACATACTACTTATATTAATCACTACCTGTTATTAAAAGGTCATCCCTCACTGTTATTAATAGTTTTTGATTAGCGATAGCTTGTCCTTCTACCACTTCTAATGATTCGATATAACCACTGATTCCCACTTTAATTTCCACCTGCTGCTTATCTATTGTTTCAATTAACGCTAATTTTTCCCACTCATATACGTAAGAACTTTCAGTAACAAATAATTTCTCTACTTTCCCGTAACAAGGACTATACACGCCTTCTATAACCGTCTTCACTTTATAAATTCCTCCCTCTTATTAATTGAAACTGAAACGTTGCATACACTATAAAGATTCATAATCCCCCTACTCTTTAAATTTAGAGATCTTAACTACTATTCATGCAAAATACGTACCAACCTCAATACCTATGTAAAATTAGTATTTCTTACGAAAAAAATCTGCATAACCGCAAAAAATTTCTATCATTTGAAAATTTTTAAGAGAAAATAGCAAAAAAATTTTGCGATTTTATAAGAATTTTAATAAAATTATAAAAAGTCAGTCTTCATAGGGTATAACGAGGAGAAGATAATACATGCATACAGAAGAAATCAATTTTAAAAAGATTATTGAAATGAATGTGCTATACGAAACTTTACTCAATGAACTAGATATTGGGATCCATATTATTAATGAGGAAAGTAAAACGATTATCTATAACCGTAAAATGATGGAAATTGAATCAATGGATCGCTTAGATGTGCTAGATAAAAATCCTTTAGAAGTATTTGCATTTGAAGAAAATAAAAATAGTACTCTTATAGAGGCTTTAAAACTTGGAAAAACAAACAAAAATATAAAACAAACGTATTTTAACAATAAAGGACAAGAGATTACGACGATTAACGATACTTTTCCTATAATAGAAAATGGAAAAATTAAAGGCGCTATTGAAATTTCAAAAGAGATTAGTCATTTAAAGCAAACAATGAAAACGAACCTTTCTCGAAAACAAAATACTAAGTTTACCTTTGATCACATAATTGGTGATTCTAGAGCTATTCAATCGGTCATTACAGAAGCAAAGAGAGTAATACGTACGCCATCCTCCATACTTATCATCGGGGAAACAGGGACCGGTAAAGAGCTATTTGCGCAAAGCATCCATAATGAAAGCCAGCGTTCAACAAAACCATTTATTTCGCAAAACTGTGCCGCTATACCAGAAACCTTAATGGAAAGTTTACTATTTGGTACAAATCGAGGTGCTTTTACAGGAGCAATAGATAAACCTGGTTTATTTGAAGAGGCAAATGGGGGAACTTTGTTATTAGATGAAATCAACTCATTAAGCCCAGCACTTCAAGCTAAATTATTGCGTGCTATACAAGAGAAAACAATACGAAGAATTGGGGGGGCGCAAGAAAAAGAAATTGATGTTCGTATTATAGCAACTATTAATGAAGATCCTCTTGAAGCCATAGCACACAATCGATTAAGACAAGACTTATATTACCGATTAAGCGTTGTTACTTTATGTCTTCCACCTTTACGGGAACGAAAAGAAGATATTGCATATCTTGTTCAACACTTTATTGAAAAATACAATATCCAATTTAATCTTAGCGTAAAAGATGTAGATTTAAACGTAAATAACTTCTTCTATAAATACGATTGGCCTGGTAATGTGAGAGAACTAGAACATATAATTGAAGGCTCCATGAACTTAATAGAAGATGAAGATATCATTACAGCGTTCCATATGCCAACGCACTTTCGCGAACTAGCAAAAAAGGAACTGAATATGCAGACTCCGCTAACTAGTCACAATACTGATACGCCACAAACTTTAAAACGTATAATCGAAGAAATGGAAAAGAAATATATCCATCAAATTCTTAAAGAAAATAAAGGTAATATCTCACAAGCCGCAAAATTTTTAGGATTGAGTAGACAAAACTTACAATATCGAATTAAAAAATTGCACTTACACATATGAAATGAATCTTTCTCCAAGTGCAAAGAAACTGGTAAAATATGTTATGATAAACGTATAATATGCTAGAAAGGGGCAATGTATATGAGTAATGATAAGAAGTTGAAGTTATTACACTACTTAGGTCTTTTCCCTACCATTCTATGTATAATGCTATTCATTGATATGAGCAGCTTTCCTCATGCAAAGCTCCTAGGCACAATTAGCGGCTCCTTTGCAGCTATTATGCTTGCTGCTTTTTGGAATTTGAAGCTACGTATGAAGAAAGAGAAATCTTCTTAATTTCAGAGTGCAAAAAAATCGAGCCTTATCAGCTCGATTTTTTTACTTATTATTAAAATTCAACATTCTCCAAATACAATCCACTCGCCTCAGCAAGACAATTAATTTGATTACGTTGTTTTTCCTCTAAAATGTTTGGAATTGCGTCCGCCTCTAATTGCCCTAATCCAACTTCAATTAATGCTCCAACAATTTTCCGCACCATGTTATGAAGGAATCCGTTACCACTTACTCTAATTTGTACAAATCCTGATTCTTCGGAAACATCAAGTGTATACACTTCTCGAACCATAGATTTTTTCTTAGACTTTGCATTTGAAAAGGCAGTGAAGTCATGTGAACCAACTAAATGTTTCGCAGCTTCTTTCATACTTTTCACATTTAATTGTTTATTCACGTGCATGCTGTATTTACGCATAAATGGGTTCGTATGCTCTTCATTCCAAATTTTATAAAGATATGTTTTTGCTTTAGAATTGTAACGAGCATGGAAACGATCTGGTACTTCTTCTACACTCGTAATACTAATATCATTTGGTAAATATTGATTTAAATACTTTTTCACTTTATGTTCTACTAACTTCTCATCACTTTGAAAGTTAGCTACTTGATTCAAAGCGTGTACACCAGCATCCGTTCTACTACAGCCGATAATTTCAATTTCTTTTCCGACCATTTCAGATATTATACTTTCGATTTTCCCCTGAATCGTATTGTCATTATTACCAAGACGTTGCCACCCTTTATAACGCGCACCATCATATTGAATCGTCAATTTATAATTGTTCATTATATTCTCCTTACTTCCATTCGTTAAATAAAATATACCCTCACATAGCTCTTGCTTTGTGAGGGACATATCCTTATTGAATGTTACTTTCTAACAAGTTTCACTACATTTTCTACATGAGCTGTATGCGGGAACATATCAACTGGTTGTACATACTCCACTTCATAGCTCTCCATTAATGTTTCCACATCACGTGCTAATGAGGAAGGGTTACAAGACACGTAAACAACTTGTTTCGGTTTCACTTTTAAAATCGTTTCAAGTAATTTATCATCACAACCTGTACGCGGTGGGTCAACAACAATGACATCTGGACGCCAGCCTTCTTTTACCCACTTTGGTAACCATTGTTCCGCTTTACCAGCTTCATACTTTGCATTTGTGAATCCGTGGCGTTTTGCATTTTTCTTTGCATCTTCAATCGCTTCTGGAATTACATCCATACCACGTACTTCCGCTGCATCATTCGCAAGCCAAAGTCCAATCGTACCGACACCACAATACGCATCCACAATCTTCTCGTTTCCTGTTAAAGCAGCTGCTTTTTTCGCTTCATCGTATAAAACAACTGTTTGTTCTGGATTTAATTGGAAGAATGCGCGTGCTGATAATTCAAATGATAAATCACCTAGTGTTTCTTGAATTACTTCTTTTCCAGCTAATTTAAATGTTTTATCACCGAAAATAACAGATGTTTTACGCCAGTTTACGTTTTGCATAATTGATTTAACACTTGGCATTTGTTTTTGCACTTCTGCGATAAATTGATCTTTATTTGGTAATTCTTCTTTTGTTGTAATAAGTGTGACTTGCACTTCCCCTGTTTGAACTGCAGTACGTGTCACAATTGTACGTACTAAACCTTTTTGTTTTTTCTCATTGTAAATAGAAACATTTAATTTTTCTAATATACGTCTTACAACTTTTGTCGCTTCATTCGTTGCTTTATGTTGAATCATGCAATGAGAAATATCAATTAACTGATGTGAGTTTTGCTTATATAACCCTGTAATAACCTTTTCGTCTTTACGCCCCACTTGCAATTGACTTTTATTACGATAATGCCATGGATTTTCCATACCAAGCGTCGGGCGAATTTTCTCTTCTAGACTGTCATTCATATACTTCTCGAATGCTTGTACAACGATATCACGCTTTTGATTTAATTGTTCTTTATAATCTAAATGCTGCAATTGACAGCCACCACACTCCTCATATACTGAACATGGTGCTTTCACACGATGTGGTGATGATTTACGAACTTTTTTCACTTTCGCTTCAGCGAAGCCACGCTGAATTTTTGTTGCTTCAGCAACAACTTCTTCTCCTGGTAATGCCCCTGGAATGAAAACAACTTGTCTCTTAAAATAACCAACGCCTTCTCCGTTAATCCCAAGACGTTTAATTGTCACAGGAAACGTTTGACCAACTTCCAACTTACTCTCTTGTTGCTTTTGTATCATTATTACACCTCTACTCTATACTTTTCCATAAATATAACGCTGCATAACTGCAATATGGTTCACACTCTTGTTTCACTTTTTCTAAAAATGCATCATCAGGCTTATCATCTAATTGAAATACACCTTGCACTGCGCGCTGAATTCCAATGTCTGCTTTTGGAAACATATTTTTCCGACCAAGCCCAAACATTAAAAAGTTTTGCACTGTCCATGCCCCAATACCCCTTATTGGTAACAATTGTGCCGATACTTCTTCTTCTGTTTCGTTTTCTATCCTTGCTAAATCTAATTTACCGCCTACAATATGTTTTGCTAATCCTACTATATATTCGGCTTTTCGCTGACTAAACTTCTGCTCTCTCAATTCTTCTATTGAAATGTTCGCTACTCTTTCTGGTGTTGGGAAAAAGAAAACGCCGCTCTTCTCTGTCCCATATCGCTTTACAAATTGATCTGTTAGCACAGTAGCAAATTTCAAATTTATTTGTTGATGAATAATACAGCGAAGAAGACAAGCGAAATAATCGAATTCTAAAATAATTGGAGTATAAGCATATGTTTCAAATAGTGGACGTAATGATGTGTTTAAAAAATGATTTTGTATATTTTGAAACGGTTCATTCCAGTGAAAAATGGATCTCATTCGTTTCATTACTTTCTCTTGATCTCCTGCCTGACTAGAGATCCAAAACTGTGGATTTTGAACAGTACCAATCCCTTGCAAACGAACAACAATCTGTTCTTCGTCTATAAAAAGCGGGACATAAATTACTTTCTCGTCTAATTGAATAACGTTTAACGGGTCGAAAGATAAACGCTTTAGTACTTCCTCAAAATGGTACGGATATTCTAACGTAACATGTTCGCTCCACATACGTTTCCCCATCCTTTTTACACATCATTATAGCATGAGAAAACCGCAAGCATACATGCTTACGGTTGATTGCTTTTTACTAAATCATCTAGGCTTTTAAAATGATACCCTTTCTCGCGCAAATCATCAATGATTTTCGCAAGTGCTTCTGCATTATCTTTTGATATTGCATGAAGTAACAAAACAGATCCTGGATGAATCATAGTCATTACATTATTATGAGCGTATTGCCATCCTCTTTGCTGATCTACTTTCCAATCAAGAAATGCAAGCGACCAAAACACGTTATAATATCCCATGTCTTTCGTAAGCGCTAGCGTTCTTTCACTAAACACGCCTCGCGGAGGGCGTACATATTTCACTTCTTTTTGCCCAGTAACTTTTTTAATCTCTTCCGTTACGCTCGTTAATTCTTCACGAAGTTTTGCATCATTTACTGTTGTAAAATCTGGATGACTCCAAGAATGATTACCAATAATATGTCCTTCATTTTTCATTCTTAATAATAAATCTTTTTGTGTTTTTATATAATGTCCCGTCACAAAGAAAGTTGCTGGTACTTTTTTCTCCTTCAGTACATCTAAAATCTTTCCTGTATATCCATTTTCGTATCCATTATCAAATGTTAAATAAATATCTTTTTTCTTCGTATCTCCTAAATAAAACCCACCATTTTTTTGTAGTAATTCTGTATATAGTTTCCCTGCATCTGGCACCGTTTCATTTTTAGGACGTGGGATTCCCCAGTTATGTGGTGTATTCGTATAAGCAAATGTTGAAACTGGAACAAGTGCCATCATAATTGAAAAAATGAGACCTATATATAACCATTTATATTTCATAAATAGTCTCCTTTCCATATATAATCGTACCTGTAGTTTCTGTTTCCCTGCTTTCTTTCATGCTGAACATGTTTTTCTATATATACCAAAAAATGCACCTCGAATAATTCGAGATGCATTTCTCTTTACTTAAATACAGGTCCTTTAAAGCTCGCCAATTTTTCAAGTGATGTTTTATCAACATCAGCATGTAGACTTTTACCATGAGAATCCATCGTTACAACTGCTTTAAAACCATCGATACGTAAATGCCACATTGCCTCTGGGATACCGAATTGTAAGAAATCAACATCTTTCACTTCTTTAATACATTCAGCATAATATTGCGCTGCACCACCAATTGCATTTAAGTACACACCACCGTGTTCTTCTAAAGCTGCTAATGTTTTAGCACCCATACCACCTTTACCAATTACAGCACGAATACCGAACTTTTTCATAATATCGCCTTGATATGGCTCTTCACGAATACTTGTCGTTGGACCTGCCGCTTTAATTTGCCAATTATCATTTTCATCTTTCACTACAACTGGACCACAATGATAAATAATTTGTCCCTTTAAATCTACTGGACAATCGTTATCCATTAAATGTTTATGAATCGCATCACGTCCTGTATACATCATGCCGTTAATTGTAACAACATCACCAACACGAAGTTCACGAATTTGCTCTTCTGTAATTGGAGCTTGTAATACGATTTCACGCTGCTCTGCTTGTTCTTGCGCAGCATCTTGCTGAAGTGTATCTTCACCTTCCTGGTACAACCAATCCATAATTTCACCTGTTTCAGGATGAATTGTTACACCAAGACGACGATATGCCCAACAATTATACGCAACAGATACGTAGAAGCTCGCTGGCAAACGATTATATACTCCAATTTTGCAACCTAATAAAGTTGTTTCTCCGCCAAATCCCATCGTACCAATGCCAAGCTTATTCGCATTCTCTAATACATACTCTTCAAGCTTGTGTAATTCTGGAACTGGATTTATATCATCTAATGTACGGAATAATTGATTTTTTGCTAATTCGTAACCTGATGTGCGGTCTCCCCCGATACCGACGCCGATTACTCCTGCGCTACACCCTTGACCTTGCGCTTGATATACTGCATGAAGAAGGCATTTACGAATTCCTTCTAAATCACGCCCAGCTCGTCCAAGTCCTTCTATTTCACAAGGCAGGCTATATTGAATATTTTTATTCTCACAACCGCCGCCCTTTAAAATTAAACGTGCATCAATGTAATCTTTTTCCCATTGTTCAAACTTAATAACAGGTGTACCTGGTCCTAAATTGTTTCCGCTATTGTCTCCAAAAAGAGAATCAACAGAGTTTGGACGAAGTTTACCATCTTTTGTCGCCCGCTCAAGCGCACTATAGATAGCTTCCTTCAGTTTTAATTGATTCACACCAACTGGTGTATAAATTTTAAACGTTGGCATCCCTGTATCTTGGCAAATTGGCGAGATATTATCATCTGCCATTTTAATATTATTCGTAATTGTGCCAAGTGCCATCGCCGAACGAGTTCCTGCATTTTCTCGTTCTTTCGCTTGTTGAATTGCGCGACGAACATCTTTCGGTAAGTTCGTTGACGTTTCAACAATTAGTTGATACATGCTTTCTTGAAGCTTTTCCATTGTTACTTCCCCCTCAATTGTGAACGCTACCAAAACGTTATGAAATGAAAATTCCATTGTTATACTCTTCAGCTGTTTATTTATCCCGCTATTTGCGGGCAGTAAGACTCCCACCTCAAAATTCAGGTGGAGCAAAGAAATTAGGTTGGAGATCAACTGCCCGTAAACGCCCGATTGGTGAAGGCTAATACTCAGTGGGGAATGCCCCCCCACTGCGTAAAGTTTCACTTTATTTCACGCCATTAAAGGTTAAATGAAATTTTTCACAACTTGATTATACCTTTTTTTCTATATTCCTTCTATTATCCGTACAGAAAAAGGCTGCCAATTTTGTAGTGGCAGCCTTTTTAATATATTATTCGTCTTTTTTAAATTGCTCACATTTCAGTTCTAATTCATCTAACATTGCAAGAAGACGATCTACATCTTCTAATTCTACCTCTTCTGGTTCAATCGTATCAATTACTTCAATGAACATATTTAAACGTTCTTTCAAATATACTAGTTGTGAATCTTTACCTTGAATTGCTTTTCCCATGAAGGCACTCTCCTTTTAATTCGAGTTGCTTTTATTATACCGCAAAAATGATTGCTATGGGCATGTAATTTCATCAATTTCGTCACAGTAATTCATTATAATGTAAGCCCTCTCTCTTTTTTTACAAAAAAGTTTCACTTTATAAAAAGCTCATATTCTTCTATTATAGAGAATGGACAAATTGTTATTTCAATAGTCAAAGGAGTATTTCATATGACGATATCACAAATAATGAAGCCGATTACTCCTTCTTACGATCCATGGGAAGCGTATATGGACCTTGAAGAGTACGGCAAACTACTATTAACAAACGTTGAGTTTACAACGACGACGTTATGCAATATGCGTTGCGAGCATTGCGCTGTTGGTTACACATTACAGCCGAAAGATCCAAACCCGCTTCCGATGGAGCTTTTATTAAAACGATTAGATGAGATTCCTCATTTACGTTCTTTAAGTATTACAGGCGGAGAACCTATGCTTTCAAAAAAATCCGTCGACAACTATGTAACACCACTCTTAAAATACGCCCATGAACGAGGCGTTCGCACTCAAATTAACTCAAACTTAACTATAGATTTAGCACGTTACGAACAAATTATTCCCTACTTAGATGTATTGCATATTTCACATAACTGGGGAACAATCGATGACTTCGTTGAAGGCGGATTTGCAATGATGGAGCGTAAGCCTACTTATGAACAGCGCGCTAAATTATTTGAAAGAATGATTACAAATAGTAAAGCCCTATCAGAGGCAGGTGTACTCGTATCAGCCGAAACTATGTTAAACAAACGAACTCTACCACATATTGAACATATTCACCGTCAAATCGTTGAAGAAATGGGCTGTAAACGTCATGAAGTTCACCCGATGTATCCGAGTGACTTCGCTAGCACACTTGAAATTTTAACAAAAGAAGAAATTCGAAATGCAGTTGAACATTTATTAGAGATCCGTGATGAAAATGTGTGGATGTTATTCGGAACATTACCTTTCTATGCATGTAGTGATAATGAACACGATTTAGCTACACTAAAGAAATTACATGAAAGTAAAAATGTAACTGTCCGCAATGATCCAGATGGTCGTTCTCGTTTGAACGTAAATATTTTTGATGGAAATATTATCGTGACCGACTTCGGTGATGTCCCGCTTCTAGGTAATGTACAAACAAATACACTACAAGAAGCTTACGACAAATGGTGTGACTCAAAAACAGCAAAATCATTAAGTTGCCATTGTCCTGCCGTGAAATGCCTTGGACCAAATGTTCTTGTAAAAAATAGCTACTATCCAAAAGAAGATTTCTTATCAAAAACATCAAACATTATGTTATAAAGTGAAACTTTAATCAGTGGGAGTTTTGTTCATCCCCCACTGATTATTAGCCCACACCAATCGGGAGTTTACGGGCAGCAGGGCCTCCCACCTAACTTCTTTGCTCCAGCCGAATTTTGAGGTGGGAGTTTTACTGCCCGCAAATAGCGGGATAAATAAAAAACGTCAGCTTATAGGCTGACGTTTTTTATTTCATTGTGCATGCGATGAAGAAACAAATTTAAAAAATAAATGATCATGAATTGGAATAGCGGCTCCGATTCCTTGAGATGTAATATTTTTCACGACAAGCTTTTTTTGATTCCCTTTTAACACAAGGTAGACTTCTCCAAATGTTACTTTTCCTTTTTCATTTACTGCTGGTGTATACGCATATAAATATCCAAGTTGACTTGGACTAATATTATAAACACGCTCATGTCCGGTACCATAACCAATGGTTGTTTTAAATGAAAGTGGCAATTGTACTTTTTCAAGCGCTTTTAGAAGCATCATTTTTTTCACATCTGTAGTATCTTTCATATCTGCTGTTAAATCACCTTCGATTGTCTTTTGGGTTTCTTGCTTATAGCGAAGTGGGTATAAGCGATCCCCTCCGCGATTATCATATACATTTCGATTTACTTGCTTATATTCCCAATTAATCGATGTGTCTATTGACTCATAATTTAATGCCCATTGCCCTAAATAAATTTTCGCTCGGTACCCTACTGCAAGCGGTGCATTCGAAATTGTCGTTTCATTAAACATTCGAATTAAATCTGGGTTTTCAATTTTGATATTTGCTGTTTTCAATAGTTCTTGCGCAAACTTACTTGGCTGTAAACGCGGTAAATCTTGTGCGTCATTTGGAAATGTATTATCCTTTGAAATATTTAAAACAGATGAAGGCATTTTTACTTCTACCGTTGTCTTTGCAAAACTACTGTTAGGAAATAATAAAATAAACGAGACCATGGTTGAAAGACATATGCTGTATACTCGTTTCACCTGTCTGGCTCCTTCCTATGTAAAGGTATATAAATTACTGTATTTAGTGTTTTCCCTCTGAAGCATTGTTATCCCTATTTTTCATAATAAATAAAAACCAATTCCCATAATGACATACGCAGCTAATAAAGTTCCTCCTTCAAACCAGTTTGTATCCCCATCATTTGAAATGGCTATAGTTAAGAAAACAGCTGTAATCATAGAAACAAGTTCTGGTATTGTAAATACTAGAGGCATCTTTTGTGCAAAAAGCATCGAAAGAAGTACTAACACAGGAGCAACAAACATGGCGATTTGTAATGTAGAACCTACTGCAATTTCTACTGCGATATTTACTTTATTTTTATATGCCATAATAATTGCAGATGCATGTTCTGCTGCATTACCAACAATTGCAACGATAATAACCCCTATAAATAACTCTGACCAGCCAAACGACTTTGCGACCGTTTCAAAAGTATGTACGAGTGCCTCTGACACATAAGCAACTGCAAGTGTTGCTATCGCTAAAACGAGTAGCGCTTTACCTTTCGACCACTCAGGCTCCTCCTCATGTGCTACTTCATCACTTTTATGTTGATATACACCGCGGTGCGTAACTAACTTAAATAGCAATGCAGCAAGGTACATAATGATCATGATAATAGAAACACCAATACTTAATTGATACGTCTTTCCAGCATCCATCTTCATTGAAAAAATCTCTGGAATAACAAAAGCTACGACAACAGCAAATATTAATAAAGCTGAATTATGTCTTGCATCATAAACATTGAAACTTTGTCTTTTATACTTAAGGCCACCTATAAAGAAGGATAACCCTCCTACCAGTAATAAGTTTCCAAGTACAGAACCAGTTAAGGAAGCTAAAACAACTTCTGTTAATCCTGCCTGGAGTGCAAAAATTGAAATGATAAGTTCCACGGCATTACCGAAAGTTGCATTTAATAAACCACCTATCCGAGGCCCAGAAACAATTGCTAAACTTTCTGTCGCCCTCCCCATAAAACCAGCTAATGCAATAATAGTAATGCAGTATACAGCAAACATAATAGTTTGTGGCCAATGAAGTGTTTTTCCGATTACAGAAAGTGGTACACCTATAAGCGCTACTATGAGAAATATTTTATTAAACATGCTTTTCATCCTTCCATCGTATGTATTTCTCCTCGATATTATTATTATTCATCTCCTAACTTGTCCGATTTCATCACAATTACGTTTAAAAAATCGGATTGAAGAAAACAGTATGAAAGATATTTAAATTATCTTGTCCAGACAGAAAAAATTATGAATTATGAAAAGAGGCTAAAAATATGCACTTAAAAGAAAAAATCGCAACTATTATTCAAGGTCAACGCACTGGTGTATTATCTACTGTACGTAACGATAAGCCACACAGCGCCTTTATGATGTTTTTCCACGAAGATTTTGTACTATATGTTGCAACAGATCGAAATTCAAAAAAGATAACAGATATTGAAAAAAACTCCAATGTACATGTACTACTTGGACGTGAAGGAAAGAAATTAGATGAGGATTACATTGAAGTTGAAGGTATAGCTTCCATCGAAGAAGATCAAACATTAAAAAACAAATTTTGGACTAATAGCTTAAAACGCTGGTTACTCGGTGCGGAAGACCCTAATTACGTACTAATAAAAATCAATCCCGATACAATTTATTACATCGATAGTGCTGGTACGACCGAGCCCGAGTTTTTACGACTATAAAATAAAAACAAGCCCCCCTTAGGTGGGCTTGTTTTGTCGAAAGGTTCTTCTGAAAAAAACAATAAAATAGGTGGAACTTTCTAAAGATTCTGTTATATAATAGCAGTAACTTAAATAAACTGTATTAAAACAGATTGAGGGGAGAAATTAAAATTGATGAAAAGAGAAGAACGAAAAAACATGATTGAGTTTATTGAAAAGAAAAAAGGGATTGAACGTGACGAATTATTATTTATGACTGATGATGAAGTAGAGCATATTTATAATGTAACGTACTTTTTATATGAAGAAATAGCAGAGTAGTCTAATAAACCCCCACCTTATTAAATATATAGGGCGGGGGTTTATTTCGTTTTTTATACATGAGAATAATTTTCATGTATAATAATGTAAGATTGGAGGAGTTTCACTATGAGTTCATGGCTATTATTCGCACTATTATCAGCAATCGCTGCTGCCCTCGTATCTATTTTCGGAAAGATTGGCTTAGATGGAATCGATGCCAACGTCGCAACAACGGTTCGCTCTATTATTATGGCATTATTTATGGTAGGAGTTATTATTATACAAGGTAAATTTCAAAATATCGGTGATGTCCTCCTAAATAAAAAAGCACTGCTATTTATCACATTAAGTGGAATCGCTGGTGCTTCGTCATGGCTATTTTATTTTCTTGCGTTAAAAACAGGAAAAGTTTCACAAGTAGCACCTATCGATAAATTAAGTGTAGTATTTTCCATTATTCTCGCGATGATTATATTAGGTGAAAAGTTAAACTTTATGACCGGTATTGGTGTAGTCTTTATTACAGCTGGTGTATTATTTATTGCTTTCAGCTAAAAAAACCGCTATTATTAGCGGTTTTTTCTTTTCCTTATGTAAATCCACACAATCAATATTACAATTGCCGAAACTAATAAAATCCATATTCCATAATGATGTAAACTATACTCAACAAAGCGCCACTTCTCTCCCAGTTTCCAACCTAAGCCAATAAAAACACTTATCCAAATTAGTGCACCACCGTAAGCATACAAACAAAATCGCCACAATGTTAAATTTGAAACTCCAGCAAAATATGCTGTTAAATGACGTACTCCCGGTATAAAGTAGCCAATCATTAGAAGAAATGGACCGTATTTTTCAAATAAAATATGTGTTTTTTCAATATGATGTTCCTTAATTCTAACTTTCGGACCATATTTTTTTAAAACAGGGAGCCCAAGTTTTAAACCTAATATGTAACTTAATGTAATGCCAAGCATTGCACCTGCCATTCCACTTAAAAAAGCAGCTGTTCCTGACATAACTCCTTTTGAAATGTTATATCCAATAAAAGTCAATAAAAACTCATCCGGTATAGGTAATCCAACAATCCCGCCAGCTAAAGCTATAATAATTCCAAAATATCCATAATGTGCGATTAACTCGCCAATATGTTGTTCCATTCGGAAGACACATCCTATACACGATCGTTATCCCATATTGTGCCCATTCTATCTTTAAGACAAACATGGTATACATATTCACTATACATTGTTTTTATAATGAACTCTACTTCTATTCCGTTCCTTAAATAGAGATTTAATCGGTGGTTTTTTTATCCATCCCCACTGATTATTAGCCTGAACCAATCGGGATTTTACGGGCAGCAGGTCTCCCACTTAACTTCCTTGCATTCGCTCAATTTTGGAGTAGGAGTCTCACTGCCTATAAATAGCGAGATAAAAAAATAAAAATTCATAGGCTTATTTTTTTGTTACAATAAAGGGAAGTTACTTTTTGCAACGGTTTAACTCTCAAGAAAAATGATATATCTAGCAAAAACATAGTTTGGTCTATATAATGCAACTTCTACCTATTAGAGTAACATGCACCCTTTTACATACAACATCATTTTTCTAAATTATACAGGGGGAACGAACATGACCATTGAAAAACAATTTATCCAAAAGATTTACTATAAAACATTTTTAACAGAAGACTCTTCCATTCCGGTAGCGGAAGTACTCGGTGAAGCATATATAAATGAATCAAAAAATGAATTCTCCAATATATCTAATATTCGCTTTGCGCAAGGTGAAGTTTATTTTCAAACTAACGACTTTGAAGCCGCTATATTCAAATGGGAGAAAGTAAATAATGAACTTGCTCTCTGGGCTATGAAGAATATTGCAGATGCTTATTTCGAATTAGATTTCTTGCCAAAAGCAGAAGAAATTTATACATCTATCCAAACAGAAGATACAACTCTTACAATGGAAGTTTCCCTACAACTTCTTTCCCTTTATATAGAGCAAAATCGTTTAGGACTAGCATTTAAGACGATTAGCGATGCTGTTGCATTTCAACCAGACTATCCAAATATTACTGCAATCGCTCGATCGTTCTATGAAAAACAAGAAGATTGGAATAATGCTATTGAACTCGCTGTTCAAGAAGGAATTCGAACAAAATCATTACACTGGTTCGATACTTTAATCAATTATGTGAACAGAGGCTTTACTAAAAAAATTAAACCTGAGTATTTCTATGAATCTTTAAAAGCCTTATATACAATTGATCAAGTTCAATTTAAAGAGCTTGTTATCTCACTTTGGAACAGCTATGAAAATGAATCATTCCATCTCCCTTGGATTCAAACAATAAATCACCTATTCTTACATGTTGAAGTAGATGCTCATGACGATTGGAATGAAATTTCTACTCGCTATCAAGAGACGTACTTCGAATTGATTACTGGACAACATTTCATGCACGAATTACAAGGACTTGTACCAGATTTATTAACAAATTGGTTTAGTTTAATGAGAGCGGAAGATTCTTTACTTGTCTCCGCAGCAGTATTAGCATGGAATGAAGTTTCACCGACAACTCTAGAATCATTACTCGTAAAAAGCGCAGGTGCCTTACTTTCAAATGCATCAGCTCATGCAAATGTTGATATGGCAGACGTATCAGCATTATTTGAAACGATTGCTGTATGGGCTGAGAAGAATGATGTAGATTTAGGTCATCAATTCACACTACTTGTTCGTGATTTATACGATTTAACTGTTACACAACTTCTAGTAGCAGGAGCTAGCGATTATGATAAATCAGCCTTTATTAACTCTATACTAGGAGAAAATATATTAAATGAGGCTATAACAACTTCAATTACATTTAAAGATGATAGTCAAACTAAAATAACTGAGCTTACAGAACTAGATATACGAAATATACCAAACTTTGACGAACTTCATAACATACTAGCGGTACCTTCTCAGTCAAAACTAGAAAGAAAATGTATTGAAGTTAAATTACCAAGTAGATTTTTACGAAAAAATAAGTTTTCATTCCTTGTCACACCTACTGTGCATGGACAACTTGACAAAAACAGCTCTCACTTTGAATACTTACAGGCAGCAGATAGTCTCATCTATGTCCTAAATTCAGCTTCACCATTACATGATGAAGAGCTCGATACATTATTATATATTCGTGAGCAAGTACCAAATTTACAAATTAAATTCGTCTTACAAACAATTGATACGAATACTAGTGAAAATATCACGAACAGCATTAAAAAGAAAATACTCGTACATTTCCCAGAAGCACACTTTTTCCCTTACTCTCCTTCACAAGAGAGTAGTGAACAGCTAGGTAACGTAACAGACTCTATTCTTTCTAACCTTACTAAGCGTAACGTGGAAAAAGAACGCATTGAAAAATTATTATGGTTTATCCAAAAAACAATTGCATACCTTGTAAATGAACGTGTGGAATTAGAAAATACGTTAGTGAAATCCGTTCGCTGGAATAAACATATTTTAGTAAAACTTGATGGTTTTATTAATAATCTTACTGCCATTCAAAAAGATAAAATTCGTTCTATTACAGAATCTTATCTCTTAACGAAAGAAGAGATTACGCAGGATATACATTCTCAAATTCCTGAATTGTTGCAGAGTTGCTCTGACCTCGTTCAAGAAGATAGTGATTTCAAACTGGTCCATGAAGAACTAAATGTAGCAATGAATGAAAGAATTCAAAAACATGTACAGCAAGTGCTTCTTCCTAAATTTACTGGGTCTATTCAAGAATGGATTGAAACTGCTCATAATGAATTCATTCAAGCTCAGGCTTATTTAGATGAAATGAGCGATACCTTTAATAAGCTCTATGAGGAAGAGCGTATTAAACTTCCTTGTGATTTCAAATTACTAGATGACTGGGATAGAGATGTTGCAAGAATGACGAATAGAATTACAGTAGCTAACATCAATATTTTATTACGCTTTACACCGACACAATTCTTCTTAAAGAGTGCAGGGAAATTATTCGGTAATATGCAAAAAAATCAATCTATGCTATCAAATAAATATAAACAATATATTGAAACAGAAGATTATACAGAAGTTGCTCAGATGATTTCAAAACAATTCTTCCTTCAATTTGAAGTATTTGAAGGTGCGCTAGAACGGGATATCATGATGTTCTTTAAAGACCCTCTTAGCATATTGAAACAAACCGTAGAAGCGGCCCAACTTGAAATACAAGAAGATGAGCAAACATTAACAAAGCTAAGAACAAACCCAGAAACTTATCATGATCCTTTAACACTCTTTAAATTGCAATTGTTACAACGAAAATTCATGTTAAATATCGACCAAAATAATGAACATATTGCTTCACAAGAAACAATAAATAAAACACCAACTGTTTAAATAAGAAAAACCAAGCAACTAATTCGCTTGGTTTTTCTTATTTTTAATCTACAATTTTCACATGTTCAAATGGATAATATATCGCCATGAACTTTCCTAATACTTCTGTTCTATCAATGAGCCCTAAGCCGTTCCTACTATCCCTACTAACTAAACGATTATCTCCCATCACAAAAATTTTATTTTTAGGAATTGTAATCGGTCCAAAATCTTCAGTTAAATTGATAAGTAATTTTTCTGCCTGTTTTTTATTATTCTTTAAATACTCTTCATTTTTCACTTGATGATTAACATATAATTGATCATTCTTCATCTCAATTACATCTCCTGGTAATCCAATAACTCTCTTCACATAGAAATTATCTGTCTTCACGACAATAATATCCTCTCTCTCATAACTTTCAAATCTCTTTGCAAGTTTATTAATAATTACTTTATCTCCATCTTGTAACGTCGGCCTCATCGATGCTCCTTTTACAGTCGTAGGGAAAAACAAAAAGATTTTTGCCAAAAACACTAATAAACATGCAATTGCAATTATTTCAAAGAATTCACGCAAACGTTTTTTCTTTTGCATCATTCCACCATCTCATCATCTTTTTATTTTTATTATAAGTACTCCGACTAGTTAATTTCCACAAAATTCTGAATTATAACATTAGAATATTACAAATATAAAAATAATAATCCCTATAAATTCACTATTTTTATATACTATGTTTTCCAGACTATCAAACAGGACTTTTCCTATGAAATTTATGCTTAGAAAGTATAAAATACTGCACAAATTAAACAAACAAATATAATAGCATAGCAATAAAAAAGATACTCTCAAAATAGTCTATCAACTATTTTTGAGAGTATCTTTTTATAATCCTACATATACGATACACATCTGCGCTGCGACATATGTAAACCAAATCCAAAGCGGTTCATACTTCAGTTTGCGCCCTCCGATATCTGTCACGCCGATAATAAAATCAGAAATCACAAACAGTAAACCACCAAGTGCTGGTATCCACCATATTCCTATATTCTCGTAATATAAGGCGAATGCAAAACATGCCATTCCTCCAACCCACAAACCGTAAATTAGAGCGCCTATTGTAAAAAGTTTGTCTTGTTTTTCATTTCGAATAAAGAAAAACCACCCTATAATTAGAAAGAGTCCGTATACGAGTAAACCGATCCAAAAACCATTCCATGAAATACCTGTTTGTAAAAATGCTTTCACATAGAAACAATGTGCAAGAGCGAAAGTAACCATTCCTCCAATTAATCGATGACCAATTGGAATTAATCCTGCCATAAATAAATCCCCTACAGTTGATAAGGTCATACCGAGTGCAACCCACGTACTGTACTCAGCCGATGGATCTTGTAACCATATCCAAATTGCACTTCCTGTTAAAGAAAAACTAAGAATAAGACGAACTGCTAAAGGTAACGGCATATTATTTCTCGTTCTCTTCGTCTGTCCTATTGCATAAATTGCTCCCATTAAAAAAAGAATAATTTGCCCGACTAACACAATGTAAAGTACATTCATAATATGTTCTCCTCAATAAATGCTTTATTCTATCTTTTTTTCGTTACATATATCACGTTCTCCTTTTTCTATGTAAAAAAAGAAGAACAATACTGTTCTTCCATTTTAATCGTTTTTCTGTTCTCTATGCTACTTGTTTTTCTTGCTCAACTTTCTTTTTAACCGGGTTACGATTTACTACAATAATTCCCGCTGCGACACACGCTAAACCAAATAGTACAAAGGAATGGATTGCTTCCCCTAAAATTAGACTTGATAGTAGCACACCAAATACTGGTATAAAGAACATATACATCGAGACTTTCCCTACTTTGTTATACTTCATAATTGTATTCCATATACAGAATCCGGCTGCTGATAAGAACGATAAATATATGAGCATAAGTATTGCATGTAGATTAAATATGAATGGCATCATTCCAACTTGAAATGCACCTATACATAGCAACCCCATTGATCCGAAAATCATCTGATATGCTGTCATATACCCAATATCTAATGTTTTACTACCTTCTTTCGCTAATATGTTTCCATACGAATACATCATGGCTGCCCCAAGAAGTAATAAGCTACCTATTCCAAAATGAAATGATAAACTTCCATCACTCGGTACATTCACTAAAATCACACCGCAAAAACCGATAGCTACTCCAATTACTTTTCGCCTATTTAGAGCATCATCTTTATATAAAAAGTGTGCGAGTAAAATTTGAAAGAATGATGATGTTCCTGAAATAATCGCTCCTTCAATTCCTGAGCTATAACTCATTCCAATATAAAAACATATATATTGAAGAAAAGTTTGAAACAAGCCAATTTGAACTAACTGCCTTCCTGTTCCTTTTTTGAACTTCATATCTTTTCCTAACGCTTTAAAAAATAATAAGAGCATTACACCAGATAAGAAAAAGCGATAGCCAGCAAATAATATTTGTTCCCCGACTTCTTGTGGCTGAATTCCAAGTTCAGCATAGCTTAATTTAATAAAGGGAAATGCGCTTCCCCATAAAAATGTTGCTACTATTGCAGCAATAAACACGCCAATCGGATGGGTAAAAAATTTCTCTGTCTTCAACTTGATGTCTTCCTTTCCGACCTTTTTATGAACAATATTCATATATACCAAAGGAAATGCGAAAACACAAGTTTTCAGTTTATCCCGCTATTCGCCGGGCAGTAAAAGCCCGATTGGCGAGGGCTAATAATCAGCGTGGGATGAACAAAACCCCCACTAATTAAAGTTTCACTTTATACTAAAACAAAAACATATCATCTAAGAAAAACATATGCTATACTATAGAATAATTACAACATAATAACTATTAAAATCAGATTCAACAGAAATGCTGCTATCCATTATGGATGGCAGCTTTCGTCGTTTTATAGGGGTTTCGATTTTGATTCTTTTTCTCAATAAGAATTCGGAAGGAGCGAGTAGTAATGAACGCAGAAGTAAAAACATTACAAGCACAAAAAGATATTTCTAATCCCTCTTTATGGGATACATTAAAGAAACATTATGAACTTATATTTGCAATCGCATCTGGTATTTTTATTTTAGCTGGTTGGTTATTCACAAAAAATAATGCAATAAGTGCAGGTATTACTTTATATATCCTTGCTTATGTAATTGGAGGATTTGCAAAAGCGAAAGAAGGCATTGAAGACACAATTGAAGAGAAAGAGCTAAATGTTGAAATGCTCATGATTTTTGCAGCTATCGGCGCCGCAGTTATTGGTTACTGGGCAGAGGGTGCTATTTTAATCTTCATCTTTGCATTAAGCGGAGCAATGGAATCTTATACATTAAGTAAAAGCCAAAAAGAAATTTCAGCGCTTCTTGATCTACAACCTGAAGAAGCATTACGTATTTCAAACGGAACTGAGGAACGTGTTCCAGTTGAACAATTACAAATTAACGATATTATTTTAATTAAGCCAGGTGAGCGTGTTCCTGCTGATGGCACAATTCATACTGGTGAAACAAATATTGATGAAGCTGCTATTACAGGAGAACCCATTCCGAATGAGAAAAAATTCGGCGATGAAGTATTTGCCGGCACTGTAAATTTACGTGGTGCTATTGAAGTTAAAATTACGAAGCCGAGCGATCAAACATTATTCCAAAAGATTATTCGTCTCGTTCAAAGTGCACAAAGCGAAAAATCCCCATCACAACTATTCATCGAAAAATTTGAAGGAACATACGTAAAAGGTGTACTACTTGTTGTTGCGCTTATGATGTTTGTTCCTCATTTCTTACTTGATTGGAGTTGGAATGAAACGTTTTATCGCGCGATGATTTTACTTGTAGTCGCTTCTCCTTGTGCGCTAGTTGCAGCCATTACACCGGCAACTTTATCAGCAATTTCAAACGGAGCGAGAAACGGTATTCTCTTTAAAGGTGGTATTCATTTAGAACGTCTAGCTTCAGTAAAGGCGATTGCCTTTGATAAAACAGGAACATTAACACAAGGAAAACCTACTGTAACAGATGTATACGTTCGAGAAGGCATAGCAGAAAGTGAAGTACTTTCTATTACAGCAGCGATTGAAAGTCACTCTACACATCCTTTAGCAGAAGCGATTGTTAAATATGCAAAACATGCTTACGACATTACGATAAAAAAACCAGAAAACGTTGAAGATGTAACTGGTTTTGGATTAAAAGGAATATTAGAAAACAAATCTTATAAAATTGGTAAAGCTGATTTTATTGGAGAAGAAACAAAGACATTTCATAATGGCATTTCTGCTTCACTTGAAAAAGAGGGGAAAACTGTCGTTTATATTAGTGATGAGGATGGTATTCTTGGACTGATCGCTTTAAAAGATACCCTTCGCCAAGAAACGATAGCGGCTATTCGTGATTTGCAAAGCATTGGTGTCGAAGCAATCATGATTACTGGTGATAATGAAGAAACAGCAAAAGCAATTGCCAATGAAAGTAATATAAAAGAATATTACGCATCATGTTTACCGGAAACAAAAGTTGAAACGATAAAGCAGTTAAAAGAAAAGTACGGCATAGTCGCCATGGTTGGAGATGGTATAAACGATGCACCTGCACTCGCTACTTCTAGTATTGGTGTTGCAATGGGTGAAGGAACAGACGTAGCATTAGAGACTGCAGACGTTGTTCTTATGAAAAACGAATTATCTCGTCTCTCTCAAGCGATCCGTTTATCAAAACGAATGAACCGTATTGTGAAGCAAAACGTTATCTTCTCTTTAGCTGTTATTGCAATGCTGATTTGTTCTAATTTCTTGCAGTTTTTAGCTCTTCCATTCGGTGTTATTGGACATGAAGGAAGTACCATTCTTGTAATCTTGAATGGCTTACGATTATTAAAAGGAAATAAGTAACGGGTCCCTGATAAAGGACCCGTTTTTTTAATGGTAGCTATTGTGACCGTTCGCACTACTGCTCGTTTTATGCTTTGGATGCGAACTGCTCTTTTGCTTATTATTACTTTTATTATTGTGGTTCTTTTTATTATTACTCATGAAATATCCCCCCTGTTCCCTTTTATTATGGAACAAGAGCTCATTTTTCATTACGGGAATTATTGTCACCCGTTCTATAATGATGGAGTAAACCATTAATTTCACCGCCAAGTAAAATTACCCACGCAGTTAAGTAAAACCATAACATTAAAATAATGATACCACCGAGACCACCATATGTATTAGCGTAATTTGCAAATTTATCTACATAATAGGCAAATGAGTACGATACCACAATCCATCCTACAGTAGCAAATATTGCTCCCGATATGACTTCTCTTCGCTTTAATTTCCGATCAGGCGCAAATGTATATAAAAAGCTAAACAAAGCGATTAAGACAAAGAAACTTGCTACTAAACGCGTAATACTCCAAACATAAGAAAAACTATCTGATAAACCAATTGCTTTAAACACGGCTGCCCCAATCACTTGTCCAAATACTGGGACAATTAGTGCAAACACAATCATAAAAATTATCGCTAACGTGAACACGATAGATAAAGCTCTTGTTTTAATAAAGGAACGGGTTTCTGTTACATCATAAGCGCGGTTAAAAGCGTTCATAACCGCATTCACCCCGTTTGAAGCAAACCATAACATCGATAGTAAACCGAATGATAATAAACCACCATTTTGTTCGTTTACAACTTTATCTACGTTTACTTCAATTAAGTTCATCGCATCTTCTGGTACGTACGGTTCTAATAAATTGAGCACACTTTCTGTTTGAAGGTCAATAAAGCCAAGAAGCGTAATTAAGAAAACAAGCCCAGGGAAAATCGCAAGCAAGAAGAAATAAGCGAGCTGTGCTGCTAAGCCCGCTACATCATCGCGCATCGTCCGGTCATATAAATCTTTCCCAAACGAAAAAGTGCGATTTCTTTTTGCTTTTTCTAGAAATTTCCTCATATTTTTTAGACGCTTTTCTTCTCTTCTTTATTTTGCTTTAGCTCAATGTATGCTTCAGTTTTTTTTTCCTCTGCATTTGAGTCCTTCATAAATAATTCACGCGCTTCTTTCATACCACCATCTTCAGCTACTACTGGCTCTTCTTCTGCTTTAAGCTCATCTACCTTTGGAGATACAGCTTGAATTTCAATCGTTTCCGGCTTTTCTACTGGCACAACTTTTCTCTTACTAAAAATTTCTTTCGTCTCTTTTAACGTTTCTACAACAGACGGCGTCAATTTTTTGATTTCTGCTACTTTCGCTTTTACTACATTGAAATCAGCAAGTTCGCGTCCTTTATCTGTAACAGTTTGCACTTTTTCTTTTATCTTCGAATTTTCACCAATTTCAATCATCTTTGTTTTTGCTTTTTCTGCCGTGTTTTTTACTTTTTCACGGTTTTCTTTCTTTAACATAGATACAGCTACACCTGCAGCTACACCAATCGCAATGTTTCGAGCAATATTATTTTTCTTTGCCATATTCCTTCACCCTTTCATTTCTTATATTAGAAAGTATTACTTTCTAAGCTTCCTCATATTCCTTGTTCATTTCGAATGAAAGCTACTAGCTTTGCACACCCTTCTGTTACAAGGTCATACACTTCTTGGAAGTTCCCTGTAAAGTAAGGGTCAGGAACGTCTGTCCAGCCACCGTCTGGAACAAAATCGGACAGTCTACCAATATAGCCTTCAGTTTTACCAAAACTTTTTAAATCCGCTATATTCTTGTTGTCCATGGCAATAATATAATCAAACTTTGTTAAGTCTTCTTTTTCTACTTGCCGTGCTTTAATTCCTTCAAAAGAGACTTCATTTTCTTTTAAAATTTTTTTTGTTCCTTTATGTGGCGGATGACCAATATGCCAATCTCCAGTTCCTGCAGAATCAATGACAATTTTCTCTTCGAGTCCCTCTTTTACGACAAGATCCCGAAAAATTGCTTCTGCCATTGGAGAACGACAAATGTTCCCAAGACAAACAAACAATACTCGGACCATATTTTTGTTTCTTCCCTTCTTGGTGCATTTCTTAACATATACTTATAGTATAAACAACCAATTATTAATTATAAAGGAAATCCCTACTAATTTAATAGGATTGAAAAGTTTCATTAACGAAAATGATAAAAAAATGTTAAGATAACCTTATGTTATTTTAAAGGGGGACACTTCGGTGGATTTATCCGTAAAATCAGAAGCAAACGTTGAATATATGGTAGAAGCTATTAAAGAAAAATTACGCATGGTTAATGCTGGAGCAATGAGAGCTGCTAGTTTTAACGAAGAAATGTACGAGGACTTACGTGACATTTATGAGCACGTTATGAAACGTGAAACATTCAGTATTAGTGAAATGCAAGCTATTACTGAGGAATTAGGTACATTAATTAAAAAATGACAAAGAGCCTCACGTATTCGAGGCTCTTTTAATTTCAACAAATTCATGACAACTCTTCTCTTTTCCTCCTCACATTCTAAATTACTGTACAATGAAAGTAGAACCTCACCTTAGATTTTTTCTCCATACATACTACTCTCAAAAAATTGCCACACTACCATTGCTAACTGTTTTTACTGGAGGTGCTTACTTATGAGCAATTGGTACAGTAAGACGAAAAATCAAACATTAATCGCCCTAGAAACAAATGAACAACACGGTTTAACAGATAAAATCGTAAATGAACGTTTACAGCAATATGGTTCTAATGAATTAGCTACCAAACAAAAACGTACTTTATGGCAGCGCGTTTTCGCCCAAATTAATGACGTCCTTGTATATGTCCTTATTATCGCTTCCCTTATTTCCGCCTTTGTAGGTGAATGGGCCGATGCAAGTATTATCGCGCTCGTTGTAGTTTTAAATGCTGTTATCGGTGTAATCCAAGAATCGAAAGCGGAACAGGCTTTAGAAGCATTGAAAAAGATGGCAACACCTAAAGCTATCGTAAAGCGAGATGGTGAACTAAAAGAGATTCCATCTGAGCACGTCGTTCCAGGTGATATCGTTATGCTTGATGCTGGGCGGTATATCCCCTGCGATTTACGACTTATCGAAACTGCGAATTTAAAAATTGAAGAATCTGCTCTAACTGGTGAATCTGTCCCTGTCGATAAAGATGCAGTCTACCACCCTTCCATGCAAAATGATGAGCAAGTACCATTAGGTGATCAAAAAAACATGGCCTTTATGTCGACGTTAGTAACATACGGACGTGGCGTCGGTGTTGCTGTTGAAACTGGGATGAACTCACAAATTGGCAAGATCGCTACCCTTTTACATGAAGCAGACGATGATATGACACCACTTCAAAAAAGCTTAGCACAAGTAGGAAAATATTTAGGATTTGTCGCTGTAGCTATTTGCACTACTATGTTTCTCATCGGTTTTTTACAGGGCCGAGATACGTTAGAAATGTTTATGACCGCAATTAGTTTAGCTGTTGCAGCCATTCCAGAAGGCTTACCAGCTATCGTTTCCATCGTTCTTGCAATTGGTGTTCAGCGTATGATTAAACAAAACGTTATCATTCGTAAACTACCAGCTGTTGAAGCTCTCGGTTCTGTCACAATTATTTGTTCAGATAAAACAGGTACATTAACTCAAAATAAAATGACCGTTACTCACTTTTATAGTGATCGCACATACGACCAACTAAAAAATTTGAATGTAAATAATGATGCACACCGTCTATTATTAGAAAATATGGTTTTATGCAACGATGCCTCTTACGGTGCCGACTCACAAACAGGGGATCCTACAGAAATTGCCCTTCTTGTTGCCGGAAGCTCTTTTAACATTCAAAAAGATCATTTAGAAAATAAACATGAACGTGTTAACGAATTGCCTTTCGATTCTGATCGTAAAATGATGTCAACTGTACATACGTACGATGAAGGCTACTATAGCATGACGAAAGGTGCTATTGATAAACTTTTACCTCACTGTACCCATATCTTTATAAATAATAAACTTGAGGTCCTAAAAGATTCTGATAAAAATCAAATATTAGAAGCTGCCGGGTCAATGTCGCAAGAAGCCTTAAGAGTACTTTCATTCGCATATAAACGATACGATTTAAACGATATGGATATAAATCATCTCGAAGAAAATCTCATCTTTATCGGTCTTGTCGGTATGATTGATCCACCACGTACAGAAGTAAAAGATTCAATTACAGAATGTAAAAAGGCTGGTATTCGCACAGTTATGATTACGGGTGATCATAAGGATACCGCCTTTGCAATTGCCAAAGAACTTGGCATTGCTGAAGAAATATCTGAAATCATGATTGGAACTGAATTAGATAACATTCCAGATACAGAACTAGCAAGTAAAATTAATCACTTAAATGTATTCGCTAGGGTCTCTCCAGAACATAAAGTGAAGATTATAAAAGCATTACGTGCTAAAGGAAATATCGTTTCCATGACTGGTGACGGTGTAAATGATGCTCCATCTTTAAAACAAGCAGATGTTGGAGTAGCAATGGGAATTACAGGAACAGATGTCGCAAAAGGCGCAGCAGATGTAGTTTTAACAGATGATAACTTCTCATCTATTGTGAAAGCTGTTGAAGAAGGAAGAAATATTTATCGTAATATTAAAAAGTCTATTCTCTTCCTACTTTCTTGTAACTTCGGCGAAATTATAGCTCTCTTTTTAGCTATTTTACTCGGCTGGGCAACACCACTACGCCCTATTCACATTTTGTGGGTAAATTTAATTACAGATACACTGCCTGCATTATCACTCGGTGTTGATCCTGAAGATCCAGATGTGATGAAGGAAAAACCACGACATGCGAAAGAAAGCTTATTTAGCGGCAGCGTTCCTTTTCTTATTTTCAATGGGGTTGTAATTGGACTTCTTACTTTAACAGCCTTTATCGTTGGGGCAAAGCTCTATACAGGAGATACAAATTTATTTCCTCTCTTCCCAGAGCAAATTGATGAAGACGCGCTATTACACGCTCAAACGATGGCATTTGTCGTTCTTAGTTTCTCTCAACTCGTTCATTCATTTAACTTACGTTCAAGAACGAAATCAATTTTTTCAATTGGGATATTTACAAATAAATATTTAGTCTTCTCACTTCTAATCGGTGTTCTTATGCAAGTGTGTATCATCTCCATCCCACCTCTTGCCAATATATTCGGTGTGCATGCATTAACAATGCGAGATTGGGGATTTGTTCTCTTGTTAAGTATCATTCCGCTTGTTGTGAATGAAATCATTAAATTAGTTAAGAGAAACTAAAAGGCAATGAGGACTGTTCCTCATTGCCTTTTCTTTATCCTTGTAATTCTTTTTTGATGTTCTCTGTTAATGTAGCCATACGCTTACGACTTTCTTCACGCTCACGTTTATTTTGCTCTTCAATTTGTTGTGTTTCTTGCATACCTCTTGAAATAATGTTCCAAGTTTCCTCAAGTGTTTCCATCTTAATACTAGAAGAACCTGATAATCTCGCTACTTCCACACTTTGAGTTGCGATATTTTGTGCATTTTTCTTAAGTAATTCATTTGTACGGCGATCAAGTTCAGCCATAGAGTCCGCAACAAGCTTTTGACGTTTCGCATTTACCGCTTGAATGATACCATTTTTAAAGATAGGAATCGTTGTAATAAATGCCGTATTGATTTTACCGATTAATTTATTGTTACCGCGTTGAATCATACGAATTTGTGGTGCTGTTAATAGAGCAACCATACGTGCTTTTTCTAAATCATCAATACGTTGTTCTAAAATTTCAACAGAGTTTTTAAGCGATTCTAATTCAATACCCGCTAACTGATCATTATTACGTATGCGCTCTTCGTACATCGGAACTAACTCTGTATTTAAACGCTCTAATAACATTTCCCCTGCTACTACGTATTTTTCTAAGTCTAAATAATACTTTAAGTTTTGCTCATATAAACCATCTAACGTACCAATTGATTTTTTCATTTCATCTTGATACTTCGTAATTTCTACGTATACTTTATCCATTTCGCGACCCATCGTCTGATACTTACTAAAGATTTGTTCAATCATTTTATCTGCTTTTTTGAACATACGTGAGAAGAAACCACTTTTCTCTTCCGCAAAGTCTTTACTATCAAATCTGTCCATAATTTTACCAAGCTGCTTTAATAATTCACCAGAGTCTTCTACTTTCGATAAAGACATTGTATGTAAAATTTGATCAGCGAAACGTGAAATTTCCATAGAAGGTTCTTTTCCGAGTTCAATTAATTCTAATTGATCTTTAATGTCTACTGCGTTATAAATACGTTGCACTTCTGCATCTTGTCTAAGTTGCAAGCGAACATCTTGTGCGGTTTGCTCATTCAATTCTGTTTTCGAATCTAGTACGACTGGGTTATTCATATGGTATTCTCCCTTTCCTTATAAAAATGGACGAAATAGTCCTTTTATTGTTTGTGATAAATTTTTATAGGCTGATGAACCATGAAATTCAAGATCGAAATTAACTTCTTCAAGCCAATGTGAATCAAATGCTCCTGATTCAATATACGGTTCAATATCGTTTCTCCCCGTTGGATTAAAGTGGAATACATCTACTCCAATTTGATTTAAAAATAGTAATAACACAGCATCAGAACGACTTAATTCTCCGCTCTTCTCATTATTAAATATAACAATTTTCGGTACTTCTTGCGAATAATCAAATTTCTCAAGCTGCTCTAAAATGTTCGGTGGTATTTGAGAGAGTTGTGCGAAAACATACAGCGCTACATCTTGTTTCGTCTCTTTCGCAATTGGTTTACACATTTCACTTTCACACGTATGGATCATTGCTTCTGCAATACCATGTTGTAATCCTTCTGGTAAACGCTTATGCGGCCACCAATGGCTGTTCATAATTAAATCCGGATGTAACTTCCCCCCGCGGTCCAATGCATCTCGATAATGATATTGGAAATTCGCTTTTTGTTCTTTCGTAAACGGGAATGTATTAATTAATAAACTGTTATCAAATGATGTAACAGCCTTTAGTCGCTGAAAATATTCTTTATCATTCTTTGAAACGCCTGATATTTTTGCAAATAAAGAAGGAATATAAATATGCTTATTTTCAACAAAGAATGTTGGGCGTACAAATGCCTTTTCTTTCGTAATTAAAAAGAGTTCATCGTACGTCGTTTTGAGCGTACGGGCTACAGGTGTATACGAACGGAATTGCCACGGTTTGTATAATAATGAATTATCGTGGTGAAGTACTTGCTCGATTTCTTTTGAAGCTTGATAAGCTACCGTTGCGACGCGTTCACGACGCCGATCAGGAAATGGTTCCAATGAAATACGGCCTGAATGAGATACGACAAATGTCTTTCCTTCCTCATCTACACTCTCAAATCCATCTTTTCCTTCTGGGTGATAATAAAGCACATCACAGCCGAGCATAATAAGAAAGTATAAGAAATATATACGACTCTCCGTCGCATCACCGTACCAAACGATACGTGGCATTTGTTTCTTATAATTAATCGTAGAGAACCACTTCGCTACGTAATTTTCACTTAATTTAATCATATCGATTAAGAAACGCCGGAATCCTTCTGTTTTTAAAGATTGATTATGTTGTTTCTCATACAATTTCAATACAGAAATAAACGTCGTATGTATATAATGCTGTAAATCAGGATTGTCTACTTGCGGTAATAGTTGTTTTCCAGACAGATGGGCGACAAGCCTATTTACTGTAAGGCCATTCGGTGCTTCTTGATGTAATGTAAAAACCTCTTGAATATGGCGCAGTTTTTCGGGATCAATCACCTTATTTAAATTTTGTTCATGCAAAACCACGATCCCTTTCACTTCGCTATAATCAAATAGCTCATTGAAATATTCATCTACATCATTAGGAACACCAAGAATACGAGTTGCTATATAACTAAACTTCATCTCATTCTCTGTCAGTTCATATTGTGGGCGTTTTTCTAAAAGCGCTTCAAATTGCTTTAAATCTGATTCTTCTTTTAATGCACATGGTTGAAGTGTAAAACGTGAAAACACAACAGTTCACCTCCAAAAACATTTACGTTTTTTATAAAGTCTCTCTTCTATTATAAACTATTTTTAGTTATAAAAAATGGGCGCTCGCATAACGAGCAAACCCATTTCAATTATTTATGTTCATTTTTAGTAGCTGCAACTTCTTCTTTAGCTTGTCCAGAATTCTTCATGTAGTGAAGTATAAATGTTGCTCCAAACGCTATAACTAAAATAATAAAGAACAGCGTATGACTTACTTCAATATGAATAACAGACAGTAGCATTTTTGCTGCAATAATTAAGATTAAAATATATGCTGTCGTTTCCAGTTCTGGAATACGTTCTAACAATTTTAAGAATACGCCAGCAATACCACGCATCATTAAAATACCGAGCATTCCGCCTAATAGTAAAATCCAAACTTCATTCGATACACCAAATGCAGCAAGTACACTATCTACAGAGAATGCGATATCCATTAATTCAACCATCGCAACTGTCCCCCAGAAGACACCGAACATTCTGAAGAGAATACTATTTCGGTTCATACCATGAGCTTCCTCTTCTTCTGCATTACCTTTTCTTTTATCAATGAAGTATTTAACTGAAAGCCAAGCTAAGTAAAGTGCACCTAACACTTTTACCCACCATAATTTAATTAAGAACATTCCGATTCCAATTGCAATAAAACGGAATACATAAGCTCCAATAAGTCCATAGAATAATGCTTTTTTTCGTTTTTCTTCTGGAAGATGTTTTACCATTACCGCTAACACAAGTGCATTGTCAGCAGATAATAACCCTTCTAGTACAACAAGTGTACCTATTAACCCCCAAGATACTGGATCTTGTAACACTTTAATCCACATGTCCAAGTCGAAAAACTGAGCATACGTATCAAGGATTCCTTGCAAAATACTCATCTTACCTTTATCCCCTATTCTTTGCTAGATTTATAGAAAGGTCAAAAAAAGGAAACGAATACCGTTTCCCTTCTTATGCATCCAAGCCATACGCTTTTACAAGCGCACCTAATCCACCTTGGAATCCGCTTCCTACTGCACTAAACTTCCACTGTCCATTATGACGATATAATTCACAAAAGACAACTGCTGTTTCAATGGAGAAATCTTCCCCTAAATCAAAACGAAGAACTTCTTCGTTTGTTTCTTCATTTGCTAAACGAACGAATGCATTTGCAACCTGTCCAAAGTTTTGATTACGGCCTTCACCATCATAAATTGTAACTGTAATAGCAATTTTATGAACATCTGCTGGAACCTTTTTCAAATCGACAACAAGTTGCTCATCATCACCGTCACCTTCACCTGTACGGTTATCTCCTGTATGTAAAACTGATTCACAAGGAGACTGTAAATTATTATAGAAAATAAAATCAGTTTCCTTCGTACATTTCCCGTTCGCATCTAATAAAAAGGCAGATGCATCTAAATCGAAATCAGATCCACCATCATAAGATTTAATATCCCATCCAAGACCAATTACTGCTCTTGATAAACCTGGGCTTGTTTTAGCTAAATCAATTTTCTGTCCTTTTTGCAATTGAATAACCATATATATTCACCTCTATATTTTAATTTTTTAAAATATATCCATCAGTAAATACGCGTTTCACTGATGGATATATAAATCTATTACTCTACATCTAAACCAAAGTTATTACATAGAGAACCTAATCCACCTTGGAATCCACTTCCGATTGCATTAAATTTCCATTCACCTGCGTGACGGTATAATTCGCTCACTACTACAGCTGTTTCAATAGAGAAATCTTCTCCTAAATCGTAACGAATTAATTCTGCATTCTTTTCTTCATCCATAATACGTACGAAAGAATTAGAAACTTGTCCGAAGTTTTGGCTGCGGCCTTCTCCATCATAAATTGTAATTGTGAAACAAATACGCTCAATGTTAGCAGGAACATTTTTTAAGTCTATTTTAATTGTTTCATCGTCGCCTTCACCTTCACCTGTACGGTTATCTCCTAAATGCTCTACAGCACCATTCGCACCTTTTGGATTATTATAGAAGACGAAATCCTCTGCACCTGAAACTTTACCGTTAGCACCTACTAAGAAGATACTAACATCTAAATCGAAATCATTTTGTCCGTCATAACGATTCGTATCCCAACCAAGTCCTACAAGAACTTTCGAAAGACCTGGATTTGTTTTTGTTAAGTCTACCTTTTGTCCTTTTTTCAATGAAATAGATGCCATATTATACTATTCCTCCTTGGTTTATTTTATTGGTAACGTGATACAATCTCACTTAAGTTTTTATCTTGTGTTCCTTCTCCCACTGCTGAAAACTTCCATTCGTTTCCGTCTCGGTACATTTCACCTGCAATTAAAGTCATTTTGCCAGCATAATTATCTGACAAGTTATAACGCGCTAATTCTTCACCTGTTTGTGGGTTTTGAATACGAATATATGCATTGCGAATCATCCCAAAGTCTTGACGACGATTTACACAGTCATAAATATTTACAACGAATACTAAACGATTAATACGGCTCGGAACTTTATGTAATTCTACGAAAATTGTTTCGTCGTCACCAGCGCCTTCACCTGTTAAATTATCTCCTGAATGAATAATACTACCACAAGTAGAAAGTTTGTTGCCGAAGTAAACTAGATCATTTTTGTTTAAAAAACGATCCCCTTCTAACATAACGACAGATGCATCACAATCTACACTTGGTTTACTTCCAAATAAAGAAGACAGAAACCCACCTGATTGCCCAATTGGATCCCAGCCTAAGCCAACCTGTAGTTTCGCTACTCTCGGTTGTCCTTTCGTTAAATCAATCTTTTGTCCTTTTTCTAAAATAATAGGCATGAAGTTTCTTCCTTTCTACAAAGCATTTTCCAAATCGGAAAACATTGTATTCTCCTCTTATATTGTAGCATTATTTATCTAATGAGAAAAAGGATAAATTCTCAATTATATGAAAACAGATACTATATTTATTTATACTGATGTGATAAGTGGTAAATAGAACCAATCATTCCTGCACAATTGCCGCTTTGCGCAAGTTTAATCTCACAATTACTATAAATATCTTGATTTAAGTATGTTCCTATCTCTTCCTTCACTTCATTTAAAAAATCATCTCCTCTTTCAGTAATTCCCCCACCAATAATAATCATTTTCGGATTAAAAATATAAGCAAGATTACTAATTCCAATCGCCAAATGTTTAAAGAAAATCTTCACGGCTTGAGTAACACCGCTATCACCCTTATCATATAATTCGAAAATTGTTTTACCATCCCACTCCTTTTTACCTTTATATCTTCGGACGAGATGAATTAATCCCGAAATTGAGGCAACCTCCTCAAAAGTTTTCCCTTCTATTAACATGTTCCCCCATTCCCCAGCGCCAAACGAATGTCCACGGTATAACTCCCCATTTATAACAATTGCTCCACCAATGCCCGTTCCAAGCGTAAGCATAATAAAATCGCTTTCTCCCCTCCCTGTACCTTTCCATTTCTCGCCTAAGGCCGCACAATTAACATCATTTTCAATAGATACAGGAACTTTTAATACTTCTTGTAGTCTCTCAACAATAGAAATATTAGCATAACGCGGAATATGATCCACACCTCCCGTTATAACTCCTTTATCAATATCAACAATTCCCGCTGTACTAATACCAATTCCGGAAATAGTATGTTCAGTCATTAACTTTTTTGATAAATATATAAGCTTTTGAACAATTTGTTCCCCGCCCAAGTGAATTTCTGTTGGGACCTTTTTATGTATTAGTACTACCCCTATTTCTGAAACAATTCCATATTTAATTTGCGTACCACCAATATCAAATGCAATATACTCTTTCATCCGTTACCACTTCCTCTACTATTATGAGTGTAAATTCTCCATCACTCTACTATATTCACATTAACTCTTTTCTCCCTTTAGAAATACACCTCCTTTTTCTTATGAAGTGGACTTGTTCAGTGCCCTCCCTTTTTCTATATATAGTTTTTTTGCATAAAACTCTTTTTCCTATGAAATATTACAAAGGGGTGTATTTTAGATGGAACAATAATTTTTTCTTCAGGAGGAAAACAATGACAAAAATCTTCATTTTAGCATCAACACTTTCTTTATCCTTTTTTAGCGGCTTAAATATTGGTAATGCTGCAACTGAAAACTTCAATCCAATAACAAACGCTATTGTACAAAATAACGATAATTTAGCAGAAGGTAATTCAAAAGATAATAATAAACCTCCAGGAAACAATGGTTCTCAGGACGATAGCGGTTCTGACGGCAGTGGTTCTGGTGGCAACGGTTCTGGTGGCAATGGTTCTGGTGGCAACGGTTCTGACGGCAATGGTTCTGGTGGCAGTGGTTCTGGCGGCAACGGTTCTGGTGGCAGTGGTTCTGGTGGCAGTGGTTCTGGTGGCAATGGCTCTGGTGGCAACGGTTCTGGTGGCAACGGTTCTGACGGCAATGGTTCTGGTGGCAGTGGTTCTGGCGGCAACGGTTCTGGTGGCAACGGCTCTGGTGGCAGTGGTTCTGGTGACAATGGCTCTGGTGGCAATGGTTCTGGTGGCAACGGTTCTGGTGGCAGTGGTTCTGGTGGCAACGGTTCTGGTGGCAGTGGTTCTGGTGGCAGTGGTTCTGGCGGCAACGGTTCTGGTGGCAACGGTTCTGGTGGCAGTGGTTCTGGTGGCAGTGGTTCTGGCGGTAACGGCTCTGGTGGCAGTGGTTCTGGCGGTAACGGCTCTGGTGGCAGTGGTTCTGGTGACAATGGCTCTGGTGGCAATGGTTCTGGTGGCAACGGTTCTGGTGGCAGTGGTTCTGGCGGCAGTGGTTCTGGCGGCAACGGTTCTGGTGGCAACGGTTCTGGTGGCAGTGGTTCTGGTGGCAGTGGTTCTGGTGGCAGTGGTTCTGGTGGCAGTGGTTCTGGTGGCAGTGGCTCTCAGGGAGGCAACCGTGTTAAAGGCGACAGCAGTTCTCAAGGTGGCAATGGCTCTCAGGGAGGCAACCGTGTTAAAGGCGATAGCGGCTCTCAAAGCGGTAACGCAAAAGATAATGCAACAAAACAAGGCAATAAATTGCCTAATACTGCAACGCATTATCCTGCATCTATTTTAATTGGTCTTTCGACATTCCTAATTGGTGTGTTACTATTTATTCGTCGTAAAAACGCAAAATAAAAAAATCATCCTTCCATCTAAAAATACATGAAACAGATTATAAAGTGAAACTTTAATCAGTGGGGATTTTGTTCATCCCCCACTGATTATTAACCTTCACCAATCGGGCTTTTACGGGCAGCAGGGCTCCCACCTAACTTCTTTGCTCCAGCCGAATTTTGAAGTGGGAGTTTTACTGCCTGACAAATAGCGGGATAAAACTAAAAAGGACTTTGATTGCATTTTATTATGCAATCAAAGTCCTTTTTGCCATCTAGTAGAAAGAGCATTAATACGCTTTTCCCCAATACACCATCTGCTTCGCTTTTTTACTACAGCAAATACATTCGTCAGCTAAACTTTCTTGTTCGAACGGAATACAACGTGAAGATACTCCAACTTCTTCTTTTAATTTTTCTTCACAAGCTAGTTCTCCACACCACATCGCTTTAATAAATCCTTGCTTTTCATCAGCCGCTTTTTTCATCTCTTCGAAATTCGTCACACTATACGTATTCTCATCGCGAAATACTTTTGCTTTGCTAAATAAAGAATGGTGAATTTCCTCAAGTAGTACTGGAATGCGTTCTTCTAATTGATCCATTGATATAAACTCTTTTTCTTTCGTATCTCGCCTTACAAGTACAACTTGATTCTTTTCAATATCCTTTGGACCAACTTCTAATCTAATTGGAACACCCTTCATTTCATACTCATTAAATTTCCAGCCAGGTGTTTTATTGCTAGCATCTATTTTTACACGTGCAACCTTCTGAATACGTCCTTGCAACTCTGTTGCTTTTTCTAACACACCTTCTTTGTGCTGAGCAATAGGAACGATAACAACTTGTACTGGAGCGACTTTTGGCGGCATTACAAGTCCGTTATTATCGCTATGAACCATAATAAGTCCACCTATCATTCTTGTTGATACACCCCAAGATGTTTGATGTACGTATTGCCATTTACCGTTACGGTCTAAAAACTTAATATCAAATGCTTCAGAGAAATTCGTTCCAAAGTTATGAGATGTTCCTGTTTGAAGTGCTTTTCCATCATGCATTAGACTTTCAATCGTATAAGTTGCCTTCGCTCCTGCAAATTTTTCTTTTTCTGTTTTTTGCCCTTTAATAACCGGAATCGCTAAATACTCTTCACAAAAAGCAGCATATAGATTTAAAATATTTAATGTTTCAATTTGAGATTCTTCTGCCGTTTCATGAATCGTATGACCTTCTTGCCATAAAAATTCAGTTGTACGAAGGAATGGTCTCGTCGTCTTCTCCCAACGAACTACTGAACACCACTGGTTATATAACTTTGGTAAATCATTATATGATTGAACAATTTTTGAAAAATGCTCACAGAATAGAGTTTCAGATGTAGGGCGTATACAAAGTCTTTCCGCCAATTTCTCATCCCCGCCATGAGTAACCCATGCTACTTCAGGAGCAAATCCTTCAACATGATCTTTCTCTTTTTGTAATAAACTCTCTGGAATAAACATTGGCATGTACACATTTTCATGACCAGATTCTTTTAATTTTTCATCCATCACTTTCTGCATATTTTCCCATAATGCATAACCGTATGGACGTAAAATCATGCAACCTTTCACACTTGAATAATCAACAAGCTCCGCTTTTTTTACAATATCGGTATACCACTGAGCAAAGTCTTCTTCCATTTTCGTAATGGCTTGTACTTGTTCTTTTACCATAGTCATTCTTCCTCCTTTAGAAAATAGAAAAAGCCCGCGTCCCCAAATAGGGACCGAGCTTTGTCGGCGTTACCACCCTGATTCATACACAAAAAAATTGAGTATGCTCTCTTTTTGATAACGGGAATTTCCCGCTGCATATGCAGAACTCAAAGGTAGGTTCCATATCGCCTCTTTAAGAATCTTCCAGCCAAAAGGATTCTCTCTCTGCAAAAAGGTAAGACATGTACTATTCCTTTTTCATCGTTATAACAAAATAAATTTGTTGAATATCATAATATAAATTTTATTTCAAAACAAGAGCCAATTTTCTTATTTTTATACATTTTTTTCAATTATCACTGTTTTATACGTAACTTTTCCGAACTATTTTTACAAGTTGATGAGCAACCATACCAATTAGTGTACCAATTAAAACGAAGAAACAAATAAATCCGTATCCCATTCCTTCCCAACCACCAATAGCGATCATTGTTACAGGAAAGAAAGCTAAACAAAGAAGTACTAAACTAAGTGCAAATATAATATCAAACTGTTTGTCTGGAAAACGTTTCTTTAGTAAATATGACATAAAAAATACAAGGAGAACGGTGACTCCACCAATGATGTAAAAGATACCAAATCCATCTAGCCAATCCATAGTATTCCCTCCTTCCATTCATTCCCTTATACTTATTATATGTTTAATTTTTCTGAAAATAAATAACGAAATTTTATTCAAAAATATATTTTTATTACCAGGTATTAATAGTAATATATAAGAATAGGTTTTAGATAATCAGGAGGGAAACTTTATGGATAAAGCATTAACAAATCGCGTCATTATTTTATCTTTTGACTGCTTATCAGCTTTAGATTTTCCTATATTACAAAAACTACCTAATTTCCAAACTTTAATAAAAAGGGGCGCGATTGCGAAAAAAGTGGAGCCAATTTATCCTTCTGTAACATATCCAAGCCACTCAACAATCGTAACCGGTAATTATCCTAATAAGCATGGCGTTGTCAGCAATACGTTACTTCAACCAGGACGTGATTCACCAGATTGGCATTGGTACCGAAAGTCCATTAAAGGAACAACTTTATATGATGAAGCACGCAAAGCAAATTTAACGACAGCAGCCCTTCTATGGCCTGTTACTGGAAGAGCAAATATCGATTACAATTTACCAGAAATTTTTCCAAATAGACCGTGGAAAAATCAAATTTTAGTTTCATTATTTAGCGGTAGCCCGCTATATCAATTAGATTTAAATCGTCGTTTCGGCCATATACGAAATGGATTGTCACAGCCTGAGCTTGATAATTTCGTCCTTGCTTCTGCCGTACATACAATTCAGACGAAAAAGCCTAATGTTATGTTTGTACATTTTACTGATTTAGATACTCAAAGACATTACCATGGCTTCGAGTCCGAGGAAACAGTAGCTGCAATCCACAGACACGACGAACGCCTCGGAAAAATTATCCATACATTAAAAGAAAGTGGTATATACGAAGAAAGTACAATTATTGCACTTGGTGACCATAGCGCTTTAAGTGAAAACAAAGCAATCCAATTAAATGTCCTATTCTGTCAAAAAGGGCTTATATCCGTAAATAAACGTGGAAAAATACACGATTGGAAAGCTTATTGCCAAAGCTGCGATGGATCTGCCTACGTACATGTAAAGGATAAAAATGATACTGAAACGATTAAAGAGATTCAACTTCTTCTTGAAGAGCTTCTTCAGGATAAACAAAATGGAATTGAATTTATTCTGCACGATGAAGATGCAAAGGAACGTGGCGCTGATGGTAATTGCTTATTTATGCTAGAGGCCATGGAAGGTTATTACTTCATTGAAAATTATACAGGTGATTTCATAAAAGAAATTAATAAAGAAGATGTTAATTCTAGTAAGAAATATACATTTGGAACACATGGATATTCCCCAACAAAACCTAACTATGAAACAATTTTTATGGCTGCTGGGAAAGGCATTCAAAGCGGCGTTACAATTCCGTATATGAGACTGATTGATGAAGGTCCGACTATCGCTAGGTTACTCGGTTTGCACTTAGGTGAAACAGACGGCGCATTTGTAGAGGATTTACTTCAATTGTAAAGAACTGTGTATATATGTAAAAGTTATGTAAAAATCATCACTGTTTCTCTTTTTATAATTTTTATTTTTGTACACTGTTAGTAGAACAAATTTAAGGGGGAACATTATATGAAAAAAATGTCCAGACAAGAAAAAAGCTGGATATTGTACGATTGGGCGAACTCGGTATATTCGCTCGTCATTACAACTGCATTATTTCCAATTTACTTTAAAGCAGCTGCAAAAGAAGCTGGACTATCTGGCGCAACTTCAACAGCCTATTGGGGATATGCAAACTCGTTCGCTACACTTTTAATTTCTATACTCGCTCCTATTCTCGGCACAGTTGCTGATTATAAGGGATTTAAAAAACGATTTTTCACATTCTTCTTTGGACTCGGTATCGTATTTACAAGTATGCTAGCAATTGTTCCAACATCTCAGTGGTACTTATTACTAGGATGCTATATGCTCGCATTAGTTGGCTTTGCTGGAGCAAATATTTTTTATGATGCATTTCTAGTAGATGTTACCTCCGGAGATAGAATGGACCGAATTTCTACGCGAGGTTTTGCATTAGGTTACATTGGGAGCACAATTCCTTTTATCGGTTGTATTGCTCTTATTATTCTTGCTCAAAAAGGAACTATCCCTTTATCAGTCGGAATTGCTAGTCAAATTTCCTTTGCAATAACAGCTCTTTGGTGGGGACTATTTACGATACCAATGCTAAAAAATGTAGAGCAAACACACTATATTGAACGTCATCCAAGACCAATTGCAATGAGCTTCAAGCGCCTTGCTAATACGTTTAAAAATATTAAAGAATATAAAACTGTATTTATGTTCCTAATAGCTTACTTTTTCTACATTGATGGGGTAGATACAATTATCACTATGTCTACTGCTTACGGAACAGATCTCGGTATTAGTGCAACCAATCTATTAATCATCTTATTTGTAACACAAATTGTCGCTTGTCCATTTGCTTTATTATATGGAAAACTATCAGAAACATTTACCGGTAAAAAAATGCTATATGTCGGCATTATCATTTATATCATTATTTGCACATATGCTTATTTCTTAAAAACGACGTTTGATTTCTGGATTTTAGCAATGTTAGTTGCTACTTCTCAGGGCGGGATTCAAGCACTTAGCCGTTCTTATTTCGCAAAACTAGTACCGAAAGAATCTGCAAATGAATTCTTCGGATTTTATAATATCTTTGGTAAATTCGCGGCAATTATGGGTCCGGTATTAGTTGGTGTCACAACACAATTAACAGGAAAAACAAACGCTGGTGTCCTTAGTATTATTGTCTTATTTATTATCGGTGGATTCTTATTAACTAGAGTACCCGAAAATGATACGTCCGTTACACCACCTAATCCGAAAACTAAAACAATATAAGAGAAAGATCCCCTTCACACAAGAAGGGGATCTTTTTCTTATATTTTTAACGATAACGCCCCACAATTAAAAACTCTAAAGCTTGTACAAAAATAGTTTATCGACAGTTGTTCCTAGTACTTCTGCTAACCGGAATGCTAGTGCTAAGCTTGGATCATATTTATTATTCTCAATTGCATTTATCGTCTGTCTTGATACGTTACACTTATCCGCTAATGCACCTTGTGAAATATTATTTGCAGTGCGCAATTCATAGATTTGATTTTTCACACCGTTTCTCCTAACCTGTAAAATCGTTTTTACATCATCAGTATATAGTTGGGGCATGTCATTGTCAAAAGATTGCCACAAGAAAAGGGAGCAATTCTGCTCCCTTACAATAGCTATTTCGAAACTAATCAATTCGTCATTTCCTCTCGATTCACAATATCTTCTTTCTTTATTTGCATACGTAAAACCGGACCTATCGCAAATAAAATAAGTGCCATTGCTATACAAAATACAGTAACTAGTGAGGTCATCTCCTTCAATCCTCCAGCTAGTGAAGTTCCAATTAACATTGCCCCCATGAACAGTGGTAAAATCGTTCCATTTACTCTGCCAATCATATTTTCTGGTACGAGTTGAATCATAAGCGTACCGACAACGATATTAACACAAGCTAAACAAATACCTGTTCCAAATCTCATGAAACTAGTAATCCAAAATGATGTAGATAACCCTTCTACTAAAAATGATATCGCTAATATGCTCATACCGAATACAAGCATCTTTTTCGGATTCACTTTTGAAGCGAAAACTGCAGCAACAATACCACCAATTAACATACCGATTCCATCAGCTGCGGCTAAATATTGAACGGCTTCTTTTTCCATTCCAAGCCGTTCTATTACAAGAAACACTTCTAATGGATTCGTTAGTCCAACAGCTAAGCCCATAATGGTGAAAGTGATCGTAATCATACGTAAATTTTTCGTATGAAGAACGTATTTCCAACCTTCTTTTATATCATTTTTTAATGAACCTCTCGCCACTTGCTCTTGTTCCACCCATTTTGGTAAAAATGAAAGAGCGATAGCAGATAACAAAAATAAAATAATTAAGCTATATAGTGACGTAAATAAACCAAGTTGTGTGTACACAAGCGATCCTACCACTGGTCCAAAAATCATAAATAGCGACTGTAATGTTTGATTAAATGCAATCGCATTTGCTACCTGTTCTTCTTTTACATAGCGCTTAAATATACGTGAAGATGACGGCTGAGAAAACTGACCTACAATTGCGGAAACGAGTGTTGCAAAAAATATAGCCTGCCAATAATCAAGCTTTAGCAACAAGACAATTCCTATAATAGATAGTACGCTTAATACATCTCCAGCAACCATCGTTCTCTTCGGATTCCAGCGATCTGCTAACGCACCACCAATGAATGAAAAAATAAAAATTGGTGCATATTCCATAACCGATAATAAAGAAACTGAAACCGGATCATTATTCGTTCGCTCCATAATAAAATACAAAAGAGCCATATTTCTGATCCAAATTGCAAATTGTTGTAAAATATCAGATGCCATAACGAGCATAAATGCTCGGTTTTTAAATAAAGCTTTCATTTTCATTCCCCTTTCATAAACCGACCGTTCGGTCTAATTTATTTTGTAAGAAAAGCAACTGACCTATTATTCAGCTGCCATTCCTTTTAACAATACATCTATTGCCTTTTTATAAATACGTTTCAGCTCTTTATAATCTAACTCGTAGTAAAGTACTCCAAGCCCCGATAATAATCCATTCACAATATACATAAGATCACGCGTATCATCTTCTTGAAACTCTCCAGACTGTATACCTGCTTCAATTAATTTCTCAACCATCACATATGATTCTCTAGTTAAAGCTAACAGTTCATCCAGAATTTCTTTACTTACAACTTGGCTCATAGAGAATTCCTCTATTGCATTTGAAATGGGTTGCTGTATGTCCTCTACATAATATTCCGCGAGACCATATAGTTTTTCAGTACTAGTACTATACAACTTCTCTTTTTCATTCCATTTTTCAAGCCAATCATACGTATGCTGTTTCACTACAAATAAAAATAATTCTTCTTTACTTTTAAAGTGATAATAAATGCTTCCTTTACTTCTCTCTGTAATTTCACAAATCTCTTCCATAGATGTAGCTGCATAGCCCTTTTGTGAAAACAGACTTTCTGCTTTATAGGCAATTTCTTTCTTTATCTCTTCTGCGCTTCTTCTCATATTCACACCTCTTTAAACCGACCGTTCAGTCTAATAATAACAAATAAAAAACCTCTATTGCAAGAGGCTATACTCCTTATTTAAGAAAACGTACTTTCAAACCACATTCGAATCATATGTATTATTTCAAATTCAAATCCTAATTTAGTAAGAAATACGGTTCCCTTTTCATTTCCCCTAGCATGTTAAAAATATTTAATCAAACGTTTGTTTAACTGTTTTTATGCATATGTAAGCCAACTAATCAAACGTTTGTTTAAAAAGAAATACGCCCCCTATAAGGCGTATTCTCATCAATCACCACCACCGCAGCTACCTCCACTATCTCCACCAAAAGAACCTCCGCAATCATGTGAACCTCCATCGTGCGAGCTATCATTATCCGATCCAGCAAAGAAAAATAATGGTGATGAGCTGTTGGATGAATTATGAATGTTATTTTGTTTTGTAAGATTTACCTTCTTTTTGTTTGATCGAACTGCTGTTACGATCGTTCCAACTACAACAAATAATAGTATGACAATAATAAATTCCATATAAAAGCCTCCCTTAATCTTCGAATAATTGAATGGTTCTCTCTAAATTTCCAAGTGAAATGAAGCGCGATTCACGAAGGATCTCTTTTCCATTATAAAATAATAAAACTGTTGGCCCTGTAAATACTGCATATCGCCCCGCAATCTCTTGCATGTCTTGTAGTAATATTTCTACTTTCTCTACGTAATCATAATTCTCTAATACGCAATTTACTTTTCTTAACATAACATCACAAACACCACAATTTTCCGTTTTAATAAACAGCAGTACTAATTGTTGTCCTTCAATATATGTCGCTAATTCTTCTATCATTTCAAATGTATTCATCTTATCCCTCTTAGCGTAATTTACGAAATACTTTACCCCGCATTAACGAGCAGTAAGACTCCCATCTCAAAATTCAGTTGGAGCGAAGAAGTTAGGTGGGAGTCGGGCTGCTCGTTAATGCCCGATTGGTGAAGGCTAATAATCAGTGGGGGATGCCCCCCCACTAATTAAAGTTTCACTTTATCCTGATACATACGAAAAGCTGAACTATCTTTAATCTTTCTCTTTTCCATTACCTGCTGAAAACGCAGCGTTTTTGCTGTTAACTCTTCTTGTAATTCTTTTCTCTCTACTTCATCATAACAGCACGCAATTAAGTCTTCTATTTTTAATATATCTTTTTGTAGTTCCATTTCTGGTGGAATCATACCTGCATTTTTCAAGATTTTATAACTCATTCTAAGTTCTGGAGGTACCATTGAAAGGTCTTCTAATTGTAGTGGTTTTCCTTTCCCCGGAATATGATCGAGATCACCATTCCGTATTGCTTGTCGAATTTTTTCTTCAGCAATGTTCAAAAAGACATCCACACTATTCGCTCCTTTACATATTTTTACTATTATTTTACATGATATTTTCTCATCTTGCTACGCTATTACAAATTGACTTTATACAATTTTTTCTCAAATTTAATTACAAGGAGCCTTTTCCTCCCTAATCAATATTTTATTTTCATGTGTAGTCTGTATTAGAGCCATTTAATATTGAGAAAATCTTTGCGAATCAAATAAAGCGTTTACACCAAATCTTGCATTTGCTACGATTTAATCACCCCCAGCTCCCTTGTATAGACTTCGTGATGTCTGATCGTTTTTATCCCGCTTTAATGGGCAGTAAGACCCCCACCTCAAAATTTAGCGAAAGCAAAGAAGTTAGGTGGGGGATCAACTGCCCATAAAAGTCCGATTGGTGAGGGCTGATAATCAGTGGGGGATGAAGCCCCCCACTGATTAAAGTTTCACTTTATCTAGACGTTTCATACGTCTAGATTCACTTTGGTTTATTGGCGCATGCCTTTAAATATATCTTTTATTTTGAAAGGAGAAATGACTATGAGATCAAAAAAATTCACGTTACTATTACTATCCCTACTACTTTTCTTACCTCTTTTTCTCACAAACTTTATTACTCCAAATTTCGCATTAGCAGATTCACCAAAGCAAGGTCAAAAAATTGTTGGGTATTTTCCTTCATGGGGCGTTTACGGACGTAATTATCAAGTTGCAGACATTGATGCATCAAAGCTAACTCATTTAAACTATGCTTTCGCTGATATTTGCTGGAATGGAAAACATGGAAACCCTTCTACTCACCCCGATAATCCAAATAAACAAACGTGGAACTGTAAAGAATCTGGTGTACCACTGCAAAATAAAGAGGTCCCTAATGGCACTCTCGTACTCGGTGAACCATGGGCTGATGTCACAAAATCTTATCCGGGATCGGGTACAACTTGGGAAGATTGTGATAAATATGCCCGCTGTGGAAATTTCGGAGAACTGAAACGATTAAAAGCTAAGTATCCTCACTTAAAAACAATTATTTCAGTTGGTGGCTGGACTTGGTCTAACCGCTTTTCTGATATGGCCGCTGATGAAAAAACAAGAAAAGTATTCGCTGAATCTACAGTAGCTTTTCTTCGCGAATATGGATTTGACGGCGTTGATTTAGACTGGGAATACCCGGGTGTTGAAACGATTCCTGGTGGTAGTTATCGTCCTGAAGATAAACAAAACTTCACCCTTCTGCTTCAAGATGTTCGAAATGCATTAACGAAAGCTGGTGCAGAAGATGGTAAACAATATTTACTAACAATCGCGTCAGGTGCAAGCCAACGTTATGCGGATCATACAGAGCTAAAGAAGATTTCTCAAATACTGGATTGGATTAATATTATGACATACGATTTCCACGGTGGGTGGGAAGCTACTTCTAACCATAATGCTGCACTATACAAAGATCCAAATGACCCCGCAGCGGATACGAAATTTTACGTGGATGGTGCGATAGACATTTATACAAATGAAGGGGTTCCAGCGGATAAACTCGTATTAGGTGTACCTTTTTACGGACGTGGATGGAAAAGTTGCGGAAAAGAAAATAATGGGCAATACCAACCTTGTAAACCAGGTAGTGACGGAAAGCTCGCTTCTAAAGGTACTTGGGATGATTATTCTACCGGTGACACAGGTGTGTACGATTATGGTGATTTAGCAGCTAATTATGTGAATAAAAATGGTTTTGTTCGCGGATGGAACGATGTAGCGAAAGTACCTTATTTATATAATGCGACTACAGGCACGTTTATTAGCTATGATGACAACGAATCTATGAAATATAAAACAGACTATATAAAGACAAAAGGTTTAAGTGGCGCAATGTTTTGGGAACTAAGCGGGGATTGCCGTACAAGTCCAAAATATAGTTGTAGTGGACCAAAATTACTTGATACGTTAGTAAAAGAATTACTTGGTGGACCTATTACTCAAAAAGATACTGAATCACCAACAAACGTAAAAAATATTTCTGTTACAAATAAAAATTCAAACTCAGTTCAATTAAACTGGACTGCATCTACTGATAACGTAGGAGTTACGGAATATGAAATTACTGCCGGAGAAGAGAAATGGAGTACAACAACAAATAGCATTACAATTAAAAACTTGAAACCTAATACAGAATACACATTTTCAGTATTAGCAAAAGATGCTGCTGGTAACAAATCACAACCTACTTCTATTCTTATAAAAACAGATGATGCTAACACAACACCTTCTGGTGGAAATGGCAATGCTACCTTTTCAGTCACTTCAAATTGGGGAAGTGGTTACAACTTCTCAATTATAATTAAAAATAGCGGAACGACCCCTATTAAAAACTGGAAATTAGAATTTGATTATAACGGCAATTTAACACAAGTTTGGGATTCTAAAATTAGTAGTAAAATAAATAATCATTACGTAATTACGAATGCAGGATGGAATGGTGAAATTCCTCCTGGTGGATCAGTTACAATCGGAGGGGCAGGAACAGGCAATCCCGCCGAACTTGTAAATGCATCCATTAACGAAAACTAAACGTAACCTCCATTAATTATTTCACTAAAGTTTGAATTTAGGTTTGAGTGCTCTATCCTAAATTCAAACTTTTAATTTTATGAAAAATCACAATTTATATTATAATAACCTATTATAATTATATTTAGTTTCTAATATGAAGTTCGCGTGAAGTTCATCTGAATTTTACATGAATTTCCTTTAAGTTCTATTGTCTTCCCATACTAATCACATTATCCTTTACATATAGGAATCATTTCCATTCCATTTCAAACTATCTATATATATAAAAAAGATAGTAGCCTATTAGGGAAAGGCATCTAGTATTATTATAAATATAACAAAAGAAAAAGAACTCTTATGGTGCGCTTATAAGCGCACCATAAGAGTTCTTTTTCATACAATTCTCATTTGAGAGTTCTCGAAAATCATGTTAATCACAAAGAAAAGGCATTAGCTCATAAAAACTAATGCCTTTTCTTTGTGATTATTTTTAAACGTTCCATTTTTCGATATTCCATATTTTCGTTATCCATGCTTCATAGAAAGAGGGCTCATGTGAAACAATTAAAACTGTACCTTTATATTGTTTTAACGCTTCCTGTAAATCCGTCTTAGTCTCTGTATCCAAATGGTTAGTTGGTTCATCTAAAATTAAAACATTGCTTTTAGTTACGATAAGTTCGCATAATCGTACTTTTGTTTGTTCTCCTCCACTTAATAACTGGATAGGTTTTAATACATGTTCTTCTTTCAATCCGCACTTTGCTAATGCTTGTCGGATTTCTTTTCTTGTCATATCTGGTCTCCCTGCCCATACTCTTTCTAGTGCAGTTATTTCTGAGGAAAATTCCTCTTGTGCAAAATAAGCGGGTTTTACTCGTTCCCCAACAGAAACTGAGCCGCCTAACGGTTTTATTTGTCCTAGTAATGTTTTTAACATTGTTGTTTTTCCAATCCCATTATGACCAATAATCGCAATCTTTTCCCCTTTTTTCACTTGAAAATCCAATTCTGGAAATAACGGTTCACCATAACCAATTTTCAGTTTCTCTACCTGTAATATACGACTCACTGGCTCAGTATAAACATTAAAATCAAAACGGGCGCGAGGTACATCGTTAACCTTTTCAACCTTTTTCATTTTCTCTAATACTTTTTCACGACTTTTCGCTTGTTTCGCTTTACGAATTTTATTTTTTTGAATAAAACTCTCTAAATGTGCAATTTCTTTTTGTTGTTTCGCATACGCCGCTTGTAATTGTTTCCTTTGTAATTGATAACTTTGCAAAAAGGTTTCATAATCTCCCGCATAGCGCTTAACCTTTCGTTCTTCTAGATGATAAATAACATTCGTAATATTGTTCAAAAATATTTCATCATGCGAAATGATAATATAAGCTTTTTCATACACTTGTAAATATGATTGCAACCATTCTATATGTGCTGTATCTAAATAGTTAGTTGGCTCATCTAATAATAAGACATCCGCTTTTTCTAAAAGGAGTTTCCCAAGTAACAACTTTGTCCGCTGACCACCACTTAACTTTGAAACATCCTTTTCCAATCCTATTTCAAACAAGCCTAAGCCTGTTGCTACTTCCTCAATTTCTGTATGAATTTGATAAAAATTAGAATTCTCCAATATAGTTTGTAACTCTCCATACCTTACTAACAATTTCGCTACTTCTCCCGCTCCAGCCATCTCTTCTGTAAGTTTTAACATGTCACGTTCCAACTCATACAGGTTAGAAAACGCACTTTGCAAGTATTCTTCAATTGTTATGCCTTCTTGTAAATCTATATGCTGTTGTAAAAAGCCAATCTTCACATGTGGAAACCATTCAATTTTTCCATCATCATGTATAAGTTCTCCTGTTAACAAGCGTAATAATGTTGATTTTCCAATCCCATTTTTCCCTACTAGCCCAACATGTTCGCCCTTTAATAATCGAAAGCACGTATTATATAAAATGGTTTTCTCACCATATGAATGACTTACATTTTCTACTGTTAATATACTCATCTTTTCTCTCTCCTTTTCTTATGATCCATAAGCTAAATAGAGAGAACAACAGTATAAAGCCTTATTTAGTTATACATATAAAAATGGGTAAGGTGAATACACCTTACCCATTACATATTATCGTAAGAAAGGATTAAGGTTCTTTACCTGCTGTCTTCAATTTAGCTTCATCTTTAAAAATGGGCAGACTTCTCCCGTATCAAGCTAAAACCATTTGAAGAACAGTTGATAAAGTCATTTTATCCTTTCACTCCTTTAACGTTTGTTATATTAAGAGTATAAATCACTCTGTTATATTCTATTCTCTACTTTTTCTTTTGTTCCTTCTTCCAATTTATCCGATGTTAATGAACCCACTATTTCCCCTATAGATTTCATCTTTCTCCTTCAATAGAAAAAAGCCTCTTAACAGCAATTATACAAAAAACTGTTAAAAGACTTTTTTCTATTTTTTCATGTAAGGAGCCAATACTCTTAAAATTTCTTCCTTATCCTTCTTTAACTCAAGAGATGTTAACATATCCATCGTTCGCGGCCTAGGTAATTCCACTTGTACCTCGCCAACTATTGATGCTGGTCTTTGAGATAAAATAAATACGCGATCAGAAAGTAAAATTGCCTCATCTAAGTCATGTGTAACCATAACAATTGTTTGCTTTTCTTGATGCCAAGAATTTAAAAGCCAACTGTGTACTTCCATTTTTGTAAATGCATCTAATTTTCCAAAAGGCTCATCCAGCAGCATAATTGGCTTTTCACATAAATACGTACGAAGGAAACTAATTCTTTGACGCATTCCACCTGATAACTCATCTGGATAATGATCTGCATATTCATCTAGCTCAAACTGCTTTAATGCTTCCATTCCTTCTGTCAGCCTTTGTTTTTTAGGCTTTCCTTCAATTTCCAATGGAAGAACGATATTTTGCAAAGCCGATCGCCACGGTAGTAATAAATCTTGTTGCGGCATATAACTAACAACATCTTGTTTTTTTACATACTCCTCGTTATAAAACACTTCTCCGCTCGTTGGCTCTTCAACACTTGCAATCATATTTAATAATGTACTTTTTCCACAACCACTCGGACCTACAAAAGAGACAAACTCTCCCTCTTGTATAGAAGCACTAATATTTGCTAATACATTCTTTCCATCGAAAGCTTTTACAATATCTTTTATTTGTAATCCACTCATTTTTCACTTGGAAGGAATTCATTTGTAAAGGCATCTTTTACATCGATTTTCTTTTTAATAACTTTGTTGTCATATAAGAAATTCATGTAATTCGTCCAAATCTCTTCCTTCTGTACTCCCCACGCTTTTGCATCATCTTGATACTTTGTACTTAACCACTTTTGACTTTCTTGTACTAATTCTTTATTCACATCTGGAACAGCTTTAATTAAAATATCCGCAGCTTCTTTCGGTTCTTTAATTGCAAAATCATAACCTTCTGTCGTTGCCGTCATAAATTTTTTCACAAAATCTTTATCTTGCTTCGTATGTTTTTCACTTGTAATAATAACAGGACTATAGAAATCAAGCGCTGGATCTAAGTCTTTTACCATAATTGTATTTAACTCTTTTCCTTGACGCTTCGCTTCAATTCCATCCCATCCATAATAAATCCATTCAAAGTCTGCATCACGACCGATTGATTTAAAGAAATCTGTTTGTCCAAGAATAATTTTTTCAACTTTATTAAAATCAGCTTGATGTTTCTCCATAATCGTCTTTAACGTCGCTTCTTCTGCTGGTCCCCCCCAGCCGCCATAACGTTTACCTTCAAAATCTTTCGGTGACGTCATATTATCTTTTTTTAGAGATGCAAAAGCAGAGGTATTATGCTGAATAATTGCACCAACAGAAACAACTGGGATTCCTTCAACACGAGCTAATGTTACATTTTCTTGTGCGCTTATCGCAAAGTCTGCTTTCCCAGAAGCAATCATCTGCTCTGCCGTTACATTATCACCAGGCTGGATAATTTCTACATCAAGCCCTTGCTTTTTGTAATAATCTTTCGTTTGCGCTACATATAAGCCAGTATGATTCGTATTTGGAAACCAATCTAATACGACTTTTACTTTTTTATCTTTACTTGAACTTTCTTCTTTCTTCGCCGGATTACATCCGGCAACAGTTACTGCTAATAATGCAGCTAACATAATTTTTAAACCTTTTTTCATTTTCTGCCGCCCTTTCTGTATATCCATGGTGCTGTTATTCTTGCCATAAATTCAACAATAAAGTACAGACATAATGTCACCATGACGATAATCGCTGCAACACCAAATACTCGAGCCGTTAAAAAGGATTTCGTTGCTCTTGTAAGCATAACTCCTAATCCTTCACTGGCACCAAGCCATTCCCCAATAATCGCCCCCATCACACTATATGTAACAGCAATTTTTAAACCTGAGAAAAAGTATGGGAGTACCGCTGGAAACTTTACTTTCTGGTAAACTTGCCATTTCGTTGCCTTCATTGTTTGTAACAGTTTCAGCATATTTTTATCTACCGTTTGGAAACCTTCTAAAATGCTAAGCGCAATTGGGAAGAAACAAACAAGAATAACAACCATTACTTTTGGCAACATTCCGTATCCAAACCAAATAATAAATAATGGTGCGAGCACAACGATTGGAATTGTTTGCGAAATAACGAGCAATGGATTCATTAAAATCCGAAATAAAGGGATGACATCCATAATGATAGCAATACTCGTCCCAAGTAAAATTGCAAAAAACAACCCAATTATTACTTCCTGTAACGTTTGCACTGTATTCGGTAATAGTAAATCTTTCATTCCAATTAACTCTTGCACAATTGCAGACGGCTTCGGTAAAATCCACGGCTCAATTTTAAATAATGAAACAGATCCTTCCCATATAGCAATGAGAAGGATAAGCCAAATTGTTGTGATTATTTTAGATCGCTTCTGGTTTTGCATATTCATCACGGTACTTCCAAACTTTTTCGTCAATCGTTACGCCTGTACTTGGACGATAGTGAATTTTAATAGAAGTGATTACCTCTTCTGCTCCAGCATCGACGCAAGCTTGTTGCGCGCGTTTAATGACGTCAAGAAGTACATCTAATTCTCCTTCCAACGTTGTTTCCATTGCCCCTACTTCATAACGAACTCCCGACTGTTGTACAACTTCAATTGCTTTATCAACAACGGAATACACATCTTTGTTCTTCGCTTGTGGTACTACTGAAAATGAAATTGTAACTTGTTGTGACATAATAAAATCCCCCTTACAAAATATGGTTTCAAAAAAAGAAAAGGCTTTCCTACCATGTAGGAAAGCCTTGTATACAAGTTATTCTATAATAACTTATGCTACATCACTTTAAAGTAACTCCCTACGCTGGCATTATCCAGATCAGGTTGAGGGTCGATGTAATACTTACATCCTCTCAGCCAATTGGCTCCCCGGTTCTTAATTCGTTTTCATTGTAGCATGATTTATTTTATTGAACAAACAAAAGCCTACATATCATTTCATTATTTTTGGAAAATATCCAACTTCTTCACCATGAGCTAATAATTGCTGAATAAATTCTTTATTAATCGCTGGCACTACCAGTTCTTTTTTCTTAATCCATTCATTCGTTCTACGAGTACCCATTACAATTTCAGATTGCTGTGCTCCATCTCCTGCAACTTGAGAAGCAATTAGCTCTGCTATTACTTCATCTTCCTTCGCTAATATAAGCCCCATATTTATATATTGTGAGAGTGGAACCATTTCAAGATTGTATCCACATTCCTCAATTAGCTTTATAAAATGTTCAAATTCAATTTGATATGGGTGACAGATGTGTAACGTCTCTCCTACAATTTTTTGATCTTGTAAATACGATACAATCGACTTACTGGCAAAGTCAATTGGTGTAAAATCAACCTTCCACTTCACATTTGGTGCCTTTCCAATTAGAAGCATCGTTTTAATAAGACGATAAAATGCATTTCCTTCAATGTTTTGTTGGAACGAACCCGTTTCTGAATGACATGCTAGGTTACCTGCACGATAAATATTCCCTTGTATGCCGCTCTTCAAAGCTTCACGAACAAGATTTTCCGCTTGTAGTTTACTATCGGAATACACATTCTCTAACTCTACATTATAATTGAAATCACCTGTTTCCATATATGTATCCCATTGCTCTACCGCTAAATCTATTGGAATACCAATTGTAGAAATAAAGTGGAATGTAGCACCATTCTCAGCTAATGCTAGCATACGGCCCGTGCCTTGGACATTCACATTTTCAAATTGTTTTACATCTCCAAAATGTCTTACATCTGCACCACAATGAATTACCGTATCAATCTTAGAACTAATTAAAGTGAATTCCTCTTCGCTCATCCCAAGATACTCTTCTCCGAGATCACCAGGTACAGCCTGTATACGCTGTAACCACTCTTCACATATATCATTAAAGTAACTTGCCAATGTATCGATAATTCTTTGCTGCACATCTTTTGTCGGCCTTACTAAACAATAAATAGTAGCAGATGTATCTCTCAGTAATTCATATAATATGTGCGACCCCAAATAACCAGTAGCTCCTGTTAAAAAGACATTTGAAATGTGGATGTCTTCCAAAGCATTTGAATAAGTAATGGTATCCGGTTCATGAATCACCTTATATTCACGGAACACTTCTTCTGTCTCTACTTTTACTTCTCTCTCAATTCTAGCTAATCCATATATCGTTCTTTCTTTAAAGAAATCCTGAATTGTTAAGTGTGAAAAATCTTCTTTTAACAATGTTAAGACTCGTAATACCTTCAATGAATGTCCACCAATTGTAAAGAAATCATCATGCACTCCAATTTTTGAAACCCCTAATACCTCCGCCCAAGCGTTCGCTATCTGTTTTTCTGCTTTAGTAGAAGGCGCAACATATTTTTGTAGACGGATCGGCTCGTACTTTTCTTCTAACTGGGCTAACTTCTTAACATCAATCTTTTTATTTGGTGTAAGTGGTAGTTCATTAATATAAATTAGTTTAGATGGCACCATATAATCCGGTAACTGCTCTTGTAGCTGATAAACTAATTCTGGTATTTCCTTTTTGTTTAAAGTTGTATAGAATGCAATTAAATATTGGCTACCTTCCTTACTCTTCTTAGCAAAAACAGCATTTTCTTTTATATTATGATCTTGAGAAATTTTACTTTGAATTTCTCCTAATTCAATACGATGTCCTCTAATCTTTACTTGATCATCTTTCCGATGTAAAAACTCTATATTTCCATCTTCTAATAGTTTAACTATATCACCTGTTTTGTATATATTGACTATAGGATTAAAAGGGTTTGGAATAAAAGCTTCAACTGTTTTTTCAGGCTTATTAAAATACCCCTTTGCTAATCCTACTGAATCTATATACAATTCACCAGGTACACCAATTGGACAAAGATTCATATTCTCATCCAAAATTATAACTTGATAATTAGCACATGGCTTACCAATTGGGATACTCGCATCATCCTCATTCAACTGACTAGGTATTTGATAGGTTGTTGTCACTACAGTACATTCTGTTGGTCCGTATACATTATGAATTTCAACATTTGTACCTATTCTTTCTCTCCACAATTTAATAACCTCTACAGGCAACATTTCACCGCCAATAGCAATTCTTTTTAAGGAAGCTAGCTTATATACATCTTCTTTTGCTAAATAAGTTGCTACTTGTCGAACAAAAATTGTCGGCAACGCCAAGATTGAAGTCGCTTTTACTTTATGGATTGCAGTTGCAAATGCTTCTACAGACAATCGCTGTTCCTCTAATAATACATACAAGTTTCCTCCGCAAAATAAAGAAGCGAATGACTCCCATACAGAAGCATCAAAGCTAAAGGAAGGAAATTGTGCAAATACATCTTCTTCTTTCAATTCATATTGCCTTTGCATCCAAGTGTACAGGTTAATAACACCTCTATGTGCTAACATCGTTCCCTTTGGATTTCCTGTTGAACCAGATGTATAGATCATATATGCTACATCATCACAATGAATAGACAACTTTACATCTGTAGCCTCACAAGTTTCACTATCATAAATTGAGACAGTTTGAACCTCATCACATGTTATAGGTGTTTCTTTCATTAAAATAACTTTCGCTTGGCTATCTTGAATAATGTACTGAATTCTACCTTCTGGATAATCTGGATCAATTGGAACATACGCTGCACCAGCTTTCAATATGGCCACCATACTTACTACTGTGTCTATGCTACGTTTCATAAATATTCCAACATAGTCGCCTAACTGCACACCGTTCTTAATTAACAGATGGGCTATTTGATTACTTTTTTTATTTAGTTCCTCATATGTTAAAGTACCCTCTTTTGAAGATAAAGCTGTACGATTCGGAAATTGAGTAACAGTTTTGTAGAACATATCGACAATACTTTTCTCAGGGTATACTGCTGTCGTGTCATTCACTAGATTATAAAGTGCCATCTCAGCCTCTGTAATAATATTAAAATGCTTTATATACTTACTTGTATTTTGTAATGCATCAATTAAAACACCATTTATTTGTTGTGCATAACGAATAATTGTTGTCTCTTTCCAATTAACACTATTAAATATCATTTCTACACTTTGCATATTTTTATTCAATACAAATTGTAACGTATTCTTGTCTTGTAAATCATAATACGTTTCACCAATAATAATAGGTGAAATTTCAGATGAATTATTACTGTTTTGAAACTCTCCTATTTCTTCCTCATTCATTTCTTGGATTTGTTCCACTTGCTCTACAATCTGCAAATTCAAACTTTCATAGGAGAGATAATTAGAAACTTCAATAGTAATAGGAAATAAACTTCCTCTTGTATGATAGAGCACGATAATGTGCTTTTCTTTAGAAATATGATATAACCACGTTGCAGTTGCTCCTATTAAATCTACAATATGAGTCAGTTTTGGAAATGGTATAGTTTTTCCTTTTATTCTAAACTCCATCTCCTGCGCATCTTTAGGTATCTTAATACTTCCTTCTACTTTTCCTAAAAATTCTTTTACCATCTCATTATAAGAAATCGTTAATTTCATATTTATGTAAATTCCTTTCCTAAATATAATAAAGGTGTGAAAATCCACACCTTTTTTCATCCCGTATTTACAGGCAGATTGGTTCAATTCATAATCAGAGAGCTGGATAAACCAACCCCTGATTAGAATTTCACTTTCTCCTTATTCGCTTTTAAACTCACCAATTAGCTCTTGTAATTCCTGAGAAAGCCAACTTAAAGAAGTCGCCAATTCTGCAATATCTTGTACTGATATTTCTTGCTCCTTCATACTTTCTTCAACATTACTACTGCTATTCGCATAAGTATTCGCAATATGTGATAATTCATTTACGACTTGAACGATATTCTGGCTATTTTGTAAAATATCACCTGAGTTGCTAGAAACAGCCCTAACTTGATCTGTAACAGACTGTGCTGACTTTGAAATTTTCTCGAAGAACGCACCACTACTTTGAACAAGAGTAATTCCAGATTCTACTTCTTTTGAACCTTTCTGCATTGAAACTACAGCCTCTTCTGTTTCAGCCTGCGTTTCACTAATTAATGTCGCTATATCTTTCGCTGACGTTTCAGTTTGTTCTGCTAATTTGCGCACTTCATCAGCAACAACTGCAAACCCTCTTCCAGCTGCTCCAGCACGTGAAGCTTCAATAGAAGCATTTAAGGCTAATAAATTTGTTTGATTTGAAATACCTGTAATTACAGTTACAATATCACTAATTTCTTTTGACCTTGTTTCTAACGAATAGATGATAGAAGATAAATCTTGTACTGCATTTTGGATTAAACTCATTTGATTAATAATTTGTCCAATGACTTCATTACCTTCAATTGAATGTTGCTCCATACCTTCTGAAGCAACTGCAACTTGTTTCGCAGCCCCAGTTATCTCTTCTACCTTATTTTCCATTCCATGTACAATTCCTAGGCATTGTTGTACTGAAGTTTCTTGAGATTGCGCTCCTACTCTTAAACCTTCAATAGAACTTGCAATCTCTTGAACTGCCATACTGTTTTCCTCTGTACTTGCCGACAATTCTTGTGAAGAAGAAGAAACTTGCTCAGCAGTCTGTCTTACTTTATCTATAATCCCTTTAAATTTATCAATCGTATTATTGAAATATACATTAATAATTCCAATATCATCTGGTCTTTCTTTTAATTTAATACTTAAATCACCTTCACCAATCTTACGTAATCCCTCTCGTAAATCTTTTAATGGAGCTAACGAGTGACGTACGATAAAGAATTGAGTAATAGTTGCCATTGCTAATGAAATAATAATAAAGAGTATACCCTGTATCACAAAATTCTTCTTTGTACTAGGAACGATAGAAGCATCTAAGTCAGCCGCAACAATTGCAACAATATTGTTTTCTCCATCTGTAATTGGCTCTAATATTGTCACCCACGAACCTAATTCATCTTCATATACTTCTGTCATCTGAGCCTTTTTCGTATCCATCACTTTATCGTATGTATTCATCCAATGAGCGGGTTGTTCATAATAATCTCCCGGCTTTACAGGGACTGCATTTGTTAACTCTGTAGTCAAACCAACGAGTTGTAACTCTCGCTTTTCATTCGCTTTTGCTCCTGTAACATACGTTTGTCCAACACTTTTCAATTCTTTTGATACTTCATCTAATTGCCCTGTTAACTTTTCTTTTTTCACTCTTTCGGCTGTAGGATCTTTCGTCATGTCTCTAACTAATTCTACATCCAGTTTTTTTAGCACTATCTCTCCCGTTTCAATAGACTGTCTTTCAAATAAAGACATCATACTATTTTGAAACATGTTAAAGCTTAATGCACCCATACTTCCAACAAGCGTCAAAATAACTAAGACAGTCAATAAGACGTTCTTTTGAAGAAATGATAACTTATGCCAATACTTTTTCACTAATATTCACCTTCCTTAATTATCAAAAATAAAAACAAAAAAACAAAATATACGAATATTTTGTTTGAAAATGATTCTCAATATGTTCGAGAATAAAAAAAGACCAATGTAAAAGCATTGGCCAAGACCAACCCTATCCGTCCGGCAACTGGCTAGCGTAGCCTTTCGACCTTAGCTCCTGTAGTTTTGCGTCCTCATGTTTCCATAAGTTTGCCTTTCTCGCTGAACGAGTTGAACGATATGGGAGTTCTATGAGAATTACAATATTCTCTTTCAAAGATTACAACATAAAAATTAAAATGTCCACCCATTTGTACATATAAATATAAAGTTTTAACGGATTATTTTTTCGAAATAATTTAACAAAGTACGTGAATGTTACATTTCTTGTGTTATATAATAAAAAACGTATATAAAATAAGGATTATCACGGATATTTATTTAATTTTCATTCAAATTAAATTATTCGAATATATCTTAACTTACGAATTTCGGAGGTAGTTTATCATGTTTTGGCTACAATTTCTTACGTTACTACTCTGCATTTTTATTGGTGCACGCCTGGGCGGAGTTGGTCTAGGAGTAATGGGTGGCGTTGGTATGGCAATACTTGTTTTCGTCTTCCACTTACAACCTACAGCTCCTCCTATTGATGTAATGCTTATGATTTTAGCAGTAATTACAGCTGCCGGTGCTTTGCAAGCTGCTGGAGGAATGGATTACCTTGTCTACCTTGCTGAGAAAGCATTACGAAAAAATCCAAAGCGCATTACATTTTTTGCTCCTATTGTTACTTATTTATTCACGCTATGCGCGGGAACTGGTCATGTCGCTTATTCTGTACTTCCCGTTATCGCCGAAGTATCTCGCGAATCAGGAATTAGACCTGAACGACCAATGTCAATTGCCGTTATCGCCTCCCAGCAGGCAATTACAGCTAGTCCAATATCGGCTGCAACAGTTGCACTTTTAGCAATGTTAGCCGACTATAAAATCACCTTGTTAGATATTTTAAAAGTCAGTATCCCTTCTACTTTTATTGCTTGTATGGTAGCTGCATTCGTTGCTAGTAAAATGGGAAAAGAATTAAATGAAGACCCTGAATACTTGAAGCGATTAAAAGAGGGAATGATCCCTAAACTTGAAGAGAAAAAAGAATTTGCGGGTGTAAAAGGCGCTAAATTATCAGTTATCCTTTTCCTAGTAGGAACTTTCCTTGTCGTACTTCTTGGTTCATTTGAAGCCCTTCGTCCGGGATGGATGGTTGACGGGAAGTTAGCTCGTCTTTCCATGCCAAACACAATTGAAATGGTCATGTTAACCATTGCTGCTCTTATTATTATTTTCTGTAAACCAAATGTGGAAAGCATTGTAACTGGTAACGTCTTTAAAGCAGGCGCAACAGCAGTTGTTGCTATTTTTGGTATCGCTTGGATGGGTGATACTTTCTTCAACGGAAACTTAAATATAATTCAAGGATCAATTCAACACTTAGTGACAAGTGCACCATGGCTATTTGCTATTGCACTATTCATTCTATCTATTTTACTGTATAGCCAAGCAGCAACAGTTCGTGCTTTAGTGCCACTCGGACTATCACTTGGTATTCCGCCGGCATTACTTATTGCGATGTTCCCTGCAGTAAATGGATATTTCTTCATTCCAAACTACGGGACAATCGTTGCTGCAATTAACTTTGACCGTACTGGTACAACAGGAATTGGTAAATATGTTTTAAATCATAGCTTTATGATTCCGGGCCTGATCGCAACCTTTACTTCTATCGGAATTGGAATGCTCTTAATTTCCATTATGTTTTAAAGAAAAAGCACAAACCTTTATTTAAAAAGGTTTGTGCTTTTTTAATCAAACGTTTGTTTAAACTTTTTTGGCAGTCTATTCCTCCATATAGCATTTAAAATATTACATGGGCTTTTTCTACAAACTTTTATTTACTTCTTCAGCTAATTTCCTCGTACTTTCATAAGCAGATTCCGCTAAACTAATTGCTGAAATAACTGAAACACCGTCCGCACCCGCTTCTATAACCGCAGCTGTATTTTCAATTGTAATCCCACCAATACCAACAATCGGCATTGTAATTCCTTGTTCTCTAAAATGAGCTAAACCTTTCGTTCCTTGCACAGCTTTCGTATCTTTTTTTGTACTCGTTGGGAAAATAGGGCCAACTCCTAAATAATCAGCCCCGTTTTCAATTGCAAAGCGTGCTTCTTCAATTGTATGGGCAGATACACCGATAATTTTATCTCCCATCTTTTCACGAACAGATGTAATTCCTTCATCATCTTGTCCAACATGCACGCCATCTGCATCTAACTCGAGGGCTAGTTCCACATCATCATTTACGATGAATGGTACACCGTACTCCTTGCAAAGCGCTTGTAGTTCTTTCGCAAAATCAATACGTTTCTCTCCCGTTAAAGCCCCTTCTCCCTTTTCACGAAGTTGAAAAATTGTTATACCACCTTCTAGTGCATCTCTCAATACTTGTAGTGGCTCCTTCGTACAATTGTTACTTCCCATAATAAAATATACTGGTAATAACCTAGACATTTCAGCCTTTGTAATACGCGGCATCTAGTTCCCCTCCTTACTGTATAACCTCAATCTTTCCATACTTCTCAATATCATCTGAAGTTGTATTCGCTAACTGATTTAAAAATTCAATTTGAAAGCTTCCTGGTCCATTCTCTACTGTTTTCGAAGCCGCTATTTCTGCTGCTACTCCATAGAATGTTAATGCGGCTACTGCTGCCTTTACATAATCCTTTTCTACCGCTACAAATGCTCCTATTACAGAAGTTAGTAAACAACCTGTTCCCGTAACTTTCGTTAAAATAGGATGTCCATTTCGAATAAGAATAGTTCGCTCTCCATCTGTAACAACATCTTCTTGTCCAGTAATTACCGCAACTGTATTTAATTCATCTGCTGCCTGTTTAGCAATATTTACAACATTACCGTTGCCAGTACCAGCGTCTACACCTTTAATTTCCCATTTCTCATTAATAACGTTAGCTATTTCAGCTGCATTTCCGCGGATAACAGCTAAATCTATTTCAGCTGGAATATATCTCGCAACTTCTGTTCGATAAGAAGTTGCTCCTGCCCCAACTGGATCAAACAATACTGGTACATCATTCTTATTTGCTGATTTACCAGCAAGTAACATCGCTTCTACCTCTTCAGGACGAAGTGTACCCATATTTAAAACAAGGGCTCCCGCAATGCTAGCCATTTCTGCTACTTCTTCTTTTGCATACGCCATTACAGGTGATGCTCCTAATGCTAACAAACCGTTTGCTGTAAAATTTGTTACAACAACATTTGTAATATTATGCACGAGTGGATTAGACTCTCTCACCAAATCCACTACTTTACTAATTTCTTTCATATTCATCCTTTTCATCTCCTAACTATAGTGATGGGAGATACACAAAAAGGCACTTTGCGCGTACGCAAAGTGCCTGAACATGTGCTTTTACACTCTCCCTACGCTGGCATTATCCAACAGGTTCAAATGGTCAATGACGGACTAGTCATACTCTCAGTTTGCATCCACAAACTCCCATGTGTTTATTATTCATCTACTTCAAAGTCTACTCTTATTCTAGTAAAATAACAAGTTCTTTACTTTTATAAAATGATAGGGATCAGAACTCTCCGGGTTCAACCATTCTTCGCCTTTATATAAGTAAAACTCTCACACGTATATTTCACCACAAATAACTCAAACCGTCAGCAAGACTGAATAGAACAAAGATGTATGCTATATTTAACGTATGGAAATTTGAAAGGATGTTTTTAAATATGGCAAAAAGTATTGTAATTGCTGAAAAACCTTCTGTTGCACGTGATATCGCACGTGTACTGAAATGTGATAAAAAAGGAAACGGCTATCTTGAAGGTAGTAAATATATTGTTACTTGGGCTTTAGGTCATCTCGTTACATTAGCTGATCCAGAAAGCTATGATGTGAAATATAAACAGTGGAATTTAGAAGATTTACCAATGCTACCGGAGCGTTTAAAACTAACCGTTATTAAACAAACAGGGAAACAGTTTAACGCTGTAAAAAGTCAGCTTCTTAGAAAAGATGTAAATGAAATCATTATAGCTACTGACGCCGGTCGTGAGGGAGAGTTGGTCGCACGCTGGATTATCGATAAAGTTAAAATGCAGAAACCGATTAAACGTCTATGGATTTCATCTGTTACCGATAAAGCAATTAAAGATGGCTTCGCAAATTTAAAACCAGGAAAAGCATATGACAATCTATACGCTTCGGCTGTCGCACGTTCAGAGGCTGACTGGTATATCGGGCTTAATGCGACTCGAGCATTAACTACTCGCTTTAATGCACAACTAAATTGTGGTCGTGTTCAAACACCTACTGTAGCCATGATTGCAAGCCGTGAAGATGAAATCAAACATTTCAAAGCTCAAACTTACTATGGTATCGAAGCTCAAACAGCTGAGAGATTAAAGCTAACTTGGCAAGATACAAAAGGAAATAGCCGTAGCTTTAATAAAGAAAAAACTGATGCAATCGTGAACAAAATTAGTAAACAAAATGCTACTGTTGTAGACATTGATAAAAAACAAAAGAAATCGTTCGCTCCTGGTCTTTACGATTTAACTGAGCTACAACGTGATGCGAATAAAATATTTGGTTACTCTGCGAAAGAAACATTAAACATTATGCAAAAATTATATGAACAGCATAAAGTTTTAACGTACCCTCGTACAGATTCACGCTATATTTCATCTGATATTGTCGGAACACTTCCAGAGCGTCTGAAGGCTTGCGGAGTTGGAGAATACCGTCCTTTAGCACATAAAGTATTGCAGAAACCTGTAAAATCTAATAAATCATTTGTTGATGATAGTAAAGTAAGTGATCATCACGCAATTATTCCAACAGAGAGCTATGTAAACTTCTCAGCTTTCACAGATAAAGAACGTAAAATTTATGACTTAGTTGTAAAACGTTTCTTAGCTGTTTTATTCCCGGCCTTTGAATATGAACAACTAACATTGCGCACGAAAATTGGTGACGAAACGTTCATCGCACGCGGAAAAACGATTTTACATGCTGGTTGGAAAGAGATTTATGAAAATCGATTTGAAGATGATGATGCAAGCGATGATGTAAAAGAACAAATCTTACCTCGCATCGAAAAAGGCGATACATTAAACATAAAACTAATTGTCCAAACATCAGGTCAAACGAAAGCACCTGCACGTTTTAATGAAGCAACATTACTTTCAGCGATGGAAAACCCAACAAAATACATGGATACGCAAAACAAACAACTTGCTGACACGTTAAAGTCAACTGGTGGATTAGGTACTGTAGCTACACGAGCTGATATTATCGACAAGTTATTCAATTCGTTCTTGCTTGAAAAACGTGGTAAAGATATTCACATTACTTCAAAAGGCCGTCAGTTACTTGATTTAGTGCCAGAAGAACTGAAATCTCCTACATTAACTGGTGAATGGGAGCAAAAGTTAGAAGCTATCGCTAAAGGAAAATTAAAGAAAGAAGTATTCATTTCAGAAATGAAGAACTATACGAAAGAAATTGTTGCTGAAATTAAATCGAGTGATAAGAAATATAAACACGACAACATTTCAACGAAGTCTTGTCCAGACTGTGGTAAACCAATGCTAGAGGTAAACGGTAAAAAAGGTAAAATGCTTGTATGCCAAGATCGCGAATGTGGTCACCGTAAAAATGTATCCCGCACTACAAATGCACGCTGTCCTCAGTGTAAAAAGAAACTAGAACTTCGTGGTGAAGGAGCAGCCCAAATTTTCGCATGTAAATGTGGCTATCGTGAGAAACTTTCTACATTCCAAGAGAGACGTAAAAAAGAATCCGGCAGCAAAGCTGATAAACGCGACGTTCAAAAATATATGAAACAGCAGAACAAAGAAGAAGAACCATTAAACAATCCATTCGCAGAAGCATTAAAGAAATTAAAATTTGATTAAACAAAAAGGTTCCTACCACTATCGGTAGGAACCTTTTTTTAATGAATAATTTTACTTCCTTTTGCGTTCTCAACAAACTTTTCACTTGATTTGTTAATTGGTGTTTTCAGTAATAATGCAGCCACAACCATTATTACTACGAAAGCACTTAACACAAGTAAATCTCTAGTTACTATATCCCAAAGCATTCCACCTACTGTTTCACGAATTGCACTAATAGCATATGTGAATGGCAAGAACGGATAAATCGCTTGGAAGAATGGTGGTGTCATTTGAATTGGGAACGTACCGCCCGATCCTGCTACTTGTAGTACAAGTAAAATAATCGCCATCGATTTCCCAACGTTTCCGAAAATAGAAACGAGTGAGTACACGATACAAACAAATACTCCCCCAATAAATAAACTAAATAACACAAACCAAAACTTATCGACTACGTACGTACCGAGTAAGAATATATCTCCCATTGATACGATAAACGCTTGTGAAAGACCTATCGTTAAGAATGTTAATAAACGTCCGAAGTAAACTTCATGGCTCTTATAATTCGCGCCCTCTTCGTGTACTTCCACTGTTAATAATGAAACCATTAATAATGCGCCTACCCATAATGCAAGCACTGTATAGAATGGTGACATTGCTGAACCGTAGTTCGGCATTGCAAATAATTTATTCTCTTTTAAATTTACTGGATTTGCAAAGTAGTCACTTTGCTTTTCAACATCATTCTTTAATAAGCGTATGATGTCTTTTATATCCTCTTCAGATTCAAAATCACGAATTTTATCTGCTAATTCTTTAATCTTTTTCTCAGTCTCCGGCATTTCAGCTTTAATGTCTGCTAATTTCTTTCTACCGTCTACTAAGCCTTTTGATGAATCTTCTAGTAATTTTTTAACATCTGGAAGCTTTTTGTCCGCATCATTTAAAATTTGAGTTGTATTTTTCGACATCTCTTTTGTACGAGCAATTGCTGTATTGAAGCCTGGTACAATTTCTGCATCATACGTCGATAATACATCTGCTAATTGAGCTGATCCGCCTTTCGCAGCATTGTTAATACTTTCAATTACATCTTTTGTAGGTTTCTGGCCATTGTTAAGAAGTGTAATACCCTTATTCGTTGCCTCTACACCTTTTTGTAAACTGCTTTTCGCTTTATTTAATTTTGCAATTCCATTATTAAGGTTTTTATCACTATTTACATCTGCTAAAACCTTATTTGTGCTTTCTAGAACGGGAATCATATCATCAATTAAACCGATTCCAGATTGGAATTGACCATTTAAGCTATTTAAAGCTACTTTTGTTGAATCTAAACCGTTAACACCTTTATTTTGTATATCTTCTTTTGCTTTTTGTAAATCTGCTTTAGCACCTTCAAGGCCATTTTTCGCTTTATCGTAATCTGCTTTTGCATTATCATATGCTGCATTTGCATCAACTTTAGCTTGATCTACTGTACTAACTGCTTTTTGATAATCTGCTACAAATGTTTCATTATAATCTTTTTCAGCTTGATCAATTAACGCATTTGCTGCATCTAATTTTTGATTAGCTACATCTGTTACATCTTTCTTTACTTCTTGTCCTGTACCAATAGCATTTACAATATCTTTAATACCGTTATTTGCATTTTCCATACCGCCTTTAAGCTTCGTCAGGCGATCCACTCGTCCTTGGAAAAAGCTTTTACCAAAATCAGTCGTTACTGATTTCTGAAGTTCGGTAAATACATTAATAAGATACGAAATACCCTCTGTACGCGATTGCAATTGATCTGATACCGCATTTAAATCTTTCTTTGCTTGTTCCGGATCAAATTTTCCATTTTGCAATCCATTTACAACACTTTTCCCATAAGCCGTTCCTGCACGGGATGAACTTAAAACATTATTTACTGTTTGATTAATGCTTTGCGCTATACTCTTATAACCATCACTATTCAACTTAGAAAGGTCCGGTCTCGCTGGGAATTCAGGTAATCCATTCATTCCAGACAAATCAGGGATATTTAAATCTACACCCGGATTCATTAAAAAGTCAGTAAATGCAGCTGCGCTATCCATAACACCTTTGGCTGCTACTAAATCATTTCTTATCGTTCCTGGAGCATTCTGTAATGTTTGATCTTGTCTTGCAAAGAACTTATCTAAATTTGCCAACGCTTCTTGCCCATCATTTATTACACTCTCTACAACAGGTAGATCTTTTTGTGCTACTTTCACAATATCTTCCGCTCGAGTCGCATCATCTAACGCCTTATCCATAAGTGTATTCATTTCTGGGAACTGCGCTTCTAATTTAAATACAAGATCTTTTACTTTCTCAATACTCGGTAAGTTAGTTTCTAAATCGATTCCAAGGTCATTGAAGATTTTAAAAATCTCACCGTTTGCTGTTTTAACAAAGTTTTTACTAACCTCTTCTGTAAGACCCGATGCACCTTTAGCTGTAATTTTCGGTGCAATCGCATTTACTTTTTCATTTACATAGTAATCAAGTTCTGGTTTCTGTGGATTTTCATTCAAGACCGTTGCAATCTTTTCAGAAAAATCTTTTGGAATAGTAATACTTGCGGAATAATCTCCACGCTCTACTCCATAAATTGCTTGCTTTTCATCGACAAACTTCCATCCGAAATTTTTGTCCTTCTTAAGTGAATCCACAATTTCTTTCCCGATGTTAATATCTTTCCCTCTTAAATTTGATCCAACATCTTGGTTAGAAACTGCAATCTGGATTCCTTTCGTATTTCCGTAAGGATCCCAAGAAGCTTTAATGTTAAACCATGCATATAACGATGGTAAAATCATTAACCCTAAAACAATAACAATTGCAGCCCAATGTTTGGCTACATTCCGTAAATCTGTCTTATAAATACGCCAAATCTGTTTCATATAAGCAATCACCTAATTATATATTTTTCCTTCTTTAGAAAATGATACATACATTTTGCAATTATATCACTTTCTACATCGTGGATTAAACGAAAACATACTATTTTTCCCATTAAATATTTCACTTACTTCATTATATAACGAAATAAAAAAAGTATGCATACAAAATGACCAAATTAGTTTTACATTCAATAATAACAAATATATAGGAAATGTCATAAAAAATACAAGTATTTTCTCTTGGGAATACTTGTATTTATCAAAAAAACCTCACAGCTTTTCATTATCTGTGAGGATTTCTTCTATTATATATCTAATTGTACTTCTACACCGAAATGGTCAGAAATTACATTTCGATTTGTTCCATTAAAAATGACTTTTGAAGAATTAACTGTTTTACTTTGATTGCTTAATATTAGGTCGATTCGTAAGTTTTGTTTATTTTCATCCCAACCAGCAATCTCTCCTTGGACAGTTGTTCCTTCATCCTTCTCTATCGCTAGTTCATATGTGTCATATAAACCTTTTTGCATCATATACTCATAACCCTCTCCTTCCAAACGAGCATTGTTATTAAAATCACCCATTAAGAAGGAAAGTTCATTGCTATTTACACGCTCCATTAAACGATCAACTTGGTCTTTGAATGATTCTTCTTCATCATTCCACCAGCCAAGATGGCAAGAATAAAACGTTATATTCTTATTATTATAAGCAATTGTTGCACTTACAATTTTGCGTGTTTTCCAATACGTTGTATCCTTATTTTCTGAGACAAAGAACGTATCTTCCTTTACAATGTTGTGCTTTGTTATAATTGCTAATCCTTCTTCGTACACATCATATCCAATATGAGAGAAATCCCAAATAATATTGTATTCTTTTACATTTAATGCTCTTAACTCTTCTAGCAGTAAAAGTCCAAAATTATCTTTTTTCTTGTTACCGCATACATTTTCAGCTTGTATAGACTGACTTACTTCTTGCAATGCGATCACATCATAATCTTCTTCTTGAATTGCTTTAGCAAGATACTTTATTTTTTCAATTTGATTCTCTTCTTGCCAAGAGTGACAATTTAAAGTTAGCAATTTCATATTATTACGCACCTAACATATCTTGAATATCTGACTTTAATACGTCAGCTTTCGGGCCATATACTGCTTGTACACCTTTATCTTTTACAATAAGTCCTAAAGCACCATTTTGTTTCCATTTTGCTTCTGGTGCAACGGCATCTAAATCTTTTACTGTTACACGTAAACGTGTCATACAAGCATCTACGTCAGCAATATTATCTTTTCCGCCCAATAAATCAATAACTTTTGTTGCTAATGAACCATCTTGTACATTTCCTGTTCCTTCTGTTGACTCATCTTCATTATCAATATAGTTTCCTGCACGCCCTGGCGTTGGTAAATTGAATTTTTTAATTAAGAAGTTGAATAACGTAAAGTTAAGGCCGAAGAACACTAATGAAACAATGACAAAGTTGATTAAATCTCTCGTTAAACCTGCATTGATCATCATTGGTGTACGTGTAATTAACTCAATAAATCCAAATGCATGAACACGTAAATTAATTAAATCCGCTAATGCGAATGCAAGTCCTGTTGTAATTGCATACACAACATATAATACTGGTGCAATAAACATGAACATGAATTCAATTGGTTCTGTTACACCTGTTAAAAATACTGCTAATGCAGCTGATAAGAACATTGGTTTATATTTTGCACGTTTTTCTTTATCAACATTACGGAACATCGCAAACGCAATCCCCATTAACGCTGCCGTTGAGCCGATAACTTGTCCAGCTTTGAAACGAGCTGGTACAACGTTATTTAATAAATCGTTATATGCTTTCGTATCTCCATTTGCTAATAAGTTATTTAAATCTGTAATCCATGCAAGCCATAACGGATCTTGTCCCGCTACAATTTGTCCAACCTTTGAGCCAGTTAACATCGTATATGTTCCGCCTAGCTCTGTGTAGTTCATCGGAATCGTTAACATATGATGTAATCCAAATGGTAATAATAAACGTTCTAACGTTCCATATACAAACGGTGCAATAACTGGTGCACTATCTTTAGATGCTGCAATCCAGCGACCAAATTCATTTAATCCACTTTGGATAAATGGCCATACAAGTGATAATACAATCGCAGTGACTGTAGACCAAACAATTACAACGAATGGTACGAATCGTTTTCCATTAAAGAATGCTAATGCCTGTGGCAGTTTATTATAATTGTAGTATTTGTTATATAAAGTAGCTCCTAAGAAACCTGTGATAATCCCTACGAAAACTCCCATGTTTAATGCTGGTGCACCAAGTACAGAAGTAAAGTAATCTTTTACAAGTAAATCTCCTGCTAAAAATGAAGAAACTGTCGCTTTTGAATCCGTTAACATTTGAGCGTTTACGCCAAATATAGCTCCTGTAATTCTGTTTGTTAAGACGAATGCTAATAGTGCTGCAAATGCACCACCTGCTCGATCCTTCGCCCAAGATCCCCCAATTGCTACTGCGAATAAGATGTGTAGATTTGTAATAATTGCCCAACCGATGTCTTCCATTACTCGAGCAATGGTATGAACTGCGTTAACATCCCCAGCAGACATCCCAATTAACTTACCGATGGAAATCATTAAACCAGCTGCTGGCATTACAGCCACAACAACTAGTAACGCTTTCCCGAACTTTTGCCAAAAATCAAAAGACGTAATTTTCATCTGTTTTTCCTCCCCTTTATTTATAACAACATAATGATTTAAATTATAATTTCTGTTTCTCTTATGAAAACGATTCCTTATGTTTCTTTTTTCTCTTTACGCAACCGTTTTCATAAATCTATTTTAATAAAAGCGTTTTCACATTGCAATAGAAATTTATTTTTTTTCATAAAAAAAGATGCTCAAGGAGCATCCTTTTTCATTATGAAATGCGATAAACCCTTGTTTCATAAGGTTTCAACGTGATTGTAATTATTTGTTCATGTTCCGCAACTTCATAGTTATTTAAAAGCAAACGTTTGCGTTCTAATGCGAATAAACTCTCATTATACACAGCTTCCTCTTTTGAGATATTACTAATTACAATGACTTTTTCATCCTGTAGCGTACGTGTATATGCATAAATTTGTGGATCGTCTTCTAATAGTAAATCGTACGTACCGTAGTTCAGTACATCGTGCTCTTTTTTCAAGGCAATCATTTTCTTATAGAAATTGAAAATAGACTTTTCTTCATTTTTTTGCTTTTCAACATTAATTTCTTTGTAATTTGGATTCATGCTAAACCAAGGTGTACTTGTTGTGAAGCCAGCATTCATTTCATCGTTCCACTGCATAGGTGTACGTGAATTATCGCGGCAAGAAGCCCATATAATTTCCATCATATCTTGATGTGATACGCCCTCTGCAATTTTCTCACGATATAAATTTTTAATTGCTACATCATCGTAATCTTCAATATTTGGGAACTGAACATTTGTCATACCAATTTCTTGTCCTTGATAAATAAACGGTGTGCCGTGCATAAAGAAATACATCGCTCCTAAAGCCGTTGCACTTTCACGCCAATATTCTTTATCATTTCCCCAAGTAGACACAATACGTGGCTTATCATGATTTTCAATATATAAAGCATTCCATCCCTTATTTTCTAAACCTTTTTGCCACTTTGTTAATACTTTTTTCAACTCAACAACATCAAGATCTTTCTTCTTTTCTGCATCCCATAAGCTTAAATGCTCAAATTGGAATACCATATTGAATTTACCATTCTCTTCTCCAACCCAAAGATCAGCATCTTCAACTTTCACACCATTTGCTTCTCCAACAGTCATAATATCGTATTTAGCAAATGTGTTTTCTTTTAATTCTTCTAGTAATGGCTGAATACCATTTACATTCATATGTTTGTCAAAAGAAGGCACATACTTTAACCCTTTTGGGTTTGGCATATCCTTCAGACCATCTTCTTTTTTTATATGACTAATCGCATCGACGCGGAAACCATCAATACCTTTATCAAGCCACCAATTAACAGTATCATATAAAACTTCACGAACTTCTTTATTCTCCCAGTTCAAATCTGGTTGTTTACGCGAGAATAAATGTAAATAATATTGCTCTGTCACTTCATCATATTCCCATGCAGAACCATTAAAGATACTTTCCCAATTGTTTGGTTCCGCGCCGTCTTTACCATCCTGCCAAATATACCAATCACGCTTCGGATTGTCTTTAGAAGAACTTGATTCAATAAACCATGGATGTTCATCACTTGTATGATTAATAACTAAATCAATAATAAGCTTCATGTCACGCTTATGAACTTCATCTAGTAGCATATCAAAATCTTCCATCGTACCAAATTCATCCATAATATCTTGATAGTCACTAATATCATAACCATTATCGTCATTAGGTGATTTATACATTGGACAAATCCAAATTACATCTATACCTAAATCTTTTAAATAATCCAGCTTTGCAATAATCCCCTGTAAATCTCCAATACCATCACCATTTGAATCCATAAAGCTACGTGGATAAATTTGATAAGCAACTGCTTCTTTCCACCATGTTTTCTTCATAATAACTCTCTCCTTTTGCATCTCGATTTTTTATGCAAACGTTTTCGTAACACTATCATAACAAAATATGGAGAGTTTGCAACTGTTTTCATTGAACTCTATGTAGTTTCCTTATTCTTATGCCTTATTTATTTCTCACAAAGATAAAGCGAAACTTTAATCGTTAAGGAGGTGTCCATTCCCCGCTGATTATTAGCCCTTACCAATCGAGCTTTTACGAGCAGCCCTATCTTCTTTGTTTCAGCCGGATTGTCTTACTGCTCGCAAATAACGGGATAAATCTAACCCTTCTCTTCTTCTCGTCCATGCGTGTTAAATACACTCTTCATATACTAATACAAGCTCATATTATTTCAGAAAGGAGATATAAATTGAAACAAACAAAATTAACTGGTCGTATCGTCGTTCCCTCGGATCCTGGGTATGACATAGCCCGAATAAATTTAAATTTAAGCATTCCAAAATTCCCTTGTATTATTGTTTTTTGTCAAAATAAAAATGATGTGTGTAACGCCTTAAAATGGGCACGTGAGCGTCATATACCATTTCGCTTAAGAAGTGGACGACATAGCTACGAAAATTTCTCTCTTTTAAATGGCGGGCTTATTATTGATGTGAGTGAAATGAAGCAAATTACGGTTAGTACAGGAAAATTAACAGCAACAATTGAAGCGGGTGCAAATCTTGGCACTGTTTATAAAGAACTTTGGAAACACGGTGTTACAATACCAGCTGGTACAAGTGCAAGTGTTGGTATCGTTGGATTAACACTTGGCGGTGGCATTGGCATGCTTTCACGCTTATTTGGACTAACATGTGATCAATTATTAGAAGTCGAAATGGTACAAGCGTGCGGAAAATTTGGTGCAAAACTCATTCGTGCAAATGAACAAGAAAACCCTAACCTTTTTTGGGCATGCCGCGGCGGTGGGGGTGGGAATTTCGGGATTGTTACTTCCTTAACTTTTCGTGTCCATCCTATAAAAAACGTCTCAATTTTCTCGATTACATGGGAATGGGAAGACTTTGTTGTTGCCTTTCAAGCTTGGCAAAACTGGGCACCTTATATAGATGAACGTCTCACTTCATCAATTGAATTATTCTCTAAACAACGAAATAAAATCGAGGTGAAAGGTGAATTTGTCGGCTCTCCTTCTGAACTCTATCATCTATTATCTCCTCTTCTTGAAACTGGTAATCCTTCTCTCTTTATAGATGAAGTCCCGTATATAAAGGCTGTTCAATTCTTTAGTAGCGGCAATATTCCTGAAAAATTCAAACGCTCTGGTTCCTACGTATATAAACCTATCCCTCTTAAAGGTATTCAAATCTTACAATATTTTCTTTCTCATGCACCAAATAAAGATGCGAGTATTTGGCACCAATCACTCGTAGGTGCTGTAGAAAACATTTCCCCTAATGAAACAGCTTATTTCCACCGCAAGGCAATTATTGCTCAAGAATATATTACTTCTTGGAAATGCAACGATGAAGAAAACCGAAATATACGCTGGGTTAAAGATTTACGGGAAAGCTTAGATCCTTACACACTGGGAGACTATGTCAATTGGCCCGATATCGACATAAAAAATTGGCAAACTAGTTATTATGGCTCTAATTTTCAAAGGTTGCGTAAAGTGAAGACAGCATATGATCCTTGTAATGTTTTTCGTTTTCAACAAAGTATCCCACCCTTTCATACGTAAAAAAGAGGATAAAATAAAAAATCATCCAATATGCCGTTACCTCACAGCATGTTGGATGATTCAAGTTGATTTTCTATATCGTTTCAAATTATTGCTCCTACTCATAAACTTTCAATTACGGATTAATTGTATTTCTCATCATTTTTATGCAATGAATATAATTTAATGTTTGGTACTTTATCTTTTTCAATACCGCTATTATAAGCAACAGGAATTTGAAATTCGAATTGCTTTGTCTCATGTTTTTGTAAATAGACTGGTTTCGGTACTGGATAACCTTTTGAATTCTCGTTTACATTATCATATAAAACAACTTTTAATGCCTGTGAATGATTACGATAATTTTTTAAAGTCACAATGCACTTTTGTTCGATATCCTCTCCATTTTTCTCCATTCTACACTGACTATCTTCTTTTTTATATTCTATCGCCTCTACTCCTGTTTTTCCTGCGTAGTACCATGTTTTATTCAATGTATGGAGGATGTTATTTAGAATAAACGGCATCATTAAAATCAAAATACTAATGCCTACTACTTTTATCTTATTCATTGTTCTAAATGTACTAGATTTCTTTTTTACTAGCCATTTTACAAATAATATAAATGCGATTACATGTAGTACGAAAGAAACAATTAATATATTTGAAACTTTATAATCCATATAAATATATGTATATACCGGAATCTTATAGAAATTGAATAGTTTTTCCCCAATTAATTCATTATCGTTTGGAATTTTTAATAATAACAAAACCCCTATACTGTAACAAATAGCTACTAATCGATCATACTCAATTCGAACCATGCCTTCTCCCCTTCCCTTTGCTTTTTTATTATCGATTTTAGCTATTATTACCATACTATACAATCATTTTATAGAGGATAACGTAAAAAAGTTCCTTATAAATATATAAAGAACCTTATTAATATACAATATGAATTAGAAAATCAATATGCAATTTTCACATAGAGATCTCCTCAAAATATGTTGGGTTATGTATTGTAATTTTTTTATCCAGAATTGTAACAATACTATCATTTTTTAATTGTTTTAATACGCCGCTAACCGTCTCTCGAGACGTACCAGATATTTTCGATATTTCAATTGTTGTAAGTGGGCATGAAATTACAATTGTTTCGCCACTCTGTTCTCCTAAATCCTGCATTAAATAATTTAATGTTTGAATGACCCGATCTTGTGCATTAGGAATTGTAATATTTTGCACTCGATTTTCGTTTAGTTTTAATATCGATGATAGTTGCTGAACAACGTACATTAATTGCGTCCTACTAGATTTCACCATATCTTCGAAAATTACTGTCGGAATATAATATACTTCTACATCTGTCATCGCTTCTGCCGTATAGTTATATCCTCTGTCTGTAAACATACCACCATAAGGAAAAATAGAATACCGCTTTACATAGTCATCATATAATAAATTTCCACTTTGATTTACCCGCTCTAACTTTACAAAACCATCTAACATGAAGTAAATTCTTTCTCTTGAATCCCCTTCTAAAAATAAAAATTGACCCTTTTTATAAGTTCGCCAATAGACAAACTCCGTCAAACCTTTCAATTTCTTTTCTGTTAAATGAGCAAATAATTCAAATTGCTTTAAATCTTTAACTACGTTCCGTCTATTCATAAAATTCCCTCTCTCTTGCTGTATGTTGGAGCGAAAAATCAAGAAAGCGTATTCAAATTAAATTTTATCATAATTAACTTGTATATTCGGATTTCATCATGAAAACTTTATGAACAATGAGTACAAAAAATATTAATAAATAAAAAGAATGAAGTTACTAACTCCATTCTTTTTTTACTAATAAATAGCGTACATAATTATTTAAACATACATGCATACATTCTGTTTAGAAATAATAGTACCAGCTTTTTCTTCTAGTGCTTCATATACTTTTTCTAAAGACGTAATAATTGTTTTTCTTTTTGGATTTGTATTAACAAAATTAATAGCAGCTTCAATTTTTGGAAGCATACTTCCCGCAGCAAATTGTTTTTCTTCAATGTATTCTTCTAATTGATTCACTGTGACATGCTCTAATTTCTTTTGATTCAGTTGATTATAATTTACATACACATGATCAACTGCAGTTAAAATTACGAGCGTATCGGCATCTACTAATTCAGCTAATTTCTGCGCAGCGAAATCTTTATCGATAACCGCTTCAGTTCCTTTTAACCCTTCTTCGGAATCAATTACTGGAATTCCACCACCACCAACAGCTATCACTATATTTCCATCCTCAACTAAAGAATTAATTACTTTATGCTCATGAATACTTACAGGCTTCGGTGATGGAACAACACGTCTCCACCCTCTGCCAGCATCCTCTTTAAACACTGCTTTTGTTTCTTCCATTAATCTTCTTGCTTCTTCTTCCGTATAAAAAGGACCAATTGGTTTAGTTGGATTTTTAAATGCCTCATCTTTTTCATCCACGACAACGCGTGTTATAACCGTTGCTACGTCTTTTTTTATATTCCGTTTTTTCAATGCCTTTTCAATCGCATTTTCCATCCAATATCCAATCATCCCTTGGCTCATTGCACCACAAGTATCTAATGGCATTGCAGGTGTCTTTTCCGTTTCTGCAGCTTTTTGCTGTAATAAAATATTCCCCACTTGTGGGCCATTTCCATGCGCAATTACTATATCTACATCATTTTCCATTATTTTCACAAGTTGTTCCGCTGTTTTTTCTAACGCTTCTTGCTGTGCCCCTGCAGTAGCTTTTCCAGACTGTATCGCATTTCCCCCTAGTGCAACTACAATTTTTCTTCGTGCCATATTTCAGCCCTCCAGTTAATTTCGCTTTCACAGCGCTTTATAAAGTAATACTGCCTGTAATTAATCCATAAATCGCAAAGAATGCTAAAGCACCAATTGCTACCGATGATGCTAATTCCACTCGAGTAAATATTTGCTTCGAACTCTTTTGCTTTTGAACATTGTAAAAAATAAAAATACCTGGCGCATATAAAGTCATTGTTAATAATAAATACTCTAAACCAGCTGCATAAACTAACCACACACCATAAATACTTGCTATCAAACCAATTATTATATTTTTATTTCGATCCACTTCTTCAGACTTTAAGCTATGCTTCAGTTGATAAAATGCTGAAAAAGCATATGGGATTAAAATAGCTGAAGATGCTAACGAGAATACAAAGTTATACGCCTGATTGGAAACAACGAATGTTAATAAGAACATTTGAATTAAGCCATTTGTTATCCATAATGAATTTATTGGAGCCTTATTTTTATTTTCTTTTGCAAACCATTTTGGAAATACTCCGTCTTTAGCCGCCAAATACGGAATTTCAGATGCGAGTAAAGTCCAACCTAACCAAGCACCTAATACAGAGATAACTAAACCTAAATTAATAAAGATAGCACCCCATTTTCCAACAACACTTTCAAATAAATAAGCCATAGACGGATTTTTTAAATTAGCAATATCTGCTTGCTGCATAAGTCCAAGAGACAGTAATGTAATTAAAATGTAAATGATGAGTGTACCAACTAAGCCAATAACCGTTGCTTTCCCTACATCACTTCTATTTTTTGCTCGACTAGATAAAACAACAGCCCCTTCTACCCCAATGAACACCCATAAAGTTACAAGCATTGTACTTTTAACTTGGCTGCCAACCGCTCCCCATGAAAACGAACCAGTTTGTCCCCAAAACCCATCTAGGAACGTATCAATATGAAACGCGAAGATTCCTATAACAATAAATACAAATACAGGTACTAATTTTGCGATTGTAGTTACTAAATTCACAAGTGCTGCTGATTGAACTCCACGTAAAATTAACATGTGAACACACCATAATAATACGCTTGCACCAATAATGGATGCTACATTTTGACCGCCTTCAAAGATTGGGAAGAAATACCCTAATGAAGAAAACAATAATGTGCCGTAAGCTACATTACCAAGCCAGGCAGATAGCCAATATCCCCACGCACTATTAAATCCTATAAAATTACCAAATCCTGCTTTTGCATAGCTAAAAATACCACCATCTAAATCTGGCCGTTTTACAGTTAGATTTTGAAAAGATAATCCAAGCGCAATCATCCCAATTCCTGTTATAACCCAACCAATAATAATGGCTCCAGCACCAGCACCTTTTGCCATATCACTTGCTAAATTAAATGCTCCACCGCCAATCATAGACCCCACTACAAGTGCCGTTAATGTAAACAACCCTAATTTCTTATCTTCACCCATTCCACTCACCTCTCTTTAATTGCAATAACAATACGAAAGCAATAGTGAATGATAGTGTCTAAAGGAGGAGAAAGAAGAAAGGAAGACTCCCTTTCTTCTTTACTCCATGTTTCCTAAAGTAGCTGCCATAACCGCTTTAATTGTATGCATTCTATTTTCAGCCTGATCAAATACTTTTGAATGTTTACTGCGGAATACTTCGTCAGTTACCTCCATTTCCCTCAACCCATATTTTTCATAAACTTCCTCACCATACATCGTTTCAACATCATGAAATGCAGGTAAACAATGTAAGAAAATCACATTTTCATTTCCTGTTTCTTTAATCATTTTCATATTTACTTGATAAGGTTTCAATAACTCGACACGTTCAGCAAATTTTTCTTCTTCCCCCATAGACACCCATACATCTGTATAAATTACATCTGCATTCGCAACAGCTTCTTCCACATTACTTGTTATCATTACTTGTTCATTATATTTTTTTGCTAAATCAATTACTTCTTGCTCTGGCCATAAAGATTCCGGTGTACAAATACGTACGTCCATTCCAACGATCGCTCCACCAACTAGTAAGCTATTAGCAACATTATTTCGTCCATCTCCAACGTAAACGAGCTTCACATTTTTTAATTTCCCTACATGTTCTCTAATTGTTAATAAATCTGCAAGTGTTTGTGTTGGATGCCACATATCTGTTAATCCATTCCAAACCGGCACACCAGAATTTTGTGCTAAAGATTCTACAGTTTCATGATTAAATCCACGAAACTCAATTCCGTCAAACATGCGTCCTAACACTTTTGCTGTATCCTCTACGGATTCTTTTTTCCCAAGCTGAATATCACCTTTCCCTAAATATTCAGGGTTCGCTCCCAAATCTGTACATGCTACTGTAAATGCACATCGCGTACGAGTAGAGGTTTTTTCAAATAATAGCGCTACATTTTTACCTTCTAAATAATGATGTGGGACACCGTTTTTCTTTTTCTCTTTTAATTCTGCTGCTAAATCTAGAAAATATAATAATTCTTCTTGTGTAAAATCTTTTTCAGCTAGAAAGCTTCTTCCTTTTAAATTTGGTCTAGTCATTAACATACTTCATCCCTACTTTCTCCGTTATTTATACTAAATATCTTTACGAACAATTGGCATACTCATGCAACGTGGACCCCCACGACCACGAGATAATTCCGAACTTAGCACCTCAATGACCTCTATACCATGTTCCCGTAATAACGTATTGGATACATAGTTGCGATCATATGTAACAACTACACCTGGCGCAATTGCTAATGTATTAGAACCGTCATTCCATTGTTCACGAGCGGAAGCAATTGCATCTCCTCCTCCACAAGGAATAAGAACTAATTCACTTAAACCTAATACCTCTTTTAATGCTTCCGTTAAAGAAGTACGATGTGTAATTTTAAGAGTTTCCACATCTGGGCCTTTTTCTAAAATATAAATATTCATATTTCCTTTTGGCCCTTGAATGGCTGGGTGAATTGTAAACTTGTCATAATCAACCATTGTAAACACTGTATCTAAATGCATAAATGCTCGGCATTTTGGAATTTCTATTGCTAACACTTTCTTAATTTTATTTTGTCGGCTAAAAAGATTTTTAGCTAAACGTTCAATTGCTTTAGCTGACGTACGGGCAGATACTCCAATTGCAATTGTTTCTTCATTTAAAATTAGCTCATCGCCACCTTCAATCGGAAACTTATAATCACGATCTAGCCAAATTGGCACATTGTGATTTGCAAATCTTGGATGATATTTAATGATGTACTCCATGAATAATGATTCACGTCTACGCGCCGGTTCTCTCATCTTATTTATCGTTAAACCATCGCCCACGCTAGCTGCTGGATCACGAGTAAAATATAAATTAGGCATTGGGTCTAAGTAAAACGGATAATGATCTTCCATTAATTCGTATAAATGTGTCTTCTTACTTGTTTCAATTTCGTTTTTCCGTACACCACCCATAATTTTTTGAACTAATTCTTCATTTGAAAAGGAAAGTAAATATTCTTTTAAAGTTTGATGTGCAACATTTACGTCAGCCTGTCCTTCTTCTAAAATACGATCAACAAATTCTTCTCGAAGTTTTTTATTTACTAATGCCTCAGCAGCTAGTTTTTCTAAATAAAGAACTTCAACACCTCGATTGCGTAATGTTTGTGCAAAATAATCATGCTCTTTTTGAATAATTGGTAAGTATGGAATATCGTCAAATAATAATTGTTGCAAATAATCTGGCGTTAAGTTTTCCACTTCTTTACCAGGTCGTTTTAATAAAACTGTTTGTAATTCCCCAATTTCTGAAGTAACATGTATCGGATGCTTCATTTGTTGTACCTCCTTTTAAATATGTTTGATGTCTTACAAGTACATAATAAATGCTACGCGCTTTCATCTTTGTGAAAACATCTACATTATCATTGTGAAATATTAAACAAGTTATTTTTTAAAAATCATATAAATTTGTATTTTTATAACATTCCATCCCGCTTTTTCAATAAAAAAATACATATATTACGCATATATGCTGAATATTTAACTTCCGTATTTTAAAAAAATCCTGTTTTTAATTTTTATTAAAAACAGGATTTTGCATCTAAATAATTAAATTTAACCTTTCTTCTAAAATCTCCCTATCTGATTTCGACTGAGAAATTATAAGGCATGTATCATTTCCACATATACATCCTATTTTTTCTTTCCAATCTAACTCATCAAACAAAACACCAATAACATGTGCATTACCGGGTAATGTTTTAATAACCATTAATTGATCTACACAATCAATTTTTACAACAACCTCTCGTAATTTTTTCTTTAACTTTATATCAGTTTGTAAATGCTCTTCTGAGAAAAATTTATATATCATTAATCCTTCTTGAGAAGGTACCTTCGTTAAGTTTAACTCACGAATATCTCGAGAAACTGTAGCTTGTGTTACTAATACATCTTTTTTTGCTAACAATTCTACTAATCTTTCTTGCTTCTCTATTTCATACTCCTTTACAAATTGTTTAATTAATCGTTGTCTTTTTTCTTTTTTCATAAAAGACACCCCTTTTAATATTATAGCTCGCTATAATTTTCATCCGAAAGGGACAGAAAAGAATGTTGCGGAAACGTTCATAGTTTATACTTTTTAACTGTAGATATTAAATCTAGCTAAAAAAAGAGAAGAACAGCATTCTGATATGATCCCCTTATAGTAGACAGGAAAAAGAAAGCACATTAACCTGTTTACTATGGAGGGGATTTTTTTATGGGAAAAATTAGAGTCACTTACGATGTAGAATTTAAGAAAAAAGCTATAGATTTATACTTAAAAGAAGGCATGAGCTATAAAACCATTGCGAAAGAATTGGGTATTCATCACTCGGTTGTAAGTCGTTGGGTGAAATACTTTGAAGCTGAAGGAATCAAAGGACTAGAAGAAAAACGCGGTAAAGCGAAAGGACCAGGTTTAGGTAGACCAAGGGTTAGACCCGAAGATCCTGAAGCTAAGATCCGACGATTAGAAGCGGAAAATGAAATGTTAAAAAAGCTCTTAGGAATGTAAAAGGAGGAATGAAAGTCGTATCCAAAACGAAAAAATTCGAAGTCATCCATGAAATGACAAAAACAGGTTATACAGTGACCATTCTATGCGATATTGCTGGTGTAACCAGAAGTGGGTACTACAAATGGATAAAACGGCATACGACGCCTTCAAAAAAACAATCAGAGGATATCGAAATTAAGAAAAAGATATTGGAGTGTCATAAAAAATTAAGAGGAATTTATGGATATAGAAGAATACAAGTGTGGCTGAAAGCCACATATAACCTTCATTTGAATCATAAACGCATCCAAAGATTGATGAGTGAACTAGGTATCAAAGCCGTAATTAGGAAAAAACGACCTTATTACGGAAAAAAAGAAGCTTATGTGATTTCAGAGAACCATCTAAATAGGGAGTTTCAAGCTTCAAAACCGAATGAGAAATGGGTAACCGATATTACCTATTTGATTTTCAATGGACAGCGCTTGTACTTATCCGCTATTAAGGATTTATACAATAATGAGATTGTTGCCTATGAAACCAGTCGTAGAAACGACTTAAAACTTGTGTTAGATACACTTAAAAAGGCAAAAAAAAAACGAAATATGAAGGGAATCCTCTTACATAGTGATCAAGGGTCCCAGTATACATCTCGTCAATATAATCAATTACTTAAAAAATATCAGATGAAGGCAAGTATGTCTCGAAGAGGCAACTGTTGGGATAATGCTTGTATGGAAAACTTCTTCAGTCACTTTAAGGCAGAGTGTTTTCATTTACACTCCTTCCATAAAGCGAATGAGGTCAAACTTGCCGTGCGTAAATATATGCACTTTTATAATCATCAAAGATTTCAAAAGAAATTAAATAACCTGAGTCCATATAAATATAGAACTCAGGTTGCTTAGTTGCGCTTTTTTAATACTGTCTACTTGACAGGGGTCACTGCATTCTGTTCTTCTCTTTTACATTGAAAACCGTTCAATTGTTTGTTTTAAATCCGCTGATTGCTTCTCTAAGTCTTTTAATAATTGATCGATTGCTATCATATTTTTAGACTGTTGTAATGTCACACGTGCCACTTCTTGTGAACCAGCTGACGTTTCTTCCGCAATTGCTGCTACAGCCTTTGTTTGTGCTCCTGTTTGATGAATGTGACTCGCTTGTTCATTCATATAACTACTAATTTGCTTGGTTGCATCGGCTACTTCCATAACACTTGATGACATTTCTTTTAAAATTAATTCTGTAGCTTCTCCGCGTTTCGCCTCTTCTTTAGCTGTCTTCACCTGCTCTGTCATTTTCAATGCGACTTGCTGTACTTCATCTTGCATATCCCGTAATAACTGCGATATATTTCTTGCGGAATGATCACTTTCATCAGCAAGTTTACGTACTTCTTCTGCTACAACTGCAAAGCCCCTTCCATGCTCTCCTGCACGAGCTGCCTCAATAGAAGCGTTGAGTGCTAATAAATTCGTTTGACTAGCAATCTCACTCACAACAGAAACAATATGTTCAACTTGTTTCATTCGCTCTTCTAATTTCTGTACATTTTCCATCGAATCTTCATTTTCTCTCGCCAATGTTTGAATACCTTGAATTAAAGAAGTAAAGACACGTGTACTTTGTCCTAAAGCTTGAACCATTTCTGAAGACAACTCGTCAGACTGTTTTGCTTTTCCTTCTACTTCATTTGCAATAGAAGTCGTTGTATCAACAGTAGAAACGATCGCTTGAATCGATGCTGCTGATTGCTCGGCACCGGAAGAAATCTCCGCAAGAGTTTCAGACACACCTTGTGCTTGCTTTGTCGCTTCACCTGTTTGTTTTCTAATTTGCTGAACTTGATTATTTGTATACGAAAATGTAGTATCGATATTTTTTACCATGCCCCTTAAGTTCCCTAGCATCATATTAAATGCAACACTTAAAGATTTAATCTCATCATCGGTCTTTGGCAATGGGACATCTTCACGAATATCACCTTCAGCCGCTTTCCTTGCTGCTTCTTCCAACTTTCGAAGTGGTTTAATTAAAAATATTGCTGCCCCATACGCTAAAATTCCAGACCATACTACACCTAATAACATAACGATAATATTATAAACAGTTTGACTTACATAACTTTGAAAATAATCATATATAACGTAAATGAAAATTAAACTTGTTGAATATGTAATTAAAGCTAAAACTGTAGTGAATAGCATAAGTTGTGTACGTAAGCCAAAAGAAAATGTTTTTCTTTCTTTTCCCATCTCTTCTTTCCCCCTTCTTATAAGCAATATAAGTACTACCTATATATTATTATCCATATTTTCGTTATAGAAAGATATAAGGATTTTAAAAATCATTATTTCTTTGAATATTAAATCCCCCTGAAAAAAATAAAGGATTCTGACAATTTATGACTAATAACAGAAATACGGGGCAACATTTGTAAATATATTTTTGACTGGGGGTTTTGTATGATTCAAGTTCGAAATCTAGTAAAATCATTCGGCTCACTTGATGTTTTAAAAGGAATTGATTTAGAAGTAAAAGAAAAAGAAGTTGTTGTTTTAATCGGTGCCAGTGGTTCCGGCAAAAGTACATTACTTCGCTGTCTTAACTTTTTAGAAATGTACGATGAAGGTGAAATTCACTTACAAGGTGAACGAATTGATCCAAAGCATTCAAATTTAAACAAAGTCCGTGAAAATGTCGGTATGGTTTTTCAACACTTTAACCTCTTTCCTCATATGACCTCACTAGAAAACATCATAGAAGCTCCTATTCACGTAAAAAAATTGGAGACAGCAGACGCGAAGGATGTTGGGAATCAACTCCTACAAAAAGTCGGCCTACAAGATAAGGCGGATGTAACTCCTCACCTACTTTCAGGTGGTCAAAAGCAACGCGTTGCGATTGCACGAGCTCTTGCTATGAACCCTAAAATTATGCTATTTGATGAACCTACCTCAGCCTTAGACCCTGAACTTGTTGGAGAAGTATTGCAAGTTATGAAAGAACTTGCTGAAGAAGGAATGACCATGATTATTGTTACTCATGAAATGAATTTCGCAAGAGATGTAGCTGATCGCGTCATATTTATGGATGACGGAAAGATTGTAGAGGACGCTCCGCCAGCACAATTCTTTTCAGCTCCATCACATGAACGAGCAAAACAATTTTTACGCAACGTTTTATAATGTAACTTCTGTTTCAAATGAAAAGAAATACATTCATACGGTGCACAACTAATTGTCCAAATAAAATATCTCAGTAACATACTTAAAACCATCCGTATGATCAATATATAGGAGGGGTTTTATGAAAAGAAAACTATTAACCATTGTTGCGAGTATTACATTATGTACATCCTTCATACTAGGAGCCTGTAGTAAGGAAAGTGCTACTACTTCTTCAAATGGTGAAAAAGAATTTCGTTATGCGATGAGTGGCTTATATAAACCTTTTAACTATAAAGAAAATGACGGAAAGCTTGCCGGTTTTGATGTGGAAATTGGTGAGGCACTTGCGAAAAAAATGAATATGAAACCCACTCCTATTACAAATCCATGGGAAACGCTAATTCAAGGTCTACAATCGAAAAAATATGATGCTATATTGGGCAGTATGGCAATTACAGAAGAACGCTTAAAAGCTGTTAGTTTCTCCAATCCTTATTATCGTTCTGGTGCCCAAATTTTTGTGGCTAAAAAGAATACATCTATCTCTTCTCCAGAAGATTTGAAAGGTAAGAAAATTGGTGTTGTAAAAGCTAGTACCTTTAAAGACCTTGTTGCAAAACATACAGATCAAATCACAGAATATGATAGCGATATTACGGCACTTATGGACTTAGAGCCTGGACGTATTGATGCAGTAATCACTGATCAAATGGTCGGTTTACGTATGATCAAAGAAGGTAAATCAAATATAAAAGAAGCTGGAAAACCATTAAATCTTGATGAAATGGGAATTGCTATTCGTAAAGATGATAAAGAAATGGTTGAGAAAGTAAATAAAGCTTTAGATGAAATCATTAAAGATGGTACGTATGAAAAGATCAGTAAAAAATGGTTTGGGCGTAATATTCTCGGTGAAGAGGAAAAAACGAAGTAAATTAGCTAGTCAAATGTTTCATACATTATGCCCCACTTTTTATGTGGGGTATTTCATTCCCTACTAAAATCCATACAATATGAGGTGACACATATGTTTGAAATTTTTATCTCTACCTATCCCACACTCTTAAAGGCTACTATTGTCACATTACAATTAACATTAACATCCCTATTACTCGGTTCACTAATTGGATTACTAGTCGCTTTCTTTCGAATCTCTAACAATAAGGTTTTAAATAGTATTGCTCATGTATACATCGCCATTATTCGTGGTACACCTTTAATTGTTCAAATCGCGATTCTCTATTTTGGGATTACATCCGTTGTTGTTTTTACCCCTTTTTGGGCAGGAGCAATTGCTTTAGCAATTCATAACGGTGCATATATTACTGAAATTTTCCGCGGATCCATTCAGTCCGTTGACCGGGGACAATTGGAAGCTGCTCGCTCTTTAGGGATGCCTTACCCTTTAGCGATGCGCCGGATTATATTACCACAAGCATTTCGTCTGTCTCTTCCCCCTCTAGGGAACCAATTTATTATTGGATTAAAAGATTCTTCACTTGTTGCTTACGTAGGAATGTCCGAATTATGGGGATCCGGTTTATCAATTGCCGCAGGTAACTTCCAGCAATTAGATACATATATCATTGTTGGTGTATACTATCTCGCACTAGTTCTTCTATTTACTTATCTTGTTAGTCTTCTAGAAAAACGACTTCAACGAAAAGAAAATAACTCTGTCCAGGTCAAGACGAAGAACAAGAAAGAAGTCTCTTTATAACAAAAAGCAAGCTCTAAGAGAGCTTGCTTTTTCATCGTAAAATATGTCTATTATTGATTTACTTTTTTTATAGTCTCTTTTTCCTCTATATGTTCCTCACGATATGAAATATTATGAGGATCCAATCCATTTCCTAAAGAACCATAGAAATGCTCCCTATGCGGATCAACTAATTCACTTCCGTGATAATACACACGTGGTGTATTCCAAAGTGCTGCCAAAGCTTTTGTCATCGGCATTTCGTGATAGCGTTCCGGCCACATTTCTTTAATTTTATCTTTTACTAATGGATAGTATTTAGAACTCATAGCAGGAAACAGATGATGTTCTGTATGGTATGAGAAATTGAAATGTAAAACGTCTACCCAGCGCGGTACTGTTACTGATAAACAGTTTGCTAAAGGATCATTTACTGGAACAATAGGATTTAAGCGGTGATTTGTTGCAATATACGCCATTACAATAAAGTTAGCAATTAACAACGGAATCACGTATGCAAAGAACCACTTTGTAGGTCCCATAATAAACAATAAACTAATCCAAACTGTCCAGGGCAAAAGAAGTTGAAGCCATACAGATTTTTGATTGGATGACTTAAATTCTTTTATAAAATGAAAAAACATTCGAGTCGAATGTAACGTAAATTGAATTGTTAGTGACAGGAAACTAAAGAATGAACGTACATGAAGAGGCATGCGATATACCCAACTCAAAAACTTACTCTTTTTCAGTTTCTCAAATGTCGGCCATGCATCTGGATCATTCTCTTCATGCTGTGTGTGAACATGATGCGTTGCATTATGCCACTTTCTCCAAAGTTTTGGGCCAGTTGATAATGGCATAAATGCTATCGCACCTAAAAAATCACGAAGCCATGCCTTTCTTACAACTGTTCCATGTAAAATTTCATGTCCTAAAAATCCAAGTGAAGCAAAACATAATCCAAGAACAATTGCAATTCCTAGATTTGCCCACACATTCAATTCAAATACACCGATCGTTATTAAACCAGCCAATGCTACAAGTAAATAAGCCAGTCCACCAAATAATCGATTAGGAACTGGTTTAAATGCTTTTTTCGGCAAATGTGGTGCTACACGTGCTGCATACCACCCAAACGTATGAAGCTCCTTCATCCTTTTGCCCCTTTCTTATGCCGCGCCCCGCGCAACTTGCATATATCAATTCTTGCTTCCAGATTGATTTTACTACGTGATCCAAAAAGCATTTATCATAAGGAAAATATACTCACTCTATCGTCACTTAATTTTCGCTTTTATTATCAATGAAAAACATTTCTCTTTTTACTCTCTATCAACCTTTCCACATGATGAATCATAACAATAGAATTTCTATATTGTCAACAACTTTTATGACCTAGTAATAAAAGTTGGTTATATTTTTATAATTATACTTTATTTCACTAAAGAAAAAGCATAGATTTCATAAGGCTTTATCAGGTATATATACATATCCACTTAAACAATATAGACTCTATCTTATTCAAGAACTATCTATGTAATCAACAAATGGAATCACTTGAATTTAGCTTTATATAAATCCTACTTCTTCATACTGCCCCAATAAAATAATTATATTAAAATATTTTTTCTTTCGTTTAGTAAAAATAAAACGCTACGAAAACAACATACATGAATTCCATATAATATGGAAATATTAAAAGGAAAATTGTTCTAATTTGGAGGTTTTCAAAATGACAGATGACACATTTCCGCAGTTACCATCATCCTATTGGATTGAATCTACTCAATTTCCTACTTTTCCTCATTTATCCGAAAATATAAAGACAGAAGTTGCTGTTATCGGAGCTGGTATTACAGGCATTACCACCGCCTATTTACTCGCTAAAGAAGGAATGAAAGTCGTTTTAATTGATTCTGGTTCTGTTTTAAATGGAACAACTGGGCATACAACCGCAAAAGTAACAGCTCAACATGATCTTATTTATGATGAATTAATAAACAATTTTGGTGTTGAAAAAGCCAGGCTTTACTACGAATCAAATAGTAAAGCTCTACAATTCATAAACGAGACTGTACAAACATATAAAATCGACTGTAATTTCACAAATGAAGATTCGTATTTATATACAACTACCAATAATGGCCTGCGAAATTTAACGAAAGAATATGAAGCCTATCAAAAATTAAATATTCCTTGTGACTATGTTCAATCCCTGTCGATTCCTATTCCCGTACAATCTGCACTTGTGATGAAAAATCAAGCGCAATTCCATCCCCTCCTTTATTTAAAAACACTTTTAGAAAAGTTTGTGGAAATGGGCGGAAAAGTTTATGAGCAAACAACAGCCATTGATGTGGAAAAAGGAGATTATCCACAAGTTATTACAAAGGGTGACCATCGCATCACTTGTAAATATATTGTCTCTTGTTCACATTTTCCTTTTTATGATGCTAATAGCTTTTTCTTTACGCGAATGTACGCAGAACGCTCCTATGCCCTCGCAATAAAAGCAAAAACGGATTATCCAGGGGGCATGTATTTAAGTATCGATGATCCAAAACGCTCCATACGTTATACGACAAGCAATGGAGAAAATTTGATATTGATTGGCGGAGAGAGCCATAAAACAGGCCAAGGAATTAATACGATGCTTCATTATGATGCACTATATTCCTTTGCTGAATCTACTTTTGGAGTAGATGAAATTCCTTATAGATGGTCAGCGCAAGATTTAATCACGCTAGATAAACTCCCTTATATCGGACATATTAACGAAAGGAATCCAAATATATTTGTGGCAACTGGATATCGTAAATGGGGAATGACGACTGGAACTGCAGCAGCTCATTTACTGAAGGACTCCATTCTAAAAGTCCACAGCCCATATAAAGAACTGTTTGCACCATCACGCTTTCATGCAAATCCGGATATAAAAACTTTCCTCTCTCAGAACATTGATGTTGCTAAACACTTAATTGAAGGAAAAATTGAAACCGCATTACGTAAGCCAGAAAATCTTGAAGTTGGCGAAGGTTCTGTTGTACATGTCAACGGTAAACGAGCAGGTGCTTATAAAGATAAAGAAGGAAAATTACATATCGTCGATACAACTTGCACACACCTCGGCTGTGAAGTTGAATGGAATAGCGGTGATTGTACTTGGGATTGCCCTTGTCACGGTTCCCGTTTTTCAATTGATGGGGATGTTATGGAAGGTCCAGCAGATCAACCATTAAAGCGAGTTGATAACGAATAAAAAAACAAAGAAGTTCAACGGGAATCCTGTTGAACTTTTTTATTTTTCATATAAATTTCGACATACGCAGGGAAATATTAACATTAAATAAAATAATATATTCATCTACAAATAAAAGGAGTGAATACTATGCAACCTTCTGCTCCACCTCATCTAGAATCTACAGAAACTATCTTTTCAAGTTCTATTACAAAACTTGTTGTTTTTATTTGTTGGCTAGCCATTCTAGCTGACGGATATGATTTAGGTATTTACGGCGCCGTTCTGCCAAAGCTCCTAGAAGACAAAAGCTGGGCACTATCACCAGCCCACGCTGGAACAATTGCCAGCTATGCTTTATTTGGGATGTTTATTGGTGCTATTCTAGTTGGAACCATTACAGATCTAATTGGACGAAAATGGACACTTATATGCTGTTTAGCCCTTTTTTCTATCACAATGGGCTTAGCTGCAATTGCTCCTTCTCCTGAATTATTTGGGTTATCTCGATTTATCGGAGGAATCGGATTAGGCGGTGTTATCCCAACGGCTTCAGCACTTACTGTTGAATATTCACCAAAAAAACGGCAATCTTTTATTTATGCTCTTATGTTTACCGGCTATCCTTTAGGTATCGTGTTAGGCGCTATTTTATCCATGTTTATGCTAGAAGATTTCGGATGGAGAATTATGTTTGGCATCGGAATGATTCCGCTACTCCTCATTCCTTTCATTATTCGTTATTTACCTGAGTCCATTCAATTTTTATTATCGCGAAATCGACAAGAAGAAGTAAATAAAATTCTTAATCGCTTTCAAATTGTATTCCATGTAAAAGATGAAATTCCTGAAACACCATCTAATATACAAAAGAAAAATGGATTTCTTACGTTATTCTCAAAAGATTACATAAAAGCAACACTACTTTTTTGGCTCACTTATATAATGGGAATGTTTTTAATATACGGTTTAAATACTTGGCTACCACAGATGATGCGCCAGGCAGGATACCCTCTTGGATCTAGTTTATCATTTCTACTTATACTAAATATTACTGCAGCTATCGGTGCATTATTTGCTGGGGCGATTGCCGATCGTATAGGAGCAAAAATTGTTATTAGTATCTCCTATCTTATGGCAGCCATATGTATTGGACTATTAACAATTAAACCATCTGTTACAATCATTTATCTTTTAATTGGTCTTGCTGGAATTGGATCAGTCGGTATTACTCAAATATTAAATGCTTATGTAACACAATACTTCCCATCACATATACGAGCTACCTCCTTAGGCTGGGGACTTGGACTTGGCCGAGTTGGTGCGATTGCTGGCCCTATTCTTGTCGGTATTATTATGACAATGCAATATGACTTGGCGTGGAATTTTTACTTATTCTCCTTTGCAGGTCTTATCGCAGCTATATCTGTTTTCTTTATTCCTACAAAATAAAGTGAAACTTTAATCAGCCCTCACCAATCGGGCGTTTACGGGCAGTTGACCTCCCACCTAACTTCTTCGCTCCAGCCGAATCTTGAGGTGGGAGTCTTACTGCCCGTTAATGCGGGATAAAAAAGAGCACAAACTCACTTGTGCTCTTTTTCATATACTTCAAACAACATATCTCGAAATAATGTATTCAAACTCTCAATATCAATCCCTAATCCCTTTTCAATCCCTTTCACGTATTGCTGATAATAATCAATTTGTTCTTCTAAAAATTGATTTAACGCCTGAACTTTCAATCCAACATCTAATTCCGTACCCGCTTTTTTCTTTACTAACAACTTCTCAATCTCATTCAATACACTACGTTCTATAGATAGTTCTATAAGTAATTGGTCAAATTCTACTGGAGGTAATGTCCCTTTCTCTTCTAGCCACTGACAGGCTAAAATAGGACGTAATACATAAAAGTACTTTTTCAACTTTACATTTTCACCTTGCAAAAATTCACGATAATTTTTTGAAGCCATATGTAAGTAATGATATATCGTTGCTTTTGGATCAAAATTCTTTTCACTCTTTTGCTGAAGCTGCTCTGGAAAGTTAGAGTTTTTCGAATAAAAAATTGGTGATCGAATCCACTCAAGTAAAGCTGGATTTGACTTCGCGAATAGTTGCAATGCCTTTTTAATATCCCAACCACTTATGTCTAAATCATCACTAATTGGATATTCGATTACATCACGCTTATCATGGATTGATAAATACCATTCTACAGGGTGTATATAAACAAACCTAACATCATAATCACTATCTTTCGATGGAAACCCCCACGCCCGACTCCCTGATTCCACAGCGAATAAAATTTTCACACCATTCTCTTTTTCAATTCGCTCTAGTTCTAATTCAATTTTCTCTCTCATTTCATACCATCTCCATTTTTTGATTATTTCCCTGGGAATTCGACAAATATACGACTAATTTTACTATATACCAAAACAGCTGTCAGACAATTTCTGACAGCTCAATAAAGCACTTATTTTTTCTTTTCAATTACAGTAGCAGTAATTCGTTCAAACTCTTTTTGAATTTCCTCTTTATATGCATCCACTTTTGAAAAATCCATAGCAGCAATATAAATTCGTTCTAATTTATCACGAACTGATTTTGCTTTTGCTAAGAAAGACATTGCCTCATTCATTTTTGCTTTATATTGAATGGAAACGTCACGAATTTCTGTAGCATACTTCTCATCCGTCCCTGGTTTAACAATAAGAGTATACATATCTATAATCTCATCACCTTCGCGACTTGGAAAATATTCATGTGGTGCGGTACTATCAAAAATTGCAAATCCTAATTCTCTTACGATAACCATATCAAGACTATTCGGGTCAAATCCGCAATGATATACTTCAACGTCAAAACCTTTTTCTTCTGCTGCCTTCGATAACTTTTTAAGCATTGTTGATTTTCCAGAACCCGGGCGTCCTTTTATAAAATAACGATGTGGTAATCCTTCTGTTAAATTAGGAACAAAATCAACTGCTCCTTTCGGTGTAGCAGCTCCTAAAAAACGATGTTTCACAATCGATTGTTCTCCCTTTTTATCTGCAAATAATTTCTGAATTAGCTGTTCTGTTAGTTCATTTGCTTTATTAAAATCAATGTTATTAATATATATTTTCTCCCACTCATCATGTATAACTAACGCCTCTTTAAAACATCCGTAAGCAGATTTGAAAGCCTTGCCCGCTTCTAATACAAACCGTTCAATTTCTAACTTCTGCTTTCTTAATTTATCTGAGTCCCAAGCAACTCCTAAATTTATATACTCTTCAATAACTCCTGGCATTTTCGGCTCAATAACATGCGGTGATGTTCCATCAACAATTCCTACTTTTAATTTCGGAATAATCACCCCATCAACTGACTTATTATCAGAAGAACAATGCAAAAGTTCAATATCATATCCTTTTTCAACCCATTCACGCCCTATTGCCTTTATTAAAGAAGATTTTCCCGTTCCTGGGCCTCCCTTTAAAATAAACAACCTGTCTAGCCCCTTCAAATTCTCTTCGTATAAGCTGTGAAATCCTCTAGCTGTATTTCCACCGGCATAATAATTTAATACATTCCCTGTCACTGCACTCACTCCTTCGCAACAGTCTACTTACATAAGCTACAATATGCGAGCAACTTTATTTGGGTGAACACCTAATTTGTATTGCGCGAAAAAAGGAAATGAATTACAATTTAAATATCACGAATATTCAGAATTTAAAATCGAATAAACCTTTATCAAGAGAGGCTGAGGAACCGGTCCTTTGAAGCCTAGCAACCTCAGTTTATGCAAACTGAATAGGTGCTAATTCCTGCAAAATGCATTGCATTTTGCAGGATAAAACTCAACTAGTATGTAAAGCTCATCTTTCTTGATTATGAAGGATGGGCTTTTTATTATTTGAAAAAAATATATTGGAGGTATGTAAAATGAAAGTAATTGATCTATCACAAACGTTTGAAAATAATATGTCTCAATTTCCTGGAACACCAAAAATCCAACTAGAAGCCATTACAAGCGTTGAAGAAACAGGTTATCAAGTTACGAATTTTCATTCTGTCGTTCATGTTGGTACGCATTGTGATGCGCCTGCTCATTTCATTTCAGGCGCAACCACTATTGATCAATTACCCCTAAATCAATTTGTAGGCGAAGCTGTTCTTATCGATGTGACTCATGTTCAAGAGCGAAAATTACCTAAGGAAGTATTACATACTGTCGACATAAAAGAAGGCGATATTGTCATTTTCCATTCCAATCTATCTAATAAATGGAATACCGAAGCTTATGAGAAAGAAGCGTTTTATCTTTCCGAAGAATTAGCTGAAGAACTAGTTCAATTAAAAGTAAAATCTGTCGGTTTAGATTTTATTTCTCCTGATGAGGTAACGACAGAAACATCACCGATTCATCACATACTGTTAGGAAATAATATTTACTTAATTGAAAACTTAACAAACTTAGATGCCATTAAAGCGAAACGATTCTTTTTCTCAGCAGCACCTTTAAAAATTAAAAATAGTGACGGTGCTTTCGCAAGGGCATTCGCTGTTATTTTTTAAACATGGTCTACAAAAAAAGCAAAGATCACTTTTGACCTTTGCTTTTATATTTTTTATTTAAGTTAAAAAAGAATTGCTCCACCCTCGGTCGTATCCAAGCTAAATAATCTTTATCTTTCTTCTTTGTACAAGCTATCTCTTCTCCATCTACCATTTCGACAAGTTCTAGCTCTAACAGTTGCCTCGTAAATGCTACCATATTTACTTCTTCTGCTGGATATTCTTCTTTTAATTTCTCCTCAATTTCTCCCAATAAAAAACCGTCACGCATCATTGCTAGTGCATCAATCCAAAGTGGCGGCATTTCATATGTCTCTCCTGTAATCGTATCTTTTACAATATAGTTCTTTTGCTCTTTTCGAAATTGAATCGTGTGTAAACATACAGTCGAATTTAATGTTAATTCCATCATACCACCCCTTTCATCATATCCGCATAGAAAAAAGGATGCGCGTGCACCCCTTCTTTTCTTTTCATAACACTACTGAACCGTTACATGAGCTAAAAGCTCTATGTCGATATTTTCCTCCATTATAAACGAAGTTTTTTATAAAAAAAACCCTTCTTGAAACATTTTATAAAATGTTTATATTTACACAACAAGAACACTTTTCTGAAAAGTAATTTCGTCTAATGCACTACACTGTTGGTAAATAAATTTCCACTTTCGTTCCTATCCCCATACTACTTTCAATCGCGATACTCCCTTGATGTTCTTCAATAATTTTATATGTAATCATTAATCCAAGACCTGTACCATTCTCTTTTGTTGTATAAAAAGCTTTTCCGATCTTTTCTATTTTCTCATTTTCTATCCCAAGACCTTGATCTTCAACAGAAATACACAAGTTCTCTCCAGCTTTTTCATATGCCAGAATCCGAATATTCCCGCCTCCTGGCATCGATTCAATTCCATTTTTGATGATGTTTAACAACACTTGTTTTAATTGCTTATCATCACCATTTATAACGGGTAAATTTCCATCTACTTGCAAATTAAATTTCACTTTATATTGAGTCGCATAGCTTTCCATTAACTGTACAACATATAAAAGGATGTCCCCTATATTACACCATTCATAATTTGTTGGTTTCGGTTTTCCTAATAACATCAATTCACTAACAAACCCGTTAATCCTTTCAATTTCTTGTAACATAATGTCATAGCTCATCGTATCAGCAGGGTTTCTTTCTTTTTGCATTTGCGTAAACCCTTTTAAAGCTGTTAATGGATTTCGAATTTCGTGAGCAATTGTTGTAGACATTGTCCCAATAACAGCTAAATTTTCCGTCTCTTTCATATTGTTCATCATCTCAACAACCGTTCTTACATAAGACTGAAATCGTTTTAACAAAGAATGTGAAATAATGAAATAGAATATACATAAAACAAGTGGAATCACAACTTTTAAATCTTGTAATATCAATGTAAAAAATACGTACTTTCCAATTACACTAAAGGAAACTAAATAAAAATATTTTCTGTTCACGAAAACCGGTGCAAATAAAATTAATAACATTTCTACCATACTACCATGTTCAAAAGCCCTATCCGTTCGCAAATAAATCATTAAATTATTAATAAGGTTGATAAACATGTAACCAAATAAAAATAAATATTTTACAGAATATACATAGCCTCTTTTTTGAAGATATATTGAAATAGGAAATAATGATATTACAAATATATATACACCTATCCCAAGGCTACCTTTTGGCCATCCTACCGTTGTTCCATTAATATTCATAGCGGGATATACAAAATAATATATAGCGTCATATAAAAAGAATATAATATAGAATAATAATATAAATACTTTTAAAGCTTCTCTTTCTTCATAAATCAAGCTCTTGTATTTGTTCATATGAAAACTCCCCTTGATCGATACAAAAAAACATTTCCACTGTTATCTACTTAAATTATAAGTATGAAATTGCTTTCAGGGCAACATGTAACCTTCTAATACTAAAAGGAAGGAGATACAGCTCCTTCCTTTTCAGTTACAATTTATATCCATCTTACCCTATCATTTAGCAATCCATCTGTAAAATTATTATGTCCTACTACAAAATCCTTCATATATAAATTTAAATATTCCCCATACTTACTTTCAGTATTTAATAATAATTCTTCTACATAATAAGCGCCTTGTCCAAAAGTATCTAACAGTAAACTACATAAGCCAGCATAAATTCCACACCCTACTTGGAAGTACGTCGCATTTGTTTTATATTTTTGAAAAACTTGGCTACTATTCATTACATTATACATGTATGTCTCATTATGTTCATAAACGAGTAACACACCGACTAAATCTTCTCCTATAATATCATCTTCTGCTGGATTAAATACTTTACGATTCCAATTCCATAAATCTTCCACTTTGTCTAAGTTCTGTCTAATTAAGTTTGTTGTATACTCATTGATCCGATAAAGAAAACCCACTTCCATATTAAAAGATTTCCCTAAAATTAAAACTTCTTCATGTGGCATTAAGCAACCATAAAATTCTTTTTCACCTAACTTTACTTTATACTCTGAAGCATATACATCCTCATAAAAGTAAAGTGGACGATGATGACTCATATACATAGGATAACTCCATATCGCTTCATCAAGAAAACGCTCAACTGCCCATGATGCATAAAGTGTATGAGGTTTTATAAGCTCTTTATCATTCAAAAATGAATTATCATGTTCTACAATATAGCATGCTCGCGGCTTTTCATTTGGACGTTCTTTCATAAGCTCAACAACCATCCATTGAACAACACCAGGATTCATACCTGAGCCTATAATCGCTCTTGTATTTGTAAATGTTTCTTTCTCCTTCTCAAACCTCGTATACCTTTCCGTAAGCTGAAAACCAAGTAAACTATCGTCTTGATCTACTGCCTCATTTTCCAAAGCCGAATTAATATAACAAATGCCAAGGTCATTACAACAACTCAGTACCCTAATTGTATCTGCACCTGAAACATCAATAACAACCTTCGTTCTTTTTTCCTTTAAATGATGTTTAAATTTGACTACATCTTGAAGGTTTATTTCATATAAAAAAAATTGCTCTTTCAAATTTGGAAACAACTCATTATAATAACTTTTATCTTTTTGTTTTATATCCACCAAATGGAAGTTCACATTCTTTATCACTTCATAAATTGGATCTTTTTCATTTACTACCGCTTGATTCAAAATTGCTAACACTGCTTTTGCTGCTCCACCCGCACTGCCAAGTAATGTAATCGAAAACGAATCTGGAAACTGCTCCACAAACAAAACCCCTTTAATAAAGTAGTTGAGCAGCACTTCCTCAAAAGTGAGTTGAATACACAAAAAGGTAGCTCGTACACCTTTAGTACAAGATTGCCCCTTCAAAGATCACACTAACATACCTATATGATATTCAATTCATTTTCCCCCTCATATCCAAATCGAATTAAACAAATAGGCTCGACCTTTTCTTCCCTATATATAAAAGAAAAAGCCAGCCCTCTCAACTAGTCTACGGACAATGGACAGATTTTACATGTTGAATATTTACATACATTTTTGCATCACGTGCTTTTAATATTTCAATATGCCCTTCATCAATTTTCGCCATCTTTCCGATTTTGTTAGATTCTTCACCTAAATCAAACACCATAATTTTCCCAGACATTTTAATAAGCTGTTCTTCGAACGTTCTCGCTAAAGTAATATTTAATGGATTTACGGGGAGTTCATTTTTATTGAGGGAATAAGGGACTTGGTTCTCTTTATAAGGAATTAGCCATTTCAAATGCTTTAAAGATATATATACCGTTTTATAAACTGGACTATAAAAAACAATATAATCGTTCATTACACTTGTAACATAACCGTGTATCGGAACATTTCCTGCCACATAAATTTCTGTAAAAATCCCTTTAGATGTGATTAATACTTTTCTCAAAGAAATTGAAGGTGATTCCCTCTTAATTACAGAGTCCACACCAGGCTTTAATATTTCTTCATCATGCTCTCTTAAAAATTTATAATATTGGATATGGTATAAAGATATATATACATAGTCTTGTCCATTGTAAAGAACTACAATATCATTTCCTACATCAATTAATACACCTTTAAATCTTTTTTCACCGATTAATTTAACGTATATATTTTCTCCAATATTTTTGTTTAACTCATTCATCTATATCCTCCTTTCTATAAATACTACTTTTCCTGCCTTCCATTTCTAAAAAAATAATCAGGGCAATGTTCTGTCTTTTAATAGTAAGAGATCCTTTTCATATATCGTTCATAATTGTAGCGAAATATGAAATCGTTCTTCACTTTCAATCATAATGCCCCTTTTATTTATTAAACATTATTCTTCTTCATTCTTTTTGTTTTTAACTATTTGACTCACACTCTTAATATGAGAATTAATTATATAAATGACCTCATCACCGTTTACTAGTGTAATACTTCCATCATGTATATCACTTAATAAACCTTCCACACACTCTGGTCCACCACGATTAATCTTTATCCATTTATACTTCAAGTCATTTAATACATCTAAAAAAGTATCTTCATCCGCATAGAAACATGAACCATATTCTCCCGGTGCTTCTTTCACTTTCCTAACTAGACTCTTCACATGTTTCAACTGGTAATATACTAATTCTCCAAGAGGCAATTGTAGTGTAAGGTAATCTTTTCCTAATGATACGAGTACACCTACTCTACTTTCTGGTCCGCGAAGATTTACTTTTACATTTTCACCGACTAAACCTTTAATTTGATCACAGCATAATACACTCTCCAATTTTGTACCCTCCTTTCTTATTATCTTCCTCTACTTGATTGTCTTTGTGCACGAGCGCGACTTGAATTATTACTGTTTTCATTACTTTTCTCATCGCTACTCTCATCACTATTCTCTCCACTTACTGGTGCATTATAATTAACACTCTTAATATGAGATAGTGCAATTAATACCACTTCTTCTTTTATAATTAACGTTACATAATCGCAAGAAACGTCTTGTAAAATACCTTCAACTTTCTCTGGACCACCACGATTAATTTTCACCCAGCGGTATTTGAAGCCTTGAAGTAGCGTTTCAAAGTCTTCTGCACTGTCTTCTTCCGACCATACAGAATCACCTATCCCACCATCTTTCGTATTTTTTGTAATGCTTTTCAGATGGCGAAGCTGGTAGTAATGGTACTCTCCTTTTTCATTCTGTAATACGACGTAGTCCGTACATACTGACACTATTATTCCTTTTTGAGATTCCGGTCCACCTCTGTTTACTCTTACATAAGATCCAATTAATTCTTTCAAAAAATCCCAATGAAATAAACTCACGAGAAAACCCCTTCCATTAATTTATAAGCTTTTGCACTGATAGTATATGTATCTGTACAGGTTATGTTCGCTATGTTTGTCCCCGCTATGAAAAAATATGCTTTTAACTAATAGTACTAATCCCTATAAAATCTTCTTTCCCTTAAAGTAACTCTAGGATTTCGGATGACTTTTTCATCCCTTAATATAAAAATCCCCCGTATTAAGATACATTTCTGCATATCTTAATACGGGGGATTTTTATAAATTTAATCTTCGTCTTTAACATCCATATCTTCTGGAATTGGTTCGTTTAATATTTCTTCCACTAACTGCTTATATTTCTCCATTTGTTCTAAATGTGTATTAAACTGTTCCTTGTTTATTAAATATTGCTCTCCATCAAACAGTGCACGAATTTTCTTTTGCTGAATTAAGTCTTCAACATACGATTTTGGTAATTTCAAATACTCCGCAGCCTCTTCTATCGTTATATACAATGTGTTCATTCCTTTATTATTTTTTCATATATATAATGTATCTTACTTTATTTTTGTAAACAAATAAAAAAGATTTTGTAAATACAAATTAAAAAGCAGGTAGATGCATTCCATATATTGTATAATAGTATAGTAAGTATTTTTTAAAATATAGAATGGTATTACACAAAGGAGAGTTAACATATGGCTACTCGTCACATCATTACAATGTTAGAAAAAACATTACAAGTTGAAACAGAAAACACAATTTCTCATCTATCTAATTCTTTATCCGATCGTATTCTTTCACAAAGTGCAGCAGTACATGAAAACAATTGCTATCATACAATTGGCGAATGGTACAAAAATCATTTCTTATTCCAACAAGATGATTTCCTTTGGGCTAAATACGTTTTCTATGACGCATATTGTGAGGCTATAAAAAAACAAGGTCATCTTACAAAACGCGTTCGCCAAATATTAGAATCATTAGCTCGAAAACACGGAAAACAATACATTACGTCTATACTAAATATGCCATTTCCTAATGAACAGGCAAAAGGAACCGCATAATTTTATAATGGACAGCGCAAACCAAATGTAGATTCATTATTTTCTAGACAGATTTACAAATAAAACGTTCAAGTCTTTGTATTCCCTTGTTAAAGAAATACATTCATATGACAAGAACTAATGAAACCGGTGTCATGATAATGATTGAAAATATAGTAAACAGGAAAAACCCCATTTGTATCTCTCGTCCATAGAAATAGAGATGTAAATGGGGGTATACTTGTTCCTTTATTATTTCATCATCTGCTTAATCAATTCTCGATTTCTCTTCTTAAATACTTCATTATGGGAAGAAACCATTCCGTACTCACTTGCATCAGGTTGAATAAATTGTTTCGCTTTATTCACAGCATTTCCAGCATCTTGGAATGCCCCTGCAATTAAATGTAATTTTCCGTCATGCTTTAAAATATCTCCAGCGGCATATAATCCGTCTACCGAGGACTCACTATTTGCATTCCCTGCAATATAATAATTATCAACAATAGCAACATCTAGCTCACTATTTTCTAATAATGTTATATCGCGTTCATATCCATGATTAATAATAACTTCATCGATAGATAAATGAGAAACTTCTCCAGTTTCATGATTTGTTAATTCTATATATTCAATCGCTTCATGGTTATCACCAGCAATTAATTTTGTAATCGATGTATTAAAGAAACATTCTGCTGAACTGTTCATAAGTTGTTTTACTTGTGCTTCATGACCAGATAATTCTTCTTTTCTATATGTTAAATAAACTTTTTTCGCGATTGGTTCTAATTCGTTCGCCCAATCAATTGCGGAGTTCCCTCCACCTGAAATAATTACCGTTTTATCTTTGAAACGTTTTAACGATTTAACTGTATAATTTAAATTTGAGACTTCGAATCTCTCAGCACCTTCAATTGATAACTTTTGTGGATTCAATATACCACTCCCAGTTGCGACGATCACTGTTTTTGAAAAATGTTCTTCCCCAGAGCTTGTTTTCAACGTAAAAATGCCATCCTGATTACGAATAATTGATTCTATTTTTGTATTCAATACAACTTCAGGCTGAAATGTTAATCCTTGTTGTACAAGTTGCTCAATTAATTTCTCACCAGTAACCGGTAATAATCCGCCAATATCCCAAATCATTTTCTCCGGATAAACATGTATTTTTCCACCTAACTGTGGTTGAAATTCTATTATTTTCGTTTTCATCTCTCTTAGTCCACTATAAAAAGCTGAATAAAGCCCTGCAGGTCCTCCGCCTATCACAGTTACATCAAACAATTCTTCTTGATTCATTCGTGTCACTCCTCAGCTACTAATAATTGATTATCATTCTCAATAAAATATAACTTGTTTTTATAAATTTTACAATCAAAATCACTATTGACAATACACCTATATAAAATTATAGTATTTAAAGAATCAATAGTGATAATCATTATCAATTTGTTAATTATTAGCAACTGTGAGATTAAATCTTCTTCTATTACTATGGTGAATACTATATGGTAAAATCTCAAGTTCAAGATTGTTAATAAGACTTTTTTATTACCACTAACTTTTCAAAAGATCAAAGCTAAACAATTTATTGTATATCACATATCATCTATCAAAAGGAGAAAGACGATGAAAAAATTATTTATTTCACTAACAGTTCTGTTCGTCCTTGTTATGAGTGCTTGTAGCAACGGTTCAACAGACAAGAAGAACGACGCAAAAGGTAAGAAATCAGAAACAATTACATACCAATCTGAAAATGGTAAAGTAGAAGTTCCAGCAAATCCACAACGTGTTGTTGTCCTATCATCATTCGCTGGTAACGTAATGTCATTAGGTGTAAATCTTGTTGGGGTAGATTCATGGTCTAAACAAAACCCACGTTTCGATAGCAAACTGAAAAATGTCGCTGAAGTATCAGATGAAAATGTTGAAAAGATTGCAGAATTAAATCCAGATTTAATCATTGGTTTATCAAATATTAAAAATGTTGATAAGTTAAAGAAAATCGCTCCTACTGTAACATATACTTACGGAAAAGTTGATTACTTAACACAACACTTAGAAATCGGTAAATTATTAAATAAAGAAAAAGAAGCAAAAACTTGGGTTGATGATTTCAAGAAACGCGCACAAACAGCTGGAAAAGACATTAAAGCGAAGATCGGTGAAGATGCAACCGTTTCTGTTGTTGAAAACTTCAACAAACAGCTTTACGTATACGGCGAAAACTGGGGCCGCGGAACAGAAATTCTTTACCAAGAAATGAAATTAAAAATGCCTGAAAAAGTAAAAGAAAAAGCTTTAAAAGAAGGATACTACGCATTATCTACTGAGGTATTACCTGAGTTTGCTGGTGATTACTTAATCGTAAGTAAAAACAAAGATACTGATAACTCATTCCAAGAGACAGAATCATATAAAAACATTCCAGCAGTAAAAAATAATCGTGTATATGAAGCAAACATGATGGAATTCTATTTCAATGATCCACTTACATTAGATTTCCAACTAGACTTCTTCAAGAAGAGCTTTCTTGGTCAATAATACAAACATGAGGAATTCTTAATTTAAGAATTCCTCTTCCTTTATTCTATGAAAAGAAAAGATGTGAAACGAATGAAAAAAGAGCAAGACAACCTACGTTCCAACGCTTTTACATACAAATTAATTTTGAGTATCATTGCATTCTTTCTTATTTTTATGTTTGCAATGGTGTTAGGCGCTGCAGATACTTCTATAAAAGACGTATGGTTAGCACTTACTTCCTCTGCTAAAGGAGATAAGCTATCCATCCTTCGTGAAATACGTTTACCACGTGAAGTTGCTGCTATTTTTGTAGGAGCTGGACTCGCTGTTTCTGGTGCAATTATGCAAGGATTAACGCGAAACCCACTTGCCGATCCTGGATTACTTGGCCTAACTGGTGGCGCAAATGCTGCACTTGCACTAACACTTGCCTTCAATCCTTCTATAAGCTACCTTTACTTAACGCTAGCTTGCTTTATCGGTGCTGCAATTGGCGCTATTATGGTATTTGGAATTGGCATGGTGAAAAAGGGCGGACTTTCCCCTCTTCGAATTGTATTAGCTGGTGCTGCTGTTTCAGCATTTCTACTTGCAATCTCAGAAGGTGTTGGCATTTACTTTAAAATTTCACAAGATGTATCAATGTGGACTGCCGGGGGAGTAATTGGAACGAGTTGGAGCCAATTAAAAATTATTATTCCGGTTATTTCAATAAGTATATTTCTCGCTATCTTACTTGCGAGAAAATTGACAGTCCTTAGTTTCAGTGAAGAAGTTGCTGTTGGACTCGGCCAAAAAATTATCGTCATTAAAACAATTTTATTTATCATTATTATCTTGCTTGCAGGTGCTTCTGTAGCGCTTGTCGGAAACATGGCATTTATCGGCTTAATGATACCTCATATGGTTCGTCCAATCGTTGGACCAGATTACCGTTTTGTTATACCGATGTCAGCGATCGCTGGTGCTTCCTTTATGCTGCTCGCAGATACAATCGGACGTACAATTAACGCTCCGTATGAAACACCAGTTGCTGCAATCGTCGCAATTGTAGGATTACCATTCTTCCTATTTATTGTACGTAAAGGAGGAAGAACTTTCTCATGATGCAATCTATTCTAAAGAAACAACGCCTTATCATACTTGCATTACTCATACTTACCATCACAACAATTGTAATTGGAATGGGACTCGGTTCTGCCGCTCTCTCCTATGACAGATTAATCCCAACACTTATGGGACAAGGTTCATTTAAAGAAGAATTCGTTTTATATTCTTTAAGGCTACCTAGAATCGTCATTACATTATTAGCTGGTATGGCACTCGCTTTATCCGGTGCTGTATTACAAGGTATTACCCGAAACGATTTAGCTGAACCTGGTATTCTCGGCATTAACGCTGGTGCTGGTGTTGCAGTTGCTTTTTTCTTTCTATACTTCCCGATAGACGTGGGTTCATTTCTTTACCTACTACCAGTCGTTGGATTTATCGGTGCGTTTCTAACAGCTGTTCTAATTTACGTATTTTCATATAGCAAATCCACAGGCCTTCAGCCAATAAGATTAACATTAACCGGCATCGGTTTTTCCTTTGCACTATCTGGCGCGATGATTGTACTTATTTCATCTGCAGATCGTATGAAAGTAGACTTTATCGCTAAATGGATTGCCGGAAACATTTGGGGAGATGACTGGACATTTGTTTTAGCAATGCTTCCTTGGCTAATCGTATTAATCCCATTTGTTTTCTATAAGGCAAATAGATTAAATATACTAGCATTAAACGAGCCAGTAGCAATCGGTGTTGGAATTGAAATTGAAAAAGAACGAAGATACTTATTAATCGCAGCCGTTGCACTTGCTGCCGCTGCTGTTTCCGTAACAGGAGGCATTAGCTTTATCGGACTTATGGCTCCTCACATCGCCAAATCTTTAGTAGGTCCAAGGCATCAAATATTCATCCCTATCGCCGTTTTAATCGGCGGATGGTTATTACTACTAGCGGATACAATTGGACGAAATATCGTCGAACCTAGCGGTATTCCAGCTGGTATTGTCGTTGCTTTAATTGGTGCACCTTACTTTATGTATTTGTTGCTTAAGAAAGTGTAAGAAACACCCTCAAGATTTTTTCTTGAGGGTGTTTTCATTTCATTTTACTGCTGTCCATACCCTTCAAACTTCTTCGACAAATTCTCCATCTCGTCTTCTGGCAATAATTTTGGTTCCCCAACACTTTTCGTTTGGTAATAGATTTGAGCACAAAACTCAATTTCTTCTGCAATAGTAAACGCCATTTTTATATTATTCGCTCCGGCCATTAAACCATGGTTCGCAAGTAAAACTGCACGGCGATCAATCATGCCCTCGAAAGCTGCCTCTGCTAATTGCTTCGTACCAAATGTTTCATATGGTGCACAGCGTACATTCGGGCCTGCGAAAGCAATTAAATATGATACAGCAGGAAGTTCCCATCCTAATGATGCGATTGTCTTCGCATAAGGAGAATGTGTATGTACAAGCGCATTTATATCTTCACGATTTCTATAATAGATAAGGTGCATATCTAATTCGCTTGATGGTTTTCTCTCTCCTTCTATCACTTCACCATCTAAATTCAATATAACTACATCTTCAGGCGTCGTTTCATAATAATCTAGACCACTTGGGCTAATTGCAACAAGACCTTGTTCACGATTAAAAATACTGATATTACCGCCAGTCCCCTTTGTTAAACCACTAGAAATCATTTTCTTTCCGTACGCTACAACTTCTTCTCTTTCTTTTTGCAGTAACATATACATCCCCCTAGTAAGAAACTTATGATGACTATTTTTCTAAAAACTATCTACTTATTGAAATAACTTTTTTAAATTCTCCATAAACGGTGCTCTCACAATTCCTTTTTCCGTAATAATCGCTGTTACATTTTCATATGGCGTGACATCAAATGCCGGATTGTATACTTTACTTTCTTGAGGAGCAGAGTATTGTCCGAAACGATTGATCACTTCAGAAGCATCTCTTTCTTCAATTGGAATTTCTTTTCCTGTCAGTGTTTTCAAATCAATTGTCGGCGTTGGTGCTGCTACATAAAACGGAATGTTATAATATTTAGCCAAAATCGAAACACCTAATGTTCCAATTTTATTTGCTACATCCCCGTTTGCTGCTACACGATCACATCCAACGATTACTGCATCGATTTTCCCTTGTGACATGACCATTGCCGCCATATTATCTGTAATGACCGTTACATCAATTCCCGCTCGCTGCAGTTCTAATGCCGTTAACGTTGAACCTTGTAATCTAGGGCGTGTTTCATCGGAATATATTTTTAAGTCCCATCCTTTTTCTTTCGCTAAGTACATTGGAGCTGTCGCAGTTCCATACTTAGTCGTTGCTAACGCACCTGCATTACAATGCGTTAATACCCCCATGCCATCATGGAATAATGTTAATGCATGTTCTCCAATTTGACGGTTAATTTCTTCATCTTCTCTATGAATCTCTTTTGCTTCTTCTAATAATCTATCTTTCAACTGCGCAATTGATAAGTGAGCATTCTCTTTCGCGACACTTTCCATTCTTTCAAGCGCCCAAAATAAATTTACTGCCGTCGGTCTTGATGTCGCTAAGTATGCACATACCTTTTTTACTTCCGCTATGAATTCTTCCGCCGAACTTTCCGCAACTTCCTTTACTCCTAAATACACACCGTAGGCTGCTGAAACACCTATTGCCGGCGCTCCTCGTACTTTCATTACTTGAATCGCATCCCACACACCCTCAGCCGTTTTAAAAGATTCATAGACTACTTCGTTCGGTAATACCGTTTGATCCAATAACACTAAAGCATCATCTTTCCACTGAATTGGTATTAATTGCTCTGCCATCATCTTCTCCCCTTATTTCGCACTATGCATTGACTGTTTTTTTAACGTTTCTACAAAGCTGCTACCTGTTTTATATTGATTCGCTTGTAAAATAAACTTCTTCGCTGTCTGAAGACAAATCCGCTCCGCTCTAGCACGCGCCTCTTCATTCTCAATACAAGTCATATCCTTTACCTTCGCTAGACCAACAATACGACGAATTAACTCAAGACCCGTCACTGCAGCTGTATCCTCTAATACAGATTGTAAATAAACTCGGTTAAAGCCTTCTTCCTTCGCCATAATCTCTGTCACATGAATATCCCAAGCATCTAAAAACTTCTTCTTAAATAAATCAATTACATCTATCATGGTAGATTCTATCCAGTTCATATATGTATCTTTCTCAATACCAGATTGCATCACTGCATCTGCATTCACCCATGCAAACATTAAATTCGCCATTATATTCCCAACGTCATATCCCATAGGTCCATAAAAAGCAAATTCAGGATCAATAACCTTTGTAGAATCACTTTTTACAAAAACAGAACCAGTATGTAAATCACCGTGAAGTAGCGCTTGTGCATTCGTCATAAACGAAAACTTAAGTTTTGCTACTTCCATACGAAGCTCTTTATCACTATAAATATGCTCCCTAATCCATCCTTCATTTAATTGAAACAATTCGTTGCGTTTATTATGGTTTGTGAATGGCTCTGAATATACGAGGTCCTCTGTAATCTCACATAACTCAGGATTTATATAATTCTTCACGAGTTCCTTCTTCTCTTTATGATTCATTACAACATCTGATGTTAATAGAAGGGTATTTACCATAAAAGTAGTTAAATCATCAGCAAGCCTCGGAAACATTTGATGATTTATGAGTGCTGTACGCAATATTGTGTGATCTGATAAATCTTCCATCACGCAACAATTCATCACACTATCAAACAAATATACATTTGGCACGAGTCCAGATGCTAACTCTCCTTCTAATCGCAAAACATCTGATTCTATACGGATTCGATTCGTCGACAACTTAAACTCATCTGAAATACGCGCTGTATCCCCAGCTTGCTTTACAATGACAGACATGTTCTTCTGTTCATCCCAAACGCGGAACACATAATTTAAATTACCATCACCTATTTCTTTACACTTTAGCCCCTTTGCATGCTCGAACTTAGGTAATTTCTCTTGCACATATGCAATCACATCTTTAGCTTCCATTAAAAAATACTTCGTGAACTTAGACATGGTTTCCCCTCCACACTAAATGTAAACGCTTTCTGAAAGCCGTAAAAAATAATAGACTGAAATTTTTTCAATCTATACTATATCTTCTCTATTGCAATACATATCTCGCTTTTATTATATCTTGTTAGAAATGAGCGTCAATGTTTCTATTTCTCATTGCAATATACTTCTTATTATATATATTTAAGATGACAATAATTGTTCACAAAGATTCCGATACATTTTGTTTTATTTATTGCACAATTCTTTGTAAAATAGAAGTAAGCAGTTCCTTTTCAAATCCACAACTTCTAAGAAATATTTCCTTCCTAAGAATTTATACTTACACCATGTCTCTAACATACACACTACTCTTTCAAACACTCATTGAAAATTTATGACTTGAAAATTACCTTTTAATTCCCTAGCAGCCTTAATTGAGAATAAATATTAATTAAATTGGTATAAAGTTGGTTTATTCTCTTGACAAAATAACCACTTTTATATGATAATTAATATCGAATTAGAATTATTATAGTTAATTAAAAAATATATTTTATGAGCAAACTAATTTCCGATGCTCAAAACCAACCTTTAGGAGGAATTTTAATATGTTATTAATCGGCACAGAAGTAAAACCGTTTAAAGCTAATGCTTACCATAATGGAGAATTTATCCAAGTTACTGACGAAAGTTTAAAAGGAAAATGGAGCGTAGTTTGTTTCTATCCAGCAGACTTCACATTCGTTTGTCCAACTGAACTTGAAGACTTACAAAACCAATACGCAACTCTAAAAGACTTAGGCGTTGAAGTATACTCTGTATCTACAGACACTCACTTCACTCACAAAGCATGGCATGATAGCTCAGAAACTATCGGCAAAATCGAATACATTATGATTGGTGACCCAACTCGCACAATCACTACAAACTTCAACGTTTTAATGGAAGAAGAAGGTCTTGCTGCTCGTGGTACATTCATCATCGATCCAGACGGCGTTATCCAATCTATGGAAATCAATGCTGACGGTATCGGCCGTGACGCAAGCATCCTTGTTAACAAAATTAAAGCAGCTCAATACGTACGTAACAACCCAGGTGAAGTTTGTCCAGCTAAATGGCAAGAGGGTTCTGCAACACTTAAACCAAGCCTTGACCTTGTAGGCAAAATCTAAGGAGTTCGATCAAAATGATACTAGATGCAGATATAAAAACACAACTATCCCAATACCTTCAGTTAATGGAGAACGATATTTTACTTAAAGTAAGCGCAGGAGACGATAACGTATCTAAAGATATGTTATCTCTAGTAGATGAATTAGCTACTATGTCATCTAAGATTACAGTAGAAAAAGTTGAACTAGAGAGAACACCAAGCTTTAGCGTAAATCGCCCTGGTGAAGACACTGGTGTCGTATTCGCTGGTATTCCATTAGGACACGAATTTACTTCATTAGTGTTAGCTTTACTACAAGTTAGTGGACGTGCTCCAAAAGTTGAACAAAAATTAATCGATCAAATCAAAAACATTCAAGGCGAATATCATTTTGAATCTTATATCAGCCTAAGTTGTCATAACTGTCCTGATGTTGTACAAGCTCTTAACGTAATGAGCGTTCTAAACTCTGGTATTACACATACTATGATTGATGGCGCTGCATTTAAAGAGGAAGTAGAAAGTAAAGACATCATGGCAGTACCAACTGTTTACCTAAACGGCGAATCTTTCGGAAGCGGTCGTATGACACTTGAAGAAATTTTAGCTAAAATGGGTAACGGTCCAGATGCATCAGAGCTTTCTGATAAAGATCCATACGATGTTCTTGTTGTTGGTGGCGGCCCAGCTGGTGCAAGTGCAGCAATTTATGCAGCACGTAAAGGCATCCGCACTGGTATCGTTGCTGAGCGCTTCGGTGGTCAAGTAATGGATACTATGGGTATTGAGAACTTCATCAGCGTAAAACACACTGAAGGTCCTAAGCTAGTAGCAAGTCTTGAAGAGCACGTAAAAGAATACAACATCGATGTAATGAATCTACAACGTGCGAAACGTTTAGAGAAAAAAGAACTTATTGAAGTGGAACTTGAAAACGGCGCTATTCTGAAAAGTAAGAGCGTAATCGTTTCAACAGGTGCTCGCTGGCGTAATGTTGGTGTACCGGGTGAAGCTGAGTTCAAAAACAAAGGTGTAGCATACTGCCCACACTGTGACGGTCCATTATTCATCGGAAAAGATGTAGCGGTTATCGGCGGTGGTAACTCTGGTATTGAAGCAGCTATTGACTTAGCAGGTATTGTTAAGCACGTAACTGTTCTTGAATTCATGCCAGAATTAAAAGCTGATGCTGTATTACAAGAACGTCTTAACAGCTTACCTAACGTAACTGTTCTGAAAAACGTTCAAACGAAAGAAATTACTGGTACTGACAAAGTAAACGGTATTTCTTACATCGATCGTGAAACTGAAGAAGTACACCATGTTGAATTACAAGGTGTATTCGTTCAAATCGGTCTTGTGCCAAACACAGACTGGTTAGGCGAAACAGTTGAACGCGTTCGCGGTGAAATCGTAACAGACAAGCACGGCGCTACAAACGTACCAGGAGTGTTTGGTGCAGGTGACTGTACAAATAATCCGTACAAACAAATCATCATCTCTATGGGTTCAGGTGCGAATGCAGCTTTAGGTGCATTTGATTACTTAATCCGTAACTAATTATATAAACGTGAGTTTTAAAAAAGCAGGTGCCAAGGCACTGAACTGCACCCCAATTGTTAGACACAGTCTAACAATTGGAGGTGTAGTTTTTTTATGACTAAATTTACTTCAGAAGACAAAATGAATGCAGTAATACATTATCAAGATGGAAGTGAGAGTATAAAAGATATTGCGAAATCATTAGGAGCGAATCACGAAGTGGTTCGCATGTGGATAAAACAATTTGAATATCATGGAATCCAGGCATTTGAAAAAGGCTATACAACGTATTCTGCACAGTATAAACTAGACGTACTAAATTATATGTTCGAAAATGGGACGTCTCCAAACGAAACGGCAGTTATTTTTAATATTTCTTCACCTGGACTTATTAGAAAATGGCGCATTCAACTACATCAAAAAGGAGTAGACGCCCTTAAATCGAAGAAAAAGGGGCGTCAATCTATGACTAAGGACAATCAAAAATCAATCAACAAACAAACACAAATGGAAGCGTCAGTAGAAGCATTACAAGCTGAATTGGAGCGTTTGCGTATGGAGAATGCTTATTTAAAAAAGTTGAATGCCTTAGTTCAAAACAAGGAAAAATCACCAAACAAGATAAGGCGCAAGTAATCTATGAACTAAGGAAAGTATTTCCAGTGAAGGCACTTTTAAAATTAGCAGAACTCCCACGAAGTACGTATTATTACTGGATACAGAATTCTAATCGCCCGGATAAAGATAAAGAGTTAAAGATCTTAATTCAAAACATTTACGATGAACACCAAGGTCGTTATGGATATCGCCGTATTCGCGATGAGTTAATGAACCAAGGACACAAAATCAACCATAAAAAAGTTCAACGAATTATGAAAGAGTTAGGTTTGAAGAGCTTAGTTCGTATGAAAAAATATCGCTCTTATAAAGGAAAAGTAGGTAAGATTGCGCCAAATATTTTAGAACGTAACTTTAAGGCTGAAAAGCCGAACGAAAAATGGGTTACAGACATAACCGAATTTAAATTATGCGGCGAGAAGCTCTACTTATCACCGATGTTAGATTTATTTAATGGAGAGATAATCGCTTATACAATTGATTCAAGACCAACCTATTCACTTGTATCGAAGATGTTAGAGAAGTCTTTTCAACAATTGACAGAAGAAGACGAACTCCTTATTCACTCTGATCAAGGCTGGCATTATCAAATGAAGAAGTATCGTCACGCCCTAAAAGAACGCAAGATTACTCAAAGTATGTCTCGTAAAGGGAACTGTTACGATAATGCGGTTATTGAAAGTTTCTTTGGTATTATGAAATCTGAATTTCTTTATCTAAAAGATTTTGAAAGCATAGAACACTTTAAACAAGAATTTGAAAAATATATCGATTATTATAATCACAAACGAATTAAGGCGAAATTAAAAGGCATGAGTCCGGTACAATACCGAACTCATGCCCTAAAGGCTGCCTAATAAAACGACCTGTCTAACTTTATGGGGTCAGTTCAGCACCTGCTTTTTTTATAATCCTAATGTATAAACTAAAAATCTCTCATTCCCATTCTTCTCATAAGCACCCGGCAATCTAACCTCTCTCTTCAATTCAAACGCAGTCTGTTTCTCTAAGAAGAAAATATAATCTTCAGAAGGATAGTATAAAATAATATCCACTTCCCTCTCTATTTCCTCTACCGAAAGCAAAATGTTATTCACTACATTCATAAACACTTGTACAGAAAATGGATTGAAGAAATAAAACCGATTATCACGTGGATCAATCTCATATTCCTGCGCTAAACAACATTCAAACCGAATTTTATCTTTACTGTTTCTCACTTTTCGCGCATAACGATCACGATTATCCATTGCTTCTTTATAAAACTCTTCATTCATTTCAATTCCAACCGCTAATGCATCGCACTTATGGTGCATGTAAAAATTCAATCTCCCTTTTCCGCACCCAAAGTCTACAATTCGATCGCTACTTGTTATTTCATATTGATTCAATAACTCATCTAATCCGCTATATGGCGTCGGTTCATAACGGTGATAATGCATAGACTTATTAAATCCTTTTTGCTCGCCGACAGTTTTTATATTTAATACAGCATCGTAATATTGTTCGTTCATTCGTTTGCTCCTATTAAGAAATATTACTATTATTATACACCACGTACTGAATGCTCATTTTTATCAAATTAATTGGTACGTGAAATTATATTATCGCGAAATCGAATATATCGACTTAACAACAAATTCCTACCAAAAAAACAGGAGCTTTCTAGCCCCTGTCTTCTAATACTTTCAATACAGTTTGTTTCAATATTTCTACTCCATCCATTATACAGCTATGATCAAACTTCATATACGGATGGTGTAATCCAGGTTGTAAGTTCGCCCCTAGTCCAAGCATGACAGCTTTTAAATGGGGTCTTTTCACTGTATAGTAATGGAAATCATCGCTTCCTGTCGTATACAGTGGTCCAGTACATCCCTCTTCCCCGTACACTTCAAGAATGCCTTTCCGCATGAAACGCTCAGCTTCTTCTGACACTTCAGCTCCTGGTGCGAGATCAATCCACTCATAAGAAAGTTTAGATCCCATTGATTCAGCTGACTGAATTACTTGCTCTATTTTTCGCTTCAATTCATCTAGTAATATGTTATTTTCTGCTCTTACATCTAAACTAAAGTGCCCGTTACCTGGAATAATATTTAAATTATCACCACCAGCTTGGCATCTCGTCATCTTAACAGAATAAGACGTCTGCGGCGGTAACCATATATTTTTCAATCCAATATTGATCATCGAAATGACATCAATTGCATTTATACCTTGATGTGGGCGTGCCCCGTGTGCATCATCTCCATGAATCATCCCTTCTAAAAATGCTGCAGCTCCGTGACGAATAGATGGGGCTGCTTGTTTCAAAGGCAGTTCTTCAATCGGCCTTAAATGAACACCAAATAAGAAATCAGCATCATCCACGGCGCCCTTCTCTACCATCTTTAAGGAACCATTTCCTTTTTCCTCTGCCGGCTGAAAAATAAATCTAACAGTACCACTATCCCACCTCATATTTTTCAATTGTAAAATAAGGCCCATCACAATTGTCATATGAGCATCGTGGCCGCACGAGTGATTCGCTTTAAATTCTCCGTCTACTTCTTGCCATAGTGCATCCATATCAGCACGAATCGCGATAACTGGATTCCCTCTTCCGATTTCAGCAATCACGCCAGGGCAATCATCAAATATTTTATATGAAATTCCTTCTTCTTTTAGAAAGTTAGTAATATAAGCTGTCGTTTCATATTCCTTCCAGCTTACTTCAGGGTTTTCATGTAAATGCTGAAAAATTTCAGTTAAACGCTCTTGTAGTTCTAATGTTTTCAAAGCTTCATTCTCCTTCCCCTAATTACAAACCATTCAGATTAATTATACTTATGAAAAACAGATGTTTTTATGAACATATTGAATTTTAAGAAAAAAGTCAATTGTTTATTTTTCAATACCGCTAATACCCGATTTCAACTCATCTTATAAAGATATCCATACAAATAGAAGATTCGATATTTTCTGTTTTTATATTGACGCTTACATCTATTTTTAGTTATTATAACTTAATAACGTCTATTTTGCGACAATTCTAAAAATACAAACATACATAATGAGGAGGCAGTTTATGAAAAGAGAAATACCTTTTGGCATAGCAATAATCCCTATTATCATTACAGTTGCAGTTATGATGGTTACAATTGTTGTATTAGAACAAAGCCCTCACGTCCCACTTATTATCGGTACAACCGTTGCTTCGATCGTCGCTTGGCGGTACGGTTACAAATGGAATGACATTGAAGAATCGATGTATAAAGGAATTCGCCTTGCATTACCCGCTATCGTTATCATTATTCTTGTAGGTTTAACGATCGGTGCTTGGATTGGCGGCGGAATCGTCGCTACTATGATTTATTACGGCTTAAAACTTTTAACTCCATCACTATTTTTAGTTTCAATTACAATTATTTGTTCTATCGTTGCATTAGCAATCGGTAGCTCTTGGTCTACAATGGGAACAATCGGTGTTGCTGGAATGGGAATTGGCCTAAGTATGGGAATCCCAGCTCCAATGGTTGCTGGCGCTATAATTTCCGGTTCTTATTTTGGCGATAAAATGTCACCGCTTTCAGACACGACAAACTTAGCAGCGGGATTAACAAATACAGATTTATTCACACATATTCGTCATATGTTATTTACTACAATTCCAGGTTTAATTATTACTCTTATCGTCTATGCTTTCTTAGGAAGAAGCTTCGGCGATAACAATATCGATGCAAAAAGCATCGATCAAACGTTACAAGTATTGCAACAAAACTTTGTTATTTCGCCTTTCCTATTAATTATACCCGTAGTCGTTATGGTATTGGTCGCTAAAAAAGTCCCTGCCATACCAGCTATTCTCGTAGGTGTTATTTTAGGATTCTTATCACAAGTCTTTATTCAAGGTGGCTCTGTCTCATCAGCTGTCGGTGCACTCCAAAGTGGATTTGTCATAGACACTGGAAACAAGTTAGTAGATGAACTATTTAACCGTGGTGGCTTAAGCTCTATGATGAATACAGTTTCTATGACAATTGTCGCTATGACTTTCGGCGGAGTACTAGAACATACTGGCATTCTTCGCTCAATTGTAAATCAAATTTTAAAATTAGCGACATCATCAAAAGGACTTATCGCTTCTACCATCGCATCTTGCTTTGCAACGAATCTTACTTGCTCTGAACAATATATTTCGATTGTTGTTCCTTCAAGAATGTATGCAAATGCGTACACAGAAAAAGGACTACATTCTAAAAATTTATCCAGAGCATTAGAAGATGGTGGAACATTAACTTCTGTTTTCGTACCTTGGAATACATGTGGTGTATTTATACTCGCAACACTTGGAGTCGGTGCATTCGAATATGCTCCTTATGCTATATTGAATTTCATCGTACCTATTATCTCAATCATTTATGGTATAACTGGCTTCACAATTACGAAGCTATCTGATATTGAAAAAGCAGACCTACTGAAAAAACAAAAAGCACAACTAGAAGCTTAAAACTTTTGAAACGAATACAACGGTAAATTTAGCTCATATATTGCACGAGGGCGCCCTTGTTGATAGGGCATTTCCTCGCCGCAAATATTGGCATATCTGTAATCAACTAATTTCTTTAACAGCCTTTCCGTCGATCGCCGAGTCACTTGTAAGTACTCAGAAAGATCCGCCGCTGTAAATTTCAATGATGGATGCGATTGACTAAACTGAATAATTTTTGACAAGTTTGCAGGACTAAGCTTCGTTTCCTTCGCTATTTTCATTAATTCAGGATTATCGTTTTTTAAACTTTGTACTCTCTGTTCTTTCGGGAACGGACCAAATAATTCTTTATCACTTGTTAGTATATAAAAGCAGCTTTCTATCGGATTATTCTTTGCGAAACCTCGAGCGATTTTTGCATTTTGTTCCGCTTCATTTACTGTTTTTCCGTAACCAAATCCAATAGATACTGCGCCTTCTATATTCATAAATAAACGATCTATCGTATTTGTTTTTATACTCAATTCAATATCACCACGAGTTGTATACAAAATAAAAGTCATTTCATCAACTTGTTTAAATGAACCACGTAATTCTTTTGAAATTACACTTAATTGTTCAAGCGAGCTTTCTTGTAACTCTATAAAGGATATAATACAAGCACCAACAGTAGCTGAATGGCTTTTTGCTAACTCAGCTTTTATTTTTGCATCTTTTAACCCATGTATAATTGATTGCGTTGGATCTATCATACGCTCTGAAGGAATCCCTATTTTTTGAAGTTCATCGTAGACAGCGTGAATACTAGTTAAAGCTAAATCAACCTCTCCAGATTGATATTTAGCTAAATGAAAATCAATGATTCTCTTAATTTCATCATTACTCCATAACATATTTTCATAATCCATCACTTGCGGCGTTTCTTTTAGACCGATGTCATGGAACACATTTGTAATAAACGAACGATCTACTAAATCAATTGAAATTTTATGAGGTTGAATACTTTGATGGTATATTATAGAAAGGAGTGAAGATGCGACAGTTGTCTCGTCTTGCTGCAAATATACACTTGGAATTGGTAATTGTTCTCTTATTTCTTTTGCCATATAATAAGGTAGGGCACCCGAGAAAAAGATAGCATCACAAGGTTTTAAACGCTTTAATAGTTCAGAAGATTCTGCCGGATGAAGGTAAATATATGGATCAACCTCTATTTCTTCTAGTTTATGAGCAATAGGTAAAAGATTCTCCATAAACTCTTTTGAACCGACAACTGCAATTTTTATCATCATTTTCTCTAACTCCTTATCATTAATTAACGACTATTTAACGTCAACTATATCAAATGTACAAAACCATTGTAAACAGGAAGGGGTCTTTATTCAATGAAAATTACAGCTATTCACCTTTACGCAATTCGTTTACCACTTCGCGATCCGTTTGTTATTAGTTATGGTTCTTATTCTGATATGCCTTCTATTATCGTCAAAATGGAAACAGATGAAGGCATTATCGGTTACGGTGAGGGCGTTGCTGATGATCACGTTACAGGTGAATCATGGGAAAGTACTTTCCATGTTTTAAAACATACACTAGCTCCTGCTCTAATTGGGAAAAATCCAATGAATATTGAGAAAATACACGATATGATGGACAATACGATTTACAGTGTTCCTACAGCGAAAGCTGCGATTGATATCGCTTGTTTTGATATAATGGGCAAAAAATTAAATCAACCTGTATATCAATTAATTGGCGGACGCTATCATGAAGAGTTTCCTGTCACTCACGTCTTAAGTATTGCAGATCCAGAAGACATGGCTGAAGAAGCTGCCTCTATGATTCTAAAAGGTTACCAATCTTTCAAAATGAAAGTCGGTACAAATGTAAAAGGAGATGTAAAACGAATTGAAGCTGTACGTGAACGTGTAGGAAATGATATCGCGATTCGTGTTGATGTAAACCAAGGATGGAAAAATAGCGCCAACACATTAACGGCACTTCGTTCATTAGGTCATTTAAACATCGATTGGATTGAGCAACCTGTTGTCGCAGACGATATTGATGCAATGGCTCATATTCGTTCGAAAACAGATCTTCCGCTTATGATTGATGAAGGACTAAAAGGCTCTCGTGAAATACGCCAAATTATTAAATTAGACGCAGCTGATAAAGTGAATATAAAACTAATGAAATGCGGCGGCATATATCCAGCTGTAAAACTCGCTCATCAAGCTGAAATGGCAGGCATTGAATGCCAAGTTGGATCCATGGTCGAATCATCTGTTGCCTCTTCCGCAGGATTCCATGTCGCTTTCTCAAAAAAAATCATTACTAGCGTCGAGCTAACAGGACCATTAAAATTCACGAAAGACATCGGAAACTTACATTACGACGTACCATTTATTCGCTTAAACGAAAAGCCGGGACTCGGCATTGAAATAAACGAAAATACATTACAAGAATTAACCGTCTTTCAAGACGTTGTACGCTAAAGGAGGACTAACACATGACGACTCTTTACGAAGGAAAATTAAAACAAAACAACGATCCATTTCACGTTACATTACTATCTTTAGAACATATGGAACAAATTTTATCATTACAAAACGTTGTAGTTGAAGCGCTAGAAGATAAAGGTCGTTTACAACCACTCTCGCTAGAAGAATTTCAATACATTCTAGAAGGAAACGGCATGATGATCGGGGCGTTTATACAAAACGAGCTCATCGCATTTCGTGCCCTACTAGTCCCTCCTATCGACGATGAACATTTAGGGCTTGATATTGGTCTACCAGAAAGTCAGCTACACCGCGTCATCTATCAAGAAATCTCAAACGTTCATCCAAACTGCCGAGGAAATGGCATGCAAAAAATATTAGCCACAGTCATCATGGATGAATTACAAAAAGAAGACAGCCAGTACGACTATGTTTGTTGCACCGTTGCACCTTTCAACATCCCTAGTTTAAAAGATAAGTTTGCACAAGGGATGGAAATTGTTGCGCTGAAGGAGAAGTACGGCGGGAGTATGCGGTATGTTTTTGTGAAGGAGTTGCGTAAGGACACAGAAAGAGATTGGACGAATGTTAAAGATGTTCTGATGAGTGATGCTGGTGGACAGCAGGCGTTGCTTTCGGAGGGGTATCATGGGTATGCGATGGAGAGAATAGACGATACTTTCACTGTGAAGTTTGGACGATAATCTATGTACAAAGAGAACCCTAATTCATTAGGGTTCTACTTTATTTCATTCCACAATCTAAAGTAATAACTAAACCGTCATCTTCCAACTAGATAACGCTAACCAGTTTTCCATTTCCTTATAATCAGGCATTATCTTGCCAACAAGACGCCAAAAAGATCGATCATGATTTAGATGAACCATATGACACATTTCATGAACAACTACATAATCAATTACTCGCTGTGGTGCCATCGCTAACTTCCAATTGAATGTTAGCTGTAAATTTGAATCACACGTTCCCCACGTACGACTACTATCTGTAATACGAATAGAACGCGGTTTTGTTTTAAAGTTACTTTGATGTACTTTAATACTCTTCTCTACTAATGCTTTGCACTGCTTATAGTAAAATCGTTTTAAAGCCTGCTGGATTTTCTCATCCTTAAGCTCATTCACATAAATGTGTAGCTTATCCCCTTCAAACACTGCATTGTCTTGTTCAATACTTGCATCTTGAGAAATCTGTATCGGATACGTATTCCCTAAATACAGAAAGCCCTCGCCTTGATCATAATCCTTTTCCTGTGGACCAAGCGCTCGCTCCTGCATTTCCTTACGTGTTTTCTGAATCCAATCCCATTTCTCCTCTAACAATTGGACTAAGTATTCAACAGGCGTTCCCTTTGGAGCTTGCACTTCCACATTTCCGTACGAATCTACAAAAAGACGCACCGACTTTTTCTTCTTATAAGTTATATGAAAATTAATTGTCTCACCTAAATATGTATGTACCATTTCATCACCTAGTGTATTATTTTACAAATAAAAAAGAATAGGACACAAACGCCCTACTCTATCTATTATATCATTTACTGTTTCACCGAACTTATTATCCTCTGTACTTTACACCTAATCCCTTAATGAAATTCCTTGCGTATCTATCGCCACACTCTTTGTAATGCTTATGGCCTTTCTTTCTTAATAAAGCGCCTAACTCTCCTTTTGTTACGATGACGCCCACGCTGTCTAATATATCAAGCACATCTTCACTCGTTAAAGATAGTGCTATTTTCATTTTCTTTAAAAGAAGGTTATTGGCACTCTCCTTGCTCTGTACAGGTGCCGGTTGCCCTGGTTTCGGATCTTGCTTCCCTCTTTTTAAAGTAATAAATCCATTTAAAAATGCCTCTAGCATCATCATGTTGCATGTTAATACGTACTCATCTTCGATTACATCATCATCTTCCGCTTCATGTTGTGGACTTCTCTTTACTTTTGTAAGCATATCAAGTACGTCCTCTTTCGTTACTTCCATCCCGCCAAGTTCAAAGATTTCTACCATATCTATATCTCTTATATCTAAAGCGTACCTTACTCTTTTTAATATATCGTTGTTGCTCATTGCCATTGTATTTCCTCCTGAAATGTTGATTATAGTAATGCTTTTAGCATGTATAAATTAATATCGTTAAGTTACTACTTTAACATTTTAGAGGTAGGTTTTGTAGTCTTAGGTGGATTAATGCTTTTGGGGATGATTTTAAAACAGCAAAAAAGGATGGGATAATCACGCAAAATTACGGATGGGGATTTACTATTAATTAACACACTTAAAAATGGACTAACCTGATATAGGTTAGTCCATTTCTTTTTATGCAACTCTAATTTAGTGGGCAACTCAAACATGAATGTTACGCAAAATTCAGGTGAAATATATTGATTGTGTTTACTTAGGTTTTCCTTTTTATTTGTGGTACGGTTCACCGTAACTAATCTAAATGAGGTTATTGCTCATTATTTTCATAATTAAATTTAACAAAAAAGGTAGTGCCTTCCGAGCCTGTTTGAATTTCTATTTTCGCATTATGCCGGGTAGCAATAGCATAACATACGCCTAATCCCAATCCAGTTCCATTATCTTTGGTCGTGTAAAATGGAGTACCCAGTTTCTCTAATACTTCAGGCCTGATACCTTTTCCTTGATCCCGCACTGCAAGCACCACACAATTTTGACATTCCTTGTAGGTGCTAATGGTTAGAACTTTCCCTGTGCTCATCGCTTCTAAGCCATTACGGTATAGGTTTATTAATAATTGTCGTATCTCATTACGATTTAAAAATAATTCCGGAATGTCATTTGTATCGACTTGAATAGATTTATTTTGATTATACGTATCAATCTTTATTAAAGGAATAATATCGTGGATAATTGAATTTAAATCTAACATCTGCAAATCCGATTTCCTTGTATTACCGATTGAGAGAAATTCAGTAATAATAGAATTGGCACGATCAAGTTCTTCAATCATTAAATTAAAGTACTTATTATGTTTCTCATAGGTGCGCTCTTCTTTTAATAACTGCAAAAATCCTCTTACTGTTGTCATTGGATTTCTAATCTCATGGCTGATACCTGCTGCCATTTGTCCTATTAAATCTATGTTGGATAACCTTTTCAATTCCTGCTCATATTGCTTTTTTTCCGTTATGTTTTTAAAAATACAACAAATACCATCATCATACGGGTATGCAATAACTTCGTGCCAATATTCATCAGAGATAGAAAAAAATTCGAAATGAACTGTAATTCGTTCTGACATTGCACGATGAAATTCCTTATACATAACTGCGTCGACGCTACTCGGGAAAACCTCCCATATATTCTTACCTAATACATCTTTTGCTGTTTTTCTTTGTGGAAAATATTGATGCTTATTTACGTACGTGAATTCCCATTTATTATTCAAAGTAAAGAATCCATCTGTAATAATTTCAATCACACTTGTAACTTTTTCATTAGCAGCAGCTAGTTCTCTCGTTCGCTCTTCCACCATGCTTTCAAGTTGATCCATATATAACAAGTTTGAAAACGTAGGAGCTGTGGCATCAACGATAGATTTTGCCAGTTGAATTTGGGAATTATCGTAATTGTGAGCTTTTCCCTCTTTGCCAACGACGATTACCCCTAATACTTCTCCCATTGAAACCAATGGAATCATCAGTAGACCCTTACTATCTATATTTTTTGTTTGAATAACCTCTTGGATCTTGGCTTCATAGCTTTTCTCCATCCAATCCGCTTCTGTCCAATCACAGTCCTTGCTTAACTTCGTTGTTTTAATCGTTGTTTTGTCTAGCGGGTCTAAAAGGTGGGCAGCCATGTTTTTACTCTCTAAAATCTGTCCTAAGTAAAAAAAACATTTATCAAAACTCTCCTGTATCGAGGAACACATTGATAAATCACGGGTAACATCTAGTAACAGCTGCTTCTCGGCAATAAGGTTTTCCTTTTGTGTTAAATTATTTGCGTTTTGAATTGCGACCGCAGCCATATTTACATAAGCTTCAACACTTTGAATCTCTGAATTTGTTAAGTTCATTGGAACTCCATAATCAAATAAAAAAACCAGACCAAATAACTCTTGTCCAAATGAGATAGGCAGGGCTAATAAGGACTTAATTTTGAACGCATCAACTGGTCTTGGATCCGGCCGATGATCCTTTGAGGTATCAGGGATATAGATGGTTTTTTTTGTTTCAATAACTTCTTTTGCCAGTAAGTCTATTTCAGGATCAATTACCTGAGTATCGAGCGTTACGCCATTTATGGTCTCTGGTTTCCCTGCAAACCCTCTAAATGTTCCATCTTCCTGGGGTAAATAAATTCCAACAGCGTTGCACCTAACAATCTCCTCTGATATCGCCATTGTTACACGCTGTAATACTTCACGTAGTTCTAATTTTGTATTTATTATTTTTGTTATATTCGCGAGCCTAGAATATCTCGTCTGATCACTTAACATTCACATAGCCTCCAAGTTATAGGCATAATAAAATAAACATGATAATATCAGTGAAAATCAAGACCAACCTGCCATTTTCAATTTTCTCCTGTATTCTTTTCTTACCCTTGTTTTACATAGAATACCTCACTTACTTATGATACGGTTCACCTTAATTAAAATGAAACAAACACTCATAAAATCGCTACACCCTATCCCCTCTAACCTTCAAAAGTTACACTGTTTCACTATCTCCATCCTTATCAACACTCGCCTCAAACTTATCAAGCAACGCACGCACTTCATCAGTTGATTTCGTGTTCATCAATTGATTTCTTAGTTCAGCAGCTCCAGGGAATCCTTTTACATAAATTTTGAAAAAGCGATGAAGCCCTGTGATTGAGCGTGGTAGTACTTCTGCATATTGATCTTGAAGATCAAGCTGTAGTCTTAGAAGATCAAGGTGTTCTTTACTGCTATGTTCTCTTGGCTCTTTTTCAAAAGCAAATGGATTTTTAAAGATACCTCGTCCAATCATAACGCCATCAATACCGTATTTTTCAGCAAGTTCCATTCCAGTTTGACGATCAGGAATGTCTCCATTGATTGTTATTAGCGTATTTGGTGCGATACGGTCACGTAATTTTTTAATTTCCGGAATTAGTTCCCAGTGCGCATCTACTTGACTCATTTCTTCTCTTGTACGTAAGTGAATAGAAAGGTTCGCAATATCTTGTTTGAAAATGTGCGTTAGCCAATCTTCCCATTCGCTTAATTCTTTAAAGCCCAGTCGTGTTTTTACGCTGACAGGTAGTCCGCCCGCTTTTGCTGCTTGAATAAGTTCTGCCGCAACGTCTGGACGTAGAATAAGGCCACTACCTTTTCCTCTTGATGCTACATTCGGTACAGGGCAGCCCATATTAATATCGATACCTTTAAATCCTAGCTCTGCCATACCAATACTCATTTGGCGGAAATATTCAGGAGTATCTCCCCAAATATGCGCGACTATCGGCTGTTCATCTTCTGTAAAAATTAAACGGCCACGTACACTTTTCATACCTTCTGGATGACAATAGCTATCCGAGTTTGTAAACTCTGTGAAAAATACATCTGGGCAACCAGCTTCACTTACTACGTGACGAAAAACAACATCTGTCACATCTTCCATTGGTGCAAGTACGAAAAACGGTCGTGGTAAATCATTCCAAAAATTATCTATCATTTCAAATTCAAATCCTCTCAATATGAATACAATTTCAAACTCTCAATTTAAAAATATAAAGCCAAATAGCAAAAGTACATTTGGACATTTATATTTTGTGAAAATCAGCAATACTCATTTTAACTAAAATCGTTGCTGAATGGTATTTTTATAAACCAAAAAGCAGATGGTATAGATTTTTCTATATCAACTGCTTTTTTATTATACCAACTTAAGCCAAGCCACACACTCCACATGCGTAGTATGAGGGAACATATCAACAGGCTGTACTTCCTGTGTTTTATATCCGCCTTCTTCTAGCACTTTTAAGTCGCGTGCTAATGTTGCTGGGTTACACGATACGTATACGACGCGCTTTGGCTTCATGTCGATGATTGTGTTTAGTAATGCTTCATCACAGCCTTTACGCGGTGGGTCTACGACCATTGTGTCGGCGATTACGCCTTCTTTGTACCATTTTGGAATGACTACTTCTGCTTCTCCTACGCCAAATTCAGCGTTTGTCATGTTGTTTAGTGCTGCGTTTCGGTTTGCGTCTTCGATTGCTTCTGGGACGATTTCAACGCCGTACACTTTTTTCGCTTTTTGCGCTAGGAATAAGGAGATTGATCCGATTCCGCAATAGGCATCGATTACTGTTTCGTCACCATTTAATTTTGCGTATTCTAACGTTTTATCGTATAGCACTTTCGTTTGTTCTGGGTTTACTTGATAGAATGAACGTGCTGAAATCGCAAATTTAATGTCACCGATAAAGTCATAAATATATTCTGATCCGTACAGTACTGTCGTTTTGTCTCCGAAAATAACGTTTGTACGTTTCGTGTTTACGTTTTGAACGATTGATTTTACTTCTGGGAATTTCGCTGCGATTTCTTCAATGATTGCTTCTTTATTTGGCAATTCAGCTGTACGTGTAATGAAGACAAGCATAATTTCCCCTGTTACTTGTCCGTAGCGAGCCATTACGTGGCGAAGTGTTCCTTTGTTACGCTCTTCATTGTAAGCCGAAATACCGTGCTTTTCACAAATACGTTTTACTTCTTGAATTAATGTATCGTTTTCTTCCGCCTGAATTAAGCATGATTCCATATTAATGATGTCATGCGTTCCTTGACGATAGAAACCAGCTACAAGTCCACCTTCACGTTCTCCAATTGGCACTTGTGCTTTATTGCGGTATACCCACGGGTTTTTCATGCCAAGTACAGGATGAACAGGAACATCACTTAATCCACCGATGCGCTGCATAACGTCACGTACTTGTTTTTCTTTCGCTTTTAATTGTCCTTCATATGTTAAGTGCTGAAGCTGGCAACCTCCGCACTCGTTGTACACGGGGCATTCTGCATCTTTACGATATGGACTTTCTTGATGAAGCTTCATTAAACGACCGAACGCGAAGTTTTTCTTCACTTTAATAATTTTAATTTGCGCTTCTTCACCTGGTAATCCGTTTTTTACGAAAATAGGATATCCCTTCACTTTCGCAACACCGGCACCATCATGTGTTAAATCTTCAAACACTACGTCTATAAACTCGTTTTTTTCAACTGGTGGCGTCATTTTTATACTCATTTTCCGACCTCTCTTTTTCATAACACTGCGTTACATTTTATCATACTTATATGGTCTATTTCTATTGGAAGAAAAAAAGCTATTGACGATAGTTCTCTAGTAATGTTACGCTACTACTAATTTAATACGGACGATGTTACCTCATATATAGTCGATAATATGGATCGAGAGTTTCTACCCGGCAACCTTAAATTGCTGGACTATGGGGAAAACTAATGAATATTAGCCTATGTATAAAAAAGACTCCTATTGATTAGCTTTCTCTCATAGATGAAAGTGAATCCATAGGGTCTTTTTTTTATTTTTCAAAAAGGTCAGACATCTTACGTATGACATGAAACTTCCATTACTTTATTTTTAGTAATATAACGAGCGTTTTATGTAAAAACTTTATACGAACTTCTGAAAGGGGCAACTACATGCAATATGTAATGAGCATTATCGGTATTCTTGTCGTTTTAGGTTTATGCTTTGCTTTGTCAAACAACAAAAGTAAAATCAACTTCCGTGCAATTGCTATTATGATTGGTTTCCAAATTTTAATCGGTTGGTTTATGTTTGGCACAAAAATTGGTCAGCAAATTATCATCTTCATTAGTAAAGTTTTCAACAAACTAATTAAACTTGGTACGACAGGTGTCGATTTTCTCTTTAATGGAATTCAAAGAGATTTTGTCTTTTTCTTAAATGTATTATTAATTATCGTATTTTTCTCAGCACTACTTTCTATCTTTAGTTATTTAGGTGTTTTACCATTCATCGTTCGTATTGTCGGCGGTGCAATTTCAAAAATTACTGGTTTACCACGCGTTGAATCATTCCACGCAGTAAACTCTGTATTCTTCGGTTCAAGTGAAGCGTTAATCGTTATTAAAAACGATTTACAGCATTTTAATAAAAACCGTATGTTTATCATTTGTTGTTCTGCGATGAGCTCAGTTTCTGCTTCTGTTACAGCATCATACGTAATGATGTTAGATGCGAAATATGTGCTAGCAGCTCTTCCACTAAACTTATTCTCAAGCTTAATCGTTTGTTCGTTATTAACACCAGTTGATACGAAAAAGGAAGATGAAGTGATTCAAAAATTTGATAGAACTCTATTCGGAGACAGCTTTATCGGCGCAATGATTAACGGTGCACTTGATGGTTTAAAAGTAGCTGGTATCGTTGCCGCATTAATGATCGCCTTTATCGGTGTTATGGAAGTTGTAAACTACGTAATTAGCGCTGCTTCAGGTGCAATGGGATATGCTGTTACTTTACAACAAATCTTCGGTTATATACTTGCTCCATTCGCATTCTTAATGGGTATCCCAACTCATGATATTATCCCAGCTGGTGGTATTATGGGTACGAAGATTGTATTAAACGAGTTTGTAGCAATCCTTGATTTAAAAGGCGCTGCTGCAACATTAGATCCACGTACAGTTGGAATCGTTACTGTATTCTTAATTAGCTTTGCAAGTATTAGCCAAATTGGTGCAATCGTTGGTACAATCCGTGCCCTTTCTGAAAAGCAAGGAAGCATCGTATCAAAATTCGGTTGGAAAATGCTATTTGCATCAACACTTGCTTCTATTTTATCTGCAACAATCGCTGGATTGTTTATTTAATAAAAAATCACCTTACTTGTTTAAGTAAGGTGATTTTTTGATTCTTTATGAAACCGAGTGAAATTCGATCGCTTCTTCTGTATTGATAATCCTATCTTTATATATACCTTTTATTGAAATATAAATGATAGATTTGTTTATGTTTTTTAACTTTCCTAATGAAAAATGATAAAGTAATCCATCGCTTTTTAAGGTCCACATCTTCCCACTCCATGGCCCAGTAGCTTTTTGTTCATCCGATGCCTTTATTTCACCTTCATATTCACACTCTCCAAAAGGAGTTTTAATTGTATTCTTCTCTGTATCAATTCGAATATTTTTAATTAGTTTCAAATTCTCATCAGAGAGAATTTGAATTTCATGGTCTTTCTTTTTAAAAAAGAGTTTTCCGTCTTTTGTATTTATATATTCTGCATTATTCATTTCATCCATCATAAAATCATATTCTTCTTTTGTAATACCCAAGTTTTGATGATAAGGAAAAGTTTTTTTCGGGATAATTTCTTCTTCTGCATACTTCAAATACCAATCTAAATTATTTGTAATGCTAGCGCTCATCTTATTTCCGATTTTCTCCAATTTCTCTTTTATCCCATAAGGAAATTCTAGCGTCATAATATCCGCCGTAACTTCCGCATTCATAAGGCGTGATGGAATATACTCCTCCACACTATTCGCTTTACTCACTTTACTTTGACAACCGACTATGAATAGCGATATGAAAAGGATATATACTAGTTTTTTATATTTCATTTCTGTTCTCCACTCCGTACATCATTCTTACTTACATTTATAGCGGTTCTTATTATAGTCCAAGATCCTGATATTTTAATAGAAACTACTCTAAATATGCAAAATTGCATATTAATAAACCTTTCTCTTACTTTAAAATTAACTTAAATTATTTACCAAAATATACAAATTACAAATGAACAATGTTATAATTTGTAAAAAATATATTGGAGGATATTATGAAAGCTCACGCCCTTTTCGACTTCTTACACTTACTAGTTTTAAGCATGAAAAGCTATTATGTATGGGGAATGCCAATCTATGTATTCATTATCCCTCTTATTTTTGTAGTAGGTTATATCATTATCAAATCAAATAAGAAACGCAAGAATACCTCTATTCAAAGTCACTAACCTACCATTCACCTAAAAATGATATGATGAACAAGGGTATATCCCCACCTCTCTTATAGCGGTGGGGATTTTAATGTAAGTATGCAACATAATACACAATAGAAGGTGATTTTATGAGAAAATACGCAGCGATTGCTTTATGTACGTCTGCCATTCTAGCAGGATGTAATACTAGCAATGTAGAGCCTAAAAAAGAAAAAAAGGTTCAAGAGGTTAAGAAACAAGAAGAGACGGTGCGGGAACAAGGTAAAATTTCTTATAATCCAATTACGCACGAATCTACAAACGCAAATATTCATATTACAGACATAAAAGATTCTTTAACCGAAGTACAATATAAAATTTGGCGTACTGCTGATGGAAAGGAAAGTGCTAAATCTTTTTCTTCTAAAGAGAAAGATCAACAATTTACACTTCCCTTTGATATAAAAGAATTTGAAGGAAAACGCGGTGAATACCAAATTGAAGCTACAGGAACAACAGAGGGTGGAAAAGCTATTCCACTTACGAAATCTACTATTACTTTCGAGCAAAAAGTTCCTGTTCTTATGTACCACGCAATTGATGATTATCATGGACAAGGTATTAAAGATTTATTCGTATCGCCTGCTAACTTTGAAGCACAAATGAAGTATTTAAAAGAAAATGGTTATACTTTGTTAACGTTTGAACGCTGGGGCGATATAAATAAAGTAAACAAGCCGATTTTCGTTACATTTGATGACGGTATGAAAAATAATATGAATGCATTTCATGTTTTACAAAAACTAAAAGACGATACATTTAAACCAGCGGCAACAGAATATATGATTGTTGATAACGTTGATGTAGAAGGAGCTCTTTCTACATCTGAAATAAAAGAAATGGTTGATTCAGGTATTTTTTCTGTACAATCTCACACAGCAACACACGCAGACTTGCCGAAAATTACAAACTATGATGAAGAGTTAAAAGGATCAAAAGAAAAGCTAGAGAAAATAACAGGTAAGCCTGTTATCGCAATTGCTTATCCATTCGGTCATGTAGATGATAAAGTTGTCGCAGAAACAAAGAAACACTATCAATTTGCAACGACAACAAAGCCTGGACAGTTCATTACGAAAGGTGAACCGGATGAATTGTTAAAGATGAAACGCGTTCGTATACACCATACAACTACAGTTGAACAGTTTGCCTCTTCAATTAAGTAAATATGAGCGCTCAATACATTTTGAGCTCTCTTTTTACTTTATATTTATATATATTTTTAGAATTTTCTTGTATTATATATAGTAAGAAATCTTTCAAAATAAAGGAGATTATACATATGTCATTTGAACAAACGTTAGAGAAATATGCTGCCCTTGCAGTCAATGTTGGTGTTAATATTCAACCCGGACAAACTTTATCAATCAGTGCACCTCTTGAGGCTGTACAGTTTGTACGCCTCGTTACAGAAAAAGCATATAAATCTGGTGCAAAACACGTATATGTTGATTGGAATGATGAGACGTTAACACGCTTAAAGTTCGATCTAGCTCCTGAAGAAGCTTTCTCTGAATTCCCTTCTTGGAAAGCACATGCTCGTGAAGAATTAGCAAAAGAAGGCGCTGCATTTATGTCCATCTATGCAGAGAATCCTGATCTATTAAAAGGTGTAGAACCAAAGAAAATTGCAACAGCTCATAAAGTAGCTGGAGAAGCGATGAAAGTATACCGTGATTATGTACAAGCAGATAAAGTAAGCTGGTGCGTAATTTCTGTTCCTACGAAAGAATGGGCTGCAAAAGTATTCCCTGACGTAGCGCCAGAAGAACAAGAAACAAAACTATGGGATGCTATCTTCAAAGCTACTCGTGCTGATTTAGAAAATCCTGTGGAAGCATGGAAAGAACATGATGAAACACTACATACAAAAGTAGATTACTTAAACGAAAAACATTATAAAGCTCTTCACTATACAGGCCCTGGAACAGACTTAACAATCGAACTTCCAGAGAAACATGTATGGGCTGGTGCTGGTAGCTTAAATGAAAAGAACGTAGCATTTATGGCTAACATTCCAACTGAAGAGGTATTTACAATGCCTCTTAAAACAGGTGTGAACGGCCAAGTATCTAGCACAAAACCGTTAGCATTTGCAGGTAATATTATCGATAACTTTACATTAACATTCGAAAACGGACGTATCGTAGACTATAAAGCTGAATCTGGTGAAGAGGCTTTAAAACATTTAGTAGAAACAGATGAAGGTTCTCACTTCTTAGGCGAAGTAGCTTTAGTACCTCATGATTCACCAATTTCAAACACAAATATTTTATTCTACAATACGCTATTTGATGAAAATGCATCTTGCCACCTTGCAATCGGAAATGCTTATGCATTTAACTTAGTTGGCGGAAAAACAATGTCTAAAGAAGAACTTGCTGAAAATGGCGCAAACGCTAGTATTACACACGAAGACTTCATGATTGGATCAGCTGAGCTTGATATCGACGGCATTACAGCTGATGGAAGACATGAGCCGATCTTCCGTAAAGGTAACTGGGCGTTTTAATAAAAATAAAAGGCTATCTTCCACGCCGGAAGATAGCCTTTTATGATGCCGATGACACTTTCAGTCCAATTACTCCTAAAACAATAAAGAGAATACAAAATGCTTGGAATAAATTAATATGCTCTTTAAAAAAGTACACACTAATGATTGTAATAAGTAGCGTTCCCACACCAGACCAAATTGCATAAGCAATGCTTAAATGAATCTTTTTAACAACGATAGCAAACACGCTGAAACAAATTCCATAGAATACGAAAATAAGTACACTTGGAACAAGCTTTGTTAAACCGTTCGATAACTTCATCGCAATCGTTCCAGCTACTTCAAAAATAATTGTTACGAGTAATAATAGCCAATATACCATACTAGAATCTCCTTCTCTGTTACCTTATAGAGATTCTAGTATACTACTTATAGTCCTAACGAAATATATTTAATTTCTAAATATTCCTCGATACCGAAATGGCCTCCTTCACGGCCGATACCACTTTCTTTAAAGCCTCCAAATGGTGCTTGTGCAACTGATGGAAGGCCATCGTTTAAGCCGATAATTCCGTACTCTAACGCTTCACTAATTTGGAATGCTTGGCTAATATCTTTTGTGAAAATATAAGCAGCCAAGCCATATGGTGTATTATTTGCTCGTTCGATTACTTCTTCAACTGTTTTAAATTTCGCAACTGGTGCAACCGGTCCAAATGTTTCTTCATTCATACAAAGCATCGTGTCATTTGCCAATCCAATTACTGTTGGCTGAATGAAATAACCATCTAACTCTGCAAATTTATGGCCACCGTATAAAACTTCTCCACCCTTTTGAATTGCATCTTCAATATGTTCTTGTACTTTCGAAACTGCATTCGCATCAATAAGTGGACCTACAGTTGTTCCTTCGCCGAATCCATCTCCGACTTTCAGCTGCTCTACAGCTGTTGTGAACTTCCCTGCAAATTCTTCATACACTTCTTCTTGAACAAAGATGCGGTTTGTACATATACACGTTTGTCCTGCGTTACGGAATTTCGAACCAATTACCGCTTCTACTGCCTTATCTAAATCAGCATCATTCATAACAATAAATGGAGCGTGACCACCTAATTCAAGCGAAACCTTTTTCATCGTTTGCGCAGCGCTAGCCATTAATTCTTTTCCAATTTCAGTTGATCCTGTAAAGGAAACTTTTCGAACGCGCTCATCTTCCATCCACGTATCAGCAATTGCTTTTGCACTACCTGTTACAATATTTATTACACCTTTTGGAATATCTGCTTCATGTGCTAATTCAACTAACTTCAATGCAGTTAATGGCGTTTGACTCGCTGGTTTCACAACTGCCGTACAGCCTGCTGCAAGTGCTGGAGCTACCTTTCTCGTAATCATAGCAGCCGGGAAATTCCAAGGCGTAATAGCTGCCATAACCCCAACTGGTTGCTTCATAACTAAAATACGCTTATTCGGATGAGAAGCAGGAATCATTTCACCGTATATTCTCTTTCCTTCTTCTGCGTACCATTCAACAAAACTATTTGCATAATTCACTTCACCAAGTGCTTCTGCAAACGGCTTCCCTTGCTCTCTCGTCATGATTGCTGCAATTTCTTCTTTATTTTCATCAATAAGCGTGAACCATTTTTTTAACTTTACTGCGCGATCCGCTGCCGTTAATTTTGACCATAATTTAAAAGCCTCATGTGCAGCATCAACTGCTTGCTTTGCCTCTGTAATCCCGCCCTTTGGTACAGTTGCAAATACTTCCTTTGTCGCTGGATTATTCACTTCGATTTGTTCTTGCAGTGTAATCCACTCACCATTTATATACATCGCTTTTTTCTCTAAGTTTACGAACGTCGCTTTTTTATCCAATGTTTTCTTCCTCCTCTATGAACTTCTTAATCTTCCTAGTAGCAGCAGATTGACTTATTTGTAAAAACTCAGCCACTTTATAACTTGATCCATACGTTTTATACGCTTTAAGAATAATATTTCTCTCTACCTCTTCCAGCATTCTATAAAGACTTTGTCCGGATTGTTCAACTGTGGCCTCTTGCATAGATAGTGGCAAATCTTCTACCATTACAAAATCATCTGCAGTGATAACAATTCGTTCAATTACATTTTCAATCTCTCTATTATTTCCTTCCCAAGGGTACCCTACAAACATTTGTAACGTACTAGGAGCTAACTTTACATCCCGTCCGTACTTTTTATTAAAATGCTGTAAATAATGATAGATGAGCGGCAAAATGTCTTCTGTTCTCTCCCGAAGTGGTGGAATTGAAATTGGAATGACATTCAGACGATAGTATAAATCTTTCCGGAATGTTCCTTGTTTCACCATCGTACTTAAATTTCTATTTGTTGCCGCTACAATTCTAACGTCCACCTTTTTTAATTCTCTTCCGCCTATAGGACGAAACGTTTTTTCTTGCAATACTTGCAAAAGCTTCGCTTGAATTTCAAGCGGCATTTCACCAATTTCATCTAAGAAAAGGGTTCCTTTATGCGCTGATTCTAATAGCCCCTTTTTCCCTTCACGATTTGCACCTGTAAAAGACCCACCTGAATATCCAAAAAGCTCAGATTCGATTAAATTCGTAGGCAATGCCGCACAATTAATTTCATAGAAACTTTCATTCTTCCGGTGACTCACTTCATGCAAATGGCGTACTAATCGGCTTTTCCCCACTCCAGTCTCACCTAATACGAGAACAGTACTATCTACTACTGATACTTTTTTTATTGTTTCGATTATTTTTTGCATAGCGATACTTTTAAAAATAAGTCCTTCGTGTTCATATGTTTCTCTTAATTCTTTTTTATATGTTTTTAACTGATTATCCATTTCCTCTACCTTTTGACGTAATTGATAGAGTTCTGTAAGATCACGAGAATAACTAATCACTCTTCTTAAATTTCCCTCATCATCAAAAACAGGCCTTGTACGAACATGCAAATACTCTCCTGATTTCGTTGTTTGAACAAGTTCAACTGGCCTTTTCTTTTCAATTACTTCTAACGTTGCAGACGGATAAAAAATCCCTTCTTTTTGTAGTTCTTTTACATGCTTTCCTACTAATTCCTTAGCAGAGAGCTGGTAATGTCTTTCACACATGCTATTTACACGTACAACGATTCCTTTATCATCCGTAACAAAAATTTCGTCAAATGCATATTCAAATACATCTTGTAAATCCATCAACACTCGTTCCTTTTCTGCAACCATCCTAGCCACCCCTTACTTTAAATCCATCGATTCACTTCACTACCTTTATTATAAAGTGAATTTTCTGCATTTTATATAGAGTAAGCTAGAATGTTTTCAATTTGTTATTTATACAAATCTATTTATATTTTTCAACACATAATTCGCTGCCTTGAAAAATACAGAATGCTATCACAACCACACCCTCACTTTGTTTTAGCTTGGCATGGGGCAGGAAAAGGGGCTGATCGATTCTATATATGACCAGATGCTCTCTTCCGCCTAAAAAGAAAAGCTTTATGCCCTTTTTTAAGTTATCCCAATTCTTTAAACACGAGCGATATTTGCTTGCTCATAACAAGCTTGCAATGATTCTTCAATTATTGTTAAACCTTCCTCAAGTTGCTCATCTGTAATCACTAATGGCATTAAAACACGAATAACATTTCCATATGTTCCTGCTGATAGTAGAAGTAATCCATGCTTATTTGCCTCTGCACATAAATTAGACGCTAGTGTTTTATCAGGCGCTTTCGTCTTGCGATCTTGAACGAGCTCGAATGCACACATTGCCCCTAAGCCGCGCACATCACCGATGCAATTATATTTGTTTTTCATCTCTTGGAATCGGTTCATTACGACTTTCCCTACTTCTATCGCTCTATCATTTAATTTCTCTTTTTCTATTACATCAAGCACAGCTAATGCAGCCGCACATCCTAGTGGGCTTCCTGCATATGTTCCGCCCAGTTCTCCCGGTGCAGACTCATTCATAATTTCTTTACGCCCAATGACACCACTTATCGGTACACCAGCACCTAATGATTTAGATACCGTAATTAAGTCTGGAACGACATCATAATGATCAATTGCAAAGTATTTTCCGGTACGACTAAAGCCTGTTTGAATTTCATCAGCTACAAATAAAATACCGTGCTCTGAACAAATGCTGCGTACTTCTTGAACGAATTTCTTACTTGGAACGATAAATCCGCCTTCCCCTTGAACAGGTTCCATTACAACTGCTGCAATTGTTTCTGGTGCTACTTCTGATATGAAGAAGTTCTTAAACTCTTCAATGATAAAGTCATCATACTGCTCTTCTGTTAACCCCTCTGGGCGACGGTATTCATATGGGAATGGCGCTTTATATACTTCTGGAGCAAATGGGCCAAATCCAAATTTATATGGTTTTACTTTACTTGTCATCGTCATTGTCATTAATGTGCGCCCATGAAATCCTTTAGAAAATGCGATAATTCCAGGTCTCTTCGTATATTTACGAGCAATCTTCACTGCATTTTCAACCGCTTCTGCCCCACTATTTAAAAACAGCACTTGTTTATCGAAATTACCTGGCGCTAATGCGGCCAGCTTTTCTGCCAATTCAATATACGGCTCATACATCATCACATTAAATCCAGTATGAATATATTGATCTACTTGTTTATGAAGCGCTTCTTTAACAGCTGGATGACAGTGTCCTACATTAATTGTCCCAATTGCTCCTGCGAAATCAATGTACTGATTTCCATCCACATCTGTTACGAGTGCACCATTTGCAGACTGTACAAATGTTGGAATACCATTACTTACTCCTTTTGGTACTATATTTTGGCGGCGTTCTAATAAAGACGCTGCTTTCGGTCCTGGAATTTGTTCATTTACTTTAGCAAATTTTTTTGTGTTCATTGTGTACCCCATCCTTTTCTATACAATGTTTTCTCTTTATATTGCAAGATGTATGCCAACTTCCTCTTTCTAGTACTCATCCCATTCTCTTACTATCTCGGCATAAAAAAATAAGTCTATAAAGACTCATATAGAGTCCTTATAGACTTATTCATTTATACATTAGACTTTCCTTGTTCCCAAATAAACTCACCTGAATGAGAAATTAAATCTTCAACAGATTGTAATACTAAATCTGCAAGTGGTTCTAACGTTTGACGATCACCCGTACCAGATAGTACGCCAATCGCATAACAGTCGCCACCATTTTTCGCTAAATGTAAATCCGTCGGTGTATCCCCGACGACTGCTACTTCACATGTATCTAAATTAAATCTCTCACAAAACGACTCTACAATTTTTTTATCTGGCTTCTGTGCTGGAAATGTATCTGAAGCTATAACACAATCAAAAAAAGCTTCCAATTGATATTGCTTTAAAAATAATTCTGTCGGCGCGAAATCATCAGCTGTAACGACACCTAGAATAAACCCTCTATCCTTTAACGCTTGTAAAACTTTCGGTAAATCTGCCGTCATTCTCATATGTGAACGATGCTTGTACATAAGAGCAAACAACTTTTCACTCACCCATTGATGCATCTCCTCTTCTCTAGATGATGCAATATACTTACAAAGCCCCTTGGCCACATCAAGACTCGTTCCAGCAGCAAGCGCACTACGCGGATGAACAAATGCTCCATCTACGCCAATCTCTTTTAATAAAGCCTGCTGCATTGATTCTGGTAATTGATATAAATTTATACATTCTGCAACAAGCTCTTCAGCTACTTTTATCCAAATTGAATGAAAATCCATTAATGTCCCATCTTTATCAAATAGTATTGCTTTTACCTTCTCCATAGCATCCTACCTCTCATTTCTTATCTCTTCCAGTGTATCAATAAAATATGGATATAAAATAAACGAATTGTAAAAATACCATAAAAATCAAACTAACTTACAATTTACAATTCATCTGCACATAGAGAAACTTTAATCAGTGTGGGAATCTTATTGCTCGCAAATAGTGAGGTGAAAGCAAAAAAAAGATGCCTTTACAGGGCATCCTCTTGATGTTCAGGAACAAATAGTTCCAGACAATGATATATATTTTCAAATTCCATTGGTGCATCTCCGCCATATTCACCATCTAAGTTGATCATTAATTTATCAGGTGAATGCACTTTAATACGATTCGCTTGTGTATATAGTACTTTCGGATTGTTAATATGTTCCCCACGCTGCGCTTGTGTTGCTGCTTTAATTAAATCAGCGATAGAACCTTTTTTCAGTACTAATAAATCAAATAAGCCATCATTAATCGATGCATATGGTGCTACTTTTTCGAATCCACCAACTGAACGAGTATTCGTAATTAAAAACATCGTAATTTCTTCTTGTAGCAACTTCCCATCATACTCAATTTCAACATATGTTGGATGTAATGATGGTAACATTTCGATTCCTTTTAAATAGTAAGCAAGTTGGCCTAATACCGTTTTTAGCTTGCTTGGTACTTCATATGTTAATTCTGTAATACGGCCGCCACCAGCGATATTAATGAAATATGTATCATTTGCTCTACCAAGATCTAACGGTACCGTTGTTCCTTCACAAATAATATCCGCAGCCTCTTCAATAACACGAGGTACACCGATCGCACGCGCAAAATCATTTGTCGTTCCAACTGGAATAATTCCAAACTTTGGACGATGCTCATGTCCTACTAAACCGTTCACTACTTCATTTAACGTACCATCACCACCAGCTGCGATAACAACATCAAACTTACGATCCGCAGCTTGCCTCGCTGCCACAGTCGCATCTCCAGGACCAGTTGTCGCATGACAAGACGCTTCATATCCAGCTTGTTCTAATTTTTGTAATACTTCTGGTAAGCTCTTCTTAAATAGCTCGCGCCCAGAAGTAGGATTATAAATAATTCTTGCTCGCTTCATCATTTATTAGCACAGGAAATTCCTTATTCATTGAAAAACGAATACACCGAACCCTTATTCAGTATCCCTATGCTTACCTCCTCTCATCTTCCTATCCTTCTTTAATTCCGCTCAAACAGGCAGTAAGAACCCGATTCGTGTAGCCCATCAAAAGTAACTATTCACTCCTGATAGTTTTGCTTTATTTAACCAAGAAATTTATCCCGCTATTTGCAGGCAGTAAAACTCCCACTGATTAAAGTTTCACTTTATGTCTATCCATTCTCTCACATCAATTTACATATAATGAATAATAATTATCTATTATTTCATGAGATGAAAAAACTCTCTATGTCTAGATTTATCATTATTCCCACCTTTTTGCAACTATCATACCATAGTTGCTATACAAACATTTTTTCACTTTTGACAGTTAATCAAACGTTTGTTTAAATTTTTTTTCACCATTTAAACAAACGTTTGATTAACTCAGAAAAAACACCCAAATACGGGTGTTTTTTCTGTTTAATCTTTAAGAATCTATACTATTTTAGCGTTCAAAAATAAGAATTCTTCTCTTTTTTTAGCGCTTATTAATCTCTTCAAGTAAGATTTTATTAACAAGCGGTGGATTTGCTTGTCCTTTTGTAGCTTTCATAATTTGACCAACTAAGAAGCCAATTGCACGGTCTTTACCGTTTTTAAAGTCTTCAATAGATTGCTCATTATTATCAAGAATTTCTGTTACAACCTTACGAAGTGTTCCTTCGTCAGAAATTTGAACCAGACCTTTCGCTTTAACGATTTCTTCTGGGTCTCCACCTTTTTCAATTAATTCATTAAATACTTTCTTCGCGATTTTAGAAGAAATTGTACCTTTTTCAATTAATTGAACCATTTTAGCTAAGCCAGCTGGCGTTAATGCAACGTCTTTTAATTCTTTTTGTTGTTTGTTTAAGTATGCAAGTACTTCACCCATTAACCAGTTTGATGTTAATTTCGCATCAGCACCGTCTGCAACTGTTGCTTCAAAGAAATCAGACATCTCTTTCGTTAATGTCAATACATGCGCATCATAAGCTGGTAAGCCAACTTCTTCAACATAGCGAGCTTTACGTGCATCTGGAAGTTCTGGAATAGAAGCACGAATTTCTTCTTTCCACTCATCGTCGATGTAAAGTTCAACTAAGTCTGGCTCTGGGAAGTAACGGTAATCGTCAGATCCTTCTTTTATACGCATTAAGATTGTTTTCTTCGTTGCTTCATCATAACGACGTGTTTCTTGTTGGATGATACCACCAGATAATAATTCTTTTTCTTGGCGCACTTGCTCATGCTCAAGACCTTTTTGCACGTAAGTGAAAGAGTTTAAGTTTTTCAGTTCTGCTTTTGTACCGAACTTCTCTTGTCCAACTGGACGAAGTGAAATATTCGCATCACAACGAAGAGAACCTTCTTCCATCTTACAATCAGATACACCTGTATATTGAATGATTGATTTTAACTTCTCTAAGTACGCATATGCTTCTTCTGGAGTACGCATATCTGGCTCAGATACGATCTCGATTAAAGGCATACCTTGACGGTTGTAGTCTACTAATGAACCGTCAGCTGCATGCGTTGATTTACCAGCATCTTCTTCTAAATGAAGACGTGTAATACCGATACGTTTCTTTTTACCGTCTACTTCGATTTCAATCCAACCATTTTCACCAATTGGCTTATCAAATTGAGAGATTTGGTAAGCTTTCGGATTATCTGGGTAGAAATAGTTTTTACGGTCGAACTTCGTTTCCGTTGCGATTTCACAGTTTAATGCCATTGCGGCTTTCATTGCAAAGTTAACTGCTTCCTTATTTAAAGTAGGAAGTACCCCTGGGTATCCTAAGTCAATTACACTTGTTTGTGTATTTGGCTCTGCTCCGAATTCTGTTGGACTCGCAGAGAAAATTTTCGAATTTGTTTTTAACTCAACGTGAACCTCTAAACCAATAATTGTTTCTAAATTCATCTATGCTCGCCTCCTTACAGACTTGCTTTTTTTGTATGATAGTCTGTTGCTTGCTCAAACGCATGTGCAACGCGGTAAATCGTCGTTTCATCGAAGTGTTTACCAATGATTTGTAGACCAAGTGGCATGTTGTTAGCACCGAATCCACATGGAACAGAAATCGCTGGAACACCCGCTAAGTTTACTGGAATTGTTAAAATGTCATTTGCATACATTGTCATTGGATCGTCCACTTTTTCGCCCACTTTAAATGCTGGAGTTGGCGTTGTTGGTCCAATAATAACATCGTAGTTAGCAAATACATTTTCAAAGTCATTTTTAATTAATGTACGTACTTGTTGTGCTTTTTTGTAATATGCATCATAGTAACCAGAGCTAAGAGCAAATGTACCAAGCATAATACGACGTTTTACTTCATCACCGAAACCTTCGCTACGTGTGTTTTTGTAAAGATCTAATAAGTTATTTACATTATCAGAACGAACACCGTAACGTACGCCATCAAAGCGTGAAAGGTTCGCAGATGCTTCAGAAGAAGATAATAAGTAATACGTTGCTAGAGCGTATTTAGAGTGCGGAAGAGATACTTCCTCCCAAGTTGCGCCCATACCTTCTAACACTTTTAAAGCAGCTAGTACTGACTCACGAGCTTCTTCGCCAACACCTTCGCCTAAGTATTCTTTCGGTACAGCAATACGTAAACCTTTAACATCGCCTGTTAAACCAGCTAAGTAGTTTCCTACTTCAACGTTTGCAGAAGTTGCATCCATACGGTCAATACCTGAAATAGCTTGTAATAAGTATGCATTGTCTTCTACTGTACGTGTAATCGGTCCGATTTGGTCAAGTGAAGATGCGAATGCTACTAATCCGTAACGAGATACGCGTCCGTAAGTTGGTTTTAAACCTACAACGCCGCAATATGCAGCTGGCTGACGGATAGAACCACCCGTATCAGAACCTAGAGAGAATAATACTTCTCCTGCTGCTACTGCTGCTGCAGAACCACCACTAGATCCGCCTGGAACGTAATCTAAGTTCCATGGATTTTTTGTAGCGTAGAAGCCTGAGTTTTCATTTGAAGAACCCATTGCGAACTCGTCCATATTTAATTTACCGATTGTAACTGTGTCAGCAGCTTTTAGCTTTTGTACAACTGTCGCATCGTAAATTGGATCGAAGTTTGCTAATATTTTGCTCGCACAAGTTGTACGAAGACCGTTAGTTACAATGTTATCTTTTACACCAATTGGCATACCGAATAATAAACCATTATCCTCAGCACCAATCTTTGCATCTAATTCTTTCGCTTTCGCGCGTGCATTTTCTTCATCTAATGTAAGAAAAGCTTTTACGTTATCTTCAACATCCGAAATACGTTTGTAAGATTCTTCTACTAAATCCGTAACGGAAATTTCTTTGTTGTTTAACTTCTTATGTAACTCTGATACAGAATGATCAAATAATGACATCGAAATTCCCTCCTCTATTCTAATACTGCTGGAACACGGATTTGATTATCTTTGTGATCCGGTGCATTTTTTAATACTTCTTCTACTGGTAAACCTTTTTCTGGCACATCTTCACGCATAACATTTTTCATAGTTAATACATGAGTTGTTGGTTTTACATCAGTTGTATCTAATTCATTTAACTGTTCTGCAAATGTAACAATTGCATCTAGTTGTTTTTGAAATTTTTCTGCTTCTTGATCAGTAATTGCAAGACGTGCTAAATGTGCTACGTGCTTTACATTCTCAACGGAAATTCTTGACACGGCTAGGCCACCTCCATAATATATCGTTCAATCTACAATACTATTGATGATACCAAATTTCCAGTACTTCAAGCAAGTCAACACACGGCACTTACGGTATTTTTACATAAAAAAAGAAAGGCAAATGCCTTTCTTTACAATTTACTCTTTATCTAACGATTTATTTTTCGGAAATCTCTCGTTATCTTCTTCATTATCACGAATTGTTTTTTGTAATACAAAACAAGACATCGTTAAAAATAATGTTCCAATTAAATAGTATCCTTTTACACTAAGCGTTTCATCTAGCGTATAAATCCCAATTAGCATTCCTGAAAGCGCACAAACAAATGAAGTCCATGCTAAAAACGTGAACGCTTGCGTATTTCGTCTTCTCATCGTTCTCCCCCTCGTTAGCTGTACACCTATTATAGATAAATATATTTATCACAATGGGTTTTTATGTAAAATCATTTTTCTATTTATTAATCTATCACAAAAAATTTCTATTTTGAAGATAATTTTCTTTCTAATCTGAAAAAACAGTTAAAAATATTGACATTTATTTCAATTCCACATAAAATAAAAACAAATATTACGAACCTCGAAATATACGGGAGTGGAAATAATTGTTACAATATGAACATTTTTTAGACTTACTGCTAGATAACGCCAAGAAACTTTTCTATCCAGAAGAATGGGTAAGCCTTGATTTAACACTTTCCAAGACAGAAGTATTTTGTTTACTTTGGATGGAGCGAAATACGGATATTACAATGACAAAAATTGCTGATCTTCTTGATATACCGATGAGTACAACAACGGGCGTTGTAAATCGCCTTGTAAAAAAGGGATATATTGAACGCTACCGGAATGAAAGCGATCGACGCATTGTATTAATTCGTTTAACAGAAAACGGCGTAATGCTCGTTCAAGAAGTAAAACAAAATGCGGCCCATTACTTTGGCCTAGTGACAGATGCATTGTCAGAAGAAGAAAAAGCATTCTTACTACAAATATTCCAAAAGATCATGAATCACATTGCTACGTCACAGCAAAAAACAGAAGAAAAGGTTTCTACACCTAAAATGAAAAACATTCCGATTGAATAAAGTGAAACTTTAATCAGTGGGGGTTTTTCTCATCCCTCACTGATTATTAGTTGAACCAATCGGGCATTTACGGACAGTTGACCTCCCACCTAATTTGTTTGCTCCAGTCGAATTTTTGGGCGGGAGTCTTACTGCCCGTTAATGCGGGATAAGACCCTAGTTGGGTTTTTATTCAATTAAATATTTCGACACTCGTAATATTCGACATTCGAAACAAAGGGGATATTAATGATGAGAATTATTCTGTATACAGGTAAAGGCGGCGTAGGAAAAACTAGCATTTCAGCAGCAACAGCAATCCAAAGTGCAAAACAAGGATTAAAAACATTAGTAATGAGTACAGATCCTGCTCATAGTTTAGGGGATTCATTTGGCATAAAACTATCTTCTGAGCCACTAGAAATTCGCGAAAACTTGTGGGCACAAGAAATTAACACTATTTATGAAATGGAAAAAGGCTGGGGGAAATTGCAGAAATATATTACACTACTCTTCACTTCCAAAGCAGCTGATGATATTACAACAGAAGAATTAACGATGTTCCCTGGTATGGAAGATTTAATTAGCTTACTTCGAGTACTCGATTACTATAAACACAACACTTACGACGTCATCATTATTGATTGCGCACCGACTGGAGAAACTTTAGCAATGCTTAGCTTTCCAGACATGCTCGGCTGGTGGATGGAAAAACTCTTTCCTATTAAAAGGAAGATTTTAAAAGTTGTTCGTCCTGTAGCTCAACCACTTCTTGGTGTCCCCCTTCCAACTGATGATATTATGGACGAATTAACGAATACGCTTGAACAGCTCGGAGAAATGAGAGATATTTTATCAAACCGAAAAGTAACGAGTATTCGCGTTGTTGTAAATCCTGAAAAAATGGTCATTAAAGAAGCTCAGCGTAGTTTTACTTATTTAAACTTATACGATTATAACGTAGATGCCATTATGATTAACCGCGTCATCCCTAACACTGTTACCGACCCTTACTTTCAGGCATGGAAAGATACACAAAAGAAATATAAGGCGTTAATTAAAGATAGTTTTCAGCCACTTCCTATTTACGAAGCTCCCATGTTTGAACAAGAAGTTGTTGGTTTAGCTATGTTAGAGCGTGTAGGAAATGCTTTATTTAAATCAGACCCTTCTCCTACTGAAGTGAAATTTAATGGCCGTACACAATATGTAAAAAAAGATGGCGATGAGTATATTTTCGTTCTGTCCATTCCCTTCTCAAACAAAAGTGAACTTTCATTAAATCAAAAAGGTGATGAACTTATTATTCGAGCCGGCTCTATGAAGCGAAATATCACCTTACCAAAAACATTAACACACCTTTCTATTCAAGGAGCTAAGTTTGAAGATGATGTACTAAACATTCGGTTTGGAGGTGTAGTACATGCATGATGAATTACTAAGAAAGGTAATTCGTACAAAAATAAAAATCGGTATGCGTATATTAGAAGAGCTACCGAATCCGATTCAGCAATCAGCTAAGCACGCACTAAATATTTTGCAAGAGGAGCTCTCCTCCTATGCTGAAGAACAACCGCAACCTGAGAGTAATTTAAAAAGCATCATAATTGAATAACTATACCCTTGTAGAAAGCCTTTTCTTATAGGCTTTCTATCCCTTTATTGGAGCTAATATAAGTTGATAAAAACATCTTCAACAAGACATTTCACCACTAATACAATCTGGCTAATCCCCCTTCTATTCTTTTTTCATAACCTTGAAGAAGCTTTCCAAATGCCACAATATATCGCTAATCGATTTTCGATCCATTTTATAACTAACAAACAATTTTTCATTGCAATTTCCATATTAACAACCTTCGTCTTACTCATAGTCATTCTATATCAATTAAGCATCATATCTTCTATTTATTTGATCATTTTTATACAGGGCTGTATCTTCTTTAACGCCGTTCAGCATATTATCTTGTATTTCATTTATCGTTCTTATAATCCAGGAGTAATCTCAGCATCTATCATTATCCTATTTTCTCTTTTCTTATTTTCATCAAAGAAACTATTAATCCCTAAAAAGAAATTAGCAAGTACACTCATTTTTAGTTTAATCTCTTACCCAATCATAATTTGGATTTCCTTATTATTAGCCAGCTGCTTTAATTAAAAAAAGACCAGGAAAACTCCTGGTCCATCACTCTACTTAACAAACATTGGATTCTATGTTATACAAAATTAGAAGGTACAGAATTAGGGTTTTGTTTGTTAAGTAGATTATATGTTGAACGAGCTAACAGCGGAGGGATTCCTACTGTTAGTCGTTAAACTCAATAATTATTTTACGATTTTTTCAAGCTCATCAAGTGAAAGATCTACTGAAATTGAACCATCATTTGTTTCTTTCTTAATTGCATCTTTTACTTCTTTTGAATGGTATAACTCAATTACTTTTTTCAGTGTTGGATCATTTTTATCTTTCGTACGAGCTGCGAAAATATTAATATAAGCCTTTGCATTTTCATTATTTGGATCTTCTAAGAAAATTGGATCCTTCGCTGGGTCTAATCCAGCTTGACCAGCAACACCGTTATTAATAACTGAAGCCGCTACATCTTTTAACACACGAGGTGTTTGCTGTGCGATAACCGGTGTAACTTTTAGCTTCTTTGGATTTTCAGCGATACCACTTGGATCCCCAAATAGACCAAAATCTTTCTTAAGCTTTAATAATCCAGCTGCATCAAGAAGTTTTAATGCACGTGCTTGGTTCGTTGGATCATTCGGAATAGCAATTTCCGAACCATCTGGGATTTCATTTGCTTTCTTATAGTTTTCAGAGTATAAGCCCATCGGTGCAATTTGCGTTGTACCAACAGCTGTAATATCTAACTTATGCTCCTTTTTAAATTGCTCTAAGAAAGCAATGTGCTGGAATGAGTTTAGTTCAATATCTCCATCAGCTAACGCTTTGTTGGGTGTTGTGTAATCAGAGAACTCAACCAGTTTAATTTTAATCCCTTCTTTTTCAGCTTTTTTCTTTAAAATTTCCCAAACGTCTCCATCTGTTCCAGTTACACCGACGCGAACTACTTTCTCTTTCGCTCCTGCACCTGTGTCTCCACCTGAGCAGCCGCTTAATGCTGTAATTCCTACGATCGCTGATAATGCAAATGCTAAAATTTTCTTCATTTTCTTTTCCCCTCTTCCTTTTTATGATCTGCGTAAAAAGACTTTCGCAAAGTAGTTCCCTAAATTTTGAGCCACCTGTACAAGAATAATAAGTAAAACGACCGTTACAAACATAACTGACGTATCAAAGCGTTGATAACCATATGTCATTGCTAAGTCACCAAGACCGCCACCACCGACAAGTCCTGCGACTGCAGAAAATTCAATTAAACCGACCGTCATAAACGTGACACCTAGGATCAATGGTGCTAAAGCTTCTGGTACGAGGATTTCAAAAACAATTCTAAGTGGTGAAGCGCCCATTGCTTGTGCTGCTTCAATTACTCCTTTCGGAACAGAAACAAGATTGGTTTCAACCATTCTAGCAATACCAATTGATGCAACTAACGTCATTGGGAAGATTGCTGCAGCCGTTCCAATCGTCGTTCCAATAACACTTCTTGTTAGTGGGCTTAAAGCTACTAAAAAGATAATGAATGGAACCGGACGAATTGTATTAATTATGATATTAAGAATAGAAAAGACCCATTTATTTTCTAAAAAATTTCCTTTTCTCGTTACATACAACAGTAAACCTAGAGGTATACCGAGAATTGTAGCGAATATAAGGGTTACAATTACCATTAAGAGGGTATCCACCGTCGCATCTAATATGCGAGGCCAAAATATACTCCAATCAACTCGCATGAGCTTCTACCTCCTTCAGCTGCACTTGCAGTCTTAGATGTTGTAATGCTTTTTGAATTTCTTTCTGTTCACCTTGTAGTTCTACAAGAAGATTTCCAAATAGCACATTTTGGAGTTCAATAATATTTCCATAAAGAACATTTACATCGACGTTATAGTTTTTCGCAATATATGATAGTACAGGCTGCCCTGTCTCTTCCCCAGTAAAAGTCAGGCGATAAATCTGACCTCCGTTTTGAATTTTCGCTAGAACACTTTCTGGTAAGTGATCATTAATAACAGAGCGTACAAAATTTTGAGTGGTCTTTGTTTTTGGTTGTGTGAAAACGTCAAACAGTTTTCCTTCCTCAATTACTTTTCCTTTTTCCATAACGGCTACACGGTGACAAATTTCTTTCACAACGTGCATTTCATGTGTAATAAGTAGAATCGTTAAATTGTACTCTCTATTTACTTTCTTTAATAAATTTAAGATTTCTGTTGTTGTTTCCGGATCTAAAGCTGATGTTGCCTCATCACATATGAGAATATCCGGTGATGTCGCAAGTGCTCTTGCAATCCCAACACGCTGCTTTTGTCCACCTGATAACTGTTCTGGATAATAGTTCGCTTTATCTTCTAAACCAACAAATTTTAGTAGTTCATTCACTCTTTCTTTTATCTCATTCTTCGGCAATTTCGCTAACCTTAATGGATAAGCAATGTTCCCAAACACCGTTCTTGAATTAAATAGATTGAAACTTTGGAAAATCATCCCAATTCTTTGTCTTAGTGTCCGTAATTCTTTCGCCGATAATGATGTAATATCTTTATCATCTATTGAAATTGTTCCTGCAGTTGGTCTTTCTAACATATTTACTAAACGTAATAGCGTACTCTTTCCAGCACCACTAAATCCGATAATGCCAAAAATTTCGCCCTTTTCAACTGACAGCGTTACATCCTCAACCGCATGAACAGATTGCCCACCTGATTCATATACTTTACTTACATTGTTAAAAGAAATCATTTTCTTCCCTCCTATATGCTGTAAAAACTTGAAGTAGAGCTTTCGAGGTAAAATAAAAAGTGCTCTCCTTCTTATCAGTAATAAAAGATAAGAAGGAGAGCACTTTTATATGTACTCATTCACATCTTCTCATCTTCCAAGCCTTTATAGGCTTGCTGGAGTTAGCACGGTATTAAAAAACCCGTTGCTGAGGTATCGTAGGGCCAGTCCCTCCACCTCTCTGGATAAGAGTGTATCGATTTAATTGTCGTTTAATTAAGTCTTATTATAGAACTCAGAATAATGAGAGTCAATACATTTTTCGGAAAAATATTAATCATTTCTCTATTTGAATTTTAAAATAAGAAGTAACAATACAATAGTGATTTTTAAAGTTATGTAAAATCCTTCTCACTCATACTTTTAAAAAGGAGAATCTTCTCTACTCATTGAATAACATTATTTGAATATGAAATCGGAGGAAGATAGATATATGAAAACAGCTCTTTTGCTCGTCGACATTCAAAATGATTATTTTCCAAGCGGAATGATGGAATTACGTAATCCAGTAGAAGCAAGTGAATATGCTAGTCAGCTACTACAACATTTTAGAATAAGAAACGAACCTATTTTTCATATCCAACATGTAGCTATAAAAGATAGCGCTACTTTTTTCCTACCCAATACAGAAGGTGTCCATATTCACGAAAATGTCCGTCCACTTAGAGAGGAAACCGTTATCCTTAAACATTATCCAAATAGCTTCCGAGAAACTGATCTTCTAGAACAATTACAACGTTCAGGAATTGAGCACGTCGTAATATGCGGGATGATGACCCATATGTGTATTGATGCTACAGTAAGAGCTGCTTTTGATTTTGGCCTTCACTGTACCGTAATACACGATGCTTGTGCTACAAAAGATCTTTCATTTAAGAATGCTACTATACCAGCTGTTTATATTCATAATACAATTTTGGCGAGTTTAAATGGAGTATACGCAAATATAATGAGTACAGAAGAGTTTTTAGCGACCTAAAAAAAACACTCCTTTCAGTTAGCAAAGCCGAAAGGAGTGTTCTCTTGTCTAACCATAGATTTTCTTTCAAATTGTATTATACAGGAAATCCTCAAAATGAATACTAAAAAATATGACTAATAAGTCAATTTTTCTCGCTGTTTTGTTTCTATTTTCATGTTTATCCCGATATTAATAGGGTTTAACTAATTCAAAAGAACAAATAGTAATATTTGGAAACCTTTTCTTGATTGAAATTAACTAGCTTCTATAAAATCGATTGCTTCTGCTATAGAGAGTTTCTCAAAAAGAAAAGATCTTCACAGTCTGTGAAGATCTTTTCTACTATTTCTTATAAAGTTTCAGAAGTAGTTTTTGCTTGCATGTGAAGTGCTAAGTAGTCAGGGCCACCAGCTTTAGAGTCTGTACCAGACATGTTAAAGCCACCGAATGGTTGGTAACCTACGATTGCACCAGTACATCCACGGTTGAAGTATAAGTTACCAACGTGGAAGTCTTCGCGTGCTTTTTCAATATGGTCACGGTTGTTAGAAAGAACTGCTCCTGTTAAACCGTATTCTGTATTATTTGCAATTGCAAGTGCATGATCAAAGTCTTTTGCTTTACAGAATGCTACTACTGGTCCGAAGATTTCTTCTTTCATTAAACGAGCATCTTCTGCAACGTCAGCAACGATTGTTGGTTGGATGAACCAGCCTTTAGAATCGTCTCCTTCGCCACCTGATACGATTTTACCTTCTTCTTTACCAATTGCAACATAGCTCATTACTTTATCGAATGCAGCTTGGTCATTAACAGGTCCCATGTTGATATCTTTTGCATCTGGGTTACCTACTGTTAATTCTTTTGTTAATTCAACAGCACGATTTAATACATGATCGTATACATCTTCATGGATTACTGCACGAGAACATGCAGAACATTTTTGTCCTGAGAATCCGAATGCTGATGCAACGATAGATTTAGCTGCTAATTCAAGATCTGCCTCTTTATCAACAACGATTGTATCTTTACCGCCCATTTCAGCGATAACACGTTTTAACCAAATTTGTCCTGGGTTTACTTTTGCTGCACGTTCGTAAATACGAATACCTACATCGCGAGATCCAGTAAAGCTAACGAAACGTGTACGAGGGTGATCTACTAAGTAGTCACCAACTTCAGAGCCATTACCTGGAACGAAGTTTACTACGCCAGCTGGTAAACCAGCTTCTTCTAATACTTCCATAAATTTCGCTGCTACTACAGGAGTTGTACTAGCTGGTTTTAGTAATACTGTGTTACCAGAAACTACAGCAGCTGTTGTCATACCTGCCATAATTGCGAATGGGAAGTTCCAAGGAGAAATGATAACACCTACTCCTAATGGAATGTAAGAGAAACGATTATATTCAATTGGACGGCTTTCTACTGGAATACCGTCTTTTAATTTCAACATTTGGCGAGCATAATATTCCATAAAGTCGATTGCTTCTGCTGTATCAGCATCTGCCTCATTCCATGGTTTACCTGCTTCTTTTACAAGAATAGCAGAGAACTCATGTTTTCTACGACGAACGATTGCTGCAGCACGGAATAAAATATCTGCACGCATTTCTGGTTTTGACTTTCTCCAAGTTTGGAATGTTGCATCCGCTACTTGCATTGCTTTTTCAGCTAATTCACGGCTTGCTTTTGAAACACGACCAACAAGTTCCTCTTTATTTGCAGGGTTTACAGAAACAATTTTGTCTTCTGTAGTGATTTTTTCTCCCCCGATAATTAATGGATAGTCTTGTCCAAGATAAGATTCTACTTTCTTTAAACCCTCTTCAAACGCTAATTTGTTAGCCTCTACTGAAAAATCTGTAAATGGCTCATGTTTGTATGCTACTACCATCTTTTTAGCCTCCCCTTAGAAAAACGTTTACATTTTACAACATTATTCTACACGATAATTTAGATTTATTCAAATATTCCTAGACTTATATTTTAAAAATTAATAAATTTTTAAAATATAATAAAAAAAAGAGATTCATACATACGTATGAATCTACAAAATATGAGTATATTCCAAAACATTTTTCCCGATTAATAAAATAGTAACTAATAAAAATAAAGTCCTTACATATCCAACACCTTTTTGAACCGCAAACTTCGATCCAAAATAAGCACCTAAAATCATTGATAAGCCCATAATTATACCGTATTCAAAATGAATCACATCTAAAAATAAAAAAGTAATTAAAGATACGATATTACTAACGAAGTTCAAAAGTTTTCCAGATGCTGCCGCTTGAATAAAATCCAAACCAATTAATAAAAATGCAAAAATTAAAAAGGATCCTGTCCCTGGTCCAAAAAATCCATCATAAAATCCTATCATTAAAATAACAAAGAAAAACATTAATGTTTTTCCTTTTGTCATCTTTTTATAGGTAGATGCACTTCCCCAATCTTTTTTCGCAATAATATAAATGGCAATAAAAACCAACATTACGAGTACTAGCGGACGCAAAATATCAGGCGGAATAAACTTTACTACTAAAGCCCCTGCGACTGCTCCAATAATAGTTAACGGGATTAACTTTCCTACAATCCGAAAATTCACCTTGCCTGATCGAATAAAATAAATTGTGCTCGTAAGCGTCCCCATCGTTGCAGCTAATTTATTCGTTGCGATTGCCGAAGCTGGTGATAAACCAACAAACATAAGTGCAGGAAGCGAAATTAATCCTCCCCCTCCAACAACCGAATCAATAAAAGCAGCTAAAAACCCGAATGCAATTAATAAAATAATGACTTGAAAGCTTAGTTCTTCCATGACTTTGCCCCTTACCCCTTTATTTGTAACATTTAAAATTATAACAAAATTTTTCAAGAAAAAAAGCTGTTCCTTTATGGAACAGCTCTCATCTTTAATCTAAAATTTTCACAAATGGTTCATCTTGCTTCGCTTCACGTATAATAATTGCTTCTGGACGTTCTACAGATTTAATTGTTACTTGTACTTTCATATAATTCGGGAAGTATTCCATAACAAGTCCAGCTACATATTGTGTAAAACCAATTACTTCAGCTTTCCCATTGAATTGGACAGGAATATCGAGCTTCATTTCTTTTAATTCATCATCTCTATACATTCCAGTACCGATAACAGCTGTATAATCGCCTTGGAAATACTCACTTAACTTCGCTTTAAAGTTTGACACCCTTGCAAGGTCTTCACGTTTATTATCCGCTTTTGCTTGTTCAGATGGGAATAAATAGTATTTCTCATTGATCGGCTTCCAATCCTCAACCGTTTCACTGCCTTTTTCTACCTTAGCATAAGAAACAAAATTCCCTGGTACAAGCGAAGACTTTGGACCTTGACGATAAATCGCAAATGTAACCGGAATATTTTTTATTTCAGGCTTTTTTTGCTGCATTACTTTCAAGATTTCTTGGGCCATCCTTTTCCCTTCAGCTAACATTTTCACATCTGGAATTGCAGCCTCACGCGGATAACCATGCTCTTCCTCATAATATTGAACAGAATTCATCGCTAATCCAACTACAATGCCATCAGGTTCATTATCGTTCCCACCTTTTTGCACGTAGTAATCATGCTCTAAAATGTTTGAGATATACATTGGATGTTTTTTATTTTTCACTTCTAGTGACTCCGAACCTTCACTTAAGGCTGGATTCAGTCCGATATTTGGAAATTTAACTGCATCTTTTTTCAACTTATCCTCTAGCTCTTTTTGTTCAGCATCTGTACGCTTTCTTTTTACAAGCATTTGTATATCTTGAGCCTCTAGAAACTTTCCGCCTTTAAAGAAATAATCTTTCGTACTAAACGATTCTTTGGCAATGCGCATTAATCCTGTTTCAAATTCATCTACATCTAGACGACTATTTAAACCTTGTACAACTAAACCACGTGCCTTACCTGGATCAAATTCAACCGTTGTCTTATAATATTCATCCGAAATGGAGTATTTCGGGATAACTGCTTGTTCTTTCGCTTTCCCCGATTTCTCAACTGCTTTTTCATCTTTATTGGAACCCATACTACACCCACTTACAAGTAGGCTAAGACTTAATACCGCTAACGCTATTTTTTTCATCGTAAGTTTGCACCTCTTACTTATTCAGCTCTTGTAAGAACCTCTCTTCATTCCAAACTTCAACATTGTGCTTCTCTGCTTGCGCTAATTTCGAGCCTGCAGCTTCACCAGCAACAAGTAAATCCGTACTTTTACTAACACTTCCTGTTACTTTTCCACCTAATGCCTCAATTTTCTTCTTCGCTTCACTGCGGCCCATAACTTCTAATTTCCCTGTTAAGACGACAGTTTTTCCTGCGAAGTACGATTCAACATTTTGTAAATCAGCAATTTTTATACCTTTGTATGCCATGTTCACGCCATACTCTTTAAATTGTTGTAATAGCTCTAATACGTCTTCATTATCGAAATACGTTACAACGGATTGAGCCATTTTTTCACCAATCTCATTAATTGTTTTTAATTCTTCTTCCGTCGCTTTCACAAGCTCATCCATCGTTTCGAAATGCTCAGCAAATGTACGTGCCGCTTTCGCACCGACATGACGAATACCAAGACCGAATAATAATCGCTCTAATGAGTTTTCCTTAGAATTCTCAATTGCTTGGACTAAATTTGTTGCTGATTTTTCACCGAAACGTTCTAGTTCTAATAATTGCTCTTTCGTCAATGAATATAAATCAGCAAACGTACGAATATAATCCGCATCAAAGAGTTGTGTAATTACACGTTCTCCGAGTCCATCAATATTCATTGCATTTCTTGAAACGAAATGGATTAATCCTTCACGAATTTGAGCTGGGCAAGTCGGATTTATACATCGAAGTGCTACTTCTTCTTCTAAACGAACAAGTTCACTCTCACATGCTGGACAATGCGTTGGCATATGATATTCTTCTTCCTCACCAGTACGCTTATCAAAAATAACGTTCACAACTTCAGGAATGATATCTCCAGCCTTTTTCACAACAACGTAGTCACCAATTCGAATATCCTTTTCACGAATTAAATCTTCGTTATGTAAAGAAGCACGACGAACGATAGTACCAGCCACTCTAACTGGCTCGAGCTCTGCAGTTGGTGTTACAACTCCTGTGCGGCCGACACTTAATTCAATCCCTGTTAATCTCGTCACAACTTCTTCAGCTGGGAATTTATAAGCTATTGCCCATCTTGGACTCTTTGCTGTAGTTCCTAAGCTTTCTTGAATAGCAACATCGTCTACTTTTATAACGATTCCGTCAATCTCATAATCAAGATGCGGGCGTTTTTCTTGCCACTCTTCTACATAGGCTATTACGTCTTCAATTGTTTCACATGTACGACGATTTGGATTCGTCTTAAATCCAAGCTCACCTAAGAAATCCAGTGATTCACTGTGGGATGGAATTGTTTTTTCTTCTACATTAGCAAGACCATACACAAACATAGATAAGTTACGCTTCGCTGCAATTTTCGGATCAAGTTGGCGTATCGATCCTGCTGCCGCATTACGTGGATTCGCAAATACATCTTCACCATTTTGTTCTTTCTCTTCATTCAATTTAACGAATGAACGCTTCGGCATATAAGCCTCGCCTCGTGCTTCTAACGTTACTTCTTCATTTAAACGCAGCGGGATAGCTTTAATCGTTTTTAAGTTTTGGGTAATATCTTCACCCGTTATACCATCACCACGTGTTGCTCCTTGAATGAAGCGTCCTTTTTCATAATGAAGTGAAACAGCAAGTCCGTCAATTTTTAATTCGCATATATATCTTACATTCGCATCATCAATTCCCTGATGTACTCTTCGATCAAAATCACGCAAATCTCCTTCATTAAACGCGTTTCCTAAACTTAACATTGGTGATTTATGCGTTACCTTTTCAAATATATCAAGAACAGTCCCCCCAACGCGAATGGAGGGAGAGTCTTCACTCATAAACTCTGGGTTCTCTGCTTCTAATTTTATAAGCTCCTGCATATCACGGTCATATTCCGCATCAGAAACAGAAGGATTGTCTAATACGTGATATTGATAGTTAAATGTATTTAACAAATCACGCAGTTCTTCTATACGTTTTTTGGCTATCTCTTTTGACATATCCTCAGTCCTTTCCTATTGTTTCGTCACAGGTGCAAATTTTGCTAATAAACGTTTAATACCAATTGGGCTTGGGAATGCAATATCTAATTCTTTTGAATCACCTTCACCCTTTACACTTACAACTGTACCGACTCCCCACTTCTGGTGAGCTGCTTTATCGCCTATTCCCCAGCCAATTTGCTCGCCACCTGTCGTCTTAACAGCCGGACGCGCGAAAGCTGAACGAGAACGTGTTGTAGTTGCGCTTGTCGTTCTTCCCTTTGCACCAAACGAAGTTTCACGCTTCGGTGCTGTTTCGTTTAATGGTTCTACTAATTCTGCCGGAATCTCTGTAATAAATCGAGATGCTGCATTCATACTTGTTCTACCAAATAAAGTACGCATTTGAGCATTGGATAAGTATAGCTCTTCTTCTGCACGAGTAATACCTACATAGGCAAGACGACGCTCTTCTTGCATTTCATCCTCTTCCATAAGAGAACGAGTATGCGGGAATATCCCTTCCTCTAAGCCAACAATAAAGACAACTGGGAACTCTAATCCTTTTGCTGAGTGCATCGTCATTAAAATAACTTCTTCACCGGCAGTTGGATCTTCATCTACACGATCAATATCAGCAACAAGAGCTAAGTCTGTTAAGAATGCAACAAGGCTCTTATCTTCGCTTTGGGATTCAAATGTTTGTGTAACAGATAAAAACTCGTCTAAGTTTTCTAAACGACCTTCTGCTTCTAAAGATCGCTCATTTTTCAGCATATCGCGATAGCCTGTCTTTTCAATAACTTCTTCTACTAATTCTGTAACAGATAAATACTCTTGCATATTTACCCAGTTGTGTAATAAACTTGCGAATTCTTTTACTGCTTTTGTTATTTTTGCACTTACACCAACATGCTCAATCTCATCAAATACAGCAGTTAATGAGATTCCGTTTTGCACACCATAATTAATAATTTTATCGATAGAAGTCGCACCAATCCCGCGCTTTGGCATGTTTATAATACGTCCAAAACTAATCTCATCATCTGGATTCCCAATTAAACGTAAGTACGCCAAAATGTCTTTAATCTCTTTACGGTCGTAGAACTTAGTACCTCCGACAATTTTGTAAGGGATATTAGATTTTAGGAAAATCTCCTCAATCATACGAGACTGGGCATTTGTACGATATAACACTGCAAAATCAGTATATTTTCGGTTCCCCATTTGAATATCGTCACGAATTTTTTTCGCAACAAAATACGCTTCGTCCTTTTCGGTTGCAGCACGATAATACGAGATTTTGCTTCCAATTTGATTTTCTGTCCATAATTTCTTCGGTTTACGGTTTGAATTTTTTTCAATTACAGCATTAGCTGCATTTAAAATATTTTGTGATGAACGATAGTTTTGTTCTAACAGAATAACTTGTGCATTCTCATAGTCTTTTTCGAATGACAAAATGTTAGAAATGTCAGCCCCGCGCCAGCGGTAAATAGACTGATCCGAATCACCAACAACACAAAGGTTTTTAAAACGTGATGCCAAATGTTTAACAAGAAGGTACTGAGCTTTGTTCGTATCTTGATACTCATCAACGTGAATATATTGGAATTTACGCTGATAAAACTCTAGTACTTCTGGAACACGTTCAAATAGCTGAATCGTCGTCATAATTAAATCATCAAAGTCTAATGAGTTATTTTTCAAAAGACGTTTTTGATATTCTGTATATACATCGCTCGTTAATTTTTCATATGGATCAGCGGTTGTAATTTTTTTTGCATATTTATCTGCAGATAACAGTTCATTTTTCGCATTGCTAATACCCGCTAAAATAGAGCGCGGCTCAAACTTCTTCGGGTCAATATTGCGCTCCTTCATAATTTTTTTTACTACAGTTAACTGATCACCTGAATCTAAGATTGTAAAGTTACGATTAATACCAATGCGGTCAATATCACGTCGTAAAATACGTACGCACATAGAGTGGAACGTAGAAATCCAAATATCTTCTGCTTCTGGTCCAACAAGTTTATCAATACGCTCACGCATTTCACGAGCAGCTTTATTTGTAAAGGTAATTGCTAGTACATTCCATGGCGCCACACCTTTTTCACCAAGTAAATATGCAATACGGTGTGTTAACACACGTGTTTTCCCACTACCTGCGCCTGCCATTAATAGAAGTGCTCCATTTGTTGTTTGTACTGCTTTTTGTTGCTGCGGATTTAAACCATTTAATAACTTATCTGTCGTACTCATATGTGCCTGCACCTACTCTCCTTTTACTGCTTTAACTGTTTTTAATGCCGATTTTATATCATCATAAATAATATTTCCAACAACTACTGTATCAGCATACTGCGCCATTTCTTTCGCTTGTTCTGCATTAGAAATACCACCGCCATAATATAGCTTAGCTTGTTTCAATTCTGCTTTTACATTTTTAACAAGCTCAATGTCTCCATAGGTCCCGCTATATTCTAAATAGAATATCGGTAAATGTAATAGCTTGTCTGCTAAACGCGCATATGCAATAACATCATCTTCTGTTAAATCACATTTTGCATCTGTAAGCTGGGCTACTTTCGCTTCTGGGTTTAAAACACAATACCCTTCCATGTAAATTTCGTCCCAGTCCATAATATCCCCAAATTCTTTCAATGCCTCATGATGAACACCTGTTACCCATTCTACTTTTCGGCTATTTAAAACACTTGGGATGTAATAAAAATCAAATCCTGGTGTAATTGCCTCCACATCAGAAACCTCTAACACACAAGGCACTGCATATCTACGAATGCTAACTAGCATGTGTAATACGTTATCAATTGTTATACCGTCACTTCCGCCTACAATAACAGCATCCGTTCCAGATTCACAAATCATTTCTAAATGTTCGTCACTTAACTCCTTATTTGGATCAAGCTTAAATACATGTTTCCATTTGGAAATATCGTACATGAAAACACCCTTTCTTTTCTCTAGTTATATAATTTCTGTTCAAAATAACAGTTAATTTTTATCAAGTTTTTTTACATTCCTTGCTATATCTTTACCAGACTGGCGTATGCAACGATGAAATGCGGCAGCTATCTTTACCGGACTTTTTGAACTTCCTTTTACGCATTCTTTCATTATAACAAAAAAAGCTACCTACACACACGCCCAATCCAACATCTTTTTCAACGTCAAATGTTGGATTACATATCAAAAAACTTATACGGAATACTAACAAATGAAATAGTATTTTCTATTTCGAAGTTAATTAAAAAGGAGTGTTTTTCTAATGAAGCAAAACATCGGCACAATTAGTGCTCTAATTCGAATTACACTCGGACTCATCCTCTTCGGTTGTAGTACAGCTAAACTCGTACGTAAACCTTGGTGCACTTGGTCTAAAGTTTTGCTATGGATTGGTGCCATGAAAATTGCGGAGGGGATCGTTCGTTTCTGCCCTATTGTTGAAGCCTGTAAGTTTGGAAAATATATGAATATGAGCGCATTTAAAATGCCTAGCATGAATTTCACTGAAAAAGGACATAATAAAGAAGAAGTTAATTCAGCTTCCAGTCATGACAAGCCAAAGGCAAAGTCAGATGGAAGTTATGACACTTCTGACAAAGAGATTGAGTCAGCGATTGAAGAATTAATCCTGGCAAAACCGCTTTGAATCATTTGTCACGATGCAAGATGCTCTCAAAGGGACTTAGCTGCTGCAGTGGGCAGCTAAGTCTTCTTTATTTTACCACGAAACAGAACGTACATTCTTATTTTTACCCTTAAAACGTACATAAAAGATATCAAACAATAAAATTCAGAAAATTAGGTGTAACCCTCTTGCATGTAATGATATAAAAGTGATATCATTTTTATATCAAGGAGGCGATCATATGAAAGAAAAACAAGTATTTTATGTTAATGGATTTCTCGGCGTTATTGGAATTTTAGTTTTAGCCGCTATCGGTGTATTTTGCCTTGTACAAGAAATGTTTGTAATAGCTATTTTAGCTCTCATATTAGCATCTGTTTTAGCTACAGGTATCGGTATCGTTCAACCGAATCAAGCGAAAGTTATTACGTTCTTCGGTAGTTATTTAGGAACAATTCGTCAAAATGGTTTGTTTTTAACAATTCCATTCGCGTTTCGTCAAACTGTATCTTTACGTGTTGAAAACTTTAACAGTAAGAAATTAAAAGTAAACGATGTTGAGGGCAATCCAATTGAAATTGCAGCCGTTATCGTATATAAAGTTGTTGATTCCGCAAAAGCAATGTTTGGTGTTGAGCATTACGATCGATTCGTAGAAATTCAAAGTGAAACAGCAATCCGCCACGTTGCTACAAAATATCCTTATGATAATTTCCAAGATGAAACTTGCATCACGTTACGAGGAAATACTGAAGAGATCTCTGAAGAATTAAAGCGTGAGTTAGAAGCACGACTTGAAATCGCTGGCGTAGAAGTATTAGAAACTCGTTTAACACATTTAGCTTACGCAACAGAAATTGCCCATGCAATGCTCCAGCGTCAACAAGCAAAAGCAGTATTAGCTGCTAGAAAAGAGATTGTTGAAGGTGCTGTGAAGATGGCGAAAGATTCAATCCATATGTTAGATGAAGAAGGCGTACTGGAACTCGATGACGAGCGTAAAGCAAATATGGTGAACAATTTATTAGTTGCCATCGTTTCAGATAAAGGTGCGCAACCAGTTATTAATACAGGAAGCCTATACTAAAGGTTGTAAGTGATTATGGCCAAAAAGAAAAGCTTTCCATTACGTATTGATCCTGAATTACACGCAGTCATCGAAAAATGGGCGAATGATGAGTTTCGTAGCGTCAATGCACACATCGAGTATTTACTTCGAGAAATGGCAAAGCAAAAAGGGAAATTAAAAAAAGATAAAGATGCATAAAAATCCCGCTGAGAAATCAGCGGGATTTTTTATACATTAGCTTTTCATCATCTCATGCCCAATTGCACGATATCCTATATCACTTCGGTAAAATAAACCATCACTCTCAATTTTACCGATTTCTTTATAGACCTTATCTTTCGCTTCTTGTAAACTATTCGCCTTACAAGCAACAAATAATACACGGCCACCGTTTGTTACAAAGTCACCATGTTTCATCGCTGTACCCGCATGGAAAACTATTACATCTTGCAGTGCATCTAATCCGTTAATAATTTCACCTTTTTTATATGCTTCTGGATATCCTTTCGAAGCAAGTACGACACCAATAACTGCTTCCTTTGACCATTGTAACGTTAATTCACTTTCATCTAATACAGCGTTACATACATCAACTAAATCATTTTCTAAGCGTGGTAATACAACTTCCGTTTCAGGATCGCCAAAGCGTGCATTGAACTCAATTACCTTTGGACCATCATTTGTTAAAATAAGACCTGCGTATAAAATACCTGTAAACGAACGGTTTTCTTGGATCATCGCTTTAGCAGTTGGATGTAATACTGTTTGAATCGCTTCTTGAACCGCTGACTCCAGAATTTGTGGTACTGGGGAATATGCACCCATTCCGCCTGTATTTGGACCTTTATCAGCATCAAAAGCTCGTTTATGATCTTGAGCAATTACCATCGGATGCACAGTTGTTCCATTTACGAATGCCATTAATGAAAATTCTTGTCCATCTAGAAACTCCTCAATAACGACCTTCTTGCTTGCTTCACCGAATTTCACATCTTGCAGCATTTCTTTCACAGCTTGTAATGCATCTTCAAGCGTCATTGCTACTGTTACACCTTTACCAGCAGCTAACCCATCTGCCTTAATTACGATCGGTGCACCAACTTTCTGAATGTACTTTACTGCCTCTTCATAGTCTGTAAAAGTTTCATATGCCGCAGTTGGAATATCATACTTTTTCATCAATTCTTTTGTAAAAGCTTTACTACCTTCAATAACCGCAGCCGCTTTATTAGGACCAAATACACGAAGGCCCTCTTCCTTAAAACGATCCACGATTCCGTTCATAAGTGGAATCTCTGGTCCAACGAAAGTTAATTCAACATTCTTCTCTTTTGCAAATAAGACTAATGCATCGAAATCATTCTCATCAATATCAACTGGTGTTGCAACATCTCGCATACCTTCATTACCTGGCGCTACATATACTTTTTCTACCTTTTCAGATTGTGCAAATTTCCAAGCTAAAGCATGCTCACGTCCACCACGGCCAATTACTAAAACATTCATATTTCATCCCCCAATAATTAAATAAGTACAAACTAGAAGCTATGCTCCTAGTTTGTTTTCATATCAATAAAAGGTTAAAAAGGAGGATCAAGAGAACCGAGCAGGTCGAGGCGCATTTGCCAGGAGGACACGGAGTGTAGCTTTCCTACATGAGTACCGCACTGGCTATGCAACGATGACATGCGACAGTTATCTTGACCGGACTTTTTTAACAACCGTATCAATAGAAAGTTAAAAAGGAGGATCAAGAGAACCGAGCAGGTCAAGGCGCATTTGCCAGGAGGACACGGAGTGTAGCTTTCCTACATGAGTACCGCACTGGCATTGCAACGACGACATGCGACAGTTATCTTGACCGGACTTTTTTAACATCCTCTATTAGTGTTTGAAATGACGTACGCCAGTGAACACCATAGTAATCCCATACGCATCTGCCATTTTAATAGAATCTTCATCACGAATCGATCCGCCTGGTTGGATGATTGCTGTAATTCCAGCTTTTGCTGCTTCTTCTACTGTATCTGGCATTGGGAAGAAAGCATCAGATGCAAGTGCGCTACCTTGTGCTTTTTCGCCAGCTTGTGTAATTGCGATTTTTGCAGAACCTACACGGTTCATCTGTCCCGCGCCTACACCAACTGTCATGTTATCATTCGCTAAAACAATTGCATTTGATTTCACATGTTTTACAACTTTCCAAGCTAGTTTTAAATCTTTCCATTCTTGCTCTGATGGTTCACGTTTCGTTGGAATTGAAATTGCGTCCTCATCTAATGATAACGTATCTTCTTCTTGAACAAGAAGACCACCTTGTACAGAAGTTAGTTTTTTGCTTGCACTTGTCGCTTTTTCAATATTTACAGTTAGTAAGCGTAAGTTCTTCTTACTTTGCAACACTTCTAAAGCTTCTTGCGAGAACGAAGGAGCGATAACAATTTCTAAGAAAATTTCGTGTAACTTTTCTGCTGTAGCTTTATCAATTTCACGATTTGCTGCAATAATACCGCCGAAGATTGATACTGGATCCGCTTCATAAGCACGAGTATATGCTTCGTGAATATCAGTTCCTACTCCAACACCACATGGATTCATATGTTTTACCGCTACTACTGCTGGTTCTGTAAATTCTTTCACGATGCTAAGTGCTGCATCCGCATCGTTGATATTGTTATAAGATAATTCTTTACCATGTAATTGTTCTGCATATGCAACAGAAGAAGTTGCTGCGAATGGCGCTTTATAGAACGTTGCTTTTTGATGTGGATTTTCGCCATAGCGTAAATCTTGTTTTTTCTCAAATGTCACCGTTACTGTTTCAGGGCTTTCTTCGCCCATTTGCTTTGTTAAGTAGTTAGAAATTAACGCATCATATGCCGCTGTATGACGGAATACTTTCGCTGCTAATTTACGTTTCGTTTCCTCTGTTACTTCACCGTTCTCTTTCAGTTCTGCTAATACAACATCATAATCTACTGGATCTACAATTACCGATACAAATTTATGATTTTTCGCAGCAGAGCGAATCATTGTTGGGCCACCGATATCAATATTTTCAATTGCATCAGCAAATGTTACATCAGGCTTAGCGATTGTTTCTTTAAATGGGTATAAGTTAACAACAACAAAGTCAATTGGCTCCATACCTAATTCATTCATTTGCGCTACATGCATTTCATTATCACGAACTGCTAATAGACCACCATGAATATTTGGATGTAATGTTTTTACACGACCATCCATAATTTCTGGGAAACCAGTTACTTCAGAAATACCAATTACTTGCAAGCCGTTTTCTTCTAATAATTTTTTCGTACCACCTGTTGAAATGACTTCAATCCCTTGTTCAAGTAAACCTTTAACAAATTCTACTACTCCTGTTTTATCTGAAACACTTACTAATGCACGCTTTTTCATTTATCCTTCACCCCTGGTTGTATGTTAGTTAACAGTTGGTTTTTTCACAGACTGAACAATTTGATTCACTGTATTTACGTATAATTTATGTTCAACTTGTTGAATTTTCTTTTGTAAGCTTTCTCTCGTATCCCCTTCAGAAACAACTACTGCTTCTTGCGCAATAATTGGACCTGTATCCATACCTGCATCTACATAGTGAATCGTTACTCCGGTTACTTTCACACCCGCTTCTAACGCTTGACCAACAGCATCTTTCCCTGGAAAACTCGGTAGTAGTGATGGATGAATATTAATAATTTTCCCGCCGTACGCTTCTAGTAAAGTCGTTCCAATTAAACGCATATATCCAGCTAAAATAACATAATCAATTTCATACTCTTCTAGCTTTTTTAATATCTCTTTTTCAAATGCTTCTTTTGACTCATATGCTTTCGCTGAAAAGGAAAAACACGGAATATGGTGATAATGTGCCCGTCCAATAGCGCGTGCCTCTGGTTTATCACATACTAATAAACTAATATCTGCATCCAATATTTTGTCTTCTACCGCATTAATGAGAGATTGAAAGTTTGAGCCGCTCCCAGAAGCAAAAACTGCTAATCTACTCATACTTCTGTTCCCTCAATAAAGGTAACACCAGACCCTTGTACAGTGTGTCCAATAATATGAGCTTTCTCGCCTTGTTCCTCAAGAAGACGAACAATATCTTTTGCCTCTTCTTCCTTTACTGCTACTACCATACCAATACCCATGTTAAAAATATTGAACATTTCTTTCTCTTCTAGTTTTCCAACCTCTTGAAGTAAACTAAAAATCGGTTGAACTTGCCAAGATCCTAATTCAATTTCCGCACCGATTCCTTCTGGCAACATACGTGGAATATTTTCAATGAACCCGCCACCTGTAATATGCGCCATACCGTATACTTCATGTTTCTTCAATAGTTCTAAAATAGGTTTGACATAAATTTTCGTTGGTTTTAATAATTCTTCACCAAGAGGTAGTTCTAGGCGGCCGTAAATACGGTCTAAAGATAGTTCTCCATCTTCTAGTAGCACTTTTCTTACTAAAGAATAACCGTTACTATGAATACCGCTAGATGCTAAGCCAATTAATACGTGACCAGCTTCAATTTTTTCACCTGTTACAATTTTCTTTTTATCAACAATTCCAACTGTAAAACCAGCTAAATCGTATTCTTCTGTAGAATACATTCCTGGCATTTCAGCTGTTTCTCCACCAATTAATGCACAACCAGCTTGGCGACAGCCCTCTGATATTCCTTTGACGATGTTTTCAATTTTACTAGGTTCAGCTTTACCACAAGCAATATAATCAAGGAAGAAAAGCGGCTCTGCTCCTTGGACAACAATATCATTTACACACATTGCTACTGCATCAATACCAATTGTGTCATGTTTATCTGCCATAAAAGCGAGCATCAATTTCGTTCCCACGCCATCTGTTCCAGATACTAATACAGGTTCTTCTAATGCAAATTTTGATAGATCAAACATACCTCCAAAACCGCCTAAACCGCCTAGCACTTCTTTTCTCATAGTTGTTTGTACGTGTTTTTTCATGCGAGATACCGCTTCATATCCAGCTTCAATATCTACTCCTGCTTGCTTATATGCATTCGCCATCGTTTTTTACACCTCGTCTTTTAATTTCTCCCCATCCAGGGCGGCCGTTTTAAGAAAGAAGCTAGCTTCTACATCAAAAGAAGTAGAAGCTTTTTTCTTCTTATTTCATACTTTCTAAAAGCTCTTGCTCATAATCATAAAGAGCTGTTGGATAGTCTCCATTGAAGTAAGCCATACATAGACCACCGTATTTTCCTTCATATGGGCGTCCAATTGCATCTACTAATCCATCTTCACTTAAAAATGTTAGTGAATCTGCTCCGATGATTTGACGGATTTCTTCTATTGAATTATTTGCTGCGATTAATTCTTTTCTCGTTTGAATATCAATGCCATAGAAGCATGGATACTTAAGAGGTGGTGAAGCAATTCTTACATGGACTTCTGTCGCTCCAGCCTCGCGAAGCATACGAACAATTCGTTTACTTGTCGTTCCTCTTACGATAGAATCGTCAATCATAACAACTCGTTTTCCTTCAACTACGCCTCTTACTGCTGAAAGCTTCATCTTAACCCCTTGCTCACGCAGTTCTTGAGAAGGTTGAATAAACGTACGTCCAACGTAACGATTTTTAATTAACCCTAACTCATACGGAATTCCTGTCGCCTCCGCATAACCAATTGCTGCTGAAATACTAGAGTCTGGTACACCAGTAACAACATCAGCTTCAATAGGAGCTTCCGCCGCTAAACGTTTCCCCATGTTTTTACGTGCTGCATGAACATTAATACCAGCTATATTAGAATCTGGACGTGCAAAGTAAATGTATTCCATACTGCAAATCGCATGGTCTACTTCATTTGTAAAACGATCTACGTGAATTCCTTCATCATTGATAATAAGCAATTCACCAGGTTCTACATCACGAATGTATGTTGCACCAACTACATCGAAAGCACATGTTTCCGATGCTACAACGTAAGCATCCCCCATCTTTCCAATTGAAAGAGGACGGAATCCATTTGGATCTAGCGCAACGATCATTTCATTTCCAGTTAGTAAAAGATATGCAAACGCTCCTTTCACTTTATTTAGAGCCTCTTTTACACTATCAATTAAAGAATCTTTTGTACTACGCTTAATGAGGTGTAAAAGTACTTCTGTATCTGAACTTGTTTGAAAAATACTTCCCTCTGCCTCTAATTCACGACGAAGCATTTTTGCATTAATTAAATTTCCGTTATGAGCTAACGCCATGCTATGATCGGAAAAACGGAATAATAATGGTTGAACGTTAGCAACTTCACTTCCACCAGCTGTTGCATATCGTACGTGTCCAATTGCTGATTTCCCGTTTAATCCCTCTAGCTCACCTCTTGAAAACACTTCTGATATTAAACCTAACCCCTTGTGACCGATGATTTTTTCCCCATTATTTACAACAATGCCTGCGCCCTCTTGCCCACGGTGCTGCAAACTGTGCAATCCGTAGTACGAAACTTGTGCTGCATTTTCATGCCCCCAAATTCCAAAAACGCCACATTCTTCATTTAACCCCTTTATTTCAGCAAGCATGGGATTGCCCCTTTCCAAGCCTTTCTCATTTCATCTACATTTGCTGTAAGTAATACTTCATTTTCTTCATTATGAATTGTTACTTCATTTGTATTTGTCACTTCTCCAACTTGAATTGCTTCAACCACTTTCTCAAATGCTTCTTTATTTTCACGTTTTACGGTTATAACGAAGCGCGATTGTGATTCTGCAAATAATACTGCTGTTGCTTCTCCGTCTAATTTCACAGTAGCACCTAAACCGTTAGCACCAATTGCACTTTCAGTAATTGCAACTGCTAAACCACCTTCTGCAACATCATGTGCAGATTGAACAAGGCCAGCTTGAATTGCTGCTAGTACTTGCTTTTGGCGTTTTAATTCTACATCTAGATCGATGCTTGGTGATTGACCGAAAATTTTTCCGTAGATCATTTTCTGTAATTCACTTCCACCAAACTCAGCTTTCGTCTCTCCAATTACATAAACTAAATCGCCAGCTTGTTTAAATTCTTGTGTTGTTACGTGTTTTAAATCGTGTACAAGTCCAACCATCCCAACAGTTGGTGTTGGATATACAGCTTCACCACTACGCTCGTTATACATTGATACATTCCCGCCGATAACTGGCGTTTGTAACTTGCGGCAAGCTTCACTCATACCGTCTACTGATTTCTCAATTTGCCAGAAAATCTCTGGTTTTTCTGGGTTACCGAAGTTTAAGCAATCTGTAATTGCAAGTGGCTCCCCGCCAGAACATACGATATTACGTGCTGCCTCTGCTACTGCAATTTTACCGCCCACTTCTGGATCTAAATAAATGTAGCGAGAGTTACAATCTGTCGTCATTGCTAATCCTTTTTCTGTACCGCGTACACGTATAACCGCTGCATCTGAACCTGGTGTAACGATTGTGCTAGTGCGCACTTGATAATCATATTGATCATATACCCACTCTTTACTTGCAATCGTTGGTTGTTGTAATAAAGATAATAACGTTTCTTTATAATCTTCTACTTTTGGTGTTTCCATTTTCATCTGCTGGAACTCAGCAAAGTATGCTGCTTCTTTTGACGGTTTATGATAAATTGGTGCTTCTTCTGCAAGAGCATCCGCTGGTACTTCAGCTACCATTTCATCTTTATGGAATAAGCGAAGCATTTTATCTTCAGTTACTTTCCCCATCGTAACTGCTGCAAGACCATACTTCTCAAATAAATCTACTATTTCTTGCTCTCTACCTTTTTTCACAACGATTAACATACGCTCTTGTGATTCAGATAACATCATTTCATATGGAGTCATGCCAGTTTCACGCTGCGGTACATCATCTAAGTACATTTCAATACCCATACCTGCTTTACTTGCCATTTCTGCAGAAGATGATGTTAAACCAGCAGCTCCCATATCTTGAATTCCAACAAGTGCATCAGACTGAATAAGTTCTAAACATGCTTCAATAAGAAGTTTTTCCATAAATGGATCCCCTACTTGAACTGCCGGACGCTTCGCTTCTGAGCTTTCAGATAACTCTTCAGATGCGAATGTTGCACCGTGAATACCATCACGACCAGTTGATGCTCCTACATACATTACTGTATTACCAGCACCATGTGCTTGCCCTTTTTTAATATCTTCATGATTAATTAGGCCTACACACATTGCATTTACAAGTGGATTTCCTTCATAACATGGATCAAACTGTACTTCGCCGCCAACAGTAGGAATACCGATGCAGTTACCGTATCCTGCGATTCCTGCTACTACTTCTTCGAATAAATATTTCACACGTGGTGATTGTAATTCACCGAAACGAAGTGAGTTTAATAGAGCTACCGGACGTGCGCCCATAGAGAATACATCGCGAATAATACCACCGACACCTGTTGCTGCCCCTTGATATGGCTCAATTGCAGAAGGATGGTTATGACTTTCCATTTTAAATACCACCGCTTGATTATCACCGATATCTACAATTCCAGCGCCTTCTCCAGGTCCTTGTAAGACACGCTCACCTGTCGTTGGAAACTTACGAAGAACTGGCTTTGAATTTTTATAACTACAATGTTCAGACCACATAACAGAGAATAGTCCCGTTTCTGTATAATTCGGCAAACGGCCTAAAATCTTTTCAACCATGGCAAACTCTTCGTCTGTTAGCCCCATTTCCGCATATATACGCTCTTCTTTAATTTGTGTTGGATTTGGCTCAAGCATTAACGACATATGTTTCCCTCCACTGTTTTAAGATAGATTGAAAGACTTTTAAACCTTCAGCACCGCCAAGTAATTCATCTACAGCACGCTCTGGGTGTGGCATCATACCAAGAACATTTCCTTTTTCATTTACAATACCCGCAATATCTGAAACGCTTCCATTCGGATTTTCTACGTAACGGAATGCGATTTGATTATTCTCTTCTAATTGTTTAAGAGTCGCTTCATCACAATAGTAATTTCCTTCGCCATGTGCAATTGGAATATTAATTACTTCATCTTTTTCATATTGTGATGTAAACATCGTTTCATTATTTTCAACACGTAACTGAACCGTACGGCACATAAATTTCAAGTTTTCGTTTCTCATTAATGCTCCTGGTAGTAATCCTGATTCAACAAGAATCTGGAATCCATTACACACTCCTAAAATTGGCTTTCCTTGCTCAGCAGCTTTTTGCACTGCTTTCATTGCGTTAGCAAAGCGAGAGATAGCACCACAACGTAAATAGTCACCGTAAGAGAATCCACCTGGTAGTAAAATTGCATCATATTCATCTAAATTCTCTCTATCGTGCCAAACGTAATCTACTTCTTCACCAAGCTCATCTTTAATTGCATGGAACATATCGACATCACAGTTCGAACCTGGGAATACTATGACTGCAAATTTCACTGTGCGACAACCTCCTCAACTTCATAACGGAAGTCTTCCATTACAACGTTTGCTAATAATTTTTCACACATTTCTTTTACCTTGCTATCCAGATCAGATACTGATTTATCAATTGTTAATTCCATATATTTTCCGATTCGAACGTCTTGTACTTCTGTAAATGAAAGACTATGAAGTGCTCCCTTTACCGCAGTTCCTTGTGGATCTAATACACTTTCTCTTAACGTTACATATACCTTAACTTTATACATGTGAAGCTCCCCCTAAACGTTTTAAAATTTCTTCATATGCTTCTGTTAAATTCCCAAGATCACGACGGAATACATCTTTATCAAATTTTTCATTGCTCGTTTCATCCCATAAACGGCAAGTATCTGGTGAAATTTCATCTGCTAATATGATTTCCCCTTCTTCTGTTACGCCAAACTCTAATTTAAAATCTACTAATCTTACACGACAGCTTGCGAAATGCTCAATCATCACTTGATTGATTTGTAGAGCTGCATCTCGTAATACGCTTACTTGCTCTGGTGTTGCAACATTTAACAAACGAATATGATCTTCCGTTACAAGTGGATCTCCTAAATCATCATCTTTGTAGTAAAATTCTACGATTGGTGTTGTAAGAGCAGTTCCTTCTTCCATTCCTAGTCTTTTTGAAAGACTACCTGCAATTACGTTTCTTGTGACAACTTCTAATGGAATAATACTCACCTTTTTGACAAGTTGTTCTGTATCAGATAACTTCTCCACAAAGTGTGTTTTAATTCCAACTTCTTGTAACTTTCTGAACAATAAAGTTGTAATCTCATTGTTCAAACGACCTTTTCCTGTAATTGTCGCTTTTTTCTCCCCATTGAAAGCAGTCGCACTATCTTTGTACTCTACCCAAACCATATCTGCTGCTTCTGTACGATAAATTCTTTTTGCCTTACCTTCATACAGCAATTCTAGCTTTTGCATTTCGCAAGCCCCCTGTAGTTTGAAAAATGTGAATAATATTTTTATAAAGAATGGCACAGAATGACTCTATTCTGTGCCATATGAAATTTTACGCTTCGTTTAATCCAAGGCGTTCAAAGATTGTATCAACGTGTTGCATATGATGTTCATAATTGAAACATTCGTTAATTTCTTCTTGCGTTAACTTACTTGTAATACGCTCGTCAGATTCTACAAGCTCTTTAAATTGTACTTGTGTTTCCCAAGCTTCCATTGCTTTAGGCTGTACGATATCATAAGCTTCTTCACGTACCAGACCTTTGTCAATTAGTGTAAGCATTACGCGCTGAGAGTAAATTAAGCCGTATGTTCTTGTCATATTGCGTTTCATATTCTCTGGGAATACAGTTAAGTTTTTAACGATATTACCAAAGCGATTTAACATGTAATTTAACGCGATTGTAGCATCTGGTAAAATTACGCGTTCTGCAGAAGAGTGAGAGATATCACGCTCATGCCATAACGGAACATTCTCGTAAGCTGTCATCATATAACCGCGGATAACACGAGCTAAACCAGTCATATTTTCAGATCCAATTGGATTACGTTTATGTGGCATTGCAGAAGAACCTTTTTGACCTTTTGCAAAAGCCTCTTCAACTTCACGTGTTTCACTCTTTTGTAAACCACGAATCTCAACTGCCATCTTTTCAACAGATGTTGCGATTAGTGCAAGTGTTGACATGTAATGTGCATGACGATCACGTTGCAATGTTTGTGTTGAAATTGGTGCTGCTTCTAATCCTAAGTTTTCACAAACATACTTTTCTACGAATGGATCAATATTTGCATATGTACCAACCGCACCAGATAATTTACCAACGCGAACTGTATCAGCAGCTTTTTTGAAACGCTCTACGTTACGTTTCATTTCTTCATACCAAAGACCAAGTTTTAAACCAAATGTTGTTGGCTCTGCATGTACACCGTGTGTTCTTCCCATCATGATCGTGTATTTATGCTCTTTCGCTTTATTAGCTAAAATACTAACAAAGTTTTCTAAGTCTTTTAACAAGATTTCATTTGCTTGTTTTAAGATATAAGATAACGCTGTATCTACTACGTCTGTAGATGTTAAACCGTAATGAACCCATTTACGTTCCTCGCCTAATGTTGGTGTTTCTGATACAGCACGAGTGAAAGCAACTACGTCATGACGTGTTTCTTTTTCAATTTCATAAATACGATCAATATCAAATGATGCATGTTCACGAATTTTTTTCACATCTTCTTTTGGAATATCGCCAAGCTCAGCCCATGCTTCACACGCTAAAATCTCAACTTCTAACCACGCTTTAAATTTGTTCTCTTCCGTCCAAATCGCACCCATTTCAGGGCGTGTATAACGATTAATCATCTTTTTCCCTCCAACAGTTGTTCTTGATGGTCCCAAATATGCAAACTCTTCGCTTTTTCTAGAGCGACTTCAATATTATCATTTAAAATATTAACATGCCCCATTTTTCGCTGTGCTTTTGCTTCTTCTTTTCCATACAAGTGTAAATAGCACCCGGTTAGTCTATTCACTTGTCCTAGGACCCCTTCTATATGTTCGCCTAAAATGTTAACCATGACAACTGGTTTTAACAAATTTGTTTCTCCAAGAGGTAAATTACAGATTGCTCGAATATGTTGACCAAATTGACTCGTTTCACATGCATCCTGTGTATAGTGTCCTGAATTGTGAGGTCTTGGTGCTAATTCATTAATGTAAATCTCACCGTCAGCTGTAGCAAACATCTCTACCGCTAGTGTTCCCACAAGTTCTAGTTCATCCGCAAGTACCTTTGCGTAAGCAATTGCTTTTTGAGAAAGTTCTTCTGTAATGCGGGCTGGAACGATAGATTCATGCAAAATGTTATTTACATGAATATTTTCCGCTACCGGAAATACTTTCGTTTCACCACTTACACTACGAATTACAATAACTGATACTTCTTTTTCAAAGGGCACCCATTTTTCTAGAATGCACTCTGCTTTATTAGTAAGTTCTTTTGCTCTCCCAACATCAGCTTCACTCTTTAAAACCACTTGCCCTTTACCATCGTATCCACCTGTCGTTGTTTTTAAGACAGAAGGGAAAGATAACTCTTTAATTGCTTCTGTAAGTTGATCTTGATTTTGAACCAATCTATACGATGCTACTGGTAACCCAGCTTTTTCAATTGCATTCTTTTCTGTAAAACGATTTTGCGTTTTATTTAACAACTGACTACCTTGTGGTAAGTAAGCATGTTTTTCAAGCCATTGTAAACATCTATAATCAATATTCTCAAATTCATATGTGACAACGTCGCTTATCTCTGCTAAATGCTGAATTGCTTTTAAATCGTCATATGGTGCAACGACTTCAACATCAGCAACTTGTGCACATGGTGAATGCTTTGTAGGATCTAAAACAGCAATTTTATAACCCATTTCCTTAGCTGCCAACGCCATCATTCTTCCAAGCTGGCCGCCTCCAATAATGCCGATTGTTTTTCCAGGTAAAATGATTCTCGTCATACTAGCTCACTACCTTCACGCACAGTTTTCTCAATAGCTTCTCGTCTCAACTCTAATGCATCATGTATATCATCATGAAATGATCCAAGTATTTGTGCAGCAAGTAATCCAGCATTCGTTGAACCAGCCTTACCAATTGCAACAGTTGCAACTGGAACCCCTCCTGGCATTTGGACAATGGATAATAACGAATCTAGGCCGTTTAACGCCTTTGATTGAACTGGAACACCAATTACAGGAAGATTTGTCTTCGCTGCAACCATTCCTGGTAAATGCGCTGCTCCACCAGCTCCAGCAATAATAACTTTTACTCCACGTTCACGAGCTGTTTCTGCATATTCAAACATATAATCCGGAGTCCGATGAGCGGATACAACTTTTTTCTCATACGGTATATTTAATTCATCTAAAATGTCACAAGCATATTTCATTGTTTCCCAGTCTGACGTGCTTCCCATTATGACTCCAACTAGTGATTTCATATTAGAATCCCCCCGATTCAAATAAAAAAAGCCTGAAATAGAACAGTTTCTCTTTTACTATGAGAGAAAGTGCTCTACTCAGGCATACGTATCCCTTGTGAATAGAAAAATACCGAGTGACTTTCCCTCATAGTCTAACGAATAACGGTCGTTAGGTAGAGACTTGCAGGCCATATCCCCGCGATTATATGAGGTCTTATATATTATTGTTTCTATGGCTATATTAACAATATTTCATAAACAATGTCAATAAATAATCGAATGTTTTTTTATTAGTCATCGATAACGTTCGTGTTTTAGTTATATTCAAAAGAAGAATTGCAACTATATGCAAGAAGGAAAGGGAATTAGAATATATATTTCTAGAGATCTATTTTACGTATAACTATTTATATAATACTTCAGTATGTTTTAATCAATATATATACTCTCTTGTGTTCTATACATCGATAGAACTTATATTATAACGATTTAATTTCAAAGGAGGAATAACCGTGAAAAAAAATAACTGTGCTATTATCCTATTTATTTTTCTCTATCGCAGTAATTGCTGTAATTATTGAATGCTTATTTATATCATCCCATTTTTTCTACTCTCATTATTATGATAGAAATAATCTTTCCTATTCTTAGGGATTATTTTAGGAGCATTCGAAAAATCCGGAGCACAAAAAATCATTACCATTATTTTAAACTGCATCTATTTCATTCTTTTTTCGTCTTTAAGATTATTAAATTTATGGATTTTAACCTTCGGTAAATAAAAATAAACACAAAAAAACCTAAGTCGAAACGACTTAGGTTTTTGCTTGGCGACGTCCTACTCTCACAGGGACAAGGTCCCAACTACCATCGGCGCTAGAGAGCTTAACTTCCGTGTTCGGTATGGGAACGGGTGTGACCTCTCTGCCATCATCACCAAACTGATGAAGGTATATTCCTTCAAAACTAGATAACATTGCTTCATATTATATGGTTAAGTCCTCGATCTATTAGTATTCGTCAGCTCCACATGTCACCATGCTTCCACCTCGAACCTATCAACCTGATCATCTTTCAGGGATCTTACTAGCTTACGCTATGGGAAATCTCATCTTGAGGGGGGCTTCATGCTTAGATGCTTTCAGCACTTATCCCTTCCGCACATAGCTACCCAGCTATGCCCTTGGCAGAACAACTGGTACACCAGCGGTGCGTCCATCCCGGTCCTCTCGTACTAAGGACAGCTCCTCTCAAATTTCCTGCGCCCACGACGGATAGGGACCGAACTGTCTCACGACGTTCTGAACCCAGCTCGCGTACCGCTTTAATGGGCGAACAGCCCAACCCTTGGGACCGACTACAGCCCCAGGATGCGATGAGCCGACATCGAGGTGCCAAACCTCCCCGTCGATGTGGACTCTTGGGGGAGATAAGCCTGTTATCCCCGGGGTAGCTTTTATCCGTTGAGCGATGGCCCTTCCATGCGGAACCACCGGATCACTAAGCCCGACTTTCGTCCCTGCTCGACTTGTAGGTCTCGCAGTCAAGCTCCCTTATGCCTTTGCACTCTACGAATGATTTCCAACCATTCTGAGGGAACCTTTGGGCGCCTCCGTTACACTTTAGGAGGCGACCGCCCCAGTCAAACTGCCCACCTGACACTGTCTCCCGGGTCGATAAGACCCGTAGGTTAGAATTTCAATACAGTCAGGGCGGTATCCCACCGCTGCCTCCACCGAAGCTAGCGCTCCGGTTTCAATGGCTCCCGCCTATCCTGTACAAACTGTACCAAAATTCAATATCAGGCTACAGTAAAGCTCCACGGGGTCTTTCCGTCCTGTCGCGGGTAACCTGCATCTTCACAGGTACTATAATTTCACCGAGTCTCTGGTTGAGACAGTGCCCAAATCGTTACACCTTTCGTGCGGGTCGGAACTTACCCGACAAGGAATTTCGCTACCTTAGGACCGTTATAGTTACGGCCGCCGTTTACTGGGGCTTCAGTTCAGAGCTTCGCTTACGCTAACCCCTCTCCTTAACCTTCCGAAGCACCGGGCAGGTGTCAGCCCCTATACTTCGCCTTACGGCTTCGCAGAGACCTGTGTTTTTGCTAAACAGTCGCTTGGGCCTATTCACTGCGGCTTTCCGTTAAGAAAGCACCCCTTCTCCCGAAGTTACGGGGTCATTTTGCCGAGTTCCTTAACCAGAGTTCTCTCGCACACCTTAGGATTCTCTCCTCGCCTACCTGTGTCGGTTTGCGGTACAGGCACCTTTTATCTCGCTAGAAGCTTTTCTTGGCAGCGGGGAATCAAAGACTTCGCTCCATAAGGAGCTTCCCCATCACAGCTCAGCCTTCACGATAAGCGGATTTGCCTACTTATCAGCCTAACTGCTTGGACGTGCACAACCAATCGCACGCTTCTTCTATCCTTCTGCGTCCCTCCATTGCTCAAACGATAAAGAGGTGGTACAGGAATATCAACCTGTTGTCCATCGCCTACGCCTGTCGGCCTCGGCTTAGGTCCTGACTAACCCTGAGCGGACGAGCCTTCCTCAGGAAACCTTAGGCATTCGGTGGACGGGATTCTCACCCGTCTTTCGCTACTCATACCGGCATTCTCACTTCTAAGCGCTCCACCAGTCCTTCCGGTCTGACTTCACTGCACTTAGAACGCTCCCCTACCACTGATACCATTGGTATCAATTCGCAGCTTCGGTGGTGTATTTAGCCCCGGTACATTTTCGGCGCAGAGTCACTCGACTAGTGAGCTATTACGCACTCTTTAAATGGTGGCTGCTTCTGAGCCAACATCCTAGTTGTCTAAGCAACTCCACATCCTTTTCCACTTAATACACACTTTGGGACCTTAGCTGGCGATCTGGGCTGTTTCCCTCTTGACTACGGATCTTATCACTCGCAGTCTGACTCCTAAGGATAAGTCATTGGCATTCGGAGTTTGACTGAATTCGGTAATCCGATGAGGACCCCTAGTTCAATCAGTGCTCTACCTCCAAGACTCTTACACTTAAGGCTAGCCCTAAAGCTATTTCGGGGAGAACCAGACTATCTCCAGGTTCGATTGGAATTTCTCCGCTACCCACACCTCATCCCCGCACTTTTCAACGTGCGTGGGTTCGGGCCTCCATTCAGTGTTACCTGAACTTCACCCTGGACATGGGTAGATCACCTGGTTTCGGGTCTACGACCACGTACTAAACGCCCTATTCAGACTCGCTTTCGCTGCGGCTCCGCCTCTTCAGCTTAACCTCGCACGGGATCGTAACTCGCCGGTTCATTCTACAAAAGGCACGCCATCACCCATTAACGGGCTCTGACTATTTGTAGGCACACGGTTTCAGGATCTCTTTCACTCCCCTTCCGGGGTGCTTTTCACCTTTCCCTCACGGTACTGGTTCACTATCGATCACTAGGGAGTATTTAGCCTTGGGAGATGGTCCTCCCAGATTCCGACGGAATTTCACGTGTTCCGCCGTACTCAGGATACATTCAAGAGAGAACGAAGTTTCGACTACGGGGTTATTACCCTCTGTGACGGACCTTTCCAGGTCGCTTCGTCTACCTCGTTCCTTTGTAACTCCGTATAGAATGTCCTACAACCCCAAGAGGCAAGCCTCTTGGTTTGGGCTAGATTCCGTTTCGCTCGCCGCTACTCAGGAAATCGCATTTGCTTTCTCTTCCTCCAGGTACTTAGATGTTTCAGTTCCCTGGGTCTGTCTTCCATACCCTATGTATTCAGGTAAGGATACCATACCATTACGTATAGTGGGTTTCCCCATTCGGAAATCTTCGGATCAAAGCTTACTTACAGCTCCCCGAAGCATATCGGCGTTAGTCCCGTCCTTCATCGACTCCTAGTGTCAAGGCATCCACCGTGCGCCCTTTCTAACTTAACCAAACTAAAATTAAAAAAATATGAGCTACACTGTTATCTAGTTTTCAAAGAACATACATTTAAACTTGAGAGATAGTTCTCTCAAAACTGAACGAAACAAAACAAGTCAACGTTTATTGATGAACTGCGTTCATCAATTCTCCATAGAAAGGAGGTGATCCAGCCGCACCTTCCGATACGGCTACCTTGTTACGACTTCACCCCAATCATCTGTCCCACCTTAGGCGGTCGGCTCCATAAAGGTTACCCCACCGACTTCGGGTGTTACAAACTCTCGTGGTGTGACGGGCGGTGTGTACAAGGCCCGGGAACGTATTCACCGCGGCATGCTGATCCGCGATTACTAGCGATTCCGACTTCATGTAGGCGAGTTGCAGCCTACAATCCGAACTGAGAACGGTTTTATGAGATTAGCTCCACCTCGCGGTCTTGCAGCTCTTTGTACCGTCCATTGTAGCACGTGTGTAGCCCAGGTCATAAGGGGCATGATGATTTGACGTCATCCCCACCTTCCTCCGGTTTGTCACCGGCAGTCACCTTAGAGTGCCCAACTTAATGATGGCAACTAAGATCAAGGGTTGCGCTCGTTGCGGGACTTAACCCAACATCTCACGACACGAGCTGACGACAACCATGCACCACCTGTCACTCTGCTCCCGAAGGAGAAGCTCTATCTCTAGAGTTTTCAGAGGATGTCAAGACCTGGTAAGGTTCTTCGCGTTGCTTCGAATTAAACCACATGCTCCACCGCTTGTGCGGGCCCCCGTCAATTCCTTTGAGTTTCAGCCTTGCGGCCGTACTCCCCAGGCGGAGTGCTTAATGCGTTAACTTCAGCACTAAAGGGCGGAAACCCTCTAACACTTAGCACTCATCGTTTACGGCGTGGACTACCAGGGTATCTAATCCTGTTTGCTCCCCACGCTTTCGCGCCTCAGTGTCAGTTACAGACCAGAAAGTCGCCTTCGCCACTGGTGTTCCTCCATATCTCTACGCATTTCACCGCTACACATGGAATTCCACTTTCCTCTTCTGCACTCAAGTCTCCCAGTTTCCAATGACCCTCCACGGTTGAGCCGTGGGCTTTCACATCAGACTTAAGAAACCACCTGCGCGCGCTTTACGCCCAATAATTCCGGATAACGCTTGCCACCTACGTATTACCGCGGCTGCTGGCACGTAGTTAGCCGTGGCTTTCTGGTTAGGTACCGTCAAGGTGCCAGCTTATTCAACTAGCACTTGTTCTTCCCTAACAACAGAGTTTTACGACCCGAAAGCCTTCATCACTCACGCGGCGTTGCTCCGTCAGACTTTCGTCCATTGCGGAAGATTCCCTACTGCTGCCTCCCGTAGGAGTCTGGGCCGTGTCTCAGTCCCAGTGTGGCCGATCACCCTCTCAGGTCGGCTACGCATCGTCGCCTTGGTGAGCCGTTACCTCACCAACTAGCTAATGCGACGCGGGTCCATCCATAAGTGACAGCCGAAGCCGCCTTTCAATTTCGAACTATGCAGTTCAAAATATTATCCGGTATTAGCCCCGGTTTCCCGGAGTTATCCCAGTCTTATGGGTAGGTTACCCACGTGTTACTCACCCGTCCGCCGCTAACTTCATAAGAGCAAGCTCTTAATCCATTCGCTCGACTTGCATGTATTAGGCACGCCGCCAGCGTTCATCCTGAGCCAGGATCAAACTCTCCAATAAAGTTAGTTTGTCTAGCATCTAAAAATAAAAATTGACGTTCACGTTGTTTGTTTCGTTCAGTTTTCAAAGAACTTGTCTGTCGCTCATTTGCGACTTCCTTATGTTAACATCTTCGTTAGTTAATGTCAACTAAGTTTTTTATTTCGTTTGTCGCTTTCTGCGTTGTTGCTATCGGCGACTTGTCCTATATTACACCTCTATATAATAATAGTCAACATTTCTTTTTCATTTTCTACAAAAAAAATTCCACACACTCATACCTCATCTTTATTTTACATATGTATATATAATCAAGATACATGAAAGGAGTGCATCAATTGTTGGATCCTTCCTTATTACACATCATTAGTACTAATGCAAGAAGCCCACACTATCATAGAAACTTTCCTCTCATTCTATTTTGGAGTCAAAAAAGTGGTTGTACTTCCCTTGCTAAGTGGTTTTTTTACCAGATTGATTTATTACAAACAGCTTTAAACTATCACCCCTTCATCCATAATTTCGAATATGAAATATACAAAAGTACACCGGCCTATAATATACGGCTGAGTGTAGCACTACGAGATAAACAAAAGGAAACTTTCAAACTGGTTCGCAATCCGTTTAGAAGAGCAGTCAGTTCTTTCGTGTCCTTAATTGCACCTCCTTATGTAGAAAATGAAGAATGGAAACCCATTCGAAAGTTTTTATATCAAAATGAAAATTCTCCTAAAGGAATCTCATTCAAACAATTTTTATACTACCTATTTACTAAAGGTGCTCATGCAAATGATATTAACGCTCACTTTACACAACAATATATAGCAGGTGAAGAAGAGTATGTAACCAATTATATATACTTAGAAAATTTCGATCAGGAAATGAAAGAATTAGAAAAACGTTTCGAATTAAAACCTGCACCGATAAATGAGTTTTCAACATCATGGCATCATCAAACCCCTGCCATGATTTATAAAGGGAATTTCAGCGATGCCGATATTACTGATCCTTTATTCCCTCGTCACCCGACTTTTGAAAGCTTTTATGATGATGAATGTATACAGCTCGTCAAAACAATATTTCAAAAAGATTTCGATACATATAGATATAACAAAGAATATCCCTACTAATTTAAGTCCATTATCTTCGCTAAATATAAAAAGATACCTTATACATATATATGAGGTATCTTTTTAACATTTAAACTATATAAAACATACAATTTAACAGTCCCTACTATCCATTTTATTACCCTTTAATAGATTACGTAACTTTTGCTTATCCGCCCATCCTACTCCAATTAAAACTAGACTCCCTCCCATTATTATCTTCCATGTCAGAGATTCATTTAATAGGATAATTGAAGTAATGATACTTATTAACGGCAATCCATTTAAGTACAGTCCACTTATTGATGCTGAGACCGTCTCTAGCGCTTTATTCCAGAACCAATATGCTAAAATTGTTGCCCCAATAACAAGGTATACTACACTAAATCCAATCTTCCCTGTTTCGATTTTTGGGAAACCGTAGTAAAAAATTTCTATCATTGCAAATGGCAACACAATAGCTGCACCTATCATTAGTGTTACTGTAGTGAAAACTTTATTAGATAAACGTCGTTCTTGTTTTGGCCGTTTTAACAAAACTGTGTAGAACGCAAATAAAAAGGTACTTAATAAAATAAGTATATCTCCTATTAAAGACACCTCTTGATTAGTATCGCTAGATGGAATTGTAATAAAGAGCACTCCTATAGCGCCCAACATAATCCCGATCCAATAATCCATCTGAATTTTCTCTTTCAGAAAGAACGCTGAAAAAAGAATTGTAACTAATGGCAATGCAGCATCAATAATACTAACATGTAATCCACTTGTTAAAGAAATACCATAGGATGTGAACATAAAGTACCCAGCTACACCAGTAAAAGACAGTAAACTCATTCTTTTCCACGGAATATGTTTATGTATAACTGCTTTTTGTAGTTCGTTAAATGAGAAAAACATACAAATTCCACCCGCAAAGAAAAGACGAATAAATAACAAAGTAAACGGTTGAATGGATTCTAATGCCCATTTCGTTGGTGCAATGGCTGTCCCCCATAATATAACAGCCACTAATAACATGCATATTTCTTTCATAATCCCCCACACCCATCAAAAAATATATGTTAGCTACCTTAATTATAGATTTTTTCTTATGTAAAATCCCTTAAAAATACAAAAAGGTTATGTGAAAAAGAACTGGATAGCTATTTTTCACATAACCTTTTCATATAAGATCAAAAACATTATTATTCATTCGACAACTAAATTAACATAAAAAGGTAATCCTTACCTTCAATTTATATTTAAACGTATTACTTTATCATCCGAATTTTATTTTATACCATTTCTATTTCATTATTTTTTCATCTTTAGGGTTATTAAATTTACGGATTTTAACCTTCGGTAAATAAAAATAAACACAAAAAAACCTAAGTCGAAACGACTTAGGTTTTTGCTTGGCGACGTCCTACTCTCACAGGGACAAGGTCCCAACTACCATCGGCGCTAGAGAGCTTAACTTCCGTGTTCGGTATGGGAACGGGTGTGACCTCTCTGCCATCATCACCAAACTATGAAGGTATATTCCTTCAAAACTAGATAACATTAGCTTCATATTATATGGTTAAGTCCTCGATCTATTAGTATTCGTCAGCTCCACATGTCACCATGCTTCCACCTCGAACCTATCAACCTGATCATCTTTCAGGGATCTTACTAGCTTACGCTATGGGAAATCTCATCTTGAGGGGGGCTTCATGCTTAGATGCTTTCAGCACTTATCCCTTCCGCACATAGCTACCCAGCTATGCCCTTGGCAGAACAACTGGTACACCAGCGGTGCGTCCATCCCGGTCCTCTCGTACTAAGGACAGCTCCTCTCAAATTTCCTGCGCCCACGACGGATAGGGACCGAACTGTCTCACGACGTTCTGAACCCAGCTCGCGTACCGCTTTAATGGGCGAACAGCCCAACCCTTGGGACCGACTACAGCCCCAGGATGCGATGAGCCGACATCGAGGTGCCAAACCTCCCCGTCGATGTGGACTCTTGGGGGAGATAAGCCTGTTATCCCCGGGGTAGCTTTTATCCGTTGAGCGATGGCCCTTCCATGCGGAACCACCGGATCACTAAGCCCGACTTTCGTCCCTGCTCGACTTGTAGGTCTCGCAGTCAAGCTCCCTTATGCCTTTGCACTCTACGAATGATTTCCAACCATTCTGAGGGAACCTTTGGGCGCCTCCGTTACACTTTAGGAGGCGACCGCCCCAGTCAAACTGCCCACCTGACACTGTCTCCCGGGTCGATAAGACCCGTAGGTTAGAATTTCAATACAGTCAGGGCGGTATCCCACCGACGCCTCCACCGAAGCTAGCGCTCCGGTTTCAATGGCTCCCGCCTATCCTGTACAAACTGTACCAAAATTCAATATCAGGCTACAGTAAAGCTCCACGGGGTCTTTCCGTCCTGTCGCGGGTAACCTGCATCTTCACAGGTACTATAATTTCACCGAGTCTCTGGTTGAGACAGTGCCCAAATCGTTACACCTTTCGTGCGGGTCGGAACTTACCCGACAAGGAATTTCGCTACCTTAGGACCGTTATAGTTACGGCCGCCGTTTACTGGGGCTTCAGTTCAGAGCTTCGCTTACGCTAACCCCTCTCCTTAACCTTCCAGCACCGGGCAGGTGTCAGCCCCTATACTTCGCCTTACGGCTTCGCAGAGACCTGTGTTTTTGCTAAACAGTCGCTTGGGCCTATTCACTGCGGCTTTCCGTTAAGAAAGCACCCCTTCTCCCGAAGTTACGGGGTCATTTTGCCGAGTTCCTTAACCAGAGTTCTCTCGCACACCTTAGGATTCTCTCCTCGCCTACCTGTGTCGGTTTGCGGTACAGGCACCTTTTATCTCGCTAGAAGCTTTTCTTGGCAGCGGGGAATCAAAGACTTCGCTCCATAAGGAGCTTCCCCATCACAGCTCAGCCTTCACGATAAGCGGATTTGCCTACTTATCAGCCTAACTGCTTGGACGTGCACAACCAATCGCACGCTTCTTCTATCCTTCTGCGTCCCTCCATTGCTCAAACGATAAAGAGGTGGTACAGGAATATCAACCTGTTGTCCATCGCCTACGCCTGTCGGCCTCGGCTTAGGTCCTGACTAACCCTGAGCGGACGAGCCTTCCTCAGGAAACCTTAGGCATTCGGTGGACGGGATTCTCACCCGTCTTTCGCTACTCATACCGGCATTCTCACTTCTAAGCGCTCCACCAGTCCTTCCGGTCTGACTTCACTGCACTTAGAACGCTCCCCTACCACTGATACCATTGGTATCAATTCGCAGCTTCGGTGGTGTATTTAGCCCCGGTACATTTTCGGCGCAGAGTCACTCGACTAGTGAGCTATTACGCACTCTTTAAATGGTGGCTGCTTCTGAGCCAACATCCTAGTTGTCTAAGCAACTCCACATCCTTTTCCACTTAATACACACTTTGGGACCTTAGCTGGCGATCTGGGCTGTTTCCCTCTTGACTACGGATCTTATCACTCGCAGTCTGACTCCTAAGGATAAGTCATTGGCATTCGGAGTTTGACTGAATTCGGTAATCCGATGAGGACCCCTAGTTCAATCAGTGCTCTACCTCCAAGACTCTTACACTTAAGGCTAGCCCTAAAGCTATTTCGGGGAGAACCAGCTATCTCCAGGTTCGATTGGAATTTCTCCGCTACCCACACCTCATCCCCGCACTTTTCAACGTGCGTGGGTTCGGGCCTCCATTCAGTGTTACCTGAACTTCACCCTGGACATGGGTAGATCACCTGGTTTCGGGTCTACGACCACGTACTAAACGCCCTATTCAGACTCGCTTTCGCTGCGGCTCCGCCTCTTCAGCTTAACCTCGCACGGGATCGTAACTCGCCGGTTCATTCTACAAAAGGCACGCCATCACCCATTAACGGGCTCTGACTATTTGTAGGCACACGGTTTCAGGATCTCTTTCACTCCCCTTCCGGGGTGCTTTTCACCTTTCCCTCACGGTACTGGTTCACTATCGATCACTAGGGAGTATTTAGCCTTGGGAGATGGTCCTCCCAGATTCCGACGGAATTTCACGTGTTCCGCCGTACTCAGGATACATTCAAGAGAGAACGAAGTTTCGACTACGGGGTTATTACCCTCTGTGACGGACCTTTCCAGGTCGCTTCGTCTACCTCGTTCCTTTGTAACTCCGTATAGAATGTCCTACAACCCCAAGAGGCAAGCCTCTTGGTTTGGGCTAGATTCCGTTTCGCTCGCCGCTACTCAGGAAATCGCATTTGCTTTCTCTTCCTCCAGGTACTTAGATGTTTCAGTTCCCTGGGTCTGTCTTCCATACCCTATGTATTCAGGTAAGGATACCATACCATTACGTATAGTGGGTTTCCCCATTCGGAAATCTTCGGATCAAAGCTTACTTACAGCTCCCCGAAGCATATCGGCGTTAGTCCCGTCCTTCATCGACTCCTAGTGTCAAGGCATCCACCGTGCGCCCTTTCTAACTTAACCAAACTAAAATTAAAAAAATATGAGCTACACTGTTATCTAGTTTTCAAAGAACATACATTTAAACTTGAGAGATAGTTCTCTCAAAACTGAACGAAACAAAACAAGTCAACGTTTATTGACGAACTGCGTTCATCAATTCTCCATAGAAAGGAGGTGATCCAGCCGCACCTTCCGATACGGCTACCTTGTTACGACTTCACCCCAATCATCTGTCCCACCTTAGGCGGCTGGCTCCATAAAGGTTACCCCACCGACTTCGGGTGTTACAAACTCTCGTGGTGTGACGGGCGGTGTGTACAAGGCCCGGGAACGTATTCACCGCGGCATGCTGATCCGCGATTACTAGCGATTCCGACTTCATGTAGGCGAGTTGCAGCCTACAATCCGAACTGAGAACGGTTTTATGAGATTAGCTCCACCTCGCGGTCTTGCAGCTCTTTGTACCGTCCATTGTAGCACGTGTGTAGCCCAGGTCATAAGGGGCATGATGATTTGACGTCATCCCCACCTTCCTCCGGTTTGTCACCGGCAGTCACCTTAGAGTGCCCAACTTAATGATGGCAACTAAGATCAAGGGTTGCGCTCGTTGCGGGACTTAACCCAACATCTCACGACACGAGCTGACGACAACCATGCACCACCTGTCACTCTGCTCCCGAAGGAGAAGCTCTATCTCTAGAGTTTTCAGAGGATGTCAAGACCTGGTAAGGTTCTTCGCGTTGCTTCGAATTAAACCACATGCTCCACCGCTTGTGCGGGCCCCCGTCAATTCCTTTGAGTTTCAGCCTTGCGGCCGTACTCCCCAGGCGGAGTGCTTAATGCGTTAACTTCAGCACTAAAGGGCGGAAACCCTCTAACACTTAGCACTCATCGTTTACGGCGTGGACTACCAGGGTATCTAATCCTGTTTGCTCCCCACGCTTTCGCGCCTCAGTGTCAGTTACAGACCAGAAAGTCGCCTTCGCCACTGGTGTTCCTCCATATCTCTACGCATTTCACCGCTACACATGGAATTCCACTTTCCTCTTCTGCACTCAAGTCTCCCAGTTTCCAATGACCCTCCACGGTTGAGCCGTGGGCTTTCACATCAGACTTAAGAAACCACCTGCGCGCGCTTTACGCCCAATAATTCCGGATAACGCTTGCCACCTACGTATTACCGCGGCTGTCGGCACGTAGTTAGCCGTGGCTTTCTGGTTAGGTACCGTCAAGGTGCCGACTTATTCAACTAGCACTTGTTCTTCCCTAACAACAGAGTTTTACGACCCGAAAGCCTTCATCACTCACGCGGCGTTGCTCCGTCAGACTTTCGTCCATTGCGGAAGATTCCCTACTGCTGCCTCCCGTAGGAGTCTGGGCCGTGTCTCAGTCCCAGTGTGGCCGATCACCCTCTCAGGTCGGCTACGCATCGTCGCCTTGGTGAGCCGTTACCTCACCAACTAGCTAATGCGACGCGGGTCCATCCATAAGTGACAGCCGAAGCCGCCTTTCAATTTTGAACTATGCAGTTCAAAATATTATCCGGTATTAGCCCCGGTTTCCCGGAGTTATCCCAGTCTTATGGGTAGGTTACCCACGTGTTACTCACCCGTCCGCCGCTAACTTCATAAGAGCAAGCTCTTAATCCATTCGCTCGACTTGCATGTATTAGGCACGCCGCCAGCGTTCATCCTGAGCCAGGATCAAACTCTCCAATAAAGTTAGTTTGTCTAGCATCTAAAAATAAAAATTGACGTTCACGTTGTTTGTTTCGTTCAGTTTTCAAAGAACTTGTTTGCCGCTCATTTGCGACTCCCTTATGTTAACATTTTCATATTTCAATGTCAACCAAGTTTTTTTATTTCTTTTGTCGCTTTCTGCGTTGTTGCTATCGGCGACTTGTCCTATATTACACCTCAATACTCTAATCGTCAACACCTTTTTATAAAGAAATTTAATTTAGTACCTTTGCACTCTTTTAACTCTAGATAAGGACCTACAAAGATCTCATTAAAATAGAAACCATCGTCTACTTTTCTTTACCAATCTATTCTTCTAAATACTATTCAATTTAGGCACTTCTCTATTTCAAAGGACTCGCTTCCCCCATCTTACCGAACTCATACAATTGATTCTTTTCAGCTAAACTAGCAACCTTATTTTAACAATTAATAGTATATAATTAGAAAGTTGCTTTATTTTTTATTACCGCTCCCTATCCCCCTTTGTTTATCAAGTTGTAATATCAATAACATTCTATTAGAAACAGGTGACGATATGAAAGATATACGTATTCTTATAGCAGATGACGATAAAGAAATTCGAGACTTATTAAAAAGATATTTAGAACGAGAATTATATATGGTAGATACTGCAATTAATGGCGAAGAAGCGTTGTGCTTATTTAACCAAAATAACTACAACCTCGTTATATTAGATCTTATGATGCCGAAAGTAGATGGTATCGAAGTGTGTAGAAAACTTAGAGATACAACCAACATTCCTATATTAATGCTAACTGCTAAAGATCACGAAGTTGATAAAATTTTGGGCTTAAGCATAGGTGCTGATGATTATATTACGAAACCTTTCAGTATTCACGAAGTGGTTGCAAGAGTAAAAGCTCTTATGCGACGTTTTTTAGTTCTTGGAAGTAACACTAACGTACAAGAGAAAACAACTTTAACATTTAAAGGACTAACTATCGATTTTAAAAAATACACAGTCCATACGAACGGAAAAGAAATCAACTTAACTGGAAAAGAACTTGAACTATTAAAATTCTTCGCTTCAAACCCAGAGCAAGTATTTACGAAAACACAACTCTTTCGGAATGTATGGGACGATAATTATATAGAAGATGATAATACAGTTATGGTGCATATTAGAAAGCTTAGAAAGAAAATAGAAATTGATTCTTCCAATCCAAAATTCATTCAGACTGTATGGGGAATCGGTTATAAGTTTGTAGGTGAAAAGGTTGAAAAATGATAAGGTCCTCTTTCTTATTTCATTACAACTTATCATTTGCGGACTTTTAAATATAGATATGGGATACCATGTAAAAATATCTTTATTTAGTGCTCTTATCATAATCACAATATATCTTTTCTTTTCAAGAGTTCACTTTATTCAAAGCAACGAATCGATGGTTACTAAATTAAGCCGTGCACTTAAAGGGAATTTACAAACGAGGCTATTCACAAATAACGACCGTTCACTAAATAGTATCGTGTTTTCAATAAACGACTTAATAACTGCATTAGAAAAGGGTCAGATCGAAGCAAGGAAATCCCAAGAAGCTAGAAAACAACTTTTATCTAATATCTCACATGATATCCGGACACCACTTACTTCTATTATTGGATATATTGATGCTTTAAAAGATGATGTCGCTGCTTCTGAAGTAGAAAAGCAAGAATATCTTGAAATACTTTATAAGAAATCGAATGACTTAAAACATCTGGTCGATGAAATCTTTAATATGGCCAAGCTAGATGCTGATGAATTTCCATTAAAAGAAGAAGAACTCGATTTTTCTGAGGTTACTAGAGAAGTATTAATCGAATTTTTACCCGAGCTATCAAAACATAACATTGAACTACAAGTTCTCATACCAGAATCTACTTCCCCTATTATTGCAGATCACCTTAGCCTTATACGAATTATAGGTAATCTAATAAAAAACGCTATCCATCACGGAAAAGCTGGGAAAATAGTAGGAGTCGAACTACTAGAAACCAATACAGAATATGAGATTCTTATTTGGGACAAGGGACCCGGTATTCCAAAACATGATTTACAAAACGTATTTAAGCGGATGTACCGCAGCGAACAATCAAGAAATCCTTCTTACGGTGGTAGTGGCCTCGGACTTTCTATTTCTAAAGCCCTCGTTGAAAAAAATGGTGGGCGTATATGGGTTGACAGTATTCCTTGGGAACGAACTACTTTTGGTTTTTCCGTCCCAAAACACACTACTTTTAAGAAATAGTTAAGAAATGATTAATACGCAGTTAAACCTTCCTTTTTATTATGTAATTAAGAACTTATAGAAAGTAGGTGCCCCCTATAAATACAATTATAAAAACGACAAACCTTACTAAAGTTTATGGGAACCAAAAGTCAGTAGATAATCTAAATATAAATGTACAGCAAGGAGAGATTTATGGATTCATAGGGCGTAACGGTGCTGGTAAAACAACTACAATCCGTATGCTGCTTAGTCTTATAAAACCTACAAGTGGAAATATAGAAATATTCGGTGAGGATTTACTTCGGAATCCAAAAGACATTTTAAGAAGAATCGGTTCTATCGTTGAAGTCCCAGGATTTTATGAAAACTTAACTGCAAGAGAGAACTTATTAATTAATGCAAAGATAATTGGAGTTCACAAAAGGAATGCAATTGAAGAAGCATTAGAAATTGTAGGCTTGCAGCACGAAACAAAAAAATTAGTAGGAAAATACTCTTTAGGAATGAAGCAACGCTTAGGAATCGCCCGTGCTCTTCTCCATTATCCTGAACTACTCATACTAGATGAACCAACTAACGGACTAGATCCAATCGGTATTAAAGAAATGCGAAAACTCATTAAATCTTTAGCTCAAGACAGAAATATAACGATACTCATTTCTAGTCATATATTAGCTGAGGTGGAACAACTAGTCGATCGTATGGGAATTATTCATGAAGGAAGGTTATTAGAAGAAGTTTCTCTTGATACACTGCGTAAAGCCAATCGTAAGTACATAGAATTCCAGGTAAATAATGACAATAAAGCTGCGATGCTATTAGAAAAGCATTTTCAAATTTTTGATTATGAGGTACATGATGAAGGAAATATTCGCGTTTATTCTCACTTTGGACAGCAAGGACACATTAACAGAACGTTAGTTCGCAACGATATTGAAGTATTAAAAATTGTGATGAGCGAAGATAGACTAGAAGATTATTTCACAAAACTAGTTGGGGGTGGCGCAATTGGTTAATCTTCTTTATACAGAACTATTAAAATTGAAACGATCCAATATGTTTTTGATTAGTATTATCGGAGCAGGTGTCGCGCCATTTTTAGTGGTTGTAGCTTCTTATATACACCTGAAGACAAAGCAGCCTACTCCAACTATTTTATTTGGTCAACTGTTCACTGAAGTTAACCTATACACTACTTTAATTATAGGATTCCCCTTATATGGAGTTGTAATCGCTTATCTATTTACCCGTGAATACACGGAAGATACATTAAAAAACTTGCTAACTATCCCAGTATCACGTATTAACTTTATTATAAGTAAGTTTATCCTTCTATTCCTTTGGATCATGATGCTAACTTTAGTTGCTTGGACGCTAACTTTATTATTAGGACTAATAGGTAGCTTCCCTGGGTTTAGTATCACCTTACTTTTAGGCTCTCTCGTAAAATTTTTAATATGTGGTGGACTTCTCTTTCTTTTGTCTTCACCTATTGTACTACTAACTCTTGTAATGAAGACCTATGTACCGCCTATTATATTAACAATCATTATTACAATGACTAACCTTATGATCGTAAATTCAAAACATAAAGACCTATTCCCATGGACCGCTACTCTAGATATAGCAAATAACGAATTACAACCGACTTATCCACCAGAGTATTCTTATATCATCATTGCAGTAACAGCTATTTTCGGATTTATTACAACACTATTCTATTTTAAAAGAGTAGATATTCATTAATCTATAGGAGTGAAACTATGAGCGATCTTATCATTGCCTTCATACTTGGCATTGTAGAAGGGTTAGCTGAATTTTTACCCATCTCTTCTACTGGCCATCTTATATTAGTCGGACATTTATTAGGTTTTGAAGGAGAAAGGGCAAAAACGTTTGAAATTGTCATACAGTTAGGGGCAATTTTAGCTATCGCGATTTTATATCATAAACGCCTTGTTTCTTTATGTAATATTAAACCCCTTCTACGGAAAGAGAAAAAATTCAATGCATTACATGTTTTTCTCGGCGTATTCCCAGCAGTAGTTGTTGGCTTATTATTACATGATGTTATTAAAACATACTTATTTCAGCCGTATACTGTCGTAATCGGACTTGTAGCAGGAGCAATTCTTATGCTTTTTGCAGAAGCAAAAAAAGCAGAGGCAACCGCCTTTTCACTAGATGATTTAACATACCGTCAAGCATTAACAATTGGATTATTTCAATGCTTAGCAGTATATCCTGGCTTCTCTAGAGCGGGCTCTACTATTTCTGGAGGTCTATTAGCGAAAGTAAATTATAAGGCTGCATCTGAGTTCTCTTTTCTCATTGCTCTTCCTGTAATGGTTGGAGCTACAGGCTTAGACTTATTAAAAAGTTGGAAGTATTTAAGTGCGGATGATATTCCTATGTTTGCTATAGGATTCATTACCTCTTTTATAGTAGCAATGCTAGCGGTAGTAACCTTCCTGAAGCTTTTAGAAAAGATAGGTTTAAAACCTTTTGCATATTATCGTATTTTGTTAGCTATTGTATTTACACTTTTCGTATTGCTATAGCTTCATATAAGTCACATATTATTAAACCGATATTCAAGGAATATCGGTTTTTATCTATTCCACCTCTAGTATTACTCACTTCGATATGGCATAGTGGATAATAGATCAATATTAATAATTAGAATATTCTTTACTTCTAATCAACACTTCATTAAAATATGTAACGTTAAAAGCTATATTTGAAATCCGAACCTAGTAATAGCATTTCTTCTTTATACACATATACTAAAGTAAAAATAAGCACCTCAATTGATTGAGTCTACCCATTACACCACGATAGAACTAACGTTCCCACCTCTTTGCTATACATCACTTCTTCCTTGTTTCTATATTTATGGAAGAGAAGTACATGTAGGTGATACATTGTCTGGCATTGATCCTAATTTTATTGCAGCCCAAATCACAAATAGACTACATAACAACTATATCCATTGCCATACGAAACAATTCGAAAATCAAACATCCTGCCTATTAATATGGGCGTCTACGTAGAAAATGGTCATAAATGGACAGAACGAGTTTATAAACCATATTCCTTCAGCGTATTACTTGTATTAATCCGTAATACAACAACCCAGATTTTATATGACTACAAAACTATTACAAATAAGCAAGTTGCTCAAGGCTTATAAAAAAATGAATTTTAACTAAAGTGAGGTAAATATACAAATGAATCCATTAGCACAATCATACTGGGATACTTATTGGGGAAACAATGAAAAACCAGAATCTGTTACAGCTTGGCAATTTGGTGATTCTCCTGATTATCTCGCTCAATTAGTCATTGATGGTGTGAAAACCGCAACATGCTCCGGCCATATTTTTTATGAATTAGAAAATGAACTACTACCAACAACTAACGATTATAGTATTGTACTCAATAGTCAGGATGAACCTGTAGCTATTATTAAGACAATAGAAGTAACTATAATGCCAATGAATGAAGTGACTGAAGAATTTGCTATAGCTGAGGGTGAAGGCGATCGTACCTATAGTTACTGGAGAGATACCCATATTCAGTTTTTTACAAAGGAACTAAGCGAACTTGGTCTTAGTTTTTCTGAAGATATGCTGCTCGTTTGCGAACGTTTTAAGCTTATCGATGTAAAAAACAAAGTGAAGCTATGATAAATAACGATTTTACCGGAAATCCATACTAGATAAATACATTTATCTTTAAACAAATAAGCTTGTTATCAATGGATTTCTTGAGCCATTAATAACAAGCTTATTTCATTAAACACAAAAAAGACGAGTCATTCTGACTCGTCTTAAAGTTGCTTGGCGACGTCCTACTCTCACAGGGACAAGGTCCCAACTACCATCGGCGCTAGAGAGCTTAACTTCCGTGTTCGGTATGGGAACGGGTGTGACCTCTCTGCCATCATCACCAAACTATGAAGGTATATTCCTTCAAAACTAGATAACATTAGCTTCATATTATATGGTTAAGTCCTCGATCTATTAGTATTCGTCAGCTCCACATGTCACCATGCTTCCACCTCGAACCTATCAACCTGATCATCTTTCAGGGATCTTACTAGCTTACGCTATGGGAAATCTCATCTTGAGGGGGGCTTCATGCTTAGATGCTTTCAGCACTTATCCCTTCCGCACATAGCTACCCAGCTATGCCCTTGGCAGAACAACTGGTACACCAGCGGTGCGTCCATCCCGGTCCTCTCGTACTAAGGACAGCTCCTCTCAAATTTCCTGCGCCCACGACGGATAGGGACCGAACTGTCTCACGACGTTCTGAACCCAGCTCGCGTACCGCTTTAATGGGCGAACAGCCCAACCCTTGGGACCGACTACAGCCCCAGGATGCGATGAGCCGACATCGAGGTGCCAAACCTCCCCGTCGATGTGGACTCTTGGGGGAGATAAGCCTGTTATCCCCGGGGTAGCTTTTATCCGTTGAGCGATGGCCCTTCCATGCGGAACCACCGGATCACTAAGCCCGACTTTCGTCCCTGCTCGACTTGTAGGTCTCGCAGTCAAGCTCCCTTATGCCTTTGCACTCTACGAATGATTTCCAACCATTCTGAGGGAACCTTTGGGCGCCTCCGTTACACTTTAGGAGGCGACCGCCCCAGTCAAACTGCCCACCTGACACTGTCTCCCGGGTCGATGAGACCCGTAGGTTAGAATTTCAATACAGTCAGGGCGGTATCCCACCAGCGCCTCCACCGAAGCTAGCGCTCCGGTTTCAATGGCTCCCGCCTATCCTGTACAAACTGTACCAAAATTCAATATCAGGCTACAGTAAAGCTCCACGGGGTCTTTCCGTCCTGTCGCGGGTAACCTGCATCTTCACAGGTACTATAATTTCACCGAGTCTCTGGTTGAGACAGTGCCCAAATCGTTACACCTTTCGTGCGGGTCGGAACTTACCCGACAAGGAATTTCGCTACCTTAGGACCGTTATAGTTACGGCCGCCGTTTACTGGGGCTTCAGTTCAGAGCTTCGCTTACGCTAACCCCTCTCCTTAACCTTCCAGCACCGGGCAGGTGTCAGCCCCTATACTTCGCCTTACGGCTTCGCAGAGACCTGTGTTTTTGCTAAACAGTCGCTTGGGCCTATTCACTGCGGCTTTCCGTTAAGAAAGCACCCCTTCTCCCGAAGTTACGGGGTCATTTTGCCGAGTTCCTTAACCAGAGTTCTCTCGCACACCTTAGGATTCTCTCCTCGCCTACCTGTGTCGGTTTGCGGTACAGGCACCTTTTATCTCGCTAGAAGCTTTTCTTGGCAGCGGGGAATCAAAGACTTCGCTCCATAAGGAGCTTCCCCATCACAGCTCAGCCTTCACGATAAGCGGATTTGCCTACTTATCAGCCTAACTGCTTGGACGTGCACAACCAATCGCACGCTTCTTCTATCCTTCTGCGTCCCTCCATTGCTCAAACGATAAAGAGGTGGTACAGGAATATCAACCTGTTGTCCATCGCCTACGCCTGTCGGCCTCGGCTTAGGTCCTGACTAACCCTGAGCGGACGAGCCTTCCTCAGGAAACCTTAGGCATTCGGTGGACGGGATTCTCACCCGTCTTTCGCTACTCATACCGGCATTCTCACTTCTAAGCGCTCCACCAGTCCTTCCGGTCTGACTTCACTGCACTTAGAACGCTCCCCTACCACTGATACCATTGGTATCAATTCGCAGCTTCGGTGGTGTATTTAGCCCCGGTACATTTTCGGCGCAGAGTCACTCGACTAGTGAGCTATTACGCACTCTTTAAATGGTGGCTGCTTCTGAGCCAACATCCTAGTTGTCTAAGCAACTCCACATCCTTTTCCACTTAATACACACTTTGGGACCTTAGCTGGCGATCTGGGCTGTTTCCCTCTTGACTACGGATCTTATCACTCGCAGTCTGACTCCTAAGGATAAGTCATTGGCATTCGGAGTTTGACTGAATTCGGTAATCCGATGAGGACCCCTAGTTCAATCAGTGCTCTACCTCCAAGACTCTTACACTTAAGGCTAGCCCTAAAGCTATTTCGGGGAGAACCGACTATCTCCAGGTTCGATTGGAATTTCTCCGCTACCCACACCTCATCCCCGCACTTTTCAACGTGCGTGGGTTCGGGCCTCCATTCAGTGTTACCTGAACTTCACCCTGGACATGGGTAGATCACCTGGTTTCGGGTCTACGACCACGTACTAAACGCCCTATTCAGACTCGCTTTCGCTGCGGCTCCGCCTCTTCAGCTTAACCTCGCACGGGATCGTAACTCGCCGGTTCATTCTACAAAAGGCACGCCATCACCCATTAACGGGCTCTGACTATTTGTAGGCACACGGTTTCAGGATCTCTTTCACTCCCCTTCCGGGGTGCTTTTCACCTTTCCCTCACGGTACTGGTTCACTATCGATCACTAGGGAGTATTTAGCCTTGGGAGATGGTCCTCCCAGATTCCGACGGAATTTCACGTGTTCCGCCGTACTCAGGATACATTCAAGAGAGAACGAAGTTTCGACTACGGGGTTATTACCCTCTGTGACGGACCTTTCCAGGTCGCTTCGTCTACCTCGTTCCTTTGTAACTCCGTATAGAATGTCCTACAACCCCAAGAGGCAAGCCTCTTGGTTTGGGCTAGATTCCGTTTCGCTCGCCGCTACTCAGGAAATCGCATTTGCTTTCTCTTCCTCCAGGTACTTAGATGTTTCAGTTCCCTGGGTCTGTCTTCCATACCCTATGTATTCAGGTAAGGATACCATACCATTACGTATAGTGGGTTTCCCCATTCGGAAATCTTCGGATCAAAGCTTACTTACAGCTCCCCGAAGCATATCGGCGTTAGTCCCGTCCTTCATCGACTCCTAGTGTCAAGGCATCCACCGTGCGCCCTTTCTAACTTAACCAAACTAAAATTAAAAAAATATGAGCTACACTGTTATCTAGTTTTCAAAGAACATACATTTAAACTTGAGAGATAGTTCTCTCAAAACTGAACGAAACAAAACAAGTCAACGTTTATTGACGAACTGCGTTCATCAATTCTCCATAGAAAGGAGGTGATCCAGCCGCACCTTCCGATACGGCTACCTTGTTACGACTTCACCCCAATCATCTGTCCCACCTTAGGCGGCTGGCTCCATAAAGGTTACCCCACCGACTTCGGGTGTTACAAACTCTCGTGGTGTGACGGGCGGTGTGTACAAGGCCCGGGAACGTATTCACCGCGGCATGCTGATCCGCGATTACTAGCGATTCCGACTTCATGTAGGCGAGTTGCAGCCTACAATCCGAACTGAGAACGGTTTTATGAGATTAGCTCCACCTCGCGGTCTTGCAGCTCTTTGTACCGTCCATTGTAGCACGTGTGTAGCCCAGGTCATAAGGGGCATGATGATTTGACGTCATCCCCACCTTCCTCCGGTTTGTCACCGGCAGTCACCTTAGAGTGCCCAACTTAATGATGGCAACTAAGATCAAGGGTTGCGCTCGTTGCGGGACTTAACCCAACATCTCACGACACGAGCTGACGACAACCATGCACCACCTGTCACTCTGCTCCCGAAGGAGAAGCTCTATCTCTAGAGTTTTCAGAGGATGTCAAGACCTGGTAAGGTTCTTCGCGTTGCTTCGAATTAAACCACATGCTCCACCGCTTGTGCGGGCCCCCGTCAATTCCTTTGAGTTTCAGCCTTGCGGCCGTACTCCCCAGGCGGAGTGCTTAATGCGTTAACTTCAGCACTAAAGGGCGGAAACCCTCTAACACTTAGCACTCATCGTTTACGGCGTGGACTACCAGGGTATCTAATCCTGTTTGCTCCCCACGCTTTCGCGCCTCAGTGTCAGTTACAGACCAGAAAGTCGCCTTCGCCACTGGTGTTCCTCCATATCTCTACGCATTTCACCGCTACACATGGAATTCCACTTTCCTCTTCTGCACTCAAGTCTCCCAGTTTCCAATGACCCTCCACGGTTGAGCCGTGGGCTTTCACATCAGACTTAAGAAACCACCTGCGCGCGCTTTACGCCCAATAATTCCGGATAACGCTTGCCACCTACGTATTACCGCGGCTGTCGGCACGTAGTTAGCCGTGGCTTTCTGGTTAGGTACCGTCAAGGTGCCAGCTTATTCAACTAGCACTTGTTCTTCCCTAACAACAGAGTTTTACGACCCGAAAGCCTTCATCACTCACGCGGCGTTGCTCCGTCAGACTTTCGTCCATTGCGGAAGATTCCCTACTGCTGCCTCCCGTAGGAGTCTGGGCCGTGTCTCAGTCCCAGTGTGGCCGATCACCCTCTCAGGTCGGCTACGCATCGTCGCCTTGGTGAGCCGTTACCTCACCAACTAGCTAATGCGACGCGGGTCCATCCATAAGTGACAGCCGAAGCCGCCTTTCAATTTTGAACTATGCAGTTCAAAATATTATCCGGTATTAGCCCCGGTTTCCCGGAGTTATCCCAGTCTTATGGGTAGGTTACCCACGTGTTACTCACCCGTCCGCCGCTAACTTCATAAGAGCAAGCTCTTAATCCATTCGCTCGACTTGCATGTATTAGGCACGCCGCCAGCGTTCATCCTGAGCCAGGATCAAACTCTCCAATAAAGTTAGTTTGTCTAGCATCTAAAAATAAAAATTGACGTTCACGTTGTTTGTTTCGTTCAGTTTTCAAAGAACTTGTTTGCCGCTCATTTGCGACTCCCTTATGTTAACATTTTCATATTTCAATGTCAACCAAGTTTTTTTATTTCTTTTGTCGCTTTCTGCGTTGTTGCTATCGGCGACTTGTCCTATATTACACCTCAATACTCTAATCGTCAACACCTTTTTATAAAGATATTTAATTTAATATGTTCACACCATTTTATCCCGCTATTTGCGGACAGTAAGACTCCCACCTCAAAGTTCGGCTGAAGCAAAGAAGTTAGTAGTGAGCCTGACGATCATAAATTACCGATTAGTAAAGGTTACATAAGAATCCACAACGATTTTACTAAATAGCAATCATTGTCTACCTCTATCTACTAATCTCCCCTAACAAACCTCTCTATTTCAAGAGGATTATCCCCCGTACATTACTGGGTTCCACAAGAAATTCTTTTCTAGCAACTTCATTTACTTTCATTTACTTTCCTTATCTTAATTACAATATCTCTTTCTAACAGTACACACACTCTCCTGAACCATTCATAATAGAATGAACCGACTATAGACTAGATTCAATTAATATTAAAAATTATGATGAGTAAAGGACCATTCGTAGATTATTTCATAAAACCAGTTGGAGATAGAATAATTGGTTCGTTTACAGATTTCACGATACTTTCACAGAAAACACTTATTGTTTTGATACACGTCAACTATAGACTAGAAAAAGACGCTAAAACATATGAACATGCAAAACGGTCATAGCAACGTAGCTCGCGAACCTATACGGTCTATAGTGAGAGTCGTGATGGCACAATACAATCTTGCACGTCAGCGATACCAAAAATGGACTTCGCCTTTGGTAGCAAGAATCACACTGATGTTAATCAGGTTGCCCCTTTAGCAGTGGGAGTGTCAATAAATCCAATATTAATAATTGAAATATACTTTACTGAAGAACCACTTCACTAAAGCATGTAAAGTTACAAGCTATACTGAAAATCCGAACCTAGTATGGCAGCTCTTCTTTAAACGCATATGTCCAATAGAAAATAAGCGCCTCAATTGATTGAGTATGTCCATTACACCATTCAAGAATAAACGTTCTATTCTCTTGTTATACATCACTACTTCCTTGCATTTAAGTAATCACACTATAATTTTTCACTTACACTTATCTTCTATATAAAAGCTACAAAATTATAAAATTTAAAGAGTTGTATCCTATATCTATAAGTTTTCCGTTAGAAGAGCAAATAGCATCGCTAACAAAGCATATAGTTTCATTATTTCCAACCAAATTACAAATAGAGTATATAACTACCTACATTTATTCCCGATGAACCCATTCTTCCTCCAACTTATTTATATCAACGTGATAATAAAGACAAATATGCTGTTCAAATAGCAACCAGTGGCCAACTATATTTTAGTTATCTTATTTATAAGGCTACAAAAAAAGATTCTTATCCAGCTACTAGAGGAAACAAGTAGAACTTATAAAGAAGCTGAACACTATGTACAAGAGCAGTTCCAATATTACTACTCATAACTGATCTTCCCGCTCGAAAATTTTCTTTGGAATTTCGTGTAACAAACTATCCAAACTATAAAAAAGATTATAGAGTCTAAACATTAATCCACACATCTTTATCCAAAATGTTATATGCGAAAGTAATACATAAGATTTTCAAGAACTATATTTTGAAATTATCGCCGCTCTTCAAAAGCCAGATTCAGAAAAAAAGAACACGCGCTATTATCTTTTTAACTCCACCACTTTCACCATATAACTACTTAAAACAAATGAAGTGAAGGCTAATAATCAGTGGGGGTTGTTGATCCCCCACTGATTATTAGCCTTCACCAATCGGGCGTTTACAGGCAACAGGGCTCCCACCTAACTTCTTTGCTCCAGCTGAATTTCGAGGTGGGAGTTTTACTGCCCGCAAATAGCGGGATAAATGAAACAAATATTCTGTTACAATGAATTTTTTTCTTCAAACTTTTTTCATGTACCACTATTCGGGTTCACTTCAATTTAACATGTGGTAGCTTCTTTGCTATTCACGAATTAAAGCCATTATCATACAGTATCATCTCATTTCTATAATTATTCAGTTAATTAGTTCAATTATATATCAATAGAGTTTAGGAGACTGATAAAATCATAGTTAAGAGCGTCTCATAAGACTTTTCTCAAAAATGAAGTGATATTTTGCGAAAAATCGGTTATATACGCGTCAGTTCAACTAGCCAGAATCCTTCAAGGCAATTTCAGCAACTGAACGAAATCGGAATGGATATTATTTTTGAAGAAAAAGTTTCCGGAGCAACAAAAGATCGTGAGCAACTTCAAAAAATGTTAGAGGATATACAAGAAGGTGACATCATTTATGTTACGGACTTAACTCGGATTACTCGTAGTACACAAGATTTATTTGAATTAATCGATAACACACGGAATAAAAAGGCAAATTTAAAATCCTTAAAAGATACATGGCTAGATTTATCAGAAGATAATCCCTACAGCCAATTCTTAATTACGGTTATGGCGGGTGTAAACCAATTAGAACGTGATCTTATCCGTATGCGGCAGCGTGAAGGAATTGAACTGGCTAAGAAAGAAGGAAAGTTTAAAGGTCGGTTAAAGAAGTACCATAAAAATCATGCAGGAATGAATATGCAGTAAAGCTTTATAAAGAGGGAGATATGACTGTAAATCAAATTTGTGAAATTACAAATGTGTCTAGGGCCTCATTATATAGAAAGCTATCGGAAAGGAACAGTTGATGAGTTATATCAAAAATCGGAAATATATAATAGAAAATAAATTTCATATAGAGGTGGAATTATATGCCTAAAATTGACAATATGTTAGCAATTCTATGGATGCTTCGTTCAGGTGAAAAAATTACTGCAAAACAAATTTCAGAAAAGTTAGAGATGAATATAAGGACTGTGTATCGTTATATTGATACAATTTCAACAAGTGGCGTACCTATAATTTCAGAACCAGGACATAACGGTGGATACACTTTATTGAACAATTTTATTGAGGCTCCTCTTTTTTTTGATTTTGAGGAGCAAACTTCACTATTTCACGCTGCTGTTTTTGCAGAAGAAGCCGGATATTATGGAGGTGAAGCACTAAATAGGGCCATTTCAAAACTAAGTAAATACTCAAATCAAGAGCAGGAAACAAAGATAAACCAACATTTAACTAGTCTTGAAGTAATAAGTCGATTAAGTTCACTCTCTATAGAACCTTTTTTGAAGGAGTTGGAACAGGCCGTAGCTGACGGGTACTCAGTAAAAATTCTTTACCATAAAAGTGGCGAAAAGCAATTAAATTATAGATTGGTCGATCCGTACAGAATTATCTATTGGAATAATAAGTGGTATGTGATTGGATTTTGTCATCTTAGGAATGATATCCGTAGTTTTAGAGTAGATCGAATTGAAAGTCTAATGCTAACCAAAAATAAGTTTAACCGGCCAGAAAATTTTTCAGCACGTGACTTTTTTATAAAAAGTCTTCTTCCAACTATAGAAGATAAGGAAGGGATTATTTCTTTGGTTATTAATGGGGATAAAAGTGTATTGGCTGATATTTGCCAACATTGGTTTTTAGGACATTATTTACAAGAACGGACTTCAAATCAAGCAGTTTTTCTTCTTGAAAAAGATATGATACATACATATGTACCTTATTTACTTTTACCGTACAATAAATCTATTAAAGTTATTGAGCCAATAAGTCTTAAGAAAAGACTTATTGAAGTTCTGTCGGAATTAATAAAATTTCATCAAATATGATAACTTCCCTGACATCAACTGTCAGGGAAGTTATATTATAATAGCTATATCAATCGTGATTGGAGTGTTATTGGATGCAAACAAAAAAAGCTTTTCTATATGTATTTAATACAATGTCGGACTGGGAATATGGATATTTAATTGCTGAACTAAACTCAGGAAGATATTTCAAAAAAGATTTAGCACCTTTAAAAATAATTACAGTAGGAGCTAATAAAGAAATGATTACTACTATGGGAGGACTGAGCATAAAACCAGATATTTCCCTTGATGAATGTACTCTTGAGAGTAAAGATCTTTTAATTTTACCAGGAGGGACTACTTGGAGTGAAGAAATTCATCAACCTATCTTGGAAAGAATTGGCCAAGCTTTAAAGCTTGGCACTATTGTTGCTGCAATTTGTGGTGCAACTGAGGGCCTCGCGAATATGGGATACTTAGATACTAGAAAGCATACAAGTAATAACTTAGAATATACTAAAATGGTATGTCCTAACTATAAAGGAGAAAAGTTCTATGAGTTGGGATCTGCGGTATCTGATGCGAATTTAGTTACTGCATCAGGAATAGCTCCTCTGGAATTTGCAATGGAGGTACTGAAAAAAATAGATGTATTTACACCAGATGCATTACATTCATGGTATAACCTAAATAAGACTCATAAACCTGAATACTTCTTCCAGTTAATGAATTCAATAAATAAATGAAGTAACTGAAAAGCTCAATTTCTCTATTTTGATTTGTGGAGAAGTTGGGCTTTTTAATTTGGAATTTCCTTATCGTTGTTAAAGCCTATAATGAATAACAATTTTATATAAATACGCTTACCTTTAAACAAATAAGCTTGTTATCAATGGATTTCTTAAGCCATTAATAACAAGCTTATTTCATTAAACACAAAAAAGACGAGTCATTCTGACTCGTCTTAAAGTTGCTTGGCGACGTCCTACTCTCACAGGGACAAGGTCCCAACTACCATCGGCGCTAGAGAGCTTAACTTCCGTGTTCGGTATGGGAACGGGTGTGACCTCTCTGCCATCATCACCAAACTGATGAAGGTATATTCCTTCAAAACTAGATAACATTGCTTCATATTATATGGTTAAGTCCTCGATCTATTAGTATTCGTCAGCTCCACATGTCACCATGCTTCCACCTCGAACCTATCAACCTGATCATCTTTCAGGGATCTTACTAGCTTACGCTATGGGAAATCTCATCTTGAGGGGGGCTTCATGCTTAGATGCTTTCAGCACTTATCCCTTCCGCACATAGCTACCCGCCTATGCCCTTGGCAGAACAACTGGTACACCGGCGGTGCGTCCATCCCGGTCCTCTCGTACTAAGGACAGCTCCTCTCAAATTTCCTGCGCCCACGACGGATAGGGACCGAACTGTCTCACGACGTTCTGAACCCGACTCGCGTACCGCTTTAATGGGCGAACAGCCCAACCCTTGGGACCGACTACAGCCCCAGGATGCGATGAGCCGACATCGAGGTGCCAAACCTCCCCGTCGATGTGGACTCTTGGGGGAGATAAGCCTGTTATCCCCGGGGTAGCTTTTATCCGTTGAGCGATGGCCCTTCCATGCGGAACCACCGGATCACTAAGCCCGACTTTCGTCCCTGCTCGACTTGTAGGTCTCGCAGTCAAGCTCCCTTATGCCTTTGCACTCTACGAATGATTTCCAACCATTCTGAGGGAACCTTTGGGCGCCTCCGTTACACTTTAGGAGGCGACCGCCCCAGTCAAACTGCCCACCTGACACTGTCTCCCGGGTCGATAAGACCCGTAGGTTAGAATTTCAATACAGTCAGGGCGGTATCCCACCGCTGCCTCCACCGAAGCTAGCGCTCCGGTTTCAATGGCTCCCGCCTATCCTGTACAAACTGTACCAAAATTCAATATCAGGCTACAGTAAAGCTCCACGGGGTCTTTCCGTCCTGTCGCGGGTAACCTGCATCTTCACAGGTACTATAATTTCACCGAGTCTCTGGTTGAGACAGTGCCCAAATCGTTACACCTTTCGTGCGGGTCGGAACTTACCCGACAAGGAATTTCGCTACCTTAGGACCGTTATAGTTACGGCCGCCGTTTACTGGGGCTTCAGTTCAGAGCTTCGCTTACGCTAACCCCTCTCCTTAACCTTCCGAGCACCGGGCAGGTGTCAGCCCCTATACTTCGCCTTACGGCTTCGCAGAGACCTGTGTTTTTGCTAAACAGTCGCTTGGGCCTATTCACTGCGGCTTTCCGTTAAGAAAGCACCCCTTCTCCCGAAGTTACGGGGTCATTTTGCCGAGTTCCTTAACCAGAGTTCTCTCGCACACCTTAGGATTCTCTCCTCGCCTACCTGTGTCGGTTTGCGGTACAGGCACCTTTTATCTCGCTAGAAGCTTTTCTTGGCAGCGGGGAATCAAAGACTTCGCTCCATAAGGAGCTTCCCCATCACAGCTCAGCCTTCACGATAAGCGGATTTGCCTACTTATCAGCCTAACTGCTTGGACGTGCACAACCAATCGCACGCTTCTTCTATCCTTCTGCGTCCCTCCATTGCTCAAACGATAAAGAGGTGGTACAGGAATATCAACCTGTTGTCCATCGCCTACGCCTGTCGGCCTCGGCTTAGGTCCTGACTAACCCTGAGCGGACGAGCCTTCCTCAGGAAACCTTAGGCATTCGGTGGACGGGATTCTCACCCGTCTTTCGCTACTCATACCGGCATTCTCACTTCTAAGCGCTCCACCAGTCCTTCCGGTCTGACTTCACTGCACTTAGAACGCTCCCCTACCACTGATACCATTGGTATCAATTCGCAGCTTCGGTGGTGTATTTAGCCCCGGTACATTTTCGGCGCAGAGTCACTCGACTAGTGAGCTATTACGCACTCTTTAAATGGTGGCTGCTTCTGAGCCAACATCCTAGTTGTCTAAGCAACTCCACATCCTTTTCCACTTAATACACACTTTGGGACCTTAGCTGGCGATCTGGGCTGTTTCCCTCTTGACTACGGATCTTATCACTCGCAGTCTGACTCCTAAGGATAAGTCATTGGCATTCGGAGTTTGACTGAATTCGGTAATCCGATGAGGACCCCTAGTTCAATCAGTGCTCTACCTCCAAGACTCTTACACTTAAGGCTAGCCCTAAAGCTATTTCGGGGAGAACCAGCTATCTCCAGGTTCGATTGGAATTTCTCCGCTACCCACACCTCATCCCCGCACTTTTCAACGTGCGTGGGTTCGGGCCTCCATTCAGTGTTACCTGAACTTCACCCTGGACATGGGTAGATCACCTGGTTTCGGGTCTACGACCACGTACTAAACGCCCTATTCAGACTCGCTTTCGCTGCGGCTCCGCCTCTTCAGCTTAACCTTGCACGGGATCGTAACTCGCCGGTTCATTCTACAAAAGGCACGCCATCACCCATTAACGGGCTCTGACTATTTGTAGGCACACGGTTTCAGGATCTCTTTCACTCCCCTTCCGGGGTGCTTTTCACCTTTCCCTCACGGTACTGGTTCACTATCGATCACTAGGGAGTATTTAGCCTTGGGAGATGGTCCTCCCAGATTCCGACGGAATTTCACGTGTTCCGCCGTACTCAGGATACATTCAAGAGAGAACGAAGTTTCGACTACGGGGTTATTACCCTCTGTGACGGACCTTTCCAGGTCGCTTCGTCTACCTCGTTCCTTTGTAACTCCGTATAGAATGTCCTACAACCCCAAGAGGCAAGCCTCTTGGTTTGGGCTAGATTCCGTTTCGCTCGCCGCTACTCAGGAAATCGCATTTGCTTTCTCTTCCTCCAGGTACTTAGATGTTTCAGTTCCCTGGGTCTGTCTTCCATACCCTATGTATTCAGGTAAGGATACCATACCATTACGTATAGTGGGTTTCCCCATTCGGAAATCTTCGGATCAAAGCTTACTTACAGCTCCCCGAAGCATATCGGCGTTAGTCCCGTCCTTCATCGACTCCTAGTGTCAAGGCATCCACCGTGCGCCCTTTCTAACTTAACCAAACTAAAATTAAAAAAATATGAGCTACACTGTTATCTAGTTTTCAAAGAACATACATTTAAACTTGAGAGATAGTTCTCTCAAAACTGAACGAAACAAAACAAGTCAACGTTTATTGATGAACTGCGTTCATCAATTCTCCATAGAAAGGAGGTGATCCAGCCGCACCTTCCGATACGGCTACCTTGTTACGACTTCACCCCAATCATCTGTCCCACCTTAGGCGGTCGGCTCCATAAAGGTTACCCCACCGACTTCGGGTGTTACAAACTCTCGTGGTGTGACGGGCGGTGTGTACAAGGCCCGGGAACGTATTCACCGCGGCATGCTGATCCGCGATTACTAGCGATTCCGACTTCATGTAGGCGAGTTGCAGCCTACAATCCGAACTGAGAACGGTTTTATGAGATTAGCTCCACCTCGCGGTCTTGCAGCTCTTTGTACCGTCCATTGTAGCACGTGTGTAGCCCAGGTCATAAGGGGCATGATGATTTGACGTCATCCCCACCTTCCTCCGGTTTGTCACCGGCAGTCACCTTAGAGTGCCCAACTTAATGATGGCAACTAAGATCAAGGGTTGCGCTCGTTGCGGGACTTAACCCAACATCTCACGACACGAGCTGACGACAACCATGCACCACCTGTCACTCTGCTCCCGAAGGAGAAGCTCTATCTCTAGAGTTTTCAGAGGATGTCAAGACCTGGTAAGGTTCTTCGCGTTGCTTCGAATTAAACCACATGCTCCACCGCTTGTGCGGGCCCCCGTCAATTCCTTTGAGTTTCAGCCTTGCGGCCGTACTCCCCAGGCGGAGTGCTTAATGCGTTAACTTCAGCACTAAAGGGCGGAAACCCTCTAACACTTAGCACTCATCGTTTACGGCGTGGACTACCAGGGTATCTAATCCTGTTTGCTCCCCACGCTTTCGCGCCTCAGTGTCAGTTACAGACCAGAAAGTCGCCTTCGCCACTGGTGTTCCTCCATATCTCTACGCATTTCACCGCTACACATGGAATTCCACTTTCCTCTTCTGCACTCAAGTCTCCCAGTTTCCAATGACCCTCCACGGTTGAGCCGTGGGCTTTCACATCAGACTTAAGAAACCACCTGCGCGCGCTTTACGCCCAATAATTCCGGATAACGCTTGCCACCTACGTATTACCGCGGCTGTCGGCACGTAGTTAGCCGTGGCTTTCTGGTTAGGTACCGTCAAGGTGCCGACTTATTCAACTAGCACTTGTTCTTCCCTAACAACAGAGTTTTACGACCCGAAAGCCTTCATCACTCACGCGGCGTTGCTCCGTCAGACTTTCGTCCATTGCGGAAGATTCCCTACTGCTGCCTCCCGTAGGAGTCTGGGCCGTGTCTCAGTCCCAGTGTGGCCGATCACCCTCTCAGGTCGGCTACGCATCGTCGCCTTGGTGAGCCGTTACCTCACCAACTAGCTAATGCGACGCGGGTCCATCCATAAGTGACAGCCGAAGCCGCCTTTCAATTTTGAACTATGCAGTTCAAAATATTATCCGGTATTAGCCCCGGTTTCCCGGAGTTATCCCAGTCTTATGGGTAGGTTACCCACGTGTTACTCACCCGTCCGCCGCTAACTTCATAAGAGCAAGCTCTTAATCCATTCGCTCGACTTGCATGTATTAGGCACGCCGCCAGCGTTCATCCTGAGCCAGGATCAAACTCTCCAATAAAGTTAGTTTGTCTAGCATCTAAAAATAAAAATTGACGTTCACGTTGTTTGTTTCGTTCAGTTTTCAAAGAACTTGTTTGCCGCTCATTTGCGACTCCCTTATGTTAACATTTTCATATTTCAATGTCAACCAAGTTTTTTTATTTCTTTTGTCGCTTTCTGCGTTGTTGCTATCGGCGACTTGTTCTATATTACACCCATGTATATTAATCGTCAATAGTTTTAAATAAGTTTTTTATAAAAATATGAATTAACTATACCAACAAGCCGTTAGCACAATAATAATACACTTGAATGTAACTCCCCAAAATAAACTAAATACGAATAACCTATAAAAGTCACTGTAGGTTATTCGTATTTAGATGTCATTAATATACATATGACATTTTAAATTTATCCCCTCATTACATTATGCACACCATAATAGAAAGAAAGAAAGAATTAAATATTATTCCTTTGAAGGTATCGAGCAGCTACCATCTGCACAATAATCATCTGTTGTACTATTTATTGAAAGATCTTGAAGTTCAGACTTAGGGTTCTCTTCTTCCCACACCTGTTGAAGTGCACCAACAAAGGTTTCAAGTGGTTGTGCACCTGAAATAGCATACTTTTGATTAACAATAAAATAAGGTACCCCTGTAATTTTATATTGTTGAGCAATTGATTCATCAATCCTAACCTCATTGGCATAAGCATTTTTATTATGAATAACATTTAAAGCCTCTTCCCTATCTAGACCGGAAGCTTCAGCAATATTAGCTAGTGTTTCCACATCACTTAAGTTTCTCGATTCAGTGAAATATGCAAAAAGTAGATTTTCTGTAATCTCCTTTTCCTTCCCCTGATCCTTTGCGAATTTCGCCAAACGATGTGCATCAAAAGTATTTGTTGGCTTCATCTCTTCAAAATTGAAACTCAAACCCATACTAGCTGCATGATTGCCTAGTTGTATATTATTACGATCAGCTTCTTCAACACTAATTCCATACTTCGATGCAAGCACTTCATTAATACTCGTTCCAGAGTAGATCGGAGCATTTTGATCTAATTCAAAACTTTTAAACTCAACTTCAACATCTTTCTTATGTGGAAATTGCTCTAAAGCCATTTCTAATCTACGCTTCCCAATATAGCAAAACGGGCATACAAAATCAGACCAAACTTCAATTTTCATATGAACACCTCATTAACATTTATTTTTCAATCATTGTAGCACTGACGTTACGGAATTCAAAAATTTATGCCTCAAGAAGTTACGACTACCAATCAAAGAAGATTTCATACCCATATATACACTTCAATTGTAAATGAGCCCCTTGCTCAACATGCCTATATCTCACTACATATTTAGCCATAATATAGCTGTTCTCATAATAATTGAAAGCACCTGTATCATTTTCATAGATTATGTACTACTTCCCTATACTTAATAACAAAAAACATTCCTCAAAACGCTACTATTATAAGAATAAAAAATTAAACAAGCCCGTCTATATAAAATGCAATTATATAGACGGGCTTGTTTAATAGATTGAGCAAACTGCAAACTCAAAGGAAGCAATTACACAAATCTATATTATTGAAATTATGAACGGAGTTATTTTCAAAAGTATATTAATGAAGAAGATTTAGATGTCCAATCATGAAAAAGAAATATTTACCGGCAGAAACACCTCTAATGTTTATTAGTTAAGGGATATTGTATACAGGATTTTAAGGGGAAATAGCTATATAATTCATAAACCATTAAATCATTTAGAGTATAGAAGCTTCAATTATGCGCCAAGTTTTTTAGAAATTAATTATAAAAGAAGAGAGGTTCCCCTCTTATATTGAAAATATGACCAATAATGATCCTATTACGAAATACATATAGTTTAATGAGCGCTTAATAAAAATAGCGAAAATACTTCGCCTTTATCATGATTCCGTAAATAATTTCCCATCTGGTATGATTTAGCAATATTTCCACCCTTGTTTCTAACGAAACAAATATACAAAAAAACACAAGTCAAAAGACTTGTGTTTTTATCTTGCTTGGCGACGTCCTACTCTCACAGGGACAAGGTCCCAACTACCATCGGCGCTAGAGAGCTTAACTTCCGTGTTCGGTATGGGAACGGGTGTGACCTCTCTGCCATCATCACCAAACTATGAAGGTATATTCCTTCAAAACTAGATAACATTTGCTTCATATTATATGGTTAAGTCCTCGATCTATTAGTATTCGTCAGCTCCACATGTCACCATGCTTCCACCTCGAACCTATCAACCTGATCATCTTTCAGGGATCTTACTAGCTTACGCTATGGGAAATCTCATCTTGAGGGGGGCTTCATGCTTAGATGCTTTCAGCACTTATCCCTTCCGCACATAGCTACCCAGCTATGCCCTTGGCAGAACAACTGGTACACCAGCGGTGCGTCCATCCCGGTCCTCTCGTACTAAGGACAGCTCCTCTCAAATTTCCTGCGCCCACGACGGATAGGGACCGAACTGTCTCACGACGTTCTGAACCCGACTCGCGTACCGCTTTAATGGGCGAACAGCCCAACCCTTGGGACCGACTACAGCCCCAGGATGCGATGAGCCGACATCGAGGTGCCAAACCTCCCCGTCGATGTGGACTCTTGGGGGAGATAAGCCTGTTATCCCCGGGGTAGCTTTTATCCGTTGAGCGATGGCCCTTCCATGCGGAACCACCGGATCACTAAGCCCGACTTTCGTCCCTGCTCGACTTGTAGGTCTCGCAGTCAAGCTCCCTTATGCCTTTGCACTCTACGAATGATTTCCAACCATTCTGAGGGAACCTTTGGGCGCCTCCGTTACACTTTAGGAGGCGACCGCCCCAGTCAAACTGCCCACCTGACACTGTCTCCCGGGTCGATGAGACCCGTAGGTTAGAATTTCAATACAGTCAGGGCGGTATCCCACCAGCGCCTCCACCGAAGCTAGCGCTCCGGTTTCAATGGCTCCCGCCTATCCTGTACAAACTGTACCAAAATTCAATATCAGGCTACAGTAAAGCTCCACGGGGTCTTTCCGTCCTGTCGCGGGTAACCTGCATCTTCACAGGTACTATAATTTCACCGAGTCTCTGGTTGAGACAGTGCCCAAATCGTTACACCTTTCGTGCGGGTCGGAACTTACCCGACAAGGAATTTCGCTACCTTAGGACCGTTATAGTTACGGCCGCCGTTTACTGGGGCTTCAGTTCAGAGCTTCGCTTACGCTAACCCCTCTCCTTAACCTTCCAGCACCGGGCAGGTGTCAGCCCCTATACTTCGCCTTACGGCTTCGCAGAGACCTGTGTTTTTGCTAAACAGTCGCTTGGGCCTATTCACTGCGGCTTTCCGTTAAGAAAGCACCCCTTCTCCCGAAGTTACGGGGTCATTTTGCCGAGTTCCTTAACCAGAGTTCTCTCGCACACCTTAGGATTCTCTCCTCGCCTACCTGTGTCGGTTTGCGGTACAGGCACCTTTTATCTCGCTAGAAGCTTTTCTTGGCAGCGGGGAATCAAAGACTTCGCTCCATAAGGAGCTTCCCCATCACAGCTCAGCCTTCACGATAAGCGGATTTGCCTACTTATCAGCCTAACTGCTTGGACGTGCACAACCAATCGCACGCTTCTTCTATCCTTCTGCGTCCCTCCATTGCTCAAACGATAAAGAGGTGGTACAGGAATATCAACCTGTTGTCCATCGCCTACGCCTGTCGGCCTCGGCTTAGGTCCTGACTAACCCTGAGCGGACGAGCCTTCCTCAGGAAACCTTAGGCATTCGGTGGACGGGATTCTCACCCGTCTTTCGCTACTCATACCGGCATTCTCACTTCTAAGCGCTCCACCAGTCCTTCCGGTCTGACTTCACTGCACTTAGAACGCTCCCCTACCACTGATACCATTGGTATCAATTCGCAGCTTCGGTGGTGTATTTAGCCCCGGTACATTTTCGGCGCAGAGTCACTCGACTAGTGAGCTATTACGCACTCTTTAAATGGTGGCTGCTTCTGAGCCAACATCCTAGTTGTCTAAGCAACTCCACATCCTTTTCCACTTAATACACACTTTGGGACCTTAGCTGGCGATCTGGGCTGTTTCCCTCTTGACTACGGATCTTATCACTCGCAGTCTGACTCCTAAGGATAAGTCATTGGCATTCGGAGTTTGACTGAATTCGGTAATCCGATGAGGACCCCTAGTTCAATCAGTGCTCTACCTCCAAGACTCTTACACTTAAGGCTAGCCCTAAAGCTATTTCGGGGAGAACCAGACTATCTCCAGGTTCGATTGGAATTTCTCCGCTACCCACACCTCATCCCCGCACTTTTCAACGTGCGTGGGTTCGGGCCTCCATTCAGTGTTACCTGAACTTCACCCTGGACATGGGTAGATCACCTGGTTTCGGGTCTACGACCACGTACTAAACGCCCTATTCAGACTCGCTTTCGCTGCGGCTCCGCCTCTTCAGCTTAACCTTGCACGGGATCGTAACTCGCCGGTTCATTCTACAAAAGGCACGCCATCACCCATTAACGGGCTCTGACTATTTGTAGGCACACGGTTTCAGGATCTCTTTCACTCCCCTTCCGGGGTGCTTTTCACCTTTCCCTCACGGTACTGGTTCACTATCGATCACTAGGGAGTATTTAGCCTTGGGAGATGGTCCTCCCAGATTCCGACGGAATTTCACGTGTTCCGCCGTACTCAGGATACATTCAAGAGAGAACGAAGTTTCGACTACGGGGTTATTACCCTCTGTGACGGACCTTTCCAGGTCGCTTCGTCTACCTCGTTCCTTTGTAACTCCGTATAGAATGTCCTACAACCCCAAGAGGCAAGCCTCTTGGTTTGGGCTAGATTCCGTTTCGCTCGCCGCTACTCAGGAAATCGCATTTGCTTTCTCTTCCTCCAGGTACTTAGATGTTTCAGTTCCCTGGGTCTGTCTTCCATACCCTATGTATTCAGGTAAGGATACCATACCATTACGTATAGTGGGTTTCCCCATTCGGAAATCTTCGGATCAAAGCTTACTTACAGCTCCCCGAAGCATATCGGCGTTAGTCCCGTCCTTCATCGACTCCTAGTGTCAAGGCATCCACCGTGCGCCCTTTCTAACTTAACCAAACTAAAATTAAAAAAATATGAGCTACACTGTTATCTAGTTTTCAAAGAACATACATTTAAACTTGAGAGATAGTTCTCTCAAAACTGAACGAAACAAAACAAGTCAACGTTTATTGATGAACTGCGTTCATCAATTCTCCATAGAAAGGAGGTGATCCAGCCGCACCTTCCGATACGGCTACCTTGTTACGACTTCACCCCAATCATCTGTCCCACCTTAGGCGGCTGGCTCCATAAAGGTTACCCCACCGACTTCGGGTGTTACAAACTCTCGTGGTGTGACGGGCGGTGTGTACAAGGCCCGGGAACGTATTCACCGCGGCATGCTGATCCGCGATTACTAGCGATTCCAGCTTCATGTAGGCGAGTTGCAGCCTACAATCCGAACTGAGAACGGTTTTATGAGATTAGCTCCACCTCGCGGTCTTGCAGCTCTTTGTACCGTCCATTGTAGCACGTGTGTAGCCCAGGTCATAAGGGGCATGATGATTTGACGTCATCCCCACCTTCCTCCGGTTTGTCACCGGCAGTCACCTTAGAGTGCCCAACTTAATGATGGCAACTAAGATCAAGGGTTGCGCTCGTTGCGGGACTTAACCCAACATCTCACGACACGAGCTGACGACAACCATGCACCACCTGTCACTCTGCTCCCGAAGGAGAAGCTCTATCTCTAGAGTTTTCAGAGGATGTCAAGACCTGGTAAGGTTCTTCGCGTTGCTTCGAATTAAACCACATGCTCCACCGCTTGTGCGGGCCCCCGTCAATTCCTTTGAGTTTCAGCCTTGCGGCCGTACTCCCCAGGCGGAGTGCTTAATGCGTTAACTTCAGCACTAAAGGGCGGAAACCCTCTAACACTTAGCACTCATCGTTTACGGCGTGGACTACCAGGGTATCTAATCCTGTTTGCTCCCCACGCTTTCGCGCCTCAGTGTCAGTTACAGACCAGAAAGTCGCCTTCGCCACTGGTGTTCCTCCATATCTCTACGCATTTCACCGCTACACATGGAATTCCACTTTCCTCTTCTGCACTCAAGTCTCCCAGTTTCCAATGACCCTCCACGGTTGAGCCGTGGGCTTTCACATCAGACTTAAGAAACCACCTGCGCGCGCTTTACGCCCAATAATTCCGGATAACGCTTGCCACCTACGTATTACCGCGGCTGTCGGCACGTAGTTAGCCGTGGCTTTCTGGTTAGGTACCGTCAAGGTGCCGACTTATTCAACTAGCACTTGTTCTTCCCTAACAACAGAGTTTTACGACCCGAAAGCCTTCATCACTCACGCGGCGTTGCTCCGTCAGACTTTCGTCCATTGCGGAAGATTCCCTACTGCTGCCTCCCGTAGGAGTCTGGGCCGTGTCTCAGTCCCAGTGTGGCCGATCACCCTCTCAGGTCGGCTACGCATCGTCGCCTTGGTGAGCCGTTACCTCACCAACTAGCTAATGCGACGCGGGTCCATCCATAAGTGACAGCCGAAGCCGCCTTTCAATTTTGAACTATGCAGTTCAAAATATTATCCGGTATTAGCCCCGGTTTCCCGGAGTTATCCCAGTCTTATGGGTAGGTTACCCACGTGTTACTCACCCGTCCGCCGCTAACTTCATAAGAGCAAGCTCTTAATCCATTCGCTCGACTTGCATGTATTAGGCACGCCGCCAGCGTTCATCCTGAGCCAGGATCAAACTCTCCAATAAAGTTAGTTTGTCTAGCATCTAAAAATAAAAATTGACGTTCACGTTGTTTGTTTCGTTCAGTTTTCAAAGAACTTGTTTGCCGCTCATTTGCGACTCCCTTATGTTAACATTTTCATATTTCAATGTCAACCAAGTTTTTTTATTTCTTTTGTCGCTTTCTGCGTTGTTGCTATCGGCGACTTGTTTTATATTACACCTCTAAACTCTAATCGTCAATATGTTTTTCTAAAAAAATATAAAAAGGCTTATTCCTTTTAAAATAAGCCTTTTTATCCTATAACATTCTATTCATTTATTATTTTTCTATAATTGGTAATGAAACGATGAACTGAACGATCCCGTCCTCATACTCAGCTTGAATACTACCACCTTGCAACTCAACAATACTTTTCGCAATAGCTAATCCGAGCCCCGAACCTTCTGTTACTCTACTTCTAGATTGATCTTTCTTATAAAACCGTTCAAACAAGTTCCCTAACTCTTCTCTCGTAAACTCTTCACTATGATTCGCAATAACAATTTGTATATTCCTGCGCTGCCTTTGAAGAGAAACTTTTATCTCTCCGTCATCTTTACTATACTTAATTGCATTCATTAGTAAGTTGTCGAATACACGGACCATCTTTTCCGAATCAATCATCGCATATGCACGTTCCTCAGGAAACTTCTTAACAAACATAAGGCCATGCTCTTCTGCTTGCGGTACTAACTCTTCTATTAATTGCTCCAATAACTCATTTATACAAACCTCTTGTTTTTCCAATATAACTTGCTCATTTGTTAACTTCGTATACTCAAATAAATCTTCTATTAAATTCTTTAACTGCTCCGACTTCGCAAAAGCAATTCTCGTATACTCATCATGTTGTTCTTTACTTTCATATTTAGAATCTCGAAGTAATCGCAAGTAACCCATAATAGAAGTCAGTGGTGTACGCAAATCGTGAGATACATTCGTAATAAGCTCGTTCTTTTGCTTCTCTAATTTACGTTCCTTTTCTATATTATTCATCAGCTCTTCTGCCATATTATTAATATTCTCAGTTAAAGACGCAATCTCGTCCTCACCTTTCTTCTCAATACGATACGCTAAGTTGCCTTTTTCTATTTCCTTTACACCTTGTGCCATCGCTTCAATTTGCTTCATCTTTCTCTTTGTTATATAGAAGAAAGAGAAAATGAATACGAGTACACCTATGAAAAATGGAAACGGCCCTTCTTGCGTATCATATCTCACTTCACCTCCCGGAATCCCACTAACAAACATGTATAAATTCTTATCTTCTATTGTAATAGGTGCAAAAGCTATAAATTCTTTTCTTGTATTTTCAAATGCATCTTGCCCGTTTGAATAATTGATTGCAAATGATGCTGCATTACGAATTGTATTATGCAAATCAATTTGCTCTTCTTGCGCCTGCTTCGTTTTATATAAAACTTTACCGCTCTCGTCAGTGACCAATACTTTTAAAGCTCTAGAGTTTTGTTCTAAATTTTGATTCTCTATTTCAATCATAGTTGATATAGCTTCTAATTTATTTTCATGAACTGAACTATTTGCGACGCTTTGAGCGTGTTGATTAATTTGTTCCATACCAACCCGATAATCGATCGTCGCCTCTCGATTCGCATTCTCAAAAAACGGTGCTGCTGCCTTCGCTGACAAAATCCCTAACAACGCACAAGCAGTAAACGCAGTAATAAGTTGAATTCGTATACTCCGTTTCACACTCTTCACTATCTTTCCAATTAATTCTCGAATTTTCCTAACATAAGTAAATGGATTAAATATCTTTTTCAATCTTATACCCCACTCCCCATACTGTTTTTATATATATTGGCTTCCTTGGATTCTCCTCAATCTTTTCACGCACTTTCCGAATATGAACCATTACCGTGTTATCCGACTGGAAAGATCTTTCGTTCCAAACCTTTTCATAAATTTGTTCCGCACTAAAGACCATCCCCGGATTACGGACTAGTAATTCTAAAATTGAAAATTCCCTTGGGGTGAGTTTCACTTCTTCTCCATCCACAATGACTGTATGAGTGGAGATGTTTATTTTCATCTCTCCAATTTCTAACTCGTCCTCATTTTGAATAGCAAAGCCATTCATTTTCATATAACGACGTAGCTGCGATTTAATTCTTGCGATTAACTCTAACGGATTAAACGGTTTTGCTACATAATCATCTGCACCTGTTGTTAATCCTAAAATTTTATCCATATCTTGCGTTTTTGCCGAAAGCATAATAATCGGCATTTCCTTCGCTTCCCTTACTTTCATACACATATGAATACCATCTACTTTCGGCATCATAATATCTAATACGACTAAGTGCACTTCATTTTCTTCTAATATACGTAACCCTTCTTCTCCGTCCCCTGCTTGCAGTACTTTATATCCTTCGTTCTTTAAATAAATTGTAATAAGGTTCCTAATTTCTTTTTCATCATCTACTACAAGTATTGTTTCCCCGGCCATACTATCTCCCCCATCACTTTTTTAATCCCTAACTTCTATTATAAGAAAACTTCTGAAGAAAAACGCTCGGAAATCCTTAAGATTTTCTGAAGACGCAAAAAAGGTCTAGACTCCCCTCAAGTCTAGACCTTTCAAAAAACCCCTTTTATTTACGAACGTAGATGAAATATAGTACGAATAAAACTCCCATAACATACATAATTGGATGAATCTCTTTACGACGACCACTCACAACCATTGTAATTGGATAGAAGATAAACCCGATTGCAATTCCTGTTGCGATACTATACGTAAGTGGCATTGAAATGATAGTAAAGAATGCTGGTACTGCAATCTCGAATTTCTTCCAATCAATTTCGCCTAAAGATGAAACCATCAAGATCCCTACAATAATTAATGCTGGCGCTGTTACAGCTGGTGTCACAACACTTAATAGTGGTGAGAAGAATAGCGCTAGCAAGAAGAACCCTGCTGTTACAACTGCTGTAAATCCAGAACGTCCACCCGCTGCTACCCCTGCAGAAGATTCAATATAAGACGTTGTTGTTGATGTACCTAGAATTGCACCAATTACAGTTGCAATCGCATCTGCAAATAACGCTTTACCTGCACGTGGTAATTTATTGTTCTTCATTAATCCCGCTTGATTCGCAACCGCTACAAGCGTACCTGCTGTATCAAAGAAATCGATAAAGAAGAACGTTATAATAACAATCGCCATTTCAACAGTGAAAATGTCTCCAAAGTGAGTTAATGCTACCCCGAACGTTGGTTCTAGACTCGGTATTGCTCCCACTACAGCTTTTGGTGTATCAATTAATCCAGTCGCTACTCCTAAGATCGCCGTAAGGATCATACCGTAGAAAACTGCACCATTTATTTTTTTAATCATGAAAATGATTGTAGTAACAACTCCGAAGATTGCTAGTAACGTTGTGCCCTTTGTTAAGTCCCCCAACCCAACAAGAACAGCATCATTCTTTACGATAATTCCAGCGTTTTGGAATCCAAGGAAGGCAATGAATAATCCAATACCCGCCGCTACTGCAAACTTTAACTCTACTGGAATTGCATTAATAATTTTTTCACGAATACCTGAAGCAGTAAGAATAATAAAGATAATACCTGACATTAATGTTCCAGCAATCGCCGTTTGCCACGGAATTCCCATCGTTAACACCGCTGTATAAGCAAAGAACGCGTTTATTCCCATACCTGGCGCTAAAGCAATCGGATACTTCGCAAATATCCCCATAATTAACGAACCAATCGCCGCTGCTAATGCTGTAGCAACGAACACTGCACCTGGATCCATTCCTGTACCTACCGGTAATCCTTTAACATTTCCAAGCGACAGCGTAGCAGGATTGACAAATAGTACGTAAGCCATAGATAGAAATGTCGTTAAACCTGCTATGAACTCTGTTTTATAATTTGTGCCGAGTTCATCAAACTGAAAATAGCGTTTCATCTTACGTTTCCCCCGTTATATGATTACTCGCCGTATTTCCCCTAGCCCTCTTTTATTTATAAAAATAAAAAAGGCTTCCATTGCATATACATGGAAGCGTTCTATGAATAAAGACAAGTTTCCCCTCATCTTTATCAAAACGCCTCGTAGTCAAGCCATTTACGGTAGCTAGGTAGAAACTTTCGGGCCATATCCCCGATATTATACGACGGCATAATATTCACTTTTCGTTTGAATTACATACTCATATTAACTCGATGAGGTGGTTTTGTCAATTTAAAAACGAACATTTTTATAAACTTTTATATTTTCGTTCGTATTAAGGGTAAAAACAAAAAGATCCATCTATACATGAACGATAGATGGATCTTTTTTATTACAATACTATTCCCACTCAATAGTTGCTGGTGGCTTACTCGTTATATCATACACGATACGGTTAACGTGTTTTACTTCGTTTACGATACGTACAGAGATTTTCTCTAATACGTCCCAAGGGATACGTGCCCAGTCAGCTGTCATACCGTCGATAGATGTTACTGCGCGGATACCTACTGTGTAATCGTAAGTACGCTCGTCACCCATAACACCTACACTACGCATACCAGGAAGCGCAGTGAAGTATTGCCAAACTTCGCGGTCTAAGCCTGCTTTAATAATTTCTTCACGTAAAATCGCATCAGATTCACGAACGATTTCTAATTTCTCTTCTGTAATTTCACCTAATACACGAATACCAAGTCCTGGACCTGGGAACGGTTGACGCCATACGATTTCATCAGGAATTCCTAGTTCTGATCCTAATACACGTACTTCGTCTTTAAATAAAGTGTTTAAAGGCTCAATTAATTTGAACTGCATGTCTTCTGGAAGTCCACCAACGTTATGGTGAGATTTAATTGTTTGTGCAGTTGCTGTACCACTTTCAACGATGTCCGTGTAAAGTGTACCTTGCGCTAGGAAGTCCATTCCTTGTAATTTAGAAGCTTCATCATCAAATACGTAAATGAATTCATTACCGATGATTTTACGTTTTTGCTCTGGATCTTCTACACCTTTTAACTTGTTCATGAAGCGCTCTTGTGCATCCACTTTAATAACGTTCATATGGAAGCCTTCGCTAAATGTTTTCATAACACCTTCTGCTTCATCTTTACGAAGTAAACCGTGGTCCACGAAAATACATGTTAATTGGTCACCAATCGCTTTATGAATTAATACTGCTACAACAGAAGAGTCTACACCGCCACTAAGTGCGCATAATACTTTTTTGTCTCCAACAGTTTCACGGATCTTCTCTAATTCTACTTCAATAAAGTTCTCCATGTTCCATCCTTCAGAACAACCACATACGCCGAATACGAAGTTTTTAATTAAATCGTTACCGTGCTCAGAGTGACGTACTTCTGGGTGGAATTGTACACCGTATAAGTTTTCCGCTTCATTGCTCATACCAGCAATTGGACAAGACTCACTTGTTGCATCTACTACGAATCCTTCAGGTAAACCAGTTACTAAGTCACCATGGCTCATCCATACAACTTGCTCTTCTGGAAGGTTCGCATATAATTTTGATTCGTTCTCTACTTTAAGAACAGCTTTTCCATACTCACGGTGGTTGGCACGTTCTACTTTACCACCGAAGTGTTGTGTCATAAGCTGCATACCGTAACAAATACCGAAGATCGGTAATCCTAGTTCAAAGATTTTTTCATCACAATGTAATGCGCCTTCACCGTATACACTATTTGGTCCACCAGAGAAAATAATCCCTTTTGGATTCATTGCTTTAATTTCTTCTGCAGTAATTGTATGTGGATGAAGTTCACTGTATACACCGAACTCACGAATTCGACGTGCTATTAACTGATTGTACTGACTCCCAAAATCTAAAACGATAATTGTATCATGCTGCTTCTTCAAAATAATCACCCCAACGTTAGTTCTCGTATATAAATATTTTCACCAATTTGGCGAAAAGCATTACTAATATAATAAAAAAAGCCAGTCCTCCGCCTCTAGTCTCATGACAAAGAAAAGGCAGGGGTCTGGCTTTATAAAGAAAGATAGTCTTCCGCTCTTTATAAATATAAGACGCACTGCCTTCATAGTCAGGTTGTTTACGGTAACCCGGTAGAGACTCTCAAACCATATCATCGAGGATATATGAAGGATTGTTTTATATTATCTTCCTAGATTCTAACAATGAAGTATCGGTATGGTCAAGAGAGAAAGCGACAAAATTCTACAGAAATTATTTTCCTGCGCTCAAAAACATAAAAAAACATCCACTTCTATATAGAAGTGGATGTTTTTCGGGAGAACGGAATTACATCATTCCGCCCATACCACCCATGCCCATGCCGCCCATGTCAGGCATTGCTGGTGCATTTGGTTCTGGCTTGTCAGCAACTACAGCTTCAGTTGTTAAGAACATAGCTGCAACAGATGCTGCGTTTTGAAGTGCAGAACGAGTTACTTTAGCTGGATCTACGATACCAGACTCAAGCATGTTAACCCATTCGCCAGTAGCTGCGTTGAAACCAACGCCTACTTTTTCGCCTTTTAGACGCTCTACAACTACAGATCCTTCTAGACCAGCGTTGATTGCGATTTGACGAACTGGCTCTTCTAGTGCACGAAGTACGATGTTGATACCTGTTGCTTCGTCGCCTTCAGCTACGATAGAAGCTACTTTTGTGTATACGTTCATAAGTGAAGTACCACCACCTGCAACGATACCTTCTTCTACTGCTGCACGAGTTGAGTTAAGTGCATCTTCAATGCGAAGTTTGCGCTCTTTTAACTCAGTTTCAGTTGCTGCACCTACTTTAATTACTGCTACACCGCCCGCAAGTTTAGCAAGACGCTCTTGTAATTTTTCACGATCGAATTCAGAAGTAGTTTCTTCTAATTGCGCGCGGATTTGACCGATGCGAGCTTCGATTTGTTGTGAATTTCCAATACCTTCAACTACAGTTGTGTTTTCTTTCGTTACAACAATTTTACCAGCACGTCCTAAAGATTCAACTGTAGCAGATTTTAAGTCACGTCCTAATTCTTCAGTGATTACTTCGCCACCAGTTAAGATTGCGATATCTTCTAGCATTGCTTTACGACGGTCACCAAATCCAGGAGCTTTAACAGCAACTACATTGAATGTACCACGAAGTTTGTTCACTACTAATGTAGCTAACGCTTCGCCTTCTACATCTTCAGCAATGATAAGAAGTGGTTTACCTTGTTGTACCACTTGCTCTAATACTGGTAAGATTTCTTGAATGTTAGAAATCTTTTTGTCAGTAATTAAAATGTATGGGTTATCAAGAACTGCTTCCATTTTGTCAGAATCAGTAATCATGTAAGGAGATGCATATCCACGATCAAATTGCATACCTTCTACTACGTCTAATTCTGTTGTGAATCCTTTAGATTCTTCTAAAGTAATAACGCCGTCGTTACCAACGCGCTCCATTGCTTCAGCGATTAATTGACCTACTTCTTCGTCAGCCGAAGAAATAGCAGCTACTTGTGCGATAGAAGATTTACCTTCGATTGGTTTAGAAATTGCTTTTAATTCTTCAATTGCAGCAGTAACAGCTTTTTCGATACCTTTACGAAGACCCATTGGGTTTGCACCAGCTGTTACGTTTTTAAGACCTTCACGAATCATAGCTTGCGCTAATACAGTTGCAGTTGTCGTTCCGTCACCAGCTACATCGTTTGTTTTGCTAGCAACTTCTGCTACTAATTTCGCACCCATGTTTTCGAATGCATCTTCTAATTCGATTTCTTTTGCGATTGTTACACCATCATTTGTAATAAGTGGTGAACCGAATTTTTTCTCAAGTACAACGTTACGACCTTTTGGTCCAAGCGTTACTTTTACTGCGTTTGCAAGAGTGTCGACACCGCGAAGCATCGAACGACGTGCTTCTTCACTAAATTTAATATCTTTTGCCATAATAATTGACCCCCTTGGATTTTTAAAATGTATATAATTAACCGATAATTGCTAAAATGTCACTTTCACGTAAAATCAAGTAGTCTGTACCTTCGTATTTCACTTCAGTACCTGCATATTTTGAGAAGATGATAAGATCACCTGCTGCTACCTCTAAAGCAACACGCTCACCATTTTCAAGCACTCGGCCTGTACCTACTGCAATAACTTTACCCTCTTGTGGTTTTTCTTTTGCAGTTTCTGGTAATACAATACCACTTGCTGTTTTTTCTTCTGCTTGAACAAGTTCAATTACAACGCGATCACCTAATGGCTTTAGCATGAACAATAACCTCCTCATTTTGTTATGTAAATTTTATTTATTAGCACTCAAGTCACACGAGTGCTAACACACTTATAATAATAAATAATCTCAATTTCTTTTGCAAGTAAAAAAATCATAATTTTTTCGCAAATTACTTTATGCACTTTCCTAGATATCATTACTTCTTCTACTGCCTTTACTATATGAATCGTTGTTCCCACTTCTTGTATGTTACAATATGAAAGACACCCTAAGTTGTTTTCGCTAAACGTACAACTTTTTCCTGTCTCCTATTTTATTTTCAAATACTTATTTACAAAAAAAATATAATTCAAATGAAAGTTTATATCGTAGGTAGCATATTTACATGTTATCCTACCTTATCTCATACACTAGCGTTAGAAAGGATGGTTAAACCATTTGAAGAAACAATATTGGTGGATTATCGTTACATACATTTTAATGCAGTTATCAGGCATTGCCGGGTTACCGCTTCTCCTGAAAACTGGACTATACGATAATAGGGGATTTACTAGAGATGAAAAACTTCAGCTCATAACTGGTCATTGGGCTATCATTAGCTTTTTCATTGCATTATGCGTTGTACTTTGGTTACTCAGAACAGACATTCGCGACAGGCATTTAGATAAAATGCGCTCTACTGTTCCAGCTACAATTGGGTGGATTTTTATTGGTTTCTTCTTAGCGCTGTTCTCACAAAGCATTGCCGGTATGATCGAAATGCGTTTATTAGGGATTACACCGGGATCTGAAAATACAGCAAGACTTATGGACATCGCAAGAACGACACCTTGGTTCCTTATTGTCATATCTATAATAGGACCTATTTTGGAAGAAATCGTATTTAGAAAAATTTTATTCGGTACACTTTATAAGAAGTTTAACTTCTTTATTGCCGCTATTATTAGTTCACTTGTATTCGCGGCGATTCATTTTGATTTTACTCACTTATTGGTATACACTTCTATGGGGCTCGTATTCGCCTTTTTATACGTAAAAACGAAACGAATTATAGTTCCTATTGCAGCTCATGTTGCAATGAATACATTAGTTGCAGTTGCTCAAGTTGTAGTAAGCAATGAGCAAATTCAAGAAATGATTAAAGAAGCTGAAAAAATGCAAGGCTTTATCGGAGGATTTTTAGTATGAGAAACTCACCATTGTTCATGGCTGCATTGTACTTTCTTCTTGGATGTATCTTTACACGCTTCGCCATTACGAACGTAACAGATACAATCTGGAATATGTGGACAATACTATTTGCAGTTATGGCAACAATTGATTTTAATTTGGCACTTCGCCTTATCTTAGTTAAATTCACAAAGAAAAAACAATAATAAAACGCAGAGGTCATCTCCTCTGCGTTTTATTGTGGATAATTCTTCAAAAAGTAAACAAGCGTTTGTAACTCTACAGCTAAATCAATGTGATGAATTCTTATATTCTCTGACACATTTAAGCGTGCTGGTGTGAAATTTAAAATACCATGCACGTTCGTTTCTGCCAATCTATCTGCCACAGATTGCGCTACTGTAGCGGGTACCGTTAATATTGCCACTTGTATATCAGTTGATAAACGTTCTTCTAATTCATCCAAATGATATACAGGAATGCCTCCGATTTCTGTTCCAACTTTCTCTTCACTAACATCAAACGCCATTTCAATTTTTGTATTATTGTTTTTCGTGAAATTATAATGTAAGAAAGCGGTCCCTAAATTACCTACTCCAATAAGTGCCACGCGTGTTATATCATCTTGGTCGAGTGTTTCACGGAAAAATGATAATAAATAATTTACGTTATATCCATATCCTTTTTTCCCTAACGCTCCAAAATATGAAAAATCTCTTCGAATAGTTGCGGAATCAACCTTTACCGCTTCACTCAATTCGGCTGATGAAACACGTTGCTTACCAGAAAGAGATAAGTTTTGGATAAATCGATAGTATAGAGGCAATCGTTTGGCAGTGGCCTGTGGAATTTTTTGCTGATCCATATAACCTCTCCTCTCTTCCTATCTTTATTCTTATACTTGAATCAAATACAGAAGTTTAGTACTCATGAATTTCCTTGTATAATAAAGAGAAGAAGTATTCTCTCTTTATTTTAAACTATACACTATTTTTAGTATGATTGAGAAATATAAACATGGCAAAGTTAAGAAATTATTTGAGGTGAAAACATTGATATTATTACAAGTGAATGGGCTTTCGAAATTATACGGTGCAGAAACGATTCTTGCAAACATAAAATTGGAAGTACAAACAAAAGATCGTATCGCATTAGTCGGACGAAATGGAGCTGGAAAATCTACATTATTAAAAATAATAGCTGGCGAGTTATCTCATGATGGTGGTGAAATTATAAAACCGAAAGATGTCTCAATGGGGTATTTAGCTCAAAATACTGGACTCGAAACGTCTTTAACAATTTGGGATGAAATGTTAACCGTCTTTACACACTTGCAGCAGATGGAGACAAAACTTCGAAGACTAGAGCAAGAGATGGGAAAAGAAGAAAACTTTTCAAATGCGGCTATATATGAGAAATTATTAGCTGATTATGACCAATTACAATTAGATTATAAAGATCAAGGCGGCTATCAGTACGAAGCGGATATACGCTCAATTTTAAGCGGTCTTGGCTTCCCAGTTGAAACGCATCAGACGAAAATTTCCACATTAAGTGGTGGACAAAAGACTCGATTAGCTCTCGGGAAATTATTATTAACTAGACCAGACTTACTTATTTTAGACGAACCTACAAACCATTTGGATATTGAGACACTAACATGGCTTGAACAATATTTACAAGGCTATCCTGGCGCGATTTTAATCGTTTCCCATGACCGTTATTTCTTAGATAAACTTGTTACACAAGTATACGAAATTTCTAATAAGGAAAGCCGACGATTTGTTGGTAACTACAGTAAATATTTAGACTCAAAATCAGCTCTATACGAGCAAGAAATGAAGCGTTATGAAAAACAACAAGATGAAATTTCTAAACTGGAAGACTTTGTACAAAAAAATATAGCTCGTGCATCTACGACAAAACGCGCTCAAAGTCGCCGTAAACAATTAGACAGAATGGAAGTATTAACTAGACCATTAGGCGATTCTAAATCAGCTTCCTTCCACTTCGATATTGAAAAACAAAGTGGAAATGATGTTTTACAAGTGAAAGATGCAACTATTGGCTATTATCAGGAACCGATTATTGAACATGTAAATATGCGCTTAACTCGCGGTGACAGTGTTGCCTTAGTTGGGCCAAACGGAATTGGAAAATCTACATTATTAAAATCCATTGTGAATAAGTTACAGCTATTACATGGAAACGTTGCTTTCGGCTCAAGTGTATCTGTTGGTTATTATGATCAAGAACAAGCCAACTTAACATCTTCGAAGCGAGTTTTAAATGAATTATGGGATGAATATCCCCTGCAACCTGAAAAAGAAATTCGCACTATACTAGGCAACTTTTTATTCACAGGGGATGATGTACTCAAACCAGTATCTTCTCTTAGTGGTGGACAAAAGGCTCGACTAGCTCTTGCAAAACTTATGATGCAAAAATCCAATTTATTAATTCTCGATGAGCCAACAAACCATCTTGATTTAAATAGTAAAGAGATTTTGGAGAATGCTTTAATTGATTACCCAGGTACTCTTCTATTCGTCTCTCATGACCGCTACTTTATTAATCGCGTAACGACAACCGTTGTTGAGTTATCAACAGAAGGTGCACAAGAATATTTAGGTGATTACGATTATTACGTTGAAAAGAAAAATGAAATGATTGAACGTGCGGAACTAGAGCAAGAAGATGAAGTACCTGTTCAAAAAGTGGTGGCACAAGAAAAATTAAATTATCTCGAAGAAAAAGAACGTAAACAGTTAGAGCGTCAACGTACTCGAAAAATTGAAGAACTGGAACAAAATATCGTAGGCTTAGAAGAAGAAATTGCTACGTTAGAAGACCAACTTTGCTTACCAGAAATATATGCAGATTATGAAAAGGCTAGTGAAATTACAACTAAAAAACAAACACTGCAAGAACAGCTTGAAGCTTGTATGGCAGAATGGGAAGAACTGCATATATAAGAGAATTTAAAAGAGGAGGATGTCTCATAAGTCGGGCTTTTTGACGAGATGACCTCCTTTTTATTTTCTTTTTTGGAATCAATACCCTAATAAATGAAATTATACAAACCATTCGACAAAGATTGACAATAGTAGCACCTTATATAATAAGAGGAGGATGTTTCAAAATGTTTTTTGGACATCTCTTTGTTTTTTATTTCCCAAAAAAGAATTTCTTCAAAGGTCAGACTTCCTCTATGTTATCCACAAGGTTATACACATATCCACCTTTATAATATAAACTTCCAAATAACTTTTCCACATTATCCACAACTAGATAAAAAGTTATACACATTTTATGTACACAAAAAAACCCAAATTATCAACAGATAATTTGGGTTTTATCCACAAGCTGTGGTTAATTTTGTGTATAACTATGCTTCAATATCTAATCCTGGATTTGCATTTAAAGCTAATGTAGCGCGTTTTCCTTGTTCGTATGCAATTGTACCTGCAGCCGCAATCATCGCTGCATTATCTGTGCATAAAGATAGAGGAGGAATAATTAGCTCTATATTTTCTTTTTGTGCAAATTCTGCTGCTAAACGTGCACGAAGCCCTTTATTAGCAGCTACTCCACCAGCAAGAAGCACTTGTTTTACATTATAAGCATCTGCTGCACGAGACGCTTTCGTTACAAGTACATCTATTACACTTTCTTGGAAACTTGCTGCTAAATCTTCTGGTGCAATTTCTATACCGCGCTGTTTTGCGTTATGCACAGTGTTGATAACTGCTGATTTCAATCCACTAAAGCTGAAATCATACGAATCAGGTTCTAGCCACGCACGAGGCAAATCAATTGTTGGTTTTCCTTCATGCGCAAGGCGATCAATATGAGGACCACCTGGATAAGGCATTGATAATGTACGAGCTACTTTATCGTAAGCTTCTCCTGCCGCATCATCTCGCGTTTCACCAATCACTTCAAATGAACCATGTTCTTTCATATAAACAAGCTCCGTATGTCCACCGGATACAACAAGCGATAGTAACGGGAATTGTACTTCTTTTACTAAACGATTCGCATAAATATGACCAGCAATATGATGAACACCAACTAGAGGGATATCATGAGCAAAAGCCACAGCTTTCGCTGCATTTACACCTATTAAAAGTGCTCCGACTAAACCTGGGCCTTCTGTTACAGCAATTGCATCAATATCCTCAAAAGTGATATTCGCTTCTTTTAAAGCTTCTTCTAACACAACTGTGATTTCTTCTACATGATGACGGGATGCAATCTCTGGTACTACTCCGCCAAAACGCTTATGACTTTCAATTTGCGATGCAACGACATTCGCAATGATTTCCGTTCCATTTTTAACAACTGCTACAGCTGTTTCATCACAGCTTGTTTCAATACCAAGTATAATCGTATTTTTTTCCATTATATATTCACCCACATTACAAGACCATCTTCCTGATTGTCTGCATAGTATCGTTTACGAATCCCACCATTTTGAAATCCGTATTTTCTGTATAACTGCTTTGCTACTTCATTTGACATGCGTACTTCAAGTGTCATTGTTTTTACTCCTAAACCTTTCGCTTCGGAAATGACTTCTTTTAATAAGGCATCCCCTAGCTTTTGACCTCTGTATTCCGGCAGGATAGCTATATTTGTTACATGTGATTCATCAATAATTATCCACAATCCACAATATCCAATTACGAGACCATCTTTTTCTAGCACGACATAATGTGCATGTTCATTCACCTCTAATTCACGGTGAAAGGCATCTGCAGTCCATGGGGTTGAAAAAGATGCTTCTTCAATAGCTACAATTTGAGCAATATCATCGAGTGCCATCTTTCTAAATATCATATCCATCTTCTGTAGGCCCCTATTGTTTTTGACTTTCTAACCATTTTGTTTCAGCTTCAGCTAAACGAAGATAGCTAGGAACAAACGTATGCACGTCTTGTTCTTCTTTTTGTAATCCTAAACATGCTAATTCACTTGGTCTCGGGTTATTCTTAGTGAACGGAGCAAATACAGCTTGATCACCTAAATATTCTACAATTGTTTCTTTATGCAATTTAACATCGTTACCAATAAATAAAACAGGCTGTTCTTTATCTTTTAACATTTGCAACCAGTCAACAATAAGAATAATTCGGTCTTCTTCTATTGAAGTTATACGCTCTCCTTCATATGTATATAACCCCGTGTAAATTTGACCACGTCGGCCATCAAATAAAGGACAAATTAGTCCATTAAAATTAGTACCATTTGCAGCCACCACTTCCAAACTTGATACACCTACAATTGGTATTTGAAGTGACCAAGCTAATGTTTTTGCCGCTGTCACACCTATACGAACACCTGTATATGATCCCGGTCCAGCTGCTACAACAATTTTAGTCAATTCTTTCGGTTTTACACCGCATTCTTTTAACAGTTTCTCTACAGCTGGCATAAGACGTACAGAATGGTTTTTTGTTAAATTTGTAATGATTTCCCCAATCACGTTCCCTTCCTCAATAAGGGATACACCCATTACGTAATTTGAAGTATCAATTGCTAGTACTTTCATCTTGTAATAGCTCCTCACATAATCTAATATAGCGATCTCCAATTGGCTCGAGTACAATTTTTCTTGTATCATCTCCAGCATGGAATAAACTAATTTGCAACTTCTCATTCGGTAAATATGCTTCTATTAAATGAGCCCATTCTACTACTGTAATCCCTTCACCATAGAAATACTCATCAAATCCTAAATCTTCTTCACTTTCCGCTAAACGATACACATCCATATGATATAGCGGTAATCTTCCTTTATATTCTTTAATAATATTGAAGGTAGGACTATTTACGACTCTTTTCACTCCAAGACCTTTTGCTAGTCCTTTTGTAAAAGTCGTCTTGCCAGCTCCAAGATCACCCTCTAAAATAATTACATCTTTTTCCTTTACAAGTCTCCCTAATTTTTCTGATAATCGCTGGGTTTCTTCGGAAGATTTTGTTGTTATTTCATATTTACTCACAGACTTCACCTACTTTACTCACAATGTTCTCTGCTCTTTATTATACAGGTTTTAAATATATAAAAAAGTCCTTAGGAGTTTTCCTAAGGATAGTTTGACTGTCTTTATTAGTTTTTTGTTAAAACAAATAAAAAAATACGAAACAACTTGTTTCGTTCTTTTCTTTATATAAAATGGCGGTCCCGACCGGGGTCGAACCGGCGATCTCCTGCGTGACAGGCAGGCATGTTAACCACTACACCACGGGACCATTTGGTTGCGGGGACAGGATTTGAACCTGCGACCTTCGGGTTATGAGCCCGACGAGCTACCGTACTGCTCCACCCCGCGATGATATAAATAGCCTGGCAACGTCCTACTCTCACAGGGACAAGGTCCCAACTACCATCGGCGCTAGAGAGCTTAACTTCCGTGTTCGGTATGGGAACGGGTGTGGCCTCTCTGCCATCATTACCAGACTATATTCATTTAAGACAAGAATTATTATAACTCATTAACTTTTGAAAGTCAACAAGTTTTTTATATTCTTTCAAAACTAGATAACATTGCTTCATATTATATGGTTAAGTCCTCGATCTATTAGTATTCGTCAGCTCCACATGTCACCATGCTTCCACCTCGAACCTATCAACCTGATCATCTTTCAGGGATCTTACTAGCTTACGCTATGGGAAATCTCATCTTGAGGGGGCTTCATGCTTAGATGCTTTCAGCACTTATCCCTTCCGCACATAGCTACCCGGCTATGCCCTTGGCAGAACAACTGGTACACCAGCGGTGCGTCCATCCCGGTCCTCTCGTACTAAGGACAGCTCCTCTCAAATTTCCTGCGCCCACGACGGATAGGGACCGAACTGTCTCACGACGTTCTGAACCCAGCTCGCGTACCGCTTTAATGGGCGAACAGCCCAACCCTTGGGACCGACTACAGCCCCAGGATGCGATGAGCCGACATCGAGGTGCCAAACCTCCCCGTCGATGTGGACTCTTGGGGGAGATAAGCCTGTTATCCCCGGGGTAGCTTTTATCCGTTGAGCGATGGCCCTTCCATGCGGAACCACCGGATCACTAAGCCCGACTTTCGTCCCTGCTCGACTTGTAGGTCTCGCAGTCAAGCTCCCTTATGCCTTTGCACTCTACGAATGATTTCCAACCATTCTGAGGGAACCTTTGGGCGCCTCCGTTACACTTTAGGAGGCGACCGCCCCAGTCAAACTGCCCACCTGACACTGTCTCCCGGGTCGATAAGACCCGTAGGTTAGAATTTCAATACAGTCAGGGCGGTATCCCACCAGCGCCTCCACCGAAGCTAGCGCTCCGGTTTCAATGGCTCCCGCCTATCCTGTACAAACTGTACCAAAATTCAATATCAGGCTACAGTAAAGCTCCACGGGGTCTTTCCGTCCTGTCGCGGGTAACCTGCATCTTCACAGGTACTATAATTTCACCGAGTCTCTGGTTGAGACAGTGCCCAAATCGTTACACCTTTCGTGCGGGTCGGAACTTACCCGACAAGGAATTTCGCTACCTTAGGACCGTTATAGTTACGGCCGCCGTTTACTGGGGCTTCAGTTCAGAGCTTCGCTTACGCTAACCCCTCTCCTTAACCTTCCAGCACCGGGCAGGTGTCAGCCCCTATACTTCGCCTTACGGCTTCGCAGAGACCTGTGTTTTTGCTAAACAGTCGCTTGGGCCTATTCACTGCGGCTTTCCGTTAAGAAAGCACCCCTTCTCCCGAAGTTACGGGGTCATTTTGCCGAGTTCCTTAACCAGAGTTCTCTCGCACACCTTAGGATTCTCTCCTCGCCTACCTGTGTCGGTTTGCGGTACAGGCACCTTTTATCTCGCTAGAAGCTTTTCTTGGCAGCGGGGAATCAAAGACTTCGCTCCATAAGGAGCTTCCCCATCACAGCTCAGCCTTCACGATAAGCGGATTTGCCTACTTATCAGCCTAACTGCTTGGACGTGCACAACCAATCGCACGCTTCTTCTATCCTTCTGCGTCCCTCCATTGCTCAAACGATAAAGAGGTGGTACAGGAATATCAACCTGTTGTCCATCGCCTACGCCTGTCGGCCTCGGCTTAGGTCCTGACTAACCCTGAGCGGACGAGCCTTCCTCAGGAAACCTTAGGCATTCGGTGGACGGGATTCTCACCCGTCTTTCGCTACTCATACCGGCATTCTCACTTCTAAGCGCTCCACCAGTCCTTCCGGTCTGACTTCACTGCACTTAGAACGCTCCCCTACCACTGATACCATTGGTATCAATTCGCAGCTTCGGTGGTGTATTTAGCCCCGGTACATTTTCGGCGCAGAGTCACTCGACTAGTGAGCTATTACGCACTCTTTAAATGGTGGCTGCTTCTGAGCCAACATCCTAGTTGTCTAAGCAACTCCACATCCTTTTCCACTTAATACACACTTTGGGACCTTAGCTGGCGATCTGGGCTGTTTCCCTCTTGACTACGGATCTTATCACTCGCAGTCTGACTCCTAAGGATAAGTCATTGGCATTCGGAGTTTGACTGAATTCGGTAATCCGATGAGGACCCCTAGTTCAATCAGTGCTCTACCTCCAAGACTCTTACACTTAAGGCTAGCCCTAAAGCTATTTCGGGGAGAACCGACTATCTCCAGGTTCGATTGGAATTTCTCCGCTACCCACACCTCATCCCCGCACTTTTCAACGTGCGTGGGTTCGGGCCTCCATTCAGTGTTACCTGAACTTCACCCTGGACATGGGTAGATCACCTGGTTTCGGGTCTACGACCACGTACTAAACGCCCTATTCAGACTCGCTTTCGCTGCGGCTCCGCCTCTTCAGCTTAACCTTGCACGGGATCGTAACTCGCCGGTTCATTCTACAAAAGGCACGCCATCACCCATTAACGGGCTCTGACTATTTGTAGGCACACGGTTTCAGGATCTCTTTCACTCCCCTTCCGGGGTGCTTTTCACCTTTCCCTCACGGTACTGGTTCACTATCGATCACTAGGGAGTATTTAGCCTTGGGAGATGGTCCTCCCAGATTCCGACGGAATTTCACGTGTTCCGCCGTACTCAGGATACATTCAAGAGAGAACGAAGTTTCGACTACGGGGTTATTACCCTCTGTGACGGACCTTTCCAGGTCGCTTCGTCTACCTCGTTCCTTTGTAACTCCGTATAGAATGTCCTACAACCCCAAGAGGCAAGCCTCTTGGTTTGGGCTAGATTCCGTTTCGCTCGCCGCTACTCAGGAAATCGCATTTGCTTTCTCTTCCTCCAGGTACTTAGATGTTTCAGTTCCCTGGGTCTGTCTTCCATACCCTATGTATTCAGGTAAGGATACCATACCATTACGTATAGTGGGTTTCCCCATTCGGAAATCTTCGGATCAAAGCTTACTTACAGCTCCCCGAAGCATATCGGCGTTAGTCCCGTCCTTCATCGACTCCTAGTGTCAAGGCATCCACCGTGCGCCCTTTCTAACTTAACCAAACTAAAATTAAAAAAATATGAGCTACACTGTTATCTAGTTTTCAAAGAACATACATTTAAACTTGAGAGATAGTTCTCTCAAAACTGAACGAAACAAAACAAGTCAACGTTTATTGATGAACTGCGTTCATCAATTCTCCATAGAAAGGAGGTGATCCGACCGCACCTTCCGATACGGCTACCTTGTTACGACTTCACCCCAATCATCTGTCCCACCTTAGGCGGTCGGCTCCATAAAGGTTACCCCACCGACTTCGGGTGTTACAAACTCTCGTGGTGTGACGGGCGGTGTGTACAAGGCCCGGGAACGTATTCACCGCGGCATGCTGATCCGCGATTACTAGCGATTCCGACTTCATGTAGGCGAGTTGCAGCCTACAATCCGAACTGAGAACGGTTTTATGAGATTAGCTCCACCTCGCGGTCTTGCAGCTCTTTGTACCGTCCATTGTAGCACGTGTGTAGCCCAGGTCATAAGGGGCATGATGATTTGACGTCATCCCCACCTTCCTCCGGTTTGTCACCGGCAGTCACCTTAGAGTGCCCAACTTAATGATGGCAACTAAGATCAAGGGTTGCGCTCGTTGCGGGACTTAACCCAACATCTCACGACACGAGCTGACGACAACCATGCACCACCTGTCACTCTGCTCCCGAAGGAGAAGCTCTATCTCTAGAGTTTTCAGAGGATGTCAAGACCTGGTAAGGTTCTTCGCGTTGCTTCGAATTAAACCACATGCTCCACCGCTTGTGCGGGCCCCCGTCAATTCCTTTGAGTTTCAGCCTTGCGGCCGTACTCCCCAGGCGGAGTGCTTAATGCGTTAACTTCAGCACTAAAGGGCGGAAACCCTCTAACACTTAGCACTCATCGTTTACGGCGTGGACTACCAGGGTATCTAATCCTGTTTGCTCCCCACGCTTTCGCGCCTCAGTGTCAGTTACAGACCAGAAAGTCGCCTTCGCCACTGGTGTTCCTCCATATCTCTACGCATTTCACCGCTACACATGGAATTCCACTTTCCTCTTCTGCACTCAAGTCTCCCAGTTTCCAATGACCCTCCACGGTTGAGCCGTGGGCTTTCACATCAGACTTAAGAAACCACCTGCGCGCGCTTTACGCCCAATAATTCCGGATAACGCTTGCCACCTACGTATTACCGCGGCTGCTGGCACGTAGTTAGCCGTGGCTTTCTGGTTAGGTACCGTCAAGGTGCCAGCTTATTCAACTAGCACTTGTTCTTCCCTAACAACAGAGTTTTACGACCCGAAAGCCTTCATCACTCACGCGGCGTTGCTCCGTCAGACTTTCGTCCATTGCGGAAGATTCCCTACTGCTGCCTCCCGTAGGAGTCTGGGCCGTGTCTCAGTCCCAGTGTGGCCGATCACCCTCTCAGGTCGGCTACGCATCGTCGCCTTGGTGAGCCGTTACCTCACCAACTAGCTAATGCGACGCGGGTCCATCCATAAGTGACAGCCGAAGCCGCCTTTCAATTTTGAACTATGCAGTTCAAAATATTATCCGGTATTAGCCCCGGTTTCCCGGAGTTATCCCAGTCTTATGGGTAGGTTACCCACGTGTTACTCACCCGTCCGCCGCTAACTTCATAAGAGCAAGCTCTTAATCCATTCGCTCGACTTGCATGTATTAGGCACGCCGCCAGCGTTCATCCTGAGCCAGGATCAAACTCTCCAATAAAGTTAGTTTGTCTAGCATCTAAAAATAAAAATTGACGTTCACGTTGTTTGTTTCGTTCAGTTTTCAAAGAACTAAAAGCGGGTGAAGAGAATCGAACTCTCGACCAGAGCTTGGAAGGCTCTTGTTTTACCACTAAACTACACCCGCGTGGTCGGGAAGACAGGATTTGAACCTGCGACCCCCTGGTCCCAAACCAGGTGCTCTACCAAGCTGAGCCACTTCCCGTTATGGCGCGCCCGAGAGGAGTCGAACCCCTAACCTCTTGATCCGTAGTCAAACGCTCTATCCAATTGAGCTACGGGCGCTTATTCATGATGTTTTTTCGTCGTTGTATTTTGGCGACTCAATTATCTTACCATACTACATTTTCAAATGCAAGTACTTTTTAAAAGATTTTTTGATGCGGCCGAGAGGACTTGAACCTCCACGGGGTTTCCCCCACTAGGCCCTCAACCTAGCGCGTCTGCCGTTCCGCCACGACCGCGCGGAAAAAACAAAAGTGAGCCATGAAGGATTCGAACCTTCGACCCTCTGATTAAAAGTCAGATGCTCTACCAACTGAGCTAATGGCTCGTAAATGGCTGGGCTAGCTGGATTCGAACCAGCGCATGACGGAGTCAAAGTCCGTTGCCTTACCGCTTGGCTATAGCCCACCGAAATAGTTATCTTCTTTTCAAAGACAAATGTTATTTTACCATAATGTCCAATAAAAAACAACTGCTATATAGCAGAAGTTAAAATGGCGGTCCCGACCGGGGTCGAACCGGCGATCTCCTGCGTGACAGGCAGGCATGTTAACCACTACACCACGGGACCATTTGGTTGCGGGGACAGGATTTGAACCTGCGACCTTCGGGTTATGAGCCCGACGAGCTACCGTACTGCTCCACCCCGCGATAATATTATTTATATAATTTATATGGTGGAGGATGACGGGATCGAACCGCCGACCCCCTGCTTGTAAGGCAGGTGCTCTCCCAGCTGAGCTAATCCTCCGAAGTGGTGACCCGTACGGGATTCGAACCCGTGTTACCGCCGTGAAAGGGCGGTGTCTTAACCACTTGACCAACGGGCCAATATGTATGGCAGAGAAGAAGGGATTCGAACCCTCGCACCGCGTTAGCGATCTACTCCCTTAGCAGGGGAGCCCCTTGAGCCACTTGGGTACTTCTCTGTATGGCTCCGCAGGTAGGACTCGAACCTACGACCGATCGGTTAACAGCCGATAGCTCTACCACTGAGCTACTGCGGAATAATGAAGACAATTTGTATCTTATAAAACTTCTCATCGTAAGTCAAGAAGTTTTTTCACAACATCTTGCGCAAACGTGACATGTTTATAATATACTGGATTGCGTTTTCACTGTCAAGATGTTTTCACTACCAGTTTTAGTTGTCCTTTACACTTTCCACATACATATCTTTGTGTATTTATTTGACGTCTTCTTACATATTGAAAAGAACACCCCATACATTCATACATAGAAACTCTTGTTTCCTCCTCACTAATCATTCGTTTACAAAAACGTGGTGCACCTACTTTCTTTAATAACTCCCGAAAATCTCTATCTCGATGCTTATACCCTTTTCCTGTGATATGTAAGTGATAATGACAAAGTTCATGTTTAACAATCCCGACTAACTCTTCTTTTCCATATACTTCGTAATATCGATAATTCAATTCTATATTATGATTCTTCAATAGATAGCGCCCACCAGTTGTACGTAACCTACTATTAAACATCGCTTTATGTAAAAACGGCATTCCAAAGCATTGTAACGATACCTCTTCCACTAACCGCTGAATTTCTTGCTCATCCATTCTCATTCCTCCTAAACTAAAAAATATTTCCACACTTTTCTCCCTTCTTATACATATAGTAAATAGTACATATACCCATCCTCATTCAAGAAGCGTGATTTCTAAAAATGCAGCATTGCTAGAAATCCACTCACCAACCTCTCATCAAAGTTACTTTAACTAAAAGGAGCTACTTTTTTTGAGAGCAGGATTAAACAAGGAGGGATTCCTATGCCCACGTGGCTAAAGAAACAAATGCAACGTGCATATTTCGAGAAAAACCGGTATCAAATCAAGTTACTAAATGAATGCTGGTTTTATTATAGTAAAATACATCAAAGCTCATAATCAATTAAACTTTCCAGTTCATAAAAAGAGAGCAGTTTCATCTGCTCTCTTTTCTTACTATTCAATCGGTAACATTGATAATGCAACACGACCTTTTTTCGTATCAATATCATCTACCCATATCTTTACAATTTGTCCCACGGATACAATATCTAATGGATGCTTTACAAATTGTTTGCTTAGTTTAGAAATATGTACTAAACCATCTTGCTTCACACCAATATCAACAAAGGCACCGAAATCAACAACATTGCGGATCGTTCCCTCTAATTCCATACCACGCTTTAAATCTTCTAATTTTAAAATCCCCTTTTTCAAAAGTGGCTTTGGCAACTCATCCCTCATATCTCGCTCCGGGCTAATTAAAGCATCCATAATATCAACTAATGTCGGCTCACCAATCTCCGTCTCTTGAGATAATTTAGAAATATCTACTCCTTCGAAACTCTTTTGCAAGTTTGGTTTCCCCACATCATTCTTTGATAACCCTAAGCTCTTCAATAGCAATTCAACATTTTTATATTGTTCTGGATGAATCCCTGTGCGATCTAACGGATTCGCTCCTTCTAATATACGTAAAAACCCGATACATTGTTCATATGTTTTTGCACCTAAACGTGGGATTTTCTTTAATTCAGTACGCTTCGTGAATTTCCCATCTTCCTCACGCTTAGCTACAATGTTTTTCGCAACTGTTTTTGATAATCCCGAAACATATTGCAACAATGCAACTGAAGCTGTATTTACATTAACACCAACTCGGTTAACTGCTGTCTCTACTACAAATGTTAATGATTCATTTAATCTCTTTTGAGATACATCATGTTGATATTGTCCCACCCCAACAGATTTAGGGTCAATTTTCACAAGTTCTGCAAGTGGATCTTGTAGACGTCTCCCAATTGAAACAGCACTTCTTTCTTCAACCTGTAAATTTGGAAACTCCTCGCGAGCTACATCAGATGCTGAGTACACACTAGCACCCGCTTCATTTACAATAATGTAAAATACATCTCGCTCTACATTTTGTAATACATCTACTATAAATTCTTCCGTTTCCCTCGAAGCTGTACCATTTCCAATCGCTATCATTTCAACTTCATATTTATCTATAATTGAAATGATTTTCGTTTTTGCATCCTCATATTTACGAGCAGGCGGATGCGGATAAATAACATCTATGTGAAGAACTTTTCCTGTATCATCTACTACAGCTAATTTACAACCGGTTCTATATGCTGGATCTACCGCTAACACAACTTTCCCTTTCATCGGAGGTTGTAATAATAAATTACGTAAATTCTCAGAGAAAATATGAATCGCTTGTTCTTCGGCCGTTTCCATTAATTCTTTACGAATTTCTCTTTCTATTGAAGGTTGAATTAATCGCTTATATCCATCTTCCATCGCTAATTGTACATAATGCGCACTTTTAGAAGCTTCATCAAGAATCATTTTTTTATGTAAAAACTGAAGAATTTCTTCAATTGGCGTGATAACAGAAATTCTTAATACGTCTTCCTTTTCACCACGATTCATAGCTAGTACACGATGCGGCACTACTTTTTGCAACGGTTCTTCATAGCCATAATACATTTCATATATATTCTTTTCATCTTTTTCTTTATCTTTTACAGATGAAGACATAATCCCTTTTCGGAAAGTAGTATTGCGAATCCAACTACGATATGCCGCATTATCCGAAACAAGTTCCGCAATAATATCTTGCGCACCTTGCAACGCATCTTCTGCAGACGCCACTTCCTTTTCTGCATTAACAAATTCCATAGCCTTCTCTGCTGGATTTTCTTTTTTATATAATAATAGCCACTCAGCTAACGGTTCTAATCCCTTTTCTTTAGCAATTGTAGCTTTCGTTCTTCTTTTTTCTTTATATGGACGATATAAGTCTTCTACTTCTTGAAGTTTTGTTGCAGCAACAATATGACGACGCAACTCTTCGGTTAGTTTACCCTTTTCACCAATAAGACGAAGAACCTCTTCTTTCCTATCTTCTAGTTGCATCATATATTGCCATCTTTCTAAGATTGCACGAATTTGCACCTCATCAAGAGACCCTGTCCATTCTTTTCGGTAACGAGCGATAAATGGAACTGTGTTACCTTCTTCTGTTAATTGAATAACATGACGAACTTGCTTTTCTGTAAAGCCTAATTCTTTCACTAACATTTTCATTAACCCTTGTCGATTATCTACCATTTCCATATCCAACCGTAACCTCCTCTATAATAAAAAAAAGTTGCCCTGTAAAGAGAGCAACTTAAACTGCCGATTTAAAAATCTATTAGTCCTAAACTAATTTGTAACGCTTCATCTACACGACTCATCATCACTTCATCCAAATGAGTGATTTTGTCCGTTAAGCGTTGCTTATCGATTGTTCGAATCTGCTCAAGTAAAATAACAGAATCCCTCTCAAAACCGTACTTTTTCGCATCAATTTCCACATGAGTGGGTAATTTCGCTTTTTGAATCTGTGCAGTAATAGCCGCTACAATCACAGTCGGACTAAAACGATTTCCGATGTCATTTTGAATGACAAGAACCGGACGAACGCCTCCTTGCTCAGAACCAACAACTGGGGAAAGGTCTGCAAAATACACGTCGCCGCGTTTTACAATCAAAATATTACCCCCCGCTAACTAAGCGTTCTACTGTATGAGCTGCTTCATACTCTGCTAAGAAAGCTTCAGATGCAATACCAAGATTAATTTTTCCCATTTCAATGTACCCACGTCGCATTGATTCATGTTGGTAGCGTTTCTTCGTCTTATGTTGACGCAATAACAGTTGTGTTGCCTGGCAAATTAGTTCATGGCGATTCTTATTCTCTTGTTTTCCAATTCCGTCCAATTCCGTTACCATTTGCTTTGGCAACCGAACCACGATTTCAGTAGTTACACTTGATTCGGACACAAAAATACACCTCCACCGTCAACTACACACCCAAATATATATATGACACCTATTGTAATAATACCATTGTATGGAGCCTGTTGCAAAGACTTCCTTATTCCTTGCTTATGTTTTCCAATTCATAAATAAAACATTCATCTTCTTTTACTTTTTATCTCTTTCAAACAAGAAATAAAGCAATCCTTCAGTAATATTTCATTGCTACTTATATTAATAACAAGTATAAAAAGAAGCTCCCCAGCGAAAAAGAACCTATTCTTTATTAGTGAAACTCCTCCAAATGACGAGATGCTGAGTAATAATACCTTCTTCTATATATCGTTCAAATAATTGATTACTTCTACAACTTTACCGTGTCGTATAAATATTCTCGGTACACGGAAGCTTATCGTTGCGATAATTTCATAATTAATAGTCCCGGAATATTCAGCAACCTCGGTAGCACTAATATACTCATCACCTTGTCTCCCAATGAGTGTAACTTTCGTACCAAGTGGCACTTCACAAGGAAGATGTATCATGAATTGATCCATTGTCACTCGCCCTACAATCGGTACTCTTTCACCGTTTACAAGTACCTTAAACCCTTGCAATCTTCTAAGCCAGCCATCTCCATATCCAATTGCAACTGTCGCAATCCATTCTTCAGTTCTCGTTCGGTATGTGACATTATAACTAATCCCATCTCCTTTAATCACTTGCTTAATATGAGCAACTTTCGTGTGAAGTGACAACGCCGGTTCCAATTTAAATGGTAAAAAAGGACGTATTTCTACAGATGGGGATAATCCATACATCGCAATACCAATTCGCACCGCATTAAATGTAATCCCTTGAAACCTTAACGTTGCGGCACTATTGGCCGTATGGACAAATTTAGGATTCACTCCAAATTCTTTCAACCAACGTAACTGCTGCAAAAATGTATTATATTGCTTATCAAAGTAAGAAGTCTCAACCTCATCCGCTGTTGCAAAATGCGTATATACTCCTTCTAACTCTAAAAATGGCGCACCTTCTAAACTCTTTAAGAACCCTTTTAATTCTTTTCGTTCACGTATTCCGATTCTCCCCATACCACTATCAAAATTAATATGGAATTTCATTATTGATGAACCATCCCAGAGCTTTATCGCTTCTTCCACCCATTCTTTTTGAAAAACAGTTAATGCTACATCATTTTCAGCAGCTACATTTACATCACGGGGTGGGGAAGGACCTAATACTAAAATCGGTGCAGTAATACCAGCCCTCCGAAGCACTAAAGCTTCATCTAAAAAAGCAACTGCTAATCTTGTTGCTCCTGCTTCTAATGCAGTTTTAGCCACCGGTACATAATCGTGCCCATATGCATTCGCTTTAACTACAGCAAAAATCTCTACATCACTTGGAATGTACTCTTTAATATGTGTAACATTGTTATAGATCGCATCTAAATCCACTTCCACCCACGTGTCACGGTAAAACGGTGCTTCTTCCATAAATACACTTCCTTATACACGATATGCGAAGCTTATTCTTTTATATGCTTCTTTTATGAAATCCACCTTCAAACTAAGAAAAGACGTGGTGCACATATATCACCACGTCTAAGAAGTTTACTTCACCTGCTTCGCTGTAACCGAACGAGCAACCATCAACAACTCATTCGTCTCTAAACCTTTAGACACGAGCATATATTCTACTCCGTTATGTGACCACGTTACAGAGTCTTTCGTCAATGCACCAATCGTGAAACCAAGATCAACCGGCTCTCCACTTACACTTACCGCCGATGAGGCCTCTGCAACTTTTGACTTTTCTTGTATTAAAGTAAAGGATTTCTTACTTCCAGTGTATGTGAGTATTGCACGCTTGCCACTGTCTGTCTTCAACTCTTCTTCCTCTTTCAAAGTCATACCTTGCGGTGTATCACGTGGATACAAAATAGCAAACGGTTTGTCTTCTTTCGCTGCCGTCTGAACATCCACTTGTGCTCTAGACATATTTTGTTTCGTATCAAATGCACCTTTATCAAACTTTGCATCAAACTTTACTTTAGTGAAATCTACTTTTACAAGGACATTTTGATCATTATCCATCAGTTTCACAGAAACTGGTGTTAAATCACTTTTATTCAGCTTAATTTCTTGTTTCGGCAACATATTTTGATGTTGATAATTTGTTTTTGTTTTAAACACATAATACTTATCTGTTTTCTCGAAAGAGAGATTTTTCTTATCTTGCAAAATATCTCTTACAAGTGATTCATATAAATAAGCCTGGCTACTATTTTGCGGCCAATCACTTTGAAAACGGAAACTCTTATTAAGTGCCGGTGTTAATACAAATACACCTTCATCATTCCTTAAAATAATTTGACTCTGATCCTTTTTCGCATTCTGCAAATTCACACGATAATACGAAGGTTCTTTATGCCAAATTTCTACATTGTACTCTTGAGGTTCATTTCCTGTTTTAATAGATAATTTCGCTTCAGCTTGATAACTCTTCATACTTTTAACTTTCGTTTCTAAATCTCTCACAACATCTTCCTGTTTCTTTTCCATACAACCCGCCAATACAAAAACGGTCAATAAACCGACAAGAACTAAAAACAGACGCCTTTTCATCACTTCAGCCCCTTTGCCCCTATAAATGAATGGAAGATATGCCTTCCTTATCGCTACCTCAAATATATGAGACAAAGATATAAAATATGCAGACTAGCGTGACGAGCTTTCCAAAACAACTTGAGCAACGGCAAATTCTTTACTATGACTAATTGATAAATGAACAATATGCTCTGTATTTGTAATGATAATCGGCTTACCTCTATCATCATTCCTTACTTCAATATCTAAAAAACTCACTTCTTTCCCAATACCGGTCCCTACCGCTTTAGAATACGCCTCTTTTGCTGCAAATCTTCCAGCTACAAATTCTGTAAGACGACTTCCTTTCAGCCCCTCGGCAACACCACGTTCTCTTTCAGTTAAAATACGTTCCATAAATTTAAGCTTTCCATCTAGCATTTTTTCAATTCGATTTAACTCGATAATATCGATTCCAATCCCTACAATCATTTCAAAATCCCCTTCTTCTATTTAGCTTTCTTCATTCATATTGTAAGAATAACAGAGAATCTTTCTGATGCAAAAGGAGTGATACTAACAACATGCTAATACCATCCACTCGCATTTCCTTACAACCGATTATCATTTCTTTACTTCTTATACAATTAGTCATGATTATATTGAGCGACTTTTCCCTCTTTCACCTGGCAGCCTACAATGAATATATCGCTAAAGGAGAATGGTGGCGTGTCATAACTTCCTTACTTGTACACGTAGACTTACAACATTTCCTTTCTAATAGTATTTGTTTATTCGTATTTGGTTCTTCCATCGAAAAACAACTAGGACACTTTTCTTTCATCATTATTTTTTTCCTTTCTGGCATTCTCGGGAATATTTCTTCTTATATTATTATGCCTCTTGAATATATTCACGCCGGAGCATCTGGTGGTATTTTCGGATTACTAGGCGCCCAATTATTTTTATTGTATAGTCGATATTGTTCTTCAAAACCAAGAGACATCGCTATTTTTTCAATAATGATACTTATATTACTACTATTTACTTTCTTTAATCCCTCTGCCAATCCTATAAGCCATTTAACAGGACTGATCATCGGCGGCATGTGCACCCCTTTTTTAATAAAGTGAAACTTTAATCAGTGGGGGGGTTCCATCCCCCACTGATTATTAGCCCGCACCAATCGGGCTTTTACGGGCAGCCCGACTCCCACCTAACTCCCTCGCAATTCGCCGAATTTTGAGGCGGGAGTCTTACTGCCCACAAATAGCGGGACAAAAAAAAACGATGGCGCAGAGCTTATTTAATATAGAAGCTCGCACCATCGATAATTTCCACATCTGTTTGTTTACTTAACTCTCTCATTAGTTGAAATAAAGACTCGTCCTTTTTCTTCGCCTCAATCATACAATCAATTCGCGGAACACTCCCCTTTATCTTTTTCAAAAAAGATAAGAAAGTATCTACATCAATAAAATCTGCATGTGCTCTCGGGTTTTTTCCATCTCTAGGACTGGAGATGTGCATTTTAACCGGTAACAAAGACGATTCCCACGTATGTACAACACGCGCCCAATCTTCATGCCAATCTTCCTGGTCATTATTCATCATATGATGGTGCAAATCAAACACGACTGGAATGTCTAATTTCTCACCTAAATACAATGTTTCTTCTAAAGAAAAGGTCGTGTCATCATTTTCTAATATAATCATCTCTTGAATACCTCTTGGAACAGTTGACCAATTTTCTATAAAGCGTTCTAATGCAAGCTCCTTATCTTTATAACCTCCTCCCACATGTAATACACATCGTTGCTTATGTTCAATTCCCATACCCTTTAACAATTTTTTGTGCATCTGCAATGTCTTTACAGATTGTTTGAAAATACTCTCCTCAGGTGAATTTAGTACAACAAAGTGATCTGGATGGAAGTCAATTCGCATATTCATACGAATTGCATATTCACCTAATTCTTTCAGATTTTCTTTTAACGGACGAATATAGTTCCAATCTAACAACTCCTCATGATTCGCTAAAGGAATAAGCTTGGAACTAAGTCGAAAGAAAGATATATCATGCCCTTTATTATGTTTTAATAACCGTAAGCAATTTTCCAAATTCGAATTAGCGATTCTTTCAAGTTTACGAATCGCAGCCTCTCGATCATCAATCCGCTGAAACTGTGCATACGTCATCGTTTGAGATGGAGAAGCATTCTTCAAATGTACACTCATCGCAACATACCCAAGTCTTACAAGCATATAGCACCTCATTCCTATACGAGTTACTATGTAGTATGCACAATTATAGAAATAAAAAAAGAGAATGCCGGCAAAGGGCATTCTCTTTTTTATTAAGCTTGTGGACGGCTATGATGTTTTCTTTCGCCGCGTCCATTTGAAGATCCAGGGCGACCTTCACCTTTACGACCACGGTTGCCATCACGGCTACCAGCATCACGGCTACCGCCATCACGATTACGATCACGGTTACGACCATCGCCACTTCCGCTTCCACGTCCATCACGATTGCGATCACGGTTACGACCATCGCCACCGCCGCGTCCATCACGACTACGATTACGGTTACCATCACGGTATCCACTTCCGTTACCACCGCGTTTTTTAGAACCGCCACCGCCACCTCTTGAAACAACTGGTGGTTCTGATGTTAAAGCGATCGGAGTTGTATCCGGCTCTTTTGTCATCATTTTTAAAGCAGCAGCTACTACTGTTACAGAGTCATTCTCTTCTAACATTTCTTCTGCAATACGCTTGTAGTATGATAAGTTATCACTTTCAATTGTGCTTTGAAGTTTTTCAGCGATTAAACGTTGTTGACCTTCTAATGCCTCGTCAAGTGTCGGTGCTTCCATACGATCAACCTTACGTTTTGTTGTACGCTCGATATTTTTTAATTGTCCTGATTCACGTGGTGTTACAAATAACATTGCAATACCTTTTTTACCGGCACGGCCAGTACGACCGATACGGTGAACGTATGATTCTGGATCTTGCGGGATATCGAAGTTGTATACGTGTGTTACGCCTGAAATATCAAGACCACGTGCAGCAACGTCTGTTGCAACAAGAACTTCGATAGCACCTTCTTTAAATTTACGTAATACAGACATACGTTTTGCTTGTGTTAAGTCACCATGAATACCTTCTGCTGCATAACCACGTAAATTTAATGCTTCTGATAATTCATCAACACGACGCTTTGTACGACCGAATATGATTGCAAGCTCTGGAGATTGAATATCTAGTAAGCGTGTTAACACGTCAAACTTTTTCTTTTCTTGCACTTCTAAATAGAACTGCTGAATGTTTGGCATTGTTACTTCTTTTGCTTTTACTTTAATATGTTGAGGCTCAGTCATGAAACGCTCAGCAATGCGACGGATTGGGTCTGGCATTGTCGCTGAGAATAATAATGTTTGATGTGTTTCTGGTACATCTGTTAAAATCGCTTCAATATCTTCAATGAAGCCCATGTTTAACATTTCATCTGCTTCGTCAAGAACAACTGTCTCTACGTTTTGCAGGCGAAGTGTTTTACGGTTAATATGATCTAAAATACGACCCGGCGTACCAACAATAATGTGTGGGTGTTTTTTTAGAGCACGAATTTGGCGGTTAATATCTTGACCACCATAAATTGGTAGAATACGAACACGTTTATGTTTACCAAGTTTGTATAGCTCTTCTCCAACTTGAATTGCTAATTCGCGCGTTGGCGCGATAACAATACCTTGAACTGCATCTTTATTTGTATCCACTTTATCTAATAGTGGTAATCCGAATGCTGCTGTTTTCCCTGTACCTGTTTGCGCTTGCCCAATAATATCCTTACCTTGCAATGCATGTGGAATTGTTTCAGCTTGAATCGGCGTAGCCTCTTCAAAACCCATACTTTCAACAGATTGTAGTAAAGACTCACTTAATCCTAATTCTCGAAATGTTGTCAATGTTACTTCTCCTTTTCTATCCTATACTTATCATTTAAAAAAAGGCGTTTTCCGAACTTGCGGAAAAGCCCTTTTCCTGAATACTGACGTATAACCGGGCGTATATTCTTCACGAAAATACTTCTAAACGTTATTACACTTTATCAATTATAAGTTTTGTAGGTGTAAAAAGCAAACCCCAACTGTTACCTTATTTCATATTCAGAGCTTTTTTCTTTACTTTTATTTTTTTATCATTTACTGTAAGCGCTTATTATAAGTTTCCACTATTTTCGTGGCTATCATCCCTATTTATATACACCAATTATTTCAACATCGTAATTACTTCTTCTAATTTCATACCGCGAGACGCTTTTACTAGCACAACATCTTTTGCATCAACTACTGCTTGCAACTCTTTTATTAACTCTTCTTTACTATCATACGCTTTTACACGGTCTTTAGGGAAATTAATTTTTGCACCTTCAGCAATTTGAGCCCCTAATCTACCATATGTGAATACATATGAGATCTTTGCTGGATCAATTAATTTACCTACTTCATAATGAAATTGCACTTCTTGATTTCCAAGTTCTAACATATCACCAAGTACAACAATTTTTTTAGCAAATCCATCTAAACCATTCATTAGGTGGAACGCAGCTTCCATAGCTGTTGGACTAGCATTATAAGCATCATTGATAATTGTTAAACCACTATCTGTTTTTACAATTTCCATACGCATACCTGTCATTTGAAGTGTTACTAAACCTTTTTTCATTTCTTCCCACGTTACACCAAAATGTTTTGCAATTGCCATTGAAGCAAGCGTATTATATACATTATGCTTTCCTAGTACTGGCAAATAGAATGACAAAGTTTCATCCCTGTTCATCTTAAAGTGTGTCCCAGTAGCCTGCAATGTTACAGTAGTTGGATAGTAATCATTTGCTCTCGCATCACCAAATGTAACTGTTTCAGCTGCTAAATTCATTTCTGGAACACGATTCGTTAATAGCGGCTCATCTCCATTATATACGAACACGCCACCCTTTTGTAAACCTGTAACAATTTCTAACTTCGCTTCAGCAATCGCCTCACGAGAGCCTAAATCCATTAAGTGTGCCTCACCAATGTTCGTGATAATAGCTGCATTAGGACGAGCTAACTTAGATAGAAATTCAATTTCTCCTCGGCTTGACATGCCCATTTCTAATACAGCTACTTCTGTATTTTCCTCTAAATTTAAAATAGTAAGAGGTAAACCGATGTGGTTGTTGAAATTACCTTCTGTTTTTTGAACTTTAAATTTAGTCGCAAGAATACTTGTTACAATATCTTTCGTAGATGTTTTACCATTACTACCCGTTACACCAACAACTTTTACATCCAATTGATCACGATAGTTTTTCGCTAACATTTGCAATGCTGCTAGTGTATCTTCTACAAAAATAACCGGAAGATTTTCAGGTGGGTTTTCTACATCTTTCATCCATAATGTAGCAATCGCCCCATTTTCAACAGCTTTGTCTACAAAAGCATGTCCATCGAAACGTTCACCTTGAATTGGAACATATAAATTTCCTTTTTCAATTTTCCTCGTATCAATAGACACTCCTTGTATAGTAATTCCCTCATACCGCTCTGCTAATCCAGTACCATTTATCATCTGCTCTACTTGTTTTAACGTTCGATTTATCATGAAAACACTCCTTACATAGAGGAAGCACTATTCCTTCGAATAGTGCTTCCTCCTTTTTTGTTAGATTGTATATTTAATTTTTTGTTTTTCTTCGTGACGCTCAATCGCTAAGCGAATTAGCTCTTCAATTAATTCCGGATACGGTAACCCTGTATGTTGCCATAATAGAGGGAACATACTAAACGGCGTGAATCCTGGCATTGTGTTTACTTCGTTAATATATACTTCTCCATCTTTCGTTAAGAAGAAATCAGCTCGTGTTAAGCCCGAACCATCTAATGATTGGAATGCGATAATTGCATCTCGCTTAATTACATTAGACTCTTCCTCTGTCATTTCAGCTGGAATAATTAACGCTGTATCACCATCGATGTATTTCGATTTGTAATCATAAAAATCTTTTTTCGGTACAATTTCACCTACAACTGAACATTTCGGCTCATCATTACCTAATACACCAACTTCTACTTCACGACCTACAATATTTTCTTCTACAATAATTTTACGGTCAAATTGGAATGCCTCTTCGAATGCATTCTCAAGCTCTTCACGATCATTACACTTATTAATACCAACACTTGAACCAAGGTTTGCTGGTTTTACGAAGCAAGGATATCCTAATACTTCTTCTACTTTTTCATACGCTGTTTCACGATCTTTTTCCCATGCGCTACGAATGAAAGATGCATATTTCGCTTGTTTCAATCCAGCTTCTGCAAAGATATTTTTCATAACAACTTTATCCATACCAGCAGATGATGCTAATACACCGTTACCTACATATGGAATGTTTAGTAATTCTAATAACCCTTGTACTGTTCCATCTTCACCATTCGGTCCATGTAATAATGGGAAAATAACATCAATTGCATCTTCTTGTTTAGAAGTTGCAGTTGGGATAATTTCTGTACTTAATGATACAGGAGAGATTGTATTCTCTTCCCCACTCATTTGTAATGCCTCAACATTTGTTACTTCGCCTTCAATACGCTCTCCACGCATCCATTGGCCTTGTTCTGTAATATAAATTGGATGAATCTCGAATTTATCTTGATTTAATGCTTTAATAGCAGCAAGAGCCGTTTGTAACGAAACTTGATGCTCAGCTGATTTTCCACCGTATAATAAACCTAATTTAATTTTTGTCACTGAAATCACCCTAACCAATTGTTTTCATTTTTCTATTTTAGCACTTTTTATAAAAATAGGTAGTTCCTATTTGAAATAAAATGTAACTTCCACAAATAATTAAAAGACACCACTTATTGGTTTTCTACACTTTTTTTCTTTAATTTCTACACACCTAAACAAAATTAAACTTTAGAGAAAAATTGCTATCTAATCTAGTTATGTACCTAAAATATGTAAAAATCCACTTTGTGTGTATGTCATCTATATTACCCTACCATTTGTGGAGGGTGAAAAAACATTGATTAAAGTTTCATTTTATTAAGAAGACTGTTTTGTAGGCGTATCTTTTTGCCTCTGCTCAACAAGACGATCTAAAGAAACATATACAAAGCCTGCAACTACACACCCTACACTTAAAATTGTAAATAAGTAGTGACCAAGCAAACGATCCAATAGAAAACCACCAAGAAGTGGACCGAATGCACTTCCTGTAATCCACTGCAAACTCGCCGCCCCCATATAGGTTCCTCTCAAATGCTCAGGGGCCAAATTCGCTACAAACGTCATCTGTACAGGCGACATAATCATCTCGCCTAACGTATATATGGCATAAACAAACATTAACGTCATTAAAATAATTGTAGCATTTGTATCATATTCTCCAAACCACTTCGGTAACCATCCTATAAAAAACAAACCAATTCCGAACAAACACGCACCGTATAACATCGTCTTTCCAACAGGTTTATCTGTCGCCCATTTTGAAATTTGAAATTGAAATAAAACAACTAATAGACCATTTAATGCCATTAAATATGGGTATGGATTGTTGACTCCAAAAATATCCTTCATTTCGTTATCAAAGTGAAGCGGTAACATGCCTTCTGTTTGAGAAAACCCCATAGAAATAATGATCCCCGCTAACAAATAAATCATTAACGCCTTATCTCTCATTAAAATTTTCCAAACTGCTCCGGATTCCTTCTCTTTATTTTTTTCCGTCATATCCGTAATTTTTGGCATTGTTTCTTTAATAAGTACTAACACTAGTAGCGCATAAAACAACATAGCGGATGAAGCAATAATAAACACGAGGTTCTTTGATAAAACAACTACTGATGCTCCCATTATCGGTCCAATTGCAGCACCAATATTGTGTCCCATTCGCAATAAACCATATGCCTCTGTTCTTTTTTCTGGCGCCGTCACATCTGCAACCATCGCTGATGCCGCTGGGTGAAATAGCGAATTACTTAACCCTAAAAAAATAGATAAAATGGCATATGGAATAAACCCTTCTATAAATAAAAAACCGAGCATTAGTAATGCATTACTCGCCATTGAAAATATCATAATTGGCTTTCTTCCATATATATCAGCTATTCTTCCGCCTATAAGCGAACCAAAACTTGCAGCTATTGGAGAAAGCGCCATAATGATTCCAACTTGTAATAAAGAATCTACCTTATCTTTTAAATATAGTGCAAAAAAAGGCATTAACATCATCATCGCAATTCCGTTCAATGTCTCACCGATAAATCGAATCCATACGTTACGATCCATCTCTCTTAGCTCACGCCATGTATTTTTCACATTTTCACCCCTTTAGTTCGCCAACAATTATCTTATAACAAATTCAGAAAAATGTAAATTTTCAAAATAAAAAATCCATCCTAACAGAATTAGAATGGATTTTTCCACTTATAAATTTGCTACATCTTCTTCTTTTTTACTATTATTTAAAACACTACGCTTTCTACTATAGGCGAAATAAACTACTATACCGATAACCATCCAAACACCAAAACTAATCCAAGCTGTCGCTGATAATTGAAGCATCAAATATAAGCAAAAGATAACTGTTAATGCTGGTAAAAATGGTACGAGCGGCGCCTTAAACGCCCTTGGTAAATCAGGATGAGTTCGTCTCATCACAATGACAGCAACAGCTACAAGTGCAAATGCTGACAAAGTTCCCATATTTACAAGATGTGCTAAAACATTTAAATCTATTAATCCTGAAATAAGTGCTGCAATAATACCTGTTGTCCATGTATTTAAAAATGGTGTTTTAAATTTCGGATGAACTTTAGCAAGACGCTTCGGTAACAATCCATCTCTGCTCATTGCATATGAAACACGAACTTGCCCATACATCATAACTAGCATTACAGTTGTAATTCCTGTAATTGCTCCTACTGATATCACTCCCGCCAAACTATCTTGTCCAATAAATTGAAGTGCGAAAGCAACTGGATCTGATATATTCAACTGACCGTATGGAACAATCCCTGTCAAAATAAGTGAAACAACAATGTAAAGAACCGTACAAACTAGTAACGATGCAATAATTCCAATCGGCAAATCGCGTTGTGGGCGCTTCACTTCTTCTGCGGCTGTTGATACAGCATCAAATCCAATGAATGCGAAGAAAACTGTAGCTGCTCCAGCCATTACACCATCTAACCCAAATGGCATAAAAGGTGTCCAATTTTCAGGTTTTACATAATTAAATCCGGCGAAGATAAAAATGAGAACAACTGCTAGTTTAATAAATACCATTATATTATTTACACGTGCACTTTCACGAACACCTCTAGATAAAAGAACCGTCATAACTAGAATAATTAGAACTGCAGGTAAATCAATTATTCCACCCTTTCCAGTACCAGGGGCCGAGGAGAGAATGGTGGGAATATGAATCCCAAATCCCTTTAATAACGATTGCAAATACGCTGACCATCCATTGGCTACAGCAGATGTGGCTAATAAATACTCGAGCATTAAATCCCATCCAATTAAGAATGCAAATACTTCTCCCATCGTCGCGTACGTGTACGTGTAAACACTCCCTGAGACAGGAACTGAAGAAGCAAATTCAGCGTAACAAAATGCAGCAAAGGCACAAGCTAATGCAGCTATAGCAAATGATAATATAATAGCTGGTCCAGAATGTTTCGCTGCTACAACGCCAGTAAGAACAAAAATACCAGTTCCAACAATTGCTCCGATTCCAAGCATTGTTAAATCAAGTGCCCCTAACGTTCTCGATAATGTCTTTTGTTGACTTTCTTGCAGTAACGTTGAAATCGGCTTCTTTTGAAAAATTTGCTTCATACTGTGCTCCTCCATGATTTTATTTTTCTGAAAATTTAATTTACTTTTCTCATTTTACCCACGGCATGTTTTTTAGTCAATACTTTTGTCGAAATAAACAGAAAACTATCGAGATACATACTATACTCTTATCATCCTTTCGATAAAAAGATTCAGACAATCATATCTATATATATTTTCATAACTTTTTTTGGTATTATTATACATGTCGATTCCATAAAAGAGGCATGCTCCCGTAGTGAGCATGCCTCTTTTTACTTATTTCACAGTATATGAACCCTCTTCAATCCAGCTATACATATATTTTTCATCTTCCGTCTCATGTGCTTGTTTTACAATACGAAGCGGACGGAATGTATCTATCATAACGGCCAGTTCAAGTGTCTCTTTCTTCCCTATACTCGCTTCTGTTTTCCCTGGATGTGGCCCATGCGGGATCCCGCTTGGATGAAGCGTAATAGAACCTTCTTCTACACCTTTTCGGCTCATAAAGTTACCTTCTACATAGTACAGTACTTCATCACTATTCACATTACTATGATAATATGGTGCCGGAATAGATTCTGGATGATAATCGTATAAACGCGGTACGAAAGAGCAAATGACGAAATTATGTCCTTCGAATGTTTGATGTACTGGTGGTGGCTGATGAATACGACCTGTAATTGGTTCAAAATCCTCCACATTAAAGACCCACGGATATAAATAACCATCCCACCCAACAACATCTAACGGATGGTGCCCTAACACATGCTTGTGCATATAACCTCTCGACTTTGTCATTACGACAAACTCACCTTTTTCATCATATGTCTCCAATTTCTCCGGTCCACGCATATCTCTTTCACAAAACGGACTATGTTCTAACAATTGCCCATATTCATTGCGATAGCGACTTGGTGTTGTAATTTGGCTATTTGCCTCTACAACAAGAAACTTAGTCTCTACCTCATCTGGAATAACACGATAAATCGTTCCAATTGGAATTGTTACATAATCACCTTTTCTATAGTGAATCGTTCCAAACATCGTTTCAATTTTTCCTGTTCCATAATGAACAAATAACATTTCATCGCCATCACCATTACGGTAAAAATAATCCATTTTTTCTGTTGGACTCACTACTCCAATTAATAAATCCTCATTCCCAAGCATAAAGTTTCTTCCGCTTACTGCATCACCAGTTTTTTTATTTTCTTTCGTACGGAAGTGGCGATGAGCAAGAAGGGCATCCTCTTCATACTGTAACTGACAAGAATGCGATAATGCCGCGTGCCCTACTTCTGTTGGCATATAATGATGATACAAAATAGATTGGGTACCAGAGAAACCTTTTGTCCCCATTACCTGCTCACGATAAAGCGATCCATCTTTTTTACGAAATTGTACATGTCGTTTATGAGGTAGCTCCCCCATGTGACGATAAAACATGCCCATCACCTGCTTTCATGTCTTTTTTGACCGTATTACGTAACGTACCTAAACCAGTAATCGACAGCTCTACAACATCTCCATCTTGTAGCCACTCTTCTGTACCAAGTTCTAAAATACATCCTGTTCCTACTGTCCCAGAACCAATCACATCTCCTGGATATAACGTAACGTCTTCCGAAGCACGTTCAATCATTTCAGCAAATGTATAGTAAATATCTTGGAAGTTTCCCTTTGATAATATCTTTCCATTTACATGAGCAGTCATCTCTAAATCATAACGATCACCGTTACGATAAACGTCTAATTCCTCTTTCGTAACGAGATACGCTCCTAATGAAGTTGCAAAATCTTTTCCTTTCGCTGGACCGAGTCCCACTTTCATTTCTGTTGCTTGTAAGTCCCTTGCACTCCAGTCGTTCATAATGCAGTAACCAAAAATATATTCCTCTGCTTGTTCACGAGAAATGTTTCGTCCCTCTTTCCCAATTACGCAAGCAATCTCTAACTCATAATCAAGCTTTTTAGACTTCTTCGGACCAATAACAAAATCATCTGGACCAATAACAGCACGGTGGTTAGTAAAATAAAAAACCGGTATATCATACCATTCAGGTACAACATCTAGCCCTCTTCTCCCGCGGGCTGTTTTTACATGCTGTTCAAATGCATAAAAATCTCGAATGCTACTTGGATTAGGAATTGCCGCTGCTAATTGAACTTCCTCTAAGGAATATATACCCTTTTCAGGATTCTTAATATTACGCAATACTTCTACACACTCATCTGCTTTCTCTAAAAAGGCGAACATAGAAGAAGGTAATTGTCCATCACTCGCAAGATTCATATCGATTACTTTGTCACCTTCAATCCATCCAGCTCGCATTTCTTTCGATGGGAGACGAAATGTAACAAATTTCATCGTGATTCCTCCCTATGAAAATGAAATTTCCACCAACAAAGGAACTCTTGCTGGTGGATACAAATTTTATAAATTTCCGCGACGCTCTTGTTCTCTTTCAATTGATTCGAATAACGCTTTAAAGTTCCCTTCGCCAAATCCACGAGAACCTTTACGTTGGATGATTTCAATAAATAGAGTTGGACGATCTACAATTGGTTTCGTAAAGATTTGTAATAAATAACCTTCTTCGTCACGGTCTACTAGAATCTTCAATTCTTTTAATCTATCAATTTCTTCATCAATTTTCCCCACTCGTGCAGTTAACTCATCGTAATACGTATCTGGCGTATCTAAAAACTCCACGCCATTCGCACGAAGCACTTCAATTGTTTTTACAATGTCACTTGTTAATAAAGCAAGATGCTGTACACCCGCTCCGTTATAGAACTCTAGATATTCTTGAATTTGTGACTTTCTTTTTCCGTCTGCTGGTTCATTAATTGGAAACTTAATACGGCTTCCATTCGTCATAACTTTTGACATTAATGCCGAATACTCTGTGCTAATATCGTCATCATCAAAGTGAATCATTTGTTTAAATCCCATGACGTTCTCATAATAACTAACCCATTCTTCCATTTTCTCAACGTTACCAACGACATGGTCTACAGCAATTAAACCGGATTCTTCAAATGGAATATTGAACTCTACCTTTTGAAATCCTGGCATGAATGTTCCTTTATAATTTTTACGCTCTACAAGCGTATGAATTGTATCACCATACGTACCAATAACCGCTTTCTTCAAGGTACCTTCCTCATCTGTTAACTCTTCAGGAGGAGCAATCGCAACAGCGCCACGTTTTACAGCTTCAGAGTATGCTTTATCAACATCATCAACAAGTAAAGCCACATCTTTCACTCCATCACCATGAGTCTTTACAAACTCTGCAATACGACTATCGCTACTTAAAGCTCCAGACACAACAAAACGCATATTTTTTTGCACAAGAACATAAGATACCTTTTCACGGTTTCCTGTTTCTAATCCAGAATAGGCTACAATTTTGAATCCAAACGCTCTTGCAAGGTAATAACTTGATTGCTTTGCATTCCCTACGTAAAATTCCAAATGATCTACATCACGTACTGGAAAAAAGTCCTCCATTTGTGCAGCTAGCGTATCCATAGATTTTTGTTTCATAATATCTTCATCCCCCTGTAAATAGATTAAATGGTCCATACTTAAAACCAACCGAAAACGCTTCCAACATCAATTAATAGAAATTAGTTAGCAAGCTAACAATTTCCGACCTTTAAAATTTTCTATCTTTTCTGTCAAATTCCTCTTTTTTTCTTACATATAAAATTCGACTTTTTTCTCTTTAAAGTAAGGGGTAAATATTAATACTTGAAGGTATATATGAGAGGAAAACAAAAAAGACTCCAACATATTAACTACTTACTAATACGTTAGAGTCTTTATTTTTTTGAATGATTGTATTTATATTTTTCATACTAATATATTTGCAAGGAATAGAATAAATGATGTTAATATTACCGCTCCGCCTAATGATCCTAATAAATCTGTTTTTGTTACTTGTAACACTTGTTCACTGTTCATATTCCTCATTCTCCTTTCATTTTGTACAATTTAAAACTTTTATTATACTAATACGCTTGATAGAAATACGATTAATGCTGTTAATACTACTGCTCCGCTTGCTGATCCTAATAAATCACCTTTTGTTACTTGTAATACTTGCTCTTTCATATCTTTCATTCTCCCTTCATTTATCTTTTGTTACAAAACTTCTATTATACTAATACACTTGAAAGAAATACGATTAATGCTGTTAATACTACCGCTCCGCTTGCTGATCCTAAGAAGTCACCTTTTGTTACGTTTAATACTTGCTCGTTTTTCATAGTTTTCATTCTCCCTTCTCTTATTTTTATTACAAAACTTCTATTATACTAATACGCTTGAAAGAAATACGATTAATGCTGTTAATACTACCGCTCCGCTTGCTGATCCTAAGAAGTCACCTTTTGTTACGTTTAATACTTGCTCGTTTTTCATAATTTTCATTCTCCCTTCTCTTATTTTTGTTACAAAACTTCTATTATACTAATACGCTTGAAAGAAATACGATTAATGCTGTTAATACTACTGCTCCGCTTGCTGATCCTAAGAAGTCACCTTTTGTTACGTTTAATACTTGCTCGTTTTTCATATCATTCATTCTCCTTTTTTATAAGTTATCTATATGTAATTACTAAGAAATGATTAGTTCATAGTTTTCATGTTAACGTTACATTGAAATTAATTACGTAACGTTTGTAACACTAATGTAACATAACTATTATTACGTTGCAATATAATTACGTAAATTTTATTACACTTTTTTTACGTTTTTTTAAATAAACACTCAAAAACCTTGTTTTAATGCGTTTTCTACTACAATCACATTTGTAACACTAGTGTAACATTAAGGTCATAAAGCGAAATATAATATTATTCATCTCTATTTTGTTAAAAACCAAAGTGAAACTTTAATCAACGAGAGTTCCATTCCCTACTAATTATTCCCCTCACCAATCGCACTTTTACTAGAAATTAATGCGGGATAAAATACTATCTTTCCAAGATAAGTTTATATGTTTCCTCTATATAACTATGTATAATGGAAACAAAGAGGTGGTCATTTTGAAATTAATCGCACTAGATATGGATGGTACACTACTATCATCTAATCTTGAAATCTCCAAAGAGAACTTACAAGCTATCCAAACCGCAAAAGAAGCTGGTCATATTGTAATGATTTGTTCTGGCCGCGCGAAAGAGGACGCTTTAAAATTATTGGAAGAATATAAACTATCTCTTCCAGTTGGAGCAAGCAATGGGGCAATTGTTTATGTGGATGGAAAAGTAATTAACTCGCGTTGTTTACAAAATGATAAAGTATACAAGCTTGCAAAGTTACTAGAATCTGAAGGTTTTCCATATAAGTTGTACACAAATAAAGGGGTTTACTCTCCTTATACATGGCAAGATCAAGTTATGCAGGCATTCGAAGAAAACAAGCATACACTAGATGTTACACTTGAGGAACTTGAAAGAATTACAGAAAAACAAAAGAAATCAAACTTAATTACTGATTTCCAAAAAATCGAAGATGTTGTAAATAATCCAGAATTAGAAATATCTAAATTCTTTATTTTGACATTTAATGCTGCTCATCGTTCGCAGCTATTGCAAACTTTACAAGAAGATACGGATATTTCAGTTACGGCATCAGCTCCTACTAATGTAGAAATTATGGATAAGCATGGTCATAAAGGGAACGGCCTACAAGAAATGGCAGCTTATTTCAATATACCAATTGAAGATACTGTTGCAATCGGTGACAACTTTAATGATGTGCCAATGCTACAAGTAGCCGGCTTATCAGTTGCAATGGGAAATGCCGAAGAAGATGTCAAAAAACTATGTGACGTTGTAACATTAACAAACAATGAACATGGTGTTGCTCATGCAATCGAGCAATTTGTATTGAAACAAACTTCATCTAGTAAATAAAGTTCAACTTTAATCAGAGGCGGGGTTCCTCTGATTATTAGTTGAACCAATCGGGCTTTTACGGGCAGTTAATCTCCCACCTAACTTCCCCGCATGTGTCGAATTTTCAGGTGGGAGTCTTACTGCCCACAAATAGCGGGGTAAAAAAAGGACTCTTTCACATTTTGAAAGAGTCCTTTTCTTTTACACATGATGACAAGCAACAAAATGATCTTCACCCACATTACGGAATTCTGGTACATTCGTTTTACAAATATCTGTAGCAACGGGACAACGTGTATGAAAACGGCAACCTGATGGTGGATTTGCAGGACTTGGAATATCCCCTTCTAGAATAATCCGTTCTCGCTTAACCGTTGGATCCGGTATTGGCACTGCTGATAACAATGCTTTTGTATATGGATGAAGCGGATTCGCAAATAACTCATCACGTGGTGCTGTTTCCACAATAGTTCCTAAATACATAATTCCAATTTTCGTACATAAGTGCTCCACAACACTTAAATCATGTGAAATGAATAAATAGGATAATCCCCTTTTCTCCTGTAATTCACTAAACAAATTAATGATTTGCGCTTGAATAGATACATCTAATGCTGCAACAGGCTCATCAGCTACAATAAATTCTGGATCTAATACCATCGCCCTTGCAATAACGATACGTTGACGTTGCCCACCGGAAAACTCATGAGGGTACCGGTCAATATGATACGGCGCTAAACCACATAACTCCAATACTTCTATCACCTTTGCACGGACATTTTCTTTCGTCGCTAGTCCGTGAGCCAACATTGGCTCACCAAGCGCTTCTCCAATTCTCATTCTTGGATTTAATGAGCTAAATGGATCTTGAAAGACGAGCTGCATATTAGGACGATGCTTTCTCAGCTCTTCTTTTGATAAAGCATGAACATCTTGACCTTTAAATTTCACTTCGCCTTCTGTTTTTTGAACGAGACGGAGAATTGTTTTTCCTATCGTCGTTTTCCCACTTCCAGACTCTCCTACAAGGCCAAACACTTCTCCTTTATCAATCGTAAAGCTTACCCCATCTACCGCTTTCACATGTCCAATCGTTCTACTAAATACGCCGCCCTTAATCGGAAAATACGTTTTTAAGTTCTTCACTTCTAATAATGGTTCACTCATTGCCCAGCACGCTCCTCATATAACCAACAAGCTACTTTATGATCCTCGTCATGCACATTAAGATTTGGCGCTTCATTTTTGCATATTTCCATGCAATGTTCACAGCGACCACTAAAGTAGCAAAACTCATCTAAGCCAACTAAATTTGGAACTTGCCCTGGAATAGAATAAAGTTTATCTGTTCGTTTCCCCATTACTGGTTTTGATTTTAGCAACCCTTGCGTATATGGATGTTTCGGATTTTGAAATATCTCTAGTACCGGTGCCTCTTCAATAACTTTTCCACCATACATAACGACAACATAATCGGCCATTTCTGCTACAACACCTAGATCATGTGTAATTAATAAAATCGATGTTTTAAATTCCTCTTTTACTTGCCTTAGTAAGTCTAATATTTGCGCTTGAATCGTAACGTCCAGAGCTGTTGTCGGTTCATCTGCAATTAATAACTTTGGATTACAACTAAGTGCAATAGCAATCATAATACGTTGTAACATACCACCGCTTAATTCGTGCGGATAAGAATGGACAATTTCATCAGCACGAGCAATACCAACTTTACGAATTAATTCAATTGCTTTTTTGTATGCTTCGTTTTTGCTAAGTAGTTCATGCTCTCTTAACGTCTCAACAATTTGCTCTCCAACAGTAAAGACCGGATTAAGCGATGTCATCGGTTCCTGGAAAATCATGGCGATATCATTTCCTCTTAAACTACGAAGTTCTTTCTCTTTCATTCCTAAAAGACTTTTTCCTTCATAAAGAATATCACCACCAACGATGCCGCCAGATTCAGCAATAAGTCCCATAATAGATAAAGCCGTTACACTTTTCCCGCAACCTGATTCGCCTACTACACAAACTGTTTCACCTTCTCGAACTGAAAAGCTAACATGATTGACAGCCTTTACTGTACCTTCTTCCGTCTGAAAGTGTGTTTGTAAATCCTTTAGCTCTACTACCGCTCTACTCATGCTTTCTCACCTACCGCTTCATCTTTGGATCTAATGCATCACGAAGTGCATCGCCAAGTATATTAATTGATACAACTGTTATAAAGATTGCAAAACCAGGCGGGATCCATAACCACGGACGCTTTTGGAAATCGATTAATGAGTTTGCTGCACTAATCATATTTCCCCACGATGGTGTAGGCGGGACAACGCCAAGTCCTAGGTAACTTAGTGCAGACTCTCCTAAAATAGAACCTGCAACACCTAATGTGGATACAACAATTAATATCGGCAGAACATTTGGGATTAAATGATATACAATTTTCCGGTAATCGTTTATCCCGAGTACATCAGCAGCTTGCATAAACGATTGTTCTCGCAGCGATAAAATTTGACCTCGTACGAGGCGTGCAAGTCCTGGCCAACCTACTAAACTTAAAATGATCATAATGACATAAAGACGATAATCAGATGGTACTTTCCATTCTGATAAAATAGCTCCCATTATAATAAGTAACGGTAATCCTGGCATCGACATTAAAATATCCGCAAGACGCATTATAATATTATCGACGATACCACGGTAGAAACCTGCAATCGCTCCTAATAAAGCACCTAGTATAACGGATAACACCATTGAGGCTAAGCCAATTGTTAATGAAATCCGTCCTGCTTGCATAAGCCTCGTTAAAATGTCTCTTCCTAATTGATCTGTGCCAAGCCAATGAGAAAAACTAGGTGGTTTGTTAATTAGCGTAACTTGTATTTTTCCTGATGCATACGGTGAAAAGAATGGACCAATAAAACAAAATAAAAACATAAAAACTAATGCGTAAAATCCTATAAGTGCCATTTTATTTTTCTTTATCCTTTTAAAAGCTTGCCTCCACGGCGATGATTCATTCCTTCTTTTCTTTTTTTCTTTTTTTTCCGTAGTTGCTGTAACAGTTTCCATCTCTTTCCCCCCCTTACTTCAACCGAATACGTGGATCAACAACTGCATATACAATATCCGCTAAAAAGTTTGAAACAATTGTCAAACACGAAAGAAACATCGTAAATGCCATTAATACCGTATAATCACGAAAATTTAATGCTTCTAATTGAATATTACCGATACCTGGCCAGTTGAAAATTTGTTCTATAATAATTGCCCCTGAAAACAACCCTGGTAATTCAAATGCAAGCAATGTAATAGCCGGCAAAATTGCATTTTTTAATGCATGTTTATAAATAACGGTCTTCTCCTTTAAACCTTTTGCTCTAGCCGTTCGAATGTAATCTTGCCGTACAACCTCTAACATACTCGTTCTAAAATAACGAGTTAATGAGCCAACTCCAAGAAGAGTTAAAATAAATACGGGTAAAACCATATGCTTTGCAACTTCTATTCCGTAAGCAAGCCCAGTTGAATTACTCCCAACATCAATCATCCCGCCTATCGGTAACAGCTTAAAGTCAACCGCAAACACTTTAATTAAAAACAAACCGATAAAGAATGAAGGAAATGACATCGCTGCAAATACACCAATTGTTACAAGCTTATCGAATAAAGAATGTTGCTTTGTCGCTGAAAACACACCGATAATAAGTGCAATTAGCCAAATAAAGAACAATGCAATAATCGCAACAATAAACGAATTCCATATAAATTTATTTAATAATGACGTTACAGATTCTTGATATTGAAGAGAAAAACCAAAGTCCCCCTGCAATGCATTACCTAGCCAGTGAAAATATCGCTCAACAATTGGTTTATTCAATCCATACAATTCCCTAAGTTCAGCTGCTCTTTCCGGTGTAATCTTCGGGTTTGAATCAATATAATCTCCTGGAAGAAGTGCGAACAGGAAGAAGATAATAATTGATGTCCCCAACAGTGTAGGAATCATTTGTAACAGCCTACGAATGATATATGTTTTCACCCTTTTTCTCTCCAATCTTATGCTTAAAATAGAAGAACATTTTTTCAAAGCGGCACACTACTTGCCGAATGAAAAAATGTCTTCTACTTATACATTCTTCTCGTTATTTTTCGATAGATAGAGCTGGTAAGTTTGCACTAATACTATTGTATTTTTCAGGGTCAATTCCTTTTATATTCCCGTTATAACCAGTAATTGTTCTACGATAGTTTAATAGAATTACTGGTGGATCATCACTTAATTCTTTATACAGTTCTTTATAGATTGGTTTACGTTTTTCAATATCTACCGTTTCAATACCCTTTTGAATTAACTCATCTACTTTTGCATTTTTATAACCAAGACTCTTCTCATTGACACCCGACAAATATTCACCAGCTGTTTCACTCGGATCACTTGTAATTGGTGTCGAAACAGAAGCTAAATCATAATCACCTTTGTTTACCTTCGAAAGCATAGTATTAAAGTCCATAAATTCAGGGTTAAATTCTACACCTATTTCTTTATAATTCTCTTTTGCAATCGGAATTAATAAATCGCTATCTTTAGCCGAACTTGGGCCGAAATAAGAAAGCTTTAATTTTTGACCATCTTTTTCACGAATTCCATCCGAACCAACTTTCCATCCTGCTTCATCTAATAATTTTTTCGCTTTTTCTTTGTCGTATTCATATTTATTAACTCCTTCTTCCGTATAAGCCCAAGAAGTTGGATGAATTGGTACATTAGCTACCGTACCGTATCCTTTCAATGCTGTATCAACATATTTTTTACGATCTAATCCGTAAATAAGTGCTTGACGAACCTTTTTATCCTTTAAGTACGGCTTATTATTATTCATATAAATATAGCTAAATGACGCTGCTGTTTCGATTTGGATATTTGCAAATTCTAAAGCCTTAGCCTGTTCAAGAACTTCGTCACCAGTACCTAGGCCAGTGTAGTCAACCTCACCTGTTTGGAATAATTGAAGCTTCGTATCACCAGAAGTAATTTTATAAATGAAGTTTGGAATTTTTGGTTTACCCGCATAATAATTTTCATTTGCTACAAATCGCACTTCTTGCCCTGGGATATACTTTTCAAATTTATATGGACCCGCAGCTATCGGTTTTTCATATAACGCTTTTAAGTAATCTAAGCTTGTATTTTGTTTGTAATCTTTTCCATAATAAGCTTTTGATAATACCTCTCCACCTAAGGCTGTTAGTGCCTGTGAATTAACTTTTTCAGTTGTAATTTTAATTGTCTGTGGATCAACAACTTGAATTCCTTCAATAGAAGTTGCTTTTCCTTCTTTATATTCTTTACCACCTTTAACAGCATATTGAGAAATGTCTTTGTCACCCTCATATGCCTTATCATGTAAAAGCGTCAATGTGAACGCTACATCATCTGCTGTTAATGGTGAACCATCGCTAAATTTCAAATCTTTACGTAAATGGAATGTATATGTTAACTGATCAGAGGAAATATCCCACTTCTCAGCTAATTCTGGAGTTGGTTTTCCTTGTTTATCTGTAGATACAAGGGATGCAAAAATAACTGAAGTGACGTTTCCATCCCAACCATTTTGTTGGAAATATGGTAAAAATACGCCGCCTGGTTTACTAATGCCAACTACTAACGTATCTTTTCTATTCTTCGCTTTATCTGGTACTTTCGTCTTATCTGTCGCAGCAATATTTTCAACTTTTATATTTTTTAAATCTTGCTGTTTTACTGGTTCTGTAGAAGCCGTATCCTCCTGTCCCCCACAAGCAGATAACACAAGCGAACTACTCAGTAATACCGAAAATACACCAGCCCATTTTTTTGTCTTTTTCTTCATTGTCCCCACCCTAACTTTTTTTAATAATTACACCTTATGAACTGCTTGCCTAATGTATGCCTCCCACAGCAACATTCTATAGCCAATCGGAAAAGTCGGTTTTAAACGTAAAAAAAGATATTTTTGAGGGGTAACAATCTTATTCCGACCTTTCCGGTAGACTTTATGGTTATTAGCTTATATCTTTCAGTATATTTTGTCAATTATTTCTATATAAATATTTTAAGAATTTTTTAAAAATTATTGATCAATCTTTAATTTAAGTAAGATTAGCAAAAAATTCATTCTATTACCTAATAGCCCCACATAGAATAATAACAATCAACTACCAAAAAGGGGGCGAAAATATGGACAACCTATTCCAATATGTCCTGCACTATGTATTATTAACAATCATGATAGTCGGGGCGTTATTACTATTCCCTTTCTTCCCAAAGTTCGTCCTCTTTTTAGCTTTTTTTATTATGCTCGGGATCGCTATTATAATTTCAACAAGGGAAGATACCACACAAAAAGAAAGCAGAGTTCAGCGCGTAAAGCTGTAACTCTGCTTTCTTTTTTCAGTCATAACGTATTCTTGTTAAACCAATTACGAAAAATACTCCTGCAAATAAAATGAGTATACCAATATATCCTCCTATATCTGCTAATGTACCTCCCCTTACAATTAACTCAGTAAAGCCACGCATCGCCCACGTTTGCGGAACAAAATTTGCCGCCGTTTGCATCCATGAAGGCTCAATTTCAATTGGCCAATAAAGACCACCAATCATACACGTTGAAATTACAACGATATTCCCTAGTGCGGACTGCTGTTCTGTTGTTTTCACGATACTTGCCAATAATAAAGCTAGACCAATAACCGTTAATAGCAATACTGAAACGAGTGTAATAACCCCTAATAAATTTCCCCACTGCACATCAAATAATGAATGCGTTAATATCATTAAAACACCAAATTGAATCCACCCTATTAAAAAGAAGGAAAGGATATATCCTGCTAGTATTTGAACTTTTGAAACTGGTGCCCCTAATAAACGAGACCAAACCCCAAGTTGTCTAGCTTTCAAAATAGTTCCCGTCGCACTTAACATGACAATCATGACGAATAGAATTGAAAAACCTGCCGCTCGACCTGTAACGTTATTTAACTTTTGATCATCGTGTAAAATCAATTCTTTTTGAATCGAAACAGGATCTATTTTTGTATAAATTGTTTCATACATCGTTTCCCACGAAGTGTTACTTTTCTTCTCAAAATCTCTTGCTGCACTAACTTCTATCTCCATCTTTTTTAATGCACTTGCTAATACTTGCTCTACAGAAGTTACACCCGTAAAATCAGCACTGGCTTGAAATTGAATATTTTCTACTTTTCCATCTAGCATACTCTTTTGAAAATCTTTCGGAATGATGATTATACCAGATGATTTCTTATCTTCGATCCTCTGTGTCCCTTCCCTATACGTTACCTTTTCTATAGAAATTAAATCACTTTTCTTTATTTCCTCATAATACTTGCCAGATAATACAGAACCATCTTTATCTACTAAACTAATATTTACTTTCTCATTCCCACTTCCGCCTAAAAGTCCACCGAAAATGAGTGTAAAAATAATAGGCATTCCAAACATGAGTATATAACTTTGTGGCTTAATTAAAATTTGTTTTAATTCTAGCCAACAAAGCGCCCAAACTTTCTTCATCATTTCCCCTCCTATCTCGTACGTAAACGTAACGTTCCAATCATAACGGAGATAATTCCTGCACTACATAAACTTAAAATGACAGGGAATAGCACATCCCAAGATGTTCCCGACATAATATTTAAAAAGCTCGTAAGTGCCCATTTATTCGGAGCAATATTTGCAACTGTTTGAAGTGTATCGGGAAATACGTAAATCGGTAACATTGATCCTCCTAATATAGCTAGTATTTGAATACCGATTCCCCCCATTAAGTCTGCCGTTTTTTCCTCACGAATAAAAGCGGCGATTAACATAGATAAACCAGAAACACAAATTGCATAAGAAATTCCCAACACTACTATTTGAGACACATCTGCGCCCCATTCCACATGAAACATAAAGTGTGTAGCAACTATAAATATTCCAAATTGTATACAGGCAAATAGTAATGTACCTAAAAACTTCCCGAATAAAATTGAAAATGAGCTCGTCGGTGTACTGAACAAACGCGCCAACGTTTCAGTTCGTTGCTCTGTTACAACTGACTTTGCACCTACTGTTATGTTATATAGTAAAAACATGACTAACATTGCTGCTGCATAATATTGCATCGCTGCAACTGTTTTTTTGCCTACCGTTCCTTTTTGGATGTTACCCACACTTGCAGTTGCTATCGTCTGTAGACTTCCACTTACCTCTTTTGCAACTTGTGCTACATCACTCTGCTGAGATTTTGCTAATTCTGTTACAACACTTTTAGTAGATACTGTGACTGTTTGAACACGTTCTGAAAAAGAGCGGATCATTGACTCAGCAATTTTTGCTTGTATATCTTTTGATGGGTCTATAAGCACCTTTGGTTCTTTTAATTTTCCATCTTGTACTTGTTCGCTCCATTTATTTGGGATGACAATTCCTACATCTATTTTCTTTTCCTTTAACATATCTTCAAGCTCTTCCCGAGAGTTAACTACCTTTACTTTCACATCATCTTTTATTTCTTTAGATTGCAATACATCTTTTTGAAAGACATCTGCAAACTCATCCGTTCCCTCTTGATAATAGCCAATTACTGTTTTCGGTAGTCCACCACTCTCAAATACATTACTTAATGCTGAACCTAAAATGGCCGTTAATACAAGTGGCATAATTAACATCATCATAAATCCGCGCCGATCAATTAAACGGATTTTTAAATCTTTCCATGCAATAATGAAACTTCTCATCTCGTACTAACCCCCTTAATCACGAAGTGAACGTCCTGTTAATTGTAGAAAAAGTGCCTCTAAATTCGGTTCTTTTACTTCCAGTTTTAAAATTTGAGCTTTGTTTTCAACAACTTCTGAAACAACTATGCCAATTGCCTCGCCACCATTTAGTCCAATATCAATCGTGCTACTATCTTCGTCAAAAATAATCCGCTCAACAACAGGTAGTGCCTTCAACTTTTGTAGCAGTTCCGTACTGTAGCGATTTAATTGCAATTTCACCATAAACCCATCTGTTAGACGATTACATAGCTCTCTTTTCGTTCCTAGTGCAATTACCTTTCCATGATCAACGATGGCAATTCGCTCACATAAATACTCAACTTCTTCCATGTAATGACTCGTATAAATGACCGTCATACCTTTTTCATTTAACTTTTTAACAGTCTCTAAAATATGATTTCTCGATTGCGGATCAATCCCGACTGTCGGTTCATCCATAATTAATAACTCTGGTTCGTGCATAAGTGCTGCACCAATATTAATACGCCTTTTCATTCCACCTGAAAATGTTTCAATTTTATCTTTTCCCCGATCCTGTAAACCGACGTAAGCTAACACTTCCTCTGCCCGCTCTTTTGCAACTTTTCCATTTAAACCGTACATCTTTCCCCAGAAGATTAAATTTTCCTTTGCTGAAAGTGTCGGATACAGCGCAATGTCTTGCGGGACAATACCGATTTTCTTTTTCGCTTCTAATGGATACTCTTTTACAGATTTCCCACCAACTTTTATATCACCACTATCGTATGGAATTAACCCGCAAATCATTGATATCGTCGTTGATTTCCCCGCTCCGTTTGGTCCAAGCAATCCAAATGTTTCACCTTTTTTCACTTCAAAAGAAACATTCTTTACGATTTCCTTCTTGCCAAATGATTTCGTAATATGATCTATGACTAACATATTGATTCAGCCCCTTTGTATTCATCTACACTTTCATTGTAGAAAAATTTCTTCTTCTCTCCATCACCCTTAAGATAGAAATACAAAATAAAAAAGCAGCAAATTCCGCTGCTTTTTCACACTTATATATGCCAAAAGTCATGTGTACATCGTGACGCCATACCTTACTGCGTATATCGCTGCTTGCGTTCGATCTCTCAGTTCTAGCTTACTAATCAAATTAGAAACGTGATTCTTAACAGTTCCCTCTGTAATAAATAGCTTTTCGGCAATCTCTTTATTATTTAACCCCAGTCCAATTGCTCTTAAAACATCTACTTCTCGCTCAGTTAATTGTTTTAGTTGTTCTGGTGGGTTACACTCTACTGCCACTTTCGTCTTTTTTAATTCCTCTATAATTTGCGCTGTTATATCCTGAGGGAGCACAACCCCGCCACTATGCACCGTTAAAATTGCTTGCGCGATTGCATCTGTCTCCATATCCTTCAATAAATAACCACTCGCTCCTTGCTCTAATGCCTCAAAAATAAGCTCACTATCACTAAAAGTTGTTAACATAAGAACCTTTATATAAGGAAACTTTTCTCTAACTAAACGAGTTCCTTCAACACCATTCATACGAGGCATCCGAATATCCATCAAAATAATTTCAGGCTGTAATTGTTTCACCTTTTGTACGACTTCATCCCCATCACTAGCCGTCCCTACCACTTCCAGTTCCGGACGTAAATTTAATATCATTGCCAATCCATCACGAATCAGTGATTGATCATCAACAATCATAATTCGAATCATAACGCTCCCCCTATTACCCATGTTTTTTCTCGGAGTGGAAATTCGATTTTTAGGCGAAAACCTTTTTCTATTTCACTTTCAAATTGAATGATTCCACCATGCTCCTCTACACGTTCTTTCATATTAAGTAAGCCAAATCCAGGGCTTACTTCATTTACTCCCATACCATTATCCAAAATACATAACTTAACTTGTTCCACTGAACAAACTAAACTTACTTCACATAAACTAGCTTTTCCGTGACGTTTTGCATTCGTTAAAGACTCTTGCATAATCCGAAGCAACGTAGGCTGTAGTGACAACGGAATCAAAACCGGATCTCCTTGTAATTGAAAAGATACTTGTACTTTCGTCACTTTAGAATATCCATGTAACATTTCACGCATATTCTCTATTATGTTCCCTAGTTTACTTTCCTCTTTTAAGGCATGCACAGAAGCTCTCACTTCTTGAAGTGATTTTCTAGCTAACCCATGGCATGTATGTAAAACCTCTTCTGTAGCGTCCGACTTTTGTTTCCATAAAACCTCTGCCAGTTGTAACTGAACAAGTAATGCTGTCATATTATGACCAACAGTATCATGAATTTCTCGGGCAATATCATTTCGCTCCCGAACAGCTGTCAATTCTTCTACCTCTTTTGCATATAGACGTAATTGCTCATGTGCTTCTTTTAAAGCTGTATGAGATAATGCTAATTCCCCATATTGCTCATCTACCATTTGCCGAGCAGCTGTAAGTTTTTTTATTAAGTTTCCAGCTAAAGCACTGAAAATGATAAACATAAAGTTAATTGCATTACTCTCCAATTCCAGACTCTCTGTATGTTGATACGTATGTAGTATATTTATAAACCAACAAAGAAAGAAAAAAGCGATAAAAAAATAAGTCATCCTTTTACGCCAATCATGAATAAATAATCCTACCGCATCAATTCCAAATATAATTAAATACAAACATGTCTCGGGAAATAAAAAACCTAATAACGCTGTGACAATACCGTTTGTGAGCAAGGTATAAAAAACAAGTTTCCTACTCCCTTTTGCTTTTACAAGCAAAATATGATTCACAATATAAATAAAAAGTGCAATACCGACAAAAATTTGTAAATTTTCTGTTTCACGTGAAACATGATTTGCGTAAACTAAGCAAATCATGACGATTGTAGCAATCCGCGCATATCCTAACATAAAATTCTCCCCACGTTTTAGTGACCTAAAGTTCATTCTATCATCACAGCATCAAGAAAATTATACCAATTTTTCTACTTTCATTATACTAAAAAGAGCAAGCCCTCCCCCAAAATATGAGGAAACAACTTGCTCTTTTTCATTCTATTTTCTTTACTCCACAATATTCTCTAACTCATTATATAACTCCGCTCGTAAAAACTCTTTTTTCGTTTTTTCTTCATATAATTGTTCAAGCATTTCAACATCAACTACATGTTCCATTTTACATTCGAGTGCATATATATCTTCTTCTATATGCATTAACTCATTTTCAACTGCCTCTAAATCCCTAGACTTCTTCTTTTTTATAGGCATTACTTCTAACGCTTTATTCCCTTGCTGTTGCTGCTTCTGTTTTACTACTTGTTTCTCAATTCTTTCTTCCCACTTTTGACGAGCCCATGCATAGTTCCCTGCAAACTCAAATAATTTGTGCTCATCAATCCAATATGTCTTTTCAAACAATTTATTTAAGAAATAACGATCATGTGAAACAGCTAAAATCGTCCCATTATATTGTTCAAGGGCCTCCTCTAAAACTTCCCTTGATTCAATATCAAGATGATTCGTCGGTTCATCTAAAATAAGAAAGTTAACATCTTGATACATAAGTTGCGCGAGCCTTAACCTCATTTTTTCCCCACCGCTAAGTTGTGTTACTTTCTTAAAAACAGCTGGACCATAAAATAAGAAACGAGCTAATATATGTCTTGCTTCCCCCTCTGTTACAGCCACGCAATCTCTGAAAGCTTCCAATACATTGTTCTTCATATTCCCGTACGCATGTTGCGATAAATAACCGATTTTCACACTACTACCAATCCGAATTTCTCCAGCATCTTGCTGCATTTCTTTTAGTAATAGTTTTAATAACGTAGTCTTTCCTGTACCATTACGTCCAACGATAGCTGCGCGCTCCTGAAAACGAATATGCAAATTTACTTTCTCGAATAAAGATCGTTCATCAAATCCTTTACTCACTTCTTTCATTACAACAACATCTTTCCCGCTTCTCTCTTGCCCTTCAAACTGAAGTCCCATCTGTTTTCTATCCAAAATGGGTCTCTTTAGTTTCTCTATGCGCTCTAATGCACGTTCCATATTTCTGGCTCTCTTATGCAATCCTTCATTCGGCGGATTCGCTTGATTTGCCCATTCTCGCAAGCGCTTAATTGCTTCTTTCATTTTCTTTATTTTCTTTTGCTGTTCTTGATACGCTTGAAATTCTTGAAGCAGCCTTTCTTCCTTTTCCTCAACAAACTGTGAATAGTTCGTATGATATACGTGAATTTCTCCATCTTCTAAATCAAAAATTTTCGTTACAACTTCATCAAGGAAATAGCGATCATGCGAAATGACCATAACTGTTCCTGTATATTCTTTTAGAAATTGCTCTAACCACTCGACTGCAAATAAGTCCAAATGATTTGTTGGTTCATCTAACAAAAGTAGATCTGGTTTCTGCAATAGCATATACGCAAGGCTTACTTTTGTTTGTTCTCCACCACTTATCTCCATAAATGACCTTCGAAATAGTTCCGTCACCTGTAGACCATTTGCTACCTTCATAATATTCGCTTCTATTTCATAACCACCGAGAAACGCGTACCTTTCTTGAATTACTCCGTATCTCTCCATCAATTTTTGTAAAGCAGATGATTCCTGTTCTTCCGCCATATTTTTTTCTAAAGCATGCATTTCTATCTCCAACTCTTTTTCCTTTTTAAAAGCGGAGCTTAATACATCATATACATTCATTTCATTATTAAATTTTGGAATTTGTGCTACATGACCAATGCGCGTACCTTTCTTCACATGAATAGCCCCTGCATCCAAACCCTCAATTCCTGTTAAAAGCTGAAAGATAGTTGTCTTCCCACTACCGTTACGACCAACTAATCCAATACGTTCTCCATTCTTTATTTCAAGCGATATATTTTCAAATATGATGTTTCCACCAAAAGATTTCTTTACATTATTTACACTACAAATTGTCATTTTCCGTACTCCTTTCAATATAAAAAACCATGGGAAAGAAACATTCCCCATGGTTTTTGTCATAGAAAAAGGAAGCCAAATAGCTCCCTTTTCACACGTTTATCAAAAATGGGTGAAGAGACTTCTATCGTTCAATAGCTACTATGCAATTGTTAAAAAAGGGCATACGTATCCCGTTAACAACTGCATCATGAAAAATCGCACGACAAATATAGATATAATCTAAAAATTTTGCGCGCGTAGCTAAAGAACATTTCATCTCATTCACTCCTTTCGTACGGAATTTAATACTTACTTCTTTATTATACTTCCCCGATTTATGTTTGAATAGTCATTTTTCTGAAAATAATGAAGATAGACTAAACATTTCAATAAGTGACATCAAATCTTACAAAACTGTTATGTTCACGTAATGGAAAGCGATAGTACGAAAAGATGCCTCCCTATACAATAAAGATATAAACAAGAGAGACAAAAACAAGGAGGAAACAATCATGATGAAAGAAATCGTAAAAGCAATCTTTGAGGTATTAGTGAACGGACAAGCAGTTGTAAAAGAACTAAACGAACTATAAAAGGGAGGAAAGAACTATGATGAACATGGTAAAAATGATCTTACATGCTTTAGTTGATGCGAAAGCAGTTAGCCAAGAATTAAACCAACAATAAAAAGGGGTATATGAATATGAAGAAAGCCATTATTGTAATCGCAAGTACAGCAATTGCCTTATACACAATAAAAAATAGAAAAAAGAAACAAAATGAAAATGCTCTATATTATCCATACACACTATTAAAGAAAAAATAAAAGACAAGGTACCCTATTGCAATGAGGATATCTTGTCTTTTATTTTTCCCTATTCCCTTTAAAGGATTTCCTTCTCCTTTTCCCGAATGTATTAAGCGGGATTTTTACATATATTTTAAAGGGGCATATACAAATGGATACACAACAACTATATTTTTTAAACGATATCGGTAAACAAAAACCAGAAAGCATTCGGAACAGAAGCGCTGTATGTCCTTTTTGTGACAGAGAAAATTTAACGGATATTTTAGCAACTGAGGGCTCTATTATTTGGTTAAAAAATAAATTTCCTACATTAAAGGATACCTTTCAAACCGTGCTAATCGAAACAGATAATTGCGAAGACCATATCGCAACATATACAGAAGAACATATGAGAAAACTAATTCGCTTCTCTATTCTCCATTGGTTAAACTTACAGGAAAATGAAGAATTCACTTCTGTGATTTTATACAAAAATCATGGTCCATTTTCAGGCGGAAGTTTGCATCATGCACATATGCAAATTATCGGAATGAAACATGTAGACTATCTTGAAAATATTGAGGAAGCAAATTTCCAAGGGGTAATTGTTCAAAAAAATGAACGCATTGAACTCAATATTTCAGAGCGTCCTATTATCGGCTTTACTGAATTTAATATCATCATTGAAGATATTGCATTTATAGATGAAATGGCCAATTATATTCAGCAAACTGTACGTTACATACTGACAGATTTCCATAAAGGATGTAGTAGTTATAACTTATTCTTCTATTACTTAAACAGGAAAATCATTTGTAAAGTTGTTCCTAGGTTTGTCGTTTCACCGTTGTATGTAGGATATAAAATACCGCAAGTTTCTACAAAACTAGAAGATGTGAAAATACAACTAGCGCAGTATTTCACGCAAGAAAAGGATGAAATTATTCATAAAAAAACAGAGTAGGTATAGAAAACCTACTCTTTGATTACACCTTTATTTCGATAGTATACATCCTCTAATCCGATGTTATACTTCATATTGTTATCCGTCCACTCTGGTCCTAAATTCCCTGGCCATCCAGATGTATTCGCTATATATTTCAGTAATGCAAAATCAGTCAAACCTTTTTGCACCCCGCGCTTATAACCTTTCATTAAATGCGGCATTGCAATTTGCGCATTTGTACGTGGATCTTTCAGCTCTTCATCAGTTAAATGATCTGGCGCAAGCCCACCACCGCGGTGTAATTGAAACAATCCGAATGAAGTTCCGTTATCTCCAACACTTCTTGGATTTAACCTACTTTCATGTTCGGCAATTGTAAGAGGTATCCATTCCGGAAGGTTTACTTTCTTTGCTTCCTCTATAATGATTTGTTTCATCTGTTTTGCTTCTTCTGAATCAACATAGCTTGTTTCATTCATTAGCTTACCCATTCCTTCAGACTTTCCTTGGAAATATAAATACACTCCAAGAACAACTAAAAATCCTACAAAGAATTTCTTCACTACCTCTACCTCTTTCTCCGCTGAAATTTGTCCCCTTTCAGCCTTCCTTTTACAATTACCAACACTCTATCATTCTCTTACCTTTCAATCATAGCAAATTACTATACATATTATCATCATGCTTTAGACCGATTTTGCGAAAAAACATATGGTAAATACGTGCAAAAATGTAACTTACATGGACTATAACTTTTTTTTGTATATAATTGTAAATTGAATTCTATATATATAATAGGAGAATAAATAAATGAAAAGAACTCTACTAATCTTTTTCAGCATTTTACTACTTATTCCTATACATACCTCTGCACAAACATCATCAAAATCAAAAGTACTCGTTTTGTATAGTACAGAAGACAACAAAATTACAAACAATGTACAAATCCTTAATACTCAGTTAGGGCACTTTACAAAAGATATAACAGTAAAAAGCTTAAAGGAAGTAAAGGAACGTACTGAATCATCTTCTTATACACATATTGTTTATATCGGAGAGAAAAAAGAAGATTTTTCTATTGCAGCAAAACAATTTCTAGAAAACTTCTCAGGTCCCATATTAGTTTTAGGACAAAATGTTGAACAATTATCTAATCGTTTTTCTTTCATTACCTCGAAAGAAACCGATATACGAATTCACACTATAGAATATCCGACTAACCAGTTAAAAAATGAATTACATGAAGAACGCTTAATGAAGAAAATTGAAACAAAAGGAAAAACTCTTGCTTACGCCTTGAGTGCTGATGGAACTCATCCGTTAATCATTCAGCAAGGAACATCCTATTATGTTGCAACCCCAAACCTTTTCGATTGGATGTCTCATTACGTCGGTGAAATGTTATTTTCTTATTTCGGACAAAAACCTGAAACAAATAAAACTTCAGCTTATTTACGCCTTGAAGACGTTCATCCAGCTGTAGATGTAAAGCAATTAAAAGAAATCGCTGAATTACTAAAAGAGAAAAAGCTCCCTTATATGATTACCGTTATCCCTGTTTACAAAGATCCAGACACAGGAAAAACAGTACATTTAAAGGATAACTCTGAATTAATCGATGTTTTACACTTTATGCAAGATAATGGTGGCTCTATCGTTATGCATGGTTACACACATCAGTTTTATGATAGTGAAACTGGCGAAGGCTTTGAATTTTGGGATGTAAAAACAGATCAACCAATTCGCCAACCAAACCATGAAAAATCAAAAACAAAAAAGATTTTCAGTCTACAGAAGACTATAATAAATACGTAAAAAACGGGAAAGCCTTCGAAGAAAAATATATTAAAGATCATATTGAAAAAGGGATTACAGAGCTTGTAGAAGCTAAATTATATCCAGTTGTCTTTGAAGCTCCGCACTATACAATGTCTCAAACAGGATATGAAATACTATCACAATATTTTTCAACTTATGTAGGACAAATACAACTAAACGATACAACTTGGAAATCAATGCACTCACCGGCTTATATAAGTACACCGTCATTTTTACATGGGATGAAATTAATTCCTGAAACTGTTGGCTTTATTGAAGAAGGTAAGCCACAAGCTATAGCAAAAATGAAAGAACGTGCTTTATCTATCACTAAACTATCTGATGGAATTATCGGTGCATTTTATCATCCTTACTTGGGCGTTGAACCATTAAAAGAAGTATTAAAAGAACTAGAAAGTATTCCAAACATAGAGTGGATTGATTTACAAAAAGAAACGAATGAAGTAAAAATGAAAGATATTCATATTACTACTAATAAAGACGGCATTCACGTTGAAAAACCAACAAGTGCGAATGACATAATTGATTATATAAAACAATATGGGTTCTTCCTTATAATTGGGTTCATTATAATTGTCTTTCTTTTATTATTAAGACGTGCGAAAAAATTAGAGTCATAAAATCGCACCGTATTCGCATATATTTGCTCAGTAACTTTCTCTACTGATATTTTTTTTATTATACTAATTTCTTGTAATACATCTTTTATCATATAAGGATGTGTCATCGTATCCTTCTGAAATTCCCACGGCCCATCTGTTTCTACCATCATATATTCAAGCGGATAATACGAAACGATTTTTCTAATTTTCTCCTTATGTAAAACATCCGGTGTGATAGAAATATAATAACCGTTCCTCATCATCCGTTTCATTGTCTCTTCACTTCCTTTAAACCAATGAAAGTGTGCACGCGAAACTTTATATTCTTCAAGTAAATCACATACAGTGTCAGTATCTTCATAAACCGCATGCAATATAATTGGTAAATCGTATTTACTAGCTAGTTCCACAAACTTTTTTAACACCGCTATGTATGGATCAATAGCAATATTTTCATCTTCTTTCCTTAAATAATATGGGAGTCCCACTTCACCAATCGCAACAATTTCATCTACATGATCTTCAATTAATTTATAAATTTGCTCACATTCCTCTTTATGAATCGGCTGCTCCGGATGAAAACCTATTGCTGGATGTACAAAAGGATATCGCTTTGCTAAAGATAAAGTTTCTAGACATGATTGATAATTCATAGATACTGCAATAAGCCCTTGTATCTCTTTACTGTTTTCCACATCTATAAATAATCTACTTTTCTCTTCATTCTCATATTGATCAACATGTATATGACTATCAATCCATTTCATCTTTATGCCCCCATAAAAAAAACAAGAAAGGGTCTTCCTTCTTGTTTTATCATCTATATTAGTTAACAATTAAATTTGTTATTATATCAAATAATCCAATACATACTACGGCAACAGTAAAGTAGCTACAGAAATCTTTAATTGGAAACTTCACTACTTCTTCTTTACGCATCCCAGTTTTCTCCCTTCTTAATATATCCCTAATTATTTTTTATCTATTTGTATCTATTATGCAAAAAATATGACAAAATTACTATCGAATTAACTTACGTAAACCTTACAATGTTGTAAGGTTTGAAAAAGAGCCTCATCTAAATAGAGATGAGGGCTATTAAAAATTAGTTGGTTTTTCATTCTTCATTAACATTACAAACAGAAAGTGATACAGTGAGACTTTCTAGTTACACTATATGAAATTTACTATATTTTAACCATCGAATTACATTACAGAAGGCTTACATGTTTGTAAGCTATGTGTAATGTAATTCGATAGTTTCCCTTACCTATATTTCGTACAATAAAGTTAGAAAGTAAGCCAAATAAGAAGAACACTCACATAACCAAATTACATTGCTAGTAGCCGACTCTTCTTATACCTTTCACTCATGCTACTACAATGTACCCCCTTTCCCTTTATATAATAAGAAAAGCCTTAGTCCATATGGACTAAGGCTTTTTCACGAACCTAAAATACCCCTACCTAGTATTTTTATTTTCGACAAAAAATAGGCGGGGGTATAATTCGCTATCTCATCGTTAAAAGTTTACTCTTCGCATTAATAGGAATATTTACAGCTTCAATTTCTTCAATTGCCTCGCCGTAGCGTCCTTTTGCGTACACCTTTAATGCTTCATCTCTCTTTAACATATGCTTAACAGTCTTCTTTATTTTTTGTTCTCTTCCACGTTCATCAAATGCAATAAATTCATATTCATACCATTCATCACCGACATGCTGACCAATCGCATCCACAATTGTATAGTATTCTTTCGTCGTATAAAGCGGATTATATTTATCAATAACTGGTCCAAGTTTCGTAGGTAGTAATACTACTACTATCACTACCATAGCTATTACAGTAGTAATTATTTTTTTCTTCATAATACTGATCTTCCTCCTCTGCAGGATACTTATACATCCATTCTAAAGAGCAGGAATTTAATCTACCATTCAATCCCATTACATTACCCTTACATTTTTGTAAGAATAAAAAAAAAGATGAACGAATTTTCTCGTTCACCTTTTAGCTTGCTTTAAAGCCACCGCCAAGTACATCACGCACATCGTGAATGACAACGAAGGCATCTTCATCCACTCTACTAATAACTTGCTTTAACTTAACAAGCTCTTGTTTATTAATAACGATATATAAAACTTCTTTATTTTTACCAGTATATCCGCCGCGTCCTTCTAATACAGTGACACCGCGTGTCATGTTTTTTGTAATAGTTTCACGTATTAAATCCGGTTGATTTGAAATGATTGTAACAGCTGTTTTTGTATCCATACCTTCCACGATGAAATCAATTACTTTCGCTCCGACAAATACAGCTACAAGTGTATACATTGCCTTTTCTTGTCCTATTATAAATACAGAACCCGCAATTACAACGATATCAATAATAAGTACGCCTTTACCAACGCTCCAACCTAAATATTGATTTGCTAGTCGAGCTAAAATTGCCGATCCTCCTGATGTACCTCCAGCTTTGAACATACAGCCTAATCCGATACCTACAAATACACCAGCAAATAAAGCTGCTAGTAACGTATCACTATTTACTTGATATTCGATATGTTCTGTAACATATAAAAACAAAGAGGTTTCCACAATACCTATAATTGTGTAAACCATCGTTTTCTTATCAAAAAATTTATAACCTACAGCTAATAAAATTGCATTCAAACCAAAATTCACAATTCCTGGTGACCAATCAAATAAATAGTACGTAACAACCGTTAAACCAATAATTCCACCCTCTGATAAACGGTTTGGAATTGCAAAGTAATTAATACCAATTGCGAATAATAATGAACCAATTGTAATTAGTGTTATTTCCTTTATACGTTGATTAACCATAGTTCATACCTCCCCCCATTTGACATTGTATCACTATCTCCTAGAGGTTTAGAAGTTGTTTTTATTCCGCATTTCCCCTCACAAAGACCAAGATATTATGTTTAAACAAAGGGGTGATTAATTATTCATATTCGCTCTAACTGTACGGACAAAGCGCTCCACATTCCCACTCTGAATATACTTAGCTCTAATGGTTTCACGATTACAAGTACATTCGAAATATGGACGGAAATCTATGTCATCTATATGCAAATACGAATACTCTTCAAATATCGCAGGATAGCACGAAAATTTCCCGTAAAATAGAAGACGTCTAGTAGTGGCAACAAAAATCCCATGTTGATAACATAAAGTAAAGTCATCCTTTTCAAATATCCCTACGACAAACGCTAAAATCTTTTCGTCATCCTCTACATATTTTTTCATACTTAATAAAAGTTCATTCATGCATATTCCTCCAAATTCTATTCATTGTTTTAACACTTGAAAAGAATCCATGGATTATTACAGACCGGTGTAACTCTTTTATAAAGTATGAAACGCGTTTCCTGTCAAAGACATTTCAAAAAATAATCCGTTATGTGATTATACACATAACGGATAAATACTAAACCGTCGAGCGTTCTACAAGTTTATACGGAATTTCCATCTTTTCTTGTTTAGAACTCTCATCACTTACTTGCCTATAAAACATTTCAAAAGCCGTCTTACCTATTCCCTTTAAATTTTGGTCAATGGTTGTCAGTTGTAAAACTTGAGAAATCGGTTGGTTATCAAAACCAATAATCGCTAAATCCTCCGGAACTTTAATACCTAATTTTTCAACTTCTGTCATGATCCCAATAGCGACCTCATCTCCTGCCACTATTAATGCTTCAGGAGGATTCTCCATCTCCTTGAATTGATGTGCAACTCTTACACCATCTTCTAACGTAAAGCATTCTGTGAAAATCCGATCTTCCATCACTTCTTCATCTATTAATTGTAGCTGTTGTTTATAAGCATCAAAACGTTTCTTACTACTTGGCCCTAACTTTCTTCCCGTACAATATCCAATCTTCTTATAACCTTTTTCAATAAGGTAACTCATCCCTAATTGAAAGGCATTAAAATGATCTGTATATACACTCGATATGCTTTCAATATCATTATCCTCACAAGCAATAACCGCCCCATACGCTGCATAAGGCTCTATAGTTTCCCACTCATTAGCACGAGAACAAATGATAAGACCGTCTAGTTGCTTTGTTTTCAACATATGTAAACTTTTCATTTCTTCTTTTTTATTGTAGTTCGTTTGACAAAGAAGCACCCTGTAATTATGAGCTAACGCAACTTCCATCATTCCACCCACCATCGCATCAAAAGACGGATGATTAATATAAGGTAAAATCACGCCAACAATATTCGTCTTCCCTTTTGATAAATGAACAGCATTTGCATTTTGCGAGTAATTCAATTTCTCAACTATTTCTAAAACAACTTTCCTTTTTTCTTCACTTACATATGGATGATCATTTAATACCCTCGAAACAGTCGTAACTGAAACCCCAGCCATCTTTGCAATATCTTTAATATTAGCCATACACTCACCTCTACTTTTAACTTAATGAATCACATGAACATATGTCAAATCTTCTCATCATGACACTTTCATTCGTTTTTCTTACAAAAGTGTAATTTTCCTGTAAGCTAATTCGATAGTGACTCTCCGCAACATTTCATATAATTAAGTCAGAAACAGGGCAACAACCATTTGAAAAGGAGCGGATCTATATGATGAACAAAATGAAAACGAACAATTTCTTAAATACAATGAGCTTGATATTTTCCGCTCTTATCGATGCAAAAGCTGTTGCTTCTACATTAAACAAGTAAGGAGAATGCATTATGAACAACATCACTTTTAATAAATTAGATTTTTTAGGACTAGCTAGCGGCACGGTTCTTCTTACTGCTTTCATTTACGCTGCTACACTATAACTTCGTGTCCCCTTTCCCCTTTATCCCGCTTTAACGGGCAGTAAGACTCCCACCTCAGAATTCGGCGAATGCGAGGAAGTTAGGCGAGAGATCAACTGCCTGTAAAATCCCGATTGGTTCAACTAATAATAGAAAAGACGACCGTCTATGCACGATCGTCTTTTCTTATTTTTGATTTGGCTGCAAAACTTCCTTTAGTTCTTCAAACTTTGCATTTAATTCATCTGTCATCATTTTCATAGCCGTTTTTCGATCTATTTGTTCTTCAGCATCGATTTGAATTGGGTCTCCAAAAACTAATCGCGCTTTTTTTCCTTTTATCAATTCTTTTATACTTGATGGACCAACATAAGCTGCCGGTATTAACGGAACGTTAGAACGCATTGCAATCGTAACAGCCCCAGCTTTTAGTGAAACGTCTTCTGATGACCTCGTCCCACTCGGGAAAATCCCTACTACTTTTCCTTCTTTTAATAAACGTGATGGAATTTTTAATGTGCTTGGCCCTGGATTCGCACGGTCTACAGGGAATGCATTTACATTTTTAAAAAACCAATTTTTAAATTTCCCTTCAAACAATTCTTTTTTTGCCATGTAATGAATTTGGGTTGGGTACATTCCTGCCGCTAACATTAAAACATCCATAAAACTTGTATGTGTACACGCAACAACGTAAGGGCCATCTTCCGGTAATTTCTCTCTCCCTTGTACTTCTACCTTCCCAGCCATTTTAAATATATATTTCAACGAAAATGTAATTGGTTTATACATTTGTTTCGTTCCTTTCTGAATATCCGAAGTATAATCATTTTCTTACAACGATTATAACACTAAGTTTTAGGAGTTGGTAATAAAAATAAGTATTTATTGTTAAATTTCAATTCTTACAAAAGTGTAATTTTCTTGTAAGCTAATTCGATAGTGGCTCCCTCCACTATCTTATACAATTAAGTCAGAAAGTAACAACAACCATTTGAAAAGGAGCGGATCTATATGATGAACAAAATGAAAACGAACAATTTCTTAAATACAATGTGCATAGTATTTTCCGCTCTTATCGATGCAAAAGCTGTTGCTTCTACATTAAACAAGTAAGGAGAATTTATAATGAATAACATGACTTTTAATAAATTAGATTTTTTAGGACTAGCTAGCGGCTCGATTCTTCTTACTGCTTTCATTTACGCTGCTACGCTTATATAACTTTGTGTCCCCTTTCCCCTTTATATAAATAATAATAGAAAAGACGACCGTCTATGTGCAGTGACCCCTGTCAAGTAGACAGTATTAAAAAAGCGCAACTAAGCAACCTGAGTTCTATATTTATATGGACTCAGGTTATTTAATTTCTTTTGAAATCTTTGATGATTATAAAAGTGCATATATTTACGCACGGCAAGTTTGACCTCATTCGCTTTATGGAAGGAGTGTAAATGAAAACACTCTGCCTTAAAGTGACTGAAGAAGTTTTCCATACAAGCATTATCCCAACAGTTGCCTCTTCGAGACATACTTGCCTTCATCTGATATTTTTTAAGTAATTGATTATATTGACGAGATGTATACTGGGACCCTTGATCACTATGTAAGAGGATTCCCTTCATATTTCGTTTTTTCTTTGCCCTTTTAAGTGTATCTAACACAAGTTTTAAGTCGTTTCTACGACTGGTTTCATAGGCAACAATCTCATTATTGTATAAATCCTTAATAGCGGATAAGTACAAGCGCTGTCCATTGAAAATCAAATAGGTAATATCGGTTACCCATTTCTCATTCGGTTTTGAAGCTTGAAACTCCCTATTTAGATGGTTCTCTGAAATCACATAAGCTTCTTTTTTTCCGTAATAAGGTCGTTTTTTCCTAATTACGGCTTTGATACCTAGTTCACTCATCAATCTTTGGATGCGTTTATGATTCAAATGAAGGTTATATGTGGCTTTCAGCCACACTTGTATTCTTCTATATCCATAAATTCCTCTTAATTTTTTATGACACTCCAATATCTTTTTCTTAATTTCGATATCCTCTGATTGTTTTTTTGAAGGCGTCGTATGCCGTTTTATCCATTTGTAGTACCCACTTCTGGTTACACCAGCAATATCGCATAGAATGGTCACTGTATAACCTGTTTTTGTCATTTCATGGATGACTTCGAATTTTTTCGTTTTGGATACGACTTTCATTCCTCCTTTTACATTCCTAAGAGCTTTTTTAACATTTCATTTTCCGCTTCTAATCGTCGGATCTTAGCTTCAGGATCTTCGGGTCTAACCCTTGGTCTACCTAAACCTGGTCCTTTCGCTTTACCGCGTTTTTCTTCTAGTCCTTTGATTCCTTCAGCTTCAAAGTATTTCACCCAACGACTTACAACCGAGTGATGAATACCCAATTCTTTCGCAATGGTTTTATAGCTCATGCCTTCTTTTAAGTATAAATCTATAGCTTTTTTCTTAAATTCTACATCGTAAGTGACTCTAATTTTTCCCATAAAAAAATCCCCTCCATAGTAAACAGGTTAATGTGCTTTCTTTTTCCTGTCTACTATAAGGGGATCATATCAATGCCCGGTCGTCTTTTTAATTTTTTCTTTCCTTCAAGTCTTTTAAAAGCTGTATCAGTTCAGCTTGTTGTTTTATATTTTTACGACCGTTTCGATTAATTGCTGCAAGCTCGCAGGCAACTCCAGCAGCAAAGAAAAACAATAAACTTTCTAACATATAAAATCCTCCAGTTGCCTATTAAACAGCTTGACGCAATTGCTTTTCTTGCAAAATTTGTTTATTTATATTTTCTTCTTTTCTCTGACAAACATTATTACGAATAAGCGCTGCAATAACAAATAATGTTCCTAATACATCAAATGTCGTTATTTTATATCCTTGTATCATCATAATAACTAAAGTAGTAATTGGCACAAAGTTAATAAATAAAATACCATTAATTGATGATAAGATTTTCACACCGTAGTTCCAAGCAAGTAGCGCTACAATACCTGGTAATGTCATCATAAATAATAAATCATATTTCACAATAGAAATCGTTTCCATACTTGGAACAGATACATATCCAAGTGACGTAATGATTATAGTTATAATTCCTGTGACAGTTGTACCCAATACACATGTCAAAGTAGAATAGCGTAATGTTGACCAATCGCTACACGTTTGACCACCCATCGTATAAATTACCCATCCTACAACACCAACAAATATAAATGCTAGCGAAAACATGTTATCTTTCAATGTTAAAAAGAAACTCATATCACCTTTCGTAATAACAAATATAGCCCCTACAAACGCGATAATCATGCTCGTTATCATATACTTCTTCGGCTTTATATTTTTATATCCCCATAAAATACAAATTGAAATCATCGGCATAAGCGCCTCCATAATAGAAGCTACCATCACACCTGATTTTCCCATTAACATTTGTCCTAGAAAAATTAATACATTATATACGGTAAAAGCCATTGTTCCAAAAAAGACGAGTAACTTTCCTCTTCCTTCTAAGCGAAATGCCTTCTTTCCTTCTTTCATTAGCAATAATGCAATCAATACAATTGCTACCGCTCCATAACGAATAAACGAAAAATAAAATGGATCTATGTATTCTAGAGCATGATCAGCAACCGGAAACATCGCTCCCCATGACATACTTGCAATTAAACATGCCAAAGCACCTATTATCATTTGACCTTTTCTCACCACAATCCCCCGCTTCTTTCTATTTGCACAAAGAGAATTGTAAAAGAAAAAATATATCACGTAAAATGATTCAAAATGATGTTAACTATCATTTATAATGATAGTTAACATCAAGGAGGAGCATAAAATGGAATTACGAGACTTACAAATCTTCCAGAGCGTTGCCGACCGCGGTAGTGTAAGCGGCGCAGCAAAGGAATTAAATTATGTACAATCAAATGTAACCGCACGTATTAAACAATTAGAAAACGAGCTGAAAACACCTCTCTTTTACCGTCATAAGCGAGGCATGACTTTAACAGCTGAAGGAAGAAAAATGCTCGTTTACGTTCATAAAATTTTGCAAGATGTTGAAGAGCTAAAACAAGTGTTTTTAGATAGTGAAACACCATCTGGCATATTAAAAATTGGTACAGTCGAAACAGTCAGTACATTGCCTACCATTTTGTCTTCTTACTACAAAAGCTATCCAAATGTCGATTTATCATTACAAGCTGGTATAACGGAAGAGCTTATTAGAGAAGTACTCGATCATCAATTAGATGGCGCCTTTATATCAGGTCCTATTAAACATCCACTAATTGAACAATACGATGTTAGTACTGAGAAATTAATGCTTGTTACACAAAATAAAGCTTTTCATATAGAGGAATTTACTACGACGCCCCTACTCGTTTTTAATCAAGGATGTGGATACCGTTCCAAGCTTGAACGATGGGTTAAAGATGAAGGTTTGTTACCAAAAAGAATTATGGAGTTTAACATATTAGAAACTATATTAAATAGCGTAGCGCTCGGTCTTGGGATTACACTCGTCCCCCAGTCTGCGGTGCAGCACCTTTCTACAGCAGGTAAAGTACACTGTCATCCAATTCCGGAGAAATATGGTAGTATTTCAACTGTTTTCATACGCCGTAAAGATAGTTACATGACCAATTCGATGCGAAGCTTTTTAAAAACAATTGAAGCACATCATCATATCAATATGCTTTAAAAGACATTCTTACATGAATGTCTTTTTTTCTTACAAAAGTGTAATCCTCCCGTAAGCTAATTCGATAGTTGCAGGCAGCCATATTTCATATAATTAAGACAGAAAGCAGGGCAACAACAATTCGAAAAGGAGCGGATACGCATGATGAACAAAATGAAATCAAACAAATTTTTCAATACAATGGGCATGGTGCTATCCGCACTTGTCGATGCAAAAGCAGTTGCAACTACATTAAACAAATAAGGAGAGATTATAATGAACAACATTACTTTCAACAAATCAGACTTTATCCCGCATTAACGGGCAGTAAGACTCCCACTTCAAAATTCAGCGAAATCAAAGAAGTTAGGTTTGGGATCAACTGCCCGTAAAAGCCCGATTGGTGAGGGCTAATAATCAACGAGGGATACCCCGCCCTCACTGATTAAAGTTTCACTTTATCGGACTTGCAAGTGGAGCTACTCTTCTTACTGCATTCATTTATGCACTTGCTCAAAGTCTTATTTAACACTTTGTTTCCCCCAACCCCTTTATATATAGAAAAGGCTGCTCGTCTTATAGACAAGCAGCCTTTTAGTTTGTTTCATATATAATTTGGCCTGTTTTGCTTATATCATATCCACCAATTGCTTTTAATTCATTGTGAAACTCTTCAGATTGCAAAACCTCTTTTATAACCTCAATAAGTTCCTCATTTTCTTTATTCTTCAGAAGTACTAAATCATACTGCTCTTTCATTATTGGAATAAAGTCTACGTTCACAATTTGGGAAAACTTTTCTGATCCTACCCCAATATCAGCTTTTCCATTCGCGACTTGCGAGGCAACGCCAAGGTGATTCGATTCTTCCCATTCATACCCGTTAATATCTTCTTTACTTAATTTTTGAATTCGCAATTGCTCATCCACTAACACCCTAATACCAGAACCTTTTTCTCGATTTACAAATCGTATAGATGACTGAGCTAAATCAGCCCATGTTTTTATATTTTGTGGATTCCCTTTTTGCACATAAAACCCAACATTTCTTGCTAATAAATTCATCATAATATATGGTTGTCCAACTAAAATACGTTTTACGTAAGGAACATTATATGTACCCGTTTCACCATCAAATAAGTGTAAACTAACGACACTTCCTTCTCCTTGGTACATCTTCACTAAACTCGTTAAACTACCTTGATACGCTCTCAATATATTAAAATTTGGCAATCGATTTTCTATATGCTTTGCCAACATATCTAACGTTAGTTCTTGACCACTAATGATGCGTGTATTCGAACTACTAATTTCGTCCTTCTTTACAGGAGTAAATTGTACCTTCCCTGTTTTCATTTGCTTTATATATTGTTCTAAATCAGCTGCATCAATGCGCATCTGTCTACCAACTCTATAAGAAGGCAGTTCTCCTTTTTTAATTAAGTCGTATACAGTTAGTTTTGATACTTTTAATCGCTTTGCTACTTCTTCCGTTGTGTAGGAATGATGATCCATAGACGATTCCTCACTTTCTTCCTTCATTGTAACAAAGAAAAGAATATTTCTCCTAGTTTTTAAAAACAACTATATCGTTCAAATTATATTCAATTATAACTAGTTATATTTAGTTATAATTAGTTATAATTAGTTATAATTAGTTATAATTAGTTTAGTAAACGAAGGGGGATTTTTTATGAACAAATTTACATTACGATCCATTGGGGTACTTATACTTTCTTTTCTTCTTATATTCAGTGCAGCTTGTTCAAGCGAAGAAAAGTCAGCTGCTAAAGAGGGAAAATCAGTGGAGCTGACTATATCAGCGGCTGCAAGTTTACAAGATTCACTAAAAGAAATTGAAAAACAATATAAAGAGAAAGAACCAACTATTCAACTTTCTTTTAACTTCGGTGCTTCTGGTGCACTTCAACAACAAATCGAACAAGGTGCACCTGCTGATTTATTCTTCTCTGCAGCAGAAGATAAATTCCAAACCCTTGTTAAAAAAGAATTCATTAATGAAAAAGAAGGGAAAAACCTTCTTGGAAATGAACTAGTTCTAGTCGTTCCAAAAGATAGTTCTCTTACAAAATTTCAAGATTTAAAGGATGCGAAAATCAAGAAAATCGCACTTGGTACACCCGAATCTGTACCTGCAGGAAAATATGCAAAAGCTTCTCTCACACATGAAAATCTTTGGAATGACGTTCAAAATAAAATCGTATTTACAAAAGATGTTCGCCAAGTGTTAACATATGTAGAAACAGGTAATGTTGATGCTGGTATTGTATATAAAACAGACGCTCTCGTTTCAGACAAGGTGAAAATTGTAGAGGCGGTAGCGGCTAATTCTCATGAGCCAATCCACTATCCTTTAGGTGTTATAAAGGAATCTAAGCATAAGAAAGAGGCGACTTCATTCTATGAGTATTTGCAATCAAAAGATGCACAATCTATCTTTAAGAAATATGGATTTACAATCCTGCCATAATTTCTATGAGCTTTGATACAATTTTGTCACCTGTCTTTCTATCCTTGCGAGTAGCTGCATGCGCCACCATTATCGTTACGATCTTAGGAACGATTATTGGACGAGCATTAGCGCGCTCCTCGTGGCGATATAAAGTACTACTAGAAACTATTTTCTTATTACCAATGGTGCTTCCACCAACTGTTATCGGCTTTTTTCTAATTATCATTTTTGGAAATAACAGTCCCATTGGAAAGTGGATTGAATCATTATTTCAGCAGTCCATTATGTTTACATCTACTGCTGCTATCATTGCTTCTACAGTCGTTGCATTTCCGCTCATGTATCAATCAGCAAAAACAGGATTTTCCATCGCGAATGTGCAAATTGAAGATGGTGCGCGCGACCTTGGTGCGAGTGAATATCAAGTTTTTCTACACGTTACACTCCCACTTGCATTCCCCGCGCTACTTAGCGGTATGATTTTAAGCTTCGTTCGCGCACTCGGGGAATTTGGTGCTACTTTAATGTTTGCAGGAAATATACCTGGCAAAACACAAACGATTCCAACTGCAATTTATATGGCTATTGATGCAAGTAATATGCAACTCGCTTGGACTCTTGTCATCATAACAATTAGCATGTCATTACTATTTTTATTATGTATTCAAATCATTAACAAGCGAATTACCACTTCCTAAAGCAGTTTTCGACAAAAGCTGCTTTTTTTATTTCCCGAAAAATAAAATGACCTAAATAATAACTGAATTTTTTCCCTTATTTAAATATACATTTTATTTGAATTCACTTTCTAAAATAGGTAATTTCCTGTTATTATATGAAAGTGTTTCAAAAAATGAAGAAATGAAAACGCATTTATATCGTAAATTCTTCATCCTGTTTTAGCGATCGGTAATCTTCTACTCTATTAGTGGGGCATTACCGATCGTTAGAACGCTATGTAATTATATTGGTATAGAAAACCGAAGGGAGTCTTGTAATGGACATTTTATTAGCGCTTCTTCCTGCAATCGCATGGGGAAACATCTTATTAGTAAGCGTAAAAATGGGCGGTGGTGCATATAGCCAAACGGTAGGTATGACAATCGGTGCTCTATTCTTCGCAACAACTATGTATGTATTTACTCAACCAACTTTAACAATGACAGTCTTGATTGTTGGCTTTATTTCAGGTTTATTCTGGGCTTTAGGACAAGTAAACCAATTAAAAACAGTTGAAAAACTAGGTGTTTCAACTACTGTAACTATTTCTACTGGTATGCAACTTGTTGCAACTTCTATCTTTGGAGTTATCGCTTTTCGTGAGTGGACTACTACTACAACGATTGTTCTGGGAACGATTGCAATCCTATTAATCGTAGTTGGTGTAGTATTCACATCACTAGATGATAAAGAAAATGCACAGCCACCAGGACAATTGAAAAAGGGACTTCTTACTTTAATTGTTTCTACTTTCGGCTATCTTGTATATGTAATTATTATTCGTTGGTATAATATCGATGGTTGGTCTGCTATTTTACCACAGGCAGTTGGTATGTTCGTTGGTGCGGTTGTACTGACGTCTAAACATAAACCATTTAACAAATATGCAATTCGTAATGCTGTATCTGGTTTACTTTGGGGAACAGGAAACTTATTCTTACTTCTTTCATTACCACGTGTCGGAGTAGCGACAAGCTTCCCATTATCTCAAACTGGAATCGTTATCTCAACATTCGGTGCGATTGTCTTCTTAGGTGAAAAGAAAACAAAACGTCAATTAATCTTTATTGCTCTAGGTAGTGTTTTAATTATCGGCGGCGCTGTATTGCTTGGTATGACAAAAGCATAAATTCACACTATATTTAACCCCCCTGAAACGTATATGCTTCAGGGGGGTTTTTGATTACAATTATTTTCTAAATATAATTATTTACACATTCTCGCTCTTTATGGTTTTTCTTCCATTCTAGCAAGCCATCGATACATAAAAATAGATTAATAATAGCTAATACTAACATGACGTATAAGCCCGTTGAAATATAAATCACAATGCTAAATATGTTATACAAAATCCATAAATGCCAATTTTCTAAGATTTTTCGGCTCAGCATAAATTGAGCTACTAATCCTAATACAGCGTTTAAAGCATCTAAATATGGACTTGTCGATTCTAAATAACGGACTTGATAATATCCCCAACCAATCCAAGCAACTAAAATAAAAAGTATATAAATAATCCATCCTTTCAAATCTAAGCGAACTGTCGGTTTTACCTTCTCCTCCCCACTACGCGCAATCCAGTAATACCAACCGTACACATTAAATATAAATTGGAAGGCTGCTAATACTGCCATTGCGTATAAGCCTTGTGTAGTGAAAATATACAGAAATACCGCAACTGTAATCATCCCAAATAAAAAGTTTGATACCTTTTCCCTTGCAAGTAACCAAACATTAATAATCCCCATAACCGATGCGAAAATTTCAATATAACTTGATCGGATATAGAATCCAACTAATATGCAAATAATACTAGAAATGAGTAAAAAAAGTGGACTTCTAACCATATTTATCTCTCCCCAGATATGTAATAAACTCCCTATCAACAGTATAAGAAATAACTCTTATACTTACTATAAATTTTCTCCTGTAAAACTCGCCACTCATCTATTCCACTTACGATAAGCCGTTTCTTTTTACAAAATTCTCTTAAAAATGGTATCGTTTTTTATAACATATTCTCATCAGAAAGGAATAAAGGATATGCCTAATAAACATCGAATTTTATTTATTGGTGCCGGTCGTATGGCAGAAGCTATATTTGCTGGACTACTTACAACAAGTAAAGAATACATCGAAGAAATTATTGTTTCCAACCGAAGTAACATAGAAAAACTAACGCAATTACAAACTCAATATGATCTATCGATTACAACAGATTGGAAACAGCATATTAAATCTGTAGATACAATCGTTTTAGCAATGCCGCCTGTCGCACATGAACAGCTATTAGCGGATCTATCCCCTCTTCTAACTAATCAATTTGTCGTGACAGTTGCTGCCGGAATCGGACCATCTTATCTAGAAGAAAGACTTCCCCAAGGGACACCTGTTGCTTGGATTATGCCAAATACAGCTGCTGGGATTGGAAAGTCTATCTCCTTATATACGACGGGACATTCTGTAGATGAAACACATCAAAAAACGTTACAACTTCTTTTAAAAGGTATCGGTACCTCACAGTTTTGTACCGAAGAGGAAGTTCACCAACTTACCGCAGTTACTGGTAGTGCACCCGCTTTTCTCTATCACTTTGCTGAAGGTTTAATTGAAGCAACGAAAAGCTATGGTATTGATGAGGAAACAGCAAAACACCTTGTCATTCAAATGATTGCTGGCTCTGCCGCTATGCTCCAGCAAAATCAGGATCCAGCTATGCTCCGCGAACAAGTAACAACACCAGGAGGTTCAACGGCTGAAGGCTTAAAAGTTCTATATGAAAATAATTTTTCAGAAGTCATTCAACAAGCAGTTGAAGCGACCAATAAAAAAGCTAGGGGGAATTAATATGACTTTAACAAGTTTAAACGACTGTACAACATTACATAACGGCGTGAAAATGCCTTGGTTCGGCTTGGGTGTTTTTAAAGTTGAAGATGGTACAGAAGTAATTGATTCTGTAAAAGCAGCTATAAAAAATGGATACCGTAGTATCGATACTGCTGCGATATATAAAAACGAAGAAGGCGTTGGACAGGCAATTCAAGAATCTGGTATTCCTCGTGAAGAGTTATTCATCACTTCAAAAGTGTGGAATAGTGATCAAGGTTACGAGTCAACACTACAAGCATTTGAAACTACATTAGAAAAATTAGGTCTAGAATATTTAGATCTATATTTAGTACATTGGCCTGTAAAAGGAAAATACACTGAATCATGGAAAGCTTTAGAGCAGCTTTATAAAGATGGTCGTGTTCGTGCTATCGGTGTGAGTAATTTCCATATTCACCATTTGCAAGACGTATTTGAAATTGCAGAAATTAAACCAATGGTTAACCAAGTGGAATACCACCCACGTTTAGCACAAGAAGAATTACATGCCTTCTGTAAAGAACATAACATCCAGCTTGAAGCTTGGTCACCATTAATGCAGGGGCAGCTACTTAATCACCCAACATTACAAGAAATCGCTACGAAATATAATAAATCGACTGCACAAGTTATTTTACGTTGGGATCTACAAAATGAAGTTGTAACAATCCCTAAGTCTATTAAAGAGCACCGCATTATTGAAAATGCAAACATCTTTGACTTTGAATTAAGCTCGGATGATATGAAAGCAATTCAAGCTTTAAATGAAAATCATCGCGTTGGTCCAGATCCAGATAACTTTAACTTCTAGTAGGGAAACCACTGCCATATGCAGTGGTTTTTTTATTTTTAATAAAACTGAAAATTTAAACTACATTCCATTTGATTGACACTTCATTATCTAAGGTGTAAGATTTTGAATTATCAAAGAAACACAAAAATTAATAAAATTTATTTGTTTACTCATTGTATCAAGAGAGGTGGAGGGACTGGCCCTTTGAAACCTCGGCAGCAGGTTCATTTTGAATACTGTGCCACTTCCTGCAAGCTTTGTGCTTGAAAGATAGAATGAGGGACTTCGTTTATATACGGGTGCATAACTTGTACGTAAAAATCCCTCTTTCTCAATACGAAAAGAGGGATTTTTTGTTTTTCATTTCCCTCATCATCATCCAATCTTATTAACTATTTAGGAGGAAAATCAAATGAAAAAGAAGTTTGTACCCGGTATTGCATCAGTTGTAGGAGTAAGTATTTTATTATCTGGTTGCGGTAGTTATAAAAACGAAGCGAGCGGAGCAAATGCAAAAGATGAGGCACCTAGTAAGCAAGTTTTAAACTTATCTTCACCTACTGAGATTCGAACAATGGATACGGCTCGTGCTACAGATACTGATTCTGGTCAAGTAATGAGAAACGTATTTGAAGGTTTATACAATCTTGGTGAAGGTAATAAACCTGTTCCTGGCGTTGCGAAATCTCATGAAGTAAGTGCTGATAAAACGAAATACACATTCCATTTACGAGATTCAAAATGGTCGAACGGCACACCTGTAACAGCGAAAGATTTTGTCTTTGCTTGGCAAAGAGCTGTCGATCCAGCAACAGCTTCTGAATATGCTTTTTTATTCCTGGATATTAAAAACGCTAAAAAAATTAATAGCAAAGAACTCCCATCCGATCAACTTGGTATAAAAGCAGTTGATGACCATACGTTTGAAGTAGAATTAGAGCGCCCTGTTCCGTATTTTATTAGCTTAACGGCGTTCCCAACATTTCTACCAATCAACGAGGAATTCTTTAAAGCACAAGGTGATAAGTACGCTTTAGAAGATAACAAAATCTTGTACAACGGAGCTTTTACACTAAGTGATTGGAAGCATGAACAAAGCTTTAAATTTAAGAAAAACCCTACCTATTGGGATAAAGATAATGTCAAACTCGAAGAAATCAATTTCAACGTTGTGAAAGAGAAATCAACAGAAGTAAATTTATTCGAATCCAAACAATTAGACCGTATAAAACTAACATCTGACTTCGTTGATAAATATAAAAAGGATGCTAACTTTAAAGAACGTCCGAACGTAGGGGTACAGTTTTTACGTATGAATCAGCAAAACAAAGTACTTCAAAACGTTTCTGCACGCCAAGCAATCGATCAAACAATTGATCGAAAATCTTTTGTAAATACGTTATTAAATGATGGCTCTACACCAACCTTTAGTCTCGTGCCGAAAAACTTTGCAAAAGGGCCTGATGGAAAAGACTTCCGTACTGCAAACGGCGATTTAACAAAAGTTGATACAACATCTGCACAAGAATTATGGAAGAAAGCAAAAAAAGAACTTGGTTCTGAAAAGATAACATTAGAATTATTAACAAGTGATGGTGACCTTGAGAAGAAAACTGGTGAGTTCCTAAAAGGACAACTAGAAAAGAATTTAGATGGCTTAACGGTAAATATAAAACCGCAACCACGTAAACAACAAGTTTCACTCTTATTAAAAGGTGACTACGAGATTGGAATTGACGGTTGGAGCCCTGACTTTGCTGATCCAATTACATTCCTTGAACTATTTACGACGAATAACCCTTACAATTTAGATCATTACTCTAATAAAGAGTTTGATGACACAATTGAAAAAGTTAAAACTACCTTGGCTGGTGATGAAAAAGCTCGCTGGGAAGCGTTACTAGCATCAGAAAAAATATTGTTTAAAGACTCTGTTATCGCTCCTCTTTACCAAAAAGGCGAATCTTATTTAGAGCGATCCTTTGTAAAAGGCATTGTGCAAGTAGACTTTGCTGGTCAATTAAACTTCAAATGGGCAAAAATTGAAAAATAAAGTGAAACTTTAATCAGCCCTCATCAATCGGGCTTTTACGGGCAGTTGATCCCCCCTAACTTCTTTGCTTTCACTGAATTTTGAGGTGAGGATCTTACTGCCCGTTAATGCGGGATAAAATGCAACTTGGATCATCGTGTTCCCACCCACACCCATTGTTTTTTTAGTAAAATATATTAAAAGCAGATTCCCTAATATGAGGAAATCTGCTTTTTCAATATATTATTCCAAGAAATTAACACTCCACTTTTTATTATTGACATATAGTTCTTTCCAGTGTTAATATTCTAAATAATAAAATAAACAAAATATTTCACCATCAAAATGTAATGTCTACTAAGTTGAAACATATAACGATAGATTATAGTTCAACATGTATATACATATAGAACACCCGATTACCTATATACACATATTTATAATAGGTTTTCTCTTCTTCTATAGCTACACTTCAAGACATGGACATTATGACGTTACGAACAACACATTTAGGGAGGAAAGAACAATGAAGAAAAAAGTTGTACCTGTTGTTGCATCTGTTTTAGGGGCAAGTCTACTACTAACTGCTTGCGGGGGAAATAAAGATAATGCAGGCGGAGCAAAAGCGAACGATAAAGCACCTGATAAACAAGCGATTAACTTATCATTTGCTTCAGAAATTCCAACAATGGATGTTGCAAAAGCGACAGATGGGGAATCCATGAATGTAATGAGAAATGTTTTTGAAGGTTTGTATGCAATGGGAGAAGATAATAAACCAATCCCTGGTGTCGCTGAGTCAGTTGACATTAGTCCCGATAAAACAAAATATACATTCCATCTTCGTGATTCGAAATGGTCAAACGGTACTCCTGTTACAGCAAAAGATTTTATTTTCGCTTGGCAACGTGCCGTTAACCCTGAAACAGCTGCTGAATATGCATTCTTATTCTTTGATATAAAAAATGCGAAACAAATAAACCAAAAAGAAGCAGCAATCGATCAATTAGGCGTTAAAGCTCTTGACGATAAAACTTTAGAAGTACAACTGGACCGCCCTGTTCCCTACTTCTTAAGCTTAACGACATTTGCAACATTCTTACCAATCAATGAAGAGTATTTAAAATCTCAAGGTGATAAATACGGTTTAGAAACGAATCATTTAATTTACAACGGGGCTTTCACATTAGATAACTGGAAACATGAACAAAGCTTCCAATTGAAGAAGAACCCTAACTATTGGGATGCTAAAACTGTAAAACTAGAAGAAATCAACTTCAATGTCGTTAAAGATAAATCTACAGAAGTTAACTTATATGATTCAGGACAAATTGATCGTGTTGCTTTAACTGCGGAGTTTGTTGATAAGTATAAGAACGATTCCAACTTCAAGGAACGCGCTGAAGTCGGTATCCAATTCTTACGACTAAATCAGAAAAATGCAGTATTAAAAAATCAACATGCACGCCTCGCTATTAACGAAGCAATGAATAAAAAAGCGTACGTAGAAACAATTTTAAATAACGGTGCAATCCCAGCAGAAGGAATGGTTCCTGCGAAATTCGCAAAAAGTCCAGACGGTAATGACTTCCGTAAAGAAAATGGAAATTTAGTCAAAGATGATGTGAAAACAGCGAAAGAAAACTGGAAAAAAGCGAAACAAGAACTTGGTACTGACAAAGTAACAATTGAACTATTAACAAGCGATAATGCTTTAGCTAAAAAGACTGGCGAATATTTAAAAGGTGAACTAGAAAAGAATCTAGATGGATTAACAGTGACTTTAAAACCTCAACCACGTAAACAACAGTTAAAACTACTATTAAGTGGTGATTACGAAATCGGAATTGATGGCTGGGGCCCTGACTTCGCAGATCCTATTACATTCTTAGATCTATTCACAACAGATAGTGCTTATAACTTCGATAAATACTCTAACAAAGAGTACGACGAGCTTATTCGTAAAGTAAAAACTGATTTAGCTGGTGATGAAAAAGGTCGCTGGGAAGCAATGAAGCAAGCTGAAAAAATCTTATTACAAGATGGTGCTGTTGCTCCTTTATACCAACAAGGCCGTTCTTACCTACAACGCGGATTTATTAAAGGACTTGTAACAACAGACTTCGGCGGTGAATTTAACTACAAGTGGACAGAAGTTGTAAAATAATAAACGCTAGTAAAAAAGGTATCCCACGAAGGATACCTTTTTTACTTTATGCTTCTTTAACTACAGAACTTCTCCTCTTTACTATTCCTTTTATACCTATAGTGATTCCCGCTACCAATTGTGTAACTAGTATAATAAGTAATAATGAAATAATGTTTTTCTCCAAACTAACTCCGCCGAATATTATTGTATAATAACCATTTGCTGCATATGTTGCGGGAAATAATCCCAAACGGCAAACCTGTTTTTCCAATGCAGTGATAAATACATATGTATTAATACTAAGAAGAATAAAAGGACGATTATCAACTCTCTTCATAGCTCTCTTTTTGTATTGAACCAAAACTCATCATAAATATAAACACAAACATCAAATATGTTCTCCACGTCAAAGAAGGTATATGCCCTGACCAAAGATAGCTAATTAAATAGTTGATTCCCATAATACAAGACGATACTACTAAACTAATACTTATTAGTTTTACATATTTGAGCATATCTTTTCTCCTTACTTTTTAATTTTTTATTTCTTCAAATTGCAGATTCACCGGCTCTTCTAGGAGTGTTTCATAAAAGTTTTCTGCTAGATCTGTTGATGGAATTTTTTCATCAACTTCATCAAAACGAATACTATCTAGCCACACACAGCCTTCTCCTGATAATAAAACACCAAATGCAATACCAAGTGCTTCTTCTTTTATATCTAGTACAACGGAGTATGATTGCCAGTTATTCGTATTTTTAATTGGACGATTTTGCATGTTATCCATAGCAATAGGCTCTGTATCTTTTCCGTCTACTCGCATCCACAATCCTGCCCAATCTTTTACATTCTCACTCTTAATGAATGCTGTTAAACGTAATCTCTTACCTACATATTTATCCGCTCGGAACATTTGCATTAATGTTGAAAAGCCTCCATGCGTAACGTTCTCTTTTGCTTTTATGTATGCAGATACTTTTCCTTGATGAACAACTTCGTAATCTAAACCCATTTCATATTCAGCCGGATGACTTCCGCTGAATACCCATCCTTTTGGTATACCTTTTTCCATTGAAACGCCCTCTCTTTCTATATAAAATGACTGGAAATACTTTCGATATTTTTTTGGTGGTAATTGAAACATTCTTTTAAAAGCTCTAGTAAATGCCTCTTGTGAGGAAAAGCCATATTGCACTGCAATATCAATGACTGCTCTTTCAGTCGATACTAAAGCCTGTGCAGCATGAGTTAATCTTCTCTTACGAACATAATCCGTTACACTCATCCCAATATAACTTTGAAAAATACGATGAAAATGGTACATCGATACTGCACCGTGAAATGCCACTCTTTCTGTTGTAAGCTCTTCATGTAAATGATTCTCTATATATTCGATTGCTTTTTTTATCATCTCTTTATATTCTTCATGCATTTCAGTACCTCCTTATAACTTTAATTTACCATATACATACAAATCATTTTTGATTTAAATTGCGCGTTTACCCTTAAAGCTATGAGAAAATAATTTATTTTCAACACATACATAATTACATAAAATTAGGAAAAACTTGTATAGAAAGAAGTTACATAAGGAGGAATTTATAATGAGAATTTTACTATCAATTTTATTAGCTCTTATGCTAGTACCTGCATTAACAGGATGTAAAGCTCCTGCAAAAGAAGATACAACTTCTAATAAGAAAACGACTGAAGAAGCAAAAAATGAGACTCCTGCAGATTTAAAACTAAACTTTAATGAATTTGATTTAAAAGCAGACTATCAAGATACGAAGAAAGACTACGAAGCTGATTATAAAAATGTAGCAGCCGATAAAAAAATGGAAGCAAAAGTTGAAGACCATAAAGCAGATGTAAAATTAACAGGCGACGAGGCTATTACAAAATTAAGCCCACTTCTACAAGAATTAAAATTTGATAAAGATACTCCTGACCAAGAAGTAATTGATCAAGTAGTAAACGTGTTCAAACTTGATAAAGATTACCAAAAATTCGCTTTAGAAGTTATATTCTCTGATGGAACGAAAAAAGAATATAAAAGAGAAATAAAATAAAGAAGTAGGCGATTGCCTACTTCTTTATTTTTTAATTTTTACGTATCTTAGTTCTGGACTAGAACCAATAATGAATTGAACGCCAGATACTGATGATTTTTGTAAATACGAAGAGCTTGGGAAAATAATTGGGATTAATGGTGTATCATCAAACATAATATCTTCTGCTTTATGCAATAAGTCAAAACGCTTATCTTCGTTTTGTTCAACTTCTGCTTCTTTTACTAAAGCATCAAATTCTTTATTATGCCATTTTGCATAGTTGTTTGGACCATCACCTGCATATAAATCTAGTTTAGTAATCGGATCCAATAGAGAGCCGCCCCATCCCATATAAGCTAATTGGAAATCACTTTGCTTATATGTGTCGATGTAACTCTTCCACTCTTTATTTTCTAATTTAATATCTACACCAAGATTTTTCTTAAACATTTCTTGCATTGCTTCTGCTACTTTTTTATGTTGTGTATCTGTAGTGAATTTTAATGTTACTTCAGGTAATGTAGACCAACCTTGCTCTTTCATGCCCTCTTCTAATAATTTTTTCGCTTCTGCTGAATCGAATTTTACGTAATCACCTTTTTCTTTACGGAAATCACGACCACCTTGTGTTTTTGCTCCTTCTGGAACAAAAGCATATGCTTCTTGTGCATTATTTTTATACAGTTTTTCAACGATAAACTTACGATCAACCGCTAATGAAAATGCTTTACGTACCTTTGCATTTGTAAACGGCTCTTTTTCTACGTTAAACGAATAAATATAAGATGAGAATCCTGCAACACGCTTATATTCTTTGTTTCCTTTTTCTTTTTCAATCATCTCTTGTGGTAAGCTACTTAGCAAATCTAATTCTTTTGACTTGTACAATTGGTACGCTGTTTTAGAATCTGGAATAATACGAAACTCAATTTCTTTTAATGTTACCTTTTTATCATAGTATTCTTTATTTTTTTGTACTGTAATAGCTTGGTTATGCTTCCATTCCTTTAACGTGAATGGTCCGTTCGTAATTAACTCTTTTGGATCTGTTTTTAATTTATTATTATCATCAATTGATTTTTTAGATAATGGAATAAATAATGAACTTGCTAATTTTTGTTTAATAGAAGCAACTGGGTGCTCAAGTGTTACCTTTAATGTTTGAGGATCAACGACTTGAATACCAACTTGTCCTTCTTCACCTTTTCCAGTATTATATGCCTCTGCTCCTTTAATAAAGTACATTTCTGTCCCATTCATAGAACCCGTTTTCGGGTTTAATAATCGCTTCCATGCAAATTCAAAATCATTTGCTGTAATAGGAGAACCATCTGACCATTTAATATCTTTCTTTAAATGGATTGTATATTCAGTTCCATCTGCATTTACTTCTTCTTTCTCTGCCAATTCATTTTGATATTTCCCATCACTATCTTGCGTATATAAGCTTGAGAATAAATGTCCAATTACATAACCTGACGTGCTATCTGTCGCAATGGCAGAATCAAGCGTATACGGATCACTGCTAATATTCGTTACTAATCGATCCCCTTCTCCCTTACCAGCACTCGCCTTTTGCGTCTCTTTCTTACCACAAGCAACAGAAGTTATTGCTAAAACAGTCATAATGACAAATAATAAAAACTTCTTCATCCTACATTCTCCTTTAACCTGAAATTTTTGGTGTTGATGCTAATAATGTTTTTGTATAAGAATGTTGTGGATTACGGAATACTTCGTCCGTATATCCAAATTCAACAAGTTCTCCTTTGTATAAGACAGCCACTTTTTCACATAAATAGTGAACCATCGGTAAATCATGTGCGATAAATAAATATGTATAGCCTTGTTCCTTTTGAATCTTTTGCAGTAAATGTACAATTTGGATTTGCAGTGAAACATCTAATGCTGAAATTGGTTCATCAAGGATTAATACTTCTGGCTCACATAATAGCGCTCTTGCAATGGCAATACGTTGACGTTGTCCTCCGCTAAATTCGTGTGGATAGCGATCAATATATCGTCTATCTAATCCAACACGCTCTAGTGCATCACCTGCGACCTTATCTTTCAATCCTTTATCGCCTAAACCGAATGAAATATAGCCTTCTGTTACAATATCGCGTACTTTCCAGCGCGGATTTAATGCAGCTGTGGAATCTTGAAAAATGAACTGTACTTTCTGTAAGAAATCCCGCTTATGAGCTGACTTCAGCTTGTGAACAACTTGACCGTTATAATCAATTTCACCAGACGTTGGACGCTCGATCCCAGCTATGAGCTTACCAAGTGTTGTCTTTCCAGAACCACTTTCTCCAATAATGCCAAGCGTTGTTCCTTTTGGGATAGAAAGTGATATACCTTTTAACGCTGCGATTTCTTTATTTTTACTTCCATACGTTTTCGTTACTTGCTTTACAGTAATTAAATCTGTCGTCATGAGGCATTCACCCTCTCTTTTGATTTCGCTTTATTATGCTCCAGAATATGCTGCCAGCAATGTGAACTATGCTCCTCAGAATATGTTGTTCTCTCTGGGAAGCGATGAATACATTCTTTTATCGCTACAGGACAACGATTCACAAACGGGCATCCAAAACTATTTAACGTTTCAATTGAAGGTGTTGTTCCCTCAATTGCTCTAAGTACCTTTTCTGAATCATCCATATTCGGAATTGCTTGCAATAAACTTTTTGTGTAAGGGTGCTTAGGTGAGCCAATTACTTCTTGAATCGTTCCTTTTTCAACAACACGTCCCCCGTACATAACTACTACTCGGTCAGCTACTTCACGTACAAGTGCCAAATCATGTGTAATTAATAAAATACTCGTATTTCGTTTTTCCTTTCTTTCTTTTAACAACTCCATAATTTGCTTTTGAATCGTTACATCTAATGCTGTTGTAGGTTCATCTGCAATAACGAGCTTCGGGTGACAAGCAAATGCAATTGCTAAACAAATACGCTGCCTCATACCTCCGCTCAACTGATACGGGTATTGTTCAAAGCGTTTCTCTGCTTCATGTATCCCTAAATCATTTAGTAAGTTAATTGCAATTTCTTTTGCCTCTTTTTTCGATTTCTTTTCATGCTGCACAATTACTTCTGTAATTTGTCTTCCAACCTTCATCGTCGGATTTAAAGATGAAAGCGGGTCTTGAAAGATAAAGGAAATATCTTTCCCGCGAATTTGATTCCATTCTGATTCTTGTAAATCCGTTAATTCCTTTGATTGGAAAGATATATTTCCATCATCAATATGAATCGATTCTTGATTTAAGCCGATAATTGATTGTGCTGTAACACTTTTCCCTGAACCACTTTCTCCGACAAGTGCAACTATTTCACCTTCGTTAATAGAAAAGGAAACATGCTTCACAATTGCTTGCTTACTATTCTCTTTTTCAACGGCCAACGTTACGTCTTCTAAAGATAAGATTCGTGCCATGTTTTTTCTCCTTTCGATTACGTTTTACGATTTTCGGATCAATCGCATCTTGCAAACCATCACCAATCGCATTAAATGCGAACATGATGAGTGCAATCATGATTGCCGGGAAGAAAAGTTGCCACCACTCTCCGCTTAGTAATGTCCCGAGTGCATCGTTTGTCATCGTGCCCCAGCTCGCTGCTGGTGATTGTACTCCAAGTCCGATAAAACTTAAAAATGATTCTGAGAAAATAGCTGCTGGAATTGTAAATGATAAATTTACGATAATAATCCCTGTTAAGTTTGGAATTAAATGTCCGTATATAATTTTCATATGAGGTGTACCTAATCGCTCTGCTGCAATAACAAATTCTCTTTGTTTCAATGAAAGTACTTGCGCCCGAATGAGACGTGCCATGCCAATCCATCCCGTTAACGCAAGAGCTATAATAATTGTAAAAAGTCCTGGTTTCATAATGATTAATAGTAAAATAACAATCAGTAAATATGGGATACCGTATAATACTTCAATCCCTCTTATAATCCACTCATCAATTAACGTTCCAAGACGATTACGTCCTCTCACATATCCACTAAAGCCACCGATAAGTACACCAAGCCCTATATCAAGAGCTGCTGCTACCAATCCAACTGTTAATGAAATTTTCCCACCAGCCCAAGTACGCGCCCAAATATCTCTCCCTAAATCGTCTGTTCCGAACCAATGCTCACCACTAGGCGGTAAATTAGTTGCTTCTTTTACTTGTTCACTCGCAGTAAATGGCGTTAAACTTTCGCCAATAAGCGAGAAAACAATAATTAGTAATAACGTCACTGCCCCTAAAACTGCTATAGGGTTTGATATAAACTTGCGAAACACTTCCTTTTTCCGGCTAATCGTTTGCTGATCTTTATTTATCGTTAATTCTTTTTTCTCTTCATTCGTTAATAACTGGTCATTAATTTCATAAGCCCCCATTTAAACATCACCTTCCTTAAGTAATAGAACGAATGCGCGGATCAACAATACGATGAATGATATCTGTAATAAAAATACATACAATTAATAGCGCACTATAGAAAATGGTTGTTCCCATAATCACCGGATAATCTCGGTTGAAAATACTGTCTACAAAATATTTTCCTAAACCAGGAATTGAAAAGATTTTTTCAATAACGAAAGTCCCTGTTAAAAGTCCAGCCATTAATGGGCCAACAAATGTAAGTACCGGAACAATCGCATTTCGAAGAGCATGTCTTATAATGATTTTCTTAATTGGTATACCTTTCGCTCTCGCTAGCTTAATATAATCACTCTGCAACACTTCAATCATATTAGAGCGAACAAATCTTGTAATAACTGCGATTGGTCCTAACGCTAATGCGAAGGAGGGTAATACAGTATGCTCAAATGTTCCCCAAGACGCCACTGGTAGTAATTCAAATTGTATGGCGAATACTTGTATAAATAGTGGTGCTAAAATAAAACTAGGAATAGAAATACCGAGAATCGCAAGCAAGCTCACACTATAATCAATCACTTTCCCATGATATAGCGCGGCAAATGTACCTGCGGCAATTCCGACTAACAATGAAATAACAAGTGCTTGTAAACCAATAATTGCCGATGGTCCAAAACCAGTTGTTATAATTTCCGATACACCTTGACCTGTCGATTGAACAGATTCGCCAAAATCAAAATGAACTACCCCATCCAAATAAGCAACATACTGATTCCATAACGGTTCATCAAGGTGATACTTCGCTCTCATGTTTTGTATTACTTCTTCAGGAAAGATTTTCGCATCTGATGAAAATGGATCACCTGGAATAATATGCATAATTAAAAATGTTACTGTCGTAATGACCCATAGCGTGAATACCATAACCGATAGTTTTTTAATAACATACACTTCAATAACCCCCTAAACAAATGAATTTACTTTGTTTTATTGGCATATTTGTTGCCATTACTCCTTCTCTAATTCTTAAAACACAAAAAGCCTTGATCTTAAAAAATAAGATCAAGGCTTAATAAACGAAGGCCCATCACTTATCTTTCAAGACTTGCTTGCTGGAATTAGCACGGTGTTCCTGTTACAGAACCCGCTGCTGAGGTGTCATAGGGCCAGTCCCTCTACCTCTCTGGATAAGTAAATTGCTATATTATTATTTGGTTCAAATTGTATATTTCGAATTATAATTCTGAAAAAATGAAAAGTCAATCAAATTGGATATATTTAGAAAAATCAGTTTTCTGTTATATTAGTTATTGAAATTACAATCTTTCGCTTATAATAAAAAGAAATTGTATTAAAGGCGTTATAAGATGGATCCCTTACTTCTTGCTACTATAGGATTACCATTAACAATCGTAATACTTGTACTTGTCATCATCGGCTTCTATAAAGTGAAACTTTAATCAGTGGGGGTTTTGTTCATCCCCCACTGATTATCAGCCCTCACCAATCGGGCTTTTACGGGCAGTTGATCCCCTACCTAACTTCTTTGCTTTCACTGAACTTTGAGGTGGGGGTCTTACTGCCCGTTAATGCGGGATAAACTCTTCATTAAAAAGAAAAGCATCACTTCTTTTTACACTCCATTCGATAATATTACTGGCCAAACAATTTCAGAATTTCACGAAGAACAGAAGGTATTAGTATCCGAGGATGAAGACGGAGATGGTAAAAAGAAAAAATAACCTTGCGCATGCGCAAGGTTATTTTTTCGCTTCTGTTTGAAAACGTTTATAGTATGTCGATGCTGTTGCAAAATTAATTTCTATATCACGAATTAATGATGAATCTTCTTCTTTAGCTAACTTCTGTAATTTTTTCATCGCTTGTTCCGATTCATTCAAGAAACCAACATATACCTCATGTTCTTGCTCTTTCGACTTTGGAACACGAATTTCTTTACGTATATTATCAATATCTTCTAACATGCTCGTTGTTACCTTTTGCACATCTTCTTTATATGTAGCATTCGTTATTTCCTTACCGCCCTTTTCTTTTGCCACTTCAAATAACTGTAACGCCTTATTAATTTCTTTATTTATTTTCGCATCATATTTTTCATGTACTGCGCTGTATTCTTTCATTTCTTCTGTTTGCTCAGTGGATTGCTCTACCTTTTCTTTCGGTTCTTTCGTATCTTTATTTCCATTACATCCTGCTAGAAGGATCATACTTCCCATTACAGCAATACCCAAAACCTTCTTCATCTCGAATTCTCCTTTTATCTACAGCTACTACTAATTATAGTTTCTTTTATCTCCACTTGTTATTATACCGAGAACGCCCCACTTTTTACACTTAAGACGATATCTTAATATACATACCAACATTTTTGTCACAGTATCGTCACTTTATGCAAATAACTTTTGCATCACCTTACAAAACTGTAAGCACACATAGAGAACAAACCATGCTAGACTTACATATGCATAAAGTAAGCGTAGTTCAGTTTGTAAGGAGAATCATCAATGTACAATACAATACCCTTTATGGGCGAAGATATTCGCGTCCTTATTCGCGAAAAGTCACTTCATATTGAAAATACAGAGAGCCTTCGCCGTGTATTAAAGAAGAAGCATGCTCCATTTAAGCTGGCCCAATATTTAAAGAAACAACATATAAATCAATTTCATACTGTGCTAAATATATCCGATAAATCTTTAACAATCGAGATTATCGGTCATGTCTACATTGGAAATTTTGCAGATGTCTTAAAAGAAATTCCACGCATACCGAAGATTGCTCCTATTATCGTTGAGAGGGCATATAGAATTACAGATCATACTGATATTATTGATTGCGGGGAGAAAGAGGTCGACAGTAACCGCTGGGTATGGGATAAACTTGCTTTCTTATATGATGCAATCATGAATAATATGTATGAGTTATTTCAAAGAAATGAAAAAAAGAGCTGATTCAAAGAAATGTTTGAATCAGCTCTTTTGTATTAAGCTTCTAACTTTTTATTTTGTTGCAGTTCAAACTGCTTCTCACTTCTTCTGGCCATAAATAGATAACATAATACAGCACCAATTTCACAAAGAGCTATAACAACACCCATAGGAAGTGCTGTATCGCTTCCACCAATACCTACTAATGGTGCAACAAGTGCTCCTGAAATGAACTGTAATAAACCTAGTAAAGCTGATGCTGTTCCTGCTGCTTGTTTTTGATTTCTCATCGCTAACGAGAAGCCGGTTGTTGATACAACCCCAACACTTGATACAACAAGAAATAGCGAGCATAAAACACCGATTAGCCCTATTCCAAGTGCGATTGTAAGTAGTAATGATAGACCGCCAACAGCCGCAATAATAATACCAGCAACAAATAAAGTTTTCTCATTAACTTTCCCTGCTAAGCGGCCAGTAACTTGGCTAGCAATAATAATACCAATACCGTTAATCGCAAAGAACAAACTAAACTGTTGTGGTGATGCCCCGTATATATTTTGCAACACGAACGGTGAACCAGAAATATAAGCAAACATTGCAGCTGTTACTAATCCTTGCGACAATGCATATCCCATAAATAAACGATCTTTCAAAAGCTTTCCGTATGTTGCCAGCGTTCCTGATAATCCACCTGTCTCTCTTTCTTCAGGAGGTAATGTTTCACGTAATACGAAAGTAGCTGATATTAGCATGAATACACTAATTACTCCAAGAACGATAAAAACGCCGCGCCATGATGTAAACTGTAATAATTGCCCTCCAATAATCGGTGCCAAAATAGGTGCTGCCCCGTTTACTAACATAAGTAATGAGAAAAACTTCGTCATTTCAGAACCTGAATACATATCACGTACCATTGCACGTGATATAACGATACCAGCAGATCCTGAAGCACCTTGTAAGAAACGTAAAAGCACTAAACTCCAAATAGATGGTGCAACAGCACAAAGTAAAGAAGAAGCAACATAAATAATAAGAGCGATAATAAGAGGTTTGCGTCTTCCGTAAATGTCACTAATTGAACCAATAAATAACTGCCCTACTGAAAGCCCAAGCAGACAAGCAGTTAATGTAAGCTGCGCGAGGGATGCACCCGTTTGTAAATCATCCGTTAACTTTGGTAAAGAAGGCAAATACATATCAATAGATAATGGCCCAATTGCCGTAAGTGTCCCTAATACAAGAATCATCCATAACCTGTTTGTCTTTACAGGTTTATATATTTCGTGATTAACTCCATTCACTTTTTCCATTCACCCTTTCATATAAACACTTAATCGTAACAATTATAGTTACAACATGAATATACGTCAAGTATACCGTATTTTCCTGTTTAATAATGTAAAAAAAGCGATAGAATCTCTATCGCTTTACTTTTTCAAATTACTATTTGTAAATTTAGATACAGATGCCATCATTTCTCCTGTGTCTAAATATGTGATTTGAATTGGATCTCCTACTTCTGTAAACATTGCATATGGGAATTTCTTCGCCGGTACCATGAATACTTTTTGCTCGTTTTCTAATAGTACGTACACAATCGTATTTTCACCTGATTTTTCTTTATACACACGTTGTACAGTACCTTCTTTTTGCGCTTCTTTCCCATTTGAAGTCGGTCTAAATGAATCACCACTTCCGCTCAGCGCATTTTTATAATTCTCAAGTGCTTCTTTTTGCGTTGAACCTGTTGCAAACACTTTTGCATTAGAAGCATATATGACAGTATGAGCACGTACTAATCCGCCGTCATCAATAACCGGTACAATCCAAGAAGGTTTACCATATACGTTATAAATAACCGGCATTGTTCCATGCCATTTCTCTCTCTTAAAGGAATTATCCACTACTTCTGTAGCAGCCGAACCGTCCATAATTCCCTTCACTTCTTTTCCGTTATAGTAATACAACTTTCCTGTACGTGCATCAACTAATGAGTAACCGAGAGCAGAATCTACTCCTTCTTTCGGAGAGGTAAAGTCTGTAAAGTAATACAATTTACCATCCTTCCCGAAGATTGGCGTAACGCCTTCCTTCGTCCCCCACTCAGTCGGCATCTTCATGTCAGTTTGTGAGAATTTCGTATTCCAAAATCCGTGAATATATTTTCCGAAGTACGTATTTAACGTAGATGCTGTTTCATGATTTAATACACCATCAACGAATTTAGGTGCATTCCCTTTATCATATCGTTTCACATCACCTGTTTGTGCATCAACAACGACAACGCCTTCTACTTCAAACCCTGATCTTCCTGAAATAAACTCACCGTATGTCATTGTATAATACGGTTTTCCTTTATCATCAACTTCAAATTTTGGTTTCCCTTTAAAAACTAAATCTGGCTCTGCTTTTCGAACGACACGTTCTAATTTATTACCGAAAAACATGCTTGGTACATACTTCATTTTATATCCAAGATGTAATTTCGCTTCCGCATCAGGATTTGTACCTGACATTGTTACGTAACCTGGAATTGTTTCCGCTTTACGTGCTTTAAAAAATCCCGAAACTTCTATCGGTGCTACATACAAGGCTTCACCATTTACCATTTGTGGCGTTAATTCCCCTAGCTCAAAATAAGCCACTTTCGGAATATCACCAAATACCTTTTTCATTTTATTCTCCGCTGTTTTAGGCGGAACTGTAAACGGTTGGTCATTTTCAGTAAATGGCTCTGAAATATCTTTCTCTACCTTCACGACCGAATCATATTTCTTTTGCGAGATTACTATATCGTGCAAATAACCAAAATAGCCGTAACTTGCGAGTAAAACGAACATTAGAAGTCCTTTTAGCGTACCTTCTAATTTCCCTACCTGCTCTTGTGAGAATAAAACAAGACCAATTAAAATCGCTACTGCAACAGAATAATGAGTAAGAATAGAATCTGCTCGATCATCAATTAGCCAGAAATATTCATAGATTGCAATACCTATCCAAAATAAAACAGGAATAACTAAAATAGATGATTTCTTACCCTTTACAACTTTCTCATTTCCTCCTTTATCCACCGCGCGAATTTTATTACCGCTTCTAGTCCATGGAATCAAAAACAAAGTGAGAATAGCTAAAACTATAAATTTCATCAAAGGCAATGTCCCCTTTTCTTTTATCTTCTCCATAAGTATAACAAATAAAGGGTAATCAGGTAAAAATGGGTATGATTATATTTTTTTGCTACTTAATACAATTCCACTCACTGCATATAAAATAGATGCTATATAAAAAATGGTGCCAATCGTAAAGAAATCTACTAAATATCCCGTTGCAATAACTGCTACTGCTCCTCCAACCGATGTCCACACATGATATTTTCCAATCTCATAACCAGCTTTTTTCTGTTCTACCTTTCGTGCTAACGATGTCTTCTCCGTATTACGCTGCACAGCACCTAAAATACCCATTAAAATTTGGAGAATGTATACATGCCAAACTTCTGTTGCAATAGGGAAAAAAAGCATTAATATAGCCATGGACCATGCATATATAATTAATAACTTTCTATCACCTACCCTATCAGAGATTCTTCCAACTAACGGATATACTAGAGCTGAAGTTAAGGCAAATAAGCCGTACGCCCAGCCAAATTGCGAGAAACTATTTCCTACATTTCGAAGCAATAGTATATAAAAAGGAAATACCATACTACCTGCCATCATAATAATGCTTTGTGAGGCTACAAATCTTCTATATGTCATTTGCTATACTCCTTATAAAATAAATTCACAAACCTTTCCTCTGGGTCTACTTCCTTCTTCTTCTGAAGGAATTCTTCTATGCGAGGATACGCTTTCTTTAGTTGCTCCTTTTCCGGATAAGAATAATACGGTAAATAATAACTTCCATTATGCTTTAACGTAACATCAATCATCTTTTGAATGACCACTTTTGTTTTCTTTATTTCATCTTCAGAACGCCCTTGATTAATTAGAAGCACAAGCGCAAACATATCATCTTTCGCATAAGATAGCACCGCATTCTCATTCTTTTCTACATAGCGGATTGTAATGTTAAGAAGGTTTAATTCCTCTTCATTTAAAACGCTTCGCAAATCATCTATATACTCTGCAAAACCATCTATCGGTACAAAGTACTCTTGTAAAACTTCGGTCAAGTTTGGATTATCGTATTCCATAAAAGCACTATCAGATCTCATTACGTTATTTCGAGTTTCGTACTTACCATCTGTACGTTCAAAATAACTTCTTTGTATATCCCAAAATGCGCCCTTTCCCCAGTCACTATAACGTGATAACCCAAGTAAAAATTTCGGCGCAGCTATAATATTTTCTTCTTTTAATTTGCTGTACTCTCCCAGCTTCTGTTGATCTTCTGCCAGTACATAATCTGTTACATACATTTCTTTTAAAAATGAATTTGGGGCAACAGAAATACGTGCTAAATGCATACGTATATTCTCATCCCTTCGCACTTTATTCTTAAAGTATGAAGAGTATTCTTTATAATCTAGTACTTTCGTATGCGTTTCATACAATTCATCGTTTGTTAACTGTAGCGTCACATCTAAAATCACACCAAATAATCCATATCCCCCAATTACATATGGAAACAAGTCAGCATTTTCTTCTCTATTTACATTACGCACCGTACCATCTGCCATTAACAATCTGAACGACTCTACTGTATCAATCAATGCTTCATGACGAATATCACGCCCATGTACATTTACACTTAATGAACCACCCACAGTAAAAATATTTTGAGATTGCATTACTTGAACTGCAAGACCATATGGATTGATTTTCTTTTGAATGTCATTCCATGTGACACCGCTTTGTACCCTAATCCTCTTCTTCTCCGGATCGAATTCTAATATTTCATTATACCCTTTCATATCAAGCATCGTACCGTTCGGATAATACGTCTGCCCACCTTGGCTATGTTGCATACCTGCAATAGAAATCTTCTCTCCAGAAACATTTGCATCTTGCACTAACTGTTTTAATGAACGTTCATCCTCAGCATTTTCAACACGTTTAATTTTCGTTGGAAGCAACTTTCCTACATCGCTCATAATAGGATGCTCTAGTTGCTCTTTATATGTATTTATAGATGTCGCAAGCAACACTGTATAAGCTACAATGACCACCACTATCTTTCTTTTTTTCAAATGACACTCTCCTCTTCCACAGTTTTCCCTCTTCATATTGTACCTATTTTCCCAAGAAGAAAGTATAAAAAAGAGAGGGCACCTTATTTTAGGTCCCCCCTGATCAAAACTGTTACTTTGCTGCCGGCAATTGTATTGGGTCAAACTTTTCGTACGACGTATATTTTGCGTTCGTAATAATATGTGCTTTATCCTTGCCGTTACTACTCATAATCATGTCTATCTTTGCTGATTCATATTTAAAATCTTTTGTAATGATATATTCTGCATCCACTTCTTCTATCTTCGCATTTTGTGCTTGTAACATTTTCTTCTGCGTTTCATCCATGCTAGTTAACATACTTTCTGTTTCTTGCCCTTTTAATGTAAATTTCAGTTTATATTTATCTCCGCTTTTCTCCATCTTCATTTTATCTAAAACTACTGCTGGTACTTCTAAATTATCTATAATATCTTGAGTCGCTTTCATTCCACCAGCGTTTAATTGCTCCTCTGGTACGGTTATAACTTCTCCTGTATTAGGGTTTTTCACCTCACCAGCAACTTTACCATCCACAGTATACACTACAACATCTGTACCAGAAATATTCATTTCAGAACGAGAATTCTTTGTCTTTGGCTCTAATTGCATCTTAGCCTTTAATATATCCATCTCTGTTCCCTCAGCTTTTATCCCTACCTCATATGTCATCGTTACATTTTCTTCATTTTTAAAAGCTTCGTTCGTTTTCTTGAAAACACCCTTCGCTGCTAATTCCTTTTCTTTCTGCATGGCTTCTTTTTTCGGTTCATCAGTCTTTGTTGTTTTCTCATTGCTACACCCTACCCCTAGACTGATTGCAAGCACTAAACTTGAAATAATAATAGTTTTTTTCATAATGTCGCCCCCTTTCCCAAAATAATATCACCTCTTTTCCTACGAAATCTATATAATTTTTAATCTTTATTCGCTATATAGCGACATGTTTAATGAAGGTTTTAAATATGATGTAAATAACAACAACTCATTTCAGGAGGTCATTATGAAGGCGATCATTTGCACACAGTATGGACCACCTAACGTTCTTCAGCTTCAAAATATAGAGAAACCTACACCTAAAAAGAACGAAGTATTAATTAAAATTCACGCAACAAGTGTAACGACTGGAGATTGTAGAATACGCGGCTTTAATAGCCCCCTCTTATTTTGGATTCCTATGCGGATCATATTAGGTTTCAGAAAACCGAGAAAACCTGTACTCGGCGTAGAGTTATCCGGTGAAATCGAAGAAGTAGGAACAGATGTAACTCAATTTAAAAAAGGTGATCCAATTTTTGCATTAACAGAACTAAACCTCGGTGGTTATGCCGAGTACACATGCGTACATGAAAGTGGATTAATAACATTAAAACCTACCAATGTGACGTATGAAGAAGCGGCAGTTATTCCTTTTGGTGGAACTTCAGCATTACATTTCCTGAGAAAGGGCCGTATAAAAAAAGGGCAACAAGTGCTCATATATGGTGCCTCCGGATCAGTAGGAACAGCTGCTGTACAACTTGCTAAATATTTCGGCGCGACCGTTACGGCTGTTTGTAGTAATTCAAATTTTGAACTCGTGCAATCTTTAGGAGCTGATAAAGTAATTGATTATACGCAAGAAGATTTTACTAAGCAAGGCAAATGCTACGATATTATATTTGATGCAGTTGGGAAGTATAAAAAATCCCTTTGTACAAATACATTAACACCCAATGGAAAATATGTATCTGTTAATGGAATGATGGCCAAGGTAAGTAAAGAGGATATGATTCTATTAAAAAAACTAGTCGAAACGGAAAAACTAAAGCCCGTTATTGATAGAACTTACCGATTAGAAGAAATTGCTGAAGCTCATATGTATGTGGAAAAGGGACATAAAAAAGGGAACGTTTCGATTACCTTAAAATAAAATATATTCTGAAAATAATATTGACAATTCTTTTTGTAAGATTTACTATTAGTACCATATTAAAAAACTACATACACATACTCTTATCAAGAGTGGCGGAGGGACTGGCCCGATGATGCCCGGCAACCGAGCTTATAACGTATAAGCTAAGGTGCTAATTCCTGCAGAACGATTTTCGTTTTGGAAGATAAGAGAGGAACCTATTTCGTCTATTCGGCACCTCTCTTATTTTTGAGAGGTGCTTTTTATTTTGGAACGTATATTAAGGGGGAATTATAGATGAAAAAGGTGTTATTAAGTATTGTAAGTGGAGCGGTATTATTGTTAGGTGCATGTGGTGCTAATTCTGATAAAGAGGTAAAAGCATTAGATGAGAAAAAGATTACTGTCGGCGTAACAGGCGGACCGCATGAACAAATTTTTGAAAAGGTAAAAGAAGTGGCAGCAAAAGATGGTCTCGAAATTGATGTAAAGGTATTTAATGATTATGTAGCGCCAAACGTATCTTTAGATGAAAAAAGTCTCGATGTAAACAGCTACCAAACTAAATCTTATTTAGACGTATTTAAAGCTGAACGTAATATGAAATTAACTGAAGTATTTTCCACAGTAACATTCCCTATGGGCATATACTCTAAAAACTTAAAAGATGTAAAAGAACTAAAAGAGGGCGACGCAATTGCTGTCCCAAACGATCCAACAAATGAGCTTCGTGCTTTAAAGCTATTTGAAAAAGCAGGGGTTTTAAAAGTGGATCCAAAAGCTACAGAAAAAGCGACTGCAAAAGATGTAATTGAAAATCCGAAAAATTTAAAGATTGTTGAATTAGAGGCATCTCAATTACCAACGCAGCTAAGTGAAGTGAAAGCAGCTGCGATTAATACAAACTTTGCATTAGGTGCAAAATTAAGTCCAGCAAAAGATTCGATTTTCCGCGAAGGAAAAGATTCACCATATGTGAACTGGGTCGTTGTTCGTACTGAAAATAAAGATGATGCAGTTGTAAATAAATTGAAGAAAGCTTATCAATCTAAAGAAGTAAAAGATTTCATTGAGAAAAAATTCGATGGTTCTGTTTTACCGTCTTGGTAGGAGTTGACTATAATGATTGAATTAAAAAACGTCTCCAAAGTATTCTCAACAAAAAAAGGGAATGTTGAGGCCCTTAAACCAACTTCCCTTGAAGTAAAAAAGGGAGAAGTATTTGGAATCATTGGATATAGCGGCGCTGGTAAAAGTACATTAATTCGTTGTGTAAATTTATTAGAAAAACCAACGACAGGAAATATCATTATAAACGAACAAGATTTAACAACCTTATCGACAAAAGAACTAGCAAAGGCGAGACAAAAAATCGGCATGATTTTTCAAGGATTCAATTTACTTAAAACCGTTACCGTTTATGAAAACATTGCACTACCCTTACGTCTATCTGGTCTTCCCAAAAATGAAATTGAAAAAAGGGTAGAAAAGTATTTACGCATTGTTGATCTCTTTAATAAAAAAGATGCCTATCCAAGTGAATTATCTGGTGGTCAAAAACAACGTGTAGCGATCGCTCGCGCACTATCTCATGAGCCTGAAGTTTTATTAAGTGATGAAGCAACGGGCGCATTAGATCCAGAAACGACCGATTCTATTCTTGATTTATTATTAAAGATCAACGAAGAAATCGGAATTACGATTTTGCTAATTACACACGAAATGAATGTCATCCAGCGTATTTGTGACCAAGTTGCTGTAATGGAACATGGATCTGTCGTTGAAAGTGGAACAGTGAAGGACATTTTTACAAATCCACAACATGTAACTACGAAGAAATTTGTAAATAGCGCGTTTGCAGCTAAAATTCCAGAAGAGGTACAGAAAGAACTACAAAGCACCGGGGAAATCGTAACACTTTCATTTATAGGAACCGCTTCAGGAGAACCAGCGTTAGCTGTCGCTACAAAACGTTTCCACGTATATCCGAATATTTTATCAGGCAATATTACGCAGTTAAAACATGAGGCATATGGGAAACTGACCGTTCATATGCAAGGTGAAAAAAGTGAAGTACACCGTGCCTTATCATTTTTACAAGAACAAGGGATCATCGTAGAAGGAGGTAGAACAGATTATGGGAAACAAGTCCTTTTTGGATGAGTGGGGTAACGTAATATGGGAAGCAACAATTCAAACATTTCAAATGACATCTATTTCACTACTTATCTCTATTCTTATTGCATTACCACTCGGCGTCACACTTGTTTTAACGAGACCTGGTGGACAGCGAGAAAATAAAATTATCTATCCTATTCTTAATACAGTTATTAATATCATTCGTTCTCTTCCATTTATCATTCTATTATTCTTCATTTTACCTTTTACAAAGTTTCTAATGGGAACGTCCATTGGCGTGCAAGGTGTTATCGTACCACTTGTTGTCTTCACAGCCCCTTACATTGCCCGTTTAATGGAAACTGCTTTATTAGAAGTGGATCGCGGTGTCATTGAAGCATATCAAGCAATGGGAGTCTCTACTTTAAAAATCATTTGGCACGTTATGGTTAAAGAAGCTCGCCCGTCTCTCGTACTTGGATTAACAATCGCAACGATCGGCTTAATCGGTGCAACAGCAATGGCCGGACTTGTAGGTGCTGGCGGCCTTGGTGATTTAGCATATCGATTCGGACATTTACGCTACGAACCTGAAGTAATGTATGCAACAGTCTTTATTTTGATTATCCTCGTTCAAGGATTACAGTCTTTAGGGAATGGTGTTGCACGAAGATTGAAGAAAGATTAAAAAGAAGGTATCTCATTGAAATGAGATACCTTCTTTTTAATTATAAAATTATCTCTTAAATCCACCTTCTGAATGAATAACTTGCCCTGTAATCCATTCGGCTTCTTCGCTCACTAAAAACTTAATAAGTCTTGCTGCATCCTTTGGCTCACCAATTCTGCCGAAAGGAAACATCGGTCTTAATCCTTGCTTTATCTCCTCAGTCATCCATCCTGTACTAGTTGGACCTGGATTAATTGCATTCACTGTTATCCCTAAATGGGCCACTTCCGCTGACAACGTACTAGTAAGAGCGTCAATTGCTCCCTTCGTTGTTGCATACGCTAATTCTCCTGCCATAGGTCCTTTAAATTGTCCCGACGTCATATTCACAATTCTACCACCAGATTTCTTATCAAAACCTTGGGCAAATTGACTACTTAACAATGTAGTCGCACGAACATTTACCATGTAGTGCTTATCTAGTTCTTCAGCAGTCAAATTAGAGAAATCATTATTTGTAGAATATGCTGCATTATTAATTAATATATGGGGGTACCCTAATTGTTCAGTAACTTTATTTATAAGCTGATTTGATGCATCATTCTGAGTTAGATTTAACTCCATGCTCGATACTTTGACACCGTTTTGTATCAACTTTTCTTTTAATTGTATTTGTTCATTTTTATCAACGCCCCAAGGCATCTCTTTATCGTATTCTGTCCAATACGTAAAAAATATATCGTATCCAGCCTCTGCTAACTCCGTGCAAATAGCTGCTCCTATACCGTCTAGACGACTAACACCTGTAACAACAGCTACTTTATTTTTCAATTGATTCATCATATACTCCTCCAAGTTTAAAGGACGCATATTTTATATAAGAGATATAAATTTCCCCACATAGGCATCTATCCTTACAAAGGGGATGTACAAGCTAAATATGCATTCCTTGAATGATTTACAGATAGCTAAATAAACCCTCACTTACGAGAGAAAAATTCATCTATCTAATTTCTAATCATTACAAGTTCATCCACATATCTATTCTTTGCCTCCTTTTGATATATCTCCATTATTAGTCTAGCAAAATAGATGAAATGTTACAAAAAATAAAACAATTACTCCTAACCTATCTTTGTTCACATTTCCTTCATTGTGAATTTATTCACAATGGATATATAATAAACATGTAAATACAATACATTGGAGGGATTTCAATGGTTATCAATTTTTTAAGAACTGATAAACGCGCTACTTTCATATTATTATTTTTACGACTTTACATAGGATATGCATGGCTCGCTGCTGGAATAGGAAAAGTTTTTGGACAGTCTTTTGATGCAAGTGGTTTTCTAAAAGGAGCTATCGCTCAAGCATCAGGTGACCACCCTGCAGTACAAGGTTGGTGGGCAGATTTTCTTCAACATTTTGTTCTTCCAAACGCAGACCTATTTAGCTTTTTAGTTCAATGGGGAGAAATTTTAGTAGGTCTAGGTTTGATTTTAGGTGGATTAACAAAAACAGCTGCATTTTTCGGCATCATAATGAACCTTTCATTTTTATTAAGCGGAACTGTTAGTGTAAACCCAAACCTACTTATTTTAACTATGTTCATTTTAGTTGCAGGACATAATGCTGGACGTATTGGATTAGATGGTTATGTTTTCCCAAAACTTTTCAAAAAAAATAACCGTGAAGCATATAAATTAAGTAAAACTGCATAAGAATAGTTCATCTTTTAAATATAAATAAGGAAAGAGCCTACATTCAGGCTCTTTTCTCATTTACACCAAAATATTTCACAGTTTGCCTTATCCGAAATGTTAAGCTCAATCATATATAACCGGATAAATGTGTACGACTTTATTTCAGACAGCTAAAAAGCTTAAAGACTAAAACAAGCCATTATAAAACCCTAAAACCTTTCATACTTTCTCCAAGAATATAGTGTGAAAACCACATCAAATTCTGCTTCATAATAGCCACATTAATTCCTGGCTGATCAGAACTATATGCCATTCCTTTAAAAATAATTAATTCTGTATCAACTTCCATATCCCTTAACCCTTGATATAGCTCATATGCATTGGAAGTTGGAATCCTTGCATCCTTTTCGCCATGTTGGATTAAGGTAGGCGTACAGGCTGATTTAATATACGTCATTGGTGATGTTTTCGTATATATCTCTGGATCATTCCATGGAGTATTTCCTAAATGCATTCTAATAAAGTAAGGTATATCTGTATTCACATAATGGGTACTCCAGTTAGTAATTCCACCTCCAACTGAAATAGCTTTAAATCTATTACTAAATGTAGAACAGAAAGCTGATATATATCCCCCGTTGCTCCATCCCATAACCCCTACTCTATCTTTATCTGCAATCCCTTGCTCAACTAGTTTATCCACTCCAGATATAACATCATCGTAGTCAGCAATTCCCTGTTTTCTATAGTTGGCTTTTAAGAACTCATTACCATAGCCAGAACTTCCTCTATAGTTTGGCTCTAAAACTATAAAGCCTTTTTCGATAAACTGCTCAATCGGATATTTCTCATTAAAACAGTCTGAGAATATCGGAAAAGATGCCCAAGCCGGACCACCATGGATTACTACTAATAAGGGATATTTTTTGTTGGCATCAAAATCTACTGGGGTTGATAAAACACCCTTTATTTCAAAACCATCACTACTTTTCCATGAGATTATTTCCCTGTTACTTTTCAGCTTCCCTTTAAAAAAGCTATTTTCATCCGTTATTTTTTTATTGTCTAAATAGATTTCAAAGGTTTCATTTGTTATAGCCTTACTATAGGATATATGATTTCCATCCCTTGTTATAGAAGCATCCATTATAAAGCCATCTACTTTGTCACTTAACATTTCCACAGTGCCATCCTCACATAGCAATCCAATACGATAGTTAGTTTTATCCTGCCATCTAATTAAAATCCCCTTATCTGTCCACTGTAATGGCATAACCGTACTATCAAAGTTTGTTAGAGGCTGAATTACCTCTCCAGTATTCATATCATATATCTCTAATGTACTTTCTTGTATATGGTTTCTATAGTAATCCTTCTCTCTTATGCTTGCTGAGTAACATATTTTGCTGCCTTCAGGAGAAAAGCAAACGCTCCCTCCCAACAACTTATCTATATTCATCTTTTGTAGTTCTCCAGCTTCAATATCTAATATGTATAGATCACCATTCATATAATCTCCCATATTTGAGCTTGGTGTAGCCATAAATACAGCCTTTTTCCCATCATTTGAAATATCAAATTCATGGATATGAAAATCCTTACCATCAGTTAATTGATAAACACCGCTAATCTCGCGTTCCTCTTTATCATTTTGTATCACTTTTTCTATTTCAATGTAATATAAACAATTATTCTGATGTTCCTTACCTATATGTTGGAAATCCCCATATAGTTCCTTACGTTTCTTTATTTCCTCACATTCTTTTGACTGTGCAACATAATAAAAACCTTTACCAGTAGGCCCCCATTTGAATGTACTGACCCCTTCTTTCTCATCAGTAATTTGTAACTCACTATAACCATCTATTGACTTAACAAAGATTTGATTTTTCTTATTATCTCCGTCATCAACTGGGCTAAGGTATGCGATATCCCTAGAATCTGGGGACCATAATGGGTGTATACTATCTATATCCCCAGTTGTTAATAGGTAACTCTGCTCCTTATCTTTTTCATATATCCATATATGATTCCTATATGTATTGTCTTTCCAGTTAGCTGTCTTCTTAACAAATGCTACGCCTTTGCCGTCATCACTTATATTTGCACCTGATAAGGTTGGTAATGAAATAATCTCTTCTATACTTAAATATGTTTTTTCTTTCACCTTCATTAATAAACCCCCTTGTAATGTCTAGTAATCTAATTTGTTCAATAAAGTGAAACTTTAATCAGTGTTTTTTTCCATCAACGAATATCCGAAATAACAACAGAAAATTCAGTTAAATAAAAGTAGTTCCGTCCCAAATCCGATAAAACCTCATGCTGTCTGCCGGTTTTTATACTTTTTAAATCCCACTGACCGATCTAATGAGGGATCATCTTGAATTTCAAGACAAGGCTGATAATCTCTCCCACTGCCAGTTCCTTGCCCCTCTTTAATCCACTTATCGATTTTAGATGTTCTTTTTTTCGACACAAAAATGCCCCTTTAGATAATCATATCCAAAGGGGCAAAGCTTCACAACTTTTTTATAAACGTCGTGACTTTATTTTAAATTTACAATAATCTAGTTACTCTACCAATCTCCTACTCAACAGTAACAGATTTAGCTAAGTTACGTGGCTTATCAACGTCACATTCGCGATGAAGCGCTGCGTAGTATGAGATAAGTTGGAATGGAATAACTGCTACTAGCGGTGCTAGTGCTTCGTGTACAGCTGGTAATACGAAGCTGTCTCCTTCCATTTCTAAGCCTTTCATTGAGATGATACATGGGTTAGCCCCGCGTGCTACTACTTCTTTCACGTTACCACGAATTCCAAGGTTTACGTGCTCTTGTGTAGCAAGTGCGATAACTGGTGTACCGTTTTCGATTAAGGCAATTGTACCGTGTTTTAATTCTCCTCCAGCAAATCCTTCTGCTTGGATGTAAGAGATTTCTTTTAGTTTTAACGCACCTTCTAAACCTACGAAGAAGTCTACGCTACGTCCGATGAAGAAGCAGTTACGCGTTGTTGCTAAAAATTGTTTTGCTAATGCGTCCATCTCTTCTTTTTGATCACAAAGTACTACCATTGCATTTGCTACAAGTCCTAATTCATGTGTTAAATCGAAATCAAGAACCTCACCTTTTGCTTTTGCAATGTCAGCCGCTAAGATTGAAAGTACTGCAAGCTGTGCTGTGTATGCTTTCGTCGATGCAACTGCGATTTCTGGTCCCGCATATAACGGAAGTGTATAATCAGCTTCACGAGAAAGCGTAGAACCAGGTACGTTTGTAATTGTTAATGCTTTATGACCCATTTCATTTGTTTGCACAAGTACTGCACGGCTATCAGCTGTTTCACCACTTTGTGAAATGTAAATGAAGAATGGTCTTTCTGTTAATAATGGCATGTTGTAAGAGAATTCACTTGCTACATGTACTTCAACTGGTACTTTCGCAAATTTCTCAATGAATTGCTTTCCAACAAGACCTGCATGATAACTTGTTCCACATGCAATGATGTAAATGCGATCGCTATCTAAAATTGCGTTACGGATATCTTGATCTAATTCAATTTCGCCATTTTCATCTTGGTACTTTTGAATAATATTACGGATTACAAGTGGTTGCTCGTCGATTTCTTTTAGCATGAAATGAGGATACGTTCCTTTTTCAATATCACTTGCGTCTAATTCCGCTGTAAACGGTGCACGTTCAATCGTTTCACCTTGTAAGTTTTTAATTGTAATGCTTTCTTTTGTTACGATTACCATTTCTTTATCCATTAACTCGATAAATTGATCTGTAACTTGTAACATCGCCATAGCGTCGCTTGCAATAACATTAAAGTTATCACCAGCACCTACTAATAGCGGGCTTTTGTTTTTAGCAACATAAATCATGTTTGGATTTTCAGCATCAAGTAGTCCGATTGCGTAAGAACCATGTAAAAGAGATAACGTTTGACGGAACGCGTCTTCTACACTTAGTCCTGTACTTACTTGTTGTTCCATAAGTTGCACGATAATTTCTGTATCTGTTTCACTTACGAACGTTACATCTTGTAAATATTCCTTTTTCACTAACTCATAGTTTTCAATTACACCGTTATGAACTAGTGTAAAGCGTTTTGATGTACTTTGATGCGGATGCGCGTTTAGTTTGCTTGGAACACCGTGTGTAGCCCAGCGTGTGTGACCGATTCCCACGCTTGCTGCTACGTTCTCTTCTACGACTTCGCGAAGTTTTGCAATACGGCCTTTTTCTTTGTATACAACAACACCGTTCTCTGCTTGTACTGCAATACCTGCTGAATCATATCCGCGATATTCTAGCTTTTCTAAACCTTTTAATAAAATTTCCTTTGCATCTTGCTCTCCAATAAATCCTACGATTCCACACATGTTTAGTCGCCGTTACAAATGCTTACACTGCTTTGCGAACATGTAACGACATAGTCCGATACCATTTATTTATATTAAAAAAACGGATTACATATTGCTAGCCCTGTAAGCTTGTAACGGCTTTCACCTTCCTCTCGATTGGGTTAAAGTCCGTATATACTTATACAGCTAGTATTCATCCGTTCCTTTTCTCTCATCACACTTTCACCTTTGTCCACTAAGTCACCTTAATGTTTTAAGTAAAAGATTGCGGTTGTGATGAACAACCGGGAGTCATCCGCCGAAATCTCGATAAACTCCACCTCGTCAACTACACTACTTGTAGTTCTGGCGCTTTTATAATTTACAATATTTCCTTTGAGAAAAAGAACAAGACCATCGTATAACAAACAATATAAATCGTCAATGAAATTTTTTTCATTGTCTATAAAACATATGAAAAAGGAGCACTTTTTGTGCTCCTTTTAAATAAAACCAGCTAATTATTCAGCGCCAACTTCAGCTTTCACAACTTCTACAATACGATGTACATACCCATCACAAATTTCTTGTGTCGGTGCTTCTGCCATTACACGAATAAGTGGTTCTGTTCCAGATGGACGAACAAGAATACGACCGTCTCCATTCATTTCTTCCTCTACAACACGAATAATTTCTTTAATTTTCTCATTTTCTAATGCTAGTTTTTTATCTGTTACACGAACGTTTACTAGTAATTGTGGGAATTTTGTCATCTCACCTGCAAGCTCAGATAATGGTTTTTTCGTCATTTTCATGATGTTTACAAGTTGAAGTGCACTTAACATTCCATCACCAGTTGTAATGTAATCAAGTAAGATAATATGACCTGATTGTTCTCCGCCCAGGTTATATCCACCACGTTTCATCTCTTCCATTACGTAGCGATCACCAACTGCTGTTTTATCACTTGTAATACCGTTTGCTTCAAGCGCTTTGTAGAAACCTAAGTTACTCATAACTGTTGAAACAACTGTATTATGTTTCAATTGACCAGTTTCTTTCATATACTTCGCGCAAATAAACATAATTTGATCGCCATCAACGATGTTTCCTTTTTCGTCTACTGCGATTAAACGGTCTCCGTCACCATCAAAAGCAAGACCAATGTCAGCACCTTTTTCTTTTACTAATTCAGCTAACACTTCTGGATGTGTAGAACCTACTCCAGCGTTAATATTCATACCGTTCGGTGAAGTTCCCATTGTTGAAATATCAGCTTCTAAATCTGCAAATAAATATGGAGCTAAAGAAGATGTAGCACCATGTGCACAATCTAAAGCAATATGTAAACCAGAGAAATCTTCCTCTACAGTTTGTTTAATGTATTGTAAATATTTTTGTCCACCTTCAAAGTAATCACTCACTTGTCCAAGGTTAGTACCTGTTGGACGTGGTAGCTCATCAACTTCTTTGTCTAATAACGCTTCAATTTCTGCTTCTTGCTCATCTGTTAATTTAAATCCATCTGAACCGAAGAACTTAATTCCATTATCTTGTACTGGGTTATGAGATGCAGAGATCATAACACCTGCTTGCGCCCCTAAAGCTTTTGTTAAATAAGCCACACCTGGTGTAGAAATAACACCAAGGCGCATTACTTCCGCTCCAGTTGATAATAGGCCTGCTACTAAAGCTCCTTCTAGCATATGTCCAGATACACGTGTATCACGGCCAATAATTACTTTTGGACGATCTGTATCTTTTGTTAATACATAGCCGCCAAAACGTCCTATTTTAAAAGCTAATTCAGGTGTTAATTCCTTATTTGCAACCCCGCGTACTCCGTCTGTACCAAAATATTTACCCATTATTATTCGCTCCTTTTTCGTTCTCTTTTTGATTATCTACTGTTGGTTCTTGGCTCGTTTCTTGGCCATTTTCTTTTTCTTTTTCTTTTTCTTTTTCTTTATCTTTTTCCTGATCCTTTTCTGGATCTGGTTCAGGATTTTTTGGTTTTTCAGTTTGATTTTCTTGATTGTTTTTTGAATCTGGTTGTTCAATATTACCCTGTACTTCTTTATCCGGCTTTTCTTTCTTCACAATTGTGACTTTAGCACTTTTTTGTTTTGCTTCTATCGAAATATTACCAGGACCACTCACTTGAATAGAAACATCTTTCGTCCCCGGAGATACATTTTGCAGATTAATCGCCGCTGTTATTTGAGCAGCTGTTATTTTATCTACTATACTTGCTTCTCCTGAAATATCAACGCTTATCTTTCCATCTTGTGGCGAAAGTAGCTGCGCAGTAACATCATTCGGAATTCCACTTTTTTGAATCGGGATACCATCAATAGTTTTACTTTTCGTTTGTTTTACCTTTTGTACCCCTACGGAAACCTTCACTTGATTTGGTTTTGCACTTGTTACACCTTTTGGCAATAAAACAGAGGCATCGAATGTTGTAGAATCCGTCAATTGACTAAAATCTACCTCGACCCCCTCTATAGATTGTATATTATCCAAAATGTCTTTTGGACCTGCTATCGTTACTTCTTTTGGTTCAACACTAATATTTGTAACAGCTAAACCTTCTGGTAAATTCCCTTTTTTCGAATATGTTAAAGGAACTGTTTTTTCGACGTTATTTGCTGTAGCTTGCGTCGCCACATTCAACGTTACACTAATTTTAGATGGACTTGTTCTTACATTTAAACGTTTTCCTTCTTTATTGTATAATGTAACTTCGGGTGTTTTTGTAACAGTTTTATTAACACCTTTCAAATCAATATACGCCTTAGCAGATGAAATACTTTCGATTTCTTCTTTCGTCCCAACTACCTCAACAGTATCAGGTTTAATGTTTGATTTTTCGAGAGTAGCACCCGCTGGCATCTGATCCTCATTTGATAATTTTAAGTCTACATGAACATATTTTCTCGCTTTTTCATGAAGAGTAACTTTGATTGTTGCTGGCTGAACTGTCCCCTTCACATCATCTGGAAGCCCGTTCGCTTTTAAAGAAACTTCATAGGTTCCTTTTTGACTATCTCGCAAATCAACTGATATATCAAATTGTTTTTTTGCTTTTGCTGTAGCAACTGCTGATTTTGGACCTTCCAACTTCACCTTAACTCCACCTGATGGAATACCACTTACAATATATTTCTCTTCATCATACTTCAGGGTAATAGGATAATCAGTTAATGTTTCTTTCGTTTCATTTACGAAAGGTAATATACTCGATGTCGTATTTTTTTCAGTTAAAGTTGCTGACATGAAAAGCATACACGCCAATAGTAATGAGATTCCTTTTAAAAACCAATGATTCTCCATTAACTTATCCATGACGCTTTCTCCTCCAATTCCATAAAGACGAAGAAGTCGTTTTTTCATTCCCACTAAATTCTGCTAACAACATGTCCTTCAGCTGTTCTGTCTTCAAATCACGATGTAACTCACCGTTTTTCGTTAAAGAAATTTGGCCTGTTTCTTCCGACACAACTACTGTAATACTATCGGTGACTTCACTAACTCCCATTGCAGCGCGATGCCTAGTTCCTAACTCCTTAGAAATAAATGGGCTTTCTGATAAAGGAAGGTAACATGCTGCTGCTTTAATTGTACTTCCCTGCATAATTACTGCTCCATCATGAAGAGGGGTATTAGGGATAAAAATATTAATGAGTAATTCCGATGATACATTTGCATTTAGCGGAATACCCGTTTCTACATAATCATCCATCCCAGTCTCTTTTGACAAAGTAATTAGTGCACCAATTCTACGTTTTCCCATATATTCCGTTGCTTTAGCTATCGCTGTTGCAACAATTTCAGGCTCATCTTCCCCCTGATTTCCCACACGCGAAAATAAGCTACCCCGTCCTAGCTGCTCAAGTGCTCTTCTCAATTCTGGCTGGAAGATAATAATAACGGCTAAAAATCCCCACGTTAATACTTGTTCCGTTAGCCAATATAGCGTATGCAATTCAAGTAAAATACTAATCATCCGGACGACAATAATAACTGTAATACCTTTTAAAAGTTGCACAGCCTTCGTGCCCCGAATTATAAGAATTAGCTTATATATAATAAACCATACAACAGCAATATCTAATGCCGTACTAAGATATTTCAAAATGGTCGTATCTTCAAAAGGCATGCTAACCCTTCCTCCTACTTACGAGCAATTCTATCCATATATTGAAATATTATTTTATGCTCTATCTGTATGTATTTCCAACAACTAGTTAATTATACCATACATGAACCAAACGACAATTACAAACGCCCCCCCTTTAGCTTAAATTGGTAAGATGTCAAACTTTCTTATCCTACAGTATAATATAAGTCATTATTATACGCCTATTTTCAAATAAAAAAAGCAACTTCTCAGTTGCTTTTCTTACATTTATTTTAGTTTTTCACCGAACAAAGAACCCATTAAAGCAACCGCTGTTGTTGCTGTTCTGTTTCTCTCATCTAAAATTGTATTTACTTCAACAAATTCAGCAGATGTAACAATATCAGCTTCTGCTAACATCTCCATCGCTAAGTGGCTTTCACGATAAGATAGACCACCAATTACAGGTGTTCCAACTCCTGGTGCGTCATGAGGATCAAGCCCATCTAAATCTAATGATAAATGAACACCGTCAGTATGAGATAAATACGCAATTGTTTCTTCCATAACAGCCGTCATACCCATACGATCAATTTCATGCATTGAAAATACTTTAATGCCTTCTTCACGAATAAAGTCCTTTTCTCCTTCATCTAATGCACGTGCACCTATAATTACAACATTCTCTTTTTTTACTTTCGGGTATGCCCCGTATAAATCTACAAGTGAAGAATGTCCATAACCTAAACTTGCAGCAAGTGACATACCGTGAATGTTTCCAGATGGTGATGTTTCTTCTGTATTTAAATCACCGTGTGCATCATACCAAATAACACCTAAATTTTTATAATGTTTCGCCACGCCAGCTAGCGTACCGATAGCAATACTATGATCACCGCCTAATACAAGTGGAAAACGACCTTCTTCTATAATATGATCAACCTTAGTCGCTAGTTCATTACATACAGTTGCAACTTGAGTAAGGTTTCGTAACTTTGTATTTTCATCTACTTCTTTTTCTCTCTCTATACATATATCTCCCATATCTTTTACGTCATATCCAATTTGTTCAATTCTTTCAACTACCCCTGCATAACGGATTGCGCTTGGTCCCATATCAACCCCGCGACGCATCTGTCCTAAATCCATTGGAACTCCAATAACTGAGATTTCTTTTTTCATAGATAGTATCCCCCTTTTATGCCTTCACTAAATATTTTAAATCTTTTATATAGTCTGACTCAACTCGACATTTTTCTGCATGGATATACATTTTATTCACTTATATTTACGTTGGATTCCCGATTTTTAAACTATTCTATGTATAAAGTTAACTTAATGAACCAACTAACTTTTCTATCAGCTAATATTTTTATCCGTGCCTTTCTCCATCAATACCTAGAATTACACAAAATATCCTCAAATAACTGAATTTAAAAAACACTTCTACACTTAGAAGCGTTTTTCTGATGCTAGTTTCCACACTGCTGCAATATTTTTTGCTGTCATTTCGATATTCTCTTCTGCAGCTTTATATGCTTCTTCTAATGTCATTGGGCTAGCCGTAATACTAAACACTGCATCAATTCCCTTTTCGTAAACAGTCGTATAATTCGAGGATACAGATCCACCAATAGCAATTACAGGAATATGACGACATTTCGCCCGCTTCGCGACACCAACAGGAGCTTTTCCATAAGCTGTTTGTTCATCTATCCTTCCCTCACCAGTTACAATAAGATCGGCACCCTCTATACACTTATCAAAATTTGTATAATCTAATACAATTTCAATCCCTTTTCTTAGCTGTCCCTTTAGTACTGCAACGACAGCGGCTCCCATTCCTCCAGCTGCCCCTGCACCAGGTATTAGGGACACATCAAAAGATACGTACTGTTTAAGTATATTAGCATAATGTTTTAAATTCCCGTCTAGCTCTTTCATCATCTCTACATTCGCACCCTTTTGTCTCCCAAATACAAAAGACGCTCCCCTTGGTCCAACTAATGGATTGTCGACATCACATGCTGCTTCTAGCTTTATATCCTTCAAACGTGTATCCATACGAGAAAGATTAAGAGCAGTAATCAAATGCAATGCTCCTCCAGAGGGCTCAATTACTTCACCTTTCCTATTAATAAACTCTACGCCTAAAGCAGACAACATACCTGCCCCACCATCATTTGTAGCACTTCCTCCAAGCCCTAAAATAATGTGTTTAGCTCCTTGATCTAATGCATGTAATATCAGTTCACCTGTCCCTTTTGTCGTTGTAATAAGTGGGTTTCTCTTTTCAATTGGAACGTGTTGTAATCCTGATGCTGCCGCCATTTCAATAAATGCTGTCTCCTTATCCTTAGACATACCATAATAGGCTTGCACACTCTCCCCAAGCGGCCCTGTCACATTAAGTGATATAATTTCCCCCATTGTAGCACCAACAAGAGATTCAACCGTTCCTTCGCCTCCATCTCCAATTGGTACTTTAACATACTCTGCTTTAGGAAAAATTGCTGTAAAGCCCCTTTCAATAGCTTCACATACCTCTATAGCTTTCAGGCTTTCTTTATATGAATCCGATGCAATGACAACTTTCATAATTATCCCCCCTTATTCAATCCCTTTTTTTCATTTTAAACGATATACGGAAAAGTTTCCTTTTTGAGTGGAATTTAAACACAAAAAAAGCTTACATCATTTGATGTAAGCTTTTCCTATTTATATGGAGCCTAGCGGGATCGAACCGCTGACCTCCTGCGTGCAAGGCAGGCGCTCTCCCAGCTGAGCTAAGGCCCCTTAGTAATTAAGCGGAAGACGGGATTCGAACCCGCGACCCCAACCTTGGCAAGGTTGTATTCTACCACTGAACTACTTCCGCGAAAATGGTGAGCCATGAAGGATTCGAACCTTCGACCCTCTGATTAAAAGTCAGATGCTCTACCAACTGAGCTAATGGCTCGTAAATGGCTGGGCTAGCTGGATTCGAACCAGCGCATGACGGAGTCAAAGTCCGTTGCCTTACCGCTTGGCTATAGCCCATTAATATTTACTAGTATGGTTATCTTTTCAAAAAAATAAACCCTCTCAGGTTATTTTAAAGAAAATGGTGGAGGGGGGCAGATTCGAACTGCCGAACCCAAAGGAGCGGATTTACAGTCCGCCGCGTTTAGCCACTTCGCTACCCCTCCGACATTTAAAAATATATGGTGGAGGATGACGGGATCGAACCGCCGACCCCCTGCTTGTAAGGCAGGTGCTCTCCCAGCTGAGCTAATCCTCCAAAAGTGGTGACCCGTACGGGATTCGAACCCGTGTTACCGCCGTGAAAGGGCGGTGTCTTAACCACTTGACCAACGGGCCAAAAAAAAAACAAAACTTTTCCCAAGCTTCCAACCGGGCTTGAACCGGTGACCTCTTCCTTACCATGGAAGTACTCTACCAGCTGAGCTATGGAAGCATAATGGCTCCGCAGGTAGGAATCGAACCTACGACCGATCGGTTAACAGCCGATAGCTCTACCGCTGAGCTACTGCGGAATAATATAAGCCTGGCAACGTCCTACTCTCACAGGGACAAGGTCCCAACTACCATCGGCGCTAGAGAGCTTAACTTCCGTGTTCGGTATGGGAACGGGTGTGACCTCTCTGCCATCATTACCAGACTTTTATCATTATACACATTCTTTTGAGAATGTCAAAAGGAATTTTAAATATATATTCCTTCAAAACTAGATAACATTAGCTTCATATTATATGGTTAAGTCCTCGATCTATTAGTATTCGTCAGCTCCACATGTCACCATGCTTCCACCTCGAACCTATCAACCTGATCATCTTTCAGGGATCTTACTAGCTTACGCTATGGGAAATCTCATCTTGAGGGGGGCTTCATGCTTAGATGCTTTCAGCACTTATCCCTTCCGCACATAGCTACCCAGCTATGCCCTTGGCAGAACAACTGGTACACCAGCGGTGCGTCCATCCCGGTCCTCTCGTACTAAGGACAGCTCCTCTCAAATTTCCTGCGCCCACGACGGATAGGGACCGAACTGTCTCACGACGTTCTGAACCCAGCTCGCGTACCGCTTTAATGGGCGAACAGCCCAACCCTTGGGACCGACTACAGCCCCAGGATGCGATGAGCCGACATCGAGGTGCCAAACCTCCCCGTCGATGTGGACTCTTGGGGGAGATAAGCCTGTTATCCCCGGGGTAGCTTTTATCCGTTGAGCGATGGCCCTTCCATGCGGAACCACCGGATCACTAAGCCCGACTTTCGTCCCTGCTCGACTTGTAGGTCTCGCAGTCAAGCTCCCTTATGCCTTTGCACTCTACGAATGATTTCCAACCATTCTGAGGGAACCTTTGGGCGCCTCCGTTACACTTTAGGAGGCGACCGCCCCAGTCAAACTGCCCACCTGACACTGTCTCCCGGGTCGATGAGACCCGTAGGTTAGAATTTCAATACAGTCAGGGCGGTATCCCACCAGCGCCTCCACCGAAGCTAGCGCTCCGGTTTCAATGGCTCCCGCCTATCCTGTACAAACTGTACCAAAATTCAATATCAGGCTACAGTAAAGCTCCACGGGGTCTTTCCGTCCTGTCGCGGGTAACCTGCATCTTCACAGGTACTATAATTTCACCGAGTCTCTGGTTGAGACAGTGCCCAAATCGTTACACCTTTCGTGCGGGTCGGAACTTACCCGACAAGGAATTTCGCTACCTTAGGACCGTTATAGTTACGGCCGCCGTTTACTGGGGCTTCAGTTCAGAGCTTCGCTTACGCTAACCCCTCTCCTTAACCTTCCAGCACCGGGCAGGTGTCAGCCCCTATACTTCGCCTTACGGCTTCGCAGAGACCTGTGTTTTTGCTAAACAGTCGCTTGGGCCTATTCACTGCGGCTTTCCGTTAAGAAAGCACCCCTTCTCCCGAAGTTACGGGGTCATTTTGCCGAGTTCCTTAACCAGAGTTCTCTCGCACACCTTAGGATTCTCTCCTCGCCTACCTGTGTCGGTTTGCGGTACAGGCACCTTTTATCTCGCTAGAAGCTTTTCTTGGCAGCGGGGAATCAAAGACTTCGCTCCATAAGGAGCTTCCCCATCACAGCTCAGCCTTCACGATAAGCGGATTTGCCTACTTATCAGCCTAACTGCTTGGACGTGCACAACCAATCGCACGCTTCTTCTATCCTTCTGCGTCCCTCCATTGCTCAAACGATAAAGAGGTGGTACAGGAATATCAACCTGTTGTCCATCGCCTACGCCTGTCGGCCTCGGCTTAGGTCCTGACTAACCCTGAGCGGACGAGCCTTCCTCAGGAAACCTTAGGCATTCGGTGGACGGGATTCTCACCCGTCTTTCGCTACTCATACCGGCATTCTCACTTCTAAGCGCTCCACCAGTCCTTCCGGTCTGACTTCACTGCACTTAGAACGCTCCCCTACCACTGATACCATTGGTATCAATTCGCAGCTTCGGTGGTGTATTTAGCCCCGGTACATTTTCGGCGCAGAGTCACTCGACTAGTGAGCTATTACGCACTCTTTAAATGGTGGCTGCTTCTGAGCCAACATCCTAGTTGTCTAAGCAACTCCACATCCTTTTCCACTTAATACACACTTTGGGACCTTAGCTGGCGATCTGGGCTGTTTCCCTCTTGACTACGGATCTTATCACTCGCAGTCTGACTCCTAAGGATAAGTCATTGGCATTCGGAGTTTGACTGAATTCGGTAATCCGATGAGGACCCCTAGTTCAATCAGTGCTCTACCTCCAAGACTCTTACACTTAAGGCTAGCCCTAAAGCTATTTCGGGGAGAACCAGACTATCTCCAGGTTCGATTGGAATTTCTCCGCTACCCACACCTCATCCCCGCACTTTTCAACGTGCGTGGGTTCGGGCCTCCATTCAGTGTTACCTGAACTTCACCCTGGACATGGGTAGATCACCTGGTTTCGGGTCTACGACCACGTACTAAACGCCCTATTCAGACTCGCTTTCGCTGCGGCTCCGCCTCTTCAGCTTAACCTCGCACGGGATCGTAACTCGCCGGTTCATTCTACAAAAGGCACGCCATCACCCATTAACGGGCTCTGACTATTTGTAGGCACACGGTTTCAGGATCTCTTTCACTCCCCTTCCGGGGTGCTTTTCACCTTTCCCTCACGGTACTGGTTCACTATCGATCACTAGGGAGTATTTAGCCTTGGGAGATGGTCCTCCCAGATTCCGACGGAATTTCACGTGTTCCGCCGTACTCAGGATACATTCAAGAGAGAACGAAGTTTCGACTACGGGGTTATTACCCTCTGTGACGGACCTTTCCAGGTCGCTTCGTCTACCTCGTTCCTTTGTAACTCCGTATAGAATGTCCTACAACCCCAAGAGGCAAGCCTCTTGGTTTGGGCTAGATTCCGTTTCGCTCGCCGCTACTCAGGAAATCGCATTTGCTTTCTCTTCCTCCAGGTACTTAGATGTTTCAGTTCCCTGGGTCTGTCTTCCATACCCTATGTATTCAGGTAAGGATACCATACCATTACGTATAGTGGGTTTCCCCATTCGGAAATCTTCGGATCAAAGCTTACTTACAGCTCCCCGAAGCATATCGGCGTTAGTCCCGTCCTTCATCGACTCCTAGTGTCAAGGCATCCACCGTGCGCCCTTTCTAACTTAACCAAACTAAAAAAAATATGAGCTACACTGTTATCTAGTTTTCAAAGAACATACATTTAAACTTGAGAGATAGTTCTCTCAAAACTGAACGAAACAAAACAAGTCAACGTTTATTGATGAACTGCGTTCATCAATTCTCCATAGAAAGGAGGTGATCCAGCCGCACCTTCCGATACGGCTACCTTGTTACGACTTCACCCCAATCATCTGTCCCACCTTAGGCGGCTGGCTCCATAAAGGTTACCCCACCGACTTCGGGTGTTACAAACTCTCGTGGTGTGACGGGCGGTGTGTACAAGGCCCGGGAACGTATTCACCGCGGCATGCTGATCCGCGATTACTAGCGATTCCAGCTTCATGTAGGCGAGTTGCAGCCTACAATCCGAACTGAGAACGGTTTTATGAGATTAGCTCCACCTCGCGGTCTTGCAGCTCTTTGTACCGTCCATTGTAGCACGTGTGTAGCCCAGGTCATAAGGGGCATGATGATTTGACGTCATCCCCACCTTCCTCCGGTTTGTCACCGGCAGTCACCTTAGAGTGCCCAACTTAATGATGGCAACTAAGATCAAGGGTTGCGCTCGTTGCGGGACTTAACCCAACATCTCACGACACGAGCTGACGACAACCATGCACCACCTGTCACTCTGCTCCCGAAGGAGAAGCTCTATCTCTAGAGTTTTCAGAGGATGTCAAGACCTGGTAAGGTTCTTCGCGTTGCTTCGAATTAAACCACATGCTCCACCGCTTGTGCGGGCCCCCGTCAATTCCTTTGAGTTTCAGCCTTGCGGCCGTACTCCCCAGGCGGAGTGCTTAATGCGTTAACTTCAGCACTAAAGGGCGGAAACCCTCTAACACTTAGCACTCATCGTTTACGGCGTGGACTACCAGGGTATCTAATCCTGTTTGCTCCCCACGCTTTCGCGCCTCAGTGTCAGTTACAGACCAGAAAGTCGCCTTCGCCACTGGTGTTCCTCCATATCTCTACGCATTTCACCGCTACACATGGAATTCCACTTTCCTCTTCTGCACTCAAGTCTCCCAGTTTCCAATGACCCTCCACGGTTGAGCCGTGGGCTTTCACATCAGACTTAAGAAACCACCTGCGCGCGCTTTACGCCCAATAATTCCGGATAACGCTTGCCACCTACGTATTACCGCGGCTGTCGGCACGTAGTTAGCCGTGGCTTTCTGGTTAGGTACCGTCAAGGTGCCGACTTATTCAACTAGCACTTGTTCTTCCCTAACAACAGAGTTTTACGACCCGAAAGCCTTCATCACTCACGCGGCGTTGCTCCGTCAGACTTTCGTCCATTGCGGAAGATTCCCTACTGCTGCCTCCCGTAGGAGTCTGGGCCGTGTCTCAGTCCCAGTGTGGCCGATCACCCTCTCAGGTCGGCTACGCATCGTCGCCTTGGTGAGCCGTTACCTCACCAACTAGCTAATGCGACGCGGGTCCATCCATAAGTGACAGCCGAAGCCGCCTTTCAATTTCGAACTATGCAGTTCAAAATATTATCCGGTATTAGCCCCGGTTTCCCGGAGTTATCCCAGTCTTATGGGTAGGTTACCCACGTGTTACTCACCCGTCCGCCGCTAACTTCATAAGAGCAAGCTCTTAATCCATTCGCTCGACTTGCATGTATTAGGCACGCCGCCAGCGTTCATCCTGAGCCAGGATCAAACTCTCCAATAAAGTTAGTTTGTCTAGCATCTAAAAATAAAAATTGACGTTCACGTTGTTTGTTTCGTTCAGTTTTCAAAGAACTACTTGGTCGCTCATTTGCGACTTCCTTATGTTAACATCTTCATTTTTCGATGTCAACTAAGTTTTTCAATTTCTTTTTTGCCGTTTTCTGCGTTTCTGCATCAGCGACGTTTATTAATTTATCATATACTTATTCTTAACGTCAATACTTTTTAATAAAAAATTCTTTTTCTTACATAACGAATACATTCTTCCCTATTAGCAACTCTCCGAAATAAACAAAAAATGATTTTATACCTTTCTTCCATCGCCTTTTTTACAACGCTATGTATACGCTCATCTTCAAAATCAAATAAAAGTTCCTCTAACTCTCTCTTCAGTATGTATTCCATTTCTTTTTTCTCTTCCTTCGTCAACATAATCCCAAGCAAATTATCACCCCAATAACTCCTTACGTGTACCGATAAACGCCCCACTCATTTTCAATTATCAATAATGTATCATCAAAAAACAAAATTCTATCCCTCATTATATCCACCACTTACGATATTAATCCCTTGTTCTCTTTTTTTAATTTAAAGCATATATGTAACTGAAAAGGATTGGACAAAGGGGCGTAATATTATGTTTTTCTTTTTTATTACGAGTAAAAGAACATTTAAACACATTAGCTTAATAATCGTACTTTCCTTATTTACAGCATGGCTACTCTTTTTAAAAACATATTCACATGAATCTGCTTTTTCAACTGCTACTGGCCCTAAAGTGATTTACAAAGGGGACACTGCAAAAAAACAAGTTGCATTCACGTTTGACATTAGTTGGGGGGACAAAAAAGCTATTCCAATCCTTAATACACTCAAAGAAAGAGAAATTAAGAATGCAACCTTCTTTCTCTCTGCTGCATGGGCTGAAAGACACCCTGATATTGTCGAACGCATCATGAAAGATGGACATGAGATTGGTAGTATGGGCTATAATTACACATCCTACACTTCACTAGAAGCAAATGAAATACGACGAGATCTTTTGCGGGCACAAGATGTTTTTACGAAACTTGGCGTAAAACAAGTCAAGCTATTACGTCCACCTAGTGGCGATTTTAACAAAACAACTCTTAAAATAGCGGAATCACTCGGATACACCATCGTTCATTGGAGTAACAATTCAAATGACTGGAAAAATCCCGGCGTAAATAAAATCATTTCCACAGTCTCTAGCAATTTAAAGGGTGGAGATATCGTCTTATTACATGCTTCTGATTCTGCCCTTCAAACAAATAAGGCTTTACCATTACTCTTACAAAAATTAAAGAGCGACGGATATGAACAAACATCTGTATCACAACTTATTTCCAACACAAGTACAAAAAGTGAAGATATTAAGTAGTTCCTTTCTACACGGTTCTTCACACATAAAAAGCTCTGCTATCTTTTGTTAAGATAGCAGAGCTTTTTTATCCTAGCATTTACAGACGATAAGAATCTGGATAATTAAAAATCCACTCTCCTCATTAAGCTGACTTACTCTTTTGTCCAATTAAGCGATGCAATACAAGTAACTGATATGAATTACATAATAAAAGTGGTATCACCATTAAATATAACCAATCCGTATCATTAATCCGGAGCGCTGGTACCCATTCAAGAATTGTTACAACAACCATAAAGAACAGAGCGGGAACAAATGCTTTTTTATTCGTTTCTTTACTCTTTATATAAGCGACAATTGCCCCAAACACAAATAACATCCCAGCAACAAGTATGTTATTCCCTAATGAAACTTCCCCATTTGCAACAAGTACTGACCTTAAATAAACGAAATCAAATAATACGAACGCAATAAAGAACAGTTGCACTGTATTCCATAAAGAAGATGACCGAAACATCCCTAATCCAAAACGATGGATCGTTAAATACGCAAAGAACCCCATTTGACTTATAACACTAAAAATAAATCCTACGCCCATCAACCAAAAGGAAATTGCTAAAATCTCTTTTCCGTCGAAATTTTGAAAAAATTTAGCGTACTTGTCCCACTCTAAAACAAAACCAACAAAGACTGTGCTAATCCCACCAAGAAACAACGTCTTAAAAAATAGTCGTACCCACTTGCGGCTATTCACAACACATCCCCCATTATTCTTATATTTCTAATTAAATTGTAACAATGACAATTTCAAAAAGCTAGCCATGTTAATGTATAAATTCCTTAAAGAGATTTATATTAAAAAAAGAGAACTTTGCTGAAAGGAGCTCCAACTTATGAAACGGATGCTGCTCGTTTTGATTTCTTCTTTTCTATTTATAGCACTAGCGGCATGTGCACAAGAAAAAGAAGCAAAATCCGAACTTGATTATGATCAAACAAAAAAAATGATTGTTGATATTTTAAAAACCGATCAAGGAAAAAAAGCGATCCAAGATGTATTAACTGATGAAAAAATGAAACAAGCACTCATACTAGATGAAACAGTAGTAAAGAAAACGATTGAAGATGCACTGGTATCTGAAAAAGGGCAACAATTCTGGGAAAAGCTCTTTAAAGACCCTGAGTTCTCATCGAAATTTGCTAAAAGTATGGGAAAAGAACAAACAAACTTAATGAAAACTTTACTAAAAGATCCTGAATACCAATCAGGTGTTATAGAGATTATGAAAAATCCTGAAGTAGAGAAAATTATGTTACAAACAATGAAGAGTAAAGAATATCGTCAATATTTACAGCAAGTACTAACTGAAACTGCCGAAAGTCCTCTCTTCCAAGCTAAGATGATTGACATCATTAGTAAAGGTGTACAAAAAGCCGAAAAAGGTGGGTCTGATAAGAAAGGCGCAGGTGGTGAAGGCGGTTCTCAAGATGGGAACAAAGAACAATAATAAAAATTATAGCACTGAGTGGACAATGTATATATTGTCCACTCATTACTACTTTAGTTTTGCGCGACAGCTGTTTTATCAATAACTGTCTCAGCTATCGTACGATAAATGAGACCCGTTGTATGTGTATCTTCATATACTGAAGGCGCAAAGTCCTCTTTATTCCAATCAGGTTGTTGAAGTGGAATTCGGCCAAGTATATCCGTTTGGAGTTCCGTAGCCAATTTATCTCCTCCACCTCTTCCAAACACATACTCTTTTTCACCAGTTGCTTTACTTTCAAAATACGCCATATTTTCAACAACACCAAGAATACTATGTTCTGTACGTAAAGCCATGGCTCCAGCGCGCGCTGCTACAAATGCCGCTGTTGGATGCGGCGTTGTTACAATAATCTCTTTACAAGCCGGCAACATCGAATGTACATCTAAAGCAACATCACCCGTACCTGGTGGTAGGTCCAATACTAAGTAATCTAAATCACCCCACTCTACTTCTGTGAAAAAGTGATTTAACATTTTCCCAAGCATCGGTCCTCTCCAAATAACAGGTGCGTTATCTTCTACAAAGAATCCCATTGAGATTACTTTCACGCCTAGACGCTCCACTGGTATTATCTTATCACCTCTTACGATTGGACGTTTTTCTATACCCATCATATCCGGTACACTAAAACCGTAAATATCCGCGTCGATGATACCAACCTTTTTGCCTAAACGAGCTAAAGCAATTGCAAGGTTAACAGAAACAGTTGATTTCCCTACTCCACCTTTTCCACTTGCCACTGCTAAAAATGTTGTATTTGAGTTCGGTGATAATAAGGATTCACTTTTCTCTTCCTCTTGCGGTGGTGCAAACTGAGCTAATTCCTCTTCTGTAAATTCTGCAAAACGAAGTCCAACTGTTGTTGCTCCAAGTTCTTTTACTAACTTTACAATTCCAGACTGCAACTGCATTTGTTCCGCTGTACCCGTCTTTACAATTGCAATTTTAACACTTACATGTTCCTTCTCAGGCTTGACTGTCACCTCTTTAATTGCATTTGTTTCTTTTAACGTTTTATGTATAAACGGATCTACAATCCCTTCCAATGCTTCCACTACCTGCTCTTTTGTTACCATAATTAGCCCAGCCCCCTGTATGAAAAATAACGTATTGTTAATTAAATTTATCTCTCTTTATTTTTGAAATAAATGCGTTTACATTTCCAGTATAACATATTTTCGGAAAACTTCGTTAACGAGAGAAACTCGAAAAAATCCTCCTTATTCTGGAGGATTTCCTTTTTCCGTAAAATAACGTAATATACCGCGATATATTGCAGCAGCTACTTTTTGTTGGTATTTCTCCGAATTTAACATATATCTTTCATTCACATTCGATAAAAAGCCAGCCTCAATTAAAGCACCTGGTGTTTTGGCATACTTCAATAAATACACGTGAGGAATTGTTTTAGCAGAACGATTCGTATTTTCTAAGCTTGTTCTCAATTCAGCTTGTATAAATTTCGCAGCCCGTTCATTTTCAATCGAAGAACGATAGTAGAACGTTTGTGCGCCCTTAGATCCACTACTAGTTAGGGCATTTAAATGAATACTCGCAAAAAAATCTACATCAGGCTTATTAATGATCTCAACACGCTTTTTTAAATCCTCTGCTTTACGTCTACTATATGACTTTGTATCTTTATTAGCTAAATCATAATCTCCTTCACGCGTTAAAATAACTAAAGCACCTTGTTCTTGTAAATAATCTTGTACCTTTTTTGTAATCTCAAGTGTAATATCTTTTTCTACAATATCCTTTCCACCAACAGCCCCTCCGTCTGGCCCACCATGCCCAGCATCTAGCACAATCACTTTCCCTGATAAGGGTAAATTCCAAGCTCGCCACGATTTTGTAATTTGAAATTCTTGTTTAACTAAAAAAAACAAAATAACCGCAGCGAGCGCAAAAGAGATAATTCGAATTCTCTTCATACCTTTCCTCCTCCAGCTAGTCCCTCTAATTACTTATATGGGACAAGAGGAAAGTTTATGCTTGTCTTAGTGTAGCTTTAATCGATATCTTCTTTCGCCTTTTTCATAGCCTTCCTGCCACCACAAGCCGATAAACTGCTGGCAAGATTCAAAAAGCAATTCCTCGTCTTGCAACTTAATTTCACGTATAGTCATACTCGTTAAAAATTGAAATAGCGTTTCAGTTAATTGTTGTTCTTCTTCTAAAGCCCTATATTTCACATCAAAGAATGATTCGCCATGATAACCAAATTTACTGTATCTCGCTCCTAATAAATAAGATTCTATCCCTAGTTCAATGCAATAATCTTCATACTGACGATGAAGTTCTTGCATCTGAAAGGCATCACGAATATTTAAACGCAATGTTTTTAATGATAATTCTCGCAGCATCTTCCGCTCGTATTTTAACTGCTTTTCTTTTTGTTTTTCTTGTAAGCTGATAATGACATTCATAGTACTTATAAACCTCCCTAATACGTATTAGTCTAAACTTCTAAAGAAGAAGCATACGTAGGACGGTAGCACTAAAATATTCCAAGCTAAAAAAATTACAAAAGAAGAATTAAACATAAAAAAACCCCAACCAAAATGGTTGGGGTTTTTAGTTCGCAAAAATTAACGTTTTGAGAACTGAGGTGCACGACGTGCGCCTTTAAGACCGTATTTTTTACGCTCTTTCATACGTGCGTCACGAGTTAATAGACCCGCACGTTTTAATGTTAGACGGTATTCTGGATCAGCTTTTAATAAAGCGCGAGAAATACCGTGACGAATAGCACCAGCTTGACCAGTGTATCCACCACCATTTACGTTTACAAGTACATTGTAGTTACCTAAAGTTTCTGTTGCAACTAGAGGTTGTTTCACTACTTCACGTAATGCAGCAAATGGGATATAGTTTTCAAAATCACGACCGTTAATAATAACGCGTCCTTCGCCTGGAACTAGGCGTACGCGCGCTACTGAACTCTTACGACGTCCAGTGCCATAGTATTGAACCTGTGCCAAAGTAAGCCCTCCTTTAATTAATTATCCGCGAAGTTCGTAAACTTCTGGTTGTTGTGCTTGGTGTGGATGCTCTGCTCCAGCATACACGTTTAATTTCTTAGACACTTGACGTCCTAAACGTCCTTTTGGAAGCATGCCTTTAATTGCAAGCTCTAACATTTGTACAGGGTAGTTTGTACGCATTTCTAGAGCTGTTCTTTGCTTAAGTCCACCTGGGTGGTTAGTGTGACGGTAGTAAATTTTATCGTTTAATTTATTACCTGTTAAATGAATTTTCTCAGCGTTAATAATAATTACATGATCACCCGTGTCAACGTGTGGTGTAAATGTTGGTTTGTGTTTACCACGTAAAATGGATGCTACTTCAGTAGATAGGCGACCTAAAGTTTGACCTTCAGCATCAACCACATACCATTTACGCTCAACTTCGTTAGCTTTTGCCATAAAAGTCGTACGCATGTGTTTCCCTCCTCGTTATCTTTTCCATAGAAAAAATCTATTGTTTATCTTAAACACGATTTCCTTCCGGGGCTAATCGTGGTTTTAGAAACAATACCATATGTTATGATATACTTTTGAGTTTCTAATGTCAAGCAAATGTTACACCAGGATTAGTTGTTATAGTTTACCTGCCATAAGTAAAGTCCATGACCTGGAGCCATCTTTCCAGCAAACTGGCGATTTTGTTTCGCTAAAATCTCTGGAATACTATCCGGATCAAGCTTTCCTTGACCTACGCTAAGTAACGTACCAACAATAATTCTGACCATATTATATAAAAATCCATTACCTACAAAGCGAAAAATTAATTCATCGTCTTGCTCAATTAATTCAATTTCATAAATTGTTCGCACTTTATCTTTTTTGTCAGTTTTTGCCGAACAAAAAGAAGTAAAGTCATGCGTTCCAATAAAATAAGGAATCGCTTTTCTTATAGAGTTTATTTCGAGCGGATATGGATATTGATATACGTAATTTCTACGGAATACATCCGCAGTCTTTGATAATAATACACGATAGCGATATTCTTTTTTCTCGACACCGTAACGTGCATGAAATTCTTCTGTTTTCTTCTCTACCTGCCTGATAATAATATCATCCGGCAACATTGTATTTAAAGCATTACTCCATTGCCACTCTTCAAGAGACAAAGGTGTATCAAAGTGTATCACTTGTCCTTTGGCGTGAACGGTAGAATCCGTTCTGCCTGATGCCTGCACACGAACAAGTTCTCCTTTATGCAACTTCTGCAATGCTTTCTCTATTTCTTGTTGAACAGTCCGATGCTGTGGTTGAATTTGGTAACCACAAAAATGAATGCCATCATATGCAACTGTACATTTTATTCTTTCCATTTCTCTATTCTCCATTACGACCGCACCCATGCCAAAATACAAGCTAAACAAAGTAAGCTTACAATTGTTACTGTATCACTTATTTTCCAGCGTAGTTGCCTAAATTTAGTACGTCCTTCGCCACTTTTATATCCACGAGATTCCATCGCAATCGCCAAGTCCTCTGCACGCTTAAAAGCACTGATAAATAATGGAACGAGTAGTGAGATAATAGCTTTCATCCTATCTTTTATCGGTCCCCCGGCGAAATCAATGCCACGTGACGCTTGTGCTTTCATAATTTTACTCGTTTCATCCATTAATGTCGGGATAAAACGTAGTGAAATTGACATCATTAATGCGATTTCATGAACAGGAACTTTTATACGCTTGAACGGCTTTAATAACGTCTCCAACCCATCTGTAATTTCAATAGGTGTCGTCGTTAACGTTAATAATGTCGTCATCAAAATAATAACGAAGAATCGTATAGAAATGTATATCCCTTGCTCTAATCCTTTTTCATGTATCGAAAACCAACCAAGCTGGAATAGTACTTCCCCTTCTTTATTTGTAAAAATATGCAGGAAAAATGTAAAAAGAAAAATCCACAGAATTGGTTTTAAGCCCGAAAGTATATAACGAATCGGCACTTTTGCAAAAAATAAAGCAATGAGTGCATATAAAAATAAAAATCCATATGAAATCGCATTATTTGCTAAGAAAACAACAAATACATATAAAAAGACAATCAACAGCTTCGTACGAGGATCAAGTTGATGAATGAGTGACTGACCTGGAATATATCTCCCAATAATCAACTGCTGCATGATTCATGACCACCTTTTCGTAACACCTGTACAACTTCATGAGTAAGATCCTCTAAAGATAAGGTAGCCTTCGAAATTGAAATACCAAACTTCTCTTCAATTGCACGTTTATACTTTAAAGACATTGGAAGATCCACACCGATTTGTTCTAATTCATCAGCATATGAAAATACTTCCTCTGCTCTTCCTTGCAAAAAGACCGTTCCTTTATGCATGACCACTATTTGATCTGCATACTTAGCGGCATCCTCCATATTATGGGTAACAAGAATGACTGTAAGCCCCTGTTCCTTATGCAAATTGTAAAACATCTCCATGAGCTCGTGCTGTCCTTTTGGATCAAGCCCTGCTGTAGGTTCATCTAATACAAGCACTTCGGGTTCCATCGCAAGTACGCCTGCTATTGCAACACGCCTCATTTGCCCACCGCTTAATTCAAACGGAGAACGTGCTAATAACTCTATGTCCAATCCAACAAGCTGGATCGCATCTTTCGCCTTTTGTTTTGCCTCTTCTTCAGATACACCAAAATTAGTCGGTCCAAAACAAATGTCCTTTTCAACTGTTTCTTCAAATAGTTGATGTTCTGGAAACTGAAAGACAACCCCTACTTTTTTTCGTAGCGGCTTAAGCTTTTTCTCTTTCTTCCCTGCTGAAATTAAATGTTCACCAATTTGAACCGTACCATTTGTCGGCTGCAATAAACCATTTAAATGTTGAATCATCGTCGACTTACCTGAACCAGTATGACCGATAATGGCATAATAGCCCCCACTTGGAAACGACACGTCTACATCATAAAGTGCGCGTCTTTCAAATGGAGTTTTATATTGATAACGATGTTCTACTTTTTGGAATGTAATCTCCAAAGTTCGTTCACCAAGCTTTCCATTGTAAGATGCGTATTTTGCAAGTGAATTTCATTTCTTTTTAATAATTCTGCTATTTTCACCGAAAAAGGTACATCTAATCCAATCTCTTGGAGCATATGAGAGGATTTGAAAATTTGCTCTGGAGTACCTTCCTCTAATATTTCTCCCTTGTTCAAAATAATAATACGGTCTGACTGTGCCGCTTCTTCTAAATCGTGCGTAATCGATAATACCGTAATACCCTTTTGATCAACAAGTTGTCTGACCGTTTCTACTACTTCACGTCTCCCCTGAGGGTCTAACATTGAAGTTGCTTCATCTAGTATTAAAATAGATGGTTGAAGTGCTAGAACACCTGCTATTGCGACTCGCTGCTTTTGTCCACCAGATAATGAATGGGGTTCTTCATTTAAAAAATCTTCCATACGGACAAGTTGCAGAGCTTGTTCTAGTCTTTCTATCATCTGCTCCCTTGGCATTCCGATGTTCTCTAGGCCGAATACAACGTCATCTTGTACTGTCGTTCCAACAAATTGATTATCTGGATTTTGAAATACCATGCCAATTTGCTTTCGAACATCCCATACTGTTTCCTCTGATAAAATCATTGTATCATTTAAAGTAATTTTCCCTGATTCCGGTAAAAATAAGCCATTCAATAATTTTGCAAGTGTAGACTTCCCTGAACCATTTTGTCCAATAACAGATACCCATTCTCCTTCATATAAGGAAAACGAAACATCTTTTAATGCATAAGAGGCTGCCCCAGGATATTGAAATGATATATTTTCTGTCCGAAGTTTCTCTTTTTTCAATACAAGGCACCCTTTCTTTCATCAAGTTAGCCTATTTTTATACTTAAAAAAAAAGGGCCATGACCAGTTACTTGAAAAGAACTGTCCTGCCCTTTTAATCATCATTATACTAACTCGATAATTACCATTGGTGCTGCGTCTCCGCGACGTGGACCAATTTTTGCAATACGAGTGTATCCGCCTTGGCGCTCAGCATAGCGTGGAGCTACATCAGCGAATAATTTTTGAAGTGCATCTTGACCAGTCTCAGCGTTAGCAACCTCATTACGGATGAAAGCTGCTGCTTGACGACGAGCATGAAGATCTCCGCGTTTACCTAAAGTGATCATTTTTTCCACTACAGAACGAAGTTCTTTTGCACGAGTTTCTGTCGTTTGGATGCGCTCGTTGATAATTAAATCAGTAGCTAAATCACGTAACATAGCTTTACGTTGCGCACTTGTACGGCCTAATTTTCTGTATGCCATTCGTAGTTCCCTCCTTTGTTGATGGGTTTAAATCCTCAGTCGTCTTTACGTAAACCTAAACCTAATTCCTCAAGTTTATGTTTAACTTCTTCTAAGGATTTACGTCCTAAGTTACGAACTTTCATCATATCTTCTTCTGTTTTGTTCGCAAGCTCTTGTACAGTATTAATTCCTGCACGTTTTAGGCAATTATAAGAACGAACAGAAAGATCTAGTTCTTCGATAGTCATCTCAAGAACTTTTTCTTTTTGATCTTCTTCCTTCTCGACCATAATCTCAGCATTTTGTGCTTCGTCAGTTAAACCAACAAAGATATTTAAATGCTCAGTTAAGATTTTGGCACCTAAAGAGATAGCTTCTTTTGGCCCGATGCTTCCATCCGTCCATACATCAAGCGTAAGCTTATCATAATTAGCCACTTGTCCGACACGTGTCTTTTCCACTTGGTAAGTCACACGTGATACTGGAGTATAAATAGAATCAATAGGAATTACTCCTATTGGTTGATCTTCGCTTTTATTTGCATCAGCTGGCGTATACCCACGGCCACGCTTTGCAGTTAAACGCATGCGGAAATGCGCATTTTTTGCTAACGTCGCAATGTGTAAATCTGGATTTAAGATTTCAACATCACTATCGTGAGTAATATCAGCAGCTGTGACAATACCTTCGCCCTGTACATCGATTTCCAACGTCTTCTCTTCTTCAGAGTAGATTTTAAGAGCTAACTTTTTCAAGTTTAAGATCATCGTCGTAACGTCTTCTACTACGCCCTCAACTGTTGAAAATTCGTGTAAAACGCCATCGATTTGGATAGCAGTTACAGCGGCACCAGGGAGTGAGGATAAAAGAATACGACGTAAGGAGTTACCCAAAGTAGTACCATATCCACGCTCAAGCGGTTCAATCACGAATTTGCCATACTTAGCATCTTCGTTAAGTTCAACCGTTTCGATTTTCGGTTTTTCGATTTCAATCATTAACTAAACCCTCCTTCAAAACGTCGAAACCCCGGTTAAACAAAGGAAGAACCTCTGTTTAACCGAAAGTCCCCCTTAGGCAGTTCCCGATTGTGCACAACAAGCGATGTTTCTGTACGAAATTTCTCGATAATGCATCATATCCATTATAGACAAAAGGGAAAATTCTATACAGAAAAATTACACACGACGACGTTTTGGTGGACGACATCCATTATGAGGAACTGGAGTAACATCTCTAATTGCTGTTACTTCTAGACCTGCCGCTTGAAGAGCACGAATTGCAGCTTCACGACCAGCACCAGGACCTTTAACAGTAACCTCTAAAGTTTTTAAACCATGCTCCATTGCAACTTTAGAAGCAGCTTCAGCAGCCATTTGCGCAGCGAATGGAGTAGATTTACGAGATCCACGGAAACCAAGTGCACCAGCACTAGACCAAGAAAGTGCGTTACCATGAGTATCTGTAAGTGTTACGATTGTGTTGTTGAAAGTAGAACGAATATGAGCTATACCAGCTTCAATATTCTTTTTCACACGTTTTTTACGAGTGTTTGTTTTACGTGCCATTGTTAGTTCAACCTCCTTTACTTATTATTTCTTTTTATTTGCTACTGTACGACGTGGACCTTTACGTGTACGAGCATTGTTTTTAGAGTTTTGACCACGAACTGGTAAACCACGACGGTGACGAAGACCACGGTAAGAACCGATCTCCATTAGACGTTTAATGTTAAGAGATACTTCACGACGAAGGTCTCCCTCAACTTTAATACGATCGATGATATCACGGATACGTCCTAATTCATCTTCCGATAAATCACGAACTCGTGTTTCCGAAGAAATACCAGCTTCTGTAATAATTTTTTCAGCAGTTGTGCGACCAATGCCGAATACGTAAGTTAAAGAAATAACAACGCGCTTGTCACGAGGAATATCTACACCTGCGATACGTGCCATTCTGAATGCACCTCCTTCTGATTAACCTTGTTTTTGTTTATGTTTAGGGTTTTCACAAATAACCATTACTTTTCCACGTCTACGAATAACTTTACATTTTTCGCAGATTGGTTTAACTGACGGTCTTACTTTCATGTCTCGAACCTCCTTAAAGATTACGGAGTGCTATATTATTTAAAACGGTACGTAATACGACCACGATTTAAATCGTACGGAGATAATTCTACCGTAACTTTGTCTCCTGGTAAAATACGAATGAAGTTCATACGGATTTTACCAGAAACGTGAGCCAATACGACATGCCCATTCTCTAATTCTACTTTGAACATAGCATTTGGCAACGTTTCAAGAACGGTACCTTCGACTTCAATTACATCATCTTTAGCCATTCAATAGTTCTCCCTTCTTCAAATCAGTAACATTTTACACTGCTCTGAAATCCCGGAGAGCCAGCTACTTATAAAGTGGTAAGGATTTCGTATCCTGCTTCTGTAAGAGCAATCGTGTGCTCAAAATGGGCACACCATTTACCATCTACCGTTACCACTGTCCAGTCATCAGATAGTGTTTTTACATATCGTCTTCCTTGATTCACCATCGGCTCAACACAGATGACCATTCCCGGCTTTAATCTAGGGCCTCTATTTGGTGGACCATAGTGCGGGATTTGAGGGTCCTCATGTAAGTCTTGCCCGATTCCGTGACCAACATACTCCCTAACGATCGAGAACCCATTCTCTTCAGCATGTGTTTGAACCGCATGCGAGATATTTGATAATCTTTCGTCTGGTTTTACTTGTTCTAGACCAAGATACAACGATTTTTCTGTGACATCAAGTAGCTTTTGAACAGATTCAGAAATGTTTCCAACTGGATACGTCCATGCAGAATCTCCATGGTACCCATTGTATTTCGCACCAATATCGATACTGATGATATCGCCCTCTTCGAGCTTACGCTTCCCTGGAATCCCGTGTACAAGCTCTTCATTTACAGAAGCACAAATGCTCCCCGGAAATCCGTTGTATCCTTTAAAAGATGGCGTAGCACCATATTTTCGAATCGTCTTTTCCGCTATTTGATCGAGCTCTTTCGTTGTAATTCCTGGAGTAATATGTTGTTTCAACTCTTGATGAGTTAAAGCAACGATCCTGCCAGCTTCTCGCATGATTTCTATCTCGCGAGGAGTTTTGCAGATGATCATTACGCTAAGCCTCCGATGAGAACATCGATATCAGCAAATACTTTATTGATATCTTGCTCACCATTAATGCTTTGTAAGTAGCCAAGCTCCTCGTAGAAATCAAGCAAAGGTTTTGTTTGCTTAATATTTACATCTAAACGATTTGCTACAGTTTCTTCATTGTCATCAGAGCGTTGATATAATTCGCCACCACATTTATCGCACACATCAGCTTTTGCTGGCGGATTGAATTCTAAGTGGTAAGTTGCACCGCATTCTTTACAAATGCGACGGCCTGTAAGGCGTGTTAATAACAATCCTGAATCCACATTAATGTTTAAAACATAGTCGATTTTTTTGCCAAGATCTTTCATAATCTCTTCAAGAGCTGATGCTTGTGCAACAGTTCGTGGGAAACCATCTAATAAGAAGCCTTTAATACAGTCTTCTTGGCTTAAACGTTCACGAACAATTCCAATTGTAACTTCATCTGGAACAAGCGCACCTTTATCAATAAAAGATTTTGCTTGTAAACCAAGTTCAGTTTCAGCCTTCATAGCTGCACGGAACATATCTCCTGTTGAGATGTGAGGGATGTTATACTTGGCAACAATCTGTTCGGCTTGTGTACCTTTACCAGCACCAGGAAGCCCCATTAAAATCAAGTTCATCCTTGTTCCCCCTCAGTACATGAGCATGTAGGGAAGACAGTTCTTCCCACTTACTCACTGCTTGATAAACCCTTTGTAATGGCGTTTTACCAATTGGCTTTCTAGCTGCTTCATTGTTTCTAAAGCAACGCCGACAACGATTAACATACTCGTTCCACCAATCTGTGCAGATGGAGGAAGATTTCCCAATTTCGTAAAGATAACTGGTAAGATTGCAATCGCTGCTAGGAAAATTGATCCCACAAAGGTCAAACGATACAAGATTTTTGTTAGATATTGTTCTGTATTCTTACCCGGACGAATACCTGGAACATATCCACCTTGCTTGTTTAGATTCTCTGACATTTGCTCTGGATTAACCTGAACAAATGCATAGAAGTATGTGAAGGCTACAATGAGCGCAACATATATGATCATTCCCACTGGGTGAGAATAGTTAAAGTTTGCAATAATCCACTGCGATACATCATGTTTCGGGAAGAACTGTGCAATAGTTGGAGGCGTAATTAAGAATGAAACAGCAAAAATGACTGGAATAACACCCGCACTATTTACCTTAAGTGGTAAATGAGTGTTTTGTGCTCCAGCATGATTCCCATTCCCTCCTGTTACACGCTTCGCGTATTGAATTGGGATCTTTCTAACAGCCTGTTGAATGAAAATAACACCAACAATAACTGCTAGCACAGCTAGTAAAATCAATGCAACTTTAACGATACTCATGAACAATTGATCTCCGATATTTTGAAACTGTTGTTGATACACTTGAGATATAACACTTGGGATCGCTGCGGCAATACCACCAAAGATAAGAATGGAAATACCATTACCTACACCTTTAGATGTAATCTGTTCACCTAACCACATTAAAAATGCAGTACCAGCAGTCAGTACCGTAGCAATGTATAAATAAGTGCTCCAACCTGGATTCAAAATTAATTGCCCACCTACCATACCGTTAAAACCGATTGACATACCAAACCCCTGAATAAACGCAAGAACAATTGTAAAGTAACGCGTGAATTGCGTTAGTTTACGACGGCCCATTTCGCCTTGCTTCGACCATTCCGAAAATTTAGGAACAACATCCATCTGCAATAATTGCACGATGATGGATGCTGTAATATACGGCATGATTCCCATCGCGAAGATGGAGAAGTTCTTCAAGGCGCCACCGCCAAATGTATTTAGGATACCTAAGGCATTTAATTGATCTTGTGCTTTCAGTACGTCTCCATTTGTAAATGGCACTGGGATAAACGTGCCAATCCTGAATACGACTAACATCGCTAAAGTGAATAATATTTTACGTCTTATCTCAGCAACGCGCATAAAGTTGGAGATTGTACGAAACATTAGATCACCTCAACTGATCCGCCAGCTGCTTCAATTGCTTCTTTAGCACTTGAAGAGAACTTGTGCGCTTTAACAGTTAATTTTTTCTCTACTGCTCCGCTTGCAAGAATTTTAACACCGTCGTTTAACTTGCTGATAACGCCAGTTTCCAGCAATAATTCAGGTGTTACTTCTGTACCATCTTCAAAACGATTTAACGTTGATAAGTTTACAATAGTAAACTCTTTACGGTTAATGTTTGTGAAGCCGCGTTTTGGTAAACGACGGAATAGTGGAGTTTGACCACCTTCGAAGCCAAGACGAACACCGCCGCCAGAACGTGCGTTTTGTCCTTTATGACCTCTACCAGCAGTTTTACCGTTACCAGAACCGATACCACGACCGACACGGTTACGTACTTTACGAGAACCTTCTGCAGGTTTTAATTCATGAAGTTTCATTCCCAGGCACCTCCTTATATTAATGAGTTATCCTTAAGCTTCTTTTACAGAGATAAGGTGAGAAACTTTGTTGATCATACCAAGAATAGCAGGAGTTTCTTCCTTAACTACAGTTGAATTCAACTTTTTAAGACCTAAAGCTTCTACCGTCGCACGTTGATCTTGTGGACGACCAATTACACTACGAGTGAGGGTAATTTCTAACTTTTTCGCCATTTGTTTTCCCTCCTTAACCTAGTAGCTCTTCTACAGATTTACCGCGTAATTTTGCAACATCTTCAGCGCGCTTAAGTTCGCTTAATCCGTTCACAGTAGCGCGAATCATGTTGATTGGTGTGTTAGTACCAAGAGATTTCGAAAGAATATCTTGTACACCAGCTAATTCTAGTACCGCACGAACAGGTCCACCAGCAATAACACCAGTACCCTCAGCAGCAGGTTTTAAGAATACTTCACCAGCTCCAAAATGACCGTTGATTGTATGTGGAATTGTTGTACCAACTAATGGTACAGCGATTAGGTTTTTCTTAGCGTCTTCGATAGCTTTACGGATTGCGTCTGGTACCTCTTGTGCTTTACCAGTACCGAATCCAACATGACCGTTTTTATCGCCAACTACAACTAGTGCAGCAAAGCGGAAACGACGACCACCCTTAACAACTTTCGCGACACGATTTATCGTAACTACACGTTCTTCAAGTTCTAATTTACTTGGGTCAATGCGTTGCATCAATTTTCCCTCCTTTGACCATTAAAATTGTAATCCAGCCTCACGAGCAGCTTCAGCTAGAGCTTTAACACGGCCATGGTATAAGTAACCACCGCGATCAAATACTACTTCTTTAACGCCTTTCTCTACAGCACGCTTAGCAACTGATTCTCCAACTTTCGTAGCAGCTTCAGTATTGCTAGTACCGTTAAGAGCAAGGTCTTTATCAAGAGTAGATGCACTTACTAATGTTACACCATTTACATCATCAATAACTTGAGCGTAAATATGTTGGTTAGAACGGTACACGTTTAAACGTGGACGTTCTGCAGTACCAGTAAGTTTAGCACGTACACGTGCATGTCTTTTCTTACGAGTCGCATTTTTAGCAGCTTTAGTGATCATTCTTGTCACTCCTTTCTTTCACCTAACGGGTTTACTTAGCAGTTTTACCTTCTTTACGACGAACAACTTCGCCTTCGTAACGAATACCTTTACCTTTATATGGCTCAGGAGCACGTACAGCACGGATGTTAGCAGCAAATTCGCCAACACGTTGCTTGTCGATACCTTTAATTACGATTTTAGTTGGTACAGGTACTTCAACTTCAAGTCCTGCTTCTGGAGTCATTTCTACTGGATGAGAATAACCTACGCTTAAAACAAGTTTATCACCTTGTTTTTGAGCACGGTAACCAACACCGACTAATTCAAGTCCGCGTGCAAAACCTGTAGTTACACCTTCAACCATGTTTCCGATTAAAGCACGAGTTGTACCGTGTAATGCACGGTGTTCCTTCTGTTCAGATGGACGCTCAACTGTTAGTGTATTTTCTTCAATTTTGATAGACATATCAGTTTTGAAAGTACGAGTTAATTCACCTTTAGGGCCTTTTACTGTTACAGTATTGTCTTCTGCAACTGTAATAGTAACACCTGCAGGGATTTCAAGAATCTTTTTACCAATACGAGACATGTGGTCACACCTCCGTTCGTTTTAAATATATATTACCAAACGTATGCTACTACTTCTCCACCAGTTTGTAATTGACGAGCATCTTTGTCTGTCATTACTCCCTTAGATGTAGAAACAAGAGCGATACCTAATCCGTTAAGTACACGAGGTACTTCATCAGCTTTTGCGTAAACGCGTAAGCCAGGTTTACTGATACGCTTTAATCCAGTGATTACACGTTCATTGTTTGCACCATATTTCAGGAAAATACGAAGGATACCTTGTTTGTTATCCCCGATGTATTCTACATCACGAATGAAACCTTCACGCTTTAAAAGATCAGCGATCTCTTTTTTGATTTTAGAAGCAGGAACCTCTAATTTCTCATGACGTACCATATTCGCATTACGGATGCGAGTAAGCATGTCTGCAATTGGATCTGTCATCACCATGTGTTTTACCTCCTTCCCATTTGTGGGTTTTACCAACTAGCTTTTTTAACACCAGGAATTTGACCTTTATATGCAAGTTCACGGAAACAAATACGGCAAAGCTTAAATTTGCGGTATACAGAATGCGGACGACCGCAGCGTTCGCAACGTGTATACTCTTGTACTTTAAACTTAGGAGTACGCTTTTGTTTCGCGATCATAGATTTTTTAGCCACGTTTTCGCCTCCTCTACTTAGCGTTGGCTTCCATTATTTTTGGAATGGCATACCGAATTGTGTTAAAAGTTCACGAGCTTCTTCATCAGTTTTCGCTGTAGTAACGATTACGATGTCCATACCTCGGACTTTGCTTACTTTATCATAATCAATCTCAGGGAAAATTAGTTGCTCTTTAACACCTAATGTGTAGTTCCCACGACCATCAAATGATTTCTTAGAAACACCACGGAAATCACGTACACGTGGTAAAGAAACTGATACTAATTTGTCGAAGAACTCATACATTTGCTGACCGCGTAAAGTTACTTTCGCACCGATTGGCATACCTTCACGAAGACGGAAACCAGCGATTGATTTTTTAGCGCGAGTTACAACAGGTTTTTGACCTGCGATTTGAGTTAATTCTTCTACTGCATTGTCTAAAGCTTTTGAGTTAGATACCGCGTCACCAACACCAGTGTTGATTACGATCTTTTCGATTTTCGGTACTTCCATCACAGATTTATAGTTAAACTTGCTCATTAGAGCAGGAGTAATTTCCTTTTGGAACTTCTCTTTAAGGCGATTCAATGAAGTGACCTCCTTTCTTAAGAAAATTATTTATCTAATAATTCACCAGATTTTTTTGCAATACGCACTTTTTTACCATCTTCTACTTTGAAGCCTACGCGAGTAGGTTCGCCTGTTTTCGGATCTAATACCATAACATTAGAAACGTGAATAGGTGCTTCTTTCGTAATAATTCCACCTTGTGGATTTAATTGAGATGGCTTAGAGTGTTTTTTAACGATGTTAACACCCTCAACGATAACACGGTTTTGCTTTGGGAAAGCCACAAGGATAACACCTTGTTTTCCTTTGTCTTTACCAGTGATTACCTGAACTTTATCACCTTTTTTTACATGCATCTTAATTCTGCACCTCCTTAGCAAGGCAATACCTTAAATTATAGAACTTCTGGAGCTAAAGAAACGATCTTCATGAAGTTGCTATCACGTAATTCACGAGCTACTGGTCCGAAGATACGAGTACCACGTGGGCTCTTATCGTCTTTGATGATAACCGCTGCGTTTTCATCAAATTTAATGTAAGAACCGTCCGGACGACGAGCTCCGCTCTTCGTACGTACCACTACTGCCTTAACAACGTCACCTTTTTTAACAACGCCACCTGGTGTTGCTTGTTTTACCGTAGCAACGATAATATCACCAATATAAGCATATTTACGACCAGAGCCGCCTAATACTTTAATTGTTAAAAGTTCACGTGCACCAGAGTTGTCAGCAACTTTCAAACGAGATTCTTGTTGGATCATGTTATGAAACCTCCCTTCGGACTAAAAATTCCGATTCGTCTATTTAGATAACAACCGCTTCTTCAACGATTTCAACTAAACGGAAACGCTTAGTAGCAGAAAGCGGGCGAGTTTCCATGATTTTAACGATATCGCCAAGTTTCGCTTGGTTTTGCTCATCATGGGCTTTATACTTTTTAGAATACTTAACACGTTTTCCGTATAAGGAATGAGTTTTGTAAGTTTCAACTAAAACTGTAATCGTTTTGTCCATTTTGTCAGAAACAACACGACCAGTATAAACTTTGCGTTGGTTACGTTCGCTCACTATGCAAACCTCCCCTCAATTTATCGATTAATTCCGATCTCTCTTTCACAAACTACAGTTTTCATACGAGCAATCGCTTTACGTACTTCACGGATGCGAGTTGGGTTCTCTAATTGTCCTGTAGCAAGTTGGAAGCGAAGATTAAACAACTCTTCCTTTAAAGCTTTAACTTTTGTTTCGATTTCGGCAGTGGTTAATTCACGAATATCATTAGTTTTCATTAGATTCACCACCATTTTCTTCACGTTTTACGAATTTACATTTCACAGGTAACTTGTGAGCTGCAAGACGTAATGCTTCGCGTGCTACCTCTTCAGATACACCCGCAATTTCAAACATAATTTTCCCAGGTTTTACTACTGCTACCCAGCCTTCTGGTGCCCCTTTACCGGAACCCATACGTACTTCTAGAGGTTTTGCAGTGTAAGGTTTAGAAGGGAAAATTTTAATCCATACTTTACCGCCACGTTTCATGTGACGAGTCATTGCACGACGAGCAGCTTCGATTTGACGGTTTGTAATCCATGAAGCAGCTAGTGCTTGTAAACCAAATTCACCAAAAGCGATTTCAGTTCCACCTTTTGCACGACCACGCATTTTACCACGATGCTCTCTACGATATTTTACGCGTTTAGGCATTAACATATTATTTTCCTCCTTCCTCAGAAGCTTTCTTTTTTGTAGGAAGGACTTCTCCACGGTAGATCCATACTTTTACGCCTAATTTACCGTATGTTGTATCAGCTTCAACTGCTGCATAGTCAATATCAGCGCGAAGTGTATGAAGTGGAACAGTTCCTTCACTGTAAGATTCTGCACGAGCGATATCAGCTCCGCCAAGACGACCAGAAACCTGTGTTTTAATACCTTTTGCTCCTGCACGCATAGCACGTTGAATAACTTGCTTTTGTGCACGACGGAATGATACACGGTTTTCTAATTGACGAGCGATGTTTTCGCCTACTAATTTAGCGTTAAGATCAGCTCTCTTAACTTCTAAAATGTTAATGTGTACACGCTTGCCTGTTAATTGGTTAAGAGCTTTACGAAGTGCTTCAACTTCAGTACCACCTTTACCAATTACCATACCAGGTTTTGCAGTGTGAATTGTAACATTTACACGATTTGCTGCACGTTCGATTTCTACTTTAGCAACAGCAGAATCTTTTAAGCGTACAGTAATGTACTCACGGATTTTGATGTCTTCATGTAATAACGTAGCATAATCTTTCTCAGCGAACCAACGAGATTCCCAGTCGCGGATAATACCGACACGAAGACCAATTGGATTAACCTTCTGACCCATCGATTATCCCTCCTTCTTTTCTGATACCACAACTGTGATGTGGCTTGTGCGTTTGTTAATTTGGCTTGCACGACCCATTGCACGTGGACGGAAACGTTTCAACGTTGGACCTTCGTCAACGAAGACTTTTTCAACAACTAGGTTGTTAATATCCATCTCATAATTGTGCTCTGCATTTGCGATTGCAGATTTTAAAACTTTTTCTACAACTGGAGAAGCAGTTTTTGGTGTGTGGTTAAGGATAGCAATCGCTTCACCCACTTGCTTACCTCGGATTAAGTCTACTACTAAACGAACCTTACGAGGAGCAATACGAACTGTTCTCACTACTGCTTTAGCTTGCATTGAAGTGCCTCCTCTCATTATCTTCTAGTTTTCTTATCGTCAGCAAGGTGACCTTTATACGTACGAGTTGGTGCGAATTCACCTAACTTATGGCCAACCATATCCTCAGTGATGTACACAGGTACGTGTTTACGACCATCATATACAGCAATTGTATGTCCGATGAACTGAGGGAAGATTGTTGAACGGCGAGACCAAGTTTTAACAACTTGTTTTTGCTCAGATGCAACTAATTTTTCCATTTTGTTCATTAAGTGATCATCGACAAATGGTCCTTTTTTTAAGCTACGAGCCATTTTGGTGCCTCCCTTCGTGATTGGCGTACGGTTCTTGAAGCGAACCGTACTACAATCCCATTATTTTTTACGACGACGAACGATAAATTTATCAGACGCTTTGTTTTTCTTACGAGTCTTGAATCCAAGAGTTGGTTTACCCCATGGAGACATTGGAGACTTACGTCCGATTGGAGAGCGACCTTCACCACCACCGTGTGGGTGATCAACCGGGTTCATTACAGAACCACGAACTGTTGGGCGCTTACCTAACCAGCGAGAGCGACCTGCTTTACCGATTTTGATAAGTTCGTGTTGTTCGTTACCAACTTGACCGATTGAAGCGCGACAAGCAGATAATACTAAACGTACTTCACCAGAAGTTAAACGTACAAGTACGTATTTTCCTTCTTTACCAAGTACTTGAGCAGATGTACCAGCAGAACGAACTAATTGTCCGCCACGACCAGGCTTAAGCTCGATGTTATGAACAACAGTACCTACTGGAATGTTGATTAATGGTAATGCGTTACCGATTTTAATGTCAGATTCAGGACCAGACATAACTTCCATACCCACTTCTAAAGTTTTAGGAGCAAGAATGTAACGTTTTTCACCGTCAACGTAGTTAATTAATGCGATATTCGCAGAGCGGTTTGGATCATATTCGATCGTAGCAACGCGTCCTGGAATTCCATCTTTGTTACGCTTAAAGTCGATGATACGGTATTGACGCTTATGTCCGCCACCTTGATGACGTACAGTAATTTTACCTTGGTTATTACGACCAGCCTTTTTGCTTAAAGGAGCAAGTAAAGACTTTTCCGGTCTGTCGGTCGTGATTTCAGCGAAATCATTCGTAGTCATGTTACGACGACCGTTAGTAGTTGGATTATACTTTTTAATTCCCATCTCAATTTCCCTCCTTCTTTAGTAAGAATTAAACGCCTTGGAAGATTTCGATTTCTTTGCTGTCAGCAGTTAGCTTAACGATTGCTTTACGACGACGGCTAGTAAAACCAGCGTGACGACCAACACGTTTTGCTTTCGGCTTGTAGTTCATGATATTTACTTTGTCTACATTAACACCAAAGATCGCTTCTATAGCGTCTTTAACCTCTGTTTTATTAGATTTAACGTCCACGTCGAACGTGTATTTTTTTTCAGCCATCATTTCCATAGAACGTTCAGTGATAACTGGGCGCTTAATGATATCACGAGGATCTCTCATTATGCAAGCACCTCCTCTACTTTTTCCACTGCCGCTTTTGTCATGATTAGCTTATCATGATGAAGCACATCTAGCACGTTTACGCCATCAGCAGTGATTACTGTTACTCCAGGGATATTGCGAGCAGATAACTCTACAGATTCGTTTGCATCAGCAGTTACGATAAGAGCTTTCTTCTCAACAGTTAATCCTTTAAGTACTGCTACCATGTCTTTTGTTTTTGGTGCATTTAACACTAGGTCCTCAAGAACTACAATGTTGTTCTCAACTACTTTAGTAGCTAATGCAGATTTGATTGCTAAACGACGAACTTTCTTAGGAAGTTTGTACGCATAGCTTCTTGGTGTAGGTCCGAATACCGTACCACCACCACGCCATTGAGGAGAGCGGATAGAACCTTGACGAGCACGTCCAGTTCCTTTTTGACGCCATGGTTTACGACCACCACCACGAACTTCAGAGCGAGTTTTTACTTTATGTGTACCTTGACGTAAAGATGCACGTTGCATCATTACAGCTTCAAATAGTACAGCTTCATTTGGTTCGATACCGAAAATAGCTTCAGCTAATTCGATTTCACCAACCTGTGAACCAGTTTGGTTATATACAGTAACTTTTGGCATTGGAATTCCTCCTTCCTATTGTGAATTATTTGCTAACCTTCACAGCGCCTTGAACAACTACAAGAGATTTCTTAGCACCTGGAACGTTACCTTTTACTAGTAATAAGTTGCGCTCAGTGTCAACTTGAACGATTTCTAAGTTTTGGATAGTAACTTGGTCTCCACCCATACGTCCAGCAAGTTTTTTGCCTTTGAATACACGGTTCGGAGCAACTGGCCCCATTGAACCTGGACGACGGTGATAGCGAGAACCATGAGACATAGGTCCGCGAGATTGTCCGTGGCGTTTAATAACACCTTGGAAACCTTTACCTTTAGAAATTCCTGTTACGTCAACGATTTCACCTGCAGCGAAAACTTCAACTTTTACCTCTTGACCAACCTCTAATCCGTCCACGTCTGCATCGCGGATTTCGCGAATGAAGCGCTTAGGAGTTGTAGATGCTTTAGCAGTGTGGCCTTGTTCAGGTTTGTTAGTTAACTTTTCACGTTTATCTTCAAATCCTAACTGAATTGCGTTGTAGCCATCAGTTTCAGTTGTTTTCTTTTGAAGAACAACGTTTGGATTAGCAGCGATTACCGTTACTGGGATTAACTCACCGTTCTCAGCAAATACTTGAGTCATACCGATCTTTCTTCCTAAGATTCCTTTGGTCATGAGTTACACCTCCTACATTTTTAAGTTATATGAATTATAGTTTGATTTCGATATCTACACCAGATGGTAAATCTAAACGCATTAATGAATCTACTGTTTGCGGAGTAGGACTCACGATGTCGATTAGACGTTTGTGTGTGCGCATTTCGAATTGTTCACGAGAATCTTTGTACTTATGAACAGCACGAAGAATTGTGTAAATAGTCTTCTCAGTTGGTAATGGGATCGGACCAGAAACTGTTGCCCCAGAACGCTTAGCTGTTTCTACAATTTTCTCAGCTGATTGATCAAGAATACGGTGATCATAAGCTTTTAAACGGATACGAATTTTTTCTTTTGCCATTATTTTCCCTCCTTCGTTCGCCTATTTCTAAAATAGACCTTCTCCATGGAAATTTCCCCACACCATGCCATGGCAAAGCGGCCGGGTGTGTCAGCAACCTTCCACTTCATCGCAGTCAAAGACCAACATTGTCTATTATACAATGTTATTCGTCTAGATGCAAGCATCTTTTTGTTCGCATCTGCTTTTCTCTACTTTTGCTATTATACATGGCACTTTAAAGAATATCAAGTTTTCATCTACTCTTATTCACCTTACAGTTTTTGGGTGTTGTTTTCGTTTTATATACTATAGAAGAAACTCATCCAAAAATAGAAAATACATCTCTTTCTTCTATAGTAATAAGCAATAAAAAAACTCAAGGGAGAATCCCTTGAGTTTTTAATAATCTAATTAAAGACTACTCAGCAACGATTGTAGCAACTACACCGTAACCTACTGTACGTCCACCTTCACGAATAGAGAATTTAGTTCCCTCTTCGATAGCGATTGGAGCGATAAGTTCGATAGTCATTTCGATGTTGTCACCAGGCATTACCATTTCAGTACCTTCTGGTAATTGGATGATACCAGTTACGTCAGTTGTACGGAAGTAGAACTGCGGACGGTAGTTAGCGAAGAATGGAGTATGACGTCCACCTTCTTCTTTAGATAATACGAAAACCTCAGCTTTGAATTTAGCGTGTGCTTTTACAGAGCCAGTTTTAGCAAGAACTTGTCCACGTTGGATGTCTTCACGAGCAACCCCACGAAGTAGAGCACCGATGTTGTCTCCAGCTTGAGCTTGGTCAAGAAGCTTACGGAACATTTCTACACCAGTTACAGTTGTAGTAGCATTCTCTTCAGCAAGACCGATGATTTCTACTACGTCACCAACTTTAACGATTCCACGCTCAACACGACCAGTTGCAACTGTACCACGACCTGTGATAGAGAATACATCCTCGATAGGCATTAAGAATGGTTTGTCAGTTTCACGTTCTGGAGTTGGGATGTAAGCATCAACTTCAGTCATTAATTCGATGATTTTTTCTTCCCACTCAGCTTCTCCTTGAAGAGCTTTAAGAGCAGAACCTTTAATTACAGGAATATCGTCGCCTGGGAATCCGTATTCAGATAATAGGTCGCGAACTTCCATTTCTACTAATTCTAATAATTCTTCGTCATCTACCATGTCGCATTTGTTTAAGAATACAACGATGTAAGGAACACCTACTTGACGAGAAAGAAGGATGTGCTCACGTGTTTGAGGCATTGGACCATCAGCAGCAGATACTACTAAGATACCGCCGTCCATTTGAGCAGCACCAGTGATCATGTTTTTAACATAGTCAGCATGACCTGGGCAGTCAACGTGTGCATAGTGACGAGTTTCAGTTTCGTACTCAACGTGTGCAGTTGAGATTGTGATTCCGCGCTCTCTTTCTTCTGGAGCAGCGTCGATTTGATCGTATCCGCGTGCTTCAGCACCACCAGCTTTTGCAAGAACTGTAGTGATCGCAGCAGTTAATGTAGTTTTACCATGGTCAACGTGGCCGATTGTACCGATGTTAACATGGGGTTTAGAACGTTCGAATTTAGCTTTAGCCATTCTAAATTCCTCCTTAGTTTATATAGGTTATTTTATATTTAGACTAGAAAGTGAAACTTGCGTCTCACTTTCTAAGCTTACATAAGTAGTTATACTTGAACAATCGATAAAAATCAATTATTCACCTTTATTTTTTTTAATAATTTCTTCAGAAACAGACTTCGGTACTTCTTCATAATGATCAAATGTCATTGAGAATGTTCCGCGTCCTTGAGTGTTAGAACGTAATGCTGTTGCATAACCGAACATTTCAGAAAGTGGAACCATAGCGCGAACAACTTGTGCGTTACCGCGAGCTTCCATACCTTCTACACGTCCACGACGAGATGTTACGTCGCCCATAATGTCACCCATGTACTCTTCAGGAATTACAACTTCAACTTTCATCATTGGCTCAAGAATTACTGGGCTACATTTAGAAACCGCAGCTTTAAGCGCCATAGATGCAGCGATTTTGAACGCCATCTCAGATGAATCGACATCATGGTAAGATCCGTCAACTAACGCAGCTTTAATATCAACTAGTGGATAACCAGCTAGTACACCATTTTTAAGTGCGTCTTCAAGACCCGCTCCAACAGCTGGGATGTATTCACGTGGAACTACACCACCGACAACCTTGTTTTGGAATTCGAATCCTTTACCTTCTTCATTAGGTTCAAACTCAATCCAAACGTGACCGAATTGTCCACGACCACCAGATTGACGAGCGAACTTACCTTCAACTTTCGCAGCAGCGCGGAAAGTCTCACGGTATGCTACCTGAGGAGCACCAACGTTTGCTTCCACTTTGAATTCACGGCGCATACGGTCAACAATGATATCAAGGTGAAGTTCACCCATACCAGCGATGATTGTTTGGCCAGTTTCTTGGTCAGTGTGAGCACGGAATGTTGGATCTTCTTCAGAAAGCTTAGATAATGCTGTACCCATTTTATCTTGGTCAGCTTTAGATTTTGGTTCGATAGCTACAGAGATAACTGGTTCTGGGAATTCCATAGACTCAAGGATAACAAGACTCTTCTCATCACAAAGAGTATCACCAGTAGTAGTATCTTTTAAACCTACAGCAGCAGCGATATCACCAGCGTAAACTGTTGAAATCTCTTCACGGCTGTTAGCGTGCATTTGTAGGATACGACCTACACGCTCACGCTTACCTTTAGTTGAGTTTTTCACGTATGATCCAGAGTTTAACACACCAGAGTACACACGGAAGAACGTTAACTTACCAACATAAGGGTCAGTCATGATTTTGAATGCTAGAGCTGCGAATGGTTCTTCATCGCTAGACTTACGCTCGATAGCTTCCTCCGTATCCGGAAGAGTACCTTTAATAGCGGGTACATCTAATGGAGATGGTAGGTAGTCAATAACTGCGTCTAACAGAATTTGAACACCTTTATTTTTGAATGCAGAACCACAGATTACTGGGAAGAATTCAACAGAAGTTGTAGCCTTACGGATACCAGCTTTAAGCTCTTCTACAGTGATTTCTTCACCTTCTAGGTACTTCATCATCATTTCTTCATCAAGCTCAGCTACCGCTTCAATAAGTTTCCCACGGTATTCTTCAGCTAATTCTTTGTGCTCTTCAGGAATTTCAACACGCTCGATGTCTGTTCCTAAATCGTTACTGTACATGTAAGCACACTCTTCAACAAGGTCAATAATACCATTGAACTCGTCTTCAGCACCGATTGGTAACTGAATTGGATGTGCGTTTGCTTGTAAACGATCGTGGATTGTTCCTACAGAGTATAAGAAATCTGCACCAATCTTATCCATTTTGTTAACGAATACGATACGAGGTACACCATAAGTAGTAGCCTGACGCCAAACAGTTTCTGTTTGTGGTTCTACACCAGATTGTGCATCAAGTACTGCTACTGCGCCATCAAGTACGCGTAAAGAACGTTCTACTTCTACTGTGAAATCTACGTGTCCTGGAGTGTCAATGATATTTACACGGTGACCTTTCCATTGTGCTGTAGTTGCAGCAGAAGTAATTGTGATACCACGTTCTTGCTCTTGCTCCATCCAGTCCATCTGAGATGCACCTTCATGAGTTTCACCGATTTTATGAATACGTCCTGTATAATACAGAATACGCTCAGTTGCTGTTGTTTTACCAGCATCGATGTGAGCCATGATACCAATATTACGAGTGTTTTCTAAAGAGAACTCTCTAGTCATTTGGTGTCTTGCTCCTTCCATATATGGATTGGATTATTTTATTTTAAGTAGCAAAAAAGCCACTTTATATTGTTACATATGCCAGTGTCCAGTACCCTCATTATGTAAAACGAGCGCCCAACGAAAGGGAGAGGCATTCTCCCTCTCCACACTTCCATAAGCGACAAATAAAGCGGTTTATGCTTACATTTATTTTACGTTGAATCCTACCAACGGTAATGAGCAAATGCTTTGTTAGCTTCTGCCATTTTATGAGTATCTTCACGTTTCTTAACAGCTGCACCAGCGTTGTTAGATGCATCTAAGATTTCGTAAGCTAGACGCTCTTCCATAGTTTTTTCACCACGAAGACGAGCATAGTTTACTAACCAGCGAAGACCTAAAGTTGTACGGCGTTCTGGACGAACCTCAACTGGAACTTGGTAGTTAGCACCACCAACACGACGAGCGCGTACTTCAAGAACAGGCATGATGTTCTTAAGAGCTTGCTCGAATACTTCCATTGGTTCTTTATCTGAACGTTCACGAACGATCTCGAAAGCGTTATAAAGAATTGTTTGAGATTTACCTTTTTTACCGTCAACCATCATTTTGTTGATTAGGCGTGTTACAAGCTTAGAATTGTACATTGGATCTGGTAACACGTCACGTTTCGCAACAGGTCCTTTACGAGGCATATTGAGTTCCTCCTTTCATTATAAATTTATTATTTTTTAGCAGGTTTTGGTCGCTTAGTACCATATTTAGAACGTCCTTGCATACGTTTGTCAACACCAGCTGTATCAAGCGCACCACGAACGATGTGGTAACGTACCCCTGGTAAATCCTTTACTCGACCACCGCGAATTAATACTACGCTATGCTCTTGTAGGTTATGACCGATACCTGGGATGTAAGCTGTAACTTCAATACCATTTGTTAAACGTACACGAGCGTATTTACGTAACGCTGAGTTAGGTTTCTTCGGAGTCATTGTACCAACACGAGTACACACACCACGTTTTTGAGGTGCAGAGATATCAGTTGATTTTTTCTTTAAAGAATTAAAACCTTTGTTTAACGCAGGTGATTTAGACTTCCATACTTTATCAGTACGACCATTTCTCACTAATTGGTTAATAGTAGGCATTTGATTATCCTCCCTTCGCATGTTTGTATGACCACATATCCAGGTGGTTCATTATTAGTTGAAAACAAAGTTTTTGCAAGGAAGAGCAAATGCTCTCTCCTCACAAAAACAGTTTTAACTTATTATTCCTATTGCTGAAGCTCCCACTTGAATCCCCGAAACTTTTCCAAGCTTACGAACTGATTCAACTTTTGTTATGGGTATGTTATGTTGCAAGGCAGTACGAATGATAACATGGGTTAACCGCACATCAGCATCTTCCGCAATAACAACTTCTTTAACTATACCATTTTTGATTGCTTCCAATGTTCGTTTATGACCAACGACTACATTTTCAGCATTTGACACTTTTTGATAAGACATATAAATATCCTCCAAAGCATCGTTCAGGAGCAACCTTGATTATAGTAACATTTTGTCTCATACAATGTCAACTAGGATTAGCTGTTTTTATACAAAATTTACGACGGAAAATTTTACTGTTCCACATAAACTTCATCGTTTTCTACATTCATGTTATCTTGTGTTGTTTTTACAAGATCCACTTTGCGATAACGATTCATACCTGTTCCAGCAGGAACAAGCTTACCGATAATAACATTCTCTTTCAATCCTAGAAGCTCATCGCGTTTACCCTTAATTGCTGCATCTGTTAGAACACGAGTTGTTTCTTGGAATGACGCCGCAGATAAGAACGAATCTGTCTCAAGTGAAGCTTTTGTAATACCAAGTAGAACCGGTCTAGCCGTTGCTGGTTGTTTACCTTTCAGTAACACCTTCGCATTCGCATCAGTAAACTGATGGATATCTAGTAACGTTCCTGGTAATACATCTGTTTCACCCGCATCACTTACACGAACTTTACGTAGCATTTGACGTACCATTACTTCTACGTGTTTGTCACCAATTTCTACCCCTTGCATACGGTATACTTTTTGAACTTCACGTAATAAGTATTCTTGAACTGCTGTAATGTCCGTTACTTTTAGTAATTCCTTCGGATCAATAGAACCTTCTGTTAACTCTTTACCGTGGCTAATTGGCTGTCCTAGAGTTACTTTCAGACGAGCACCGTAAGGAATAGCATACGTACGAGCTTCAACTTCACCCTGTACAACTACTTCTTGGCGATCTTTAACATCGTTGATCGCTGCGATAACACCGTCAATTTCACTGATAACTGCCTGACCCTTCGGATTACGAGCTTCGAAGATCTCTTGGATACGAGGTAAACCTTGTGTGATGTCATCTCCGGCAACCCCACCTGTATGGAACGTACGCATCGTTAACTGTGTACCTGGCTCACCGATAGATTGAGCTGCGATAATACCTACCGCTTCTCCTACTTCTACGTCTGTACCAGTTGCTAAGTTACGACCGTAACACTTCTTACATACACCATGGCGAGTATTACACGTAAACGCTGAACGAATGTTTACAGTTTCAACACCCGACTTTTCAACGATATGAGCAATGTCTTCAGTAATTAATTGATTTTCAGCAATTAATACTTCACCTGTTTCAGGATGTTTTACAGTTTTTCTCGCAAAACGTCCAACAAGACGATCATATAGTGACTCAATAACTTCATTACCCTCTTTAATCGCACCAATTAGTAAACCACGATCTGTTCCACAATCATCTTGACGAACAATTACATCTTGTGCAACGTCTACAAGACGACGTGTTAAGTAACCAGAATCGGCAGTTTTAAGTGCTGTATCGGCAAGACCTTTACGCGCACCATGCGTAGAGATGAAGTATTCAAGTACTGTTAAACCTTCACGGAAACTTGATTTGATCGGAAGCTCAATGATACGACCAGATGGATTGGCCATCAGACCACGCATACCAGCAAGCTGAGTAAAGTTCGATGCATTACCACGGGCACCGGAATCACTCATCATGAAGATTGGGTTGCGTTTATTCAAGGATTTCATCAGTTTTCCTTGGATAACATCTTTTGCATTACTCCAAATAGAGATAACGCGATCGTAACGTTCTTCTTCCGTGATTAAACCGCGACGGAATTGTTTAATTACATTATCTACTTTTGCTTGTGCTTCATGGAGAATTTCATTTTTTTCGCCTAATACAAGAATGTCTGATACCCCAACTGTAATACCAGCTTTTGTAGAGTATTTAAATCCTAAGTTTTTCATACGGTCAAGCATGCGAGATGTTTCCGTAATTTGGAAACGTTTGAATACTTCCGCAATAATGTTACCAAGGATTTTCTTGCTAAATGGCGCCACTTCTTCGCGACTAGCAATAATTTCTTTAATGTTCGCACCTTTTTCAACGAAATATTCCGCTGGTGTTTCTTTTTCAAGGTTTGAGTTTGTTGGTTCATTAATATAAGGGAACGACTCTGGTAAGATTTCGTTAAATATTAATTTACCAACTGTTGTTAATAGAAGCTTACTCTTTTGCTCTTCAGTAAATGTTACATTATTTACCGAACTCGCAGCAACTGCAACACGTGTGTGCAGATGTACATATCCATTTTGGTATGCAAGTATTGCTTCGTTTGCATCTTTGAAGACCATACCTTCACCGATTGCACCCTCGCGCTCAAGTGTTAAGTAATAGTTACCTAATACCATATCCTGAGATGGAGTAACAACTGGTTTTCCGTCTTTTGGATTCAAGATGTTTTGTGCCGCTAACATAAGAATACGAGCTTCTGCTTGTGCCTCTGATGATAACGGAACGTGAACCGCCATTTGGTCACCGTCAAAGTCCGCGTTGTATGCAGTGCATACAAGTGGGTGAAGACGGATTGCACGACCTTCTACTAGTGTAGGTTCAAACGCCTGGATACCAAGACGGTGAAGTGTTGGTGCGCGGTTTAGAAGTACTGGATGCTCTTTGATCACAGATTCTAAAACGTCCCAAACTTCAGGGTGTACACGCTCGATTTTACGTTTAGCACTCTTAATGTTGTGTGCTAATCCTTTTCCAACTAACTCTTTCATAACGAAAGGTTTAAACAATTCCAGTGCCATTTCTTTCGGTAATCCACATTGGTACATCTTTAAGTTCGGTCCTACAACGATTACAGAACGGCCAGAGTAGTCAACACGTTTACCTAATAAGTTTTGACGGAAACGTCCTTGTTTACCTTTAAGCATGTGAGATAGTGATTTTAATGGACGGTTACCTGGTCCAGTAACTGGACGGCCACGGCGACCATTATCGATTAATGCGTCTACAGCTTCTTGTAACATACGTTTTTCGTTTTGAACGATGATGCTTGGTGCACCTAAGTCCAATAGACGTTTTAAACGGTTGTTACGGTTAATTACACGACGATATAAGTCGTTTAAGTCAGAAGTAGCAAAACGTCCACCATCTAACTGTACCATCGGGCGTAGTTCTGGTGGGATAACTGGAAGAACCTCTAAGATCATCCAAGATGGGTGATTTCCAGAGTTACGGAATGCTTCTAATACTTCTAGACGTTTAATAGCACGAGTACGGCGTTGTCCTTGTGCTGTTTTTAATTCTTCTTTTAAGAAGTCTACTTCTTTATCTAAATCGATGTCTTGCAGTAATTTTTTAATCGCTTCTGCACCCATAGCAGCATGGAATGTACTGCCATATCGATCACGATATGCACGGTATTCTTTTTCAGAAAGTAATTGCTTCTTATCAAGTGGTGTATCTCCACTTTCTGTTACAACATAAGAAGCGAAATAAATTACTTCTTCAAGCGCGCGAGGGGACATGTCTAAGACAAGTCCCATGCGGCTCGGGATACCTTTGAAATACCAAATATGAGATACAGGAGCAGCTAATTCGATATGACCCATACGTTCACGACGAACTTTTGCACGCGTTACTTCAACGCCACATCGATCACAAACTACACCTTTATAACGTACACGTTTATATTTCCCGCAATGACATTCCCAGTCCTTTTGTGGTCCGAAAATACGCTCACAGAACAAGCCATCTTTTTCAGGCTTTAACGTACGATAGTTAATTGTTTCTGGTTTCTTAACTTCACCGTATGACCAAGAACGAATCTTGTCAGGTGAAGCAAGTCCAATCTTCATATATTCAAAGTTATTTACATCTATCAAGGGGCCTACCTCCCTTTTAGTCTACAGGTTATCCCAATTATTCCTTAGTTGTCTCAACTTCAACATTCAATTTATCTGCTGATTGATGATCATCGTCATCTTCCGTATCACGCATTTCAATTTCTGTATCGTTGATAGACATCATTTTAACGTCCATACCTAAACTTTGCAGTTCTTTAATCAATACTTTGAATGATTCAGGAACGCCTGGTTCTGGAACATTTTCACCTTTAACAATTGCTTCATACGTCTTAACACGTCCAATAACATCATCAGACTTCACTGTTAAGATTTCTTGAAGAGTATAAGCAGCACCATAAGCTTCAAGTGCCCAAACCTCCATCTCACCGAAACGCTGTCCACCGAACTGAGCTTTACCTCCAAGAGGTTGCTGCGTTACAAGTGAGTATGGTCCAGTAGAACGAGCATGAAGTTTATCGTCAACCATGTGCGCAAGTTTGATCATATACATGACACCAACAGATACACGGTTATCGAATGGCTCACCAGTACGTCCGTCATACAGGATTGTTTTCGCGTCATTTGCCATACCAGCTTCTTCAATTGTGCCCCATACATCTTCCTCACGAGCACCATCGAATACCGGTGTTGCAATGTGAATACCAAGGTATCTTGCTGCCATACCAAGATGAAGCTCTAATACCTGACCGATATTCATACGAGATGGTACCCCTAATGGGTTTAACATGATATCGATTGGCGTACCATCTGGTAAGTAAGGCATATCTTCTTCCGGTAAAATACGGGAGATAACACCTTTGTTACCATGACGACCGGCCATTTTGTCACCTTCAGAAATTTTACGCTTTTGAACGATATATGCACGTACAAGTTGATTCACGCCTGGTGGCAATTCATCGCCATCTTCACGGTTAAACACTTTTACGTCTAAGATAATACCGCCACCACCGTGTGGTACACGTAGTGATGTATCACGTACTTCACGTGCTTTTTCACCGAAGATTGCATGTAATAGACGTTCTTCTGCCGTTAATTCTGTTACACCTTTTGGCGTTACTTTACCAACAAGTAGATCTCCATCTTTTACTTCAGCACCGACGCGAATAATACCGCGCTCGTCAAGATTACGAAGTGCATCTTCTCCAACATTCGGGATATCACGTGTAATTTCTTCTGGTCCAAGCTTCGTATCACGAGCTTCTGATTCATATTCTTCAATATGGATAGAAGTGTACACATCATCTTTTACAAGGCGCTCACTCATGATGATCGCATCCTCATAGTTATAACCGTCCCATGTCATAAAGCCAACAAGCACGTTACGTCCAAGCGCCAGTTCACCTAGTTCCATAGAAGGACCATCCGCAAGGATTTCACCTTTTACAACTTGGTCTCCAACACTTACGATTGGACGTTGGTTGTAGCAAGTTCCTTGGTTAGAACGAATGAATTTTTGCATTTTGTAGCGATCTAAGTCGCCTTTTACTGTTTGACCGTCAACGTCTACATAGCGACGTACCCAAACTTCACGTGCTTCTACGCGCTCAACAACACCAGGCTGTTTACAGATTACTGCAGCACCTGAGTCTTTTGCTGATACGTACTCCATACCTGTACCTACAATCGGAGATTCCGGATTTATTAACGGAACCGCCTGACGTTGCATGTTCGCTCCCATAAGTGCGCGGTTAGAGTCATCGTTTTCTAAGAACGGAATACAAGCTGTCGCTGCCGACACTACTTGTTTTGGAGATACATCCATGTAGTCGATGCGTTCTTTATTTGTGACAATGTTTTCACCACGGAAACGAGCTACGATATCTTCATCAAGGAATTCCCCTACTTCAGATAATTTCATATTCGCTTGGGCTACAACATAGTTATCTTCTTCATCTGCTGTTAAATAATCAACCTGCCCTGTTACAAGACCAGTTTCTGGGTCAACACGACGGTATGGCGTTTCAATGAAACCAAACTCATTTACTTTCGCAAACGAAGATAATGAGTTAATCAAACCGATGTTTGGTCCCTCTGGCGTTTCAATTGGACACATACGACCATAGTGAGAGTAGTGAACGTCACGTACTTCAAAGCCTGCGCGCTCACGCGTTAAACCACCGGGTCCTAATGCAGATAGTCTTCGTTTGTGAGTTAACTCTGCTAATGGGTTTGTTTGATCCATGAACTGAGATAACTGAGAACTTCCGAAGAACTCTTTAATAGATGCAATAACCGGGCGAATGTTAATTAACGCTTGTGGTGTAATTGCATTTGTATCTTGAATCGACATTCTCTCACGAACAACACGTTCCATACGAGAAAGACCGATACGGAATTGGTTTTGTAGTAACTCTCCTACAGAACGCAGACGACGATTCCCTAAGTGGTCAATATCATCTGTATCCCCTACTTTATATAGCAAGTTAAAGAAGTAGCTAATAGAAGCAAGAATATCACCTGGTGTGATGTGTTTTATATCACGAGTAATATTTGCATTCCCAATTACGTTTATAGATCGTTCGCCTTCTGATTCTGGAGCATAAATCTTAATAGATTGCAGCTCAACATCGCCTGCTACCACTCCACCCATTGGTTTCGCTGTTTTGAATCCAATGTTTTTCTCTAAGTAAGGTAGAATGCGATCCAGTGTACGACGATCTAAGACTGTTCCTTCTGCCGCTAAAATTTCACCAGTTTCTGGATCCACCAGTGTTTCAGCTAAACGTTGGTTAAACAATCTGTTTTTAATGTGTAGCTTTTTGTTGATCTTATAGCGACCTACATTTGCTAAATCGTAGCGCTTCGGATCAAAGAAACGAGACACAAGTAAGCTCTTTGCATTTTCTACTGTTGGTGGTTCACCAGGGCGTAGACGCTCATAAATTTCAAGCAATGCTTTCTCTGTGCTATCTGTGTTGTCTTTTTCTAACGTATTGCTTAAGTATTCGTTATCACCTAAAAGCTCGGTGATTTCTTGATCAGAGCCAAACCCTAATGCGCGTAACAAAACAGTTACAGGAAGTTTACGCGTACGGTCAATACGCACATATACAACATCCTTAGCATCTGTTTCATACTCTAACCAAGCTCCGCGGTTTGGAATTACAGTAGCAGTAAAACCACGTTTTCCGTTTTTATCCACTTTGCCACTATAGTATACGCTTGGAGAGCGAACTAACTGGGAAACGATAACACGTTCTGCACCGTTAATTACGAATGTTCCAGTCTCTGTCATGAGTGGGAAATCTCCCATGAACACATCTTGTTCTTTTACTTCACCAGTTTCCTTGTTGATTAGACGCACTTTTACACGAAGTGGTGCTGCATACGTCACATCACGCTCTTTGCATTCTTCTACAGAGTATTTAGGTTCACCCAAGCTGTAGTCGATAAATTCAAGCGATAGATTTCCCGTAAAGTCTTCGATCGGAGAAATGTCTTGGAACATTTCTCGCAAACCCTCATCAAGAAACCACTGATAAGAAGAGGTTTGAATTTCGATAAGATTTGGTAACTCTAATACTTCACTAATACGGGCATAACTTCTTCGTTGGCGGTGGCGTCCGTATTGAACTAGTTGACCTGTCAACTGCTTCACCCCTCAAATCATGAGTATTATAAATGCACAAAAAAATTTGTGCAAAATCACAAATAAATACAACTACTGCTATTAGCGTAGTTTTTTTCTCTTAAAGATAGATACGTTGAGTCTTTCTACCTGCTCAAAAAAGAAAAATGGCTTCTATAAGAAAACCATCATTCTGTTTCATAATCTGCTGATTTTACTATCTTTTCCAAGAGAAGCAAAAATATACATCTTTCTCAACGCAGAAAATCATATATTGGCATTGTATAATGTTAACATAGCCAAAAATAACCGTCAACGCTTTTTTGATTTTATGATATAATATCCTTTTTTCTTTTCTACAACTTCAACTTCAGAAAATACTTCTTCTAGTTTTTTCATCGCAGATGGCGCACCTTGTTTCTTTTGAATAACAATCCACAATTCTCCACCTGAAACTAAATACTCCACAGCCTTTTCTAAAATCTCATGCACGATATCTTTACCAGCACGAATTGGAGGATTAGATAGAATAACAGCATACTTGCCATCTACATTTTCATAGACACTACTTTGCAAAATACGTATATTTTCAATTCTGTTATTAGCGGCATTTTCTTTTGCAAGTCCCAAGGCCCTTTCATTCACATCCACCATGTGAATTTCACGTTTTTGAAACTCTTTCGCTAACGACAAACCGATTGGACCGTACCCACATCCTACGTCTAACACATTACCTTTAACATCTGGCATTTGAAACGCTTCAATTAAAAGACGAGAACCAAAGTCCACTTCGTTTTTCGAGAACACCCCATGGTCAGATAAAAAAGTAAATCGAGATTCACGAAGTGTAACTTCCCATCGTTTTCGATCACTTTTACTAGAAGGGTCGTTAGAAAAATAATGGTCTGCCATATGGCCACCTCTTTTCTTTACAGTTAAAAAAAAAGCTCGCATAAGAGCGAGCTTTTTTTAAAGCACCAAAAGTTAATTACTTAACTTCTACAGCAGCGCCAACTTCTTCAAGTTTAGCTTTCATTTCTTCAGCTTCCTCTTTAGTAACGCCTTCTTTGATTGCTTTTGGAGTGTTGTCAACTAATTCTTTAGCTTCTTTTAAGCCAAGACCAGTGATTTCACGTACAGCTTTGATAACTTTGATTTTTTGAGCGCCAGCACTTGCAAGTACTACGTCAAATTCAGTTTGCTCAGCAGCAGCTTCACCAGCGCCACCAGCTACAGCTACAGGAGCAGCAGCAGTTACGCCGAATTCTTCCTCGATAGCTTTTACTAAGTCGTTAAGTTCTAATACAGTCATAGATTTAACTGCTTCAATGATTTGTTCTTTAGTCATTGTAAATATCCTCCCTTAAATAGGTTTGTATTGTTTTATAGATAACAAGTAATTATCTTTTAAAAAATTAAGCGCCTTGCTCTTCCTTTTGATCTGCAACTGCTTTAGTAGCAAGTGCAAGGTTACGGATTGGAGCTTGAAGAACGCTAAGAAGCATAGAAAGTAAGCCTTCACGTGATGGAAGAGTAGCGATAGCTTTAACCTCATCAAGTGTTACAAGTTTACCTTCGATTACGCCCGCTTTAATTTCTAAAGCTTCATGATTTTTAGCGAAGTCGTTTAATACTTTCGCAGGAGCAACTACATCCTCGTTACTGAACGCGATTGCGTTTGGTCCTGTTAAGAATTCGTTTAACTCAGCCATTTCAGCAGACTCTGCAGCACGACGAGTTAAAGAGTTTTTGTAAACTTTGAACTCAACGCCAGCTTCACGTAAGTTTTTACGTAATTCTGTTGCTTCAGAAACTGTTAAACCACGGTAGTCAACAACAATTGTAGATTTACTGGCGCGAAGTTTTTCAGCGATTTCAGTTACAACTTGTTGTTTAGTTTCGATTACTTTGCTCATGTTATTACACCTCCTGTAGATTATATAGAAGATGTACCGAAAGTGCACTAAAAACCTCCATGCCCAACTTGTAGACATGGAGGCATATAGTCACAGAAAAAAGATTCCGCTTCGTATATTAACACCTAGGTAGGAAATTAAGTCGAATCGACTCCTACTGTCTACGGTACACTATTAAAATTCACAACATAAATGATTATATTAAAACTTCTTTATGAAGTCAACTTCCAATTTTTACGCAAGTGTAGAAACGTCTACGCGTACGCCAGGTCCCATTGTAGAAGCAACAGTTGCGTTCTTCATGTAAGTACCTTTTGCAGCAGCTGGCTTAGCTTTTTGTAGCGTGTCAGCAATTGTTTTGAAGTTTTCTACTAATTTAGCATCTTCGAAAGATACTTTACCGATTGGAACGTGGATGTTACCAGCTTTATCAACGCGGTATTCAACTTTACCAGCTTTGATTTCGTTAACAGCTTTAGTTACATCGAAAGTAACTGTTCCAGTTTTAGGGTTTGGCATTAAACCTTTAGGTCCTAATACACGACCAAGTTTACCAACTTCACCCATCATGTCAGGAGTTGCTACTACTACATCGAAATCAAACCAACCTTTTTGGATTTTACCGATGTAATCAGCATCGCCTACGAATTCAGCGCCAGCAGCTTCAGCTTCTTTTGCTTTTTCGCCTTTAGCAAACACTAATACACGTTGCACTTTACCAGTACCGTGTGGAAGAACAACTGCACCACGAATTTGTTGGTCAGCTTTCTTAGGGTCAACACCTAAACGGAATGCAGCTTCTACAGTTGCATCAAATTTAGCTGTGTTTGTTTTCTTTACTAATTCTACTGCTTCTGTTGCAGAGTAAGCAGATGCACGATCAACAAGCTTCGCAGCTTCAACGTACTTTTTACCTCTTTTAGCCATGTTTGTTTCCTCCTTGAATGTGGTTTTAGCGGAATAACCTCCCACGTTTACGCCTTCATTCCGGGAACCCCCGAGGATGTGCGCCCATCCATTTATTTAAAAATGATGATCATTTACGATAATAAAGGTTGCGAATTGGAATTCCAGACCCGCAACCTTTTTTACAAAAAACAAATCGAATTAGTCTTCGATAACGATGCCCATACTGCGCGCAGTACCTTCAACCATACGCATTGCAGCTTCTACGCTAGCAGCGTTTAGGTCAGGCATTTTAGTTTCAGCGATTTCGCGTACTTTATCACGCTTAACAGTTGCCACTTTATTACGGTTTGGTTCACCAGAACCAGACTCAATACCAGCTACTTTCTTAAGAAGAACAGCAGCAGGAGGAGTTTTAGTAATGAAAGTGAATGAACGGTCCTCAAATACCGTAATTTCAACAGGGATGATAAGACCAGCTTGATCAGCTGTACGAGCGTTAAACTCTTTACAGAAGCCCATGATGTTAACACCTGCTTGTCCTAATGCTGGACCAACCGGCGGAGCTGGATTAGCTTTACCTGCAGGAATCTGAAGTTTTACCATTTTAATTACCTTTTTAGCCACGAGACACACCTCCTTAAGTCCGTGATGTGGTCAATTGGGCAGTGATTTGCCCTCCCACTTCATATTTTATCATAATGATAAAATCTTTTTCAAAAAACGTCTCCGTTACCGAAGACGTACTGACTTAAAAGATATTATCACTTTTTACAATTCATTTCAAGTTTCATTTTATAATTTTTCAATTTGATGGAAATCAAGTTCAACCGGAGTCTCGCGACCGAACATGTCTACAAGCACGCTAACTTTTTTCTTTTCCACATCAATTTCTTCAATCGCACCTGTATAATCCGCGAATGGCCCCTCATTTACACGCACTGTTTCATGAAGTTCAAATTCGAAATCAACCACTTCATTGTCCATTCCCATATGCTTCATGATGGTAACAACTTCCTCTTCTAATAGAGGCGATGGTTTAGATCCTGAACCAGAAGAACCGACAAAGCCTGTTACACCTGGCGTATTACGAACAACATACCAAGAATCATCAGTCATGATTAGTTCTACTAATACGTAACCTGGGAACACTTTTCTTTTCGTTATTTTTTCTTTACCATTTTTCATTTCTACTTCTACTTCTTCCGGGACAACAACACGGAAAATTTTATCTTGCATACCCATTGATTCTACACGTTTCTCTAGGTTTGCTTTTACTTTATTTTCATATCCAGAATAAGTATGGACAACATACCAACTTTTTTCCATTCATTTAGGACGAGCGTCCTTCCCTCCCTGACGTACATTTTTTTGCGCAAATGAAAAAACCCGTTCACCGGGCTTTTACACAGTTCTTATAAATAACATTATATCATGGATAAGTGCTTCTTATTCAAGAATTAACCAAGAATTAACCGAATTAAAGAAGAAATGCCCATATCAACCACTGCGAAGAAAATCGCAAAGAACACAACTGTCGCGATAACAGTCGTTGTTGATCGGAGTAATTCATCTTTTTTAGGCCAACTTACTTTTTTCATTTCGCGACCTACATCGCCGAAAAAGTTCGTTAAACGCATCTACGGGACCTCCAGTTTATTATTTCAATTATTTATTTTGTTTCTTTGTGAACTGTATGCTTATTGCATGTTTTACAAAACTTCTTTATCTCAAGTCGCTCTACTGAGCTCGTATCTTTCATCGTAGAGTAGTTTCGATTTTTACACTCTTCACATGAGAGTACAACTTTTTTCCTCATTAGTTACACCAACCTTGTAACATTGTCCCTAAAAATGTATCATACAACAAAAGACAATGTCAATGTCATGACTTTCACTCTCTTAACAAAAAGAAAACAGGTGAATTATTTTACACCTGCGGCACTTGCTATGAATTTAAAGTTGTGCTCTCTCTCATCTCCATATATCTTTCTAATTTCCTTTTTACACGCTGCAATGCGTTATCAATAGATTTCACGTGCCTGTTTAACTGTTCTGAAATTTCTTGATAGGAACGACCATCTAAGTATAAAGAGAGCACTTTTCTTTCTAAATCGCTTAATAATTCAGATATTTTAGATTCTATGTCTGTATATTCTTCCTGACTTATAATCATCTCTTCTGGATCAGTTACTTTCGATTCCGAAATAACATCTAATAATGTTCGATCAGATTCCTCATCGTAAATTGGCTTATCTAAAGACACATACGAATTTAACGGAATATGTTTTTGCCTTGTTGCTGTTTTAATAGCGGTAATAATTTGTCGAGTGATACACAGTTCAGCAAATGCTTTGAACGAAGACAGCTTGTCCCCTTTATAATCACGAATAGCTTTAAACAATCCAATCATGCCTTCTTGAACAATATCTTCTCGATCGGCACCAACTAAGAAATAAGATCTTGATTTCGCGCGAACAAAGTTCTTATATTTGTGAATTAAATATTCTAGAGCGTCAGTATTACCTTTTCGAACTAACTCAACGATTGCCTCATCCTCTAAATCACGAAATGTAACGTCGCCTACACTTACGAAGCCTGCTTCCACCCTGATCCCTCCGACCGCTATATATTTAGCAATATTATACAGTAAAAAGATAAAGAGCGTCAATGCTTCAACGCTCTCCTCTTCTTAATTTTTCTAATTTTTCTGTAATATCTTCACTAAATATCTTTCGCATGGCGGGTTGCTTTTCTTTCGTGTCTTTTGTACACCTTCTTACTTGTTGTTCCATCGCTTGCACTTCTAACTCTAATTCACGCGCAGATTTTCGAAGTGCACCTTGCGCAAATATAATCCATTGCTCCGTATAATCCGAAGTTGCAACGTATATTTGTGTATTTATATTTCTAAGCTCAATCGCAAGTTGTTCTATCTTTTCATCTGCAGTTTGATTTTTTCTCGTGAATATTACTTCCACCCGTGATTGTTTCATCTTTTTTTCAATACCATAGACTGTATAGGCATCAAAGACAATCATTACCTTTGTGCCTGTATACCCTTGATAATCCGCCATCTTATCAATAAGTGCGTCTCTTGATGACTGTAAATCTACATCCCGCAGTTTCTTCAAGTCTCCCCAAGCCCCGATAATGTTGTAACCGTCAACGATTAAAATATCGTTCATTTTTTATTTACCAATTTCGTGACGTTTACGATATACCTCATACATTAACAAACTTGCGGCTACTGAAGCATTTAAGGATGTAACTTTACCGACCATCGGTAAAGTAATTAGGAAATCACACTTTTCACCAATAATACGACTCATACCTTTTCCTTCACTACCAATTACTAGTCCGATTGGCATATTACCATCTAAATTACGGTAATCTGTTTTCCCTTTGGCATCTGTACCAGCAATCCAAAGTCCACGTTCTTTTAATTCATCAATTGTACGCGATAAATTTGTTACACGTGCAACAGGAATATATTCAATTGCCCCAGTCGACGCTTTCGCAACTGACGCTGTAAGCCCCACAGCTCTTCTTTTTGGAATAATAACCCCATGAGCCCCTGTTGCATCCGCAGTACGCATAATAGAGCCTAAGTTATGCGGGTCTTCAATTTCATCTAAAATCAAGAAGAACGGATCTTCATTGCGTTTTTCTGCTAATTTAAACAAATCCTCTAACTCAGCATATTGATATGCAGCTACTTGAGCAATTACACCTTGATGATTACCCTCAACCAATTGATCTAATTTCTTCTTTGGTGCGTGTTGCAAAATAACCTTATTCTCTTTTGCTAATGCTAGTACAATTTGCACTTGTCCTTTGGCAGCACCTTCCGCTACCAAAATTTTATTAATATCTCTCCCCGCTCTTAAAGCTTCAATTACAGGGTTACGTCCGATAATATATTCACTACTCATGATGATGTGCTCCCTTCCTTTTCTTCCAAAACGTCAATCGCCTTATATACAATCTCGTCCAATCTTTCACGATTATTCAACAAGTGATGATAACCGATTAGTGCTTCAAAGGCTGTACTGTGTCGATATGTTTGTACATCTGTATTTTTTGGAACAGTACCCGAATTCGCATTACGCCCTCTTCTTAATACCGCCTCTTCCTCTTCTGTCAAAAATGCCGTTTCTAATAAATGATAAACAACTTTCGCCTGTGCTTTTGCCGAAACAAAGCCCGTCCCTAAGCGATGTAATTGATTAGGGCGAACTGTCCCCTTTTGAAGGAGGTGATAGCGGATATATTGCTCATATACCGCATCACCCATATATGCTAAAGCTAAGCTGTTCAATTGCTTTGCATCAATCATTCTTATCCTCTTTTCCATCTTGTACCTTGAGCGGTATCTTCTAAAATAATATTACGTCCTTTTAAATCATCACGAATTTGATCAGATAGTGCGAAGTCACGATTTTGACGAGCTTCAATACGCTTTTGGATTAGTGCTTCAATTTCTTCATCAAGCAACTCTTCTTGTGCTAATTCTAATCCTAAAATACTAAATAATGTTTCAAGTTGTTTTACATACGCTTCAATTACAACTTTAGAAGTATGTTCTTCTAACAAATATTGATTTGCGTGATTTGCTACGTTATATAATTCAGTAATCGCATTAGCCGTATTGAAATCATCATCCATCGCTTCTTCGAATGCAACCTGGAACTTTTCCATTTCAGCTAACCATTTTTCATTATGGTCCGTTAAATCCGTACTACTTTCCATACGATGCTTTAAGTTACCGTAAGCTGTTTTAATTCTTTCTAGTCCATTATTAGTACTTTGCAATAAATCCTCGCTAAAGTTAATTGGGTGACGGTAATGTACCGATAGCATAAAGAACCTGATTAACTGTGGATCATATTGTTTAATGATATCGTGAACTAAAATGAAGTTTCCAAGCGACTTAGACATCTTCTCGTTATTAATATTAATATATCCGTTATGCATCCAATAACGTGCAAATGTTTTTCCTGTCAACGCCTCAGACTGCGCAATTTCATTTTCATGATGAGGAAATGCTAAATCTTGACCACCAGCATGAATATCAATTGTATCCCCTAAATATTTACGCGCCATTGCTGAGCATTCAATATGCCACCCTGGGCGTCCTTTCCCCCAAGGGCTTTCCCAGAAGATTTCTCCTTCTTTCGCAGCTTTCCATAAAGCAAAATCAAGAGGGTCTTGTTTCTTTTCTCCTACTTCAATACGTGCACCGTGACGTAAGTCTGCAATCGGTTGATGTGATAATTTACCGTAACCTTCGAATTCTTTCGTTTTAAAGTACACATCACCTTCTGATTCATATGCATACCCTTTATTCACAAGTTCTTGAATAAATTCAATAATGATATCCATATTTTCCGTTACACGTGGATGAACCGTTGCATGTTTGCAACCTAGTGCCGTTACATCTTCAAAGTAAGCTTCAACAAAACGATCTGCAATTGTTGGCACATCTTCACCTAATTCGTTTGCCGCCTTAATTAATTTATCATCCACGTCAGTAAAGTTAGATACATACTGCACATCATATCCTTTATATTCTAAGTAACGACGTACTGTATCAAACACCATAGGTGGTCTTGCATTCCCAATGTGAATGTAGTTATACACTGTAGGTCCGCACACATACATCTTTACCTTATTTTCTTCTAATGGCATAAACTCTTCTTTTTGACGCGTTAACGTATTATAAATGTGAATAGTCATTTTTATCCTTCCTTCCTACCTTTACTTCAAGTTGCTTTCTCAATTTATCAAGTTCTACTTCCATAACCTTTAATTTATCAAAAATCGGATCCGGAAGATCAGAATGATTTAATTCTTGACCAATTTTTACTCCATTTTGAATAACGACTCGGCCAGGTATACCTACAACTGTAGAATGCGCAGGAACTTCCTTTAACACGACAGATCCTGCTCCAATTTTAGAATTCTCTCCAATAGTAATAGAACCTAGTACTTTAGCACCTGTTGCAATTAATACATTATCCTGAATTGTAGGGTGCCTCTTTCCTTTTTCTTTACCTGTACCACCTAATGTGACACCTTGATAAATTGTTACGTTTTCGCCAATTTCACACGTTTCTCCAATTACAACCCCCATTCCATGATCAATGAAAAAACGACGACCAATAGTTGCTCCTGGATGAATCTCAATGCCAGTAAAAAAACGGCTAACTTGCGAAATCCAACGTGCCATAAAGAAAAAATTCCTTTTATAAAAAGCATGTGCAATTCGATGGGCCCAAACTGCATGTAATCCAGAGTAAGTTAAAATGACTTCGAAATAACTTCTTGCCGCTGGATCCTGTTCAAAAACGACTTCAATATCTTCCCGAAGCCTCTTAAACATCGATGTTCCCTCCCCTTTATGGGCTGCTTTTTTCGAGTGAACTAACTCCCCACTTCCCCCTAAATCTTTATACAAGGGGATAAAACTTATACTCACACCATTTACATGGTATAAAAAAAAGACGCCTCTGTCATATAGACAGAGACGCCTTATAAGCGCGGTTCCACTCTGTTTAGGCTAAAGAAGCCTCAAACTCATCCATGATAACGGTTTACACCGCTTCTGTTTACTTTGCGCCCTAAGACGTTCCGCGAAATACTTCGCTGTTCAACAGAAGACTCGAAGGGGCATTTCAAAAATCCGCTTATAAACCACTTCCAGCCTAAGGGTGGTTCTCTCTGTAAAAAGCCTGATTTTCTACTTCTCCTTCTCGTCGCTTTTCCTTATTAGATTTTAGATATACTTATTATATTGCTAAACCTAGAAAATGTTAACCAATTACTTTTTGAATACGATTTAAAACTTTTTCTTTTCCAAGAAGAGCAATAGCGTTAGGAAGCTCTGGACCATGTGTTTGTCCAGTAGTAGCAACACGGATTGGCATAAATAGGTTTTTACCTTTATGTCCTGTTTCTTTTTGAACTGCTTTAATAGCCGCCTTAACTGCCGCTGGCTCCATTGCTTCTAAAGCTTCTAATTGATCGGCAAATGCACGAAGTACTTCAGGTACTTGTTCACCTTTCAATACTTCTTGTCCCTCTTCTTCATGATCAACATGATCTTTAAAGAACATTTCAGAAAGCTCTACAATTTCAGCTCCAAAGCTCATTTGGTCATGATATAAAGCAATTACATCACGAACCCACGCTTGTTCTTGTTCACTTAAGTTTTCACCTACGCGACCCGCTTTCACTAAATGCGGTAAGCTTAGTTCAACAACCGTATCTAAATCTTGTTTTTTCATATATTGGTTGTTCATCCATTTTAGTTTTTGGGAATCAAATAATGCAGGTGATTTTGATAAACGAGCTGCATCAAACATTTTGATGAACTCATCTTGAGAGAAGACTTCTTCTTCACCTACTGGTGACCAGCCTAGTAATGCAATAAAGTTAAAGATTGCTTCTGGAAGATATCCAAGCTCTTTATATTGCTCAATAAATTGAATAATAGATTCGTCACGCTTACTTAGCTTTTTACGGCTTTCGTTTACAATTAAAGTCATATGACCGAACTTCGGGATATCCCAACCGAAAGCTTCGTAAATCATCATTTGTTTTGGCGTGTTTGAAATATGATCATCACCACGAAGTACGTGTGTAATCTCCATTAAGTGATCATCTACCGCTACCGCAAAGTTATAAGTTGGAATTCCATCTTTTTTCACGATAACGAAATCACCAAAATCATTTGAATGGAATGCAACTTCATCTTTTACGAGATCTTTAAACGTGTAGTCGCTATCAGCCGGCACACGGAAGCGAATACTTGGAATACGGCCTTCAGCCTCAAATCCTTTAATTTGCTCCTCAGTTAAATCACGGTGGTTTCCTGCATAACGCGGTGTTTCACCACGAGCGATTTGACCTTCACGCTCTGCTTCTAGCTCTTCTTCTGTCATATAACATTTGTAAGCTAAATCACGCTCTAATAAATCTTTATATAATTTTTTATAAATATCTAAACGCTCTGTTTGACGATATGGTCCAAATTCACCACCAACATCAACACCTTCATCCCAGTCCATACCGAGCCATTTCAAGTATTTTAATTGGCTTTCTTCTCCACCAGCAACATTACGTTTCACATCAGTATCTTCAATACGAATAATAAACTTACCATCTTGATGACGAGCAAATAAATAATTAAATAATGCCGTACGCGCATTTCCGATATGTAAGTGTCCTGTTGGACTTGGCGCATAGCGCACTCTCACTTGCTTTTCCATAGTTGGTACACCTTCCAATCTTAATGTCAACACATTCTATAATTGTACACCAAAAAAACGTGATTATCCATCTTACGAATTAAAAACCACTATTTTTTCTGTAATAAAACAACCGCTTGAGAAGCAATCCCTTCTTCTCTACCTGTAAATCCTAATTTTTCTGTTGTTGTTGCCTTTACATTAATATTATAAATAGACGTTTCTAATAGTTCACTAATGCGTTTACGCATGCTTTCAATATGCGGTGCCATTTTTGGCTTTTGGGCAATAATTGTACAATCTAGGTTCCCTAGCTCATAACCTTGTTCACGCACAAATTCCCAAACCTTTTGTAACAATACAGCTGAATCCGCATCTTTGAAGGCAGGATCTGTATCGGAAAAATGTTTTCCAATATCTCCTGCTGCAATTGCTCCTAGACATGCGTCAGCAATCGTATGTAACAATACATCTGCATCCGAGTGACCGATTAATCCTTTTTCATGAGGAATTGTAATTCCACCGATAATTAACGGTCTACCTTCCGCAAATTCATGTACATCAAAACCTTGTCCAATTCGAAACATTCTTTACATCCTCCTCAATCTAAACTACTTTATGAATTCTATATTATATTGCTATCTCTATAAAGAAAAGCCCGGCAACTGCCGAGCTTTTCTTTACTATAATACCATCACTTCTATTTCTTCTGAACATGAAGGAAACTTTCAGCAATTAGTAAGTCCTCTGGAGTCGTCACTTTAATATTATAGTAACTCCCCTCTACTACGCCTACTTTCTTCCCTACACGTTCTACGAGACTTGCGTCATCTGTACCAAGAAAATAACTTTGCTTTGCACTTCTATGAGCTTCTAATAAAAGAGGAACAGAAAATCCTTGCGGTGTTTGAACCGCTTTAAGCTGAGAACGTTCTACCGTTTCAACAACAACACCCTGTTCTACTTTCTTAATGGTATCCTTCACTGGCACCGCACAAATGGAAGCACCATATTTCTCTGCTGCAGTTAATACATCTTGCATCATCTTATTCGTTACGAACGGGCGCGCACCATCGTGTACGAGAACATATTCAACACCACTCACATACTGAAGCGCATTATACACACTATCTTGTCTTTCGGCCCCGCCTTGAATAAATTGCACCTGCTTTTCAACCGGGTACTTCTGCATTAACTCCTCAAAATAAGGGCGTTCCTCTTCGTTAATTGCCATGATAATACGTTTACATGCTTTATCTTTTTCAAAAGCACGTAATGTATGCACAATGATAGGTACTCCATTTATAAGTAAGAACAACTTGTTTTTGCCAGCACCCATCCGTTTCCCTTGACCCGCTGCTGGAATAATTAACGTATACATATTAATAATCCTCTACTTATAATGCTTTTTCTAATAATTTACGTTTTGCGAAAATCATACGACCAGCCGATGTTTGCAACACACTTGTAACTAGTACATTAAGTTGCGAACCGACATATTCTCTACCGTCTTCTACTACAATCATCGTGCCATCATCTAAATATGCCACACCTTGATTTTGTTCTTTACCATCTTTCACAACATAAACACTTAATTCTTCGCCAGGGAGTACGACTGGTTTAATTGCATTTGCTAAATCGTTAATGTTTAATACTGTTACTCCTTGTAATTCAGAAACTTTGTTTAAGTTGAAATCATTTGTTACAACAGTTCCACCAGTGATTTTAGCTAACTTTACAAGCTTGCTATCCACCTCTTGGATATCCTCAAAATCGCCTTCATAAATTTCCACCGGAATTGGTAGCTCTTTTTGAATACGATTTAAAATATCTAATCCTCTGCGACCACGATTACGCTTTAAAGCATCAGAAGAATCGGCAATATGCTGAAGCTCTTCTAATACGAATTGTGGAATCACAATTGTTCCTTCTAAAAACTTCGTTTGGCAAATATCCGCAATACGTCCATCAATAATTACGCTTGTATCGAGAATTTTCCAATGAGTTGTAGATTTTTCTACCTCTACCTCTTCGTTCTCGCTATTGTTTTTCTTCTTACCTCCACGCTGGGGTAATGTAAATAATCCTAGCAATTCATTTCTCTTTTTAAATCCTACTTGGAATCCTAAATAACCAAGTAAAAGAGTAAAGAACACTTGTAATACTGTACTAATGACTGGAATCGTGAATTCACGAATTGGTATCAAAATTAAATATGCAACAATAAGACCAGAGATCAACCCTAATGTACCAAATAAAACATCCGCTACCGGTGCCTTTACAAGGGCTTCTTCGATATGTTTAATAAGTTGAACAATATAATCCACAAGCCAAAATGTTGTTAAAAATAAAATAATTGCACCAATAATTGCACGAACGTACGATCCCTCAAGCAAAGGAACAGCACCAACGTCCAATACATTAATAACTTTTGGGATTAGAAAAATCCCTAACGCTCCCCCGATCACTAAAAAGAAGAGCTGTACGATCCTTTTTAACATCCAACCACCTCCTACTCATTATTAACCATTGTTTTGCTAATCAAAACGCCGAATGCAAAAGCGGACGTGTTTTTTTGTAAATAGTTTTATTTACCAATATACCATATCATATAACAAAAATGTTCTAGTGTCGTTATATTATGGAATCAATGTAATATTCTTAATTGTGTCTACTCATATAGAGATGCTCTTGAATTCTTTTTAGGCCCTCTCGTATTTTCTTCGCCCTAACTTCCCCAATTCCTTCCACATCATCCAATTCATTAATAGTTGCACGACAAACACCTTGCAATGTTTTAAATCGATTAATTAAATTTTCAATGATAAGTGGTGGAACACGAGAAATTTTGCTTGCGATTCGGTATCCCCTCGGTGTCACGCTTTCTTCTAAGCTCATTTGCCCTGGATAGCCGAGCAATTTAACTAAATCGCTATCCTCTAAAAGCTGTGTATTTGCAAGATCTTGTAACTTTTTCAAAATTTGATGGTGATCCTGCGTTTTTTCTTGATAATAATCCTTAATTAATAACGCTGCCTCTGCTTCTAAGTCGGCTAGTAATTCTGTAAGTTGTAAACGAATTAACCTTCCTTCCGTTCCTAACTCATGAATGTAGCTTACTATTTCATTTTTAATACGCAGTACCATTTCAACACTATGTAAAACGTGAACTACCTCGGACATTGTAACGACCTCTTCAAATTCTAGAATGCCCAAATTCGTAATCCCATCATTCCATACAGCTTTATATTTTTCTAACGTTTGAATAGCTTGGTTTGCCTTTGTTAAAATTACACCTATATCTTTTAGTGTATAACGTAAGTTCCCTTGATATAGTGTAATTACGTTACGTCTTTGTGAAATAGCCACAACAAGGCTAGCCGTCTGCTTTGCTACACGCTCTGCCGTTCGGTGACGCATACCTGTTTCAATAGAATCAATGGATGGATCTGGAACTAATTGTGCATTTGCAATTAAAATTTTGCTCCCAGTTTCATTTAAAATAAGTGCCCCATCCATTTTTGCTAATTCATATAAACTAGCCGGTGAGAATGCACAATTAATGTGAAATCCTCCATCAACAATACTTTTAATCTGCTCATTATACCCAAGAACAATTAGCCCTCCAGTTTGCGCACGAAGTACGTTATCTATCCCTTCGCGTAGTGGTGTTCCTGGGGCAACAAGCTGTAGAATATTAATCATACTTTTGACACGTTGCTTGTTTTCCTCCATAGCCTAGCCTCCTAATGTCAAACGAAGCGCTTCTCCTAAATTAGAAACACCTACTACCTCAATCCCATCTGGAATTGTCCATCCTCCCAAATTTTTTCTAGGAATAATAGCACGTTGAAATCCTAATTTCGCTGCTTCTTGTACACGTTGTTCAATTCTTGATACTCTTCTTATTTCTCCAGTTAGGCCTACTTCTCCTATTACCGCATCGGCTGGTGCAGTAGCTTTATCTCTGAAACTTGAAGCAATACTTAAGGCGACAGCTAAATCGATTGCTGGTTCATCTAATTTCAAGCCACCCGCAACTTTTAAATATGCGTCTTGATTTTGCAACAATAAACCTGTTCTTTTTTCTAGCACTGCCATAATAAGTGAAACGCGGTTATGATCAATTCCCGTCGCCATTCTTCGAGGATTTCCAAAACTAGTAGGGGAGATTAATGCTTGTATTTCTACTAAAACCGGCCTTGTTCCTTCCATTGAAGCAACCACTGTGGATCCTGCAACTCCAACCGGACGTTCCTCAAGGAAAATTTCAGAAGGATTTAGTACTTCTGCAAGACCTAGTTCCTTCATTTCAAAGATACCCATTTCATTTGTGGAACCAAAACGGTTCTTCACAGCTCGCAAAATACGATATGTATGGTGACGATCTCCTTCAAAGTAAAGAACTGCATCAACCATATGTTCTAGCATACGTGGTCCTGCAATTGCCCCTTCTTTTGTCACATGTCCGACGATAAAAATAGGAATCCCTTTCGTCTTTGCAAGTTTCATTAATTCCGCTGTACATTCACGTACTTGCGTTACACTCCCTGGGGCTGACGTCACTTCAGGTAAATGTATCGTCTGAATGGAGTCAATAACAACAAAAGCTGGATTCATCTCTTCAATGTGCGCTGCAATTCTCTGTAAATCAGTCTCTGCTACAACAAATAGATTACTACCCTTTACATGCAAACGATCTGCACGCAGTTTGATCTGCTTTGCTGACTCCTCACCTGATATGTATAGTACATCATATAAAGAATCTGCTAATTGCGATGAAATTTGTAATAACAATGTTGATTTCCCAATCCCAGGGTCTCCACCAATAAGTACTAAAGATCCATCTACAATCCCGCCACCAAGTACACGGTTAAACTCTTGAAATTTCGTTTCAATACGCGCCTCAGACTTTGTTTCTACCTCTGTTAAGCGTCTTGGTTTTGTTACTTCTGATTGAATTGCATTGGCATAATTAAGGCGTCTTGATGATACAACTGGTTCCATCTCTTCAACAAGCGTATTCCATTGACCACATCCAGGACATTTCCCCATATATTTTGGCGACTGATAACCACATTCTTGACATGTAAATTTTGTTTTCTTTTTAGCCATATCTTTTATAGTTCACTTCACTTTCATCTACAAACGTTTATCCTTCTCGTACAAGAAAGAGGGCTATCGCGTAGCCCTCTTTGTTTGTCTATACTTATTTTACCTTTTCCGCACTATGAATGACAAATGATTCTCCTTCTATATCAAAGATAACTTTTTGTCCTTTCTCAATAGCACCTTTTAACAGTTCTTCTGATAGTCTATCTTCTACATGTTTTTGAATTGCTCTACGAAGCGGACGAGCACCGTACTCTCGATCAAATCCTTTATCAGCAATTGCTGAAATTGCTCCTTCTGTTAAGTGCAATTCAATCTCTTGTTCTTTTAAGCGTTTCACTAACTGATTCACCATAAGAGTTACAATTTCTTGAATATGTTTTTTCTCAAGCATATGGAACACGATAATTTCATCAATACGGTTTAAGAATTCTGGACGAAATGCTTTTTTCAATTCATCCATTACTTTACCTTTCATATCTGAATAATCACGGCTCTCATCTTGTACGTTAAATCCAAGATGTTTATTACGTTTTAATGCGTCTGCACCAACATTAGACGTCATAATAACAATTGTATTACGGAAATCAACTGTACGTCCTTTAGAATCTGTTAAACGGCCATCTTCTAATACTTGTAGTAAAATATTAAACACATCAGGATGAGCTTTCTCTACTTCATCTAATAAGACAACTGAATATGGCTTACGACGAACTTTCTCTGTTAATTGTCCACCTTCTTCATATCCAACATATCCTGGAGGAGATCCAACTAAACGAGAAGTAGAATGCTTTTCCATGTACTCAGACATATCGATGCGGATCATTGCATCCTCATCACCGAACATAGATTCTGCTAATGCCCTTGCTAGTTCCGTTTTACCTACACCAGTAGGTCCTAGGAAAATAAATGAGCCAATTGGACGTTTCGGATCTTTTAATCCCGCTCTCGCACGACGAACAGCTTTTGCCACAGCTACAACTGCTTCATCCTGCCCAATTAAACGATCATGTAAAATTGATTCCAAGTTTAATAATTTATCTGTCTCTGTTTGTGCAAGTTTAGAAACTGGAATACGTGTCCATGTGGAAACGACATTTGCAATATCTTCTACTGTTACTTCTGAGTTTTCTTGTCCTTGTTTCTCTTTCCACTGACGCTTTGTATCTTCTAACTTTTCACGTAAACGTTGTTCCATATCACGTAAGGAAGCAGCTTTTTCAAATTCTTGGCTTTGTACAGCTGCATCTTTTTCTTTTCTAATTTCCTCAAGCTTCACTTCAAGCTCTTTTAAGTTTGGCGGTGTTGTATAAGAACGTAAGCGCACTTTTGATGCAGCCTCATCAATTAAATCGATTGCTTTATCAGGTAAAAAACGGTCTGTAATGTAACGATCTGAAAGTTTTACAGCCGCATCGATTGCATCATCTGTAATAGATACGCGGTGATGCGCCTCATAACGGTCACGTAAACCTTTTAAAATTTGAACTGATTCTTCTAAGTTTGGTTCATCAACATGAATTGGTTGGAAACGTCTTTCTAATGCCGCATCCTTTTCAATATATTTACGATATTCGTCTAAAGTTGTTGCACCAATACATTGTAATTCACCACGTGCTAAAGATGGTTTTAAAATATTCGATGCATCAATTGCACCTTCCGCCCCGCCTGCACCAATTAACGTATGAAGCTCATCAATAAATAGAATGATGTTACCAGCTTGGCGAATCTCATCCATCACTTTCTTTAAACGATCCTCAAATTCACCACGATATTTTGTTCCAGCAACAACTGTACCCATATCTAATGTCATAACACGCTTATCTCTTAAAGTTTCAGGAACTTCATTATTTACAATTTGCTGTGCTAATCCTTCCGCAATTGCTGTCTTACCTACACCAGGTTCTCCAATTAATACTGGATTGTTTTTTGTTCTACGGCTTAACACTTCAATTACACGTTGAATTTCTTTACTACGTCCAATAACAGGATCTAAACGATTTTCACGTGCAACAACTGTTAAATCACGTGCTAGACTGTCAAGTGTAGGTGTATTCGCATTTGTTGATGAACCACCCTGGTGACCTGAACTAGCTTCATTACTTCCAAGGAGTTGTAACACTTGTTGTCTTGCTTTATTTAGGCTTACACCTAAATTATTTAAAACGCGTGCTGCTACACCTTCACCTTCACGGATTAAACCAAGTAAAATATGTTCTGTTCCAACGTAGGAATGGCCTAGCTTACGAGCTTCGTCCATAGACAACTCAATAACTTTTTTAGCACGAGGTGTGTAATGTACTGTTTGAGAAGCTTCTGTTCCACGTCCAATTAATGCTTCTACCTCTTTTTGAACTTTCTCTGGACTTAATCCAAGAGCAATTAACGCTTTTGCTGCAATTCCTTCACCTTCGCGTACAAGCCCAAGTAAAATATGTTCTGTTCCAATATTATTATGCCCAATGCGAATTGCTTCCTCTTGAGATAAAGCTAATACTTTCTGTGCTCGTTCTGTAAATCTTCCAAACATCATAGAAATCGCCTCCTACTTGCGCTTAATTTTGTTCAATTCGTAATCGCTCACGGATTAAGGTTGCTCTTCGATAATCTCTTTCTTCTGGTCCTAAAGGTCCTCCTGCATATTGTTGCAAAATGCCTGGCTGAGTAAGAACCATTAACTCAGTTAAAATATTTCTCGATATACCTTGTATATATCCTAAGTCAATACCAAGCCGTACATCTGATAAACAAGTGGCTGCTTCTGCAGATTGAATTAAACGACTGTTAGCTAGTATTCCGTAAGAACGATATACTTTATCTTCAAGCTCAATGCTTGAATTTTGTACAATTAATTCTCTAGCCGTTTTTTCTTGATGGATGATTTGTTGAATGACACTCTTTAAATCTGCAATAATATCTTCTTCTGATTTCCCTAGTGTCATTTGATTTGACACTTGAAATATATTACCTAACGCTTCGCTACCTTCACCGTATATTCCTCTTACTACTAACCCTAATTTTTGAATTACTTGTATAATACGGTTAATTCTTTTCGTTAAAACCAGTCCCGGCAAATGAATCATTACCGAAGCCCTTAATCCTGTACCGACGTTAGTGGGGCAACTCGTAATATATCCAAGCGATTCATCAAAAGCATATTCAACCTGCTCCTCGATCCAATTATCTATTTGATTGGCACTTTGAAGCGCCTCTGATAACTGTAAACCTGAAAATAGGCACTGAATCCTAACATGATCCTCTTCATTAAGCATGATACTTATATGTTCACTTTCTGATAGTAGGCATGCTCCGTATTCTGTTCCTGCAAGATTTGGACTAATTAAATGCTTCTCAACTAAAACTCTCCTTTGAAGAGGATTTAATTCATTCATTTTTAATAGTTCAAACTCCCCAAAAGGTTCTACAGTTTTTTTTATAAACTTCTTCTTAAATAACTCATGAATCTGCTTAGCTTCTTCCTCGTTTTGCATAGTAGAGAATTGATATTTTTTAAAATTACGAGCCAAACGAATTCGACTACTTAAAACAATATCAGAATCAGGGCCATCTCCCTTCATCCATGGACTAATCGCTTCATTCATGATTCTGTCCAGTGACATAGAACTATTCCCCCTCTCTATGCTCACTAAGCTGATTTACAAGACCTCGAATTTTATCTCGTACTTCAGCCGCTTTCTCAAATTCCTCTTTCTGTACATATTGTTTCAGATTGAGTTTTAGTTCATCTAATTCTTTCTTTAAGTAGATATTTCCTTCTATAAGTTCAGGAATTTTTCCACAATGATCCGTATGCCCACCGTGAAGACGTTTTAACAACGGTTTTAAATGCCCCTTAAATGTATCGTAACAAGAAGCACATCCAAAGCGTCCCACTTTTGTAAATTGTTCATATGTCATCTTACAATTCGGACATCTTGATATATTTGTATTTGAAAATGCATCTTGCCCTTCTTCAAACATTGCCGGTTCACTATGCAATAATCCGGCTAATAGGTCATGGAATGAAAAATTAGACTGCGGTGATTGAAAGAAAGACGTATAGCCACTTTGTTCTGCACATTGCTCGCAAAGATGAACTTCCGCCTTTTTTCCGTTGATTACTTTTGTATAATGTAAAGTTGCTGGTCTTATATTACAGTTTTGACAAGTCATCGCTATCCCCCACCTTTACAACAGGAACGATCTATCTCATGATACTTTTCATACATTACTAGATTGTTCTCTTTCCTTAATCCATTTAGTAAAAGCACATGTCATCTTTCAAAATCCCTACAATATTAAACTGCATTATCTTAGCTATCATTCTTAACAAAAGTTATATTTATTTATATTTCAGTGTTCTTAACATTGCGCATAATATTCGAGCCCTAAGTTCATCTCGAGAAGGAACATCCATTAATAATACAGAACGATCTAGTACGCTTAACATAAGTTTAGCTTCACGATTTGTTATAATACCCTCTTCTATTAAACGTATAATCATGCTTTCTGCATTTCCTTGTGCAACGCTATGATCAATCATATGAAGCATTTGATCAATAATGTCTATATCATCATGCAGTTTGACTTTTATAATGCGAATGTAACCTCCTCCACCTCGTTTACTTTCTACTACGAATCCTCTTTCTAACGTAAAACGGGTATTGATTACATAGTTGATTTGAGACGGCACACAATCGAATCGATCAGCGACCTCATTCCTCTTGATTTCAATCGCATTATTATTGCTTAAGTCAATAACTTGCTTTAGATATTTCTCAATGATATCAGATATATTTCTCATTTATCCGCCACCTTTATTGACTTTGACTATCTTTGACTTTAATTATATACGTATTAAAAAAATTTGCAACTCTTTTGCTTATTCACTATCCTAGCCACATTTCCCTGTCTTTAATCAAAAGGACGATTCTTTAAGTAAAGATTTTTTAAATTACTATGAATTGTAAAAAGAAACACGAAAAAACACAAGTCAAAAGACTTGTGTTTTTATTTTGCTTGGCGACGTCCTACTCTCACAGGGACAAGGTCCCAACTACCATCGGCGCTAGAGAGCTTAACTTCCGTGTTCGGTATGGGAACGGGTGTGACCTCTCTGCCATCATCACCAAACTGATGAAGGTATATTCCTTCAAAACTAGATAACGTTGCTTCATATTATATGGTTAAGTCCTCGATCTATTAGTATTCGTCAGCTCCACATGTCACCATGCTTCCACCTCGAACCTATCAACCTGATCATCTTTCAGGGATCTTACTAGCTTACGCTATGGGAAATCTCATCTTGAGGGGGGCTTCATGCTTAGATGCTTTCAGCACTTATCCCTTCCGCACATAGCTACCCAGCTATGCCCTTGGCAGAACAACTGGTACACCGGCCGGTGCGTCCATCCCGGTCCTCTCGTACTAAGGACAGCTCCTCTCAAATTTCCTGCGCCCACGACGGATAGGGACCGAACTGTCTCACGACGTTCTGAACCCAGCTCGCGTACCGCTTTAATGGGCGAACAGCCCAACCCTTGGGACCGACTACAGCCCCAGGATGCGATGAGCCGACATCGAGGTGCCAAACCTCCCCGTCGATGTGGACTCTTGGGGGAGATAAGCCTGTTATCCCCGGGGTAGCTTTTATCCGTTGAGCGATGGCCCTTCCATGCGGAACCACCGGATCACTAAGCCCGACTTTCGTCCCTGCTCGACTTGTAGGTCTCGCAGTCAAGCTCCCTTATGCCTTTGCACTCTACGAATGATTTCCAACCATTCTGAGGGAACCTTTGGGCGCCTCCGTTACACTTTAGGAGGCGACCGCCCCAGTCAAACTGCCCACCTGACACTGTCTCCCGGGTCGATAAGACCCGTAGGTTAGAATTTCAATACAGTCAGGGCGGTATCCCACCAGCGCCTCCACCGAAGCTAGCGCTCCGGTTTCAATGGCTCCCGCCTATCCTGTACAAACTGTACCAAAATTCAATATCAGGCTACAGTAAAGCTCCACGGGGTCTTTCCGTCCTGTCGCGGGTAACCTGCATCTTCACAGGTACTATAATTTCACCGAGTCTCTGGTTGAGACAGTGCCCAAATCGTTACACCTTTCGTGCGGGTCGGAACTTACCCGACAAGGAATTTCGCTACCTTAGGACCGTTATAGTTACGGCCGCCGTTTACTGGGGCTTCAGTTCAGAGCTTCGCTTACGCTAACCCCTCTCCTTAACCTTCCAGCACCGGGCAGGTGTCAGCCCCTATACTTCGCCTTACGGCTTCGCAGAGACCTGTGTTTTTGCTAAACAGTCGCTTGGGCCTATTCACTGCGGCTTTCCGTTAAGAAAGCACCCCTTCTCCCGAAGTTACGGGGTCATTTTGCCGAGTTCCTTAACCAGAGTTCTCTCGCACACCTTAGGATTCTCTCCTCGCCTACCTGTGTCGGTTTGCGGTACAGGCACCTTTTATCTCGCTAGAAGCTTTTCTTGGCAGCGGGGAATCAAAGACTTCGCTCCATAAGGAGCTTCCCCATCACAGCTCAGCCTTCACGATAAGCGGATTTGCCTACTTATCAGCCTAACTGCTTGGACGTGCACAACCAATCGCACGCTTCTTCTATCCTTCTGCGTCCCTCCATTGCTCAAACGATAAAGAGGTGGTACAGGAATATCAACCTGTTGTCCATCGCCTACGCCTGTCGGCCTCGGCTTAGGTCCTGACTAACCCTGAGCGGACGAGCCTTCCTCAGGAAACCTTAGGCATTCGGTGGACGGGATTCTCACCCGTCTTTCGCTACTCATACCGGCATTCTCACTTCTAAGCGCTCCACCAGTCCTTCCGGTCTGACTTCACTGCACTTAGAACGCTCCCCTACCACTGATACCATTGGTATCAATTCGCAGCTTCGGTGGTGTATTTAGCCCCGGTACATTTTCGGCGCAGAGTCACTCGACTAGTGAGCTATTACGCACTCTTTAAATGGTGGCTGCTTCTGAGCCAACATCCTAGTTGTCTAAGCAACTCCACATCCTTTTCCACTTAATACACACTTTGGGACCTTAGCTGGCGATCTGGGCTGTTTCCCTCTTGACTACGGATCTTATCACTCGCAGTCTGACTCCTAAGGATAAGTCATTGGCATTCGGAGTTTGACTGAATTCGGTAATCCGATGAGGACCCCTAGTTCAATCAGTGCTCTACCTCCAAGACTCTTACACTTAAGGCTAGCCCTAAAGCTATTTCGGGGAGAACCGACTATCTCCAGGTTCGATTGGAATTTCTCCGCTACCCACACCTCATCCCCGCACTTTTCAACGTGCGTGGGTTCGGGCCTCCATTCAGTGTTACCTGAACTTCACCCTGGACATGGGTAGATCACCTGGTTTCGGGTCTACGACCACGTACTAAACGCCCTATTCAGACTCGCTTTCGCTGCGGCTCCGCCTCTTCAGCTTAACCTCGCACGGGATCGTAACTCGCCGGTTCATTCTACAAAAGGCACGCCATCACCCATTAACGGGCTCTGACTATTTGTAGGCACACGGTTTCAGGATCTCTTTCACTCCCCTTCCGGGGTGCTTTTCACCTTTCCCTCACGGTACTGGTTCACTATCGATCACTAGGGAGTATTTAGCCTTGGGAGATGGTCCTCCCAGATTCCGACGGAATTTCACGTGTTCCGCCGTACTCAGGATACATTCAAGAGAGAACGAAGTTTCGACTACGGGGTTATTACCCTCTGTGACGGACCTTTCCAGGTCGCTTCGTCTACCTCGTTCCTTTGTAACTCCGTATAGAATGTCCTACAACCCCAAGAGGCAAGCCTCTTGGTTTGGGCTAGATTCCGTTTCGCTCGCCGCTACTCAGGAAATCGCATTTGCTTTCTCTTCCTCCAGGTACTTAGATGTTTCAGTTCCCTGGGTCTGTCTTCCATACCCTATGTATTCAGGTAAGGATACCATACCATTACGTATAGTGGGTTTCCCCATTCGGAAATCTTCGGATCAAAGCTTACTTACAGCTCCCCGAAGCATATCGGCGTTAGTCCCGTCCTTCATCGACTCCTAGTGTCAAGGCATCCACCGTGCGCCCTTTCTAACTTAACCAAACTAAAATTAAAAAAATATGAGCTACACTGTTATCTAGTTTTCAAAGAACATACATTTAAACTTGAGAGATAGTTCTCTCAAAACTGAACGAAACAAAACAAGTCAACGTTTATTGATGAACTGCGTTCATCAATTCTCCATAGAAAGGAGGTGATCCAGCCGCACCTTCCGATACGGCTACCTTGTTACGACTTCACCCCAATCATCTGTCCCACCTTAGGCGGCTGGCTCCATAAAGGTTACCCCACCGACTTCGGGTGTTACAAACTCTCGTGGTGTGACGGGCGGTGTGTACAAGGCCCGGGAACGTATTCACCGCGGCATGCTGATCCGCGATTACTAGCGATTCCGACTTCATGTAGGCGAGTTGCAGCCTACAATCCGAACTGAGAACGGTTTTATGAGATTAGCTCCACCTCGCGGTCTTGCAGCTCTTTGTACCGTCCATTGTAGCACGTGTGTAGCCCAGGTCATAAGGGGCATGATGATTTGACGTCATCCCCACCTTCCTCCGGTTTGTCACCGGCAGTCACCTTAGAGTGCCCAACTTAATGATGGCAACTAAGATCAAGGGTTGCGCTCGTTGCGGGACTTAACCCAACATCTCACGACACGAGCTGACGACAACCATGCACCACCTGTCACTCTGCTCCCGAAGGAGAAGCTCTATCTCTAGAGTTTTCAGAGGATGTCAAGACCTGGTAAGGTTCTTCGCGTTGCTTCGAATTAAACCACATGCTCCACCGCTTGTGCGGGCCCCCGTCAATTCCTTTGAGTTTCAGCCTTGCGGCCGTACTCCCCAGGCGGAGTGCTTAATGCGTTAACTTCAGCACTAAAGGGCGGAAACCCTCTAACACTTAGCACTCATCGTTTACGGCGTGGACTACCAGGGTATCTAATCCTGTTTGCTCCCCACGCTTTCGCGCCTCAGTGTCAGTTACAGACCAGAAAGTCGCCTTCGCCACTGGTGTTCCTCCATATCTCTACGCATTTCACCGCTACACATGGAATTCCACTTTCCTCTTCTGCACTCAAGTCTCCCAGTTTCCAATGACCCTCCACGGTTGAGCCGTGGGCTTTCACATCAGACTTAAGAAACCACCTGCGCGCGCTTTACGCCCAATAATTCCGGATAACGCTTGCCACCTACGTATTACCGCGGCTCTTCGGCACGTAGTTAGCCGTGGCTTTCTGGTTAGGTACCGTCAAGGTGCCGACTTATTCAACTAGCACTTGTTCTTCCCTAACAACAGAGTTTTACGACCCGAAAGCCTTCATCACTCACGCGGCGTTGCTCCGTCAGACTTTCGTCCATTGCGGAAGATTCCCTACTGCTGCCTCCCGTAGGAGTCTGGGCCGTGTCTCAGTCCCAGTGTGGCCGATCACCCTCTCAGGTCGGCTACGCATCGTCGCCTTGGTGAGCCGTTACCTCACCAACTAGCTAATGCGACGCGGGTCCATCCATAAGTGACAGCCGAAGCCGCCTTTCAATTTCGAACTATGCAGTTCAAAATATTATCCGGTATTAGCCCCGGTTTCCCGGAGTTATCCCAGTCTTATGGGTAGGTTACCCACGTGTTACTCACCCGTCCGCCGCTAACTTCATAAGAGCAAGCTCTTAATCCATTCGCTCGACTTGCATGTATTAGGCACGCCGCCAGCGTTCATCCTGAGCCAGGATCAAACTCTCCAATAAAGTTAGTTTGTCTAGCATCTAAAAATAAAAATTGACGTTTACGTTGTTTGTTTCGTTCAGTTTTCAAAGAACTTTTTTGGTGGAGCCTAGCGGGATCGAACCGCTGACCTCCTGCGTGCAAGGCAGGCGCTCTCCCAGCTGAGCTAAGGCCCCAAACAAGTATCGGGAAGACAGGATTTGAACCTGCGACCCCCTGGTCCCAAACCAGGTGCTCTACCAAGCTGAGCCACTTCCCGAAAGAAAACGCGCCCGAGAGGAGTCGAACCCCTAACCTCTTGATCCGTAGTCAAACGCTCTATCCAATTGAGCTACGGGCGCATATGGTGCCGAGGGCGGGGGTCGAACCCGCACGGTGGTCACCCACCGCAGGATTTTAAGTCCTGTGCGTCTGCCTGTTCCGCCACCCCGGCATGTCATACTGAAAATTGGAGCGGAAGACGGGATTCGAACCCGCGACCCCAACCTTGGCAAGGTTGTATTCTACCACTGAACTACTTCCGCAAGACATGTTTGAGTTATTTTATTAAAAGTGCGGGTGAAGGGAGTCGAACCCCCACGCCAAAGGCGCTAGATCCTAAGTCTAGTGCGTCTGCCAATTCCGCCACACCCGCATATTTCATTAAAATGGTGAGCCATGAAGGATTCGAACCTTCGACCCTCTGATTAAAAGTCAGATGCTCTACCAACTGAGCTAATGGCTCTTGCAATAAAAACTGGTGCCGACTAGAGGACTTGAACCCCCAACCTACTGATTACAAGTCAGTTGCTCTACCAATTGAGCTAAGTCGGCTAAATGGTGGAGGATGACGGGATCGAACCGCCGACCCCCTGCTTGTAAGGCAGGTGCTCTCCCAGCTGAGCTAATCCTCCGAATTGCCTGGCAACGTCCTACTCTCACAGGGACAAGGTCCCAACTACCATCGGCGCTAGAGAGCTTAACTTCCGTGTTCGGTATGGGAACGGGTGTGGCCTCTCTGCCATCATTACCAGACTGTATTCATTTAAGACAAGAATTATTATAACTTATTTACTTTTGAAAGTCAATAAGTTTTTTATATTCTTTCAAAACTAGATAACAGCGCTTCATATTATATGGTTAAGCCCTCGATCTATTAGTATTCGTCAGCTCCACATGTCACCATGCTTCCACCTCGAACCTATCAACCTGATCATCTTTCAGGGATCTTACTAGCTTACGCTATGGGAAATCTCATCTTGAGGGGGGCTTCATGCTTAGATGCTTTCAGCACTTATCCCTTCCGCACATAGCTACCCAGCTATGCCCTTGGCAGAACAACTGGTACACCAGCGGTGCGTCCATCCCGGTCCTCTCGTACTAAGGACAGCTCCTCTCAAATTTCCTGCGCCCACGACGGATAGGGACCGAACTGTCTCACGACGTTCTGAACCCAGCTCGCGTACCGCTTTAATGGGCGAACAGCCCAACCCTTGGGACCGACTACAGCCCCAGGATGCGATGAGCCGACATCGAGGTGCCAAACCTCCCCGTCGATGTGGACTCTTGGGGGAGATAAGCCTGTTATCCCCGGGGTAGCTTTTATCCGTTGAGCGATGGCCCTTCCATGCGGAACCACCGGATCACTAAGCCCGACTTTCGTCCCTGCTCGACTTGTAGGTCTCGCAGTCAAGCTCCCTTATGCCTTTGCACTCTACGAATGATTTCCAACCATTCTGAGGGAACCTTTGGGCGCCTCCGTTACACTTTAGGAGGCGACCGCCCCAGTCAAACTGCCCACCTGACACTGTCTCCCGGGTCGATAAGACCCGTAGGTTAGAATTTCAATACAGTCAGGGCGGTATCCCACCAGCGCCTCCACCGAAGCTAGCGCTCCGGTTTCAATGGCTCCCGCCTATCCTGTACAAACTGTACCAAAATTCAATATCAGGCTACAGTAAAGCTCCACGGGGTCTTTCCGTCCTGTCGCGGGTAACCTGCATCTTCACAGGTACTATAATTTCACCGAGTCTCTGGTTGAGACAGTGCCCAAATCGTTACACCTTTCGTGCGGGTCGGAACTTACCCGACAAGGAATTTCGCTACCTTAGGACCGTTATAGTTACGGCCGCCGTTTACTGGGGCTTCAGTTCAGAGCTTCGCTTACGCTAACCCCTCTCCTTAACCTTCCAGCACCGGGCAGGTGTCAGCCCCTATACTTCGCCTTACGGCTTCGCAGAGACCTGTGTTTTTGCTAAACAGTCGCTTGGGCCTATTCACTGCGGCTTTCCGTTAAGAAAGCACCCCTTCTCCCGAAGTTACGGGGTCATTTTGCCGAGTTCCTTAACCAGAGTTCTCTCGCACACCTTAGGATTCTCTCCTCGCCTACCTGTGTCGGTTTGCGGTACAGGCACCTTTTATCTCGCTAGAAGCTTTTCTTGGCAGCGGGGAATCAAAGACTTCGCTCCATAAGGAGCTTCCCCATCACAGCTCAGCCTTCACGATAAGCGGATTTGCCTACTTATCAGCCTAACTGCTTGGACGTGCACAACCAATCGCACGCTTCTTCTATCCTTCTGCGTCCCTCCATTGCTCAAACGATAAAGAGGTGGTACAGGAATATCAACCTGTTGTCCATCGCCTACGCCTGTCGGCCTCGGCTTAGGTCCTGACTAACCCTGAGCGGACGAGCCTTCCTCAGGAAACCTTAGGCATTCGGTGGACGGGATTCTCACCCGTCTTTCGCTACTCATACCGGCATTCTCACTTCTAAGCGCTCCACCAGTCCTTCCGGTCTGACTTCACTGCACTTAGAACGCTCCCCTACCACTGATACCATTGGTATCAATTCGCAGCTTCGGTGGTGTATTTAGCCCCGGTACATTTTCGGCGCAGAGTCACTCGACTAGTGAGCTATTACGCACTCTTTAAATGGTGGCTGCTTCTGAGCCAACATCCTAGTTGTCTAAGCAACTCCACATCCTTTTCCACTTAATACACACTTTGGGACCTTAGCTGGCGATCTGGGCTGTTTCCCTCTTGACTACGGATCTTATCACTCGCAGTCTGACTCCTAAGGATAAGTCATTGGCATTCGGAGTTTGACTGAATTCGGTAATCCGATGAGGACCCCTAGTTCAATCAGTGCTCTACCTCCAAGACTCTTACACTTAAGGCTAGCCCTAAAGCTATTTCGGGGAGAACCGACTATCTCCAGGTTCGATTGGAATTTCTCCGCTACCCACACCTCATCCCCGCACTTTTCAACGTGCGTGGGTTCGGGCCTCCATTCAGTGTTACCTGAACTTCACCCTGGACATGGGTAGATCACCTGGTTTCGGGTCTACGACCACGTACTAAACGCCCTATTCAGACTCGCTTTCGCTGCGGCTCCGCCTCTTCAGCTTAACCTCGCACGGGATCGTAACTCGCCGGTTCATTCTACAAAAGGCACGCCATCACCCATTAACGGGCTCTGACTATTTGTAGGCACACGGTTTCAGGATCTCTTTCACTCCCCTTCCGGGGTGCTTTTCACCTTTCCCTCACGGTACTGGTTCACTATCGATCACTAGGGAGTATTTAGCCTTGGGAGATGGTCCTCCCAGATTCCGACGGAATTTCACGTGTTCCGCCGTACTCAGGATACATTCAAGAGAGAACGAAGTTTCGACTACGGGGTTATTACCCTCTGTGACGGACCTTTCCAGGTCGCTTCGTCTACCTCGTTCCTTTGTAACTCCGTATAGAATGTCCTACAACCCCAAGAGGCAAGCCTCTTGGTTTGGGCTAGATTCCGTTTCGCTCGCCGCTACTCAGGAAATCGCATTTGCTTTCTCTTCCTCCAGGTACTTAGATGTTTCAGTTCCCTGGGTCTGTCTTCCATACCCTATGTATTCAGGTAAGGATACCATACCATTACGTATAGTGGGTTTCCCCATTCGGAAATCTTCGGATCAAAGCTTACTTACAGCTCCCCGAAGCATATCGGCGTTAGTCCCGTCCTTCATCGACTCCTAGTGTCAAGGCATCCACCGTGCGCCCTTTCTAACTTAACCAAACTAAAATTAAAAAAATATGAGCTACACTGTTATCTAGTTTTCAAAGAACATACATTTAAACTTGAGAGATAGTTCTCTCAAAACTGAACGAAACAAAACAAGTCAACGTTTATTGATGAACTGCGTTCATCAATTCTCCATAGAAAGGAGGTGATCCAGCCGCACCTTCCGATACGGCTACCTTGTTACGACTTCACCCCAATCATCTGTCCCACCTTAGGCGGTCGGCTCCATAAAGGTTACCCCACCGACTTCGGGTGTTACAAACTCTCGTGGTGTGACGGGCGGTGTGTACAAGGCCCGGGAACGTATTCACCGCGGCATGCTGATCCGCGATTACTAGCGATTCCGACTTCATGTAGGCGAGTTGCAGCCTACAATCCGAACTGAGAACGGTTTTATGAGATTAGCTCCACCTCGCGGTCTTGCAGCTCTTTGTACCGTCCATTGTAGCACGTGTGTAGCCCAGGTCATAAGGGGCATGATGATTTGACGTCATCCCCACCTTCCTCCGGTTTGTCACCGGCAGTCACCTTAGAGTGCCCAACTTAATGATGGCAACTAAGATCAAGGGTTGCGCTCGTTGCGGGACTTAACCCAACATCTCACGACACGAGCTGACGACAACCATGCACCACCTGTCACTCTGCTCCCGAAGGAGAAGCTCTATCTCTAGAGTTTTCAGAGGATGTCAAGACCTGGTAAGGTTCTTCGCGTTGCTTCGAATTAAACCACATGCTCCACCGCTTGTGCGGGCCCCCGTCAATTCCTTTGAGTTTCAGCCTTGCGGCCGTACTCCCCAGGCGGAGTGCTTAATGCGTTAACTTCAGCACTAAAGGGCGGAAACCCTCTAACACTTAGCACTCATCGTTTACGGCGTGGACTACCAGGGTATCTAATCCTGTTTGCTCCCCACGCTTTCGCGCCTCAGTGTCAGTTACAGACCAGAAAGTCGCCTTCGCCACTGGTGTTCCTCCATATCTCTACGCATTTCACCGCTACACATGGAATTCCACTTTCCTCTTCTGCACTCAAGTCTCCCAGTTTCCAATGACCCTCCACGGTTGAGCCGTGGGCTTTCACATCAGACTTAAGAAACCACCTGCGCGCGCTTTACGCCCAATAATTCCGGATAACGCTTGCCACCTACGTATTACCGCGGCTCTTGGCACGTAGTTAGCCGTGGCTTTCTGGTTAGGTACCGTCAAGGTGCCGGCTTATTCAACTAGCACTTGTTCTTCCCTAACAACAGAGTTTTACGACCCGAAAGCCTTCATCACTCACGCGGCGTTGCTCCGTCAGACTTTCGTCCATTGCGGAAGATTCCCTACTGCTGCCTCCCGTAGGAGTCTGGGCCGTGTCTCAGTCCCAGTGTGGCCGATCACCCTCTCAGGTCGGCTACGCATCGTCGCCTTGGTGAGCCGTTACCTCACCAACTAGCTAATGCGACGCGGGTCCATCCATAAGTGACAGCCGAAGCCGCCTTTCAATTTCGAACTATGCAGTTCAAAATATTATCCGGTATTAGCCCCGGTTTCCCGGAGTTATCCCAGTCTTATGGGTAGGTTACCCACGTGTTACTCACCCGTCCGCCGCTAACTTCATAAGAGCAAGCTCTTAATCCATTCGCTCGACTTGCATGTATTAGGCACGCCGCCAGCGTTCATCCTGAGCCAGGATCAAACTCTCCAATAAAGTTAGTTTGTCTAGCATCTAAAAATAAAAATTGACGTTTACGTTGTTTGTTTCGTTCAGTTTTCAAAGAACTACTTAGTCGCTCATTTGCGACTTCCTTATGTTAACATCTTCATTTTTCGATGTCAACTAAGTTTTTCAATTTCTTTTTTGTCGTTTTCTGCGTTTCCGCATCAGCGACGGTTATTAATATATCATGTAGAAAAATGAAATGCAATAGTTTTTCTAATAAAATTTTTAACTTAGTAAAAAAGCATAAAAACAGCAACTTTCTTCTATATAAATATAGTTTTTTAATCTGGCATCCACTTAACGAGCAATAATCTCGCTTTCCTTTTAATAGAAGGTTTCTCTCCCCTCAAATAAAGAAATAAAAAAAGCTTTGGAGAAATCTCCAAAGCTTAGTCTTGTTTATGGCGCATAGCTGGGAATAATAGTACGTCACGAATAGATGGTGCGTTTGTTAATAACATAACAAGACGATCAATACCGATTCCTAACCCACCCGTAGGAGGCATACCGTACTCAAGAGCTTCGATATAATCATCATCCATCATGTGAGCTTCGTCATTACCTTGCTCGCGCTCTTTTAGTTGAGCTTCAAAACGTTCTTTTTGATCGATTGGATCATTTAACTCAGTGAATGCATTTGCATGTTCACGCGCAACGATAAATAACTCGAAACGATCTGTGAATCGTGGATCTTCGTCATTCTTTTTCGCAAGTGGCGAAATTTCTACCGGATGACCGTAAATAAATGTTGGTTGGATTAATTTATCTTCTACTTTTTGTTCGAAGAACTCATTAATAATATGACCAACTTCCATTGTATTCTTAATTTCCACATTATGTTCTTTTGCAAGTTCACGCGCTTCTTCTACACTCATTGGATTCCAGAAATCTGCTCCAGAGTGTTGCTTAATTGCATCTACCATATGAAGACGTGTCCATTCTGGCTCTAGATTAATTTCATAATCACCATATTGGATTGTTGTTGTACCCAATACTTTTTTCGCGATATGAGCAACCATATTTTCTGTTAGTTTCATAATATCATTATAATCAGCGTACGCTTCATATAATTCAATCATCGTAAACTCAGGGTTATGACGAGTTGATACACCCTCATTACGGAATACACGGCCGATCTCATAAACCTTTTCTAATCCACCCACAATAAGACGTTTTAAATGAAGTTCAATTGCGATACGCATATATAATTCCATATCTAACGCATTATGGTGTGTAGTGAAAGGACGAGCAGACGCTCCACCTGCAATCGCGTGCATCATAGGCGTTTCCACTTCAAGATAACCGTTGTCATCTAAATATCTTCTCATTTCACGAATGATTTTACTACGGGTAACGAACGTTTCACGGCTTTCCATACTTGTAATTAAATCCAAGTAACGTTGACGATAGCGTTGTTCAACATCTTTTAATCCATGGTATTTATCCGGTAATGGACGAAGGGATTTCGTTAAAAGTGTAAATCCTATTGCTTTTACTGAAAGTTCTCCAACGTTTGTTTTGAACACTTTACCTTCAATACCTACTAAGTCACCTAAATCTGCTGTCGTAAATAACTCGTACTCTTCATCTCCAACAGTATCTTTACGAACATAAATTTGAACTTGCCCCTGTAAATCTTGAATATGCGCAAATCCCGCTTTTCCTTTACCGCGTTTTGTCATAATACGACCAGCGATAGAAACAGTGATTTCTTTCTCTTCTAATTCTTCTTTAGAGAATTCTCCATATAGACTTACTAAGTCAGTTGTTGAATTTGTGCGTTCAAATCGTTTACCGAACGGATCGATTCCTTGCTCACGTAAATTATGTAGCTTTTCACGACGAACAAGCAATTGGTCGTTTAATTCTTCGTGGTTCATGTTATCCATGATATTAATATCACTCCAGCTCTATTAATTTTTACAATATATACAGTATAGCATTTTCTACTCAACTAGAAAAACTGCCAGCAACTAACTGGCAGTTCTTCTTTCTTTCACGTAATTATAGGAAGTGTATAGAAGAATGTCAATCTCCTATGCCCCCTTATTAACCAACATAAATTGTTTGTTGTTTCGCTTCTACTTCTTCTACAAATGCACCTAATACATTCGCAAGGTCTTCACGTGTGTCGCAAGTATTGATACCATTACGCACACTCGCATTACCACGAACACCTTTTAAATACCAAGCTGCATGCTTTCTCATCTCTCTTACGGCAACATTTTCGTTCTTTAAATCGATAAGACGATCTAGATGCAACATACATACATCAATTTTCTCACGCACTGTTGGTTCCGGCATTAACTCACCTGTCTCTAAATACTTTACCGTACGATAAATCATCCACGGATCTCCAAGAGCAGCGCGACCAATCATAACACCATCTACACCAATTTCATCAAGCATACGCTTTGCATCTTGTGGTGTTTCGACATCACCATTTCCGATAACCGGAATATTTACAGCCTGCTTTACTTGTTTAATAATATTCCAATCCGCTTTACCTTCATACATTTGCACTCGTGTACGCCCATGAACAGCTATCGCTTGTCCACCAGCACGCTCAACAGCTCTAGCATTTTCTATTGCGAAAATATGTTCTTCATCCCAACCAATACGCATTTTAACTGTAACTGGCTTTTCAACAGCATCTACAACCGCCGCTACCATCTCATATATTTTATTTGGGTCTAAAAGCCACTTTGCTCCTGCATCACACTTAGTGATTTTTGGTACTGGGCACCCCATATTAATATCAATAATGTCTGCTGTCGTATATTTATCTACGTATTTCGCAGCATCTACAAGAGTTTCTTTCTCTCCACCAAAAATTTGTAAACTTAATGGCTTTTCTCTCTCATCGATATATAACATATCTAATGTTCTTTTGTTATTAAGTAATATTGCCTTATCACTTACCATTTCAGCACAAACTAAACCTGCACCAAATTCTTTTACCGTCAAACGGAATGCAGAGTTACACACTCCCGCCATCGGTGCTAGTACAACTGGATTTTTCATCTCAATATTTGCAATCTTTAACACCCGACTTACTCCTTCCTTTACGGTCACTTTGGCATCAATTCGTCTATTGAAACGTTTAATGTTTTAGCGACTTCTACTACAAAATCTTGGGAAGGTGATCTATTGCCCCTCTCAACTTCACCTAAAACCGATACAGATACCCCTAATTCTTTCGCAAAACCTTCTTGCGTATAGCCTTTTAGCTTTCGAAAAGCACGAATGCGTCTTCCCCATTTTTCTGCTTCCATACCGTTACTCCCTCTCGCCTTTTCATTTCTTCTACTTGTGAACGTGAAATGTCTTGTTTTATATCTTGATTGATTTCTAACAACGGAACGATAACAAAAGCTCTTTCGAACATCCGCGGATGCGGAACAATAAGATTCTCTGCTTCAATATTTTCTTGATTATATAGTAAAATGTCAAGGTCGATGGTCCTCGGGCCCCATCTAATTTCCCTTTTTCTTCCTAGGTCATTCTCTACCCTTTGTGTTACTTTCAATAATTCTTGCGGTGATAAATTGGTAGAAATTTTTATAACTAAATTTAAAAAGCAATTTTGGTCAGTATAGCCAACCGGATCAGTTTCATATACAGACGAAACATCATCAACTTGGATATGCTGGTTTTTATTTAAAAACTGAATTGCTTCAGTTAAATAAGTATAACGCTCCCCAATATTGGAACCTAATGCAATGTACGCTATATTATTCATGGACGCTCTCTCGTAATTTCTACCGCTACAGCACGATAATGTCCTGGTATTGGCGGATCCGGTTTAATTACCTTAATTGTACACCGTGAAATACTCTCATATTGTTTCAATATATCTGTAGCGATATTTTCAGCGATACTCTCTACAAGCTTATACGTTCTATCTTCAACAACTTTTCTACACAGCTCAAAAAGTTCCCCGTAATTGACAGAATGCTCTAAGTCGTCACTTTCTCCTGCGCGTTTTAAATCCAACTCCACCGTTAAATCTACTTTAAATCTCTGACCTAATTTATTCTCTTCTGGGAATACACCATGATAACCGTAAAACTCCATATCATGGATATAAATTTTATCCAATTACTTTACCCCCTTACCAATCATCGCGTCCATCATCTTAGCCATACGCGCCATTTCTTTCACATCATGAACACGGATAAACTCACAGCCCTTTTCAATACCAAGACAAACGGTAGCTCCCGTTCCTTCAAGACGTTCCTCCACTGGTAAATCTAACACATGGCCAATAAAGGACTTTCTTGAAGTACCTAAGAGAACTGGGTAACCCAGTACATTTAACTGTTCTAAATTGCGCATCGCTTCTAAATTTTGCTCAGGTGTTTTCGCAAAACCGATACCTGGGTCTAAAATAATATTCTCATCTCGCACACCAGCATCTTTAGCAATTTTAATACTTTCATACAAATCAGCAATCATATCGGCCATTAAATTGCGGTAATTCATATTATCTCGGTTATGCATTAAGATAATAGGCACATCATAATAGGCTGCAACTTCAGCAATCCTCGGTTCCGCCTTCGCTCCCCAAATATCATTAATAATATGAGCACCAGCTTCAATCGCTTGTTTCGCAACCTCAGCTTTATACGTATCAATAGAAATAGGTAGCTTTACTTCTTTTGACACTGCCTGAATCATTGGAACAACTCGCTTTATTTCCTCTTCTACTGAAACTTTAGCGAAACCCGGACGGGTAGATTCGCCGCCAATATCAATAATATGGACACCTTCACTTTTCATTTCTTTCGCATGTCGCACCGCAGCATCTACTTCGTTGTAACTCCCACCATCAGAAAATGAATCTGGCGTTACATTTAAAATCCCCATAATTAATGTCTTTTCATTTAAGTTCAATGTATATTCGCCGCAGCGCAAATCATAATCCCACTTCAAACTACACATCTCCTCTTCGCAATTCATTTCTGCTCCACAATTTCTCTCTCTGCACTCCATAAAGATCCATAAGTCTTTTTGTAACCACTCCCACTTTACCCGGGAAATCTTTCTCCTCTATACGATAAAGGGGGACAATCTCTTGAATAGAGTTCGTTACGAACACTTCATCCGCTGAAAGCAATTCATCTTTTGTAAAGAAACCTTCCTTTACTTCTATATCTAGCTCTTCAGCAGCCTTTATAATAAACGCACGAGTGATTCCGTTTAAAATCCCTGTTTCTAATGAAGGAGTATATAAAATATCTCCTTTAACAAAAAAGAGATTCGAAACAATACCCTCTGCAACATAACCTGTTTCGGTAAGAAAAATACCTTCCTTATTCACAACATTTCCAATTTCGCGTTTCCCTAAAATATTATTTAAATAATGATGGGACTTCAAGCGAAATGCACCCTCTGGTGTATTTCTCACTTGCTTTAAAATAACTCCTTCTTTTTCCACTACATTCCCTGGAGCTGCTAAAGGTTTTATAAAAACAATAACAGACGGTTCTTCATATACTTCCGTTTGTAATCCTATTTCATCTATACCCGCCGATACATTTAAGCGCACATATGCATGCTTTAACCCATTCTTAACAAGTAGATTCTTTAAAATAAGCATCACTTCATCTTTTGTCATTGTCCATTTGATTTGCAATATATCGAGCGCATCCATTAAGCGTTCATAATGATCATCCAATAAAAAGAGATGACCATTATAAATACGAAATGTCTCAAAAACCCCAAGTCCATATAGGTAACCGTGGTCATAAGGAGAAATTTTCGCTTCACTCGCTTCTACATACGCGCCATTTACGTAAATTAACACGATGTCACACTTGGGCTATATTTGCGAATGAAATTCTGTAGCAATTCTTTCCCGTGAGAAGTCATAATAGATTCCGGATGGAATTGTACCCCTTCAATCGGCAACGTTTTATGACGAAGCGCCATAATTTCACCTTCTTCAGTCCAAGATGTTATCTCTAAACAATTCGGTAACGTCTCTTTTTTAACGATAAGAGAGTGATAACGTGTCGCGGTAAATGGATTTGGGATATCAGAAAAAATCGTCTGCCCATCATGATGCATTAAAGATGTTTTTCCATGCATCAAACGCTCTGCCCTGACAACATCCCCTCCAAATACTTGTGCAATTGATTGATGTCCAAGACAGACCCCAAAAATCGGAAGCTTACCTGCAAAATATTTAATAACATCCATACTGATTCCCGCCTCATTAGGACTACATGGACCTGGCGAAATCATTAAAAAATCCGGTTTCATATTCTCAATATCCGAAATAGTCACTTCATCATTACGCCTAACAACAAGCTCTTGTCCAAGTTCTCCAAGAAACTGCACTAAATTAAATGTAAAAGAATCATAATTATCAATCATTAATATCATTTCTCTCACCTAACCGTTTCTTCGCTACTTTCTTTTGCACGCCATAAAGCGATTGCTTTTTTTAACGACTCTTTATATTCATTTTTTGGATTTGAATCAATTACAATACCCGCTCCAGCTTGCACATGCGCTTGTCCATCTTTAGCAAGTAGTGTTCGAATTATAATATTCAATTCCGTATCTCCAGAATAACCAATCCAACCAATTGACCCTGTATAAATTCCTCGGCGAACAGGTTCTAATTCTTCAATAATTTCCATCGTACGTATTTTCGGGGCACCGGTAATTGTCCCACCAGGAAATACAGCCTTCACCAAATCGAAAGCATCTTTATCTGCTTCCACCTCACCACGCACATTAGAAACAATATGCATAACGTGTGAGTATTTTTCAATTATCATAAATTCATCTACTTCAACAGTGCCATATTTACAAACCCGGCCCAAGTCATTTCGTTCTAAATCCACAAGCATTACATGCTCTGCTCTTTCCTTTTCATTTTCAATTAATTCTTTCGCTAATTCTTCATCCTCTTGCTCACTTGCTCCTCGAGAGCGCGTACCAGCAATCGGTCTTGTACTCACTTCTTTTCCTTGCTTTTTAATTAGCAATTCAGGCGAAGCACTAACAATTTGAAAATCTCCAAACTCCAAGTAACCCATATATGGAGATGGATTAATTTCACGAAGACTTGTATATATTTCTAGTGGATGCGTTTGTAATGTTCTTTCTTGTCTTGTCGACAAGTTTACTTGAAACACATCACCCGCTCCAATATATTCTTGAATACGTTCAACGGCCTTCATAAAGCCCTCTTCCGTAAAAGCGACTGCTTCATTTTTCTTTTCAGGAGATTCAAACGGCATAGTCACTTCGGGGGCTTCTTTCATCCAAAGACCCTTCCATTCATTTAATCGTTCTTCTGCCTCTTCACACTCATCTACATAATGCGTAATAATCCATAATACTCTCTCCTGTTGATCATACACAAACACGTCATCAAATAACAAAAAGAATATGTCAGGTATATTAATATCATCCTTCGCAAGAGAAGAAAGTTTTTCAATATAACGGATACAATCATAACTAAAGTATCCAATTGCCCCACCCTGAAAAGGTGGGTACTCCGGATTATAATCCGTTGTCCATTTCTCCATATACGCTTGCATTAAATCTAATGGATTCCCTCGCTTTATTGTTTCCTTACCACTTTCACTTATATGTAACGTCTCATTCTTACCCTGAATTACCGCTACTGGATCCAGCCCAACAATATTATAACGACCACCACGTCCACTTTCTAACAAAATATGTTGCGGCTTATCCTGAGAAAGAAATTTATATTGCTTAAAGAAATCTAACTGATATGGAATAGAAAGCGCTAAAGATTTTCTTCGTTGCATATCAACACCCCGTCTTCTGTTATCCCACCCTCTTAAGCCAATCAACTCAAACTACATAAAATTATTTATATAGAGAATGATTATACTTGAGGGCTAGTGAAAATAAATTAATTATACTACTTCTTATTTTACATGAAGTTTTCTAGTCATTCACTCTTTTCCTTTTTCCAATCAAAAAAGAAAAAGCATCCTTTTTTGATATGATCCCCTTATAGTAGACAGGAAAAAGAAAGCACATTAACCTGTTTACTATGGAGGGGATTTTTTCATGGGAAAAATTAGAGTCACTTACGATGTAGAATTTAAGAAACAAGCTATAGATTTATACTTAATAGAAGGCATGAGCTATAAAACCATTGCGAAAGAATTAGGTATTCATCACTCGGTTGTAAGTCGTTGGGTGAAACACTTTGAAGCTGAAGGAATCAAAGGACTAGAAGAAAAACGCGGTAAAGCGAAAGGACCAGGTTTAGGTAGACCAAGGGTTAGACCCGAAGATCCTGAAGCTAAGATCAGACGATTAGAAGCGGAAAATGAAATGTTAAAAAAGCTCTTAGGGATGTAAAAGGAGGAATGAAAGTCGTATCCAAAATAAAAAAATTCGAAGTCATCCATGAAATGACAAAAACAGGTTATACAGTGACCATTCTATGCGATATTGCTGGTGTAACCAGAAGTGGGTACTACAAATGGATAAAACGGCATACGACGCCTTCAAAAAAACAATCAGAGGATATCGAAATTAAGAAAAAGATATTGAAGTGTCATAAAAAATTAAGAGGAATTTATGGATATAGAAGAATACAAGTGTGGCTGAAAGCCACATATAACCTTCATTTGAATCATGAACGCATCCAAAGATTGATGAGTGAACTAGGTATCAAAGCCGTAATTAGGAAAAAACGACCTTATTACGGAAAAAAAGAAGCTTATGTGATTTCAGAGAACCATCTAAATAGGGAGTTTCAAGCTTCAAAACCGAATGAGAAATGGGTAACCGATATTACCTATTTGATTTTCAATGGACAGCGCTTGTACTTATCCGCTATTAAGGATTTATACAATAATGAAATTGTTGCCTATGAAACCAGTCGTAGAAACGACTTAAAACTTGTGTTAGATACACTTAAAAAGGCAAAGAAAAAACGTAATGTGAAGGGAATCCTCTTACATAGTGATCAAGGGTCCCAGTATACATCTCGTCAATATAATCAATTACTTAAAAAATATCAGATGAAGACAAGTATGTCTCGAAGAGGCAACTGTTGGGATAATGCTTGTATGGAAAACTTCTTCAGTCACTTTAAGGCAGAGTGTTTTCATTTACACTCCTTCCATAAAGCGAATGAGGTCAAACTTGCCGTGCGTAAATATATGTACTTTTATAATCATCAAAGATTTCAAAAGAAATTAAATAACCTGAGTCCATATAAATATAGAACTCAGGTTGCTTAGTTGCGCTTTTTTAATACTGTCTACTTGACAGGGGTCACTGCATTTTAAGGATGCTTTTCAAATCACATTCACTTATGACTCAAATTGATAAAGTGGTGTACTTAAATAACGTTCACCGTTACTTGGGATAATAACAAGTACCTTTTTCCCTTTACCCAATTTCTTCGCAACTTCTGTCGCTGCATAAACGACTGCTCCCGAAGAGATACCAACTAAAATACCTTCTTCTTTAGCCACTCTTCTCGCATATTCGAACGCTTGCTCCGTTTTCACTTGAATAATTTCATCATATACCTCTACATCCAATGTCTCCGGAACAAACCCCGCTCCAATTCCTTGGATCTTATGTGGTCCTGGCTTTCCACCAGATAATACTGGTGAATCCGCAGGTTCTACCGCGTAAATTTTGATATCTTTATAAGCTTCTTTCAGCACTTCACCGGCACCTGTAATTGTTCCACCTGTACCAATACCTGCGATAAACGCATCTAATTGATCCCCCATCTGTTCAACAATTTCTGGACCTGTTGTTATACGATGGATTTCTGGATTCGCTTGATTTTGGAACTGTTGCGGTATAAAGTACCCATGTTCTTCTGCTAATTCAGTTGCCTTTCGAATTGCTCCACCCATTCCTTCAGGTCCTGGAGTCAATACTAATTCAGCACCGTAAGCGCGTAATAAATTACGACGCTCAATACTCATTGTTTCTGGCATTACTAAAATTGCCTTATATCCTTTAGCAGCTGCTACCATCGCTAAGCCAATACCTGTGTTACCACTTGTCGGCTCAATGATTGTATCGCCCTCTTTTAATAATCCTTTATTTTCAGCATCTTCAATCATAGCTAACGCGATACGATCTTTAACACTGCTCCCCGGATTCATAAATTCTAATTTTAAGTATACATCTGCGCTGTCTGATTCTACGATGCGGTTCAACTTAACGATCGGCGTTTTCCCGATTAATTCTGAAACTGATTGTGCCACTCGCATTCCTGTCACTCCTAACACCGAGTATTTTTATTGGTTTTATCTATATTTAGATTTTGTCAGAAAATTCCCTGTTTGTCAATCCATTTGGGCGGCTGATTCTCCACCTAAACTTCTTTATTACAGGTTCTCAATTAGACTTGTAATATCTTCTTTAGTGAATTTATGTCGTTCATTACAGAAGTGACAGTGAACTTCCGTCTCTTCTTCTTCTGCACGAATTTGTTCTAACTCCGCTTTACCTAAACTAATTAGCACACTTTCAATACGCTCGCGTGAACATGTACAATTAAATTGAACATCCATTGTTTCTAGCACTTTCACTTTATCTTCTCCAAGCACTTCATACAGTAATTCTTCTGGAGAAAGACCTTGTTCGATTAATTGTGATACTGGCGGGATTTGTTGAAGACGCTCTTCAATAAATGAAATTGTTTCTTCCTGCGCACCTGGCATAATTTGAAGAATGAATCCACCCGCCGCTAATACGCTATCATCTCCATTTACAAGAACACCAACACCTACAGAAGAAGGTGTCTGCTCAGAAACCGCGAAATAATATGTGAAATCTTCCCCTAGTTCTCCTGAAACAATGGGAGATTGACCAATAAACGGTTCACGCATACCGATATCTTTAATTACCGTTACAAATCCTTCTGTACCTACCGCTTGATATACACGTAATTTCCCTTGTTCCGTTCCTTCAAAATCAACATGCGGATTCGTTACATAACCACGTACATCCCCATTTGCATGAGCATCGACTAAGATAGGACCAATCGGGCCGTTACCCTCTACTTTAATCGTTAACTTCTGCTCGCCTTTTAACATAGCACCCATCATTGTACCCGCAGTTAAAGAACGACCAAGTGCCGCTGAAGCTGTTCTCCATGTATCATGACGCTTTTGCGCCTCACTCACTGTATTTGTTGTACGTACACTATAAGCACGAACCTCTCCATTAAACGCTAACGCTTTTACTAAATAATCTTTCATACTTATTTATTCACCCTTCTCATGTTGTAAATTTGCATTACGCTCATATAACATATACAAACCTTTTAACGTTAAAAACGGATCTACAATATCAATTACATTTGATTCTTCTGAAATTAATTTTGCTAATCCACCTGTTGCAATAACTTTCGGTTCTTGCTTAGCTTCTTCCTTCATACGCTTAACAATACCTTCCACTTGTCCAACGTATCCATAAAGAATACCTGATTGCATTGCACTTACTGTATTCTTCCCGATAACACTACCCGGTTTTGTAATTTCAATACGAGGAAGCTTTGCTGCCCTGCTATATAAAGCCTCTGCCGAAATCATAATTCCTGGCGTAATGACGCCACCCATATAATGCTTCTCTTCGTTAATATAACAATATGTAGTAGCCGTACCAAAATCAACAATAATAAGCGGACTTCCATATAAGTGGATTCCTGCTACTGCATTTACAATTCGGTCCGCGCCTACTTCACGTGGATTTTCATATTTAATATTCAAGCCAGTTTTTATCCCAGGCCCCACTACAAGCGGTTTAATTTTAAAATACTTTTCACACATACGCTCTAAAGCGAACATAATTGGCGGTACGACTGAAGACACAATAATACCTTTCACATCTTCAAAAGAAAGACCTTCATGCTCAAGTAACTGCTTTACAAGCATCCCATACTCATCTTCTGTTTTATGACGATCTGTTTCCATGCGCCAATGCTGACGAAGTTCCCCCTCTTCAAACACACCTAGTACCGCATTTGTGTTCCCTACATCCAATACAAAAATCATATTCTCACCACTTATCTTATTTAATCTATATTTGCGCAGTATGTATAAAACTTATAAAAACATCATATCACACATACTTATATAATCAGTTTTTCTATACTCATCATTGTACAAAAAGATTACTCTCTATTTCAATTTTTAATAATAGTTTCATTCAATTTTTTTTGCCACTTAAATTCATTCCACAAAAAAAAGGAGCGACTATTGTCACTCCTTTTTTTCTTACTTATCTTCTGTATCTTCATCGTCTTTCTTCATATTGATGTTTACTTTCACATCATCTGAAGATGTTGGACGCTCAGGTAATCTGCCATAATCATATAAATGATTAATTTGCTCTGCATCTAATGTTTCTACTTCAAGTAACGTTTTCGCGATAATATCAAGCTTATCTCGTTTTTCAGTAAGAATTTGTTTCGCACGAGCATAACAGTCTTTAATAATTATTTGCATTTCCACATCAATTTCATGCGCGATTGCATCACTGTAGTTTTGTTCTGAATGGAAGTCTCTTCCTAAGAATACCTGACCACCTTGTGAGCTACCAAATTGCATCGGTCCAAGTTTATCACTCATCCCGAATTCTGTAACCATACGTCTTGCAATACCAGTCGCACGTTGGAAGTCGTTGTGAGCACCTGTACTTGCTTCACCAAATACAATCTCCTCAGCTACTCGACCACCAAGTAAACCAGTGATTTTATCAAGTAACTCTGGTTTTGTCATGAAGTAACGATCTTCCTTCGGAAGCATTACCGCATATCCACCAGCTTGACCACGAGGGACAATTGTTACTTTATGAACGATATCTGCTTCATCAAGGACAACACCAATTACAGTATGGCCAGCCTCATGGAATGCAACGATATTACGTTCTTTTTCAGAGATAACACGACTTTTCTTAGCTGGACCTGCAATAACACGATCCGTCGCTTCATCGATGTCACTCATATCAATTTTCTTCTTATCTTGACGCGCAGCTACTAAAGCAGCTTCGTTTAATAAGTTTTCAAGATCGGCACCAGAGAATCCTGGTGTACGAGTTGCAATTGCTCTTAAGTTGACATTCTCATCAAGCGGTTTATTACGAGCGTGTACCTTAAGTACAGCTTCACGACCATTTACATCTGGACGATCTACTGTAATTTGACGGTCAAAACGACCTGGACGTAATAACGCTGGATCAAGAATATCAGGACGGTTTGTCGCAGCGATGATAATAATACCTTCGTTTGCACCGAATCCATCCATTTCAACAAGCAATTGGTTCAACGTTTGTTCACGCTCATCATGACCACCGCCAAGACCCGCGCCACGTTGACGTCCTACTGCATCAATTTCATCAATGAAAATGATACAAGGAGCATTTTTCTTTGCATTTTCAAATAAATCACGTACACGGGATGCACCGACACCGACGAACATCTCTACGAAGTCAGAACCACTAATAGAGAAGAACGGAACGCCCGCTTCACCTGCAACAGCACGTGCTAGTAAAGTTTTACCTGTACCTGGAGGTCCCACTAATAGAACACCCTTTGGAATACGGGCACCAACTTCAGCGAACTTACGAGGGTCTTTCAAGAATTCAACTACCTCAACAAGTTCTTGTTTCTCTTCATCCGCTCCAGCAACATCTCTGAAACGAATTTTTTTCTTTTCATCATTGTATAGCTTCGCCTTACTTTTCCCGAAGTTCATAACACGGCTACCGCCGCCCTGAGCTTGGTTTAATAAGAAGAAGAATAAAATGAAGATAATGACAAACGGAATGATAGAAGTAAAGAACGTTACCCAAGCACTTGTTTCTTCTGCTGGTTGATACTTAACTTCAGCCCCTTGCGCTTTATCATTAATTTTCTTTTGTAATTCCTCAGTATTTGGTGCATAAGTAACAAATTGTTCTCCTTGGCTAGAAGTCTTGAATTGTCCCTTTACCTCAAACACACCATTTTTCGGTTGAAGCTGCACATTACGCACTTCACCTTTTTCAAGTTGAGTAATGAATTTATCGTAGCTAACTGATGTCGTTTTTTGCGTCGAACCATTAAAATAGCTCACGATTCCAATTACTACTAAGAATATCAGTAAATAAAAGATGGTATTACGGAAGATACGATTCATTCCTAACCTCCTCTCACGGCATAAACACTATAGTAAATCGTAACATAAAAAAAATTTCCTATACAATTGTAACGCCTATATTTAATTAATTTGAGTAAACACTTGGTTTTAATACTCCTACATAAGGAAGATTACGGTACTGCTCTTTATAATCTAATCCATATCCTACAACAAATTCATGAGGAACAGTAAATCCAACATAATCTGCTTTCAGATCAACCTTACGGCCTGTTGGCTTATCTAATAAAGTAACAATTTTTACAGATTTCGCTTTACGATATTTAAACAGGTCCACTAAATAGCTTAGTGTAAGACCGCTATCAATAATATCTTCAACGATTAAAATATCGCGACCTTCTACCGAAGTATCAAGATCTTTTAAGATTTTTACTTCGCCTGTCGAAACTGTAGAGTGACCGTAGCTAGATACAGCCATAAAATCCATTTCAAGATATGTATCTGTTCTCTTTAATAAATCTGCCATAAATGGCATTGCACCCTTTAGTACACCAATCGCAAGAGGTACTGTATTTTTGTAATCCTCTGCAATAACTGCACCTAGTTCGTGCACCTTTTCTTGTATTTGTTCTTCAGAAATTAATACTTTTTCGATATCTTGATTCATCATTTCATTATCCTCCCGGAAGACTCCTTGCTTTTGTAGTGAATAATCATGTATTTACCCTTCTTTGCTAGCTCTTTCGAAGTAGCAAACGCAGATCGTTTCAACAAGGGTACCCAAATAATATTTCCACTTGCGTCACAGACGATCGGCCATTCTTCTCTTTTTTCTTTTGGTACTTTCGCTTCGATAAAAACAGCTTTTATCTTTTTTGTACCATCCATACCTTGCATTGACATGCGATCTCCATTTTCCCTAGACCGAATACGAAGTGGATACGATATATCATTATACTTAGCAACAAATACTGTTTCATTCATGTTACTCGGTATATCTTCGCTCACCTCTGTTACAAGTTTATCCCCATTCGGCAATATAATTGTCCCAGGTACTGATAAATCTTGCGAAAAAGGAGAAACAATTTCTTGTTTAAATCCAAAACCACATTCTTCGTATGTGCGAACAATTTTCAAACCACCTGGAAAATCTAGTGAACCTGAAGGTTGTGCCCGCTTAAAAAATTCAATCACCTTGTCAATATGTATAGAAGAAAGCGAAGATGGAATCTTATATTCATAAAGATAGTTTAATATTAGTTGAATCCCTCTTCTTTGTAAAGGCATAGACATGGATTCAAAGGCAGGAATTGATAAGCTAATTTGTTTATCGCTTTTTTTTGTAATTACTTTATTCATTTTCTCAAAAGCTAATTCCTGCAAATAAGCCTCATCCTCTTGCATCTGCACGCTAAATTTTTGAAATTTCTCATGCATTTGTGGATTTTCTTCTTTCAAATAAGGAAGGACATATTTACGTAATCGATTCCTTGTATATACTTCTTTTTTATTACTCGGATCTATACGCGGAATAACTTTTAATTTATTACAGTAATCAACAATTTCTTCCTTAGTTACCCCAAGTAACGGCCTAATTAAATATCCATTATGAAAAGATCGCTTCACTGCAATTCCTGCGTATCCTTTCGGAGTACTCCCTCGTACAAGGCGCATTAAAATCGTCTCTACTTGATCATCTCCATGGTGACCAAGAGCTACATATCTCGCAGCATATTTCTTCATTATTCTTTCCAAAAATGCATATCTGCATTCTCTAGCTGCAACTTGTGCATTCATTCCATATTGCTGTTGATATTGCGACACATTAATCCTTAGCGTTTCACAAATAACTCCTAGCTCTTTGCAAAGACCCTGTACAAACTGTAAATCCTCATAAGATTCATTGCCTCTAAACATATGGTCCACATGTGCTACTACAATTTCTAGCTGTTTTTCTGCCCTTTTTTCTAACAAATAATATAAAAGAGCCAAAGAGTCAGGACCACCAGAAACCCCTACAACAATTGTTGAATGTTTCTTTAATACATCATGCTGCTTTACAAAGTCATCTACTTTTTCAACAAATGCATCTTTCAACTTCGCAATCACCTTTCATTAAACAAGAACAACAACATTAGTTACCTTGTATATAATGGTACAACTTTTACAAACATTGTGCAAAAAAAAGATGTACAAAATCCATATTTTTATCTTACATCCCTCCTGTATATTTAACAAAGTAATCACATTACCTTTTTAATCAAAAAAACCTAGGCATCTACCTAGGTTTTTTGATTATTTTATTGCGCCTGCATTCCTACTATTGGAATCGTAGCCCACTTCGGCATATTTTTCTTTACTTTCGCCACCACAATAGTCATATCATCATTTATATAACCATCACCAGAGCGAATTACTTCTTCCATAATAATATCAGCGATTTCCTGTGGGTCCTCTGTTTGTAGTTCTTTAATTTTACGTTTTATCCATAATTCGTGATTCTCCACATGTTGCGCTCCCTCAAAGATGCCGTCACTCATCATGATAAGAAGATCACCCGTTTTTAATTGCTCACCAACCACATCAACTTCAACATCTTCAATGATTCCCATCGGCAAATTACTTGCCTCAATTTTCAAAATATTATTTCCGCGTTTAACAAAACTCGGCGTCGATCCAATCTTTAAAAACTTCGCACTCGCATCCCGTAAATCTACCATAGCCAAGTCAAGCGTTGTATACATCTCCTCTGTCGTCCTTAAAGAAAGAATCGAATTGATGGACTTAATCGCTATTTCTTCATCAATACCTGATTGAAGTATCTTTTGTAATAATTTTACCGTTTCCCTACTCTCCATATGAGCCCTTTGTCCATTTCCCATACCATCACTAATCGCAAGTGCATATTTACCAACGCTCAAATCCATCATCGCGTAGGAATCACCTGAAACAAACCCACCACCTTTTGCAGCTGTGGCCAATCCTGTATCAAGAGAATACGTCTTCGCTGAACCAAATGATATTAAACTGTGCCCATTTGGATATGAGGATTTCTCTTCATGCTTAACGACGATATTCTCTTTTAAAATATCTGAAAGCATTGGAGCAACCAACTTCTCACATTCCCCATGTTCATTAGATGCAGCCGGAATCAACATTTCAATATCAATACTTCCTCTATCTAAACAATAAATATCAACATGCTCCACTTCGACACCAAAATCACGAAACGCTTGTAAAATTTGCTCCTCCTGCGCTTGATGGTTCTCTCTTTCTCGTTGTATCTCCTTAGCGAAATCCTCCATCACTTTTGATACACCTAGTAATTGCTCCGCTACAATTCTACGATTTTCCTTCATTTGTTTTCTTAATTTCTGCCCCTCATAGAAGTGATCTAATTCACCCGCTACTAAATCCGTTACTTTCTTCCCTCTCACACAATGCTTGTCCCATTCACGAACTAACTTCCGATTATGCTGCAGCGTTCCTTCTTCTGTTTCACTCATTATTTGTTTCATATAATCGTATGTTTTATCAAAATTAACTACCCAACATTGATCCTTCTTAAAGCATGTTTGACATGTTTTTGCAGTAATTGTACTTAAAAATAAATCAGCTTCTGTTTCTTTATCTTCCTCCTCCACATACCCGTATACAGAAAAGCTATTAGACAAAGCAGCAAATACATTAGCAAATTGATTGATTTTGTTTGCTGTAACATCGCGCACTCTTCTTAAATATTGTTGTTGATCCTGTGAATGCTCCTGTGTACCTGGCATAAATTTAGCAATACGATCCATAACAAGCTTCGGTGTTAATAAGAATAAAACAATTGCTACACCAGATTCAATTAAAGTTGTTACAATACTTGTTTGCTTGTCTACATATAATGTAATTAAGCTTGTACCAATTAATAAACCTAAACTAACTCCTATACGCTTCCCTTCTTTTAACAATCCCCCAAGCAATCCTGAAAAGGCAAGGAGACTAAGTTGAGACAAGCTCGCCACATTCGCTAAACTTAATATTAACCCAGTGACAACTCCTACCGTGGACCCTGTAGCTGCCCCTGCAATAAAGGCAAATACTAATACTAAATATCTAGTGAAAATATGTTGAATAGAAGCATCATAAACAAACCAATCCGTTGTGCCCGTTAAAACAGATGCTAGTAATATAATTAAACAAACAATTTCTTCTGTTTCTAACGCTTGTTGCTTCCCTTTCCTTTCCACTAAAAGCGGAACACTTTGTAAAAATATCATCGTTAATACGAAGCTAAGCCCCGCTTCGATCGTACTGACGAGCAGATCATACATGGTGACGGTTTGCTGTGCAAAATATACAACAACTAAATGTGCGGTTAATGCGGAGATAAATACTTGGAATGGTACAAGTCCAACAGTTTTACGTGTAAACCGACTAAAGAAGATATTATAAATAAAGAAGGTAAAAATAGATGCAAAAGTAAAAAATAAATTATCTATTGAAACTGAAAGTGCTCCCCCCATTAGAGCTAAGAACGCGAGCGGCATTTTATCTCGCTTCATAACATAAACAGCAGCAAAAAACGGCAATGCAAACGGTAAAATGTTTGTTAATATATATGCTCGTCCCAAAAGAAAACCAATAACAGCAATAATGAATCCCCATCTAAAGAAAACTTGTTCAAACTTCATTCGCAACTTACTCGTCCACTTTATTGTTCCAAGCTGACTTTCATTCATCGCCAATGCACTTGTATTCATAGTATTCCTTCCTGCTTTAGGCATATTTTTAACACCACCTGCATAGTTTAATTACTGTTATTATAAAAGATGATTATTGGTTTTTTTGTCAAAACAACAGTTTTGACTTTTATAATCGTTCGACTTTTTATTCGAAATAAATCTACATATATACATAGTATTTAATTTATTTAAAGCAAGTTAAAAGAATCTTCAGAAAATATAGGGTGATTTTGTAGAAGTATTGCACGTCTTAATTTATATTTAACAAAAAAAGATCATGCAAATTTGCATGATCTTTTTAGATGACCCGTACGGGATTCGAACCCGTGTTACCGCCGTGAAAGGGCGGTGTCTTAACCACTTGACCAACGGGCCGTTAAATTAAATATAGCGGCGGAGGGGATCGAACCCCCGACCTCACGGGTATGAACCGTACGCTCTAGCCAGCTGAGCTACACCGCCATGTCGTCATATTTAACGGACAATTAGTATCTTACATCAGATACGCTTTAAAGTCAACACATCTCAAAAACTTTTTTAAAATATATTCTCTCACATAAAAAAGTACCCGAGTAATTACTCTGGGTACCTCTCTATATGTTAAGAATTAAACGGACTTATTATCCGCGACGTGCGCCACGGCCACCACGTTTAGATTCTGTGTTACGCTTTAAAGAAGTTAAACGATCTTCACTATCTTTTAAAAAGCGTGCCATCTTTTGCTCAAATGTTTCTTTTGGAGCTCGTTCGTTACCGCCACCGCGGTTATCTCTGTTGGAAGAACGATTATTATTACGTTGTGGACGTCCAGAACGTTGTTGATCACCACCACGTTGGTATTCACCACGTGGACGATCTCCTTCTGTTTTTTCACGTTCTTTCGCTTTCTTAATAGATAGGCCAATTTTGCCATCTTTTTCAACATTGATAACTTTTACTTCTACTTGGTCGCCTACTTTTAAGTGATCGTTAATATCTTTCACATAATTATCAGCAACTTCACTAATATGAACAAGACCTGTTAAGCCTTCTGGCAGCTCCACAAAAGCCCCAAAATTTGTAATACCTGTTACTTTACCCTGTAACTTGCTGCCTACCTCGATTGACATAAAAAAAATGCTCCTCCTTAGTGGTTAAAAAGTCAAATTTTACTTTATTATATATAATCCTAAAATGTAGTGTCAATAAGACATACTCTACTTAGAAACAGGAAAAATTATCTCCCCTTTTCCGGAGAAGAAATAATCCCTTCTAGCAATCTTTAAAACGTACTCTTCATCATTCAACTTTTGAACTTCATCTTTTAGATTCTTTTCTTTTTTCGTTAATGAATCCAGTTCTTTTTTCATGTCCTTAACTTTTGCTTCTTTTGCTTTAATGGAACTGTTTTGTTGATAAAACGTCACACTAATACTAGCAATAATTGTAAAAGCAAAGACAAGAAAAACCGCTAAACGGCGATAAAGTCGCTTCCTGTTCTCATCCGTTTGTATTATATGTTCTTTAACAGGATTTGGACTCTGTTTTTCGATTGTTCTTTGTCTCAGTTCCCTCATTTCCGAGGTCCCCCTAACTTCTTTTTTATACGCACCCATAATTGGAAGATATGTCCCTTCAATTTTGCTACATATTGCAGGAACCCTACATGCTTCATTATAAAAAGTTTAACACGATTAGGGAGAAGTTTCCATATGAGCGAAGCAATAAACCGAACAGGCGAGAAAAAAACTTTCCATATGAAAAGTAATATCCAAATCACCATTTTCCATAACACATGTCCAATTGAAAGCAGTATACGAAATAAGAATAATATAAATGCAATAAATAGCTGTGCTATAATAATAACAGGTTTTATCATGAGTAGCTGTATAATTCGAACAAAAAATTGTGTTGTTTGTACAAAAATATAGATGAGAAAATTTAACATCTTCATGTATAGTGCTTTCAATAAGCTTTGATATGCTGCAAAACCACATAGTAACGCCAAAAATACATATATACGTAGTTCGGCTTCATTTACACGCAGTAATACATAAAAAACGAATAATGCTTGGACAATCCAAAATAGTATATCATGTATAAATACAAGCCAACGTTTACGCTCTTGGCGTTTTAAAAACCGTTGGTATGTATCTAAAGAAGCACCAATCCAAGCACCCATTCCAATCATCGAAAGCATTGTATACAACTGAATTGTTAGGCTCATTTAAACAGCTTACTAAAGAAGCCTTTAGTTTTCTCCCCTTGGTTCTCATCAATATACAGCATTTCATGAACTTTCCCTTTAATTGATACAACACCCTTTTCTACATCTAAATTCTTCATTTGCAAATTTTGACCACGAATTGTTAAAAAACCCATTACAGTCTCGAGTAAAAACTCTTCGCTATCAAAACTCTCTACTTGCTTTACACCAGTAATATCGATTACACGCCTGCCACGCATGATAATATCATGCTCTACAGAAACATTTTGTTGATTAGAAGACATAGGTGAGTAACCATTATTCACGAAAATCCCCCCATAGCTTTATACTAGCTAATAGTAATGTATGAAGGGCTAACCTATTTTAGAACAAGCCTTCTTCCGCTTTCACTTTTTCCTCACGAACGAGACTATACATGTTTGCTGCATCTTCTTTTTTAGTTGTTTCTTTCAATTCATTTACTTTCACAGTTACTATTTTTTGCCCGAAACGAATTGTTAATTCATCCTCTACCTTCACATCTGAACTCGCTTTTGCCACTTGGCCATTAATCGAAATTCTTCCTTGGTCAGACACTTCTTTTGCTAATGTTCTTCTTTTAATTAAACGTGATACTTTCAAAAATTTATCTAGACGCATATCAAATCCCCCTATTAACGCTCTGTTTGTTTTGCCTCTTCCCATAAAATATCTAACTGTTCTAATGATAAATCTTGCATTTCCTTATTCATTTCAGCTACTTTTGCTTCCATGTATAAAAAGCGAGCCATAAATTTCTCATTAGTTGAACGTAACGCTTCTTCTGGATCTAATTTATAATGACGAGCTATATTAACAAATGCAAATAGTAAATCACCAAATTCACCTAGCATCTTTTTCTCATCCATGTTTACAACTTCTTGTTGGAATTCTTGCCATTCTTCTAAGGCCTTCTCTATCATCGGCTGCACATCAACCCAATCAAATCCAACCTTTCCAGCTTTCTTCTGAATTTCATAAGCACGCATTAGTTGTGGCAAGCTTTTTGGAATACCCGCTAAAACAGATTCTTTCACGAATCCCTTTTCTTTTTTTTTAATTTCTTCCCAATTTGCAATCACTTCATCAGCATTATTTACATCCGTATCCCCAAACACATGCGGATGACGACGAACCATTTTCTCAGCTAAAGTCCGAATAATGTCATCTATAGAGAACCAACCTTCATCCTCTCCAATTTGGGCATGAAGCATAACTTGTAATAATATATCACCTAGTTCTTCTACTAAATGATCATCATCCTCTTCATCAATTGCTTCTAGCACTTCATACGCTTCTTCAATTAAGTATTTCTTTAAAGATTGATGAGTTTGCTTTTTATCCCATGGGCAACCATTCGGTCCACGAAGATCAGCAATAATTGCTCTAAGTACATCAAACTGCTGATATAAGGACGCACGTTCCTTAACTGGCGGTACATACACACTCGTTAAATTATTTAATTCTGTTTCGTGATCTAACATGTATAACGATACCTTTTTCACTTGCTCGAATGAAGTCCCTGCAGCTGTTACGATATACACTTCGTAATCATCTGGAAAAATCTCCATTAACGTTAGCTTCACATCTGAAGCAACGAATGCATCATACACTTGGCAAAAGATTAAATGTTGACGTAATTCTAATTGCCCTCTTTCAAATGATGTAGCATCAATTAATTGGAACCCTTCAATCGGATCAATTTTTAGACTTGCAAACATCGGATCAAGGAAACTTTGTCCACCTTCAATTCGCACTTCAATATTTGCTGCTTCTCCTTTTTCCAAAAGTAGCTGAACTGTTCTTTCTGCTACAAGCGGATGACCTGGAACAGCATAAATAATTTCTGCGCCTTTAGCTTGTTCTAGCAATGTATTCGCAATTGTTTCATATACGATTTCAAATGTATCATGTGCCTCATATACATTATCAAAGGCCGTATATTTTATAGCTTCTTTCTCCAATTCTTCTATAACTGGGTGTTCCTTCGTTCTAACAAACATATGGTCTGCTTCTTTTATCTTTCGATATACACCCATCGTTAACTGATCTAACTCACCAGCACCTAATCCTAAAATAGTAATGATTCCACTCACAACCAGTCACCTCTATCCACTCTTCTTCAATGAACCTTCTTTTTTCTCTTGTTTCATAACGGTTCCTAATTCTTCTTTTGTAAATACACGTAATTTTAAAATTAAAAACATATATGCTAATCCACCGATAGCTACACCTAACAGCGCTTCAAGCGTCGCAATTCCTCTATGTCCTGTATCAATTACTAATCCGGACATTCGCAACATACGCATAAAGATTATTAATACAAACCCCATACCGATACCACTAATAGCTACACCTAACATATTCCGCCTATCAATAAGCGGCTCCGATACAGCTCGCATAAGTAACACACTATTTAGCAAGGCAATTACAATAAGCGCAACTAAAGTTGCAATTGCAGCTCCCTTTACACCAAAATACGGCATTAATATATAGTTTAAAACTAACTTCAAACAACCTCCAAATACAACGAATATTGCTGGTTTTAATGTTTGTCCCACTCCTTGCAAAATGGAAGCAGTTGTAATTGACAATGAACTAAATAAAATAGATAAAGATAAAATCGATAACACATCTGATCCATCACTATTTTCAAACAACATAATATTTGTAGGTTGAATAATACAAGTTAATCCAATAGCAGCTGCAAATCCAATAACAAATGTTATTTTCATTGCTAACTTTACCTTTTCTTGAATAAATGAAAGATCTCCTCTTTCTTTCGCCGCTGTAATAATAGGAATAAGTGACAATGAGAAAGAAGTTGTCACAACAGTACCTAATTGCATAAGCGGGATACTTCTATCATAAACACCTTTTAGTACCTTTGCATTTTCAACTTTCTCTCCCGCACGAATAAGCAAAGTATACAAGGAAATAGAATCCGCCATTTGTATAAAAATAAGGACTAAATTACTAACACAAATCGCTAATCCCTGCCAAAAAAGGATTCGAACAATCCCTTTTTTATTTCTAATTCCCTTCCATCTTTTGAAGAAAATAGCATGGAAATCATGACGCATATAAAGTAAAAGTACGATAATCCCAATAAGCCCGCCTGCAATTGAACCTAGCATAGCACCCGCACCAACTGTATATAAATCAAATCCCTGAGCAATAAGGAATAGTGATAAAAATACAATAATAGAAACACGAATCGTTTGTTCAATTACTTGCGAAACAGCCGTCGGCATCATATTATTGAATCCTTGAAAATATCCTCTCGCTACAGATAAAAATGGCATTAGTAGGAATGAAAACGAAATAACGCGTAATAATTTATCTAAATGTATATCGCCCATAGCCGATGCAATTGTTTTGGCCCCAAAGAATAATGTGAAAAATCCTATAAAGCCAATTCCTAATAAAAACCAAAAAGATACACAAATAATTTCTTCTGCTTCTTTTTGTTTTCCTCGTTCTAATCTTTCTGCGACCATTTTTGAAATAATAATAGGAAACCCATAAGTAGCTAAAATCAAACAAAATCCATAAAACGGATAAATTTGTTGGTAAATATAAAAACCAACATCACCCGCTATATTTTGATATGGAATACGGTAAAAAGCGCTTAATACCTTCGTAACAAAACTTGCGATTGTTAATATAATAGCCCCACGCCAAAAGGCTTGGTACTTCTTCGCTTCCATACAAGAAAACTCCTTTTTCTATTCTCACCCCTCGTATTATATCACAAAGAAAAACTGGCTCTCCTTCATATTCCTTACATTCACTGACTTCTTTCAACAGCAAAAATATTCAATGAAAAAAGGTAGCAAAGCGCTACCTTCGTTCAATATACTTATATCTCCAAATAGTTAATTTCTCAAATAGAAATATCATAATTAGGAAAGATTGCTACTTATAGAAATTACACTTCGCTACTGCTCCATTTGTTTCGCTAAAAAGCTTGCAGCTGTATTTACTGATTTATGCTCTACTTCACTTATAATAGCCTCTTTAGAGAAGATAACGACAGCTCCGATTGGATCTCCATTTGCAATAATCGAGCCAATTGTATAAGAGCTCACTTTTTCTGTTACTCCATCAATAATTGAAATTTCGCTTTCATCTGTCATAATTACAGACTTACGCTCTTCCATTGTCTTCTCAATTAAATCGCCAACACTTTTATTTAAGTATTCTTTTTTAGATGCGCCCGCTACTGCGATAATAGAATCACGATCGCATACAAGCACATTATGTCCTAAGCTATCGTATAAAGCTTCCGTATATTCCTTTGCAAAATTACCTAGTTCACTAATTGGAGAATATTTTTTCAAAATCACTTCTCCATCGCGATCAACAAATATTTCTAGTGGATCTCCCTCACGAATACGTAAAGTTCTACGAATTTCCTTCGGAATTACTACCCTGCCTAAATCATCAATTCGACGTACGATTCCAGTTGCTTTCATTCTAATGCTGCCTCACTTTCTACTGATGATCAAAGTGGTGAATTTACCTGTTCATGTAAAAATCACCAACTATTAAACATAGTATTTTACACATTAGTTCTTCTATGCACGTCGAATTGTATTTTTTATCTTATATTAGGCATTTATTACTTCTTTTTTTACATTTGGCAAGCCTTTTAATAAATTTTCAGCAATTGTTAACCATTTCGACGTCTCTAATCCATTCGTTTTCATCACAATTTTCAATTGTGACCCCTCCATACCAAGACCGATCATACGGCCAAAACTACTTCCTAGCATGAATAATTTTCCACCATCTATATTTTGGCTCGCTTGTTCAGAAAACAGGAATGTTACTTCAAATTTATTTTGCTTAATTAACTCAATTTGTTCTTTCATTGCCAACACTTTAATGTTTGCAATTTGTAATAAATAACCAACTTCTTGTGGATAATCACCAAATCTGTCGATCATCTCTTCCTGCAACTCTTCAATATCTTCAATTGCAGAAATACCTCTAAATTGTTTATACATCATAATTTTTTGTTTACTATCTGAAATGTACGCATCCGGTAAATATGCATCTACTTCTAAATCAATTTCAACATTAACGGTATTTTCAACTCCGTCTGTTCCTCTACGTTGCTCAATTGCATCTTTTAACATTTGAGAATATAGATCAAATCCGACAGAATCAATAAATCCATGTTGTTCTGCCCCTAACAAATTACCCGCACCACGAATTGATAAGTCTCTCATCGCAATTTTGAAACCAGATCCAAGCTCTGTAAACTCTTTAATTGCTTGCAGACGCCTCTCTGCAACTTCCGATAACACTTTATCACGTTTGTATGCAAAGTATGCATACGCGACGCGATTAGAACGCCCAACACGACCACGAAGCTGATACAACTGCGATAATCCCATACGATCTGCATCAAATACAATTAATGTATTTACATTCGGAATATCTACACCCGTCTCAATAATTGTTGTACTTACAAGAACATCATGCTGCCCTTCTAAAAACGATAGCATAACAGACTCTAATTCACCTTCATTCATTTTCCCATGTGCGTATGTTACACGAGCATCTGGAACTAACATCGAAATTTCATCTGCTTTTCTTTCAATATCCTCCACACGGTTATATAGGAAGTAAATTTGACCGCCTCTTGCTAACTCTCGCTCTATCGCTTCTCGCATTAACGCTGGATTATACTCTACTACATATGTTTGTACTGGGAAACGATTCTCTGGTGGTGTCTCAATAACAGATAAATCGCGCACACCAAGCATAGACATATGAAGTGTACGTGGAATCGGAGTTGCCGTTAATGTTAACACGTCAACATTTGCTTTCAATTGTTTAATTTTTTCTTTATGTGTAACGCCGAATCTTTGTTCTTCATCAATAATAAGAAGTCCTAAATCTTTATAAGTAACATCTTTAGATAAAATACGATGCGTTCCGATTACAATATCCACCGTTCCATCTTTTAAACCTTTAATCGTTTCATTTTGTTGTTTTCGTGTGCGAAATCTACTTAGTAATCCTATATTAATCGGGTAATCTTGAAAACGCTCTCGAATTGTTTCATAGTGTTGTTGTGCAAGGATTGTTGTTGGTACTAAAATCGCAACTTGTTTTTCATCCATAATTGCTTTAAATGCCGCACGAATAGCTACTTCGGTCTTTCCATATCCTACGTCACCACAAAGAAGCCTATCCATCGGACGTCCGCGTTCCATATCTTTCTTAATCTCTTCAATAGAACGTAATTGATCCTCTGTCTCTTGATATGGGAATAAAGATTCAAACTCTTGTTGCTCTGCCGTATCTGGTGTATATGCATAACCTTTCGAAGCTTCACGCTCGGCATATAATTTAATTAGGTCATCTGCAATGTCTTGTACAGATTTTTCAACTTTCGTTTTGACCTTCTTCCAATCATTTCCGCCTAATTTATAAACTTTTGGTTCCTTACCTTCAGACCCTACGTATTTTTGCACTTGATCAATTTGTTCAATTGGAACGTATAACTTATCATTACCTTGATATTTAATATTTAAATAATCTTTATGAACACCATTAATCTCTAATGTCTCAATACCTAAAAATTTACCTATACCATGATTTACATGAACTACATGGTCTCCAACTTTTAATTCCGAATAACTTTTAATACGTTCAGCGTTAGATAACTTTTGCTTACGTTGTGATTTTTTAACCTTCTTATGAAAAAGCTCCTTTTCAGTAATGACAACAAACTTTTGCATCGGCATTTCAAAACCTGCATGTAAATCACCTACAGCAATTTGTAACCTTCCAGGCAATAAGATATCTGTGGCCTCTACAATGTCTGCATCAATATCATAATCACTTAAAATATGTTGTAGTTTTTTTACACGTTCATCATCTGTTCCAAGCACAACGGTCGTAAAATTACCTTCATTCCATCTATCAATTTCAGTTTTTAACAAATGCATCTGTCCGTGGAAATCTTGCATCGTTTTACATGTCACATTCACAATGTTTTGAGGATGTGTGTGTGCTATATGGCGTAAGAATAACGTTAAATATACAAAACTTCTTTTTTTATTATGAAGAAACTCCTCAAACGAGTGGGAGAAAGATAAATCCTGAATAATTGTTCCTTCGCCAAGAAGTGAGATATACCATTCCGCTTCTTCTGTTTCAAGATGTGATGCGGTTTCTTGAATACGGGAAATCTCATCTAAAATTACAACACCGTTCTCTGGTAAATAATCTATCAGACTAGCAGGTTCTTTATAGAAAATAGATAAATATTTAAACATTTGTTCTATACTTTGCCCGTTTTTCAACATTTCAATTTCATGACTAACCGTCTCAAGCACAGTAGTCTTTAATTTATCATCGGAAAGCTTTTGCATCGTCTTAGTCAAACCTTCTTCAAGATGCTTAATTCCCGATTTCAATTCTTCCTGTGAAAATAAAAACTCTGTTGCCGGACCAAACCGAACACTTTCCCTTTTATCTTGAGAGCGCTGTTCTTCCACATCAAATAATCGAATAGAATCAACCTGTGTATCAAAGAATTCAATACGAAATGGTAATTCTTCAGTTAATGGGTAAATATCTAATATTCCCCCGCGCAAACTAAACTCTCCTGGAGCTTCTACCATCGACTTACGCTCATAACCAATATGATGTAAGGTATGCAAGAGTGCATCTAAATCAATCTCTTGCCCTAGATTGATTTCAATTTGCCTTTGCTTCCATAATTCTTTTATTGGTAAAAACCTACGCAGCCCTGCAACTGGCGCTACAATAATCCCATTCTCTCCCGCAGCTAAGCGATTTAACACTTCAATACGCTGCGCCTTCAATTCTGGACTTGCAACACCAACTTCCGATGCTATCAATTCATTTACCGGATATAGCCAAACATCTTTTTCACCAAGTAACGCCACTAAATCTTCATGTACTTTTTGTGCTTGGTATAAATTGTGCGTCACGATAAGTTGTGATTGCTTTGTCTTTTTATATAAAGCTGCCATTAATAATGAACGAGAGGATGTGGCCATACCCGATACAAGTTGCTCTTTCAACCCATCTTCTAGCCCATTAATAACCGATTGTATTTCTTCATTTTTATAAAATTGCTCTAATAAACCTATCATTTTCAAAACTCCTCTCAACATAAAGAGCAAGTTACTATATTTTATGCAAATATTTTGGAAAAAGAAAACAGAAAAATGCTTTGGACATGCCAAAGCGACAACATTTTATTGCAGAAATTTTTCATATTCATAATACTCAGGATAAGATGTGAGCGTTTCTTGACACGATTCACAAATCGTTTTTATATATATATTTCCATTCTCATGAAAATGAATCATATCCACTACTTCTTGCTCTGTTAGTTGAAACAAAACGTCGCTATATACTTTTTCTGCGATAATGGAGCCCACATTACTTCCACAATGTCTACAGTAATAATAACCTTCCATACTAGCCTCCTAAATATCCAATTGCTACTAGTATGGGATAAAACAAAATAAAATATTCCAGATTGTGCGCTTAACTATTAAAAGTATTCATGATTTGGAGAAAAGGTTTATTTAACCATTCCTCACATGCATCTGCTGCATTTTCAATGGATTGATTAACGCCAGATATTTCTTCAGATGTAAAACGTCCTAATACGTAATCCACTACTTTTATCCCATTTTTCGGACGATCGATTCCCATGCGGATACGTTGAAATTCTTGTGTTCCTAAATGTGAAATTGTTGATTTCACACCATTATGTCCACCCGCACTACCTTTCATGCGAAGGCGTAATTTACCTACAGGAATATCTAAATCATCGTACATAACAATGAAGTCCTCGACATCAATTTTATAATAATCCATGAGTGGACGGATACTTTCCCCAGATAAATTCATATATGTAAGTGGCTTTAGTAAGATTACTTTTTCCCCATTAACAAAGCCTGCGCCAAATACCCCTTTAAACTTTTGTTCATTCAAAGAAATACTCCAACGTTTTGCAAGTTCATCGATTGCCATAAATCCAATATTATGCCTTGTTAATTCATATTCTCTACCTGGGTTCCCAAGTCCTACTATTAATTTCATTCTTGTACCACTACTTTCTTTTTTCGATACGAAAAGACGTAACCAAGCTTGGTTACGTCTCATTCTATCCAATTAATTGAATAATACACTTACAGATTCTTCTTCGTATACACGAATGATTGCTTCTCCGATTAATGGAGCAACTGAAAGTTCATGTACTTTATCAATTTTCTTCTCTTCTGGTAATACGATAGAGTTCGTTACAACTAACTCTTTAATATTCGAATTTTGAATACGCTCAATTGCTGGACCAGATAATACTGGGTGTGTACAGCAAGCATATACTTCAGAAGCACCGTTCTCAACAAGAGCGTTTGCCGCTAATGTAATTGTACCAGCTGTATCAATGATGTCATCAATTAAAATTGCTGTTTTGCCTTCGATGTTACCGATAATGTTCATTACCTCAGATACATTCGGACGAGGACGACGCTTATCAATAATAGCGATTGGCGCTTTTAGGCGATCCGCCATTTTTCTAGCACGCGTTACACCACCGTGATCAGGAGATACGATTACGATATCTTTAAGGCCTTTTGCTTCAAAGTAGTCTGAAAGAATCGGTACACCCATTAAGTGGTCGATCGGGATATCAAAGAATCCTTGAATTTGCGGAGCATGTAAATCTAGAGTGATTACACGAGTTGCACCTGCTGTTTCAAGCAAGTTTGCTACAAGTTTCGATGTAATTGGTTCACGAGAACGCGCTTTACGGTCTTGACGCGCATAACCATAGTAAGGAATAACAATATTAATTGTTTTTGCAGATGCACGTTTTAATGCATCAATCATAATAAGTAATTCCATGATATGTTCGTTTACTGGGAAGCTTGTAGATTGAATAATGAATACATCGCAACCACGGATACTTTCTTCAATGTTAATTTGAACTTCTCCATCACTAAAACGATCAACAGAACATTTTCCTAGTCCTACTCCAATATGCTTTGCGATTTGCTCAGCAAGTTCCTTATTAGAGTTTAAAGAGAATACTTTCAAATTAGAATTTAGATATTGAGTCGACATCTAGATTAACCCTCCACATTATGATTTTTTCTTATTCAGCAATTGATCAACATAGTCTTCTTTGTTAACTTGACGTGCACGTGCTACTGATAATGCTTTTGACGGAACATTCTCTGTTATTGTAGAGCCTGCTGCCACATAAGCACCATCTTCAACTGTTACAGGAGCAACAAGGTTTGAATTACATCCAATAAATACCCCGTTACCAATTACAGTTTTAAATTTATTCTTGCCGTCGTAGTTCACCGTAATTGAACCACAACCAAGATTCACGTCTTCTCCAACTTGTGCATCCCCGATATAACTTAAGTGTGAAGCTTTACTTCTATTACCAAAAACAGTTTTTTTGATTTCTACAAAGTTTCCAACGCGCACTTCATCTCCAATAACTGAATCTGGGCGAATATGTGCAAATGGACCAACCGATACTTCTGTACCAAGTTTGCTGTCATGTACAGTAGATTGACGAATTACCGTACGGTCTCCAATTTCACTATCGCGAATTACTGTATGCGGTCCAATTTCACAATCAGAACCAATTACAGTGTTCCCCTCAATAACCGTTCCTGGGTGAAGAACTGTATCACTACCAATAATTGCATCCGCAGAAATGTATGTGTTACTTGGATCAATAATTGTAACACCATTTACCATGTTCTTTCGGTTGATACGATTTTTCATAATAATTTCCGCTTGCGATAGAGCGACTCTGTCGTTAACACCTAACGTTTCATCGAAGTGCTCTGTTTGATAAGCTGATACAATATGACCTTCATTTTTTAAAATTTCAATAACGTCCGGAAGGTAATATTCGCCCTGTACATTATCATTTGAAACTTTAGAAAGTGAAGCAAATAAAGCTTTATTATCAAAACAATACGTACCTGTATTGATTTCTTTAATAGCTAATTCTTTTTCATTTGCATCCTTATGCTCAACAATCTTTTCAACATGACCATTCTCATTACGAACGATACGGCCATATCCAGCAGGCTCTTCTATGTACGCTGTTAGTACCGTCGCCATTGCTCCCGCTTCTTCGTGTTGCTGAAGCAATGCTTCCATCGTTTCAGCAGTTATTAGAGGTGTATCACCACAAATAACTAAAGTTGTTCCCTCTTCATTTGCAAGTACACTTGCAGCTTGATCGACAGCATGAGCTGTACCAAGTTGTTCTGCTTGTAATGCAAACTCACTTACGTTTCCTAGCTGTTCTTGTACCTTTTCAGCACCATGTCCAACGACTGTTACAAGTTTCTGCAATCCTAATTGAGATACTTCATTGACTACATGTTGTACCATTGGTTTTCCACATACAGGATGCAGCACTTTGTATAGCTTGGACTTCATACGTGTGCCTTTACCTGCAGCTAGAATCACTGCAAATCTGTTTGACATATAGACCCTCCATCGCAACCTATTTATCCATTAACGATATTATCCTAAATCATCATATATTTCAAGAAACACATTATAACTATTAAATTTTACCATAATTCTTATAAGATGTTTTACTCTTTAGTATCTTTTTTAAGGAATAAGCTATACTATTTTAAATGATCTTGAAAAAATTAGAAGTTTTTCATCTTTATTTTTTCAAAATATGAATTTTTATAATTAGAAACGTTTATTATTCAAAAAAAAAAACAAACTCCTGTAAATGCTTACAGGAGTTTGCTACAAAATTATAAGACTTTCTTTCAAAAGCCCTTTTCATTCGAATTTTACGAAGCGCCTGCTTCTTCAAACTCAACCTCTTCTAACTCGCCTAAACGATGATACTCTGTTAAAACCGCATCTTGAATTTTAGAGCGTGTATTAGAATTAATTGGATGTGCAATGTCACGGAATTCTCCATCTGGAGTACGTTTACTTGGCATTGCTACAAATAATCCATTATTACCATCAATTACACGAATATCATGAACAACAAATTCATGGTCTAGAGTAATAGAGGCAATTGCTCTCATGCGGCCTTCTGTGTTTACGCGGCGTAATCTTACGTCAGTCACTTCCATCTTGTGTTCACCACCCTTTTCTAAATAAGCGATATATTTGTATAAATTCCACAAATTTTCTATTTTCCCTTTAATTTTTTAAAAATTTTTAAGATAAAAATTTTTATTGTAGTTGAATATAAGGATTAGTAGAGGTTATCGCTTACAAAGAGTTACTTAACTAGGGCAATTACTTCGATTTCAACAGAAACATCTTTCGGTAATTTTGCTACTTGTACACAAGAACGCGCTGGTTTATGAGTAGAGAAATAAGAACCGTATACTTCATTAACAGCATTAAAATCATCCATATCCTTCAAGAATACTGTTGTTTTTACCACTGTATCAAATGAAGCACCTGCTTCTGCTAATACCGCTTGTAAATTTTCAAATACTTGCTCTGTTTGTACTGTTACATCTCCTGTTACAAGTTCTCCACTTGCCGTTAACGGAATTTGTCCTGAACTATAGAACATATTATTTACAATAATCCCTTGTGAATATGGTCCGATTGCCTGTGGTGCTTTGCTTGTTTGAACAACTTTCATACTTTTCACCCTTTTATTATTTATTTTTACTCTTTAAAAATAGTGTACCAAAGGCAGTTTGTCCATCTATTTTGTAATTTATAAATAGGAATAAAAAAAGGTAAAGCTATCTGCTTTACCTTTTTACTCAGCCTCTACAAGCCCTTTATCAAATGGTGCAAGTGCATAATTCCCCTTTTCCACTTGAATCGCTTTTTCTTTCACATCAACTTCTGACAGACGAATTAATGATACAAAGTTATTAATAAGTCTTTCTTCAATATCCGTAGACTCTACTAATACGCCAATCCCAACAACATTAGCTTTAAACTCTTCTAGCATGCTCATCATACCTTGAATGGTTCCGCCAGCTTTCATAAAGTCATCAATAATTAAAACATTGGACCCTTCTGGAAGGCTACGCTTTGCTAAAGTCATCGTTTGGATTCGCTTAGAGGAACCTGATACATAGTTAATACTAACAGTGGGTCCTTCTGTTACCTTATTATCTTTTCTCGCAATTACTACCGGTACATCTAAGTAGTTCGCTACTGCATAAGCAAGCGGAATTCCTTTTGTCGCTACCGTCATAACCGCATCAATTGGTTGCCTAGCAAAAACAGAAGCAAATAAACGACCTGCGCCATTAATCTGGCGAGGATTACTTAAAAGATCCGTCATATATAAGTAACCGCCAGGCAAAATACGGTCTGGGTTTTCAAATAAGCTACAAAGCTCGTTAATAATCAGATTTGCCTCTTCTTCACTTATATAAGGAATATATTTCACTCCTCCTGCTGCTCCTGGTACCGTTTGCAATGTGCCGACACCTTGTTGTTCAAACGTTTGCTTAATAATAACTAAATCTTCACTAATGGAAGATTTAGCCGATTGATACCTTTCAGCAAAAAAAGTGAGAGAAACTAGCTGACGAGGATTTTGTAACAAGTAATACGTCAGATCGACCAATCTTGTACTTCGTCTAATTTTCATACTCTCACCTCAAATCACGAATATTCTAAACAAATCATAACGTATTATACGTCTTTATTCAAGCGTTTCTCGCTCTCCTAATAAACGCACTGCATATACTTGCTCGCAAAATCCCTTTAACCCGTTATATATGCGGTGCATTCGCGAATCATGGTGTACAAGACCAAATACAGTTGGGCCACTTCCACTCATTAATACGGCATCTGCCCCAAAGCGTTTCATCTGTGATTTAATACGTGCAACCTCGGGATGCATCGCAAACGTCACATCTTCTAAAACGTTACCAACAGTATCACAAATTCCTTTATAATCGCCATGGTTAATGACTTCAACCATTTTATCTACATTTGGATGAGTAACACGATTTAATTTTAAATTTCCGTACACGTCAGCAGTAGATACACCAATGTGGGGCTTTGCTAAAACAACCCAACAAGAAGGCGGAGTCTTTATATGTTCAATTTCTTCTCCTCTTCCAGTGGCAATAGCAGTTCCACCATATACACAGAACGATACATCTGATCCAATTTCTGCGCCAAGCTTTGCTAATTCATCGATTGTTAGCCCTAAATTCCATAACTTATTAAGGCCACGTAATGTCGCTGCTGCATCACTACTTCCACCTGCTAATCCAGCGGCTACTGGAATCGTTTTTTCAATAGTAATAGACACACCTTTTTTTACATTAAACTTCACTTTTAATAATTTCGCTGCTTGATAAGCTAAATTGCGTTGGTCGTCTGGGACATACCGATTATGGGACAAAATTTCAATACGGTCTTCTGCTAATTCCGTTAGCTCTAAACGATCTGCCAAGTCGATTGTTGTCATAATCATTTTCACTTCATGATATCCATCTTGTCTTTTTCCCAGTACATCTAACGACAGATTAATCTTTGCTGGTGCTTTCACTAGTAGCTTCAATCTATTCACCCACTCTATGTACTCAATCTTTTATCGTTTATTTTACCATAAATTTATAGTAAGACGATGACACTTCCCTAATTATATCGAAAAGCATTCAGAATGAAACTACTTATGTCAAATGATGCCACCTTTTAGCGTGCAAAAAGCCGAGGAATCTCTCCTCGGCTACCGTAGCATAGAAAGTATCTTACAACTACTGGTTTCGTTTCATTAATTGCTGTTCTGCAATTTCTATAGCACGTTTCACCATATTACCAGCATCTTTCGCACGAATTCCGCCCCATCCTTCTTTCTGAACAACATCATAAAAGCCAAGCTCTTTTGCAAGCTCTTCTTTAAATTGATTTGACATGACTCCTCTTCGTCTACTCAATGCAGAGTCCCTCCTTATTTTGCTACGGTATAATTAGTATGCAAAATAATATAGCTTTTCATTTATGGGAATATATGTAACAAAAAATACATTAATTATAAAATACTTCATTTTGAGATTCATCGTAAAATGTTAGCTCTACTGTCTCTGTTAAAACATCTGCATAACTATAAGATACACGTTGCAATGCATCTTCTTGCTGGTCTAATTGTACAACAAACACAGAACGATACGTTTCTGCAAGTACACCTGATTGCTCCACAGTTTTTCTTCTCCCACTATTTGCCTTTAACATAAGTCGCTGTCCAAGATGGTGATCTAATTCGCTTTTAATTTCATCTAAACGTTTTGACATATACTTTGCTACACCTCGCTGTAATTTAGATTGAACACTTAAAACACGATATATCTATCCCAATTATTAACCGCAATTCACAGACAATATCATTATAAAAGCATCATGCGTTCAAATAGATAGAAGAAATACTATATTCTAAAAGTATCATTGTATAGTCTGCACGTTCTTGCCGCTTTTTATCCAGACTCATTTAAATCATTTCCACATAAAAAAGCAAGATACGTATGTACCTTGCTCATTCGTCATAATGTTGAAAGGGCAATCCTGTTCGTAAAATCCCTCTTGTTTCAATTCCGCCTAGTCCCTTTTCGCCAGTAATTGTATTACGCACAACGTCCCATACATTTACTCTTTCCATAAATGAAGTGAAACTAATTTTGCCAACTACATATACAGGATCTAGAGCATGAATATTAATTCTAGACGGTGAACTAGCAAAATTAGCACCTGCCCGAATCAACGCCTCAAAGTGTGATTGACAAGCCCCAGCAAAAATAACGAGTTGATCTAACGATGGATACTTTTTCCGCACTTCTCGAACGGCCTGTACAAAATGTCTAGAATGTCTATATGCTGCTAAATCTCCCATAACTCCTTTTGACTTTGTATATGCATCATGTCCTGTAATAACTAAAATGTCTGGGCGAAAATGATCTATTAAGTCTACTACCTTTTCATGCATCTCCGTTTCCTTACAATGAATACCTTGAACAGGAACGCCTATTTTATTATATAAATCTAAGCACTTGCGCAAATATAAAGGATCTCCATCTATATGCAATACACGTCCTGGCATTTGAAAATAATTCACTTCACTTGTATATCCACCAGTTGAATTATGTTCATGTCTTTGTTTCATCAACACGTAATCTTGCTGAAACAACCGGTAAGTACGCTCCATCGTTTCTTTTTCACGCTTCACTCTATTTTTATGTTCTCGTTGATCTATACTAACTAAATCTGCAAGTGGTGCATCCGCCACAAGTCTAATTTCCTCTCCAAATAATATTGCCATATCGCCTTTTATTTCTATAATACGAAAAAGAATATCCCTATTATGAGAATATCGTTCAACTAATTCTCCAACATGTAAATCCATTCTCCTACCTCCAAACTCCAAACTCGTTAGGCCATCTTACCTGTTTTTAAAGTATGAATTTAGGAAAGGAAAGGTGACAAAAGGGACAGCTCAAGTTGAACTGTCCCTTTCATATTCTTATGACAATTTATGAAGAATTAATGCATTACTTAATGTTGCAAACTCTTCGATAGATAGCGTTTCGCCTCTTCGCTTCGGATCAATTCCTACTTCTGTCAAAATTCGATCCAACAGCTCTTTATCTTTCGGGAAACCATTTAAATTATTTGATAAATTATTCATTAAAGTTTTACGACGCTGTGCGAAACTTGCTCGTACTACTTCAAAGAAGAAAGTTTCATCTGTCACTTCTACAACTGGTTTAGGACGCTTTAGAAGACGGATAATCGCAGAATCAACATTTGGTTGTGGCACAAACACTGTACGCGGTACAGTCATAACTGTTTCTACCTCTGTATAATACTGAATGGCAATTGATAAAGAACCATACTCTTTCGTTCCTGGTTTAGCAGCTAAACGATCCCCAACTTCTTTTTGCATCATAACAACAAATCCACGAACCGGTAATTTTTCTTCAAGCAATTTAAATAAAATTGGCGTTGTAATATAGTATGGTAAGTTAGCTACTACCATTACATCTTGTCCTTCTTCAAATTGCTCACTAAACACTTCATGTACATCTGCTTTTAGTACATCTTTATTTATAACTGTAACGTTGCTATATGGAGCTAACGTCTCGTCTAAAATTGGTAATAACCTCTGATCAATTTCAAAAGCCACTACTTTTTTAGCACGCTTCGCCAATTGCTCGGTTAACGCACCGATACCTGGTCCAATTTCAATTGCGCCACTTTCTGAACCGATTTCTGCGTGATCAACGATACGATTTAATACATTCGTATCAATTAAAAAATTTTGTCCTAAACTTTTTTTGAATGAAAATCCATACTTTTCAACAATGTCTTTCGTACGATTTGGTGTTGCGATATCCTTCATTTTTTTTCCTCCTGTATTACTTGCTTATAAGCTTCTGCAAATGATTCCTTTGAAACCTGAAACATTTGTAAACGTTTATGTAACTGTTTTGCGTTTGTATAACCAATCTTTAATAGCTTACCCACTCTTTCTCTGCGACTCTTTGCCATTTCTCCGCCCACTAAGCCCGCATCGACTAGATCACTCCAACTAATTTCACTTGTGTAAGCTTCCATTTCTTCATGTATATTCTCTAAAGCACGGCGAATCGACTCATTAGAAGCATGTTCGATTCCAACACCTTTTTTCCTTTTAGCAAGTGCTTCTTCCTTCGTTAAAAAAGCATGCTTACATCCAGGAACCTTGTCAGAAATAATTTTTCGAATACGCTCTCCAGGATAATCCGGATCTGTGAAAATAATAACGCCTCGTTTTTGCTGCGCTAATTTAACTTGCTCAATAACGTGATCACCGATTGCTGAACCGTTCGTTTCGATTGTATCCGCATCAACAGCACGTTTAATCGCAACTGTATCATCTTTACCTTCTACAACGATAATCTCTTTAATTTTCATGCTTGCCTCCACACTCTTTTCATCTCTACTTAGTAAAACAAAAAAATGACGACTTTTCCATTATTATTTTCCCAATCGTACATTTTAAAAAGTAGAAGAGAAAAATCTTTGTTCACTATCCTTATTGTAACACTTCTATCTCCATCTTAATTTATCCGCAATATTTCTACACTTATGTTATGAGTAAATAGTTGGTTCTTATCACTTCTACTATCTCTCTTCTCAAAAAATAAAAAAAGAATGGGACTCCCCATTCTTTTTTATTCAACACCAAATAAGGATTTGGCATTCTTTGTTGTTACTTGTGCTACTTCGTCATAAGAAATTCCTTTTAAATTCGCAATTTCTTCTGCTACCAGTTTTACATAACTAGGTTCATTTCGTTTCCCTCGAAATGGGTGGGGTGTTAAATACGGGCAATCTGTCTCTATCAATAATTTTTCTAACGGAATCTCCATAGCAACTTCTTTCGGTTTCTTGGCATTTTTAAATGTTACTGGACCACCTAATGAAATTAAAAAGTTCATATCGACACATCGCTGCGCTACTTCTACACTACCGCTAAAGCAATGCATAATGCCCCCTACTTCAGCTGCATTCTCTTCCTCTAGGATATCAACAATATCTTGAGTTGCATCGCGGTTATGTATAATAATCGGTAATTTCACCTTTTTCGCTAATGCAATTTGTTTACGGAATACTTCCTTCTGTACTTCTTTTGGAGACTTATCCCAGTGATAATCTAATCCCATTTCTCCAATTGCAACTACTTTAGGATGAGCCGCTAATTCTTCTAACCAAGCTAAATGTTCTTCTTTCATATCGATTGCATCAACAGGATGCCATCCAACTGCAGCGTAAATAAAATCATAAGCCTCTGCCAATTCAATTGCTTTCTTTATCGTTACTTCATCAAATCCAACAACAACTGTATATGTAACTCCCGCTTCTTTCATTCTCGCGATAACTTCTTGTAAATCTTCTTCAAATTGCTCTGCATTTAAATGTGAATGTGTATCAAACAACATAATAAATAACTCCTTTTATATTGAAATCAATTCTCTCATAGAAAAACTACACTCTTTCTAACTTAACGATAACAATACTTCAATTTTAATGCAAAAAACGGAATGTAAAAAGAAAAAAGACGCTTCACCAATGTTACACGTGAAACATCTCTTTTCTTGTCTCAATTACTTGATTTTTGTACCATTTGGTAAATTCTGGTCAATTGATGCTAATGACAATACGCCATTCTCTTCACCTGCTAAAATCATACCTTGTGATAATTCACCACGTAATTTTACAGGTTTTAAATTCGTTACACAAATAACCTTTTTACCTTTTAGTTCTTCTGGGGAATAGAATTTAGCAATCCCAGAAACCACTTGGCGCTTCTCTGTACCTAAATCAAGCTGAATTTTTAACAACTTATCTGCTTTTTTCACAGGTTCAGCGGATATTACTTCAGCTACTCGCAATTCTACTTTAAAGAAATCATCAATTGTAATTTCTTCTGCCTTTGGTTCTTCTGTTTTTTTCTCTTCTACTTTAGGAGCAGAACCTTGCATTTGTTCTTTAATATACCCCACTTCTACTTCCATTTCCAAACGAGGGAAGATTGGGTTTCCTTTTTCTACTTTTGTTCCAGCTGGAATACATCCAATTGTAGATAGGCTTTCCCAAGATTTATGCGCCTCTTCAGTAAGTCCAAGTTGAGCAAACATCTTACTTGGTGCTACTGTTAGGAATGGCATAAGCATAATACCTGTTTGACGAAGTACCTCAGCTAAGTGGGCCATTACAGACGCAAGTTTTTCGCGATCATTCTCATCCTTCGCTAATACCCACGGCTGCGTTTCATCAATATATTTGTTCGTACGGCTAACTAATTGCCAAATGGAACTTAGCGCTACAGAGAATTCCATATTCTCCATTGCCTCTTCTACTTTTTTCAATGTATCTTTGGCAAATGTCACTAACGTTTCATCGAACTCAGTTACATTTGCTTTAAATGCAGGGATTTCCCCGTTAAAGTATTTATCAATCATAGCTACTGTACGATTTAATAAGTTACCTAAATCATTCGCTAAATCAAAGTTGATTCGTTCAACAAATCCTTCTGGTGTGAATACTCCATCCGATCCAAATGGAACTTCGCGAAGTAAGTAGTAACGCAATGCATCTAATCCGTAACGATCAATTAATGTAACTGGATCTACTACGTTTCCTTTTGACTTACTCATTTTTCCATCCTTCATTAAAATCCAGCCATGAGCAAAGACTTTCTTCGGAAGTGGTAAATCTAAAGCCATTAAAATAATTGGCCAATAAATTGTGTGGAAACGAACGATTTCTTTCCCAACTAAATGGACATCTGCTGGCCAGAATTTTTTATACTTCTCTTCATTTTCTGTTCCATATCCTAATGCAGTAATGTAATTAGACAACGCATCTACCCATACGTAAATAACGTGTTTTGGGTTACCTGGAACACGAACTCCCCAGTCAAATGAAGTACGAGAAACAGCTAAATCTTCTAATCCTGGTTTAATGAAGTTATTAATCATTTCATTTTTACGGGACTCCGGCTGAATGAAATGTGGGTTATCTTCATAGAACTTTAATAGTCGGTCTACATATTTACCCATTCTAAAGAAATAAGACTCTTCGCGAACAAGTTCTACAGCGTGACCACTATCTGGGCTTTTTCCACCAACTACTTTGTCACCTTCCATAATTGGATCTACTAATTGATGCGCTGTATAGAATGTTTCATCTTGTACAGAATACCAACCTTCATATTCATCAAGATAAATATCGCCTTGATCTACTAGCTGCTTGAAGATTTTCTCAACAACATCTTTATGACGATCTTCAGTTGTACGAATAAAATCATCATAAGAGATATCCATCTTCTCCCAAAGTTCTTTAATCCCTGATACAATGTTATCCACATATGCCTGTGGTGTAACATTTAGTTCTTCTGCTTTCTTTTGGATCTTCTGTCCATGCTCATCAGTTCCTGTTAAATAATGAACATTGTATCCTTGCATACGCTTATATCGTGCCATCGCATCTCCTGCTACCGTCGTATAAGCATGTCCAATGTGTAACTTTCCACTTGGATAATAAATTGGGGTAGTAATATAAAAGGACTTATTTTCCTCTTTCATCGTTTTGGACCTCCCGAATAACCTCATATGTATTTATAAACAGTATATCAAAAACTCATATATAAAGTGAAACTTTAATCCGTGGGGAGGGTTCATCTCCCATGGATTATTAGCCCACACCAATCGGGCTTTTACGAGCAGCCCGACTCCCACTTAACTTCTTTGCTCCGGCTAAATTTTGAAGTGGGAGTCTTACTGCTCGCAAATAGCGGGATAAAAACGAGTTAATGCTCGATATCTTTATCATCTATTACTCATATTCAAAAAAATATACAATATATTTCCCGAAAAGTATAAACATTACAAAAAAATAATACAAACAATTGTAGAAATGACTTACATTCTATCATATATAAGAAGTATAAAAATCTATAAATCTTTTTTAAAAATATAGAATTTAAGAATTGACGGAAATGTAAATGATTGGTATCATATGTCCATAGGGTATTTTGTCGAAAAATGACGAATCAAAAAATAGACTCGAAACTTATAAACTATTTATTTAGGAGGAAAAGAATTATGAAATCTACTGGTATCGTTCGTAAAGTTGATGAATTAGGTCGTGTAGTAATTCCAATCGAATTACGCCGCACTTTAGGTATTGCAGAAAAGGACGCTCTTGAAATCTACGTTGATGAAGAAAAAATCATCTTAAAGAAATATAAACCAAACATGACTTGCCAAGTAACTGGTGAAGTATCTGATGGTAACCTATCTTTAGCTGAAGGTAAAATTATCTTAAGCAAAGAAGGCGCTGAACAAGTCTTAAACGAACTTCAAGATTATATCGAAACAGCAAAGTAAGCTTCTCAATTATGAGAAGCTTATTTTTTATCAACATGATAGATTTGATATACATCACGTTTCGACAAATCTCGGTCTTTAGCGACTGTTTTAATCGCTTCTTTTGAATTCATACCTTTTTCATTTATATAATGTTCAATATGATTATATACTGAAATAACTTCCCACCATTGTTCTTCTTGAGTAGGTTCTTCTGTTGAACCTGCTACTAAAATACAAAACTCACCACGAACTTCATTTTGCTTCGTCCACTCAATCGCCTCTTCAATTGTTCCACGAATAAACTCTTCAAATTTTTTCGTTAGCTCACGACATAATACGATTTCCCTATTTCCTAATACTTCTTGCATAGAGATTAAAGTGTCATCTAAACGATGTGGCGCCTCATAAAACATCATTGTAGTTGGAATATAGCGTAGTTTTTCTAATTCAAGCTTACGTCCCTTTTTATTTCTTTGCAGGAAACCATAGAAATAAAAATGTTTTGTCTCAAGTCCTGATGCAATCAATGCTGTAAGGGCTGCATTTGCTCCAGGAAGCGGGATAACATGATATTGTTCTGCTACAGCCTCTACAACGATATCATAACCAGGATCTGAAATACATGGCATACCAGCATCGCTCACAATGGCTACAGTCTTACCTTCTTCTAACTTATCTAAAATTTTCCGTCCACTTACTCCTTTATTATGCTCATGATAGCTCATAACTGGTGTTTCAATTTCAAAGTAATTACAAAGTTTCTTCGTTTGCCTTGTATCTTCCGCTGCAATAATGTCTGCCTCTTTTAAAATTCGGATTGCACGAAATGTCATATCCTCTAAATTTCCGATTGGAGTCGGTACTAAATATAAAACTCCCTTTTCATTTTGCTGAAAGCTTTTTTGCTGCCACATAGCGTTCTCCTTTTTGCATATATTCTTCTTTTTTTTTCCTCGTTAACTGCTTAAAGTGATACTCAGCTTGCATAGCCGTTCGTTTATCCTCGTGATCCTCTACATATTTTAAAACAACTGGAAGTCTAGCGCGTGTATATCTAGCACCTTTTCCACTATTATGGGTCTGAATCCGTTTTTCTATATGATTCGTGTATCCAGCATAATAACTTCCATCAGAACACTCCACCACATAAAAACAATGCTTATTCTTCTCCATATAAAATTGAACGAAGCTCCTTTGTATATTCATTGTTTTCTTCATATACAAAAAGAGGTGGTAAGATTTTTAAATCTGCATTCCCATCCTTAATTCCTTCAATTAACAATGTATTCGCTTCTTTACCAGCCTTAGGATAAACAAATCGCACACGTTTCGGTTCAATTTTGTATTTACGCATTAATGTGACGATGTCGAGTAAACGACCTGGACGATGTACAAATGCTACTTTCCCACCCTGTTTCACTAGCTGGCTACTTGCGTATACAACATCTTCTAGTGTGCACATAATTTCATGACGAGCTATCGCTAAATGTTCATTCATATTCTTCTCAGAAGTTTGTGGTGTTTGAAAATAAGGAGGATTACATGTTATAACATCATATTGATGACGTCCAAGTTTCTCCGGCATATCTTTCAAATCTCCATGGATTAAATGAATTCTTTCTTCTAAATTATTGTATTGAACGCTTCTTATTCCCATATCATATAAGCGCTCTTGAATTTCTACACCTGTAATTTTCCCTTTTGTCCTTGTACTTAATAAAAGAGGGATAACTGCGTTACCTGTACACAAATCAAGTAAATTACCTTTTTGAATTGGCACCCAAGCAAAATCTGCAAGTAAAACAGCATCCAAAGAAAAATTAAATACTGATGGACTTTGTACAATCTTCATATCTTGCGCTAATAAGTAATCTAAACGCTCATCTTCATATAAATTCATATATTGCTCCCTTTCTTACACTTAACCTACCCTATTTCATCTTCTATTAATGTAAAAATAAATTTCATTCTACTCTCATGTATAAAAAATTACCTTTCCAATTATATTGGAAAGGTAATCTCACTTTTTATTTAAAAATGACAGACAGAATAAACAATCTCCCTCTTTACGTACACTTCCATAATGTAGATTGCAAATATGAAAACCTTCTTGATATAGTCTCGCTAGATTATCGTAGCCTTCACCAATATCTGTCTTCGCCTTCATTTCTTTGCGTTTTTGAGTTTTTTGTTTTTCCTTGTTCTGCACTTCTTCAAAACGATGTCGCAAATTTTCATTTTCCATTTTTATATGTTGGTTTTCTTCCAATAATTCTGCAAGATGTTGTTTTAATTCTCCCAACTGTTTGTATAAATGTCCAATTTGCTCTTCCATACTAGAAACCGATGCAAAAATATCTTTTTTCTCCACAAGCACCCACCTCATTAATCTGTGGTTTGACTCGAAACGACCCCTTTATTCATTAATTCATCTAACGTATATTCTACTATCCGTTCCTTGTCTACTAGTTCCACTTGAATTAATCTTTCTAAAATATTTAATCCGATAACACGGCCAGTACCGTGCGGTGTTTGTATACGTTGATCTAAATCAGGAAGTTGTTCCTTTGCTGCCTCATATTCATCATTCTCATATTTTAAGCAACACATTAAGCGACCACATAAACCAGAGATTTTTGCAGGATTTAATGATAAATTTTGATCCTTTGCCATTTTAATGGATACAGGTTCAAAATCTCCTAAAAAAGTAGAACAACAAAGCATACGACCACATGGACCAATACCACCAAGCATTTTTGCTTCGTCACGAACGCCGATCTGTCTCAGCTCAATTCTTGTCCTAAAAATTGCCGCTAAGTCTTTCACTAGTTCCCGGAAATCAATCCGACCATCCGCAGTAAAGTAAAAAATAATCTTATTACGATCGAACGTATACTCTACATCTACAAGCTTCATATCAAGATTATGTTCTCCTACCTTTTGTTGACAAACTTGATATGCTTCTTTCGCAGCATGCCTATTCTCTTCAACAATGGTACGATCATTTTCATTTGCAATACGAATAACTTTTTTTAGCGGTAATACAACGTCATTTTCATCAACTTGCTTTTTGGTAATAACTACTTTTCCGTACTCAATACCTCTTACCGTTTCTACAATTACAAACTCATTTTCTGAGATATCGAACTGATTTGGATCAAAGTAATATACCTTTCCGGCCTTCTTAAAGCGAACACCTACTACATCATACAAAACGGTCATCCCTCCTGCAACCGCAACACTAACTGTTCGAACACAAGCTGCGCATTTACATTAGCGTTGATTCTATTTTTTGCCTCTAATATATTAAAGAGAGCTGATACAATGCGCTTCTGAGCATAAGAAAAGGATTCAAACATCTCTTTCTGCTCATGAAAAACAAGACGATCTTCTTCTCCAAGTTGAACATATAATAAATCCTTATAAATAAGGAGTAACATATCTAAGCCTTGCTGTAATTGTTCTTTCTCTCCAAAGTGCTTCCCCCATTTTTCTTGTACAAAAAAAATAGAGGCCTTATCTTTTTCGAGCGCTTCACATAATTTTATCACTAAAGCTCTCGCTTGTGCAAACCATTCATCATTACACATTAATAAAGCTTCTTCAAAACTATTTGTAAGCTGCGCAGCAAGTGTAGATAAAGAAACTGTAATACCTTCTTCCTCTAACCTCTTAATTAAAGATTCTGTAGGCAACGGCCTAAACGTAACAACTTGACAACGAGATAAGATTGTATTTAAAATCTGATGACTTTGTTCAGTAAGTAAAATAGCTGTTGTATCACTACTTGGTTCTTCTAAAAACTTTAAAAGCGTATTCGCTGCATTTGCTGTCATACGATCTGCATGCTCAATAATATATACTTTTTTATTTGCTTCTAATCCTGTTTTTGAAAACTCTTCTTGTAAATCATGAATTTGCTGTTTTTTAATAGATAATCCATCTGGTTTTACAATATGTAAGTTTGGGTAGTTACCTGAATCAATTCGGCGACAATTCGTACATACATGACAAGGCTCTACACCATTTCTTTGTGAACAGAGAAAACTTTTTGCCATTTGAATTGCTGTGGCGAACTTCCCAGTCCCTTTCCCTCCCTCTAACAAGTAAGCGTGGGATATACGCTCTTTTGCAATGCTATTCATCAACATTTTGACACCGATGGGCTGTATAGCAGAAAGCTGCTCCCACGTATTTATCATACTGCATACCTCACTTATTTCATTCTTTCCTTCTATTATAACAATTTATCTTCTATAATCTGAACAACTTCTTCTATAAGTTTTTTCATTGGTTGATCAGCATTTACTAATACAATGCGATTAGAGAAACGCTCTACAACTTGTAAATACCCTTCACGCACACGTTTATGGAAAGAGATATCTTCCATATCTAGTCGATTTACTTCACGTCCTGCATCTTTTCCAATTCGTGCTAAACCTACCTCTGGCTCAATATCTAAATAGATTGTTAAACTAGGCATACAATCTTCCGTTGCGAAACGATTAATTTCAAATACTTTATCCATACCTAAGCCTCTTGCATATCCTTGATATGCTAAAGAGCTATCTATAAAACGATCACATAGTACAAGATAGTTTTCCTCAAGTGCTGGCATAACTTTTTCCACTAAATGTTGTCTACGTGCAGCAGCATATAAGAGCGCCTCTGTACGTGCTTCCATCATCGTATACTCTTGTTTATGTAAAATTGTTCTAATATCTTCAGAAATTGCAATACCACCCGGTTCTCTGGTCGCCATTACCTTTTGTTCCTTTTGCTCAAAATATGGTAATAAACTTTTAATTAATGTTGTTTTACCCGAACCTTCTGGCCCTTCAATTGTTACAAATAATCCCTTCATCCTAAAACCTACTTTCTATATCATACACGTTCATATATTTCGTACTACCTTGAAAACGAGCCCCTGTTTTCTCTAAATGAGTAATTTGCTTTGTATGTTCTTGAGTAATTCTCTCTCCATACATGATCAATGGAATTCCAGGTGGATACGGAATCACCATTTCTGCAGCTATCATACCAACGGCTTCTTCTATAGACACTAACTTCGTTTCGTATCTCTCTAATTGTTTATACGTATACGGTAAAGGGGAAATCTCCCCTTTATAAGTATAACGAATTGATGCTGGCTTGTCTTTTACCTTATATTGCTGCATAGCTAATCGAATGATCTCTATAGCTTTCATATACCCCTCATTTACTTGTAACGGTAATATAAATAGGACGTTATATGGATCTGCCATTTCCGTATATATACCGACTTTTTCAAATACAGACTGTAATTCATACCCCGATAACTGACAGCGAGTTTCCACCGTAACTTTTAATTCATCTTGCGATGGATATTGCAAAATGGCTATTTGTGGGATAGATCGCAATCCTTCTTTAAATCGGCGTAAAAACTCAACGATTTCATCATGACCCTCTTCCTTTATAACTGCTATTGCAAAACGTGCTATATCAAGAGAAGCCATAATTGGATACGATGGGCTACTAGATTGTAGCATACTTAAATAGGAGGAAACTTTTTCTTCGCTCACCAAACGGCTATTTATATGTAAATAAGATCCCATTGTCATCGCAGGTAATGTTTTATGTGCGGAATGAACCACAATATCCGCACCATAAACTAATGCTGACTTCGGGAAGGGGTCCCCTATACAAAAATGTGCCCCATGGGCTTCATCTACTAGAACAGGAATTTTATGTGCATGTGCGTAAGCGATACTTGCCTCTAAATCAATTCCCATACCATAGTAATTAGGATGTGTTAAAATAAGTGCTTTTGCATTTGGATACTTTGTAATTGCCTCCTTAATAATTTCATCATGAACACCTACTGGTACGTTATGTACTTCATCAATCCATGGATTTAAAAAGACCGGATTAGCCCCTGCTAATTTCAAACCATTAATGATCGATTTATGACAATTTCTTTGTACGAGGACAATATCATGTTCGCCGCAGCAAGACAAAATCATTGCTAAATTTCCAACTGTTGAACCATTAATTAAAAAATAACTTTTGTGCACGCCATATACTTCAGCTAATAATTGCTGTGCTTCATCTATACATTGAAACGGGCTATGTAAATCATCTAATCCTGTTAACTCTGTTACATCAATTGATAATATGTCCTTAAACCCCCCTGAAGCTTTCTGAGGGAAGTTTAAACCATTCTTATGACCCGGAACATGAAAAGATAGTAGTCGCCTTTCTTTAAATTCCATTAGCGCCTCATATAAAGGCATACGATTTTGATTCATATATATCTCTTCCTTATTATTCATTCTGTATCTATTATACAGATATTAGGGCAAAAAAAATAATAGGCATAATGCCTATTTAAAAATATGATACTTCCAATTTTCGCAGTTGTTTTAAATAATGTATATACTTCGGGTCATTTGTCTCAGTATTCACCAGATTTCTTTCGCACTCGTAACATATTAAATTATTATATACATATATTCCTTCCCCTCTTTTTGTCTCACAAACGATGCAAATTTCACTTGGTAATTTCATAATCTTTCCTCCCTTTTTAAATAAACATATTATATACCTCTATTCCTTAACAAATTTCTGAAAAATATACATCAACTTCTTATATAATATGATTTATTCTTGGGCAACGTGTTTGTATTACTTATGTATTCCCTTTACTTCTTTCATGTACTGTTTAAAAACAAAAAAACACAAGTCAAAAGACTTGTGTTTTTATCTTGCTTGGCGACGTCCTACTCTCACAGGGACAAGGTCCCAACTACCATCGGCGCTAGAGAGCTTAACTTCCGTGTTCGGTATGGGAACGGGTGTGACCTCTCTGCCATCATCACCAAACTATGAAGGTATATTCCTTCAAAACTAGATAACATTCGCTTCATATTATATGGTTAAGTCCTCGATCTATTAGTATTCGTCAGCTCCACATGTCACCATGCTTCCACCTCGAACCTATCAACCTGATCATCTTTCAGGGATCTTACTAGCTTACGCTATGGGAAATCTCATCTTGAGGGGGGCTTCATGCTTAGATGCTTTCAGCACTTATCCCTTCCGCACATAGCTACCCAGCTATGCCCTTGGCAGAACAACTGGTACACCAGCGGTGCGTCCATCCCGGTCCTCTCGTACTAAGGACAGCTCCTCTCAAATTTCCTGCGCCCACGACGGATAGGGACCGAACTGTCTCACGACGTTCTGAACCCAGCTCGCGTACCGCTTTAATGGGCGAACAGCCCAACCCTTGGGACCGACTACAGCCCCAGGATGCGATGAGCCGACATCGAGGTGCCAAACCTCCCCGTCGATGTGGACTCTTGGGGGAGATAAGCCTGTTATCCCCGGGGTAGCTTTTATCCGTTGAGCGATGGCCCTTCCATGCGGAACCACCGGATCACTAAGCCCGACTTTCGTCCCTGCTCGACTTGTAGGTCTCGCAGTCAAGCTCCCTTATGCCTTTGCACTCTACGAATGATTTCCAACCATTCTGAGGGAACCTTTGGGCGCCTCCGTTACACTTTAGGAGGCGACCGCCCCAGTCAAACTGCCCACCTGACACTGTCTCCCGGGTCGATAAGACCCGTAGGTTAGAATTTCAATACAGTCAGGGCGGTATCCCACCGGCTGCCTCCACCGAAGCTAGCGCTCCGGTTTCAATGGCTCCCGCCTATCCTGTACAAACTGTACCAAAATTCAATATCAGGCTACAGTAAAGCTCCACGGGGTCTTTCCGTCCTGTCGCGGGTAACCTGCATCTTCACAGGTACTATAATTTCACCGAGTCTCTGGTTGAGACAGTGCCCAAATCGTTACACCTTTCGTGCGGGTCGGAACTTACCCGACAAGGAATTTCGCTACCTTAGGACCGTTATAGTTACGGCCGCCGTTTACTGGGGCTTCAGTTCAGAGCTTCGCTTACGCTAACCCCTCTCCTTAACCTTCCGAGCACCGGGCAGGTGTCAGCCCCTATACTTCGCCTTACGGCTTCGCAGAGACCTGTGTTTTTGCTAAACAGTCGCTTGGGCCTATTCACTGCGGCTTTCCGTTAAGAAAGCACCCCTTCTCCCGAAGTTACGGGGTCATTTTGCCGAGTTCCTTAACCAGAGTTCTCTCGCACACCTTAGGATTCTCTCCTCGCCTACCTGTGTCGGTTTGCGGTACAGGCACCTTTTATCTCGCTAGAAGCTTTTCTTGGCAGCGGGGAATCAAAGACTTCGCTCCATAAGGAGCTTCCCCATCACAGCTCAGCCTTCACGATAAGCGGATTTGCCTACTTATCAGCCTAACTGCTTGGACGTGCACAACCAATCGCACGCTTCTTCTATCCTTCTGCGTCCCTCCATTGCTCAAACGATAAAGAGGTGGTACAGGAATATCAACCTGTTGTCCATCGCCTACGCCTGTCGGCCTCGGCTTAGGTCCTGACTAACCCTGAGCGGACGAGCCTTCCTCAGGAAACCTTAGGCATTCGGTGGACGGGATTCTCACCCGTCTTTCGCTACTCATACCGGCATTCTCACTTCTAAGCGCTCCACCAGTCCTTCCGGTCTGACTTCACTGCACTTAGAACGCTCCCCTACCACTGATACCATTGGTATCAATTCGCAGCTTCGGTGGTGTATTTAGCCCCGGTACATTTTCGGCGCAGAGTCACTCGACTAGTGAGCTATTACGCACTCTTTAAATGGTGGCTGCTTCTGAGCCAACATCCTAGTTGTCTAAGCAACTCCACATCCTTTTCCACTTAATACACACTTTGGGACCTTAGTCAGCGATCTGGGCTGTTTCCCTCTTGACTACGGATCTTATCACTCGCAGTCTGACTCCTAAGGATAAGTCATTGGCATTCGGAGTTTGACTGAATTCGGTAATCCGATGAGGACCCCTAGTTCAATCAGTGCTCTACCTCCAAGACTCTTACACTTAAGGCTAGCCCTAAAGCTATTTCGGGGAGAACCAGACTATCTCCAGGTTCGATTGGAATTTCTCCGCTACCCACACCTCATCCCCGCACTTTTCAACGTGCGTGGGTTCGGGCCTCCATTCAGTGTTACCTGAACTTCACCCTGGACATGGGTAGATCACCTGGTTTCGGGTCTACGACCACGTACTAAACGCCCTATTCAGACTCGCTTTCGCTGCGGCTCCGCCTCTTCAGCTTAACCTCGCACGGGATCGTAACTCGCCGGTTCATTCTACAAAAGGCACGCCATCACCCATTAACGGGCTCTGACTATTTGTAGGCACACGGTTTCAGGATCTCTTTCACTCCCCTTCCGGGGTGCTTTTCACCTTTCCCTCACGGTACTGGTTCACTATCGATCACTAGGGAGTATTTAGCCTTGGGAGATGGTCCTCCCAGATTCCGACGGAATTTCACGTGTTCCGCCGTACTCAGGATACATTCAAGAGAGAACGAAGTTTCGACTACGGGGTTATTACCCTCTGTGACGGACCTTTCCAGGTCGCTTCGTCTACCTCGTTCCTTTGTAACTCCGTATAGAATGTCCTACAACCCCAAGAGGCAAGCCTCTTGGTTTGGGCTAGATTCCGTTTCGCTCGCCGCTACTCAGGAAATCGCATTTGCTTTCTCTTCCTCCAGGTACTTAGATGTTTCAGTTCCCTGGGTCTGTCTTCCATACCCTATGTATTCAGGTAAGGATACCATACCATTACGTATAGTGGGTTTCCCCATTCGGAAATCTTCGGATCAAAGCTTACTTACAGCTCCCCGAAGCATATCGGCGTTAGTCCCGTCCTTCATCGACTCCTAGTGTCAAGGCATCCACCGTGCGCCCTTTCTAACTTAACCAAACTAAAATTAAAAAATATGAGCTACACTGTTATCTAGTTTTCAAAGAACATACCATTTGCTATATAAAATAGCTTTTTGGTGGAGCCTAGCGGGATCGAACCGCTGACCTCCTGCGTGCAAGGCAGGCGCTCTCCCAGCTGAGCTAAGGCCCCGTAAAATGTATGGTGGGCCTAAATGGACTCGAACCATCGACCTCACGCTTATCAGGCGTGCGCTCTAACCAGCTGAGCTATAGGCCCATACAAATTGCGGAATTTTTTTATATCATATTCCTATTTAAGAGTCAATACTTATATTGAACTCTCAAAACTAAACGAAAACGAAACACGGAAACTTATATTGATGAACAGTGTTCATCAATTCTCCATAGAAAGGAGGTGATCCAGCCGCACCTTCCGATACGGCTACCTTGTTACGACTTCACCCCAATCATCTGTCCCACCTTAGGCGGCTGGCTCCATAAAGGTTACCCCACCGACTTCGGGTGTTACAAACTCTCGTGGTGTGACGGGCGGTGTGTACAAGGCCCGGGAACGTATTCACCGCGGCATGCTGATCCGCGATTACTAGCGATTCCAGCTTCATGTAGGCGAGTTGCAGCCTACAATCCGAACTGAGAACGGTTTTATGAGATTAGCTCCACCTCGCGGTCTTGCAGCTCTTTGTACCGTCCATTGTAGCACGTGTGTAGCCCAGGTCATAAGGGGCATGATGATTTGACGTCATCCCCACCTTCCTCCGGTTTGTCACCGGCAGTCACCTTAGAGTGCCCAACTTAATGATGGCAACTAAGATCAAGGGTTGCGCTCGTTGCGGGACTTAACCCAACATCTCACGACACGAGCTGACGACAACCATGCACCACCTGTCACTCTGCTCCCGAAGGAGAAGCTCTATCTCTAGAGTTTTCAGAGGATGTCAAGACCTGGTAAGGTTCTTCGCGTTGCTTCGAATTAAACCACATGCTCCACCGCTTGTGCGGGCCCCCGTCAATTCCTTTGAGTTTCAGCCTTGCGGCCGTACTCCCCAGGCGGAGTGCTTAATGCGTTAACTTCAGCACTAAAGGGCGGAAACCCTCTAACACTTAGCACTCATCGTTTACGGCGTGGACTACCAGGGTATCTAATCCTGTTTGCTCCCCACGCTTTCGCGCCTCAGTGTCAGTTACAGACCAGAAAGTCGCCTTCGCCACTGGTGTTCCTCCATATCTCTACGCATTTCACCGCTACACATGGAATTCCACTTTCCTCTTCTGCACTCAAGTCTCCCAGTTTCCAATGACCCTCCACGGTTGAGCCGTGGGCTTTCACATCAGACTTAAGAAACCACCTGCGCGCGCTTTACGCCCAATAATTCCGGATAACGCTTGCCACCTACGTATTACCGCGGCTGTCGGCACGTAGTTAGCCGTGGCTTTCTGGTTAGGTACCGTCAAGGTGCCAGCCTTATTCAACTAGCACTTGTTCTTCCCTAACAACAGAGTTTTACGACCCGAAAGCCTTCATCACTCACGCGGCGTTGCTCCGTCAGACTTTCGTCCATTGCGGAAGATTCCCTACTGCTGCCTCCCGTAGGAGTCTGGGCCGTGTCTCAGTCCCAGTGTGGCCGATCACCCTCTCAGGTCGGCTACGCATCGTCGCCTTGGTGAGCCGTTACCTCACCAACTAGCTAATGCGACGCGGGTCCATCCATAAGTGACAGCCGAAGCCGCCTTTCAATTTCGAACTATGCAGTTCAAAATATTATCCGGTATTAGCCCCGGTTTCCCGGAGTTATCCCAGTCTTATGGGTAGGTTACCCACGTGTTACTCACCCGTCCGCCGCTAACTTCATAAGAGCAAGCTCTTAATCCATTCGCTCGACTTGCATGTATTAGGCACGCCGCCAGCGTTCATCCTGAGCCAGGATCAAACTCTCCAATAAAGTTAGTTTGTCTAGCATCTAAAAATAAAAATTGACGTTTCACGTTGTTTGTTTCGTTTAGTTTTCAAAGTTCAATGCCGCGTTTCAGCGACTTTTATAATTTAACATTTTGACTTGAATCTGTCAACAACTTTTTTCTTTCGTTCCTGACGACGCTTATTAATTTATCATATTACTAATCGATAAGTCAACGCTTTTTTAAAAAATGCCAAAATAAATTTATCTTGGCATTATATATAGCTTAATAATCACTAATGCAGCAACACCTGGCATCCCTAATAAACTTGATACTGTAGCTGTGCCCATGTTAATTGGAATATGAAAATCGAAATATGTCCCTGCAACATTCACAATAAATAGTAACGCTATACCTAAAGTGACATGAAAGAGTGCTTTCCCTATAAAACGTATTGGTTTAACAGAAACACCAAAAACAAGAAAAATAAAAACTAAAGAAAGAATGCCAACAATAATAATTGTAGAATTCATTTTTTCCTCCTTATGAATGACCTATACATATCCATTTGTATGGGACAAGACAAGAAAAAAGAACATCTATAACATAACTCCTACCACTTCATCTTTATAACCTTTAATCTAAGCACTAGCAATTAGATACAACTAATTCCATTCCCATTTTTTCTTTCTCCTCTTTATATCCCAAAAATAAAGTAGCCCTATTACTCACAAATAAATCGATAAAAAGTAAAAGGTCCCGCTTTAAAAAACAGGACCTTTTACCATTGTTCCATTTTCACAGGACGACGTTTTGCTTCTTTTAACAAGAAAAAATATTTCGCCTCTGCTATTTTTAAAGAACAAAGTACATCTTGAGACGGCTCAACGCTTTGTTCAACCAGTCTCTTCTGACGTAGCCATTCATTCTTTACCTTTTCTAATAATACAATTAACTTATCGTCATACTCTTTACGCAACTTACCCTTTTTTTGAAAGAACATTTTCCCTTCTCCTCTTATATCTCTCTACGGCCTTCTAAAGCTTTCGATAGTGTTACTTCATCTGCATATTCTAAATCTCCACCAACTGGCAGACCATGTGCAATACGAGTTACTTTAATTCCTGTTGGCTTTAAGAGGCGGGATATGTACATCGCTGTGGCTTCCCCTTCAATATTAGGGTTTGTTGCTAATATCACTTCTTGTACTGTTTCATCTTGCAGTCTCTTTAATAACTGCGGGATATTAATATCCTCTGGTCCAATTCCCTCCATTGGAGAAATGGCACCACGCAAAACATGATATACACCTTTATATTCTTTCATTTTTTCCATCGCAATTACATCTTTCGGCTCTTGTACTACACAAACAACCGATTGATCCCTATGCGAATCGTCACAAATATAACAAGGATCGCGGTCAGTGATATGTCCGCACACAGAACAATACGCTAAATCTCGCTTTGCATTCACAAGCGCTTTCGCAAAACCTAGTACATCATCCTCTTTCATATCTAACACGAAGAATGCCAATCGAACCGCTGTTTTCGGTCCGATTCCTGGCAACTTCATAAAACTATCAATTAATTTTGATATCGGTTCTGGATAATGCATATATCAATATCCTCCTAGAACATTCCACCTGGTAAGTTCATGCCTTTTGTAAATTTGCCCATTGTAGAGTTTGAAAGTTCATCAACCTTTTTAAGTGCATCATTCGTTGCAGCTAATACTAAGTCTTGTAACATTTCGATATCTTCTGGATCTACAACTTCTTCTTTAATTTTCACTTCAAGAACTTGCTTATGACCATTTGCAATAACAGTAACCATTCCGCCGCCAGCTGTACCTTCAACTGTTTTTTCGCCAAGCTCTTCTTGCGCCTTCGCCATGTCTTTTTGCATCTTTTGCATTTGTTTCATCATATTATTCATATTTCCCATTCCGCCACGCATCATAATTAATTCCTCCTCATTATTATTACTCTTTTATTTCAATAAGTTCTTGCCCTACTAATTTTACAGCCTCTTCTATAAGAGGATCTTCTTTTTGTTCTGGGCTTTCTTCAGAATCCCCGCCTTCGCGTTGTAAAAAGTCTTCACGAATTTTACCCCATTCACTTTTTGGGATAGCAATCATATTTAACCTTTTACTTAACAATTCAAAAAGAGTTTGTTCCAATGTATCCATCGCTTCTCGATTTTCACTAGCCATTTTGCAATGAATCTCATATTGAAATGCTAACACATAGGTATCATCCGAAGCCGCAACTGGTTCACTATTTTCTAATAAAACAGCAAATGCTACTTTGTTATGTGACTTGAGCCTTCCTAATAATTCGCCCCATACAGCTTTTAACTGTTCTAAATCTTGACGCTTCGCTTGCTTTAACACTTCATTCACACGTCCAACAGGAATTTTCATACTTCCTGTTCGTACCGGTTTTGGTGTTGCCCGCGTCTCTCTTACTTCCTGCTGAACACCAGCTGGCACACCATTCTTTTTAACTTGCTCTAACTCTTTCTCCAGCTGCTGCATCCTGTTCATAATCGCTTGTAAACGATCTGCGCCGTTTGCTTGCATCATAAACTGCTGACACAGTTGCACCATAACAACTTCCAAGAATATTCTTGGATGGTTTGTCCACTTCATCTCCTGTTGTCCCTTACTAAGGGTATGAATAATTTCATAGATTACTTCCGGTTGCATTTCTTCACTTAACGTACGGAATTGATCATCTACAATTACCCGTTCCAACATATGTTCTAATTGTGGTGAAGTTTGATATAAAAGCATATCACGATAGTAGTAAATGAAATCCTCCATAAAGCGAACTGGATCTTTCCCTTTACTCATCATCTCATCTATAATACGTAACGCTCTTGATACATCATTTTCACGTATACATTCTACCAGGTCACCCAAATATCGCTGAGATACAGATCCTGTTACAGCTAAAACATCTTCACTCGTCACCGTCTCATCACTATAAGAAATAGCTTGATCAATAAGACTGAGGGCATCACGCATACCACCTTCGGCGGCACGCGCTACGATTTGTAACGCTTCATCTTCTACTTGCGTACCTTCATTCGTCACGACCGTCGATAATCTCTCAACGATATCATTTACTGATATCTTTCGAAACTCAAAACGCTGACAACGCGAAATAATTGTAGCTGGAATTTTATGCGGTTCTGTTGTCGCCAGAATAAAAATAACATGTCCTGGCGGCTCTTCTAAAGTTTTCAAAAGCGCATTAAAGGCACCCATAGAAAGCATGTGAACTTCATCAATAATGTATACTTTATATCCTACAGCACTTGGAGCATATTTTACTTTATCTCTTATATCTCGAATTTCATCTACACCGTTATTTGAAGCCGCATCAATTTCTAATACATCTGAAATAGACCCTTGTGTAATTCCTAAACAAGAAGGACATTCATTACAAGGTTCAGCTACCGGGGCGTGTTCACAGTTAATTGCCTTTGCAAATACTTTTGCAATTGTCGTTTTCCCTGTTCCCCTCGGACCCGAAAACAAATAAGCATGTGAAGCTTTCTCTTGAAGAAGGGCATTTTGCAACGTTTTTGTCACGTGCTTTTGACCGACTACATCTTCGAATTTTTGCGGTCTCCATGTTCGGTATAACGCTTGGTATGACACGAAAATACGGCCTCCCTCAAAGGTTATTATCTTATTTATTATAACCCATTCTGTTTATAGATTCCAAAAGTTATTTTCCATACAAAAAACTCACCTTTATATAAAGGTGAGTTTTGTATACATATATAACTGCCGTGCACCTTCTGTCGATTACGTACCATAAGCGTTACTTAAGCAGTTAGCTCGGTTCAGGCACTCCTGCGGCACACGAGAAAACCCGCTTATTGCTGCTTCCTTCCGGACCTGACAAGGTTCACGGGGTCCCGTTGCGCAGGACCCAAACGTCAACACCACTTACTTAAGGCAGACCTTACAGCAGCATAACCTCGAGAAGGGATTCAGCCTCGCTAGAGCGGATTGCGAGTATAGGGCACCGCTACCTCCCCGCTTAGCACGGCAAAGTTAAAACCAATATTCGGTTGCCTTGGATAAGGCATTATCAGTATAACTTGTTTTTTTACAAAATGCAAATACGTTAGTTACCATTACTTTTCTCTAGTTTTTTCACTTCTTTTCTTTTCTTACGAAGCTCCCTAAAAAAAATCGTTAACAACGTACCACATTCCTCTTCAAGTACACCAGCCACTACTTCACACTGATGATTAAAACGCTCATCAGTTAAAAGATTCATCAACGTACCTGCACATCCACCTTTCGGATCGCTCGCACCATATACAACCCGTTTTATACGCGATAAAACAATTCCCCCTGCACACATTGGGCAAGGTTCTAATGTTACATATAACGTTGCATCTTCTAAACGCCATGTCCCTAATTTTTTGCAAGCTTCATCAATAGCTAAGAGTTCGGCGTGAGCTATTGATCTCTGTTCAGTTTCTCTTAAGTTATGTGCGACACTAATCACTTCACCATCTAGCACAATTACAGCACCAATTGGTACCTCTTGTATCGCCTCCGCCTTCTTCGCTTCCTCTATTGCTAACTGCATAAAATATATATCTCGCTCCATAATATAGTCCTTTCACCAAAAATAAAATACACTTTTTCATTTCTTGCAGGTGGGATAACTTTTACAAATTCAATCCAACCTAAAGAAGAAAGAGAGGGAATTACATATGAAAAATACTGCCTTACTCATTATCGATATGATTAATGATTTTCAATTCTCCCACGGACCCATCCTGGCACAGAAATGTGAAATTATAAAGAACCCCATTTTACAATTAAAGGACACCATGAAATCATTGGGCTATCCAATAATTTATGTCAATGATCACTATCAACTTTGGAGATCTGATATTGATCAACTTATCACCCATTGTACAAATGAGTATAGTAAAAATATTATCGAGGCCATTGCTCCGCATACTGACGATTACATTTTTATTAAACCACATTACTCTGCTTTTTATGAAACACCTTTGAATTCTTTATTAGGTTATTTAAAAATCGAAAATCTCATTTTAACAGGAATTGCCGGGAACATATGCATCCTTTTTACAGCTAATGATGCCCATATGAGAAATTATACACTTTATGTACCACGGGATTGCATCGCTTCTAATAACGAGCAAGATAATGAACATGCTTTAAAAATAATGGAAGCCACATTAAAGGCAAATATTGTACCGTCATCCCAAATAAAATTTAATTAATACATATCTATTTTCTAACTTTTTATATCAAATTAGTCCGCTCGCTCCCCTCTTGTGCTACAATAATTCTGTTTTGTGTTTTTAGTAGTCACGGTAAATCACTGATTGAAAGGAGGAAACAGCGTGACCGGAGTACCATTTATCACGGTTGAAGGACCAATTGGTGTTGGAAAAACTTCACTTGCGAAGGAACTTTCAACTCACATGCAACTCCACTTACTAAAAGAGATTGTTGATGAAAATCCTTTTTTAGGAAAATTCTACGAAGACATCGACGAATGGAGTTTTCAAACAGAGATGTTCTTTCTTTGTAATAGATACAAACAACTAGAGGATATTAACATAAAGTATTTGAATCAAAGAAAGCCTGTAGTAGCAGATTATCATATATTTAAAAATTTAATTTTTGCATCCCGTACATTAAAAGATTCTCAATATGACAAGTACATGCAAATTTATCGCATTCTTACGCAAGATATGCCTGTGCCAAATGTCATCGTTTATTTAACAGCGAGCCTAGAAACATTACAAAAACGAATTGCCATGCGCGGAAGAGAATTCGAAAAAAATATGGATCCAAATTACTTGCTACAGCTTACAAAAGATTACGAAACAGCAATGGATGCTTTCAAAAAGGACCATCCAGATATTCCAGTATTGAAATTTAATGGAGACGATATGGATTTTGTAAGAAATCATGATGATTTAAATGTCATCTTATCAGCTCTTCAAAATACTCTCTTGAAGGAGTCGAAATAACAATGAATTTAAGGCAAAAATATGATATACCAAATGATGCAGTTATCACTATTGCTGGAACAGTAGGTGTCGGTAAATCAACTATGACAACTGCATTGGCTAACGTTTTAGGTTATCGCACATCTTTTGAAAAAGTAGATTCCAACCCATATTTGGACAAGTTCTATGCCGATTTCACACGCTGGAGCTTTCACTTACAAGTGTACTTTTTAGCAGAACGATTTAAAGAACAAAAAAGAATTTTCGAATATGGTGGCGGTTTTGTTCAAGACCGTTCTATCTATGAGGACACTGGTATTTTCGCAAAAATGCATTACGAAAAGGGTACAATGACTGAAACTGATTATGAAACATACAAAGGTTTATTTGATGCTATGGTCATGACTCCTTACTTCCCTCATCCAGACTTATTAATTTACCTAGAAGGTTCTTTTGATGATATTGTCGATCGCATTCAAGAACGAGGACGTCCCATGGAGCAGCAAACACCAATTGAATATTGGAAAGAGATGCATGGACGTTACGATAACTGGATTAATAACTTTAATTCATGCCCTGTTTTACGATTAAACATTAATGAATACGATATTTTAAAAGATGGTGATTCAATCGAACCAATCATTAAAAAAATTGGACATTTTTTAAAACAAACACGTAAACTTGTAAAATAAAAAACCCGTGCATATGCACGGGTTTTCCTATGAAATTACTTTTTCTTTTTTGTCGGAGCAATAATTTCACTCTCTGGCTTTCCAGCATTAATACGCTGACGAACAGTACTCGTACTAATATCATATGTTTCAGCAATCTCTTTAACAGTCAATTCTTTCCCATTAATTACTGCTGTTAGTAATTTCCCTGTACGTTTTGGAGTTACTTCTTTTTGCACAGCTGGTTTTTCAGCTTCTTTTGGTACCTCTACTTTTTTTGCAACCTGTTTTACATCACAAGTGCAACCACAAAGTTTACGGAATGTATCATCACTTATAATGCGCGACACATTTGCACCACTGTTTAAAATTCTATTGTTCTTACAGACAGGACATTGTACATAATATAAAGTTTTTCCATCTAAAGGAAACGTTTGTATAATAAGATCCATGTTAACTCCTTTCATATCTATGAAGATAATCATCGGAATATGAGTGTGTAATAAGGACACTATATCCTTACATCATACTTTATGATTGGTTTTAAAATAAAAACTCGTTACGTGTTGGTAACGAGTTCTCCAATCTCCACTTATATGCGCTGTTGTCAATTATATCTGGAGGAGGTAGAGGGATTCGAACCCCCGCGCGACTCTCGCCGCCTGTCGGTTTTCAAGACCGATCCCTTCAGCCAGACTTGGGTATACCTCCATATTGACATCAAATATAATATCAAAAGAAAAACAGTTAGTCAACCCTACTATAATAAATTATGAGGAAAGGAAAATTTTACTTCCCCTCTCCTTTATGACACTGCTGACAACGTCCATAATTACCAATCACTCATACCGATGAATGTTTTAACTTATTTAATAACTGTTTTTCCTCCCATATAAGGGCGAAGAACTTCTGGAATTATAATTGTACCATCTTCTTGTTGGTAGTTCTCTAAAATAGCTGCCACTGTACGTCCAATTGCAAGACCAGATCCATTTAGTGTATGAACATGTTCCGGTTTGCCATTTGGCTCACGACGGAAACGGATATTCGCGCGTCTCGCTTGGAATGCCTCAAAATTACTACAAGAAGAAATTTCACGATATGTACCATAGCTTGGAATCCATACTTCAATATCGTATTTCTTCGCTGCTGTAAATCCTAAATCTCCTGTACACATGCTCATAACACGATATGGCAACTCTAATAATTGTAACACGCGCTCTGCATCATTTGTTAATTTTTCTAACTCTTCGTAAGAATCTTCTGGTTTCACGAACTTCACAAGTTCAACTTTATTAAATTGGTGTTGGCGAATTAAACCACGTGTATCACGACCAGCTGAACCTGCTTCAGAACGGAAGCATGAGCTAAACGCAGCATATCGTATCGGCAATTGCTCTTTACTCACAATCTCATCACGATGCATATTCGTTACAGGTACTTCAGCTGTTGGGATTAGGAAATAATCTTCACTTTCAATACGGAATGCATCTTCTTCAAACTTCGGAAGTTGTCCTGTTCCTGTCATACTTGCACGGTTTACCATATAAGGAGGCAATACTTCCTCATATCCATGCTCATCAGTATGAAGGTCAAGCATAAAGCTAATCAAAGCACGTTCTAATCTTGCACCAGCACCTTTGTAAAATACAAATCGGCTTCCTGTTACTTTCCCAGCACGTTCAAAATCTAAAATCCCTAAATCAGTAGCAAGGTCCCAATGTGGTTTTGGCTCATAAGTAAATTCTTTCACTTCTCCCCAAGTACGTGCTACTACGTTATCATCCTCTGTTTCACCTATTGGGGCAGATTCATGAGGGATATTTGGGATAGATAGCATTAATCTTTCTAAATCTTCTTCAACTGTACGAAGCTCATTATCAAGATCTTTTACTTTTTCCCCAACTTCACGCATTTCTAGAATTAGAGCTTCCGCATCTTTCTTTTCACGCTTTAATACTGAAATTTGTTGAGATACTTCGTTACGTTTACTTTTTAGTTCTTCTGTTTGAACAAGTAGCTCTCTTCTTCTCGTATCAAGTTCTTCAAAGCGACCAAAATCCGTTAAATCTTCGCCTCTATGCTGTAATTTTGCTTTTACTTCTTCAAAATTCGTACGTAAAAATTTAATATCAAGCATTATATACTCCTCCTTTTATTTTATAAAACACAAAAAACTCCCGTCCCTATACAAAGGGACGGGAGTTAACCCGCGTTGCCACCCTAGTTGAAAGCATTACCGCTTTCCTCTCAAGTAGAAATAACGGCTCTTCACCGGGAATGTTTACTAATCAAAAGATATTCCACATTCCATTCCAGGATGGATTCACAAACTGTTTCTATCGATTTCCACCAACCATCGACTCTCTATAAGAAACAACATTTGTTACTACTTCCTATCAACACGCTTATTTTATAAAATTGTTATCATCAATTTACTATAATCTTATACAAGTTGCAAGTTACTTATACAACTTTTTTCATTTTCGCTTCTTTTACCATTTCTACAAAGTATGCTGTTACACGATGATCATCCGTTAATTCCGGATGGAAAGAAGCAGCTAAAAACGGCCCTTGCCTTACCGCTACCATTCGCTCGCCATGCATAGAAAGTACTTCAACATCATCAGCTACATTTACAACATACGGAGCACGGATAAATACACCAACAAAGTCTTCTCCCACACCTTTCATTGAAAGTGCAGCTTCAAAACTATCTTTTTGGCGTCCGAACGCATTGCGCTCAACCGTAATATCCATAGCACCAATATGTGCTTCTTCATAGCCAATAAGTGTTTTCGCAAGAAGAATCATTCCTGCACATGTACCAAACATTGGTTTACCAGACTTCGCAAATGTACGAAGAGGCTCCATGAAAGCATACTTATCAATAAGACGGCGCATTGTTGTACTTTCACCGCCTGGTAAAATAAGACCATCAATCTCTTCAAGTTGCTCTATACGCTTTACAACAACAGCTTCTGCACCACTTGCCTCAACTGATTTTACATGCTCACGAACTGCACCTTGAAGACCTAGTACACCGATTTTCACCATTTTAAAGATCTCCTTTAATTACCATCCACGCTCTTGCATGCGTTGTTCTGGTAATAACGTTGAAATTTCGATACCTTTCATTGCATTACCTAATCCTTTAGAAAGGCTTGCAATTAGTTCGTAATCTTCATAATGAGTCGTTGCTTCAACGATTGCACGTGCAAATTTCTCTGGGTTCTCTGATTTGAAGATACCAGATCCAACAAATACACCATCAGCACCAAGTTGCATCATTAACGCTGCATCTGCTGGTGTTGCTACACCACCTGCTGCAAAGTTTACAACTGGCAGGCGACCAAGGCGTTTAATTTCAAGTAGTACTTCATAAGGAGCACCAGTATTTTTTGCATATGTCATTAACTCATCTTCACGTAGACTTGCAACTTGACGGATTTCTGCATTGACTTGGCGCATATGACGCACCGCCTCTACAATGTTTCCTGTTCCAGGTTCACCTTTTGTACGAAGCATAGCTGCACCTTCTGCAATACGACGTGCAGCTTCTCCGATATCGCGGCAACCACATACAAACGGAACTGTGTAATCACGTTTATTTAAATGGTATACTTCATCAGCAGGAGTCAATACTTCACTCTCATCGATATAGTCTACCCCTAATGATTCTAATACACGTGCTTCTACAAGGTGACCGATACGACATTTTGCCATAACCGGAATTGATACAGCACCCATAACTTCTTCAACAATTGTTGGATCTGCCATACGAGAAACGCCACCTGCTGCACGAATATCTGCAGGTACACGCTCTAATGCCATAACAGCAACTGCGCCTGCCTCTTCTGCAATCCTTGCTTGCTCAGCGTTAACTACGTCCATAATAACGCCGCCTTTTTGCATTTCTGCCATTCCACGTTTTACACGTTCTGTCCCTGTTACATTTGTCATGTACAAAAACCCCCCTAGGTGAATTGCTTTCCCCGTTAAAGAAGAAAATTAAGAATACTCTTACATTCTACCACTAACTATCTGATGCTTGTCCACTACTTTTTCATAAAGTCGGTATGAAAAATAGGAATAAGAAAAAGCCCCTACAATGAGGAGCTTTTAAAACCAACCTTTTACTGTATCAATAGCACCATTCCACATACCACTAAAGAAAGAACCAATTCCGCGCATAGAACGTGTAAACCAGCCTGCCTCTTCTACTTCAGATTTTGTTACAAGGTCTACTTGTAATGATTTTCCTGATAAAAATCCAGGATCATTACTATCTTTAGACGTTACAACCATTTGTCCAAGTGCAACTCCCTTTTTCAGAGGTGCTTCTTGTCCCTTATTGCCTTCTTTAAATTCTGTTTTATAAACGTCTTTACTTCCCTTTGGCACCGGAAGTGAAACAGCTTGCTTCGTTTGAACTGCTACATCTTTATCTTTCGCATGTTCAACTCTTACTGTTTCTTTTCCTTTGACCGAAGAACCTTTTTCATACATTTTCTTCATTTCAAAGTTAGCAAAGCCATAATCATATAATTTCTTCGTCTCATCGAAACGCGCTGTATGAGAACTTGTTTTAATAACTACAGAAATAAAACGCATACCGTTTCGTTCAACCGTACCAGTGAAGCAGTCCCCTGCTTCTGGAGTTGATCCTGTTTTTAGACCATCTACTCCGTCATATTCTTTAACTAAACCCTTTAACATCCAGTTCCAGTTCGACATCCCAAATTTCTCTTTTTCGGGACGGAAAACTTTTTTCGGGATTTTTGCTGTATCTAACACTTTTGGATAATCTTTAATTAAATGTTGCGCTAAAGTTGCAACATCCTTCGCAGACATTTTATTTTCTTCATCCGGTGTTGTACCTTCAGGATGCATCCCTTTTAAATCTTTGTTCGTTAAACCCGTAGAATTAACAAATTTATAATTTTTCAATCCTAGTTCTTTCGCTTTATCATTCATCATTTTTACGAAATCTACTTCTTTACCTGCAATTGCTTCTGCTAATGCAATTGTTGCACCATTTGCAGAAAAGATTGCCATTGCCTCGTATAACTCTTTTACTGTATACAGGCCACCATTTTCTAATGCAACATTTGATAATGAAGCATCTTGTGAAATCTTATATGCATATTCAGAAACCTTAATTTTTTGATCCCACTTAAGTTTTCCTTTATCCACTGCTTCATGAACTAAATATTCACTCATCATCTTTGTCATACTAGCAATTGATAATAATTCATCTGCATTCTTTTGATATACAATTTTTCCAGAATTCGCTTCAACTAAAATCGCTGCACCTGCTTCAATGTTTAAAGCAGCTCCTGTTTCTGCTGATGCATTGCTATATGGTGCAAACATGCCAAAAGCTAGTGCAAGCACTGTTACCAACGCAATGAATCTTTTGCAAAACATACCTTTCACTTTTGCTACCCCCAATATCTATGTACTCACATAACCGTTATTCTAACATAATCAAAAAAAAATAGACAGAGATATCAAATCTCTGTCTATTTGTATATAAGACATTACAATGAGTAGTTTGGAGCCTCTTTTGTAATCTGTACGTGATGAGGATGGCTTTCACGTAAACCTGCACCTGACATACGAATGAACTGTGCATTCTCACGTAAGAATTCTAAATTCTGCGCTCCGCAATATCCCATACCTGCACGTAATCCACCAACTAATTGATGAACTGTATCTGCTAAAGGTCCTTTATATGGTACGCGTCCTTCAATACCTTCAGGAACAAGTTTTTTGTTTCCTTCTTGGAAGTAACGATCTTTACTTCCTTTTTCCATCGCTCCAACAGAACCCATACCACGATATACTTTAAATTGGCGACCTTGGTAAATTTCAGTTTCTCCAGGGCTTTCAGCAACACCAGCAAACATACTACCTAGCATAACAACGTGTGCTCCTGCTGCTAAAGCTTTAACCATATCACCAGAGTACTTAACACCGCCATCAGCAATAACTGGAATACCGTGTTTACGAGCTTCTGTTGCACAATCATAAACTGCTGTTAATTGTGGTACACCAACACCAGCTACAACACGCGTTGTACAAATAGAACCTGGTCCAATACCAACTTTAACTACGTTTGCACCAGCCTCAATTAATGCTTTCGTTGCTTCAGCTGTAGCAACATTTCCAGCGATAATATTTAGTGCTGGATATTTCGCACGAACTTCTTTTACTTTTTCAATAACACCTTTAGAATGCCCATGAGCTGTATCAAGTACAATTGCATCTACACTAGCTTTTACTAATGCATCGATACGAAGCATAGCATCAGCCGTTACACCAACAGCTGCTCCAACTAATAAGCGTCCTTGCTTATCTTTAGCAGAGTTTGGGAATTCAATTACTTTTTCAATATCTTTTATTGTAATAAGCCCTTGTAATACGCCGTTATTATCAACAAGAGGGAGCTTTTCAATTTTATACTTTTGTAGGATTTTTTCAGCTTCTTCCAGTGTAGTACCAACTGGAGCTGTAATTAACTGTTCTTTTGTCATTACGTCAGAAATTTTGATTGAGTAGTCTTGGATGAAACGCATATCACGGTTTGTAATAATACCAACTAATTTTCGCTCATCTAAATTATTTACAACTGGTACACCTGAGATACGATATTTTCCCATAAGATGTTCTGCATCATATACTTGATGTTCTGGAGTTAAGAAGAAAGGATCTGAAATAACGCCGCTTTCAGAGCGCTTTACTTTATCAACTTGCTCTGCTTGTTGCTCAATAGACATATTCTTATGAATAATTCCTAAACCGCCTTGGCGAGCCATTGCAATAGCCATGTCAGCTTCTGTTACTGTATCCATTCCTGCACTAATTAACGGGATGTTTAGCTGTAAGCTTTCAGATAAAACTGTTTTAACACTTACTTCTCTTGGTAATATATCTGACCTCGCTGGTACAAGTAATACATCATCAAAAGTCAAACCTTCTTTAACAAATTTAGATTCCCACATAATTGTTCCCCCCATGATACCAGAAATTATTATTAGTAGCTTATCAATTGGTTAAAATACTGTCAAGGACGTATATATATGTTAGAATTTTTAGACAATAAAAGGAGCGTAATATATGCATCAAACACATTGTACTTGGCAGCAATTAAGTTTCTTTTTTTCATCTCAAAATGTACAACGTTATCTTGCCCGTTGTTATGAAAAATCCTCCATACAAGATGCTGAAAAAAAAAGTTTTGAAAACTGTTATCCCTTTATTTACTACTTAGAACACGGGAAAAATTATTATGAATTATATAAGGTGGCCCCCTTTTCGATTCAGCCAATGTTGTTATTTTATGGAATTAGCCAACTGTTTAAAGCTTGCTTGTTAACTATTGATCCTAACTATCCAGAATCAACTACTGTTTTAGCTCACGGCGTTACGACTCGTAAACGAAAAAAACAGGGGTATCAATTTTTAGAAGATGAGGTGAAAATACAGAAAAACGGATTGTTTACTCACGTTGCAGAACAACTGTTTCACATGAAACACTTAGAAGCGGAGAAGTTTAATATGTTAGAGCTAATGGGGAATATTCCTGAATTACAAAATTTGTTGCGCTATAGTCAAAAAGTATCAACTTTATATAAGATCGATTCAACAAATAAAAATGAGCTCTCCTTTTCAGTCAATATATTAGATCGACTACATATGACTAAAGAGCGATTTTCTCGTTACATCGAAACAACTTGTAAGCATTTATCAATACAACACGTACCTGAGAAAAATAATGAATTAAATTTGTTTTTTTCGGCACCTATTCAATCATGGAATCCTATGTATAGTACACCTTTATACTACGAGCATCTTACTGACACTTATTATTTACCACTTACGACTGACCCTAGAAACTCTAAGCCAGTGTTGCCTGAGCTTCTTGTTCATTATTTATTACTCTATAATTTAAGTATGATTTCTAGGTATGAAACGGATTGGTGGTATGACTTACTTGGAAGTTATGGATCTGAAGATTATCCGTTTATTTATCAATTTCTCAATATTTCTGCTCAAAAAATCCCTTACTATATTTCAGCATTTTTACTAACGGAATCCAACCTATTTCATGGGAAATAAAAAAAACACGAGTCAAATGACTCGTGTTTTTATCTTGCTTGGCGACGTCCTACTCTCACAGGGACAAGGTCCCAACTACCATCGGCGCTAGAGAGCTTAACTTCCGTGTTCGGTATGGGAACGGGTGTGACCTCTCTGCCATCATCACCAAACTATGAAGGTATATTCCTTCAAAACTAGATAACATTTGCTTCATATTATATGGTTAAGTCCTCGATCTATTAGTATTCGTCAGCTCCACATGTCACCATGCTTCCACCTCGAACCTATCAACCTGATCATCTTTCAGGGATCTTACTAGCTTACGCTATGGGAAATCTCATCTTGAGGGGGGCTTCATGCTTAGATGCTTTCAGCACTTATCCCTTCCGCACATAGCTACCCAGCTATGCCCTTGGCAGAACAACTGGTACACCAGCGGTGCGTCCATCCCGGTCCTCTCGTACTAAGGACAGCTCCTCTCAAATTTCCTGCGCCCACGACGGATAGGGACCGAACTGTCTCACGACGTTCTGAACCCAGCTCGCGTACCGCTTTAATGGGCGAACAGCCCAACCCTTGGGACCGACTACAGCCCCAGGATGCGATGAGCCGACATCGAGGTGCCAAACCTCCCCGTCGATGTGGACTCTTGGGGGAGATAAGCCTGTTATCCCCGGGGTAGCTTTTATCCGTTGAGCGATGGCCCTTCCATGCGGAACCACCGGATCACTAAGCCCGACTTTCGTCCCTGCTCGACTTGTAGGTCTCGCAGTCAAGCTCCCTTATGCCTTTGCACTCTACGAATGATTTCCAACCATTCTGAGGGAACCTTTGGGCGCCTCCGTTACACTTTAGGAGGCGACCGCCCCAGTCAAACTGCCCACCTGACACTGTCTCCCGGGTCGATAAGACCCGTAGGTTAGAATTTCAATACAGTCAGGGCGGTATCCCACCAGCGCCTCCACCGAAGCTAGCGCTCCGGTTTCAATGGCTCCCGCCTATCCTGTACAAACTGTACCAAAATTCAATATCAGGCTACAGTAAAGCTCCACGGGGTCTTTCCGTCCTGTCGCGGGTAACCTGCATCTTCACAGGTACTATAATTTCACCGAGTCTCTGGTTGAGACAGTGCCCAAATCGTTACACCTTTCGTGCGGGTCGGAACTTACCCGACAAGGAATTTCGCTACCTTAGGACCGTTATAGTTACGGCCGCCGTTTACTGGGGCTTCAGTTCAGAGCTTCGCTTACGCTAACCCCTCTCCTTAACCTTCCGGACACCGGGCAGGTGTCAG